>NZ_PDJK01000002.1:2753802-5507604 GCF_002564045.1 Amycolatopsis sulphurea | reverse complement strand
GCAAGCCGCTGCCCCCGCCCGCGGCGACTCAGCTGCGGCCGATCGTCTTGCAGAAACAGAACAGTGCCGTACCGGTCGTGTTCGGTGCGGTTTTCGGTGTGCTGGGGACGATGGTGGCGTTGCGCGGGCGTCGCAAGAAGTAGGCAGACTCCCTTCGGGGCGTGGTGGTGGCGTTCGTCGGCCGGTGATGGTCCGGGTTAGGAGATCTCAGGGAGTCTACTTCGGACAGTGAGTGGTCAATGCGGGGGTGGTCAGATCTTCTTTGCGGCTGCGGCGATGTCGGCGGCGAAGGTACTCACTTCGGTGTACACGCCGGGGGCGTGGGGGCGGGCGCAGCCGGTTCCCCAGCTGGTGATGCCGACCTGGATCCACCTGTCGGCGTCGTCGCGGCGGAAGAGGGGACCGCCGGAATCGCCCTGGCAGGCGTCGACGCCGCCTTCGTCCACGTACCCGGCGCAGATCTCCGCGTCCGGGTGCAGGCCGTCGTACTCGCCGCCCTGGGAACGGCAGGTTTGGTCGTCGACGAAAGGGACTTCGGCTTTCCGCAGGTAGCGTTGCTGATTGCCGTCTTCGACGGTGTCGCCCCAGCCGGCGACAGTGAACTTGCCCTCGTTGTAGTCGGCGGCGGTGGCGAGCGGCAAAGTTGGGATCCCACGGACCGGGTGGGCCAGCTTGATCAGCGCCCAGTCACCGCCGGTGGTGTCGTGGGTGGGGGAGCGGTAGACGTAGGTGGAACGCACCTTCGTGGCGCTTGAGTCCTGCAGGTCGACGACGCCGAGGGTGGCGGTGATCGAGGTGTCCTTGCCGGTGCGGTCTACGCAATGGGCTGCGGTGAGCACGATCTGCTCGGTGTAGAGAGCGCCGCCGCAGCCGTCGGAAATCCTTACCATCCAGGGGAATTCGCCTTGGCTCGCGCGACTGCCGCCGACCACTGCGGTGCCGTTGGCCGAAGGCGGGGGTGCGGCAGCGGGGGGTGGCGAGACTGGCGGCGGTGAGGCATGCCGCGGCGTCGCCACGGATCTGGTGAGCAGGCTGATCCATATTCTGGTCAAAGGAATCGTCCTTCCGGTGTCCATTGTGGAGCGTCGAAGCGTGCCGGGAGAGGTCGGCGACGGTTCGACTACACCAGAGCGCCCGAAAGCGGACAACCAACTTGTTCGGATCTTCGGAATTCTTCACCGCAGCGGGCATACTTCCGAGTTGCGGTTTCGGGCTCGATTCGCGGGTGTGCCTCGGCGAAGGGGGGATGAGGTGTGGTCGGAGCGAACGGACCTCTCGCGTCGAAGCCTTGTGCCCGGCCGGATCCGTGTTAGTGGCGCGGGCGCATGCGCCGGATTCCGTATGCCGCCGCACCGATTCCCAGTACCGCGACACCGGCCAGGACCGACGTGAGGGGAAGGCTGAACGCCAGTACGAGGCATCCGATCAGTCCGACGACGGCGATGGCGATGAAACGGCGTGTGGTGCCTTCGGTGTGCCGCAACGTCATTGCCGGCGTTCGCGATTGCGTAGTACGCCAGGACGGCGAAGGACGAAAATCCGATAGCGCCACGGAGGTCTGTGAAGCTGGCGAGGATGGCGACGACAACGCCGACAGTCAGTTCGGCGCGGTGTGGCACCTGGAAACGGGGATGTACGGCGGACAATGCGCGCGGCAAATGCCCGTCGCGAGACATGGCGAGCATGGTGCGCGAAACCCCGAGTACGAGCGCGAGCAGAGAGCCAAGCGCGGCGACAGTGGCTCCAATGCGAACAATCGGTGCCAACCAAGGCCATGGTGCTGCTTCGGCGAGAGGGTCTGTGCGTTGCCCGAGTCGGGCTGGGCCGAGCGTTGTCAGGAGTACCAAAGCAATTGCCGCGTACACGACGAGGGTGCACGCGAGCGCGATCGGGATGGCGCGGGGGATCGTACGGGCTGGGTCGCGCACTTCCTCGCCGAGCGTGGCGAGCCGTGCGTACCCGGCGAACGCGAAGAACAACAGCCCGGCAGCTTCCAGTACTCCATTACCGAAGAACGGTGAGAACGCCACCGTGGTGTGGTCGCTTGAGACGGCTGCGACGGAGACGACTGTCAGCACGACAAGCGTGATGCAGACGATGACCCGGGTTGCGAGTGCGGACCGATGTACGCCGAGATAGTTCACGCTCGTCACGAGAGCAACGACGCAGACGGCGAGAACAGTTCGCCACGGCTTCCCAAGGTCTGGTGCGGCGTACGCGACGACGGTGAGCGTCATGGCCGCACAGCTCGCTGTCTTCCCGGTGATGAAACCCCAACCCGCGAGTAGCCCCAGAAATCGCCGACCGGGCACGTCCGTAGACGTACGTGCCTCCGGACTCCGGGTAACGCGCCGCCAGTCGTGCTGACGAAGTGGCGTTGCAGTACGCGACTACTGCGGCGACGGCGAGCGCGGGCAATAGGCCAGCGCCGGCGGCGCGGGCCGCGGGCGCGAAGGCGGCGAAGACTCCTGCGCCGATCATCGACCCTAGCCCGACGAAGACAGCGTCGGTCAGGCCGAGTCTGCGCGCGAGCGCATCGGGAGTCCTCCTGCGGTCGGGCTCGTTCTCGGGATAGCGAACCACGCAACGGCGGCTGGCATAGGCTCGGGCCGACTTCCTCACCACTGTCCCACCAGTCCGCCGACGGTCCGGTCCGCGACGGCATCCCCGAACATGGTCGGGTTCCGCGCTACTACGCGTTGAAGGTCGAACTGCTGGCTGTGATCGCCGAACTCGGCGAAGGCGCCGTACTGTCGGCCGAGCGTGAACTATGTGAACGTTTCGAGGTCTCCCGGGCGATAGTGCGGCAAGCAGTAGGTGAACTCCTTCTGGGAGGCAGGCTGTCGCGACGGCAGGGGATGGGACGTACGTGGCGCCCCGAAGCTCGTATAGCCGCTCGCGCTCGTCAGCTACACCGAAGGACTGCGACGGCAGGGCAAGGGGTCGCAGGTTCAAATCCTGTCAGCCCGACCGGATCGGCCACGTTCACGCAGGTGGACGTGGCTTTCTTCATGTCTGGGCATACTCAGCCCCGGGGCTGCCCACATTTTGCCCACATGCCCCGGGCTGATCATCCGCTGCCATGCTCGCCAGCGCCCGGGTACGCCGCATGTCGAGTACGTCCGCGACCTCATCGAGACGATCCGGGAACAGGTGCCCGTACACGTTCAGGGTCATGGCCGCATCGGCGTGGCCGAGCATCTGCTGAACGACCTTCACGTCAGCACCAGCCGCGATAGCAAGGGATGCGGCCGTGTGTCGGAGCTTGTGCGGAGTAAGCCCAGCGACGCGGAGGTCAGCAGCTTTCTGTGCCGCGTTGAACTCCCGGACGCGCCAGTTGTTCGCTCTCAGCGCCTGGCCTCGACCGTGGTGAACATCAAGTCGTCGGGCTGCCGTCCGATCACGAGCGGCCGGAGTACCGATACGAGCGAGGCCGGGAACGACACGGTTCTCTTCTTCCCCGTCTTCGGCGGTCCCTCGTGCTGCACACCGCCAACCTCAAAGAACGTCACGGCAACCCGAATGCGCCGCTTGGCCAGGTCCACATGGCCAACACGCAGTGCGGCAGCCTCACCCAGCGAAGACCGGTGTAGGCCAGCAGCAGGATCAACGCGCGATTGATTTCAGCTCCAGCCGTCGGCCGGTCGTACTTCGTCCGGAGGCCAGCAGCGGCGACGGCCAGCGTCTCCACCTGTTCATACGTAAGGTAGACGTGCTCAGCCTCCGGACGCACCGGCAGCTTGACGCCCTGCGCGGGGTTGGCCGGGATGCGGCGCGGCACGCACCAGTCGAGCACCATCGAGAACACCCGGTATGCGTGCCGAGCCTGCGAAGGACCGAGGCCGCTGCCACCCTTGTCCTTCGCCTTCAACAGGTCCGCCACCCATAGCGCCACATCTTCCCGGTGAATCGCGTTGAGCGGCAGACCACCCCACCTGACGTTCACGTGGTTGTCGAGGAGCCCCGGTACTTCCACCACGTCGACTGGCGCAGGTCGTGTCGGCTCTCCAACCACTTCTCCCCCATCTCGGAGAACGTGACCTTGGATGACTTTGGATCCACATAGGACCCACCACGGAGACTGTTCTCAACATCGGTCCGACGCGCCTCCGCCTTGTCCTTGCTCGGCGCTGTCTCCGAGCGCAGCTTGCCGGTCAGGTCGTAGTAGCGAACCTCCCAGCGGGCCGGTGGTTGCCGCCCTGCCGCCTTCGCTTTCGCCACGGCTTCACGGTGGGATGACTTCTTCAGCCGGTCATACACCCATGCCCGCGCCATCATGCGCCTCCTTGGTCTTCGATCCAGGTGTCGACGTCTTCGGGGCGGTAGCGGATGTATTTGCCGATGCGGCGGCCGGTGGGGCCGTAGTTTTTGGTGCGCCATTTGTAGAGGGTGTTGATGGGGATTCCGAGGTGGTTGGAGAGGTCTTCGATGGTCATCAGGGTTTTGCTCATGGTCGTTCCTCCTTGTCGAGCTTTTCCTGGCGTTGCTGGCGTTGTCCTTCGTAGATGGCGGCTGCGATGTCGCGGTCGTGGTGGTGGCGGTAGCCGTTGCCGGTGTGTTTCCAGTGGTTGACCACGAGCACGGTGTCGGGGTCGGTGCCGGTGGCGTGGAGGGTGGCGAGGTGCTGGTGGGTGCGTCGGTCGCCGCGGATGGTGGTGAAGGTGATGGAGTAGGCGATTGATTTGGTGAGGAAGTGGCCGCGGAACCCGAGCATGTGCGCCCATTTCCGCAGGAAACCGAGGTCCGGGTTGGCGCCGAGCGTCCACGCGGTGGTGATCATGCGCCGGTGGTGGGGGTGGACGTCGAGTGCCTCGATCGCTTGTTCGGAGCGGATGGGGCGGTCGGGGACTTCGCTGGTGGAGGTGCCTTTGGTGGCGTATTTGGCGATGTAACCGGCGAGGGCGCGGTCAGTGATGTCGCCGTCGTCGGGGTCGGTGGTGTGGGCGGGGCGGATGGGGCGGATGTCGGCCTGCTGGCCCCAGGTGAACACGTGCCGGGTGGTGTCGCCGCCGATGGTGAGGGTGCGGGTAATGCGGGTGTTCTCCACGGCGGCGCGGGTCGCGTGTTCGAGGAGCGCGTTGTCGGCCCAGCCGGGTGCGGGGTCTGCGGGTCCTTCGGGGCCGTCGAGGCGGATGACGGCGTGGAAGTGGACGAGTCCGCGGCGCTGGTATTCGGCGACTTTGGCGTAGGACAGGCGTGCGTGCTCGGGGAAGTCTTTGACCCGGATGCCGGCTGCGGTGGCGAGTTCCCGGCGGAGGCGGACGGTGAAGGCGTGCCACAGTTCCCCGGCGTGGCCCTGCCACAACACGGACCCGGGGTAGTCGTAGTGGGCGGGGTCGATCGCGGTCCCGATCCGGGTGTCGGCGTCGTGGTGGTATTCGCCGCAGCGGCAGGGCAGGCGGCGTCCGGTGCGGGTGGTGGGCCGGTTGTGGACGGCGCCGAAGCTGGGGCGGTGATGGTGAGGAACAGGCGGGGCTTGCTGGTGACGGTTTCGGGGATGGTTTTGCCGCCGGTCATGCCTGCGCGGAGGAGGTGGAACGCGTCGGCGGCGTAGCGGTCGGAGCAGGCGGGGCAGACGCTTTCCCGCCGGTTGCCGCAGGGTGTGTAGACGACGCCTGCGGTGTGGTCGAGGATGCGGCCGGTGTGGTCGGTGACGGTGCGGTAGCCAGTGAGGTGGACTGGTTGCAGGCATCCGCCGGTGGCTTCGGCGCGGGCGCGCACGGCGCGGATGACGGCGGGGGTCATGCGGTTGGTGATGCGGGCCGCCAGTGCGGACCCGTCGTGCTCGGTGATCATGCTGGCCTCTTTCGTGCGGGTGCACGCAGGGGCCGGGACGTCGCACCGCGGTCGGGGGAGACGTCCCGACTGTGGTGCGAGGGGGTGATCTGGTCAGGTGGTGACCTTGTGGTGGTTCACGGTGGTGTTCAGCTCGTCCGCGAGGGAGGCGAGCATTCCGGCGGGGAGGGTGACGCGGGCGGAGAGATCCGCGGGGGTGACGGGGCGACCGGCGGTGTGGGCGTCGGCGGTGATGTCGGTGATCGTGGTGCGGATGCTGGCCGGGAGACTCGCAAGGACGCTCCCCGCCGGGGCCGGGGCCGGGGCCGGGGCCGAGGTTGGGGTTGGGGTTGGCTTGACGGGCGCGGGCGCCGGAACGGGTTGGGGCGTAACGGGTTCAGCCGCCGCCGGTGGGGGTGGGGGTGCTGGGTGGGTGGTGGCCGGTGGGGTGGTGAGGGCGTCGTTGCGTGCTTGGGTGCAGCGTTGCTGGATAATCGGCATGACTTCGGCGAGCAGGTAGACCACGAGCGGGATGACGATGTGGAAGAACACGCTGCCCTGGGAGATGCCGCCGGTGGCGGGGGTGAGGGCGGCCCACACGTTCGCGGCGAACGTGGCGGCGAGCAGGAGCCGTTTGAGGTGCGTGACGGGTTTGTCGGTGACGGGGATGTCGGCGGCGAGCATCGCGGCTTCCCATCGGAGCAGGGTGACCAGGATTCCGGCGAGGGCGGGTTCGGCCAGCCAGGCGCCCCACCACAGCGGGTCGGTGGCGGTGAGGCGCCCGGCGAGGAAGTCATGCACGCCGGTGGTGGTGAAGCCGAGCCCGACAGTGAGGAAGAACCACATGGTGCGGGTGATCGAGGTGCGGAAGCGGTCCGCGGTGACCGCCCCGAGAAGCGGATCGGTGGCGAGGCGGTGCACGTCGTGGGCTTCGGTGAGCTGGGTTTCCAGGGTACGGACCCGGCGCGAGACCGGGCGGGCCGCGCTTTTCGGGGCGGACTTGCGGAACACGTCAGGTACCTCCTTTCAGAGGGCGTCGGCGGTGCTGATGGTCAGTAGCGGCCGGTGCGGTATCGGTCGGCTTCGCGGCGGAAGATCCGTGCTTGAGTTTCGAGGTAGACGGGTATTTTCTCAGCGAGTTCCGCTAGTTCATTGCTGCGAAAATCGGTGTTGCCGTCGTATGCGCGGACCAGTCGCCGATGCAGCTCGAAATACTCGTTGACCAGGGGTCGAACCACCTGGAACAGCTCGTTAAAGTCGTCGGACATGCCTAGCCTTTCGCTCGGGCGGGGGGTATGGCGGATGGGCGCGTGTGGCATGCCGTGAGTCCTCGCGGCAAGCGTCACGAGGACTCACGGCATGCCGAAACCGATTACCTGCCGGTGGCCAGGTCGTAGGCCTCATGGGCTTCCCGGCGCATTTCGGCGGCCCCTTCCTCATAGAGCTGGACCATTTCGCTGGCCAGGTCTGCCAGCTGCAACAGCGCCTTGCGGTTGCGACCACCCTCCGGGTTGATCACCGTCCGGTCGATCGCATAGAACTCTTCGTGCAGCCGGGCAAGCTTCATGACGATGGATTCACGGATGCGCATCAGCGGGTTCCTTCCGGGGTGGTGTGGAGGTAGCGGGCGGTGGAGTCGAGCAGGGCGGCGAGGTAACGGGCGAACGCGGGTGGCATTTCCAGTTCGGTCACCTCGGGGTGTCCGTGCCGGTGCTGGGTGACGCGGAGCAGGACCGTGGTGGAGGTGGCTGCTACGGCGGTGTTGGTGACTCCGGCACCGCCGTAGCGGACTCCATCAATCGAGCGCAGGGGGTAGATGCCGAGCCCGTCTTCGAGGGTGGCTACGGCGGTGTGCCAGATCTCCGCGTCCGGCGGGGGCACGGGGTCGGGGCTGGTCATGGCGGGTCAGTCCTCTTCGTAGCGGACGTAGGAGTAGCTGTAGGCGCTGTCACCGTGGCGGGTGGAGCGCCATTCCCGCCACATCGCTGCTGACAGCCCGGCGAACACCAGCAGCGTCGGGACCATGACGAGGAGGAACAGCCACCACGAGCGGATCAACACGATTTCGAGCACCAGCGCGACCACGGCGGCGCCGGTGATCTTCAGCCAGGCGGCAAGGAACTTCAGGGTGATCATGCGAGGTGTCCTTTGCGGAGTTCCAGGGCGAGCCGGTACAGCTCGCCGGGGGTGACCGATTCGGACGCGCCCTCAGTGAGCGCGACGTGCTGGCGGACGGTGCGGTAGGGGAAGGCGTCGTAAACTCGGACGGTGACCCCGCAGGGTCCGCGGCCGGTCAGGGTGATGTGCAGGTCCCCGCCGGGGGTGTGCCACCAGTCGCCGGTGATCCCGGTCAGCTGGTGTGTCCAGATCAGCAGGGAATCGAGAACCGCCACGCGATCCCACGACGGTACGGACGGCTGGATATCGATACGCCGCAGGCCCGGATACAGGCTGATCGAGGCCGGGTCAGGCGCGGGGGTGTCCCGGACATAGCGGGCCGCCACGGCCGTGAGCCGGGCAGTATCGGGCACGGAGGCCGGTGCAGACATAG
Source organism: Amycolatopsis sulphurea (assembly GCF_002564045.1). Classification (NCBI taxonomy): domain Bacteria; kingdom Bacillati; phylum Actinomycetota; class Actinomycetes; order Pseudonocardiales; family Pseudonocardiaceae; genus Amycolatopsis; species Amycolatopsis sulphurea. The sequence continues at coordinate 5,499,278 of NZ_PDJK01000002.1, read as the reverse complement.
TGGACAGTCCTTTCCAGACGGTCAGGCAGCGATCGGGTAGACGTTGGAGTCAGCAGGTGGCTCGTCTGCCGGGGTGCAGAGGCGGACGAGTTCGTCAATGTCGTCATCGGTGCTGTATCCCGCGCGGACGCGGATGGGCTGGCGAGAGGTCTCGGAGGTGCGGTAGCCGATACCCTCACACCCGGTTTCCGGGATCTCGTCCGCCAGCGCACCCCGGTCACGGGCTCCCTCACCCAGCACCATGTCCACAAAGGACGCCGCGCCGGTGCGCAGCGAGATCCGGCGGGTGAACAGGTCCCGGACCGGCACGATGTCCTTGGCCGGTTCCTGCACATAGGCGATCACCGCATACCCGGCCGCGCGGCCCTGGGTGAGGATCTCGGCCAGCACCCGGTTAACCTCGCTGACCGTGCGGCGACCGGACAGTGCGGTCAGCATCATCAGCTCATCGATCATGAGGACCTCGAACGGAGTCCCGGCCGAGGCGGTGAACTTGCGCAGGCCGTCCTCGCGGAGCTGTTCCTGCCGTTCCCGCATCCGGTCCCGGAACCGGAACAGCACCGCCAGCATCGGATCAACGACCTCGTCACCGTCACCGTTGTCGTACTCGGTCTCGTCATCGGCGGAGGTGGCGTAGTCGAAGAACAGCGGCCTGCCACGCTCGGTTTCCATCCCGCCCTTCGGGTCGATCATCGAGATCCGGGCCACCCGGTCCCGGATCATCGGCCCCATCGCCCGCAACGGGTTCCACAGCAGCGACCCCTTACCCGAACCGGTTCCCCCGGAGATCAGCCAGTGCTGCCCGGCCAGCGGCTCAGTCCACACCGCGCCGTACTCGGTGTCACCCAGCTCGATCGCGGCCAGGTCAACCTCGCTGGGGTCGCCGGGGATGTCCGCGGGTGGGATCACGTCCTCGAACGGGTTGCCGAACACCAGCGTGACCGTCAGGACCCGCGGCTTGGCCTTCTCGATCGAGATCGCATCCGCACCCAGCGCGGAGGCAAGCTCTGCCTGCGCGTTGCGGAACGTCTCCACCGACTGTCCCTTGCGGATCGCCACCGTCACCACATCGATCGACGGGGTGGGGCTGGCAACCTTCAGCAGGCGCGGCACCAGCACTTCCCCGGTCCTGCGGTCATCCACGGTCAGATCACAGAAGTCGAGAGTGGACCTCCAGGACTGGCCGATATAGCGAGTCCAGCGGCGACGCGCCGAGCGCAGCCGCGGCGAGGCGATCCGGGTGAACGACTCCGGGTGCGCCCGGTACCAGCCCAGCCCGGCCACGAGCGTGCTCGCCGCGAGGCTGCCCGTCGTGACCGGGCCGAGTTCCAGCACACTCGCGGTCACCGCGGCCGGTGTGGCGAGGAAGCCGGGATGCCGAGCCAGCCACAACGCGCAGCGGGCTTCCGGGCGGGTCTTATAGCGGTTACGGCGGATGGCCGTACCGGTCTTGGGTTTGCGGCTCATGAATCAGGCACTCCCTGGTCAGGAGACGAGCCAGGGCCGCACCCACCCCGGGACGACCAGGGGAACGCGGCCCTGACCTCGCCCCGGGGTTGGGTGATCACTATCGATGTGCGGTGATGGCGGGCCGCGGGATCAGCGGCGGCGAGCCCGCGGGCCGCGCTTGCCCTCCGAGCTGAACAGCGGTTTCGCTGCCTCCATCGTGGTGGTCATCGCGGCGACCTTGCGGGCAGCCTCGTCATGCTCCTTCTTGAAACCACCCACCCGGTTCGGCATCGTGGTCATGGCCTCACGCAGCTTCCGCATGGCCTTGTCAAGCTCAGTGATCTTGCTATCCAGCTGTGAACTCACAATCAGTCCCTTCCCTATCGGTTGATCAGGCGTCGCGGTCAGACAGGCGCCTGCAGTCCGGGCACCTCGGGCCGAACCCGAACACGTGGAACACCTCGTATCCACCGGCCTCCGCACTCACCCCGCACACCGCGGTAATACGGCCGGACCACAACGAACATTCCGCCGTCACATGCAGCAGGCCCCGCTCATCACTCACACCCGCCACCCCCGCGAAATCAGCTCCGCCTTACGCTTCGTCGCCGCCGCGCGCAGCGAGTCCAGCGACGCCGACGCCCCGCGGATACTCGACTGAACCTCCGAGCGGCCCGGGACCTGCCAGCCCTCAAACCGGTCACCCCCACCCCGCTCGTTCAACCCCTTGCCCAGCTTCGCCAGCTCATCGAACGCAGCCCGGACCTGATCCAGCGCCAGCTCGAACTCGGTGTACTTAGCCTTGTTGTGCTTATTGATCGTTTGCGACGTCATCCGTTTGCCTTTCGTCGTTGTTCACCCGTGGTCGTTGGCCGGGCCGCCAGCACACGCCAGCGCCGGGCCTTGTCCTTCGTCGCACGGGGTACCAGCACCGAATTACCAGCACCGGAATACCCATAACAGGTGTAGAAGTGGGTTCCTCCCTTCGTCAGCCACCTCGCATCCAAAAGGTGATGCACCGCGTCTGATTCATCCCGGGGGGCGACCTCGATCGCGAGGCGCGCATACAAGCGATACACCCTCTCCCCCGGACCAACCAGCACATAACCCACGTTCTCCGCAATATGCAGCACCTTCTCAATCAACGCCATATCATTCACCGGCAACCGAACCGGTGCCCTCGCCCCAGAATCAGCCAGCGGACTACCAAACAAGTCCAGCGATCCCTCCGTCACCGCAGTCACCTCCGTGCGGTCCGACCGGAACGCGCAAGAATCAGCCCTGCCGCCACAATCGCGACGACAACCCCCGCCGCAGCAGGACACGCCAACGCCAGCGCCGCCAGCATCACCAGCCACACCAGCACCGGCACCACGCCATGGGCCACCACATTCGCTGACATCACACACCCCGCCTCGGGCCGTGCGGGTCAAACGTCGACAGGCCTTCTACGCAACTGGAACTCATGCCACGACCTCCACAGACTCGGCCAGGTGCAGCCACGGCCACGCCAACAATTGAGCCGAATACACATCACACTCATCCATTGCTCTGCTCCAAACAACTCGTACGGACACTCCCGAAGACCCCCGAAGAAATGAGTTCGGGAATCAACGCGAACAGCCGTAACAGGCATGTTTTTGGGCGCAGTCAGGCACACTCTGAATTTGTCAATCAACAAAGAGCCCCCGCCCGACTCGAAACGGGCCGCTAACCAGAAATAGGGAGGGCGGTTACCGCGGGACTAAAACGAGGCGACCGACTTCAGGCCGACCGCAGCGAACGCCACACCCGACACCGTCTCGCCGTCCTTGTTCTTAAACGAGTACGGCGACATCCGCGGGGCAATCAGCTCAACCACCATGCCCTCCTCGAAACCCTCACCCGGGTCCGCGTCCAGCGTGAACCGGACCTCCTCACCCTTCTCACCCCGGACCTTCGCCTTCAGGAACAGCGACACCGCAAACTTCTTCTCACCCGTCTGCCGGTCCGTCACCTCGAACTCGCGACCCTTCTCGTCCTTCGCGATCTTCACGCCCGGCACCTCCGCAACACGGGCGGTGTAGTTACTCAAGTCGCACGGAATGTTCCGCATGGCCTTCTCCTTTGTCGGTGTTCTCGCTTGCTGACACTAACGCTAAACCACAGACGTCAGTGGGTCAACGTCAGACGTTAGATCGTGTGCGAAGGCAAATCTTCAACCACAGACGTTGGTCGTTTGTCATGTAAGATGAGCGCATGACGCGCGACTACCGGCCCGCGTACCAGCGGGTACTAGACGACCTTCAAGAGCGCATCGCCGCAGGCGATCTGAAACCTGGCGACATGGTGCCGAGCGAAGGGGAGTTGGCCGAAGAGCACGGGATCTCTCGCGGCTCTGTACGAGGGGCGATCCGAGTCCTTCGAGACACAGGGATCGTGGAGGTCATTCGTCCAAAAGGCACGTTCATACGAACGCCGCCGACTCGAACAGTCCGCGAACCCAGTTCGCGCTACCAGTGGGAGAAGGATAGAGCACTACTGTCCCGCGAAGAGCGACTATCAACGGGGGCCAGCGAAAAAGAGAGCGGGCTCGACACCGCCGATCTTGAGTTTTCGGCGAAATATGAAAAAACCATTTCCGATGAATACATTTCCGGCAGGCTTGGAGTAGAGGAAGGCACCCAGGTTCTCAAAAGGACGTACTCCACGACGAGCATTAAATCAGGGTCAGTCATAGGTAGGTCAAACTCGTATATCCCGCTGGATATCGTGGATGGAAACCCGGACCTTCTTGACGATCGTAACGAGCCTTGGCCCGGGGGCACGCAACACCAACTCAGTACCGTAGGCGTCGAGGTAGACTCAATCTCTGATCGGATACTGGCCAGAGTACCAACCGTTGACGAACGTGAATCGATGAAGATTCCCGAAGGTACTCCGCTATTCGTTATCGAAAAAACGTCTATCGACATTGCTGGCCGTATTGTGGAATTTTCGAGCATTCTTCTCCCCGCTGACCGGGCAGAACTCAAGTACTCCATTCCCTTGAAGCGATGGAAAAAGGGGCAACATGCCGGTAATTAGTGTCATTACCGCCGTATACCATGGTGGTCACCATTTCCTACGGGAGGCGTACAATTCCCTAGTCGCGCAGAAGCTTCCTAACGGCTGGTCCTGGCAATGGTGCATCCAGGAAGATGGCGATACCGGTCTGCCCGCCGACGAGATCCCAAACGACGAGCGAGTGTCATACGGAATTGGCCTTGGTGGACGAACAGGAGTTGCCCGGACGATGGCGCTTGCCCGCGCATCTGGGATGTACGTTCGAACGCTAGACGCCGACGACATGTTGCTTCCGGGCGCACTCACTCGTGACATTGAAACCCTGGATAGCGTGCCGTGGTGCACTTCTGCGTGTGTAGACCTCCTGCCGAGCGGCAAGATCGTGCCGGGTCCATACGACCCCACGCCGGGACTGCTCGATCCAGGTCGCTTCTACCGCGAACATGAGGCTGACCGATTGTCCGTGCAGGCAGTGACCTTCGCGGCGCACACGGATCTAATTTGGGCGCTCGGTGGCTGGCCAGCATTGACCGGCGCGGAGACGGACGGACTACTCCTTGCCGCCGAAGCCGTAGCCCAAGGGGCATTCATCGGAGAGCCGGGCCTTATCTACCGGAAGCACGCTGCCCAAACGACGGCATCCGACCGGTATTGGCATGCAGACGAAGCGAAAGCACGCAAGGACGCGGTTCGTCATAGAGCCCGCGCGCTCCGGCGGACCAACTGGTCCTGGAATCCTCGCCAGCCGGTCCCAGCCAGTGCCTAGACCTCCGTGTTCAGAGTTTCCTTACTTGTTCAAGGCGGCCCCTCCGGGGCCGCTGAGCACTGTGTTTGATCCGCGGGCAAGCCCCGCCGGGGCGTGCGGGCTGGCGCCCGGTCCCCGGCGGTCGCCCGCGGAAAAGCAGCCCAGCGACCACCCGCCGGAGGAGCCGCAGACAGGGGCTCACCGATCAAGAGATGTCCTCGCCGGACGGGCAGGTCTCCAGGATGGACAAGTGGGGCGCATCGGTTGCGTTCGTGCGTGCCTGTCGTCCATCCCGACGACCTCCCAAGGGCTATCAAGCCTGTCAAGGGGGCAGTCCCGCGGTACGCTCACCAGGGGCGGGAAGGTGCCCCCTTGACAGGCTTGATCGGGCTGAAGCCAGGTCGACGGGATGGACGAAGAGGCCCCCACTTGTAGGTTGAGACGGCGGTGGTCGGCAACCCACATTCCGCCCACATGACACCGGCGAACAACGACTGACAACCATGATCACGGACAGGTATTTTCTTTGATAGCAAAGGAAATACCGAACCCGACGCAGGTCGGGCAAGAGCCGAGTAAGTACAAGGGGTCGCAGGTTCAAATCCTGTCAGCCCGACGGACATCAAAAGGCCGCCTGGCCGGGGTGAAAACCCTGGTCAGGCGGCCTTTGTTCTTTCTCTTGATGATCTTGCTCATGATCTACACGGCGCGGAGCTGGGGACCACGTGGGGACCGCAGGTGCTTCGTCAGCAGCTCCCCCGCGTCCGACACCGACTGCTTGTCGGGGTGCAGGTATCGCTGCGTAGTGGTCAGCGAGCCATGCCCGGCGATCTTGCGCAGGTGGTGGACTGGCACCCCGGCATCGGCCATCCAGGTCAGACCCGTGTGCCGCAAGTCGTGACGCCGCAGATGCTCGTACCCGAGCTTGGCCACCACCTCATCCCACGACGTCGCGTCACGGAGCACGGCCGTTGTGATCCTGCCACCCCGAGGCCCCCTGAACAGTCGCCCGTCGGGGTCCTTGTCCACGAGCGCGATCCGGCGCTTCACCAGATCCCGGATGTCCTCGATCAGCGGAACCGTCCGCGCCCGCTTGCCCTTCGTGCCCTTGTCCACGAGCCCGCCGGGCGACGGCGTGGTCTGCCGCCGCACCGTCCACGTCCAATCCTCAGTGTTGATATCCCGGACGCGGCAGCCCGAGACCTCACCGATCCGAGCCGCCGTGCTGGCGGCGAACAGAACGACATCACCCCAACCCCGGTACTCACCGGAAGACTTCAATACCAGCGCGTCCGCGAGTGTGGTCAGCGAGAGCCAGTCCGGCAGCGCGAGCGAGCGCGGGTCGTCCAACTCGTCCTCCGCCCGCTTGTACTCGTGCTGCCAGCCCGTCACCCGCGCAGGGTTGCGATCGATGATCCCGTCTCGCAATGCCTGCTCCATCACGCGCACCAGGATCGCAATCGAGTTCTTGACCGTCGACCGGCCGCACTCCTCAGCGATCCAGCCGTGTACCGCGCGATCAACCGCACCGGTGCTGATCATGCTGACCGCCAGGTGGCCCAGGGTCGGCACGACCCGCTTCCGCCAGCCAGCGAGATAGGGATCCGTCGTCTTGCTTTCCAGACCTCGCAACGCCATCGGCATGTTCGAGTTGCCATAGTCCACAAGCGACATCGTGGCCGTGTGGGGATCGATGCCCTGTGCCGCAGCACGCTTCATGCCGTCAATCCAGGCTTCGGCGTCCTCCGAGTTGTCGAACGATTCGGACTTCGAAGGGCGCTTCTTAGTGACAGGATCGACCCAACGGACCCGCGCGCGGTACGCCATCGTCCTATCAGGACGGTACTCAATGTCCGTCGACAGCGAGATACCCAGCGGCAGAACCACATCCTTTGCCATCATGCCGCCTTTCGCGGGTCTACTCGCTTGCTCAACAACCAGGCTTCTACGTCATGCGCGCTGTACATGGTCACGCGCTCCGACACCTGAACGAACGGCGGACCTTGGATCGGCCGCGCAGTACGCCACCGCCGCACCGTGGACGGGTCGACGCCGAGCAGCTTGCCGAGTTCTTCAGTCGTGTACCAGCCTCCATCGAGCAACCGTGTCTCCATCACGCCTCCCCTCTACGCTGCTTGCTGAGTTGCCGAAACATCTGCGCCCGGTGGTCCGGAAGCGGCCAGTAGCGCCCGGTCGTACTCGGCTCGCCAGGTGATCCGTTCCGCGATCGCGCGCATCACGAGGTGATCCCTCGGCGGTACCTGGGGGTCGCCGGGCTCGACCTTCCGCCAGACCAGCCGCCCCGGATCGGGTTGAGGCTTCTCGATCCCGATCTCCGCCAACGCCTGCGCGACGAACGCCTTCCGATCGGCCTTGTGGTCGACCAGCGTCTTGCCGGACCACTTGCGCGACACCAGCACCCGCCGCCCCGGCAGGCCGAGTGTGGTCCGTCGATGAGCCCGCCCCTTGCAGTGCCCCGCAGTCGTCTTCGCGTTCACGCCCTTGGGCTGGACGCCATACAGCAGCCAGACCGCACACCGAGGCGAGCACGGCGTGACCGATAGCTCCGCGTGCAACCGGTCGTGGTGATCCCGCTGCTGGGCCGTGTCGGCCTCCACAACCTCACCCGTGGACTTGGTGAGGTACTTGGTCAGGTAGCCGATGTGCCGCCCAGCCTCGTTCGTGCCGCCGAGGATCCCCTTCGAGTGCACCTGACGCCCGAACATCACCACGTGCGCCGGGTCCTCCACCTGGTCCACCGCGTCCTCCCACGCGGTGAGCGGGTCACGGGTGTCCGGGTCGACGAAGCCCCGGTCGGGACCATCCCAGACCGGCATCCGATCCACGTAGACCACCTGGTCATGGTTGGGCCACCAGACTTGGTGATACGTCGCTTCCGTCACCTGACGAACGACCTCATGCGAGATCGCACCGCGGATTGCGGTGTGCAGGTGCGGGGCGGCCCGACGCTGCGGCTCGACCGTCGCGAAGTACTGCGCGTCCCAGCCGACCACGCGCCGCAGGTTCTGCCACCACCGATCCACCAGCGCCGAGAAGTGCACAGCATCCCGAGCGGCCCGCCGGTAGTCGTAGGTCGACGGGTTCACCGGCGAGCCATCGGAGCGGACCGGGCCGTAGCTGTCGCAGGTCAACGTGACAAACATTGAGGGCCGAAACTTCCCCGCGTACTCCCGCCCCACGGTGGTCTTGGCGACCTTCCGCCGGGGCAAGTTCGGCGCATCCTGGCGCCGTTTGGTGGATCGCTTCACGCTCCGTTTCGTAGGCACGTCGAGGGTTGGCAGGCGGCCGCGCATCCCGAGTTGCCGAAGTTCCTCATCCACCGAGCGGATCTCGCCGCGCAGCTCCTCGGCCTCCGCTTCGTCGTGCTCGACCACGTCCCGGTAGGCCGCCACCAGGTCCGCCCTATACGTGAGGAGTTCGGTTTGATCCTCGGTCGGTTCGGCTGGAGTCAGGTCCGGCTCGGCATCCATGTGCCAGCCTTCACGGCACTGGACCTGACGCAACGCCTTGGCCTTCCGGGCACACGGCAGGCACGCCGATTCCACGGTGGACCCGCACGGGACCGGCACGTACCGGAGTTCCCCGGTGGTGGTGTCGCCAACTTCCATCGTGAACGGTCGTACACAGACGCCGTGCTTCTCCGCCGTCGCCCGGATGACGTCGGCCGCGAGGGGTTGGCGCATCCGGGCCGCCCGGGATTCGGCCGGCGGGCTGGGTGGGGTGGTGTCCATCAGGCAGCCACCCCCTCAGGCCGTGCCCAGCTATGCAGCACGAAGACCGGCATGTCCTGGCGAGCACCGGCGGGCAGGTCCGGAAACGCCGCCTCTTCGAACAGGACGCCGCCGTAGACGTCGACGGGGACACCGCAGGGCATCCGGCCGGAGATGGACAGGTGCACCGAGCCGCCATCGGAAACCCGCCAGATCGAGGCAGTCACCTCGTCCAACGTGGCTGCCCAGCGCAGCAGGCCCCCGGCGAGTGCCGCCAGGTCGCCCCGGGTCCCGAGCTGGACCACCACCGGGCGACCGGGCCGACCGCCGATGTCCAGCGACGCCACGTCGGGCAGGTAGTGCAGGTCGAGGTGATCCCGGATCGCGTCAAGGAAGACCATCAGCGTGTTCACGCCGCCACCCCCTCAGCCCGACGCGGCGCGGACAGGTCGACGAGACCACCGTTGGTGACGTAGTGCTCGAGCGCCTTCACGTCCCGGTCGTCGACCCAGCCTGCGCGGATACGTAGGGGTTCGCGCAGTCCTTCGCCCCACACGTAGCCGATGCCCGCTTCGGACTCGCCGATCCGGTTCGCCCAGGCACCGCGCTCATACGCACCGTCGCCGAGGACCATCCCGACGTGCGTCTTGGACGTGACCCGCAGGCAGACACGGCGGGTGAACAGCTCCCGCACCGGCACAGTGTCCTTCGTCGGCTCCTGCACATACCCGCGTACCGACATGCCCAGCGCCCGGCCTTGGGTGGTCAGCAGCGCAACGCGTTCCACGATGGCGTCTCGGGTCTTGCGGTCGGTGTACTTGGTCAGGGCGCCGATCTCGTCGAACTCCAGCAGTTCCAACGGATACTGCGTGCTGATCGGGATCGTGCGGACCCGTCCGGCGAAGGTCCGCTTGCGGTCTTCCATCTCGGCCACCAGGCCGTCGAGCACGTCCAGAGCGTCCTTTCCGGACACCGCGTAGCGGGCGAAGATGTTCCGGCCGTAGGCCAGCTCCATCCCCTTGGGGTCGATCCCGGACATCCGGACCACCCCTGCCCGGATTGCCGACGCGGCGGAGACGAGCGGGCACCACATCACCGAGTTCTTGCCCGCCCCCGACGCACCGGCGGTGAGGCAGTGCGCGCCCGCGCCGAGCAGCGGCACCTTCCAGTCCTGTCCGTACTCGGTGGTCCCGGACCACACTCGCCGCAGATCCACCCCGGTCTTGTCGACCGCGAGCAGGTCCGGCACGGGAAGGGATCGCACCACCGAGGCCAGTTGGTCACGCCGTTGGAAGTCCACTGACACGACATTCGGTTCCAGCTCGCGGATCTGGCAGCGAGCGACCTTCCGCGCCGAGGCCAACGCGCGAGCTGCCTCGTCGAAGTCCTCGGGCTTCTGGCCGGGCACGAGCTGAACCCGCACCTCATCCCACGACGGCCCGGACCGGACGCCGAGCACCTTGGGCACCTGCACACCCGACGAGCTGCCGCCTGTGGTGGAGCGGGCGACCGAACGGCGCCGGACCAGGTTCACTGTGACCACTACGGGCAGGGCGTCGTTCTTGATGCTCAGCCCGCACGCGTGCAGCCAGCCGGGGAGCTTGCGGCCGTACAGTGCCCAGCGCAGCCACCAGGCCCGTAGGAACCGTCCGCACCACTGATCAAACGAGATGCGATCGATCGCCGCCCACACGCCGAGCACGGACGCGACCGACCCGAGTACCACGGCCAGCGAGGGCCAGCCGAGCCGCGAGCACCAGGCGTAGGCGGCCACGATGGTGAGGCTGGTCCGCCAGCGGAGCACGACCTGTGAGGCGAGCCAGAAGGCGGCCTTGCACAGCCACCACAGCGCCACGAACACGACCGCCAGCGCGGCCAGCACTTCGAGGATCGCGGCCAGGGCCCGTCCGATCTTGTGGAGCACCCACACGCCCGCGCCGAGCACGAACACTGCGGTGACAAGGAATCCGGTCGACATCACCGGTCACCCCGCTTCGCGGCGGAGAGATCCAGCGGCAGCACGCCCAGGCAGGCGGCGCACTTGGTCTCACCTGTGAGCAGCTTGGCGAACTTCTTGCATTCGGCGCAGCGCGTTCGGGTGACCCCGGCTGGTGCGCGACGGTTGTCATCATCTAGCGTTGTCATTGTTCACTTCCTGCGGTTGTGGACAGCGCAGGAGCGGTGAGGTTGGTCGCCAGTTCCGCTTCTGCGCCTTACGGATTCACGCACCCGCATCAGGGCGTGTTTGTACGCCGCACGACATAGCGTGCGTTTTTCGTTGCTACCGTTGACTTGTCGTTCGTCTACACGGGACTATCGGATCTGCTGTTTGGCCTCCTGGATCCGCGAGGTCACCGCGTCCGCCTTCCGTCGCTCGTAGCCCGCCCAGTACAACGCCTCATGGTGGTGCCCGCGATCCACATCGGACACCGCCTCATACATCCGCGCGTTGCGCTGGTGAAAGACAAGCCACGCAGCCAGGTTCGCGTCAGCGTTCGGGCGCCGTTGCAACGCCACATCGTGCGCGGCCCGCAACGTCCGAGGTTCGGTCTCCGCCATCACGCCGACCCATCCCGCTGACGCGGCGCAGGCGACGGACGGCCAGGACCGGTGGACTTGCGTTCCCAGTCCCGCGCGAGGTCCGAGAACCCCTCGGCCGCCGACTCCAAAGCGGCGACACACCACCACGGCAACCCGCGCGCCTGGGCCAGCTCATGCCAGGCCCGTGACACCCGCCGGGCCGCGTTCGCCGTGTTCTGCGCACTCACCGGCGACAACACCTGCGTGCCGTGCTGCCAGGCCGCCATGTAGTCCCGATACGCCAGCTCCCACGCCCGGACCTGCTCACCGAAGCCCGCCGCGTCCCGAGTCTGCCCCCGGGTGCCCATCACGCCGCCTTGGCCGACGCGTCACCAGCCGACCGCGAAGTCTTCCCGCCCGTGACCGATCCGGCCGCCTTGAACCCGGTCGCGCGGAACATGTACGACTGGTACTTGAACTCGCCCTGCCCCGCCACCTTCGGCTCCGCCGTCAGCCCCTCCAGCTCGATCGGCCGCATCCCCGGCAGCACCTCACTCGTCGTGGGCACCGGCTGAACGTCGGCGAGAAGCGTGATCTCGAACGACGCACGCTTCGCCTTGGTCTCCGACGGGTCGGTCACGGTGACCTTCCACTGCCGCTTCCCGCTGATCTCGTCCACCCGCTGACGCGTCGCCCGACCCGCCGCACGGTCCTCGCGCGACTGGTACTCGGTGTCCGGCGACACTTCGCCGACCATCACCAGGCCCTGCGTGAACGCGTCCTCGAAGCCGATGGCGAACCGGTATCCCTTGTCGATAGCCATGTCTGTATCCCTTGTGTCGTCTGCTAGTTGGTAGCTTCTGGCGGTTCTTCGCCGCTCAGGTCTCGTGCTGCTGCGGCGTCGAGTGCCGCGCTGACTAGTTCGAGTTCCCTCCGGAGCACGGCGATCGCGGCCGAGTCCACGAGCAGGACCACTGGGAACGCCTTGCCGAACCGGACTTCCGCGCGGTTTGCGTACGTCAGCGCCCTGACGCGAATCGGCAGATCAGCCGTGACGTGGATCTGAACCGTGTCGCGCATGCCACGCCGCGCCTACGCCGCGCGTCGGGGAAGTACCGTCCGCTTGCCCAAGCCAGACGGCCGGACGGCGGTTTCACTGGTCACGCCTACCTCCTCGGTGTCCTGGCACCGGGCCTGTCCCGGCAACCTGACACCAATCTCCGCCAAAACGCGGGACGTGATCACCACGTGGCGGGACATCTTGGGACGTCCCTGGTACGGTCCAAGACGTCCCTACAAGTCCCAAGGGGTGCGGATGCCGAACGAACGCCTACGTGACGCGCTGCTGCGCAACGGCCTGACGCTGGAACAGGTCTCCAAGGCCGTCGGCGTCGACCAGAAGACAGTCGAGCGCTGGATCACCAAGAACCGGACGCCGTACCCCAAGCACCGGCACAAGATCGCCGCCATGGCACGCGAGTCAGAAACCTACCTCTGGCCGGACTCCGTGGCGCCCGAACGCAAGGCTGAGACGGCGGCCGCAGAGGTCGTGCGGGTGTTCCCGCACCGCAACGCCATCCCGGTCGAGTTGTGGGACCGGCTGATCAAGGAAGCATCGGAGACCGTCGAGGTCCTGGTGCACGCTGCGCTGTTCCTGGTGGAACGCCCACGGTTCATCAAGGACCTGACCGCCAAGGCAGCAGCAGGCGCGAAGATCCGCCTCGTGTTCGGAGATCCGGAAGGCGAGAGCGTCGCACTACGAGGCGAGGAAGAGCAGCTCGGCGACGGGACCCTTGCGGCGCGCATCCGCAATGCCCTGGCGTCCTACCGGCCGCTGATCGGCGTCGACGGAGTTGAGATGCGGTTTCACAACACTACGCTCTACAACTCGATCTTTCGCTTTGACGACGAAATGATCATCAACACGCACGTCTACGGCTTCCAAGGCGCCCACGCGCCGTCCCTGCACCTGCGCAGACTCTCCGCCGGGGACCTCTTCGAGACCTACTCCGAAAGCTTCGAAGCCGTCTGGAACCTCGCCAAGCCCGCCACCTTCTAGGAGGCCACAGCGTGACCCGCGTCGACTACTACAACGACCCGAACGCCCCCAAGGCCAACAGCATCGCCGTCGCAGTGTCCGCGTTCATCCAGGACGACGAAGGCCGAATCCTCATGATCCGGCGGACCGACAACGACCTGTACTCGATACCCGGCGGCCAGCTTGAGCTCGGCGAAACGCTGGCACAGGCTGCCGTGCGCGAAGTTCGCGAAGAGACCGGGATTGAGTGCGAGGTCACCGGCATTATCGGGCTCTACTCGAACCCCAACCACGTCATCGCTTACGACGATGGCGAAGTCCGCCAAGAGTTTTCGATCTGCTTCCGTGCAATTGCTACGGGTGGCAACTTGCGTACCAGCAGTGAAAGTAAGGAAGTATTTTGGGTTAGCGCCTCAGAGCTGGACGCCCTGAACATCCACCCCTCCATCAGAATAAGGATAGACCATGCCTGTATTCCGCAGAATCAAGTATTCTTCTCTTGAAATATCGATGAGCGATGGACTTGAGGCCAAGAGGCAATGATCCAACTTGCGGTTGATCGATTATCGTTTCTTGACGGAACGACGGAAGATATTCCAGAAGATGGCGTAACGCTGATCGTCGGCCCCAACAACGCTGGCAAGTCTGCACTATTGCACGAGATCTTTCTTGGTCTTGTGAACAATACGTTTCAGGATAGCAATAATTGGCTAAATGGGATGTCCATTGTCCGGGAAACCAACGCTGACGTCTTTCGGGAATGGTTCACTAAGATAGCTCGACGTATGCCCGAGGGACTGGGAACCGGTAGAAGCTTTGGAATCTGGGACTCGTCGGGCGGACAGCAATTTGTCTCCTTGGAGCAGGCGCATCAGGTCTGGATGACAAATCCTGCGCTCGGGGTCTTGTCTGGGCGCGTCTTGGCATATCTGGATGCCATGTCGCGTCCAAATCTTCTTCAGTCCGCCGGGCCGCGAGAGCCAATTGCTCCCGCACTAAATCCAATTCATCGAATTTGGGATGATCGGGAACTTGAAGTCAGGATGTCGAAAATGATTCGGCGCGCATTCGGCTTTGACATCTCGATCAACCGCTACAGTCTCGGCCCGCAACTCTTGATGGGGCGACCGAGCCTTCCTGACGAGCGGCTGCCGCCAAGTCCGGAACTGCTCGAGCAGTACGCCGCGCTTCGGCCGTTGATGTCCCAGGGTGATGGCGTACGAAGCTTCGCGGGAATTCTGGTCAGCGTCATAGCTTCGGGCGTGTCGGTTACCCTTATCGACGAGCCCGAGGCGTTTCTTCATCCGCCTCAGGCTCGTCTTCTTGGGCGGTACCTCGTGGAAGAAACGCCAGCTTCTGGACAAGTCATCATCGCGACGCATAGTTCAGAAATTCTCGAAGGTGTACTTAATAGCGCAACTCGGCGTCCAATAAAGATCATTAGGGTTTCGACGCAGGGGCTTGACCCGACGAGAATTCGGACGACTATCCCGCCCGCGCGACTAGCAACCTTGTGGTCCGAGCCACTATTGCGGTATTCCGGCATGCTTAATGGTCTATTTCACAAGGGGGTTGTTGTATGCGAATCTGACGGAGACTGTCGGTTTTATGAAGCCGCCTTAGATGTCTACCTTAATAAAGAGCTAGAGCACGATCTTCTATTTACGCATGTGGGAGGAAAGGCGCGGTTGGCACAGTCCATGCGCGAGCTCTGCTCCTTTGGCGTGAAAACGGCGGTAATCGGCGATATCGATGTGTTAAACGAGCGCGAGCGTGTCTTCAATCTTGTAAAAGCGGCCGGAGGAAATCCAGACGAATTTGTTCAAGACCTTGATATCGTAAATCGCCAGATTACTGGTCGAACAGCAGGTCCGACGGTCGAGAATCTGCGCGAGGCGACCAAAGATATTCTCCGGCGGCAAAATAGGAGCACCATCACTGATGCTGAGTCCAAGGGAATTATCGATGCCGTGAAGATTAAAACCGGTTGGGGTGAAGTGAAACGGGCTGGCGTTGCAGCTTTTGAAGGCGACGCGTCCGGAGCGATTGATCGAATACTGGAGAACCTTAGCAATTATGGGATTTTCCTTGTTCCCGTTGGTGAGCTAGAACGTTGGTTCAAGGATGTCAATGCGAAGCATGGCATTGCTTATGTGACACGGGTTCTGGAAACTAGGCGGCACGAGAACCTTACGCCGGAGCTAATTGATTTCCTTGGAAAGTTGACGTCCTATTTCGGTATGCAGTCAGCATTCACGGGACCTTCCATTCGGGAGAGCAGCTAGCTCGGAGACAGGTCCTTGCCGAATTTGGCTCTATGGGATCAAGGCGCCGCCGACGGCGGCGCGCAGGTCGCCACACGTACGGCGGGCTCCGCCCCATGGCGACACGGACGGCCTGCCGCTCCGCTCCGGCCGCCGGTCGCCGGGCGAGCCCGCCGATAGCGCAGCACCGCACAGCGCGCCGCCGCCGACACCATGACCACCGAGCAACACGGCAGCTCTGCCACCCGACGCGCATCAGCTGGACCCGACCTCTCGAGGTGGCCGCTCCCTCGCAGGCGATCCTTTAACACCGGCCCGCCGCCATCAAGGGCGCCTTCGGCGTCGCTTCGCGATGAGCTGAAGCTCCCCCTTGACACCGACGACCCGGCGCTAACTGCGGCATGGGCGAGGAAGACGGGGGCGGTCAGCCACCACGTACCGCGCCATCGAGCCCGACCCGCCGAGGGAGCCTGCCGTGAAGCTCAAGCAGCCGAACCGCCGCCTCAGCCCCAACCAGCTCACGCTCTGGACCAGGGCAGAGCTGGGGACCACGTGGGGACCACACGTGGTGCGCGATCATGAACGAGCCGCAGGTCACCGAACGTCAGACGATCTTGTGCAACTGGCCCTGACCTGCGGAAACCGCTACTCCAACGTCCTGGGGGTCAAGGGGTCGCAGGTTCAAATCCTGTCAGCCCGACCGGACGAAGACGGCCGGTGACCTGGTGAAATACCAGGTCACCGGCCTTTCTTGACATCGCTTTGCTCCTTCCCTTCGTTGCCGTAAGTCCACGATGGATGGCCGCCGGGTGACTACCGTTCCCCGCGCTGGGAACGAAAGATCTGCTCCATCGCCACGGCGCCTTCGAGGATCATCGGCCGAATCTGGTGCCGGTAGACCTGCTCGGTGACCGCAGTCCCGCCGTGCCCGCACAGCCGTGCGATGTCCTCGATCGGCGCCCGCGCATCGGACAGCAGCGACACGAAGCTGTGCCGCATCTCCCGCGCGTCCAAGCCTCAGGCGCCTTGACCACCCGCCGCACGTTGTGCGAAGCCGGACGCCGCAAGCTCGCCGCGATCGCCGCCGCCCACGCGCCCCGCATGGGCGAGCAGCTGGCCGAGGCGATCTTGACCGCGCTGGCCGAGCAGACCGTCACCGTCCCAGGCACCGGCCGCGGGCATGCCCAGACTGGCCGACAGCCTGAAAACCGTGCTCCAGCAACGGAAACAGGTCACCGCCGAGGTCGAGGGGATACTCGATGCACACCCTCTTGCCAGGGTCCTGACCTCGATGCCCGGCATCGGAATCAGGACCGCCGCCCGCATCCTCCGACGTCGGCGACGCCTCCCACTTCGTCAGCTCCGCACACCTCGCCACCTATGCCGACATCGCCCCCGTCACCCCCGGCTCCGGCACCAGCATCAACGGCGAGCACCCCGCCCGCACCGGCAACCGCCAGCTCAAACGCGCGTTCTTCCTCGCCGCGTTCGCCTCGCTCTCCGACCCGACCAGCAGGACCTGCCACGACAGGAAGAGCCGAAGGCAAAACACAACGCCGCCCTCACCTGCTTCGCCCGCCGCCGCTGCGACATCCTCTACGCCATGCTCCGCAACCACACCCACTACCAGCCGGACCGAACCACACACCTCAACGCTGCGGCTTGGCCAAACCACCTCCGGTCAGCAGCACGCCGCCATCCACGACCAGCAGCTGCCCCGTCATCCACGCGGCTTCATCGGAGAGCAGGAACGCCACGACGCCGCCGATGTCCTGTGGCACGCCCAGACGCTTCAGGGGATAGTCGGCGGCCACCTCGGCCTCACGGTCCTCGTAAAGTGCTGTCGCGAATCGTGTCTTCACGACCGCTGGGGCCACCGCATTGACTCGGATGCCGGGTCCGAGTTCGACGGCCAGCTGCTGGGTGATCTGGTTGAGCATGGCCTTGCTCGAACCGTAGAAGCCGATTCCGGGCGCCGGGCGAAGCCCGGCAACGGAGGAGACCTTGACGACCGCTCCGCCGTGCTCCTTCATCCAGCTCTGGTGGACCTGCTGCACCCAGGAGAGCGCGGCCAGGCAGTTCACCTCGAAGATCTTGCGGGCCGCGCCCAGGTCCAGGTCGACGAGCGGGCCGTAGGTCGGGTTGATGCCCGTGTTGTTGACGAGCAGGTCCGCGCTGCCGAACGTGTCGATTGCACGCTCGACGACCTCCGCCTGGTGATCCAGGTCGTCGACTTGTCCCGCGACGCCGAGCGCAAACTCGGGACCGCCCAGCTGAGCCACCGCCTCGTCGAGTGCTTCCTTCTTCCGGGCAGTGACGACGACCTTGGCGCCGTCAGCGACGAGCTGTTTCGCGATGGCAAGGCCGATCCCCCGGCTTGCGCCGGTGACGATCGCGGTGCGGTCTGCGAATCTCGGGTTCATCGAGGTACTCCTTCAGGGGTCTTGGCGGCGGGCAGGGACCGATCGGCACAGGCCGTGCCGCTGTTCACGGGCACCATCCGCCGACCATGCTTCGAGCACCCCGACCACGGGGGCCTCGACGATCTCGGTGGCGCGAAAGGCCGACATCGCCTGGAAGTGTTCGACGGTGCCTGCGCGACGAGGGCGTCCCGGGACGACCGCTCGTCGACCATCACGGACTCGTCGGGCATCCTGCGGACCCGGAAGGAGTCGTAGCGCAGACACACCTGTTCCGCACGGATCTTCGCGAGCGAGCCGGCCACGACGGTGACAACTGCGCCCCTCGGCCAGGACACGCCCGGACCGTGGCGACGACCTGAATCACATCACTCGTGACCTGGTCAGAGTCCGAGGTCACGACCGATCAGCTCCTTCATGATCTCGTTGGAGCCGGCCCAGATCTTGGACACCCGGGCATCACGCCAGGCCCGGGCCACCCGGTACTCGTTCATGTAGCCGTAGCCGCCATGCAGCTGTACGCAGTGGTCGAGCACGTCGTTCTGCACCTGCGCCGTCCACCACTTGGCCTTGGCAGCGTCGACCGGCGACAGCGTCCCTTCCACATGTGACATCACGCACTGATCGACGTACGCCTGGGTGACCTCGACTCGCGTGACCAGATCGGCGATAAGGAACTTGTTGTGCTGGAACTGGCCTATGGGCTGCCCGAAAGCCGCCCGTTCCCGCGAGTACCTGATGGTCTCGTCGAGAACGGCTCGCGCATGGGCCAGGTTCGTGACGGCGCCGTTCAGCCGCTCCTGGGGAAGCCAGGTCATCAGGTGCCCGAACCCACCGTCGTATTCGCCGATGAGGTCGTCCTCACTGACCCGGACGTCGTGGAAGAACAGTTCGGCGGTGTCCGACTCGTCCTGCCCGACCTTGTCGAGCCGGCGGCCGCGGGCGAAGCCCGCACGGCTGGTTTCGATGCCGAACAGCGAGAGACCCCGAGCTCCCCTCCCGGATGTGGTCCGCAAGGCCACGACGATCAGGTCCGCCGAGTACCCGTTCGTGATGAACGTTTTCGATCCGTTCACGACGAACTCGCTGCCGTCGCGGACTGCCGTCGACCGCATCCGGGCCAGGTCCGAGCCTCCGGAAGGCTCGGTCATCGCGATGGCGGTCAGCAGCTCACCGGAGGCCATCCGGGGAAGCCACCGCTTCTTCCGCTCATCGGTCGCCAGGTGCAGGAGGTACGGCACGACGATGTCAGCGTGGATGCCCACACACGACGCGAGCGCCATGCTGACCTTGGCGAGCTCCTCGGTGAGGACCGCGTTGAAGCGATAGTCATCGGCTCCGCCGCCGCCGAACTCCTCGGGGATCTCCAGCCCGAGAAATCCGTGATGGCCCGCCCGGAGCCAGAACTCTCGCGGCAGCCCGTGCGCAGCGCGGTACTCCTCGAGTCGCGGCTCCACCTCACGGGCGAGGAACGTCCGCACGGAGGCACGAAACGCGTCGTGCTCGGGTAGGTAGATAGATCTCGGCACCCGCCCATCATGACATAATTGATGTCGACGTCAAGTTCGATTCACTGGCGGCGTCCGACGGGGCGACAGTCGACGCGCACCGCGCAACGGGGGCCGATCGGACGCGTCGAACTCGGCAACCTTCAGCTCGCCTGCCCTCAGCCGATGTATCGGCGTCCCATCCGGGGCCGCCCGGGACAGCCACGACTTGAGGGTGCGAGAGAACGACTTCGGGTCGATCCCGCCCGCGGCCATCCAGGCCGCGATCGACCCATGCACGGGCACGGTGAGCACGCCGCCGCAACCGAGGAGGACCGCATCGACGGGTTCGCAGGACAGGACATCGCCTCGTCCCACCCGCGCGGATCAGACACCCGGACCACACTTGAACTTGACTTCAATCTCAAATCAGTGTCACGCTTCCTGCCATGACCCAGCAGAAAGGACCTCGCCGATGACGACGAGCAAGGAGATCCACCTGGTGCGTCGGCCGGTGGGCGAACCGCAGCAAAGCGATTTCAAGACAGTCGAGGCCACAGTGCCCGACGGCGCCGGCGCCGGGGAACTCCTCGTCCGCAACACCTGGATGTCTGTCGATCCTTACATGCGAGGCCGCATGAACGACGTCAAGTCCTACGTCGCACCGTTTCAGCTGGACGCCCCCCTGGACGGCGGCGCGATCGGAACCGTGGTTGCGTCCGGGGTCCCTGGGATCCCGATCGGCGCCGAGGTTCTTCATGATCTCGGTTGGCGGGAGTACGCCCTCGTTCCAGCTTCGACCGCTCGCGTCGTCGACACGTCTGTCGCGCCGGCCCCCGCGTACCTCGGGGTGCTGGGCATGCCGGGCCTGACGGCATACACCGGGCTCACTCGGATCGCCCCCGTGAAGGAGGGCGACGTCGTGTTCATCTCCGGTGCCGCAGGTGCCGTCGGGCTGGTAGCCGGAACCGTGGCGCGCAAGATGGGCGCGTCGCGCGTCATCGGGTCGGCCGGAGGGCCGGAGAAGGTCAGGCGTCTCGTCGAGGAGTTCGGTTTCGACGCGGCGATCGACTATCGCGAGGACAGTTTGCGCAAGGCCCTTGCCGAAGCCGCGCCCGCCGGGATCGACGTCTACTTCGACAATGTCGGCGGTGACCACCTCCGTGCTGCTCTGTCGGAAATTCGCGACCACGGCCGGATCGCCTTGTGCGGCGCGATCTCCCAGTACAACGCCACCGAGCCGATGCCTGGGCCGGACAACCTCGGGCTCGCCATCGGGCGGCGCGTTTCGTTGCGCGGGTACATCGTGAGCGACCACTACGACCTGTACCGCCAGTACGTCGCGCAGGCTAGCGCGTGGCTGCGCGAAGGAGACCTGACCGACGAGCACATGGTGGTCGACGGCATCGACCATGCCGTCGACGCCTTCCGAGGACTGCTGTCAGGGGCCAACACGGGCAAGATGGTCGTCCGGCTCTGACTGAACCGTCACGCAGGGTCCCGGCAAAGTTGGTCGAAGACCCGTGAGCAGCAGAGAGAGAGCCATGGCTGCCGCGTCATCATCGACGACACCTGCCATCTTCGTCGATCACGCCCGGCAGCCTCGTGGTGTGCGCCAGACCTGTCTCGAATCCGTGAAGGGGTCCTTCACAGACTCAGAGTCCGTGAAGGACCCCTTCACGGACCTCCGCAGTCTGCGCAAGGCCCCTCACACCGACTTTGCCGGGACCCTGGAACCGTCACGGGTAAGGGACCGGCTTCGGTGCCAGACCAGCGCCGGTCGGCGTGGCAGGTGTTGAGTGTCGCAGGCGGTCTCGTACTCGGCCGGGGTGAGGTAGTCCAGGCGGGAGTGGAGGCGGGCGTTGTTGTACCAGCCGACCCATTCCATGACCGCGTATTCCACCTCGGACAGACCGGCAAATGAGGCGTGTCGGTTGACGTCGGTCTTGAACAGCCCGATGATCGACCCTGCCAGCGCGTTGTCGCAGGCGTCGCCGACCGACCCGATGGACGCTGATAGTCCTTGCTGTGCAAGGAAATCGGTGAATGCTACCGGCATCGCTGTGGTGGATCAGTCCTGGCTCGACCGGATGCCCGTGGTGATCCCGCCGCCACAGCGCCATGTTCGGCTCGGGGCGTCGGCGGTGAAGTCCCGGTTGGGCTGCGCAGCCAGCGGGCGTCTTCCGTCGCCCGTACACAGCTTCGGGTGCATCCTGCACGTCCAGCAACGCGTTGGTCAGGTGCGCGTCGGTGATGTCACGCTCGGACGGTGGCCGGCGGCGGGCCTTGCGGTAGTTCCTTGGCGCGATCCGGATCCAGTGCGCGCAGAGCACACGGCAGATCGACTCGACGCTGTGGACCCGGCGGCATTCGTCGATGAACCCGATGATCAACGGTGTCGCGAGTCGAGTTCCCGCGCGAAAAAGCCGATGGCATGCGCGGCAGCGTAGGCCGATCCGTACTCGCCCGGGTGTTTCATGCGGTGTGACGTAGGTTTTGCTCTGAGATGCGCGAAGTGCCTGTCCTGTAAGGGAAGCTACGGATTGTCTAAGTCTGTAGTGGTGCTCACGGGAAGGTACTTCGCGGGTGAAGCGTAGCAAGCGGTCGGGGCGGGTCAAGGTCAGTGCCGATGGGCGTGGTGTGGTGTCGCATGCCGGGGTGGGGATGCTGCGGGAGTTGGCCCGTGATACCGGGCCTGGTCGAGGGGGTGACTGCGGCCTTGGCCGATACCTATGCCGGTCCGTGGGTGCATGCGCCGGGGCAGGTGTTCGCGGATATGGCGGTGGCCATCGCGGATGGCGCGGACTGTGTCTCCCATGTCGAGGTCTTCGGTGACCAGCACCAGGTGTGTGGGCCGGTGGCCAGCATGCCGACCGCCTGGCGGATGCTGGACAAGATCGATGATGAGCATCTGCCCGGCGTGCTGGCCGCGCGGGCAGCGGCGCGGGAGCGGGCGTGGGCCGCGGGTGCCGCCCCGGATCTGAGCGGGCTGCTGGACATCGACTTCGACGCCACAGTCACGATTTCGTACTCGGAGGACAAGGAAAACGCGGCAAGAACCTGGAAACGGACGTTCGGTTTTCACCCGTTGCTGGCGTTTCTGGACCGCCCGGAGGTCTCCGGTGGCGAAGCGCTCGCGGGTCTGCTGCGGCCGGGCAATGCCGGGTCGAACACTGCGGCCGATCACGTCACGGTGCTGGAGCGGGCGTTGGCGTCATTACCGGCCCATGCTCGGCCGTGTCCAGGTGATCCAGGCTCGGTGCGGGTGGTGGCCCGCTCGGACTCCGCCGGCGCCACCCACGCCTTCGCTACGGCGTGCCGGGAGAAGGGGGTGTGGTTCTCCTTCGGGTTTCCGGTGGACGGCCGCGTCCAGGCGATTGTCGACCAGGTTCCCGGCCAGGCCTGGGAATCGGCCATCGATCGCGACGGCAGGATCCGCGGTGGCGCCTGGGTCGCCGACCTCACCGGGATGCTCGACCTGCGGACGTGGCCGGAGGGAGCGAAAGTCATCGTGCGTGCCGAACGCCCCCACCCCGGTGCGCAGCTGAAATTCACCGATGTGGATGGACATCGGATCACCCCGTTCATCACCGACATCGGTGACGGAGTCATCGCCCGGCCAGACCGCGGGTCTGGAACTGCACCACCGCCAACACGCCCGGGTAGAGGACCGCATCCGCCAGGCCAAGGCCACCGGGTTGCGCAACCTGCCCTGCCGCGGATTCGCGGAGAACACCGCCTGGCTGGAGACGTTACTCGCCGCGACCGATCTGCTGTCCTGGACCAAAATTCTGGGTTTCACCGACACACCAGTACTGGCTCGCGCCGAGATCGCCACATTCCGCAACCTGGTCCTGCACGTGGGTGCCCGGATCACCCGAGGTGCCCGCCAGGTCCGAGTCCGTATCGATGAAACCTGCGCTTACGCCGAGGCAATCGCTGCAGGTTGGTTGAAAATCCGCGCCGCCTTCACCTGATCCGCACCCCTTGTCCCTGCGAGCGAAAGACCCCGGAGCGGCCGACACAAGCAGGTCGGCCGATCAAGCACGCCCACACCCAGAAACACCCGCCGCACGATCAACAAACCTGAAGCAAGATCAACTCAATATCGCACGAAAGGCCGAGGCTCGTTCAGGCGATCCAGAGCCAAACGGACAGCCGTCTCCCGGACTTCGGACGGATAACGCTTGGGCATGGTGACCATCATCCTCACGAAAGGAAGCGGCCCCAACCCGTGACTGTTCAATAGGTCGAACCAGGTCTCCACGCGGTCGACGCGTTACATCCAGCGGCACCGAGATCGAACCAGTGATCACCAGTGACGACCCATCTCGGTGGCGCGACCGTGTCAGAGCGGGGCCAGGCCGGCGAATGCAGGGTCGCGCCGCTCGAGGAAGCTCGTCACACCCTCTTTGACATCGGGCCATCGGAGCGATTCCAGCATGAGGCGATCCGCATCGGCGACCGCTTCCTTGAAGTCGCAATTGAGGCCGCGCAGAACCTGGCTCTTGATGGCATGCATCGACGCCGGTGAGCAGTAGGTCGCGAGCTGCTCCGCGTAGCCCACGGCGGCATCGAGCAACTCGCTCTGCTCGACAACCCGGTCGACAAGGCCCATCGAGGCTGCCTCATGCCCTTGCACCACGCGCGAGGAGACAAGCAGGTCGAGTGCTCTGCTCTGACCGACCAGGCGGGGGAGGATCCACGCGACCCCGTACTCGGCGATCAGGCCACGGCGAGCGAAGGCCGTGGTGAACTTCGCCGTAGGTGTTGCAAATCGCACGTCACAGTAGAGCGCCTCGACGAGCCCAAGGCCCGCGGCCGCACCGTTGATCGCTGCGATCAGCGGCTTTCGGAACAGCATCGGCCGGTGCCGCGGTGCGGCGCGCGTGGGGAGAGCGTTGATCTCGACCCGGCTGACGACCTGGAGGTCCTCCATGTCCGCGCCGGCGCAGAACCCGCGCCCCGCTCCGGTGAGCACGACCGCGCGCACGTCAGGGTCTGCTTCTGCTTCGTCAAGGTGCGCGAAGTAGCGGTCCTCGAGCGCGTCGTTCCACGCATTCAGCCGATCGGGCCGATTCAGCGTAAGCACGAGTACGCCTCCTCGCCGCTCGGCGAGCACGGTATTGCTGTGGTCTGTGACCGCGGTCTTCGACACTGCCTTGGCCCACCTCTCTTGAGTCTCGCCGCGCTCACCGTAATTTGAATCTGATGTCAATGTCAATATGGCCCGTCGAGCCCAGCGAGGCTCGCCTCCTCCGCCCGCCGGACGAGTGCCCTACAACGCTGCGTCGCTGGCCGGCTTGGACAGCGATCCGGACTATCGTTGGATCGAGTTCCGGATGACGACGTCAAGCCCAACCCGACGTCCGCGCGCCCACCAAGAGGAGATCGAATGCCACGGCCGACGACGTCTCGCCGAGAAGACGGGAGCACCACCGTGCCCCATCGCGAGCCTCCCCTCACGGTCCGTGGCGCCCGGACGAGGGCACGGCTTGTCGCGGCAGCACGGACGGTGTTCGAGCGTGACGGGTTCCTCAACGCGCGGCTTGCCGACATCACGACGGAGGCCGGCACCGCCTCGGGCTCGTTCTATACCTACTTCTCCAGCAAGGAGGAGATCTTTCAGGCCGTCTTGGAGGAATTGCAAGACGAGATGCTCCACCCCCACGTCCACGACTTGGTGGACGCGGACGATCCAGTGAGCAGCATCGCTGCCAGCACCCACGCCTATCTGGAGTCCTACCAGCGCAACGCGAAGCTCATGCAACTCCTGGAGCAGGTGGCCAACGTCGATGACAAATTCCGCGAGCTCCGGAAGCGGCGCGCGGACGCGTTCGCCCGCAGGAATGCGCAGGCGATCAGAGACCTGCAGGCACGAGGGCTGGCCGACCCGAAACTTAACCCGATCCTCGCCGCCGGGTCACTGTCGAGCATGGTTGCCCGGGCGGCTTATACGAACTGGGTGCTGGGCGAGGACTGGGACCTCGACGAGCTCTCCGACACCCTGACCCAGCTCTGGGTGAACGCCCTGAAGATCCAGCCCACGACCTGACGCACATCGTTGGGATGTCGACGCGCAGACTGTGCCTGATGTCCGATTGAGACGCCTGGCCAGCCCGAATCCAGGCAATGGTCCCCCCGGACCGGCGACGATGGCAGTCGGCGAATCCAGGCGCCGCATCACCGGCGCTCGAGCGACCAGACGGCCCCCTCGAACCAGAGGCGGCTCTCGCAGGATCCGAGTAGGGCACCAACGCCGTCGACGAGCGCAACGCACGTTGACGAGCACCTCGGGAGACGCGACCCGGAGTGCGCCGGCCGCACGCGGCACCGCGCGCACCCGGCCCAGTCATGCCCCGGCCAATTGCGGCATCTGAGGACCGCCACGCCGTACCCGGCATCAGCGAGGCACGGGGCGACGTGCACCCAGGTAGAGCACGCGACCACGCTGATCCGCCACCAGAGGCGGCGCCGCCGACCTCACGCGGCAGCCACCGATTGCCACGAAGGCTGCGGCAGAAGTCGCACTTGAAGTTGAGTCCAGTCTCAATTATCGTGTTGCGATACACGTCACATCGCACCAACGACGATGAGCCAGCGCGCGAGCGTCACTTGCGGGGCCTACCTCGATCGGCCGGCAACCCTTCGGCCGACGCGGTCGGCGGCACTGGCCCGCGTACAGCTCACCTTCACCGAGCCGGACAACTCTCGGAGGTCGGAGCTGGCACGCAATGCCGCGTCCACATCCGCTTTCGACACGCCTGACCCCGCCGAAGTGCCTCCGACGCACTCGCACGTTTGGCGTGACGGCACAGGCGCTCGTAGGACCACCCTTCCAGTCCACCTGCCGTAGGGCACCAGCCCGAGGAGTATCGATGAAGTTCCGGAGAATCGCACTTGGCGTAGCGCTGTCAGCGCTCGTCGCCGTGACGGCAGCCTGCGGGGGGTCGTCCGGCGCAGGCAAGGACGGCGCGTACTCGATCGGCATCGTCCAGTTCTCGTCCAGCGAAGAGACCAGTGAGACGGCGCTGCGGGCGTACGTCGGCTACGCCGAGGGCCACGGGTGGAAAGTCACCAAGGTGGACCCCCAAGGCTCGGTCGACAAGGCGATCAGCGCTATGAACGACTTCACTCAGAAGCGCGTCGACGTGATCGTGGCGGCCGTCTTCCCGAGCGAGTCGCTCACCGCCGGCATCCGCGCCGCAAACGCCGCGGGGATCCCCGTGATCTCGTTCGCCGGCGGACCGGCGCACGGCGTGGTGGTCGACATGGACGCCGGCCGGCCGAACGGCACCGAGATCGCCAAGCTCCTGGTGAAGGACCTCCACGGCACCGGCAACGTACTGGCGTTCGGCAACAACCAAGGACCGCCGTGCATGGGTCGCGAGGCGGAACTGATGGACACGCTCAAAGGCACCAAGATCCAGGTGACCCGCAAGGAAGTTCCGATCCCCGGACACGTCGAGGCGGCTACCCAGTTCACCCAGGCTTGGCTCGCCGAGCACCCGGCCGGCAGCGAACCCCTGGCGATCTTCGGTTGCTTGGACGAGGCATCCCTCGGCGCGATCAGCGCACTGCGCCAGGCCCGGCGCGACGACGTCCTCGTGTACGGCATCAACGGCACATCCGCAGCCTTGCACGCGGTCGAAGCCGGTGACATGCGTGCCGATGCGTTCATCGACGTCACCGCGGCCGGCATCACTGCGGCGGAGCAGACCCCTGGCGTCGTCGAGCACGGCACCAACGCGGAGCCCAACGTCATCCCCATCCCGGCCATCCTCGTCACCCACGACACCTACCACGAGTTCGTCAAGAAGCACCCGGAAGCGGTCAAGTGATGAGCGGTGTCCAACCTGAGTGCGACGCCGTACCCGACACCCGGGACCCTGCCGGGGCGCGGCAGCCACGTCGGCACGGCGTCAGCCTGGCCATGGAGGGGATCTCCAAGCAGTTCGGCGGGGCGATCGCGCTCGACAACGCCTCCATCTCGCTTGCGCCGGGCAGGGTTCTCGGGTTGTGCGGGGCCAACGGTGCCGGCAAGTCGACCCTGGTGAGGATTCTGGCGGGAGCCGAGCAGGCGGACTCCGGCCGGATCCTGGTCGACGGACGGGAGGTCCGGATCGACAGCCCCCGCGCCGCCACGGCGCTGGGCCTGAGTTTCGTGCACCAGGAGCTGAATCTCGTGCCGAAGTTCTCCGGGCTGCAAAACCTGGCGCTGGGATACAGATCCACCCGGCCACTGGGAATCATCGATCGGCGGGCGCTGCGCGCGCGGGCCGACGAGGTCGGCGAAATGCTGGGTTATCGGATCACGCTCGACGTCCCCGTGGAACGACTCCCGGTTGCCGAGCGATGGATGGTGTCACTCACGCGCGGACTGATGCGGCCCGCGAACCTCGTGGCACTCGACGAACCCACCGCGTCATTTACTGCCGAGGAGGCGGAGCGCCTCTACCGGGTCATCGAGCAACTGACCGCAGCCGGCGTCGGCATCCTCTACATCTCGCACCGCCTGGACGAGGTACTCCAGGTAACCGACCAGATCTGTGTCCTCCGCAACGGGACGGTGGTCGGGACCTACGAGTCCGATTCACTCGACGTCCGGGCGTTGACTCACCACATCGTGGGTCGCGAGGTGGAGTTGCTCGAGCGCCGGGGCCCCGTGGGCGCGCCTGGCGAGCGGGTACGGCTGTCCGTTCGTGGACTCGGTCGACCACCCCAGATCCATGGCGTGGACTTCGACCTGCGTGAGGGCGAGATCCTCGGCGTCGCCGGCCTGGTCGGGTCCGGTCGAACCGAGATCGCTCGTCTGCTCGTGGGCGCCGACTCCGCGACGAGCGGAACGATGGTCCTCGACGGCGAGCCCTACCGGGCGCGCACACCGCACCAGGCCATCCGACGCGGGGTGTGCCTGGTGCCCGAGGAGAGGCGCAGCCAAGGCCTAGTCCTGTCCGGCAGCATCGAGGACAACCTTCAGATGGCCGCGATGGGGGCATCGCGACGCATGTCCGCGGTATACCGCCCCCGCGCGGCTCGGCGGATCACCAAGTCGCTGATCCATCGGTTCGGCATCAAGTCGCGGTCCCCCAGGGACCCTGTCCACTCGCTGAGCGGCGGCAACCAGCAGAAGGTCGTCCTCGGCAAGTATGTGCGAAGCGAACCCAGCGTGCTGATCCTCGATGAGCCGACGGTCGGCGTCGATGTCGGTGCCCGCGCGGACATCTATCGGATCATCACTGAGCTGGCCGGCACGGGTTGCTCGGTGCTGATGATCTCCAGCGACTTCGACGAGCTCGCGATCTGTCACCGCGTAATCGTGGTCCGGGCAGGCACGGTCGTCGGGTCAGTCGATGGCGCCAGTGCAACGAAGAGCCGACTCACTGAGCTCTGCTTCGCTCGGTTCGACGAACAGGAAATCACATGAACACCACGACGCTCAACCACGGCGTTGCACAACCCCGGTCCGCGTTCGTGTGGCAATGCCTCGCGAGATACGGCGCTCTCATGATGCTCGCCACGCTCATCCTCGCGATGTCGATACTCGAGCCCGGCACCTTCGCCACCGGGAACAACGTGGTCAACATCCTCAATCAGAGTGCGCTCTCGGCTGTCATCGCGATGGGGCTGACGTTCACGCTGGTCACCGGCGAGTTCGACCTGAGCATCGGCAGCACGGCCAGCCTCGCCGGCGTCGTCGCCTGCACCGTGATCGTGAAGCACGATGTCTCGATCCCCCTGGCGATCGCGGCGGGAGTCGCAGTCGGTGCCCTCATCGGCCTGCTCAACGGCCTCGTGGTCACCGTCCTTGGCGTCAACGCCCTGGTCGCCACGCTTGGTGTCGGCACCGTGGCCGTCGGCGTCAACTACGCCATCGCGGGCGGCACGCCCGTCACGCTGAGCCACCCGGACGCTTTCCTGGAGATCAGCCTCGGACGATTCATAGGCGTGCCTTACCCGGTTTACATCATGGCGGGCCTGGCCCTGCTGGCCTGGCTGCTCCTCAACCGGACCGTGCTGGGGCGGTCGATGCAGGCAGCGGGAGGCAACGCGACTGCCGCCGGCCTCTCCGGCATCCGGGTCGGCAGAGTCCGCGTCGTCGGATTCGTGATCTGCGGGGCCCTGGCGGCACTCACCGGCGTGTTGCTCGCGACGCGCACGGGAAGCGCCGCGGTCTCCGCAGGCGACACCTACCTGCTCGCCGCGTTCGCCGCCGCGTTCTTCGGTTCGGCGGTCCTCCGCGACGGGCAGTTCCACATCGTCGGCACCGTCGTCGGTGTCGTGACGGTAGCCGTCGGCTTCAACGCGATCGCGCTGCTGGGCATGGAGACCTACTGGCAGTACCTCTTCCAAGGCCTCGTGCTGATCATCGGCGTGGGCGTCGGCACCGTCGCCCGACGCAGGGCCGCGAAATGAGACGACCCGGCAGCCC
Source organism: Amycolatopsis sulphurea (assembly GCF_002564045.1). NCBI lineage: Bacteria > Bacillati > Actinomycetota > Actinomycetes > Pseudonocardiales > Pseudonocardiaceae > Amycolatopsis > Amycolatopsis sulphurea. Next base: position 5,469,147 of record NZ_PDJK01000002.1, on the reverse strand, counting down.
CTGGAAGCTCGCCGCCTACGACACACGAGCATGCTGGAGGAGAAGACGTGAGCGTCGCACTTGAGGAGATCCTGTTCGACCTCGAGGCCGAGGGAAACCGGCTGGAACGGCTTGTCGCCGCACTCTCGGAAGACCAGTGGCGGACCCCTACTCCGGCGGACGGCTGGGACGTGGCGACCCAGGTCGCCCACCTGGCCTGGACCGACGAGGCGGCCACGGCCGCGGCAGTGGATGAGCAGGCCTGGAACGAGATGTTGACGTCGGTCCTGGCCGACGTCGGCGGATCGGTCGACGCTGCCGCACTTGCCGGAGGCCGGGTCGAGCCGGCGCAACTCCTGGTGCGGTGGCGCCGGGCGCGTGAGGCCGTGGTCGCGGCGCTCCGCGCGCATCCGACCGGCAAACGCATGCCGTGGCTCGGACCATCGATGTCAGCTACCTCGATGGCGACCGCGCGGTTCATGGAAACCTGGGCGCACTCGCACGACGTGCACGCGGCGTTGGGCGTCGAGTTCGAGGTGACTGATCGCATCCGGCACGTGGCGCATCTCGGAATCCGCACCAGGAATTTCGCGTTCTCGATGCACCAGATCCCACCTCCCGACGAGGAGTTCCGGGTCGAGCTGGTGGCGCCGTCTGGCCACGTATGGACCTACGGTCCCGAGGACGCCGCACAGCGGGTGATCGGGTCGGCGTACGACTTCTGTCTGGTGGTCACGCAGCGGATGCACCGCGACGACTCCGACCTGGTGGCAACGGGCGAGGACGCCGACCGCTGGCTTTCCCTCGCTCAGTGCTTCGCCGGCCCGCCCGGCGCGGGGCGCGCCGCAGTCATGACCTAGCACGCCCACTCTTGACTTGAATTTGATTTCACTTTCATATATAGTCGAATGTGGGCCGGCTCCCGGATTCGCTACGCGGCAGGGACAGGGCGAAAGGCCGGGCTTGAGCGCACTCGGGCCGCGGTCCTGCGGCCATCGCCTCGAGTTCTGCCGGCTCCTGCTCGACGAACGACGGGGCAGCCATTCCCTTCGAGCCACCGTGCGGCAGACACACCATCATCCGCACCCCATCGCCCTGGGCATCCGGGGCACCGACCCCGAACAAACACCAAGCTTAGGGAGCCGCCATGAGACTTCCCGTCCCGATCCCGACGCTGGACGACCTTCGCGAGCATGCGTCGACCCTCGGGTTCGATCTCAGCGATGCCGAACTGGAGGCCTACCGCGCACTGGTGGAGCCGAACCTCGAGGTCTACCGGGCGCTGGACGAGATCGAAGACGAGATTCTGCCGCCGCAGTATCCGCGCAGCGCCGCACGCCGTCCGGAGGCCGCCGAGAACCCTTACAACGCGTGGGCCGCGAAGATCGAGGTGCGAGGCGCTGCCACCGGCCCGCTCGCCGGGCGCACCGTGGTGCTGAAGGACAACATCTGCCTCGCCGGCGCGCCCCTGCTCAATGGGACGCGCGCCCTGGAGGGCTACACGCCCGACAGTGATGCAACGGTGGCCACGCGGGTGCTCGAGGCGGGTGGGCGGATCGTCGGCAAGGCCCACTGCGAGTACCTGAGCGGCTCGGGAGGCAGCCACACCAATGCGTGGGGCCTCGTGCGCAATCCGCATCGCCCGACGCACTCCGCCGGCGGGTCGTCGTCGGGCTGCGCGGTGCTGGTTGCGACAGGCGAGGCGGACATGGCGGTCGGCGCCGACCAGGGCGGCTCCATCCGCATCCCCGCGAGCTTTTCCGGAATCGTCGGCATGAAGCCGACGCACGGGCTGGTCCCCTACACCGGGATCGCGCCGATCGATCCGACGTTGGACCACGCCGGGCCGATGACGGCGACCGTGACGGACAACGCGCGCCTGCTGAGTGTGCTCGCCGGCGCGGACGGGCTGGACCCGCGGCAATACGCACCAACAGTCGGGGACTACCTGTCCAGCATCGAGGAGGGCGTTGCAGGACTCCGGATCGGCGTGGTCACCGAAGGATTCGGGCTGCCGGAGTCGGAGGCCGATGTAGACGCCAGCGTGCGCGCCGCAGCGCAGAAGCTCCAGGCGCTCGGGGCCGTCGTCGCGGACGTGTCGATTCCCCTGCACACGACGGCAGCGACGGTATGGCTGCCGATCACGGCCGAGGGCGCCCTCCGCACCATCTGCTACTCGAACGGGCTCGGCACCTCGGCTCGCGGCTTCTACCCGGTCGACCTGCTCGACCACCTCGCGACCTGGCGCGCAACGACCAGCCAGATGCCGCCCAACGTGAAGATGGTGCTCCTGCTGGCCGAGCACATGCACGCGCGCCACCACGGCCGCTTCTACGCCAAGGCACAGAACCTCCTGCGGCGCGCGACCGCCGCCTACGACGCTGCGCTCTCCCGCTTCGACCTCCTCGTCATGCCGACCACCCCGATGAAGGCACCCCCGATCCCTGCTCCCGATGCTCCGATGGAGCTCGTCGTTCAGCAGGCATACGAGACGCACGGCAACACGGCGATCTTCGACGCGACCGGGCACCCCGCCCTCAGCATGCCGTGCGGGATGAATGACGGGCTGCCGATCGGTCTCATGATGATCGGCCGGCACTTCGACGAGCCCACCATCTACCGCGCTGCTCGCGCACTCGAACGACACCTGGCCTTGGGCCTCGCGCCGGAGTCAGCACGACCATAGTCACTGCACGTGATCGTGCTTGAAACTGAACCCACGTTCATCCAGATTCACCTGCCGAGGCAAGCGCACGTCACACAGCAAAGGGTGGTTTCCATGGTGAACATCGCAGCCGAGGTCTGGGCACAGGCAGAGTCCGATCCGGCGCGAGTCGCCGTACGGTCACCTGTGACGATCACCTACGGCGGCCTGCGCCAAGCCGGTCGGCGAGTCGCTGGCGCCGTCCGCTCGGCGGGCTATGCGCCGTTGGATCGGGTGCTGTTCATCGCTCCGACGATCCCCGAGTTCCCGGAGATCTACTACGGCCTTCACGCCGCTGGGGTCACGGTCGTCACGATGAACACGATGTCGACCCATCCGGAGATCGGGTACGTCCTCGCCGACTCCGGTACGTCCCTGGTGGTGGCATGGCACGAATGTGCCGATGCCGCGCGTACTGCGGCGGCGGAGCGCGGCATCGAGTTCTGGGAGATCGAGCCCGGACACTCCTTCGAAGCCCCGCCGCTGACGGACGTCCACGAGCACGCGCACGACGACACCGCAGTGATCATGTACACGTCGGGCACGACGGGGAAGCCCAAGGGCGCCGAGCTGACGGCAGCGAACCTGATCCGCGCTGTTCAGTCCTTCACTCCCGTGTTCAACCTGACCGGCGAGGACCGCGTCGGCACCGCGCTGCCCCTGTTCCACTCCTACGGCCAATCGATCTGCATGAACACCGCGCTGGCGGCAGGCGCCTCGATCTCGCTGCTGACGCGATTCGAGCCCGGCGATGTGCTGCGGATGATGAAGCGGGACCGGCTCACGATCCTCCTCGGAGTGCCCACGATGTGGAACGCGATGCTGCACGTCGAGGGCGACTTCCGCGCGGAGGATTTCACGGAGCTCCGGCTGGCGGGCTCGGGCGGAGCATCGCTGCCCGTAGAGGTCATCCTGGCATTCGAGGACCGTTTCGGTTGCCGCATCCTCGAGGGCTACGGGCTCACCGAGTCGACCGGCGGTGCGACCTTCAATGACCTCAACCGGGAACAGAAGACCGGGACCGTCGGTCGCGCGCTCCCCGGGATGACCGTCGAGGTCCGCGACTCCGATGGCCATGCCCTGCCCCCCGGCGAGCCAGGCGAGGTGTACCTCAAGGGGCCGATGATCATGAAGGGCTACTGGAACCGTCCGGAGGCGACGGCTCAGGATCTCCGCGACGGCTGGCTCAAGACCGGCGACATCGGCGCCCTCGACCACGAGGGCTACCTCAGCATCCTCGACCGAGTCAAGGACCTCATCATCAGAGGCGGATACAACGTCTACCCCCGAGAGGTCGAGGAGGTGCTCTACGAGCACGCCGACATCGTCGAGGTCGCCGTCATCGGGGCACCCGACGAGCACTACGGCGAGGAGATCGCAGCCGTCATCGCGCTCGCGCCTGGCTCCACCGTGACCGGCGAGGAGATCCGCTCGTGGGCGAAGCAGCGGTTGTCGGCGTACAAGGTGCCCCGCCTGTTCTCGTTCGTAGAACAACTGCCGAGGGGCGCTACCGGCAAGATCCTCAAGAGAGCGATCGACCGCGACGAACTGCGGTCATCGGCCCACCGCGAGGTCTCTCCATGAGACCGGCGGCTGCTGATGCCGGGCTACTGCCCGCGGTGACGAACGACGCACGTCGCGACCCGACGGCGTGAACCGCCAACGGCGGAAGGGGGTATCGATCATGACCGACGAGCTGTCCCGCCAGGAGGGCGATCTGCCGTCGCTGGTCGACCAAGCCAGGGTTCGGGACATGCCCGGTACTCGTCGGGGTCTCCGCACCCGCGAGGCGCTCGTCGCGGCGGCAAGGCGCGTCTTCGAGCGCGACGGGTTCATCGAGTCTCGGCTGGTCGACATCACGGCCGAGGCGAAGTGCTCGACGGGGACCTTCTACACGTACTTCGACAGCAAGACCGAGATCTTCACCGCGGTCATGCAGGCGGCCCAGGACGACATGATGAACCCGGGGATGCCGCATGTCGACGAGAATCCCGGCAACACCGCCGCGATTCTTGCCGCCGGCAACCGCGCCTACCTCGAGGCCTACCGCCGCAACGCGAAGCTGATGCTTCTGCTCGAGCAGGTGGCGACGATCGACCCCGTCTTCAGGCAATTGCGGCTGACCCGCTCGCAAGCGTTCGCCGAGCGAAGCGCTCGACGGATCGCGTGGCTGCAGCGGCACGGGTACGCCGACCCCACACTCGATCCAGTGATGGCTGCACGCGCCCTGGCGGGCATGACGAGCCGAATGGCGTACTACGCCTGGGCACTAGAGGAGGGCTGGGACCTCGACGAGGTCGTCGGTACGGTCACGCAGCTCTGGCTCAATGCCCTCGGGGTTGCGCCCGACAAGCCGAAGAGCGATTCCTGAGCCCGGCAGGTTCCGACGCGGTCCTCATCGAGCGGCCTCCTCGCCGTCCAGGAAAGCCAGCACGCGCGGGATGACGAGAGCGGGCTCCTCCAAGATCACGCTGTGGCCTGTCGTTGGCAGGCGCCAGAGTTCGGCGTCCGGGATCCCGTCGACCAGCTCTTGGGACCACTCGAGCGGGCGCGCGCCGTCCTCGCCCCCGCTGACGACGAGGGCCGTCGCCCTGATCAAAGGCAGCTGATCGACCGCACTCGGCCGCTCGATCACCCCACGGATGGCAGGCGCCAGCCCCGGCCGCAGGGCCCCGAAGTGAGCGCGCCACCGCGCGACGATCCCGGCGCGATCCCGGTCGTTCCGGCATGTTTCGCCGAACATGATCTGGGTGATCGTCTCGAGCAGTTCGCCGGCGAACCCGCTGCGCGCGACCTCGTCTGCGATCGGGCGGAACGCGTCGAGGTGCTCGACGGGCTCCTGCCGGGCGGACGTCCCCAGCAGAACCAGACGCTTGACGGCATCCGGCCGACGAGCCGCGACCCTGACTGCGACGTCCCCTCCCATGGACTGGGCGACGAGGTGGACCCGACCCAGGTGCCGGCGATCGAGGAGCTCGAGAATGTCGTCGGCGCAGTCGTCCATCGTGACCATGCCCGCGGCGTCGGGGTTGGCACCCTGCCCCCGGAAGTCCGGGCGCACCATCCGATACCGACCGGCTGCGGCAGCGACGAGGTCGTCGAACATGGTGTGGTCGAGGAACAACGAGTGCAAGCAGACAACCGCCGGCAGGTCGGCCTCGCCCGTGTCGGCCACGAACAGTTCCGCGGTCATCGCTGAACCTCGATCAACTCGAACCGAGTGCCGGCGGGACAGGATCCATCGATCGAAGCCATGGGCATCCCCTTCCAGGTGCGGACCATCACTCTATATGAAGTTGCATTCAGATTCGACGGTGCTGCAGGGTCCCGGCAAAGCTGGTCGAAGGGCCTGTGATCAGCAGAGAGCCGTGGCTGCCGCGTCATCATGGGCGGCGCCTGCCATCTCGATCGATTGCGCCTGGCAGCGGGCGATGCGGTTGTGTTCGAGGTGCGCGACCACCTCGTGGTGTGCTGGATCTGTTTCGGGTCCGTGAAGGGCCCCCTCACACCGACTTTGCCGACACCCTGCGACGGTGCTGCGTCAGGAGCGATGCCAACCAGGGGCCATGCGGCGAAGCTCCACCTGGGCGATGGTGCGCTTGTGCACCTCGTCGGGGCCGTCGGCGAGACGCAGGGTGCGCTGGTGTGCGAAAAAGCTCGCGAGCGGGAAATCGTCGGTCATCCCGGCACCACCATGCACCTGGATGGCTCTGTCGATGACCTTGAGCGCGATCTGCGGTGCCGCGACCTTGATCGCCGCGATCTCCACACGCGCCTCCCGGTTCCCCACCGTGTCCATGAGCCAGGCAGCCTTGAGGACGAGGAGCCGGATCATCTCGATCTCGATGCGCGACTCGGCGATCCAGTCCTGGATGTTGGCGCGGTTGGCCACCGGCTCCCCGAACGTCACCCTCTTCTGCGCCCGATCGATCATCAGGTCGAGCGCGCGTTCCGCAGTGCCGATCGAGCGCATGCAATGGTGAATGCGCCCCGGCCCGAGTCGCGCCTGACTGATCATGAAGCCGTCGCCCTCGCCTGCGAGCAGCGCGGACCGCGGGACGCGGGCGTTCTCGAACAGGATCTCGGCGTGACCTTCCCGGTCCAGGTAGCCGAAGACGGGGAGACCGCGGAGGATCCTGACGCCCGGGGTGTCGATCGGGACGACCATCATCGACTGCTGACGATGGGTCGGCGCGTCGACATCGGTCTTGCCCATCACGATCAGGACCTTGCAGTGGGGGTGCAGGGCGTTGGACGCGAACCACTTGCGGCCGTTCAGTACGTACTCGTCACCGTCGGCATCCATCCGCAGCCGGACGTTCGTCGCGTCCGAGCTCGCGACCGCGGGCTCGGTCATGGCGAACGCAGAGGCGATTTCGCCCGCGAGCAGCGGCCGTAACCACTGCTTCTTGTGCTCGTCGGTGCCGAAGAGCTGCAACACCTCCATGTTGCCGGTGTCCGGCGCGTTGCAGTTCATCGCCTCGGGCGCGATCTGCGGACTGCGCCCCATGATCTCGGCGAGTGGTGCGTAGTCCAGATTACTGAGGCCCGGCGAGCCCCACTCCTCGCTCTCGTGCGGGTGGAAGAGATTCCACAAACCGCGCGCCTTGGCCTCCGCCTTGAGCGACTTGAGCACCGGCGGGTCGAAGTTCGCGTCACCGGACTCGGCCATCTGTTCGGCGTAGACCGGTTCAGCCGGATAGATGTGCCGATCCATGAAGTCCAGGAGCTTTTCCTGATACTCGAGCGACCTCTGGCTGGGTGCGAAGTCCATTCAGATCTCCTTCTCGGGCCACGGAACCGGGAAGCCGCTGTTCGATGGCGTACGCCCAACGACGCCTGACTCGCACTCTACTTGAATCCGGCGTCATCTTCAAGTAGAGTGCGAGTCGATCCTCGTTCGCCCTTGTCAAGGAGCCGGCGTGCCCAGAGCCGCAATCGTTTCGACAGCCCGCGGCCCCGTCGGCAAGGCGTACAAGGGCACGTTCGGCAAGGGCCGGCGTCAACGGTTCGGAGATCGAGGACGTCATCTTGGGGTGCGCGATGCCCCGGGGGGCGACCGGCTTCAACGTCCCCCCAGGCCGCGTTGCGGGTGGCGATCGGTGGCGGCGTCGAGCCGATTTCGCTGTTCCGGTACGAACACGTGAACTCGTACCGCGCGGGCCATCCAGGTCACAAGCCAGCCACCGCGCCAGCTCGGCCCGCACATTCCAGCCGGGGAGTTCGATGACGCCCATCATCCCATCGAGGAACCGAGCGACGAGCCGTCGAGGAAAGGGAGTAGCCGTGAGCCAGACATTGAATAGTCGCGTCGCAATCGTCACCGGCTCAAGCCGCGGAATCGGACGGGAATTCGCGCTGCGGCTTGCCAGAGAGGGAGCCGACGTCGTCGTCTCCGGCAGGAGCGCGACCGACTCACCCCACCTGCCCGGAACCATTCACTCGGTCGCGGAGGAAGTCCAGGCGCTGGGCCGCCGCGCCCTGCCGATACGGGTGGACGTGCGCGACGAGCAAGACATCAAGAACATGGTCGAGCGGACCATGGAGGAGTTCGGGCGGATCGACATCCTGATCAACAATGCGGGCGCGCTGTGGTGGGAGAACGTCCTTGACACCCCGCCGGCTCGAGTCGCCCTCATGTTCGAGGTAAACCTGAGGGCGTCCTATTTGGCCTCCTACTACGCGCTGCCCCACATGGTGGCGGGAGGCTGGGGCCACATCGTGATGAACTCGCCTCCTGTCAGCATTCTGGCCACGCCCGGGCACGCGATGTACTACTGCATGAAGATGGGCATGACCCGGCTCGCCATCGGCATCGCTGCCGAGCACGCCGGAGACAACGTCGCTGCAAATAGCCTCTGGCCCGCGGCCCCCATCGAGTCCTACGCGACGCTGAATTGGCCGGAGGACAAGATGGGACGTCCCGATCAGTGGCGGGTGCCGGCCATCATGTGCGATGCCCTCATGGAGGTCCTCGGGTCGGAACCCGGGGAGCTGACCGGTCGGCAACTCATCGACGAAACCCTCCTTCGGGAGCGCGGCTGGACGGACGCGGACATCGACAAGTACTGGCTCGCGGGAAAGCCGCCCGCCGAAGCGTTCTGGATCGACGAGCGCTCATATCCAACCTCAGCCACCATTGAGCGCAGCTGATAGCCAGTACGTTCCTGTCAATGGGCAAGGTGAGGCGCCCGTCCTGATCGCTCGGGGCGGGCGCTCGTTTGTGGCGGTGGCTGAGCGTGTCGTTGGCGACGCGCGCCCCAACCGTGTATGCGCGGGCACACAACGCCGCCAGCCGTTCCCGCCACGCGTCTCGCGTACGCCGGCAATCAGCGCTTGAGCGTGGCGTACGACGCGGACGCGACCCCGATCTCGTCCAGCACCCACAAGCTGTCGAACTTGCAGATCGGCTCGATAAACCCGGGCCACCACCAAGCCCCGGAACACCTCGGCCCCGTCCGTGCTGGACGTGTTCTCCCGCGTGATCGTCGGCTGGCAGGTCGCTACCTCGCTGTATACGGATCTGGCGCTGGACGCACTGCAGATGGCGGCCTGGCGCCGCCGGGCCGCCAGCGCGGACCTGGCCGGGCTGGCGCATCACAGCGACCGCCCAGTACCGAGTGGTGCGCTACACCCAGCGCCTCGCCGAGGCCAGCTTCGTCGCCTCCGTTGGCAGCACAGGAGATTCCTACGACAACGCAACGGACGAAGCATTCAACTCGCTCTACAAGGCCGAACTCGTCCACAACCATGGCCCCTGGCGCGGCCTCGACGACCTGGAAATCGCGACCGTCGAGTACATCGACCGGTACAACAACCGCCGCCTGCACGGCGAACTCGGACACACCCCACCCACCGAGCACGAAGCACTACACGCGATGACCCACCCAGCCACCGCACCCCTGGAAACCCACTAATCCAGTGGTCTCCACCAAACCCGGGGCTTGAGAGATCACCGATCACCTACGAACACGACCTGAACCCGAAATCGACTACCCTTCCCGAAGTCGCGTAACCCCGTGTCCAACTTCCGGGGGCAAGACCCGTCAATGGTTTGCCCACCTGTCTGGACAGTCGGGCGAACCCCTTTCGCATCCTGGGCACAACAGCAAGTATTGACAAACACTCCGCCGGGACGCATACCGGTTGACCGCGCAGAAGCACGGCTGGACTCAATCGATCACCAAGGGTGACGAAGTGATGGAATATGGCCATGCTATCGGGGAGTCACATCGCCGAAACAGTGGTATCGGCGTCTTGGCGGTCTCAGTCACCATCGGATGGACAATGACGAGAGGCGGTGTCCTCAGGTGTCCTTTCAGCCCTCCGCGGCGCAAGCCGTGTCGCTGTCGAGCGTCGGTGAGTATCGATGTGGTAGGTCATGACCACCACGGGGCAGGGCACGTTGCCGCGGAACCGGACACGGGGCCGGGGGTCACCGCATCTACTGTGGACGATGGGCATCGCTACGCCCACACCCTGCCGGCTACCGCTCGTACCGCAGCGCAGGCCCTTCTCACCCGCGCCCGGTCGTCCCCGGCCCGATCCCCAAATCCCGCACGACACGACGCCCTGAACCGCCGCTGCACGAATGCACCCCGGGTGTCCACAAATCATCGATTCGACATCGCCAGGATTCGAAAGGCGGGTTGGCGACCATGGAATCACCGGATTACCTCAAAGGTGAGCACCTTGTGACCGGCCTGACCGAGCAGGAGCTTTATAGCCGGCTCGCTGACCTGCCGCGGCCGCATTACCCGTTCCCGGACCTGACGAATCCGAAGATGGAGGAGCTGGCGCAGGAGTACTACCGGTGGATCGACGAGGACTACGCCTTCCATTCCGAGCAGGCTCGGACCCGTCACAAGCGGCACCGGCTGACTGATCTCGCGGCCCGCGCGTTCCCTTTTCTCACCCTGGCCGAGTTGCGGCCGGTCGCCCGTTATGCCTCGTCCGGGGCGATGATGGACGACTACTTCGACCGCTGTAGCCACGATGAGATGTCCGCGATCCGCGAACGAATCATGGCGCTGCTGACCGGTGACGACGACGAACCACCGCACGACCTCGGCATTTACCGGCAGTTTCACCAGCTTCGGCAGGATGCGATCGCCTGCGGCATGCCCATGCATTTGTATGAGAATTTCATCGTCGCGATCAACCAGATGCTTACCGGCTTCCAGGACGAAAAACGCTACATCGCCCTCAACCGGCCGGCGCCGCTTCCGGTGTTCCTGACGATCCGGGAGTGCACCAGCGGAGGTGCACCATTCGCGAAGTATCTCTGCATGCAGAAGGATTTCCGCACGCTGCCGGACACCGTGCTGGAACACCCGGCGATCCTGCGTATGCATGCACTATCATCCCGCATCATCGGCTGGCACAACGACATCGTCTCCCTGCCCAAGGAACTTTCCCGGCGAGGCGATGTCATCAACCTGGTCATCACTCTGCGGCACGAGCACAACGTGTCATTGACAGAGGCGTACATGATGGCCCTGAAATTCCACGACAACGATCTGAAAGAACTCATCACCCTGACGGACAACCTGCCAGACTTCAGTCAATGGCAGGACCGGGCCGTCGAATACGCCCACACCATCGGCATCATGCTGCAGGGGGTCTACTCCTGGCACACCAAGAACTCTCTGCGTTATGTCCCCGGCTCCTACGTCGAACCCGAATACATCAGTCAGGAATTCCGATGGAAATGCTGACACCCCTGAATGCCCACGACGACATGATGGAGGTCATTGAAACCCGTAGCTGACATCTCAGATGGTGCCGCCGGTTCAGCACCGCTGACGGCCACGAAGAAAAGGAGAATCCAGCATGTGTGCTGTCTCCAGTCACGATTCCGCAGCCCGTTCGACGGCGCCGATGGCGCCAGGCCGAATTCCTTTGCTCGGTCACACCCCCTCGTTGCTGAGACGCCCGTTGAACTTTGTCAACTCCCAACGCGACCGCGGTCCTATCGTGCGGTTCGCCGTCGGCACGAAGACTTTTTACCTGCTCAACGATCCCGCCCTGACCCGAGAACTGCTGATCGACCAGGGCAGCGATCGGGGTCCGTTCACCAAGCGCGGGATGCTGCTCGACCACGTGCGCCGCATGGTCGGCAACGGCCTCGGCACCTCCGACGGCGACCTGCACCACCGACAACGCCGCATGATCCAGCCGATGTTCCGCAAACAGCGCATCAACTCCTATGTGGACACGATGCGCGAGACGACCTTGGCCCAGATCCAGGGCTGGTCGCCCGGACGGAGACTGGACTTCCCCGACGAGATCGGTGTGCTGGTGGCCACGATCCTCACCGGGACGGTATGCGGGCCTGGTCTCGCCAACGACGTGTCTCGCGAGGTCACTCGTGATATTCGGGCCGCAGCGCGCGGGGTCGGACTACGGGGCATGCTGCCAGCGGCCATGACCCGCTTGCCCCTACCGGGCAACCGCCGTTTCGAGGCCGCGCTGAGCCGGTTGCACGCGGTGATCGACCAGATGATCGCCGATACTCGGGCGCGCGACCTCGACCGCGGCGACCTGCTGTCCCTGCTCCTGGCCGCCCGCGACGAACACGGCAGCCCCATGAGCGACCAGCAGATTCACGACGAGGTCGTGTCCATCATGGTCGGCGGCCTGGAAAGCAGTGTCACCGCGTTGTCCTGGACGCTCAGCGCGGTCGCTGACGATCCCGAGATAGACCACCGTCTGCACACCGAGGCCGTTACCGTGCTGGACGGGCGTCCCGGTCCGTCCGTAGCGGACTTACCACAGTTGGACTACACCCGGCGGGTGTTCACAGAAGCCCTGCGTATGTGGCCCCCAGGATGGCTTCTACCCCGCCGCGCCACCACCGACGTGAAGCTCGGAGGGTTCCTCATCCCGGCCGGCAGCTACGCCGTCTACAGCCCGTACGTCCTCAACCATGACCCCCAGCTTTTCCCGGATCCAGAACGATTCGACCCGGACCGGTGGCTGCCCGGCGCCATAACGAAGGACGCCACTGACGCGTTCTTCACCTTCAGCGGCGGCGCCCGCAAATGCATGGGAGACAACTTCGTGATGACCGAGGCGGTCGTCGTGCTGGCGACCATCGCCGCACGCTGGCAACTGCGCCGCACCACCGAGCCCCCGCCCCGTCCCAGACCCAAAGCCGTGCTGACCCCCAGCGACTTCCACCTGACCGCCACTCCCCGCCCGTCCGCTTGACACCCGACGACGTGAGGTGGCCGCCTCAAGGACGACAGCTACCGGCCGTTGCCGTCGCGTTGCCACCCGAGCCCCGCTCCGGTACGAAACTTCCCGAACCATCAAACCGTGCCCCGGAGCCCGGCAAGCGTCTCCTGGAACCAACCCGTCATGACCACTTCGGATCCAGGGTTGTGGTCAGGAGTCTGTGCTCCCCATACGCTCCCCACAATCAGAAACGGCCTGCCGATAACGATCACGGACAGGCCGCCTGACCAGCAACAACACCGTGGGCGATACTGGGATCGAACCAGTGACCCCTTCGGCCGACTGGACCGGAAGAAACGGTCCGGGCGCGCGCGGGCAGTACCGCGCACGCCCGGACCGTTTTCGTTTTCCCCCATTTTCACCCGGACGGCGCAGGGTCCCGGCAAAGTTGGTCGAAGGGCCTGTGATCAGCAGAGAGCCGTGGCTGCCGCGTCGTCATCGGCGGTGCCTGCCCTCTTCATCGATTGCGCCTGGCAGCGGGCGATGCGAGGGTGTTCGAGGTGCGCGACCACCTCGTCGTGTGCGCCGGACCTGTTTCAGGTCTGTGAAGGGGCCCTTCACAGACTCTGAGTCCGTGAAGGGCCCCTTCACGGACTTCCGCCGTCTGCGCAGGGCCCCTCACGACGACTTTGCGGGGATTGAGGCGCCGGAACGGCTGTAGGCACACCTGACGCGGGTCCACGGTGACCGGGGTTGTGCCCTGGCGCGACGGCGCCGCACCGTGGCACGGGGCCGGGCGGGTCACCGACCGGCGCCCAGCCGGTCGATCGCCGCCACCTCCTCCTCGGTCAGGGTGAGACCCGCGGCGGACAGGTTGCGCACCATCCGCTCACGGTGGGCGGACTTCACCGTCACCGCGACGCCGTGGTGCAGGTTCCAGGCGACGACCACCTCGTGCACGCTGCGATCGTGCGCCTGCGCGACCGACAGGAGCACCGGGTCGTTCAAATCGGTGCTGCGCAACGGACTGTGCGCGCTCAGCACGATCCCGCGGGCCGCGAGCGCCCCGGCGTATCCGGCGTCGTAGTCCCCCGGTCCCCACTGGCGCTGGTTCACCGCCGGATACTCGCCGGTGGCCTGGTACAGCGCGTCGATCAGCTCGATCGGGTAGTTGCTGACGCCCATCGCGCGCACGAGCCCCTCCTCCCGCGCCTGGGCGAACGCACGCCAGCTGGTGACGCCCGGATATCCGCCGGGCGGCCAGTGGATCAGCCAAAGGTCAACGTGGTCGGTGCCGAGCGCGGTGAGGCTCTCCTCCAGCGTGCGCCGCTCGATGCCGACGCAGTCGGGCGGCATCTTGGTGGTGACGAACAGCTCGCCGCGCGGGACGGCGGTCTGGGCGAGTGCGGCACCGATCGCCTCCTCGTTGCGGTAGCGCGTGGCGGTGTCGACGAGGCGGTAGCCCACCTCCAGCGCGGCGAGCACCGCTTCGGTGGCCTGCCCGCCACGCATCGGGTGAGTGCCGTAGCCGAGCAGCGGCATGGCGCGGCCACCGAGATCGGCGACGGGCACTCGGTCCACTTCGGACTGTCCAGGCACGAAAGGTCCTCCTCCTGCGGGGTGGCGGTCAGGGTCAGTACAGCTCGACGAGACGCAGCGGCGTCTTCGCGAGCCGCTGTGGTCCGCTGCCGGTGATCAGGACGGTCTCGGCCAGTTCCACCGCTCCCCCTTCGGGCGCCGCGACGGTCGCCCGCACGCCGAGGACGGTGCCCGGCTCGCCGAGCAGTTCGCTCGACGGCCCGAGCGGCAGCGCGCTGCCTCCGCGCAACGCGAAGATTCGGCTCGACCCCGGCCGGTCACCGAATTCCCGCGCGGCGGCGGCGAATCCGTCCCGCAACGGCGCGCCCGGACGCAAGGCGGCGATAAGCGATTCCGTTGCGGCGGAACAGGATTCCGCCGTGTCACGCAACGCGGGCGTGGCTTTGCTGAGAATTGCGGTGGCGGTGGCGAAGCCCTGGCACCCGTCCAGCACGGGATGCAGCGTGTAATGGAGCGGGCTGGTGGCGGTCAGCTGCGCGGTGCGCGGGTCATGCCCGTGCATCGTGACCAGATCCGAACCTACGCCCGCGCCCGGCGGGTACCAGCCCAGCAGGCCTCCCGCGCGGCGGAGGGATCGGTCGACGTTGGCGGTGATCTCCCGGACGTCCATGCCGACGTGCAGGTGGTCCATCACGGCCGTGTAGCCCACTGCGGCCAGCTCGGCGGCCGCCTCCGCGTCCGCGCCCCGGATCAGCTCACCGAAGATCAGGTCGGCGGCGGGGCGGAGGGTGATTCCGGTGTTCGAGAGGCGGCCGAACACCTCCCACGGCAGGTCGTCCTCGAACCCGGCCGGTCCGGTCCCCGCCCCGGCCGCGCGCAGGGTGCCGGCCGGATCGGGTCCCCCGGCCACCGTGCCGGCCGCGGTGAGCACGACGACGGCGTGCTCGGCGCCGAGGACGTGGCCACGGGCCGCCGCCGAGGTGAGCAGCAGGGCTTCAAAACCAGCTTCGGTCGTCGCGGCGCGGAGCCGGTCGAGATCGGGCCTGGCTGGTGCGGCGGCGGTCCGTGCCACGGGGCACCGTCCTTTCAGGATCGCAGGAGTTCAGCGCTTGAGCGGGGCGAACGCGGTCTCGCGGATGCGCAACGCGGCGATACCGGCGACGATCGAGGTGAGCACGAGGTAGAAGGCGGGCACCCAGGTGCTGCCGGTCGCCACGATCAGCGCCGAGACGACCAGCGGCGCGGCGCCGCCGAAGATCGCGGTCCCGACGTTGTAGCCCACGCCGTAGGCCACGGTCCGGACCCGCGTGGGGAACAGCTCGGCCAGCGTCACCTGCATGACCCCGTTGGTCCCGGAGAAACACAGCGCCATCACCACGGCACCGAGGGTCGCGAGCAGGAACGAACCCTGGGTGAGCAGCCAGTAGCACGGGAATCCGAGCGCCACCATCAGGAACGCCGACGTGGCAAGCATCTTCTTACGACCCACCCGGTCCGAGAGCCGTCCCGCGTAGAGCACGCCGAACGTGCCGACCGCGAGCATGATCCCGGTGACCATCAGGCCCTGCACCGTGGAGAAGTGCATGTCGTTCTTCATGAACGAGGGCATGTAGATGAACAGGATGAAGTAGCCGGAACTGTTGAACAGCGGCAGCACGACGGCCATCAGCATGCCGCGTACTGTTTCGCGGGAGCCGAACGCCTCGCGCAGCGGGCTCCGGGTGACCTCGCCCTCGACCTCGGCGGCGGTGAACTCCCGGGATTCGTCGGCGGCACGCCGGATGGCCAGCCCGATCAGGCCCATCGGCAGGGCGAGCAGGAACGGCAGGCGCCAGCCCCAGCTCTCCATCGCCGCCTTCGTCAGCGTCGCGTTGAGCAGAGCTGCGAACAACGTGCCCAGCAGCATCGCGATGAAGGTGGCGGCGTTGGCGTAGCTGACCACCCGGCCGCGGCGGCCCTCCCCCGCGTGCTCGGCGAGGAAGGAGTTGCCGTTGCCCGGCTCGCCGCCCATCGCGAACCCCTGCAGGACACGCAGTACGACCAGCGCGATCGGGGCGAAGACGCCGGCCGCACGGTATCCGGGCAGCGCGCCGACCAGCCCGGTCGACAGGGTCATCAGCGTGATGAGCCCGAGCAGGACCCGTTTGCGGCCGAACCGGTCGCCCCACGAGCCGGCGACCGCGGCACCGAGCGGGCGGAAGAAGAACGGGATCGCGAACGCGACGAAGGTCAGCAATACGCCGGTGGCCGGTTCGTCGCCGGGGAAGAACACGACGGCCAGGGTGCCGGCCACGAAACCGTAGACGGCGTTGTCGTACAGCTCGATGAAGACGCCGACGAGACCGCCGAAGATGGAGGTCTTCTTGGCCCGGACCGGTGGGTGCGCCACGACCGGGGAGGAAGCACTGTTCACGAGGACTACCTTTCTCACGGGTGACGTCGTCGTCACCGGAAGGGCTGCGCTGGTGCGCGCTGAGCCTGGTCATCGATCCGGAGAACGATGACTCCCCGCTGTTGCCGGGACATTACCTCGCAGGACACGCGGGTTACCACCACCAGTGGTTTTCCCGGTCACTCCATCGGAAACGCTTATCGCCGCGGGCCGCGCGGGGCCGCCGGCGAAGCACGGATCATGCGAAACGCAGTACGGAAACCGCCGAAGCCAGCCCGGAAACGGCTTTCCGAATGGTCTCCGAATCCAGGGCGAAACTCGCCCGGAAGTGACCGGGGCAGCCGTAGGACTCCCCGGTGATCACCACGACCCCGGAGGTTTCCAGGAAATGCTCGGCCAGATCCGCGTCGGTGGCGATACGCCGTCCCTCGGGCGTGATCGCGCCGATCAGCCGGGACGCGTCGGTCCAGACGTAGAATCCGCCGTCCGGACGGACCGGGCGAAGCCCGTCGATCGCTGCGAGACCGGACACGAGCAGCTCCCGGCGTTCGACGTACACCCCGACGGTTTCGGTGATGAACGACTGGTCCCCGTCCAGGGCGGCGGCCGCGGCGGCCTGGCTGACCGAGGACGGGCACGACGAACTCTGCGACTGGAGCGTGGAGATCGCCGCGCACAACGTCGCCGAGCCGGCCGCGTAGCCGATCCGCCACCCGGTCATCGCGTAGGCCTTCGACACGCCGTTGGCCAGGAAGATCCGCTCCCGCAGGTCGGGCGCGACGGACACCAGGCTCGGCACGGGCTCGGTGCCGAAGTTGATCTCGTCATAGATTTCGTCGCACAGCACGGAAATCCGTGGATACTCGCGCAACACCTCGGCGAGCGCGGCCAGTTCGTCGCGGCTATACACGGCGCCGGTGGGATTGTTCGGGGTGTTGAGCACGAGCCACTTGGTCCGGTCGGTGACGGCGCCGCGCAGCGGCCCGGGGGTGAGCTTGTACCCGGTGTCCGCGCCCGCCGCGACGAGTACGGGGCGGCCGCCGTTGAGGGCCACCATGTCCGGATAGGACACCCAGTGCGGGGCGGGCACGATCACCTCGTCGCCCGCGTCGAGCGTGGCGAGGAACGCCAGGAAGATCAGCTGTTTCGCGCCACCGCCCAGCGCGATCTCGCCGGGGCCATAGGACTGGCCGGTCTTGCGCGCCAGCCGCGCCCGGATCGCGGTCTGCAACGCGGGAGTGCCGGTGGCCGAGGTGTATTTCGTCTCCCCTGCCCGGATTGCCGCGATCGCGGCCTCCTTCACGTGCTCGGGGGTGTCGAAATCGGGCTCGCCGATGGTCAGCGGGAGCACCGGTTTTCCGGCCGCCTGGAAGGCACGCACCCGGTCGGCGACGCGCGAGCTGGGACTTTCTTCGACCCACGACATCCGCTCGGCCAGCAGCGGCGTCTCGGTAACGGTCATGGCTCCCTATCCTTTCGTGAAAAATGCGTGAGCAGCGAAGGCGGACCGCGCACGGGTCGCGATCCGGTCGAGCTGCCGCCGTCGTTCGAGATGGACGGCCGTCGCGGCGGCGGCCGTGGTGCGGCGGAAACGGATCCGCTGGCCGGGCCGCAACTGCCCGGCGACGTCCTGGGCGGCCGAGGTGAGCACGGCGAGCACCGGGTAACCCGCGGTGATACCCCGGCCCCGCATCAGCACCAGCAGCTCGTCACCGGCAGGCGCCTCGATCGCCCCGACCGGCACGCCGCGAGAGAGCACCTCCCCGGTGACCGAACGCTGCGGCACCGGTCCGGCCACCCGCATGCCGACGTGGTTGATCCGCGGCGTGACGCAGTACGGCGAGGCGAACAGCTTCTCCAGCTCGTCGCCGAATTCGCCCGCATCCGGCCCATCGATCACGTCCAGCACGGTCGGCACCCGGGGCTGCCGTGGCACGCCGAAGTGGAAGATCGTGGCCCCGAAAACCGGGTTGACCAGCGGCGGCCGGGACCGCAGCAGCGGAAGTCCGGTGCCGGGCACGGCTTCGGTGCCGAATCCGATCATCGAATCCGGAGCGACGCTGCCCAGCAGGCTCGGCACCGCGAACCCGCCGTGGACGGCCACGTACGCCCGCAGCCCGGCCTCGGACACCCCGACGTGGACGGTCTGGCCGGCGCGCACCGACAGCGGCGACCACGCGGGGTGCGGGCGGCCGTCGATCGAGGGCTGTGCGGGCGCGCCGGTGACGGCGATCAGGACGTCGTGGGTGGGCCGGAAGGTCACGCCGAATCCGGTGGCCTCAAGCAGCGGATCGTTCGGGACATTGGCGGCCAGTGCGTTGGCCGCGCGGGCCGCGAACTGGTCGAGCGCGCCGTTGATCGCCAGGCCACGGGCAGGTCCCGCGGTGCGGCCAAGGTCGGTGACCACGCAAGCGCGGGCTGCGTCGACGAGGAGGCGGGGACGCTCAGTCATCAGCCCGGTACCGCATCGGTTGGCCGCGCAGGCGCGCGTACGTGGCTTCGTCGATCGCGTAGTAGCGAAGCCGGTCACCGGGCCGGTAGGGCACGACTGCTTCGGTGTCGGTCTGCAGCACGGTGAGCGGAGTCCGGCCGATCTGCCGCCAGCCGCTGGGCGCGGCGACCGGGCCGAGCACCGCCTGCCGCCCAGCCAGCGACACCGCGCCCGGCGGGACGCGCAACCGCGGCGTGGCCAGGCGTGGCACGGGCTCGCCGAAGTCCGGGCCGTCGGTCATCGCCGATGCGGCCGGGCCACCGAGACACCGGATCAACAGCTCTGTCTCGCACATCAGCTCGACAACGCGAGTTGCCGGGAGCCCGACGACCTCGGCTACCCACATCAGGTCCGGCCCCGCCTCGCCGCCGAAGAGCACCGGAACGTCGAGCACGCGCGACGGCAGTGGCGCCAGCGCGTCGGGCGCTTCCCAGGACAGCAGCTGGAACATCACCGTGTCCGCAGTGGTCACGCACGGATCGAACTCGACCAGGACCGCGTCGTAGGTGGGCACGGCCGAGAGCACTCCGGGCACCTCACCGTCGTTGAGGCGCCGTGCGAGGTGATGCACGGTGCCCCACACCTCCTCGGTGCCCGCGCCGTCGACGGTGATGCGGACGGCCGCGTCGCCGCACGGAGAGACGTCGAGCTTCGCCGCGGTCCGGACACCCGTCATGCGGCGGGTGCGTCCAGCACCTGGTCCAGCGGCGCCAGCCGGACCCCGGCCGCCTGCAGCTCGGCGCGGATGCGGGTGGCCAGCCGCAGCGCCTCCGGCCCGTCGCCGTGCAGCTGCACGCAGTCGGTACGCACCGGCAGGTCACGGCCGTGCCGGCTGGTCAGCACGCCCTCGGTGACCATGCGGACGGTCCGGGCGGTGACCTCGTCGGGGTCGGACAGGACGGCACCGGGCTCGGAGCGCGGCACGAGCGTGCCGTCGTCCTCATAGGCGCGGTCGGCCAGGCCGACCATCGCCATCCGCAGCCCGCGGGCCCGGCACTCCGCCGCCAGCTCGCCCTCCTGCAGCAAGATCACGATCTCCGGGTCGAACGCCTCCACGGCGTCGGCCACCGCGCGGGCGTAGTCACGCCGCGTGACCACGAGGTTGCCGAGCTTGCCGTGCGGCGCGAGGTGCGCGACGCGCGTGCCGTGCGCCCGGGTGAACGCCGACAGCGCGCCGAGCTGGTACAGCACGTCCGTGCGGACCTCGTTCTCCGTCAGGTCCATCGCCCGGCGGCCGAAGCCGGCGAGGTCCGGGAAACTGGGGTGGGCGCCGACCCGGACGCCGCGCTCGACGCAGGCACGCACCGTCGTGTCCATTACGCGAGGATCACCCGCGTGGAACCCGCACGCGACGTTCGCGGACGTCAGCAGGTCCAGCAGCGCGGCGTCGTCACCCATGGTGTACGCGCCGAAGCTCTCGCCGAGATCGGCCACCAGATCGACCGCAGGCACCATCGGGACTCCTTCCCCCATAACGGGTTATGTTCTCCAGCGAGACGGTAGTTCCGGCGCGGACCGGGGCGAAGCCTCATCAGGAAGGGCCATGGCCTCATCGGGTTTGCCGATGGGATCTCCGCCGGGAGGGACAATGGACACGCGCAGGCTCGGCTACTTCGTGCGGGTGGTCGACATCGGGAACATCACCCGGGCCGCGGAATCACTGCACATCACGCAGTCCGCGCTGAGCCAGCACATCTCGGGGCTGGAGAGCGAGTTCCGGACGCGCCTGCTCGAACGCACCGGGCGCGGCGTCACGGTGACCGGGCCGGGCCGGTCGCTCTACCGCTACGCGCAAGGGATCCTGCGGCTGGAGAAGGCCGCGCGCATCGACCTGCGCGACGGCGGCGGCTCGCCGGCCGGGCTGGTCACGGTCGGGCTCGCGTCCTACAGCATGGCCTCGGGCGTGGCCATCCCGCTGCTGCGTGCGGTGCGGGGGCGGTTCCCGGCCATCCAGCTGCAGCTGATCCAGAACCTGACTGTGGTGATGAGCCAGGCCGTGCTGCTGGGGCAGGTCGACATGGCCCTGATCTACGACCCCGGCCACGTGAAGGGCGTCGCGTTCGAGCGGATGGTGGAGGAGGATTTCCACCTGATCACCGGCGCGCGGGCGCCGCGGGTGACGCCGCGGGGCGACGAGGTCACGCTGCGGCAGGCGGCCGCGCTGGACTTCCTGCTGCCCAGTGAGGTGCACACGGTGCGGCGGATCACCGACGCCGCCTTCCACACGGCCGGGCTGCACTGCTCGATCGCCGCGGAGATCGAGCCGAGCATGGTGCTGAGGGAAGCGGTCGTGGCCGGGCTGGGCGCGACGATCCTGCCCCTGTCGGCGGTCCGGGCGTATTTCGCGCCGGACGAGGTGCGCGCGTACCGGTTCAGCGACGCGCGGATGCGGACCGGGATGGCGTTGTGCACCTCCGAGGTGCAGCCCCTGTCGGAACCGGCGGAGGTCGTGGCGGGGGTGTTGCGCGGGCTGGTGGCCGAGGTTCAGGAAGGTGGCGTACGCGGGTATCGGTCGACGGACGGCGGCTCGTAGACAGCGGAGTGCACATAGTCCATTTTGGACGTTTCTCTTGTTCCGCAGCGCCAGCCGAAGTCGTCACAGGCCGGCGAGCGGCGCGCACGGATGCCGAGTCCGCAGACCACGGCACCTTAGACCACCAGCCGACCAGCCAGCCGAAAGGTCCACTCCGGACAGTGCCCAAGTCTCGGAGAACCAGTCACAGACGGGCAGCGCGGATACGAGGCCGCGGACCACGGCACCTGGACCACCTAGTGACCGGCCACCCCGAGGTCCACTCCGGACGGTGCACCCGTCCCGCCGAGCCACCCGGGATCAGACGGGCGGCGTGCACGGATATCGATCTTCGGACAGCGTCCAGGGTTCCGGCAAAGTTGGCCGGGGGCCCGGCAGCGGGCGATGCGGAGGTGTGTGCGACCACCTCGTGGCGTACGCCGGACCGGTTTCGGGTCCGTGAAGGGTCCCTTCACAGACTCAGAGTCCGTGAAGGGTCCCTTCACAGCCTCACCGTCTCGAAGACCGCCGAGTGATCAGCCCCACCGAGTCCACTTCGGACGGTCTCCTCGAACAGCGCCGCCGCCTCGCGGGTCTGGGTCAGCCGGGCGCCGAGGCGATCGGCCAGGGCGACGGCGTAGCGAAGGTCCTTGACCTGGTTGTCCGTGCTCCCGCCCAGGCTGTACTCGCGGTGCAGGATCTTCGCCGCCTTCGCGTCCAGCACCGCGCTCGACGCCAGACCGCCTTCGAGCACGCGAACCAGCTGTGGCCCGGACAGCCCGGCGCGCTGCGCCAGGTCCAGCGATTCGGCGAGCCCGACGAGCGTTGTGGCCACGACGATCTGGTTGCACAGCTTCGCCGCCGTGCCCGCGCCGACCGGCCCCATATGCTCCACAGTGGACGAAAAGGTCCGCAGAACCGGCTCCACCACGGCGACATCCTCCGCAGCGCCGCCGACCATCAGGCTCAGGGTGCCCGCCCGCGCCCCGGCGTCGCCGCCGCTCATCGGGGCGTCGACGACCGCGATGCCGAACCTGGTGAGCCGGGCCGCCAGGTCTCGGACCTTGTCCGGGGACGTCGTGCTGAGGACCACCAGGTGCGTGGTGCCCCGGCTCGCCCAGGTGCCGAGCACCGAGTCGGGCGCGATCCGTTCCAGGTGGTCGACGTCCGGGAGAGCGGACAGCACCACCTCGGCGCTCAGGTCCGCCGGATGGCCGGCGGCGGCGAACGCCGCGGCCTTCGCACGAGTGCGGTTCCACACCCGCACCGGGAATCCGGCTCGGGCGATGTGCCCGGCGACCGGCGCGCCCATCGGGCCGAGGCCGATCACCCCCACCACCGGTGTGCTCACTCTTCGACGACCAGACCCTTCGCCTTGAGCTTCTCGACGAGGCCGTGCACCTCGATCAGGGTCCGCTCGCCGCGGCGGTGCTCCGCGCGGACCCCGGCCTCGTGGTCCTCCCGCTCCCGGCAGCGGCGGACGACGTCTTCGGCCTCCGCGGGATCGACCACCACGATGCCGTCGGCATCACCGCGCAGGATGTCACCGGGCCGCACGATCTGCCCGCCGACCGCGAGCGGCCGGTTGATCGGCCCCAGGGTCTCCTTCACCGTGCCCTCCATGCAGATCGAGCCGGAGAACACCGGAAACCCGAGCGCTTTCAGGTCCGCGCTGTCCCGCACCCCCGAGTCGGTGACGAACGCCGCCAGCCCCTTGCTCCGGCACGCCGTGGCGAGCACGTCCCCGAACCCGCCGGCCTGTGCGAACTCCCCAGCGGCGACGATGACGACGTCCCCGGGCCGCGCGTAGGAGATCCCGACCTGGACCATGATGTTGTCCCCGGCCTGCGCCTGGACGGTGAACGCCGGTCCGCAGAACGACATCGCCGGGTCGACCGGCTTCAACCGGTGCGAAAGCGCGCCCTTGCGGCCCTGCGCCTCGTGAATGGTGGCGGCGGAGAACTCCCCCAGCGCGGCCACCACCTCCGGCGACGGCCGGTCGATCTTCGTGCGTACGTGGATCATCGGTGCTCCCTACGGTTGGCGCTGCGGATCGGCGGACACGCGCAGCACGGTCTTCGACGAACGGGACGAGTCGGTCGCGCAGGCGAATGCGGCCACCGCGTCGTCCAGCGCGAATTCGTGGCTCACCACGGTTTCCAGCGACTCGTCGACGGCCAGCAGCGCGATCGCCTCGTCCAGCTCGACGTCGAAACGCTGTGAGCCGAACACGGTCAGCTCCTTGGCGATCACCGACGACATCGCCACCGGCACCGGTCCACTGGGCAGCATCCCCAGCTGCAGCACCGCGCCGCCGGGCCGCGCGGCGGTCACGGCCGCGCCCAGGGACGCGACCGCGCCCGCTGCCTCGACCACGACGTCGAACGCGGATTCCTCGATCTCGCCACCTTCGGCCAGGTTGACCGTCGTCCCGGCACCGACCACGGCCGCGATCTTCAGCGGGAAACTCTGCAAGTCAGCGGCCACGATCTCGGCGGCTCCGGCGTGTCGCAGCGCGGCGACGGCGAGCGCGCCGATCGGCCCGGCGCCGCTGACCAACGCGCGCGCACCGCGTACCCGCTCCCCCAGTCGCCGAATCCCGTGCAGCGCCACCGAAAACGGCTCGGCCAGCACGGCCCGTCGCAACGGCAGTCCTTCGGGCAACGGGCGGAGCTGCGCGGGCTGGACGGCCAGGATCTCCGCGAAACCGCCCTGCGTGTGCGGCTCGGTCGAGGCACTGCCGAGATAGGTTCCCGGCCGCAGGTGCAGGCCGGTCGGCCCGGCGGCCCCGGCGGGGGCGCACGGCGTCGCCGGGTGGATCGCCACCGGGGTCCCCGCCTTCGGCGCGCCCGCGACGGATTCGGCGACGACACCGACCACTTCGTGCCCGAGCACCAGCGGTTCACGCACGCGGTACGGGCCGTTCTGCCCGTCGGCCGCGTAGTGCAGGTCGGAACCGCAGATCCCGCCGTAGACGATCCGCACCGTCACCCGATCGTCCGCCGGACGCGGGGCGGGCACCTCGTCGACGCGCAGGTCCTTCGCGCCGTGGACGACCACTGCTTTCACAGGAATCCCTTCTTTCGCAAGGAGTTCAGCGGGCCAGGTAGCCGCCGTCGACGGGCAGCACCGTGCCGTGCACGAAGCCCGCCGCGTCCGAGGCGAGGAAGAGCGCGGCCCCGGCGATGTCCTCGGCGCATCCCCACCGGCCCGCGGGGATGCGTTCGAGAATCTGGCGATTGCGGGTCTCGTCCGCCACGAGCGCGACGTTCATCTCCGTGCTGATGAAGCCGGGCGCGATCGCGTTGACGCGCACGCCCCTCCCTGCCCACTCGTTCGCGACGGACTTGGTGAACTGGGCGACCGCGCCCTTCGAGGCGGCGTACGCGGACGCGGTGAACCCACCGGTGAACGAGAGCATCGAAGCGAGGTTCACGATCACCCCGGACCCGCGTTCCAGCATCGGGCGCCCGAACAGCTGGGTCAGCTCGACCACGGTCCTGACGTTGAGCTGCTGCACCCGATCCCAGTCCTCGAACGGAAAATCCTCGAACGGGTGCCGCAGGTTGAGCCCGGCGTTGTTCACCAGGATGTCCACCCGGTGCTCTCGCAGCACCCCCGCCGCCGCGGCCCGCACCTGCGCCGGGTCACTGAGATCGGCCAGCGCCGGCACGTACTTCCCGCCGAAGGTGGTGACCGGCCGGCGGTGCAGGCCGACGACGGTGGCGCCGTTGCGCAGGTACTCCTCGGCGATCGCGCGGCCGATGCCGGAGCTGGCCCCGGTCACCACTGCGGTCTTGCCGGTCAGGTCGGCGGTGAACGGAGCGGCCATGCCGGTGCTGCCCTTCTGCTCGGTGGTCATGCGATGTGCGATCCGCCGTTGACGTCGTACGTCACGCCGGTCAGGTAGCCCGCGGCTTCGCTCAGCAGGAACGAGACCACTGCGGCGACGTCGTGCACCGTCCCGATCCGCCCGACCGGCAGATCCTCGATCAACCCGGCCTTGCGCTCCTCGGACAGACGCCCGCCCATGATGTCGGTGTCGATCGAGCCCGGAGCGACGGAATTCGCCGTGATACCCACCGGTCCCAGCTCACGGGCCAGCGTGCGGGCGAAGCCGAGCAGCGCCGCCTTCGCCGCCGAGTACGCGGCCCGGCCGTACACGCCCCCGCCGCGCTCGGCCGAGGTCGACGAGATGTGCACGATCCGGCCGACACGATGCCGCGCCATCACCCTCGCGGCGGCCTGCGTGACGTGGAAGGTGCCGTGCAGGTTCACCTCGATCACACGACGCCACTCCTCGTCGGTGACCTCCAGGAACGGGACCGGCGAGCTGACGCCGGCGTTGTTCACGAGCCCGGTCAGCTGCGGCAGCTGCTGCTCGACCTGCGCCACAGCGGCGAACACGGCGTCCCGGTCGCGGATGTCGACTCCCGCGCCGAAGCACGGTCTGCCGTACTCCTCCTGCAGCCGCGCAGCCAGGCCCTCGCTCGCCGCGTGGTCGACGTCGAACACGGCGACCGACCAGCCCTGGGCGGCGAGCGAACCGGCGATCGCGCGGCCGATCCCGCGTTCGGACGCCGCCCCGGTGACGATCGCGGTGCGGTCCCGGGGGAATTCGGCGGCAGACGTGCTCATGGTGCTCCTGTCAGCTCGTGCGCGGGAGAATCCGGCGGAGGTAGGCGGCGTTCGTGGCGCCCACGCTCAGCCCGTCCCCGCCGTAGTGCTCGGTGACGAACGCGCCACGGAAGCCGTGCACGATCGCGTACCGCACCGCCACCCGATAGTCGATGACACCGAGTTCGAGCGACGTCGGATGCGTAAGCACAGTGCCGGTCGCCGGGTCCTCCAGGCGGGCATAGTTCTTGACGTGCCAATAGTTCGTGTGCGGTGCGGTGACCGAGACGAGGTACTCCCACGAGTCCGCCGGGCCTTGCTGCCGGATCAGGTTCCCGAGGTCGGGGTTGAGCCCCACCGCGTCGTGGCCGATCTCGTCCAGGAAGCGGATCGCCTCGTCGGCGCTGCCGAGGTAGGTGTTCTCGTACAGCTCCAGCGAGATCTCCAGCCCGAGCGACGCCGCATGCTCGCCCAGCTCGCGGAACCGGCGCACGGCCAGGGCGTAGACCTCGGGATCTGCCGGGCGCTCGTCCTGCGGCAAGGTCCAGAACCACAACACGCGCCGTTGGTCCGGAGTCAGGACATCGTGCAGGCCAAGGCAAACGACGTCCGCGCCCAGCTCGGCGGCCGCGTCCACAGTGCGGTGGGTGAACGCGAGGTTTGCTTCCCCGCGCTCCGGATGGATCACGCTCTGCCGCACCACGCCGACGCCCGGCACGGACAGCCCGGCGTCGTCCAGCACCGCGGCCAGTTCCTTCACCCGCGCCGGTTCGAGATCACCGAGCGGCAGCCACGCCGTGGACAGCTCCAGGTGCGTGAACCCGGCGTCGACCACCGCCTCCAGCTGCGCCCGCCACTCGACCGGGTTCAGCTCGGCCACGGGCGTGCCGTCCGCGTGGTGCGGCGGGAACTGCAACATGGCCGCGGCGATCGGCCATTCCTCCGGCGGATACGGCGGCACGACGGCGCCGGAACAGACCAGCGACGGCCGTTCTTCGTGCACGGTCACGGGCTCAGCCAATGCGGATTCCTCCGTTGAGGTTGTAGGTCGCGCCGGTGATGTAGCCCGCGTCCTCGCCGATCAGGAACTCCGCGAGCGCGGCGACCTCGCGCGTAGTGCCCAGCCGGCCCACCGGCAGCTGCGCCAGGAAGGCGGGTTTGCGCTCGTCGGTGATGCGGCCGCCCATGATGTCGGTGTCGATCGTGGCCGGGGCGATCACGTTGACCGTGACCCCGTTCGGCGCGACCTCCAGCGCCAGCCCGCGGCTGAAGCCCTCGATCGCGCCCTTGGACGCCGCGTAGGTCGACTTGCTGTAGGTACCGCCGCCGTTCTGCGCGGCGGTCGAACCGAGGCTGACCACCCGGCCGTAGCCGCGTTCCACCAGGCCGGGCACGATGCGCTTGCACATCACGAACACACCGGTCGCGTTGATCCGCATCACCCGCTCCCACGTCGCGAGATCCGCTTCCAGCAAGGAAACCGGCGAGCTGACGCCCGCGATGTTGACCAGCGCCGTGATCGGCGGCAGCGCGCTTTCGAACGTCGACACCGCCGCGTCCACGGCCTCGGGATCGGCGATGTCGGCAGTCGCCCCGCGCGCGGAGACACCATGCCGGGCGGCCAGCTCCGCCGCGACGTCCGTGACCGCCGGGTCGAGGTCGAGCAACCCGAGGTGCCAGCCGGCCGGAGCGAGCCGCTCCGCCAGGGCACGGCCGATCCCGCGTGCCGACGCCGCGCCGGTGATGATCGCGGTGCCTGTCATCGTGTGGTCCTTTCGCTTTCCGGGGTGTTCAGCGCGGTGCCCGGCTGCTGCCCGCGGCTGACCGCGATCAGCGAGTCCAGGGCGCTCGCGGACACCGCGGCGCTGAACCGGTCGGTCCAGCAGAGGGAGTGCGGGGCGAGCACGACAGTGTCCAAAGTGGTCAGTAGGCTGCCGGGTTTCAGCGGCTCCTCGGCGAACACGTCGAGTCCCGCGCCCGCGAGCTTCCCGTCACGCAGCCGTGCGATGAGGGCTTCCTCGTCGACCACGGACCCCCGCGCGACGTTGATCAGCCGCGCCGAAGGTCGCATCAAGGCGAGTTCTTTCTCGCCGATCAGGTTCCTGGTACCGGAGTTCCCAGCGACGGTGACCACGACGTAGTCGCTCTGCCCAAGCACATCCGCGAGCGGCAGCGTCGCCACGCCCAACTCCGCCGCGGCCCGGCCGCGGTCGCTGCGGTTGTACCCGAGCACGCGCAACCCGAGCGCCCGCACGCGGCGCGCGGTCTCCATCCCGATCCCACCCAACCCGACGATGCCCACCGTCGCGCCTTCGAGACCAGGACCCTGCCACGCGCCACGCTCGCCCCAGCGGCCCTCACGAACCAGCCGATCCTTCATGACCAGGTTGTGCGACAACGCATACAGCAGCGCGACGACCGAATCGGCGACCGGCCCGCGCACCGCCTCCGGCGTCGTGGTCACGACGACGCCACGCCGGGTGCAGGCGTCGACGTCCACCGCGTCGAACCCGGCGCCGAACCGCGCGACATGGCGCAGCCGTCCGGACGCCGGGATCGAGGCCGCGGTGACACGCTCGTGCCCCAGCACCAGTACCGCGTCCGCGCCGTCGAGCTGCTCCGGTCGCAGCTCCTCCACCGCGTCGTCGAGTACCCGCCACGACAACCCTGCTTCGGTGAGCCGGGAAAGCCCGATGTCCCCGAAAACGGTGCTGCCGCCGGGTTCGGCGTAGCCACAGGTGATCACGACCTGGTAGCCGGGCACGTCAGCTCGCCCTCCGCTCGAATTCGAGACCGCCGGGCACCTGGAAGGTCGGCAGGATCTCGATGTGCCCGACGTTCATGTGCCGCGGCGACTCGATCGCGAACTCGATCGCGGCGGCGATGTCGGCCGGTTTGAGCGATTCGTACCCGTCGAACAACTCGCGCCGGGCCTTCTCCGGATCGCCGAGGATCCGGCCGAAGATCTCCGTTTCGACCCGGCCGGGGCAGATCTCGGTGACCCGGATGCGCTTGCCGAAACCGTCGACCCGCAGTTGCCGCGAAAGGGTGTGCACCGCGGATTTGGTGGCGTGATAGATCGTGTTGCCGCCGAAGTTGTAGACCCCGGCGATGGAACTGATGTTCACGATGTGCCCGAGGTCGCGCGCCACCATGCCCGGCATGACCAGCCGCACCAGGTGCAGCACGGCACGGAGGTTGACCGCGATCTGCTCGTCGACGGCGAATTCGTCGGCGGTCAGGATGTTCCCGGTGCGCGACACCCCGGCGTTGTTGACCAGCACGTCGATCTCCAGCCCGGCCACCAGATCGGTGAGTGCGCCGGTCTCGGTGAGGTCGAGCGCGTGCGCCCGGCAGCCGGTGGCCTCGGCCAGCTCCGCGAGGCGCTCGGCGTCGCGGGCCACCGCGTGCACCTTCAGCCCGCGCGCGGCCAGCCGCTCGACGACCACGGCGCCGATCCCGGTCGACGCGCCGGTGACCAGGGCAGTGCGGTAGTCGGAGAAGGGCATGGTGTGCGGCTCCTTTCGGCGGTCTCCGGCCGAACCTAAGCCGCCGCGGACCGGCCCGGCAAACAGCGTTTCCCGCTGGAGCGATCGGATCTGCTTATGTCCGCCGGTCACCGGCCCGTCATCCGGAACGCCGATCGCGCCAGCACGATTCGCTGTTGGCCCGCCGCGATCCGGCCCGGATACCGTGCCCGCGCACGGTTCCGCGCACGAAGAGGAGCAGACCATGGGAAAGCGCGTGCTGAGTACCCGCGGGACCCTGCCGGGCGCGGGCCTGGACCGGCTGGCCGGGTATGTCGACCTGGTCAGGGGACCCACCGACGAGAAGCCCACGCCCGCGCAGCTGCACGCACTCGCCACCGGCGCCGCGGGCATCCTCTGCCTCGGCAACGACGTCGTCGACGCCGCACTCCTGGACGCCGCCGGACCGCAACTGCAGGTCGTCAGCCTCGCCAGCGCCGGCTTCGACGCGGTGGATCAGACCGCGGCGGCCGAACGCGGCGTCGTCGTCACACACACCCCGGGCGTGCTCGCGGAAACCACCGCCGACCTCGCGTGGTCGCTGATCCTCATGGCCCGCCGCCGTCTCGGTACCGCCCGGGACCGGCTGCACGCCGGCACCTGGACCACCTTCCGCATGGACGACCACCTGGGCCTAGACGTGCACGGGACGACGCTCGGCCTCGTCGGCTACGGGCAGATCGGCCGCGCCGTCGCCCGGCGCGCCACCGGCTTCGGCGTGCGCGTGCTGTGCCACGACCCGTACTCGGCTCCCGCGGACGGCCTCGCCGAACCGGTCGGCTTCGAGTCCCTGCTGGCCCAATCGGACATCGTCTCGCTGCACGTGCCGCTGACGGACACGACCCGCCACCTCATCGGCACGAAGGAACTGCACGCGATGAAGCCGACCGCCACGCTCGTCAACACCTCTCGCGGCGGTGTTGTCGACGAAGCAGCCCTGCTCACCGCGCTGCGCGACGGCACACTGCACTCCGCGGGCCTGGACGTCTTCGCACAGGAGCCGCGCGGCGAGGACGTAGCGGACCTGATCGCGGCGTCCCGGCTGGTGGCTCTCCCCCACGTCGGCTCGGCCACCGAGGCGACCCGCGCCGCCATGGTCGACCTCGCCGTGGCCAACCTGCTGGCAGTACTCGCCGGCGAACCGGCCCGCACTCCGCTACCCGGCTGATCTTCTTCGCGCAGGTGACGTAAGCGAACCGCCCGAACGTCCACATGGGACTGACCGAGGGCGAACCGAAGGCGATGACCGGGAACGCTCCTGCGGTTGGCTTACACGACCGGCCTCTGCCTGGTCTCGCAGAGGGATCGCGCCACCGACCGTCAGCGCACCTTCACCACGGTCTTGCCACGCAGCCCCGCGACCTCGGTCCGGCCGCACAATGCCGCGACCCCGGCGTCGAGACCGATCGTCGCCCCGACGACCGGACGGACCGTGCCTGACAAGACCAGCGCGCCGATCTCCGCCAGCCGTTCGGGTTTGCGGTCCAGCCGGTAGTTGTCCGTCCGGATGCGCAGGTCGGCCAGGGGTTCGTCAGCCAGCCCGAACGCGGTCGACCAGAAGGCACCGCCGTCGCGCACCACCGCGGCCAGCGCGCGGTTCGCCGCTCGATCGCCGACCGCGTCGAGAATTCCGTCGACGCCTTCGGGAACCAGCCTGCGCAGCGCCTCCGCGACAGGCTCGCCGCCCTGGACCACGACCTCACCGGCACCCAGCTCCCGCACCTCCCCGGCGACCGCCGCTGAAGCCGTGCCGAGGAACGCGCGGCCGAGCTGCGCGAGATGCCGGACGACGCGGCGGGGAAGCTGCGGCGGGCGGCCGACGCGGGCGAGGTGCCGCCCCGGAGTGCGGCGTCGATCGCGGCGTGTCTGGACGCTCTCGCTGTCCGGCTGCCGGAGTCCGGAGATTCGGGCGATACGGGTGCGGGTGAGTAGAACTACCTAACCGCCGTGTGCGTAGTTGTGCGTGTCTCGGCGGGTGGGTTCCCCCGTTTGAGCCAGGAAGGCGTGGATCGGCCGGGGACGGTCCCGTAGCCTGTGACGAACTGATCACGGGGAGGGATCGCATGGGTTTCGAGACGATGCCCGGAGCGTTGCGCGCGGCGGGCAGGTCCGCTGGCGAGAAGGTGGGCGGCCTTCGCGGCGCGGATTGTGCGGAGCCGGTAGGCAGGGTGGCGGGTGCGGTGCGCGGCGGGAACGCCGCGACGGCTGCCGGGCGCTGCCGGGAGGCGTTGGCGACGACGTTCACCGAGTGGTGCGCCGAGGCGCAGCGCTTCGGCGACCGCCTCGGCGTGGCGGCCGACCGGTATCAGCAAGGCGACCACGCGGCGGCCGGGGCGTTCCCGGCCGCGCCGGGGATGCGGGGGCCGCGCTGATGGTGTCGCTGGCCGATGTCCGGGCCTGGAATCCCGGCACGCTGGACGAGATCTGCTCACTCTTGCAGGCCCGGACGCAGGTCCTCGTCCACGACGGGGACGACTACGGGAAGATCCTGCCGGTCGAGGGCTGGAGTGGGCCGGCCGCCGACAACGCGGCCGGGCAGCACCACGCGTTGATGCGGCAACTGGACACGATCGCCGCCGGGGCCGCCGCGATTGGCAAGGCGATCGGGCAGGCGTCCGACGCCATTACCGGTGTCCATCACGCCCTGACCAACGCCGAAGAGCTGGCCCGGAAGTACGGATTCCAGATCACCGACGCAGGCGGCATCACCGACACCTACGCGGGCAAAGAAGCACCGCCGGAGATGCATCCCGAGGACCGGGAACGGACGCACGCGCAACTGGTGGACGAGGTGGCGCAGATCCTGCGCACCGCGAACGACATCGACACCGATCTCGCATCAGTGCTCGACCGCGCGGCGGCCGGTCAGTTCGGCACCGGGAACGAATCCACCGTCGCCGCAGCAGCAGCCGACGGGATGAAAGACCCCGGCCTCACGCTGCCCGAACCCCCGCCGAACGCGACACCCTCGCAAAACTCCGCCTGGTGGGCCACCCTGTCCGAAGCGGGGCGGAACATCCTCCTGCGAGATCATCCCGACTGGCTGGGCAACCGTGACGGCCTGCCCGGCGATGTCCGCTCGAAAGCGAACATCGCCCGCATCCCCAGCGAGCGGACTGACCTCCAACACCAGCTCGACGAGGCAAAGAAACGGCTCGAACTGGTCAAAGACCAGCCCTACCGGCCGCCGAACATGCTGCCCGACGCGTTGGCCGACATCCGCAAAATCGAAGCCAAGCTCGCGTCCCTGACCGCGATCGAAACCACTCTTGCAAAGGGTGACCGGCAGCTACTTACCCTAGACGCATCAGGAGACCGGCTAAAATCGGCGATCGCAGTCGGCAATGTCGATACTGCGAAGCACGTGGCCGTGTTCACGCCGGGCTTTACGTCCACAGTGGATCACAGTTTGGCTGGATATGACACCGATATGGAGAATCTCCAGAAGCACACGCAGTTGATCTCGTCTAGGTACGGTGACGGCGCTCAGGCCGCCACGGTCGCGTGGCTGGGCTACGAGGCACCGCAGAACGACGATGTGATAAACGGCAACCAATCAGTGGCATCCGACCATATCGCACAGACTGGCGCCAAGAAGCTCGACGGCTTCCTCAACGGGATCGGCGCTTCCCATGAAATGCAGAACCAACCGCTGCACCTGACCGCGCTGGGCCACTCGTACGGCAGCCTCACCACAGGCATTGCCCTGCAACAATCCACCCCCGTGAACGACGCGGTGATTTTCGGATCACCGGGCCTCGACGCCCAGCAACGCGGTGACCTCCAGGTGCCGCAAGGACACCTGTTCTCTGCCGGGGCTGACCAGGACTCAGTTCCGAAACTCGACGTCGCCAACCACTTCGGCGTCTCCCCCTACGACATGCCCGGCATCGACCGCCTGAGCACCGGAGACGCAGTCACGGTGGACGGCAC
This sequence comes from Amycolatopsis sulphurea, assembly GCF_002564045.1. Lineage (NCBI taxonomy): Bacteria > Bacillati > Actinomycetota > Actinomycetes > Pseudonocardiales > Pseudonocardiaceae > Amycolatopsis > Amycolatopsis sulphurea. The sequence goes on along the minus strand of NZ_PDJK01000002.1, from coordinate 5,435,274 downwards.
ACCAGCGCACGCGACCCACACCCACGGCCAGTACCTCGACGACGGCTCGACGTCGCAGTACAACATGGCAGCGATCACGGCAGGCCGCCCTGATCTGCGCGTCAACTACGTCGCGCCCCCACCGCCGCCCCCGCCGCAACAGCCCACCCACCGATGACAAAGGGTCACATCGATCGCATGAAACACCACGTCATTCGAGCACTGGCCAGCGGCATCGTCATTCTCGCCCTGACCAGTTGCACTAACCCGGGCGCGCAGGAGCCAACCATGAACACAGACGAGAAGACAGCGAGCCAGCAGTTCAGCCAACTCATGCAACGTCCGGATATCGACCAGGCAGCAGCGCGGTACGACGAGATGTTTCGGAACGTTCGGGAACAACTGGCAGCCAAATTCCCCGCACTCCGATGGAAGCAGACAGACCAGCCCGGCCGGGCTGGCTGTAGCCAAGAATTCGCGGCAATCGATGTCTCCGGACGCGCCGACGCCGAGACCCGCAGCTTTCCCATCTGGACAGCGCCAGGAAATCTGCCAGACTCAGAATGGCAGCAAGCTGCGGCCGATGTTCGTGAAATCGCTCAAAGCTATGGTTTCGACACTGGAAAAGTTACCGTAAAACGACACAACGACAACGAGATCGTCTTTCGGGATCAGTACCGGGCTGCGCTCAACTTCGGCTCAGCCGTCAATACGACGCTACTGGTTCGCACCGGCTGCCACCTGTCTGCAGAAGCCAGGAACCGAGGAAGCCTCGCACCCCTCCCTTCGTATTAAGGTATCCGTACGGGCCACCTCGGGGTCCAACGCATGATTTGCAGGCGGTGCAAGCTCCGCCGGGCGTCTCCGGTCCGAACCGAGACGTCAGCGCTCCCGCCCAGGCAGCGGATATCTCAACGGGGCGGGGTGCCGTCCCGGATGGGCAATCGGCACCCCAGCATCGCGCCGTACGAGACGCTCGCGACCCGGGACGGCAGCCTCGCCGTGGCGATCGGCAACGACCGCCAGTTCGCTGTGATGGCGACCGCGCTCGGCCGTCCCGCGCTCGCCGAGGCTCCGGCGTTCGCGACCAACCACGCCCGCGTCCTGCACCGGACCGAACTGGTGACGACGTTGGAGGACCTCCTCGGCGCCCGGACCACCGACGAGTGGACCGCGGAATTCCGTGCCCGTGGCCTGACCTGCGGCAAGGTCAACGACATCGCACAGGCGATCGGTTTCGCCACCGAGCTGGGCCTGGATCCGGTCGTCACACTGCCGTCCACCGAAGACGACGTCCCGGCATCGCGACCCTCGCGAACCCGCTGCGCCTGCACGACACGCCCGTCCGCTACCACCGGGCGCCGCCCGCCCTCGGCGCGGACTCGGCGGCGCTACGCGGCTGGCTGTCCGATCCGGCCGGGCTGCGGCTGCCGGACTGATCACCGTTGCGGGGAAAGAAACTCCAGCCGGTTGCCGACGGGGTCGAAGACGTAGCACCGGCGGTAGCCGGGAAAGCCTTCGTCCCAGGTCACCGCGATCCCGTACGCAGCCAACCGGCGGGCCAGCGCATCCAGGCGACGAGGATGCCCGGATGCGCCTTGCGCGCGGGCCGGAAATCCTCGTCGACCCGAGGTGGATCTCCAGCCGATCCGAGCGCACCCACCGCCCGCCGCGCGCGGCCGGCGCCGGGGGCTTCACCAGCTCGGTCATCCCGAGCACCATGCCGTAGAAGCGCCGGCACGCGTCTTCCCCGCCCGGCGGGATGGCCAGCAGCACGTGGTGCAGACCAAGGCCGAACTCGCCCGGCGTAGCGCCGCCGTTTCGCTACCTTACCCGTTCGAAGACCTCGGTCTCCGCCTCCGACCGGCGAACCCGGACCCGCGGAATCACCACGGTGTCGTCCACAGTGTCCTCTGTGGGCGGAGGACCAGCCTTGGCGAACCGTGCTTCGCCCCATTTACGCACCCGGGGCGCCGCCCAGCGGACCACGAGCGTCGCCAGCAGCCCGACCAGCGCGCCGCAGATGATGTCGGACGGCCAGTGCACCCCCACGTACACCCGGGAGATCGCGATCAGCGCGGCCGGCACGCCGAGCGTCCAGCCCCACCGCCGGGAGACGAAGAACCCGGCCACGAACGCGATGGTCAGCGCCGCGGTGGCATGGTTGCTCGGGAAGGAGACCCCCGCTTCGTGCTCGACGAGCTGGTGCACCGGACGGCTCTCGAACGGCCGCCCGTGCACCGCGAACGCCCGCAGCACCCGGTTCACCAGGAAGCCCAGCGCGAGGGTCGCCCCGGCCTGCCCGGCGAGCCACAGGTTTTTCCCCCGCGTCCGCCCGCGCATCGCCGCCAGCACGACCAGCGCCCCCGCGACCGCCAGCACGTAGATCAACGGCCCGGCGACGAACTTCATCACCGCGTCCAGCGCGGCATTGTGCCCGGCAAGACCGTTGACCACATCGAACAGCACGGTCCGGCAACCCCTTTCCGATGAACAACCGATGGACGAACTGGAAATCTCGATCTTGCCAGTCGCCGGATGGCTGTTCCCCGCGGGTGGGGCGTCCACTGGTGCCGCGGCGGCCGGTGCAGATCAGGAGCGCCGGCACGACCCTCCGCGAGCAGCGCAGACGCCGAATCGGTCCCGTTCACCGGCCTCGCCGGCACCTGCTCCCCTCCTCGCGGTGCACGAACGCGGCGTGCACTGGCTTCCGGAGCCGCGCCAGTCTGTCCACTGAGGACTCGCCACACGATCCGCCGCCAAATCCCGACGGAAGTCCGTCGACGGGCCTGCCGCCGTGGTCGACAATGGGCGGGACAGCCGCCGAATCGCGAGGAGCCGTAGATGCCAGCCGAGGTGCCCGCCGGGATCGGACGCAGGGTGGATCGGGGGCCGCAGGTCCCGGGCTGCCCGGTGCGGGCCGGGGCGGACGGGGTGTGGCTGGTCCAGGACTACGCCGGCGCTCGGGCGGTGCTGCGCAGCATCGACACCTGCCAGGCCGGGCTGGGCATCGAGGCCTACGACAATCTGCCGCGGAAGATGCGCCGTCCGGTGCTCTATCGCGACGGGCCGGAGCACCGCGAGCACCGCCGCCAGACGGCGCAGTACTTCACGCCCCGCCGCGTGGACGAGGAGTATCGCGGGCTGATGTGCAGTCTCGTCGAGCAGCAGTGCGATCGCCTGCGCCGGGTCGGGCGGGCCGATCTGTCCAAACTGGCGCTCGCGGTTTCGGTCGGGGTGGTCGCGGAGGTGATCGGGCTCGACGGGTCGCGGGCCGCACTCGCGCGGCGGCTGGAGCGGTTCTTCACCGAGGCCGCCGTCGCACCGGGGTGGGGCAGCCCGCGCGCGATCGGCCGGCTGCTCTACGAACGCGGCCGCGCGCTGTCGGTCTTCCTGTTCAACATCCTGCCCTCGATGCGGAAGCGGCGTAAGCACCGCTGCGGAGACCTGGTCTCGCACCTGCTCGACGAGGGGTGCACGGCGTTGGAGGTGCTCGGCGAATGCGTCACCTTCGCCGGCGCCGGGATGTTCACCACCCGGGAGTTCATCACGCTCGCCGCGTTCCACCTGTTCAGCGACGACGCCCTGCGCGCCGCCTACACCACGGCCGACGAACCGGGCAGGCAGGCGATCCTGCAGGAGATCCTCCGCCTCGAACCGGTGGTGTCCGATCTCTACCGGCGGACCACCGCCGAACTGGAGGTCGGCGACGCCACCATCCCGCGCGGCGCGAAGATCGACATCCGGGTCGCCGCGGCCAACCTCGATCCGGCGGCCGCCGGATCGGACGCCGGTGAGCTGCGAGTGCCCCGCGACATCGCCGAAGGACTCACCTTCGGCGACGGCCCGCACCGCTGCCCCGGGGCACCCATCGCGCTGCAGCAGACCGATCTGTTCCTCACCGCACTGCTCGCGCTGCCCGGAATCCGGATGGCACGGGCGCCGCGCATCCGGATCCGGTCGAACATGGAGTCCTACGAGCTGACCGGGCTGGAGCTGGCCCTTCGCTGACCGCCCGGCGTCGAAGCCGCCCACCACGGAGTCACGCCACACAGAGCCGCCCTGACCAGGGTCGTCCAGGGCAATACCGCCAGGGACAGGATCGCGCCGCACAGAGTCGCTCGGCACAGAGTCGCCCGGTGCAGAGTCCCCCGGCGCTGGGCATCCGGCGCGCGGCCGAGCACGCGACGCCGGTCCGAAACGGTGCCGCCCGAAAGCCGAACGCGGAATACCCCGCCCGCCGCGTCGGAATCCGGCCATGGGGGCGAAGCCGTCAGCCGGATCGGCTCGGCGACGCGGTGCCCGGCGGCGAAAACCGCACCCTCTCCGCGCGGGCATCGCGGCACCACGCCGGGCTCCGCCGGACACCGAAGCGGAATCCGCCGACACAACGCGCCGACGCGTCGATACCCGTATTTCAGGGCGCGATTCGCTGCGATTTCCGCGGTGGTCGGCGGGCCGGTGATTCCCGCCCGGCGCAGGCGGGAATCGACCGTAACTTATACCGTCAGTAGCATAATCACCTTATCGAATGACGACACTCACTCTCCCAGGGTAAACCTGCAGGTAGACGTGAAAAACCTGCACGACCGCCCCTCTCGCCGCCGGCGGCCGCGAGCCGTGTCCACCGCCGCTGGCCAGCGGATTTCTTTGTCCGGACCGGGGAATCCGCGGTGCAGGATATTTCGGCGGCAGGGATGCAGAGCCGAGTCCGGTCGTGCCAAAATGAGCCGTACCGCTGGTCGGGGGCATATTCTGTACGGAATATTCCATTCTGGAATCACCTGGAGTGCGCGGCGGCGGAACGGGACTCGGGCACGGCACGGAAGTCCCGTTGCGCACTCCTGGTTGTCATCACGAAGGGACCACACGATGACCGAACCGGGCGCGGAGTCCCGCGCACCGCTGGGCGCCGCGCCGCCCGAGCGGCCCCACCGCGGTCACGACACGTATCTGGTCGCCCCCAGCCGGCCTCCCGCTCGGGTGACGGTCACCATTCACGCGGCCGCCACCCCGCTGACGCCGTCCGCGCCGCCCCGATACGGGCGAAATCGGCTCGATCTCGGCTTCGGCGCCCTCAGCAACGATCCGGAGGCGCTCCTGCGCGAAGGCGGCGCGCTCCGCCGCTCAGCACAGCCCCCGGACCACCGATCCGGGCCACGCCAGGACGAACCGGTGACCTGCGGCTGCCGACGACAGGCATCGCACCGCGAAGCACCGCCGCGTCCTGAGCCGCACCGTGCGGAACCGGAGCCGCTCCGGCCCGAACTGCGCGCCCTCCGCAGCCAGCCGGGATCCATCCACTACGAACCGAGAGTCCCGCGCGACGAACCGGAAGCACGCTGCGGCGAGCCGGGAACATGCCACGACGAACCGGCGGTGCTCCGCGGCGAATCGCGGTTGCTGTCCTCCGAGCCGGAAGCATCCCCAGGCGCACCGGGGGTCCGCCACCCCGGCCCCGGATCGCCCCGCCATCACCGGGAACCGCTCCAGGACGGACCGGGATCGCTCCGCCACCAGCCGGAAACACTCCCCGGCGAGCCAGGGACACCCCACGCCCAGCCGCGAACGCCCCGTCACCAACGGGAAGCACCGCACGACGGCCCGGCGACAGCCCAACCCGAACCGGGATCACCCCACCGCGAACCGCGAACGCTCCGCCAACGACGGGAAACACCGCACAGCGACCCGGCGGCAGCCCAACCTGAACCGGGATCGCCCTGCCGCGAACCGGAAACACCCCACGCCCAGCCTCGAACGCCCCGTCACCGACGGGACGCACCGCACGACGACCCAGCGGCAGCCCAACCCGAACCGGAAACACCCCACGACAACCCCAGGACACGCCACCCCGAACCACAATCCCTCCCCCGACGGAAAAAGCCGCACACCGCCCCGGCGGCACTCCACCCCGAATCGGGATCACCCCGCCACCACTCGCAAACACCCGACGGCGAACCGGCGACACTCCACCACCGACCGGAATCACTCCAGGGCGAACTGGAATCACTCCAGGGCGGACCGGCAGCACTCCACGCCGAATCGAAAACGCCCTACGCGCCGGGACCGTTCCATACCGAACAGAGAATTCCCGAGCGGGGATCTGTCTACCCCGCGCCGAGAACACTCCACGAATCGCTCCACTCCGAGCCGCAAACACCTCCCGAGCCAGGGTCGCTTCACCCCGAACCGGGCATCCACTGTCCCGAACCGAGCCGGCCGAGGGCCCTGCGCCGTGCCACGGGGGCCCACCGGCGGCCGAAGAAGGCACGCACCCGGGGTGCGCAGCGCTCGAAGAATCTCAGCGACTCGGCGACGACAGTGCGGGCCTTTGTGCTGGTCCTGGCCGTCGTGGTGGGGCTGGGCGCGCTGCTGGTGCTGGCGCTGCTGCTCATCACCGCGGCGCCGACCGCGGCGGTGCGCGGCATCGGCACTTCCGGCGCGGCGATCCTGCTCGCGAACACCTTGCACCAGCGGCGCGCCGGGAGCGGCCGCAAGTAGCCGCACGGGCGGGTCAGGCGCGGCACCCGGACCCGCCCGTGCGCCCTTTCCGGAATACCGGACCGCCAGGGTGTCGGCAAAGTCGGTGTGGAGGTCCGTGAAGGGGCCCTTCACAGACTCTGAGTCCGTGAAGGGCCCCTTCACAGACCTGAAACCGGTCCGGTGCACGTCACGAGGTGGTCGCACACACCTCAGCATCGCCCGCTGCCGGGTCCCCGACCAACTTTGCCGGAACCCTGACCGGACCGCCCCCCACGGCGGAGCTATTCGGCGCGCGCACGATCCGGCGCCGGGAATTACCCGAATCCGTCACCGGGAGACACCACGAAAATCACCGGACCGGGTAGCACGGAACCCGATCCGCTACGGAATTGTCCGGTAATACCCCCGCCCTGCCCGTCCGAGTGAATTGTCATTCTACTGACAAGTAGTATTCCGGCACACCTTGCGCGTGGAATATCCCCCGGCACAGGGTTGAGCGGGAATATTTCCGCAGTTCCGCACACACCAAGGGGCGAGCCGTGAACTACTACGATCCGAACGAAACCGCCGAACTCTTCCCCGAGGCCGCCTGGCACCGTCCGGCTGCCTGCGACACCAACTCGGGAAACTGCGTGGAAGTGGCATTCGGCCGGGACGGCCGGGTGGGCATCCGGGACAGCAAGCTGCCCAGTTCGCCGGTGCTCGTCTTCGACCGGGAAGAGTGGGTGTCCTTCACCGGCGCCGTCCGGCGGGGGCAGTTCGCCTTTTGACGTCTCATCACATTCCGTGCACACCTGATCCACATTCCGCAGCGCACTCCGGTAAACGGGTGAACACCGTCGGGAATTGAATCGCCCGGGCGGCGCGGGCCGCCCGGGTTCACTACCCTGATCGGGTCCTCACCCCGCCCGAAATGGTTGTGGAGCCCAGGTGATCCCTTCTGCACGCCGTCCCCCGCTGTCCGACCGGACCCAGCGCACCCGGCTGGGCATCCGCATCCGTGCCTGCCGCGAGGATCGCGGGGTCACGCAGAAACAACTGGCCGCCGAGGTCGGCTGCAGCCAGCCCAAGATCCAGAAGATCGAGGCGGGCAAGACCGGCACCCCGCAGCCGGACCTGGAGAACATCATCCGGGCGCTGGGCATCGACCTGGACACCGCCGCGGAACTGCGCCGGCTCAACCATTCCGGCACCCCCGGCCGCCGCCGGACCGACCGGCGCTTCGCCGCCCCCTCGTGGTTCCGGCCGATCCTCTACCAGGAAGCGGACGCGGTGGAGATGCTGAGCTGGACCGGGGAACGCATGCCCGGTCTGTTGCAGAGCGAGGACTACATGCGCGCGCAGTTCCGCTCGCGCGACCGGGACCGGGTGGCCGAACGCGTCGCCGAACGGCTGGGCCGGCAGCAGATCTTCGGCCGCCGCCCGGACGCACGCTACGTGTTCCTGATCAGCGAAGGCTGCGTGCTGCGCACCCGGAAACACCTCGCCCCAGCCGTCGCCCGGGACCAGTTCGAGCATCTGACCGCATTGCTGCACCAGCACGAGAGCATCGACCTGCGCGTCGTCCCGTTCTCCGCGGCGGCGCACGTCGACACCGATTTCACCATTCTGCGCTTCGACCCCGGCGAGGTACCCGATTTCGCCTACACCGAGGATCCGGACCGGCTCAACGTCACCCGCGCCACCGACGACACCTTCGCCCTCTACGAGGAGTCCTGGGCCGCGCTCCTGGCCGTCGCCCTGCCGCGCAAGGATTCCCTGGCCTGGTTCACCGAACTCGCGCACCAGTGCCGGACCGAATCGGCGAACACCCCGGTGCCCGAGGTGACACCGCCCGAACCCGGTAATGCCGGTGCGCGCCGCACCCGGGAAATGAATGTGCCGACGACCGATTCCCGGGAGGATTCTTTGCGGGAATCGCTCAAGTGAGCAAAGCGCGGGTGCGCACCCTGACCTCGGTGACCCGGTCGGCCGTCGATTCGGTGACCAAGAGTCATCGGCTTTCCCGCTGATCGTCCCCCGATCGCGAGGACGAGCCGGCACCACGGAATGCGTAGCCGCCCGGCGTGCCCAGATAGGCCCCGGCCATCGCTGCGACCTCGTCGGCCCAGCCGGGCCAGGTCAGCCCGTCGGGCCAGGACCGGCAGGTGGCCGCGCGGTGCACGCAGGAGCCGGCGATCGTCCGGGCGGCCACCCGGATCGCACGGTCGGGCTCGGCGCGCCGGATCTCGCGCCGGTAAGGCGCCAACGCGTCCGCGAGCGCGTCCTGGACGGTGGCGAGGGTCCGCAGCCCACGCTCGACGGCGTCCGCGCGCTGCCCGCCGAGCAGCTCCGGGAAGACCCGGTCATGGCCGGCGAAGGTGCCCGCCAGCGCGTGCGCGAACGCGGCGAGCACACCGTCCGCTCCGGACTCCGCGCCGCGGAGTGCCTCCGCCACACCGGTTTCCAGCCTGCCGAGCAGCTCGTCCTTGACCGCGTGCAGCAGCTGTTCCTTACCCGCGAACCGCCGGTAGATAGCACCGACCGACACCCCGGCCCGATCGGCGACCGTGGCCACGGTGAACTCCGCAAGGCCGCCGGTGGCCAGCACCTGTTCGGCCGCGTCGAGCACCTTCCGCAACGACATCCGGCTGCGGGCCTGCTGCGGCGGACGGAAGGCGGGAACGGCGTGCGAGCTCACCGGTGGACTGTACCGCGGCCAGATTCGAATGATAATCTGCGTTCGCATTCAGGCCACGACCGAGGGGGAAGCCGATGCGCATCGACCGTGACGTGGTCGTCCCGCCAGAGACGGCATTCCGCTCGTTCTCGACGTGTTCCGGCCCGATCATGACCGGCCGGTGCCGGTGCTCGCGTCGATCGGCCCGTATGGCAAGGACGTCCACTGGCCGGAGCGTTACCCGCTCTACGAACTGGTCGACCAGAACGAGCACATGGTCTGGGAGACCCCGAATCCGCAGTGGTGGACCGAACGCGGTTACGCGGTGGTCCGGGCCGACGCGCGGGGCAGCGGCAAGTCCGGCGGGCGGCTCGACGTCTTCGGCCGCACCGACGCCGAGGACTGCTACGACGTCATCGAATGGTGCGCCGCGCAGCCGTGGTCGACCGGGAAGGTCGCCACCAGCGGCATCTCCTGGTACGCGATGATGGGCTGGCGCGTCGCCGCGCTGCAGCCGCCGCATCTGGCCGCAGTCGTGGTCTGGGAGGGCTGCACCGACTTCTACCGTGACTGGGGACGCCAGGGCGGCATCCACACCAGCGCCACGGACGACTGGTGGCAGCGGCAGCTCGTCCCGCAGCTGAGCGGCGAGGACCCGGTGGACATGCCGGCCGAGCTTCGCTCCCGCGAGCTGCTCGACGACTGGTACCGCGAGCGGACCGTAGACCTGTCCCGGGTACGGGTCCCGGTACTGTCCGCGGGCAACTGGGGCTCCCTCCACCTGCATCTGCGCGGGAACATCGAAGGCTGGCAGCGTGCCGCGTCCGAGCACAAGTGGCTCGTGGTGCACGTCGGCTCGCACGTCGATCCCTACTACGCGGACTGGGCCAAAGAACTCCAGCTGCGGTTTCTGCGGCGCTTCCTCGACGGCGACGAGGCCGCGATGGACGGCGTGCCACCAGTCCGGCTCGCGATCCGCCGCGGCCACGACGCGCAGTGGCGCGACGAAGCCGGCTGGCCGCTCCCCCGCACCCAATGGCAACGGCTCTATCTCGGCCACGACAGGCTCGGCTGGGAGCCACCCGAAGAGGGCGGCAAGCCGTATCCAGCCGCCTTCGATTTCCTTGCCACAGAACGGATCGAGATCACCGGCCCGCTCGCGCTCCGGCTGTGGATCTCCTCCCCCGCGGAGGACGTGGACGTCTTCGTGCAGCTCGATCAGTACCGCGCCGATGGCGAACGGATCCCCGCGATCGGCCCCGGCGGTACCGCCACCCCGGTGCCGATGGCGCTCGGCTGGCTGCGCGCCTCCCACCGCGAGCTCGATCCCGCGCGCACCCTGCCGCACCGCCCATGGCATCGCCACGAACGGATCAGGCCGCTCGAACCCGGTGTGCCGACGTTGCTGGAAGTGGAGATCTGGCCGACCTCGCTCACGCTGGAACCCGGCCAGCGCCTGCGGTTGCAGGTCCGGGCGGACGACGACAATCTCGGCCGGCTCGCGCATAACGATCCGGCCGACCGCAAGCGAGACCGCACGGCGACCCTCCATTTCGGCGGGGCGCACGCCTCCCACCTGTACCTGCCGATCATTCCGGAGTGACCCAGTTCACCTAAACTGGGCGTCGAATCCGCCCCGCCCGCGCCGTTCCCGCTGTGTCCACAGCCCGTCCGGGCGGAGAAACACCATGTACGCCGAAGAGGTCGCCGGGATCCTGAACCGCCCGCTCAGCCGGGAGCTGCTCGCCCGCGACCTGACCCGGCTCGCCTACACCGCCGTGGACGGGACCCCGCGCTGCGTGCCGATCGCGTTCACCTGGAACGGCAGCCGGATCGTCCTGTGCACCACCACCAACGCGCCGAAACTGCCTGCCCTGCGGGTGAATCCGGACGTCGCGCTGACCATCGACACCGAGGTGCACCCGCCGCGGATCCTGCTCCTGCGCGGCCGCGCGGAACTCGACGAGGTCGACGGCATTCCCGGGGAATACCTGCGGATGAACGGCACCTACACGATGACCGCCGAGCAGCGCACCGCCTGGGAGGCCGAGATCCGCTCGCTCTACCGCGGCATGGTCCGCATCGTCATCACGCCGACCTGGGCCAAGCTCATCGACTTCGAAACGACCCTGCCGAGCGCCATCGAGGAACTGGACCGCGAGCGCGCCGCGCGGAATGCGTGACTACCCCATTCCGGCACTCCGAACGCCGGATCGCCGCGCTGCTCTGGACATTTTCTCCGGTTCCCCTACCGTCGGAGAATCCCAGTGATCTTCCGGACGAGGAAACGGAGTGCGCGAAGTGGATCTCAAGCGAAGGTGGCGGCCGCTGGCGGCGGTGCTGGTGCTCTGCAGCCTGTTCACCGCCGGGGGAACGGCCGTGGCCGCGCCCGCGAGAACGGCGAACGCCTGCGGGCCGGTGATGTTCGTCCTTCCGGGCTACCAGGACGGCGGCGCGTTCAATCTCCTCAAGCCGGAACTCGCCCCGAATGGCGCAAACCCCGTCCGCATTCCCTTCCCGAACGCGCAGCAGGACATCAATCTCTATGCCGACGTCGACGCCGGCGTGGCGAATCTGCGCACCGCGCTGTACAACCTGTACGTCAAGTCGAATTGCGACCTGAACACAAAGGTGTACATCGTCGGATTCAGCCTCGGAGCGCTCGTCGCGGGCACGGTACTGGAGACCGAACCGCCGGGACGCAACATCCAGGGCGTGCTGTTCTCCGACGGCCGCCGGCAGTCCGGCGAGTCCAACTGGCCCGGCGACCCCGGTGGGCTGATCGGCAAACTGCCGGTGCCCGGTCCGGGCGGGGCCGGGCTCCGCCCGCTCGACGGGTTCAAGTACCCGACGCTGACCCTCTGCAACGGCCCGCGTTCGGCGGGCGGCGCGGACGGGATCTGCTTCCTCGGCAACATCGCCGACCTCAACGGGTACTTCACCTCGCACCCGTTCTACACCTTCGACGTCGGCGCCGAACTGCGTGCGCACGGCGAGGGGCCGTACCCGAACAACCTGCGCAACCGCGTGATCCCGTAACGAGTCACCCGGACCTGGGCCCCGCGCCACCCGGCGCGGGGCTCTTTCGGGTTTGCCAAGATTCGCAACTGTTGAAATAGTGAGCCCTGACGGAGTATCCGGAGGGAGCGCGCGGTGAGCAGGCCGCTGTACCAGCTTAAGGCAGAGTTCTTCAAGACCTTGGGCCATCCCGCCCGTATCCGGGTGCTCGAACTGCTGTCCGAGCGGGAACACGCGGTCGCCGAGATGCTCCCGGAGGTCGGCATCGAACCGGCCAACCTGTCCCAGCAGCTGGCTGTGCTGCGCCGCGCCGGGCTGGTCACCACCCGCAAGGAGGGCGCGAGCGTGATCTACACGCTGACCAGCCCCGATGTCGCCGAGCTGCTCGCCGTCGCCCGCCGGATCCTCACCGAGGTGCTGTCCGGCCAGATGGAGCTGCTCGACGGCCTGCGTGGCCCGGCCGCCCGGAGTTCCTGACCCCGCACACCCGGTCGCACCGGGCTTTCCCCACACCGGCAACGGCCGCATCGCGCACCGCGCCGGGCAACGACCGGTAGCCACCCGAGGACTTACTGTGGCCCTACTCGCACAACACGGCACTTGCGAAATTCTTTAACTGCGCAGATCATGGCCACCATGGTCGAGTCAGGGAGGACAGCTGCCGATGCCGGGTGAACGCCAGCCCATCGCCGTGGTCTCGGACGGATCCGCGCTCGTATCCGGCGACGACGTCGAGGTGGTGCTGCGGGACTGCGTCGAGGTGATCAGCGGGCTGGCCGGGATTCCCGCCCGCACGATCGTGCTCGGCAAGGTGGATTCCGCGCAGCTGCTGCGGATCGCCCGGGACCACCCGGCGATCCTGCTGACGCACACCGAGCCCGCGCGAGCCCGTACCGCGCAGCAGGGACTCGGCGCCGGGCACTGCGTACTGACCGATCAGGACGCGACCGCGATCGCCCTCGCCGCCGCGGTGCGGTCCGTGCTCGCCGGGCGAGGCCGGACGCCGGAGGACACCCGGGTCCTGGTGGCCGGCGCGCGCATGCTGCCCGCGGTCACCACGCTGTTGATCGCCGGCGGGACCCGGGACCTCGCCCTGTGGAACCTCAGCGACGCCGCGGTGTTCCCGCTCCACCAGGCCGTTTTCGGGGCGGACGTGGTGCTCGACCTGCTCGGTGCGCTGCCGGAGGACACCGGCGATCCGCGCCTGACCGTGCTGACCCGGGACCACGTGCACACTGCGTCCGCGGCGGTCGCCGGGATCATGCGTGCCGCGGCGAAGGCACCCCGGCCGTGCTTCGACATCGAAGTGCGCCTCGCCGCGACAGCCGCGCTGGCCGACGTGGAACCCGTCGGCCGGCCGCCGATGGCGACCGCCGCACGGGTGCTGGCCGATCGGGTCGCCGCGGCCGTGCTCGCGGTCTGCGAACCGACCACGCTGGCGGCGCCATGACGGGCCATTTCGCCGCCGAGCTACGGCGAGGACTCACCGACGCCCACGCCGCCACCGTCACCGCGATGGCGGCCGGGCATCCGTACGAGGCCTACCTGCACCGGGCCCGGCTGGCCGAACTCCTGGAACTCGCCGAACGGCACGAAGTCGACGCCGGCGACCTCCTGCTGCCCGAGGTACGGACAGCCCTGGCCGAGGACCGCGCGGCGCTGGAACAGTAGGCGCACCATCATTCCGGTCCTCCGGGGACCGCCGCCAGCAGCCGCCGGGTGTAGTCGTCGCGCGGATCGGCGAGCACCTCTTCGGTGTGCCCGGTTTCGACCGCCTTCCCACGGAACAGCACCAGCACCCGGTCGGTCATCTACCGGACGACGGCCAGGTCGTGGGTGATGAACAGCATGCTCATCCCCTCGCTGCGGCGGATTTCGCGCAGCAGTTCCAGCACCTGCGCCTGCGCCGAAACGTCCAGTGCGGCAACGGGTTCGTCACAGATCAGGACTTCGGGCCGCATCGCGACGGCACGGGCGATCGCGACCCGTTGCCGCTCCCCGCCCGACAACGCGGACGGCAACCGCTCCGCGTACTCGGCGGGGAGGCCGACTTTGCCGCGCAGCTGGGCGATTTCGGCCGCCGGGTCGGCGGCTTCGTCCCGCGCTGGTCGATCGCCTCCTGCAAGGCCGAGCCGATCCGCAGCGCCGGGTTGAGCGAAGCGTACGGGTCCTGGAACACGACCTGGACGAACCGGCGGACGCACTTGCGGTCCGCGCGCGAGAGCTTGCGGTAGTTGCTCGAGTCGATCCCGTCCAGCTCGATCCGGCCCGCGTCCGGCGTGACGAGCCCCAGCAAAGTCCGCGCGATGGTGGTCTTGCCCGAGCCCGTTTCCCCTATCAGCCCTAGTGATTCGCCGCGGGCGATGGTGAACCCGACGTCGTCGAGCGCGACGGTGGTCCGGGTCCGCCCGATCAGCGGGCTCGTCTTGAACACCTTGCCCAGCCCGGTCACGGTGACGATCGCGTCGCGTGCCGGAGCCGGCCGAGGGGCCGCCGCACCAGCCGCCTGCCCGGCAACGGTGTCCGCCGGCTCGTCCTCGATCTCCGAAAGCCGCACGCACGCCGAACTCCGCTCCCCGGCCAGCTCGGCCAGCGGCGGTTTCCGCCTGCCTGGCCGGTGGACTGAACCACCTGCTGACCGGGGTTCAGGACTGGTAGCGGGGGTTGGTGGCGTGCCACTCGAAACTGCCGCCCATCCAGGACCGGACGCCGATCAGGAACCGCTGCAATTCCGGGGAGGGCACCGCGAGCAACGCGCGGTGCCCTTCCTCGAATTCGTGCACGATCCGGTTGTGCAGCTCGACGGTCTCCACCACCGCCTGCTCGACCGAGCACTTCTTGTCCGCGGCGATCTGCAGGACCATGTTGCACACCGGGTTTTCGTCGGCCGCGTCCTTGGTCACCGAGAAGAGATCGTTGACCAGGACCGAGGCCGTGCCCGCCCGCATCATCGCCTCGCGGACCCGCGGGTCGTAGTAGAACGGGGCGTCCACCTCGTAGCCGCCGACAGCGTCGATGAGCGTCATCGAGGTGTAGAAGCTGTCGTGCTGCCGGGCGGCCAGGTATTCCCATGCTGCGGGATAGTTGCCGGTGTATCGCCACGCCGCGTACGCGTCCCAGCTGACGAACATGGCGAAGGTCGAGTAGCACACCCGCTGCGTCAGCACCGGCGAACCGTGCTTGCCCAGGTGCTCGATCGCGGCGTGCAGGCCCACCCGGATCGGGTCGGCGCGCAGTGCCTTGGCCAGCGGCTCGGAGAACTCCCCGGCCGGGGCGACCGGATCCATCGCCGACATGACCAGCGCCAGCCGCGGCGGCAGTTCGGTGGGCGCCGCGCCGAGCGAGCTGTCGTCGGCGTAGTAGTCGTCGGCGGCCCACCAGACCGCGTTGAGCTGGGCCGCGATCAGCAGCAGGTCCGGATCGAGGCAGTCGGGGTGGGCCAGCATCACCAGTCTGCCGAACCCGGCGTGCGCGATCTGGTCCAGCCCCTTGCCGGTGAACCCGCACTCGGCGGCCCAGACGACCAGCCGCCGGTCGACCTCCTCGGCGAGCGCGTCGTCGACGCGGGCCACCACCGGGATGTAGAGCGGGGGCCCGCTGCCGTCCCCCCACTGGCGGTGGGTGTAGGCCGGATCGTGCCCGGTCGGCGGCGCGAACTGCGCCGCGATCCGGGCGGCGGACGTGCCGAGGCCCAGCGGCCCGGCCGGAAGCCCGGCCGGGACCGCCGGCGCCGGCTGCGAGCAGCCGGCGGCCGTTGCGGACATGGTCATCTCCCGGTTCAGATACGGTCGGCGGCGATCAGCAGGTAGTGGAAGCTGCCTTCGCGGTAGGCGGTCAGGAACGGCCCCTCGATCCCGGTGGCGACCGAGGACTTCTCCCGCAGCTCCCAGTACGGAATGGTGGCCGCGGTCAGGTCGACCACGCTGATCGGCACGAATCCGTTATCGCCCAAGGCCTTGAAGTAGTCGCCGCGGGCGTGGATGTTGCAGATGTAGTGCTGGTCGATCTGGCTCACCGCACGCGAACGGCCGCCGGTGACATCGTTGTAGCATCCGGTGATCGTCACGTACCGGCCGCCGGGCGCGAGCTGGCGCGCGTGCTCGGCAAACAGCTCGTGCAGATCCACGTACATGGTGCTCTCGTTGTTCCAGATTCCAGCGAACGCGCCGGTCTCGAATCCGGTGTCGAGCATATTCCGCAGGTGATAGCGCACGGAATCACCAACGCCAAGATTCTGTGCCTGCGTATTCGCGAATTCCACCTGCTGCTGGGAAATCGAAATCCCGTCCACCTGGCAGCCGAACCGGCGGTGCGCCATCACGCTCGAACCGCCGCGCCCGCATCCGGCGTCGAGCAGCCTGCCCCCGGCCGGGATCGGGCCGAGGTGATCGAGCAGCACGTCCGCCTGCGCGCTCTCCAGCCGGTGCATCTCCGCGATGATCGCCTCGTCGCCGGCCGCGAGCACGGCCGGGTCGTAGTCACCGAGCCCGTAATGGTGATGATAAAGACCGTCGACGTCACCCAGCCGGAGGTTGACCGGATCCTTCTCCGCATTCCAGTAATCGGCGATCGATCGCTGATACGCGGTGCGGGTGACCGGCAGGTCGACAGACGTCATCTGGTAGCTCCTTTTTCCACGGCACTTGCAGAGCACATCCCCGGAGGGAAGCAAACGGGTGGCCCGGTGCGCCGCCGGGGGCGGTGACCGGGCCTCCTTTCGGGACAGAACGCTAGCGAGGAATGTTTTCCGCGGACAAGATGCGCCAGGCCGGTTCACTCGCCGGACGAGCAATCCGTTTCCGCGTGGCTCTTCTGGCCTAGACGCACTCCTGCAACGGGTAGGAGCGGGCGAGGTCCTGAACCACGAAAGTGGAGGCTTCTGCCACGTCCGGATGACGGTATAACACCGTCCGTAGTGGACGGATCCGCCATCGGACACGACAAGGGGACACGCCCGGGTTGTCGGCAACGTCGGCGGAGAGGCCCTGCGCAGACTCCGGAGGCCCGTGAAGGTCTGTGAAGGGGCCCTTCACCGACTCTGAGTCTGTGAAGGGCCCCTTCACAGACCCGGGACAGGTCCGGAACACACCACGAGGTGGTCGCGCGCCTCGAACACCTCCGCATCGCCTGCTGCCGGGCGAAATCGACGAAGAGGGCAGGTACCGCCGATGATGACGCGGCAGCCACGGCTCTCTGCTGATCACAGGCCCTTTGACCAACTTTGCCGGGACCCTGGGGACATGCCCGGGTTCCGTTTCACCTGTTTTTCAGCAGCTCAGCGCCCCGGACACGCCCGGCCACGATTCGGATCGCCTTTATGGTGGCGAAAGCCGCGCCTGACTGGTAATGATGGGCACCGGTCCGAGCCGGTCCGAGCCGGTCCGAGCCGGTCCGAGCCGGTCCGAGCCGGTCCGAGCCGGTCCGAGCCGGTCCGAGCCGGTCCGAGCCGGTCCGAGCCGGTCCGAGCCGGTCCGAGCCGGTCCGAGCCGGTCCGCCCGCGTCGGCCGCTACGTCAAGTTCCTTATGCGTTCCTGCCGCGCGCACAAGTGACCGCTTTCGCGACGGTCATAATGTCCACAGTGGATAGCCAGACCAGAACCGGAAGGGGTTCCCGTGTGTCCACTGTGGATCGTGAGGCCGATCTGCGGGATGGGCACGTGGTCACTGGGCACCGCCCGGCGCGGCGGGTACCGCTGAGGCTTCAGCGTTTCCCGGACTCCGGCGGGGCTTCCCGGACCACCTCGGCGATCAGCGCCGGGTCCTCCAGCAGCGGCGGTGGGGGTGGGGCGTCCGTGCCGGACTGCGGCGCCGGGGCCGGGGGCTGCGGGTCGTCACTCATGGTCGGGCTCCTCCCGGCCGGTCCGCCCGGCCGCCTCGCGGGTTCGGTCACGGTACTGGCCGATGGTCGGTTCGTCCCCCTCGACCTGCCAGACCAGCTCCGGGTCGGGACGCACCGGGGGCACCGGCGGGCGGTCCGGCTCGGCGGGCATCTCAGCCACCCGCCCGGACCAGGTGCACCGCGGAGTTCGCCACCACCACCGCGATCGCCAGCACCAGCAGTACCACGGCGGCCCGCACGCGGCGGGCCTTGACCCGCAGCGCGGCCTCGTCCTGTTCCTTGAGCAGCAGCCGGGTGTCCAGCACGGCCAGCTCGGTCGCCGCCTTGTCCGTGGTGAGGTACTTCTGCCGCAACGTCATCGGGTTGACCGCGCCGCCGTAGCGCGGGAGGAAACCGAGGATCGCCAGCACCGCGGCGACCACGGCGAGCACCTGCCCGGCCACGGTGATCCAGGTCTGGACGTCCTTGGTCAGGCCGACCAGCACCCCGGCGAACCCGAGCACCAGCCCGGCCTTGGTGTCCACCGCGGTCGAACGTCGTTCCAGCAGGCCGAGTTCCACGTCGAGTTCGGCCCGCACCACCGGCAGGGACGGGTAGGGCTCGTCCTCGTCCTCAGCCATCCACGTCCTCCGTACCCGGCAGCAGTTCGGTGTGCCGCAGCACCTGCTCGGCCGCGGCACCGTCGGCGCACTCCCCCAGTTTCGCACGGAAGCCCGCCTCGCCGAGTGCGCGCCGCCGTTCGCGGAGCACGGTGAGCTGCCGCGCCGCCTGGCGCGAGCCCAGTTCGAGGTGCACCAGCAGGGCACGCACCAGCCACGGCACCGATTCGGCGGCCAGCCCGCGTTTGCCCAGCACGATGCCGATCTGCGCCTCGGTCACCGCCTGGCCGGCCCGGTCGCCCGAGGCCATGTCCGCGGCGAGGCACTCGTAATAGATCTCCTCCGCGCGGTCCAGCCGGCCCTGGTCCTCGGCGCTGCGGCCGAGGTGGAACCGGCTGTTCGACTCGCCGGCCCGGTCACCGATCCGCTGCTTGATCGCGATGGACACGCTCAGGTGCTCATCCGCCGCCGCCCACGACCGCCGCCGTTGCAGCAGCAGGCCGAGCAGATGGTGGCCGATCGCGACGTTGCCCGGGTCGCCCAGCTGCTCGTGCCCAGCCAGCGACCGGGTCAGGTACCGCTCGGCGTGGTCCAGTTCGCCTTGTTCCATCGCGATCACCCCGAGCTGTTCCTGGGTGTGCACGACGCCCGGCAGATTCCCATCCGCCTCGTACCCGGGCAACGCCGCGTGGAAGTACCCCCACGCGGCACCCGGCTCGCGCTCGGCCGCGTCCATCCCGAGACTGTGGTAGAGCCCCGCGACGCTGCTCATGGCGAGGACCTGCCCGGCATTCTCCACTGTGTACTGGCCTTCCTCGGGGCCCAACGCCTGACACACCAGGTCCGAGAACGCGGCCTCCCCCAGCCCGGCGTACTGGATCGCGTGCCAGAGATCGAGATTGCGCGGCGGCTCACCCGCCGTTTCTAAGCGGGCGAGGGCTTCCGTCGTGGCGAGCACGGCCGAGGGAAGGTTCCCGCCGAGCGTGCGCACCTCGCCGACCAGCCCGAGCACTTCGGCCGCCAGCAGCCACGCCCCGGCTTCGTCCAACAGCCCGGCGGCGGTGACCAAGCACGTTTCCGCCCAGGGGTAGTCCTGCCGGTCCCTGGCGAGCTTGCCGAGCGACAGGTGACATTCGGCCATCCGGTCGGCCGCGCCGATCTCCTCGAACACGTCCAATGCGGACCGGAGCCGTTCCCCGGCCTGGTCGAACCGCCACTGCCGCCGGGCGATCGCGGCCAGGACGGTCTCGGTGTTGGCGACGAGAACGCGGTCCCCGAGCCGGGCGAAACCGTTGCGCGCGGCCAGATAACAGGACTCCGCCTTCACGTAGTCGCCCCGGCTCGCGGCGAACCGCCCGAGTTCGTGCGTGGCCCGCGCGACGCCGGACAGATCGTCTGCCCCACGAGCGCCGGCCAGGGAACGTTCGAGGTACTGCTCCGCGAGCGCGGTGTCGCCCTCTTGTTCCGCCAGCTGCGCGAGCTGATGGCAGGCGGTCCCGATCCCGTTGCCGTCGCCCAGTTCCTCGTAGGTCGCCAAACCCTGGCGGTACAGCTGGCCGGCGCGGCGATGCTCGCCCCGCTGATGCGCGATGATGCCCAGCTGATGCCGGGCCGCGGCCACGTTTTCCCGCTGCCCCAGTCTTTCGAACCGCTGCAGCGCGTCGGCGGCGAACTGCTCGGCGCCCTCGCTGTCGCCCCGCATGTGCCGCACCGAGGCCAGGCTCAAGGTGAGCACCGCGGCGATCTCCGATTCCGGCACCCATTCGCGTGCCTGCGTGCCCAGCTGTTCGGCCCACGCCCAGCGGCCCCGGGTGTCCAGTTCGCCGACGGTCAGCTCCACGATTTCCGCCGCCTGCGCCAGATCGCCGCCCGCGAAGTAGTGGTGCACGGCTTCGATGAGCATGCCGACGTCGACCGGGTCATCGGCGCCACGGAGGCGGAGGCGCCACATCCAGTACCCGGCGGCACGCAAATGCGCCCCGGCCAGCTCGCCCGGCACGACATCCCGGTGCAACGCGCCGCGCGTGACCGGATGGACCAGCTGCCCGCCTTCGGCTGGTGCGAGCAGCCCGAGCCGGGCCAGCGAGGAGATCGCCGCGTCGAGTCCACTCGGGACAGTCAACGGCGGAATCTCGCTCTGCTCCGGCGCATCCGCTTCCCTCAGCTGCCCAACCTGCCAGGCCAGCCCGGTCCGGTCCACCGGGTTGCGGTACACCGACGCGCCGAGCAGCAACCGGCGGGCGAGCGGATCGCCGTCGACTCTGGCCAGCAACTCCGGAAGCAGCACGTCGTCCGCGATCAACGCACCGGCCTCCGCCACCGCACCGGCGAAGCCCGCCGGCAGCCGATCGCGCGCCGCCGCCAGCCTCGCACTGACGTCCGCGAACCGGGCGTTTCCCGCACGGAGCAGCGCGTCCAGGTACTCCAGTGCCCGCGGGTGCCCGCCCAGCTGTTGCCAGGCCACCCGCTGGGATGCTGCGGGCAACGCGGCAAGGCCGGGCAGGCGCCAGCACAGCTTGCGGGTCTCCGGCCAGTTCAGCGGCCCGACCTGATAGGCGGGCAGGCCCGCGATCTCGAACGGAACACGGGACGTGAGCACCACCCGGCCGCGACGGAGCCAGCCGGTGAGGAACTCCGTCAGCTCACCGTCCGAAAAGGACGCCAGATCGTCTTCGGCGTTGTCGAGGACCAGCAGCACCGGCAGCCCGCACTCGCCGACCAGCGACACCGCCTCCGCTCCGGTGCGGCCCGGCCGCGACAGCTCCGTCACCACGCGCCGAGCCGGATGGTCTGCGGCGAGCCCGTTGCGGGTGCAGTACCGGCTCAGTGACGCCCGGGTCTCGTCGACGATCGCGTCGACCGTCACCTGTCCGGTCAGCGCCACGACGACCGCGCCGTCCCGTTCCGCGCGGCTCGCCAGCTCTCCGGCGAGGCTCGTCTTGCCGACCCCGCCGATCCCGTGCAGCAGCACGCCGCGCGGTTCCCGGCCCAGCCGCCGGATGGCCGCCCGCCTGCCGACGAAGTAGCCCGGTGGACGGTCACGCCAGCCCAGGGCACCGGCGGGCTGGTGCGGTTCGGTCGGCGAGCTGTTTTCGTTGCCTGGCGCCGTGTCGTGCGTGCTATGGCTGCCCGGGGCATCGGCAGGCCCGGATGGTTCCGTCGAACCGTCTCCCCATGCCGGAGGTCCGCCGACCACACCCGGAACGAGCACCGGAGGGTTCCCATTCGCGAGGAACAGCACCGGCGCAATCCATTCCGCGGCTTCACCCGCCAGTTCGCGTCGCGCTGCCGACACCGCCGTCCGCGGATCGAGGCCGTCGGCCAGTCGTTCGTACAGCGCCCCGCAGAGTGCGATGGCGTAGTGGTCGCCGACCTGTCCGCGCATGGCGAGCACCGCGGGAATGCCCGCCCGCACCAGGCCCCGGCCGAGCCCGGCGGGGTCGAAGGGGGTGGCCAGTGCGGTCGCGCACCCGGTCAGTACCACCAGCGGCACCGGCGCGCCCGGCGGCAACGCCTCGGCCAGGAACCGGGCGGCGTCCACGTGGTCCGGTTCGCCGGACGGGGTTTCCAGCAGGAGGTACCCGGGACGGCCGTGGCAGGACAGGTGCAGCACATCGCAGGGTTCGGTGGCGAGCGTGGCGGCGATCGCCGCGGTGCTGCCCCATTCCAGGACCCGGACCTCGGCCCGGCGCCGCCGGCCCGGATCCACCGAGTCGAGGATCCGGGCCAGCTCCCGTTCGTGGTCGAGCAGCTCGCCGCCCTCGGCGTCCGGGCTGCCGATCACCGCGAGAATCCGCACCGGACCGGACGGACGCTGCCCGGCGGCCGCCGCGGGCACGGCGACCGCACGGCACACGTCGAGCCGCTCCGCCAGCGGAACGGCCCACCCGGGCGGGATGGCCGCCTCCCACGGCAGATCGGCCAGCTCCTCGCCAGCTGCCTCGACGGCCAGCCCACCACGCTCCCGGGTGAGCGCCGGGCCGATCGCACCGCCGAGGAACCGTTGCCCCAGCAGCTCACCGAGTTCCCGGGCCACCGCGGCGGAAGGCCGGTTCGCCAGCTGCCGGACCAGCTCCCGGAGCCGGTCGTCGGGGCCGTCGTGCCGATGCCGGGCGACCTCGCCCCCGGCGCGCAGCACGACCTCGTCCGACCCGATCACCAGTGTGCTCACCAGCAGGCACCCCCTGCCGGGAGCCTACCCGCACCGGGACTTCAGAACACCGCCAACGGGTTCACCGGCACCCCGCTCGCGGTCTCCAGCCGTAGCGGTGCCGCGACGAACAGGAACGTCGACCGCCCTTCCTCGGCGCAGGCTGCGGCGAGCGCGGCCGGATCGGCGACGTCGATCAGCGGCATGCCCATCGTGGTGCAGCGGCGCGAACGCGGCCGGATCCAGCGGCGGCTTCGCGTCGCCGATGTCCCCGGCGTACAAGGCGATCTCGTGCCGGTGCATCCAGCGGATCGCGTCCGCCTCATGCTCGGGATGCGCCGGTCGCTGCTGTGCGCGTAGTCCCAGCCGCCGCGCATCACCAGCGCGTCGCCGCTGCGCACCTCTACCCCGGCCCGCTCGCACGCCCGGTCGAGATCCTCGCCCAGGGTCCCGGCAAAGTTGGTCGTGGGCCCGTGATCAGCAGAGAGAGCCGTGGCTGCCCGACCGGTTTCGGGTCCGTGAAGGGACCCTTCACGGACTCTGAGCTTGTTGTTTAACCCGGTTGCGTTGTCGCGCTACCCCGGTTGATCGTGGGTGAGGCCCTTGGTTGATCATTCTTCTTGCGACAGAAGGAAGATCACAACCAGGGGCCTCAGTTGATCAGTGTGCACGACGCCGGCCGTGCCGGTGCACTCGGGGAGTTGTCCGCGTTCCGGGAGCGGTTCCACCAGTGCCTGACCAGTCGGGCGGACGCCTTGTCCGACCTGGCCGACGCGGTGCTGTGCGCCGACGGGCCGGTCGCCAGCCTGGCCGAACTGTCGCTGGTCCCGGAGCATCGGCGCGGGCACGGCGCCGGCTACGACGCGATCAACCACGGCACGATCGAGGTCGGCCGGTTACGCACCACCCTGGCACGCCTGCCCCTGCCTCGTGCCGCGGGCGGGCGGATCGCATTGGGCGTGGACGTGTCGCACTGGCTGCGCCCGGACGCCGCGTGCAGCCCCGAGCGGCTGTTCTGCCACACCTACGCCCGCGGCAAGGGCCAGGCCCAGATGATCCCCGGCTGGCCCTACTCGTTCGTCGCGGCGCTGGAGACCGGGCGCACCTCGTGGACAGCGGTCCTGGACGCGGTCCGGCTGGGACCCGCCGACGACGCCACCGCGGTCACCGCCGCCCAGCTACGCGCGGTCGTGGGCCGGATTATCGACGCCGGCCATTGGCAGCCCGCCGATCCGAGCATTCTGATCGTGGCCGATGCCGGCTACGACCTGCCCCGGCTGGCGTTCGTGCTGGCTGATCTGCCCGTCGAGGTGGTGGGCAGGATCCGTTCCGACCGGGTGATGCTGCGGCCCGCACCGCCCCGGCGGCCGGGCGCGCCCGGCCGCCGGGCCAAGCACGGTGGGGTGTTCACGTTGGCCGATCCCGCCAGTTGGCACACCCCCGAGCACACCACCGGCACCGACACCACCCGCTATGGACACGCCCAGGCCCAGGCATGGGACCGGCTGCACCCACGCCTGACCCGTCGCGGCCCCTGGCTGGACCACGACGGTGAGCTTCCCCTGGTGGAGGGCACCGTGATCCGCCTGCAGGTCGAGCATCTGCCCGGTGATCGCGACCCCAAACCGGTCTGGCTGTGGTCCTCGGTCACCGGCGCCAGTGCC
Organism: Amycolatopsis sulphurea; assembly: GCF_002564045.1. NCBI lineage: Bacteria > Bacillati > Actinomycetota > Actinomycetes > Pseudonocardiales > Pseudonocardiaceae > Amycolatopsis > Amycolatopsis sulphurea. The sequence continues at coordinate 5,410,883 of NZ_PDJK01000002.1, read as the reverse complement.
GAACTGGTCGACCTGCTCTGGCAGGTGTTCCTGCGCCGCTTCGACCTGGAGCACACCTTCCGGCTGTTCAAGCAGACCCTCGGGTGGACCCGTCCCAAGCTGCGCGCCCCGGAATCGGCTGACCGCTGGACCTGGCTGATCCTGACCGTCCACACGCAACTGCGACTGGCCCGCCCGCTGGCCGAGGATCACCGCCGCCCGTGGGAGAAACCAGTCACCGAGCCCCGCCGGTTGACTCCGGCTCGGGTTCGGCGGGGGTTTCGCAACCTGCACGCGACGACAACCCGCCCCGCAGCCGCACCGAAACCCTCCCGGCCTGGTCCTGGACGCCCAGCCGGCTCGACCAACCACCACCCCGCAACCCGCTACAACGTCGGCAAAACCGTCAAACGCGACCTCACCCTCGCGCAGCACCGCAACCACACAGGTTAAACAACAAGCTGAGTCCGTGAAGGGGCCCTTCACAGCCCTCCACAGCCGCGCAGGGCCCTCCACACCGACTTTGCCGACACCCTGAGAGCCTCGCCGGTCACCCCGTGCCCTTCGGGCAGCGGCCCGTCCGCGGCCAGGTCCACCAGGACCCCACGGGTGAGCACGCCCTGGCCGAACACCGCCGTGGACCCGTGCCGATAGCCGGACAGGTCGCCCGCCTCCGCGTAGGGGACGCCCGGGTACACCTTGCCGTCGAGCACCTGGTGCACCAGCGAGTCGAAGTGGGTCACCTCCGGGTGGTGGGTGAGCATGATGACCAGCTCGGCGGTCCCCGGCACCGGCATGCCGGTAAACAGCTGCGCCTGCATCGCGCCGAGCAATTCCACCCCAGCGGCGCCATCGGCCCGGCCACGATCGGCGAGGTCGGCATCGGCCGCGCGAGCGAGACGTCCGCCCGCTGCGTGCTTCGGCGACTGCCGCGGCCCGCACCTCGTCGGTGATCAGGTTCAGTGTGCCGCGCTCGTCGCGGTCACCCCAGCGGCCCCAGTTGGTCGGCAGCTCGGCGTTGTCGGTCACCCATGGTCCTTCCTCGATGTAGTGACTCCGGTATTGCCACAAGAGCTTCCGCTGTGGACGAGTGCAGCCGTGAATCGTGATCACACCAGGCATTCCGCGTCCGGCGCACCGTGATCCGCGGACTTCGGTCCGCAATGGACAGTGGACCGAACGGTCTTGCCGGACCGCCCCGGTCCGGCCGGTCTCCGCTGAGCGGGAACCGCCGAAAGACGTAGGCCATCCCGGGCGATCTCGGTCCGGGACCGATTCCGGCTCCCGCCCGGACCTACGGTGACTTCGCGATCTTGAATCGGAGAGAACAGGGGAACACCCATGCGAAACCGGACCGGATTCCTCGGTAGGACGCTGGCCGTGGCGGGAACACTGACCGCGCTCGGCCTCGCCACTGCCGTACCGGCGTCCGCGACCGCGCCGTCCACCGTCGAACAGGACGTGGCGCAGCTGAACAAGTACGTGTCCGAACTCTACGCCGGGATGCCCGCGAGCGCGGTGAACGGCGTCGACCGGCTCTTCGAGTCGCCGGTCCCGCAGATCGGACGGCACCCCCGCACCCAGCAGGCGTCGATCCAGGACTGCACCCCGGGCTCGCTGCTGACGTACGCGGACAAGCTTTCCGCACAGCTCAGACCGGTGGATAGCGATGCGTTGAGCGCGTTGTCCGCGCTCGGCGAGCTCTACGTCGACAATGTCGCGAGCGATAAGACGCCGCAGGTGTTCGGCACCGACGGCCAGTACACCCCGCGGGCCGCCGCGGCGATGGGCAAGCTGCGCGGGTTCTGGAACATCGAAAGCTGGAACATCCAACTGGTCGCCTGGAAGGGCACCGACCTCGGCAGCGAAGCGAAGATGAAGCAGACCTTCGGCCTCGGCCTCGCACCGGCGAAGGTGGCCAAGGCCGCCGCGCTGACCGCCAAGGTGCTCTACGAACTCCCTGTCCTGCAGGGCGGCCGCAACTCGTTGCTCACGCTCAACGCGTTCTCCTCGCCGGGCAACGGCCCCGGCGGCAAGCGCGTGGCGCTGGGCGACGGACTGCTCGACGTGACCGGCATCCTCGGTTTCGACGACGTCTCGGTCGAGTCCGTGATCGGCCACGAGTACGGCCACCAGGTCGACTTCGCGAACAAGAACCGCCCGCGCAACGAATCCGGCGAGATGGGCCCGGACGCCTACAGCAGCTACTTCGTCGCCCACGCCAAGGGCGAGGCCTGGGACGCCCGCGCCCAGCAGGAGGTCAGCTATCTCGACGCCTCCATCGGCGACTGCATGCAGAGCCACGGCACGCCCGATCAGCGCCGCGCCGCCGGCGCCTGGGGCAGCGGGCAGGCGACCGGTCAGGACAACCCGAACCAGATCGTCCCGTCCGCCACGATGATCGACCTGTTCCAGAAGGAGTACCCGAAGCTGGTCCGGGACACCGGCGACAAGTCCGCTGCGGCCCGCCGCTGAACCCTCAGCGGGCCGTCTCCATTCACGGAGGCGGCCCGCCTCGCTTCGGCACACACCGTCTACTTCGGACAGTGCGATGCGTGGCCGGAATCAGCGCCAGGACCGCGGTCTGGTGCTGGGCCAACTGGTGGCCACGAGCCCGGCCAGCGTCGGGCAACGCTTCGTGACCACCGGGCTCGCGGAAGCGGCGACGCCGGACGCGGTGGCCGCGGCGGCGAGCCGGATCGCGGTGTTCCGCGTCGAACCGGCCTGAACCCCGAGGCACTCACCGCCTACCGGTTCGGCGGACCGGACAGGACGCGCACCGCCGCCCGGCGCGGCGACCACGAGCGCACACGAAACCGTCTGCCACGCACCGAGTTCCCGCGCCAGCAGGCCACCCTCGGCGTAAGCCCACCGAACCGTCGCTGTGAAGGGGCCCTTCACGGACTCTGAGTCCGTGAAGGGCCCCTTCACAGCATTTCCCGGGGCCGGATCAGCCCCGGTGCCGGTAGAAGGGCTCCGTGATCGGCGCAAGCGGCGTGTTGCCCAGGATCAAGTCCGCAGCCTTCTCCGCGGTCATCATCACCGGCGCGTAGATGTTGCCGTTCGGGATGTAGGGCATCACCGACGCGTCGACCACGCGCAGCCCCTCGGTGCCGTGCACCCGCATCGAGCCCGGGTCGACCACGGACATCGCGTCCGAGCCCATTTTCGCCGTGCACGAGGGGTGCAGGGCGGTTTCCGCGTCCTTGGCGACCCAGTCGAGGATCTGCTCGTCGGTGGCCACCTCGGGGCCAGGCGAGATCTCGCCGTCGTTGAACGGGTTCATCGCGGGCTGGTTGAGGATCTTGCGCGCCACCCGCACCGCCTCGACCCATTCGCGGCGGTCGTTCTCGGTGGACAAGTAGTTGAACCGCAGCGCCGGGTGCTTACGCGGATCGGTCGAGGTGATCTTCACGGTGCCGCGCGTGTCGGCGTACATCGGTCCTACGTGGACCTGGTAGCCGTGCCCGCCCGCAGGTACCGAGCCGTCGTAGCGGATCGCGACCGGCAGGAAGTGGAACATCAGGTTCGGGTACGCGACCTCGTCGTTGCTGCGGACGAAACCGCCGCCCTCGAAGTGATTCGTGGCCGCCGGGCCGGAGCGCAGGAACAACCACTGTGCGCCGATTTGCGGGCGCTTCCACTTCGCCAGCGAAGGCTGCATCGACACCGGCTGCTTGCACGCGTACTGGATGTAGACCTCCAGGTGGTCCTGCAGGTTCTCCCCCACCCCCGGCAGATCGTGCACCACGTCCACCCCCAGCCGCTCCAGTTCGGCGGCGTTGCCGATGCCGGACAGCTGCAGCAGCTGCGGCGTGTTGATCGCGCCGCCGCACAGGATGATCTCCCTGCCGTACACCTCACTGGGCGCCGACCGGCCCTGCGCGTACTCCACGCCGATCGCCCGCTTGCCCTCGAACAGGATCTGCGAAACGAACGCGTGCGTCTTGACCGTCAGGTTCGGCCGGTGCATCACCGGATGCAGGTAGGCACGGGCCGCGGACAGCCGCCGTCCTTTCCGGACATTGCGGTCGAACGCCGCGAAGCCCTCCTGCCGGTAGCCGTTGACGTCGTCGGTACGCGGATAGCCCGCCTGCTCGGCAGCGTTGAAGAACGCCTGGAACAACGGGTTCGTCGCCGGGCCGCGCTCCAGCTCCAGCGGGCCGCTGTGGCCGCGCCACTTGCCGTCCGGGGCGTCGGCGAGGCAGTTCTCCATCCGCCGGAAGTAGGGCAGGCAGTGCGCGTAGTCCCATGTGGACATTCCGTCGTCGCCGGCCCAGCGCTCGTAGTCCATCGGGTTGCCGCGCTGGAAGATCATCCCGTTGATGCTGCTGGACCCGCCGAGCACCTTGCCCCGCGCGTGATAGACGCGGCGGCGGTGCATGTGCGGCTCCGGCTCGCTGCGGTAGCCCCAGTCGTAGAACCTGCTGCCGATCGGGAAGGTCAGCGCCGCGGGCATGTGGATGAACACGTCCCACTTGGCGTCGTTGCGGCCCGCCTCCAGCACCAGCACCTTGTTCCGCGGATCCGCGGACAGCCGGTTGGCCAGCGCGCACCCCGCCGAACCCCCGCCGACGATGACGAAATCGTAATTCTCGTTGCTCACGAGCGTTTCTCCTCGGTGGTCTGCGCGGACGGGGTCAGCCGGCGAACCAGCGCTGCGGCGCCGGGTCGATGTTGTGGTAGATGTGCTTGCTCTCCCGGTATTCGTCCAAACCGGACGGTCCCAGCTCGCGGCCGACCCCGGACTTGCCGAACCCGCCCCATTCCGCCTGCGGCAGGTACGGGTGGTAGTCGTTGATCCACACGGTGCCGTGCCGCAAGGCCCCGGCCACCCGCTGCGCCCGCCCCGCGTCGGCCGTCCAGACCGCGCCGGCGAGGCCGTAGTCGGTGTCGTTGGCCAGTTCGATCGCCTCCGCCTCGGTGCGGAAGGTCTCCACCGTCACCACCGGGCCGAACACCTCCTCGCGGACCACTGCCATGTCCCGGGTACAGCGGTCGAACACCGTGGGCCGCAAGAAGAATCCCTTGCTCAGCTCCGGTTCCGGCGGACGGCCCCCGCCGGCCCGCAGCACCGCGCCGTCCTCAAGCGCACCGGCGATGTAGCGCTCCACTTTCGCCCGGTGCGGCTCGGACACCAGCGGCCCGCACTCGGTGGCCGGGTCCAGCCCGCTGCCGAGCCGGATGCGGTCCGCACGCGCGGCCAGCTCGGCGACGAACCGGTCGTGCACGCCTTCCTGCACGATCAGCCGGGCGCCCGCGGAACAGACCTGTCCGGAGTGGACGAACGCGGCGGCCAGCGCGTAGTCCACCGCGGTGGCGAAGTCCGCGTCTTCGAAGACCACGTTCGGGTTCTTGCCGCCGAGTTCCAGCGCGACCCGCCGCACCCCGCGCGCGGCCGCGGCCATGATCTTCTCGCCGGTGGCGAACCCGCCGGTGAACGAGATCAGGTCCACCCCCGGGTGCCCGGTCAGCATCGCGCCGACGTCGCCGGGGCCGAGCACCAGGTTCACCACCCCGGCCGGGACCCCGGCCTCTTCCAGCAGCCGTACCAGCCGGATGGTCGACAGCGGGGTGACCTCGCTCGGCTTGAGCACCATCGTGTTGCCCGCGGCCAGCGCCGGCGCGATCTTCCAGCAGATCTGCAGCAGTGGGTAGTTCCACGGCGCGATCAGCGCGCAGACGCCGACCGGCTCGTGCACGATCCGGCTCACTGCTGAGGCATCGCCGGTGTCCACCACCCGGCCCGCGTCCGCCGCGATTGCCGCCGCGTAGTAGCGGAAGACCGCCACCACATCGTCCACGTCGATGCCGCCCTCAGTCAGCGTCTTGCCGGTGTCGAGGCTTTCCACCCTGGCCAGCTCGTCCCGGTCGCGCTGCAGCAGGTCCGCGATCCGGTGCAGCAGCGCCGCGCGGTCACCGGCGCCGGTGGCCCACCAGCCAGGGTCGCCGAACGCTCGCCGCGCGGCAGTGACGGCGGCGTCCACGTCGTCTTGCCCGGCGAGCGCCACCTGCTGCAGCACCGAGGCGTCGAAGGGGTTGAGCACTTCGGTGCTGCCACGGCTGCCCGCGCTCCACACCCCGTCGAGAAAAAGGTCGGTCATCGGCTCCACCAGCTGGTTCGTCGCGCAGCACAGGCCCGGCGACAGTAGGCCCGAAACAGTAAGTACGTTTGTACATTAAAGTATGTACAGCTGTCCACGCGGACCCGGTAGGATCACGCCCGGCAGAAAGGGGAATCCCCGCGATGACCTCCGGCACTTCCCGGGTCCGGCGCGGCCCGAACGACCCGGACCGGCGCGCACGCATCGCCCGCGCGGCGATCGAGGTGGTCGGCGCGCGCGGGATCGACGGCCTGACGCACCGCGCCGTGGCCGCCACCGCCGGCGTCCCGCTCGGCTCGACGACCTACCACTTCTCGACTCTGGACGATCTGCTGGCGGTGGCACTGGAACAGGCCGCCGCGGCCAACGTCGAACGCCTCCGGACCTGGGCCGCGTCCCTCTCGCCGGACGAGGATTTCGCGGTGGCGCTGGCGAATCTGGTGATGAGCTACCTTCGCGACGAGCAGAGCAGCACCGTGGTCGAGTACGACCTCTACGTGGCCGCCCTGCACCGTCCGCGCCTCCGCCCGGCGAGCGCGGCGTGGGACGAGGCGCTGGTGGACCTCTTCGGCTCCTGGACCGACCCGCTCACCGGGCGGATGCTCGCCGGGCTCTTCTGCGGGCTGCTGATCCAGACCGCGCTCGCCGACCCCGCACCGTCGGCCGGCGAAGTCGAAGCTCTGTTCCGGCGCGCGGTACATGGCCCCTTCGCGGAATAGCCTCCGCTCCGTTGTCAGTAAAAGCTGTGAAGGGGCCCTTCACAGCCTTGACGCGAGGCACGGGAACCGGTTCACACCGCCAAGGCAGGTGTAATATATGAGTCTTGTACTACTCATATCCGGCATGGGGGCGAGTGGCACATCGGTTGGTTTTCAGTGCGCTAGAATGATCGGGTGACCAAGGCACCCGCCGCCGATCCGGACTCGCGGCCGCGCTCGCTGGCCGACCGCGCCTACCGGGAGATCCAGGACCAGCTGATCATGCTCGACATCCCGCCGATGGCGCCGATCGAGGACAGTGCGCTGTCCGAGCAGATCGGCATCGGCCGCACACCGGTGCGCGAGGCGTTGAAGCGGCTGGAGCTGGACCGGCTGGTGATCTCGTATCCGCGGCGCGGCACGTTCGCCACCGCGGTGGACATCACCGATCTCGCCTATATCTCCGAAATCCGCGTCCAGCTCGAACCACTCGCCGCGCGCCGGGCCGCGGTCAGCGCCACCGAGCGGGTCCGGCTCGACCTGGCCACCCTCGCCGACCGGATCGAGGACGGCGACGTGCGCGCCATGGGCCGCCGCGAGCTGATGGAATGGGACCTGCAGGTGCACCGCGCGATGTACCGGGCGTCGGGCAATCCACATCTGGAGGACAGCCTGGTCCGCTACCACAACCTCGCGACCCGGATCTTCTGCCTGTTCCTGGAGCGGATGGTGCATTTCGACCGCCACATCGGCGAGCACGTCGGCCTGCTCCGCGCGATCGCGGACGGGGAGGCCGAGGAGTCCGCGCGGCTGGCGCTGGCGCACGTGACCGGGTTCGAGAAGGCGGTCCGGGCGATCATCTGACCGCGCCACCAACCGACGGCCCCGTCCGCCACTGTCGATCCGTCCTGCCCCCGACAGTGGCGGCCGCACGAACACCCGCGTCAGCGCGTACGCCGGTCCGGCACGGCAGCGTATGCCACCACCAGCGGCGGCCCTCCACCCCAGCCGCGCCACCGGCTGTGAAGGGACCCTTCACGGACTGCGTCCAGGGTGTCGGCAAAGTCGGTGTGAGGGGCCCTGCGCCGACCGCGGAGGTCCGGGAAGGTCTGTAAAGGTCTGTGAAGGGGCCCTTCACGGACTCTGAGTCTGTGAAGGGCCCCTTCACAGCTTGAGCACCCGACATGAACGGCGCGACCTCGCCCATCGCTCCGCCCGAGGGCAACGCACGAACACCCGCGTCAAATGCGTACCCAGATGAGGCAGGCACTCCTCGGCAACCCCGGCTAAGACCACAAACCAGACTCAGCCCGCCGCCCGATACTCCTGCGCCGCATCGAGAACCCACTCGACGAAGTACCCCGCGAAAGACGGGCGTACGAACACCCGCAGGTCCTCATCGCCCAGCGCGAGCAGCAGCACACCGGCCCGCCCGACCGTGGTCTGCGCGGCCGAACCCGCCGGGAAGGCCGACGGCCGCAGGTCGAGTGCGCAGCCGAAGGTCAGCAGGTCCCGGGCACGCGGGCCGCGCAGCCGGAGGGTGGTTCGCTGCGCGGAAACGTCGACAGCGGCGCCGTCGTAGGCGGACACGATCCAGCGTAGTTCGCTTTCCAGCTCGTCGGGCCTGCTGTCCTCGGCGGTGACCAGCCATTCGTCCGGACTCAGCCATATGAGCTGACCATCTGACGTATGTGTCCAGGTGTTCGGAATCAGGGGCAGCGCTGTGCCGAGCGCCCGGCCGAGCGCGTCCCCGCCCGGGCCGGGTGTTTCGAGCCGGACGTCCACGGCGGCCACGGGAGGTTCCGGCGTGACGGTCAGGCCGAGCCCGGCGCGGGACAGCTCGTCCAGCGCCTCAGCCCAGGCCGACAGGGGATGTGCCGGGTACAGGACTTCAGCCATCGCGGCGGGCTCCTTCCGGGTCCACGAGCACGGTCGCGCCGATCTCCGCCTCGACCAGCACGCCGTCCACCGGGACGTGCACGAGATCGCCGACGCGGGCGTGACCGTTCTTCACCAGCGCGAGCGCGAACGGCCGGGCGAGCGCGGCGCTGTGATAGCTGGAAGTGACGTGCCCGAGCATCGGCACCGGCGGTGCGGGCAGCCGGCCGTCGTCGCAGCGCTCGACGATCTGCGAGCCTTCGGGCAGCCGCGTACGCCGGTCGGTCGGCAGCAGGGAGACGAACTGCTTGCGCAGCGGATTCCGGTTCTCCGCCCGGGAGAACGACCTCTTGCCGAGGAAGTCTTCCTTCTTCTTCGACACCACCCAGCTCATCCCGAGATCCTGCGGGGTGACCGTGCCATCGGTGTCCTGCCCGATGATCGGGTAGCCCTTCTCCGCACGCAGCACGTGCATCGCCTCCGTACCGTACGGCGTGATGCCGTACGGCTCCCCCGCAGCCATCAGCCGCTCCCACAGCGCCGGGGCGTACCAGCCGCTCACATTGACTTCCCACGCCAGCTCACCGGAGAAGGAGATGCGCGCGAGCCGCACCGGGACACCGTCGAGCGTGGTGTCCTGCCAGGACATGAAGGGGAACTCCTCCTTCGACACGTCCACGTCGGGAAACACCGTGCCGATGACGTCCCGTGCGCGCGGGCCGACGACAGGGAAGACCGCCCACTGCTCGGTCACCGACGCGAGGTACACGCGCAGGTCCGGCCATTCGGTCTGCAGCCAGTCCTCCATCCAATCGAGCACGTGGGCCGCGTTACCGGTCGTGGTGGTGACGAAGAACCGGTTCTCCGCCAGGCGCAGCACCGTGCCGTCGTCGAAAACCATGCCGTCGTTGTGGCACATCACGCCGTACCGCACCCGGCCGACCTTCAACGTGCTCATCATGTTCGTGTACATGCGGTCTAGGAACACGCCCGAATCGGGACCCTGTACGTCGATCTTGCCGAGCGTCGAACCGTCGAGGATGCCGACGCCGTCACGTACGGCCGCGCACTCGCGTAGGACTGCGCTGTCCATGTCTTCGCCGGGAAGCGGGTAGTAGCGGGCGCGCTTCCACTGCCCCACGTCCTCGAACACCGCGCCTCGCGCGACGTGCCAGGCGTGCAGCGCTGTGACCCGCACCGGGTCGTACAGCGCGCCGCGCTCACGACCGGCCAAGGCCGCGAAGGCGACTGGGGTGTACGGCGGGCGAAAAGTCGTCGTACCCAGCTCAGCGATGTCCGTACCGAGCAGCTCCGCCGTTATGCCCGACGCGAGCACGCCGGAGGTCTTGCCCTGGTCATGCGCAGTGCCAACGGTCGTGTAGCGCTTGACGTGCTCCATTGACCGCATACCGGCCCCGACAGCGCGCGCCAGCTCTGCGACGGTGGCGTCGCGCTGAATGTCCACGAACTGCTGCGTCTGGTCCCCTTCGGTCCGCCACAGCACCTTCGTCGGCGTACGCGCTGGTTCCGGCGCGGCGGTCGGGGCTTCGTCTCCCGCGCCGTCACGCAGTACGTCGGCAAGGTCGAAAGTGCCGTCGGCGGCGCCGATCACGGTGATTCCGGGAAGCGTCCCAGAAGGCCGGAACGAACCGAGCGCGGGATCGTAGCGGAGCGCTCCCTTGATGTGGCTGAACAAATGCGCTGCGGGGTTCCAGCCACCGGAGACGAGCAACAGATCCGCGGAGATCCGGAGATCACCATCCGGAGTGCGCGCGAGCACCTCGGTAATCCGTTCAGCGCCTTCGGTGCCGGTGATGACCGTGGACGGACGTACGGTGATCCCCTTGGCGACGCAGCTGGCTTCCCGCTCCTGCGGAGTGCGGTCACGCGCATCGAGCACGGTTACTGCGGCCCCAGCGTCCGCGAGGTCGCAGGCGGCGACGTACGCCGCGTCGTCGGTCGTGAAGACCACCACCTCACGCCCGGCTAGCACGCCGTACCGGTGCAAGAAGTCCCGCGCGGCCGACGCGAGCATGATGCCCGGACGGTCGTTGTCGTCGAACACCACCGGCCGTTCGATCGCCCCGGTCGCGAGAACCACCTTCAGCGCGCGGATCCGATGTACGCGCTGACGCGCGCGGTGTGCGGGCGCTGCGGCGCCCAGGTGGTCCGTACGGCGTTCGAGCGCAAGTACGAAGCCGTCGTCGTAGTGGCCGAACGCTGTAGTCCGCGGCAGGTACTTAACCTGCGGATTCGCCGCCAGCTCAGCGACGACGTCCGCGGTGAACTCGCGCGACGGCCGCCCGTCGATAACCTCAGTGCCGGTGAGCGTGCCCCCAGGCTCCACTCGGTCGTCGAGAAACACCACGCTCTCCCCCGCTCTCGCGGCGCTGCGGGCCGCGAGCAGACCCGCCGGGCCTGCGCCCACGACGAGCGTGTCGGTGTGCACGTGCTTGCGATCGTACCGCGCCGGGTCCGCAGTATCGGCCAGCCAGCCGTGACCGTCCACTCCGGACGCAACCAGGCCGTCGGTCAGCTCGACCACGGAGGCCTGCAGCATCGGCTCAGGGAAAGGCTTTTCGATCTGCACCAACCCGGTCGGGTCTTCGGTCCAGGCCGCCCCGATACCGCGCGGGCGGCCCAGTTTCACGCTGGTGCCCACCAAGTGCACGCCGTTCGCCAGCAACGCGGACGCCAGGGTGTCACCAGGATGACCGGTGTAGGTGCGGCCGTCGAAAGTGAACGTGAGCGTCCGGTCCCGATCCACGCGGCCGTACCCCGCGACGCGGCTCATGCCGACACCTCCTCGTCGCGGCGCAGGACGGCTGGTTCGGGGTCGCTGGGGCGGAAGGTCGCCAGGAACTCGTACGTGCGGGTGTCACGCACTGCGTTGAACCACTTGCGGCAACCGGCCGCGTGACTCCAGCGCTCGGTGAACGGCCCCTTCGGGTTGTCACGGTAGAAGACGAACTCGGCCCATTCCCGATCCGACAGCTCGGCCGGCGTCTCCGGGTACGCGACGCTGGCTTGGCCGCCGTAGTGGAACTCGACCTCTTCGCGGGGGCCGCACCACGGACAATCGATCAGCTGCATGGTTGTCCTCGCTGGGGTCAGTGGGCGACACCGGCCGCGCCGTGCTCGTCCACAAGCGCGCCGGTCTCGAAGCGGTCAAGGGCGAATGGAGCGACGTACGGGTGGGGCGTGCCGTGCGCGATGGTGTGCGCGTAGCACCAGCCGATGCCGGGCGTGGCCTTGAACCCGCCCGTGCCCCAACCCGAGTTGAGGAACACGTTCTCGTACGGCGTGTGCCCGACGATCGGGCTCGCGTCGGGCGTGACGTCCACAATTCCGGCCCACGACCGCAGAAGGTGCGCGCGAGCGAACACCGGGAACAGCTCGACGGCGGCGGCCATCTGCCGCTCGATGATGTGGAAGGCGCCACGCTGACCGTAACCGTTGTACGTGTCGATACCCGCGCCCATCACCAGCTCGCCCTTGTGCGCCTGTGAGACGTACACGTGCACAGCGTTCGACATGACGATGGTCGGATGCACCGGCTGCAACAGCTCGGACACCAGCGCCTGCAACGGATGCGACTGCAGCGGCGTACGCACGCCCAGCATCTCCAAGAGCACGGACGTATGCCCCGCGGCGCACAACGCGACCGTACCCGCGCCGATGTCGCCACGGCTCGTGCGTACGCCGGTCACCCGGTCACCGTCCACAGTGAACCCGGTGACCTCGCAGTCCTGGATCAGGTCGATGCCCGCCTCGTCGGCGCGGCGCGCGAACCCCCAGGCCACGTAGTCGTGCTTCGCGATCCCCGCGCGCGGCTGGTACGTCGCGCCCTGCACCGGGTAGCGGATATCGTCGGAGATGTTGACGATCGGGCAGATCTCCTTGACCTGCTCGGGCGTCACCCACTCGGCGTCGATCCCGTTGAGCTTGTTGGCCTCCGCCCGGCGGACCGAGTCCCGCACCTCCTGTTCGGTGTGCGCCAGGCTGAGCACGCCGCGCTGGGAGAACAGGATCGGGTAGCCGAGGTCTTCCTCCAGCCCCTCCCACAGCTTCAGCGAGTGCTCGTAGATCGCCGCCGATTCGTCCCACAGGTAGTTCGAGCGGATCAGCGTGGTGTTGCGGGCCATGTTGCCGCCCGCGAGCCAGCCCTTCTCCAGCACCGCCACGTTCGTGATGCCGTGGTTCTTCGCGAGATAGTGCGCGGTGGCCAGGCCGTGCCCGCCGCCGCCGACGATCACCACGTCGTAGGTCTTCTTCGGTTCGGGGTTGCGCCACAGGAAGTCCGGGTGGTCCGGCAGCTGCGTGGTCATCCGGCCACCCCCGGGTAGAGCGGGTGCCGCTCGGGCGGCACCACGTGCATCTCCGGATCCGCCACCGCCAGCGGCACCCCGAGCCCTGGCCCGGCATCGGCGACGCCCGGACGGTCAACCGGTGCGGACATGCGGCCACCTTTCGTATATCACACTTCGACGGACTGATATATCAGTTGGATTCGAGGCTAGAGCGCCGGTCCGGCGGAGTCAACAGCCGATCGGTCACCCGGGAAGCTCCCGACAGACCTCCCCAGCCCGGGGCAAGCCGTGAAGGGTCCCTTCACGGACTCTGACCCGAAAATTACCGGCGACCGAAGGCGTGACTGGGGCACGTCGGGGTGACCACCGGCCTACAGCCGGTGGTCACCTGTGTCTTGGCTGATGCGGTCAGGCTGCCGGGATGGGGTCGAAGCGGACTGTGAACCCCAGGGCGTTGGCTTGGCGGGTGATACGGCGCATGGCGCGTTCGGGGTCCAGCCGGGCGAAGTAGTCACCGCCGAGGTCGTGGTAGTCAGCGTTGTTGGTGAGCATGTGCCACACAGCGGTCAGCATCGAATGTTCCACGGCGACCAAGGCTTTCCTCTTACCCAGCCGGGGTGCCAGGCGGTGGTAGCGGGCACCGAGGTAGGTCTTGTCCTTGGTGCGGGAGGCGGCCATGGCGGCAGTGCCCAACGCGGCACCAAGCCACCGGTTGCCGTGCCGGGTCTTGCCGCTCTTGTGTTTCCCGGCGGATTCATAGTGCCCGGGGCAGAGCCCAGCCCACGAAGCAAGATGCCCGGGCAGTGCGGAAGCGGGTCATGTCGCCGCCGGTCTCGGCTATAATCACCTCAGCGGTGGCCTGCCCCACTCCGGGGATGCTGGCCAACTGCTCAAGCTGGCGGGCAAAAGGGCGCATCTCCTCCTCGATCCGCGCCGACAACGCCACGATCGCGGTGGAGAGTTGATCGATGCGTTGCAGGTGTATCCGGCAGAGGAAGGCGTGGTGTTCTCCGAAGTTCCCGGTCAGCGCTGTTGGTCCTCGGGTGACGCGGACGGTCTCGTGACCGTGCACCTACGCCCGTGCTCAGCACAGTCGGCCTCGCTCCGCGTCCGGCGGGACCTCTCGGGTCTAGGAAACTTGCCCTGAGTTCAGCTCATAACTTGCAACCAAGACCCACTAACCGCTACTCTCCTCGACGATGGTTCTCCACGGCTCCGACGATGGTTCTCCACGGCTCCGCGGAGGTGTTCCATTGCCCTGCGTGCAGCATTGCAGTGCAGCAGAGCGTCTTCCCTGCGTGAGCAGGGTGCTGGATCGATCGAAAGGAGAGTGGCGAAGTCGCTCGCGCATAAAGCGAGCGACCCCCGTTGGAGCGGGGGCCGCTCTTCTTCCCTACCTTGCCAGGAGAGGAAGTACCCCTATGGTAACGAGCCCCGCCAAGCCTCCGCAGCGGGACCGCCCACCGGCGTTCATGTCCGCCCGAACGCTGCTCATCGCGATCTCCGCCGCCGTGATCAGCGCGGTTCCGTCCATCGGCGTCGCGGTGCTCACCTGGATGCTCGCATCTGCCGCACTGTCACCGGCGAAGGCGATGGCCACCGCGATCATCGCGGGAGCAGCCGCTTTCGTCCCGCTGATCATGAAGACTGCCCAGTTCCTTAATCGACTGATCGAGTGATCAGCGCGCCCGGCCACCCGGCCGGGCGCCTTCAGCAATCACACCGGCGGGTGAGGCCTGTAACGGCTTCTCCGTCCGATCCGTTTCTTGTCCAAAGAGTTCCGTGGTGTCATCTCGACTTCGAGGGGGTGTTAGGCGACGTGGTGGATCCCCGTGTCGTGTGGGCGAAGTCTGTGCTGGATGAGCATGGCCGGGTCACGCACTGGTTGCCGTTGCGACAGCACCTGGACGATTCCGGTGCGGTCGCCGCCCGCCTGGTGGACGAGTGGCTGTCGAAGCAGACCATCAGCAGGTTGGCACGCGAAGTCCCGGGCGGACACGACGGAGTTCGCGCGCTGCTGGTGTGGCTGGCGCGGGTCCACGACGTCGGCAAGGCCAGCCCGGCGTTTGCCGTTCAAGTGCCAGTGTTGGCGGATCGGATGCGGCGCGCGGGTATTGTCGCAGCGCCCGGGTTGCTGACGCATCCTCAGCGAAGCCGAGTGCGACACGAGTTGGTGGGGCATCTGGTGGTCCGCGATCACGTGCTCGCGGTCTGCGGTCCGGAAAGCCGGGTGATCGCGGAGCAGTTGGGCAGCGTGGTGGGCAGTCATCACGGAGTTCCGCCGGAGTTGACGGTGCTGCGTACGGTCGCGGAGTATCCCGAACTCGTCGGTGACGGGGCATGGGAGCAAGCGCGGCGGTTCTTTCTCGATCGCGCGGCCGGGGACATCAATTTGGCTGCCTACAGCGAAAAGCGGTTGAGCCGGCCGGTGTTGTCGTTGCTGACCGCCGCGGTGATCCTCGCGGACTGGATCGCGTCGAACTCCGAGCTGTTTCCATTGATGGAGGCGCACGAGGATCCGGTTGAGATGGATTTGACCGCGCGAGTGGATCAGGGCTGGAAGCTGCTTGATCTCCCGCGCCGGTGGTCGGCGCTGCCAGTTGGATCCGATGTGGACAGTGCCTTCCGGGCACGGTTCCGGCCCGAGTCGGCCGGGGCGCGGCCGGTGCAGCAGGCCATGGTCGAGATCGCGGCGGGGCTGGAACGGCCGGGGCTGGTGATCATCGAGGCACCGATGGGGATCGGGAAGACAGAGGCGGCGTTGCTGGCGGCGGAGGAGCTGGCGGCGAAGTCCGGTGCAGACGGGGTGTTCGTCGCATTGCCGACGCAGGCGACGACCGATGCGATGTTCTCGCGGGTACGACGGTGGCTCGACGCGCTGCCGGGCCGTGACGGTGCGGTGAGTGTGACGCTCGCGCACGGGAAAGCCTCGTTGAATGACGAGTTCGACGGGCTGGTCCGCCAGGGTTGGTTCGCGGCGACAGGTCGCGGCGATGAGACGCCGGTTGTGGCGCATCAGTGGCTGCGAGGGCGGAAGAAAGGCGTACTGGCGTCGTTCGTGGTGGGCACGATCGACCAGGTTCTCTTCGCGGGCTTGAAGAGCCGGCACCTGATGCTGCGCCATCTGGCGTTGGCGGGCAAGGTCGTGGTGATCGACGAGGTACACGCATACGACGTCTATATGTCGCAATATTTGCAACGAGTGCTGCACTGGCTCGGTGCGTACGGGGTGCCGGTCGTACTGCTGTCGGCGACGCTGCCTGCGCAGCGCCGAGCCGAGCTGATGGCCGCCTACGAACATCGTGCGGTGCCGGCGGAGCCGGCGCTGGGGTATCCGGTGATCGTCGCGTCTGGGACACAGCCGCGGGTCCTGCCGCTGCCGGAGCCGGGCACGCGCGTACAGCTGGACCGTCTCGACGACGATCTGGACACGCTGGTGCGGTTCTTACGGCAGCATCTTGCCGAAGGAGGCTGCGCGGTCGTGGTGCGCAACACCGTCGGGCGGGTGCAGGAGACTGCGGCACGACTGGAGGCGGAGTTCGGCCGAGACCAGGTGACGGTGAAC
The DNA here is from genome assembly GCF_002564045.1 of Amycolatopsis sulphurea. Classification (NCBI taxonomy): domain Bacteria; kingdom Bacillati; phylum Actinomycetota; class Actinomycetes; order Pseudonocardiales; family Pseudonocardiaceae; genus Amycolatopsis; species Amycolatopsis sulphurea. The sequence goes on along the minus strand of NZ_PDJK01000002.1, from coordinate 5,394,349 downwards.
CATTCGCGGTTCCTGGCCTGCGACAGGGCACGAATCGACCGGGACCTGCTGCGACGTTTCGGGCCGGACGGTGAGCGGCCCGCACGGCACATCGTGGTGGCATCGCAAGTGGTGGAGCAGTCCCTCGACGTGGACTTCGACCTGATGGTCACCGATCTCGCCCCGGTGGACCTGGTGTTGCAGCGGCTTGGGCGGCTGCACCGCCACGGACGGTCCCGGCCCCCGCGCGTCACGCTGCCGCGGTGCGCGGTCGTCGGCGTGGAGGATTGGGCGGGCACGCCGGTGCGGGCGGTAGCGGGGTCGCGGCGGGTCTACGGCGAGCATCTGCTGCTGCGGTCGTCGGCCCTGCTGAGCGAACGGAACACGGTGGCGCTACCGGCTGACATAGCTCCGCTGGTACAGCGGGCCTACGGCCCGGATCCGCTCGGACCTGACGCATGGCAACCGGCCATGGAACAGGCCGCGGCCGAGGCGCAGACCCGTGCCGAGCGGCGGATGGAGGCGGCGCGGGCGTTCCTGCTCGACGAAGTCGGCTCGACCCGGCATTCACTGGTCGGCTGGGTACGCGCGGGAGTCGGGGACACCGACGAAGATCCCCGCGGTGTGGCGCAGGTTCGCGACGGCGCCGAGTCTCTGGAAGTTCTTGTCGTGCAAAGCGACGGCGCAGGTGGAGTGTCCACTCCGGACTGGATCGAGCGTGGCGGCGGGCAGCCGTTGCCGGTGGACCTGCCGATCGAGGCGGCGCAGGCCAAGGTGGTCGCAGCCTGCGCGCTGCGGTTGCCGGTGGGGATGAGTCATCCCGGGGTCGATCTCGACGTCATCACCGCCCTGGAGGCCGACCACTTCCCTGGTTTCGAGGCGTCGCCGCTGCTCCGTGGGCAGCTCGTGCTGGTACTCGATCCGGATCGCACCGCGATCGTGAAACACGGTAAGGCGGACTTCCGGGTGGTCTACAGCCCGAGTGAAGGACTGATCCATGAACGACGCTGAACCCGTTACGTTCGACTTGACCGACCAGCCATGGCTGCCGGTCCGGACACTGGCCGGCGAGCCGCTCGAACTGTCGCTTGTGGACGTCTTGGTCCAAGCCCACACGTTATCCGGACTGACGTGCGAGGTCGGAACGCAGATGTTCGCGCTGACACGACTGCTGCTGGCGGTGCTGCACGGCGCGATCGACGGCCCGCGCGACGTGGACCACTGGGAGCAGCTCTGGTCCCAGGACACGCTCCCTGCCGACGCCATAGTGTCCTATCTGGCCAAACATCGCGACCGGTTCGACCTGTTCCACCCGCAGACGCCATTCCTTCAGGTAGCGGGACTGCGCACCGCCAAGGGTGAGGTGTCGGAGCTGAACAAGCTCATCGCCGACGTTCCCAACGGCCACCCGTTCTTCACCACCCGCATCGGCGGTCCGCTGCGGCTGTCCTATGCCGAGGCGGCACGGTGGCTGGTGCATTGCCACGCGTTCGACCCCTCCGGCATCAAGTCCGGCGCCGAAGGCGATCCGCGAGTCAAGGGAGGCAAGGGATATCCGATCGGCACGGGCTGGTCGGGCAACCTCGGTGGAGTATTGCCCGAAGGCCGGACCCTGCGCGAAACCTTGCTGCTGAACCTGATCGCCGCCGATTCCGTCTCCCTCCATCGCGACCCCGCCATCGACCTGCCGGTGTGGGAACGAAAACCCGCGGGCGTGACCGAGGAGCAGGAAGGCGGGCGCGCACCGGAAGGCCCGGTGGACCTGTACACATGGCAGTCACGGCGGATCCGGCTCGTACGCGAGGATAACGCGGTGACCGCGGTGCTGATCTGCAACGGCGAACGGTCCACCCCGCAGAACAAGAATCTCGTCGAGCCGCATACGGCTTGGCGGCGCAGCCAAGCCCAGGAAAAGAAGCTGCGCCAGCCGCTGGTGTACATGCCGCGAGAGCATCTGCCCGAGCGAGCGGTATGGCGTGGACTGCAGTCGTTGCTGCCCGGCGCGGAAAAGGGGCAAGGCAGCGAAGCCGCTGCGTTTCTGTCCCCCGGTGTGCTGGAGTGGGTCGCCGAGGTCGCGGACATCGTCGGCCCCGATCAACCGCTGCGCCTGCACACCGTCGGCATGACCTATGGGGCACAGAGTTCCACCACCTCCGACATCCTCGACGATCACATCGAACTGCGGTCGGTCCTGATCAGCCGTGGCGCCCGGGCTTTGGTACAGACCGCGCTCGACAGTGTCGCCGCAGCGGAGAACGGCGCACTGGCCGTGAGCCGGCTGGCGTCGAACCTCGCCGCGGCGGCCGGTGCCGGGAAGGACGATCGGGACGGGCCGCGCGCGCGAGCGAGCGAACGCTGTTACGCCGCACTCGACATCGAGTTCCGGACCTGGCTGCGCGGCATGAGGGCCGGCACCGACCCGATCGAGGCCGCCAGGGCGTGGCATACCACCGCCAACCGGTCAATCCGGGCGCTCGGTGCCGAACTACTGGAGCAGGCGCCGATGACAGCGTGGGCGGGCCGGATCGTCAACGGGAATCTCCTGACCTCCGCGCACGCCGACCGGTACTTCCGGAAGGCAGTGAAAGACGCGTTCCCCTTCGCCTACAACGACGACTCCGAGGCGGCATCGTGACCCAGCAAGCCACCAGTGACCGCTGGCTGTCCTTATCCCCGGTGGGCAAGGAAATCCACACTCGAATCCAGGCACTTCAGGAAGGCATGCTGGCGAACCGGCCGGCCGCGGTCGCCGGGCTGGCCCGCCTTCGCCGTGGTGCGGGAAAACCCTTCGGCAGTGTCCAGGAAATTCTCCAGTACACGATGTCGGAAGCCTTTGCCCCGTCTGGTTCGGCCGACGCTCCCACGGTCGGGGAGATCGCCGCTCACACCGCGCTGACGCTCTACGCGGTGCACCAGCAGTCCCAACGGAAACGCATGCACCAGCGCGGCTGGGGCTTTGGGCGAGCGGTGCGACAGCTGCACCCACAAGACTTCGGCGATAAGGTCCCGCCGATCCTGCTCCGGTTCCGCACGCTGGGCAGCACGGAGAGCGTGGACGAACTCGTGCACCGCCTACGCGGGACCGTGCAACTGCTGCGAGGGCAAGGCCAGCCGCTGGATTACGCGCTGCTGGCCGACGAACTCGTGCTCTGGCAGAAACCCGGCGGCGCATCGACCGTGCGCATGCGCTGGGGCCGCGGCTTCTACCGAACCCCGGCCCCGGACACTGCCGACCAGACCCCCGACACACCCTGAATCCGCTTATGCTGCAAAGGAATCACACCATGGCGCGCACCATCGTCGACATTCATGTCATCCAGACCGTCCCGCCGAGCAACCTCAACCGCGACGACAACGGCAGTCCGAAAACCGCCGTCTACGGCGGACGTCGGCGCGCTCGAGTGTCCAGCCAGGCGTGGAAACGCGCCACCCGCAATGCGTTCGGCGAACTGCTCGACCCCAGCGAACTCGGTGTACGCACCAAACAGGTCGTCGAACTGCTCGCCGAGGAAATCACCCGCCAGGACGCCGCACTCGCCGACCGCGCCGCGGAACTGGCCGAGGCCGTACTCACCGCCGCCGGTATCCCGCTCGCCGCACCCCGCAAGAAGGGTGCGGCGAACGAGTCGAAATTCCTGTTGTTCCTCTCCGCACGCCAGATCACCGGCCTGGCCGAACTCGCCGTCGAAGCCGGGCACGCCGAGGGCAAACCCGCCATCGACAAGGCCTCTGCCCGCGCCCGCGCCGATCGAGAGCATTCTGTGGACGTGGCATTGTTCGGGCGGATGGTCGCCGACGCCACCGACCTCAACGTCGATGCCGCCTGCCAGGTCGCACACGCCCTGAGCGTGCATGCGGTGGACACCGAGTACGACTACTTCACCGCTGTGGACGACCACAAGGACAAGGACGACGAGGAGGACGCCGGCGCCGGAATGATCGGCACTGTCGAGTTCAACTCCTCCACTCTTTACCGCTACGCCACCATCGACGTCGACCGGCTACGTGACAATCTCGGCGACGACGACGCCACGACCCGTGCGGTGGAAACGTTCACCCGCGCGTTCGTGGCCAGCATGCCCACGGGCAAGCAGAACACCTTCGCCAACCGCACCCTTCCCGACGCCGTGTTGATCGTGGCTCGTCAGACCCAGCCGATCAACCTCGTCGGGGCTTTCGAGGATGCCATCAAGGACAATGTCAACCGCATCGCGACCGCCATCGGTAACCTCGCGGGGCACGCCCGTGAACTGCACACTGCCTTCGATGAACAGCCCGTCGCCGCATGGGCGTTCGGCGTCGGGGACGAGCGCGTTGCCCCGCTGACCGAACTCGCGCAGCGCACCACCTTCGAGCCCGCGATCACGGCCCTCGGAGCGCTGGTCGGCGAACGGCTGGGACAGTGAGCACCCTCTTGCTGCGGCTGGGTGCCCCGCTGCAGTCCTGGGGCACCACCAGCCGCTTCGTGCGGCGCAATACCGACCGCGCACCCAGCCGCAGCGGGATTCTCGGCCTGCTCGCCGCTGCCCAGGGACGCCGCCGCACGGATCCCCTGGAAGAACTGCTCGACCTGCGCATCGGCGTCCGCATCGACCAGCCCGGCCAGCTCGAACGCGACTTCCACACCGCCCGCAGCCGGGACGGCGCGACCTCCATGCCGCTGTCCTACCGCTTCTACCTGGCCGACGCCGTGTTCGCCGTTGCCATCGAGGGCGAATACGCGCTGCTCGAAGGTGTACAGCAGGCGCTGCGTAGACCCGTGTTCCCCCTCTACCTCGGACGCCGCTCCTGCCCGCCCGCGGGGGAACTCCTGTACGGCATCCATCAGCAGTCCGCCGCCGAACTGCTGGCGCAACACCGGTGGCTGGCCTCACCGTGGGTGCAGAAGAGCCACCGGCGTCCCACCGTCGACCTCGACATCGTTACCGACTGCGCTCCCGGCACTGACGGCGCCGAACTCGTACAGGACGATCCGATCAGTTTCGACCCCCAACACCGCCGATACGGCTGGCGCACAATCCACATCGGACACGTCACGATCCCCAATCCCGTCTACCAGCCCGCCCGCGCTGGTGCCGCCGAGCCGCACGACCCGATGGCGGCCTTCGAAGGAATCGCTTGATGCACCTCACCCGATTCGACATCAACACCGCCCGGCGCGACTCCCGCGCGCTCCTGGCCTCCCCTCAGAAGCTCCACGCCGCCGTGCTGGCCTCGTTCCCACCGATCGTCGACGGAACCGGACGCGTGCTGTGGCGGATCGACCGCGCCGAACCCCGCGCCACACTGTTCATCGTCAGCCCGCACCGCCCGGACCTCACCCATCTCGTCGAGCAAGCCGGCTGGCCTACCAGCGACCGCACGTGGGACACCCGCGACTACCAACCTCTGCTCGACCGCCTCGACATCGGTCAGCAGTGGGCGTTCCGGCTCACGGCCAACCCCACCGCCAGCCGCCGGAAAGCTCCCGATTCCCCTCGCTCGCAACGCTTCGGCCACGTCACCGTCGCCCAGCAGACCGTGTGGCTGCTCACCCGCACCGAACGCCTTGGCTTCACGATCCCTGTCGGCGAACACAAGGAACCCGACGTCGCCATCCGCAGCCGCGACAACCTCGCCTTCGCCCGGCAAGGCCGCACCGTCACCCTCACCACCGCCACTTACGAAGGCCACCTCCGCATCACCGACCCCGATGCGCTGCGCACCGCCCTCACCGAGGGAATCGGCCCCGCCAAAGCCTACGGCTGCGGACTGCTCACCCTCGCCCCCATTCGCCATGCCTGACATCCCAGGCGCACCACCAGTGCCCCTCTCGTACCTCGTGCGCGCACAAGACCGGCTGTCGTTCCTCTATCTCGAACACAGCGTCATCCACCGCGACGACAACGCCATCACCGCCACGGACAAACGCGGTACCGTCCACATCCCTGCCGCCACGCTCGGCGCACTATTGCTCGGACCCGGTACCACCGTCAGCCAGCAAGCCATGGTGCTACTCGCCGAAAGCGGTGCCACCGCCGTCTGGGTCGGCGAACACGGCGTCCGCTACTACGCCCACGGCCGCTCCCTCGCCAACTCCACACACTTGCTACAACGGCAGGCCGCCCTTGTCACCAACCGACGCAGCCGGCTGCGCGTCGCACGCGAGATGTACGCCATGCGCTTCCCCGGCGAGAACATCGACACCCTCACCATGCAGCAGCTCCGCGGCCGAGAAGGCGCCCGCGTACGACGCTTGTACCAGCAGCACGCCAAACGCACCGACATTACGTGGGAACGCCGTGACTACGACACTGCCGATTTCGACTCTGGCACACCGGTCAACCAAGCCCTCTCCGCCGCCAACACCAGCCTCTATGGCGCCGTCCACGCCGTCATCGTCGCCCTCGGCTGCTCCCCCGGACTCGGCTTCGTCCACACTGGACACGCCAAATCGTTCGTCTACGACATCGCCGACCTCTACAAGGCCGACATCACCATCCCCATCGCCTTCGACATCGCCGCCCGCGACGTCGCCGACATCGGAACCGAAACCCGGCGCGCCGTCCGTGACCACATTCGGGCCACCACCTTCCTCGACACCTGCGTCCAGGACATCAAAACCCTCCTGCACGACAAGGAGGAGGTCGAATACGGCCCCGAAGCCTTCGACGACCCCAGCAACGTCGTCATGCTCTGGGACGACCGCGGCAACGCCGTCGCCGCCGGAACCAACTACGACGACCGGGACGAGGACCTGTGACCGTCCTCGTCATCGCCGCCTGCCCCGCCGGACTCCGCGGACACCTCACCCGATGGCTCCTCGAAATCTCACCCGGCGTATTCATCGGCACCATCACCACCCGCGTCCGTGAACTCTTGTGGAACCGGGTCGTCGAGATGGTCAAGAACGGCCGGGCCATCATGGTTTTTCACGCGGACAACGAACAAGGCATGGATTTTCACGTCCACAACCACACCTGGCACCCCACTGACTATGACGGCATCCAGCTCATGCTCCGCCCCACCACACCGCCGGCCGATAGTGGATCCGACACCACCCCCGGCGCCGCGCCTACTCGAAGCTGGAGCACCGCCGGACGCCTCCGCCGCTACGGGCGGCGCTGACCGACCCGACCCCGCGGCGGCCCCCGTTGGCAGAGTCGGCGAAGGGATCGAAGCAAAGTGAAGCAAAACTAGGCACCTCGTGGGTAAACTCGCAGGTCAAGAAGTGTCGTCCCCGCGCGTGCGGGGGTGGTCCCAGGCCGCGCCGAACGGGCGGCCGCCGGCGAGTGTCGTCCCCGCGCGTGCGGGGGTGGTCCTGACCGCCCGATCCAGGACCGCGCGCATGCTGCGTCGTCCCCGCGCGTGCCGGGGGTGGTCCGGTCACAGGGCGTGCGCCGCCCGCCGTGTCCGTGTCGTCCCCGCGCGTGCGGGGGTGGTCCGCCGCCCCACTCGATTGGGCCGCCGTGGTGGCGGTCGTCCCCGCGCGTGCGGGGGTGGTCCGGTCTGCTCCACCTCAGGCTGCCCCGAGCTGGTGTCGTCCCCGCGCGTGCGGGGGTGGTCCTGAGATCCCGCGAGCTGGCTCAACGCATACCCGCGTCGTCCCCGCGCGTGCGGGGGTGGTCCCGCTTCGTCTGTGAGTTCGTGCGCCAGCCCGTCGTCGTCCCCGCGCGTGCGGGGGTGGTCCCTGGACATGGCGTTCACTCGGGGCTCCCCTCACGTCGTCCCCGCGCGTGCGGGGGTGGTCCCTCTTCCCCTGGCCCCGGGCGCGCTACCTGTGGTCGTCCCCGCGCGTGCGGGGGTGGTCCCAGGTCGCCGGTCGCGTCGTCGCTCTCGGTGGCGTCGTCCCCGCGCGTGCGGGGGTGGTCCCTCGGGCGGCACGTTCAGCGCTGCGCAGATGGAGTCGTCCCCGCGCGTGCGGGGGTGGTCCCGTGATCGGGTTACCCAACCGCGACTGCGCCGAGTCGTCCCCGCGCGTGCGGGGGTAGTCCGCTGCGCCGACGGGTGGCCCCGCGCCGCCAAACGTCGTCCCCGCGCGTGCGGGGGTGGTCCGTTCCGCGGGCACAAGGCTGGCGCGGTGAAATTGTCGTCCCCGCGCGTGCGGGGGTGGTCCCATGATCTGGGCATCGAGGCCCGAACCGGTTGCGTCGTCCCCGCGCGTGCAGGGGTGGTCCCTCCTGCTCACCCGGCTGACCGCCGAACTTCCCGTCGTCCCCGCGCGTGCGGGGGTGGTCCCAGCCGCTCCTGAGCAAGTCCTTGCGCGTCGTCCCCGCGCGTGCGGGGGTGGTCCCGTGCGGGGGTGGTCCTCCTCCGCCGCCACTCCCGCGCCCAGCAGGTCAGTCGTCCCCGCGCCTGCGGGGGTGGTCCCACCTCATCAACGGCAGCACCACCGACCCATTTGTCGTCCCCGCGCGTGCGGGGTGGTCCCACCGCGAACGCGTCCGCGATCCGCCGCCGGTCGTCCCCGCGCGTGCGGGGGTGGTCCCCAGGTGTCCGGGTCGACCTGCGCGCACAAACCGTCGTCCCGGCGCGTGCGGGGGTGGTCCGACGCCGCGACCCGGCATCCCGGCGACCTCCTCGTCGTCCCCGTGTGTGCGGGGGTGGTCCCGCCCGGAAGGGAACCCCGTCCAAAGGGCTGATGTCGTCCCCGCGCGAGCGAGGGGTGGTCCCCGAAGTCATTTGCACGGCCGTCGGGCGGCGTCATTAGCCCGTCTTGCCCCGGGTACGCGGCGAACCCGGTCCCGGCTCAGAGTCCGAGGTCCAGCCGCAAAGCCGTGGCCAGCTTGCGGATCCGGTCTGCGTCGAGCCGTCCGCAACGGCGGCCGATGCGCTCGACAGCCACCGTCCGGACCTGCTCCGCCTGTGCTTTGGAATCGCAATGCAGCCCCGTTCCGTCCGCAGGCAACAGCACTTGAAACGGCTACACACTGTCCATATTGGACGTCACAGGGACGACCATCGCCACGCCCCGCACGAGCCGCTCGGCCGTCGCGTTCGCCGTATCGTTTGCTGACGATCACCGCGGGCCGGGTCTTGCTGGCCTCCGAACCCCGCGCCGGGTCCAGATTCACGAACCGGATTCACCGCGTCGCACGGATCACGCCTTCAGGCCGTCGCCGACGATCGCGTCCCACGCATCAGCCTCACCCGACGTGTCCCAGGACCCCCACGCGTCCTCGTACGCGCCGCCGAGCTGCCCGGCGCGCAACGCCTCCACCGCCGCATGCAGCGCCGCCGACCGCGACTCGATTCCCTGCTCCGCCGCGTACCTATCCAGTAACCGGAGATCCTCCTCCGGCAGGCTCACACTACCTTCTGCCACCCATCCCACCACTGGTAGCACCTTCTCGACCAAGGCGGGCTCGACTTGGTCAGTTCTCCCCGGCGCGTCGCTATGCCGTGCCGCCCCGTCGCGCAGCCTGCCGAACGATCCGATGACCTGGCCAGCGCCGTAGAGCGCGCCGGCCCATCGCGAGCGAGGCAGTCCCTCGCCGAGTCCCGTGTCGCGCGGCTCCGGTCTGTCGTCCCGGCGCGAGCAGGGGGCGTCCAGTAGCGCCTCCTTCATCGGTGATCACCGACTGCCTCGCCTACCATCGATAGCTCAGTAGCACGGTTTCCACCGCAGCCGAATGCGCTCCGCGGCGGTGACAGGCCAAACCCAAGCCTCAGAACCGATCCCCAACCTTCCGCCCGACAAGATGGAAGATCCGGCTCAGCCCCCGATACGGATCCCGCCGCCCGGCTTCGAGTTCGACGGCCGCCGCAGCGGTGAGTTTCTCACGGTCGGCAGGGTCGAGAGTGACGCCACCGAGATCAAGCCAGTCGACGAAATGCCAGACGCCGTACCATTCCTGCGGTTCGACGCCCCGTTCCCGCAGCAGTCCGCTGAGTTCCTCCACAGTGTCCACGCGAGTGGGCAAGCCGAGTACGCCGATCTCGTGCCGGGTGTCGAAAGATGCGAGGGCGTCGGCCCATCGCTGCTGCATCGCCGGGCGTAACGCGGCCGCGGTGGCGTTGCCTGCCATGATCGAGACTACGCCACCGTCCACAGTGCACAGACACAGCTGGTCGAGGACGAGGCCCGGCTCGTCCAGGTAGCCGAGCACGCCGTGGCAGAGGACGGCCGCGAAACGGCGGCCGTCGACGGCTTCGGCTGCCTGTTCGCCGCTCGCCTCGACGAACCGGACTCGGCGCTGGGTTTCGGCGGGGAGCTGGCAGAGCCGGTGCCGGGCCTTGTCGAGCATCGCCGGCGACGGATCCAGCAGGGTGACCTCGTACCCGGCCTCAGCCAGGGGAAAGGACTGGTGTCCTGCGCCGCCGCCGACGTCGAGAATTGTCGCGGGCGGCGGCAGGTGTGAGAGGAGCTGGTGGTGGATGACGTAGGTGCGCACATAACCCTTGACCGACGCGTAGGCCTCGTCCGCGAAACGGTCGGCCAGGCCTGCCCAGGTGTCGTCAGCCATCCGGCCACGCTATCAGCGGGTCAGCACGGCGCCGTAGCGCTCCATTGCGAGGTACGGGTTCAGGTGCGGATACCGGGTGCCGACCGCGACATCGCGCCAGTAGCGCTGGAGCGGGTTAGTCACGGCGAAACCGCTGGCGCCATCGAGGTCCAGCATCCGCTCCACTGCGGAACGGCAGTCACGGGCAGACTCGGCGACGATCAGGCGCAGGCGGATACCGTCGTCGTCGGTCAGCTCGGCGGAGTCGGCCTCACGGGCCGCTTCGAGCATCGCGGCCTCGGCGCGGTGCACTAGATGGGTCGCCTCGGCCAGCCATTGCCGGGCGCCCGGTGACTCACCATCCGTGAGTAGGCGCTCGGGAACGGCTTGCGGTCCGATTCGAACATCTCGCGGGTCACGTCCAGCGCACCGAGTGCGGCCCCGACGCACGGAGCGAGCACCGTCATTGCGTACAGCACCAAATCGTTGGCCGTGAACGGCGACATCGGCGTGATGCGGCCATCTGGCACCATCACATCGTCGGCGACCAGGGTGTGGCTGCCCGTTCCGCGCATGCCGGCGACGTCCCACGTCCGTTCGACAGCGAGATCGGCCACCGGGATCACAGCCAGTGAGAACACCTCGCCCACCATCAACCCCAGCATCGCCCACACGGCGTCCTCACAGCCGGACACCATCCGCCAGCGGCCACGGACCCGCACTCCGCCGTCGACCCGCTCTCCTCGTCCTGTTGGCGAGCCCGAACCGCACCACAGCGCGTGCGGATCGGCGAAGACCTCGGCCGTCCCGAGCCCGCCGGTGACGGCGCCGTTCTTCGAGGTCAGGCAGGTCCCGGCCACCCAGGCGGTGGACGGGCACGCACGGCCGAGATCGGTCAGGCACCGCGCGGCGGCTTCCGTGCCCGACCAGGAGCCGCCGTGCTCCCGCGGCGCCCGCAGCGCGAGGAAGCCACCTCGGCGCAGGGCCTCCAGGCTTTCCGCGGCCGGACGACCACTCTGCTCGCTCTTGTCGGCGTTCGCCCGAAGGACCACACTGGTCGTGTCATCGATCATGAGCCCCAGTTCAGCACGGACGAGACCGGGCGGCCATGCGTGCGCGGCTCCGATCCATACGGGACTGTGCGGGCGATCATTACACTGGCGGAATGGACATGCTGAGCGAGGTCATCCGCATGGCCCGGGTCAGCAGTGACGGCAGCCGTCTGATCCGGCAGGTCGACCCGCGCGGGGTCCGGTTCCCCGAGTTCTCGGGCAGCGGGTTCCACGTCCTGCTCGGCGGTACCTGCTGGCTGATCACCCCGGACCGCGACCCGGTGCCGCTGCGTCCCGGCGACATCGTGCTCACCTCGGCCGGGGCGCCGCACGGGCTCGCCACGACCCCGCGCCCGCTCGCCGAACTGCCCGAAATGGAGATGGGCGGGTTCCCGCCCGAGCCGGGACCGTGCGAGTTCGAGTTCCTCTGCGGCGCCTACCAGCTCCAGCACGGCCCGGTCCCGCAGTACCTCCGCGCGCTGCCGGACCTCATCGTGGTGTCGCCTGACTACGACCGATACCCCGAGATGCGGGCGCTGATCGAGCTGCTCAAGGTGGAGGCGAGCCGGGCGCGGCCGGGCCGCGGCGCGACGGTGCGGTCCCTGCTCGACCTGATCCTGGTCAAGATCCTTCGGCTGTGGCACGACCAGGACACCGGCCTGCCCGCCACCGACGATCCGGGGATCGCCGCCGCACTGCGCCGGATCCACGAGCACCCGCAGCACCCGTGGAACGTGGCGGGCCTCAGCGAGATCGCCGGGCTGCCGCGGACCGCGTTCACCCGGCGATTCACCGCCCAGGTCGGCCAGCCGCAGATGAGCTACCTCACCGGCTGGCGGCTCGGCCGCGGCGCCCGCCTGCTCCGCGAGACCGACGCACCGTTGGCGGCGATCGCCCGGCAGATCGGGTACTCGACGGAGTTCGCGTTCTCCGGGGCGTTCCGGCGGCATTACGGGGTGGCGCCCGGGCGGTTTCGGCGGACTGCAGGGCAGGTTGCGGCGGTGGTTGAGTAGGGCGGTGGGTGTCTGGTGGGGAGGTCGCTTCGGTGGGGTGGCTGTGGGTGGGCCGGGTGGGGCGCTGCCAGGGCGAGGCTGGCCGGTTCGTGCTGAGCGGGGATGCAAAGTGAAGCAAAACTGGGCACGGCGGGGGTAAACTTGCAGGTCAAGAAGTGTGTCTTCCCCGCGCGAGCGGGGATGGTCCAGTGACCAGACACCCCGCGTGCCCGACATGCGAGTCTTCCCCGCGCGAGCGGGGATGGTCCCGAGGACGCGCGGCCAGTATCGTCGCCGTTCCGGTCTTCCCCGCGCGAGCGGGGATGGTCCCGGTCTGCGTCGCCGCGTAGCCCGAGGACTGGAGTCTTCCCCGCGCGAGCGGGGATGGTCCGTTGTGGGTCGGGTCCGGGAAACGGGCCCAGGTGTCTTCCCCGCGCGAGCGGGGATGGTCCGAGCGGGCGACGTCCGCTGACGTGGACACCACCGTCTTCCCCGCGCGAGCGGGGATGGTCCTGGCCAGCGGGGCGTCGAGCACCCGCGCCAGCTGTCTTCCCCGCGCGAGCGGGGATGGTCCGTTCCCCTTCTCGATCAGCCATGGCGGGGTGCCGTCTTCCCCGCGCGAGCGGGGATGGTCCCGAGGGTGGCTACCAGGCCGAGCCGCCGCACCGGTCTTCCCCGCGCGAGCGGGGATGGTCCCGCCACCGCGCACGCACCACCCCCACCAAACGCGTCTTCCCCGCGCGAGCGGGGATGGTCCCTCGTACTCGATGCCGTCCCGCTGCTCCGGTTTGTCTTCCCCGCGCGAGCGGGGATGGTCCGCTGGCGTGTGTCGTCACGGGCGAAGGCGGCCAGTCTTCCCCGCGCGAGCGGGGATGGTCCTCCGTCCAGTGCCGCTCGATCAGGGCCCAGTCGGTCTTCCCCGCGCGAGCGGGGATGGTCCTTGTGCGAGCACGGCCCCGTTCTCGGCCTCGAAGTCTTCCCCGCGCGAGCGGGGATGGTCCGTCGGCTTCGAGGACGAGGCCGCCTTCGCCGGCGGTCTTCCCCGCGCGAGCGGGGATGGTCCCGGTTCCCGGTGCTGGCCCGGGTCCCAGCACCGGTCTTCCCCGCGCGAGCGGGGATGGTCCCGGATCGCGGTGCGCGAGATCAAGCCGGACATGGTCTTCCCCGCGCGAGCGGGGATGGTCCGTCGGCTTCGAGGACGAGGCCGCCTTCGCCGGCGGTCTTCCCCGCGCGAGCGGGGATGGTCCCGGTTCCCGGTGCTGGCCCGGGTCCCAGCACCGGTCTTCCCCGCGCGAGCGGGGATGGTCCCGGATCGCGGTGCGCGAGATCAAGCCGGACATGGTCTTCCCCGCGCGAGCGGGGATGGTCCCAAACCGTGCACACTCGGCGGTAGCGCGGGCGAGTCTTCCCCGCGCGAGCGGGGATGGTCCGCACCCCCTCTCGGCCCGGCACCCGCCGAGCCCGTCTTCCCCGCGCGAGCGGGGATGGTCCGGCGCGGTCAGCAGGATGCCGGTCAGGCCGCCGGTCTTCCCCGCGCGAGCGGGGATGGTCCGCCCGAGCGCGTGCCCTTCTACCGCGAGCTGATGTCTTCCCCGCGCGAGCGGGGATGGTCCGGTGCTCGACGAGGACGACGTGCTCTTCGCCCGGTCTTCCCCGCGCGAGCGGGGATGGTCCCCGCTCCCGGTGATCCAGTGCGTAGTTCAGGCAGTCTTCCCCGCGCGAGCGGGGATGGTCCCGGCCGCGAAGTCAAGAGAAGCGGGCATGTTCAGTCTTCCCCGCGCGAGCGGGGATGGTCCACGGACTTCGCGCCCCTAGGTCCCGATACCCAGGTCTTCCCCGCGCGAGCGGGGGTGGTCCTCGGTGGGCTTCAGCAGAAGTCCTCAGCCAGGAGTCTTCCCCGCGCGAGCGGGGGTGGTCCGCCTGGGACTGCGCGAACGCCGCAGCCGCTTCGGTCTTCCCCGCGCGAGCGGGGGTGGTCCGCCGCTTCATATCGAAGGAGACGACGAAGAACAGTCTTCCCCGCGCGAGCGGGGGTGGTCCCGGTGGCCTTGGTGGCCGGCACGTCCCACAGCAGTCTTCCCCGCGCGAGCGGGGGTGGTCCTGGCGGCGCCGCGCGCCACTGCTCGACGCGCTGCGTCTTCCCCGCGCGAGCGGGGGTGGTCCTGGCCAGACGCGCTCGCGATCGTCCCGCACCGCGTCTTCCCCGCGCGAGCGGGGGTGGTCCCGACCCCGGCCGCCAGATCCGCGAGCCTTCCTGCGAGACCGGCGCATCACGACCCGGGTGGACCGAGCCGAGGCGCCCGAGTCGCCCGCCAAACACCGCGCCCCGGCAACGCGCCAGCGTTCATCGGCTGTGAAGGGAACCTTCACGGACTCAGCGTCCGTGAAGGTTCCCTTCACAGCCTTGATACCCCCGCACAGAAGCCGAGCGGAGCGGCGGAGCCGGGGCAACCCCAGATCAGCAGTGCCGGAAGTCCGGCTTCCGCTTCTCCGTGAAGGCCGCCATCCCCTCCTTCTGATCCTCCGTAGCGAACAGCGCGTGAAACACCCGCCGCTCGAACAACACCCCCTCAGCCAGACTGCTCTCGAAGGAACGGTTGACCGCTTCCTTCGCAGTCCGCGCCGCGACGAGGGACATCGAAGCGATCTTCGCGGCAACCTCGATCGCTTCGGCGCGCAGCTGCTCGTTCGGGACCACCCGGGAGACCAGGCCGCAGCGCTCGGCCTCGTCCGCGCGCATGGTGCGGCCGGTGAGGATCAGGTCCATCGCCTTCGCCTTGCCAATCGCGCGGGTCAGGCGTTGGGAACCGCCCATGCCGGGGATGACGCCGAGGGTGATCTCCGGCTGGCCGAATCGCGCGGATTCCGCGGCGAGCAGCAGGTCGCACATCATCGCGAGTTCGCAGCCGCCGCCGAGGGCGTGGCCGGCGACGGCGGCGATCAGCGGGGTGCGGACGCGGGTCAGCGCGTCCCAGCCGGCGAACCAATCCTCGGCATGCATCTCGCTGAACGTGCGCGAGGCCATTTCCTTGATGTCGGCGCCGGCCGCGAACGCCCGGTCCGAGCCGGTGAGCACGATCGCGCCGACCTCGGCCGAACGGTCCAGCTCGGCGGCCGCGGTGGTCAGTTCGCGCATGGTCTCCAGGTTCAGCGCGTTGAGCGCCTGCGGCCGGTTCAGCGTGATCAGCGCGACCCGCGACGCGGGGCGTTCGACGGTAACGGTCATCCGTGCTCCCGGAGTGTGGTGACGATGGCGGAGAAGTCCCGGGCCGGGCCGTCCTCGGCGACGAACCCGGCGTACAGCTCGGTGGCGTGCCGGGCCAGTGCGGTGTCCGCGCCGGTGGCCTCCGCGGCGGCTTGCGCCAAGCGCAGGTCCTTGAGCATCAGGCCGCTGGCGAACCCGCCCTGATAATCCCGGTTCGCGGGGCTGGTGGGCACCGGGCCGGGCACGGGGCAGTTGGTGGTCAGCGCCCAGCATTGGCCGGACGCCGTGGAGGCGACGTCGAACAACGCCTGGTCGGTGAGCCCGAGCCGCTGCCCCAGCGCGAAAGCCTCGCTGACCGCGACCATCGAGACGCCGAGGATCAGGTTGTTGCAGATCTTCGCCGCCTGCCCGGCTCCGGACTCTCCACAGTGGACGAACCGGGCGCCGAGGTGGCGCAGATAGGGCTCGGCCGCGTCATAGGCAGCGGACCGGCCGCCGATCATGAACGTGAGCGAGCCCGCCTGGGCTCCCACTACACCACCGGAGACGGGGGCGTCGACGGCCAGGTGCCCGGCCTGTTCGGCCAGCTCGGCGGCCGCTCGCGCGTCGGCGACCTCGATCGTCGAGCAGTCCAGGAACAGGGTGCCCGGCGCGGCGGCGGGCACGATCTCGCGGTACAGGTCGAGGACGTGCTTCCCGCTGGGCAGCATGGTGATCACGACCGACGCCCCCTCGGCCGCAACCGCCGGCGAGGAGACCACCGTGACCCCGCGTTCGCCCGCCGTGGCGGCGGCCTCGGCCACCGGGTCGTAGCCGGTCACCTGTTCGCCGGCGGCCACCAGGTTCGCGGCCATCGGGCCGCCCATGTTGCCCAGCCCCAGAAACGCGACGGTCATCGCGGCGTCACCCCGGTCAGTTCGTCGTTGCCCAGGTCTTCGAAGTACGCGGCGACGAGGTCGTCGCCCACCTCCGCGAGCGTCGCCGGGGACCAGCGCGGCGAACGGTCCTTGTCGATGATCTGCGCCCGCACCCCCTCGGCGAAGTCGGCGGAACGGAACGCGTGGTGCGAGATCCGGTACTCCTGCTTCAGCACGCTCGGCAGGTCCGGCAGCCGCGCGGCTTCGCGCAACGCCCGCAGCGTCACCTTCAGCGAGGTCGGCGACTTGCCCTCGATCTCCTTGGCCGCGGCCACGGCGGCCTCCCCGCCGTCCTGCAACCGGACGAGGATCTCCTCCACGGTCTCGGCCGCGTAGCAGTGGTCGATCCACTCCCGCGCCTCGGCAAGCACGCTCGGCGGCGGAGGTTCCGCGACGAGTTCGAGTGCCTCGTCCGGGGTCCGGGTGGCCAGTGCGTCGAACAGGTCAGGGAGCCGGGCGGCCGGGACGTAGTGGTCGGCGAGTCCACAGTGGATCGCATCCGCCCCGCTGACACTGCCTGCGGTCAGCGCCACGTGCGTGCCGAGTTCACCCGGTGCACGCGAGAGCAGATAGGTGCCGCCGACGTCGGGCACGAAACCGATCCCGGCCTCCGGCATGGCCAGCCGGGTCCGGTCGGTGACCACCCGGTGGCTGCCGTGCGCGGAAACGCCGACCCCACCGCCCATCACGATCCCGTCCATGATCGCCAGGTACGGCTTCGGGTACCGGCCGATCAGCGCGTTCATCCGGTACTCGTCGGCCCAGAACTCGAGCGAGTCCGTACCGCCGGCCTTGGCGTCCTCGTAAATCGACCGGATGTCCCCGCCCGCGCACAGGCCGCGCTCGCCGGCGCCCTCGACCAGCACCGCGCGGACACCGGCGTCGTCCCGCCAGGACTGCAACTGCGCGATGATGGCGCGGACCATCTCGTGGTTCAGCGCGTTGAGCGCGCGTGGCCGGTTCAGCGTGATCCGGCCGAGTCCGCTGTGGACGATGAACTCGACTTCACTCACGAGGCCTCCTGCAGCATCCGGCGGGAAATGATGACCCGCATGATTTCGTTGGTCCCTTCCAGGATCTGGTGCACGCGCAGATCGCGCACGATCTTCTCCACGCCGTATTCGGTGAGGTAGCCGTAGCCCCCGTGCAGCTGGAGCGCCTCGTTCGCGACGGCGAACCCGGTGTCGGTGCAGAACCGCTTCGCCATCGCGGACAACGGGGTCGCCTCCGGATCACCCCGATCGTAGGCGTCGGCCGCGCGCCACAGGAGGGTCCGCGCCGCTTCCAGCTCGGTGCGCATGTCGGCAAGCCGGAACTGCAGCGCCTGCGCCTCGGAAAGCGGGCTGCCGAAGGCTTTGCGTTCGGTGAGGTGCCGAACCGCCTTGTCCAGCGCGGTCTTCGCCCCGCCGAGCGAGCACGCGGCGATGTTCAGCCGCCCGCCGTCCAGCGCCGCCATCGCGACCCGGAACCCGCTCCCGGCTTCGCCGAGCAGCGCGCTCTCCGGGACCCGCACTCCGTCCAGAATCACCTGCCGGGTCGGCTGCGCGTGCCAGCCCATCTTGCTTTCGTTGGGGCCGAAGGAAAGACCGGGGGTGTCCCGCTCCACGATGAACGCGGAGATCCCGCGCGCACCGGGGCCGCCGGTGCGGGCCAGCACCACGTACACCTCGGCCGTTCCCGCGCCGGAGATGAACTGCTTGACCCCGTCCAGCACGTACTCGCTGCCGTCCCGGCGGGCCTTCGTGGTGAGCGCGGCCGCGTCCGAACCCGCGCCCGGCTCGGTCAGGCAGTAGCTGCCCAGAGCCTCCATTGTGGACATCCGGGGCAGGTACCGATGCCGTTGCGCGGTATCGCCGAAGCGGTCGATCATCGCGGTGACCATGTTGTGGATCGAGATGTACGCGGCGATCGACGGGCAGCCGGTCGCCAGCGCCTCGAAGGCGAGCACGCCGTCGAACCGGCCCAGCTCGGAGCCGCCGACGTCCTCGGGCAGGTACAGGCCGCCGAGCCCGAGTTGCGCCGCCTTGCGCAGCACGTCGACCGGGAAATGCCGGTTCCGGTCCCAGTCCACCGCGTGCGGGGCCAGATGCTCCGCGGCGAACTCCGCCGCCGTCTGGCGTACCGCACGCTGTTCGTCGGTGAGATGCATGGCGGGCCTCAGTCCATCGTCGGGATGACGAAGGAGGCGTCTTCCTTGATGCCGGACGGCCAGCGCGAGGTGACCGTCTTCGTCTTGGTGTAGAAGCGGATCGAGTCCGGGCCGTGCTGATTGAGGTCGCCGAAGCCGGACCGCTTCCAGCCGCCGAAGGTATGGTAGGCGATCGGCACCGGAATGGGCACGTTCACCCCGACCATGCCGGTGTCGACGCGCGAGGTGAAGTCCCGCGCGGTGTCGCCGTCGCGGGTGAAGATCGCGACGCCGTTGCCGTATTCGTGCTCGCTCGGCAGCCGCAGGGCCTCCTCGTACGTGTCGGCCCGCACGATCGAAAGGACCGGGCCGAAGATCTCCTCCCGGTAGATCCGCATGTCCGGGGTGACCCGGTCGAACAGGCAGCCGCCCAGGAAGAAGCCGTTCTCGTGACCGGGCACGGTCAGGTCGCGGCCGTCCACCACCAGTTCGGCGCCCTCCGCCACGCCGACGCGGACGTAATCCCGGGCACGCTGTGCGGCCGCGGCGGTGACCAGCGGCCCGAAGTCGGACGTCTCGGCCAGCGCCGGGCCGACCTTCAGGTTCCGCACCCGTTCGGCGAGCCGCTCGACGAGTGCGTCCGCGGTGGCCTCGCCGACCGGGACGGCGACCGAGATCGCCATGCACCGCTCCCCCGCGGACCCGTAACCGGCGCCGACCAACGCGTCCACGACCTGGTCGAGATCGGCGTCGGGCATCACGATCATGTGGTTCTTCGCACCGCCGAAGCACTGCGCCCGCTTGCCGTGCGCGGCCGCGGTGGCGTACACGTACTGCGCGATGTCGGACGACCCGACGAAACCGACCGCCTGCACCCGGGGCTCGGTCAGGAGCGCGTCGACCGCCTCCTTGTCGCCGTTGACCACCGAGAACACGCCCGGCGGCAGACCGGCCTTGAGGAACAGCTCCGCCAGCCGCAGCGGCACGGACGGGTCCCGCTCGGACGGCTTGAGCACGAACGCGTTGCCGCAGGCGATCGCCGGCGCGGCCTTCCACAGCGGGATCATCGCCGGGAAGTTGAACGGGGTGATCCCGGCGACCACGCCGAGCGGCTGCCGCATCGAGTAGACGTCGATGCCGGTGCCCGCGCTGTCGCTGTACTCGCCCTTGAGCAGGTGCGGGATACCGAGCGCGAACTCGACCACTTCGAGCCCGCGCTGGATGTCGCCGTGCGCGTCGGCGACGGTCTTGCCGTGCTCGGACGACAGCAGCTGCGCGAGGCTGTCCTCGCCGTGGCGCACCAGGTCGAGGAAGCGCATCAGCACCCGGGCGCGCCGCTGCGGGTTCCACCGCGCCCATTCCCGCTGCCCTTCGACGGCGATGTCCACCGCGGCGGCGACCTCATCGACGGAGGCCAGCGGTACTCGTGCCTGCACCGCGCCGGTGCTGGGGTCGAAGACGTCGGAGAACCGCCCGGAGGTGCCGGGGATCGGCTTGCCTCCGATGAAGTGGGTGAGTTCGGGGATCATGATCAGCCTTTCGGAAAGCACGCAGGAGGAGGCCGGGGCGCACGGCAGCGAGCCGCGACGACCGGCAGGGCGCAGGCACCGGATGACGAGCGCGGTCACCCCGGGCACCGGGGACCGCACACCACTGCCCGGGCGCCGATCGGCCCGTCACAGCGCACGGCCCCGGCACGGCAGGCACCGGGCACGCCACCGCTGCCGCGCCCGCCGGACGGGCGCGGCGGCGCTACCGGGGCACCTGGGGTGGACCGGCGGCGTTCGCGCAGGCAGGAAGAATCCGCATGCGTTCTGCTCCATCCTCGTGGACGAACACGGACGTCCACAGCCGGTATCCTGGCTCCCGGATCTGCGGCGCCCCGGCCTTCCCGGCTCGCGCCAGTGGCCTTGCCTCGGGGACCGCTCCCCGGTCACAGTGGCGGGACCGCGCCGGATTCGCACCGGACTTCCCTGCACCGTGGACCTTGGTGACACCATAAAGTAGGAAGTCCTACTATGTCGAGAGTGGCGCAGCCCTCATCGCGCGGTCACGGCGCCGGCGGGTAGGGCAGCACCCCGCTGGCGTGCTCGTCCACCCGCAGCGGCCGGCCGATCGCCGGGAACGCCCGCTGCGGGCAGGCCGGGCGTTCGCACACCTTGCAGCCCATCCCGATCGGGGTCACCGCGGCGCCGGCGCCCAGCGCCAGCCCGTCGGAGTAGACCAGGCGCACGGCGTGCCGCAGTTCGCAGCCGAGCCCGATGGCGAAGGTCTTGCCCGGTTCGCCGTGCCCGCCGGTGCTGCCGGTGACCGTGCGGGCGAGCCAGAAGTACTTCTTGCCGTCCGGCAGCTCGGCGATCTGGGTGAGGATCCGGCCGGGCGCGGCGAACGCCTCGTAGACTATCCACAGTGGACACGAGCCGCCGACCCGGGAGAAGTGGAACCCGGTGGCGGACTGGCGTTTCGAGATGTTGCCCGCGCGGTCCACCCGCACGAAGGAGAACGGCACGCCGCGTGCACCGCGACGCTGCAATGTGGACAGCCGGTGGCAGACCGTTTCAAAGCCCACGCCGAACTCGCCGGACAGCAGGGTGACGTCGTAGCGCAGCCGTTCGGCCGCGCCCAGGAAAACCCGATACGGCAACACCAGCGCGCCCGCGTAGTAGTTCGCCAGCCCGATGCGCAGCAGCCGCCGGGCGGTCTCGTCGCCGAACCCGGCCCGCTCGGCCAGCCGCGTGATCTCGTCTCCTGATTCCAGCATCGCCAGCTCCGAGGCGAGCCGGAACGCGGCCTGCCCCGGCCGCAACGCGGGCGCGAGCCGCAACACCTTGCGGCGGCCGTCGAATTCGTGCCGTCCGGTACCCAGCGGCTCGCTGACCACCCGGACGCCGTGCCGGTCCTGCAACGCGGTGATCAGCCCCGAACGCACCTCGCCGGGACGCAGCCTCAGATGCGCGGACAGCTCTTCGGCACTGCGGTCGAGCGCCGCGACGTGGTTATTACGGGTGTAAAACCAATCACGCACCTGTTCGTGCGGCTGCTGCGCGGCGGTCTGGTCCATGCCCTGCTCCGCGGTGAGCGCGGCGATGTTCTCCACCGATTCCCGGTAACGCCGGTGCAGCGCGACCACCATCCGCGCGACGTCGGGCAGTTTCGTGGTCAGCTCGTCCACCGCGCCGGGCGAGACCGCTCCGTCGAGAGTGTCGTCGGCGAACACTTCCCGCACGTCGGCGACGAGACGCGCGGTGTCCTGCGCGGCGAAGAACTCCGCGTCCACCCCGAACTGCCCGGTGAGCTTCAGCAGCACGGCGAGGGTGAGCGGGCGGCCGTTGTGTTCCAGCTGGTTGACGTAACTGGGCGAGATGCCGAGCGCCCTGGCCAATTCGGACTGCGAAAGGGAACGGTCCTCCCGCAGCTGCCGCACCCGCGCACCGGCGTACACCTTCTCCATCCCCCGACTTTAACAACTATTACAAGCCCCCGGGAAACCTGCACAACACTTCACAGCCGCCACGATGGCCCCCACCCCGCCCTTGCTGCCACGCTTGTCCCCATGCGGACTTGAAGGCTGTGAAGGGTCCCTTCACGGACTCTGATAGGGCTTTGTTATGGGGGTAGTTCTCGTTGGCAGAGGGCGCAGGCCCCGGTCCAGCACGTGAGCAGGTTCTGCAGGAGCAGGGCGACCTGTCCGAGTGTCAGGCCGGGGCCGCGTTTTTTAGTGTGCGGGCGCGGTATTCGGTGAGGAACAGCAAGGCCGCGGTGACGAGCGTGACGTGGCGGTGCCAGCCTGGCCAGGTGCGGCCTTCGAAGTGGTCGATACCGAGGGTGTTTTTGAGTTCGCGGTAGCTGGTCTCGATGGCCCACCGGGCTTTGGCGAGCCGGACCAGGCGCGTGATGGTGGGGCGGGCAACGCCGGGAAGGTGAGCCAGCCATACGTGGGCAGGCTCGTCTGGTTTCTTGGTGTCCCATTGGATCAGCAGCCACCGGTCGGGCAGGCAGGTTTTCGCCGCGGACGCTCGTTGCCGTACCGGCCTTCCGGCCTCACGTACCCGTAGCAGGCTGAAATGGGCCACCCGTTCACCGTCGTCGGTGTGCCAGGACACCGGGGTCTTGGTGGCACCGGCGGCGATGCCGGTAGCCGGCAGGTGTTTGCCTTCGCGTGCCCACGCGGTGTCGGGTTCCCGACGCCAGGGCAGCAGGCTGATGTCGTGGTTGACCTGCACCACGAACCCCAGACCACGACCGGCGAGACCGTCCCGGAACTCACCGGCCCGGCCGTAGTCTTCATCAGCCACCACCGGAGGTGGTGTGAGTTTCTGCTCGGCCAGCTCGTCGAGAGCGTCCAGCGCCAGTTGCCACTTGGGGCGATGGCGGACGTCGTCGGGGACCCGGGCGGGTCCCCGACGTTCGCCCGAGAGTTCCGGGTTCCACGACTCGGGCATGAACAACCGCCACGCCAGCGGCACCACACCGGTCCTGCCGCACGCGGTCACCGACACCGCGGCCTGACAGTTGGCCTGCCCACCGACCCGCCCGGAATGCTGACGAGCCACCCCGACACTGTCGTGACCGTCTTTGAGGAACGTCGTGTCATCGATCGCCCACACCGCCGGGCGCAGCAACCGCTGCGCCCGCGCCGCGATCCGGTTCTGCACCGGCTCCCACCGCCACGGCGAGTCCGTGACCAGATGATTCAAACTCTGCGCAGACACCCCCAGCACCCGCCCCATCCCGGTCGCGGTCTTGCGCTTCACGTCGGTCAGCAACGAACCCCGCAGATGATGCACGCACATATCCGCCCGCCGCTCGGCACCCGCAACCGGCTGCCCCGGCACGAACACCTCCCCCACGAACCGCTCCAGCTCACCATTCAACGCCCCCACCACAGCAAGATCCACACCAGAATCACACCACAAGATCAACAACTCCTGACAAAGCCCTATCTGAGGCTGTGAAGGGACCCTTCACAGCCCTTCGGGGTTGAGCGCGCGCGAGCAGCTCGGCACCATGCCAGATATGCCGTGCCCGTTATCCGTCCACGAAGGAAGTCGATGATCGACCACACCGTCCGTACCTACCGTTCCGCCGAGCCGCTGCCCCGCGAGCAGCAGCTGGCCTGGAAGCTCGCCGCCGTCGCCACCGATCCGGTGCCGGTCACCGCCGAGGTGACCGAGATGGTGATCAACCGGGCCATCGACAACGCAGCGGTGGCCGCAGCCTCGCTCGCGCGGCGGCCGGTCTCCGCGGCCCGTGACCAGGCGCTGGCGCATCCGGCGACCCCGGGCGCGACGGTGTTCGGCGTCGAAGGCCATTACGCCCCGGAATGGGCCGCCTGGGCGAACGGGGTCGCGGTGCGCGAACTCGACTACCACGACACGTTCCTGGCCGCGGACTATTCGCACCCCGGCGACAACATCCCGCCGATCCTGGCGGTCGCCCAGCACGCCGGGCGCACTGGCGCCGAGCTGGTGCGCGGCCTCGCCGCGGGTTACGAGCTGCAGGTCGACCTCGTCCGGGGAATCTGCCTGCACGAGCACAAGATCGACCACATCGCGCACCTCGGCCCGTCCGTCGCGGGTGGTCTCGGCGCGCTTCTCGGCCTGCCGACGGAGACGGTGTACCAGGCGATCGGGCAGGCACTGCACACCACGACCACGACCCGGCAGTCCCGCAAGGGCGAGATCTCCTCGTGGAAGGCCTACGCCCCGGCCTTCGCCGGGAAGGCCGCGATCGAGGCGGTCGACCGGGCGCTGCGCGGGGAGGGCGCGCCCAGCCCGATCTACGAGGGCGAGGACGGCTTCATCGCCTGGCTGCTCGGCGGCCCGGAGGCGAGTTACACCGTGCCGCTGCCCGCGCCAGGCGAGCCAAAACGGTCCATTTTAGACACTTACCCCAAGGAGCACTCGGCCGAGTACCAGAGCCAGGCGCTGATCGACCTCGCCCGCAGGCTGGGCCCGCGGATCGGCGAGACGGGCAAGGTCGAGCGGATCGTCATCCACACCAGCCACCACACCCACTACGTGATCGGGTCCGGCGCGGGCGATCCGCAGAAGTACGACCCACAGGCCAGCCGCGAGACCCTGGACCACTCGATTCCCTACATCTTCGCGGTCGCACTCCAGGACGGCAGCTGGCACCACGAGACCTCCTACGCCCGGGAGCGCGCGACCCGGCCGGACACCGTGGAGCTGTGGCAGAAGATCACCACCGTCGAGGATCCCGAGTGGACTCGCCGCTACCACGAGCCGGAGCCTGCCTTCGGCGGCCGTGTCAAGATCACGCTCGCGGACGGCACGGTGATCACCGACGAGATCGCGGTCGCCGACGCGCACCCGGCAGGGGCGCGGCCCTTCGCCCGCGAGCAGTACGTGGCCAAGTTCCGCACCCTCGCCGAAGGCGTCATCGCGAAGGCGGATCAGGACCGTTTCCTGGACACGGTCGCCCGGCTGCCGGAGCTGGACGCCAACGAGGTCCGCGCGCTCGCGTTGCCGGCCGGCCTGGCCACCACACCCGCCACGAAGGGGATCTTCTGATGTTGCACGCCACGCCGACCGCCGCCGAGAAGCGCGCCGCGTTCCGGGCCGCACTGGATTCCGGCGAGCTGCAGCGTTTTCCGGGCGCGTTCAACCCGCTGAGCGCGAAGCTGATCGAACGGCAGGGCTTTGAGGGCGTCTACATCTCCGGCGCCGTACTGTCGGCCGACCTGGGCCTGCCCGACATCGGCCTCACCACGATCACCGAAGTCGCCGGCCGCGCGCAGCAAATCGCCCGGGTGACCTCGCTGCCCTCGCTGGTCGACGCCGACACCGGCTTCGGCGAACCGATGAACGCCGCGCGCACCGTCCAGCTGCTCGAAGACGCCGGGGTGGCCGGCATGCACCTCGAAGACCAGGTCAATCCGAAGCGCTGCGGGCACCTGGACGGCAAGGACGTGGTCGACCGGGAGACCGCGGTCCGCCGGATCAAGGCCGCCGTCCAGGCCCGCCGCGATCCGAACTTCATCATCGCCGCCCGCACCGACGCCAAGGCCGTGCACGGCATGGCCGAAGCCGTCGACCGGGCCAAGGAGTTCGCCGACGCGGGCGCCGATCTGCTCTTCCCCGAAGCGATGGCCGACGCGGCGGATTTCGCGCGGCTCCGCGCCGCGGTCGACATCCCGATCCTGGCGAACATGACCGAATTCGGCAAAAGCGAACTGCTCGACGCCAAGACCCTGGAATCGGCCGGGGTGAATCTGGTCATCTACCCGGTCACCCTGTTGCGGCTGGCCATGCACGCCACGGAGACCGGCCTGCGCACCCTTGCCGAACAGGGCACACAGGCCCCGCTGCTGGACCGGATGCAGCACCGCCGGGAGCTTTACGAACTGCTCGACTACGCCGATTACACCGCATTCGACGAGAACGTTTTCACTTTCCGCCTCTGAGCAGCACGGCGCGCCGAATTCCGACAAGGGGACCACTATGTCCGCACTCACCATCCACAAAGGACTCGCGGGGGTCGTCGTCGACCGCACGGCGGTCTCGATGGTCAACCCCGACACCAACTCCCTGACCTACCGCGGGTACCCGGTCCAGGATCTCGCGGCGAACTGCACGTTCGAAGAAGTCGCCTACCTGCTGTGGCACGGCGAACTGCCCACGCCCGCACAGCTGGCCGAGCAGAACGCCGCCGAGCGCGCACACCGCGCGCTCCCCCACGACCTCGTGCTCACGCTGCTGGCCCTGCCCGAGTCCGCGCATCCGATGGACACGCTGCGCACCGCGGTGAGCATCCTCGGCGCGAACGACCCGGACGAGGACGACAACAGCCCCGAAGCCAACCAGGCGAAGGCATTGCGGTTGTTCGCCGCGTTGCCTTCGGTGGTCGCGCTCACCCAGCGCCGCCGGCGCGGGCTGCTGCCGCTGGCCCCGCGCGAGGACCTCGGTTACGCGGAGAACTTCCTTTATCTCTCCCTCGGTTCGATCCCGGAACCGGAGATCGTCCGCGCCTTCGAGACCTCCCTGGTGCTGTACGCCGAGCACAGCTTCAACGCGTCCACTTTCACCTCGCGGGTGGTCACCTCGACGCTGTCCGATCTCTACAGTGCGGTCACCGCGGCGATCGGCGCGCTCAAAGGGCCGCTGCACGGCGGCGCCAACGAAGCCGTGATGGCCACCTTCGAGGAGATCGGCGACCCGAGCAGCGCGGAAGCCTGGCTCAAGACCGCGCTCGCCGAGAAGCGCAAGATCATGGGCTTCGGACACCGCGTGTACAAGAACGGGGATTCCCGGGTGCCGACCATGCGCCGGGCCTTGCAGACCGTGGCCGAACTGCGGGACGGCCACCGGCTGCTGGATCTCTACGAATCGCTCGCCCGCGCGATGTACGCCGAGAAGGGCCTGCACCCCAATCTCGACTATCCTGCCGGACCGGCGTATCACCTGATGGGTTTCGACACCCCGGTGTTCACACCGATCTTCGTCGCCTCGCGGATCACCGGCTGGACCGCGCACATCTCCGAGCAGCTGGCGGCGAACAGCCTGATCCGGCCGTCCAGCGTCTACTCCGGACCGGCGCAGCGCGCCCTCAGCCGCTGACCCAGCCGCCTGGAAAGGGCTGTGAAGGGGCCCTTCACGGACTCTGAGTCCGTGAAGGGCCCCTTCACAGCGTCGTCGGTCGGCCGGTGAGGACGCAGTCGCCGCACTTGGGTCCGGCGCGGCCGGGTGCGGCGCGGTAGATCAGACAGCAGCTGGTGCGGCGGAACCGGCCGCCGGTCCGAGTGGCCGCACCGGCCAGCGGCGGGGACTGCTCCAGCGCGGCCAGCAGCGCCGACACGGCGTCCGTCCACTCCGGACGCTCGCCGCCGAGCACGACGGCCGCGCCGTTCAACGCCGACGCGAGGTTGCCCTGCCGCACCTTGGCGGCCAGGGAGAACGCCCCCACGGCCCGGTCCAGCCGGGCCATGGGTCCATTGAGGACTCGCTCCGCGAACGCACCGGCCACTTCGGACGGTGCGACCGGCGTGGCATCCGCGCGCAGCGACAACGGCATCGCCCCGCCGATCACCGGCTGCCACCAGGCGTCCGCGAAATCCGGGACGATGTGGTGCCCGGCCGCGAGCGCCAGCGCGGGCGAGCACAGCCGGGCAGCCATCCCGAGGTGCGCCACCGAGGCGGCGACCCGCAGCTCCACGTCACCGCCCCCGGCCGCGAGCACCTCACGGACCTGCCCGACCCGGTGCCGCAGCGGCGGACCGTCGTCGAGCACCTCCGCCAGCGGCCGCCACGGCCCGGGCGGAGCGGCATCCGGCGGATGCGTTTCCACGGCGAAGAACGGGCCGAGCCCGGCGAGCGGATTCACGCCGCGGCGACGGCTTCCGCCGGACGGCCGCGGTGCAGCACCCGCTCGGCGAGCGGGCCGAACACGAGTGCGATCGTGCCCCAGAGAACCACCTGGGACAGCACCGAGTAGAGCCGGAATTCGAAGAGCGTGTCCGCCGGGAAACCCGGGTAGACGATCTGACCCGCCGCGTCCTTGAGCGGCAGGGGCGTTTCGGTGCCCTGCGCGCCGTGCTCCGCGACGTTGCCGGCCAGGTCCCCCAGCGAGGGCAGCAGGGCCATCAGGATTCCGGTCAGCACCACGAATGCGGCACCGGCGACCAGCGCCGCGTTCCAGCTGCCGAGCTTCGGCGCGAGTCGCTTGCCCACCAGCAGCGCGGCCACCAGGAACAACACCGCCGCGGCCACCATCACCAGGTACAGCCCGGTGCGGGCGCCGATCGTGGCGTGGTTGCCGACCGCCGGCGGGTTCGCCGGGTACTTCAGGAACGGCACCAGGTACAGGCAGACGAACCCGGCCCCGGAGACCAGCAGGGCGAGCACCCGGGCGCGGACCCGGCCTACCCGGCCGAGCAGCACCGTGTAGACGACCGCGAACAAGGCGCCCATCGCGACGCCGAACAGCACCATGCCCAGGCCGATGCCGAGGTTGCCCTGCACCGCCCGGCTGAACAGCTCCGGGCCTTCGGAATCCATCGGCATTCCGGCGGCCTTGTCCAATGCCGACTGGACCTCGTCGCGACCGGCTTCGTAGTCGATGGCGGCCTGGATCGGCGGCTCGGCGAAGATGCGCGCGAAGACGAACGCGAACAGCCCGCCGAGTGCGCCGGCCAGCAGGCCGCGCAGGATGAGTTTGCGCTCCATGTGCGTGTCAGTGGCAGGGGAAGCCGAGGAAGTGCCGCGCGTCGTGGACGAACTCGTGCACGTGCGTGTCACTGCCGAATACGGAGACCGCGCCCTGGTCGATCCCGATGAAGTAGTACAGCAGCAGGGCACCGAAGACGGTGAGCCCCAGCCACAGCGCGGCCTTCGAGACGGGCAGGACGACCGGGGTGGACCGATCGGCGGGAATGCTGGTCATCGAGCTCTCCTTCGGGATGACGCGTCCCTTGCGGGTGGAACTGCCGGCGGCTCCTGGACCTGACTCGCCCTCCGGGGAGGGCTCACAGTGGCGCGACCGTGCCGGAATCCCACCGGCTTCCGCGAAGCCGCCGCGCGAGCTGAACCGTACGACCAGCCTTCCCGCCCGTCAATCCGCCGCCCGGTGGCAGCCGCTGCGACCCCGGGCGCAGGAAAGATCGATATTCCTGCTAACCTACTTTCACTAGTTAACTAGTGAAAGTAGGTTAGCGTGTCCACTCCGAACCAACGCCGCGCGGTACGCGGTCTCACGCGGGTGCCGCGCTCACCGCCGCCGCGGCACTCTTGCTCGCCGGCACCGCCTTCGCCGGGGACACCGGAGCCAGGCCGGTCACCACTCTGCTTCGAGTGCACACAGGCGGGTTTCCGCTGGAAGTCCGGCTGGCCGGCAGGAATGGCGACGGCTTCTCCGCGCGGCAGGAACCCGGCCGTAGCCGGGACTATCCGGCGCCCTCGGACGGCCGGCGCGCAGTCATCTTTTTCACTACCGGCGCACCGGTGGTCAGTTACCCACTGACCACCGCCGGCCCAACGTTCACCTGCACCTTCTCCGGGCCGCAGGTGACCTGCGAGTACTGACCGGAACCGAAGCTCTATCGTGACCAGGAAACAGGAACAGGGAATATGACCGGGGACAGGACGAACGCGGACGAGCAGTCCGCGATCCGGGCCGAACGGCTCGGGAAGCACTACCGCCGCGGCTGGGCACTGCGAGACTGCTCGCTGACCGTGCCGGCCGGGCGGATGGCCGGGCTGGTCGGGCCGAACGGCGCGGGCAAGAGCACCTTCCTGGGCCTGCTCACCGGGCTGCTGGCACCCAGCGAGGGACAGGTGCGGGTGTGCGGGACGACCCCGTCCGGCCGCCGCCCGGATCACCGGGTTTCCTTTCTGTCCCAGGCAAAACCACTCTACCCGCAGTTCACCGTCGAGGATCAGCTGCGGTTCGGCCGGTCGGCGAACCCGGAGTGGGACCAGGCGCATGCGGAGCACTACCTGGCCCGTGGCCGGGTCCCGGCGGGCGCACGGATCGGCACCCTGTCCGGCGGCCAGCGCACCTAGGTCGCACTCGCGGTGGCACTGGGCACCCGGCCGCGGCTGGTGCTGCTGGACGAACCGCTGGCCGACCTCGACCCGGTGGCGCGCGGTTCGGTGCTCGCCGCGCTGGCCGAGGAACGGCAGCGGCACGGCACCACCATCCTGCTGTCCTCCCATGTGCTGGCCGAACTCGAGCAGGTGTGCGATCACCTGCTGCTGTTCGCCGGCGGGCAGGTCCGGCTCGCCGGGGATGTCCGCGAGCTGATCGCCGGGCACGCCGTCCTGTCCGGTCCGCCCCGCGGGTGCCTCCCCGTCCCGGCCGATGCGGTAGTGGACGCGATGCACCATGATCGCCGCACGCACCTGCTCGTCGCGACCGGCCCCGGTACCCCGGTGGACCGGTCCTGGCACCGCCGTCCGCCCACGTTGACCCAGCTCGCTCTCGGATATCTGCGCGCCGCGCATGAGGAGGTGGCATGATCTGGGTGGCCTGGCGCCAGCAGCGCGCCCAAGTGTTCGTCCTGCTCGGCCTGCTCGTGGCCGGTTACGTCACGGTGCTGCTCCTGCGCGGGGCCATGCAGTCGGACGTGACGGCGCTCGGCGGCTGCCTGAACGAGGAATGGACCAGCAAGGCGTGCTCCTCGCTCGTCTCCGCGTTCAAGAACAGCTGGTTCGGCCTGATGACCGGCGCCGAGACGGTGGTGACCGCGCTTCCGGTGCTGCTCGGGATGTTCTGCACGGCGCCCTTGATCGCTCGGGAGATCGAGCACGGTACGCACCTGCTGGCCTTCACCCAGTCGATCGGGCGCACCCGCTGGATGCTGACCAAGTTCGCGGTCGCCGCGGTGCCCGCGATCGCCGTGCTGCTCCTGATGCAGCAGGGCGTCAGCTCCTGGCTGGATCTCGCGGGCAAGTTCAACCCGCGCGAGGCCGGCCCGTATCAGGGGACCACCTTCGGCACGACCAGTGTCGCTCCACTGTCCTATGTGCTGTTCTGCCTCTCGTTCGGGCTGATGCTGGGCGTGCTCACCCGGCGCAGTCTCGTCGCGATGGCCGGCACGCTGGCCACCTTCGTGGTCTTGCGGTCGCTGCTGGGACAGGCATACGGACTGGTCGGCAGCGAGCGGGTGATCTCGGACGACCCCACCACGGCCCAGCCCGGGTCCGGCTCGCAGTACTCCGAATACCTGGACAGCGGATACCTCTCCCCCCAGGGCGAGACGATCAGCAAGGCGGACGCCGAGCCGCTGATCGCGCAGTGCCCTGCGCACACCAACGGCACCGTGACCCCGGGCCTGGCCGACTGCTACCGGCAGCACGGACTGGCCAAGCTCTACATCGACGAGCTCCCCCCTTCGGCCGCCCCGGCCGTGCACTGGACCGAGTTCGCGATCGTCACCGGGCTGGCCCTGCTGTGCCTGCCGATCGCCCGCCAGGCCCTGCACCGGCGGGTGTGACCGCACGGCTTCCCCAGGTCCCGGCCGGGCAGCGGCTATGCTCCCGCAGGTGATCGAGTTCCGGATCGACCGGCGATCTGGGGTCTCCACCTACCTGCAGATCGTCCAGCAGGTAGAGCAGGCGCTGCGGCTCGGGCTGCTCAAGCCCGGCGACCGGCTGCCCACCGCGCGCGCGGTGGTGGAGGCGATCGCGGTCAATCCGAACACGGTCACCAAGGCCTACCGGGAACTGGAGCACGCGGGGCTGGCCGAGGGACGGCGCGGGGTCGGCACGTTCATCACCGGCAGCCTCGGCAGCGAGGCGGGCGGGCGGGAGACTCCGCTGCGCGGCGAACTGGCCGAGTGGATGGACCGCGCGCTCGGCGAGGGCTTGGGCCTCGAGGACATCGACGCGCTGTATCAGGACGTCCGGCGAGACCGGCAGGCGTGAACGAAGCGGGCAAGAGAGGACAAGCGGCATGCTGACCGTGCACGGGCTGGGCAAGCGGTTCGGCTCGACGCGAGCGCTGGGCGGCTGCTCGTTCACCCTGCCCGAGGGCCGGGTGGGTGCGCTGGTGGGGCCGAACGGCGCGGGCAAGAGCACGCTGCTCTCGCTGATCGCCGGGCTGATCCGGCCGAGCGAGGGCACGATCGAGGTGGCCGACGCCCCGGTGCGCGGCCGGATGCACCCGGATGTCGCGTTCGTCGCGCAAAACCGGCCGATGTTCGGCGACTTCACCGTCGAGCAGACGCTGCGGGCCGGCGAGAAACTCAACGACCGCTGGTCGGCGGAGTACGCCCGGCAGATGCTGAACCTGCTCTCCGGCGTCGCACCGGACCGCCGGGTCCGGCACCTGTCCGGCGGCGAGCGGACGCAGGTCTCGCTCGCCGTCGCCCTCGGGCGGCTGCCGAAGCTGCTGCTGCTCGACGAGCCGCTGTCCGACCTCGATCCGCTCGCCCGGGACGAGACCCTGCGCATCCTGATGGCCGACGCGGCGGAACGGGGCACCACCATGCTGGTGTCCTCGCATCTGCTGAGCGACCTCGCCCCGGTCTGCGATCACCTGCTCCTGCTCGACCGCGGCGAACTGCGGCTGGCCGGCGACGTCGAGGAAACGCTGCAGGAACACCGGCTGCTGGTCGGCCCGGCCGCCGCTGCGGCCCCGGAGGCGGGGCAGGTGATCGAGACCGGCCGGACCGGGCGGCAGGCGAGCTACTTCGTCCGCCACGCCGGCACCGTCGGACCGGAGTGGAAGGCGACCGTGCCGGAGGTGGAGCAGCTGGTGCTGGCGTACCTGCGGGCCTCCCGGGTCGCGGCGGACTGAGCGGCGACCGGCAAACGCCGCCCCCGCTCGGGCCGCCCAGACCAAGGCTGTGAAGGGGCCCTTCACGGACTCTGAGTCCGTGAAGGGCCCCTTCACAGCTTGCCGGAACGCGGCGCGCTCAGCCCGGCGCGCTCAGCCCGGCCGCAGCCCGAGGGCGAACCGCCACGCGGCGAGGCAGGCCTGTTCCTCGGGTAGCCGCCGGTGCTGCTCGACCGTACCGTTGCGCCAGACGATCACCGCGACCAGGCCGCGGGCGACCGGGGTGAGGCCCACCAGTACCTCGTCGTCGCCGTCGGCTCCGGGATACTCGGCCAGCTCCCACCGGCGGCTGGTCGCGTGCACGGCGACCGACCAGCCGGGCAACCGGGCCAGGTCGGTCACGCTGCGCGGCACGCCGGTGCCGCGTTCGGGCACGCTCATACCCGGCTTGCGGCGCGCAGGTACGCGCCCAGCCGGATGCGCAGCCCGCGGACGTCGGTCAGCGCGACCGGCAGGTGATAGACCGGCCGGTAGCCGACCGAGCTGTCGGCCGGTCCGCAGGGACCGCCGACGTAGACGAACCCGTCGTCCGGGTCTTCCCGCACGACCGTCCACGGCTGCGTGTCCCAGGCGCGGGCCCCGTCGTACCGGGAAATCCAGTAGAGCGGGGCCTTCATCACCTCGCCGACCGAGGCCAGCAGGCCCGGCACGTCGGCGCCGAGCACGCCGAGGCCGTGGCCCGGCCACATCCGGGGCAGCACCCGGGCCGCCGTGTGGTCTTCGACTGCCGGAGCACACGCGAAGACCGCCTTGCCGGCTTCGATCGAAACCGACCACCGCTGCATGGTCGCCGTCACCGGAATCACGTACATGGTCGCCACTGCCTGTCCGCCGCTGCCTCGTCCGCTGCTGCCCTGCGAGCCCGCCACTTGAAGGAGAGCGGAAGCATAGCTGAACCCCGCCGGCCTTCAAGGTTAACTCATCGGGCGCGAAATGGATCCTCCACTGTGGACCTCACGGCGCCCGGATCAGTCCGGCGAGTGCCCGCCGAAGGACCGCAGCCGCAGGCTGTTGGACACGACCAGGACCGACGAGAGCGACATCGCCGCCCCGGCGATGAGCGGGTTCAGCAAGCCGAGCGCGGCCAGCGGCAGCGCGGCGACGTTGTAGGCGAAGGCCCAGACGAGGTTGCCGCGCAGCACGCCGAGGGTGCGGTTCGCCAGCCGGATCGCGTCCGGCACCACGCCGAGGTCCTCCCGCACCAGCACCACGTCCGCCGAGCGCAGGGCGATGTCGCTGCCGTGCGCCATGGCCAGGCCGAGGTCGGCGCCGGCGAGCGCGGGGCCGTCGTTGATGCCGTCGCCGACCATCGCGACCCGCGCTCCCCCGGCCCGCAGCCGGTCGATCACCGCGGCCTTCTCGGCGGGCAGCACCTCGGCGAGCACCTCGTCGACGCCGATCTCCGCGCCGACCGTCTCGGCCGCGATCCGGTGATCGCCGGTGAGCAGCACCGTGCGCAGGCCCAGCTTCCTCAGTTCGGCGACCGCGCGGCGGGCGGACGGCTTGACCACGTCCCGCACGACCAGCACCCCGGCGGCTTCGCCGTCAACGGCGACCACCACGGCTACGGCGCCGTCGGCCTGCGCCGCGGCAATCCGTTCGACGCACTCGTGCGGCAGAACGATCGCCCGCTCGGCGACCAGCCGCGGGCTGCCGACGAGCACCCGGTGGCCGTCGACCGTGCCCTCCGCGCCGAGGCCCGGCAACGCGGCGAACTCCGTGACCTCGGGCAGCCCGGCGACTTCGGCTTCGGCCGCGGTCACCACGGCGGCGGCCACGGCGTGTTCGGAGCCGGACTCGACCGCGCCGGCGAACCACAGCAGCTCGCCCCCGGTCCGGCCGGCGACCGGGTGCGCGGCGGTGCAGGTCATCCGGCCGGTGGTGACGGTGCCGGTCTTGTCCAGCACGACGGTGTCCACCCGGCGGCTCGCCTCCAACGCCTCGGGGCCCTTGATCAGGATGCCCAGCTGCGCGCCCCGCCCGACGCCCGCGGCCAGCGCGGTCGGGGTGGCCAGCCCGAGCGCGCACGGGCAGGCGATGATCAGCACCGAGATCGCCGCGGCGAACGCGTCCCGCACCGGGTGCCCGGTCCACCACCAGCCGAGGGCGGTCAGCACGGCCAGCACCAGCACCGCCGGGACGAATACCGCGCAGATCCGGTCCACCAGCCGTTGCACCGACGCCTTGCGTGCCTGCGCCTGCTCGGCCAGCGCGGTCATCTGCGCGAGCTGCGTGTGCGCGCCGACCGCGGTGGCGCGCACGACCAGCCGGCCCTCGCGGTTCAGCGCGGCGCCGAGCACCCGGTCCCCCTCGGTCACCTCGGCGGGCACCGGTTCCCCGGTCAGCGCACTGGTGTCCACAGTGGACCGTCCGGCGGTGACGATCCCGTCCGCGGCCAATGCCTCGCCGGGCCGGACCACGAACCGGTCGTCCACGGCCAGTTCCCCGATCGGCACCAGCCGCTCCACGCCGTCGCGCAGGACCCGGACCTCCTTGGCGGCCAATGCGTCCAGCGCCGCCAGCAGACCGGCCGCGCTTCGCCGGGAGCGGCTTTCGAAGTAGCGCCCGGCGAGCAGGAAGGTGGTGACTCCGGCTGCGACGTCGAGGTAGACCGCGTCCGCGCCGGGTGCGGTCGGGCCGAAGCCGACCCAGTAGCCGGGCTCCGCGCTGCCAGCCAGCGTCGTCCATGCCGACCAGGTGAACGAAGCGAGCACACCCAGCGAAACGAGCGTGTCCATGCTTGACGAGCGATGACGCAGGTTTCGCAGCGCGGCTCGATGGAACGGCAACGCGGCCCAGAACACCACCGGCATCGCCAGCGCCAGGCACAGCACCTGCCAGCCGGGGAACCGCAGGGACGGCACGAGCGCCAGCGTGATCGACAGGTCTCCGATCGGGACCGCGAGCACCGCGGCCACGATCAGCCGTCGCCGGAGGTCGCGTACCCGCGCCGTGGTCAGGTCCGGGGAATCCTCGCCGCGCAGCCTGGCCTGGTAACCGGCCTTGCGCACGCGTTCGAGCAGGACTTCGTCACCGACGTCCGCCGATACGTGCACGGTGGCGCGTTCGGTGGCGTAGTTGACCGAGGCACGGACGCCGTCGATCTTGTTCAAGGTCCGCTCGACGCGTGCGGAACAGGCGGCGCAGGTCATGCCGCTCACATTCAGCTCGATGGTGCGCACCGACGGACCGGCCGGGGTGGTGATGGTCATGTACGGCTCCGTGTTCCGGTCATCGCCCACGCTCGGCGAGCTGGGCGAGCATGGCGTTGTAGGCGTCGAAATCGGCTTCGCCGGTGCGGTCGGTGCGCTTGGCGCGCCGTTCGTCGTCGCGGGACCACTGCACGAGCAGCGCCACGACGACGACCACCAGCGGGATCTCCCCGCTCGCCCAGGCGATCCCGCCGCCGAGGCGCTGGTCGGCCAGCAGGTCACCGGCCCAGGGCGGGGCGAGGTAGTGGTAGTAGGTCGCGGCGATCACGGTCTGCTTGCTCATCACGATCACGCCGAAGAACGCGTGGAACGGCATCACCGCGAACAGCACGCCGAGGCGGGCCAGGTGCGGGATCCGGCGGGGCGTGCGGTCGGTGCCGACCACCACCCAGGCGAAGAGGTACCCGGTGATCAGGAAGTGCAGCCGCATCAGCTCGTGCGACCAGTGGAAGAGCATCGCCTGCCCGAATAGGCCCGAGAAGTACAGCGCGTAGAACGATCCGGCGAACAGGATCGCGGCCACCGCCGGATGGGCGAGGAACCGCGTGACCGGGGCATGCAGCAGGTCCACCAGCCATTCCCGCGCGCCCGGCACCCCGGACCGCGCGGGCAGCGCCCGCAGCGCGAGCGTGACCGGGCCGCCGAGGACGAGCAGGACCGGGCCGTACATGTTGAGCCCCATGTGGGTGACCATGTGCAGGCTGAAGGTGCCGGGCGAGTACGTGCCCAGCCCGGACGAGGTCGCGATCACCACGATCAGCCAGCCCAGCAGCCACGCGGCGGTCCGGCCGGTGGACCATGCGTCGCCGCGCCGGCGCAGCCTCCGCACACCGAGCACGTACAGCACGCACGCGAGCACTGCGATCGACCCAATGATCAAGTCCGGGCGCCAGTCGGTGAGGAATCGCAGCCACGACGACGGGTCGGGCAGCTCGTAGCCGAGGATCGTCTCCTGCACGGTCGCCGGATCGTTCACGAATGACGGCGGGACGAGGACCGTGAGCCCCACCGAACCGCCGGCGGCGAGCATCAGCAACAGCAGCTCGACCACGGCGACCCGCCGGGGTGCGACACCGCGTGCGGCCGCCAGCATCGCACCGGCCGCCGCGAGCAGGACCACCTCCACCGCGAGCAGCAGCCCGTACCGGCTCATCAGGCCGTCCGGCCGGGCCGTGACCAGACCGCCCACCGCCCCGGACACCAGTACGACCACGAAACAGAGCCGGGACAGCCGGTGGTAACGGCGCAGGACCAGCTTGTCGGGAGCGCGGCGGCGGAGATGGGCGAGGAGCGCGAAGAGCGCGCCCAGCCAGACCGAGGCCGCGGGCACGTGCCAGACCAGCGCGCCGGTGGCGAAGTCGTGTCCGGCCCCGACCGACGCGTGCCCGATCACCACCGGGGCCAGCAAACCGGCGAAGGAGACGGCCAGCGCGAGCACCGTCGTGCGCCAGGCCATCGCCGGCCAGGTCAGGGCGGTGACAACGGCCGCCACGACCACCACGCAGAGCCATGCCTTGGGTTCTTCGGTCGCGCCGATCGTGGACAGCAGGGCACCGTTGCCGAGCAAAGTG
Source organism: Amycolatopsis sulphurea (assembly GCF_002564045.1). Classification (NCBI taxonomy): domain Bacteria; kingdom Bacillati; phylum Actinomycetota; class Actinomycetes; order Pseudonocardiales; family Pseudonocardiaceae; genus Amycolatopsis; species Amycolatopsis sulphurea. Next base: position 5,356,574 of record NZ_PDJK01000002.1, on the reverse strand, counting down.
CCCAGTGGCAGACCGGACGCCGCCGCGGCGGACAGCGGTACCGCCGCGATCGCCGCGGCGAGCCAGCACGCGGCACTCCCCGCGGCGAACCGGACCGCGGCGAACGACTCCGCGGTCAGCTTCCGTCACGCCGCCCTGGCGCGACGAACGCGGCGAAGGCCAGCCCGCCGGCGCAGCCCGCGCCCGCCGCCACCGCCGCGAACCGGACGATCGCGAACCCGAAGGTCACCCACGGCCCGGGATCGGCGGTGCCCAGCGGTGCGTAGACGTCGCCTGCGGTGGCAACCACGATCAGCAGCAGGGCCAGCCCCGCCACCACCGCGGCCACCAGTGCGCCGCGGAACCTCCTTTTGCTCACCCCCCACCGGTCGGATCCTCCCCCGCACCGGTTCCCGGCGGCCCGGCGTGATCCCCGACACTCGTCCACAATGGCCGGTCCGCACCCTGCCCCTGCCCCTGCCCCTGCCCCTGGGGCTGGGGCTGGGGCTGGGGCTGGGGCTGGGGCTGTGAAGGTGCCCTTCAGGGACTGTGAGTCCGTGAAGGGCACCTTCACGGACGCTGGATCCAGGCGTCGGCAAAGTCGGTGTGAAGGGGCCCTGCACAACCACGGAGGTCCGTGAAGGGCCCCTTCACGGACTCTGAGTCTGTGAAGGGGTCCTTCACGGACCCGAAACAGGTCCGGCACGTACCACGAGGTGGCCGCGCACCCCGAACACAACCGCATCGCCACTACCGGACGAAACCGATGAAGAGGGCAGGCACCACCGATAATGACGCGGCAGCCACCGCTCTCTGCTGATCACAGGCCCTCGACGAACTTCGCCGGGACCTGCGGCTGGGGCTGTGAAGGGCCCTTCACGGACTCTGAGTCCGTCAAGGGGCCCTTCACGGACGCTGGATCCAGGGCGTCGGCAAAGTCGGCGTGAAGGACCCTGCACAACCACGGAGGTCCGTGAAGGGCACCTTCACGGACATGCAGGCCCCGGCAGACTCAGCGTCCAACCGGTCAGGAGCTTACGGCCAACGGCGTGCACGCCTCCTCCAGCGCATCCGCCGCGGCCGGCGCGCCACCGGCCGCGCGGAAGGACTCCGCCACGCGCCCGGCCGCCGCCCGGTATCGCGGATCGTCAAGCACCTGATCCACCGCCTTGCCCAGCTGCGCGGCCTTCGCCCGGCCGAAGCGCAGCCGGACGCCCGCACCGGCCGTGACGACCTGGTCTGCGATCATCGGCTGGTCGTCCCGGATCGGCGCGACCACGAGCGGCAGGCCGTGTCCGAGTGCTTCGCACACGGTGTTGTGGCCGCCGTGGCAGATCACCGCGGCAGCGCGGGCCAGGACGTCCAGCTGCGGGATCGATCGCCGGACCAGCGCCCCCGGCGCGTCCAGCGTGCCGGAGGGGTCGGCGATGACCGCCTGCACCCGGTCGGATCGTTCTCGCAGGGCGGCGGCGCATTCGGCGAGGAAGACCGCGCCGGTGTTGACCGTGCCCAACGTGACCAGCACCAGCGCACGCGCGGGATCCAGGTCCTGCCAAGGGAAATCGACCTCGGGACGGGCACCGAGCGCTGGACCGGCGAACGTCACCCCGGCCGGGCACTCCCCCGCCAGCGCCGCGGTGGTGAACGCCAGCACCAGCCGCGGCGAGAACCGCGGATCCACCACCGGTGCGCCCAGCCGCTGCGCGAGCGCGGCGAGCAGATCCGCCCGCCACTGCGCGACCTTCGGCAACGCGGACAGCGGATCGGCCAGCTCCGACGACGTACTCGCGGACGTCGCCCACGGCACGCCCAGCCGTTGCGCCACCAACGCTCCGGCGAAGGCCTGCTGATCGGCCACTACGACGTCCGGACGGAACTGCTCGATCGCCGCTTCGACGCCCGGCGCCATCGCCTCGGCGAGCGGCACAAGAACCTTCTCCCACAGGACTTTCAACGCGGCGAAGCCCTGCAACCCGTCCGGGCGCGGCGGAAACGGGATCGTCCCGCAGGGCAGCACCGGTTCCCCCGCGAGCGATTCGGGCGCGCCGGTCCACGCCACCACGTGTCCCCGCGTGCGCAGTTCGGCGGCGACCGCGACCAGCGGGTTCACGTGCCCCGGAAACGGCGGAACCACGAACAGGAACCTCACGCGTCCACCAGTTCGTGCCCGTCGACCCAGTCCAGCAGCAACCCGCGCACTGTCCGATGTGCCTCGGCCAGTACCGAATGACCTTGCCCTGGAGGAATTTCGGTGCGGCAGCTCGGCGACGCACCGACCGCGTGCGGATCATCCTGCCGGAATCCTTCGTTGCCCACAATGGACAACACCGGACACCGAATCTCCGCCGGCCGGGATTCCTCCGCCGCGCGGACGTGGCGCTTACCGACGGCCGCGCTCAGCACGCGTCCACCAGCTCATGCCCCGCCACCCAGTCCAGCAACAGCCCCCGCACCGTCCGATGCGCCTCGACCAGAACCGAATGGCCCTGCCCCGGAAGCACTTCAGTGCGACAGTCCGGCAGCATCCCACCCACCGCATACGGATCGTCCCGCTGGAATCCCTCACTGCCCACAATGGACAACACCGGACACCGAATTTCGGCCAGCCCATCCGCATCCAGCAGCGGACCCAGCGGAATCTCCTCCGCCATCGTCGTCGCACGCAGGCGCTTCCCGGTCGCGCGCGCGAGCCGGGCGTGGTGCTTGCCGAAGGTCGCGCTCAGCCAGTCGAAGAACTCCTCACGGCTGAGTTCCTTCATGATGTTGGCCAGGGTGCGCCCCATCTTGCCGGCCCACACCGCGGTGGCCGGTTCGGATTCGATCGACACCACCGTGGCCACCCGATCCGGATGCTGCGCGGCGAAGCTGAGCGCGATCGTGCCGCCGAAGCTGTTGCCCACCAGGTGCACGGGGCGGCGCAGGTCCAGCTCGTCGAGTAGGCCGCATAGATCGGCCACGAAATCGCCGACCCGGTACCCGCTGGCGGGTTGCTCGGTGCGGCCGTGCCCGCGCAGGTCGTAGGCGAGGACTTCGACGCCCGAAGCGGCGACGGGGGCGGCCAGCGTCAGGTAGAAGCTGGCCAGGCTGTCGGTACCGAGGCCGTGCACGAACACCACCGGCGGCGGCGGGCGGCGCGCGGAATCCCCGGCCGGCATCCGCTCGTAGTGCATGCGGATGCCGTTGGCGACGAGCATGCTCACCGGCGGCTCTCGACGTACCCGGCCAGCTGCCCGACGGTCAGCTCGATCACCTCGTCCAAGTCCTTGTCCGCCAGCCATTCGGCGAGGTTGATCCGCTCCCCGTAATGCTCGCGCAGCCGCCCGGCGAGCGCCACCAGATCAATGCTCTCCAGCTGCAGATCCTCGTGGAACGACGAGTCCAGAACGATCTCGACGTCTTCGGCCTCGTATTCGCCGAGGATGTCGCGCAGGATCGCGCAGACGGTCTCGAAGGCCGGGGTGTCCACGGCCGGTTCACTGCTCACTGTTCTCCTTCCAGCTCACCCGGTACTGCCGCGGCGGCAGCCCGGGCGGATTGACGAGCGTCGCCGGGCCGTCCCCGGAGACGCGGATCCACGGATCGGTACCGGCGATCGCGGCACCCAGCTCGCCGTGGCAGGCGAAGGCGACCTTCAGCTCCGGCAGCGCGAAGCCGTGGCAGCCGGTCACCGTGCCGTCCTCGCGGACGAGGATCTCGGCCGGGTAGATCGGACCGGCCCCACGCTCCCACAACAGGCCGCGCACGGCGTCCTTGATCGCGATGCGGCCGAGCACCCAGTGCCGACGGTCCCGCACCGGGACCCGTTCGTACTGCGCGCGTTCCGCCGCGCTGAGGTACTTGCCCAGGTACAGCTCGCGGGAGGCGAGCCCGGGCCAGCGCTCGAACGCCGCGTACCAGCCGCCGGGCTGCCGTTGCGCGATCAGGTTCCGTTCCGGGACGAGGTAGGCGGGCTCGATGTCCGGATGGCAGTCGAACTGGCGGTCACGCCAGCCACGCACCTCGGCGTGCACCCGGCCGTCGCGGACCAGCTGCGCCTCGAACTCCATCCCGGTGCCGGTCACCTCGGTCACCCGCGCCAGGCAGTGCAGCCGGGTACCCGGGACCGGTTCCTCGCTGTGGAACCGGAATTCCCGGATCTCCACCGGGAACGCCACCCGGTAGTGCTCCTGGGTCTCCACCGCCCACAGGCCGAACAGCTGGCCGATGTTGTCCAGCAGCGCACCGGGCGCGGGCGGCACGGTGATCGTGGCCGCCACATGCCGGGCACCGACCGAAATCGTCTCCGTCAGGCCCTGGAAACGCGGGCCGTGGAACATCCAGCGCTCGCCGTAGAACCGTTGCGCGCTCAGCCGTGGTGCCCGGCCGGCCGGCATCGGCCAGAGTGCCGGCGGTTCGGGGTAGTCCGCGGCCAGCTCGACCCTGGCCCGCGCGTAGTCGCCGAGTTCGAGATCGAGCTGCCCCGGACCGGCCGGGCGGACGGTCAGGGCGACCTCCACGGCCGGGGCCGCGACGAGCCAGTGGTGCAGCCGGACGTCGCGGACCGCGATCGCTCGTGCCCCGGGCGCGGCCTTCTCCGCGGCGTCGGCGAGGTGCCGCACGATCGTGGTCGCCGGGACGACCGGCCGCCGGTCGGTGTCGTCCGGCCAGCCCTCCCGCTGCGGCGCGAACGTGTGGTCCAGCAGATACGGCATGGTCTCCAGGGAGAATCGCATCCGCTCCGGTGGCCGGCTCGCGGCCAGTACGGCGGAGGCCGACTCGGCGGTTTCGCGCAGCAGATCGTCGAACTCCGCGGCCAGCGGGTGCCGGGGCGCACTGGCGGGCAGGAGTCCCGCCGCCTCGGGGCAAAGGCTGACCAGGCCCGCGGACAGGTCGATCGGCACCGTGCCGGGCCGCCGGGTGAGGACGCCGAAGTCCGGCTCCCCGCCTTCGGCCCAGACCGCGGCGGCGACCCGGCGCAGCTGGTCCAGCCCGCTCCGGTGTGCCGAGCTGGCGGCGATCGCGAGGTGCTCGTCCCGATCGAGGATACTGTCCACAAGGGAGCCGAGCTGGCCGTGCCCGGCCTGCACGAACACCCGTGCGCCGTCGGCGTAGAGCGCGCGGATCAGCTCGGTGAACCGCACGGGCTCCAGCAGATGCCGCAAGTACACCTCGCGCACCGCCGCCTCGTCCCGCGGGAACGGCGCGGCGAGCGTCGCCGACCACAGTGGCACGGACGGCTCGTGCACGGCCAGCGTCTCCGCGAAAACGCGGAACGGCGCGAGATAGGGCGCCAGCATCGGGGTGTGGAAGCCGGACCGGAACGGCAGCACCTGGCACAGCACGCCCTGCGCGCGGAACTCGCCGAGCAGCTGCGCGATTGGTTCCGCCGGGCCGCACACGATCGTCTGCAACGGCGAGTTCTCGTGCGAGACCACCAGTTCCGGCGGCAGCGCGGCCCGCACCCGGTCCGCCGGGCAGCCGAGCACCGCGAACTCCACCCCGGGCACCTGCAGCGACTCCGGATCGGACCGGGCGAGCAGAGTGTCCACTTCGGACGCAGAGTGCACCCCGGCCGAGACCATCGCGGCCCATTCGCCGACGCTGTGCCCGGCGACCGCGTCCGGCACCACGCCGAGGCCCCGCAACGCGGTGTCCAGCAACCGATCCACCTGCAGCACGGCGAGCCCGTGCCGGCCGACCCCGTCGGTGCACACCACCGGCTTCGGCAGTCCGAAGTGGACTGCGACGTCGTCGAGACTCGGGGCGAACTCGGCCTCCAGGCCGGGGAAGACGAACGCCACCTTCGCCCGCGGATCGGCAAGCAGCGGCGCGGGGCTGAACCAGAGGTCCTGCCGGCCGCGCCACGGCCGACCCTTGGCGACCGCTTTCCGGGCCAGCGCAAGACGTTTCGCCGTCGGCGCGACGAGCGCGAGCCGGATCCGGCCGGTGCCCGGCGCCGCGGCCCGCAGGTCGCCATCGGCAGCATCGAGCAGGCGGGCGAGGTCTGCAGTGGTGTCCGCGGCGAACCGCAGCACGCGGTCCGGTTCGGTCACCACGGGCGCCGGAACCGGGGCGGCACCGGGCGCCTGCTCCAGCACGACGTGAGCGTTGATCCCGCCGAACCCGAACGCATTCACCCCGGCACGGCGCGGTCCGGTCCACTCGCGGGCCTCGCGAACCGGCGCGAACCGGGTGCCCGACAGCGCCGGGTGCGGATCGTCGCAGTGCAGGGTCGGCGGCAGCACGCCGTGGTGGACCGCGAGCGCCGCCTTCACCAGCGCCGCGACCCCGGCGGCCGACATGGTGTGCCCGATCATCGATGTGACGGAGCCCAGCGCGGCGGGCTCGCCCTCACCGAAAACCTGGCGCAGCGTGGCGAGTTCCGCCTCGTCCCCGGCCGGTGTGCCGCTGCCGTGCGCCTCCAGCAGTCCGATCGAGCCGGGGGCGGCCGGGTCGAGACCGGCTGCGCGCCAGGCCATCTCGACCGCGCGGACCTGCCCGGCCGGACCCGCGCCGTGGCCGTCCCCGGCGACGCCGGAACCCCGCACCACGGCGTAAATCCGGTCACCGTCGCGCTGCGCGTCGGCGAGGCGTTTGAGCACCACGACGCCGGCGCCCTCGCCGAGCACGATGCCATCGGCACCGCGATCGAACGGCCGGATGCGCTTGCTCGGCGAAAGCGCGCGCGGCCGTTCGACCACGCTCCAGAACGTGACGTCGTGGCAATGGTGCACGCCGCCGGCGAGCATCGTGTCGCACCGGCCGATGCTCAGCTCGGTCACCGCCTGGTCGACCGCGACGAGGGACGAGGCACAGGCCGCGTCCACGGTGTAGGCCGGGCCACCGAGGCCGAGCCGGTGGGCCACGCGAGTGGCCACCAGGCCAAGGGTCTCTTCCGGCCGGTCCTCGCCGAGTGCGCTGGTGAACGCAGTGTGCACTTCGGACAGTTGGCCGGCGGAAAGGCCGGGAACCAGCTCGGCGAGGGTGTGCACGAGCTGCCGCGCGGTCCGCACGCGCTGGTCGAGCCGCGCGATCCCGGGCGTGAGATGGCCGCCGCGGCCGAGGACGACCCCGGTCCGCGACCGGTCACCGAGCCTTCCCTCGCCGCCCGCGTCGTCCACCGCGGCGGCCGCCACCTGCACGGCGATCAGCTGCTCGGGCTCGGTCCCGGACAGCGCGGGTTCGGCGCTCGCCGCCACGAACCCGCCCCGGCCGCCGGGCAGCCCGCGCCCGGCGGGCACGTCGGTCACCGCGTCCACCCCGGTGACCAGGTTGTGCCAGTACCGGGCCAGGTCCGGCGCCCCGGGCAGGAGCACCGCCATGCCGACGATCGCGACCGGCGTCCGCTCAGTCACGCCTCACCAGCCGGAGGCGGTGTGCACGACGGCGGTCAGCGCCGGGTCGCCCCAGGCCAGCTCCCGCAGCAGCGCGGCGGTGCCCTCCTCCGGGTCGATCAGCTCGATCCCGCGCCCGGCGTAGCTGCGCGCCAGTTCGTGCGAGACCATGCCGCCGTGCGTGGCGTCCGGCGCCCACGGTCCCCAGTGGACGGTCAGCGCGCGCTGCCCGCTCCGCTGCGCCCAGGCGGCGCCGAGGGTCTCCAGCGCGTCGTTGGCCGCGGCGTAGTCGGTCTGCCCGCGGTTGCCCAGCGCCCCGGCGATGCTGCCGAACAGGACGACGAACCCGGGCGGCTGCGGCACGGTGTCCAGCGCGGCCAGCAGCGCCCGCGCACCGTCCACTTTGGTGCTGTAGACGCGGCGGAACGATTCGGGGGCCTTCTCCGCGAACAGCCGGTCCTCGATCACGCCCGCGGCGTAGACGACGCCGTCCAGCCGGCCGTGCTCGGCGTGGATCTCCTTCACCACCTGGTGCAGCGCCTCGCTGTCGCGCACGTCGACGGCGTGATAACGCACGCTGGATGCCTTGCCCCGCAACGTATCCAGTGTCGCGGTGACCTCGCGTTGCGCCAGCACCAGACGCGCCGCGCGGGCCACCTCGGCCGGGCCGCCCACCCCCTTGCCGGCCAGCACACGCCGGAGCGCGGGCAGATCGGCCGCGGCCTGCACGGCCGGGTCCTCCGGACCGGACGGCAACGGCGTCCGCCCGACCAGCTCGATCGCGCAGCCACCGGCGGCGAACGCCTGCGCCGCGTGCGCCGTGATCCCCCGCCCGCCACCGACGAGCAGCACCACCGCATCGGGGCCGAGCCCGAGTGCGGCCGCTTCGGCCGCGCCGTCACCGGCCGGCCCCGCGCCGGTCGCCGCGAGCGCCCCGAACGGCGCGGGCACGAGCCGCGGTTCGGCTCGCGCACCGGCCGAGACCTGCACCACCGGCGCCCCGCTCACGGCCAGCTCCCGGACCAGCAGTTCGACCGGCCCGTCCAGCTCGACGGCCCGCAGGTCGGTGTCCGGATACTCCCGCGCGAGCGACCGGAACAGCCCGCGCAGCCCGGCGAACGCCGTCGTGTCCGGCCGCGCGAGAACGAACAGCCGCTGGGGCGCCCGCGCCAGATCTTCGCGCAGGCTCGGGATCAGGTCCGGCAACGTCGCGTCGGTGTCGGCGAGCGGTTCGAGGTGGACGATGGTGTCGGCGCCGCCGGCCGCGACCTCCGCGCCGTGCCGGGCGAGCGCTGCGCCGAGCGAAGCGTGCAGCTCCGCATCGCCACCGGCCAAGGCGACGGTCATCCCGTCCAGCTCGTGCTCTCCCACCACGATTCCGGCGCCGGACAACGGAACCGGCTCCAGCACGTACCGTCGTGGCGCGGTCCCGCGCGGCGTATCCACGGCCGGCACCGGCACCGGCGGTGCCACGTCGGCGACTGCGGCGGGCGGCTGCTGCGCGCCACCGAACCACTCCGCCATCGCCCCCACCGAGCGCAGCGCCGACAGCTCCTCCACGTCCGCACCCGCGGGGACCGCCAGCCGCCGCACCAGTTCCCCGGCGATCTCCGTGCGCTTGATGGAATCCACGCTCAGGTCCGCTTCCAGATCCAGCTCCGGCTCCACCATGTCCGCCGGATACCCGGTCCGGTCGGCGACCACCGAGACCACCACGTCCAGCACGTCCAGCACGTCCGTCACCGGTTCCGGCTCCGGTTTCACGGCGGGGGCCGCCTGCTCCGGCGGCTGCTCCACCACGACGGGCGCAGGCAGCGCAGCCGGTGCGCCGAGGTAGGTCAGCAGCACGTCCCGTTGCGCGGCGACCTGCTCCCGGCTCGTCCGCAGGAACTCGCGGATCAGGTCTTCCCGTTCACTCATCGGCGCCGTCTGCCTTTCACCCCTGGTCAACGCTTCGATCCGCCGCGCCGGGACCAGCCCGCCCGCCGGCGGTGTCCCGTCCGCGGTGCGCACGGCCTGCCCGTCCACGGTCCACTTCGGACGCTTCGGCGGCTCCTTCGCCGCGTCCCGCACGTCCCGGCCCCGGAAGAGCCAGCCCGCGTCGAGCGGGATGCCGGACACGGCCAGCATCGCCACCGCGCCGAGGAAGCCGCGAAGCCCGCCGTCGCAGGCGACCGTCGTGTGTGGACGGTCACCGAGGATCGCACCGACCAGACGGGACAGTACTCGCCCCGGACCGGCCTCACCGAACACCCTCGCCCCGGCCTCGTACATCGCCTCGATCTGCGCGACGAACGCGACCGGCGCCTCGAGCTGGGCGGCCAGTTCCGCCCGTACCGCACCGGAATACTCCCCGGCGGTCCGGTTCGCGAAGACCGGCAGCTCCGGCGCGCGCACCTCGGCCCCGGCCAGCGCCGAGGCGAACCGCCGCCCGGCGCCGTGCAGCACCGGGCTGTGGAACGCGCACGCGACTGGGATCCGCTGCGCGCTCATCCCGGCTCCCCGCAGGATCGCACACGCCTCGTCCACCGCGGGTTCCGGGCCGGAGATCACCACCTGCCGTGGTGCGTTGTGGTTCGCGATCACCACATCGAGGTCGCCGAGCGCGGCGCGTACCTCGTCCGCGGAGGCGGCGACCGCGGCCATCGTGCCCGGATAGGCACCCGCCACGTCGAGAATCGCTTCCGCACGCGCGCGGGAAAGGCTCAGCAGCGTGGCCGCGTCGAAGGAACCCGCCGCATACAACGCCACCAGCTCGCCGTAGCTGTGCCCGCCCAGCAAATCCGGCCGGACACCGAGCCGGGTCAGCAGATGGTGCACGGCCAGCCCGGTCACCCCGAGCGCGGGCTGCGCCACCCTCGTGTCCCGCAGCCGCCGCTCCTGCTCGGCCTCCGCGCCGAACGCGGCGGGCGGGAACAGCTCCGCCGCGGGCGCCCCCGGCAGCCGCAGATAGTGCTGCACCTCCGGGAAGGTGACGTACAGCTCGGCGAGCATGCCCGGCCGCTGACTGCCCTGGCCCGGGAACAGCAGCGCCAGCTTGCCCGGCACCACGGCGTCGGCCTGGAACAGCCCGGCCGGTGGGTCGTGTTCGCCGGCCGCCAGCCGCGGCAGCAGCTCGCCCAGTTCGTCCACAGTGGACGCAACCAGTGCCGCCTGCACTGGCCCGCCCCGCCGGGCCGCGCGCCGGGCCGCGGTCGCGGCGAGGTCCCGCAGCCGCACCGGACCCGACCGGATCAGCTCCTGCAACCAGTCCATCCGTAAGTCCGGGAACAGGAACAGCTCGGCGGGCCATTCATCGGCCGCGTGCCGGGGCACCGGACCGCGAGCGCCCGCGGTGAGTACGACGTGGAAATTCGTCCCGCCGAAGCCGAACGCGCTCACCCCGGCCACCCGGTCGGCGGGCGCGGCCGCCCACGGGCGCGCCTGGTCCCGGAAGGCGAACGGGCTGTCCTCGCCCCAGCCCGGGTTCGGCGAGCGCACGTGCAGGGTCGGTGGCAGGGTCCCGGTGTGCAGGGCCAGCGCGCTCTTGATCAGCCCGGCGAGCCCGGCCGCGCACTTGGTGTGCCCGATCTGCGATTTGACCGAACCGATCGCGCAGCCGCCGGGCTCGGCGCCCGCCTCGGTGAACACCGCGCTGAGCGTGGTCAACTCGGTGCGGTCGCCGACCACGGTGCCGGTACCATGCGCCTCGATCAGCCCGACCGAGGCCGGGGAAAGACGCGCATTGCGGTAGGCCCGTTCCAGCGCCGAGCGCTGGCCTTCCGGCCGCGGCGCGGTCAAGCCGAGCGAACGGCCATCGCTGGCGCTGCCCAGGCCCTTGATCACCGCGTAGACCCGGTCGCCGTCGCGTTCGGCGTCGGCCAGCCGCTTCAGCACGACGCACGCCACGCCCTCGCCGAGCGCGATCCCGTCCGCCGAGCTGTCGAACGTGCGGCAGCGGCCGGTCGGGGAAAGCGCCTGCACGGACGAGAACATCAGGTAGTCGTTGATCCCGTTGTGCAGGTCCGCGCCGCCGCAGAGGACCACGTCGCTGGTGCCGTTGACGAGTTCCTTGCACGCCACGTCGACCGCGGCCAGCGACGAGGCGCAGGCCGCGTCCACGGTGTAATTCGCGCCGCCGAGATCCAGCCGGTTGGCGATCCGCCCGGCGATCACGTTGGCCAGCATGCCCGGGAACGAATCCTCGGTGATCCGCGGCAGCTGCTCGCCGAGTTCCTCCGGCAGCTGCCCCAGATAACTGGGCAGCACGGTGCGCAGCACGGTCGCGTTGGACAGGTCGCTACCCGCTTCCGCACCGAACACGACGCTGGTGCGAGCGCGGTCGAACGCGCCCAGCGACGCGTCTTGCAACGCCTGGTCGGCCGCGGCGAGCGCGAGCAGCTGCACCGGCTCGATCGCGGCCAGCGACGACGGCGGAATCCCGTACGCCAGCGGGTCGAACGGGATCTCCGGCAGGAACCCGCCCCACTTCGACGGCGTCCGGCCCGGCCCCTCGCCGTGGTAGATCTCCGGTGCCCAGCGGTGCGCGGGCACCTCGGTCACCGCGTCCGTCCCGGCGAGAATCCCGGCCCAGAACGCGGCCAGGTCCGGTGCCTGCGGGAACATCGCGGACATCCCGACGATCGCCACGTCCAGCGGCGGCGGCGCCTCGGCGCTCGCCGGTGCGGGCAGGCCGAACCGGCACCGCAACTGGGCGGCACGCGACTCGTGGAAGTCCTTCGCCCCGTCCGTCACCGACCAGTGCAACGCGCCGACCGTGCCGACCGACGAACGCAGCACAGCCACCTGTCCGGCCATGTAGAGACCGGCTTCGACCTGCGCGGCTTCGTCCACGTCGACCAGCCGCGCACCTTCGCGGCGCACACCCTTGCTCGCGATCCGCAGGCGACCGACGTTGGCCTGTTCGAGTTCTTCCCACACCTCGCGCTCGGGCAGGCCACCGGCGCGCAGCGTCGCACGCAGCTCGCGAAATTCGGTGACGAACGGGCTGGCCACACACCGGGTGGCGTGGCCGGGCGCGGTCTCCAGCAGCTCCGTCCGCTCGGCTTCGACCACCTGACGCTGGAAAGCCGGGAGCACTGCGCCCTGTTCGACCGCTTCGCGGGTGAACAGGTACGCGCTGCCCATCAGCACGCCGACCCCGGCGCCGCGTTCGGCCAGCGGCGCCGCGGCCACCGCGACCGCCGCCGCGGAACGCGCGTCGTGCACTCCACCGGCGAAGTAGACGTGCACCTGGTCGCCCGGGTGGTCCTTCAGATGAGCGAGGAGCACGTCGATCTGCGCTTCCCACAACGGGAAACTCTCGGCCGGGCCGACGTGCCCGCCGCATTCGGCGCCCTCGAACACGAACTTGCGCGCCCCGGCTTCGAGGAACTGCCGCAGCAGCACGGGAGAAGGGACATGCAGGAACGCCTGGATGCCCTCCGCCTCCAGCGCCGCCGCCTGCGCGGGACGGCCACCCGCCACGATCACGCACGCCGGCTTGACCTCGTGGATCACCGCGAGCTGCGCGGCGCGCACCTCTTCCGGGGCGAAGCCGAGAATGCCCGCGCCCCACGGGCGATCCGGGATCGCGCGCCGGGTGTCCTCCAGCAACGCCCTGGTCTGCTCGGCGTCCGCCAGCGCGAGCGCCACGAACGGCAGCGCGCCCTCCTCCGCGACGGCCGCGGCGAACCCGGGCCGGTCGCTCACCCGCGTCATCGGCCCCTGCGCGACCGGCAGCGCCACCCCGGTCGCCCTGGCCAGCGGGGACTCCGCGCCCAGCGGCGCGGGCGCCGCCGCGGGGACCGCGAGGATCGCTTCGCGCACCGCACGGACCGCGCGATCGACGTCCCCGAACCGCTCCGCGAACAACGGCGCCAGCAGTTCGTCCGACGTTCCCGGAATGTCCACTTCGGACAGCAGGGTCAGCTCGCGATCGAGCACCACCCCGCTCGCCCCGGCCACGACCGCCGCCGCGGCGGTGCGCGGGCCGAGCCCACCGGCCAGCCAGACGGGGGTGCCGGACTGCGCCACAAGCTGTTGCAGCAACACAAAAGAGCTCAGCTCGGACTCGTGCCCGCGGGCGAGCACACCGTCGTATCCGGCCGCCGCCCGGGCTTCGTCGAGACTGGTCACTTCGGCGAGCACGCGGTACGCGGTGAGCCCGGACCACGTCGCGCCGCGGGCGAGCACCACGGTGTCCACCGCCGCGGGCAGATCGGCCGGGCCGAGCCGGCAGCCGGGGCCGACCCGGACCCCGAAGCCACCCGGGGCCCACGCCGCGGCCAGTTCGAGCGCCCGCCGGGCCTGCGCGTCGCCGCTGCCGAGGTCGAGCACGCCGAGCCCGCCGCCGCGGGCCACCGCCGCGACCAGCCGCGCGTCCGGCGCCCCGGCCGGGCTGAGCCCGAGCACCAGCACGCGCTCCTCCCGCGCCGTCCCCGATGAAGTCCCCACCGGTCCTCCGTTTCCGTCTCGAGTACACCGGGGATGTCCCCGATCGGGCTAAAACCGGCTCCGCAAGTTAGCCCAGCGAATGGCGCGGATCAACTTTTCCCGGGTTCGTGAAGTGAATATCCGTCCAGCGGGTGAAATATGGCCGGTCACACTTCATCAATTCCGGTGAATTCGGCGCACCCTGGGCGCGCGAAAACCGGCGGAGCCGGACCGCCACGATGCGTTCCCGGTTACTCCGCCGGGAACACGACTATCACGAGCGCGGACGGTCCGCATTCGCAGTGCGGGGCCGCGTCCCACGGACGGGGCAAATGAGCGCACGCGGGGAGCAAGGATAATCGGGCAAAAACCTCGGACAGCTTCTGAATACCGAGGTCACCGGTCCGTGGTGCGGGGGCGGCGCAGTCCGGTCAGATCCATCGGTGGTGCGGGAGGAAGCGTGCCGGGGCGGGACGGCGGGTGGGCCAGGAAGGACTGGAAGAGGTAGGTGAGGAGGCGGAGCGCGGCGGGCAGGGCGATCTCGGGCGGATGGTGGGCCAAGCCGCTGACGGCCAGCAGGAGAAGGGGGATATCCGCGGGGTCGAAGTCCGCGCGGAGTTGCCCGGCGTCACGGGCGCGCCGGATCAAGGTGGACACGACCTCCTCCGCGCGGGTGCGCTGCCCGCCGGAGTCCACCGCCTCGGGGAAGCCGGTCATGGACACCATGTCGAAGCCGCGGTCGGTGACCAGCGTGGTGCAGACCGTCTTCAGGAAGACGAACAGGCCGTGCCCCGGATCGGGGTCGGCCAATGCCTCCTCCAGGGCGGTTGTACACGTGACGACCTGATCGTCGAAGGCGGCGACGACGAGCGCGGAGCGGTTCGGGAAGCGGCGGTAGAGGGTGGCCACGCCGACGCCGGCCCGGCGGGCGACCGCGCTCATCGGGGCGTCGACGCCGTGGGCCGCGAACACCTCGCGCGCGGCCTTCAAGACGCGTTCGCGGTTGTGGCGGGCGTCGGCGCGCAGTTCCGCGCCGGGCGGGCCGGGCGGCTCTTCGGGGGTGGGATCGGCAGTGTTATGAGAATCCTGATCAAGCAATGTTTCTCACTTCGGGCCAAGTGGTCGAGTGCTTCCAGTTACGACGTTAGCATGCGTGCATCAAGATCTTTTCCTTTGAGCACAAGGAGAATCATGTACGACCTGGCACGCCTGCCCGGCACTACGGCCCTGGTTACCGGGGCATCGGGCGGGATCGGCGCCGAGTTCGCCCGCAGGCTCGCCCAGCGCGGTGCGGACCTCGTGATCGTGGCGCGCTCAGGCGACAAACTGGAGACTCTCGCGTCGTTCCTGCGCTCGGCCTACGGAGTCCGGGTGTGGACGGAGAAGCTGGACCTGTCCGAGACCGACGCGCCGCGGGACCTGTTCGAGCAGACCGTCGAGCACGGGATCGAGATCGGCTTCCTCGTGAACAACGCGGGCGGCGGGGTGGGCGGGCCGGCGGCGAAAGCCGATCCGGCGGGCGTCGCGGCGATGGTGCAGCTGAACTCGCATGCCGTGGTGGACAGCATGATTCGCTTCCTTCCGGGCATGGTCTCCCGTGGTCGCGGAGCGATCGTGAACGTCGTGAGCGCTTCCGCGTTCCAGCCCACGCCGTACCTGGCCGCCTATGCCGCGAGCAAGGCGATGGTGCAGTCCTTCACCCAGGCAGTCGGCGAGGAGGTCGCCGGCTCGGGTGTCCGGGTGCTGGCGGTGCACCCGGGCGTGACCGTCACCGGGCAGCGGTCCGAAGAGATCCTGGGCGTAATGGCGAAATTCTGCGGCCTGCGGCAGCCGGAGCACGTCGTCACCACTGCTTTCCGTGCGCTGGGCTCGCGCAAGTTCTCGGTGGTCGACGGCCGCCGCTACTCGCTGTTCACCGGCCTGACCCAGCGCTTGCCCGCTCGGACGACGCTGGCGCTGATGCGGCGGATCACGGGCAAGACCCTCTCCGGAGTGTGATCAGGCCGGCCCATTCGTCAGCGACAGATTGAACGAATACCGCGAAGCCCGGTAGACATGCCACCCGTACTCGACGACCCGGCCCGTTTCGTCGTAGGTCGTGCGGGCCATCGTCAGCAGGGCCGCGCCGGGCTGCTCCCCCAGCAGGTCCGCGTCCTCCGGCGTGGCCAGCCGGGCGCCGATCGACTGCTGTGCCGAGTGCAGCCGCACGCCCGCGGTGCGCAGGAGCTGATAGAGACCGTGGCCGCGCAGCTCCTCGTCGGCCGGGGCCGGCAGGTCGGGCGGCAGGTAGTTGTTCATCACCGCCAGTGGTTCACCGTCGACGGTGCGGATCCGCCGGAGGCGGCGGACCTCGCCGAGCCCGGGACATTCCAGCCGGGCGGCGGCGTCCGGCCCGGCCGGTTCGAGCCGGTTGACCAGGACCGCCGAGCCCGGCGTCCCGCCCAGCCCGGCCAGGTCGTCGAAGAGGCTGCTCAGCCGCAGCGGGCGAGCCACCTTCGTCCGTACGACCTGGGTGCCGACACCGCGTTTGCGCACCAGCAGGCCCTGATTGACCAAGGTCTGGATGGCCTGGCGCACGGTCGGGCGGGACAGCCGCAGACCCGCCGCCAAGTCGATCTCGTTGGCCAGCCGCGTGCCCGCGGGCAGCCGGCCGTCCTCGATCGCCGCCTGCAACTGCCGCGCGACCTGCGCGTACAACGGCTCGGGGCGGGCCGGTTCCACCACGATCTCGCGGGCGGGATCCCAGGCCGGGCTGCTGTTCACCCGCGGCAGCCTACCGGCCGCGGTCACAGTGACATAATGTCCGTATGTCTTGACAAAGTCGCGAAGCCGCTGGCAGGGTCGATCCGCCAGTACCGTGGTAGGCGCCGCGGCAACCAGGAGGACGACGGTGAGCACAGGCACGGCACCCGCGTTCGACCTCATCACGATGGGCCGGATCGGGGTGGACATCTACCCCCTGGAGATCGGCGTCGGGCTCGCCGAGGTGACCTCGTTCGGCAAGTACCTCGGCGGCAGCGCCACCAACGTCGCGGTCGCGGCGGCGCGGTTCGGGCGACGGGCCGCGGTCGTGACCAAGACCGGGGCCGATCCGTTCGGCACCTTCCTCCGGCGGGCACTGACCGGGTACCGGGTCGACACCCGGTGGGTCGGCACCTCCCCCGGCCTGCCCACGCCGGTCACCTTCTGCGAGATCTTCCCGCCCGACGACTTCCCGCTGTACTTCTACCGCCACCCGCTGGCCCCCGACCTCGATCTGCACGAGTCCGAAGTGGACTTCGACGCGATCCGGGCGGCGAAGGTCTTCTGGGTGACCGGCACCGGGCTGTCCCGGGAGCCGAGCCGCACGACCACGCTGGCCGCCCTCGAAGCCCGCGGGCGGCGCGGGATCACCGTGCTCGACCTGGACTACCGGCCGATGTTCTGGGATTCGCGCGAACAAGCCCGCGGCTGGGTCGGCAAGGCACTGGAACAGGTCACCGTCGCGGTCGGCAATCTCGACGAATGCGATACCGCAGTGGCCACACAGGACCCGCACGAGGCGGCGAAGGCATTGCAGGAAAAGGGAGTCTCCCTCGCGGTGGTGAAGCAAGGCCCGAAGGGCGTTCTCGCGGCAGACGATTCCGGCGAGGTCGAAGTACCGCCGATACCGGTCGAAGTCGTCAACGGTCTCGGCGCGGGCGACGCGTTCGGCGGCGCCCTCGTGCACGGTCTGCTGTCCGGATGGGACACCGAGCGGATCATGCGGTTCGCGAACGCGGCCGGGGCGCACGTGGCGGGCGAGCTGGCCTGCTCCGACGCGATGCCCACGGAGGAACAAGTCCTGCGAAAGCTCGGAGGGAACCGGTGATCGACACGGTGCGCGGCATCGTCTCCCGGCGGGTGCACCACCCGGAGGCGATCGCCGAGGCGGCGGCGGCCCGCGTGCGCGCGAAATCGCCGTTCAACAGCAAAGGCCGGACGATGATCATCGCCGCGGACCATCCGGCCCGCGGGGCGCACGCGGCCGGTGGGGACCCGCTCGCCATGGCCGACCGCGGCGAGTTGCTGGAGCGGCTCTATCTCGCGCTGGAACGGCCCGGGGTCACCGGGGTGCTGGCCACCGCCGACGTGATCGATGATCTGCTGCTGCTCGGCGTGCTCGACGGCAAGACCGTGCTGGGCTCGATGAACCGTACCGGGCTGGCCGGGTCGAGCTTCGAGATCGACGACCGGTTCGCGAGTTACGACGCGGACGCCCTGGCGCGGATGCGGTTCGACGGCGGTAAAATGCTCACCCGCATCTGCCTCGACGACCCGGTCACGCCCACGGTGCTGGAGAACACCGCGCGAGCAGTCGACGAGCTGGCCGGGCATCGCCTGATCGCGATGGTCGAGCCGTTCCTGTCCGTCTGGGCCGGCGGGCGGCTGCGCAACGACCTCTCCCCCGACGCGGTGATCCGCGCCATCACCATCGCCTCCGGGCTCGGCAGCTCGTCCGCCTACACCTGGCTCAAGCTTCCTGTGGTCGACGACATGGCGCGCGTGCTGGCGGCTTCGACGCTGCCGGCCGTGCTGCTCGGCGGTGAAGTCGCCGACGCCGATGCGACGTTCGCGGCGTGGCAGGAAGCGCTCGCGCTGCCGACCGTGCAAGGGCTGGTGGTCGGCCGCGCCCTGCTCTACCCGCAGGACGGCGATGTGGCGAAAGCGGTCGACACGGCGGTGGGGCTGCTGTGAACCTCCACCGCAAGGCGGGCAGCACCGCCGACGCACCGTTCAGCGTGGTCGTCACCCCGGAATCGGCCGGCTGGGGTCTCTCCGGCCTGCGGATCCTCGAATTCGACGGCACCCATACCGTGTCCACTTCGGACTCCGAAGCGCTCGTCCTGCCGCTTTCGGGCAGTTGCACCGTACGCGTCGACGGAGAGCCCTTCGCCCTGATCGGACGTACCGGCGTGTTCGATTCGGTAACCGATTTCGCTTATCTCCCCAGGGATTCCGTCGCCGAGATCACTGGGACCGGCCGGTTCGCCCTACCCTCGGCGAAAACCGCGAAGCGGCTGCCCGCCCGATACGGCCCGGCGTCCGGCGTGCCGCGCGAGCTGCGCGGAGCCGGCAACTGCAGCCGTCAGGTCAACAACTACTGCCTGCCAAACACTTTCGAAGCCGATCAGCTCCTCGTCTGCGAGGTACTGACGCCCGGCGGAAACTGGTCGTCCTACCCGCCGCACAAGCACGACGAAGCACGCGAGGGCGAAAGCGAACTCGAAGAGATCTACTACTTCGAGGTGGCCCGCGGAGGCATCGGATACCAGCGCGTGTACGGCACCGACGAACGGCCGATCGAAGTCCTCGCCGAGGTCCGCACCGGCGACGTGGTGCTGATCCCGCACGGCTGGCACGGGCCGTCGATGGCCGCGCCCGGTTACGACCTCTACTACCTCAACGTGATGGCCGGTCCCGGGCCGGAACGTGCCTGGCTGATCTGCGACGACCCGGCGCACGCCTGGGTCCGGCAGACCTGGGAGGCCCAGGATATCGACCCACGGCTGCCGTTCGGAGGCGCGCAATGACCGTCCGGCTGACCACCGCGCAGGCCCTCGTGCGGTTTCTGTCCACTCAGTACTCCGCGCGCGACGGCGCGGAGCAGCGGCTGATCCCCGGCGTCTGGGGGATCTTCGGGCACGGCAACGTCGCCGGGATCGGGCAGGCGCTGCTGCAGGCCGCCCGTACCGGCGAGGCGGATCTACCGTATTACCTGTCCCGCAACGAACAAGGCCAGGTGCACGCGGCCGCCGCGTACGCGAAGATGCGCAATCGGTTGCAGACCTTTGCCTGCACCGCTTCGACCGGCCCCGGTTCGACGAACATGATCACCGGCGCCGCGCTCGCCACCACGAACCGGATCCCGGTCCTGCTGCTGCCCAGCGACGTCTTCGCCACCCGGGTGACGGATCCCGTGCTGCAGCAACTGGAAGACGCCCGCGGCGGCGACCTCACGGTGAACGACGCGTTCCGCCCGGTGTCGAAGTACTTCGACCGGATCACCCGGCCGGAGCAGCTCATCCCGGCGGCGCTCGCCGCGATGCGTGTGCTCACCGACCCGGCCGAAACCGGCGCCGTCACTCTCGCGCTCCCCCAGGACTTGCAGGCCGAGGCGTTTGACTGGCCGGAGGAGTTCTTCCGCCGCAGGGTCTGGCACGTCGACCGGCCGGCGCCCGATCCGGCCGCGGTGGCCCGCGCGGTTTCCTTGCTGCGCAACGCGAAGAAGCCACTCATCGTCGCCGGTGGCGGCGTGGTGTACTCCGAAGCCGAACGGGAGCTGCGTGCGTTCGCCGAGGCGACCGGCATTCCGGTCGCGGACACGCACGCGGGGAAGGGCGCCGTACCGTGGGATCACCCGTGCGCAGTCGGCGGAATCGGTTCCACCGGCACGTCGACAGCGAACGCGCTGGCCGCGGAGGCGGACGTGGTGCTGGGCATCGGCACCCGCTACAGCGACTTCACCACGGCCTCGCACACCGTGTTCGGAAATCCCGCCGTCCGGTTCGTGAACCTCAACATCGCGCGGCTCGACGCGGCGAAGCACTCCGCCGAAATGGTTCTCGCGGACGCAAAGCGTGGCATCCTCGCGGTGCACGAAGCGTTGACCGGCTGGCAGGTCGACGAAACGTACCGGGCTCGCACGCGGCTGCTCGCCGAGGATTGGAATCGCACCACCGAAGCGTGTTTCGACGCCGGTCATGGCCCATTGCCCGCGCAGACCGAGATCCTCGGCGCGCTCAACCGCATGCTCGACGACCGTGACGTGGTGATCAACGCCGCCGGTTCGATGCCCGGCGATCTTCAGATGCTTTGGCGTGCCCGGGATCCGAAGGCCTATCATGTGGAATACGCCTACTCCTGCATGGGCTACGAGATCGCCGCCGGGGCCGGGGTCAAGCTGGCCGCCCCGGACCGCGAGGTCGTCGTGCTGGTCGGCGACGGCTCCTACCTGATGATGGCACAGGAGCTGGTGACCATCGTCGCCGAACGGCTGAAGGTGATCGTGGTGCTGGTACAGAACCACGGGTTCGCCTCGATCGGCGCCCTGTCGGAATCCCTGGGCTCACAACGGTTCGGCACCTCCTACCGGTATCGCGACCCGGATTCCGGACTGATCGAGGGCGCGGCGCTGCCGGTGGATCTGGCGGCGAACGCGGCCAGCCTCGGCGCCACCGTGCTCCGAGCGTCCACAGTGGAGGAATTCCGCACCGCGCT
Organism: Amycolatopsis sulphurea; assembly: GCF_002564045.1. Classification (NCBI taxonomy): domain Bacteria; kingdom Bacillati; phylum Actinomycetota; class Actinomycetes; order Pseudonocardiales; family Pseudonocardiaceae; genus Amycolatopsis; species Amycolatopsis sulphurea. The sequence continues at coordinate 5,335,629 of NZ_PDJK01000002.1, read as the reverse complement.
CGCGCAGGCCAAGGCGAACTCCACGACCACCGTGGTGCACGTCGAAACCGATCCCCGCGGCCCCGTCCCACCCGGGTCGGCCTGGTGGGACGTCCCGGTCGGCGAAGTGTCCGAATTGGACTCCACCCGACGGGCCCGGGAAACCTACCGCGCGGCCAAACGCGCCCAGCGGCCGTACCTCTGAATTCCGGCGAACGTCACCGCGCGGGCAACGCCGTCGTCCAGGTCAGCGGCAGGCGAACCGGGCCACGCTGACGGCGGCCGCGCTGCCAGCGCACCTCGGTGACGTCGATGGCCAGCGCCGGATCCGGGAACCGGCCGAGTAGCCTGCCGAGCCCACCCGCTCATGAGCGTAAACCCAGGCGCATCACTGGGCTTTTTCTGGGCATTGTGCTTCACTACGGGCATGCCCAGAAAAAGCCCAGCAAGGGATGACGTAGTTGCTGGCTTGCAGCGGCTTCTACGGCGCGGCTTGCCGGTGACCCCGGCCAGCGCGGACACGGCCCTGCTCGACCTGCACGGTATCGTCGCCAGGGCGGTGGACCCCGCCGACGGAGCCAGCTGCACGGCGGCGCTGGATGGCACCCTGCGGGGGCTGCTGGCTCGGTTCGACGATGCCCGTTACGCGCCGGCGGCGCGGGCGTTGTTCGGGCTGCCGCCGGCCGAGCCGGGGCAGAACCTCACCGTCCGCCGCGAACTCGCCGCCGCGGCCGCCGGGCACGAGGTCCATCACTTCCGCAAGCGGGTCGAGCCGAAGCTGGTCGAGAAGGTCGCTTGGGAGCTGCTGGCAGACGCGGACCGGTTCACCCGCTTGGCGATGATCGCGCCGCGGCTGGCCCCGGCCACGACGCGGCAGCCGGTTCCGGCGGACCCGTTCGCCTGGGAGGTCGCCGAGCACGAGGAGCAGCTGAGCAGGTTGTGGTCGGCCCTCTACGCCGCCCGCGCCGAACTGCTGGCCGTCGAGCGGGTGATCAGCCTGGAGGCCGGCCGGGTGGACATCACCACCACCGCGGTGACCGCGGCCTGGCGGTGGGCCGCCGCCCGCGCCGAGGCGATCAGCTACACCACGGCGTTCGCCCCCGGCGGCGACACCGGCCCCGACGAGCTGGTCGCCCTCGCCGGCTGGACCCCGGCTCTGACCGCGGCGCAGACGTCCCGGCTCACCGAGGCGGCCGCCGGCGGCGCCAGCCGCGAGCAGTTTGTCGCCGCCCTCCACGGTGAGACCGGGCTGGGCAACGCCTGGGTCGAGGGGTTCTTCGCCCGCCCCGCATCCCCCGACAGCAGTATCGAGAGCATCGAGCAGGAGAACGGATCAGCGTCGTGACCAGCACAACCACCAACCCCGCCCTGACCGCCGCCCTTCAGGCTGCAGCAGGCGGTGACCCGCGCCGTTACGTCATCATCGGCGGCCCCTCGTCGGGCAAGGACGACCTGATCACGGCGATCCACGCCGCCGGGATTCCCTGCATGGCCGAGGAACCGGGCCGGGAGATCTACCGCAAGCACCGGGAACGGCTCGGCCGGCACCTGCTTCGGGAAGACCGGCGCGACTACTCGCTCGAGGTACTGGAGGCGTTCGTCGCCGAATACACCGCGCACAAGCACGGGATCAGGTTCTACAACCGCGGCATCCCCGACGGTTACGGCTGGGACGCGTTCTTCGGGCTGCGCCCCACCGCCGAACTGGAGGAGGCCACCCGGCTCTATCGCTACGACGCGATCTTCGTACTCGGCCCGCTGGACACCTTCGAGGACCCTGACGACATCGTCTGGGCCAAGGACCGCGAGATCCGCCGAGTGCACGAACTGATCGTGCAGGGCTACTACGACGCCGGCTACGAACCGGTGTTCGTCGCCCCCGACGCCGCAGCCGCCCGGCTGGACTTCATCTGCTCCAACCTGCGCCTGCCCAAACCCAGCCGAGGAGCGTGAACCGCATTGTCCCGCAACGGAAAACCAGAAACATCCGGGCTGCTGCTCTCGCCGAACAGCGTGCTGGCCAACGCACTGCTGCGCTCGATCGACATCCTGCGCCCCGAAGTGCTGGCCGCGCGGCCGGCGCGGATCGAGTTCGTGGTCGGCACCCAGATCAACGGCGCCCCGCACCTCGGGACGAACCTGGTCCAGACCACGGCGGGCGTTTCTGCTCGCCAAGATCGCCCGGCGGGAGTTCTCCATCGACACCATCGTCCGGTTCGGCGCGCTCGATAACGCGCCCTATGACGTGGTGCTCGACCCGGAAACACACAGCGCCTACCAGCAGACCTACTACCACGCCCTGAGCAAGGACGGCGTCGGCGAGCTGATCGAGCGCTACTACCGGGCGTTCTTCGACTCACTGTCCGAAGCCACCGACACCGACTATGCGGTGGAGACCTACGCCGACCAGCAAGCCGGCCCCGGCTTCCGAGCCGAGTTCCTGCGCACCCTTGAACACTTGGAAGACATCCGCTGGTGGATGGCGCCCAGCCACGGCGTCGTCCACATCAGGATTCCCTGCCCGGACTGCGGCTGGGCGGAGAAACGCGCCGACCGCACCAAACTCGCCCACCTCGACGAGGACGGCGCCACCTCCACCGCCGCTTGCTTCGACCACGGCCCTTACGAGGCACACATTGACCCCGAAGACGATCAACCTTACCTGGACCTGGCCACGCTCTATCGGAACCTGGTCAAGGAACGCGCGCTGGGCCGTGACGAGCGCACGCTGCACGTGATGATGAAAGGCGGCGACTGGACTTTCGGCTGCCAGCTCGTCGACGGCGCCCTCGGCGCCCTGGACACGCCGCCGGCGCGGATGCCATCGAGGATCTTCACGCCCCAGGTGCTGGCCCCGACCGGGGCGAAACTGTCCAAGTCGTTGTTACGCGAGCACGGCAAGGACGTCCTGCCCGCCGATGTCGAGCCCTGGATGCTCGACACCACCGCCTGGCCCGCCGACGTCGACAACTACGTCGACGCGCTGGTCTGGCTGGTCGGCGAACTGCTCACTGACCCCAAGCACTTCTTCCGCTCGTTCACCGTCAAGGAACTAGGCAGGCTCATGACCGCACGCCCCACCGAGCCCCTGGTGCGCGCCCACGAAATGGGCATCTACAAGCGCTACTTCGACCTCATCGCCGCCGGCCGCAAGACCACCGAGATCCGGGTCAACGACTCCAGCCGCAAAAAGATCAAGGAAGGCTCGCTGATCCGGTTCCGCTGCCAGGGGGACGAAATCCTCACCCGCGTCACGCGCATCGCCCGCTACGCCACCTTTGACGACATGTTCGCCCACGAGACCGTCGCTTCGGTCAACCCGCTGGCCACCCGCGAGGACCAGCTCGCGAACATCCGCCAGATCTATCCCCCCGAGCGCGAAGCCCTCGGCGTTGTCGCCATCGGCATCGAGCTCCTCGGCCCGCCCCGGACATCCTGACCGCGATCTCCCAGAACGGTCAACGCGATCCGACAACCCCGGTTCCGACACCCGGCTTGCCTAGTGAACGCAGTCCAGATTGCACGCGCTTCCCGGCTGCATGATGACCGAATCCGGTGGCTTCGAAAATATCCACGTTCACCCCTTATTCCGTTTCCGGGTCGTCGCCAGGCCAGATCTGGAAATCCTGCATCCTGCGGTTACCTGCCCCGGAGAAGGTCAGCGCGTTGTGCGCGAGCGCGATAGCAAATTCTTTCGCGAGCGAGGCATCCTGAAATTTGGGACCGGCCAGTAACACAACCTCGTCGGTGCCGTCGCCGATAATCAGCGCCGGAAGCTGCCCCCGGTAGATCACCGACCGCGAAGAGCTTTCCTGCGTGACCTCAACCGTGATCCGCTCATCATCGCGCGGGGTCACCACGACAAGACCTCGTGCACCACGTCGGCTACCGTCCCGTTGCCCGCGCGCGTCGTGGTGCCCCGAACCTCGCGGGTGGCTACCGCGTCGTTGTAGGACTGGACACACGCGGCGTCCGAGACGGCGCCACGCTCGCGGACATAGATCAGCGCCGCCGGGTCGCTAGGGTCACCAATCGGTGTCCCCTCCCACCCGCACAACACCAGGCGCGAGAGCGCCGTGTGCCGCGTCTGCTCGTCTGCCGTCACCGCTGACCGTCCCTTCCGCTGGCGTTGGATCACGGAACCGGCGACCGGTCGGGGGCCGCGATCACCGGTTCCGTTCCCTCCACCATCGGAACGGCAGGCACGATCAACAGGGGTTTGCCGTCTACCGTCGTCTACAACGGGTCGACCAGGTCGCCCGCCTCGTCGGCGGGCACGCCTGCTGAGCGGTTCGCCGGCCGTTCGCGCAGGCACCGCCAACTCGGTCACGACCGCGCCCGGAGGCCCGGCTACGCCGGGGGAAATGAGGGAAAACCACCCCCACTCCTGAGCCACGACTGATCCACGGCTGTGATGGGGTTGCGTGGCAAATCGACCAGTGAAACACCAGGTCGCGATACCAGGGTCGGTATAGGGCGTTATACACCCGGGATACCGGATCGGGTGAGCCGGGAACCGCGGGCCGGGATGTCCCGACTTCTGCGATGACGATCGATCAGTGAACAACCAGGAGCGCCCCATGCCCGAGAACCTGCGTCACATCGCGACTTTCTGCGGCAACTGCGACTGCGGCTGCCCAGAGCTGCACCTCGCCGAATCCGCGCCGCCGGAGCGCCGCGTGGTGCTCACCGATGACTTCGGGCAGCGGGTGGAGATGAGCGTCGCCCAGCTCCGCGTCCTCGTCGACGACGTGAAGGCAGGCGCGCTCGACAGCGTGCTGGCCTGAGCCGTTCACATCGCGCTGTCGGTTTCCTCCTGCGCGCGCAGCAGATCTTCGCGCGCGCGGGAGACCCGCGAGCGGACGGTGCCGACCGGGCAGCCGGACACCTCGGCGGCCTCGGCGTAGGACAGGCCGAGAAACTGCGTCAGCACCAGCGCTTCCCGCCGGTCGTCGTCGAGCCCGGCCAGCAGCAGGCCGAGCTCGATCAGGTCCTCGAACCCCGCCGCCCGGCTGCGTGCGGACTGCTCCTCGGCGGCGTGCTGCCAGTCCGCGGTGGCCGATTCGCGCGGCCGCGCCGAGCGCGCGCGGATCCGGTCCACGACCACGCGCCGGGCGATCGACAGCAGCCAGGTCCGTGACGAGGACCGGGCGGCGAACCGGGGCAGCGAACCGAACGCCCGCAGGTACGTCTCCTGGGTCAGGTCGTCGGCCTCGGCCGGGCTGGTGCGGTGGGCGAGGAACCGCCACACATCCGCCTGGGTCTCGCGGACCCAGCGTTCCAGCGCGGCCCGATCCCCGCGGCCACCAGCGAGTGCGAGCGCGGTGATCCGCTCGTCGTCGCTGCCACGGCCGATGGACACCCGCATCACGCTAGTACATGGCGGATCACCGGCAGTTCCCGGGCGCGCGGCGAGAAAGTTCCCGGACACCGGGAACTCGCGCCGGGGTACCGGCGACTATGGAGAACGTGAGCTGTGAAATCTTCCGTGAAGCCCTTTCGGCACGGCTGGACGGCGAGGCCGGGCCGGTGCCCGAGGACGAGGTCGACGCGCACCTCGAAACCTGCGCCGCGTGCCGGAGCTGGTACGAGCGCAGCGCCTCGCTCCGCCGGTCGATGCTGGTGCGCGCCGCACCCGCGGTCCCCGATCTGACCGCGCGGATCATGGCGGAGACCCCGCCCCCGCCGCGGGAGAAGTGGGGGCTGCGGGTCGCGCTCGCGCTGGTCGGGCTGGTGCAGTGCGGGCTGGCCTTCGCGCAACTGCTGGGTATGGACACCGGCATGCACGACGCGCACGGCGGGGTCATGGAAGGGCACCTGCTCAACGAGAGCGCGGCGTGGAACCTGGCGGTCGGCGTCGGCCTGCTGTGGGCGGCGCTGCGCACGCGTGCCGCCTCCGGGCTGTTACCGATGATCACCGGGTTCGTGGTCGTACTGGGCGTGCTCACGACCGGCGACCTGATCGGTGATCGCGTCACCGCCGCGAGGGTGCTGTCCCACACCTTCCTGGTGCTCGGGCTGATGCTGCTGTTCGCCGTGCACCGCCAGCATCGCGCGCAACACCAGCCGGGTCCGGATCTCACCGACGCGGTGGACACCGGCGAGGAAACCTCGGTGCAGCAACGAGGTGCACTCGGGCTGGTCCGTCCGCAGGGAAAGCGCGGGCGTACGGCGCAACGGCCCACCGGACGGCGCCGGGCCGCTTGACCCGGCGCCGCGCGGTCAGATCATCGCGAGCGTCATCACGCCCATCCCGAGGCTCATCACGCCTTCCATCGCGAGCCCCGTCGTGCGCTGGCCGGGCCGCCGCTCACCCCGGGCCGCATCGATCGCGCGAGACAGCCAGACCAGCCCGGCCACCACGAAGAACACCGTCAGCACGACCGCGACGATCACCACATGCGTCGGCCGGTTCATGGTCATTCCGGCGTGGTCCATACCGGCGTGGCCCATCGCGGCGTGCTCACCGCCGGTCATCGTCATGGTCATCCCCGCCATCGCCGATGGCATCGCGAAGACCATCCACGCCATGCCGGCCATCATCAGCGTGTGATGCGTCCAGGCGAACCAGCCGTGCCCACGGGCCGTCACCGCGAACCACACCGCCGCCGCGGCGAAGAGAATGATCTGCGGCAGCCGCGCGAAACTCATCGTCGCCGGCCACGCCATGCTGACCATGCCCGCACACATCAGCGTGTGCAGTACTTCCGAAACCGAGCCGGTGAACTGTGCCCGGCGCACGCAGCGATACAGGCAGAATGCCGCAGCCATGGCGAAAACGAGCGTGAGGATCCAGCGTAATCCGGAGTCCGTGATCACCGGGTCACCTCCCGGCGCAGGCCCAGCAGCACGTCCACGGCGAGGAAGGCGAGCAGCGAAACCCCGAACACCGGCAGGAACCACCCGAGCACCGCCATCCCGAGCAGCACCGGCGCGAGCACCCGGCCGGGGATCCGCCGCCAGGCCCCGCGCGCCGGTGGGCGGGGCAACCCCGCAGCGTCCCGGACAGGCCTGCGCAGCCACCACATCCGGTATCCCCAGACCACCAGGCAGATCAGCGCCACCCCGACCACGGTGAGCACGATCTGGTTGGCCACTCCGAACAACAGACCCATATGCGCGTCGATGCCCCAACGGCTCAGCTTCGCGGCGAGCGGATAATCGGCGAATCGCAGCGTCCCGGCGACCTGCCCGGTGCCCGGGTCGACGGTCATCGAGTCCTGTTTCTCCGGCCAGCTCCGCCCGACCTGCGCCACGACGTAGTTGTCGCCGGGCTTGGCCGGCGGAGTGATCTGCACCGGGTCCGCCAGCCCCGCGCGCACCGTGGCCTCCCGCACCGACTGCCACCCGACGTCGCCCGGAGTAGCCGGCGCGCTCGCGGTCACCGACGGAGTGGTCCAGTCCCACGCGGACCGCAGGTCGGTGATGTTCGCCCCCGCGTGCAGCGACCAGGTGAGCCCGGTGGCGGACAGGAACAGCAGCGCGGCCGCGGTCCACAGCCCGGCGGTACCGTGCCAGGACAGCAACCGCCGCCGCCCGCGCGCACGCCGGACCGACCGGCGCCTGCCGAACCACAACGCGAGCCCCGCGAGCACCACCACCCACAGCCAGCTCGCCGCCAATTCGCTATACAGGCGGCCGAAATCGCCCAGTTGGAGGTTGCGATGCAGGGTGTCGATCCACCCGCGGATCGGCAGTGCCTGGCCGGATCCGTAGGTCTCCAGCGCACCCCGCACCTCGCCGGTGTGGGGATCGACGAACACCGTGTAGTGGTAACTCGGCTCGAGCGCCGGCCGATCGAAGACGACCTGTGTCGTGTCGGTCGCGGACGGCGCCGGGCGTACCCGGGCCAGCTTGCCGTCCGGCACCTCGGCGCGCGCGATCGCGATCTGCCGGTCGAGCGGTATCGCACTGGCGGCCGCCGGCACGTGCAGCTCGCGGGCGTAGACCGCCTGCTCCACCTGCGGAGTCCAGATGTAGGCGAGCCCGGTCACCGCCGCGATCAGCAGGAACGGCCCGACGAACACGCCGGCGTAGAAGTGCAGCCGCAGCAGTAATGGCCGGATCGCCGCCCAGTTCGCGCGGGGTGGCTCCGGGTCCGGGGTGAGATTCGAGGCAGCCGGCTCTGAAGTCGGCAGTGACATAGGCGCTCCTCCCGCAGATTCCGCCTTCCCAGGAGTCGAAGCGCGGGGGTGGCCGGTTCCCCGGTCTTTCGTGACGGCGGTCACCGCGGGCGATCCCCGGTACCCAGTATCCACAAAGGACAGTGCCCACCCGCCTCCGAGGAACCGGGCAGCGCGGCCCGGTTCCTCGCCGCCGCGTCAGCCTCGCCAGCGGTTGTTCATGAAGGCGTCGTCCTCGTCGTCCATCTCGTCCGAACTCATCCGGGCCCGCCGGGCGGGGCGCTCGGCGCGAAACGGCGATACGCCCGGAGCCGGCTCCGGGCGACGGCCGGACGGAGGCGAGGACTCGAAGTCCAGCCCCTGCGAACCGTTCTCGGCCTGGTGGGCTTCGGGCTCGAAGTCGAACTCCCGCACCTCCTCCGGCTGTACCCGGCCCTTCTCGTCCTCGCGCTTGCCCAGCTCGCGGCGGTACATGACGTAGCGTTCGGCGGCCTTGGCCTGCTTCGTCATGAACGCGAGCCCCTGCGCCTTGACCTCGTCGGTGTGCTGTTCACGCAGCGTCGCGCGGTCGGACTGCTCCCGGACGAGAGCGGCCAGCCGGGTCCTCAGGCCTTCGAGTTCGTCCACTGTGTCCTCACTTCCGCGCCCGGTGAACCGGGGACAGATCGTCGTCGTCATCGAGCGAACCGGTGATCCGCTGGCCCGAGGCAACGCTCGATTCGAACAGGCCGTTGCCCTCCACCCGGTAGGTGCGGCTGCGGTCGTGGTCCTCGCCGCCGCCACCACCGCCTCCACCACCGCCGGAGCCGCCCATCGGCATCCCGCCACCCATCGGGTGGCCGGGTGGGGTGGCCCCGGGCTGCTGTGGGCCGGTCTCCGGTGTCCCGCTGTCCGGTACACCGGGCAGCCCGCCGCTCATCGTCGGCGCGCCCAGCTGGTGTCCGGTCGGCGCACCGGCGAGGTGCGTATCGGTCGGCGCCACGCCTGGTGCACCGGCATGGTGCGGCCCGGCCGACGAGGGCGTGTCGCCGAGCGGAGTCCCGCGTTCCGGTGGGGTGCCACCGGCAGGAGACCCGTGCTGCAGCGGCGTATCCCCGAGACTCGGCCCGTGCCCCGGCAAGGTGCCACCGGCGGGAGACCCGTGTTCCGGCAGAGTGCCACCGGCGGGAGACCCATGATCCGGCAGAGTGCCACCAGCGGGAGATCCGTGCTCCAGCGGCGTGTCCCCAAGGCCCGGCCCGTGCCCGGTGCCACCGGTGGGCACGCCGTGCTCCACCGGATGCGCCGGCGACGGATCATCGGCCGGATCCGGCATCCGGGTGCCGTCGAACGGCCGCAGACGCGGATCGTCCGCCAAGGGCGTGGTGTCCACCGGCTCCGGGATGCCCCTCGCGCCGCCCACCGGCGAAGGAGACGTGTCCCCCGGCTTCCCCTCGTGCGACGGGCCGGTGCCGGTGCCGCCCTGTTTCGAGGGCTCGTCGTGTTTCGAGGGCTCGTCGTGCTTGGGGGACCCGTCGTGTGCCGGGCCGGTGTCTCCCGGGTGGGAGCCATCGTGTGCCGAGTGGTGCTCGCCGAGGGTGTAGGTGGTCGGGTTGCCGCTGCCGTCGTCGACCGTGACCTTGGTCGGGCCGTCCGGACCGTCCGGGCGTTCCGCGGTGATCTTGAGGTCGCCGTCCTGAATGTGGATCTTGCCGTCCGGGCCGGGGCGGTAAGTGTGCCCGCCGTCCGGGCCGTCCCCGCCACCGTGACCGCCATCCTGGCCGCCGCCGGTCCCGTCCCCGGAGCCGTTCTCGTCCCCGGAGCCGTCGCCGTTCTCGTCCCCGGACGACCAGTCGAGGGTGAAGTCCTTCGGATCACCCTCACCGTCGCCGACCTTGATGTCCATCCGCCCGTCCTCGCCGGGCTCGGTCATCTCGAAGGTCTTGCCGTTCTGCTCGACCTTCAGCGTCTCCTGGTCTTCCTCGCCGCCCTCGCCATCCTCGCCGCCGTGCTCGCCGGTGGGGTCGCCACCGCTGGAACCACCACCGCCGTCCTCGCCCGGCTTGCCGTCGTCCTTGCCACCGCCGCCCTTGTCGTCACCGGGATGGTCGCCGCCCTGCCCGGCCGGGTCGTCGCCCGGGGGCAGATTCGTGTCCGGGACCGGCGGCGGGATCGGCGGGCCACCACCCGTACCGCCACCCGGTGAGCCGCCCGGCGGCAGATCCGTGTCCGGCACGGGCGGAGGAATCGGCGCACCACCACCGGAACCACCGGTACCCCCGCCAGGCAGGTTCGTATCCGGCACAGGCGGAGGCGCGCCCCCACCGGCACCGGGACCGGACCCACCGGGCGTATTCCCTTGCGGCAGATCGATATCCGGAACCGGCGGCGGGGTCGGCGGCGGCGCACCACCACCGGAACCACCACTCGTACCGCCACTTCCGGACCCGCCACCCGTGCCCCCACTGGGCAGATTCGTGTCCGGCACCCCGCCGCCTTGACCGCCGCCGGGGTCGTTCGGACCACCGGGCCCGGCGTACTGGCCCCCCGGGCCGCCGTTGCGACCGCCGCCGTGCCCACCCCCATAACCGCCACCGCCATAACCGCCGCCCCCGTAGCCGCCACCGCCGCGGCCGCCACCGGAACCACCCGTCCCGCCCGCGCCGCCGTGGTCCCCCACCTTGCCGAACTCGTTCTTCACCTTGCCCATGACCTTGTCCAGCTCGTCATAGGCCTTGTCGGTGAACTCCTTGGCGTCGTCGCAGCTCTTGACGAAACCCTGCTGATAGATCCGGTCCCACATCACCGGGTTGAAGTGCTGCTGGATCCACTGCTTGGCGAGTTTCTGGCCTTCCTTCTTCATGTCCGTCTTGTCGCAGCAGCCGCGATCGTTGAGCGTCTGATAGAGGTTCGTGTGGAAGTTCGCGTCCATCCAGCCCGCGATGGCGGCCAGATCGTCGTCGCTGACGTCGCTGCCCTTGGCCACCTTCACGACCAGCTTGGCCATCGGGAAGTCCGCGCAGGCCACCAGCAGGTTCTTGTTGTACAGCTCGATGATCTGCCGCGCCTTGGTCTGGACCAGGGAGTAGACCGTGGCCGCGGTGGTCTTGGTGGCCTCGGCGGCGCTGCCGAGCGACTGCTGCAGCTTGGTCGCCTTGGGCACCAGATCGTCGTTGTAGTGGTCCCACGCCGCGTCGGCGGCCGCGCCCTTCCAGGTCTGCATCAACGTGGTCAGCGTCGAGCCGGTGTCCTTGATGGCCTGGTCGACGGTGTCCGCGCCGGTCTTGAAGTGCGTGGCGTCCTTCATGAAGTGCTCGAAGGAGATCGCGCGCTGCTCGTCGAAGCGTTTGGTGATCTCGTCCATCTTCAGTTCGGTGGTGTTGCCCTTGCAATCGTCGGGCAGATCCTTGAACAGCGAACCGAAGGTCTCGAACAGCTTCAGCGCGGGCTTGGCGGTGTCCAGCAGCTCGTCGGAGGTCTTCGTGCCACTGGTGTCGTCGGGGGCGGGCGGCTTCTTCTCGTCGAGCTTCTTCTTGCCCTCGTCGACGGCCTTCTTGTGCTCGTCGTCGTTGTAGGACGCCTGATCGCCGGCCTGCTTGGCCTCGTTGTAGGTGTCCTCGATCGACGGCGGGCCGAACGCGTAGTTGATCTCCTTGTTGGAGACATAGGCGTGGCTGTATTTGGCGGCGTCCTCCTTCGGGATGGCCATCCCGTTGAACATGCACGCCGACATCAGCTTGCTCTTCTGATCGTGCGGGACGGCGGGGTCGTCGAGGACCTTCTTGATGTCCTCCCACGAGGGCTGCGCCATCAGAGGGTCCCCGCCTGGTCGATCTGGCCGCTCTGGTCGTATTCGTTGTCGTCGTAGGCCTTCGCGCCCGAGGTGAGCTTCGTGCCGAGTTCGGCGAGCTTCGCCTGGTAGCCGGTGACCGCTTCGGAGAGATTCTTGGCCCCGTCGAGATACTGCTTGGCGTGCGCGGTGTGCGCGTTCCCGAAGTCCTTCTCCGCCACGGCGGGCGTGGCCAGGTCCGGGTTGCCGTCGAGAAGGTCCTGGGCGTACCGGGTGAGCTTCTTCGACGCGTCACTCATTGCCTGGGTGGAGGCGGTGTATCCCCCGTTGCCGCTCATCTGCGCTGCTCTCCTAGCTGGCCCGGCCGGCGCCGGTCCGTTCGTTCAAGGCGTCCGCGAGTACCCCCGCCACGGCGGCGATGTCGGTGAACCGGTCGAGCCGCTCCAGGCCGATGGTCACCTCGTGGTGGACCTCGAGCGCGGCCAGCAGCCGGACCCGGCCCTTGGAGTCCACGCCCAGCTCCTCCAGCAGGCTGTCCTCGTGCACGTCCGCGGGGTCGAGCAGGAACGTGCCGCACACGATCTTCACGACGTCGGCACAAAGATCAACCACGGCCGCCACCGTACCGCGCCCGCGCGGCGGCCCGCGCGACTTTGCCGCTCGAAGTGCGCGGGAGACCACCCCGCTCGACCAGCCGGACCGCACGCAGCGTCAGGCCGTATTCGGCGGACACCGCGCGCAATATCGCCCGGCGTACCGCGACCGGGTCCGCCTCGCCGGTCCATTCGGCCGCCACCACCGCGCCCTCGCCCGCTTCGCCGGTGACCGCGAACGCGGCAACGCGGCCCCTCCGCAGCGCCGGATGGGCCTGTTCGGCGGTCGCCTCCAGATCCTGCGGGTGGTAGTTCCGGCCGTCCACCACGATCAGGTCCTTCAGCCGCCCGGTCAGGTACAGCTCACCCCGGTGCCACACGCCGAGATCACCAGTGCGCAACCAGCCGCCGTGCCCTTCGAGCCAGGCGTCGAACGTGTCGTCCGCGCGGGCCCAGTACCCGGTGCCCACGTGCGGGCCGTGCACCCAGACCTCGCCGACCACGCCGTCCGGGAGCACCCGGCCCTCGGCCACCGTGCGCACCCGCTGCCCGATCGGCCGTCCGACGGACACGATTTCTTGCCCACCTTCGGTTTCCACGGCCTTCCCCGCGGCGAGCTTCGCACGATCGAAGGTGGCGCTCACCGGCCCCTCCGGCCCGGCGCTGGTGACGTAGACGGTGGCCTCGGCCAGCCCGTAGGAAGGCCGGTGCGCCTCGCGGCGGAACCCGAGCGGGCCGAACACCTCCTGGAACCGGGCGACGGTCGACGGGCGCACCGGCTCGCTCCCGTTCAGCGCGACGCGCACACCGGAGAGGTCCAGACCTTCCGGCAGGGGCTCCGCGGCGGCAAGGTCGAACGCGAAATTCGGCGCCGCGGTGAACACTTCCGGATATCCGGCCAGCTGCCGCAGCCAGCGCTGCGGGCGGTGCACGAATTCCAGCGGGGCCATGAACACCGACCGGCAGCCGGCGAACGCGGGCAGGCACAGCAGCTGGATCAGCCCCATGTCGTGGAAGAACGGGATCCAGCCGGCGCAGGTGGTTTCCGGGCCGACCTCGTAGGCGAGACTCGCCTGCCAGCAGGCCGCGGCCACCGCCCGATGCGGGATCACCACCCCGGCCGGGTCGCGGGTGGACCCGGAGGTGTACTGCAGATACGCCGGATCCTCCGGCCCGGGCCGCACCGGTTCCGCCGGGGCCCCGGTGAGCTCGTCGACGATCACGAGCCGGTCCGCGGGCACGAACCCGCGCACCCGGTCCACCGCGCGGCGCGAGGTCAGCACGAGCGTGGCGGCGCAGTCGTCCAGGATCACGGCGAGCCGCCGGCCGAGCCCGCTCCCGGCCGGGTCCATCAGCGGCACCGCGGTCATCCCGGCGGCCAGCACCCCGAAGAACGCGACCGGATAGGCGATCTCCTGCGCGGCGACGATCGCGATCCGGTCCCCGGGACGCGCGGCCGCGCGCAGGTGCGCGGCCACCACACCGGCACGGTGAACCAGCTCGGCCCAGCTCACCGTGTCCTCGATGGCGGCGAGGTGGTCCTGGTGGGTGTAGGCGGGCCGTTCGTCATCGGCCCGGGCGAAGAGCCGTTCCACGAGCGAGACGCGCAGCACGTCGTCCGGCACCGTGCCCTGATCGGACGGTGAAGTGCGCAACGGCCTCACTCCGGACCGGGAGCAGATACGGACGCGCTCCGCCCGGCGCTCCCCCACCCGGCCGGCCACGATAGGTGATCAACACTACCGCCCGGGCGGACCGTGTGGCCAGGCGCGGCTGCCGCCCGAACGGCTTCCACTGGCGGCAGATCCCCGCGTGGATCTCTGTCCATTTCGGACAGGTCGGGCGGCGGGCCGGCACACCCGCGTGGCTGGTGCGCGGCGGAGGCGGGGTCGTTCCGGTCGCATGGCGTGGGACCCCGTCACGCCCGCGGCACAGCGTGCCCCGCGGCTGGTGCAGGCACGTCCGTGCGAGCGCTGTGGTCACACCGCCTCGCGGCTCTCGGCAACCCAATACACCCCCACATGCAGGGCGGGGTCACCCGAATGGGCGAGTTTCGACAGGAGCTGCGTCACGGCCGCCGCGGTGCCGGGTTCCGTTCACGGGAGCCACGGTCCCCTCGTTCGTCGGGGGACGAGGGGACCACCGGGTGGCGGGTCGGCGCAGGGGGCCTGCCCGCCACCCGGCCCGCTCCGCACAGGTCCATCCCGGCCGGGCTTCCCCGGTTCGGTGCGCCGTCGGCGTCGGCCCGCCCACGGCCTTGCGCCCGGCAGGGCTGCACCGCCACCCGTGGAGTCTCCTGTGGCCCGCCGTTCCGCACCGGCCTCGCACCCGCCGTTACCCTCGGCGCACGTCTGTGAAGGGGCCCTTCACGGACTCAGACTTTGTGCCCCGCTGGGGCGCCTGGTTCGGGGTGCAAATAGGGAGTGCCTCAGCAGTCCCATAGGAACCACGCGCCCCAAAAGGGTGATTTGGTACCTATTTACGGTCAGAGTCCAGGGTGTCGGCAAAGTCGGTGTGGAGGTCTGTGAAGGGGCCCTTCACAGACTCAGAGTCCGTGAAGGGCCCCTTCACGGCTTTGGGTCCCGACCGGAACCGAGTCGGGCGGCGCGCGGATGGGCACCCGGGCCATGATGGTGGGCATGGAATCCACCCGAATCGACCGCTGGCTGTGGGCGGTCCGGCTGGCCAAGACCCGCGCGGACGCCGCGGCGGCCTGCCGTGGCGGGCACGTCCGGGTCAACGACCGTCCGGCGAAACCGGCGACCACCGTGGTCGCCGGTGACCGGGTTCGCGCCCGGATCGGCACGACCACCCGGGTGGTCGAGGTGGTGCAGGTGATCCAGAAACGGGTCGGCGCGCCGATCGCGGCCACCTGCCTGATCGACCGCACCCCCGCCCCGCCCCCGGAGGCGGCGATCCCGGTGGCCCGCCGCGAACGCGGCGCCGGGCGGCCGACCAAGCGCGAACGCCGCGTCCTGGACGAGTTCCGCAAGCAATCCGGCTGACCCCGAACGGTCCACTGTGGACGGGTCAGCCGGAGCACACCGGCCGAACGCCGGGCGGACGGAACACCGTTGTGCGAGGCTGAGGGCATGGCCACCGTGCGTTCCTTCGTGACTTCGTGGACCACCGTGCTGCCGGTGATCGCCGTGGTCCTGCTGGTACTCACCTGGGGCCGCGAGCTCGGGCCGGTGCCCGTCACGGTCGTCGCGCTCATGCTGGCCGGGACGGTGCTGGCCGCGGTGCATCACGCCGAGGTCGTGGCGCATCGGGTGGGGGAACCGTTCGGCTCGCTGGTGCTGGCGGTCGCGGTCACCGTGATCGAGGTCGCGCTGATCGTGACGATGATGGCCTCCGGCGGCGAGAAGGCGGACACTCTCGCGCGGGACACCGTCTTCGCCGCGGTGATGATCACCACCAACGGCATCGTCGGGCTCTCGCTGCTGATCGGCGCCCGCCGATACGGCGAGACCCGGTTCCACCCGGAGGGCAGCGGCGCGGCGCTGGCCACCGTCGCCACGCTCGCCGGGCTGAGCCTGGTGCTGCCGACCTTCACCACGAGCAGGCCGGGCCCGGAGTTCTCCGGCCCGCAGCTGACCTTCGCCGCGATCGCGTCGCTGGTGCTGTACGCGATGTTCGTGCTGACCCAGACCGTGCGCCACCGCGACTTCTTCCTCCCCGTCGGCGCAGACGGGCAGGCACAGGACGAAGACCAGCACGCCGTGCCGCCGGCCCGCCGGAACGCCCTGGTGAGCCTGGTTCTGCTGCTGATCGCGCTGGTCACCGTAGTCGGGCTGGCGAAGGTGGAGTCCCCGGCGATCGAGGCCGGGGTGCGTGCGGCCGGGCTGCCGCAGTCGTTCGTCGGCGTGGTGATCGCCCTGCTGGTGCTCGCCCCGGAAACCCTCGCCGCCGCCCGCGCAGCGCGCCACGACCGGATGCAGATCAGCCTGAACCTGTCCTATGGTTCCGCAATCGCCAGCATCGGCCTGACCATCCCGGCGATCGCGCTGGCCTCGGTGTGGATGCCCGGCCCGCTGCAGCTCGGCCTCGGCCCGACGCACATTGTGCTGCTCGCGCTGACCGTGGTGGTGAGCGTCCTGACCGTGGTCCCCGGCCGCGCCACCCGCCTGCAGGGCGGCGTGCACCTGGTGCTGCTCGCCGGGTTCCTGGTCCTCGCGATGAACCCTTGACGTTCGCCCCTGCTCCCCTGCGATCTCCCCGCCGACCTCGCGGACGACGGTTTCTGTCGGTGCTCGTCCGTATCCTGGCCGGGTGATGTTCCACCAGCCCCCAGTCCGGTTTTCCAGGGTCCGGCGGACCCTGGAAAACCGGCTTCCCGGCGCCGTTCTGCCCGGAGTCGCTGCCGTCCTTACTGCCCCTGCCGTCTCTCCTGCCTCTGCCGCCCTTCCGGTCCTTGCTGACCGGCGGGCCCACGCCGCCAGGTGTGTCGTCGCTGCCCGTTGTGTCCCTGACCGTCGCGTTTTCTCGAACAGGTGCGTCACACCTGCCTGGCGGAGCGACGAGCACTGCGCCGGCCCTGTTCGCCGTCCGCCTTCGCGGCAACGATGACCGTCCGTCCACATCGGACCGCCGGGAACCAGGGCGAGCCACACCGGACGAGGGCAGGCGCCGCGGGAAACGCGGCGCCTGCCCAGTTCAGTAACGGATCAGGCGGTGACCAGCCACAGCCCGTAGGTCTGCAGGATCTCGTTCACCGGCTGGAACCAGGTCTCGCCGCCGGAGCTGCAGTCGCCCCAGCCACCGGAGGTGACGCCCTGTGCCTGGTCGCCGGTGATGAACGAACCACCGGAGTCACCGGGTTCGGCGCAGGCGTCGGTGTGCGTCATGCCGGAGACCGCGCCCTCCGCGTAGTTGATCGTCTCGTTCAGCGCGATCACGGTGCCGCAGTGCCAGTGCGAGGTCGAGCCGGAGCGGCAGACCGACGAGCCCGCCGGAGCCACCTCCGAACCGCGCACCAGCCGGTCGCCCACCGTCCCCCAGCCGAGCACGACCGGGGTGGTCCACCAGCCGTCGCCGACGCTGATGAACGAATAATCGTTGCCAGGGAAGGAAGAACCGGCGAACGAGCCCATCGCGGAGCCGTCCCAGCCGGCCACCGAGCTGCCGGCGCGACCGCAGTGCCCGGCGCTCACGAAGCCGCCCTGCACGGAGAATCCGATCGAGCAGCGCACGTTCCCGTTGATGTAGTACGGATCCCCGCCGACGGTACCCGCGGCGAGAGTCCTCGGCTTGGCCGCGGTCGCGACGGTCACCGGGCCGGCCTCGCGGGCGCGAGCCAGGAAGGCGTCGACATCCGCCCCGTGCGCACCGGGTACGAGCGACACCACGACGCTCCCGGTACGCAGATCGGTGCGCCAGCCGCTCACCGACGCCGGCGCGGGATGAGTCTTGGTGGTCGCGTCCAGCTTCTGCTTCGCCGCGTCGAGCGCCGCGGCAGTGGTCCGCACCGGCGTGGTTTCCGCACCGGTGGCGCGGACCGCACCGTCGACCGCGGAATCGGTCACACCGACGACGAGCTTGCCCAGCTTCGGGTCGAACCAGGCGCCACCGTAAGCCGCGCCCGCCGCCTTCTCGGCGACCGGGAGCACCTTCGCGGCAGCCAGTTCCTGACCGAGCCGGGTCTGGGCCTGGCTCGCGGTCAGGCCGAAATCACGTTGCATGGCCGCGAGCAGCCCTGGCGAGGCCTGCGCGGCCGCCGGGGTGAGCGCCGCGGTGGCGAGACCGGCCACGAGCAACGCGGTGCCGCTGAGGGAAAGGGTGATTCTTCGACGCATGGCAATTCCTCCGGGGACCTGGGGGAGAAAGAAACACACTGCGTGCAGAAGTGTGCGACCGGGTTGCCGAAATGGTCCAGACCTAGACCGGGTTTTTGTCCGTTTCCCGACACCACCGGCACCGGCGCGGGCATCCAGCCGCCAGCCACCCGGAGCCCGCGCCGGTCCGCTGCTTCCCCCAGGACGGCAACGATTAGCCCGGTCGGGCGATCAGCCTGCGAGCACCACCGCACGTCGACAGAGCCCAGGGCAACCCAGCAGACCGGGTTGAGCGTCCCAGCCCGCGGAAACCCACCCGCACGAAGGCGTCCGACGGCTGAGGTCGTGTGATCGCATAGGGCGTAGACCCGGTTGGTCCTGGCGATATCGTGCAGCGCGCTCGTACCGGCCACCGAGAACCGATGCCGGTCTCCGTGGACGAACTCGGCCGTCGACAAGCGCGGACCCCACCTGGTCCGATGTGGACAGACGAGACCAGGGCATCGTCGAGGCCGCTGGGTTCGCAGGACAACCGCGGCCACCGGGTTCAGTGGGTCCGGGCGCCCCGAGCCGTGCTGAAACGGAACTCGATGGTGACCGGCAGCTCATCGAGGTCCAGCGCCTGCCGCAGCCGGGGCAGGGTCTCCTCGGCAAGCCGCTCACGGATCCGCCGTGGGTCACCGTCCTGCTCGACCGTCACGACGAGCGCCAGGGCCGGTTCCGCACGGGATCCCGCCAGCGTCGCGCGCGCCGCGTGCACGCCCTCGCTCGCGCGCAGTTCTTCGGTGAACGGGAGCATCGCCGCGTCGGCGGCCATCTCGGTGCGACCCCGATCGGGATCGGTTTCATAGCGCCACGTCTGCGTCTTCGGCCGTCGCGCGAGCTGGGCCAGCAGCCAGCGCAGACACAGCAGCCCGAGCACGACCGCACCGCCGGCGACGACGTAGAGCACCCAGGTGGGCGGCAGGGCGGTACCGGGCACGAGCGGCGCGCCCGGGTCCAGTACCCGCAGCCACCGCATGTGCGTGGCGAACGCGAACACCCCGGCGACCATGAGGAGCACGCCGAAGACGGCCAGCAGCCAGCGGTTGAGCCGGACCGGGCGGTTCAGGCTGGTCATCACGAACTCCTCGTCGCCGAAACGGCCACCCGGACCGCAGGCTGCTCGACCGGGCCGACCTCGTCGAGCCGATGCGTCACCGCCGCCTCAACGGCCTCAGAGAGCCCTTCGGACCGCGTACGGTGGGTACGGACCCGAACCCGGACCCGTCGACGCCCGAGCCGCACCTTGGCCGCCGAGACGCCGTCGACGCCGGAAGCGGCGGCGCGCAACGTCGAACGGTAGCTGGCTCGCGACGCACCCGAATCCAGCGCTCCGTGCAACGGCAGCACCGTACGACGGCCCGGCAGGACAGCGGCCAGCAGCAGGCACAACCCGAGTACCACGGCCACGATCGAGCCGAGTTCAAGCCACCCACTGGTCCACGGCGTGCGGTTCAGGGCACTGGCGACCGAGGAGTAGCTCACCCACGGCCGTTCCCCGATGATCAGCTGGATCGCGACCACCGCCACCAGCACGCAGGCGGCCAGCAGGACCAGCGCCGTCAGCGCGGCCGCGGTGGCGCGGCGTGGACGTCGCTTCACCGCACCCTCCGCCCGTTCTCCACGGCGCGCTGCAGTGCACCGACCGTGATGTCCACTTTGGACACCGTGAGCCCGGTCAGCTCACCGATCCGCTCGGTGAGGTGGTCCCGCGCGCGCTCGCTGGTGCGGGACACCGAGGCCGGATAGGCCACCGAAAGCCGCACATCCAGCGTCACCTGGCCGCCGTCCACCCGGGCGGTCACCTTCGCCGGGCGTTGGGGGCCGGCGGAACCGATGCCGAGGACCCGGCCCGCGGCTCCGCCGACGTCGTCCGTCTCGCGCACCGCTCGGGCCGCGATGGCCGCCACGACGGAGTCCTCGATGGTCAGCGCGCCACGCTCCGCAGCGTCCACAGTGGTCAGTGCCGTCTCGCGCACAGCCGCCTCAGCCGCGGTCACGGCCGGTCAGCTGCGACAGGTCGAGCTTGCCGTCGAGCACCCGGCCGACGAGCAGGCCCAGTGCGCCGAGCACGAGCACCAGTACGAACGCGCCGAAGCCGCCGAACGCCGCGGCCAGGCCGAGTGCGAGACCGGTGAGCAGTCCCAGTTGTGTCGCGTTCATCAGTCCTTCTCCTTCACCGCGGTTTCCTCCGGCAGCGCCAGATCGGCCACCACCACGTGCACCGGGCGGTCGCCGATCCCGGCGGCCACGCGGACGGCCTCGGCCAGTTCGCCTGCCACGAGCGGGAACCGCGCGGTGACCGCGACGGTGACCGCCTCCTCGCCCACCCGCACGCCGGGCACGCGGTGGGCGATACCCAGCGTCACGACCTCCCCGAACCGCCCGCCGTGCAGCCCGGCCACCGCGGGCAGGGCGGTCACGGCGGCGGCGATCCGGTCCGCGGTGGCCTCCGGCGTCACTGCACCCGGCCGGAGTCGGCCGGGGCTCCCTCGTCGTCCCCGGGCAGGTGCAGGTCGACCACCTCGACGTTGACCTCCACCACCTCAAGGCCGGTCATGTGCTCCACCCCGGCGATCACCCCGCGCCGGATGGACCGGGACACATCCGCGATCGAAGCGCCGTATTCGACGACGACCTGCAGGTCGACCGCCGCCTGCTTCTCCCCCACCTCGACCGAGACGCCCTGACCGGCCGACGCGGTCGCGCCGGGGATGCGCTCGCGCAGCGCGGAGAACGCCCGTGCCGCGCCGCCGCCGAGCGCGTGCACGCCGGGGACCTCGCGGGCGGTCAGTCCGGCGATCTTCTGCACCACGACGTCGGCGATGGTGGTCAGGCCCTCCTTGGTGGCGAGGGTGCCCCGTCTGGGCTGCTCCACCTCGTTCTGCGGACGGGACTTGGTGGCAGTCGAGTCGGCCATGGTCTCTCCTGTCGTCAGCTGCCGATGGGGACGATCGGCTGATCGCCACTACCCCGTCCGACACGGCCGCCGGGCAATCCGCACGCACCGGTTCGGGTGAGATCCGGTTCACCCGAACCGGTGCGTGTGGTTTCCGGGTGCCCCGGGTCGGGTAATCGACGGGCACCGTGCCCGTGCCGACCGGAAGGAGCGCACGCATGTCCCTGGGTGACAAGATGGGAAACAAGGCCGACGAGCTCGGCGGCAAGGCCAAGGAGGCGGCCGGCCGCGCGACCGGTGACGACGAGCTGACCGGCGAAGGCAAGGCGGACCAGGCGAAGGCCGGAGTCAAGCAGGCCGCCGAGAACGTCAAGGACGCGGTCGGTGACGCCGCAGGCAAGATCAAGGGCGCCTTCAAGAAGGACTGACCGTCCACAGTGGAGATTCGGGTGCGCGCTGCCCCGCACGGGTGGCGCGCACCCGTTCTCTTGTCCGGGCAGACGTCTGGGTGCGGCAAAGGTTGCGCCAGCGTGGGCATTCTCTCCGATTCGCATCTTTTCCTTACCACGGGGCATCTTTCCTTCGCCCGGCAGGGAGCCGGCAGACGGAGGTGGCAGACGATGAGCACCGCCCTGACGCGTACTGCACTCACCCGCACCGCTGTGGCAGGTGTTGCGATCGTGGCTGCCGTGACCCTTGGTGGTTGCGGCTCCGGCATCGACGGCTCGGCCACGCCGGGTGCCGCACCGGCCGCCGACCTCGGCACCGCCGTGCCACCGAGTTCCTCTCCGGCCGGCACGTCGGTCGCCGATGTCCCGGATACTTCGGCGCCTGCCGCGTCGGCGTCCAGCGCACCCGGCGGTGCCGCATCCGCTGCGCTGTGCCCCACCGCGAACCTGCGAGTCACCCTGAACAAGTCCGCCGGCGACGCCGACATGCAGGGCTCGCACCTGCCCCTCGTGTTCACCAACACCGGTTCCCGCTCGTGCACCTTGCGGTCCGCCCCCGGAGTGTCCTATGTGGCCGGTGACAGCGGACAGCAGGTGGGCGCCCCGGCGACCCGGTACCCCGGTGGCGCGAAAGTCACCCTCGCTCCCGGCGCCAGCGCTTCGGCGGCACTGTTCCTGTCCAGCGCGCCGCAGAAGAGCGACTGCCACCAGGTCCAGGCGAGGGGCCTGCGAATCTACCCGCCGGGCAACACCGGAGCGGCCTTCGTTCCCCTGCCCACCACGACGTGCAGCGATGGCGGCCCGTACCTGACGGTTGACTCGGTACGGGCGGGCGCGGCGAACGCCGGGTCTTGACGGGCCGCTTCGAGGTACCCGGCGCGGCCACAGGGCGGCCCGGCCCGACTCGGTGATGGGGTTGGGGTCCGCACCTCGGCTCCCCGGCCGGCCACCGCACCCCGGCCTGGCCCGGCTCGGTGATGGGGTTGGGGTTGGGGTCCGCACCTCGGCCCCTCGGCCAGCCACCGCACCGCGACCTGGCCGCTTGTCACACCCCGGCTCCCGCTTCCCGCTTCCCGCTTCCCGCTTCCCGCTTCCCGCTTCCCGCTTCCCGCTTCCCGCTTCCCGCTTCCCGCTTCCCGCTTCCCGCTTCCCGCTTCCCGCTTCCCGCTTCCCGCTTCCCGCTTCCCGCTTCCCGCTTCCCGCTTCCCGCTTCCCGCTTCCCGCTTCCCGCTTCCCGCTTCCCGCTTCCCGCTTCCCGCTTCCCGCTTCCCGCTTCCCGCTTCCCGCTTCCCGCTTCCCGCTTCCCGCTTCCCGCTTCCCGCTTCTGGGAGCGTGCACTCAACGTCGGGAGAATTCCACCCGATCCAGCCATTCCCACCTCACTTGGCACCCGGATCGCGAACTGATCGCGACCCTCGCACCGAATATCGCGGCGATGGAGACACTCGCGCCGGGTCGTGCGGCAATGGGGACACTCGCACCCAAGCGGCGCAGCGAAGGGGACACTCACTGCGGAGCGGACCAGGGCAGGGCAGGGCAGGGCAGGGCAGCGAAAGGGACCCTCGCACCGCGACAACACAGCCAACGGGACCACCACACCAGTCTCGGCGACTGAGCGCGACGAACGGTCACCGTCCGCCGAGGCGCCAGCGCATGCGGCGCAGGAAGGCAGTGCGATCGTTCTCCACCCGCGCCGCGACGCGGTTCGGGTAGACGTCGAAGACCCCCGACACGCCTGCCTCGGCGAGGCTTCGGGAGGCCACGCCCGCGATCGGGGCGACCAGCCGCAGCGCCACGCCCTCGGTCGCAGCCCGATCCTGCGCGGCGCGCAGGACATGCACCCCCGCGGCGCTCAGGGCGGTCAGGCCCGTGAGGTCGAGGACCAGGGCCTGCGGACGCTTGTCCAGAGCGAAGGTCACCGCGCGCACCACGACGAGCGCCGTGCCGTCGTCCAGCTCGCCGGACAACAGCACGGTGAGCACGTCCAGGTCGTCGTAGCGGTAGGACGACCTGAGCCGTGCCGATCCCTCGGAGCCGGCTGCCATTGTCCCATTCTGTCCTGCCACCCGTAGTGAGCGCGCGCACACTCCGCGATCGGGCGGGCCACGTGCACGCCCTCGGCGGGAGCACGACGAAAGTCGGGTTCTGCCGCTTGCACGACCTTCGTCGGGTTCCGTAATTCACCGATAGTCGCGACGGTGGGTTCTTCACTGACCACCCCGAGTCCCCATCGGTTGGAGCTGATTTCGAGTGCGCATAGCCCGTACCGCCGCCGTCGTGTCCGGCATCGCGTTCACCGCACTGGCCGCCGCGTTGCCGGCCGCTGCCGCCCCCGGTTCGGCGCCCGCGATCATCGACGGCGGCAACGCCGACTCGACGCACGCGGCCGCCCGGATGTTCGCCGGTGGCAAGGAGATCTGTTCGGCGACGATCGTCGCGCCGGACTGGATTCTCACCGCCCGGCACTGCACCCAGGGTGCCGAGGGCAAGCAGATCACCTTCCACGTCGGCGATCTCGACCAGTCGAAGGGCACCGAGGTGAGCGCGACCTCGGTGCACGACTCCGGCAACGCGGACATCTCGCTGGTGCAGATCGACCAGAAGGTCAAGACCGACTACGCCCCGCTCGGCACCGAGGGCGACGTCAAGGTCGGCGACCAGGCGGAGGTCTACGGCTGGGGCGCGACCTGCACCGACAAGCCGGAGCGGGACTGCCAGTCGCCGGTGCTGAAAGTGGCCAAGGTCAAGGTCGACTCGGTCGACTGCGCCGACGGCGCGGCGGGCGTATCGGTCTGCGCCGAACGTGGCGACGGCATCACCGCCGGCGGCGACTCCGGCGGCCCGATGTACGCCAACGGCAAGCAGGTAGGCGTCGCCTCGACCAGCGACCGGTCGACCACCACGGCCTACATCAACGTCACCCAGTACCGCGATTGGATCAAGTCGGTCGCAGGCGTCTGAGCCCCGTGCCCGGGTCCGGCGGCGGTCCGCCGGGCCCGGGCACGGTCCGAAGTGCAGTGAGACGAGCCGTTGGCGCAGGGCACCGACCTCAACCCGGCCTGTGCTCAGGCGGGCCGGCGACCCGCACCCCCAGCGTCGCCACACCGGGTTCGCCGCGACGATCCCGCTGTTCGGCATGATCGCCAGGAGCAGGTCCTCGGGGGACGGAGTCGGGGCGCAGAACAGGCGGGCGAAATGGTGCAGCGGCATCCGGACCCGGTGACGGCCGCGGCGGCACGGCACGGCACGGCACGACATGGCGGCACAGCGGAGCGGGACGGGACGGCGGCACGGCGGCACAGCGAAGCGGGACAGGACGGCGGCACGGCGGCACAGCGAAGCGGGACAGGACGGCGGCACGGCGGCACAGCGAAGCGGGACAGGACGGCGGCACGGCGGCACAGCGAAGCGGGACGGAGCGGCGGCACGGCGGGGCGGCGGGGCGGCGGGGCGGCGGGCGAGGAATGCGCTCAAAGCCCAATCTCCCGAAAGCAACCCGCACAGGCCCCGGGCGGAAATCGCCCGACCCGAAGATTCTGGCCACGCATCCGGCAGGTTCAGCGAACCAGCTCGACAGCCCCGGGCTCCCTCAGCGCCCGAACCGATCAGGCGCCCACGGACAGAAATCGCCTGCTAGAGGGCACGACCGCTATCGAGCCCCAGTCCCGAAAGCCAACCCGCTCCGACCGGGGCGCCTACGAACCCGCCCGCACGCTCCGCCCCCACGACACCTGAACGGCGAGCGCTGTGAAGGGGCCCTTCACGGACTCTGAGTCCGTGAAGGGCCCCTTCACAGCCTTCAGCGCCGCACCACTGGCACCACGCGCACCACCCGCACCAGGCGCACTTCGTCCACAGTGGACGACACGGGCCGCATCGCGTGCACGACAACGAATGATGACACCCCGAATACCACCCCGACGGCCCGCCACCGAAGATCGCGCACCCGGGCGTCCGGCTCACGCAAGCGTGACCTCCGGGAAACCGGTGTCCGACCCGCGATCAACGAGCCGGACACCAGAAATGGTCAGCGCGCGTGCACGTAGTCGACCACGAGCTGCTGCGGGAACTGCGTGTTCCCGTCCGGATCGCCCGGCCAGTCACCGCCCACCGCGAGGTTGAGGATCAGGAAGAACGGGTGGTCGAACACCCAGCGATTGCCGTGCAGATCCGCCGGGGTGCGGGTCTGGTAGGCCTGACCGTCCACCGACCAGACGATCTTGCCGCCCGTCCAGTCGACCGCGTAGGTGTGGAAGCCGTCGGAGAAATTCGGCCCCAGGAACGGCGCGCCGATGCCGCCCGCGCCGGAGTAGCCGGGGCCGTGAATGGTGCCGTGCACCGTGTTCGGCTCCCGGCCGATGTTCTCCATCACGTCGATCTCGCCGTCCGCGGGCCAGTTGCCGCCGCCCAGCATCCAGAACGCGGGCCACATGCCCTGCCCGCGCGGCAGCTTCATGCGGACCTCAATGTGCCCGCCACCGGTGGCGAACCTGCCGCTGGTGTTGAGCCGGGCGGAGGTGTACTGGCACGGGCCGTACCAGCAGTGGTGGCCGGAGTCCTGCTTCTTCGCGGTGAGCACGAGGTGGCCCTCGCCGTCCAGCGCCGCGTTCGCCGCGCCGGCGGTGTACCACTGCCGCTCGTGGTTGTTGCCGTGGTTGTCGCCGGTCTCGTAATTCCACTTCGCCCCGTCGGCCGCCGCACCGGCCGGGCCGGTGAAATCGTCGGAGAACGCGGCCGAGGCGGAGATGGCCATCGGCGCGAAGACGAGCGCGCCGAGCAGCGACAGCACCGTGGGGACAGTGAGCAGCCGCCATCTGAAGGGCGACCGAGGAGACTTCATCGTCTGCATCCCTGATTACTCGAGGAGCGGCCCGGCGGCGCCACCCCGGGGGTTTGTTGTGGTTGGCAACAAAGTATGAACGCGGGACCGGCCATCGGCAAGACAGAACGTGAGATATTTTCCGACCTGATGCCGGCGACCACTATCCGGCCAGCCACAGCACCCCGCTCGGCGGAAGCTGCAGCACGGCCGACGCCGGCAGCCCGTGCCACGGCTCCGCGGTGGCCTCGACCGCGCCCAGGTTGCCCACCCCGGACCCGCCGAACGCCTCGGCGTCGGTGTTGAGCACCTCGGTCCAGCGGCCGGCGGCGGGCAGCCCGACGCGGTAGTCACGGTGCGGCACCCCGGCGAAGTTCGCGACGCAGGCCAGCCGCGAGCCATCCGCGCCGAGCCGCAGGAAGCTCAGCACGTTGCCGCCCGAGTCGTTCGCGTCGATCCAGCGGAAGCCCTCCGGCCGGACGTCCTGGGAGAACAACGCCGGGGACTCGCGGTACAGCGCGTTCAGCTGCCGCGTGAGGTCCCGCACCCCGCGGTGCAGCGGCATCTCCAGCAGCTCCCAGTCCAGCGCGCGGGATTCCGACCATTCGCGCATCTGGCCGAACTCCCCGCCCATGAACAGCAGCTGCTTGCCCGGATGCGCCCACATGAAGGCCAGCAGCGCCCGCAGGCCGGCCGCCTTGTTCCAGTCGTCGCCGGGCATCCGCTCCCACAGCGAGCCCTTGCCGTGCACCACTTCGTCGTGCGAGAGCGGCAGCACGAAGTTCTCACTCCAGGCGTAGACGAGCGAGAAGGTCATCTCGTTGTGATGGTAGGCCCGGTGCACCGGCTCGTGGCCGAGGTAGCGGAGCGTGTCGTGCATCCAGCCCATGTTCCACTTGAAACCGAAACCCAGGCCGCCCAAGTGGGTCGGGCGCGTGACGCCGGGCCAGGCGGTGGACTCCTCGGCCACCAGCACCACGCCCGGGTGTCGCTTGTAGACGGTCGCGTTCAGCTCCTGCAGGAACCGCACCGCGTCGAGGTTCTCCCGGCCACCGTACTCATTGGGCAGCCACTCCCCCTCGCCGCGCGAGTAGTCCAGGTACAGCATCGAGGCGACCGCGTCCACGCGCAGGCCGTCGAGATGGAACTCCTCCAGCCAGAACAACGCGTTCGCGACCAGGAAGTTGCGTACCTCGTTGCGCCCGAAGTTGAACACCAGGGTGCCCCAGTCCGGCTGCTCGCCGCGGCGCGGATCCTCGTGCTCGTAGAGCGGGCTGCCGTCGAACCGGGCGAGCGCCCAGGCGTCGCGCGGGAAATGCGCCGGCACCCAGTCCACCAGCACGCCGATCCCGCGGCGATGCAGATGATCGACCAGATACCGGAAATCGTCCGGCGAACCGAACCGCGAGGTGGGCGCGTAGTACGAGGTCACCTGGTAGCCCCAGGAACCGCCGAAGGGATGCTCGGCCACCGGCAGGAACTCCACGTGCGTGAACCCGGTGTCCTGCACGTAATCGGCGAGCTGGTCGGCCAGCTCGCGGTAGCCGAGGCCGGGCCGCCACGAGCCGAGGTGCACCTCGTACACGCTCATCGGCGCGTCCGCCCACTCGGTCGCCTCGCGCCGGGCAATCCACTCCGCGTCGCTCCAGGCGTAGGCGGATTCGGTCACCTTCGAGGCGGTCGCGGGTGGTACCTCGGTGGCGAACGCCATCGGGTCGGCCTTCTCGTGCCACTGCCCGTCCGCGCCGAGAATGCGAAACTTGTAGCAGGCGCCGGTCTCCACACCGGGTACGAACAGCTCCCACACGCCGGACGAGCCGAGCGACCGCAGGGCGTGCCCACGGCCTTCCCAGCCGTTGAAGTCACCGATCACCCGTACGCCACGCGCGGTCGGCGCCCACACCGCGAAGGACACTCCGCGGACGGCGCCGTTCGGCGTGTCGTACGAACGTACATGCGCGCCAAGGACGTCCCACAGCCGTTCATGCCGGCCTTCGCCGATCAGGTGCAGGTCAAGCTCGCCGACGGTGGGCAGCCAGCGGTACGGGTCGTCGGTGACCACGGTCTGCCCGTGGTAGGTGATTTCGATCCGGTAGTCGCCCGGGTGCTCGGGCAGGATCGCGGCGAACAGCGCGTCCGCGACCCGCTCCAGCGGGTACCGGCGGTCCCCGGCCAGCACCGTGACAGCCTCCGCGCCGGGCCGCAGCGCGCGGACTGCGACACCACCGTCGACGGCATGTACGCCGAGCACGGTGTGCGGGTCGTGATGCGAGCCGTCCAGCAGCCGGTCGATGTCCTGCGGGGACGGGGCCGCCGCGGGCAGCTCCCGGGGAACGGCGTGCATCGGATCACTGGTCACGGGATCCCTCACCTTCTTCGGTGCTGCGGGCGATCGCCGCCAGCGGCACGGCCAGCCAGTCCGGCCGGTTCGCGTGTTCGTAGGCGACCTCGTAGACCGCCTTGTCGAGTTCGAAAGCCCGCAGCAGCACCGCGTGCGCGAGCGGGTCACCGGCCGGGCCATCGGCCTCGGCGTACCCAGCGCAGAAAGCGGCGCGGTTGCGCCACGCCCACTCCTGCGCTCGCGCCGCCGTCTCCGGCCCGTGTTCGGCTTCGCCGACCAGGAATTGCTGCGCGGCATAGTCGAAAGACCGGAGCATGCCCGCGACGTCACGCAGCGGCGACTGCAACGCGTGCCGCTGCGCGACCGGCGCGGCGGGTTCGCCCTCGAAGTCCAGCAGCAGCCAGCCGCCGACGGTGCGCAACACTTGTCCCAGGTGCAGATCGCCGTGGATGTACTGCCTCGACACCGGCGGCAGATCCGCGGCGCCCACCGCGTCAAACGCCGCCCGCAGCGCGGGGACCTGCGGGGCGAGCTGTGGCACCGCCGCGGCGACCTGATCCAGCCGTTCGTGCATCGCCTGCACCGTGCGGGCCAGCTCGGCCCGGTCCACCGGTTCGGTGCCGAGCGCCCTGGCCAGATCCGCGTGCACCTCTGCGACGGCTGCGCCCAGCCGCTCGGCTTCGGCGGCGAAATCGCCGCCCGCCTCGTCGGGCTGCAGGTCCGGACCGGCCAGCAGGTCACGCACGCTCGTGCTCGCCATCGCCCAGCCGTCGACGGCGTCGGGCAGGTACTCCTGCAGCATGCCGATAGTGACCGGTTCCCCGGCCAGCTCACCGGTGATCGAGCCGACGACCCGGGCCACGTGCGCGCACCCCGCGGCCTGCAGGGCGCGGTGCAGCAGCAGATCCTTGTTGATGCCCGGGCTGAGTTTGCGGAACAGCTTCAGGATGTACTGCCCGCCGTACACCAGCGAGGTGTTGCTCTGCTCGGTGGTGATCGGCCGCGCGCGCAACCCGCCGATGAGCTGCTCCCCCGGCTCGGCGGCGAAACTCAGCCCGTCGATCCGGGTCCCGGCCGCCATCGCGTCCAGCAGCATCGCGGTGAGGTCCGCGTCGCCGCAGGCCTCGTAGCGATCGCTGCCCTCGCCGAACAAGGCGGACGACGCGATCTCGGGTGTGCCGGAACGCCATCCGACGAACAGTTGATACGGCTCGATGCGCTCGCCCTGCACCACGTCCACCACGACGTGCCACAGCGCCGGATCGCCCTCGATCAGCACGGTGGGTTCGTGTGGGCGGACCACGTCGACCGGCCGGTCCTTGCCCGCGAACCAGCGCTGCGTGGGCAGCCACTGCGCCAGCCGACCGGCCGGAATCCCGTGCTCGCCGGTCACGCGTCGTCCGGCCCGAGCAGCTGGAACCAGTAGAACCCGTGTCCGGGCAGGGTCAGCAGATACGGCAGCTCGCCGATGTCCGGGAACCGCACGCCGCCGGTCAGCTCTACCGGCGTGGCCCCCTGGTGTGCGGACAGGTCCAGCTCCACCGGCTGCGGGAAGCGCGACAGATTGTTCACGCACAGCACCACGTCCTGGCGCCCGTCCGGACGACGCCACTGCCGCTGATAGGCCAGCACACTCGGGTTCGAGCCACCGAGATCGAGGAAATCGCCCTGCGCGAAAGCGTGATGCTGCTTGCGCACCTCGATCATCCGGCGGGTCCAGTTCAGCAGCGACGACGCGTTCTCCGCCTGCGCCTCCACGTTCAGCGCCTGGTGGCCGTAGACCGGGTCCATGATCACCGGCAGGTAGATGCGGCCGGGATCGCAGGAGGAGAACCCCGCGTTGCGATCCGGCGTCCATTGCATCGGAGTGCGTACCGCATCGCGATCGCCGAGCCAGATGTTGTCGCCCATGCCGATCTCGTCGCCGTAGTACAGCACCGGGGAACCCGGCAGCGACAACAACATCGCGGTGAACAGCTCCTGCTGATTGCGGTCGTTGTCCAGCAGCGGCGCCAGGCGGCGGCGGATGCCGATGTTCGCCTTCATCCGCGGATCCTTGGCGTACTCGGCATACATGTAGTCGCGCTCTTCGTCGCTGACCATTTCGAGCGTCAGCTCGTCGTGGTTGCGCAGGAAGATGCCCCACTGCGTGCCGGACGGGATCTGCGGCGTCTGCAGCAGGATCTCCGAGATCGGGAACCGCGACTCGCGGCGCACGGCCATGAAGATCCGCGGCATCAGCGGGAAATGGAAGGCCATATGGCATTCGTCCCCGCCGGCCGCCGGATCACCGAAGTACTCCACCACGTCCGAAGGCCACTGGTTCGCCTCGGCGAGCAGGATCCGGCCCGGGAACTCGTCGTCGACCACCTTGCGGCACTGCTTGAGGAACTCGTGCGTGCGCGGCAGGTTCTCGCAGTTGGTGCCCTCTTCCTCGAACAGATACGGCACGGCGTCCAGCCGGAACCCGTCGATGCCCAGGTCCAGCCAGAACCGCAGCACATCGATCATCGCCTCCTGCACGGCCGGGTTCTCGTAATTGAGGTCCGGCTGATGCGTGAAGAAGCGGTGCCAGTAGAACTGGCCGCGCACCGGGTCGTAGGTCCAGTTCGAAGTCTCGGTGTCGACGAAGATGATCCGCGCGTCCGCGTACCGCGAATCGTCGTCGCCCCACACGTAGTAGTCGCCGTACGGACCGTCCGGATCGTGCCGGGACTGCTGGAACCACGGGTGCTGGTCCGAGGTGTGGTTCAGCACCAGATCGGTGATCACCCGGATGCCCCGCCGGTGTGCTTCGTCGAGCAGGTACACGAAATCCTCGACACTGCCGAATTCCGGCAGTACGGCACGGAAATCGCTGATGTCGTACCCGCCGTCGCGCAGCGGTGAGGCGTAGAACGGCGGCAGCCACAGGCAGTCCACGCCCAGCCATTCGAGGTAATCCAGCCGCCCGGCCAGACCCCGCAGATCGCCGGTGCCGTCGCCGTTCGAGTCGGCGAACGCACGCACGAGCACCTCGTAGAACACCGCGCCCTTGAACCACTCCGGATCGCGCGGCGCGGCGTGCGCGTGCCCGAAATCGTCCGCCTGCGGCTCCACCAGCAGGCCGTCCGCCGTCACCGCCTCGCCGGTGTGCGGCACGCCCGCCAGGCCCGGTGCCGGGTCGAGCCGGCGCTCCTCGTCCATCCGTTCCACCTCAGTCTTGTCCCCGGGTACGTTCGATCGTCCCTGCCGCGGCGCGCGCGTGCACGGTGGGCGGGCGGGATCCGCCGGTCAGTCCGCGAGCCGGCGGCGCAGCGAGACCACGTGCGCCACCGCCCGCCACGGTTCGAGCCGCACGAAGTTCTCCGCGCTCCAGTCCCAGGTGTCGCCCGTGACCTCGTCGTGCGCGATCAGCCGCTCCGCCCCGTCGAAACCGAGCGCGGGCAGGTCGAGCCGCAGGGTGCCCTCCCGGGCGCTGTGCGGATCGAGGGTGATCACGGCGATCACCGTGTCGCCGGTCG
Source organism: Amycolatopsis sulphurea (assembly GCF_002564045.1). Taxonomy (NCBI): domain Bacteria; kingdom Bacillati; phylum Actinomycetota; class Actinomycetes; order Pseudonocardiales; family Pseudonocardiaceae; genus Amycolatopsis; species Amycolatopsis sulphurea. The sequence goes on along the minus strand of NZ_PDJK01000002.1, from coordinate 5,303,338 downwards.
CCGGATCCTGTTTGGAGTAGGCGATCAGCGCGTCGTTGTCCACGTGGTGGAAGTGCAGCGACCGCATGCCCTGCAACGCCGGGTGCGCGCGGCGGATCGCGTTCAGCCGGGCCAGCCACGGCTCCAGCGAACGGCCCTGCGCGAGCGCGCCGGCGAAGTCCCGCGGGCGCAGCTGGTACTTCTCCGAGTCGAGGTACTCCTCGCTGCCCGGGCGGACCGGCTCGCTCTCGAACAGCTCGTACCCGGAGTAGACACCCCAGGTCGGCGACATCGTGGCGGCCAGCGCGGCACGCAGCGCGAACATGCCCGGACCGCCGTGCTGCAACGATGCGTGCAGGATGTCCGGCGTGTTCACGAACAGGTTCGGGCGGCCCTCCGGCCAGTGTTCGACCAGGTCGGCACCGAATTCGGTCAGCTCGTCCTTGGTGGTGCGCCAGGTGAAGTAGGTGTAGCTCTGGGTGAACCCGAGCTTGGCCAGTCCCCACAGCCGGGCCGGGCGGGTGAATGCCTCGGCCAGGAACAGCACGTCCGGATGCGCGTCCTTGACCGTCTGGATCAGCCAGGTCCAGAAGTCCGGCGGCTTGGTGTGCGGGTTGTCCACCCGGAAGATCCGCACTCCGTGCGAGACCCAGTGCAGCACCACGCGCAGCACCTCCTCGTAGAGGCCGCGCGGATCGTTGTCGAAGTTGATCGGGTAGATGTCCTGGTACTTCTTCGGCGGGTTCTCCGCGTAGGCGATGGTGCCGTCCGGGCGGGTGGTGAAGAACTCCGGATACTTGAGCACCCACGGGTGATCCGGCGCGGCCTGCAGCGCAAGGTCGAGCGCGACCTCCAGGCCCAGCTCCCCGGCGCGGGCGGTGAAGGCGCCGAAGTCCTCGATCGTGCCCAGCCGCGGGTGCACCGCCTCGTGCCCGCCCTCGTCCGCGCCGATCGCCCACGGCGAGCCGGTGTCGTCCGGGGTGGCGTCCAGGGTGTTGTTGGGGCCCTTGCGATTCACCCGGCCGATCGGGTGAATCGGGGGCAGGTAGACCACGTCGAAGCCCATGCCCGCGATCCGGTCCAGCTCGCGCGCGGCGGTGGCGAAGGTGCCGTGCACCGGGCGCCCCTGCTCGTCCACGCCGCCGGTGGAGCGCGGGAAGAACTCGTACCAGGACCCGAACGCGGCGCGGCGGCGATCCACCCACAGCTTCAGCGTGCGGCCCTTGGTGACCAGCTCCCGCACCGGGAACTCGTGCATGATCCGGCGGACCTCCGGCGAGAGCGCCGGTCCGGCCCGCTCGGCGAGCGCGCGGTCCTCGTCGCGCAGCGCGGCCGCGGCACCGGCGAGCAGCGCGCGCTCGGCCCGGCGGTCCGGCCGGCGCGACACGCGCTCCAGCAGCAGGGCGCCGGTCTCCAGATCGTTGGCCAGCTCGCCGGCCCCTTGCCCGGCACCGATCTTCACCTCGACCGTGTGCTCCCAGGTGGCCCACGGATCGCTCCACGCGTCCACCCGGTAGGTCCACATGCCCTCGGCGTCGGGCACCAGCACCGCGCCGAACCGGTCCAGCCCGCTGCCCTGCTCGGTCATCCGGGCCTGCCGGGCGGCGCGGTCGCCGGGCCCGCGCCAGGACACCGTGGCCGCGACCGCGTCGTGTCCCTCGCGCCAGACCGTGGCGGTGACCGGAAAGTGTTCTCCCACAACGGCTTTGGCCGGATAGCGGCCACAGCTGACGGTAGGTGCGACGTCGTCGATCCCGAGCCTGCCGGACATGGCAACGCCCCTTTTTCCCGTGGTCGGACAGTGCGGACGCGAGCACTTGCAGTGTGCCTGATTCCCGCAAAGCCCTTGACAGCGGGGCCTTTTACATCCCTCGCCGCCACCCGGTCGAGCGAACGCACCACCGTCCGGGCGGCTGTGAAGGGAACCTTCACGGACTCTGGGTCCGTGAAGGACCCCTTCACGAACCCAACCGGGGCGGAGTCAGGGAAGTGGGGTGGTGAGGTGGTCGCGCGGCGCACGCAGCAGCTGCAGGGAATGCGCGGTCATCCGGATCGTCGACTTCGGTTCGAGCACGCCGGGGTTCGCCGGGCTGCCGTCCGCGGTCCCAGTGTCCAAAGTGGGCTTGAACGTCTCGCCGTATTCCGGTCCGGGCAACACGACGTCCACCGGTTCGTCACCGGAATGCAACATCAGCAACCAGGAATGGTCCGTGACGAGCGCGCCCTCCCGGTTGCGCGCCTGGCTGTTCGACCCGTCGATCCACAGGCACAGCGTGCGCCGGTCCTCGTCGAACCAGTCGACCTCGTCGAACTCCTCGCCGTCCGGCCGGAACCACACCAGATCGGGTTTGCCGCTGAGGGTGGTGCGGCCTTCGAAGAACTCCGGCTGCCGCAGCGCCGGGCTTTCCGCGCGCAGCCGCACCACGCGCCGGGTGAAGGCGAGGATCGGCACCGCTTCCTCCGGCGGCGTCCAGTCGATCCAGGACGTCTCGTCGTCGAGGCAGTAGGCGTTGTTGTTGCCCTGCTGGGTGCGCCACATTTCGTCGCCCGCGGTGAGCATCGGCGTACCGGTGGACAACAGCAGGGTTGCCAGCAGGTTACGTGCCTGCCGGGCGCGCAGCTTGGTGATCGCCTCGTTGCCGGTCTCGCCCTCCACGCCGTGGTTCCACGAGCGGTTGTCGGTCGTGCCGTCGCGGTTGTCCTCGCCGTTGGCCTCGTTGTGCTTTTCGTTGTAGGACACCAGATCCCGCAGGGTGAACCCGTCGTGCGCGGTGATGAAGTTGACCGACTGCCAGGGGCGGCGCAGGTTGTGGTCGTAGAGGTCGGACGAGCCGGACAGCCGGTAGGCGAGATCGCGCACGCCGGTGGCGCCGCGCCAGAAGTCCCGCACCGTGTCCCGGTAGCGGCCGTTCCACTCCGCCCACTGCGGGCCGAAGCCGCCCACCTGGTATCCCCCGGCGGTCGCGTCCCACGGTTCGGCGATCAGCTTGCACCGCGCCAGCACGGGGTCGGTGGTGATCGCGGTGAACATCGCGGAATCACGGTCGAAGCCGCCCCCGCCCGGCCGGCCGAGCGTGCTCGCCAGGTCGAACCGGAAACCGTCCACGCCCAGCTCCTGCGTCCAGTACCGCAGCGAATCGGTGACCAGGCGGACCACCGTGGGCGAACCGGCGTCCAGGGTATTGCCGCAGCCGGTCAGATCGGCCATGTGTCCACGGCGGGTGTGCAGATAGTAGGCGGGGGCGTCAAGCCCGCGCAGGGACAGCGTCGGCCCGTCCGGACCGCCTTCGCAGGTGTGGTTGAAGACCACGTCGAGGATGACCTCGATGCCCGCGCCGTGCAGCGCGGCCACCATCGTGCGGAACTCCTCGACCTCACGGCCGGGCTCGCTGGCATAGGACGGATGCGGCGCGAAGTAGCCCAGCGGCGAGTAGCCCCAGTAGTTGTGCCGCCCGGCGCGGATCAGCGCGGGCTCGTCGGCGTAGGCGTGCACCGGCAGCAGCTCCACCGCGGTCACCCCGAGCCGGGTCAGGTGTTCGATCGCCACCGGGTGGGCCAGGCCGAGGTAGGTGCCGCGCAGCGGTTCGGGGATGAACGGGTGCTGCGCGGTGAACCCCTTCACGTGCAGCTCGTAGAACACCGACTCCTCGAACGGCACCTCCGGCTTGATCCCGGTCTCCGGGCCGCCGGGCGAGGTGACCACCGACAGCGGCACACTGCCCAGCGAGTCCACAGTGGACTTCGGGCCGCGGTCCGGGTCGCCGACGAAGCCCTGCGCCGCGACCAGGTCGGTCAGCCGGCCAGTGATCCGGCGCGCGTACGGGTCCACGAGCAGCTTCGCCGGGTTGCAGCGCAGCCCGCGCGCCAGGTCGTACGGGCCGTGTACGCGGTAGCCGTAACGCTGACCGACCGTGACGCCGGGGACCAGCCCGTGCCACACGCCGAAGGTGCGCTCGGTCAGCTCGATCCGCCGTTCCGTCCCGTCCTCGCCGATCAGGCAGACCTCGACCGAGTCGGCCACCGCCGAGGTCACCGCGAAGCGGACGCCGCCCGCCTCCGGGTGGGCACCGAGCGGGAACGGGCGGCCGGCGAGGACCTGGTTGTCGGGTGCGGGTCGGGTAGCCATGCGCAGATCCTTCCAGTCCCGGCGCCGCGGCGGCTCCGCCACCGGGGGCTCTTTCCCGCCCCGGCCGCCCGCCCCCGCCCGATCGCACCACGCCGACCAGCACGAACCCCCACCCACCCCGCCCCACCCTCCGGGCGCGCCAAGGCTGTGAAGGGGCCCTTCACAGCCTTAGGCCGGGGCGGTGAGGACGAAGGAGTGGCCCGGTAAAAGGGCGGATGAACCTGCGAAGCGAGCCTCGCCCCAGGAAGCGAGGACCTCGCCGGGGGTGCCGGCCAGCGGGACGGTGGCCGGGTCTGGGGCGAAGTTGCAGGCCAGCCGCAGTGCGCCGCGGTGCAGGACCAGCCACGAGCCGTCGGCCGCGGTCTCCACGACCAGCCCGGCGAGCCGCGGATCGGCCAGTTCGGGGCGGTCGCGGCGGAGGCGGATCAGCGTCCGGTACAGGGCGAGCATCTCGCGGTGGCCGTCGCGGCCCGGCTCGGACCAGTCCAGCCGTGACCGGGCGACGGTGGCGGGGTCCATCGGGTCCGGCACGTCCCCGGCAACCCAGCCGTGACGGGAGAACTCGCGGCGACGCCCCGTACGGACCGCTTCGGCCAGCTCCGGGTCCGGGAAGGAGGCGAAGAACTGCCACGGCGTGTTCGCCGCCCACTCTTCTCCCATGAACAGCATCGGCGTGTACGGCGAGCAGAACACGACGGCGGCCCCACAGGCGAGCAGGCCCGCGGGCACTGTCGCGGACAGCCGGTCACCGGCCGCGCGGTTGCCGATCTGGTCGTGGTCCTGCAGGTAGGCGAGGAACCGGTGGCCCGGCAGCACGCGCGTGTCCACCGGACGGCCGTGCGTACGCTCACGAAACGAGGACCAGGTACCAGCATGGAAGAATACCTCGCGCAGTGTCTTCGCCAACGCGTCCGGCGCAGCGAAGTCCGGGTAGTAGCCGGTGGTCTCGCCGGTGAGCCGGACGTGCAGCGCGTGGTGCAGATCGTCGGACCACTGCGCGTCCAGCCCGTAACCGCCGCCGTCACGGCTGGTGACCAGCTTCGGGTCGTTCAGGTCGGACTCGGCGATCAACGGCAGCGGGCGGCCGAGCGTGGTCGACAGCGCTTCGACCTCGACGGCAAGCTCCTCCAGCAGATGCGTCGCGCGCTTGTCGACCAGCGCGTGCACCGCGTCGAGCCTGAGCCCGTCCACGTGGAAGTCACGCAGCCAGCCCAGCGCGTTGTCCAGGACGTAACGACGCACCTCGTCCGAGCCTGCGCCGTCGAGATTCAGGCCGGCACCCCAGTCGGTACGACCGGCGAAGTACGGGCCGAACCGGTCGAGATAGGCACCGGACGGGCCGAGGTGATTGTAGACCACGTCGAGCACCACGGCGAGCCCACGCGCGTGACAGGCGTCGACGAACCGCTTCAGCCCATCCGGTCCGCCGTACGGCTCGTGCACGGCGGCCCACAGCACACCGTCGTAGCCCCAGCCGGCGACGCCGTCGAAGGAGTTCACCGGGAGCAGCTCCACGTGGGTGACGCCCAGGTCGACCAGGTGGCCCAGCCGCTCGATCGCCGCGTCGAACGTGCCGTCCTCGGTGAAGGTGCCAAGGTGTAGTTCGTAGATCACCGCGCCGGGCAGCTGTCGTCCGGTCCACGCGTGGTCGGTCCAGGTGAACTCGCTGTGGTCATACACGCGCGACGCTTCGTGTACGCCGTGTGGCTGCCGTAGCGAACGAGGGTCGGGCAGGGGCCGTTCGTCATCGCCAAGCAGGAACGCGTAGTCGCTGCCGGTGACCTCGGCGCGCCACCAGCCGCCCTCGGTGGCGGTCATTTCGTGGTCGATGCCGTCGACGCGTACGCGGACCCGGTCGGCTGCAGGCGCCCAAACGGTGAACATCAGGATCTCTCCCGGACCAGCAGGGCCACCGGGTAGCGGTCGAACAGCGCGGCCGCGCGTGGTGCGTCGCCGACCGCGCGGCGGGTGAGCACGTCGGTCCACTCACCATCGCGCAGCGGCAGGACGGTGCCCCGCCAGCCGCCCGCGCGTTCGAGCCCGAGCGGCAGCCGGGTCACCGCCACGACCAGCCGCTCCCCTCGTTCGAACGCAAGCAGATGGTCGGCGGCGACGCCCTCGGCGTGCAGCGGACGGTACCCGGTGAACAGCTCCGGCCGATCCCGGCGCAGGGTCAGAACCCGGTGCACGACAAGGAGTTTCGCCGCCCCGGACGCGTCGATCGCGGGCTGCTGCCCCGCCTGTACACGTGCCAGGATCTCCCGGCGGGACAGGTAGTCGACCGGGCGCCGGTTGTCCGGGTCGACCAGCGAGTGGTCCCACAGCTCGGTGCCCTGGTAGACGTCCGGCACACCAGGTCCGGCCAGCTGCATCAGCTTCTGGCCGAGCGAGTTCGACCAGCCCGCACCACGCACCCTGGCGACGAACGCCGCCACGTCGGCGGCCAGCTCGGCGTCGGCGAGCACTTCGTCCGGCCACGCGGCGACGGCCCGTTCGAACTCCTCGTCGTGGTCGGTCCAGCCGGTGCGGAGCTTGGCCTCCTTGGCCGCCTTGTCCAGGTAGCCGCGCAGCCGTTCCGGCGAGATCGGCCAGGCACCGACCAGGGTCTGCCACGCCAGCAGATTCAGCGCCGGTTCGCCGAGCCCACGACGGGCGGTCCACCGGCGTACCGCGGCTGCGAACTCCTCTGCCACTTCGGACAGTGCGGCGAGCCGCGCCCGGGTGTCCTCGGACCGTTTGGTGTCATGCGTGGTCAACGTGGTCATGGTGGCCGGCTGTGCCGCGGCGCGGCCCGCGGCCAGTGTGTGGAAATCCCGCACGGCCAGGCCGAACCGGTCCGGGCTGCCGCCGACCTCGTTCAGCGCGGCGAACCGGGTGAACCGGTAGAACGTGGTGTCCTCGGTGCCCTTCGCCACGACCATTCCCGAGGTCTGCTGCAGCCGCGTGGCCAGCTCGCCGTGCGGCGCGCCCCGCACCTGGCTGTCCAGCGCGTCGAACGCCGGGGCCAGCTCCGGACGGCGCCCCCGCGCCCGCTCCACCGCAGCGGCCCACGTGCCCGCGCCCTCCGGCAGATACGAGCGGTAGACGCCGAACGCGATCATCACCTCGGCGACCGCCGCGCGCGCCGCCTCCGGGTCGACCCCGCCGAGCAGCGCGGCGATCCGACGCACCTCGGCGACCAGGATCTCGTCGGTGACCAGGCGTCGTGAACGCTCCTCGACCTCCGCGTACCCGGTCCGCGCGCCCTGTTCCGCCGTCAGCCGGGTGAACACCGGCGCGGCGGACGGATCGATGAACACTCCCGCGATCTCGCCCAGCGCGTCGTAGCCGGTGGTGCCGTCGACCGGCCAGCTCTGCGGCAGCGCCTCGCCCGGGTGCAGGATCTTCTCCACCACCAGCCACGCGTCCGGCGCCCCGGCACGCAGGCGGCGCAGGTAGCCGCCGGGATCGGCGAGACCGTCCGGATGGTCCACCCGCAACCCGGTGACGTCGCCCTCGGACACCCAGCGCAGCACCTCGCCGTGCGTCTCGGCGAACACCTCGGGACGTTCCACGGACACCGCGGCCAGGTTCGTGATGTCGAAGAACCGCCGGTAGTTCAGCTCGCGGTTGCCGCGCCGCCAGCCGACGAGTTCGTAATGCTGCCGCGCGTGCACCTCCTGCGGCGTGCCTTCGCCGGTGCCGGGCGCGATCGGGAAACGGTGCTCGTAGTAGGCGAGTTCGTCGCCGTCCACGGTCAGCTCGTTCACCGCCGCGTCGTCGCCGAGCACCGGCAGGAGCAGCCTGCCACGGCTCCAGTCGATGTCGAAGAACGCCGCGTACGCCGAATCACGGCCGTGCCGCAGCACGTCCCACCACCAGCGGTTCGCCTTGGGCACCTCGACGGACATGTGGTTCGGCACGATGTCGACCACGAACCCCAGCGCGGCGTCTTTCAGCTGCGTCGCAAGAGTTTTCCGGCCTTCCTCACCGCCGAGTTCCGGGCGTGCCCGCGTCGGATCGGTGACGTCGTAGCCGTGCGTGGACCCGGGGGTGGCGTCGAGCATCGGCGAGCCGTACAACGCGCCGACGCCCAGTTCCCTGAGATAGCCGACGATTCCCGCAGCTTCGAGGAAGCCGAACTCCGGCCTCAGCTGCACCCGGTACGTCGAAGACGGCGTGCTCATACGTCCCTGTGCCTTGCGGGATACCCGCACCCAGTCGGCCGCACGAGCAAGCTGACGCGATTGTGTACTCATACGTCCTCCTCCCGAGCCGTCCGCTGCAGCACCACGAGCGAACGCGCCGCCAGCGTGAACTTGCCGCCGCCCTCGACCGGTTCCGCGCCGGTGCGGCCGACCTCGCCGGTGGCGGTGTCCAGCACGACCGTCCACTCGCGACCGTAGCCGTTGCCCGGCAGGGTCACCGCGAGATCCTCCCAGTAGGCGTTGAACGCCAGCAGGAACGAATCGTCGGACACCGGCATCCCGCGCGGATCCAGGTCCGGGATGCCCTCGCCATTGAGGAAGATCACCATCGACTTGCCGAAGCCGTCGTCCCAGTTCTGCTCGGTCATCTCCACGCCCGCCGGGGTGAACCAGGCGATGTCGCCGAGTTCCGCGCCGGTGCGCACCGGCTTGCCCTGGAAGAACCGGCGGCGCCGGAACACCGGATGCGCCTTGCGGAAAGCGGTCAGCGCGGCGGTGAAGGCGACCAGATCGGCGTTCTCGGTGACCTGGCCCCAGTCCATCCAGGACAGTTCGCTGTCCTGGCAGTAGACGTTGTTGTTGCCCTCCTGGGTGCGGCCCATCTCGTCACCGTGCAGCAGCATCGGCACGCCCTGGGAGAGCAGCAGCGTGGCCAGCAGGTTGCGGCGCTGGCGGGCGCGCAGCTGCAGCACCGCGGCGTCCTCGGTGGGACCTTCCACTCCGCAGTTCCACGAGCGGTTGTCGTCCGCGCCGTCGCGGTTGCCCTCACCGTTGGCCTCGTTGTGCTTTTCGTTGTAGGAGACCAGATCCGCCAGGGTGAACCCGTCGTGCGCGGTGACGAAGTTGATCGAGGCGAACGGGCGCCGCCCGTCGTCCTGGTACAGGTCCGAGGAGCCGCTGATCCGGGAGGCGAACTCGCCCAAAGTGGACGGTTCCCCGCGCCAGAAGTCCCGCACCGTGTCGCGGTACTGCCCGTTCCACTCGGTCCAGCCCGGCGGGAAGTTGCCCACCTGGTAGCCGCCCGGCCCGACGTCCCAGGGCTCGGCGATCAGCTTGACCTGGCTCACGATCGGGTCCTGCTGCACCAGGTCGAAGAAGGTGGACAGCCGGTCCACGTCGTAGAACTCCCGGGCCAGCGCGGAGGCGAGGTCGAACCGGAAACCGTCCACGTGCATCTCGGTGACCCAGTAGCGCAGCGAGTCCATGATCAGCTGCAGGGTGTGCGGGTTGCGCACGTTCAGCGAGTTCCCGGTGCCGGTGTAGTCCATGTAGTACTGCGGATCGTCCTCCACCAGCCGGTAGTAGGCCTCGTTGTCGATCCCGCGCATGGACAGCGTCGGGCCGAGCTGGTTGCCCTCCGCGGTGTGGTTGTACACCACGTCGAGGATCACCTCGATGCCGGCTTCGTGCAGGGCGCGCACCATGCCCTTGAACTCCGGTACCTGACCGCCCTGCCCGGGCATGGCGGTGTACGCGTTGTGCGGCGCGAAGTAGCCGATCGTGTTGTAGCCCCAGTAGTTGCGCAGCCCCCGCCCGTCGAGAGCGTGGTCGGTGACGAACTGGTGCACCGGCATCAGCTCCACCGCAGTCACGCCCAGCTTCTGCAGGTGCTCCACGACGGCCGGGTGCGCCAGCCCCGCGTACGTACCACGTAGCCGCTCGGGGACGAAAGGGTGCGTCATCGTCATCCCGCGTACATGCATCTCGTAGATGACCGTCTCGTGGTACGGCGTGCGCGGCGCACGGTCGTTGCCCCAGTCGAAGAACGGGCTCACCACGAGCGAGTACGGCACGTAGCCCGCGGAGTCGTCGTCGTTGCGCTGCTCCGGGTCGTCGAACCGGTAGCTGAACAACGCCTCACTCCAGTCGATCCCACGCGAGAGCGCCTTCGCGTACGGGTCGATCAACAGCTTGTTCGGGTTGCAGCGCAAGCCCTTCGCGGGTTCGTACGGGCCGTGTACGCGGAACCCGTACCGTTGCCCGTGTCCGACGGCGAGCAGGTAGCCGTGGTGCACGAACCCGTCGACCTCCTCCAGCCGGATCCGGGTCTCGGTGCCCTGCTCGTCGAACAGGCACAGCTCCACGTACTCGGCGACCTCGGAGAACAACGCGAAGTTGGTCCCCACGCCGTCGTAGGTGGCGCCGAGGGGGTAGGGCTTTCCGGGCCAGGGCCGCACGGGCACTCCTTCGGGACTTCGGGTCGGGCTTCAGCTGCTGGGCAACGGACGGGCTGCGGCGAGCGGGGCAATCGCCCCCCGCACGCGCGGGTCGGCGAAGAACTCGTCGATGGTGACGGGCAGGGGAATCCGCCAGTTGGGGTACTCGTCCACGGTGCCGGGCAGGTTCGGCTGACGCCGCTCGCCGACCACGTCGGCGGGCGAGGTGAGCACCAGCCGCGAAGCCGCCGACGCCAGCAGCGCATGCAGGGCGAGTACCGGGTCGTCGCCCGGGATTCCTTCGCGGGCAACGAGTTCGAGCAGCGTACGCCGCTCCTCTTCAGCAGCGGCGTATTCTTCTTCGCTGGTGCGGGTAAGCAGGCCCAGCTCGGAGCGCACGCGTACGTGCTCCGCGGCGAGCCAGCCGGAGACTGTCGGCAGGTCGTGCGTGGAGATGCTCGCCATCGCGGCGGGATCCCACTTCTCCGGCCGGACGAACGGCTGGTCCGGGGCGTCCCAGTCGCGCTGGAACCACAGCACCGCAGAGCTGAGCAGCCCCCGCTCGTGCATGGTCTCGGTGACGACGTCTTCGACGGTGCCGAGGTCCTCGCCCACCACCACAGCCCCGGCGCGGTGTGCTTCCAGCGCCAGCACGCCGAGCATCGCTTCGGCGTCGTAGTGCACGTACGTCCCTCGGCCGGCCGGTTCGCCGGGCGGGATCCACCACAGCCGCCACATCCCGGCAACGTGGTCCACGCGGATGCCGTCGGCATGCTGCAGCACCCCGCGTACGACGTCGCGGAACGGCCGGTACCCGGCCCTGGCGAGCCGGTCCGGCCGCCACGGCGGCAGATTCCAGTCCTGGCCCTGCTGGTTGAACGCGTCCGGTGGCGCGCCGACACGCACACCCGGGGCGAACACGTCGCGGTCGGCCCAGGTGTCCGCGCCGCCGGGATGGACGCCGACCGGCAGGTCGTGCACCACGCCCACCGGCATCCCGGCCTCACGCGCGGCGCGGCGCGCGGCGTCGAGCTGCTCGTGGCAGAGCTGCTGCAGCCAGCCGTGGAACTCGATCCGCCCTGCCAGCTCCCTTCGCGCCGCGGCGACCTCGGCACTGCCCGGATCGCGCAGCGGCTCCGGCCACTCCCGCCAGTCGTGGCCGTGTACCTCGGCGAGCGCGCAGAACGTCGCGAACTCGCGCAGGTCGTCGTCGAGGACGATCGGGTGCGGGTGGAACGGCCGGAGCAGCTCAAGCGCCGCGCGTTTGGCCGTCCAGACCGCGTCGTAGTCGATCAGGCCTTCGCCTGCGGCCGGACCACGCAGCTTCGCGCGGGTCTCCGTGTCGGCCCGCGCGTACGCCGCTGTGTCGGTGACGCGCAGGTACAGCGGGTTCGCGTACCGGCGGCTGGACGGCGAATACGGCGAGCGCTCCACCGGATGCGCCGGGGCGATCGCCTGCACCGGGTTGACCAGCAGCACACCCGCGCCGAGTTCCGCGGCCGACCGGGTGGCCATCACGGCGAGGTCGCCGAAGTCGCCCATGCCCCAGGACTGCGGCGAGTGCAGGGCGTAGAGCTGCAGCATCCAGCCCCACGCCGGGGGCACCGCGGGCAGCCGGTCCGGGACCACCGCCAGCGGGATCCGCCGGTCCGCGGTCACCACCTCGTGCCAGCCCAGCGGCAGGTCGGCCGGCACCGTGGTACCGACGTCACGGCTCGTCCCGTCCTCCAGCTCCACGGTGGCGGGCACGCCCAGCTCACGCGCCCGCCCGGCACGGACGATCAGCGTGTCCGGCAGACCGCCTCGCGCACGCGCCCGCCGCACCGCGGCCAGCTCCCGCCGAAGCGCCTCCGGCGTCGCGGCGTCCACGTCCAGCTGCGCGAGCACGGCGACCACCACGTCGGCTTCGACGGCCACCTCGATCTGGTCGGAGTTCTCGTATCGGGTGGCCACCCCGTGCGCGGCGGCGAGTTCGGCCAGTTCCGGGGATACGAGCGGGTTCGGGGGTCCGGGAGCGGGGCTCTGCACCGGTCCAGTCTCCCGGCCACGGGGCCTGCCCGCCATTCGCCCCGCCGCATCGCGAAGGCGAAGCGGCGACCGGCCGGTCGGGGGGCGTGCCGGCCGGTCACCGCCCACACCGACAGAGGGCCCCTCGCCCCGAAAATGACGCGTGGCGGCGGACTTCACTCTTTTGAGTTGGTTTCCCGTTTTCGGGTGGGCGTGCGCGCCCGGCGCCGGTAGAGGAGCCGACAGGAGGCGCCTCCGCATGCCCGGCCGCGCATGTTTCCCACCCGGCCGCATTCGTCCTCAGTGGACAGTCCGGAGCGCCCGGCGACCGCGTCGCCATTCCGGGGCAATCCTCCCGCATACCACCGACGAGTCACGTCGGGCGACCCGGCCGTGCACCCCGCCGCCACGGCCTGCCGAACCGAGCGTCCACACGGCACCACACGCTCCGGCCCGACGGCCCCGCGGCGCCCCAGCCCCAGCCCCAGCCCCAGCCCCACGCTCCCGACCCGGCGAGCCCGACGACCGCCCGAAAAACCCCTACCCCACCACGCCCGACAACCGCACCGCACACTCACGCCCCGGAATCCGCCCACCCCACGCGTTCCAGCCCCGGCAAGCTCCACGACGCCGCAAACCCGCACGCTCGGACCCCACCACGCACGAAGGTAAGTGCTGTGAAGGGCCCCTTCACAGCCTTCAGAGACACGCCCTCCCCGAGCCCCGGCCGGGCCGAGCGTCACCGCCCGCGCAGGCCAGTTCGGCCGCATACCCTGCCCCGAACGACGGTCCCACACGCGAGCGCCAGAAGCCCGCCTCCCCACCCGACCGCACACAACTCGCACGAGCCCGCTCCAGTCCCCACAACCGACCGCCGCCACAGGCATCCCCACCCAGGCCACACCCGACCACACACCACCCACACAAACCCGCCCCAGCCCCACAACCGACCGCCCTCCCCGGCCGACCCGCCCGGGTCGACTACCCCAAACCCGGAGCCCCGGCGCACCCTCCCAACCGGCCCACCCCGGCCCGTGAGCCCGTCACCCGGCCCCGCAAGCCCCTCCCCGGCCACCTACCCGAAGCACCACCCACCACCCCCTTCCCGCACAGGCGGTTTCTTTCCCACCACACCACCGGCCCGGCACACCACGGGCAGGCCGCACGCCGGACCCCGGCAACCGCCCCATCCCCCGCCGCGCACGCGAATTCGCGATTATTCCGGCAAAACCGAGGCTTGACGGCACCCCTGCCCGGGTACTCCACTAAGGAGGTGCGATCACCGGCCCGTCCCGCCCGAGGAGGGGGTCATGCTGCCCCATCGCGACCGCAGCGCGCTGCGGAAGATCGAAGAGGAACTGGCCGCGAGCGACCCCGCGTTCGCGGCAGTGCTGAGCCAGGGCGCGCCACCCATGCGGTCCCGGCTCCGCCTGATCACCCTGATCCTGGCCGACTTCACCACCCTGCTGATGATCATCCTCGGGCTCGTCACCGGGGAGACCGGCCTGTTCCTGTGGGGCCTGGCCGCGGCGCCGGGCCTGGTCTGGGCACACCGCATCCTGACCCCCCGCACCCGCGAGGACGATCCCGGCGAACACCCCTGACCAACCGACGCTGACCAAACGGTCCTGACCGAGCAAGCCCGACCGGGCGGCCCCGGCTCAGTCCCTGGCGGCGCGTTCGAGCAGCGGGGTGAGCCGGTAAGGCACCATCTCGCGCATCACCAGCGCGTTGCTGGTGCGCTCGACGCCCGGGATCTCCAGCATCTGCCCGGCGATCCGGTACAGGTCCTCGGCGTCGGTGGCGACCACGTGCACCAGCAGGTCCTGTGGGCCGGTCAGCCCGTGCACCTGCAGTACTTCCGGCACGGCGGCGAGCGAGCGCCCCACCTCGTCCAGCATCCGCTGGGTGACCTGCACCGTGACGAACGCCGACAGCGGGTACCCGAGCGTGGCCGGGTCGATCCGGTGTTCGGGCGAGCGCAGCACGTCGCCCTGTTCCAGCCGGGCCAGCCGGCTCTGCACGGTGTTGCGGGAAAGGCCCAGTTCCTCGGCGAGCGCCACGGCGGTGGCCCGCGGGGTACGGCCGAGCGCGAGCAGGATCCGGGCGTCGGTGGCGTCGAGCCGCCGGGCACTGGGCATGGTGCGCAGTCCTCTCCGAGCCGCATGACTCCGGTTTGGGCGTTGTGCTCAATCCGTCCGGGGTTGGTTGAGCAGTCTAACCACACCTGGTGGACTGGTGCGAACGTTCCGCCCAAGAGAGGTTCCGTCGACGTGACCAGCACCACCCCCGGCCGCATCCGGGAGAACGACACCGTGGACGTCCTGCGCGAGGTGGCCGACCGCGTGCTCTGGCTGTCCACCGCGATCATCGACCACGCCAACCGGGTGCGGCCGAACCCGACCGGGCTCAAGGTCGGTGGGCATCAGGCGTCCAGCGCCTCGATGGTCTCGATCATGACGGCGCTGTGGTTCGCCCGGCTGCGCGAGCAGGATCGGGTGTCGGTGAAACCGCATGCCTCGCCGGTGCTGCACGCGATCAACTACCTGCTCGGCGATCTCGACGAGAAGTACCTGACCTCGCTGCGGGAATTCGGCGGGCTGCAAAGCTATCCGTCCCGGTCGAAGGACCCGGACCAGGTCGACTACTCCACCGGCTCGGTCGGCATCGGAGCCACCGCGCCGCTCTGGGGCGCGCTCGCGCGCCGGTACGTCGAGTCGCACGGCGGCGGCGCGGGCACCGGGCGGCAGTATTCGCTCGTCGGCGACGCCGAACTCGACGAAGGCGCCTGCTGGGAGGCGATCCTCGATCCCACGGTGGCGGAGCTGGGCGAGGTCGTGTGGATCGTCGACCTCAACCGCCAGTCGCTCGACCGCGTCGTGCCCAACATCGGCGCTACCCGGCTGCAGGGCATGTTCGCCGCGGCCGGCTGGCAGGTGCTCACCGTGAAGTACGGCCGACTGCTGCAGGAGCTGTTCGCCCGTCCGGGCGGCGAGGCCCTGCGGCGGCGCATCGACGAGATGCCGAACCCGGAGTACCAGCGGTTACTGCGCTGCACGCCGGCGCAGCTGCGGGAACGGCTCGGCTCCCCGGAGCTGGCGCCGCTGCTGGACACCCTCGACGACGAAACCCTGCACGCGGCCATCCGCAACCTCGGCGGGCACGACCTGCCGGCCCTGCTGGACGCGTTCGATGCCATCGACGACAGCCGTCCGACCGTCGTTTTCGCTTACACCGTCAAGGGATTCGGTCTCGCCAGCGAGGGCCACCCGCAGAACCACTCGTCCCTGCTCACCGCCGAGCAGATCGGCGAACTGGCCGGCCGTGTCGGCGCCGCGCCGGACCACCCGTGGCAGAAGTTCCCCGACGGCTCCGCGGCCGCCCGGCTGTGCGCCGAGACGGCCCACCGGCTGCAGCGGGAAACCGTTGCGCCACAACAGGTTCCCACGATCCCGGTGGACATCGGCCGGACCCCGACCGGGCGTGCCACCACCCAGGCCGCGCTCGGCCGGGCACTGCTGGATCTGACCCGCGAAGCACCGGAGGCCGCGGAACTCGTGGTGACGCTGTGCCCGGACGTCTCCTCCAGCACCAACCTCGGCGGCTGGGTGAACAAGGTCGGCGTGTGGTCGCCGCAGGAGCGGGTGGACTGGTTCGCCGACGACCCGGAGACCATCCTGCACTGGCGCGAGCGGCCCACCGGTCAGCATCTGGAACTGGGCATCGCCGAGGTGAACCTGGTCAGCGCGCTCGGCGAACTGGGCACCACGTGGTCGCGCTGGGGCCGTCCGCTGCTGCCGATCGGGGTGCTCTACGACCCGTTCGTCGAGCGGGCGCTGGAGCCGTGGTCGTTCGGGATCTACGGCGGCGGGCAGTCGATCCTCGTCGGCACCCCGTCCGGGGTCACGCTCGCGCCGGAAGGCGGCGCGCACCAGTCGGTCACCACTCCCTCGGTCGGGCTGGAGCAGCCCGGGTGCGTGACCTACGAGCCCGCGTTCGCGATCGACGTCGAGTGGACGCTGCTCGCGTCGCTGGCCCGGCTCGGCCGGCCGGACGGCACGTCGGCCTACCTGCGGCTGTCCACCCGCCCGGTGGACCAGAAACTCGCCGCGGTGCCGGACGATCCGGCCGCGCGGGAACGCCGTCGCCGCCAGGTCGTCGCGGGCGCCTACCCGATCCGCACCGCGCCGGTCGCCCGGCCCGACGTCACGCTGGTGACGATGGGCGCGATGGTCACCGAGGCGCTCACCGCGGCCGACCGGCTGGACGCGCTGGGCAAGCACGCCGACGTCGTCTGCGTGACCAGCCCCGGGCTGCTGTTCCGCGCCGTGCGGGCACGGGCGGGACAGGACACCGCGGACACCTGGATCCTCGAATCGGCCCTGCCCGCCGACCGCCGCGCGCCGATGGTGACCGTGCTCGACGGGCATCCGCACACGCTCGCGTTCCTCGCCACGGTGCACCGGGTCCGCGCGGCGCACCTCGGGGTCACGCAGTTCGGGCAGTCGGGCGACCTGGACAGCGTCTACCACCACCACGGGATCGACACCGACAGCATCATCCGGGCGGCCCTGGACGTCGCCGGCTGACCCGACCGGGCCTGGCGGGAGTCCGTGAAGGGCCCCTTCACGGACTCTGAGTCTGTGAAGGGCCCCTTCACAGCCCGGAGGGAGCGGTCAGTGAAGCCCGCGACCGCCTCCCAGCACAGCATCAGCGGCGCTGTGAGGTTGCTGTGCGTTTGGCTCCGGAGGTGCGCGAGGCCGGGCGGCGTGGTCACCTTGAGCGGTGAAGATCGTGGTTTTCCGGACCGGGCTCGTGGTCGTCGCCGCTGCCGCGCTCATCGCCAGCAGCGCCGCGGCGGCCGCGGTCGACATCGCGCCCGGGGGTGTGGTGAACACCGCCGCCGTGGCGCAGACCGCGCCCTCACCGGCCCAGGCCGCCGGAAGCGCGGTGGGCACCTTGGTGTCCGGCGGCAAGCACTTCTGCACCGCCAGCGTCGTGCACAGCCCGGGCGGCGACCTCGTACTCACCGCCGCGCATTGCCTCGGCGACGGCATCAGCGGGCTCACCTTCGTCCCCGGCTACCGCGACGGCGCCGCCCCGTACGGCAGCTGGAACGTCACTTCGGAGACGATTCCGGCCGGCTGGCAGGATTCCGCCGACCAGGATCTCGACTTCGCGTTCCTTACCGTCGCCCAGCCCGGCACCAGTGCCACGCTGGAAAGCCTCACCGGCGGCAACACGCTCGGCACCGGCCAGGGCTTCTCCCACACCGTCACCCTCACCGGATATCCCGACGCCACCGAAGAACCCGTCGTCTGCACCGGTACCACCGCCCAGTCCGACACTTACCAGCAGCGCATCGCCTGCCCGGGTTTCCCGGACGGCACCAGCGGCGGCCCGTGGATCACCGGCGCGGACCCGCTGACCGGGCTCGGCACCGTACTCGGCGTGATCGGCGGCTACCAGCAAGGCGGCGACACCGCGGACGTCTCCTACAGCGCCTACTTCGACACCGACATCCAGGAGCTCTACGCCCAGGCCACTGCCTGAACCGCTTGCGCTGGAGCACACTCCAGCTCCTGGCTATTCGTGGCCCTGGCGGGTCGGCGTGGTCTTGGGGAAACTTGTGGGTGCTGTCCGGTCGACGTCGACCCGTCTTGGCGCTTGCGAGGTCGTCTCCTCAGCCTGGGCCGACGCACACGTCCCAGCACCCGATCGGCTCCGGCTTCGGCGCCGAGAGCACCGCCACCGAAGTCCTCGAAGGTCTCGATCTCTCCGGCCGGCTCGCAGCGGTCACCGGCGGCTACTCCGGCATCGGCCTGGAGACCATCCGCGCGCTCGCCGTGGCCGGCGCTCACGTGCTCGTTCCGGCCCGGCGCCCGGAGGTCGCCACGTTCGCCCGCTGATCAGCGCGAGACGGCCGCGGCGGCCGGGACCTGGTGCAGGGAAAGATCCTGCCCCGCACCGGAATCGGCCGCCCACGCCCCGGACTCGGCGGTCCAGGTCTGCCCGGCGAAGCTGACCTTGTCCACCCCCAATGCGACGGAGCGGGCCACCAGCCAGCTGCCGATCCGCCACCCCTCCTCCGCCGGGTGGGCGCCGCTGAGCCGGGCGTTGCCCAGCTCGGCGTTCGCCGTGTCGACCAGGTCCACCTGCGGTGCGCCGACCGTGATGTTCCGGCAGGTCAGCGCGGCCGGGTACTGGCCGGTCAGCGCGCCTCCGGCGGCGGCCGCCACGTTCTCCCACTGGGCATAGGCGTCCGGCGCCGCGGAGCGCTGGACCTCCTGCGCCGCCTCGGTCACCGGCATGGTCTGCCAGCCGGACAGCTTCGCGAGCTTCTTGTAGAACGCGGTGGCCGCGTAGACCGGGTCCTGCAGCTGGTCCGGATTGCCCCAGCCCTGGCTCGGGCGCTGCTGGAACAGGCCG
Source organism: Amycolatopsis sulphurea (assembly GCF_002564045.1). NCBI lineage: Bacteria > Bacillati > Actinomycetota > Actinomycetes > Pseudonocardiales > Pseudonocardiaceae > Amycolatopsis > Amycolatopsis sulphurea. The sequence continues at coordinate 5,284,454 of NZ_PDJK01000002.1, read as the reverse complement.
ACCGAATCACGATCGCCGCCGGAAAGGTTGCGCAGCTTGGATTCCTGCAACGCGGTGGCGAGCCCCACGGTGACCGCGTGCGGCGGCAGGCCCATCTTGCCGGCCACCGCGGCGATCACCGCGGCGTTGTCCATCTGCTGCGGCTGCAGGGTGTACTGCGGGGCCTGCTGATCCGACGGTCCTTGGGGGAGGGTCACCGTGCATCCCGGGGTCTTCACCTCGTTACCCCGGAAGACAACCACCACCACGACCACCGCCGCCAGCACCGCCACGACCGCCACGATCGCCGCCCGCACGCCGAATCCGCGCACTCCTGCCCCTGCCCTTCAGCCACGCCTTCGCCGACGCCCAGTCTGCCCGGGTGCCGGTTCCGCCGGGACCGCGGGGCGGTCATCCGCCCAGGAAGACCGGGTTCGTCATGGCCACCATCGCGTTCGGCGTGCTGGTGCCCGGGCTGCCGGAAGGACGCCGCACCTCGGCCCGCACCCACCGGCTGTAGCGTGGATAGGTCTGCCAGGTCACGGTGGCGCTGCCGGAATCCGGCACCGTCTCGGTGTGCTCCGGGCCGAGCTGATCGAGGAAGGTCACCGTGGTGCCGGGTACCCCGGACACGCTCGCCCGCACGGTGACCGGCGTGCCGGTGCCCGCCGCCAGCCGTTCGCCGATCCCCGCCGTCCGGCCGCCCCCGGAGATCGAGAAGTCCAGCTGCACGGCCTTTGATTCGGCCAGCCACGAACGGCCCGCCTTGAGCCCGGCGAGCAGCTCGGCCCGGCCCAGCCGCTCGGCCAGCACCACGGTGTGCGGCAGCGCGACGATCTGGTCCGGGTTGTGCGCGTCGGAATCGCCGATCGCCGGGATCCAGCGGCCGCCACGCAGCAGTCCGTCCCAGTGCGTCACGCCGGCCTCGTCGTCCGGCGTCCACGGGCCGTTCCACACCTCGACGAGATCCGCGATCTCGTAAGCGAATTCGTAGGTGCAGCCAAAGCAGTTGGCGAACGGGTGCGCCGCGGTGACCAGGCCGCCCGCCCGGTGCACCTGGTCGGTGAACCGCCGGAAGACGCGGGGGTCGGCGGCCCGGTAGCGCCAGTCGATCCAGGTGCCCGCGGGCAGGCCGATCGCGGGCCAGTGCCCGGAACGGGTGGTGACCTCCTCGCCGTTGAGGATCAGCAGGTCGTCGGTGGCGTGGTCGCCCCAGATCAGCTGTGCGCTCGGGGTGTTGTGGTCGGTGGAGGCGATGAAGTCCAGCCCGGCCGCACGCGCGTCGGCAACCAGCTGCTCCGGCGTACGCCGGCCGTCGGAGTGCACGGTGTGCAGGTGACAGTCGCCGCGATACCAGGCCCGGCCGCGCTCGCGGGCCGGGGCACGCTCCGGCGCCGGGTTCGGCCGGAACGGCTTCGCGTCGTCGCGGCCGAAGGTGAGCGTGATGTCCACGCGGTAGTTCATGCCCTGCGGGGCGACCGTGTACGGGCCGAGGATCACGTGCCAGCGGCCGGGGGCGATCGGACCGGCGAGGTAGCCGGGCGTGGCCTGCGCGGCACTGATCGAGAACCGGTCGCGGAACCCGCCGGACCAGCCCCGGAAGCCGCGGGCGTTGCCCAGCTCGTGCCCCTCCGGCCCGAACATGCCGATGTCACAGGCGTTCCCGCGCACACCCGGCGGGACGGACGGACGGTCGTAGGAGTAGACGACGTCGATCTGCCGGACCCCGCGCGGCACGTCGACCGGCAGGTAGTACCAGTCCGGCACGTCGGGACGGAAGGTGCCGGTGACGGTCCTGGTCTCCGGTCCGGCCCCCGGCGCGGGCGCCGCGAAGGCCACCCCGGGCAGCATGCCCATCGCCACGCCTGCCGCGGCCACCCCGCCCGCCCGCAGCATGGTGCGTCGTCTGAGTTCCCCAGTGGACATCTGCGCACCTCCGCACTCGACTGACGCGCCGACGCTAAGGTGAGCACTCCGCAGGGTCCCGGCGAAGTTGGTCGAGGACCCGTGATCAGCAGAGAGAGCCGTGGCGGCCGCGTCATCATCGACAACACCTGCCATCTTCGTCGATCACGCCCGGCAGCGGGCGAAGCGGAGGTGTTCGAGACGCGCGACCACCTCGCGGTATGCGCCAGCCCTGTCCCGGGTCTGTGAAGGGGCCCTTCACGGACTCTGAGTCTGTGAAGGGCCCCTTCACAGACCTCCGCAGTCTGCGCGGGGCCCCTCACACCGACGTTGCCGACACTCTGGAGCACTCCGGCCCCCGCAACGACGCGCACGTGAACACTCGGCGACCGGCAGGCGGGAATTGCCGGAAAAGATCAGCCGCGATTGCCGATCAATTCCTTTTCCGGCACCGGCCGCCCGGCCGCACGCGCGACCGGCACGCAGGCCAGGAGCAGAAATGCCGCCATGACGCCCAGGAGCGCGTGGCCGGCGAGGGCACACAATCCGCATAATGCGGTCCACAGGACGATCTTCATTCACTGATTGTAGAACCCACGGGAATCGGCCGCGCGGAACTTGGGAAAGAATTAGGGTTGCCCTCCGCATTGTTCGGGGCGATGAATTCCCGGGGGAAAGGGAAAGGGTTGCCTGATCTTTTCCGGCCGGAGTGACCGGCGGACGGCGGGGCGGAAACGGGTCGGGTGCCGCTTCGGTCTCGGGGCTTCGGTCTCGGGGCTTCGGTCTCGGGGCTTCGGTCTCGGGGCTTCGGTCTCGGGGCTTCGGTCTCGGGGCTTCGGTCTCGGGGCTTCGGTCTCGGGGCTTCGGTCTCGGGGCTTCGGTCTCGGGGCTTCGGTCTCGGGGCTTCGGTCTCGGGGCTTCGGTCTCGGGGCTTCGGTCTCGGGGCTTCGGTCTCGGGGCTTCGGTCTCGGGGCTTCGGTCTCGGGGCTTCGGTCTCGGGGCTTCGGTCTCGGGGCTTCGGTCTCGGGGCTTCGGTCTCGGGGCTTCGGTCTCGGGGCTTCGGTCTCGGGGCTTCGGTCTCGGGGCTTCGGTCTCGGGGCTTCGGTCTCGGGGCTTCGGTCTCGGGGCTTCGGTCTCGGGGCTTCGGTCTCGGGGCTTCGGTCTCGGGGCTTCGGTCTCGGGGCTTCGGTCTCGGGGCTTCGGTCTCGGGGCTTCGGTCTCGGGGCTTCGGTCTCGGGGCTTCGGTCTCGGGGCTTCGGTCTCGGGGCTTCGGTCTCGGGGCTTCGGTCTCGGGGCTTCGGTCTCGGGGCTTCGGTCTCGGGGCTTCGGTCTCGGGGCTTCGGCTTCGGCTTCGGCTTCGGCTTCGGCTTCGGCTTCGGCTTCGGCTTCGGCTTCGGCTTCGGCTTCGGCTTCGGCTTCGGAGCATCCCACCCCGGCCCGAAACCGTCCCAGAACCACCCCGGCCCGCCCCGCACCCGGCCGAAGCGCCCCCGCACGCCCCCGATCCTCACCGTCCGGCAAGATCGTGGGGTGCCTGCTCCCGGAACCAGCGCCCTCGTCGTCGAACTGCCTGCCGCCGCGAAGCTGCTCGCGCTGGCCGCGGAGGTCGAGCCGGGGCTCGTCCGTGCCGGATTGCCGCCGCATGTCACGGCGTTGTATCCGTTTCTGCCCGCCGCGCACCTGACCGACGCGGTCGACGAGGCGGTGCGCGCCCTCGCCCGCGCGCAGGAGCCGGTCGAGGTCCGGCTGGCGGAGGTGGTGACTGCACCGGGGTTCGTCGCGGCCGCGGCACCCGCGTTGCAGCCGCTGGCCGACGCGGTGTGCGCGCGCTGGCCGGAGGTGCCGCCCTACGGCGGACGGTTCGGCCCTCGCCCGCCCGTGCACCTGACGATCGCGATGGGCGGTACCGACGAGCAGCGCGCGACCGTCGCCGAACGTGCGGCTGCGGCACTCCCGGTGACCGACCGTGCCGAGACGCTGCATCTCGTGGTGCTCACCGAGCAGGGCTGGCAGCTCCGGCTGTCGGCTCCGCTCGGAACTCTCGCGCAATAGCCCGCAGCCGCGTCACGTCGGCGGCGAAGGCGGTCTCCGCAGGGGCTTCGTCGGCGTCGCCGGCTGTGGGGCCTTCGCCGTCCCTCAGTGCCTGCGCGGCGGCGGCCGGAGTCAACTGCGGTCCGACGCCGGCGAGAAGAAGACCGTCGCTGATTTCACTCATCATGGTCAACAGTCGTTCCCGTCCACTCCCGCGTACGTCAGCGAGACGCACGACGTCCGGGTACCGCTCGGCGAGGTGCGTACGCAACGGGCGCAGCTCCGCACGCGTCCGTGAGTCACGCAGCGCCCGGACCGCGGCCGGGAACGCGGGCACCGTCAACCCGATCACGAGCAGCAGCACGGCAATCGCCGGGAACCCCACCGCAAGCGCACAGTCCAGACTCGAAAACGCGCCCCGGCAGACGGCCGCTACCGGGTGCTCGGCCGCCACGTCGCGAATCAGATCGACGATCTTCCCGGTCAGATAAGCGAAAGCGACCAGACAGCCGGCGAACACCAACCCGAGCCCGACCCGGAACGCACCGGTCCCCGTACGCACCGCACCAACCGATACCACGGCGATTTCCGCCACCGCGTAGCCCAGGTACAAGGTGTAGACCACGATGTACACGATCAGCGTCGGGTTCGAGCGGTACAGCTCGTCGAACAGTCCCACACCGGCCGGCAACCCACGGGTTGCGAAGAACGACCCCGCAAGGACCACCACCGCAACCAGCAGGACGATCAACCGTGTACGCCGCCGTCGATGCGCCACACCACCGATCTCTGCGACAGTGACCGAAATGCCGTACGCGGCGACCATGGTCGCGAGATTGGACAACAGCCGCCCGAGACTCGGGTACAGCCGGCTCTCGATCTCCTGCGCGCTGTTCGCCAGGAAGCAGAACGCCAGACCGAGCGCGATGAGCGAGATCGCCAGACCGGATCCGGCGCCGGTCCGCCGCGCGCGCACCGCGCGCCAGATCCCGATGGCGACCGCGAGCAGCCCTACCCCGAAGAAGAGCGCGTCGATCATCCGAGCACCGACGCAAAGCGCCGCGCGCGTTCGGCCGCCCGTCCGGACGCACCCGGACGCAGCGGTGCGTCGTCGGAGGTCGCGGCGCTCATCAACAGGACAGCCATCAGCTCCGCCTCGTATTCGTCGGAATCCGTCGTGACGCGAGTGAGCAGGTGCGACAACAGGTGCGCGCTCAGGTCCGGGGCGACGCGCGCCGCGTCGGCCTCGGACAGCACGCAGTCCCCGCGGTGCTCACAGAGCAGGTGCGCGATCTCGTGCGCGATGATGTGATCCTGGTGCAGGCTCGACGTACCCGCCGCGTACGCGACCAGGTCGTAGTCCTCGTGCCGCTGCCAGGCGCCGGACGGTTGTCCCGGCACGTATTCCACAGCCAGCAGGTCGATGTCACGGTCACGGTGGCGTTCCAGCCGGTCGATCCAGGCGTTCATCGACCACGGCCGCGGCGGCGGCACAGCGGCCAGCAACTCCCCCACTGCCCGGCGGGCACGCGTACGCAGGCTCGGATCGATGACCCCTCCCGAAGTGATCGGCGGCAGGACCAGCCGAGGGCACCACGGGGTTCCGGGCACACCGGCGACCGTCAGCATAGCGGTCCTGATCACTCCGGTTTACGTCCTCGGCGGGCCCGTTCGCGCCCGGACGCGTAGCTGTTGAGCTGATCCATCAGCGCGGTGACCGTCTCGCGATCCCGCGCGGAGAGCCGCATCGCGCGCTGCGCCAGATCACGGGCCTCGGTGTCGCGCCAGGCGACCACGTCGGCGACCTGGCCGTCGACGCGCGCGGCGACCTCGTCGTCGAAGAAATACGTGACCGGCACGCCGAAGAACCGGGCCAGCGCCTGGATGTGCGAGCGCTTCGGATCGCGGCGCGCGCCGACGGCCAGCTGCTGCACGTGCGTGGCCGACATGGTGACCCCGGTCAGCTCCGCGACGCCCTGGGCGATCTCCCGATAGGAGTAAGGCTTGCGGTCGGGCGGGTGCACCGTGCCGATCAGGTGCGCGAGCCGATGCGCGAAGCTGCGCTTCTCGTCCTGCCCGGCCATGCCGCCCCCAACCGTCCCTGTTCCGCGACAATACCCAGCATAACTGTCCCGTAAACTTGACACTACCCGTGTCGTTCCGGCTACACTCCTGCCGAGCGCTGTCAAGAAAACTAAACACCGGTCCCGCGTGTGATCACTGGGGGTGCTCACACGCGGGACCCGCTGACTCGCATACCGGCCGCACAGGATGCGGCGGTAGGTTGTCCGCCATGGTGCACCCCAACAGCCCGGAAGGGACACCGGTAGTCGTCACCGGTGGCAGCGGCTTCATCGGCCGGGCCACCGTCGCCGCGTTCCGGGAGCGTGACTACCCGGTGACCGTCGTCGACCGGGTGCGCTACGAGACCGCCGACGAAGGCGTACGCGTGGTAACCGGCGATCTGCAGGACGCGGCGATCCGCGAAGCCGCGATCGCCGAGGGCACCGGCGGGATCGTGCACCTCGCCGCGCTCACCTCCGTGCTCAAGTCCGTCGAGCTGCCGCGTGAGACGTACGCCGAAAACGTGGCGGTGACCCACGAGCTGCTGGAGCTGTGCCGTACGCGCGAAGTGCCACGGTTCGTGCTCGCGTCGACCAACGCGGTCGTCGGCGACGTCGGCACGTCGACCATCACTCTCGATCTGCCCACGCGACCGCTGACGCCGTACGGAGCAACGAAGGCGGCGTGCGAGATGCTGCTGTCCGGCTACACCGGCGCGTACGGCATGACCACTTGCGCGCTGCGCTTCACCAACGTGTACGGCCCGGGCATGTCCCACAAGGACAGCTTCGTCCCGCGCATGATGCGCGCCGCGCTCAACGACGAAGGCGTACGCGTGTACGGGACCGGCAAGCAGATGCGCGATCTCGTCCACATCGACGACGTGGTGCGCGCGATCGTTCTGGCCTACGAAGGCGGTCACAGCGGCCGCGCGATCGTGGGCGCCGGACGGTCGGTGTCGGTGCTGGAGATGATCGAGACCGTGCGCGAGGTGACTGGCGCCGCGTTGCCGATCGAACACGTGCCCGCGCCGGCCGGTGAGATGCCCGCGGTGATCGTCGACGTCTCGGCGAGCGCGGGCACCATCGGCTACCGCCCGGAGACCTCGCTGGCCGACGGGCTGGCCACCACCTGGAAGTACTTCTCGGACCAGGAGACCACCAGCCGGTGAGCCGGTTCCTCCGCCGCCACGCGTTCCTGCTCGTCTTGCTGGCGCTGGGCGCCACGCTGCGAGTGCTGGCCTGGGTCGCCTACCGGCCGGCCATCCTGTACATCGATTCGTTCCGATACCTGGACAACCTGCACGCGCTGCGCGCCGATCAGCTCAACCCGATCGGCTACGACCTCCTGCTGCGCCCGCTGCTCGCGGTCGGCGGGCTGGCCTTCGTCGCCGCGGTACAGCATCTGGCCGGAATGGCCGTCGCAGTAGGGCTGTACGCGCTGGCGCGGCGGCTGGGCGCCCGTCGCTGGGTGAGCGCGCTCGCCGCCGCTCCCCTGCTGCTCGACGCCTACCAGGTACAGATCGAGCAGAACATCATGTCCGAGGTGCTCTTCGAAGCACTGCTGCTCGGTCTGCTGTGGCTGCTGCTGGCGAAAGGCAAGCCGAACTGGCGGCGGATCGCGCTCGCCGGGCTGATCGTCGGGTTCGCCGTACTGGTGCGGCTGGTCGGAGTGGCGCTCGCGGCGCCCTTCCTGCTGTACGTGCTCGCCGCCGGCCGCGCGTGGCGTAGGTGGCGAGGCTGGCGCAACGCGGGCATCGGGCTGCTGGCGATGCTCGTGGTGGTCGTGCCCTACGCCGCGGAGGTCAAGGCGCAGACCGGGAAGTGGGGACTGACCGGCCCGTCCGGGGACATGCTGTATGGGCGTACGGCGGCGGTGGCCGACTGTCCGAACCTGAAGCTGGATCTGGTGCTAAAGGTGTTTTGCCCGGCCCAGGAGATCGGCCTCCGCCGCGTGGACGACTACACCCACGCAGACCTCGACCCGGCGTGGCCGGGCCCGCTGCCGCCCGGTACGGACAAGACGGCGCTCGCGCACGAGTTCGCTGTCACCGTGCTCAAGGCGCAGTGGTGGGACGTCGCGAAGGCGATCATCGGGGACTTCGCAAAGAGCTTCCGCTTCACCCGCACCAACGCGGTCAATGACGTCGAGGTCGAACGGTGGCAGTTCCAGCTGACCTATCCACAGTGGGCAGATCCACCGGTGATCTCGGGTTACACGACGCAGTACGACGGCGTCGGCCCGAGCGTCGACGAGCCGATCGCGGTGGTTCTGCGCAACTACCAGCTCAACGGCGGTTTCGCACCCGGGACGGTGCTCGGCTTCTTCGCGCTTCTCGGGTTGTCCACTCTGCTGCGCCGGAAACGGCCGCACGACCCCGCGCGCAGCGGAGCGCTCTTCGCCGCTGGCGCCGGGCTGTTTCTGCTCTTCGCGTGCGCGGTCTTCGAGTTCTCCTGGAGGTACCAGTTGCCCGCGCTAGTGCTGCTGCCGATGGCCGGTGCGCTCGGCTTCACCACGCTCACCTCGCCGAGCCGGCGTCGGCTCGCCGCCTACCCCGACGCGACCGACGAACGCGCCGCCGCCCGCTTCCGCCAGCGGCATTCGGGCATGCAGCTTTCCGAGCTGACCGTGGTGATCGCTGCGTACAACGAAGCGGGCGGCATCGGCCAGGTCCTCGACGACATGTCCGAAACGTGCCTGGGGCTGCCCGTGGACGTTCTTGTGGTCGTCGACGGGGGTACAGACGACACGGCGACCATCGCCGAGAAGCATGGCGCGTACGTGTGCGTCGCACCGACCAACCGGGGGCAGGGCGCGGCGTTACGACTCGGCTATCACCTCGCCGCCGAGTACGGCGCGAAGTACATCGTGACCACCGACGGTGACGGGCAGTACGACAACAGCGAGATGGCGGAGCTCGTACGCCCGCTCATCGAGAACGCTGCCGACTTCGTGACCGGCTCGCGCAGGCTCGGCCACGAAGAAGCCGCCAACCGCATGCGGTGGGTCGGGGTGCGCGTGTTCGCGTGGCTCGCTTCGCTGCTGACGCTGCGCCGGATCACCGACACGTCGTTCGGATTCCGCGGCATGCACGCGGAACTCGCCACTGCGGTCCCCTTGAACGAACCGCAGTACCAGTCCTCGGAGCTGCTGCTGGGCGTCACCGCGCGCGGGGCACGGGTACTGGAACGACCGATGAGTATGCGGCTGCGCAAGGCTGGCAAGAGCAAGAAGGGCGGCAGCCTCGTGTACGGCGCGAATTACGCGCGCGTCATGACGGGGACGTGGTGGCGGGGGTACGTGCTGCGCCGCGGGCGAAAACGAAGCGATCGAGCAGCGTGAACTTCACGACGAACACCGCCGCGTAGCTGAACACGTACGCCGCGTCGAGAGCGACGACCCACCAGAAGTGCGGCAGCGAGAGCGGCGCGAGCAGGTGCCCGGTGAGCGTGGTCAGGCCCACCGAGGCGAGCCCGCCGAGCGAGATCACCGCGACGTAAGGCGCCAGCTCGTGGGCCACGTCGGGCCGGCCACGACGGCCCCACACCCAGCGGCGGGTGAGGAAGTAGTTCAGCACCGCGCCCGCGGCGAACGCGACGCCACTGGCCAGCCGCGGCTCCCCGCCTGCCCCGAGCACGGTGATCAGCGCGACCTGGCTGAGCAGCGTCGCGGCCACGGAACTCGTCGCCGCGCGAACGAACCGCACCAGGCCCCGGCGCCGCGGCGGCGAATCCTCCGCTGTGCGTGGTTCGGCCGGGCTGGTTACCGTCGTCATGCCCCCAGTCTCCCCCTCGCGCCGTACGACATGCCGAGCGACCCCCGGTCACACAGAGAATTCACAGCTTGCTGCCAGGCGCCGATCAGCACCCCGGCATTAGGTTCGGAAGTCGGTCAAAGCATCAGGTACGTCGTGAAATCGGCGGACCCGGTGCAGAAACGAAAGAAAGGCTCCTTCATGCGTGTGCTGGTTCTCGGTGGCGACGGGTATCTAGGCTGGCCCACGGCATTGCATTTGTCCGACCGCGGGCACGACGTGGCCGTTCTGGACAACTTCGCTCGACGCCGCTACGACGTCGAGCTGGGCACCGAGAGTCTCGTCCCGATCGAAAACCTGGCGACCCGGATCGGGGCCTGGCAGGAGGTGTCCGGCAAGCGGATCGACGCCTACGAGGGTGATTTGCTGGACGCCGGCTTCGTCTATGACACAGTGCGGGAGTACCGGCCCGACGCGATCGTTCATTTCGCCGAACAGCGGTCCGCGCCGTATTCGATGATCGACCGCGAGCATGCCGTCTACACCCAGCACAACAACGTGGTGGGCAACCTCAACCTGCTTTACGCGATCGCCGAGATCGACCCGGCGATCCACCTGGTCAAGCTGGGCACAATGGGCGAGTACGGCACGCCGAACATCGACATCGAGGAGGGCTGGCTCGAGGTCGAGCACAACGGCCGCCGCGACCGGATGCTGTATCCGAAGAAGCCGGGCTCGTTCTATCACCTGTCGAAGGTGCACGATTCGCACAACATCGAGTTCGCCTGCCGGATCTGGGACCTGCGCGCCACCGATCTGAACCAGGGCGTGGTGTACGGCCAGCAGACCCCGCAGACCGCGCTCGACCCGCGGCTGGCGACCCGGTTCGACTACGACGCGGTGTTCGGCACGGTGCTGAACCGGTTCGTCATCCAGGCCGTGCTGGGGCAGCCGCTGTCGGTGTACGGCAAGGGCGGGCAGACCCGCGGGTTGCTCGACATCCGGGACACCGTGGAGTGCATCCGGCTGGCCGTGGAGCACCCCGCCGAGCGCGGCGAGTTCCGGGTGTTCAACCAGATGACGGAGAGCTACTCGGTGAGGCAGATCGCGAACATCGTGGCGAACACCTTCCCCGGCCCGGTGCAGATCGAGCATCTGGACAACCCGCGGGTCGAGCAGGCCGAGCACTACTACCACGTCAAGCACACCGGGCTGGTCGAGCTGGGCCTGCAGCCGCATTTGCTCACCGACACCCTGATCGAGTCGATGTTCGACCTGGTCGGCGCGAACAAGCAGCGAGTGGACGAAAAGCGGCTGCTGCCGGGTGTGCGCTGGCGGGGCGCCGTCGAGTCCTGATCCATCCTTGATCCACGGCTGATCCACTTCCGACCTGCGCGGTCGCCGAAATTGTCGGGGCCGGATGCGATGCTTCTCCGGTCAGCCCCGGGAAGGGACGTGAACGACCGAGTGGCAAGGGAAACGTGGCGAACGAGGTGGCGGCGCGCTGGAGCGCGGACTGGGTGCGCGGGCTCGCGCCGGACCCGGCGTCGGCGAAAGCCGCGCGCGGGCTGGCGGTGCCCGCGAAGTGGTCCGGCGCAGGCGCGTCCGAGCGTGTGGTGTGGGGTGCCTGCCAGGGCAGCGGGAAGACGCCGTACCGGACCGCGGTGGCGCCGGCGGGCCCGGCGTTCCGGTGCACCTGCCCGAGCCGGAAGATCCCCTGCAAGCACGTGCTGGCGTTGCTGCTGCTGTGGGCGGCCGGGCGGCTGCCCGCGGCGGAGGAAGCGGAGTGGGTGCGCGGTTGGCCTGCCGAGAAGGCCGGCCGCGCAGCGCGGGCCGAGTCGCCGAAGGACCCCGAAGCCGCAGAGAAGCGGGCGCGCGAACGGCTCGCCCGCGTCACCGCCGGTGCGGCGGAGCTGCGCGGCTGGCTCACCGACCGGGTCGCCGCCGGGCTGGCCGGCCTCGAACGCGGCGGTGGCGAGGAGTTGCGCACGGTCGCCGCCCGGATGATCGACGCGCAGGCCCCCGGCCTGGCGAGCGGCCTGCACCGGGCCGCCGCGCTCGTCGGCCGCGGCCGGGGCTGGCCGGACCGGCTGCTGGCCGAACTGTCCCTGCTGCACCTGCTCGCGGACGCGGTGACCCGGCTGGCCGAGCTGCCCGCGCCGCTCGCCGCCACGGTGCGGATCCGGGTCGGTCTGCCGGTGAGCACCGCCCAGGTCCTGGAGTCCGGCGAACGCGTGGCCGACCAGTGGCTGATCACCGGCGCCGCCGACGAGGACCAGGACACGCTGCGCACCCGCCGCACCTGGCTGCGCGGCAGGCACACCGGCCGTGACGCGCTGGTGCTGTCCTTCGCCCCGCCCGGCCGTCCGCTGGACAACACCCTGCCCCCGGGCCACGAGGTGGCCGGCGAGCTGGCCTTCCATCCGGGCGCCGTCCCGTTGCGCGCGGTGTTCACCGAGCGTGCGGAGGCGGTCTCCTTCACCGGCATCCTGGCCTCGGACGGCCACGGTGGTCCTGGCCTCCACGGGACAGCTGCCGTCCGCTCGACGCCGAATCTGCTCGACGCCCCACCGTCCGGATCCCGGGCAGATCACCGAGAGCCCACCAGGACCCTCACCGGCGACCGGCCGACTCCGGACCTACGTGCCGTTCCCGCGCCCGAATCCCGGACCACCTGCGGCCTGAACCACCCGGAAACCGGTGCCACAGCGCCCACTCGCCACGACCGCCCAGCCAGTAGCCACGCACCCGACCCCACCGGCCACGGCCCGAACCACCCGAGCGCCCACATGACCGCGCCCGCCGACCGATCGGGACCAGACCCCTCGGTGAATGCCCCAGCACCCGAACCCCCGACCACCCACAGCCTGAGCCACCCGGACACCCCAACACCCATCTGCGACCACAACCACCAATCACGACCGGGCCCGGCACCCGCCGCGTCCGGCGAACGGGACGAAGCCCAACCGGACCACCCAGCCGGTCCCCCGACACCCTGCCCCACCTCCCCGCCGGCAACCCGCGCCCCAGAACCCGGCACCACAGCACCTCCCGCCCACCGATCAAGTCCGGAGCACGGCACGACACCGCCTACCGACCGAGACACCCCCCATCCCCCGCCGGACCGCACGCCACCGCCACACCGACCGGCAGCTCCGGCCCACTCCGCACCGCCACACCCGGAGCCCCCCGAACCATCCACAAAGGACACAGGCACCATCGCCGGAATGCTGGCCCGTTACGCCGCCGCGGTCGCCGCGGATCCGTGGCTCGAACGCTGGCCGGTGCTGCTCACCGCGGTCGCCCCGGCGCGGCTGCCGGACGGCTTGGCGTTGTCCGATGTGGACGGACAAGCACTGCCGCTCGCGGACGAGGTGGACCCGTGGCCGTTGCTCGCCGTCGCGGCCGAGGGGCCGGTGACCGTCGCGGCCGAGTGGACCGGGGCCGGGCTGCGGCCGCTCACCTGCTGGTGCGACGGGCGGATGGTGCGGCTGTGACCGGCTTCGGCACCCGAAACGAGGGGATCCGATGACGTCCTGGAACGAGGTCGTCGGCGCGGTGCTGCTCGGCACCCGGCGGCGAAGTGCCGACCTGACCGGGTTGCCGAAGGGGATCCGGGAACTCGCCCGGCGCCGCGAGACCCCGGCCGAGCAGGCGCTCGTCGCGGCCGCAGTGGTCACCGGGTATCGCCGGGCCGGGCAACGCGCCCACGCCGCGGTGCACCCGCTGGAACCGGCCCCGCCGGACGGCCGGGAAATGGTGTCGCCCCAAGCCCGCGAACGACTGGTCCGGCTGCTGCCGGCCAACCGTCCCGAGCTGCTGGAAGAGTGGCTGCACGCGGTCGCCGCGCGGCGTCTGCGGGTGCCGGCCGAGCACTTGCCCGCGCTGGCCGACGCGGCGCGGTCGCGGGTGTCCCTGCGCGTCCCGCTGGCCGAGGTCGCGGGGGCCACGGGAGCCTGGCTCGGCGGCCACAATCCCGAATGGGCGTTCCTCGCCTCCGCGGAGGACGACACCGCCGGCGCCTGGCAGTTCGGCACGTCCGCGCAACGCCAGGCCTGGTTCGCCCGCGCGTTGCGCACCGATCCGGAGCAGGCCAGGCAAGCACTGCACGGCACCTGGTCCACCGAACCCGCCGAGCTGCGCGCGGCCTTCCTCACCCTGCTCGGCGAGCACCTCGCAGCATCCGACGAACCGTTCCTGGAAACTGCGCTCGGCGATCGCGCGGCCGGGGTCCGCGACATCGCGTTGCGGCTGTCCGGCCGGTTCCCCCGCTCCGCGGTCGGCGAACGGATGGCCGCGCGGCTGGCCGGCTGCGTCACCGTGCACACCCGGACGTTGCGGGCCGACGTCCTCCGGTTCACCCTGCCGGAGCCGGACGACACCCTGCCCGGAGACGGGATCCGCATACCGCCAGGCCCGAGCCAGGGCACCGCGCGGCTGCGAGCCCTCATCGCCGCCACGCCGCTGCGTTTCTGGGACCGGCTCGGCACCCCGGGCGAACTCGCCGGGATGCTCGTGGAGGGCGTGCCGCGGAATCCGGTGCGGGAAGGCTGGGCCACCGCGGCGCTTCGCCAGCGCGACGAAGGCTGGGCGCAGGCGCTGGTGGAGGCCGAGCCGGGCGGCCGGGCCACCGCCGAGCTGGTCGGCGTGCTCTCCCCGGACGGCCAAGCCGCCACGGTCGCGAAGCTCACCCGTGGGCTGCCGATCGAAACGCTGACCCGGCTGATCCTCGACCTGCCCCGCCCGTGGTCGCCGCAGCTCGGGCGGGTGCTGCTCGGCTGGGTCGCAGAACAACCCGACCACCGGCTGGTGGCGCACGCGGCGACGCTCGTCGCCAAGGCCGTCCCCCCGGCCTGTCTCGATCACCCGCTCGCCGCGGTCCCGCCGCTCGGCGAGGCCGTCCCGTGGCGCCGCACCGTCGCCGAAACCCTTCTCTTCCGCCGCGAAATGCACGAGGAGCTCTCATGACGTCCGCCGTCCTCCGGCCGCACGCCGAACAGGAATACGCCACGGAGCTGGCCGCGCTCGCGGGGGCCGACGACCGTGCGAAACCGCCGTCCTGGCGGCTCTCGCCGTGGGCCGTGGTCACCTACCTGCTCGGCGGGACGCTCGACGACGGCACCGAGATCTCGCCCAAGTACGTCGGCCCGCGGCGGCTGATCGAGGTCGCCGTCGCCACCCTGGCCACCGACCGGGCGCTGCTGCTGCTCGGCGTCCCCGGCACCGCGAAGACCTGGGTGTCCGAGCATCTCGCGGCGGCGGTCAGCGGCGACTCGACGCTGCTGGTGCAGGGCACCGCGGGCAGCACCGAGGAGCAGATCCGCTACGGCTGGAACTACGCCCGCCTGATCGCCGAGGGCCCGAGCGACCGGGCGCTGGTGCAAAGCCCGGTGCTGCGCGCGATGCGCGAGGGCAAGGTCGCCCGGCTCGAAGAGCTCACCCGGATCCCGGCGGAGGTGCAGGACTCGCTGATCACGATCCTGTCCGAGAAGACCCTGCCGATCCCGGAACTGGGCACCGAGGTGCAGGCCCGGCCGGGGTTCACCCTGGTGGCCACCGCCAACAACCGCGACAAGGGGGTGAACGAGCTGTCCAGCGCGCTGCGGCGGCGGTTCAACACCGTCGTGCTGCCGCTGCCCGGCACCGCCGAGGCCGAGGTGGAGATCGTCCGCCGCCGGGTCGAGCAGCTCGGGAGCGCGCTGTCGCTGCCGGCCGGCGCCGCCGATCTCGCGGAGATCCGCCGGGTGGTCACCGTGTTCCGGGAGTTGCGCTCCGGCCGTACCGAGGATGGGCGCACGGCGGTCAAGACGCCGTCCGGCACGCTGTCCACCGCGGAGGCGATCAGCGTGCTCACCGGCGGTCTCGCGCTCGCCGCGCACTTCGGCGACGGGGTGCTGCGGGCCCACGACGTCGCGGCCGGCCTGCACGGCGCGGTGGTGAAGGACCCGGTCGCCGACCGCGCGATCTGGGCCGAATACCTGGAGACCGTGGTCCGCGAACGCGAGGGCTGGGCCGACTTCTACCGGGCGGGCCAGGAGATCGCCGGATGAGCACGCATCTGCTCGGCATCCGCCATCACGGGCCGGGCTCGGCGCGAGCGGTGGCCGCGCGGCTGGCCGAGCTGGCGCCGGACGTCGTGCTGATCGAAGGCCCGCCGGAGGCCGACCGGCTGGTGGACTTCGCGGCCGACGAAGCCCTGCGCCCGCCGGTGGCGTTGCTGGCCTACGCCGCCGACGAGGTCGCGCGGGCGGCGTTCTGGCCGTTCGCCGTGTTCAGCCCGGAATGGCAGGCGCTGCGTTACGCGACCGGCGCCGGCATCCCGGTGCGGTTCTGTGATCTGCCGGCCGCGCACCAATTCGCCGCCGAGACGGAGCCGAAGGCGCCACAGGCCGATCCGCTCGCCGAACTCGCCGCAGCCGGTGGCTACGACGATCCCGAACGGTGGTGGGACGACTTCGTCGAATCGCGCCGCGGCGGCGAATCGCCGTTCGAGGTGATCGCCGAGGCGATGACCGCGCTGCGGGAGGACGAACGGCCGCCCGATCCGCACGAGCAGCAGCGCGAGGCGTACATGCGCACGGTGCTGCGGAAGACCCGCAAGGAGGGCTTCGAACGCATCGCCGTGGTGTGCGGTGCCTGGCATGTGCCCGCGCTGGCCGATCCGCTGCCGCCCGCCACCGCGGACCGGTCCGTCCTCAAAGGACTGCCGAAGCGCAAGGTGGTGTGCACCTGGGTGCCGTGGACGCACGGCAGGCTCGCCACGGCCACCGGATACGGCGCGGGCGTGCGCTCCCCCGGCTGGTACCACCACCTGTTCACCATCACCGGCGACGTCACCACGCGCTGGCTCACCGCGGTCGCCGGGGTGCTGCGGGATGAGGATCTCCCGGTCTCGACGGCGCACGTGATCGAGGCGGTCCGGCTCGCGGACACGCTGGCCGCCTTGCGCGGACGGGCGTCCGCCGGGCTCGCCGAGGTCGACGCGGCCACCCGCGCGGTGCTGTGCGGCGGGGACGACGTGCGGGCCGATCTGGTCACCCGGCGGCTGGTGGTCGGCGAGGCGCTGGGCGAGGTCCCGGAATCGGTGCCGCAGGCGCCGCTGGCCGCCGATCTCACCGCCACCGCCCGGCGGCTGCGGCTCCCTCGCACGCCGGTCGCCCGGGAGCTGGATCTCGACCTGCGTACCCCGGGCGGGCTGGACCGCTCGCGGCTGCTGCACCGTCTGCTGGTACTCGACATCCGTTGGGGCGAGCCGGAAATCTCGTCGATCCGCGGCAAGGGCACGTTCCGTGAGACCTGGACGCTGTGCTGGGAACCGGGGTTCGAAGTCGATCTGGTCGCCGCCGCCGCACACGGCACCACGGTGGCCGCCGCGGCGAGCGCGGTGGTGCGCGAGACCGTGGCCGAAGCCCCTTTGCTGGCCGACATCACCGCTGCGGTGGAGAATTGCCTGCTGGCCGATCTCGGCGACGCATTGCCGGAAGTACTCGCCGCGCTCGACACCCGCGCCGCCGCTGATGCCGACGTCGCGCATCTGATGGCCGCGCTGCCCCCGCTGGCCCGCGCGACTCGCTACGGCGACGTACGCGGCACCGAGACCACGCAACTGCACGCGGTCGCCGATCGCATCCTCGCGCGCGTCTGCACCGGGCTGCCACCGGCAGTGCACGGCGCGGACGAAGCAGCCGCTGCGCGATTCTGCGAGCTGGTCGACGAAGTCCACACAGCTGCCGACCTGCTCGGCCAGGCGGCGCGGGAACGCTGGTTCGCCGCATTGACCCGCCTCGTCGAGCGCAGCGCGCTACCTCCGTTGCTCGCGGGCCGGGTCGCGCGGCTGCTCCACGACGCGGACCTGCTCGGCAGCGCAGAGGTCGAGGTGCGGCTGGGCCGAGTACTGACGGCCGGCGTCGCCCCGTCCGACGGCGCTGCGTACGTGGAGGGATTCTTCGCCGGCGGCGCACTGCTGCTGGTGCACGACGAGCGGATGCTGCGTGTCGTGGACACCTGGCTCGGCGACATCCCGCCGGCCGTGTTCCCGGAGGTGCTTCCGTTGCTGCGCCGGACTTTCGGCGCCTTCGCCGGGCCGGAGAAACGAGCCATCGGCGAACGTGCCGCGACCCTGTCCGGCCGGATCGCCCCGTCCGCGCGGGCCACCGACGACCTCGGCGACCTCGAACGCGGCGAGTCCGTCCTGCCGGTCTTCGCCACCCTGCTGGGAGCCGCCCGATGACGCCGGAAAACCTGCGCCGCTGGCGGCTCGTGCTCGGCGGAGAGGAGGACGGCACCGGCCATGCGCTGTCCGAACAGGACAGTGGAGTGGACGGTGTGCTGGCGCAGCTGTACGACGAACGCGCCACCCGCCGGGGCGATCGGCGCCGCGGCGGGCTGGGTGCCTCGGCACCGCGGGTGGCCCGGTGGCTCGGCGACATCCGGCAGTACTTCCCCGGTTCCGTGGTCCAGGTGCTGCAACGCGACGCGGTGGACCGGCTCGGCCTGACCCGGATGCTGCTGGAGCCGGAGCTGCTCGCCGCCGTCGAGCCGGATGTGCACCTGGTCGGCACGCTGTTGTCGCTGAACGGCGTGCTCCCGGAAGAGACCAAGGAGACCGCCCGCGAGGTGGTGCGCAAGGTGGTCGCCGAGCTGGAAGAGCGGCTCGCCGAACGCACCCGGTCCGCGGTGCGCGGAGCGCTCGACCGCGCCGCACGAACCCGCCGGCCACGCGGCGGCGACATCGACTGGGAGCGGACCGTGCGGGCGAATCTGCGGCACTACTCCCCCGACCTCCGCACCGTGGTGCCGGAACGGCTGATCGGCTACGGCCGCCGGGAGAACAGCGTGCGCCGGGACGTGGTGCTGGCCGTGGACCAGTCCGGCTCGATGGCGGAATCCGTGGTCTACTCGGGGGTATTCGGCGCGGCGCTGGCCTCGATGCGGGCGTTGAGCACGAAGTTCGTCGCCTTCGACACCGCAGTCGTGGACCTCACCGAACATCTCGACGATCCGGTCGAGCTGCTCTTCGGCACCCAGCTCGGCGGGGGCACGGACATCGCCCGCGCGCTGGCCTACTGCCAGGGCCTGGTCGAACGCCCCGAGCAGACGCTGCTGGTGCTGATCAGCGATCTGTACGAGGGCGGGGTCCGCGAAGACCTGCTGCGCCGGGTCGCCGAGCTGACCGGCGCCGGGGTACAGGTGGTGACCCTGCTGGCGCTGTCCGACGCGGGCACACCGAGCCACGACCACGACAACGCCGCCGCGCTGGCGGAGCTGGGCGTACCGGCGTTCGCCTGTACGCCCGACCGGTTCCCGGACCTGCTGGCCGCCGCATTGCGCCACGAGGACCTGGCCCGCTGGGCAGGCGAGGATTGACGCCGCTCCCCACGTCGCTCCCCCACGGCGGCCCGGGAATAACGGCGCGAGGGAGGGCGTACGCGGCCGTGCTGTCTGGCCCCGCCGGGCCAGACCGCGGAGGTCTGTGAAGGGGCCCTTCACGGAATCAGTCCGTGAAGGGCCCCTTCACAGCGTGGTCCCGGACGCAGGAGCCGCGAACGGGGTTGCCGCCGAGCAGCCGTGGGCAAAGGATCAGGCGCGAACGGTCAGCGCGCCCCGTCCGTACGCCGAGGCAGCTGCCACGGGTTGCCCTCACGCAGCGCCTCCGGCAGCAACGCGTCCGGGAAGCCCTGCCAGGCGACCGGGCGCAGGAAGCGCTCGATGGCCGCGGTGCCGACCGAAGTGGTGGTCGGTGCCGTTGTGGCCGGGTACGGGCCGCCATGCTGCTGTGCCCAGCTCACCGTGACACCGGTGGGCCAGTCGTTCCACAGCAGCCGCCCGGCCAGCCTGGTGAGCGAAGGCAGCAGCGCGCGCACGTACTCGGCTTCGTCCTCTTCGCCGTGCACAGTCGCGGTGAGGCCGGGTTCGAGCGTGTCGAGGACCTCGATCAGCTCGGCCTGGTCGGCGTAGGTGACGACGAGCGACGCCGGGCCGAAGTGTTCCTCGCGGACCGCATTACCGCCGGCCAGGAACTCCTTCGCGGTGGTGGTCAGCAGGCTCGGCGTGCAGCCGAGATCCTGACGGTCGCCCTCCACCAGTGACGAGACGCCCGGCGCTGCACGCAGCTCGGCCAGCTTGTTCGCGAAACCGGCGGCGATGCGCTCGTTCAGCATGTCCTGCCGGGCGACGCCGCCGACGGCCTCGCGCAGGGTGTCCTCCAGGCCGTGCCCTTCGGGGACGAGCAGCAGGCCCGGCTTGGTGCAGAACTGCCCGGCACCGAGGCTGAACGACCCGGCGTACCCCTTGGCCACGGCCTCGCCCCGCGCGGTGAGCGCGCCCGGCGTGACGATCACCGGGTTCACGCTGCCCAGCTCGCCGTAGAACGGGATCGGCGCCGGCCGAGCCATCGCGATGTCGAACAGCGCCCGCCCACCGGGCACCGAGCCGGTGAACGAGGCCGCCGCGATCCGCCGGTCCCGCAACGCGGCCACGCCCTGCTCCACCCCGTGGATCACGGCGAACGCGCCCTCCGGCGCACCGGCCGCGACGAGCGCGGCGGCCACGATCTCCCCGGTACGCGTAGACAGCTCCTCGTGCCCCGGGTGCGCCTTCAGCACCACCGGGCACCCGGCGGCGAGCGCGGACGCGGTGTCACCGCCCGCCACGCTGAACGCGAACGGGAAGTTGCTCGCCGCGAACACCAGCACCGGCCCGACCGGCACGAGCACGCGGCGGATGTCCGGACGCGGCCCCATCGGCCATCCCGGATCGGCGTGGTCGACGGTGGCGCCGAGGTAGGCGCCGTCACGCAGCACCTCGCCGAACAACCGCAGCTGGAACGTGGTGCGGGCCAGCTCGCCCTTCAGCCGCGGAGCGGCCGGCAGGTGGGTCTCGGCGTGCGCAAGCGCGATCAGCTCCTCGGCCTCCGCGTCGAGCGCGTCGGCCACAGCCGTCAGCCAGCCTGCGCGTTCCGCGGGCGTACTCGCGGCAAAGGGCCGCGCAGCCGCAGCCGCCGCGCCGAGTACTCGTTCCAGGTCCGCTTCGGAGGTTTCCAGACTCATGATCTCCTCGTTCAGTTTCGCGACACTCGGTGTGCAGCGGCGACCGCAGTAT
Organism: Amycolatopsis sulphurea; assembly: GCF_002564045.1. Classification (NCBI taxonomy): domain Bacteria; kingdom Bacillati; phylum Actinomycetota; class Actinomycetes; order Pseudonocardiales; family Pseudonocardiaceae; genus Amycolatopsis; species Amycolatopsis sulphurea. The sequence goes on along the minus strand of NZ_PDJK01000002.1, from coordinate 5,263,621 downwards.
GCAGATCCGGCCACCGCGCAGGGCCTGCCAAGCCCAGATGGTAGAGGTGCAGTTCAGTAGCGCCCGCGCGGCCGAGTTCGCCCACGTACGCTTCGATGTCCGACACCGGCTCTGCTGCGACGGCAGTGACGTAGCTGCCCACAGCCACCTCCTGAGGCAACGCCTTCCGCGCTGCAGCCACAGCATCGACGCTTCCCTGCCCCGACGCCCAGTTCTGCACCACGACAACGGCAGCGTCGTCGGCAGCATTCGGCGTAAGCCCAGGCAACGCACCGGTGGCCCACGGATCGAGCGCACCGTGCAACACAATCCGCGTACCGGGCTTCAGCTCCGCGAGCACTGCACCACGCAGGGCATCGGTGGCGTTCTGCCGTCCGCCCAGCAGTATTTCCTTCAGCGCCGCAGGAAGCGCGTCCTCGGTCACTGTGAGGTCGGCGGTGGCCACCAGCCTGCGTACCTCGGTACACAGCTGCTCGCGTACTTCCTCCGGGTTCCACCCGATCCAGCCTTCGGCACACGCCGTACAGCAGCAAATCGAAAGCACCCGCGCGACCGCCGGCGCCCACACACCGTCGGTCTTCTCGTGCTGATGCTGGTGTACGGCGCCAAAGCGGGCCGCACGCTTCCAGGATCACCGACGACAGATCAAGCCCCGTCACAACCTCCGAAGCCAGCGTCGCTGCGTACTCGCGGACTGCAGGTTGCGAGGGGCACAACGCCCACGGGTACGTCTCGCCGAAGCAATTTCGCACCGCGTACCCCGGAAACGCGGCTCCCAGCTGAGAGTTGTGGGTCAGCACGAGCCATGCCGCGCACGGCACACCCGCTGCGTTCAGCAGCCGCACGGCGTCACCGCCGCTGTCCGGCTGGGCGACCCAGTCCGGAGTAGCCGGAACCAGCTCGCGGCCTGCCCACGCCTCTTCGCGCACCGAACGGTAACTCGTCGCGGTCCGCGCAATCACCGAAGCACGGTCGGGCGACCACGGTGTGGCCGCGCTGGCGCTGTGGTAGGCCAACGCCACCGCGACCTCGTCCACGCCGAGATCACGTACGCGGTCAACGAAGCCCGGGTCACCGAGCACGTCCCACGGATATGCGTAGCCGGTCACCTTCACCGCGTCACCACCTCGCCGTGTTCGGCTCGAACTCCGGCCGGTACTTCCGCATGTACGTGACGTCGTCCCGCTTCATCAGTCCACATCGGACATAGTTCTCGTGCGCCACCGCGAGTGCGTCGGCGTCCAGTTCGATACCGAGGCCCGGCCGTTCCGGCACTGTCACAGCGCCGCCATGAAACTCCAGCGCGCCAGGTGCGATCACGTCGGCCGTCTTCCACGGCCAGTGCGTGTCGCACGCGTACGTCAGGTGCGGTGTCGCGGCGGCCACGTGCACCATCGCGGCGAGACTGATGCCGAGGTGACTGTTGGAGTGCATCGACAGCCCGACGCCGAAGCTCTCGCAGGTGATCGACAACGCCTGGGTGTCACGCATACCGCCCCAGAAGTGGTGGTCCGACAGCAGCACACCGATCGCGCGCGCACGGAACGCCGGTTCGATGTCACCGAGGTTCACCACGCACATATTGGTGGCCAACGGCATACTTGCTCGCTCCGCAACCCGGGCCATGCCCTCGATACCGGGCGTGGGGTCTTCGAGGTACTCCAGTACGCCGTCAAGTTCCCCTGCCACGCGTACGCCGGTCTCCGGGGTCCACGCCCCATTAGGGTCGATCCGCAACGGGTACCCGGGGAAGGCCTCGGCGAGCGCACAGATGCCCGCGATCTCCTGCGACGGCTCGAAAACGCCGCCTTTGAGCTTGATCGAGCGGAAGCCGTACTCGTCGACCATGCGCTTCGCCGCGCCGACGAGTGCCTCCGGCGTCACGACCTCACCCCAGCTGTCCTCGTCGGCACCGATATGCGCGCCGTACTTGTAGAACAGGTACGCGGAGAAGTCGACCTCGTCGCGGGCCTTGCCGCCGAGCAGGTCCACCACCGGACGGCCCAGGGCGTGCCCCTGCGCGTCCAGGCAGGCGACCTCGAACAGCGAGTACACACTGGCGATCGTCTTGCGGATCGAGAACCCGCCGATCAGGCCGTGCTCATCTGTCACAACAGTGCCGGCCAGCGTGCGCGCGACGAGCCGTTTCAGCCCCGGCAGGTCGAACACGTCGTGCCCGGCCAGCCCCGGCACGACCTTGCGTACCTCGCTGAGGAAAGCCTCGTCGCCGTACGACTCGCCGAGACCCACAACGCCGTCTTCGCAGACCAGCTGAACCACACTGCGCAACGCGTACGGCTCGTGTACGCCCATCACGTTCAGCAGCGGCGGATCCGCGAATGCGACCGGGGTGAGTACCACGTCCCGAATCTTCATCAGCGTGCCTCGATTCGCTTACTGTGCCGATCATTACGCCGAGGTCGACTTCGAGGTCGGCGGCGAACGGCGTGAGCGGGAACGCCAGCAGGCCGTCCAGCTCGATCTCGGTCCGGGGCATCAGCACGTGCTCCAATGTTCACATTCTTGAATTGCGTCTGCTATCGTGACCATCTTCATGCACAAGAACGAAGTTCCGGACGCTAATATGGCCGGGCTCACAGGTCAACCGCCGGTCGGAGGCCCCTTATGGCGCGGTTCGCCGTTCCCGACGCCCCGGACCCCGCTGCCGCCGGCACGGGCGCATCGGGAGTGAAATCCGCCCGGCGCGCCATCGACCTGCTCGAAACCTTCGCCGCGAACGACGTCTGGCTCTCGCTCTCGGATCTGCACGCACGCACCGGGTTCCCGCGATCCAGCCTGCACGGCCTGCTGCGCACCCTGCTGGAAGCGGGCTGGCTGGAGGCGGATGCGAACTCCACGCGGTACCGGCTCGGCGTACGCGCGCTCATCTGCGGCACCGCGTACCTGGACCGCGACGCGATCGTGCCCTTCGCCACCGAAGCGCTCGAACGCATCCGCGAGAAGACCGGGTTCACCGCGCATTTCGCGCGCCGCAACGGCACCGAGGTGGTGTACCTGGAGACGCGCGAAGCGCAGCGCTCCACCCACTTGGTCTCACGGGTCGGCCGCACCCTGCCCACACACGCCACCGCGCTCGGCAAGGCACTGCTGGCCGAGCTGACCCACGACGAGATCGAAGACCTGCTACCGGCCAAGCTGTCACCACTCACCCCGCACACCATCACCAGTCGCGAAGAGCTGCATGCCGATCTCGCGCGCACCCGTGATCGCGGGTACGCGGCCGAGCTCGAAGAAGGCACCCCTGGCGTACGCTGTGTCGCCGCAGTGATCCCGTACCGCATCCCCGGCACCGACGCGATGAGCTGCTCGATGCCGGCCGACCAGGTCACCGACGCAGACGCCGAACGCGTGGGCGCGCTGCTGGCCGAGACCACCGCCGAACTCGGGCAGCAGCTGCGTCGAGCCGGAATCCGCTGACCTCTCGCTCCGGAAGGGAACCAGATGCCCGACGAGCGTGTGCTGATCACCGGAGCGGCCGGCGTCGTCGGCACTCTGATGCGGCCACGGCTGCGTCGCTCCGGGCGAGTGTTGCGGCTGCTCGACCTCGCCGAGCAGCCCACGGCCGGCGCCGACGAGGCCGTCGAGATCATGACCGGCTCCGTCACCGACCCGGCCGTCATGGCCGCCGCCTGCGAAGGCACCGACGCCCTGATCCATCTCGGCGGCCACAGCCGCGAAAACTCGTGGAAAGCAACGCTCGACGTCAACATCGACGGCACACACACCGTGCTCGAAGCCGCCCGCGAAGCCGGGATCAAGCGCGTGATCCTCGCGTCCAGCAACCACGCAGTGGGCTTCCGCAAGACGGAGGAGGTGGGCAACGCCGGCCTGCCCGCCGATTCGAGCCCACGCCCGGATACCTACTACGGCGTCAGCAAAGCCGTCATCGAGGCGCTGGGCAGCTTGTACGCCTCACGTTTCGGCATGGACGTCATCGTGGTGCGGATCGGCTCGTGCTTCGAGACGCCCATACCGCTCGGCCCCCGCGGGCTGATCACGTGGCTTTCACCGGACGACGGTGCACGACTGTTCGAGGCCTGCCTGAGCGCGCCTTCGCCGGGTTATCGCCTCGTCTGGGGCGTTTCGGACAACACCCGCCGGATCTACTCCCTAGCCGAAGCCGAAGCGCTGGGCTACCAGTCACACGACAACGCCGAGACCTTCGCCGAACAGCTGCCCACGAAGCCGACGCCCACCGAAGCGGAGTACGTCGGCGGTTCGTTCTGTACGGCGTCACTGGGCGAGTTCAACCCGCTGTGACGCGCCGATGCTGACGCTGGGCGCCTACAACGACGCGTTCGGGTGCCGCCCGTCCAGGGCCACCCCTTCAGGGCCGTTCGTTCGCCGCCGCACGTACCATGCCGCGTGGTCGCACAGTAATCCGGTCCCCCGCTATGCGGATATTCGGGACACATGCGGAAGAATCCGAATGATGAAGTCATGTCGCTTCGGTTGCGAACCGTGACATGGCCGGTGTGCACTTCCCAGAACAGGTCGACCAGGCGGCAGGACACGGCAATGCCGGGCAAAAGAGTGATTCCGGGCAGAATCGAGAACACCCGCCTCAGCCTACGGGCCGATCGCCGCCTCAACGGAGCGGCAGGGAAGCGGGGCGATGGGGAAGCCAACCCACCGCCCAGGCCGCCAACCGACCACGCAGACAACCACTCCGCCGCGATTGGCGGCAAGCCACCGCACCCAGCATCAAACCCACTGCACCGGCCGAACCCACCAAGCACCCACTGCGCCGGTCATCCACCGCGCAAGCCAGCCGACCCGTCGCACCGGTCACCCATCCCCGCCGAAGCGGCCAGCCACCCCCATCGAGGCAGTGACCCGCACCGCCGTACCGAGTCACCCACCCGACCGAGACGATCACCCCACCACCGCCCCATCCCGACCACCGACCGCGAACGCCACCAACCCGAGGGAATCGACGATGTTCACCTACACCGCCAACCCGGCCCGGATCGTGTTCGGCCGGGGCACGCTGGACGCCCTGCCCGCCGAAGTGCGCCGGCTCGGGGCGAGCCGGGTGCTGCTGCTCGGCGGGCCGACGCTGACCGGTCCGGTGGACCGCGCCGCCGAGTCGCTCGGTGCGGCGCTGGCCGTCCGGTTCGATGGCGCCGCCATGCACACGCCGGTCGAGGTCACCGAGCGGGCGGTCAAAGCCGCAGCAGGGGTGGATTGTGTGGTCGCGATCGGCGGCGGCTCGGCAACAGGGCTGGCGAAAGCGATCGCGCTGCGCACGGATCTGCCGCAGATCATCGTGCCCACCACCTATGCCGGTTCCGAGATGACGCCGGTGCTCGGCGAGACCACCGGCGGGCGCAAGACCACCCGGTCGTCTCCGAAGGTGCTGCCCGAGGTGGTCGTGTACGACGTCGAACTCACCATGGGGCTCCCGGTCCGGCTCTCGATGACCAGCGGGATCAACGCGCTCGCGCACGCGGTGGAAGCGCTCTACTCCGCCGACGCCAACCCGGTGATCGACCAGTTCGCCCTGGAATCGATCCGGCTGCTCGCCTCGGCACTGCCGCGAATCGCGGCCGATCCGTCCGATGTGGACGCACGAACCGCGGCACTGCGGGCCGCCTGGCTGGCCGGTTCCTGCCTCGGTTCGGTCGGCATGGGCCTGCACCACAAACTCTGCCACACGCTCGGAGGCACTTTCGGCCTGCCCCACGCGGAAACCCACACCGTCGTACTGGCGCACGCAATGGCGTACAACGCATCGGGCGCGCCGGAAGCCATGCGGCGCATCGCCGAAGCCCTCGGCGCCCCGGACGCACCGACCGCGGTGTACGACCTGGTCGCCACCCTGCCGGTGCCGCAATCCCTCGCCGAACTCGGGCTGGCCGAGGCGGATCTCGACAAGGCAGCCGAGTTGGCCATTGCCGCGCCGTATCCGAACCCTCGTACGCTCACCCGTGACGGCATCGAGAACCTGCTGCACGCCGCGTGGTCCGGCGCTCGCCCCGCACCCGCCGAGGGCACACCACCCGATCTACGCGGATTGACGGCCGAGGTCGTGGAAAGCTTCGCCGCCACACCGGATCCACGACTGCGGGAACTGCTGTCCGAATTGGTCCGCACGCTGCACTCGTACGTGCTGCGCACCGATCTGACCCAGCAGGAGTGGCAGCACGCGATCGATTTCCTCACCAAGGCGGGGCAGATCAGCTCTGACACCCGACAGGAGTTCATCCTGCTTTCCGACACCCTCGGCGTATCGAGCGTGGTGGACGTGCTCACCAATTCGCGAACCCCGGACACCACCCCCTCGGCCGTGCTCGGCCCGTTCTACGTGGCCGGACCACCGGAAACCGAGCAGGGCGCGAACCTCGCGGACGGGCTGCCAGGAACTCCACTATGGACGGACGTACGAGTAACGGATACCGCGGGCACGCCGGTCGCGGAAGCCACAGTGGACGTCTGGCAGTCCAATGAGGACGGCTTCTACGACGTGCAGCTGCCCGATGTGGACGGTCCGGTGCTGCGCGCCCGATTCCGCACCGACCCGCAAGGCAGGCTGCGATTCCGGACCATCCTGCCCTCGCCGTACCCGATCCCCGACGACGGACCGGTCGGCCGGATGCTCGCCGAAACGCGCCGCCACCCGTTCCGCGCACCGCACCTGCACTTCATGATCGCCAAACCGGGCTACCGGACCCTGGTCACCCAGCTGTTCGTGCGCGGCGGCGAGTACCTCGGCTCGGACACCGTGTTCGGGGTGAAGGACGGGCTGATCGTCGACTTCGCCGAGCAAACCGGACCAGCCCCGGACGGCAGCACCCCGGACTCCGGCTGGCGCCGCCTCGACTTCACCTTCCGCATCGCCCCCGCCTGACACTGCGGCGCACTACGCTGTCCAGGCCAAGTCTGTGAAGGGGCCCTTCACGGACTCTGAGTCCGTGAAGGGCCCCTTCACAGCTTCGCCGCAGGGAACTCGAGAAGACGCTCGACGGACTCACCGAGGAGCAGGCCCGCCACCGGCTCGTCCCGTCGGCGACGACGGTGCTCGGGCTGCTCAAGCACGTCACGTGGATGCAGCGGGTGTGGTTCGAGGAGTGCGTCGGCGGCACCTCCCGCCGGGACCTCGGCCTGGTTACCAGCCCGGACGAATCCTTTCAGCTCACCGAAGGCGACACCATCGCCTCCGTCGTCGCCGCCCATCGGGAAGCCTGCGCCACCGCCCGGAAGGCGGCCGAGGGGCTGCCGCTGGACGCCGTCGTGACCGGCCACCGGTCCGGACCACGCACGCTTCGCTGGGTATACCTGCAGGTTCTGCGGGAACTGGCCCACCACAGCGGCCACGCCGACATCCTGCGCGAACAGCTCCTCGCCGACTGAGGGCCGTCACCGCCGCGGCAGCGGAGCCTTCCCCAGCCACCGCTCGAAGAACCCGCGCAGCGAACGGCCCGCGTACACCTCCGCCATCGCCCGGAAATCCGCCGTGGTCACCGTGCCGTGCCGATGCTCCACCGCCCACGCCTTCACCAAGGTGAAGAACACCGGATCACCGATCTCGCCCCGAAGCGCGTGGAGGGCGAGCGCGCCGCGCTTGTACACGCGCTCGTCGAACATCCGCGCCACGCCCGGGTCACTGATCGCGATGTCGGCCGGCTTGGCCTGCATCCGCGCGTACCAGTACCGGGCCAGCGCCTCCGCCGACCGGCCGCCGGACTCCTCCGACCACAGCCACTCGGTGTAGGTCGCGAAGCCCTCGTTGAGCCAGATGTGCCGCCAGTCGGCCACGGTCAGGCTGTTGCCGAACCACTGGTGCGCCAGCTCGTGCACCACCAGCCGCTCGTGGGTGCGGCGCCCGTCCACATGGCCGGCACCGAAGATCGACATGCCCTGCGCCTCGATCGGGTCGTCCAGCTCGTCGTCGGTCACCACGACCACGTACTCGCCGAAGGGATACGGCCCGAACCATCCCTGCAGCTGGTCCATCATCCAGCCCTGCCGGGCGAAATCGTGCGCGAACTGCCGCCGCAACCGGGGCGGCACCGCGGCCCGCTGGACGACGCCCGCCGGCACCGAGCCGGACTCCGGCACCCAGGCGCCGCCGGCCAGCTCGCTGTCCTCGTACCGGCCGATCTGCACGCTCATCAGGTACGTCGAGGTCGGCTCCGGGCGCTCGTAGACCCACCGCGTGGTACTCGCCGACTGGTAGCGCGAGACCAGGTTCCCGGTCACCGCCACCAGATACGGCGAGGAGGTGGTCACCGTGACCCGGTAGGTCGCCTTGTCCGCGGGATGGTCGTTGCACGGGAACCAGGACGGCGCACCGACCGGCTGGCTCGCCACCAGCACGCCGTCGGTCAGCTCGTCCCAGCCGAGGTCGCCCCAGCGGCTCGGCACCGGCCGCGGATTGCCCGCGTACCGCACCTCCACCCCGAAACTCGCCCCGGCCGGAATCGAACGGGCCGGCTTGACCTGCAGCTTCAGCCCGCGCCGGGTGTACTTCGCGGCGCGTCCGTCCACCAGCACCCGCGAGATCCGGAACTCGCCGAAGTCCAGCGAGAACCGGGACAGCGCCTGGGTCGCCACGCAGGTGAGCACCCCGGTGGCCGCCAACCGGTTGGACCTGATGCGGTAATCGAGATCCAGGTCGTAGTGCCGGACCCGATAGCCGCCGTTGCCGTGCGCCGGAAGGTACGTGTCACCGGAGGTTTCCGCACCGGGCGCCGGTGCGGCTGCCTTCGTCATCACCCGAGAAAACCCTTCGCCTGCCGTGCTGATTCCAGCATCGCTCGCCCGGGCCGGAGCCGCAATGCTCCGGTCCGGGCGTCCTGCGCATGCCGCTACTTCCGCCAGGCCGAGATCGGGTTGCCCAGCCAGCGGGTGTCCGCCGGGACCGCGTCCCCGCGGGTGACCAGCGAACCCGGGCCGACCGTGGTGCGCGCCCCGATGCTCGCGCCGGGCAGCACGATACCGTGCTGCCCGAGGGTGGCGCCCTCGGCGATCTCGACTCCGGACATGGTCATGATCCGGTCGTGGAACAGGTGGGTCTGGACCACGCAGCCGCGGTTGACCGTCGCGCCGTCGCCCAGCGAGACGAGGTCGGACTCCGGCAGCCAGTAGGTCTCCAGCCATACCCCGCGGCCGATCCGCGCGCCCATCGTGCGCAGCCACGCGGTGAGCAGCGGCGTGCCGCCCAGCGAACCGATCAGCCACGGCACCGCGAGCGCCTCCACGAAGGTGTCGGCCAGCTCGTTGCGCCACACGAAGGAACTCCACAGCGGATGGTCCACCTCGCGGAACCGCCCGACCAGCAGCCACTTCGCCGCGGTCGCGGTGAGCGCCGCGACGACCCCGGCCACCAGCAGCACCGGGCCGGCCAGCAGCGCGGCGACCAGGAACCCGGCCCAGGACGCCAGCGCCAGCAGCGTCACCGCGACGCCCACGGTCAGCGCGACCCCGCACATCACCGGGACGATCCGGCACAGCTCCACCAGCGCCCGCGCGGCCTTCAGATGCAGCGGCGGGGTGTAGGTGCGGCTGGTGTCCGCGTCGCCGACCGCGCGACGCACCGGCAGCGGCGGCATGCCCAGGTAGGACGAGCCCTTCTTCGCCTTCGCCGGGGTGGAGGAGAGCACGCCCACCAGGCCGCGCTTGGGCACCGAACGGCCCGGCGCGGTCATCCCGGAGTTGCCGAGGAAGGCCTGCTTGCCGATCCGCGCCGGGGCCACGTGCAGCCAGCCGTGGCCGAGTTCGTAGGTGGCCACCATGGTGTCGTCGGCGAGGAACGCGCCACTGTCCACTTTGGTCATCTTGGGCAGCGCGAGCACGGTGGACGCCTCCACGTTGCGGCCCACCTTCGCACCGAGCAGCCGCAGCCACACCGGGGTGAACAGGCTGGCGTACAACGGGAACAGGCCTTCCCGCGCCATGCCCATCAGCCGCTCGGTGGCCCAGACCTGCCAGGCGACCCGCCCGTGCACCGGGTGGTAGCCCTCGACCAGCCCGGACGCCAGCGAGCGGACGCCGATCAGCACGAGCAGCGCGTACGCCAGGAAGTAGGCGACAGTGGCGACCGGCACCGCGACGAGCGCGCGCAGCCCGGCGTCGCCGAGCGTCGGCGCACCGGAGATCGTAAAGCCGAGCACCGCGACGCCGGCCAGCGCCGCGACGCCGGGCAGCAGGCCCAGCGCCACCGAGGTCGCGCCGTAGACCGTGGCCCAGAACCGCGACCGCGGCGGGCGGCTCGACGGCCACTTCAGCGCGTCCTTGTCGTCCTTGCCCACCCGGACCGCGGGCGAACCGGCCCAGCGCTGCCCGGCCGGGACCGCTCCGCGCACGGTCGAACCGGCGGCGATCTCCGCGCCCTTGCCGACGCGAGCGCCGGGGAACAGCGTGGTGCGCGCGCCGACGCGGGCTTCGGCACCCACCCGGACCTTGCCGATGTGCACCAGGTCGCCGTCCACCCAGTGGCCGGACAGGTCGACCTCGGGCTCCACCGCGGCACCGCGGCCGAGCTTGAGGAAGCCGGTCACCGGCGGCGGCGAGTGCAGGTCCACGTCCTTGCCGATGCGCGCGCCGAGCGCCTTCGCGTAGGTGGTCATCCAGGACGCGCCGGCCACGCTGTCGGCACCGCTGAACTCGGCCAGCTTCTCCGCCGTCCACAGTCGCAAGTGGACACTGCCGCCACGCGGGTAGCTGCCCGGGCGCACGCCGGACAGCAGCATCCGGGCCCCGCCCGCGGCGATCGCGATCCGGCCGGCCGGGCTGAACAGCGCCAGCCAGGCCACGAGCAGCCACGCCCAGTGGAGCGTGGGCGCCCAGGAGAACCCGGACAACGCCAGCAGATTCGAGCAGACCGCGGCGAGCGTCAGCCAGCGCAGCCCCACCAGCCCCATCAACGGGACCATCAGCGCGGTCTGCAGCACGCCCGCACGGCGCGGGGTCGGCACGATGTCGCGGCGTTCGGTCTCCTGCCCGGACAGCGCGTCCAGCTTCGTGGCCAGCTCGCCCAGCTTCGGCAGCTGATAGATGTCGCTGACCGACACCTCGGGGTACCGGGTGCGGATGCGCGCGATCAGCTGCGCCGCGGTGAGGCTTCCCCCACCGTGCGTGAAGAAGTCGGCACGCGCGGTGCTCACCGACACGCCGAGGATCTCGCTCCAGCCTTCGGCCAGCCACGCCTCGGTGGGTGACAGACCGGCCGCGCTCGCGTCCACAGTGGACAGCGGCCAGGGCAGCGCGGCCCGGTCCACTTTGCCCGAGGTCCGGGTCGGCAGGTCGCCGACCACCGCGAGCAGCGGCACCAGCGCGGCAGGCAGCTGCGCCCGCAGCCGGGTGGCCGCGTCGTCCAGATCCAGCGGTGCGTCGTCCTCGGGCACCAGGTAGCCGACCAGCACCTGATTGCCCGCCTTGGTGCGGCGGATCGCGGCGGCCGCGCCGAGCACGCCGGGCAGCGCCTGCAGCGCCGCGTCGACCTCGCCCAGCTCGATCCGCCGTCCGCCGAGCTTGATCTGCTCGTCGAGCCTGCCGAGGAACAGCAGGCCTTCCTCCTCCGCGCGGACCATGTCGCCGCTGCGGTAGGCCCGCTCCCAGCCCAGCGCGGGCAGCGGCGCGAACTTCTGCGCGTCCTTCTCCGCGTCGAGGTACCGGGCGAGCCCCACCCCGCCGATGACCAGCTCGCCGGTCTCGCCCATGGCGACCGGCTCGCCCTCCTCGTTCACCACGGCCAGCTGCCAGCCGGCCAGCGGAAGACCGATCCGCACCGGGCCATCCCCGGTCATCTGTGCGGCGCAGGCGACCACAGTGGCCTCGGTCGGGCCGTAGGTGTTCCATACCTCCCGGCCCTCGACCGCGACGCGCTCGGCCAGCTCCGGCGGGCAGGCTTCGCCGCCGAAGATGAGCAGCCGCACGTCCTCCAGCGCGTCCGCGGGCCACAGCGCGGCCAGCGTCGGCACCGTGGACACCACGGTGATGCCCTGTGAGACCAGCCACGGGCCGAGGTCGACGCCGGTGCGCACGAGCGCGCGCGGCGCGGGCACCAGGCAGGCGCCGTGCCGCCAGGCCAGCCACATCTCCTCGCACGAGGCGTCGAAGGCCACGCTGAGCCCGGCGAGCACGCGGTCGCCCGGGGCGATCGGCTCGTCGGTGAGGAACAGCCGCGCCTCCGCGTCCACGAAAGCGGCGGCCGAGCCGTGGGTGACGGCGACGCCCTTCGGCTTGCCGGTGGAACCGGAGGTGAAGATGATCCAGGCGTCGTCGTCCGGGCCGGGACGGCCTTCGCCGCAGCCCGGGACGCCGGTGGCGGTGATCTCGCCATCGGTGGCGACCGCCGCCACGCCTGCCTCGCCGAACACCAGCTCGGCGCGTTCGTCCGGATCGTCCGCGTCGACCGGTACGTAGGCCGCGCCGACCGACAGCGTCGCCAGGATCGCCACGTACAGCTCGGCGGTGCCGGAGGAAATCCGGACGCCCACGCGGTCGCCGAGGCCGACGCCGTGCGCACGCAGGCGGCGGGCGTAGTCCTCGATCTCGTCGAGTAACCGACGGTAACTCAGCGTGCTGGTACCGTCGTCGAGGGCAGGGGCGTTCGGGTGCCGCTCGGCGGTCGCCGCGAGCACGTCCAGCAGGGTGCGCCGGGTCGTCGCGGTCTCGGTGTGGAACAGCGCCGGCGCCAGAGCGGCTTCGACGGCCCTGACCAGCTTGGTACTGCCGGAATCAGCAGTCAGCGTCACCGGATCACCCCGCCGGCGGAGTCCGCACTACGACGGATGGAGGACAACGGACGGCGGGCGTGCAAGCCCATCACTCACCTCTCGGGAGCCTTGTTCGGGCTTGCTCTCCCAGTGAGGCGCCCGCAGCGACCGTCCACTTTACGCGGTGATGTACTCCAGGTCGCGCAAGGGTAACGAGCTGGTGTTCGAAGTCACCCGCGTGGCAAAGGCTGTGAAGGGTCCCTTCACAGCCTCGGAGTCCGTGAAGGGACCCTTCACGGACTCCAGCTCGAAGGCGGTCAGCGGCGGCGGGCCGCCTTGCCCCCGGCCTTGGGTTTCGGCTTCTTTTCCCGCACCCGCACGTTCACCCGGACGGGGCTACCGGCGAAGCCGAACTCCTCACGGAACTTCCGCTCGATGAACCGCCGGTAACCCGCCTCCAGGAACCCGGTGGTGAACAAGACCAGCGTGGGCGGCCGGATCCCGGCCTGGGTGGCGAAGAGGACCTTCGGCTGCTTGCCGCTGCGCACCGGCGGCGGGGTGGCCGCGACCAGATCGGACAGCCAGCCGTTCAGCCGTCCGGTGGGCACCCGCTGGTCCCACGACTGCAGCGCGGTGCGCAGCGCCGGGGCGAGCTTGCGCACGGACCGCCCGGTGAGCGCGGAGATGTTCACCTTCTCCGCCCACGGCACCCGCACCAGGCCACGGTCCAGCTCGCGCACCATGGCGTGCCTGCGATCCTCGTCGACCAGGTCCCATTTGTTGAACGCCAGCACGCACGCGCGGCCCGCCTCGACCACCATGGTGAGCACCCGCAGGTCCTGTTCGGACAGTGGCTCGGCGGCGTCCAGCAGCACGATCGCGACCTCGGCCGCGTCGATCGCGGTCTTCGTGCGCAGCGAGGCGTAGTACTCCGCGCCGTTGGCCGAGTTGACCCGCTTGCGCAGGCCCGCGGTGTCCACGAAACGCCAGGTCTCGCCGTCCAGCTCGACCAGCGAGTCGACCGGGTCGACCGTGGTGCCGGCGACCGAGTCGACCACCGAACGCTGCTCCCCGGACAGCTTGTTGAGCAGGCTCGACTTGCCCACGTTCGGCTTGCCGACCAGCGCGACCCGGCGCGGGCCGGCGGTGACCGTGCCCGCTTCGCGCGGCGCCACCGGCAGCGCGGCCATGATCGCGTCGAGCAGATCACCCGAGCTGCGCCCGTGCAGCGCGCTCACCGGCCGCGGTTCGCCGAGGCCGAGCGACCACAGCGAAGCGGTGTCGGCCAGCAGCCGGTCGTCGTCCACTTTGTTCGCGGCCAGCAGCACCGGCTTCTTCGACCGCCGCAGCACCCGCGAGACGGCCTCGTCGGTGGCGGTCGCGCCGACCGTGGCGTCGACCACCAGCAGCACCGCGTCCGCGGTCTGCATGGCCAGCTCGGCCTGCGTGGCGACCGCGGCCTGCAGCCCGGTCGCGTCCGGTTCCCAGCCGCCGGTGTCCACCAGCGTGAACCGGCGCCCGCTCCAGAACGCGTCGTAGGCGACCCGGTCCCGGGTCACCCCCGGCACGTCCTGCACCACCGCCTCGCGGCGGCCGAGGATCCGGTTCACCAGCGTGGACTTGCCCACGTTCGGCCGGCCCACGACGGCCAGCACCGGCTGGGCGAGTTCCGCCTCGCCCGCGGCGGCCTCCGCTTCGATCCGTGCGTCCAGCGCCGCGAACTCGGACTCGTCGGACCAGGTCCCGTCGACCTCGCCCAGCCCTGCCTCGGTGTCGGCCGAGGCATCAAACCCTGTCATCGTTTCCCACTTCACCTACGGCGTGGCGAACCCGTGTTCGCCCCGCCACTCGTCCAACGTCTGCACCAGTGCCGCCAGCTGCTCGCGAAGTTCCTCGGTGCCCTGGTCGAGCCCCTTCCGGCCGGGGCCGACCTTCAGCGCGAACGGCTCCCCCACGAGGACGTCCACGCGAGGACGCCAGCGCCGGCGGCCGTCCGCCGGTTTGCGCGTGCCGCGCGTCGCGATCGGCAGCACCCTGGCACCGGAAGCACGCACCAGCCAGGCCGCGCCGCGTTCGGCCGCGCCGACGTCACCCGCGCCGCGGGTCCCTTCCGGGAAGACGCCGACCGCTCCCCCGGCCTTCAGCACGCCCACCGCGGTCATCAGGGGGGTGCGGTCGATCTCCCCCCGGCGCACCGGGATCTGGCCGATCGCCCGGAGAAACCAGCCGCCCACGCCGGTGAACAGCTCGGCCTTGGCCAGGAACGCACTGCGCCGCGGCAACATTCCGATGATCAGCTGTGGATCGACATTCGAGCTGTGATTCCCGATCACCACGACCGGCCCGTCGGCAGGCACCCGGTCGCGGCCGTGCACCCGGATCCGGAACGCCGGGCGCAGATAGTACCGACCGGCGAAGCGCCCGATGTCGTGCAGCAGCCCGTTCGCACCCTCGGGAAGCGCGCCGCTCACGAGCCGACCTCGACATCGGATGGGCAACCGGCCAGCAGGCCACGGCGCCGCGCCAGCTCGGCCAGCGCCACGATCACCTGGTCGATGGTGAGTTCGGAGGTATCCACCGGCACTGCGTCGCCGGCCGCGCGCAGCGGCGAGGCGGCGCGGCTGGAGTCGAGCCGGTCGCGCCGCTGCACGGACTCGCGCGCCTCGGCCACGCTGGTCTGCCGCCCGGCGGCGGTGTCCTGGGTGTTCCGGCGTGCGGCGCGGACCTCCGCCGAAGCGGTGAGGTAGACCTTGAGCGGCGCGTCGGGAGCCACCGTGGTGCCGATGTCGCGGCCTTCCACCACGATGCCGCCGGTCTCGGCGAGCACGTCCGCGATGATCCGGCGCTGACGCGCCACCAGCAGCTCACGCACCTGCGGCACCGCCGACACCGCCGAAACCGCGCCGGTCACCTCCGGCCCGCGGATCTCGGCCGCCACGTCCTGGCCGCCGAGCCGCACTTCCGGCCGCTCCGGGTCGGTGCCGATGCTGAACTCGGCATCGTGCGCGAGGTGCGCGACCGCGGCCCGGTCCCCGGGATCCGTACCGGACCGCAGCACGGCCAGCGTGACCAGGCGGTACATCGCGCCGGTGTCGAGGTAGCGCGCGCTCAGCCGGCCGGCGAGCGTGCGTGCCACCGTGGTCTTGCCGGTTCCGGACGGCCCGTCCAGCGCCACCACCCCGCGTAGGGCTCCGGTCACCGATTCTCTCCTCGCGTCGTCCTGACTTTCGGCCGACGTTCATTCTGCCCGGCGCATGTCCCGCCGGGTCAGGCGGGCATCCCGCCGAACCGCGGGATGAGCAGCGCCAGCCTTTCCGCGCGGTTCGCATGCGGCTGCCGTCCGCCGCGATCCAGCACGACCAGGCCGTGCAGCGCGGCCCAGAACACCTCGGCGATCGCGGTCGTGTGCAGCCCCACGCAGATCGGGTCCAGCACCTCCAGCAGGGCGTCGAAGGCATCCCTGAGCGCCGGCGGAGCCCCCGCCGAAGGGCGGGTCGGTCGCGAGGGTGAACATCGCGTCGTACAGCGCGGGTTTTTCGTCCGCGAAGGCGACATAGGCCTCCGCGACGGCGCGCACTCCGCCACCCCTCGCCGCCCTGATCTCCTCGCCGAACTCGGCGAACCCCTCCGCATGATCACGTCCTTGCCCGTGAAATGGCTGTAGAGCACCGGCTGGCTGTATTCGATCAACGCCGTCGGCCGCCGCGTGGTGACCACTTCACTGTTGCTGGCACTGCCATGAACTTCCGCCGCGCAGTCGCCGAACCGGGCCTCGCACCAGGCGGCGGTGGGGCACTCCGGCCGCGAGCTTTTGCCAAATCCCGCCGTCCGCCTCCCTTCAGCCCTGCAGCTTGGGCTTTGCTCCCGCGAACGCCGCGAATCGGACAATAGACTCGATGAGTTACCGTGGCGGGCGTGAACGTGGAAGTCACCCCCCTGCCCGGTATCGGTGTCCGCAAGGATTTCGCGACCCGTGCCGGACGGCGTATCGGCGTCGTCACCCAGCGCGATGGCAAGATCGAGCTGATCGTGTCCAAATCGGACGATCCGGATGCCTGCCTCGCCTCCCTGCCGTTGAGCGCGGAGGAGGCCGGCGTGCTGGCCAATCTGCTCGGTGCGCCGCAGCTGGTCAGACAGCTCAACGAGGAGCACCGCGAGCTGCCCGGGATCAACACCAAGCAGCTGCCGATCGCCGAGAACAGCCCGTTCGACGGCCGCACGCTCGGGGACACCGCGATGCGGACCCGGACCAGCGTGTCGATCGTCGCGGTGATGCGGGCCGGTCAGGTGCATCCCTCGCCCACGCCGGACTTCCTGTTCACCTCGGGTGATCTGCTCGTCGTGGTCGGCACCTCGGAGGGGCTCGAAGCCGCTGCGAAGATCCTGAAGCACGGCTGATGGGGCACACCGCGCTGTCCCTGATCGAGCTGGGTGCCGTCTTCTTCGTGCTCGGGGTGCTGGGCAGGCTGGCCGGGCGGATCGGGCTCTCCCCGATCCCGCTCTATCTGCTCGGCGGGCTGTGTTTCGGCTCCGGCGGGCTGATCCCGCTCACCGACATCGGCGATTTCACGCATCTGGCCAGCGAGATCGGCGTGGTGCTGCTGCTCCTGCTGCTCGGCCTGGAGTACTCCGCGGCTGAGCTGTTCACCGGGCTGCGCCGGTCGTGGACGGCCGGGCTGCTGGACATCGTGCTGAACGCGGCCCCCGGCGCGGCGGTCGCGCTGCTGCTGGGCTGGGGGCCGATCGGTGCGATCGTGATGGCCGGGGTCACCTACATCTCCTCCTCCGGGATCGTCGCGAAGGTGCTCGGCGATCTGGGCAGGCTGGGCAACCGGGAGACCCCGGTGGTGCTGTCCATCCTGGTGTTCGAGGACCTGGTGATGGCGCTGTACCTGCCGATCCTCACCGCGATCCTGGGCGGGGTCAGCCTGCTCGGCGGGCTGGAGGCGGTCGGCATCTCGCTGCTGGTGATCACCGTGGTGCTGGTGATCGCGCTGAAGTTCGGCCGCTACGTCTCCGCGCTGGTGGACAGCGACGACCGCGAGGTCTTCCTGCTCAAGATCCTCGGCGCGGCCCTGCTGGTGGCCGGGCTCGCCTCGGCGATGCAGGTCTCCGCCGCGGTGGGCGCGTTCCTGCTCGGCATCGCGGTGTCCGGTTCGACCGCGCACAACGCGACCCGGCTGCTGGAACCGCTGCGCGACCTGTTCGCGGCGGTGTTCTTCGTGGTGTTCGGCCTGAACACGGACCCGAAGTCGATCCCGCCGGTGCTCGGCTGGGCGGTGGTGCTCGCGGTCACCACCACGGTGACCAAGCTCGCCACCGGCTGGTGGGCCGCCCGCCGCCAGGGCATCGGCAAACTGGGCCGCGCCCGCGCCGGGGCGGCCCTGGTCGCCCGCGGCGAGTTCTCCATCGTGATCGCCGGCCTCGCGGTCACGGCCGGCGCGGTGGACGGCGAACTCGCCGCACTCGCCACCGCCTACGTGCTGCTGATGGCAGTGGTCGGCCCGACCGCCGCCCGCGTCGTCGAACCGATCGCGAAGGCCTTGCAACGCAAGCGAAAGCCCGTCGTCAAGGAGGAAACCGAAGCGGAGGCCGTGCAGAGCAGCAGCTGAACCACTCCCCTACGCCGCTTTCCTCACCGGAGATCGGCCTCCACCCGCGTAGCGACGTGCGCCAGCGGACCGGCCGGAAGCCCGCCCGCCTGAGGATGCGCGGGCGACGCGCCGGACAGCGGGATGCGCACCGAGGTCTTCGCCAGGTCGAGGGTCACCTTCGTGGTCTGCGCCGGTGGCGTGATCACGTCGACGTCGGTCCCGCCGACGATCAGGGCCAGCCGGTGGCCCGCCGGGACGACGTGGTCGGTGCTCGCCAGCCGGAACGTCATCGTGTACGGCTGACCCGGAGTCAGTGGCGATTCCTGGCTCAGCGACTGGTAATTCGCCAGATCCGCCCAGCCGCGGCTGAGGACGGTGTAGTCCACCTTCGTAGTGTTCGCAGCGGTCACCTTGTAGCAAGCGTCGTCTCCGGGGGCGTTGTCTCCCCAGCAGGTTTCCTGGCTGCCGGTGGTGATGCCCTCGCCGCGGGCGGAGAAGTTCCGGATCGTGGCCGGACCGTAGTCCACAAGCATCGCGGACAGCCGTGCGGACGACGTACTCGGCGTCGCTGTCACGGTGATCGACGAAGTACCGGAGACCTGCACCGGCGAAGCAAGCTCGCCCGTGCTGTAGAGCACGCGGTTCGGCGACATGGCCGACGGGTTCGCCGCCCAGCCGACTTCGCCGACCTTCGCGTTGTCCGTAAACGAGGTGGTCCCCGACGCAGCGTCAGTGCCCAGGGTGCCGACTCCGGGGGTGTTGCCCGACTGAAGGTGCATCGTGGTCTGCGAAGCGTCCTTCGCCGGGTACGCGGCCTGATCCGCCCACTGGTCCGGCTGCCGCTCGACAGTCGCCATCGGATCCTTCTCGATGCCGTTGTCGATGCCCATCAAGTAGTGGTCGAACCAGCGGTGCAGCGTGTCGACCCATTCCGCGCGCCGATAGTCGAACGGATCCACGTGACCGGTCTGCGACAGCCAGATCTTGCGCTGTACGCCATTGGCCGCGAGGGCATCCCACCACTGGCCGAAGTTGATCGTGCGGACGTTCAAGTCGTTGACGCCGTGCGAAATGAACACACTCGCGCGAACGTTCTTCGCCTTCGCGACGTAGTCACGTTCCGACCAGAACGGCCCGTAATCCCCGTTCGCGGTCGCGCCTTCGACGAGTTTCCCGTTCTCCGCGGAGCAATCCTGACCACCGTTGCGGGCCTCGACGGTCGCCGCGAGCTCGGCCGGGTCGAAGCCGAAGGTGGCGCCGTCCGAACGGTAGTAGTCGTACCAGGAACTGATCGCGGAGATCGGCACGATCGTCTTCAGCCCGTCGACGCCGGCCGCGGCCACGCCGTTGGCGATGGTGCCGTCGTAGGACTTGCCGATCATGCCGACGGCACCGCTGGTCCAGCCGGCGGTCACGGTGCCGCCGCCGGTCTTCGCGCCGTAGCCGGTCGCCCGGCCGTTCAGCCAGTCGATGACCCGTTTCGCCGAGTTCACATCGGACTCGCCGCCGACGTCCACGCACCCGGTGGAACGGTTGGTGCCCGCCAGGTCCACGAGCACCACCGCATAACCGCGCGGGACGAAGTAATTGTCGTAGTACAGCGGGAAACCGACCGGGCGGCCTTGGTCGTCGTAGGTCTTGAACTCGGTTTCGTTACCGCGCCCGACCGAAGAGTAGTACGGGCCGGCGTCCATGATCACCGGGATCTTCGCGCCCGCTTTCGCGGTTTCCGCGGGCCGGACGATGTCCGCGGCCACCCGGTCCGGCTGCCCGTCGCCGTCCCCGTCACGGCCGGTGTCCACCCACACCGTTTCCCGGATCGCTCCGGCGAAATCGTACTGCGGCCCGCTGCCCGACGAAGCCGAAGCCGCGGCTGTGGCCGGCGTGGCCACCAGCCCGGCCGCGAGCAGCGCAGCCACGCACCATCCGATACCTGCACGCATCCCGTTGCCTCCCCGCGTTCTGGGGCGCCAACGCTAGAAGCGAGCCGGTTCCGGCCGCCACGGCGGAAAGTCGGGTCTTGCCCGGCGGACCGGTGTGGACTGCCTGGCCATACTCGCAGCGGAAAACGGCATGCGGCCACTCGCCGCCACCGATGGTCCGGTCGGCGGGCGCCGGGCGTCGCACAACGACCGTTCTCCTGACCGGACAACGGATTGCCACCACTCGCCACCTGAGCCGAGCAGCACGGCCGCGGCATCGGCGTGCTGACCACACCGGCCACGGTGCCCGCCGTCGTGCCGGTCCGCTCGGCACCGGCATGCCGCGCCACCCTGATCTCCGGGCAGGCCGCCCCGTCCTGCTGCGGGCGATCGAGCCGACAGCCGCAGAACGTCCTCACCTCGAACGCCGGACAGGCCCCTACCAGACGACCTCTCGGCGAATACCCGCCCACCCGGCCGGATCGGAGCCCGCCGGAATCCACATCGGACGGTTCCCTGGACTCCTCCCCGGCCGGCGGGTCAGAGCCCGACGTTGCGGTACAGTGCGCCGACCTCACCGCGGTTGAGCCTGCGGATGGTGCCCGGCCGCTGGCTGCCGAGCTGCACGTCGCCGAGTGCGGTGCGGACCAGTTTGCGCACCGGATGCCCGGCCGAGGCAAGCAGCCTGCGCACGATGTGCTTGCGGCCCTCGTGGATCACCAGCTCCACCATGGTCCGGCCGGAGTGCATGTCCTTGACCCGGAACTGGTCCACCTTGACCACGCCGTCGGGCAGCTCCCAGCCGGCCCGCAGCTGCTTGCCGAGCCCGCGCGGGACCAGGCCCTCGACCTCGGCGAAGTAGGTCTTGAGCACCCGGTAGGACGGATGCATCAGGCGGTGCCCGAGGTCGCCGTCGTTGGTGAGCAGCAGGAAGCCTTCGGTGTTCTCGTCGAGCCTGCCCACGTGCACCACCCCGGGCGTCTCCTCCCAGCGGCCGCGCAGGTAGTCCCCCACGCACGGGCGGCCCCGGTCGTCGGACATCGTGGAGTGCACGCCCTTGGGCTTGTTGAAGACGAGGTAGACCAGGTCGTCGCGCAGGTTGACCCGCGTGCCGTCGACGTGGATCACCGCCTCGTCCGGGTGCACGCGGCGGCCCAGCTCGGTGACCACCTCGCCGTCCACCTCCACCCGGCCGGCCGCGATCAGGTCCTCGGCCGCGCGGCGGGAGGCGATGCCCGCCTGCGACAGGACCTTCTGCAGCCGGACGCCGTCGGGGTGTTCGTCAGATGTCATCGATGGTGTCCACTTCGGGTAGCAGCGGAGCGATCGGGGGCAGGTCGTTCAGCGACGACAGCCCCAGGCGCTCCAGGAACAGCTCGGTCGTCACATACAGCGTGCCGGTCGTCTCCGGGTCGGTGCCCATCTCCTCGATGAGCCCACGGGCCAGGAGCGTCCGGATCACGCCGTCCACGTTCACGCCGCGCACCGCCGCGACCCGTGCCCGGGTCACCGGCTGCCGGTACGCGATCACGGCGAGGCTCTCCAGCGCGGCCCTGGTCAGCTTCGACCGCTGGCCGTCCAGCAGGAGCTTCTCCACGAACGGGGCGTAAGTGTCCCTAGTGTAGAACCGCCACCCCTCGCCCACGCGCCGCAGGTCGATCCCGCTGACGCGGTCGGTGAACTTCTGCGCCATCGTGCTCAGCGCGACGCTCACCCTGGCCACCGGCTGCCCGACCGTCTCGGCCAGCGATTCCTCGCTCACCGGGGAATCGACGACCAGCAGCAACGCTTCCAGCGCGGCTTCCAGCGCCTCGTCGTCCTCGACGCCGGGCAGTCCGTTGCCCGCCTCCTCGTCCTCTTCCGGTTCGGACGTGTCAGCGGCCGGCGGTTCCGACGGGTCCCCGGCTGGCGCCTCCGGTTCGGTCCCGGCAGCCGGTGGCGGCTCCTCGGCCGAGGGCGAATCCGCTTGCGCCGCAACGGGTTCCGCGGTGTTGTGGCCTTCGGTGCTCACCCGTACTCCTCCTCTTCGGCGGCCGCGCGATCGTGTTCGGCGGCGGCGGACGCCTCCGCGACCGAGCCGCCGGTCCAGCGGACGTGCAGTTCGGCCAGTGCCTCCAGCTGGTCGAACTGCACCGACGATTCGCGGTACAGCTCCAGCAGCGCGAGGAACCGGGCGACGATCTCCACGGTGTGCTCGCAGTCGGCGACCAGGTCCTGGAACGTGGCCTGCCCGGCCTCCGCGAGCCGCACCCGCAGCAGCGCGGCGTGCTCGCGAACCGACACGCGGCCCATGTGGATGTGCGAGATGGACACCGTCGGCGGCGGCTTCGGCCGGAACACCGCCACCGCGATGTCCGCGAAGCGCTGCGGGGTGACGCCGAGCATCACCTCCGGCAGCAGCCCGACGTACCGCTCCTCCAGCGCCACCGACCGCGGATACCGCCGCAGCGCGCTCTGTTCCAGCTCGCCGAACAACGCGGCCACCTGCTTGTACGCGCGGTACTGCAGCACCCGGGCGAACAGCAGGTCGCGGGCTTCGAGCAGGGCGAGGTCGTCCTCGTTCTCGACCTCGGCCGAGGGCAGCAGCCGTGCCGCCTTGAGATCGAGCAGGGTCGCCGCGATGACCAGGAACTCGGTGGTCTCGTCGAGGTTCCAGTCCGCGCCCAGCGCCCGGGTGTAGGCGATGAAGTCGTCGGTGACCTGGTGCAGGGCCACCTCGGTGACGTCGAGCTGGTGCTGCGAGATCAGTTGCAGCAGCAGGTCGAACGGGCCCTCGAAGTTGCGCAGCCGCACCTTGAACTTCGAGGTGCTCAGGTCCGCGGCCATGCCCTCGGGGATGGTGCCGCCGTGCACGGTCTGGGGTGGCTCCGGCGCCTCGGGATCCGCGGCGCCGACCGGACCGCTCTCGACGGGTCCGGTGGCCACAACGCCCTCGGCAGCCGCCTCGTCTGCCCCCGCGTCTCCGGCCTCGTCGCCCGCGGCCCCCTCGGCGGCCACAGCATCGACCGGCCCGGTGGCCGGGGCGTCCTCGGCGGGACCCGGGGCCGCCGGTTCCGGCTCCGGCTCCGGCTGCGCGGCCGATGCCGGTTCGTCCATCAGCTCTCGGCTCCGCCGTCCTCGTCAACCGCGCGCAGTCGTTGTACCAGCACCGATTCGTCGCCACGCTGGTCGAGGTCGGCCAGCAGCACGGCGACCGCCTCGCGGACCAGGCGGCCGCGGTCGACGATCAGCTCGTGCTTGGCCCGCAGTGTGAGCCGCGCCTGTTCCATCGCGAGCAGCTCCTCACCGGACACGTACACGGTGATCTTCGCGTCGTGCTTGGTCCGGCCGGACCCGCTGCGCGCGGCGTTGCGGGTCAGGTGATCGGCGTCCGCCGGCGGCTCGGCCGAAGCCGGGCCCGCTTCCGGTGCCGGTGCCGACGGCCGGTCGAGTGCGGGACTGGAGGCTGGGGAGGTGAGGCGGAACAGCTCCGACGCTCCGGGCAGGGAAGCGCGCCTGCTCACCGAGCGATCACCTCGCGGGCCAGCGCGCGATAAGCGGCCGCGCCGGCGGACTTGGGAGCCCAGGTCGTGATCGGTTCACCCGCGACCGTCGTCTCGGGGAACCGCACGGTGCGATTGATCACCGTGTCGAACACGGTCTCGCCGAATGCCTCCACCACGCGAGCCATGACCTCCTTCGAGTGCAGGGTTCTCGGGTCGTACATCGTGGCGAGAATCCCCACTATGTCCAGTTTGGGGTTGAGGCGTTCCTGCACCTTCTCGATGGTGTCGATCAGGAGCGCAACGCCTCGGAGACTGAAGAACTCGCACTCCAGGGGGATGATCACACCGTCCGCGGCGGTCAGTGCGTTCACCGTGAGCAGGCCGAGCGAGGGCTGGCAGTCGACAAGAACATAGTCGTAGTCCTCCAGCACCGGACGAAGGACCCGTAACAACGTGTGCTCGCGCCCTACCTCCGCGACGAGCTGGACCTCCGCCGCGGACAGGTCGATATTGCTCGGCAGCAGGTCAACGCCGTCCACGCGGGTCTTGCGGAGCACGTCCTCGATGCGCACCGAGCGCTCCATGATGACGTTGTAGACCGTTTGGTCCAGCTCGTGCGGCTGAATGCCGAGCCCGACCGACAGCGCGCCCTGCGGGTCGAAATCGACCAGCAGCACCCGGCGGCCGCATTCGGCGAGCGCGGCACCCAGGTTGATGGTCGAGGTGGTCTTGCCGACGCCACCCTTCTGGTTGCACATGGCGAGCACCTTGGCCGGGCCGTGCCGCTCCAGCGGCGGCGGCTCGGGGATCTCCCGCCACGGCCGCCCGGTCGGCCCGATCCCGCTCTCCGCGCGCTCCTTGGCCCGCGCCCGGGCGCGCTCCGCCCGCGTCTTCGGCGTGCGGTCCGGCTCGTCGCCCTCGTGCTCGGCGGGGGTGGCGATCTCCGCACGGCCCAGGTGCGCCGCGGCCGACCCCGCGGACGCGGCCGGGTACTCCGGCTGGCTCGGTGTCGACATGGCGGGAAAGCTCCTCTTCGGCGTGGTCCCCGGCAGCCTATGCGGCGGTCAGGAGCCCCGGCAAAGCGCCGCGCCGGACCGCTGGGGCCGAGTCACCGCAGCGTGCGAATGCCCTTCGCGCTCAACCGAGGGCTCGCGGATGCGCAGTCGCGTACACCTCGCGAAGGGTCGTCACGGTGACGAGTGTGTACACCTGCGTCGTGGTCACCGACGCGTGGCCGAGTAGCTCTTGCACCACACGTACGTCCGCACCGCCTTCAAGCAAATGCGTAGCGAACGAATGTCGCAGCGTATGCGGCGACACGACAGCAGTGATCCCCGCGCGTTCTGCGGTGTCTTTCAAGACCTGCCACGCGCTCTGCCGGGAAAGCCTGCTGCCCCGGGCGTTGAGGAACAGCGCGGAGGTGCCACGCCCATGCGCGGCAAGCGCGGGGCGGGCGCGTACGCGGTAGGCGTGCAGAGCTTCCAGCGCCGGACGGCCGATCGGGACGAGGCGCTGTTTGCCGCCTTTGCCGTCCAGCAGCACGGTTCGTTCGCCATCGTCCACATCGTCCACATCGAGCCCGACGGCCTCGGAAATGCGGGCCCCGGTGGAATAGAGCAGCTCCAGCAGCGCACGGTCACGCAACGGACGCTCACCGTCCGGAGGTGGGGTGTCGAGGAGCTTCAGCACATCGGCGACCGGCAGCGCCTTGGGTAGCCGCTTCGCTGCTGCAGGAGGACGTACGTCGCGAGCCGGGTCGTGTTCGGTGATGCCGTCGGCGTGGGCGAACTTGTGCAGCCCACGCACCGCCACCAACGCCCGCGCAGCCGACGAAGCAGCCAGAGGACGATGCTCGGCATCGCCCTCGCGCAGGGCGGCGCCGAACGAGGTGACGTGCAACGGGACGACTTCAGGGAGCCGCTCGACGCCTTCCGCGGCCAGATGGGCGGCGTACCGGCGGAGGTCGCGGGCGTAGCTGTCGAGCGTGTTGCGAGCCGTGCCCCGCTCCACCACCAGGTGGTCGAGGTACGCGGCGATCACGTCGGTCACGCCCTGGCTCGTCACGAGGCCACTCTAGCTCCGCGACCACCTGCCACCGTGCTCACCGGGGAGGTCTGTGAAGGGGCCCTTCACGGACTCTGAGTCCGTGAAGGGCCCCTTCACAGCCTGCGATCACGCTTCGGCGAGCCGGCGGGCGAACCGGGTGGGCCGGTCCTGCCACGGCGCATCGGCCGGGCGGGCCTCGACGGCGCCGGTGACCACCGCGTGCGCGGCGAGGACCCCGGACACCGTTGCCCCGTTCACCAGTTCACCGGCCAGCGCCATGCGCACCGCCTCGGCGAGCGGGAACCTGCGCACCACGAGGTCGGCCTCCTCCTCGCCGAGCACCTCACGGTCCACTTCGGACAATTCGCGGGCAAGGAACACCCGGACCACCTCGTCGGTGAACCCCGGCGACGCGGCCACGTCCACCAGCGTCACCCAGTCACGCGCGGTGAGCCCGGCTTCTTCGACCAGCTCGCGGCGCGCGGCCGCCACCGGCTCCTCCCCCGGGTGGTCGATCAGCCCGGCGGGCAGCTCCCACAGCCGGCGCCCGAGCGGGTGCCGGTACTGGTGGACCAGGGTGACGGCGCCGTCCGCGTCGAGCGCGAGGATCGCCACCGCGCCGAGGTGTTCCACCACCTCGCGCCGCGCGGTGCCGCCGCCGGGCATCACCACGTCGTCGATGCGCAGCCCGACCACGCGTCCGATGTGGACGGCCTCGCTGCCGGCGACGGTGAATTCGTGCGTACCGGGCTCCGTCACCGTGCCGCCACCGGGGTTTCGGGCAGCTCCACCGGCAGCCGCTCGGCCACCTTGCGATCCACCACCGCCTTGACGAAGGCGGCGAACAGCGGGTGCGGCCGGGTCGGCCGGCTCTTCAGCTCGGGGTGCGCCTGGGTGCCCACGAAGAACGGGTGCACGTCCGCGGGCAGCTCCACGAACTCGACCAACCGGTCGTCCGGCGAGGTGCCGGAGAACACCAGCCCGGCCTCGGACAGCCGCTTGCGGTAGGCGTTGTTCACCTCGTAGCGGTGCCGGTGCCGTTCGGACACCTCGGTGCCGCCGTAGGCGCGGGCCACCTGGGACCCGGACTTCAGCTTCGCCGGGTAGGCGCCGAGCCGCATGGTGCCGCCCATGTCGCGCTCACCGGCGACGACGTCGCGCTGGTCGGCCATCGTGGAGATCACCGGGTGCGGGGTGGCCTCGTCGAACTCCGCGGAGTTGGCTTCGGCGACCCCGGCCAGGTTCCGCGCCGATTCGATCACCATGCACTGCAGGCCGAGGCACAGCCCGAGCAGCGGCACCCCGCGGGTGCGCGCGTACTCGATCGCGCCGACCTTGCCCTCGATCCCGCGGATGCCGAACCCGCCGGGGATCAGCACACCGTCCACATCGGACAGCACGGCGGCCGCGCCGGAGGAAGTCTCCGCGTCGTCGGAGGCGACCCACTTGATCTGTACCTTGGCGCGGTGCGCGAATCCGCCCGCGCGCAGCGCCTCGGTGACCGACAGGTACGCGTCCGGCAGGTCGATGTACTTGCCCACCACGGCCACGCGCACGATCTCGGCCGGGTTGTGCACGCGGTCGAGCAGGTCGCCCCACACCGTCCAGTCCACGTCCCGGAAGGGCAGGCCGAGCCGGCGCACCACGTACGCGTCGAGCGCCTCGCCGTGCAGCACCTTCGGGATGTCGTAGATCGACCGGGCGTCCGGGCAGGCGATGACCGCCTCGGAGTCCACATCGCACATCAGGCCGATCTTGCGCTTGAGATCCTCGGGGATCTCGCGGTCGGCCCGGCAGACCAGCGCGTCGGGCTGGATGCCGATGTTGCGCAGCGCGGCCACCGAGTGCTGGGTCGGCTTGGTCTTGAGTTCGCCCGAGGGAGCGAGGTAGGGCACCAGCGACACGTGCAGGAAGAAGCAGTGATCCCGGCCCACGTCGTGGCGGACCTGCCGGATCGACTCCAGGAACGGCAGCGACTCGATGTCGCCGACCGTGCCGCCGACCTCGGTGATCACCACGTCGGGGGTGGCCCCGTGCTCGTCCGGCTCGGCCGCGGCGGTGATCCGCTTCTTGATCTCGTCGGTGATGTGCGGAATCACCTGCACGGTGTCCCCGAGGTACTCGCCACGCCGTTCCTTGGCGATCACCTCGGAGTAGACCTGACCGGTGGTCACATTGGCCTTGCCGTCGAGATCGCGGTCGAGGAAGCGTTCGTAGTGCCCGATGTCGAGGTCGGTCTCGGCACCGTCGTCGGTGACGAAGACCTCGCCGTGCTGGAACGGGTTCATCGTCCCGGGGTCGACATTGAGGTACGGGTCGAGCTTCTGCATCGTGACGCGCAACCCGCGAGAGGTGAGCAGCTGCCCGAGGCTCGACGCCGTCAGACCCTTACCCAGAGAGGAGGCCACGCCTCCGGTGACAAAGACATACTTGGTAGCCCGCGACTGAAGTCCCACGGGCCGCCAGCATATCCCACGCACGCGGAACCGCTCGGCAGCCCGAGCGAAAGCGCGTCGCGCTAGGCTGCGTCGCGTGACGGAAGCGCACGAAGACCACTGGACGGCCCCGGTGGCGAACGCCGCCCTCGACGCGACAGTGCGCGTCCCGGGCTCGAAATCGATCACCAACCGCGCGTACGTGCTGTCCGCGCTGGCGACCGCGCCGACCCGCGTACGCGTGCCGCTGGACTCTCGCGACACCCGTCTCATGCTCAGCGCTCTGGCCACCCTCGGCGCACGGTCCGAAGAGACCGCGGACGGTTTCCTCGTGCACCCGCTCGACGCTGCGGGCGTACGCGGCGACGAGGTGACCGTCACGATGGGCAACGCCGGCACGGTCGCGCGGTTCACCCCGGCGCTGGCTTCGCTGGGTAACGTCCCGGTGCGGTTCGATGGCGACGAAGCCATCCGCCGCCGTCCTATCGGGCCGCTGCTGACCGCGCTACGTCGCGTGGGCGCGCGGATCGACGACGAGGGCCGTGGCGCGCCACCGTTCACTGTGCACGGTGACGGCGGGCTGCGCGGCGGCAAGGTCGACCTGGATTCGTCGGCGTCGAGTCAGTTTCTTTCCGCGCTGCTGCTCGCGGGACCGTCGTTCGACCAGGGCGTCACCGTCCGGCTCGTGGGCGACGCGCCGCCGAGCGAGCCGCACATCGCGATGACGCTGGACATGCTGCGCCGCTTCGGGGCCGCTGTGGAGCGTGACGGCAGTGAGTTCCATGTGTCGCCCTCGAAGCTGTCCTGCCCGGAGTACGTGGTGGAGCCGGACCTTTCCACGGCCGCGCCGTTCGTCGCCGCGGCTGTGGTGGCAGGCGGCACCGTACGCGTGCAGGGCTGGCCGAAGCACACGACGCAGCCCGGCGACTGGCTGCGCAGCCTCCTGCCCGCGCTGGGCGCGAAGGTGGCTCTCGACGACAACGGCCTCGCCGTCACCGGTGGTCCGGCCATCCCCGGCGTGGAGCTGGACCTGCACGAGGTCGGCGAGCTGACCCCGGTGATCGCGGCGATGCTGTGCTTCGCCGAAGGCCCGTCGGTGATCTCCGGCGTGGCGCACCTGCGCGGCCACGAGACCGACCGGCTCACCGCGCTGGCCACCGAACTGTCCGGCCTCGGCGCCGGCGTGACCGAGACCGCCGACGGCCTGCGCATCACCCCGGCCCCGCTGCACGGCGGCGTCTTCCACACCTACGACGATCACCGGCTGGTGATGGCCGCCGCGGTGCTCGGCCTGCGCGTGCCGGACATGCGGGTGGAAAACCCGGGCACGGTCGGTAAGACCTTCCCCGGATTCACCTCGACCTGGACCGGGCTGGTCGGCTGAGACCCCGGCCCGCGGTGTCCCGCCACGTCGGTACCCGCCCGGCCTCGCAGCGTCTGCCACGCCGGTACCCGCCCGGAACGGACCGCTCCGCGTCCCGTCACCGACCGTCCGTTGTGGACAGCCACTTCGGAACACCGGCATCCGCACCACTTCGGCGCACCGACGGATCAGTCCACTGTGGACACCAGGGGCCGACCCCGCGCCGTACGCCAGGAAACGCCCCGCGTTTGCCAGGGGGTTGGGCGCGCAGGGGTTCCGCTGAACTGCTCGCGAGCACTCACCCATGAAGGCTGTGAAGGGGCCCTTCACGGACTCTGAGTCCGTGAAGGGCCCCTTCACAGCCTTCGTCCCGCTGGGCTCCCAGGGGACATAGCGCCGCCGCGCCGCCCGGGGCTTACACCGGATCAGCCAGCGGGGCGTTCGCCCTCGCCGAACAGCGCCCGCAAGGTCACCTCGCGGTTGACCCGGACGTGCTCGGCGGCGTACTCGCGAGCCCGCCCGGCGTCGCCGGAGGTGACCGCCCCGACCAGCTTCCGGTGCTCGTCGAGCAGATCGCTCCAGTGTTCGTTCTGGCTGGTCAGCCAGCGCAACCGGCCTTCGAGCGGCTGAATCGCGCGGGAGAGCAGGCCGTTGCCCGCGATGGCGACGATCTCGTCGTGCAACCGGCTGTTGAGCACGGTGATCCGCGCGCCGTCGCCCCGCTGGGTGGCCCGCGCGGACTCGGCCAGCAGCCGTTCGAGCCGGCGCTGCTCGGGCTTCCCGGCCCGCTCCGCGGCGAGCCCGGCGGCCAGGCTCTCCAGCGCCTCCCGCACATCGAACAGCTCCTCGACGTCGACCCGCGCGAGCTGTCGCACCACCACCCGCCGCGGCGACTGCACGACCAGGAACCCCTCAGCCTCCAGGCTGCGGATCGCCTCGCGCACCGGGACCCGGGACACCCCCAGATCCTCCGCCAGCTCGCGCTCCACCAGCCGGTCCCCCGGCTTCAGCACGCCGGTGAGGATCCGCTCGCGCAATGCCTCGCGCACCCGCTCGCGGGTCGCCGCGAGTGGCCGATGCTCCTGCGCGCTGCTCACCGTTTCCCCTTCCCCGCCGCCGAACCCGGCGCACCACCGAGCCTATCGCCGCGAGGGTCACCCGAGCACGGATCGGGGTACGGCCGGTGCCGGGGCTCGCACGGGAGCGCGGCCGGTGAGCGCCTTGCTCCACGGCAGCCTGCGCAGCACCAGCACGATCGCGAAGGTGAGCAGGACTGTGACCGGGTACACGACGATGGTCGTCCACGGCGAGCCATAGCGGTTGCCGACGAACTCGATCAACGGCCCGAGCAGGGCGAGCGCGAACGGATGACACAGGAACACCGCGAACGACCGGTCGACCGCCCAGGAGATGAACCGCCCGGCCCGTTGCCTGCCCGCGGCCCAGCGGCTGCCCGCCATGTACAGCGCGGCAATCGCGACCACCACCCAGGGCAGCAGGTACGGCCGGTAGGCGTCCGCGGCCATCTCCGGCCACGCGCCGTGCCCCACGCTCACGAGGTACCCGATTTCGAGCACCGCGAGCCCGGCCGCCAGCCCCGCCGGCACCCAGCCCCGGTGTTCCCGCAGCCAACCGTGCATCGTCTCCAGGTGCACCGCCGCCACCGCGCCGAGCATCGAATAGAACTGGTACGGCAGCAGCGTGGCGAAGAACCGGGAAACGGTGGTGTAGTCCACGGAGCCCGGCGGGTAGCTCAGGAGGCTCATCACCGCCACCTGCACCAGCGCGGAGACCGCGAGCACCGTCCACGGCCGCCGCCGGATCACTTCGACCAGCTTCACCAGCAGCGGGAACACCAGGTACACCTGCAAGGTCACCAGCAGGAAGTACAGGTGGTACCAGGCGCTGCCGGTGGCGATCTGGATCAGCAGCGCCCACAGCTGACCGCTCAGCGGCCCGACCGGGTTCGGCGAGGTCAGCATGCCGTAGGCCCAATAGAGCACCGACCACACCAGGTAGGGCACCGCGACCAGCGGGATCCGGTGGCGCCAGAACCGGCGCGCCTCCAGCGGCCTGCTCCGGTACTGGAACAGCAGCACGAAGGTGGTCAGCGCGAAGAACGCGGCGCGGGCGAAGTGCAGGGGCGCCTCGATCGCGGCGGAGATCACGTTGTCCGGGTAGGTGGTGGCGACCAGCACGTGGATGAAGATCACCAGGGCGAAGGTGATGACCCGGTACAGGTCCAGCTGGCGCAGATGCCGTGCCTTCGCCGCCTGCGCGGGGGCCGGTTCCTCCGCGTGCACATGCGGACTCTCAGTGGTCGTCATCGTCGCGGCATACTCCCGGGGTCGGTGCCGATCATCGTGCCAGATTTGCGTGTGCGGCTGTGAATCACCCATGAAGTCGCTGCGGGAAACCTGAGGCGGGCCAAGCGAACCGGGCGTGACCGGCGGTTACGGCCCGGCTGTGAGAACGGCCACGAAAGGGTCCGCGCACAGGAATCGGCGGCGGTGCGGGGCTCCCTCACCCTCAGAAGGGATCCCCGTTCCGCCGCCGACGCGCGGGAGGACTCAGTTGCCCGCGGAACCGACCCCGGGCGCGGGAGACTGCGCGTTGCCCGCGATCCCGTAGCGGCCCGCGCCGCCGTCCAGCTGTTCCTTGAGCGCGAGCAGGGTGGCCACCCGGCCCGCCTGGGAGTCCACATTGTCCACAGTGGACAGAATGGAGGTCGCCGAGGTGTCCGCGCGGACCACGCCGAGCGGGCCGCTGCCCTCGGCCGAACCCGGATCGCCGGCCAGCACCGTGCCCGCGCCGGAACGGTCGAGCTGCGTGGCGAACCGCGCGATGGAGGCCGCCCGGTCACCGGCGCCCTCCCCCGTCTGCTGCGCGCCGGTGAGCACGACGGCCAGCTGTGCGGGCTGCGCACCCTGGGTCGGCTTCACGAACCCGCCGTCGGTGAGCCCGCTCAGGGCGGCGGCCAGCTCGTCCGGGCCGGACTGCGGTTTGGCGGTGCTCTTGTCCAGCAGCAGCACCGAGCCCAGCAGCGCACCGGCCAGCGTGCCGGAATCACCCGCAGTGGGGAACTTCGCCCCGGCCGGTTGCAGCCGGGTCACCACGTCGCGCAGCTGATCGGTCTTGGCCGGATCGGTGAACGCGTCGGTCAGCTGCAGTTCCCCGGTCACCGAGGCGCCGGACTGGCCGACCAGCTTCTTGAGCGCGTCCCGGTCGGCCGGGCGCGCGTCCTGTGTGGTCACCAGCAGCACGGTGCGCTTGTCCAGCGCGCCGGCCACCATTTTCGGGCCCATCGCACCGGCAAACGCGTCCGCGTCGGCCAGCCGCGCGTTCAGCACGTTGCGCTGCGCCTCCAGATCCGACACCTGGGTGCCCAGATCCTTCCGCTCGTCGGACAGGCCCGAGAGCAGCGAACCGTTCAGCGCGGTCGAGCCGAGCACCACGCCGACCGCGAGGGCGAGGAAGCAGGCGGTGATGGAGACGATGTGGTAGCGCAGGGAAATCACGCGAAGAGCCCCTTCACCCAGCTGGTGAACGTGGACCAGGTGTGCTGGATCCAGTCCAGGTAGACGGAACCGACGTCGGAGACGAGCAGCGCGGCGACCACCACGGCGACGGCGGCGAGGACGAGCAGCGCGACGGCGCCCAGCGACACCCGGCTGCGGTGCAGCGTCGCGACGGCCTTGCCGTCGACCAGCTTGGTGCCCAGCTTGAGCCGGGTGAGGAAAGTCGACGGATTGGACCCGGACCGGCCGTGGTCGAGGAACTCGCGCAGGGTGGCCTGGAAGCCCACGGTCACCACGAGGCTCGCGCCGTGCGCGTCGGCCAGCAGCAGCGCGAGGTCCTCGGCGTTGCCCGACGCCGGGAAGGTGACCGCGCCGATGCCGAGGTCCTGGATCCGCTCGACGCCCGGGGCGTGCCCGTCCGGCTGCGCGGGGACCACGACCTCGCCCCCGCTGCGCAGTGTGGCGGTGCCGATCCCGGTCGGGTCGCCCACGATCACGTCCGGGGCGTGGCCCTGCGCGCGCAGGGTGTCCGCACCGGCGTCCACGCCGATCAGCACCGGACGGTGCTCGCCGAGGTACTTCTTGAGCCGCTTCAGGTCTTCGGCGTGCCCGGTGCCCCCGGCCACCACGAGCACGTGCCGGTCGCGGATCGGCACCGTCAGCTCCGGCACGCCGACGCCGTCGAGGATCAGCGTGCGCTCGCGGCGGAGAAACTCGATGGTGTTCGCGGAGAAGGCCTCCAGCTGGGTGGACATCCCCGCCTTGGCCTCGATCATCTGGTCCGCGACGCTCTCCGCGGTCTGCTCGACGCCGGAGGCGAGCTGGCGTTCCCCCAGGTACACCGCGCTTTCGTGGACACGCAGCTTGGTGCCGTCCTTGACCGTGCGCAGCAGTTCGCCGCCCACGGAATCGATCAGCGGGATACCCGCCGCGACGAGGATCTCCGGTCCCAGGTTGGGAAACCGGCCGGAGATCGAGGGTGAGGCGTTGAGCACCGCGGCGACCTCCGCGGCCACCAGCGCGTCGGCGGTGGCCCGGTCGAGGTCCAGCTGGTCGAGTACGACGATGTCGCCCACGCTGACCCGTCGCAGCAGTTCACGGGTGCGACGGTCGACCCGCGCGACACCGGTGACGCCGGGGAGGGCTTCCTGGTTCCGCGCAAGGAGACCGGTGAGTTTCATGGGGCTGATGGTGACAAATTTGTGCCCGGGAATACCTCCGACGCGCCGAGGCCGACGTGACCCGTTGTGGTGAGCCGTCGGGCGGCAATCCCCCGTTCAGGGTTTGCTGTCGGGTTGGGCGCCCGCGGAATCGAGGGTCCACCAGGGGCTCCCAAGATCATCAAGCAGCAGGTGACAGACTCGCACCGAGGTCCGGTAGTGCTCGCCGAAGCGTTCCTCGTCCAGGTCCAGCACCCGGCCGAGCAACCAGCCCGCGGCCAGCTCCGGCCATGACTCGCAGTGACGACGGGCGAGGGCGCCGGCCTCCAGCAGGTGCAGCTCGGCGGTCAGCGGATCGCAGTGCCCGACGGCGAGACCGCGGCGCACCAGGTCCACCGCGCGGCCCACATCCCAGCCCCAAGTGCTCCGCACCGCGCTTCCTGGCGCCAGCACCCCGTCCGCCCGCAGCCGCTGCTCGCACCGCACGATCCGGCGGACCGTCTGGACAAGCAGCCCGGCCTGCCCGGACCCGCCGCACCACTGCACGGCGAGTTCCGCCCACGACAGCGGATCGAGGTCCGGTCCCTCCCGCAACGCGAGGACCATGGCGGCCGGAGTGAGCGGACGCTCGTCGCCGAGCAGTCCGTCGAGCGCAGCCCGCCAGCCGGCCGCGTCCGAGACGTCCCACCAGTCTTGCAGCCCACGGACCTCGGCGACGTAGTCGTGCCGTCGCGCGTCGAGCACGTTCCACGGCTCCCCGACCAGAACCGCTTGCGGCGCACCACAGGCGAGCGCGTGCGCGACCGGGCCTTCGAGATGCCCGTAGGCCGCGGTGCGCAGCCGCTCGACCTGCTGCTCGGCCACCGTGACCCGGTGCGGATTGGCCTCCAGCCACGGCTGCACGGCGGACGCGCCGACCCGCCACTCCCCCGGAGTACCCCGGTTGAACACGATCTGCGCACCGTTACGGAGCCCGCACGTGGCCCAGTCGAGGTCGCCGCTGAGGAACACCACGCCGTCGCCGAGGTCGGGCACCGCACCCCGGGTGAACACCTGCAGGGACGGCTCGCCACCGTGTGCGCAGCAGACCCGCGCGGGCGACCACACCCGCTGCCGGGCCAGCCGCTGCGCCTCGTCCCGGTGGATCGGCACGAACAGCTCCTCGGCGCCGAGCAGTCCGAGGAACCGGTCGAAGTCCCCGTCCCGCCGGGCCAGCGCCAGCTCGGCCTCCACGTCCGCGGTCCGGGTCATGCGAGCGTCCAGGTCATACGGGCGGGCCAGTCCTTTCCGGTGCGAGCCGCACCGCCGCCGACGGCACCCCTCGCTGTGAAGGGACCCTTCACAGCCCCAGAGTCCGTGAAGGGTCCCTTCACAGCATTGACACCGGCCCCACGCATCCGCCCAACCGACCGGCGTCTGGACACCGCCGCATGCGGACCAGAACACTTCCCCTTTGCTTGGCGCCCGAACGTCAACGACCGCGCCACCCGAACCGGCACGAACGCCGCCTCACACCCTCATCACGCCTGCCTGCCCCGGACCCCAGCGCCCCTCCTGCCCCACGGACCACACCCGGCACACTCCCGTCGAGCGAGACTCAGCGTTTCCCCGGGCACCAACGCCCGCAAACCCGGCCCGCTCCTCAGGACTTCTTGGCGCGCTTCCGTTTCCCCGCGCCCCCGGACTTCGCCGCGGGTGCGGCGGTCTTGTCCTTCTTGTCCTTCTCCGCCGCCGCGAGGAGTTCCTCGGCGTGCGCGCGGCCGGTCTCCGTGCCGTCCATCCCGGCCAGCATGCGAGCCAGCTCCCGCACCCGGTCGCCCTGGTCGAGCAGCTTGACGCCGCTGCGCGTGACCCCGCCGCTGGTGCCCTTGTCCACCACCAGGTGCTGGTCCGCGAACGCGGCGACCTGCGGCAGGTGCGTGACCACCAGGACCTGGTGGGTGCGGGCGAGCCGGGCGAGCCGGCGGCCGATCTCCACCGCGGCCCGGCCGCCGACCCCGGCGTCGACCTCGTCGAACACCAGCGTCTGCACGGTGTCCGCGTGCGCCAGCACCACCTCGATGGCCAGCATCACCCGGGACAGCTCCCCGCCCGAGGCGGCCTTGTGCACCGGCAGCGGCGGCGCGCCGTTGTGCGCCCGCAGCAGCAGTTCGACCTCGTCCACCCCGTCCGGCCCGGCGTGCACCGCGTGCCCGTCGATGGCGAGGGCCTGCCGGTCGCCGTGTTCGGCGGGGCGCTGTTCGACGGTGATCTCCAGCTCGGCCTGGCCCATCGCCAGGCCGGACAGCTCCTTGGTGATCGCGGTGGCCAGTTCGGCGGCCGCCTTGCCGCGGGCGGCGGACACCTCGGTGGCGTGCCCGACCAGCTGCTCCGCCAGCTCGTCCCGGCGCGTGGCCAGCGCGGACAGCGCCTCCTCGGAGGTGTCCATCGATTCGAGCCTGCGACGGGCGTCCTCCGCCCACGCGAGCACCCCGTCGACGTCCGCGGCGTATTTGCGGGTCAGCCGCTTGAGATCCGCCTGCCGGGCCAGCACCTTCTCCAGCAGCGCCGGATCGGCGTCCAGGCCCTCCACGTAGCCGCCCAGCTCCGCGCCCACGTCTCCGAGCAGCACGGAGGCCTCCTCCAGCCGCGGCACGAGGTCGCGCAGCGTGGAGTCCTCGGCCGAGGCCAGCCGCCGCACCGCCTCGCCCACCAGCCCGAGCGCGCCCGGCGCGTCCGGGTCGCCGTCCTGGGAGCCGGATACCGCAGCATGCGCGCCGGTGGCGGTCTCGCGCAGCTCGTCGACGGCGGCCAGCCGCTTGATCTGCTCGGTCAGCTCCACGTCCTCGCCCGGCTCGGGAGCGACCGCGTCGATCTCGATCAGGCCGTGTTTGAGCAGGTCGGCCTGTTGCGCCAGTTCCCTCGAACGGGTGGAGCGTTCGAGCAACTCGGCGAGCACGTCCAGCCAGGCGCCGCGCGCTTCGCGATAGGCGGCCAGCGGCTCGGCCACCGCGTCACCGGCGAAGCGGTCGATCACCGCGCGCTGCTCGGCGGGACGCAGCAGGCGCAGCTGATCGTTCTGCCCGTGCACGGCGATGACCTGCTCGGACAGCTCGGCCAGCACCCCCACCGGCACCGAACGGCCGCCCAGATGCGCGCGGGAACGGCCGTCCGCCGCGACCGAGCGCACGGCGATCACGCTGCCGTCCTCGTCCACGTCGGCACCCGCGTCGATGACGATCCGGCTCGCCGCGTCGCCCCCGGTGAGCGCGAACCGGCCTTCGACGAACGCCTTGAGCATTCCGTTGCGGACTTTGGACGCCTCCGCCCGCCCGCCGGAGAGCAGGTGCAGGCCGGTGACGACCATGGTCTTTCCCGCGCCCGTCTCACCGGTCACGACGGTGAAGCCCGGGTGCAGTTCCAGCAGGGCGTCCTCGATGACTCCGAGGCCCTGGATGCGCATCTCGGCCAGCACGAGGCATACCGTAGCCGCCCCCACCGACCTTCCGTGCGCGCGAGGCCCGGTAACTCCTCTTTCCGCTGGTCGAACACCTGTGCGGGCGCGTCGCGGACCGGGTCAGACCGAGCGGCCGCCGCTGCGCCGTTCCCGCCAGCTGCGCACGGGCAGGCCGAACTTGTGCACGAGCCGATCGGTGAACACGCCCTCGCGCAGCCGGACCAGGCGGACCGGCCGATGCCCGCACACCACCTCGACCAGCGCGCCCGGCGGCAGATCGAAGCTGCGCAGCCCGTCGCAGGTCAGCACGGCTTTCGGGCCGGTCGGGTCGATCCCGACGGAGATCACCGACGAGGGCGAGACGACCAGCGGCCGGGAGAACATCGCATGCGCGTTGTTCGGCACCACCAGCAGCGCCTCGACGTCCGGCCAGAGGATCGGTCCGCCGGCGGAGAAGGCGTAGGCGGTGGATCCGGTCGGCGTCGCGCACAGCACGCCGTCACACCCGAACGACGACACCGGCCGCCCGTCGACCTCGATCAGCGCGTCAAGTACCCGCTCCCGGGTGAACTTCTCGACGCTGACCTCGTTGAGCGCCCAAGTCCGGTACAGCTCGGTGTCGGCGTCGGTGACCGTGACGTCGACCGTCATCCGCTCCTCGACGTGGTACTCGCGCGCGACCACCCGCTGCACCGCGTCGCCGAGCGCCTCCGAATCGGCCTCGGCCAGAAAACCGACGCGGCCCAGGTTGACGCCGAGCACCGGCACCCCGGCCGGCCGGGCCAGCTCCGCCGCGCGCAGCAGCGTGCCGTCGCCGCCGAGCACGAAGACCAGCTCCGCGCCCCGGGCCGGATCGTCCTTCGGCGCGACCACCGTGCACGGCATGGCCAGGCAGCCGTGCGGGTCGATCAGCTTCAGCAGGTCCCCGTCGGTCACGCGCAGCCGGATCCCGGCTTCGGCGAATCGCTGGGACACCTCGCGGGCCGCGTCCCGGGTGGTCTCCCGGTCCGGATGCGCCACGAGCAGTACTTCACGTTCGCTGGTCACTGCGGTCCTTCCTGCACGGCGGCCCGGACAAGCCGCTCGGCATCGTCCACAGTGCCACCGCTGCGCGCCGCTGTGCGCCGCAACCAGACGAAGTATTCGACGTTGCCCGACGGCCCGGGCAGCGGGCTCGCCGTCACCCCGCGCAGTTCGAGCCCGAGCTTCGCGGCCTCGGCGAGCACGCCCAGCACGGATTCCGCGCGCAGCTGCGGATCCCGCACGACCCCGCCGCTGCCGAGCCGGTCCTTGCCGACCTCGAACTGCGGTTTGACCATCGGCACCAGATCCGCGCCTTCGCGGGCGCAGGCGGCAAGCGCGGGCAGCACGAGCTTGAGCGAGATGAACGACAGGTCCCCGACCACCAGGTCGACCGGTCCGCCCAGGTCTTCCGGGGTCAGGTTGCGCACGTTGGTGCGGTCGAGCACGACCACCCGTTCGTCCGTACGCAGCCGCCAGTCGAGCAGGCCGCGCCCGACGTCCGCGGCGATCACCGTCGCCGCGCCGCCGCGCAGCAGCACGTCGGTGAAACCGCCGGTGGACGCGCCCGCGTCGAGACAGCGGCGGCCTTCGACGGCCAGCCCCTGCGGGCCGAACGCCTCCAGCGCGCCGAGCAGCTTGTGCGCGCCACGCGAAGCCCAGCCGGGGTTGTCCTCGTCCTTCACGACGATCGGCGCGTCGGTTTCCACGCCGGTGGCGGGCTTGCTGGCGACCATGCCGCGTACGGTGACCTTGCCACCGGTGATGAGCGCCGAAGCCTGCTCCCGGGAGCGGGCGAGACCACGGCGTACCAGCTCCGCGTCGAGGCGGGCCCTTCGGGGCACTCCGATCAGACCTTTCCGGTCAGACCCTGTCGATGCTGGACAGGGCGACGGTCAGCTCGGTGTGCACGGCCTCGAAGCGGTCCACGTGCTCGGCGGGCGGCAGCGTGTCCAGGTCGTCGAGTCCGGCCACGGCCTCCTCGATACCGGCCCGCGGGTCGGTCTGCTGCGGGCCAGGGATCGGCGGGGGCCCGGAAACGGGCCGCGGGACGTTCGGATGCACCTGCCCAAACTACCAGTCAGGCCAGGCCCAGCCCCGTCAGCGCGGCACCGGACGCCTCGCCTTCGGCCTGGACCGTGGTCACTCCGGTACGCCATGCGGCGGCGCAGAGCGCGCGAAGCAGGTCGAGTGGCGCACCTTCGCCTCGTACGGTGAGTACGTCGCCTTCGCCGATCTCCCAGCCGGGCCGCGGGCCGATGCGAAGCTCATCCGCGGGGCGGGTGAGCGCCGTGAGGTCCGCGCCAAGGTGCGTCGGCCGTTCGGCAGGCACGGCACGCAGCACGCTGGCCGGAGTGGCGACGCCGGTGAGTACACACAACACGTCGAGCCCTGCCGCGACGGCACCGGCGATGTCCGTGTCGAGCCGGTCCCCGACAACCAGCGCGCGCTCAGACCGTGCGGCCGTTTCGAAGAGCAACGGCTGCGGTTTCCCGGCGACCACCGGCTCGGTGTCAGTCGCCGTACGCAGCGCAGCGACCATGGAACCGTTGCCCGGCAACAACCCACGTTCGCTGGGCAGCGTCGCGTCGACGTTGCACGCCACCCACAGCGCACCCGCACGGATCGCGAGACACGCTTCGGCGAGGTCTGCCCACGCGTTGTCCGGCGAGTGACCCTGTACGACGGCGGCGATTGCGTCGCTCGCCTTGTGCACCGGCGTCAACCCCGCCGCGGCGACTGCGTTCGCAAGGGACGCAGTACCGACGACGAGAACCTCGGCGCCCTTCGCGAGCCTTTCACCGAGCACTGCGACAGCGGCCTGGGCGCTCGTGTGCACCTCGTCGACCTCTGCGGACAGCCCCAGCTCACAAAGGTGCGCGACGACGTCCTCGGGCGCCTTCGAGGCGTTGTTGGTCACGAACCGCACGGCCGTGCCCTGGCTGCGTACGGCCGCCACGGTCTCGGGCGCGCCCTCGATGACCTGCGCGCCGTGGTACACGGTGCCGTCGAGATCGAACAGCACCGCGTCGTACCCGGCGAGCAGGGCATCACTCATTCGCAAGCTCCGCGGCCCGCTCGGCAGCGTCCGTCTCGTCCTCGGTGTCGGCCTCGGCAGCGTTGAGGAACCAACGCGCCGCTTCTTCCGTACGCCCGGCCGCGACGAGGTTGTCCGCGTACGCGTAGAACAGCCGCGCACTCCACGGGTCACGCCGCCCCGCCTCGAGATCCGGCCCCTGCAACGAGACCACCGCCGCGTCGACCTGCCCGAGGTCCCGCCGCGCCCCGGCCGCCACGATCGCCAGCTCGACCCGGGTGGCCTTGGCGAGCCGCTCCTTGTCGGTCTCCTTGGCCAGGTCGAGAGCGCGCTCCGGCCGCCCCAGCGCCCGCTCGGCGTCCGCGATGACCGCGATGTGCTCGTCGCTGCGCGTCATCCGCCGCACCGCGCGGAGCTCGGACAGGGCTTCCTGCCAATTCCCCGAGTGATAGGCGACCAGCCCGAGCGCCTCCCGCACGATCGGCACGCGCGAGGCCTTGGTCTTGGCGTAACGGGCGTGCGCGAGCGCTGCCTCGGGGTCGTCCTCGAGCAGCCCGCCCGCAGCCGCCAGGTGCTTGCCGACGGTCTCGGCCAGCCCCTTCGGCAACGTCCTCAGCTCCCGGCGGACCTCTTCGTCGAGGTCGGAGAACTCCACGTCCTCGGGCAGCTCGGGCGCGTCGAGCAACTCGCGGGCCAGGGCCGCGTCCCCGAGCGCTTCGCGCCCTTCCCTCGCGCCTGGCCGCGGTCCTCGGTCGTCGCGTTTGCCGCGGTCATCACGGCTGTCACGGCCTTCGCGGCTCTCGCGGCGGTCCCCGCTGTCCCGGCCTTCGCGGCTCTCGCGGCGGTCCCCGCTGTCCCGGCCTTCGCGGCTGTCACGGCGGTCCCCGCTGTCACGGGAATCGCGGTTGCCCCGGCTTCCCCAGCTGTCACGATTGTCCCGGCCTTCGCGGCGCTCTCGACTGTCCCGGCCGCTGCTGTCGCTGCTATCCCGGGAATCCCGGCTGTCCCGGTCGTCCCGGTTATCGATGCCACGCTCGTCACGGGAGCCACCGTCGTCCCCGAAATCACGAGCGTCACCGTCGTCAGCCGAGCCGTCGCCCGATTCCTGTTCACCCGCAACGCCTTTCGCGCTACCGGCGACCAGCTCGCCACCGCCACGGACCGCTTCGACGTCCTCGCGACCGCCCGCCGCGACACCGTCGTCCCCAGCCGCATCCTCGTCCCGAGAGTCCCGGCCGCCTTCGCGAACGCCGCCCGAGGCGCGGTCGTCTCGTTGTACGTCACCCGAGCCACCCAGCGCGCGGTCGTCCGGCCGATCGCCGGGTTCTCCGCTACGGAATCCGCCGTCGGAGCCCGGACGGTCCTCGAATTCATCGCTCTGGCCGCCAGGCTCGTCGCGCCGGTCACGGAACCCACCGCTCCGGTCCTCACCAGCACCCTGCCGGTCCCGGAAGCCTCCCTCGTTGTTCCGGAAATCACGCTCCGACCGCGCGCCACCATCACGATCACTCGAAGAGCGCCGGTCGTCCTTACGGAAACCGCGGTCATCCCGAGACCCCGGACGGGACCCACCGGCGCGATCCCCACGGTGTCCGCCGGAATCCCCGTCGTCCCGCCGATCGCGGAACCCGCCGGACCGACGGTCGTCACCACGATCTCCCCGGTAGCCGCCCGGCCCACGGTCCTCACGCCGGTCCCGGAACCCGCTCGAGCCGCGGTCATCGCGCCGGTCGCCACGGGCGCCCCCGCGGTCGTCGCGATATCCACTCGACCCACGGTCGCTACGGAATCCGCTGCCGCCACGGTCATCCCGGCG
Organism: Amycolatopsis sulphurea; assembly: GCF_002564045.1. Lineage (NCBI taxonomy): Bacteria > Bacillati > Actinomycetota > Actinomycetes > Pseudonocardiales > Pseudonocardiaceae > Amycolatopsis > Amycolatopsis sulphurea. Next base: position 5,221,105 of record NZ_PDJK01000002.1, on the reverse strand, counting down.
CTCCCCGCGGAAACCACCACTCCCGCGATCGTCCCGCCGGTCGCCGCGATAACCGCTATTCGCACGATCATTACGGAATCCGCTGCCGCCACGCTCGTCTCGCCGATCATTGCGGAAGCCACCGGCGTCGCGGCCATCATTCCGGTCCCCACGGGGACCACCGCCGGCACGGTCATCCCGTTGCCCGCCACGGAATCCGCTCGATGAGCCACGGTCATCCCGGCGATCGTTACGGAATCCGCCCTCACCACGGTTGTCCCGACGATCCCCCCGGAACCCACCGCTGCCGCGGTCATCCCGCCGGTCATTGCGGAATCCACCGTCGCCACGATTGTCCCGACGATCGCCGCGGAAACCGCTGCTGCCGCGGTCATCCCGCCGGTCGCCACGGAATCCGCTGTCTCCGCGGTCGTCTCGCCGGTCTCCGCGGAACCCGCTGTTCCCTCGATCGTCCGGACGGTCTCCGCGAAAGCCACCCGCCGCGCGGTCGTCTCGCTGGCCGCGCGAGCCACCCGGCCCACGGTCGTCGCGCCGATCGCGCGAGCCGCCGAAACCGCGGTCCTCGCGCTGTCCGCCGCGGGAGCCACCGGAATTCCGGTCGTCGCGCCGGAACCCGCCGGAACCGCGGTCGTCGCGGAACCCTCGCGAGTCGCGGTCACCGCGATTGTCACCGCGCCGGTCGTCGCTGCGGAATCCGCTGTTGCCCCGCCGGTCGTCGCGATCGTCCCAGCGGCGGGGGGAACGGTCGCCGGAGGTGGATTTGCCGTGCGGCCGACCACCGGAGCGGTTGTCGTAACCGCGCCGGTCGTCGTCACGTTTGCCTGCGTAGCCGCGGTTGTCCCGCGGTCCGTCACCGCGACCCGGGCGGCCGGCGAAGCCGCCGGCGCCACGGGCACCCCGATCGTCGCGGCGGGGCCGGCCCTGGTGGCCGCTGTCCCGTCCGCCGCGGTCCTGCCGCGCGCCGCGCCGGTCTCCCCGGGGCGCGTCGGACCGGCCGCCGCGGGAGTCCTGGTCGCGGCGAGCTGACCGTCCGGACCCATCATCTGCTGAGTCCCGTCGACCGAACTCGGACACCTGGCCTCCTGCCATCGAAACTCTTGAATTCTCACGGGTGGTCCGCTAGGGGACCGGCTGTCCATCCTACGGGGTGGTCTGAGGTGCGTGGGGGTCGGCCGGTGACCCGAGGGGGGTGCGGGCATGCAGGGAGGCCCCGGGAGAACCTGTGGGGGTTCTCGACCGGGGCCTCGCCTGTTCATGGTGAGTTCGGCGGTGTCCTACTCTCCCACAACCCTTCGGTTGCAGTACCATCGGCGCTGTCAGGCTTAGCTTCCGGGTTCGGAATGGGACTGGGCGTTTCCCTGACGCTAAAACCACCGAAACACTCCGAAACAACACACACCCACCACCCACCTCACGGTGATGATGCTGGTGTGGTGTTTCAGAACCGTAGAGTGGATGCGTAGCCTCTTCGTGGGCAAGTCCTCGGCCTATTAGTACCAGTCAACTCGACAACACATTACTGTGCTTCCATTTCTGGCCTATCAACCCAATCGTCTCTTGGGGGCCTTAACCCACAAAGGGGTGGGATACCTCATCTTGGAACAGGCTTCCCGCTTAGATGCCTTCAGCGGTTATCCCTTCCGAACATAGCCAACCAGCCATGCCACTGGCGTGACAACTGGCACACCAGAGGTCCGTCCGTCCCGGTCCTCTCGTACTAGGGACAGCCTTCCTCAAGTATCCTACGCGCGCGGCGGATAGGGACCGAACTGTCTCACGACGTTCTAAACCCAGCTCGCGTGCCGCTTTAATGGGCGAACAGCCCAACCCTTGGGACCTACTCCGGCCCCAGGATGCGACGAGCCGACATCGAGGTGCCAAACCATGCCGTCGATATGGACTCTTGGGCAAGATCAGCCTGTTATCCCCGGGGTACCTTTTATCCGTTGAGCGACACCCCTTCCACCAGGAGGTGCCGGATCACTAGTCCCGACTTTCGTCCCTGCTCGACCTGTCAGTCTCACAGTCAAGCCCCCTTGTGCACTTGCACTCAACACCTGATTGCCAACCAGGCTGAGGGAACCTTTGGGCGCCTCCGTTACCCTTTAGGAGGCAACCGCCCCAGTTAAACTACCCATCAGGCACTGTCCCTCACCCAGATCATGGGCGTAGGTTCAGATTCCCAATCCGACCAGAGTGGTATTTCAACAACGACTCCACCAACACTAGCGTGCCAGCCTCACAGTCTCCCACCTATCCTACACAAGCCGAACCGAAAACCAATACCAAACTATAGTAAAGGTCCCGGGGTCTTTCCGTCCTGCCGCGCGTAACGAGCATCTTTACTCGTAATGCAATTTCGCCGGGCCTGTGGTCGAGACAGCCGGAAAGTCGTTACGCCATTCGTGCAGGTCGGAACTTACCCGACAAGGAATTTCGCTACCTTAGGATGGTTATAGTTACCACCGCCGTTTACTGGCGCTTAAATTCTCAGCTTCACCACTCCGAAAAGCAGTTAACCGGTCCTCTTAACGTTCCAGCACCGGGCAGGCGTCAGTCCATATACATCGTCTTGCGACTTCGCATGGACCTGTGTTTTTAGTAAACAGTCGCTTTCCGCTGGTCTCTGCGGCCACACACCGCTCCACCCGCACGGGGTATCACAGTGCCTGGCCCCCCTTCTCCCGAAGTTACGGGGGCATTTTGCCGAGTTCCTTAACCACAGTTCACCCGATCGCCTCAGTATTCTCTACCTGACCACCTGTGTTGGTTTGGGGTACGGGCCGTGCATGCACTCACTAGAGGCTTTTCTCGACAGCATAGGATCACCCACTTCACCTCAAACGGCTACGCATCACGTCTCAGCCCATTGCCAGGCGGATTTGCCTACCTGACGGCCTACACGCTTACACCAGTACAACCACTCACTGGCGGAGCTACCTTCCTGCGTCACCCCATCGCTTGACTACTACGGAATCAGATCCCACGCTCCACACACACCATCCACCCCGAAGGGCATCCAGCGTGGCTTCAGGTGGTTAGTATCAACCGCCTCGCCATGGGCGCACATGCTCGGGTACGGGAATATCAACCCGTTGTCCATCGACTACGCCTGTCGGCCTCGCCTTAGGTCCCGACTTACCCTGGGCGGATTAGCCTGGCCCAGGAACCCTTGGTCATCCGGCGGCAGAGTTTCTCACTCTGCATTCGCTACTCATGCCTGCATTCTCACTCCCACACCCTCCACCACTCGTTTCCACGGCGGCTTCACCGGATGCAGGACGCTCCCCTACCCACCCACACCACTAGACACAACCCCGAAGAGTCGAGCCGATGTATCGTGTGAGTGACACAGCTTCGGCGGTGTGCTTAAGCCCCGCTACATTGTCGGCGCAGGACCACTTGACCAGTGAGCTATTACGCACTCTTTCAAGGATGGCTGCTTCTAAGCCAACCTCCTGGTTGTCTGGGCAATCCCACATCCTTTCCCACTGAGCACACACTTAGGGGCCTTAGCTGGTGTTCTGGGCTGTTTCCCTCTCGACGACGAAGCTTATCCCCCGCCGTCTCACTGCCACACTCTCACACCACGGTATTCGGAGTTTGGTTGATTTCGGTAACCCGGTAAGGCCCCTAGACCATCCAGTAGCTCTACCCCCGTGGTGAAACATGCGACGCTGCACCTAAATGCATTTCGGGGAGAACCAGCTATCACGGAGTTTGATTGGCCTTTCACCCCTACCCACAGCTCATCCCCTCAGTTTTCAACCTAAGTGGGTTCGGCCCTCCACACGGTCTTACCCGCGCTTCAGCCTGGCCATGGGTAGATCACTCCGCTTCGGGTCTAGACCACGCGACTAGAACGCCCTCTTCAGACTCGCTTTCGCTACGGCTACCCCACCCGGGTTAACCTCGCCACGCAGCACTAACTCGCAGGCTCATTCTTCAAAAGGCACGCCATCACCCCACGACAGGGCTCTGACGGCTTGTAGGCACACGGTTTCAGGTACTCTTTCACTCCCCTCCCGGGGTACTTTTCATCTTTCCCTCACGGTACTCGTCCGCTATCGGTCTCCAGGAAGTATTTAGGCTTACCGGGTGGTCCCGGCAGATTCACAGCAAATTCCACGAGCTCGCTGCTACTCGGGAACACCACCAAGAACAACAACACACGTTTTCGCGTACGGGACTCTCACCCACTCCGGTCACCCATCCCAAGGCGTTCCACTAACGCATGCGTCATCCCGAAGACCTGTCAGAATCTTCAAGGCGGGCCCCACAACACCATCTGCACAACGCCTGACAGCTTGACATGCAAACGGTTTAGCCTCTTCCGCTTTCGCTCGCCACTACTCACGGAATCACGGTTGTTTTCTCTTCCTACGGGTACTGAGATGTTTCACTTCCCCGCGTTCCCTCCACACCGGCTATATATTCACCGGCAGGTAACACCACATCACTGGTGCTGGGTTTCCCCATTCGGAAATCCTCGGATCACAGCTCGGTTGACAGCTCCCCGAGGCATATCGCAGCCTCCCACGTCCTTCATCGGCTCCTGAAGCCAAGACATCCACCATGTGCCCTTAACAACTTGACCACAAAGATGCTCGCATCCACTCTACAGTTCTCAAACACCACACCAGAAACAACAGTGCGTTGCCTCAGAACCCAACAGTGCACAGTGAACAACCCACCACCCGAACACGCCCAACCCGTTCCACACAGAGAAAACCCTGCAGTACTAGACATCGAACACATTCACCGTGACCGGCGATAACCAGTAGTTCCACAATTCCTTGAGCAACCCGAGCAGAAACACAGTCGGCTTCCAAACTCAGGCCACCCCCAACCCGTGGGCTGGGATGTGTTGTGCTCCTTAGAAAGGAGGTGATCCAGCCGCACCTTCCGGTACGGCTACCTTGTTACGACTTCGTCCCAATCGCCAGTCCCACCTTCGACCACTCCCTCCCCTTACGGGGTTGGGCCATGGGCTTCGGGTGTTACCGACTTTCATGACGTGACGGGCGGTGTGTACAAGGCCCGGGAACGTATTCACCGCAGCGTTGCTGATCTGCGATTACTAGCGACTCCGACTTCACGCAGTCGAGTTGCAGACTGCGATCCGAACTGAGACCGGCTTTAAGGGATTCGCTCCACCTCACGATATCGCAACCCTCTGTACCAGCCATTGTAGCATGTGTGAAGCCCTGGACATAAGGGGCATGATGACTTGACGTCATCCCCACCTTCCTCCGAGTTGACCCCGGCAGTCTCCCACGAGTCCCCGCCATGACGCGCTGGCAACATAGGATAAGGGTTGCGCTCGTTGCGGGACTTAACCCAACATCTCACGACACGAGCTGACGACAGCCATGCACCACCTGTACACCAACCACAAGGGAAGCCCCATCTCTGGAGATGTCTGGCGCATGTCAAGCCCAGGTAAGGTTCTTCGCGTTGCATCGAATTAATCCACATGCTCCGCCGCTTGTGCGGGCCCCCGTCAATTCCTTTGAGTTTTAGCCTTGCGGCCGTACTCCCCAGGCGGGGCGCTTAATGCGTTAGCTACGGCACGGACAACGTGGAATGTCGCCCACACCTAGCGCCCAACGTTTACAGCGTGGACTACCAGGGTATCTAATCCTGTTCGCTCCCCACGCTTTCGCTCCTCAGCGTCAGTATCGGCCCAGAGACCCGCCTTCGCCACCGGTGTTCCTCCTGATATCTGCGCATTTCACCGCTACACCAGGAATTCCAGTCTCCCCTACCGAACTCAAGTCTGCCCGTATCGACCGCACGCTGAAGGTTAAGCCTCCAGATTTCACGGCCGACGCGACAAACCGCCTACGAGCTCTTTACGCCCAATAATTCCGGACAACGCTCGCACCCTACGTATTACCGCGGCTGCTGGCACGTAGTTAGCCGGTGCTTCTTATCCAGGTACCGTCACTCTCGCTTCGTCCCTGGCGAAAGAGGTTTACAACCCGAAGGCCGTCATCCCCCACGCGGCGTCGCTGCATCAGGCTTCCGCCCATTGTGCAATATTCCCCACTGCTGCCTCCCGTAGGAGTCTGGGCCGTGTCTCAGTCCCAGTGTGGCCGGTCACCCTCTCAGGCCGGCTACCCGTCGTCGCCTTGGTAGGCCATCACCCCACCAACAAGCTGATAGGCCGCGGGCTCATCCCGTACCGCCGAAACTTTCCACCACCACGGATGCCCGCAGTAGTCATATCCGGTATTAGACCCAGTTTCCCAGGCTTATCCCAAAGTACAGGGCAGATTACCCACGTGTTACTCACCCGTTCGCCACTCATCCACACCCGAAGATGCTTCAGCGTTCGACTTGCATGTGTTAAGCACGCCGCCAGCGTTCGTCCTGAGCCAGGATCAAACTCTCCAACAATGAATTGTCCAATCCAGACTATATAAATATAATCTCAAAGGAAACCCCAACGAGGGGTTTCAAACATAAAGCTCTACTGGCTTAGTTCACTAGCACACTGTTGAGTTCTCAAGCAACACACCCACAGTCACAGCCAACCCCACCAAGGGCAACCACAACCGAAGCAGTCATACCTAGCAGTCTCAAAGCAGAACACCCACTCAATCACCCTCAAGGTGAGAGCTTGGTTCGTGTCCCGCAGCCACCCGGTCTCCCTGGCGACCTGGAGAACATTACACGCCCCACAACCCCCCGAAACACGGGGGTCCCTTAACCACATCACCGCAGGTCAGAGGCCTGTTCCAGGGGGTGGACCCGGAGTCAGCCGCCGAGGCGCACGCCGGCCACGTTCCGCTTGCCCTTACGTACGACGAGCCAGCGCCCGTGCAGAGCGTCCGACGCCGCGGGCCGCCACTCCTCGTCGCCGATCTTCACGTTGTTCACGTACGCGCCGCCCTCCTTGACGGTGCGGCGCGCGGCGCCCTTGCTGTCCACCAGCCCCGCGGCGAGCAGGAGGTCGACGATCGTCGCGGCGCCGTCCGTGCCGATCTTGCCGCTCGGGACCTCGGCCATCGCCGCGTCCAGCGTGCGCTCGTCGAGTCCGCTCAGCTCACCGCGGCCGAACAGCGCCTGGCTGGCCGCGATGACCTGCCGCGTCTGATCCTCGCCGTGCACCAGGTTGGTGAACTCCTCGGCAAGCTTCTTCTGCGCGGCCCGCAGGTGCGGGCGCTGTTCGGTGTCCTCGGCCAGCGCGTCGATCTCCTCGCGTCCGAGGAAGCTGAACATGCGCAGGTACCGGAGCACGTCGGCGTCGCCGACGTTCACGAAGTACTGGTACCAGGCATAGGGAGAGGTCATCTCCGGGTCGAGCCACAGGTTCCCACCGCCGGTGGACTTGCCGAACTTGCGGCCCTCGGCGTCGGTGACCAGCGGCGCGGTCAGCGCGTGCGCGGTACCACCCTCGACCCGGCGGATCAGGTCGACCCCGCCGACCAGGTTGCCCCACTGGTCCGAGCCGCCCACCTGCAGCTTGCAGCCGTATTGCCGGTGCAGCTCCAGGTAATCCTGCGACTGCAGCAGCAGGTAGCTGAATTCGGTGTAGGACATGCCGTCGGATTCGAGCCGGCGCTTCACCGTCTCCCGGTTGAGCATCGTGTTCACCGGGAAGTGCTTTCCGATGTCCCGGAGGAATTCGAGCACGTTCTGCTGCCCGGTCCAGTTCAGGTTGTTCGTGACGATCGCCCCGGTCGGCGAATCGTCGAAATCGACGAACCGTTCGAGCTGGCCGCGGATCCGGCCGGCCCATTCGGACACGACCTCGAGCGTGTTGAGCGTGCGCTCACCGGTGTCCCGGGGGTCGCCGATCATCCCGGTCGCGCCGCCGGCCAGCACGATCGGCCGGTGCCCGGCGCGCTGGAAACGCTTGAGCATGAGCATCGGGACCAGGTTGCCCGCGTGCAGGCTGGGCGCGGTCGGATCGAAGCCGCAGTACAGCGTGAGCGGGCCCTGGTCGAGTTCCCGGCGCAGCGCGCCTAGGTCGGTGGACTGCGCGATCAGACCGCGCCAGGACAACTCGTCAAGGATGTGCTCGCTCACGGTCATAGATCCTCCCGCACCAGGTCAAGCGACTATCCGGCGGGGCGTACCGGGCGCCGTTTCCCGCCGCGGCGGTAGGTGGACACCGCGGGCGAGCCGTCCACCCAGAACCGCCAGGGCGTGTCCATCGCCATGGCCACTCCAACCCGCGGCCCGACCCGGATGCGGTCCGCGGGCACGCGTTCCCCGATCCGCAGCCGCACCAGCGACGTGGGATCGGTGAGGTCGGCCCCGTTCCAGTGCCGGTCCAGCCCGAGGACCGAGGTGAGGATCGCCGGCCCCTTGGCCAGTTCGCCGTTGCCGCGGGCATTCGGCCGCCGCGCACGCACGAGGTCGGCACCCCCGACCACCTCACCCGCGCGCAGCAGCACCGCACCGGGCCGGCCGTCCTCGGTGCCGACCACGTTCGCGCAGAAGTGCATGCCGTAGACGAAATAGACGTAGAGGTGCCCGGCCGGACCCCACATCACGGCGTTGCGCGGGGTCTTGCCCCGATAGCAGTGCGACGCCGGATCGTCGAGACCCCGATAGGCCTCCACCTCGACCAGCCGGACCCCGACCGTTCCCTCGGCCGTCTCGGCCTCCAGCACCGCGCCGAGCAGCAGCCGGGCCAGCTCGACCGGATCCAGTGCCAGCTCCTCGCGCCGGAACAACCGGTCCACGCGCACTCCCCTCGTCCACCGCGCAGCCTAGCCAGGCACGCCCGGCGGCCTCACTTCAGCCATTGCCGATGCCCGGCGATCCGCTCGGCCAGCCGCTCGCGTTGCTCCGCGACTCGCTCCGGCGCGGTACCGCCGCGGGCGTTGCGGGAACGCACCGAACCCTCGACGGTCAGCACCTCGCGTACCGCCGGGGTCAGCGCCGGGTTGATCGCCTGGAACTCCTCGTCGGTCAGCTCGTCGAGGCCGACTCCGCGGGACTCCGCCACGCGCACGCTCTCCCCCGCGGCCTCGTGCGCCACCCGGAACGGCACTCCCTGCCGCACCAGCCACTCGGCGATGTCGGTGGCGAGGGTGAACCCGGCGGGGGCGAGTTCGGCCAGCCGTTCGGTGTGGAAGGTGAGGGTGGCGAGCATGCCCGCGATCGCCGGGAACAGCAGCTCCAGCTGTTCCACCGAATCGAAGACCGGCTCCTTGTCCTCCTGCAGATCGCGGTTGTAGGCCAGCGGCTGCGCCTTCAGCGTCGCGAGGAGCCCGGTGAGGTTGCCGATCAGCCTGCCCGCCTTGCCCCTGGTCAGCTCGGCGACGTCCGGGTTCTTCTTCTGCGGCATGATCGAACTGCCGGTGGCCCACGCGTCGTCAAGGGTGACGTAGCCGAACTCGGCGGTGTTCCAGATGATCACCTCTTCGGCGATCCGGGACAGGTGTACCGCGAGCATCGCCACGGCGAAGGCGAATTCGGCCACGAAATCCCGCGAGGCGGTACCGTCGATCGAGTTCTCCACACTCGTGTCGAAGCCCAGCTCGGTGGCCACGGCCTCCGGGTCCAGCCCGAGTGACGATCCGGCGAGTGCCCCGGACCCGTACGGCGATTCTGCGGTGCGCGCGTCCCAGTCACGCAGCCGGGAGACGTCGCGCAGCAGCGCCTGGCCGTGGGCCATCAGGTGGTGCGCGAGCAGAACCGGTTGCGCATGCTGCAGATGCGTGCGGCCGGGCAGGATCGCCTCCGGATGCCGGCTCGCCTGCGCCACGATCGCGTCGACCACGTCGAGCGTGCCCGCCACGACCCGGCGAGCGGCGTCGCGCAGCCACATCCGGAACAGCGTAGCCACCTGGTCATTACGCGACCTCCCGGCACGCAGCTTGCCGCCCAGCTCGGTGCCGGCCCGTTCGAGCAGGCCGCGCTCCAGCGCCGTGTGCACGTCCTCGTCGGCGACGGTCGGGGTGAACACGCCGGACTGCACGTCCTGGGCCAGCGTGTCGAGCGCGTCGAGCATGCCGGCCAGCTCGGTGTCGGTGAGCAGGCCCGCCTTGCACAGCACGCGGGCGTGCGCGCGCGAGCCCGCGATGTCGTAGGGCGCCAGGCGCCAGTCGAAATGGGTGGAGGCGCTCAGCGCCGCCATCGCCTCGGCCGGTCCACTGGCGAACCGGCCGCCCCACAGCTGCACCGGCTGGTCTTTCCCGCTCACGTTCTGCCTTTCTCGATCCGGCGTCTCAGGACGCCTGGGTGGTCGGATGCCAGGCCTGGCCCAGCGGGTTCCGTCCGGTCACCGGACGGTACCGCGCCCCGGCCGGGCGAAGGCGTCTCCCGGCGGCGCCGGGGGTTTCGGGTGCGCCGGGGGCCGCGGCGGCGCCTGCGTGCAGGAGCAGCCGCACATCACCGGTGACGCGTTCCTGCGCCTGCCGGATGAACGCGTCGAGCGGCTCGCGCAGCGGCGAGAACCACGAGCCGTCGTGCACGAGATCGGTCCAGCGGCGATCGACCCCCTGTTTGAACCGGGCCAGGTCCCGATCGAGGGTGCGGGCTTCCAGCTGCCGGTGCGCGATGATGAGCGCGGCCGCGCCGGGTGCCTCGTAGCCTTCCCGGCCGTCCCCGGCCGGATCGAAGCGGCCGATCCCGTGCGCCCCTGCGCGATAGCCGAGCCACTGGACGGCCTCGGTCACGCACACCGTCTCGCCGTCGACCGCGATCGGCACGCCGCGTTCGAAGCTCACCACGACCTCGTCCGGAGCATCGGCGTGCACCGCCGCGTTCTCGGTGTAGGAGAACAGCGGTGCCTGGGCCGCCCCGCCGCGGCCCCACACCGTGCGCTTGATCGACACTTGAGGACCGCCGGTGGGCAAACCGTGCGCACGCGCGTAGTCCGCGGCAACAGCGCATTCCGACAGTGGTTCGAGCACGTGCAGCCGGGGTGCGAGGTCCCCGGCCGTCTTGCTGAACAGGCCGTCCCCACCGTGCGCGATCGCCGACGCGCAAAGGCTTTCCGCCACCGCGACGACATGGCCGGCCAGCACCGGCCGGGCCAGCGAGGCGACCAAGGGATACCGTCCGAAAAGGACAGCGTTGGCCTGCAGCGCCGCGAGGCAGTACCGGTCCGCGAACTCGTCCCGGGCCGGTATCACCGCGACCTCCGCGGCTCCCGCCATGACAGCCCGCCGGCGGACCGCATCGAGGTCGACGTCGCCGGTGCCGAAATCGACCACGACGGCGATGACCTCGGCCTGCCGGGCGAGCAGGTGGAGGGCGACCGAAGAGCCGAGCCCGCCCGAGTAGGCGAGCACGACCCGGCTGGTCACGGCGCTCCTCCTTCGAGTGTTTCGGCGGACCGCTGCGCGAGCGCGGTGAATCGCTCGGCGAGATCCCGCCCGCTGAGCGGCTCCCGCGCGATCACCGCGACGGTGTCGTCCCCGGCGATGGATCCGACGACCTCCTCCAGCGCGGCGCGGTCGATGGCGCTGGCCAGGAACTGCGCGGCCCCCGGTGGGGTGCGCAGCACGGTCAGGTTGCCCGACGAGTCGGCGGACACCATCAGTTCGGCGAGCAGCCGGGCCAGCCGCGAGGTCCCGCCCTGGACCCCGCGCACCGGGCTGCCGTCCTCGGGGATGACGTAGACCGGTGCTCCGGAATCGGCGCCGCGCAGCTTGACCGCGCCCAGTTCATCGAGATCGCGCGACAGGGTCGCCTGGGTGACCTCGATGCCCTCGGCGGCGAGCAGCCTCGCCAGCTCGGTCTGGCTGCGGATGGCCATGGTGGACACCAATTCGGTGATCCTGGCCTGGCGGCCGACCCGGCTGCCGGTCATCGGCCGGACTGCCCGAACAACCAGACCAGCAGCGCCTTCTGCGCGTGCAACCGGTTCTCCGCCTCGTCCCACACCGCGCTGGCCGGGCCGTCGAGCACCTCGTCGGTGATCTCCCAGCCCCGGTGCGCGGGCAGGCAGTGCAGCACGATCGCCTCGTCCGCCGCCCGCTTGAGCAACGCGGAGTTGACCTGCAGGGCGCGGAACGGGCCGACCCGGTCGAGCCCGTCGTTCTCCTGCCCCATCGAGGTCCAGGTGTCGGTGACGAGCACGTCCGCGCCCTCGACCGCCTCGTGCGGATCGGTGCAGAGGGCCGCGCTGCCGCCGGTTTCGGCGGCCCGCCGCTCGGCGTCCAGCACCACCTGCGGATCGGGCCGGAATCCCTCGGGCGACACGACCCGCACGTTCATACCGGCGGTGCAGCCGGCCAGCAGCAGCGAGTGCGCCATGTTGTTCGCCCCGTCGCCGAGGTAGCTCAGGGTCAGACCGGCGAGCTTGCCCTTCCGCTCGCGGATGGTCATCAGGTCGGTGAGGGCCTGGCAAGGATGGAACTCGTCGGTGAGCGCGTTGACGATCGGGATCGAGGCGACCGTGGCCATCGAGTCGATGCGCTTCTGCGCGAACGTCCGCCAGACGACGGCGTCGACGTAGCGGGAGAGCACCCGCGAGGTGTCCTCGATGGTCTCCTCACGGCCCAGCTGCATGGAGCGGCCGTCGACGATCACCGGGTGGCCGCCGAGCTGGCTGATGCCGACCTCGAAGGAGAACCGGGTGCGGGTGGAGTTCTTCTCGAAGATCGCCGCCACGGTGCGTCCGGCCAGCGCCTTGGTGCCGAGCGGATCGACCTTCAGCCGGTCGGCCAGATCGAGCAGAGCGGCCTGTTCGGCGGGGGTGACGTCGTCATCGCGGAGGAAATGGCGGGGCATCAGTCGGTGTCCTTCGTCGTGGTGGAGTCGAGCGCGCCCGGCAGGGCGGCGAGGAATCCGTGAACCTGCTGCTCGTCGAGCACGAGCGGCGGGGCGAGCCGGATGGCGTCGGGGGCAACCGGGTTGACCAGGTACCCGGCCTGCTGCGCGGACCGGGCCACCGCCGCGGAGACCGGCTCGCGCAGGCCGATGCCCAGCAACAGCCCGTTGCCGCGCACCTCGGTGACGAGCGGGTGGCCGAGTGCCTCCACCCCGGCGACGATGTCCTTGCCGAGCGCGGAGACGTGGTCGAGCAGATTGTCCCGGCTGATCGCGCGGAGCACGGCGAGCCCGGCCGCGCAGCACACCGGGTTGCCGCCGAAAGTGGTGCCGTGCTGCCCGGGTTTGAGCAGATCGCCCGCGGCGCCGACGCCGATCACGGCGCCGAGCGGCAGCCCGCCGCCGACGCCCTTGGCGAGCGTGATCACGTCCGGCACGATCCCGGTCTGCTGGAAGGCGAACCAAGTGCCGAGGCGGCCGATGCCGGTCTGCACCTCGTCGAGCACGAGCAGCGCGCCGGCGGCTTTGGTGAGCTCGCGCGCGGCCTGCAGGTACCCGTCCGGCGCGGGGATCACCCCGGCCTCGCCGAGCACCGGTTCCAGGAACACCGCGGCGGTCTCGCCGTCGACCGCGGCGCGCAGCGCTTCGAGGTCGCCGAACGGCACGTGTGTGATCCCGGGGACCAGCGGTGCGAACGGGTCCCGTTTGCCGGGCTGCCCGGTGAGGGAGAGCGCACCCATGGTGCGGCCGTGGAACGCACCCTCGGCGGCCACGATCTTGCTGCGCCCGGTGAGCCGGCTGATCTTCAGCGCGGCCTCGTTGGCCTCCGCACCGGAGTTGACGAACAGGACCTTGCCCTGCCCCGCCAGCCCCGCGACGTCGAGCAGGGCCTCGGCCAGCTCGACCGTGACCGGGTTGACGTAGAGGTTCGACGTGTGCCCGAGGGTGCCGATCTGCTCGGTCACCGCACGCACCACGTCCGGGTGGGCATGGCCGAGCGCGTTGACCGCGATACCGCCGACGAGATCGACGTACTCCGCGCCGTCGGCGTCCCAGACCCGCGCTCCTTCGCCACGGACCAGGGTCAGGCCGGGGGTGCCGTAGTTGTCCATCACGGCCGACCGCCAGTGCTGCCGGCCGTCCTCATTGGACTTCAGGGTGGTCACGGGTGCTCCGTTCCGGAAAGGGAGGTTTCGGGCAGGACCATGGTGCCGACGCCGCGCGAGGTGAAGACTTCGAGCAGCACCGAATGCGCGAGCCGGCCGTCGATCACGTGCGCGCCGCGCACCCCGCCGCGCACCGCGCGCACACAGGCCTCCATTTTCGGGATCATGCCGCTGGCCAGGTCCGGCAGCATGGCCTCAAGGCGGTCGACGGAGATCCGGCCGATCAGCGAGGAACGGTCCGGCCAGCTGGCGTAGAGGCCTTCGACATCGGTGAGCACCACGAGCTTCTCCGCCCCGAGCGCGGCGGCGAGCGCCCCGGCCGCGGTGTCGGCGTTCACGTTGTGCACCACGCCATCGACATCCGGGGCCACGGTCGACACCACCGGGATGCGCCCGGCGTTGACGATGTCGAGGACCGCGTCCGGGTTGACCGCGGCCACCTCGCCGACCAGGCCGATGTCCACCGGCTCACCGTCCACAGTGGCATGTTTGCGCTCGGCCGTGAACAACCGGGCATCCTCACCGGAGATGCCCACCGCGTACGGGCCGTGGGCGTTGATCAGGCCGACCAGCTCCCGGCTGACCTGCCCGACCAGCACCATGCGCACGATGTCCATCGTCTCCGGAGTGGTCACCCGCAGGCCGCCCTTGAACTCCCCCGGCACGCCGAGCCGGGCGAGCATCGCGGTGATCTGCGGACCGCCGCCGTGCACGACGACCGGGTGCAGCCCCACGAGCCGCAGGAACACCATGTCCTCGGCGAAGGCCGCCTTCAGCTCGTCGTCGATCATGGCGTTGCCGCCGTACTTGACGACCACCGTCGCGCCGCGGAACTGCTGCAGCCAGGGCAGGGCTTCGATCAGCACCCCGGCCTTCTCCGCCGCGGTCGCGAGCCGTTCGTCCGCGGGGACCAGCCCGTCTGTGCTCATCATGACGAGTACGCACTGTTCTCTTCGACGTACCCGTGCGACAGGTCCGTGGTGTAGATCGTGGCCGACGAACTGCCGACCCCCAGGTCCACGACCACCTCGATGGCCCGCCCGGAGAGATCCGCGGCCGAGCGGTCCTCGGCCGTGGTACCGGCGGCGAACAGCGTGGCCCCGTTGATCGTGATCGACAGCGTCTCCGGGGCCAGCCGCGCAGGTGCTCGGCCGAGCGCCATGGCGATCCGGCCCCAGTTCGGGTCGGAACCGAAGAACGCGGTCTTGACGAGGTTGTCCTCCGCGATCGTGCGCGCCACCACGATGGCGTCCGCCTCGGAGGCCGCACCCCGCACGGTGATGTCGACGTCCTTGGTCGCGCCCTCGGAGTCCGCACGCAGCTGCTGTACGAGGTCGAGGCTGACCGCGGTGAGGAGTTCGGTCAGCTCGGCTTCGGACGGCTCGACCCCGCTCGCACCCGAGGCCAGCAGCAGCACCGTGTCATTGGTCGACGTGCCACCGTCGACGTCGAGCCGGTCGAAGGTGAGGCGGGTGGCCGCACGCAGGGCGCGGTCGAGGGTTTCCTTGCCGGCCACGGCGTCGGTGGTCAGCACGGACAGCATCGTCGCCAGGTTGGGCGCGAGCATGCCCGCGCCCTTCGCGAAACCACCGGCGCTCCACCCGTTCTCGTGGCGTGCGAAGGATTCCTTCGGCTTGCTGTCGGTGGTCATCACCCCTGTGGCCGCGTTCAGCCCGGCCTCGGGCGTGGTGTCCAGCGCCTGGACCGCACTGTCCACACCGGACAGGACGGCGGGCATCGGCAGCCGTTCGCCGATCAGGCCGGTGGAGCACACCGCCACCTCGATCGCCCCGGTGCCGAGCACCTGCGCGACCTTCTCGGCGGTGGCGTGCGTGTCCTGGAACCCGGCCGGGCCGGTCGCCGCGTTCGCGCCGCCGGAGTTGAGCACGACCGCCTTCAGCCGCTGCTGTTTGAGTACTTCCTGCGACCACAGCACCGGCGCGGCCTTGATCGCGTTGCGGGTGAACACGCCCGCCGCGACATCGAGCGGTCCGTCGTTGACGACGAGGGTGAGATCGAGCGCGCCGGATGCCTTGATGCCGGCGGCGACGCCGGCGGCGCGGAAGCCCTGGGGGCCGGTGACGGTCACGGTGCCACTCCCACGGTGGAAAGTCCGGTGGCCTCGGGGAAACCGAGCGCCAGGTTCATCGATTGCACGGCACCGCCCGCGGTGCCCTTGGTGAGATTGTCGATCGCGGCGACCACGACCAGCCTGCCCGCGTCCACGTCCACCCCGAGCTGCAGCTGGACGTTGTTGGAACCGACCGTCGCCGCCGTCGCCGGCCAGGTGCCCGGCGGCAGCAACTGCACGAACGGCTCGGCGTCGTAGGCCTTTTCGTAGACCGCACGCGCCGCGGGCTCGTCCACACCCGCCGTCAGCGGCGCGCTCGCCGTGGTGAGGATGCCGCGCGGCATCGGGGCGAGTACCGGGGTGAACGACACCGCCACCCGCTTGCCCGCGGCAGCCGAGAGGTTCTGCGCGAACTCCGGCGTGTGCCGGTGCGCGCCGGCGACCCCGTAGGCGCTGGCATTGCCCATCACCTCCGAACCGAGCAGATTCGGCTTGAGGCTCTTGCCCGCCCCGGACGTGCCGGTGACCGAGACCACGGTGACAGCCGGCTCGACCAGCCCGGCGGCCAACGCGGGCGCCAGCGCGAGCGACCCGCCGGTCGGGAAGCACCCGGGGACCGCGATCCGCTTGGTACCGGCCAGCTTCTCGCGCGCGCCGGGCAGCTCCGGCAGCCCGTAGGGCCACTGCCCGGCGTGCTCGCCGGAGTACCAGCGCGCCCAGTCGCCCGGATCGGCGAGCCGATGGTCGGCACCGAGATCGACGACGAGCACCTCCGGGCCGAGCTGCGCGGCGATCCCCGCGGAATGCCCGTGCGGCAAAGCAAGGAACACCACGTCGTGACCGGACAGCGTCTCCGGGGTGGTCTCGGCCAGCACTCGCCCGGCCAGCGGCACGAGGTGCGGCTGGTGCGCGCCCAGCCTCGTCCCCGCGCTGCTCGCCGCGGTCAGTGCGCCGATCTCGACCTCGGGATGGGTCAGCAGCAGGCGCAGCAGTTCGCCACCGGCGTACCCGCTCGCGCCGGCCACCGCGATCTTCACTGTCATACGAATGATTATGCACGAGCGTGCAAGCTCAAACAAACAGGGTTTGCCCACCTCGATCGCCCCTCCCCTGGCGTCTTTCCCCGGACCCGCCACCACCTGCACCGAACCGCAGACCCAGCGGCCCGGCATGCCTCAGGCCGCCCCTTGCTCCGTCTCGTCCCCGTCCCGCAGGCTGGGCGGCGTCGGCAGGTGATTGCCCGGCCGCTCCGGATCGCAGCCGACGCGAGGCAGCCGGGCCCGGATCCCGCCTGGCGTCCGGTCGAAATGCCGGGCGATGTCCACCACCGACTCCCCGGCGAGCCAGCGGGCTTCAAGTTCGGCTTCCATCTCGTCGGTCCACGGCTGCCCCTGCCGGGCGGGCCGGTTGCCGGATCTTCTCCGGGCGCCGCCGGTGAACGAGCGCAGGCTCGTGCCGAGCAGCTCGGCGACCGTGGGGACCGACGCCACATCGAGGTCGAGCCGGCCCTCGGCGACCGGTTCGCCATCAGGCCGCTCCGCCCCGATCGTGACGGTGACCCGGTCCGGTTCACCGCCTTCGGTCCGGGTGATCACGGCGACCTGATATTGAATGTCTCCTGCCCGGATCTCGGTCCGGTGCTCATGGATGATCGTCATGGCGGCGAAGGTAGCCGCGACCCCCGACACATTTCACTCACTTAGCGCGATCGGGTGACCGCTCTCCGAAATTGTCGGACCCCCGTCGTAGCGTCTCCGGCGACCACGAAAGACGACCGAGGGGGATCGGTGCGAGAGCAAAGACGGGCAGTGCCCCGGCCGGGCGGACCGGACCGGGGCACCACCGGCGGATCAGAACCGCGGCAGCTCGGCGAGCACCCGCTGAACCGGCTGCTGTGCTGGGGAATCAGCCTTTGGCTTCGCCTCGCCGGCGGTGGGCACCGGCGGCGGCACGGGCTCGCACTGGACGTCCGATCCGGGGCCCGCGGTGCGCTCCGGCAGCGCACCGGTCGCAAGGTAGGCGGCAACCTTGTCGTCCACGCACGCGACACCGGAAAGAGACCCGGCGTGCGTGGTCCCGCCGGGGGCACTGATCAGACTCGATCGGGGGAACAATGTGCGCACCTCGAGACTGCCCTCATACGGCGTCGCGGCATCCAGTTCCTCGCTGATCAACAGCGCCCCGGCAACCTTGCTGCCGTCGACGCGCACCGGGTGCCCGGATGTGGCGGGCCAGTTCGCGCAGGGCGCGTTGAACCAGGTGTTGCCCCAGGTTTCGAACGGCGCGCGGAAATGCGTCCGCCAGGAATCGGAACGCCAGCGGTGCCAGTTCTTCGGCCACGGCGCGTCCGTGCACTGCACCGAGGCGTAGACCGCGTAACCGTTGTCGTCGCCCTGGGGGTTCGCCTGGTCGTAGAGCTTCTTGAGCGGCTGCCAGTCGCCGCGGTGCACCCAGCCGGCAAAGGCGTCCGCCATGTCCTGCCAGCCGAACACGTAGTAACCGGCCTTGAGGAAGATGTCGGTCCACTCGGAGCCGCCGATCTTGCCGTCGGCCGGGGCCTTGTCGAGCCGCGCCCGCTGGTCGTACCAGAGCTGCTGGACCTCGGCGCCGGTCTTGCCGAGGTGGTAGATCCCGTCGTACTTGGCGAGCCAGTCGAAGTAGACCTTGATCGTGCGGTCGAAGGCGGCGTCCTGGTCGAAGTTGCTCCGGTACCAGATCCGCTGCGGGTCCACGTTGCCGTCCAGCACCATGCGCCGCACGTGCTCCGGGTAGAGCGTGCTGTAGACCTGGCCGAGGTAGGTGCCGTAGGAGAAGCCGTAGTAGTTGAGCTGTTTTTCACCGAGCGCCTTGCGCAGGCTTTCCATGTCCTGCGCGACGTCGACGGTCTTCACGTGCTCGAGGATCGCGCCGTTCTTCGCGCACGCGTCGGCGTAACCCTTTGTCTTGGCCAGCCACGCACTCTCCACGCCCGGAGCCGAAGGCACGTACGGCGGGCGGGCGTAGGAGGTGTAGTTCCCGTCGCAGGTGATCTTCGGCTCGCTGTCGCCCACCCCGCGGGGGTCGAAGCCCACCCAGTCGTAGCCGGCTCCGGCCTGGTGCGGGACCGAGCGGCCCAGCCGCGCAAACCCCAGCCCGGAGGCACCGGGACCGCCGGGGTTGACCACCATCACGCCCTGGTACTCGGCCGCGGTGTGCTTGATCCGCGACACCGCGATCCGCACCTTCTCGGCGCCGGGCCGGGCGTAGTCCATCGGCACCACCAGGAATCCGCATTCGGCGGAGCCGAGGCCGCTCGTGTGGCACGGCCCCCAGGTGATCGGAGGCGGGGTGTATCCCGGCGCGGCGGCCGGCTCCGCGGCAGCGGGCACAGCGGTCAGGGCTGTGGCCCCGAAAGCCGTGGCGGCCAGTACGGCGGCAATGCTCCTCACGGTGATCCTTTTCTTCCGAAGATCAGCAGAATTCGACGAAGCTATCGAAGGCCCCGCACCGGCACCAGTTCGGGGCCGGAAGGCGCCGCTCTCCCGGTACGGGGAACCGACCTGATCGAGGTGATCATGAATGGGTGTGGACGGCAAGCTGATCTCCGCAGTCCGAAATGGACTTTCCCAGCTCGCGGATGCGGACCGGGCACTGGCGATGCGGGCCTACATGAAGTCGGAGATGCCGTTCCGCGGCGTGCCGAGCCCGGCGCGCGCCGGGCTCACGAAGGCGGTCTTCGCCGACCATCCTCTGCCGGATCGGGTGACGTTCACCGAAACCGTGCTCGCACTGTGGCGGGACGCGGAATACCGCGAGGAACGCTACGCCGCGATCGCGCTTTCCGGATACCGCGCCTACCGGCGCTGGCAGGACCCGGGGCTGCTGCCGATGTACGAGGAACTGATCGTCACCGGGGCCTGGTGGGACTACGTCGACGAGCTGGCGATCCGGCGGGTCGGGCCGATCCTGCGGGCGCACCGGGCGGAGGTCACCCCGCTCCTGCTGGCCTGGGCCACCGACGCCGACCGCTGGCGCCGGCGCACGGCGGTGATCTGCCAGATCGGGGCGAAGCACGAGGTCGATCGCAAGCTGCTCACGGCCGCAGTCGAAGCCACTGCCGAAGATCCGGATTTCTTCCTGCGCAAGGGAATCGGCTGGGCACTGCGCGATCATGCCCGGCTGGCGCCGGACTGGGTGCGAGCGTTCGTCCGCGACCATCCCGCACTGTCGCCGCTGTCCACCCGGGAGGCGTTGAAGCACCTCGGCTGAACCATCGGCTCGCCCCCGCCACCGGAGAGTGCGTCGGCGGACGGGGGCGGCGGTGGTCAGGCGCGCAGCGTGGCGCCAAAGCGCTCGCCTGCGGCCGTGACGGCTTCGTCACGGGCCTTGATGGCCTCGTCCACGGTGAGAGTGCGATCCGGCGCCCGGAAGCGGAGCTTGTAGGCGAGCGAACGCCGGCCGTCCTCCAGCTGTTTCCCGGTGTACACGTCGAAGAGAGTGATCTCTTCGAGCAGATCACCGGCGCCGGTCCGGAGCACGTCGGCCAGCTCGGCCGACGACACCTCGGCGTCCGCGACGAGCGCGACGTCGAGCAACACCGGCGGATAGGCCGAAATGCTCGGCGCCGGGCGGGAATCGGGCAGCGGAACGGCGTCGAGGTCGAGCTCCATCGCGACCGTGCGCGGCGGCAGCCCCAGCGCTTCGACCACCTTCGGGTGCAGCTCACCCGCGTGCCCGACCGGCCAGTCCCCGACGCGCAGCTGCGCGCAGCGGCCCGGATGCCACGGCAGAAGATCCGCCGCCTGCACGGTCAGGGTCACCCCGGCGGCCTCGGCGACGAGCCGGGCGGCCTGCACCGCATCGGCCCAGCCGGCCGGTTCGCCCTTGCCCCACCAGCCGGCCCGGCTGTGCTGCCCGGCGAGCACCGCGGCGACGTGCACCGGCTGCGCCGGCACCGCCGCTTCGAGCAGAGCCAGCTCCTCGTCACTCGGCCGGTGCGCCACCCCGGGGTCGGGCACGGCGAGCTGATGCGGCTTCGGCAGCACGACCTGTCCGATGTGGAACAGCGACAGGTCCTTGATCCCGCGGGAAACGTTGCGCTGCAAGGTGTCCAGCAAGCCCGGCAGCAGGGTGGTGGCCATCCGGTCCTGATCGGCCTCGAGCGGGTTGCGCACGCGCACCGTCCTGCGGCGCACGTCGTCTGCGGGCAGGCCGAAGGCGTCCCACACCCTGTCGCTCACGAACGGGAACGGCAGCACCTCGACGTAGCCGGCCTCCGCGAGCGCCCGCGAGATCGCCCGGCGGCGGCGCTGCGCGTCGGTGAGCCCGCGGCCGGCCGGGGCGGCGGGCAGCACCGACGGGATGCTGTCGTAGCCCTCGAGCCGCAGCACCTCTTCGACGAGGTCGGCCGGCTGCACGAGGTCGGCCCGCCAGCTCGGCGGCACCGCGGTGACCACCGAGACCCCTTCGTCGGTGGTGCTCACCTGGACTTTGCAGCCGATCTGGCCGAGCCAGCGCACCGTGACACCCCGCTGGTAGCGCACCCCGGCAACCTGGTCGGGCAGGTTGATCGGCATGGTCACCGGCGGGTTCGGGGCCACACCGCCCACGTCGGTGCGGCCGGGCTGGATCGAGCCCTCGCCGTACTGGCGCAGCAGCCGTGCGGCCAGCTCGACCGCGGCCGCGCAGAGCGCCGGGTCGGTGAACCGCTCGAACCGTTTCGCTGCCTCGGAGAACAGCTTGTGCCGGCGCGCGGTCCGGCTGATCGACGCCGGATTCCAGTGCGCCGCTTCGAGCAGCACGTCGGTGCTCTCCGGCGTGATCTCCGTGCTCGCCCCGCCCATCGTGCCGGCGAGCGAGATCACGCCGCTGTCGTCGGCGATCACGATGTCGTCGGCGTCCAGCGTGCGCTCGACGTCGTCGAGCGTGGTGAGCTTCTCCCCCGCCTCGGCCCGGCGCACCACCAGTCCGCCCTGGATGGCGCCGGTCGCGAACGCGTGCAGCGGATGCCCGAGCTCCAGCATCACGTAGTTGGTCACGTCGACGACGAGCGAGATGGACCGGATCCCGGCCAGCAGCAGGCGGCGGCGCATCCACCACGGCGTCGGCGCGGTCGCGTCGAGCCCGGTGACCCGGCGCAGCACGAACCGGGGGCAACCCTGCGGGTCGTCCACCCGCACCGGCCACGCCTCGCCCTCGGCGGCCGGCACCTCCAGCGACGCCGGATCGCCGAAGGGCACGTCGAGCGCGGTGGACAGCTCGCGGGCGAGCCCGCGGACGGACAGCGCGTAGCCGCGGTCCGGCGTCGGCGTCACCTCGATGACGTGGTCGTCCAGGCCGAGCAGTTCGCGGGCCTCGTCGCCGGGGATCGCCGCGCCCGGGGGCAGCACGAGGATGCCGGTGTGGTCCTCGCCGAGACCCAGCTCCTTGGCCGAGCAGATCATCCCGTCGCTGACCTTGCCGTAGGTCGAGCGCGCGGCGATCGCGAAATCGCCGGGCAGCACCGCGCCGGGCAGCGCGACCACGACCAGGTCACCCTCGGCGAAGTTGCTCGCACCGCAGACGATGCCGCGGGTCTTGATGCCGTGCGGGCCCTCGTTCTCGATCGGGCCGTCCTCGTCGTCCTCTTCGGACTCCTCGGGTTCGGGATCGGGCTGTTCGCCGACCTCGACCCGGCAGAACCGGACCGGCTTCTTGAAGCCGGTCAGCTCCTCGATCTCGGCCACCCGCCCGACCACGAGCGGACCGGTGACCGGGCCGAGCCCGCTCAGCTCGTCGACCTCGATGCCGATCCGCACGAAGGCGTCCGCCAGGTCCTGGGGCGTGACCTCGGCACCTACATCGAGATGCTCGGTCAGCCAGCTCACCGGGACTCGCACTACGCCTCCGTTCCGAAGGGAAGAGTGAACCGGACGTCGCCTTCGACCATGTCGCGCATGTCCGGGATGCCGTTGCGGAACTGCAGGGTCCGCTCGATGCCCATGCCGAACGCGAAGCCCGAGTACACCTCGGGGTCGACGCCGCAGGCCCGCAGCACGTTCGGGTTGACCATGCCGCAGCCGCCCCACTCGACCCAGCCGGCGCCGCCCTTCTTCTCCTCGAACCACACGTCCACCTCGGCGGACGGCTCGGTGAACGGGAAGAAGTGCGGACGCAGCCGGGTCCTCGACCGGTCACCGAACATGGCGCGGGCGAACGCGTCCAGGGTGCCCTTGAGGTTGGCCATGGTGAGGCCCTTGTCCACCGCGAGGCCCTCGACCTGGGTGAAGACCGGGGTGTGCGTGGCGTCCAGCTCGTCGGTGCGGTACGTGCGGCCCGGGCACACCACGTACACCGGCAGGTCGCGGTGCAGGAGGCTGCGAGCCTGCACCGGCGAGGTGTGCGTGCGCAGCACCAGGCCCGAGTCCTCCTCGCCGACGTAGAAGGTGTCCTGCAGCTGGCGTGCCGGGTGGTCCTTGCCGAAGTTCAGCGCGTCGAAGTTGAACCACTCGGCCTCGAGCTCCGGGCCTTCGGCGACTTCGTAGCCCATGCCCACGAACACGTCGGCGATCCGCTCGGACAGCGTGCTGATCGGGTGCCGGGCGCCGCGCGGTACGCGGTCCCATGGCAGCGTGACGTCGACGGCCTCCTCGCGGAGCACCCGCTCGTCACGCTCCGCTTGCAGGGCCGCGCGGCGCTGGTCGAATGCGGACTGCGTGGCCTGGCGCGCCTCGTTGACCCGCTTGCCGGCGTCGGCCTTCTCCTGCTTGGGCAGGCCGCCGATCTCCCGGCGGGCGAGCAGCAGCGGCGACTGGTCCCCGAGATGGGCCGGTTTGACGGCGGCCAGGGCATCCAGGTCGGCCGCGCCGGCGAAGGCCTCTTCGGCCGCCTTGATCGCCGCGCGCAGGGTCTCCGGTGCGAGCACGTCGACCGGCTGTTCTGTGGCTCCGGACATGACTCCTCGGCGTCCGCTCGGACTGGTCTGGTCGGCGGCACGCGGGCAGGCTGCCGCACGTGCTCATCGGGCAGCTCAGTCTAGGGGATCGGGCGTCGGCCCCGGCCGGTCACCCTCCGCTTCCGGAGTGGCCGCGCCGGATCGGCTCCGGTATCGGCCGGTGCCGGCGCCGGTCGAACACGCCGGTGACCTCGGCCATGATCAACGCATCGGGTGAGGGGCGGGGGGCGCGGGGGTGGTGTCGCGGCCGGGCTCGGGACTCGGCCTCGGCTCCCGGATGCCGGGAGCGGGAGTGGTGTCCGGGCCACGGCCGTGTGGTGATCGACGGGACGAGTGGGGACGGGGGTGCGCCTGCCGACGTTTTCGGTACGCGCAGTGACGGAGAGGGGCGGGCTGGGCCGGGAGATTCGCTTAGTGGTGTGAGCGGTGGGTGACGGAGGTCTTTCGGCGGTGGGCGGGGTTCGACGGTGGGAGGAGTTCGGGTGGGAGGAGTTCGGGGCAAGAGGTTCGGTGGCGGGCAGGGAAAGACGGCCGCGGATGCGGCGGCGAGCGGGTTTGGCAGACGGCGACTCATCGAGTTGGCGCACCGCGGCAAGCCGTCCGGGCATGCCAGTGGAGGAAAGGGCGAGCGAAGACAGAAGGATCCTGGTCGGCCGAATAAGGGAGCAGCCGGGTAACAGACCGGGTGGACTGGGCTAGGGGATCCGGCAGGCGAGAAATCGGACGGGTGAAGGATCAGCCAAGCGAGCTGTCCAGGCTCGCCTGGACAGCTCGAAGGTCCGACGGGTCAGAGGGCAGCCTGGCGAAAGACCGGAGAAATCCGCGCGGGCGAAGGACCAGGCGGGCCGGAGAAGCACGAGCTGGACACCAAGCCACGCGAAGACCGCGCCGAGGAGGCAACCTACGCGGAAACCGCGCCGGAGCGACAACCCACGCGGAAACGGCGCTGAAGCGACAACCCACACGAAGAGACAGAGCCGGAGAGACCAGAGCCGAAGAGACAAGGACCGAAGGCACAAGGACCGACGAGACAAAGGCCGACGAGAAGATCAGCGGTGTGCGGCCATCGCCGTGGTGTAGACGCAGACGGCGGCCGCGGTGGCCAGGTTGAGGCTTTCCGCCTTGCCGTACAACGGGATGCGTACCGTTTCGTCGGCTGCGGTGAGGATCTCGTCGGGGAGGCCGTGGGCCTCGTTGCCGAAGAGCCAGGCCACGGGGGTGTCGAAACTCAGCGTTTCCAGGGACGTCGTGGCGTAGCCGGAAGCGGCGAGGGTGCGCAGGCCGGCCGCGCGCAAGGCCGTGAGCGCGGCGGGGACGTCGCGGGTGCGGGCCAGCGGGATGTGGAACGTGCTGCCTGCGGCGGATCGGACGCTCTTGCCGTTGTGCGGATCCACGGTGTCGCCGGCCAGGATCACGGCGTCAGCGCCGGCGGCGTCGGCCACGCGGATCACGGTGCCGGCGTTGCCCGGCTCTGCGACGTCGACGAGGACGACCACCAGACGGGCCGCGGCCAGGACCGTCTCCAAAGGACGGTCGACGACTGTGCAGACGGCCACGATTCCTTGTGGCGTCACGGTTTCCGACAACCCCGCGGCGGCACGGTCGGTGATCGGCGAGACCGGCACGGAACGGTCGGCGGCCGCGGTCGTCAGGGCCGGGTATGCGGCGGCGGCGCGTTCGGTGACGAACAGTTCGTGCACCGTCCCGTACTTCACCGCGGCTTCGACGGCGTTCGTGCCCTCGGCCAGGAAACGGCCGGTCTTCTCGCGTTCCGCGCGGCGGGTCAGCTTGCGCGCGGCAACGACCCGGGGGGTCCGTTCGGTGAACGGGACCGCCCCGGGCCGGAAAAGGCTGCCGGTCAGGCCGACTTCGCTTCGCCGGTGTTCACGTTCGCCTTGGCCAGCTCGGCGAGCGCGGTGAACGCGGCGGCGTCGGTGATGGCCAGGTCCGCGAGGATCTTGCGGTCCACCTCGACACCCGCGGCCTTGAGGCCCTGGATGAACCGGTTGTAGGTCACACCGTTGGCACGGGCGGCCGCGTTGATCCGGGTGATCCACAGCTGGCGGAAGTCACCCTTGCGCGCACGGCGGTCGCGGTAGGCGTAGTTGAGCGAGTGGAGCGTCTGCTCCTTGGCCTTGCGGTACAGCCGCGAGCGCTGGCCGCGGTAGCCGCTGGCCAGTTCGAGAGTCGCGCGACGCTTCTTCTGGGCGTTGACCGCCCGCTTGACGCGTGCCACTGGTTCATCCTGTCGGGTTCGGGGGGTTCACAGACCCCGGGGTGGTCGGGAAAGTGTGGGGGAGCGGAAGGTCAGCGGCCGAGCAGGCGCTTCAGGCGGCCCACGTCGCTCTTGGCGACCTCGGTGGTGCCCTCGAGCCGGCGGGTGAGGCGGTTCGACTTCTTCTCCATCAGGTGGCGGCGGCCGGCCTTCTGGCGGCGCAGCTTGCCCGAGCCGGTCACGCGCACCCGCTTCGACGTCCCGCTGTGCGTCTTCATCTTCGGCATGGTTGTTCCTCTTCCGTGCGGCGGCACACCGGTGCCCCGGTGTGCCGCTGAACTGTGCTGGTTACGCCTCGGGTGCCGTCTCGGCCTTGGCCGCCTTCGGCTTCACGTTCTTGTGCGGGGCCAGCACCATGATCATGTTGCGGCCGTCCTGCTTCGGCGAGGACTCGACGAAACCGAGCTCGGTGACGTCGTCGGCGAGCTTCTGCAGCAGCCGGTAGCCGAGCTCCGGCCGCGACTGCTCGCGCCCGCGGAACATGATCGTGACCTTGACCTTGTTGCCGGCCGCCAGGAACCGCGACACGTGACCCTTTTTGGTCTCGTAGTCGTGCTGGTCGATCTTGGGACGCAGCTTCTGTTCCTTGATGACGGTCAGCTGCTGGTTCCGGCGGGACTCGCGGGCCTTCTGCGCGCTCTCGTACTTGAACTTGCCGAAGTCCATGAGCTTGGCCACCGGCGGTCGCGCCTGCGGGGCGACCTCGACGAGGTCGAGATCCGCCTCCTGGGCAAGCCGGAGCGCATCCTCGATCCGGACGATGCCGACCTGCTCGCCGTTCGGGCCGACGAGCCGGACCTCCGGCACCCGGATGCGTTCGTTGATGCGTGTCTCGGAGCTGATGGGGCCTCCTTGGTCCGAGTATCAGTTTCTCGTTCGACCTGGTGCCCACAAGACTGAGGCCCCGCCGCCGGCTGTTGCCGGTGTACGGGGCCCGCTCTGTCTCCGATCGCCGGAATACCGCCATGCCTGCAACGGCATTCAGTATCTCGGCGAGACCGGACCCGGACACCTCGGTCGGTGACGCGGGTGGGAGCGGGGCTCCACTTGCCGCCCCCGATCGCTCAGGGGCTGGTCGCTCGTGGAAGGGTACCAGACGTGTCAGAACAACCTTCGCCACCGCCCCCGTATTCCCCCGACGACCGCGCGCTGGCGGACATCCCGAGCGTCGAGGTGATCAGCCGCGCGGCCGTCATGCTGCTGTCCGCGGGTGCCGAACGGCTCGGGCTGGCCGACGCCGATCCGGAGCACTCGCCGCACCGCGACCTCGACGAGGCCCGCCGGCTCATCACCGCACTGGCCGGGCTGGTCACCGCGTCGGCAGAGTACCTCGGGTTGCACGCCGCACCACTGCGGGACGGACTCCAGTCCCTGCAGAAGGCGTTCCGCGAAGCGTCCGTCGTCCCGGATCCGCCGGGGCAGGGACCGGGCGAGAAGTACACCGGACCGGTGTACTGAGCCCGGCTGCGATCACCCGGGCGGGCGGACCGGATCGCCGCCCGCCCGCCGACTCGTGACCCGGCCCGCCGAGCGGGCAACTCCGGCGAGGCCGGAAGACAGGTCCACAACCTCGCGACCAGGCGCCCCAGCGACAGCCAGACCATGCGGTGTTGCACAAAGCGCTCAGCCACATCTAACATGTTAGATGTGAGTGCACTCCCCCGTGTTTCCCGGCCGTTGCTGCGTGATGAGGCGTACGAGCGGATCCGGCACGCGATCATCGACGGCAGCCTCGCGCCGGGCACGCCGCTGCGCGACGCCGATCTCGCCGAGCAGCTCGGCCTTTCCCGGGCGCCGGTGCGGCAGGCGTTGCTCCGGCTGGCCGAGGACGGGCTCGTCGCGTCCAAGCCGCAGAGTTACACGCGGGTTGCGGAGTTCGTCGCGGATGACGTGCGGGATGCGGTGCGGCTGGTGCGCGCGTTGCACGAACTCGCCGTACGCGAGGCGCTCCCCCGGCTCGGGCGCGCGCACATCGCCGAGATGCGTACGGCGAATGAGCGGTTCGCCGTGGCGGTCGCGAAGGGCGACGTGGGCGCAGCGATCGAAGCAGACGACGAGTTGCACGACGTACCGGTGCGCGTGGCTGGCAATCGTGCCGTCGCCGTGACGCTCGGGAGGTACACGCCGTTGCTGCGAAGGCTGGAGTACGCGCGCTTCAGTTCGTTGCCCGCGCAGCGTTCGGTGAAGCGGCACGACGAGCTGATCGCGGCGCTCGAAGGCGGCGACGAGGCCACTGCCGCCCGGATCACCGCGACCATCTGGACCGACCTCGAAGCGCTCCTGGAGGACACATGAGCCTGGCCGATTTCCCCCGTTTCCCCCTCCTGATCGGGCCGTCTCCGGTGCACCGGCTGGACCGGCTGACCGAGCACCTCGGCGGCGCCTCGGTGTGGGCCAAGCGCGAGGACCTCAATTCGGGGCTCGCGTTCGGCGGCAACAAGACCCGCAAGCTGGAGTACCTGGTCGCGGACGCGCTCGCGCAGGGCGCGGACACGCTGGTCTCCATCGGCGGGGTGCAGTCCAACCACACCCGGCAGGTCGCGGCGGCCGCGGCGCGGGCCGGGATGCGGGCCGTGCTGATCCAGGAAAGCTGGGTGGACTGGCACGATCCGCTGCACGACCGGGTGGGCAACATCCAGCTCTCCCGGGTCCTCGGCGCAGAGGTGCGGCTGGTCGAGGCCGGGTTCGGCATCGGGTTCAAGGAGAGCTGGGAGCAGGCGTTGGCCGAGGTGGAAGCCGCGGGCGGACGGCCGTACGCGATCCCGGCCGGCGCGTCGGACCACCGGCTCGGCGGGCTCGGCTTCGCGAACTGGGTGCTGGAACTCGAAGCGCAGGAACGGGAACTCGGCGTCTTCTTCGACACGATCGTGGTCTGTTCGGTCACCGGCAGCACGCAGGCGGGGATGCTCGCCGGGGTCGCGGTGAGCGGGAAGCCGCGGCGGATCCTCGGCATCGACGCTTCGGCGAAACCGGCCGAGACGCGGGCGCAGATCGGGCGGATCGCCGGGCGCACCGCGGACCTGCTCGGCGCCGGGCAGCCTGCCGAGGTGCTGCTCGACGAGCGCTACCACGCGGGGATCTACGGCATCCCGGACGAATCGACGCTGGACGCGATCCGCACCGCCGCCCGTCTGGAGGGGATGATCACCGACCCGGTGTACGAGGGGAAGTCGATGGCCGGGCTGATCGATCTGGTGCGGCGCGGGGAGATTCCGGCCGGAGCGAACGTGCTGTACGCGCATCTGGGCGGGCAACCCACGATCAACGCGTACACGAGCGTGCTCGGCTGACCAGCTGTTGCCCGGCCACGGTTTCCGAGGCCGGGCAACAGAGTCGTTCAGTCCACAACCGCGAGGACGTCGATCTCCACGAGGAGCCCGGCGGGCAGGCCGACGTACACCGTCGTACGGCCGGGGTACGGGGCTTCGCCGATCAGCTCGTCGTAGACCTCGTTGAACGCGGCGAAGTGGCTGGTGTCGGTCAGGTACACGCGCACCATCACCGCGTCGGCCAGGCTCGACCCGGCTTCGGCGAGGACCGTTTCGAGGTTCTTGAACGCCTGGCGGGTCTGGCCTGCCACGTCGTCGCCGACCACGGCGCCGGTGGCCGCGTCGAAGGCGACCTGCCCGGCCACCTGGAGGATGTTCCCCTTGCGGACGGCCTGCGAGAACTTCGCCGGCGGCTGCGGCGCGTCCTTCGTGGTGAACGCCGTCTTGCCCATCAGTGCCCCTTTCCGTTCCCCGTCCATCCACTGTGGACGGAAGCTTCCCCGGTGGCCGCGCGCAGTTCGGGGACAAGTGCCAGCAGGCCGTCGTAGTCGAGCAGAATCTTGGGCACCGAAATCGACGCCGCGGCCAGCACCTCGCCTCCGGCGCCGCGGATCGGAGCCGCGATGCAATGGATGAAGTCTTCGTGCTCCGCGTTGTCCACTGCGTACCCGAGCTTCTGGACGCGATCCAGCTCCGCCAGGTACGCCTCGGGCGTCGTGATCGTATTGGGCGTCATGACCAGGTAGTCCAGGGCGTACGCCAGCTCGCGACGCTCTGCCGGTGGCATCGCTGCGACGAGAACCTTGCCGACTGCTGTGCAATGCAGTGGCGCGCGTTTCCCGATGCGCGAGTACATGCGAACCGAGTGACGGCCTTCGTATTTGTCGATGTACACGACCTCACCGTCTTCGTAAGACGCGAGGTGCACGGTGTGGCCCGTACGCGCGTTGAGAGCCGCGAGAGCCTCATGTGAGCTACGGCGTACGTCGTGTTCTTCCAACGCCTGGTTCGCGAGATCGAACAGCGCGCTGCCGAGCCGGTAATGCCGGGTGTCTTCGCGCCGTACGAAGTGATGCGACTCCAGGGTGCGCAGGAGACGCAACACGGTCGTCTTGTGCACGCCGATCTCTTCGGCCAGCTCGTCGAGTGTCCGCGCGCCGCGCGCGAGACCGTCGAGCACCGTCAGGGCGCGGTCCAGGCTTTGACTCACGTAGCCAGCACACCCCCGACGGTCAGCCGCGCCGCGCCCCAGCCTTCGGCGTCCGCCTTCAGCAACTCGGTCACGACCTGTTCCGGCAACGGCGCGCCGACGTCGTCGTGGGTCAGCAACGTCGCAGCTGCCTGAAGATGACCGCGACGCAGGCGCGTGAGCGGGTCCGCGCCCCGCAGGGTAGCGGCCAGGAAACCGGCGGCGAAGGCGTCGCCGGCGCCGACAGGCTCGACCACGTCGACGCTCAGCGCGGGCGCGAACAGCGGGTCCGCGCTGCCCTCCATCAGGGTCGCTCCGCGTTCGCCGTGCTTGACCACCAGCGCGCGGGGATCGGGCAGCAATTCCCGCAACCGCGCCGGATCACCGGTCCCCCACACGCGCTCCGCCTCGTCGTCCCCGGTCAGCACGAGGTCCGCGCGGGCGGTCAGTTTACGGAGCACGGACAGGTCTCTGCCAGCCCACAGCGCCGGACGGTGGTTGACATCGAAGGACACGATCAGCTCGTCGCGCGGCAGGTCCAGCAGCGCCCGTACGAGCGCCTCGCAGCTGCCGGACAACGCCGGGGTGATGCCCGACAGGTGGAGCACCCGTACCCCCGAGAAATCCAGCCGCGCAAGCAGATCCGGCCCCATCGCGGACGCCGCCGACCCGCTCCTGTAGTACCGCACCGGGCTGCCGCCGGCCCCGGACTCCTTGAGATACAGCCCGGTCGGCCGCGCCGGGTCCACGACCACGCCTTCGACGCCGACGCCCGCGGCGGCGATCTCGCGCACGATCGCGCGGCCGAACGGATCGTCGCCGACCGCGCTCGCCCACGCGCTGGACACCCCGAGGGCGGGCAGGTGCGAGGCGACGTTCGATTCCGCTCCGCCGACGGTGCGCAGCCAGGTGCGGACCTCGTCCGGCGGGCCGGGTCCGGCCGGGACGAACAAGGCCATCGACTCCCCCACGCAGAGCACCTCCGGCGGGCCGCCCGGACCGCTCGCCCTGGTCGTCACAGCGGTACTCCCCATTCTCTTTCCGTTGACCGGTAGCGACTGGGATGCTACACCTGATCAGCGCATTCTACGCAACGTTCGTTGCAATATACGCAACCGAGGTGCCGAGATGACCAGCTCCGGTAAGACCGCCCTGGACGCCGCCGTCCGCGCCGGGCGCGGGGAACGCATCGACTGGCGGTTCCGTTCGATCGCGCCCGCACTCGCCGGGCTCACCCTCGACGAGGCCGCGACCCGCCGCGCGAACCTGTTCGGCGACGGGTTCTTCGGCCCGTTCGTGGTGGTCGGCGCGGCGGAGCTGGCGCACAACCTGCGCACCATGGCGCGCTGGTGCGCCGAACGCGGGGTCGTGCTCGCGCCGCACGGCAAGACCACGATGGCGCCCGAGCTGTTCGCCCGGCAGCTCGCGTACGGCGCGTGGGGCATCACCGCGGCGAACGCCGGGCACGTACGGATCTACCGTGCCTTCGGGGTCTCCCGGATCCTGCTGGCGAACCAGCTCGTGGACCCGTCGGGCCTGCGCTGGCTGGCCGGTGAGCTGGCGGCGGATCCGGACTTCGAGTTCGTCTGCTGGGTCGATTCGGTCCGTGGTGTCGAGCTGATGACCGACGCGCTCTCGGAGGCACCCCGGCCGGTGGACGTCCTCGTAGAGCTGGGCGGCGAAGGCGGGCGTACCGGCGTACGCGATTCGGCGACGGCGTACGCGGTCGCCGAAGCCGTCGCGAAGAGCCCCGCTCTGAGCTTGAGGGGCGCCGGTGGTTACGAAGGAGCGCTTTCGCACCACAGCGACGCCACAGCGTTGGCGAAGATCAGTTCCTACATCGACAGCATGCGCGGCCTCGCCGTCTCGTTCGCCGAAATGGGCCTGCTCGCCGACGGCCCTGTGTACGTGACGGCAGGCGGCAGCGCCTACTTCGACCGCATCGTGGACGAGCTGACCAAGCCATGGCCGGACGGACTGGACGTGCTCCCGATTCTGCGCAGCGGCGCCTACCTGACGCACGACGACGGCTTCTACCGCGAAATCTCGCCGCTCGGCGCGCATCCCCGTATCAACGGCGTGGAGACGTTCCACCCCGCGCTCCACGCCTGGGCGCAGGTCACCTCGAAGCCGTCGGCGGAACTGGCCCTGCTGACCGCGGGCAAGCGCGACCTGCCCTACGACGAAGGGATGCCCGAACCCCAGCTGCTGCGCAAGGACGGCGTGGTCACCACGCTGACCGGGCACACCGTGCCCAAGATGAACGACCAGCACACTTTCCTCACCCTGCCCGCGGATTCGCCGGTCGCGGTCGGCGACTGGGTGCGGCTCGGCGTGTCCCATCCCTGCACGACCTTCGACAAATGGCCGCTGCTGCCGGTGGTGGACGCCGACGGCGAGACCGTGATCGACTTCGTACGGACGTGGTTCTGATGAGCAGTACTTCTCTGAATACCGTGATCCGCGGCGCGCAGGTCGCCGACGGCACCGGGGCACCCCTGGTCCGCCAGGACGTCGGGCTGGCCGGCAGCCGGATCGCCGAGGTCGCCGCACCGGGCACGCTCACCGCGGCCCGCGTGCTGGACGCCACCGGGCAAGTACTCTCCCCCGGGTTCATCGACATGCACTCGCATTCGGACCTGCAACTGCTCGTCGCGCCGGACCATCTCGCCAAGGTGAGCCAGGGCGTGACCACCGAGGTGCTGGGCCAGGACGGGCTCTCCTACGCACCGGTGGACGACGAGGTGCTGGCCGCGCTGCGTGGACAGCTGGCGGGCTGGAACGACGATCCGGCCGGGTTCGACTGGAACTGGCGGTCGGTCGGCGAGTACCTCGACCGGCTCGACCGGGACATCGCGGTGAACGCCGCCTACCTGATTCCCCAGGGGACCGTGCGGATGCTGGCCGTCGGCTGGGACGACCGGCCGGCCACCGAAGC
Organism: Amycolatopsis sulphurea; assembly: GCF_002564045.1. Taxonomy (NCBI): domain Bacteria; kingdom Bacillati; phylum Actinomycetota; class Actinomycetes; order Pseudonocardiales; family Pseudonocardiaceae; genus Amycolatopsis; species Amycolatopsis sulphurea. Next base: position 5,187,544 of record NZ_PDJK01000002.1, on the reverse strand, counting down.
CGAGCTGGCGCGGATGAAGGAGCTGGTCGCGACCAGCATGGCCGAAGGCGCGTTCGGCCTGTCGTCCGGGCTCACGTACATGCCGGGGATGTACGCGAGCAACGACGAGCTGACCGAGCTGTGCCGGGTGGTCGGCGAGCGCGGCGGCTACTACAGCCCGCACCACCGCAGCTACGGGGCCGGTGCGCTGGAGGCGTTCGCGGAGATGATCGAGGTCTCCCGCCGTTCGGGCTGTCCGCTGCACCTCGCGCACGCCACGATGAACTTCTCCGTCAACAAAGGAAAAGCGCCGGAACTGCTGCGCCTGCTCGACGACGCGCTCGACGAGGGCTGCGACATCACGCTGGACAGCTACCCCTACCTGCCGGGCGCGACCTACCTGTCCGCACTGCTACCCAGCTGGGCAGCCGAGGGCGGGACGGCGGCGACGCTGGCACGGCTGTCCGATCCGGACACTCGCGAGCGGATCCGCGTGGCGCTGGAAGAGTCCGGTTCGGACGGTGCGCACGGCGTGCCGGTCGACTGGCACACCATCGAGATCAACGGCGTCCGCCGGAGCGAGAACTGCGCGCTTGTCGGCCGCAGTGTCGCCGATTCCGCGCGAGCGGCCGGAAAACCACCGTCCGAACTGTACTTCGACACGCTGCTCGACGAGCGGCTCGGCACCTCCTGCCTGCTGCACGTCGGGCACGAGGAGAACGTGCTGGCGATCATGCGCCACCGCACGCACACCGGTGGTTCGGACGGGCTGCTGGTCGGCGACCGGCCGCATCCCCGCGCCTGGGGCACGTTCCCACGCTACCTCGCCCGGTACGTGCGCGAGCTGGGCGTGCTCGATCTGGCCGACTGCATCGCGCACCTCACCGGACGCGCGGCACGGCGGCTCGGTTTGGCCGACCGTGGCCTGATCCGCCCCGGGTACGCCGCCGACCTGGTGCTGTTCGACCCGGACACGATCTCCGACACCGCGACCTTCGACGACCCACGGCAGCCCGCCACGGGCATCTCCCACGTCTTTGTGAACGGCGTCGCCGCGCTTGAAGACACCCATCCCACAGGCGCGCTCGCCGGGCACGCCCTTCGTCACCCCGGGAGGAGTCGATGATCCACTGGCTGCAGACCAGCACCGGCGGTCTGCTCACCCTTGCCGCGCTGTCCATCGCGGTGCTGCTCGTGCTCATCATCAAGGTGAAGGTCGAACCGTTCATCGCGCTGATCGTGGTGGGCCTGCTCACCGCGCTGGCCGCGGGGCTGCCGGTGGGCACCCTGGTCGGCACCGCGCAGAAGACCTCGGATTCCTTGCTGGAAAAGGGTTTCGGCAGCATTCTCGGGCATATCGCCGCGATCATCGGGCTGGGCACCCTGCTCGGTTCGATCCTGGAACGATCCGGGGGCGCGCGGGTGCTGACCGCGGCGCTGCTGCGGGCCTTCGGCGAGAAACGGGCGCCGCTGGCGATGGGCCTGTCCGGCCTGATCTTCGGCATCCCGGTGTTCTTCGACATCGGCATCTTCGTGCTCGCCCCGCTGGTCTACGCGGCGGCGAAGCAGGGCGGCCGGTCGATCGTGCTGTACGCGATGCCGTTACTGGCCGGGCTTTCCATCACGCACGCGTTCATCCCGCCGCACCCGGGGCCGGTCGCCGCGGCCGGACTGCTGCACGTGGACCTCGGCTGGCTGATCCTGATGGGCGCCATCTGCGGGATCCCCGCCTGGTTCGTCGGCGGCATCCTCTACTCCACCTGGATCGGCAAGCGGGTGAACGTGCCGCTGGCCGAGGAGTTCGCGACGCTGGCCGGGGACGACGAGGACAACGGCCGCACCCCGCCGTCGTTGGCGCTGGTCGGCGGCATCATCGCGGTGCCGCTGGCGCTGATCCTGGTGGGCACCTTCGGCAGTATCCTGCTGCCGAAGAACTCCACCGGGGCGGGCGTGGCCGCGTTCCTCGGCACCCCGGCGATCGCGCTGACCATCGCCACCCTGCTCGCCTCGTGGCTGCTCGGCCGCCGCCGGGGCATGACCGGTGCCGATCTCGCCCAGCTGTCGGGCAACGCCCTGCGCCCGGTGGCGATGATCCTGCTGGTGGTGGGCGCGGGCTCGTTCTTCGGCGCGGTACTGTCCGCGACCGGTATCGGCAAGGCGGTCGCCGGTTCGCTCGGCGACGCCGGACTGCCGGTCATCCTCGCCGCGTACGTGATCAGCTGCGGTCTGCGCATCGCACAGGGCTCGGCCACCGTGGCGATCGTGACCACCGGCGGCATCGTCGCGCCGACCGTGCTCGATCTGCACTATTCGCAACCACAGCTGGCACTGATCGTGGTCGCCATCTCTGCGGGCTCGATCATCGCCTCCCATGTGAACGACGGTGGGTTCTGGATCGTGTCCCGGTACTTCGGGCTGACCGTGCCACAGACGCTGAAGACCTGGACCGCGCTGGAAACGGTCCTTTCCCTGAGCGGTTTCGCCGTGGCAGCATTGGCCATGACAGTGGTCTGAACCATCTGGGCGCGACAGCAGGGAGAACCCGATGACCGCAGTATCCCGTCGCACGTTCCTCGGCGCGGCAGGCGCGGCCGGAGCAGCCACCGTGCTCGGCTCGCGGCTCGCCGGAGCCACGCCGTGGCCGGCAGGTACCACGGCGTATGTCGGCAGCTACACCAGCACCCCGCCCGCCGGGCACGGGCTCGACGTGGTCGGCCGGACCGGCGACGACCCGGCGTTGTCGGCGGTCCGGACCGTGACCGGAATACCGGACGCGTCGTGGTTCGACAGCAGCCACGACGGCCGCACGCTGTACGTGACCAACGAAGGCGACCCGGACGGCGCAGTGTCCGCGCTGGACATCAGCGACGCGGCGAACCCGAAGCCGCTCGGGTCCAGCCCGTCGCAGGGCGCTGCACCAACGCATCTGTCGGTGCACGCCAGCCAGAAGTTCGTGCTGGCGGCCAACTACGGCTCCGGCAGCGTGGTCGTCCTGCCGATCGAAGACGGCGGGAAGCTCGGCGCGGCAACTGATCTCCAGCAGCACACCGGCAAGGACCGTCAAGCGCATGCGCACCAGGTGGTAACCGATCCGTCCGGCAAGTGGGTGCTGTCGGTGGACCTCGGCGCGGACTCGGTCTATGTCTACGCTCTCGACGTCGCCACCGGGAAACTGGCGCTGCACAAGCAGGTCACGCTGCCCACCGGCACGGGGCCGCGACACCTGGCCTTCCACCCGGACGGCGAACACGCCTATCTCGCGCAGGAACTCCGGCCCGAGATCACCGTGGCGAGCTGGGATTCCCGCAACGGCGAATTCACCCCGCACACGGTCGTTCCGGCAGTGCCGCCGGGCAGCACCGGCGACCTCTTCCCGGGTGAGATCGCCGTTTCCCGGGACGGGAAGTTCGTCTACGCCACCGTACGCGGACCGAACACCATCGCCACCTTCACCGTCGACGGTTCCAAGCTGACGCTGGCGTCCAGTGTGGACACCGGCGGCAATTGGCCGAGGCACTTCGCGCTCGACGCTGACGAGCGGTGGTTCTACGTATCCAACCAACGTTCCGGCACGATCACCTGGCTGCCCCGCGACGCTTCGACCGGGCTGCCCGGCAAAGCCGCCGGCTCGCTCGCGGTGCCCAGCGTCAACTCGGTCTTCTTCGCCTGATCCAGAAGGCCGAGCATGCCCGGTTTCGCGACCTTGCTCCCCCGTCCGGTCTCGGTCACCGAGGCGCCGGGCAGCTGCCCGTGGCCCGCGCCGGTCGCGGTGCGAGCCGACCCGGATCTGCCCGCGGAGGGCTACCGGCTGGCGATCACACCCGGCGGGATCACGCTGTCCGCCGCCGATTCGGCCGGGGAACACCACGGCCGTCAGACACTGCGTCAGCTCGCCGGGCCGGACGCATTCCGCGCCGCCTCCCTCCACAGTGGACTCGTCCTGCCGTGCGGCGTGGTCGAGGACAGTCCGAGGCGCGGCTGCCTGCTGGACGTGGCCCGGCACTTTCGTACGAAAGCCGAGGTACTGCGTTTCGTCGACCTGCTGGCCGCGCACAAGCTGAACGTACTCAACCTTCATCTCACCGACGATCAGGGCTGGCGCATCGAGGTGCCACAGTTCCCGAAGCTGACGTCGGCAGGCGGCTGGCGGCGCTCGTCGATGGTGGGCAGGCACGACGGCCCGGAACGCGACGGCCGTCCACACGGCGGCTTCTACACCACCGCCGACCTGCGGGAGATCGTCGCCTACGCGGCCGAGCGCGCAGTCACCGTCGTGCCGGAAATCGACCTCCCCGGGCACGCGAGGGCAGCCATCGCGGCCTACCCGGAACTCGGCCCGGACCCGGCCGCCGGCTGGGAAGTCTGGACCGCATGGGGAATCAGCACCGCACTGCTCGACCCTTCAGAGTCCACAGTGGACTTCTTCCGCGCCGTCTTCGACCACGTGCTGGACATCTTCCCCTCCCCCGTGATCGGCCTCGGCGGCGACGAAGTGCCCGGCGCGACCGAGGCGCACGGCAGGCTCGTACGCACGATCGCCGAGCACCTGACCGCCCGCGGCCGGACCCCGCTCGGCTGGGACGAGGTGCTGGATACCGGCCCCCTGCCGCCGATGGTGATCGGCGTGTGGCGCGACGGCGCGCACGGCGCCCGCGCCACGGAACTCGGCCACGACGTAGTCCTCTGCCCGGAGGACCGGCTCTACCTGGACCATCGGCAGAGCGACCATCCCGACGAGCCGATTCCGGTCGGCTACCGCCGCACGCTGAAAGACGTCTACCGGTACGAACCCGACCTGGCCGGGCCGCGGCTGCGCGGAGTGCAGGCACAGCTTTGGAGCGAGCACCTCGACAGCATGCGACGGGTGGACTATGCGGCATTCCCCCGGCTGTGCGCCTTCGCGGAGGTCGCGTGGAGCAGTGGACCACGGGACTTCGCCGAGTTCCTCGCCCGGCTGCGCGAACACCATCTGCCCCGGCTGGACGCACTCGGGGTGGAATACCGTCCGCTCGACGGACCGCACCCATGGCAGACCCGGCCCGGCGTTCCCGGACGGCCACGCTGAATCACGGCGTGGGCCGCAGATGCAGCGCACGCAGATGCTGAATCACCGGCGCGCCAACGGACTTCACGCGTTCGCAGGCCGTCGACACAGGCCGGCCGCTTGTACTCACGACGATCGCGACGACCGTCCCCTGCCCGGACAGGTACAGCGCAGTACAGGCGGGCGTGACCGTCGTCTTGCCCTGATCACCTTCTCGCCCCCGACTTCCACTTCACCGAGCGACACCGGGTAGTTGGTGGTGAGGTCGACGAGCGCGTCACGGTCCCAGCGAACGAAAATCGCCGTCGCGAAGGCATCCGCCGTCCACCAGCAGTTGCGGTACGTCGACCCCTTGGACTGCGCCCCCTGCCCGAGCCCGTTGGCCGCTGCCGCGGACGGTTCGAGGAGTGAACACGGGTCGGCCTCCCGCACGCTCACGGGCGCGAGACTCGGCTTCGGCGACGGCGGCGCTTCTCCCGCGCTGCACCCGGCTGCGGCGATCAGCCCCGCCGCCAAGAGACCGTAGCTGCCCAGACGTCGCAGGTGGCCCTCGCGCTCGCGGGAACGGTAGCGCGATCGGCGCGAGACCGGTCCCGCGCCGAAGGAATCGCCTCAGAATGAGTCGTATAGGTCATTATACACCCGGGTTGCTATCCGGAACGCAGGCGGTACCAGACTTCGGGGCGCCCTACCTGGCCGTATCGGGGTTCACGGTGGGCCAGACCGTTGTCGGCGAGGTACTCCAGGTACCGGCGAGCGGTGACGCGGGAGGCCCCGATCGCGCTGGCCGCGCCGCCGGCCGACAGCCCCTCGACGGCGCCCGCGAGTGCTTCGGTGATCGCTTCGAGGGTGTGGGCGCTCATGCCTTTGGGCAGGGACGTGTGTTCGGTGGTGCGCAAGGTGGCCAGCGCCCGGTCGATCTCGGCTTGGCCGGTCACCTCGCCGGAGGCCTGGTGGAATGCCGCGTAGCGTTCCAGTTTCTCCCGCAGCGACGCGAAAGTGAACGGCTTCAGCAGGTACTGCACCACGCCGACGGACACCGCGGTCTTCACCAGCGCCAGGTCCCGCGCGGAGGTCACCGCGATCACGTCGATCGGCAGACCGGCCGCGCGCAGCGAGCGGCACACCGCCAGCCCGTGCGTGTCGGGCAGGTAGAAATCGAGCAGTACCAGGTCCACCTGCTCGCGTTCGCAGAACCGCAGCGCGTCGCCGCCGGAGTGCACCACCCCGGCCACCTCGAAGCCGGGCAGCCGCTCGACGTAGAGCCGATGCGCATCGGCCGCCACCGGCTCGTCCTCCACCACCAGAACCCGGATCACCGCGCCACCTCCTGCCTCGGCAACCGGACCGTGAACACCGCGCCACCGTCGGAGCCCACGTCGATACTGCCGCCATACCGCCGGACGGCCTGCGCCACCAGTGCCAGCCCCAGCCCGTGTCCCTCGTCCGCCTTCGTGGACCAGCCCCGGCGGAACAGGTTTTCCACCGCGTCCTCCGGCACTCCCGGCCCATTGTCGGCGACCCGCAGCAGCAGGCCGTCCTCCCCGGAGCGCGCGGTGACCACGACCGCGGGCCGTCCGCCCGTGCCCCGCGCCGCCGCGTCGATGCCGTTGTCCACCAGGTTTCCCAGTATCGTCACCAGATCCCGGCCGGCCACACCGAGGCCCTGATCGTCGATCACGGTGTCCGGCGTGATGGTGAACTCGACCCCGCGTTCGCTGGCCTCCGCGGCCTTGCCGAGCAGCAACGCGGCGAGCACCGGTTCGGCGACCGCGCTCATCACCCGATCGGTCAATTCCTGGGCCAGCGCGAGTTCCGCGGTCGCGAACTCCACCGCGTCCTCCGGACGGCCCAGCTCGACCAGCGAAACCACGGTGTGCAGCCGATTCGCCGCCTCGTGCGCCTGCGAACGCAGCGCCTCGGACAGGCTGCGCGCGGTGGTCAGCTCGCCGGTCAGGGCCCGCAGTTCGGTGTGATCGCGCAGGATCACCACGGTGCCCTGCGCCCGGCCGCCGGAACTCACCAGCGTGGTCCCGACGAGCAGGATCCGGGAATCGGTGAGGTGCAGCTGCTCGGTCCGGGTCTCCGGTGCGGTGAACGAGGCAGCCAGCTCCGGCGGCAGCCCGAGTTCGGACACCGGCCGCCCGACCGGGTCGCCGGTCAGCCCCAGCAGCGTGCGCGCACCGTCGTTGCAAAGCCCGATCACGCCGTCCCGGCCGACCAGCAGCACGCCCTCGCGGACCGAGTGCAGCACGGCCTCGTGGTACTCGAACAGGTTGCTCAGCTCGTCCGGCGCGATCCCGCGGGTCTGGCGTTTGAGCCGGACGCTGATCAGCCAGCCGCCACAGGCGCCGACCAGCAGCACCGCCGCGGCGACCCCGAGCAGCGGCACCACCCGGTCCTGCAGTTCCGCGCTGATCGCGGCGATCGTGATGCCCACCGCCACGAGCGCGACCACCCGGTGCCCCGGGCCGAGCACCGGCACCACCGCGCGCACCGACGGCCCCAGCGAACCGGTGTAGGTCTCGGTGACCACCCCGCCCCCCTGCGCGGCGCGGATGTGCCCGAGGAACCGACCGCCGATCAGCGCCGGATTCGGGTGGGTGTAGCGGATCCCCTGCGGCGACATGATCGTCACGAAGTCCACGGTGGTATCCGCGATCACCCGCAGCGCGTAGGGCTGGAGCGTCTTCGTCGGGTCCGGTGTGGACACTGCGCGCACCACGTCCGGCGCGTCGGCGGTGGTCCGGGCGACGGCCAGCGACTGCTCGCGCGCCCGGTCGGTCGTGCTGCGCTTCGCGTCCAGATACGCGATAGTGATCCCGCCCGCGACGAGCACGAGCAGGACCGTCAGCTGCAGGGCCAGCAGCTGACGGGCTAGGCTCCAGCGGCTCGTGCGAATCCGCGGCGTCGAGGGCACCCGTCCATACCAGCACATTCGGCCCGGCGGGGACAGCGCGGCACGCGGCGCGGGAGTCCACACCGGACACGACCGTGCGAACTCAATGAACACAACAGTGACGCTGGTCATATCCGGCCCGCATAGTGACCAGCGTTCCACTTGATCCCGAGCTGGAGGCAACGGTGCCGACACCGACCCCCGTAGCGGCCGCGCCCAAGCGCGACCGGACCCGTTATCTGTACCTGGCCGTGATCGCCGCCGTCGTGCTCGGCGTCGCGGTCGGGCTCCTGTGGCCGTCGTTCGGCAAGGGCCTCGCCCCGCTGGGCACCGGTTTCGTCAACCTCATCAAGATGATGATCTCGCCGATCATCTTCTGCACCATCGTGCTCGGCATCGGTTCGGTCGCGAAGGCGGCGAAGGTCGGCAAGGTCGGCATCACCGCGCTGGTCTACTTCATCGTGATGTCGACCTTCGCGCTCGCCATCGGCCTGATCGTCGGCAACCTGATCCACCCGGGCACCGGGCTGCACCTGAACCCGGCCGACGTGTCGAAGGTGCACGACCAGGCGGCCAAGGGCGCCGAGGGCGGGGTCGACTTCCTGCTCGGCATCATCCCGACCTCGTTCGTCTCGGCCTTCACCGAAGGCCAGGTGCTGCAGACGCTGCTGGTCGCGCTGCTGGCCGGGTTCGCGCTGCAGAAGCTGGGCAAACGCGGCGAGCCGGTCCTGCGCGGGATCGAGCACGTGCAGCGCCTGGTGTTCCGGATCCTGTCGATGATCATGTGGGCGGCCCCGGTCGGTGCCTTCGGCGCGATCGCCGCGGTGGTCGGCGCGACCGGCTGGGGTGCGCTGCGCAGCCTGCTGGTGATCATGCTGGGCTTCTATCTGACCTGCCTGATCTTCGTGTTCGGCATACTCGGCGCGGTGCTCTGGCTCGGCGCCCGGGTGAACATCTTCCAGCTGCTGCGCTACCTCGGCCGCGAGTTCCTGCTGATCCTGTCCACCTCCTCCTCGGAATCGGCGCTGCCGCGGCTGATCGCGAAGATGGAGCACCTCGGGGTGAGCAAGCCGGTCGTCGGCATCACGGTGCCCACCGGGTACTCGTTCAACCTGGACGGCACCGCGATCTACCTGACGATGGCGACGCTGTTCATCGCCACCGCGCAGGATCAGCCGCTGGCGCTGGGCGAGCAGATCACCTTGCTGCTGTTCATGATCATCGCCTCGAAGGGCGCGGCGGGCGTGAGCGGTGCGGGCATCGCGACGCTGGCCAGCGGGCTGCAGTCGCACCGGCCGGAACTGGTCGACGGCGTCGGGTTCATCCTCGGCATCGACCGGTTCATGTCCGAGGCCCGCGCGCTGACCAACTTCGCCGGCAACGCGGTCGCGACCGTCCTCATCGGGTCGTGGATGAAGGAATTCGACCGCGGCCGTTCACAGCAGGTGTTCTCCGGCCAGGCACCGTTCGACGAGGCCACCCTGCTCGACGACGCGCCTGCCACGCCCGTGGAGCAACCGAAGGAGCCGGAGCCAGAGCCGGTGCCGGTGGCTTCCGGCAGCTGAGGCCGGAATCCGTTCCCCGGCGCCTCTCCAGCCGGGGAACGGATTGTTCGGTGCCGTGTTCGTGAGCGTCCCCCGTGCTCACGAACACGGCACTTTTTCTTGCCCGGCAACCGGAACGGCGTTTGGCAGGCGACGTGCTCGCCCGACCCGACCCCGCTCGCTCCGGGCCACGGGCTGTGAAGGGGCCCTTCACAGACTCTGAGTCCGTGAAGGGCCCCTTCACAGACTTGGCGACCGGCCGGGTGCGCCTCGTCGCGCGTGGCGCGGGCCGGATCAGGCCGGCGGGCGGAGGTAGGCGACGAGGCCCCGGTGGCCCCGGCGCATCATCCACGTGTGGTTCGCCCGGAAGAACGGCCGGGCCACCACGTCGAGGCGGCGCAGCAAGGGTTTCCGGGCCCGGACCTCTTGCGTGATGTCCAGCCGGGTACCGCCTCCGGCCGGCCGGAGGAACCCGGCGAGCACCCCGTCCAGGTCACCGCCGATCCGGACGCGGACCCGGCCCGCGACCGGATCCTGGTGCTCCCGGTGCATCGAGATCACCAGCCGGTAGGGCAGGCTCGACCGGCAGACGACCTGGGCGGTGTCGTCGTCGATCCGCCGGACCGAGCGCACGTCCGGCCACCAGCGGGGGTAGGACTCCAGGTCGACCACTGCGTCGAAGACCCGCGGGACCGGCACGCCGGGCAGCCACCAGCTGCTCCGGAACCGGTATTCGGCACTCGCCGGGCCGTCCTGGTCCACCTGCGCCCGCCTTCCGTCGTCCTCCGCATGGTAAAGCGGACGGCGCGGCCCGGCTTCCGCTTCGGACTGCTCCGCGGGGATCGCGCTCCCCGGCAGGCCTCAGGCGGCCCCGCCCCCAGGCTCCGCCGCGCCGGCCACGTCGGCAGCGCAGGCCCGTGAGTCCGCCTTTAACCTTTCGGCAAGGCTGTGAAGGGCCCCTTCACGGAATCAGAGTCCGTCAGGGGCACCTTCACGGACCCGAAACCGGTCCGGCACACACCTCGTACACCTCCGCATCACCCGCTACCGGACGCAATCGATCGAGCCGGCGACACCGCCAATGACAGCGCGGCAGCCACAACTCTCCCTGCTCCCGATCAACTTTGCCGGTGCCCCGCCAGAGTCCGTGAAGGGCCCCTTCACAGCCTTGGTCCGGACACCGGCCGGATCGCGGCCTTCCGCCCAGGCTCCCCCGGTCCGCACCGCAGCCCACGCTTCTCCGCACCGCGGTCCCGCCCCCGCCCGGACCGGGCCCGGTCGGCAGGGAACGGGATCAGGCCGGGTTCAGCACGTGCTGCAGGTACTCACCGGTGTAACTGCCCTCGGTCGCCGCCACCTCCTCCGGGGTGCCCTCGGCGATGACGGTGCCGCCACCGGATCCGCCCTCCGGGCCCATGTCCACGATCCAGTCGGACGTCTTGATCACGTCCAGGTTGTGCTCGATGACGATCACCGTGTTGCCCTTGTCCACCAAGCCGTTGATCACGCCGATCAGCTTGCTGATGTCCTCGAAGTGCAGACCGGTGGTGGGTTCGTCGAGGATGTAGACCGTCTTGCCGGTCGAGCGCTTCTGCAGTTCGCTGGCCAGCTTCACGCGCTGCGCCTCACCGCCGGACAGCGTCGGCGCGGGCTGGCCGAGGCGCACGTAGCCGAGCCCGACGTCGACCAGGGTCTGCAGGTGCCGGTGGATCGCCTTGATCGGCTCGAAGAACTCCGCGGCCTCCTCGATCGGCATGTCCAGCACGTCGGACACGGTCTTGCCCTTGTAGTGCACTTCGAGCGTCTCCCGGTTGTACCGGGCGCCCTTGCACACCTCGCAGGGCACGTAGACGTCCGGCAGGAAGTTCATCTCGATCTTGATCGTGCCGTCGCCGGCGCAGGCCTCGCAGCGGCCGCCCTTGACGTTGAACGAGAACCGGCCCTGCTGGTAGCCACGCACCTTCGCCTCGGTGGTCGCCGCGAACAGCTTGCGCACGTGGTCCCACACACCGGTGTAGGTGGCCGGATTGGACCGCGGGGTGCGCCCGATCGGCGACTGATCGACCCGCACCAGCTTGTCCACCTGGCCCAGCCCGTTGACCCGGGTGTGCCGCCCGGGCACCTGCCGCGCGCCGTTGAGCTTGTTCGCCAGTACCTGCGCCAGGATGTCGTTGACCAGGGTGGACTTGCCCGAGCCGGACACCCCGGTGACCGACACCAGGCAGCCGAGCGGGAAGGACACGTCGATGCCACGCAGGTTGTGCTCGCGCGCGCCGACCACGGTCAGCTGCCGCTTGCGGTCCACCGTACGGCGGATCCCGGGCACCTCGATCTCGCGGCGGCCGGACAGGTAGGCGCCGGTGAGCGACTCCTTGTTCTTGAGGATCTTCTTGTACGGCCCGCTGTGCACGATGTGCCCGCCGTGTTCACCGGCACCGGGGCCGATGTCGACCACCCAGTCGCTGGACCGGATGGTGTCCTCGTCGTGCTCCACCACGATCAGCGTGTTGCCGAGGTCGCGCAGCCGGGTGAGCGTCTCGATCAGCCGGTGGTTGTCGCGTTGGTGCAGGCCGATGGACGGCTCGTCCAGCACGTACAGCACACCGACCAGCCCGGAGCCGATCTGGGTGGCCAGCCGGATCCGCTGCGCCTCGCCGCCGGACAGCGTGGCCGAGGCGCGGTCGAGCGAGAGGTAGGTGAGCCCGACGTCGAGCAGGAACCGCAGCCGTGCCTGGATTTCCTTGAGCACGGCGCCGGCGATCATCGCCTCGCGCGGGCCGAGCACCAGCTCGTCGAGGAACTGCGAGGACTCCGCGATGGACAGCGCGCACACCTCGGCGATGGACCGCTCGCCCTGAGTGGCGTGCTCCAGGGTGACCGCGAGGATCTCCGGCTTGAGCCGGCTGCCCTGGCAGGCCGGGCACGGCACCTCGCGCATGTAGCCCTCGTACCGCTCGCGCATGTACTCGGACTCGGTCTGCTCCATGCGCCGTTCCAGGAACGGGATGACGCCCTCGAACGCCGCGTAGTACGAGCGCTGCCGGCCGTACCGGTTGCGGTAGCGGACGTGCACCTGCTCGTCGACGCCGTGGAGTACGGCCTTCTGCACCCGCGCGGGCAGCCGCCGCCACGGCGTGTCCATCCGGAACCCGACCGCCTCGGACAGCGATTCCAGCAACCGCAGGAAGTAGTCCGCGCTCTGCCCGCCCGCCCACGGCGCGATGGCGCCCTCGGCCAGGGACAGCTCGTCGTCCGGCACTACCAGCTCGGGGTCGACCTCCTTGCGGATGCCGATGCCGGTGCAGTCCGGGCAGGCGCCGTAGGGCGAGTTGAAGGAGAACGACCGCGGTTCGAGGTCCTCGATCGCCAGCGGGTGCCCGTTGGGGCAGGCGAGGTTCTCGGAGAAGCCGCGGATCCGGTGCGGATCGGCCGCGTCCAGATCGACGAACTCCAGCTCGACCAGCCCGTCGGCGAGCCGCAGCGCGGTCTCCACCGAGTCGGTGAGCCGCTGGCGGGAGCCGGATTTGACGGTCAGCCGGTCGATCACCACGCCGATCTGGTGCTTCTCCTGCTTCTTGAGCTTCGGCGGGTCGGTGAGCGGGTGCACCGTGCCGTCGACGACCACGCGTGCGTAGCCTTGCTGCTGCAAGTTCTGGAACAGATCGAGGTACTCGCCCTTGCGCCCGCGCACCACCGGCGCGAGCACCTGGAACCGGATGCCGTCCTCCATCTCCAGCACCTGGTCCACGATCTGCTGCGGCGTCTGCTTGCTGATCGCCTCGCCGCACTGGGGGCAGTGCGCCTTGCCGGCGCGGGCGTAGAGCAGCCGCAGGTAGTCGTAGACCTCGGTGATGGTGCCCACGGTGGAGCGCGGGTTGCGCGAGGTGGACTTCTGGTCGATCGACACCGCGGGCGAGAGGCCCTCGATGAAGTCCACGTCGGGCTTGTCCATCTGGCCGAGGAACTGCCGCGCGTAGGCCGAGAGCGATTCGACGTAGCGCCGCTGCCCCTCGGCGAAGATCGTGTCGAAGGCGAGGCTCGACTTGCCCGAACCGGACAGGCCGGTGAACACGATCAGGCTGTCGCGGGGCAGGTCGAGATCAACGCCGCGGAGGTTGTGCTCGCGCGCACCGCGAACAACGAGGCGATCAGCCACGCCCACGTCCCTTCAGTCATTCTCAGCTTCGTCTGTCCGCCGCCGGCGGACGCCGCCCAGGGTAGGGAGGACCACCGACAAAAACCGCGACGCACGTCGTTGACCTGGTTTTCTGTGGACTTTCCGGGGCCGGCCGGGCGCGTGCCGCGACCGGAATCCGGCGGTTCGCCGGACGCGGGCGGGACCCGCTCCACGATACAGGCGGCGCGCCGGGACCGGACCGGTACGTGCACGGGTGGAACCGGTGTGGCGGCCCCGGCTACCGTGGGACCTCGTGAACATCGCCGAGACCTATACCGGGCACGTCGAACCGGGCGGCGACGCTGCCCGCCGCACGCTGGACGGCCTCACCATCACGAAGCTCTCCGTGGGCCCGATGGACAACAACACGTATCTGCTCGTGTGCCGCGCCGAGAACGAGGCACTGCTGATCGACGCGGCGAACGACCCGGACCGCATCTCCGACCTCGTCGGCCACGGCCCGGACCGTCCCGCCTTGCGCACCGTGGTGACCACCCACCAGCACCACGACCACTGGCAGGCCCTGGGCGCGGTGGCCGGCGCGAACGGCGCGAACACCGCGGCCCACCCGCTGGACGCCGGCCCCCTGCCGATCCCCCCGGACTTCCTGGTCGAACACGGCGACACGCTCCGGTTCGGCGAGGTGACGCTGGAGGTGATCCACCTGCGGGGACACACACCCGGGTCGATCGCCCTGCTGTACCGCGATCCGGCTGGGCCGCCGCACTTGTTCACCGGGGATTCGCTGTTCCCGGGCGGGGTCGGGAAGACGGGTTCGCCGGAGGACTTCACTTCGCTGATCGACGACGTGTCGGAGCGGATCTTCGGGGTCCTGCCGGACGAGACGTGGGTGTATCCGGGGCACGGGGACGACACGGCGCTGAGCGCGGAGCGGCCGAAGCTGGCGGAATGGCGCGAGCGGGGCTGGTAAGTCGGACCGGGGCCGCCTGAGACGTCAGGCGGCCCAGCGTCGCGGCAGGGCGACTAGTGTCCTGCGCCTGAAATTACGTGTCTAAGTTCGTATCTTTGCTGGTGTTGGTGATCTTGGCGAGGTAGTCGGCGAGGGAGTTGAGGATCTCGTCGGCGGTTTTGGTCCAGGTGAAGGGTTTGGGGTCCTGGTTCCAGTTCTCGATCCACGCGGTGATGTCCTTCTCCAGCGCTTTCACGGAGGTGTGGATGCCGCGGCGGATGAGCTTGTCGGTCAGGAGTCCGAACCATCGCTCGACCTGGTTGATCCAACTCGATCCGGTTGGGGTGAAGTGGATGCGGAAACGCGGGTGGCGTGCCAGCCACGCTCTGATCTCGGGGGTGTTGTGCGTGCCGTAGTTGTCGCAGACGAGGTGCACGTCAAGGTTGGCGGGTACGGCTTTGTCGATCGTGACAAGGAATTTCTTGAACTCGACCGCGCGGTGACGGTGGCGCAGTTCGCTGATGACGGTGCCGTCGGCGATGTTGAACGCGGCGAACAGGCTGGTGATGCCGTGGCGCAGGTAGTCGTAGGTGCGACGCTCGGGTGTGCCTGGCATCATCGGGAACATCGGCAGGGACCGGTCCAGGGCCTGGATCTGGGATTTCTCGTCCACGCACAGCACCACCGCTTTCTCAGGCGGATTGTGGTACAGGCCAACGACATCCACGACCTTGTCCACGAACTGCGGGTCGGTGGAGAGCTTGAACGAGTCCTGCATGTGTGGCTTGAGGTCGAATTTCTTCCAGATCCGCCCGATGGTCGACTTGGACAGCCCCGTGCGCTTGGCCATGGATGCCCGCGACCAGTGGGTCGCATCCTCCGGTGCGGACTCCAACGTCGCGGTGACGACGTCCTCCACCCGGTCGAGCAGGATCGAGGGGGGCCGCCCTGGCCGGGGCTCATCCAGCAGGCCGTCCAAGCGGGCGGAGACGAAGCGGGAGCGCCAGCGGTTCACCGTCGCCTGAGCCACCCCGAGGTCGGCGGCGACCTGTTTGTTCGTCCCGCCCTGCGCGCAGGCCAGCACGATCTTCGCCCGCAGCGCGAGGAATTGGGCAATCTTGGCCCGCCGCGCCCACCGCGTCAACTGCGCGCGCTCCTGCTCGTCGAGCACCAGGTCCGGTTTGCGCCGGCCCGGCCGCGGCTACTCGACCAAGCCGGCCAGCCGATCGGCGGCGAACCGGGAGCGCCACTTGCCCACCGTCATCGTCGTGAGACCCAGCCCGGCCGCCACCGCGGTATTCGATTCCCCGTCCGCGCACGCCAACACGATCCGCGCTCGTTCCGCCACGCGCGGACCCGCTCGATCGCCCGCCCAGCGCGACAGCTCGACACGTTCCTGCTCGGACAACACGATCTCGACAGCCTGCGGACCACGACGGGACATAGAAACACTATAGACATCTATACTCGTAATTTCAGACGCGACACACTAGGACGAGGCGAGTACTCCGTTACGGGCAAGGATTTCCCATGCGGTCCCGATGCTTTCGGCCGCGGCCGCGGCAACCAGAGCGCCGCGCGCGGCGACCGGATCGGCTTCCGGCGGGATCATCAGCAGCGTCAAGTGGTGGATGCGCGGGCCGACCACGACGACAGTGTGCTGCTGGAGACTGGAGAAACCCGCCAGGCGCACCAGATCCGGCCCGTGGCGGAGCCGGGAAGGAGCGAGATCCCAGGAGACCGGGTTGAACCCGATGCGGTCGACCCGCCCAGAACGCTCGGCCAGCGCGGTAACGAGGGCGCTGAATTCTGTGACCGGTTCCCGGGAGCGTGGCCACCAGGCACCATCGAAGCAGCCCTTCTCGGCATCCGGTCCCTTGAGTCGCAAGCGACGGCCGACCGGCAATGAGTCGATGACAGTACCCGCGGCACCGCCATTCGCAGTGAACGTCATCGCAATGCTCCCGCCCGGCCGGTCCGAGACCGTCCTGGTGGCGTATTCCTGCGGAGGTGGGCCGATACCGCCAGGCTACGCCGAAAGCCGGGCGCGGCGGCGGCGCTCACCGACGAGATCCGCGGCTGCCGCGTGGCGGGCGCGGAATCGGCCGCTCGTCCGGCTTGCCGCCGTCGGGAACCGCGGGCTGCCGGAACAACCCGCCGTAGCGGTCGTCTTGCGGGCGGGTCAGTGCATCGGGCCGCGGCTGGGCAACGGCCGGATGGCTGAACAACGGCTGTTCGGCGGTTCTGATAAGTTCTTCCTTCCGCACGACCGGTGCAGGTGTGGCACGGGACGAGCCACGCCGCACCATCGCCATTTCCCGGTTGAGCGCTGACGGCGGAGTGCAGACCCGGCCGGAGCGGCTCTGCGGCATAATTGCCGCTGGGATGACGATGGTGTGCCGTAGGCCGGCTACATGCCGTGCTCCCGCCCCCGGCTCAGGTGACCGGACAAGAAACCGAGGACGGTGTGGGCTCGAACGCCCACACACGAAATGCTCTCGGACACCACTGACGGTACACCCTCGGGCCGCTGACGTCGCCGCTTCTCCGGAAACGCGGCCAGGCGACGGCTTCGTCCGGCACGCCGGCACCCTGCCGAGATCCCCTGGCGGGTGTAGTGTCGGAGACCTCTTCCCGCACCGACTGCAACCCGACCCCGGCTGTCGGCGGAGGCCTGGGCCCGGCCGAAGGTTCGCGGAGCCATAGGCCTGTCATCGAGTGCCGCCTGGCGGCGAAACGATTACGCGGATGCCAGGTTCCGATGCGCTCGCACGAGGCCGGATCCGTGCCCTGGCCTTGTCCCCGCCGGGCTTCCCCCTGCAGTCTGGTTAAAGGAGGACCCCATCATGGACGAACGGAAAACCGTTGTCGCACGGGACATCGGACACCCGTCCGGCAGCGACTTCGCCGAGCTGTCGGCGCTGGTGAAAGCAGCCGGGCTGTTCCGCCGACGACCGGTGCGCTACGCGCTGCGCATCGGGATCGCTGTCGCGGCGTTCGGCGGTGCGTGCGCGGTGCTCGCGCTCGGCGGGAAAAGCTGGTGGCAGGTGTGTACCGCGGTGCTGCTGGCGGTGGCCTACACCCAATTGGCGTTTCTCGGCCACGACGCCGGGCACAAGCAAATCTTCCACAGCCGCCGCGCCAACGACGCGATCGGGACCGGGCTGGCCGGGCTGGTCGGGATCAGCTACGGCTGGTGGGTCGGCAAGCACACCCGACATCACGCCCACCCGAACGTCGACGGCGTCGACCCGGACATCGACATCCCAGCGCTGGCGTTCAACACCCGGCAGAGCCGTGCCAAAGCCGGTTTCCTGCACTGGATGGCAAAATACCAGGCATTTCTCTTCTTTCCACTGCTGCTGCTGGAAGGTCTCGACCTGCACTGGTCGGGAGCGAAGGCGGTATGGCGCGGCGACCTGAGACGCCGGCGGTTGGAGGCCGGCCTGCTGGGCGGGCATCTCGTCGTCTACCTCGCAGCGGTGTTCGTGTTGCTGCCGCCGGGGATCGCGTTCGTGTTCATCGCGGTCCACCACGCGGCCTGGGGCGTCTACATGGGCTGCTCGTTCGCACCCAACCACAAGGCCATGCCGCATCTGGAACCGGGCCACAAACTGGATTTCCTGCGCCGCCAGGTGATGACCTCGCACAATCTGAACGGTGGCCGGTGGATGACCTTCACGATGGGCGGGCTGAACTACCAGATCGAACACCACCTGTTCCCCAGCGTCCCGATGGCCAAGCTGCGGCGAGCACAACCCCTGGTCCGGGATTTCTGCGCGAAACGGGGAATCAGCTACAGCCAGGGCGGCCTCTTCCACACTTACGCCCAGGTGCTACGGCACCTGCACGAGGTCGGGGCCCCGCTTCGCGCCAATGCGAAAGGAACATCCGAATGACCGTCTCGGAGCAGCGAAAACACCGGAAAACGGGCCTGCTGTGGCGCGCCTGGCTTGAAGCCGGCCGGTGCCGAGCCGCGGGCAGGTGGACGGCGGCTGGTGGCCGCGTTCAGCGGATCTCGCCAAGCAGCTGCCGGCCGTCGCGGCGGCGCTTCGCGAAGCGGTCGAACCGCTCAGCCGCGTCGCCTACCACCTGGACACCTGGGGGCCCACCGCCCGCATCGCACGGGCCGAAACCCGGACCGTACGGCTGGAAGGCGTCCGCTCCACCGACCCGAACACGATCACAGCGCTCGGCCCGGACTCGCGGCGGGTCAGCATGCTCGTGGTGCCGACGGAAACCCCCGGCGGAATGGCACGGGCGGTGCTCCGCTCGGCCGCGGACCGCGGATTCCACCGCCACGGTCTCGGAAAGCCTGGCCGGCAACGGCCTCCCCGCGCCACTGACGGGCTTCCAGATGCCTGATTGTGACCTTCGGCGATCCGGATGCGTGTAGTGTCGGGGGTGCCCGGGAGTATCCCGTGCGCAGGCTACCGAGTCGGCGCCGTCCCCGGCGCCTCGTAGTTCGCCAGGTCTTTGCGCGCCACGTGGTCACGACCTCGGCACGCCGGTGTTTTCGCCTCCGCCTCCGGTAGTCGCCGGAGACTGGAGCGTCATGGCCGTCTTTCTGACCATCGCGGCCGTCGTCGCGGTGCTGGCCCTGCTGGCCTGCGCGGTGCGGATCGTCAAGCAGTACGAGCGCGGGGTCCTGTTCCGGCTCGGCCGGGTGATCGGGGTGCGCGAGCCAGGGCTGCGGCTGATCGTCCCGGTGGTGGACGTGCTACGCCGGGTTCCGTTGCGGATCATCACGATGCCGATCAAGTCCCAGGGCATCATTACCCGCGACAACGTGAGCGTCGACGTGTCCGCGGTAGCATACTTCCGGGTGCGGGACGCGGTGAAATCGGTCGTCGCGATCGAGAACGTCTACGCCGCGATCGACCAGATCGCCCAGACCACGCTGCGCAAGGTCGTCGGACAGCACACGCTCGACGAAACCCTGTCCGAAACCGACAGCATCAACATCGACATCCGGGGAATCCTCGACCTCGCTACCCTCGACTGGGGCGTGGAGGTCACCCTGGTGGAGCTCAAGGACATCCAGCTGCCGGACACGATGAAACGGGCGATGGCGCGCCAGGCCGAAGCCGAACGCGAAAAGCGCGCCAAGATCATCAGTGCCGAAGGCGAGTCGCTGGCCGCCGCCGCGCTGGGCGACGCCTCCGACACGATGATGGCCCACCCGCTAGCCCTACAGCTGCGCAATTTGCAGAGCCTCGTCGAACTGGGCGTGGACAAGAACACCACCGTGGTGTTCCCCGCGCCGTTGATGAGCACCATCGGCGAACTGGGTGCCTTCCTGGCCCGCGAGAACGCGTCCGCGACCCTACCACCCCCATCGGTCGCCGTGACGCCCAACGGCTCGCCGGCGTCCGGGCAATGAACATCCCGGCGCCCATCGCGCTCCGAGCCGAGCACCGACGCGGCGCCCGGCTGCCCCGTCTGTCCACATGAGATGGATGCGCACGACGCGATCGCAACCCGCTTCTGCGCCGCGGCCGCGGCCGCGGCCGGCGAGTTACGCCGCCGCTGCGCCTGCGCCACAGGCAGCCGCCAAACCAGAAAGAGGAACAACCCATGACCACCGGAATCGACTTCGTGTCGCGCTACGAACAACGGGTCGCCCAAGTACGAGACCTGCTCAAACACGACACCAAGCTCACTGACGCCGCCTGCCGTGCGCTGGCGGTGCGCCTGCTGCATCTGCTCGACGAAGCACCCGAACAGCTGCGGCGCTGACGCCCTGGCGCGGTGTCGAAACCACATTCCGGCAGTGGGGTCCGTTGCATTGCCTCAGCTCACTCTCGGCGTCGTCGCGCGTTCGCGAAAACCGGACGAACGCCGCCTGCCCATCCACCCGCACCATTTCCACCGGATCGACGCCGACCTGCTCGAACGCATCTACCTCGAACACGGCTACGGCGAGGACTTCGGCGTGCCCGACGAACAGCTGAAGGGAACCGTCGCCGGGGTGCGCACGCGCGCCGAACTCATCGCCGAATGCGACATCATCCTGCTCGCCAAGCCGTTGCTTACCGACGTCGCCGAGCTGCGACCAGGCCAGATACTGTGGGGCTGGCCGCATTGCGTCCAGGCCCCCGAACTGACCCAGCTGGCCGTCGACCGCAAGCTGACTCTCATCGCGTTCGAAGCGATGAACCACTGGACCCGTGACGGTTCCTTCGGGCTGCACGTGTTCCACAAGAACAACGAGCTGGCCGGCTACTGCTCGATACTGCACGCCCTGCAGCTGGCCGGCTCGACCGGAGACTACGGCCGCCGGCTGCGCGCGGCCGTCATCGGTTTCGGCGCGACCGCACGGGGCGCAATCACGGCACGTCGACGTCTCGTGCGACGAGGGCATGGGCTTCAGCTGGGCCCGGTCCACAACGTTCGCCGACCCGACCTTCACCGTCGGCGACGGAATCACCTACTACGCCGTCGACCACAGCCCGTCCTACCTGTGGAACTCGGCGACCTGGGAGATCAGCGAGGCGCTCATCCCCCTGCTGCGGCCGCTGCTGGCCGGTCCGTCCGCATGGGACATCAAGGACACCATCGGGCGCGCGATCGAAATCCGTGACGGCGTGATCGTGAACCCGGAGATCCTGGCCTTCCAACGACGCTCGGCGGAATACCCCCACAGCAGGAGCTAGCCTCGAGATTTCATGTGTTGGTCGGCGACATGCGCCAGTAGATGCACGAAGTGCCTGTCCTGCCCGGCAAACTTGGGATTGCGAAGTCGCAAGTAGTGCCGAGCGGAAGGCACTCCGTAGGTGAAGAGTACTCCAGGTCCGTCCCCCGCATCGCCGCCGAACTGCGCAAGGCCGGGCACCTGGTCAACCACAAGAGGGTCGCCCGCATCATGCGCGGGATCGGACTGTCCGGGCTTCGGCTGCGGCGCCGGCATCGCACCACGATCGGTGACCCCGCCGCGGCCAAGGCCCCGGATCTGATCGGTCGGAACTTCACCGCACAAGCGCCGAACACTGGCTATGTCGGTGACATCACCTACCTGCCGGTCGCCGACGGCACGTTCTGCTATCTGGCGACCGTGATGGACCTGTGTACGCGTCGGCTGGTCGGGTGGGCCATCGCCGATCACATCGCACCGAACTGGTCATCGACGCCCTATGGGCGCCCAGCGCACCCGAGGCAGCCTCGACGGGGCGATCTTTCACTCCGACCACGGCTCGGTCTACACCTCCAAGGCCTACGCCCAGATGTGCGCTGAGCTCGGCGTGACCCAGTCCATGGGCGCGATCGGCAGCTCCGCAGACAACGCCGCCGCCGAAAGCCTCAACGCGGCCTTCAAACGCCGAACCCTTCAAGGCGCCCGGTGGTGGACAGTGAACGCGACGCGAGGCTGGCCGCGTTCGGCTGGTGCCACCGCTACGACACCCGCCGCCGACATTCCTACCTCGGACAGCGATCCCCGATCACCTACGAGAACAGACTGATTCCGACATCAGCTACGCTGCCCGAAGCCGCATAACCCCGTGTCCAACATCCGGGGGCAAGGCCCGTCGCCGCCCGGCTGATGACCGTGGGCGGCCCGTGACCAAGCAGGCCGCGTCCCGCGCGTTGACCGGCACCGACGCGGACGTTGCCGATTACGTCGGGGGATGGGCGCCTGGCCGCCGCCGACCAGGACGACCTCGCGACTCTGGACGTGCTCGCCCAGGCCGGGCCGCCGGGGCTTCGTGCCGCCATCCCGGCTCTGCTGTCCCGTCCCGCCGAAGCGGTACGGGAGTTCTTCCGCACCCGCGACTACCCCGGGCAAGGACATCGACGACGAGATCGCGGTCACCCAGCGGCTGGCGAACGGCGGTCCCCAGGTCCAGCGCGCAGCCCAGAAGGCGCTGGACGGCAGCGTGGCGGATCGCGCCGAGTTCCTCCGGACCGGCCAGTACACCGCGCGCGACGCCGACGATGAGGTAACACGACCCAGCAGCTGGCCAACGGTGGCCCCGAGGTCAAGGCCGCGGCACAGGTGGCCTTGGAGGGTCCCGCGTTGTGGCGCCGCGATTTCGTGCAGGTCGGCCGGTTCCAGGCCGTCCAGCGCGATGCCGACGCGACCAGCCACGACGAGGCCATCCGGTCCCTGCCGGCGCAGATCTCGGCCAGCGCGGCCAGCGCCACACAGAACGCCGCGAACGCCGCGGCCATCGCACGTAAAGCAGCCGCCGACGCCGACCGTTATGCCGCGGAGGCGCGCACGTCGGCCAACGACGCAGACCGCTATGCCGCCGAGGCCCGCACCTCGGTCGACTCCACGCAGGCTTCCGCTGATCGGGCCGAGGCCGACGCCTGGCGGGCCGTGTCCGATCTCCAGCGCCAGGAACTGGACGAGTGGCGAAAGGCCAGCGGCATCCCCGACAAGAGGCCCGGGGAGCCACTGACCCCGGAGGAACAGAAGCAACTCATCTCCTCGTGGGTGGCGCCGGCCTGCGACGGCGCCGATGGCGCGCTGGTCTGCGTCGCCGGCAAGCCCGGTGTCAGCGAGTCGATCGTCGTGCAGATCGCCAAGGCGTGCCGGGACAACCCTCGCTGCGCCACCACCGAACAACTCGACTGGCTGCTGAACGAGACGTTCGACCGGTACCTGAGCGGCTTGGCCAACGGCTTCAACAATGCCCTCGACGTGGCCGATGCCCTGGCCTCCATCGCCGACGGCGGTCGTCTCTCCCAGCCTTTCCGGGTCGGCATCAACGGCGAGGCCACCCTCGACCCGCCGGACCAGTCCAGCTCCGGGGGTAGGGCGGACTGGCTCAAGTCACGCCTCCAGGACGGCATCCAGTTCAACCAGGACAACCGGGGCCGCTACCCGATCAACGAACTCCACGTCGGCGCACCGTTTCCCTTGAGGGTTATTCAGGCAGCCGCATAGAAGTGCAGAGCGATTACCGTTGAGATGGTTTCCGCGAAGGTCTCAATGGGCCGTCGGTAGTCGGCGTGCAGGATCCTCCAGGTTTTGACGTTGGCGATGGTCTGCTCGATGACGTAGCGAATCTTGTTGATCTGGGTGTTGAATTCCTTCTCCCAGTCCAAGAGCTTGCGGTGCTTCGGCTTCTTGATCGGGGTGAGCATATAATTTCCCACGTATCCTTTGTCGCCCATCCAGTTGTCCGGATTCAGAGTCAGAAGCGCCCCGGATTCCTTCAGGCAGTACGTGTCGTGCCGGCGTCCTTCGATGGGATCGGAGATCCACGCGAGTCGTCCGTCAAGGGTGCAAGCGATCTGTACGTTCATGCCGGTCGTCTTGTGCTTGCCGGAGTACAGCTCCGGGCGATCGGCCCATGACCAGCACGGCAGCAGGGTTCCGTCCACGATGTACTGCGTCTGGTCGTCCAATTCGTCCGCCGTCGGCACGAACTTCCTGAGAACACGTTCTATCAGCGGCGTCATTCCGGTGATCGCACGACTGATTGTCGGTTGAGATACCTCGTACGCTTCCGCCAGTTCGGCCTGAACCCGATTGCATCGCATGTATGTCAGCGCGATCACCGCCGAGTTGAACAGGCCCAGAATCGGTGGCCACCTACGCTGCTCAGCTGTGGTATCCATGTCGACCAACCCGCACAGGTCGGTGATCTGCTCGATGGTAAGTCCAGTGGTATGATACATGTTAGGCGGTCCGTTTTTGTGAGTACTGAGTGTGGAAACCCAATTCTCTCAATAAACGGGCCGCCGTTGATGTTGACACGCCGGAAACGGCAATCTCAGGTGCCGTGAATAAGCCTCCTTACAAACGACTCGACTCCTACATCCCGGACCAGGAAATCGTGTCACGGAAGCTCTCCCAGGTAACCGACAAGACCGGTATCGCCTACGTTGAAGAGCTCCGCAACAAGTATGGTCCGGGCACGCTGATTGCCGATACCCCGTACAACCAACAGTATTTTGACAAGGTATTGAGATTCATCGAACTCTGGACGATGTCGAGAATAGGATCTTCGACTCGGATCGAGCAGATCTCGCACCAGCGTAGTCTTCCCCGCCTTCCGCCCACGCCTAACCGACAGAACGCTGAGCCACTAACCGCCGAAACTCTCCACCGGTAGACGACAGATCGCGACACTCGACCTTGTCAGCAGGCCCGAGGCGGCCACATTTCGCACGAAACAGATCGCTCAGGTGGCGATGACCTCGATCATGCCGTCCAACCCTTTAAAGTCGTCAGCGTTTCGGGTGTAAAGCGGCAGATCGCGCGAGGACGCAATGGCGGCGATCATCAGATCCATGCGCCGAGGTCGCGGATTCCGTTTCGCCGCAAGGACCAGTGCGACCAGAGTTCCGTACCGGGCGGCCGCCTCGCCGTCGAAGGGCAGCGGCACGAAGTCGACGATGGCGGCACCGAGCTTCTCGGTGCGCGCCGCCCGGACGGCGGGAGCCTTGGCCATCGCGACTCCCTGATGCAGCTCGGCCATGGTGACGGCAGTGAGTTCCGGGATCTTGGGCAATGCCGCGGGATCGAGCAGACCAAGGTCGATATAAGTGCAGGTGTCGAGCACACCTGCCTCGTGGCGCTCAGTCACGAGACAGCTCACCTATGTCGTCGGAATCCACACGATCCTCAGTGCCGAAGAACTCATCGGCTTCCCGCCGCATCTGCGCAGCCTCAACCGTGGGCAACCTCCGATGTCGCAGTACCAACTCCTCGGCAGTAAGGCGACGCCTGCGTGGTGTCGGCCGCAACTCAGCCACTTCGACACCGTTGCGGGTGACGTAGTAGGTCTCGCCCGCCTCGACGGCGTCCATGACGGCAGCAGAGTTGTTGCGGAACTCGCGCTGAGTGATCACCTTCACGAGGCCAGTGTAGCCCCACGTAGCCCCGTGAGCTACATCCGCCTGGTTCTTGTCGATCCTGGACTGTAGATGGGTGGAGGACCTCGGCCCACAAGCGGGCAGCATCGCAAAGGCGGATCGGGTCCCGGACTGAGTCACCCTTGCCGTTCGAACGGCAGCTTCTCCCCCGCCTCCACCGCGAACGGCAAGTGGTTCCCCTCAGGCGGCAAGGGGCAGGTCGCGAAGTCGGTGAACGCGCACGGCAGGTTCACCGCGCGGGTGAAGTCCAGGGTCACCGTCCCGTCCGTGGCAGGTGCAGAGACCGGTAGGGAGCGGTTCGCGGCGTACGTCGTCACGCCGCTGGTCTTGTCGGTGAACAGGATGTTCAGGCCGCCGTCACGGCCGTTGAACGCGGTCAGGGTGTGTTCGGTGCCGTTGTGGGTGAAGTGGACAAGGCCGGGGACCGTGTACACGTGGGACAAGCCTTCGACGACAGCGCCCACGGTGGTGGGGCGGGGTTCGGCGAAGGGCTCGTACGTGCCTACGAACACCCACGCCGCGTCGGGTTCGTACGCAGGGACGCCATGGAAGTTGCGCAGTACCAACGACTTCGGGTCGTGTACGCGGATCAGGTAGCCGGATCGGCGGGCGATCTCGATCTCCCGGTCGCCGGCGGTCACGCGGGCGCCGGGGCCGCTGTTGACCAGCTCGAAGCGGCGTACGCCGGACAGCGGGGTTCCCTCGTGTCGCAGGTCGGCGCCGGCCGGGTCGACGTAGGCAACGTCCTCGTCCTGCCACCAGAGGCCGGGCAGCCCGGGGTAGCTGCGCGGGTGGGTCTCCAGCCAATCCAGCGACACCAGCGCAAGCCAGCCGTGCGGGTCGGCGAGCGTCTTCTCGCGTCCGGCCTTCCATTCCTGCCAGGCCTGAGTGAAATCCATCCCGGTTCCTTCCGCTCGAAGTCACCAGGGGGAACGCGGCGACCGCAGCGGCATTCCCGGTTCCAGGATACGAGAACGGTAGGGTCGCCGACGTGGCGGAGACGGACCAGGTGGTGGAGATCTACACCGACGGCGCATGCAGTGGCAATCCCGGCCCCGGCGGGTGGGGCGCCCTGCTGCGGTACGGGCGGCACGAACGCGAGCTGTACGGCGGCGAGGACACCGTCACGACCAACAACCGGATGGAGTTGATGGCGCCGATCCGTGCGCTGGAGAGCCTAACCCGGGCGTCGGTGGTGAAGATCTACACCGACAGCACGTACGTCCGCAACGGAGTCACGCAGTGGATGCCGCGTTGGAAGAAGAACGGCTGGCAGACGCAGGCAAAGCAGCCGGTCAAGAACGCCGACCTATGGCAGCGTCTGGACACGGCGGGCGAGCGGCACGAGGTCGAGTGGCTTTGGGTAAAGGGACACGCGGGGCTGCCGGAGAACGAGCGCGCGGACCGTCTCGCGGTGAAGGGTGCGAAGGAAGCAGCCGAAGCCGGGGTGAAGCGCGCCCGTGGCTAGCTGTCCCTGCGGTCTACCCGAGACGTACGACGCGTGCTGCGGCCCGTTTCACCGCGGCGAACAGCACGCGCCGACGGCCGAGCGCCTGATGCGCTCGCGCTACAGCGCGTTCGCTGTCGGCGACCGGGACTACCTCTTGGACACCTGGCATCCGGACACCCGGCCGCGACGGCTGCGGCTCGATCCGGGACAGGAGTGGCTCCGGCTGGAGGTACTGGGACACACCGGCGGCTCGCTGCTCGCCAACGAGGGCACCGTCGAGTTCCGCGCGTACTACCGCCACCGTGGACAGGACGACGTGCTGCACGAGAACAGCCGCTTCGTCCGCGAAGCAGGCCGCTGGTACTACGTCGCTGCGCTCTGATCCCACACCCGACGCTCGGCGGCGTCCGGGTCCGACGCCGTACGGCTCACGTCGTCGAACAGCCGGGTCACCCGATCCTGCGGCGAGTACTGCGGCCATCCCGGTTCGCCTGTGACGACGAAGCGGTGCCACGCGCCGAACATCTCGCTCGCCATCGCCTGGAGCCGCGCGGGATCGGGGCGGGTGGCGGCGAGCATGAAGCGCCAATTCGGGTTGCCGATGTCGTCGAACATGAACAGCAGGTCCACTCCGTGCGCCGCGCCCAGCCCACGGCCGCGTGGGGCGATCCGCCAGTCCAGCCGGTACATCCAGGTCGCGCCGCCCGCCGCGTGCTGGGCTTCGGCGCAGCGGATCGCGGGCAGCCACCAGTCGCCCGCCGTACGTACGCGGTTCGCCAGCTGGTCTTCGGGCCAGTCCGGGAACAGCTCTCGGTACGCGACGATGGCGCGCTCGATGGCGCCGGAGTCCAGCATCGTCGAGCCGGTGCCGAGCAGCTTCGCGCCACCGCTCTGCAGCCAGGAGAACAGGTCCTGTTCGTCGGCGGTGGTTCCGATGAGCAGCCGTACATCGCGTGCCGCGCCGTCTGCGATCGCATCGCCCGGGTTGCGCGGCAACTGTTCGCTGCCGACCACGACCCGGTACGGCACAAGCGTGTCGAGCGCGGCTGTGACGCGTTGCTGCGCGGCAAGGATTTGCGTCGCAGGCATCGTCATGAGCGCTTCGGCGGGCACAGCGAGGTCTTCCAGCACGGACTTGCCCACCGTCTCGGCTTCGGCCGCAGTGTGTACCACGGATCCGACGCCGGTCCCGCTCTGCACGATGGCTTGTTGAAACAGCCCACGCGCCGCGGGGACCGCGAGCAACGTGCCCACGATGCGCCCACCGTTCGACTGCCCGGCGAGCGTGACACGGCCCGGGTCACCGCCGAACGCTGCCACGTTGTCCCGTACCCATTCCAGCGCGAGTACCTGATCCTGCAGCGATAAGTTCCCCTCGGACACCCCAGGCAGGCGAAGCAGCCCGAGTACGCCGAGGCGATACGCGACCGTCACCACGACCACCCCACGGCGCGCGTACGCGGAGCCGTCGAACTGATGCGGTGACCCCAGCACCCCACCGCCGCCGTGGATCCACACGAACACAGGGTGCGGCCCGGGCTCCTCAGGGGCGTAGACGTTCACGTACAGACAGTCCTCGTCACCGACGAACCCCTTACCGGTGAGAGCGGGCTGCGGAGCCTTCTCGGCGAAGCCAGTCGCGTCGCGTACCCCCGCCCACGGTGAGACCGACACCGGTGCGCGAAACCGCAACTCCCCCACGGGCGGCTCCGCGAACGGCACGCCGAGGAACACTCGTACGCCGTCCTGCGCCGCACCCCTCACGGCCCCGGCCAGCGTGTCCACAGTCGTCACGACGCCAGCGTAGTGCGGCCCACGCGCGCGATCCGGGTTCCCCGGGTGATGATTGTCCCGTGCACGTAGCGGCGGAATTGGTCGGCTTGGTCCTCACGGTCCTGATCGTCACGGTCGGGGCGCGTCGATGGGACTGGTCGGCACCGTTGTGCCTGGTCGCGGTGGGAGTCGCGGCCTCGTTCGTGCCGGGGGTACCGGAGTACGACCTCGATCCCGAGGTAGTCCTGATCGGACTGCTGCCCCCGTTGCTGTACTCGGCGTCGATCCAGACCTCACTGGTCGCGTTCCGCCGCCTGCGCGGGGCGATCGCGCTGCTGTCGGTCGGGCTGGTGGTATTCACCGCCTTCGGCGTCGGCCTGGTCGCCTGGGCGGTGGTGCCCGGCCTGCCGCTCGCCGCCGGGATCGCGCTGGGCGCGGTGGTCGCCCCGCCGGACGCGGTGGCCGCGAGCGTGGTCGCGCGGCGGGTCGGCATGCCGCGCAAGCTCGTCCGGCTGCTGGAGGGCGAGAGCCTGTTCAACGACGCGGCCGCGCTGGTCGCGCTGCGCACCGCGATCGCGGCGATCGCCGGAGCGGTCAGCCTGTGGCAGGTCGGCCTCGATTTCGTGCTCGCGGCGGTCGGCGGGCTGGTGATCGGCTTCGTCGTCGGCATCGCGGTGGCGTTCCTGCGTGCCCGGCTGGAAGAACCGATCACGGACACCGCGCTGTCCTTCGCGGTGCCGTTCGCCGCGTACCTGCTCGCCGAACTGGCGCACGGGTCCGGCGTGCTGGCCGTGGTCGTCGCCGGGCTCATCCAGGGGCACAAGGCCCCGCAGATCCAGTCCGGCCCGTCCCGGCTGGCCACCAGGCTCAACTGGCAGACCGTGCAGTTCCTGCTGGAGAACATGGTCTTCCTGCTGATCGGCCTGCAGTTGCGGCGGATCCTCACCGAGGTCGGCAAGAGCGGGCTGTCGCTGTGGGCGCTGATCGGCATCTGCGCGGCGGTCCTCGGCGCGACCATCCTCACGCGGGTGCTGTGGATGATCGGGATCGGCACGGTGACGCGGCTGCTGCACCGGCTGGGCGTCAGCCGCGGCAAGATCTGGCCGTGGCGGTACTCGGCGGTGATCTCGTGGGCCGGGATGCGTGGCGTGGTCACCCTCGCCGCCGCGTTCGTGCTGCCCGCGGACACCCCACAGCGCGCCGTCCTCGTGCTGGCCGCCTTCGTCGTGGTGGCGGGGACACTCGTGGTGCAGGGCATGACGTTGCCCCCGCTGATCCGGCGGCTGCGGCTGCCCCGGCCCGATCCGGCGGAGGACGCGCTGCAGGAAGCGGCCGTGCTGCACGACATGACGCGCGTCGCGCTGCGCAGGCTGGACGAGCTGCAACGGCCTGAAGACCCGCCCGAAGTGATCCAGCGGCTGCGCGAACGGCTGCAGTCCCGTTCGGACTCCGCGTGGGAGCAGCTCGGCAGGCAGAGCGCCTTGGCGGAGACGCCGAGCGACGCGTACCGTCGGCTGCGCGTGCAGCTGCTGGAGGCCGAACGCGAACGGTTCCTGGAAGCCCGCGACCAGGGCACCGCCGACGACACCGTGCTGCGCCGCATTCTGGCCCGCCTCGATATCGAGGAGTCGATGCTCGACCGCGACGACGAAGAACCCCCGCAGGAAGGCCGGGAACTCAGCACTCCCGCGGCGACCGCCGGTTCGTGCAAGCACCTCGCGCACGAATGGCCCGGCAAGACGCCCAGCTCGCCGGACAGCTGCGAAGCATGCCTCGCGGAGGGCACCACCTGGGTGCACCTGCGGATCTGCCTGAAATGCGGCAACGTCGCCTGCTGCGATTCGTCGCCGGCCAGGCACGCCTCGCGGCACTTCCACGAGTCCCGGCACCCGGTGATGCGCAGCTTCGAACCGGGCGAGTCCTGGCGGTGGTGTTTCGTGGACAAGCAGCTGGGCTGAATCGCGGCGCGTGGCTAGGGT
The DNA here is from genome assembly GCF_002564045.1 of Amycolatopsis sulphurea. Lineage (NCBI taxonomy): Bacteria > Bacillati > Actinomycetota > Actinomycetes > Pseudonocardiales > Pseudonocardiaceae > Amycolatopsis > Amycolatopsis sulphurea. The sequence goes on along the minus strand of NZ_PDJK01000002.1, from coordinate 5,156,962 downwards.
CGGAGGCATGACCACCCCGGAGCAGGAGATCGAATACCGCCAGCACCGCTTCACACCGCCGCCCGGCTCGACGGAGATCTTCCTGGTGCGCCACGGGGAATCGATGCCCGCGAAGGCGAGTGCGCCGTTCGAGCTGCTCGACGGGCAGGCCGATCCCGATCTCGCCCCCGAGGGTCGCGAACACGCCGCACGCGTAGCACGGCGGCTGGCCGGTGAACGGCTCGACGCGCTGTACGTGACCACGTTGCGGCGTACCGTGCAGACCGCCGCGCCGCTGGCAGAGAAGCTGGGCATCACCCCCGCCGTCGAGCCGGACCTGCGGGAGATCTACCTCGGCCACTGGGAGAAGAACGGGCTCTTCCGCAAGCACACCGCCGAAGGGCACCCGATCGTGCGACGACTGTGGACCGAGCAGCGCTGGGACGTGGTCCCCGGCGCGGAATCGGACGAGGCGTTCGGCTGCCGGATCCGGGCCGCGCTGACCCGCATCGCCGCGGCCAACCCGGACCGGCGGGTCGCGGTGTTCACCCACGGCGGCGTGATCGGCGAGGCCTTCGCCCAGGCCACCCGGGCGCTCGACCGGTTCGCCTTCCTCGGCGCGGACAACGGCTCGGTGTCCCATCTGGTGCTGCACGGGGAAAACTGGCTGGTGCGCCGGTTCAACGACACCGCTCACCTCGCCGCGCCGCTGGGCTGAGCCGCCCGGCCCCGGCAAGGTTTGGAGCCAACGCGGGGGCGCGGCCGGAGCAGCCGGGTTCAGAACGCCCGAACCTCGCCGGCCCGGTGGATCCGGCCGTCCGCGACGAGCTGCACGGTCACCAGCACGGCGATCGATTCGGCGGCCAGCAGGCCGAGCAGCACCAGCACCTGCGTGGTCCCGGCCTGCAGCGGGCTCGCCCCGCCGAGCAGCACCCCGACGTACGCGCCGGGCAGCGTGACCAGCCCGACCGTGCGGGTCTGGTCGAGCGCCGGGATCAGCGCCTGGCCGGCCGAGGGACGGCAGATCTCCAGCGCCGCGTGCCGGGGCAGGAAACCCAGCGCCAACGCCGCCTCGTACTCGCCGTACCGGGTCTTCAGCTCGTCGAGGGCCCGGCGGGCGGCCTGCGAGGTGGCGGTCATCGTGCCGCCGATGACGATCCCGGCGACCGGCACGAGCGCGATCGGCCGCAGCGGCACCACCCCCGAGCCGAGGACCAGCCCCAGCACCGGGAGCACGCCCGCGGCCAGGGCGAGCGCGATCCAGCCCGCCTGGCGCGGCACCCCGATCCGCGCCGCGGAGGTACCGGTCGCGATCGAGAACATGACGAGCACGAACAGCGCGGTCAGCCAGTCCGAACGCAGGATCACGGTGATCACCAGGGAGACCAGCGCCAGCTGCGCGACCGCCCGCACGGCGGCCACAAGCACCGCGCGGCCCTGCCCGAGTTCGCCGTACCGGACCACCACGGACCCGGCGAGTGCGAGCACGACCAGCACCGCTATCAGGACGGGCCCGAACCCGATCGCTGCGTTCACGAACGGGATCCTGCCCCACCCGCCGTCAGGACACGCAGCTGAGCCGAGCCCCCACGCCGGTCACGGACTGCTGTGCCACAACCGCACCGTTCACCCGGATGCGGCAACCCAGCTCCCCGTCGCCGACGTTCTGCGCGACCAGGCTGGAGAACGACGGCGCGTCCGCGGCGGCGGCGCGCTGCACGGACACCGCCCACGGCGTGGCGACCTCATCCTGCTGCCGGAGACTGCCGCCTTCGCCGACGTACGTGAGATTGCGCGCGCCGCCCGCGCCGGTCAGCTCGTACACGACGACCAGAGCACTCTGCGAGACCGCCTGCTTCGCGTTCCGGCCGTCCGGGGTGGTCCGATCGTCCTGGTGGCCGGTGTACGCGGTGGCGCCGGGTTCTGGCTGGGCCGCCACCCCGGAAATCGCGGGTGCGGCCCGGCCGGTCGGCGGGATCGTGTACCAGGCCACGGCCGCAGCGGCCACCGCAGCGGCGAGCACGACGGCGAGGCCGCCGAACGGCCAAGACCTCCCCCGGACCGCCGTGGGCCGGGCCGTGCGAAGAACACCCATGGCGAGGCTTCGCTTCCTCGAGCGCACTCGGTGAGTACGACTGAGCAGGACATCCGGTATCTCGCCGGACCGTCACTCGGCGTTAGCCAGCTCGCCAAATCAGGCGGTAATTCACCCTAATGGGTAGCTCAGGTCCGGTGGTCCGCGCACGATGCTCGCCGGGCCGGGGTCCGTGCTCAGTCCACCAGACCCGCCTCGGCCAGCATCCGCAGGACCCGCTGCCCCGCGGGCGGGCACGCGGCGGCATCCGAGGAGTCCAGCCAGGCCGCCTCCGCGATCTCGGCGGACGGCTCCGGTTGCCCTCGGTGCCCGGCGGTGTAGCAGGTCATCCGGACGCGGCGGCCGTCGGCGAACCCGTCCGCCTCCTCGTCGAGCAGCGCGAAGAACCGGAAGCTGTACGGGTCCAGCCGCACACCGAGTTCCTCCCGGATCTCGCGGCAGAGCCCCTCCACGTCCCCCTCACCGGGCTCGCGCTTGCCGCCGGGCAGGTAGAACTTCGTCTTTCCGGTGGTCCGCACGGACAGCAGCCGCCGGTCGCGGACGTGCACCCAGGCGAGGGCGTCGATCGGAGTCATGGCCGCATTCTGTCGTACCCGGCAGGCAGAATCATCGCTGTGTATGAGGAACTCCGGCCGCCGGACGCGCCGCGTGGCACGGTGCGCTGCCGGTGGCGTTCGGTGGAACACGGGCCGAAGCGGATCGTGCCCGACGGCTGCGTCGATCTGGTCGTCGGCGGGGGCGAGGCGTTCGTGGCCGGGCCGGACACCGCGGCGTGGACGTCCTCGTTCACACCTGGCACGCAGCTGCGCGGGCTGCGGCTCCGCCCGGGTGCCGCGGCCGCGGTACTCGGCGTCGCGGCGGACGAGCTGCGCGATCAGCGGGTGCCGTTGGCACGGCTGTGGAACGCCTCGCGCGCCGAGGAAATCCTCGACGGGCGGGAGCTGTCCGACGCGGTTTGCGTCGCTGCCACAGCGACCGACGACCCCGCCGTCGACGAACTGCTGGCCCGGCTGGCCCGGGCACCGTCGCGGGTCGGTGCGCCGCCGCCCGGTCTCGGGGAACGGCAGCTGCGCCGCAGATTCACCCTCGCGGTCGGCTACGGCCCGGCCACGTACCTGCGGGTGCTCCGGCTCCAGCGGGCGATAGCGCTGGCCCCGAGCGTCGCGGATCTCGCCACGCTCGCCGTCGCCGCGGGATACGCCGACCAGCCGCACTTCTCGCGGGAATGCCGGGCGCTCACCGGGCTGCCGCCGCGCGCCTACTTCTCCTTATTCGGCGGCAATTCCCGTTGCACTGCAAGGAAATGCGCGAGACCTGGGTGGCCGGGCAAAGCGCGGCAGCGGGCAGAGGACTCGTTGTAGGCGTCCTCGCGAGCAGGATAACGACGGCAGTTGCGCCGCGGCGCGGGCAGCCACCTCTCGGCGGTTCTCCGGCCCCTCCAGGCGATCACACCGCCCCAGACATCGCCACACTCGCTATGCCACCGCGTACGCCAACCGACCACACTCTCGCGGGAACGCCGGACGCTCACGGAACTGCCACCACGCACCTACGTCACCTGATTCGCGGCCAATCCACCCTCACGATCGGCTACGGCTACCTGCGGGTACCCCGGCTCCAGCAGGGCAATCGCACTGGCCCCGGCCACCGCACCCGCCGCTGCCGTGCCCAGACTGCCGCCCCGCCTACCTCTCCCGATCCGCCGCCAATTCCTGTTGCGCGGCAAGGAAATGCGCGATATCCACCGTGGCCGGATAGAGCGCGCGGTAACGCGTGTAAAACTCGTCGTAGGTGTCCGCGCGAGCCGGATCCGGACGCACCACCTCAGCGACCGGGTTCCACGCTTCGATGTCCGGGTCCAAGCCGATCGCGAAGGCCGCCAGCAGCGCGTCACCGAACGCCGCGCCGATGGTTTCGGTAGGCACCTGCTGGTCGGTGCGGGTCACGTCGCTCACGATCCCGGTCCACACCCGGCCCTGGGTGCCGCCGCCGACCGCGACCAGCCGCCCGGCCGGGCCACCCATGGCCGCGAGGTTGTGCCGGACGCCGTACGCGGTCCCCTCCAGCGCCGCGCGGTACAGCTCGGCGCGGCCGTGCCCGATGGTCAGCCCGGCGAGCACACCCCGCGCCGCGGGATCCGGCACGGGTGTCCGCTCGCCTGCGAAGTAGGGCAGCATCAGCAGGCCCCGGCTGCCGGCCGGCACCTTGCCCGCCTCAGCGACCAGCTGGGCGAAGTCACCGCCGAACAGCTCCCGCAGCCAGTCCGTGATCGCGCCCGACGTGGCCATCCCGGCGGCCAGGGAATGACTGCCGGGGAACACCCCGCGGGTCGCCCACAGCCCGGGCACCGGGCGCGGCCCCGCGGTCTGCCGGATGAGGAACATGGTGCTGCCGTACATGAGCATCGTGTCGCCCGGCTCGCGCACGCCGGCGCTGGCGGCCTCGGCCCAGGCGTCCACCGTGCCGCAGGTGACCGGCAGCCCCACGGGCAGGCCGGTCTGCACGGCGGCCTCCGCCGTGACCGAGCCGGCCACCTCGCTCGGCCAGGCCAGCCGGGGCAACGTGACCCCCGGCGCGACCAGCGCGGCCCAGTCCGCCGCCCAGTCACCGGCGCGCAGGTCGTACATCGGATCGCACTGGCTGGCCGAATGGTGGTCCAGCACGTACTCGCCGGTGAGCCGCTGCACCAGGTAGGAACTCGCCATCAGGAACCGGCGGGCACGCGCGGCCACGGCCGGCTCGTGCCGGTGCAGCCACCGCCACTTCGGGCCGGCCGCCTGACTCGACAGCGCACTGCCGCAACGCTCCACAATGGACTGCTCGCCCAGCTCCGCGGTCAGCTCGGCGATTTCCGCACCCGCCCGGGTGTCCACGCCGTAGAGGATCGCCGGGCGCAGCGGCCGGCCGTCCTCGTCCGCGGGCAGCAGCACCGGGCCGATCCCGCTCACCGCGAGCCCGGCCGGCCGGCGGTCCCCGGCGGCCGTCAGCAGCTCGCGCACCAGCGTGGTGAACCCGGCCCACCAGACCGTCTCGGCGTCGTGCTCGAACCAGCCGGGGCGGGGACGGGAGGTCGGGTGCGGGCGGCTCGCGCGCGCCAGTACAGTGCCGTCCACGCCCACCAGGACGCCCTTGGCGCTGGCCGTGCCGATGTCGATGCCGAGCAGCGGGCCCGGTTGCACGCGGCGCCTCCGGTGAGCGGAAGGTAAACGATTACCGAGGACGCTATTCTTTCGGTCACCGGGGTGTCAAGCACGACAGGACGAGGAGGGCACGGTGGCCACCATCAGCGATGTCGCCGCCCGTGCGGGAGTGTCCACGGCGACGGTCTCCCGCACGCTGAACGGGAAGTCCACTGTGGACCCGGAGCTGGCCGCCCGGGTGGTCGCCGCCGCCGAGGAGCTCGGCTACCAGCCCAACGGGCTGGCCCGGAACCTGCGCCGTCAGGAGACCGCGGTGCTCGCGCTGATCATCTCGGACGTGGAGAATCCGTTCTTCACCGCGCTCGCCCGCGGAGTGGAGGATCTGGCGCAGACCTCCGGGTATTCGGTGGTGCTGTGCAATGCGGACGAGAACGTGGACAAGGAGCGCCGGTACCTCGACGTCGCCCTGCAGGAACGGGTCGCCGGCGTGGTGCTGTCCCCCACCGGCCCGGCCACGGACGTGGCCCTGCTGCGCCGGCTGGGCACGCCGGTGGTGGCGGTGGACCGGCCACTCGCGGGCACCGACGGTGACCAGGTGCTGGTCAACACCCGTCTCGCGGCCCGGGACGCGGCCCGGCACCTGATGGCCGGCGGCTACCACCGGATCGGCTGCCTCAGCGGCCCCGCGGGCGTGCGCACCGCGGACGACCGGCTCGCCGGCTACCTGGACGCGGTGGGCGAGGAGAACGCGCTCTACCGGCGCGCGTCGTACCGGGCCGAAGGCGCCCGGCTGGCCGCGAGCGAACTGCTGGACCTTGCCACTCCGCCGGACGCCCTGCTCATCGCGAACAGCACGATGGCCATCGGCGTCCTGGAGGCACTGGCCACCCGCGCTCTGCGCCCGGGCCGCGACGTCGGCCTGGTCTCCTTCGACGACGCCCCATGGGCCACGCTGATCGACCCGCCGCTGACCGTCGTGGCCCAGCCCGCCTACGAACTCGGCCGGGCCGCCGCGCAGCTGCTGCTCGCCCGCATCGCCGACCACACCCGCCCCGTCGTCACCACGACCATGGACGCCCGGCTGATCGTCCGGGAGAGTTCCCACCGCTGAGGACCGGTGCGGCCGCTGGTGAGGGATCGCACGCCGGAGCTCCCTGCGGGCGGCTCTCCGGAGGTCGCTCGTTGGGCGGCATGGTTGCGCTGGGTGGGCTCATGGCCGGGACGACGGTCGAGGTGGCCCAGCGCGCAGGCGGCCGGGTCGTGCACGCATCATTGCCGCGCCGGATCGGACGCGCCGGTGCCGGACGCGCCGTGCCGGACTCGCCGTGCCGGACTCGCCGGTGCCGGACTCGCCGGTGCCGGACTCGCCGGTGCCGGACTCGCCGGTGCCGGACTCGCCGGTGCCGGACTCGCCGGTGCCGGACTCGCCGGTGCCGGACTCGCCGGTGCCGGACTCGCCGGTGCCGGACTCGCCGGTGCCGGACTCGCCGGTGCCGGACTCGCCGGTGCCGGACTCGCCGGTGCCGCGCCCTGCTGGGCGCGGCACGGCCGACTCGAACCGGACGCGGCCGCCGCCATCGGCCATGCCGGCCCGCGATACGGAGACCCGGTAAGCCTGCCGCGAGGAGCCGTGCGCTACCTCTGCCGGACCCGGCTTCCGTCGCACCGCAGGCGATGCCGATTCCTGACGCACCCGGCTCCAGGGTGTCGGCAAAGTCGGTGTGAGGGGCCCTGCGCAGACCGCGGAGGTCCGTGAAGGGGCCCTTCACAGACTCAGAGTCCGTGAAGGGCCCCTTCACAGACCCCGAGACAGGTCCGGCGCACACCACGAGGTGATCGCGCATCTCGAACACCTCCGCATCGCCCGCTGCCGGGCGCAATCGACGGAGAGCGCAGGTACCGCCGATGATGACGCGGCAGCCACGGCACTCTGCTGATCACGGGTCGTCGACCGACTTTGCCGGAACCCTGCACCCGGCTCGAACCACACCCGGCCTCGCCGAACCCGGCGATACGGACCGCGACACCGGCTTCACCCCAAGGTCACCAGCCTGACCCAACCGCCTCACCTCACCCCAACCGCCACCCGTCCAACCGCCTCACCTCACCCCAACCGCCCCCCGCCGAACCGCCCCCCGCCACACCCCACGCCGCCACTCACCTCCGGACAGTCCCACCGCCGTCCGGACGACGTGCCTGGGGGCCGGCACCCCGGCCGGCCCCCAGGCACGTCCCACCCCCTGTCCCCCCAGGACTCAGGTCCGGCTGTCGCCGGAAGCCCTCATGCGCCCAGGCGGGGAAATCGATTACCACATCGAACGTAAGGGCGCCACCAGACAGTGTCAAGGACACGAAAGCCTGGACAAGGCCGTTCGCCGAGGGCAGACTGGCCGGAAATCGCCTACTCATCGTGTTGTTTTATGTGCGATGCGTGTCGATCTTTGGTGAATTGCCGCACAGTTCGGTGAGAAACCGCACGAACCCGCACACACGCGCTAGGCTGAGCGCATGTCAGTCGCGCTGGAGAACGTCCTCGCCAGAGCCGGCCTCAAGGCCGATGCGAACGCCTTCCTCACGCTTGTCGAGGACGCGGCGCGGCGGTTGTCGCCGCCGAACCCCGATCCCGCGCACTACTTCTCCCCCGACCAGGTGGCCGCGCTGACCGAGGCCGGGCTCGATCTGAGCCCGCGGGGCGAGGACGAGCCCGACTTCCGCGCGCGCACCGTCGCCGTGCACGCGGTGCTGGCCGATTCCGCACTGTCGGTCGGGCAGGCCGCCGAGCTGCTCAACGTCGACGACAGCCGGATCCGGCACCGGCTCAACGAGGGCAGGCTGACCGGCTGGAAGGACCAGGGGTGGCGGCTGCCCGCCTGGCAGTTCAGCGGCTCCGGGGTGCTGCCCGGCCTGGAGGTCGTGCTGCGCTCGGTGCCCGCGGACCAGCCCGCGCTCGTGGTGGCCGCGTTCATGAACACACCCCAGGCCGACCTGGTGATCAGCGACCGGCCGGCGACCCCGCGGCAGTGGCTGCTCGCGGGCGGCGAGCCCGGCCAGGTCGCGCGCCTGGTCGCCATGCTCGGCTCGCCGTTCTAGGCTGAGCCGGCAAGATCACCGACACAGGACGGACGACCCCCGACGCATGGCCCGGCTCCCCCAGCCCCCGGCGCGGTCCGTACTGGTCAAGGAACTGGATCGCGCCCACGACGTGGTGGCCGTCCAGCCCGAGACCAGACTGGTCCGCATCTTCACCGCACACGGCAACCACCCGCAACAGTGGAATTCGTTCCGCTACACCGGCCCGCTCCCGCACGGGCGGTTCGACCAGCAGCCGCCCGGACGAGGCGGCCGTCCGGTCACCGACCCGGCCAACGGCGTGCTGTACTTCGCGCTGACCGTGCGCACCAGCATCGCCGAGGTCTTCCAGACCACCTCCACCGTGGACCGCACGACCCGCGGGCCGCGGCTGGTCGTGGTGCGCCCGACCCGGACGCTGCGGCTGCTCGACCTGAGCGGCCTGTGGCCGACCCGGGTCGGCGCCTCGCAGGAGATCTCCAGCGGCCCGAAAAAACTCACCCAGGCCTGGGCGCGCGCGATCCGCACCGCGATGCCCGAGCTGGACGGGCTCTGGTACCGCTCCTCGATGGACTCCGGCGGCCCCTCGCTGTGCCTGTGGGACCCGCCGGCCGGCGCGGCGCTGCCGATCGCCCCGGACGTCCTGCTGCCGCTGGACCATCCGGGGCTCGACGTACCGCTCGGCCGGGTGTGCGAGGAGCTGAACTACACGCTGCTCAGCTGAGCCGCCGCGACCACCAGTCCAGCACGGCCGCGAACCGCTGGACCCGGTGGCGCGGGCGACCCGAGCGGGTCAGTTCGTGACTCTCGCCGGGGAAGAGCAGGAACTCCGTGTCGACGCCCGCCTGCCGCAGAGCGACGAACTGCCGCTGCGCCTGCTCCAGCGGGCAGCGCCAGTCGTGTTCGGAATGCACGACGGCGAACGGGATCCGCACGTCCGCGGCATAGGTGAGCGGGCTGCGCTTGCGCAGCTCCTCCGGGTCGGAGCCGACGTAGCCCGCCGCGAAGAAGTAGCCGATGTCCGAGCTGCCCGCGAAGGAGTCCCACGCGTTGACGGCCCGCTCGCTCCATGCGGCGCGGAACCGTTCGGGGTGCTTCGCGGCGATCCAGCCGGTCATGAACCCGCCGTACGAGCCGCCCATGATGCCGACGCGGGAAGAGTCGATGTCGGGTCGTTCGAGCGCCTTGTCGAGCAGCGCGAGCACGTCGTCGACATCGACGGTGCCGAGGTCTTGCACGATCGCACGGCCGTGCGCCTGCCCGTAGCCCGCCGAGCCACGGGGGTTGCCGACCACAACAGCGTAGCCGGCTGACGCGTAGACCTGCGCTTCGTCGAAGAACGCCCACTCCTGCTGGGCGAACGGACCGCCGTGGACCACGCGCAGCACCGGATGTGGCCCGTCGCCTTCGGGGAGAACGAGCCAGCCGTGCACCGGGTAGCCGTCCGGAGCCGTGGTGTTCAGCTCTTCGACGCGGCGGATTCCCTTGTCCCGCAACGTCTTCGCGTAGTCCGTGAGCACCCGCGGACCATCGGCGCCGAGCACTACGACCTCGCCCGGCGTCTCCACCGTCGCGGCTACCACGACCACCGTGTCACCGTCGGCCGCGAAACCGTGCACCGCAACCTGCCCGCCGTGCAGTACGCGCAGGCTGTCCAGCTTCGCGTCCGTCGCCGAAGCAGGCACCGCGCGCAGCTCCACCGCGCCACGGTTGCGTACTGCCACCAAGATCTCGTCTCCGAGAGGAACAGCAGTCCCGGCGGCACTTTCGACGTCGGCTGTCTCCACGTCGGTGAGCCGCCGCGGCTCAGCGCCCGCGACGACCGCGTACAGCCCACAGTTGGCCGCCACCACCACTCCGTCCGTGTGGGACGTACCGGTGAAGTACAGCGTGCCGTCGGGACCGAATACCGGATGATCCGCGCTCCCTGGGCACGACGCCAGGAGCTCCGGTTCCCCACCACCGGCAGGGAACGCCACAAGGTCGTTCGACAGCGTCTCGACCCGGTCGTACTCCTGCGGCACGACCACCACGACGCGTTCGCCGTCCGGCGCCCATACCGGGCTTTTCACGTCGTAGTCCGCCGGGGACAGCGGCTCGGGCTCGCCTTCGCCGAACACGTCGAGTACGAACAGACGCTTCGGCCGGTCCCGCAGGAAGCCGAGGTCGTCGAAGCGGTAGTCGAACCGCGTGATCCGGCGGGGTGCTTCGGCAAGCGACTCCGGCGTGCGGCCGTCTGCGTCCTCGGTGCCGTACCGGCCGGCTTCGGGCACCCGCGCGGTGCAGGCGAGCCGCTGCGAATCCGGTGCCCACGCCGGCTCTTCCGCACCGAGCGCGAACGTGGTGAGCTTCCGCGCCTCGCCACCCTCGGCGGGCATCACGTACAGCTGCGGACCGCCCTCCTCGGCCGCGCGCAGAAAAGCGACCCAGCGGCCGTCCGGCGAGATGACCGGGGACGAATCGCGCGGGCCGTAGGTCCAGGGCACGTCGCCGCCCCCGGCGAGCGAGACCCGCCGCAGCGTGCTGTGGCTCCGATCGGCGTCCAGATCGGGCCTGCTCACCGCAGCCAGCAGCAGGTCACCGCGCACGGCGGGCGGGCCGGGGACGACGAGGTCTTCGATGTCGGCAGGACGCATGCCGAAGACCGTACCCGAGACCTTTAGCAAAGCGAACGACCTAATTCGCCTCGACTCCGGCCCGCTCGTCGCGCCGCGCCTTGGCCAGGCTCGTCACCGTGGTCACGGTCAGCACGACCACGATCACGCCGAGGGACACCCAGTTGTCGATGTCCAGCCAGTCCGGTGCGGCGTGATACTCGTGCAGGGCGTGCAGCACCAGCTTGGCGCCGATGAAGGCGAGGATCACCGCGAGCCCGTAGCTGAGGTAGACCAGCTTGTTCACCAGCCCGCCGAGCAGGAAGTACAGCTGCCGCAGGCCCATCAGCGCGAACGCGTTGGCGGTGAACACCAGGAAGGCGTCCTGGGTGATGCCGAAGATGGCCGGGATGGAGTCCACCGCGAAGAGCAGGTCGGCCGAGCCGATCGCGACGATCACCAGCAGCATCGGGGTGATCATCCGCCGGCCCTGGTGGTGCACCAGGTACTTGTGGCCGTGGTAGTCGTCGGTGACCGGGAACAGCTTCCGCACCCAGCGGGTGAGCGCGTTCTCCTGGTACTGCTCCTCCTCGCCCTTGCTGCGCAACATGCTGATCGCGGTCCAGATCAGCACCCCGCCGAAGAGGAAGAACACCCAGACGAACTGGTTGATCAGCGCGGCGCCCACGGCGATGAACACGCTGCGCATGGCCAGGGCGAGCAGGATGCCGACCAGCAGCACCCGGTGCTGGTGGATGGCCGGCACCTTGAACGAGGCCATGATGATCATGAAGATGAACAAGTTGTCCACGCTCAGCGAGTACTCGGTGATGTACCCGGTGAAGAACTCGACCCCCGGGTCGTGCCCGGCGAAGAACCAGACGCCGGCGCCGAACAGCACCGCGCAGGCAATGTAGAAGATCACCCACCGCGCGGCCTCGCCGGTGGTCACCGCGTGCGGCTTGCGATCGACGATCACCAGGTCGAGGGCGATCAGAGCGAGCAGGCCACCGACCGTGGCGAACCACAGCCACACGGGAACGATCATGAAACGCAACCTCCGGATAGTGCGCAGCAGCAACTAACCGGAGGTCTCTCCCGCCACGCGGACGCGCGGCCGACGGTGCCGGGGGCCGAACCTCACCGCAAGCGGAAGGGACCGGCCGCCGTGCTGACGACACCGCCGCGAAGGAATACTCCCCTCACAGCGCGTCCAGTTTGCCGGTTACCGGCGGCGAATGCCAGCGGGGGTAGCCCGCATCACCGGGACGGCCGTGTTAGCCACCTCACTGACCACGCGAACGAGTGAGCACGGTGTCTGATCCGCGTAAAGCCGGGGCGGCATTCTCAGGAAAGCTCGCCTAACGTCGGCACGTGCCCCGATTCCCACTCCCCCGCACGCGCACCACCCGGCTCCTCGCGCTGGCCGCGGTGGTGGTGATCGCCGCAGCCGCAGTGGTCTGGACCGCCAGTGGCTCCGGGCGGCCTGCGATCCGGACCCAGGACGCCTTCGTCGCGGTGCCGGCCGCGCCCGGCTCCGCCGAGCAGGTCCGCATCGACACCACGACCTACTACCCCGAGCACACCCCCGCGCCCGCCGTGCTGCTCACGCACGGGTTCGGCGCGGACAAGACGGACGTGGGCGCACAGGCCGAAGAGCTGGCTCAGCGCGGGTTCCTCGTGCTCACCTGGTCGGCACGCGGGTTCGGCCGCAGCACCGGCCAGATCGGGCTGAACGATCCGGACGGCGAGGTGGCCGACGCGAGCCGGCTGATCGACCGGCTGCTGTCCGGGCACGACGTCGCCACCGGTCCCGGTGGCGCGCCCGAGCTTGCGGTCACGGGCGCTTCCTACGGCGGGGCGTTGTCGCTGCTGCTGGCCGGCACCGACCACCGGGTGCGCGCGGTCGCCCCGGTGATCACCTACAACGACCTCGCGCAGGGTCTCGTGCCGAACACGGCCGCGCGGACGGCAACGGCGAAGACTCCGGCGGCCGGTGCGTTCGCCCAGGACGGTGTCTTCAAGAAGAGCTGGGCAGGCATCCTCTTCTCGGCTGGCTCGGGAGCCACGGGCGGCGCGCCGTCGGCCGTAGCCCCCGAGGCCGGACAGAAAAGCAGCGACAACGGGGGCACGGCAGGCGGCAGCGGCACCTCGCCCCAGGCGGCCGGTCCATCGGGCCGCGCGCAGCAGCCGGCCGCGGACCCGTGCGGCCGGTTCACCGCTGCGGTCTGCCAGGCCTACACCGAGCTTTCCACCACGGGAAAGGCGAGCGCCCAGACCACAGCCCTGCTGCGCCGGATCTCCCCCGCGTCGGTCACGAACCGGATCACCGTGCCGACACTGCTCGTGCAGGGCGAGAACGACACGCTGTTCGGCCTCGACCAGTCCGACGCGACGGCGCGGCAGATCACCGCGGCGGGCGGCTCGGTCCGCACGATCTGGTACGCCGGTGGGCACGACGGCGGCACGCCTGGCCCGCAGCTGCGCGGGAAGATCGGCGACTTCCTGTGGTCCGCGCTCACCGGCGACGGCGATCCCGGCCACGGCTTCAGCTACGACGTGCAGGGCACGTTGCGCGCCAATGGGACCCCGTCCGTGCGGACGGTCTCCGCGGACGCCTACCCAGGGCTCGCCGGTGGGAACACCGAACGGCAGCAGCTGACGCTCACTGGTCCCGCGCAGCAGGCCGTGCGGCCTGCCGGGGCGAATCCGGCCGCGGTGAGCGGAATCCCCGGGCTCAACGGGCTCGCCTCCAGTTCGTCGTCACGGCTGTCGCAGCTGTTCGGGACGGATCCGCCGGGGCAGGGCGCGCAGTTCGGCACCCAGCCGTTCGACCGGCAGGTCGTCGTGGCCGGGGCGAGCACGGTGCGGCTGCAGGTCGCCACCGACCCGGCGCACCCGCTGCCGGAAGCGGTGCTGTTCGCGAAGCTCTACGACGTCGGCCAAGACGGCAACCGAGCGCTGCCCGCGAACGCGGTGGCCCCGTTCCGGGTGACCGGGCTGCCCGCGGACGGCACCCCCGTGGAGGTCACGGTGACCCTGCCGGGCATCGTGCGGCCGGTCGAGACCGGGCACTCGCTGCGGCTGGTGGTCGGCACCACCGACCAGTCCTATTCGGTCCCGCCACAGCCGGGGGTGTTCCGCATCGGCCTCGCGTCCGGGAGCGCGCTGCAGGTCCCGGTCGTGCCGGGCACTTCGGCCGGGGCGGCCTTGCCCACCGGGCAGCTGATCGGCATCGGCGGGACCCTGCTGGCCGGTGCGGCCGTGCTGACCGTGGTCGCCCTCCGGCGCCGCCGGGCGCACGACGTCGACCCGGAGCTGGCCTCGACGCCGCTGGTGATCTCCGGGCTGCGCAAGCACTACGGCGGCGGGTTCGTCGCGGTGCGGGACCTGTCCTTCCGGGTGGAGCCCGGCCAGGTGCTCGGCCTGCTCGGGCCGAACGGCGCGGGCAAGACGACGACGCTGCGCATGCTGATGGGCCTGATCACGCCCACCGCGGGTGAGATCCGGGTGTTCGGCCACCGGATCACGCCGGGGGCGCCGGTGCTGTCGCGGATCGGGTCGTTCGTGGAGGGTTCCGGGTTCCTGCCGCATCTGTCCGGCCAGGCGAATCTGGAGCTGTACTGGGCGGCCACCGGGCGGCCCGCGGAGAAGGCGCACTTCACCGAGGCGCTGGAGATCGCCGGGCTGGGCGACGCGGTGCACCGGCGGGTCAAGACCTACAGCCAGGGCATGCGGCAGCGGCTGGCGATCGCGCAGGCGATGCTCGGCCTGCCGGAGCTGATGGTGCTCGACGAACCGACCAACGGGCTCGACCCGCCGCAGATCCACCAGATGCGCGAGGTGCTGCAGCGCTACGCCGCGACCGGGCGCACCGTCGTGGTGTCCAGCCACCTGCTGGCCGAGGTCGAGCAGACCTGCACGCACGTGGTGGTCATGCACCGCGGCACGCTCGTTGCCGCCGGGGAGGTCGGCGAGCTGGCCGCGGCGAGCGGGGAGGCGACCTTCCGGGTGGACGACCCGGCGGCCGCCGCGGCCGCGCTGAAGGGAATCGGCGGCGTCTCGGACCTCGAGACCGAGGACGACCTGGTACACGCGAACCTCGGCGGGCTCCCGCGGGCTGAGGCGGTGGCCACGCTGGTCCGCGCGGGCGTCGCCGTGGCACAGGCGGGGCCGCGGCGACGGCTGGAAGACGCGTTCCTGCAGCTGGTGGGAGACGATTGATGAGCACCCGGCGAGGTATCTCCGCCTGCGAAGACGGCGCTTTGTCCACCATCGGCGCCCACCGGCGACGCATGAACACCACTCCTGTGGAGGTCGCATGAACACCACCGACGGTGCCAGCGGGGTGCACACCGACCCCGCGGCGTTGCAGGAGCTGAGCGACCTGGCCACCGCGGAGCCGGCGGAGATCGGCCCCGACGGCGCGGTGGCTGGGTACCGGGCCGCGCGCACGCTACGGCTGGGCGTGGAGCTGAGGCGGCAGCTGCGCCGACGCCGGACTCAGCTGGTACTCGCGTTCGTCGCGGTGCTGCCGTTCATCCTGGTGCTGGCCTTCGAGATCGGGCAGGCCAGCCCGAACCGGCGCTCCGGCGGGTTCGTGGACCTGGCCACCGCGAGTGCGCCGAACTTCGTGGTACTCGCGCTGTTCGTGTCCGGGACCTTTCTGCTGCCGATGATCGTGGCGCTGTTCTTCGGGGACACGATCGCCAGCGAATCCTCGTGGTCGAGCCTGAAATACCTGCTGGCGATCCCGGTGCCGCGGCACCGGCTGCTGCGGCAGAAGGCCGTGGTGTCCGGGCTGCTCTCGATCGGCGCGCTGGTGCTGCTGCCGCTGATGTCGTTGCTGGTCGGCGTGATCTTCTACGGTTCGGGCGACGCGATCAGCCCGACCGGCGACGCGATCGCCTTCGGCGACAGTCTGCTCGCGCTGCTGCTGTCCATCGGGTACATCGTGATCCAGCTGGCCTGGGTGGCCGGGCTGGGGCTGCTGCTGAGCGTGTCCACCGAGGCGCCGCTGGGCGCGGTCGGCGGCACGGTGCTGGTGGCGATCCTGTCGCAGATCCTCGACCAGATCACCGCGCTGGGCGACCTGCGGAACTACCTGCCCACGCACTACTCGTTCGCCTGGATCGACCTGATCTCCACCGACATCGACTGGAACAACCTCGTCCGCGGGGTGCTTTCGGCCCTGGTCTACGCGACGGTGTTCCTGCTGCTGGCCGGGCGCCGGTTCGCCCGCAAGGACATCACCAGCTGAGTCCTCACCCGACGAACCGGGCCGGACGGCGGTACGGTGCTGCGCGTGACGATCCGACTGGAACTCTCCGCAGGCGCCGAGGGCATCGCCCTGGTGAAGATGGAGCAGGGCCTGGACACCGCGACCTGCCGCCAGCTCGTGCTCGGCCTTGAGGAGGCGGACGCGGCGGAGTCCCGCGCCGTCGTGCTGACCGGCACCGGGGACACCTTCTCCCCCGGCGCCGACCTCGCCAGGATCGTCGAAGGCGGAGCACGCCGCATCGAGGAGTTCCTGTCCGAGCTGTCGGACGCGCTGCTGGCCGTCTTCGGTTTCCCGCGTCCGGTGGTGGCCGCGGTCAACGGGCACGCGACGGGCTTCGGGCTGGTGCTCGCCGCCGCGTGCGACCACCGGGTGGCCGCTGACGGCGAGGGCCGGCTCGGTATGCCGGAGCTGCACCGCGGGGTGCCGTTTCCGTTGGCTGCGCTGGAAATCCTGCGGTGCGCCTACGGCACGACCCCGTTGCCCGCACTCGCCTACAGCGGCGCGGCCCTGACCATCGCGGACGCGCTGGCGCGGGGGCTGGTGGACGAGGTCGCGCCCGCCGAGGAGCTGAGGTTCCGGGCCGTGGAGCTGGCGACGCGGCTGGCCGGGCTCCCGGCCGAAGCGTTCGCGCACACCAAGGCCCAGCTGCGCCGCCCCTATCACGAACGGATCGCCGAGAACCGGGTGTCCGACGACGCCCGGGTGGAACGGCTGTGGTGCGCGGAAAAACCCTCGAAGTGATCAAGTCC
This sequence comes from Amycolatopsis sulphurea, assembly GCF_002564045.1. Lineage (NCBI taxonomy): Bacteria > Bacillati > Actinomycetota > Actinomycetes > Pseudonocardiales > Pseudonocardiaceae > Amycolatopsis > Amycolatopsis sulphurea. Next base: position 5,140,055 of record NZ_PDJK01000002.1, on the reverse strand, counting down.
TCTATGGACCGGAGCTGAGCGCCGCGTCCCTACCTTCGGCCGGTGTGGCCGTTGTCGGCGAGCCGATAACCTCGGCCTGTTGATCTTCCGCTGTCGAAAGGGACCGCGTGCGCAGGCTGCTCACTTTCTCGTCCGTTCTCCTCGTGACCGCCGGGCTCGTCACGGCGGCGCCCGCGGCGAGCGCGAGCGACATCACCACCGAGCTGGCGGCGATCCCGCGGCTCACCGTCGTCTCGAAGGACCCCGCACCCGCGGGATTCCAGTTCTTCAAGCTGACCTTCACGCAGCCGGTCGATCACCGGCATCCGGAAGGGCGCACGTTCGAGCAGCGGTTCACCTTGCTGCACCGGGATTCCTCCGCCCCGACGGTGGCCTACACCAGCGGCTACGACGTGTCCCAGACGCCGAATCGCAGCGAGCCGACCCGGATCGTCGACGGCAACCAGCTGTCCATGGAGTACCGCTATTTCACCCCGTCGCGCCCGGAACCGGCGGACTGGTCCCGGGATCTCACCATCTGGCAGGCGGCGGCCGACGAGCATGATGCGGTGCAGGCGCTCAAGAAGATCTACCGGGGCCGGTGGCTGGCGACCGGTGGCAGCAAGGGCGGGATGACCGCGACGTACTTCCGCCGGTTCTTCCCCGATGACGTCAACGGCACGATCCCCTACGTCGCGCCGAACGACGTCATCGACCCGGTGGACAACTACAACCGGTTCCTCGCGAACGTCGGCACCCCCGAGTGCCGCGCCTCGCTGAAGGCACTCCAGCGGGACGCGCTGAAGCGGCGCGACGAGCTGGGCGAGCTGGCGAAGGCGGCGGCCGCGAAGAAGGGCTACACCTTCAAGACGGTGGGCTCGCTCGACAAGTCCCTCGAGATCGCGGTGATCGACTCGTACTTCGGCTTCTGGCAGTACCAGAAGGCCTCGGACTGCGCATCGGTGCCGAAGCCCGGCGCACCGGCTGCGACGGTGTGGAACTGGTTCGAGAAGGTGGAGAGCCTCAACAGCTATTCCGACCAGGAACTCGATTCGGTCGTGCCGTACTACTACCAGGCCGCGGTGCAGCTCGGCTCCCCCGAGGCGTACGACAGCTACCTGCGCGACCTGCTGCGCTATCCGGGCGCCGACACACCGCGGACCTTCGTGCCCGCCTCGGTGCGGCTGCCGCGGTTCGACTACCTGGCCATGCCGGACATCGACTTCTGGGTGAAGTCGCAGGGACGGCAGTTGCTGTTCGTGTACGGCTCGAACGACCCGTGGAGCGCCGAACCGTTCCAGCTCGGCTTCGGGAGCAGGGATTCCCACCGCTACTTCGTTTCGGGCGGTAACCACGGGTCGTCCATCGCGCAGCTGCCGCCCGCGCAGGCCGCGGAAGCCACTTCGGCGATCCGGCGCTGGGCGGGTCTGCCGGAGTCGCCCGCTTCGGCCCGCTCGTTCGCGGGGACCGCGCCTTCGGGCTTCCCGGACTTCGACACCGATCAGGTGCTGACGGAGCGGCCCCGGCTGTAGCGGGATCGCTCCGGGCCGGACTCCCGGCGAGTCAGCTCTCGCCGAGTTCGACCAGGGGAAGGTCGGTGTGCGGGAAGTCGTCGCCGATATAAAGCAACGGTTCCCTGGCGATCGTGGCGGTGGCGTAGGAGTAGCAGTCGCCGAGGTTGAGCCTGGCCGGGTGCCGCCCCTTTCCGAACTGGCCGAACGCGTCGATCGCCGCTTCGCTGTGTTCCTCGGTGAAGGGAATCGTCGTGATGTGGTTGTCCTGGAGGAACCGGGCAAGCACCAACCGGCCCCGTCCGCCGAGTTTCGCCGTCAAGACCACGCCGACCTCCACGAGAGTCGGCGCACCGATCCGGGGCGCAACCGCCTCCGCGAGCTTTTCCTCGAGCGATTCGTGCCCGGGCTCCCGGAGCACGATCGCCACGATGGCGGAACTGTCGACGATCACACGCCCTCCGGCCCGAACCCGAGGATGTCTTCGATCTCTTCCTTGGAGATCGGCTTTCCCAGCTCCTCCGGCGGGATCAACGGCCAGATCTCCTCTTCCAGCACACGGCGCATCCGCTTGAGCCGCTCGTCGGTGTTCTCGCGCTGCCTGAGCTGGTCTCTCCGCAACCGGAGAGAGTCGCGGACGGCGCCGGTCTTGCTGGCGCCGGTCAACTGGGCGACCTCGGCGGCCAGCCGCTCGGTCTCGGCGTCCTTGATGTTCATGGCCATGGGTGTAAGAGTACCAGGGTATGGTGTAACTACTTAATCCCCGCCGCGTCCATGCCGCGGAGCTCCTTCTTCAGGTCGGACACCTCGTCGCGGAGCCGGGCAGCCAGCTCGAACTGCAGGTCGCGGGCGGCCTGCATCATCTGGTCGGTCATCTGCTGGATCAGGTCGGCCAGCTCCGCGCGGGGCATGGCCGAGACGTTCTTCTCGGTCAGCACCCCGGAGCTGCGCACACGGTCGCCCTGTTCGGGTTTCTTGCCACGCGAGGCGTTGCGGCCGGAACCGCCGACCGCGACCGATTCCGCGGAGTCCTCCGCCTCGCTGTAGACGCGGTCCAGGATGTCCGCGATCTTCTTGCGCAGCGGCTGCGGGTCCAGCCCGCGCTCGGTGTTGTAGGCGACCTGCTTGGCCCGGCGGCGGTCGGTCTCCTCGATCGCGTACTGCATCGAGTCGGTGATCTTGTCCGCGTACATGTGCACCTCACCGGAGACGTTCCGGGCCGCGCGGCCGATCGTCTGGATCAGCGAGGTGCCGCTGCGCAGGAAGCCCTCCTTGTCCGCGTCGAGGATCGCGACCAGCGACACCTCGGGCAGATCGAGGCCCTCGCGCAGGAGGTTGATGCCGACCAGCACGTCGAAATCCCCGGCCCGCAGCTGCCGCAGCAGCTCGACCCGGCGCAGGGTGTCCACCTCCGAATGCAGGTACCGCACCCGGATGCCCAGCTCCAGCAGGTAGTCGGTGAGGTCCTCGGCCATCTTCTTGGTCAGCGTGGTGACCAGCACCCGCTCGTCCTTCTCCGCCCGCTCGCGGATCTCGTGCACCAGATCGTCGATCTGCCCCTCGGTGGGCTTGACCACCACCTTCGGGTCGACCAGGCCGGTGGGCCGGATGACCTGCTCGACGAACTCCCCGCCGGTCTGCCCCATCTCGTACGGCCCGGGGGTGGCCGAGAGGTACACCGTCTGCCCGATCCGGTCGGAGAACTCCTCCCAGGTCAGCGGCCGGTTGTCCACCGCGCTGGGCAGCCGGAAGCCGTAGTCGACCAGGTTGCGCTTGCGGCTCATGTCGCCCTCGTACATACCGCCGATCTGCGGCACGGTCTGGTGCGATTCGTCGATCACCAGGAGGAAGTCCTCCGGGAAGTAGTCGATCAGGGTGGCCGGGGCGGACCCGGCGGAACGGCCGTCGATGTGCCGCGAGTAGTTCTCGATCCCGGAGCAGAAACCGACCTGCCGCATCATCTCGATGTCGTAGGCGGTGCGCATGCGCAGCCGCTGCGCCTCCAGCAGCTTGCCCTGCTTCTCCAGATCGGCCAGCCGCCCCTCCAGCTCGGCCTCGATCCCGTGGATCGCCTTCTCCATCCGCTCCGGACCGGCCACGTAGTGCGTGGCCGGGAAGATCCGCACCTCCTCGACCTCGCGCACGATGTCGCCGGTGAGCGGGTGCAGGTAGTACAGCTTGTCGATCTCGTCGCCGAACAGCTCGACGCGGATGGCCAGCTCCTCGTACGCCGGGATGATCTCCACGGTGTCGCCGCGCACCCGGAAGGTGCCGCGCGCGAACGCGATGTCGTTGCGCGTGTACTGCACGTCGACCAGGGCGCGCAGCAGCACGTCGCGGTCCACCGTGCCGCCGACCGTCAGCTTGGTGGACCGGTCGAGGTAGGACTGCGGGGTGCCGAGACCGTAGATGCAGGACACCGAGGCGACCACGATCACGTCCCGCCGGGACAGCAGGTTCATCGTGGCCGAATGCCGCAGCCGCTCGACGTCGTCGTTGATCGACGAGTCCTTCTCGATGTAGGTGTCGGTCTGCGCGATGTAGGCCTCGGGCTGGTAGTAGTCGTAGTAGCTGACGAAGTACTCGACCGCGTTGTGCGGGAACAGCTCGCGCAGCTCGTTGGCCAGCTGCGCGGCCAGCGTCTTGTTCGGCGCCATCACCAGCGTGGGGCGCTGCACGCGCTCGATCAGCCACGCGGTGGTGGCCGATTTGCCGGTCCCCGTGGCCCCGAGCAGCACGACGTCCTTCTCTCCCGCGGTGATCCGGCGCTCGAGATCGTCGATGGCGGCCGGCTGGTCGCCGGCCGGCCGGTACTCGCTGACCACCTCGAACCGGCCGCCGCTGCGGGGCACCTCGGAGACCGGGCGGAAGTCGGACTGGGCGAGGACGGGGTGTTCGGTTGCGAAAGCCACGTCCCCAGGGTAGGCGCCACCCCCGACAATTTCCGGTGCACCCGGTCCGACCTGCGGCGAAGCCTCCGTGACCCCGCGTGGGGCAGCGGGCAAGATGAGCGGGTGACCGACGTGCACCCGCCCAAGGTGGAGATCTTCGACCCGCCCGCCCGCCTGAACGTGGACAACAAGGGCATCCGCCGGGAGGTGGAGGAGTTCCGCGAGGAGCCGTTCGGGCTGTACCTGGCCCGGCCCGCCCCCGGGCGCGCGCAGTTCCACTTTCTGGAGTCCTGGCTGCTGCCCGGACTCGGGCTGCGGATCACCGACTTCTGGTTTTCCCCCGGCCACGAACGCGATCAGGACTTCTATCTGGACGTCGTCCGCGTACACCGCGACGGGCCGCGCTGGGTGGCCACGGACCTGTACCTCGATCTGGTGCTCAAGGACAAAGTCTCGATCCGGGTCATCGACAGTGACGAGCTGCTCGCCGCAGTGGCGGCAGGACTGCTTCCTCAAGCCGAAGGCGAGTACGCGCTCGAAGCCGCGTACGCCGCGTTGGAGGGCATCGCCGCGCATGGTTACGACCTGTCCGGCTGGCTGTCCGCGAAGGGCATCACGACGACTTGGCGGCGGCACCCCACCCGGTGAACCACCGGGGGAAATCCCACCCTGTCCGGCGGGCAACCGCATTACCCGCGCGCCGCCGTCCGGCCACGATCTGATCACTATGAACGTGAACGAGAACGTGAACGTCTCGCCGAGCCGGTGACGCTGGACTTCGTCGAACGGCTCTACCGTGAGCACATGACGCGCTGCGGGCCGCCCGCGAGGCGCAACAGGCCCACCGCAGTGCCCACCCGTCGACGAAGACCCGGCTCGACGACGTCGAAGCCGAGATCACCTACCTGCTGCTGCGTCACTTCCGCCCGGAGAAGGTGGTGGAGATCGGCTCCCTGCACGGCTGGTCCACGAGCTGGCTCCTGCACACGCTCGTCGACAACGAGACCGGACGGCTGGTCACCGCCGACCTGATCGACCGCGCCACCGAGACCGTGCCGAAGTCGCTGTCGGACGGCCGCTGGGAATTCCGCAAGGGCGACGCGAAAACCCTCACCGGCGACTGGCTGTCCGATGTGGACTATCTGTTCATCGACGCCGATCACCGCGCCCGCTTCGCGCGCTGGTACCTCGCCGACGTCTCCCCGGCGCTGCGGCCGGGCATCCCGGTGAGCGTGCACGACGTGTTCCACCGGGCGGTCCCGCTGCCGTTCACCGAAGGCGTCGAGGTACTGTGCTGGCTCGACCGCGCCGGGACCGCGTACTTCACCGCGGCCCGCGCCCGGGCCCGCGCACCCACACTCGGCTCGGCGAACTCCGCCGGGAACTGGGCCTGATCGAACCGGTGCACACCGGGCGGAACGACCCGATGCTGTTCTTCCGCGTGCCCGAACAGCGCTGAGCGGCACTCGCGCATCCACCGATCGGTTGATGCACCTCCGACCGTTCCGACGATCCGTTCCGCCTCTCTCTCGCGGGATTCTCGGAAGCAGCCGGCGGGAAGGGGGGCGCAGATGTCGGTCATCGAGAAACAGCGTGGCACCGCCGCGGAATCGGGCACGGCGGTGTTCGCGCGTACGCCGGTGCAGAAGCTGTTCACCACGTGACAGCGGCGGGCGATGCCCGGCGCCGCTGGGGGTGGCGCCGGGCATCGCCCCGACCGTGGACAGAGCACAGGATGGAGCCGTGAACCCGCTACCTGAACGCTGTGAAGGGGCCCTTCACGGACTCTGAGTCCGTGAAGGGCCCCTTCACAGCCGATGCGCCAGGCCAGGGAAACCGGCGTGCGGCGCCGGGCCAGGCGGCGGCACCGCGATCTCGGTCGACCTGCCCGCCGTTCCGGCTGCCACACTGGAAGCACCCACAACGAGGAGACCCCCGGATGACCGTCACCCTGATCATCGCCGACGACCACCCGATCGTCCGCGACGGTCTTCGCGGGATCTTCACCGGGGAACACGGCTTCGACGTGCTGGGCGAAGCCGCGAACGGCGCCGAGGCGGTCACCCTCGCCCAAGCGCTGCACCCGGACGTTGTGCTGATGGACCTGCGCATGCCCAGCACCGACGGGGTCGCCGCGATCACCGAGCTGGCCCGGCTCGGCAACCCCGCCCGGGTACTCGTGCTGACCACGTACGACACCGATTCCGACGTGCTGCCCGCGATCGAGGCCGGGGCCACCGGCTACCTGCTCAAGGACGCACCTCGCGAGGAGCTGTTCCGCGCCGTGCGCGCAGTCGCCCGTGGTGAGTCGGTGCTCTCCCCCGCAGTGGCCAGCCGGATCATGGGCCAGCTGCGCGCGCCGGCACAGGAACCGTTGTCCCAGCGCGAAATCGAGGTACTCACCCTGGTTTCCCGCGGCTCCACGAACAAGGAAGCGGCGAAACAGCTGTTCATCAGCGAGGCCACGGTGAAGACCCACTTGCTGCACGCGTACGCGAAGCTCGGCGTGAAAGACCGGGCCGCAGCAGTCGCGGTGGCACTGGGGCGCGGGTTGCTCAGCACTTGACGCAGCCGCGGCTAGCCACAGGTCCCCGCCGCGAGCCGCCACCCGCGCGGTCACCGCAGCGAGGAAATCCCCGGCAGACAACGGATCCAGCCGCCGCCCGTCGCGCAGGCGCACCGCGATCGAACCCGAGGCGGCTTCCCTCGCGCCGAGGACAGCCTGGTACGGCACGAGCCGGTGGGCACGGACTCGCGCGGCGAGGCTGCCATGGTCGGCGGACACGGCCCCGGCACGCAGCCGGCGTCCAGGCACCACAGCACCAGCGTCGCGTCGGCCGGGATTCGGCGTCACCCACCAGGAACACAACCACCTGGACCGGGGCCAGCAAAAGCGGGAATGCACCCCCGTGCTCCTCGACGAGCTGGGCCAGTACGCGTTCCAGGCTGCCGAGGATACTGCGGTGCACCAGGACCGGCCGGTGCGCGCGGGCGTCCGGTCCGAGGTACTGGAGACCGAATTGTGCCGGCTGGTGGAAGCCGACCTGAACGGTGCACAGGGTCCACTCCCGACCAGCGCTGTCGGCAAACTGGATGTCGATCTTCGGGCTGTAGAACGCGGCCTCGCCCGGTGCGCGTTCGTGTTCGACGCCCTCCTGCGCCTCGGCGAGCAGATGCTCGGCGTTGGCCCAGTCTTTCGGCGATCCCGCGTACTTGCCCCGCGTCACGGCTTCCATGAGCTGTCCGCGGCCCACGCTTCGGCTCGCGTGAACGCCTCGTTGACCCAGCCCTGCTTCGCCTCGGCGTAGTACTGGACGGTGCCGTCCCCGGCGTGCTCGCCGGCCAGCCGCTGCTTCACCGCCGCGTAGTCTTCCCGCTCCCCGGGGTGCGCGCGGATCCAGTCACGGAACAGCAACGCCAGCCGCCACCCGGGGGTCTCGACGGACCGGACGTGCAGGTTGACCGCCCGCTTCGGGTCGGCGCCGACGTGCAGCCGCTTGGGCCACGGCGTGCCGCCGTCCTGCGGGTCGTCCACCCACTCCCCCTCCCGCTGCGGGAACCCGGCGTCCGCGAGCGCCTCGGCGAGCGCGTCCGCGTCGTCCAAAGTGGACACTGTGAGCTGGAGGTCGAGCACGTCCTTCGCGGGCAGTCCGGGCACCGCGGTGGATCCGATGTGGTCGGCGCGGACCAGGCGCGGCCCGGCGAGCTGACGCAGCCGGGCGAGCCGGCGTTCGGCCTGCAGCGGCCAGCTCGGATCGTATGCGGAGAGCACCGGCGACGCCGGGGGCCGCGGTTTGCGCAGCCGCAGGTTCGCCTCGAAGGGCACGAGCCGGTCCGCCCACAGCTCGTCCACCTCGGCGAGCACGGCGTCGCGCCGGCCGCCGTTGTCGAGCCATACGTCGGCCACCGCCCGGCGCTGGTCCTCGGTCGCCTGCGCGCGGATCCGCGCCCGGGCGTCCTCTTCGGTCATCCCGCGGGCCTCGACCAGGCGGCGGACGCGGACCTCGACCGGCGCGTCCACGACCACCACGAGGTGGTAGGCCGGGGCCAGGTCGTTCTCCACCAGCAGCGGCACGTCGTGCACCACGATCGCGTCGGCGGCGGCCTCGGCCATCAGCTCGCCGGTGCGCTGCCCGATCAGCGGGTGCAGGATCCCGTTCAGCCGCTGGCGGGACTCCTCGTCGGCGAACGCGCGGGCGCCCAGCGCCGCCCGGTCCAGCGACCCGTCCGCGGCGAGCACTCCGGTGCCGAACGCCTCGGCGATCGCGGCAAGCCCCGGCGTGCCCGGCTCGACCACGGCACGCGCGATCCGGTCCGAGTCCACGACCACGGCGCCGTGCTCGGCCAGCCGGTTCGCCACCGTCGACTTGCCCGAACCGATTCCGCCCGTCAGGCCCACTCGCAACATGAGCCACACCCTAACCAGCGCGCCTCGCACCCCGTGCGGCGAACGGCCCGGCACCCGCTGCACGTGCACCAGCACGGGTGGTCGCACATCCAGGAGGGAAACGCAAGTACATTCCGCCGTAATGTGGAACCGATCCGGGTGACACGCCGCGAGGTTCCGCCGTTTTCCGGGCGCGGTTGCGTAGCTTGTGCTGCGGAAACTCAGCCCACACGGAGGAACGGATGGCGGACAAGCACGTCGGGAAGCACCGGCTCGGCACCCCCGGACTGGTGCACTGCGGTGCCTACCGTCAGGTCGCCGACGCACTCGCGGAACACCGGCGTACATGGCTGAGTGCCCTGCTCGTCCCGGCCCAGCACAGCCTGGCCGGGCTCCGCCGCCGCGCACTGGCCGCCGCCGCGGAGCGCGCCTGGGTGCCTGCGGTGTCCCCCTCCTGAACCGGCTGCCGCGTCCCTCCGTGGCGGCCGTCCGGTTCGGACTGATCTCGTCACACCGCGTGGGTCTCGATCATGATTTCGTGGCTCAGCGTACGGTGCACCGGGCATTTCTCCGCTATCTCCGCCAGTTTCGCGCGCTGGGCCGAGTCCAGGTCGCCGAGGAAGGAGATCTCCCGGATGATCCGGCTGAGCATGCCGGTCTCGGTTTCGCAGCGTTCGCAGTCGCGGGCGTGCACGCGGTCGTGCCGGAGCCGGACCTCGGTGCGGACCAGCGGGATACCCTTGCGGTCGGCGTACATTCGCACCGTCATCGCGGTGCAGGTGCCCAGTGCGGCGAGCAGCAGGTCGTACGGGGTGGGTCCGGCGTCGCCGCCACCGGCGGAAGCCGGCTCGTCGGCGAGGAACTCGTGCGTCGCGGTGCCGACATGCTGTGTGTAGCGGCCGCTGCCGGCATCGGTGACGACGACGGTGCCGGGCTCCGGCTGGGTCATTGCGGGGGCTCCCTCCGGCCTGGCGCCGGGGTCCCGGCGTCGCGTGTGGACGGTGCCGGAGGAATCCAGGCACTGGCCGACGTTCCCAAGACGCCACGGATATCGTATCTTCTGCTTCGAGACGCGGATGCTCTTCCCGCGTGGCACGGGTGAAGGGGGTGGAGAGCGTGGCCACCCGCCATCTCTCGACACAACCGGCCGAGCAGCACCACCGGCGGCGGTTCCTCGACGCGGCCCTGGCGGTCCTGACCGACCGCGGCGTCGCCGGGCTGACCGTCCGCGGCGTCGCCGAACGCGCCGGCGCGTCGACGATCACGGTGTACACCCGCTTCGGCGGCCGGGTCGGACTGCTGGACGCGCTGTACGAACGCGCATTCGACCTGCTGCGCGAGGACCTGCGGGCCGTCCCGCCGGAGACCGACGACGGGATCGCCGACGTCCTCGAGGTCGCACAGGCCTACCGCCGCTTCGCAATGGCGAGCCCGGCCCGGTACGGGCTCATGTTCGAGCGCTCGATCCACGACTACGACCCGGACCCGGCCCTGCGCGCAGGCGTGGTCGCCACGACTTTCGTGGAATTCGTCACGAAAATCGGCCGGGTCAGCCCACCCGGCGTGAGCGCCCGGGACTGCGCCTACCTGCTCTGGACGTCCATGCACGGCCTGGTCAGCGTGGAGCTGACGATCCGCTCCCAGACCCACATCGAAGACTGGTTCCTCGACCCGACGGCGGAAGCCCACGGCCGGATGTACCGGCACGGGGTGCTGGCCATGATCACGGGGCTGGGTCTTCGCAACTGAGCCGCCGGGGCTGGGCGGGTCGTGGCCGTCCTGGGGGCATGGCTGGGCCGGTCGCGGCTTGCGCCGTCCCAAGTCCGGCCGGCTTACACAACTGAGTCGACTGAGTCGCTGGAGTAGCCCACGGCGCGGCTACCTCATCGCTCACTGCCACCCCGGATGCGCCTCACCGAGATCGCCGTCCCGCCGCGCTGGCGGAGGTCCGTGAAGGGCCCCTTCACGGACTCTGAGTCTGTGAAGGGGCCCTTCACAGCCCACGAAAGCCAGGCGTAGGCGGGCGGCGGTGCCGCCGACCGACGTCTGCGGCCCCGGCCCGGTCCACCCGAACGCCGAGCCACTTCGCCCAATATATTCACCCGCCCGCAGAGCCCACGGCGGCCCTGGTGCCGCCTGAGCCGGACGTCCGGACATCTTGACCAACACCCACACCGCACCCGCTCCGGCCGAGCCTCAGCACCGCCGCCCCGCCGCGGCACTCCGTGGCCGAAACCCAGCCCGGCCGTCCGGGCCTGGCGCTCCGAACCGAACGGCGACCCAGCCGAGCCCCGGCCCGACGACCGCGGCAAGCCTCGCACCATCCCCCGGAGCGGCAGCAAACCCCGGAAAGGCCCGGAAAAGGGCCCGTGGCCCCGGTCCGCAAGGGACCGGGGCCACGGGGGTGGATCAGCTGGCGCCGAACGGGCTCACGCGCCGCCGGAGAGCTTCTCGCGCAGGGCGGCGAGCTGCTCGTCGCTGGCGAGCGTGCCGCCGCTCTTCGCCTCGGCGGGAGCGGAGGAGGTGTAGCTCTGGTCCCCGCCCTCGATGCCGGTGGCAGCGTCGGCAGCAGCCTCGGCGTCGGCCTCGGCGGCCTTCTTGACCTGGGTCATGTGCGCCTCGTAGCGGGTGTGCGCCTCGGCGTACTGGCGCTCCCACTCCTCGCGCTGCTTGTCGAAGCCTTCCTGCCACTCCTGGGTGTCCGGGTCGAAGCCCTCGGGGTAGATGTAATTCCCCTCGTTGTCGTACTCGGCGGCCATCCCGTACTGGGTCGGGTCGAACTCGGTGTCCGGCGTGACACCCTCGTTCGCTTGCTTCAGCGACAGCGAGATGCGGCGGCGCTCCAGGTCGATGTCGATGACCTTGACCATGACGTCGCCGTTGACCTGCACGACCTGCTCCGGGATCTCCACGTGGCGCTCGGCCAGCTCGGAGATGTGCACCAGGCCCTCGATGCCCTCCTCGACGCGCACGAACGCACCGAACGGGACGAGCTTGGTGACCTTGCCCGGCACGATCTGGCCGATCGCGTGGGTGCGAGCGAACTGGCGCCACGGGTCTTCCTGGGTCGCCTTCAGCGACAGGGACACGCGCTCGCGGTCCATGTCCACGTCCAGCACCTCGACGGTGACCTCCTGGCCGACCTCGACGACCTCGGACGGGTGGTCGATGTGCTTCCAGGACAGCTCGGACACGTGCACCAGGCCGTCGACGCCACCCAGGTCCACGAAGGCACCGAAGTTGACGATGGAGGACACGACGCCCTTGCGGACCTGGCCCTTGGCGAGCGCGTTGAGGAACTCGCTGCGCACCTCGGACTGGGTCTGCTCCAGGTAGGCCCGGCGGGACAGGACCACGTTGTTGCGGTTCTTGTCCAGCTCGATGATCTTCGCCTCGAGCTCGCGGCCGACGTAGGGCTGCAGGTCGCGCACGCGGCGCATCTCGACCAGCGACGCGGGCAGGAAGCCACGCAGGCCGATGTCCAGGATGAGGCCGCCCTTGACGACCTCGATGACGGTGCCCTTGACGGGCTCGTCCTTCTCCTTGAGCTCCTCGATCGTGCCCCAGGCGCGCTCGTACTGCGCGCGCTTCTTGGACAGGATCAGACGGCCTTCCTTGTCCTCCTTCTGGAGGACCAGGGCTTCGACCTCATCGCCGACGGTGACAACCTCGGCCGGGTCGACATCGTGCTTGATGGACAGCTCACGCGAGGGGATGACGCCCTCGGTCTTGTACCCGATGTCGAGCAGGACCTCGTCGCGGTCGACCTTGACGATGGTGCCCTCGACGATGTCGCCATCGTTGAAGTACTTGATCGTCTTGTCGATCGCCGCGAGGAAGTCTTCCTCCGACCCGATGTCGTTGATGGCGACCTGCTGGGGCGCGCTGGGTGCGGTCGGGGCGGTGGCGGTGTCGGTGGTCATTAGGCGGGTTGCTCCGGTGGGATGGGTATCGTAGGTGGTCGGTCGGCTACCAGGATGGCGAAGCACGGCGGAACCCCGATGACGAGGCATGCGACGGCCCTGCTCAAACGTCCGGCGAGCAAACGTTCCACCAGTGAACGACCGCGGCATGACCCGCTGACGGTGCGCGGCCCCGGCTGGTAGAGCCCCGGGCAGCGCTGACCCACTGCGCTAACACGTATCGTACGCGGGCCCCGGTACCGGACACAATCAGGGTCGGCAACGGCCCCCGCTACCGTGGGCGGGCCGCCCCGGCCACCCGCCGCGAGTCCGGAAAAGTGGCTCTGTACAGCCGATTCCCGGGCCGGGCCAACCCGCCGCCGCCCCCGATGACCAACCCGCCGCCGCCCCCGACGAGGAGCCTGTCATGCCCGAGCCCGCCGCACCGCCCGCGGACCCGACGGAGAGCACCGAGCATCGGCTCGGCACCACCGGCGTGGCGCACCGCGAAGTCGGCGGGGCGGAAGCCGAAGCGGCGAACCTCGCTTGGTGGGACGCGGACGCCGACGACTACAACGCCACACATGGCGGCTTCCTCGGTGACGCCGACTTCGTCTGGTGTCCCGAAGGCGTCCGGGAGGAAAACGCCCGGCTGCTTGGCGACGTACGCGGGCGTCGCGTCCTCGAAGTGGGTTGCGGACAGGCTGCGTGCTCACGATGGCTCGCGTCGGAAGGCGCGTACGCGGTGGCCGCCGACCTGTCCGGCGGGATGCTGCGCCACGCCCGCGCGGGCAACGAGCGCACCGGCGTGGCAGTCCCCCTCGTACAGGCCAACGCCGAGCGACTGCCGTTCGCGGACAGCAGCTTCGATGTTGCGTGCTCCGCGTTCGGCGCGCTGCCCTTCGTGCCTTCGCTGGAGACCGTGTTCACGGAGGTGCACCGCCTGCTGCGCCCGGACGCGCCGTGGGTGTTCTCGGTGACTCACCCGATACGCTGGATCTTCCCGGACGACCCGGGGCCGCAAGGCCTGACCGTGACTCAGCCGTACTTCGACCGCACGCCGTACGCGGAGGTCGACGAAGACGGTGTCGCCACGTACGTCGAATACCACCGTACGGTCGGCGATTACGTACGCGCGCTCAATGCGACCGGCTTCGCGCTGGAGGATCTGCTCGAACCGGAGTGGCCGGATGGACACACCCGTACGTGGGGCCAGTGGAGCCCGCTGCGCGGCCGGCTCTTCCCCGGCACGGCGATCTTTCGCACTCGCCGCGCCTGAACGATTACGCTGCGCCAGGTGAGCACCACCGAGCGCTTCACCGCCCTGGACCCGCTCCTGCCGCCGCCCCCGCCCGAGGCCGGCGGCGAGCGGATCACGGCCGTGACCGCCATCGGCGAGCGTGTTTCCGGTGTGCTGCAACGGTATCGGCACGGTCCGGGGGACGTCGCGCTGCTGTGGTCGGCCGAGCAGGTGTGGCAGCTGTTCCCCAATCCCGGAATCTCCGGCACCGCCGGGTTCGACGCGCTGCTCGGCGCCCTGCGGTCCCGAATGGACAATGAGCAGGCTGAGCCGGACTCGGCCTGCGTGGTCAACTGGCCGAGCCGCGACGCGGAGGCGATCCGGGCCTTCCTCGACCACGGCATGGTCCCAATGGCCGCACTGGCCGTGCGCACCGGGCAGGAGCCACCGGCCCCCGAGCCGGACGGCCCGGCCATCCGCAGCGCGGGACCGGAGGACCTGGACACCGTCCTGGCGCTGTGCACGGCGACCTTCGACTACACCGGCCTGGTCGCGCACCGCCGCCGCGCGCAGACCGCGGAGCTGCTCCGCCCGGCCTTGCGGCACACCCTCGACGAACCGGCCACCTGGCTGGCCGAGGAGAACGGTGCGGCAGTCGGCCTCGCCCAGTGCGCCTGGGTCGAGTCCGAGCCGGGGAACGCGGCCGCGGAGCTGCTGCCGACGGGCCGCTGGGGGTACGTGAACAACGTGGTCACCGCGACTGGTCACCGCAGCCGCGGGATCGGGCGGGCCCTGATGGCCCGAGCGCATCGCGAACTGAACGGCCGCGGAACGGCGGGCACCTACCTCTACTACAACCCGATCAACCCGCTCTCCTCGGTGTTCTGGCACCGGCAGGGCTACCGTCCCTTGTGGACGTCGTGGGAGGCACACCCGGCTTCCGCGCTGCGCTGAACAAGCCCGCGCCACCTGGTTGTGTGACGTGCGACCACCCAGGTTGCCCGGCCCTCACGGACCGGGCTAAGTTTTGAACTGACCAGTCAGTTCAAAGACAGGAGTGCGACCGTGCGGGTCCACGCCGACCGGGTGTCCCTCGACGGGCCCCACGGGCCGTTGCTGCCGCCGACCTCGGTCATCGTCGAGGAGGGCGGGCTCACCGTGGTGCACGGCGAACCCGGCGTCGGGGTCACCGCGCTGGGTCTCGCGCTCGCCGGGCGGATGCGCCCGACCACCGGCACGGTGACCGCCGAACCCGCCGGTGAGCTGCGGAGCCTGGTGGCCGTCGTGGACGCGCCCGGGGTCAGCGAACCGGACGAGGCGCTCCCCCTGCGGGTGGTCGTCGGCGAGGAACTCGCGCTGGCGCGTCGCCCGGCGGGCAAGCCGGATGTGGCTGCCTGGCTGGCCGAGCACGACGCGGCACCGTTCGCCGAGACCCGGTTCGAGAACCTCGTGCCGACGCTGCGGATTCGGCTGCTGACGGAGCTGGCCGCCGAGCGGGCCGGCGTGCGGGTACTGGTGCTGGACACGCCCGACCGGCACACCAGCGACGTCGCGACCTGGGCCGAAGTGGCCCGGACGCAGGCGACGCGTGGTTTCGCGGTCGCCGTGCTCACCGCGACCACGCCGCTCTCGGCACTCCCCCAGCCACCGGCCCGGATCGGGTCGGCCGAACAGCCGGATCCGGTGCGGTACGCCGCCCCCGAAGCAAGCACGGAAATCAGCACTGCGACCGGCGCCGAAACCGCGGCCGCCGAAGGAGACCGGGCATGACATCCCCCCACAAGCGCACCGGTGGCCTGAACGCGTTCCGGATCGCGCGCAACGAGCTGCGCCGATTGTCCACCGGGACGTTGCCGAAGCTGGCGATGGCCGCGCTCGTGCTGGTACCGCTGCTGTACGCGTCGTTCTACCTCTACGCCAACTACGACCCCTACGGCCGGCTGGACAAACTGCCCGCGGCCGTGTTCACCGAGGACGCCGGGGCGAAGGATTCTTCCGGCGCGGAGCGCAACATCGGCCACGAGGTGACCGGCGAACTGCTGCAGTCCGGCACCTTCCAATGGCATCAAACGTCCGAAAAGGACGCCCGGGACGGCGTGCGCGACGACAAGTACTCGTTCGCCATCGGCATTCCGAGCGGGTTCTCCGCGGCGCTGCTCTCGTCCGGGAACTTCACCCCGCAACAGGCGACCATCACGCTCACCACCAACGACGCCAACAACTATCTGTCCGGCACGATCGCCAAGCAGGTGGCCGACCAGGTCCGCAAGACCATCGCCAAGAAGGTGGGCAGCGAGGCCGCGGACCGATTCCTCGTCGGATTCTCCACCATCTACGGCAAGATCTCCGAGGCGAGCAACGGCGCCAAGCAACTCGCCGACGGCGCGACCAGACTGCAGACGGGCCAGCACCAGCTCGCCGACGGGGCGCATCAGCTGGCGGCCGGCTCAGGCACGCTCGCCACCGGGCTGGGCACGCTGAAGTCGAGCACCGCGGATCTGCCCGCACAGACCCAGAAACTCGCCAGTGGCGCCGGACAAGTGGCCGATGGCAACCAGAAAGTGGCCGACGCCGCGTCGCTGGCCGCCTCGGCCTCGTCCGATCTGCAGAGCCGGCTCGACGGATATCGGGCTCAGCTGAACACGCAGCTGCACGACGCCGGGCTGTCCGACAGTCAGGTCAACGACGTCCTCGCGCGGCTGGACGCGCTGCGCTCTCCCGTCGATCAGGCGAACGGGAAGATCCAGTCGGCCAACGGTCAGGTGCAGAAGCTCGCGGACGGCGCGCGCCAGGTCTCCGACGGCGCGCACCAGCTCGCCTCGGCCTCGCCGCAGCTGGCGAGCGGGATCGCGAAGGCTTCCGACGGCGCGAACCAGCTGCGCGACGGCGCGGCCGAACTCGACGACGGCGAGAAGACCGCGGTGACCGGCACGGACCAGCTCGCGGCCGGGTCCACGAAGCTGCGTGACGGACTGTCGGCCGGGCTTTCGCAGATCCCGAACCCGGACGACCCGACCCGGACAGCGACCGCGAACACGATCGCCGACCCCGTCGCGGTCACCTCCAACGGCGTCGCTTCCGCAGGCACCTACGGGGCCGGGCTCGCTCCGTTCTTCATCGCCCTGGCGACCTGGATCGGCGCCTTCGTGCTGTTCCTGCTGATCCGGCCGCTGTCCACCCGGGCACTCACCGCGGGCGCGTCCCCGCTGCGGGTCGCGATCGGCGGATGGCTGTCCTCGGCCGTGCTCGGGCTGGCGCAGGTGGTGGTGCTGTTCGCCGCGGTGACCTGGCTCGTCGGGATTCACGTGGCGCATCCGCTCGGCGCGATCGGGTTCGCTTTCCTGGTGTCGCTCACGTTCACGTCGGTGGTGCACGCGCTCAACGCGTTCTTCGGCGCGGTCGGCAAATTCCTCGGGCTGGTGCTGCTGGTGCTGCAACTGGTCAGCGCGGGCGGCACGTTCCCGTGGCAGACCATCCCGGACGCGCTGTACCCGCTGCATCTGGTGCTGCCGATGGGCTATGCGATCGACGGGTTCCGGCATCTGCTCTACTCCGGCGCGTCGATGCAGATCCTCGGGGACGTCGGGGTGCTCCTGGCCTACCTTGCCGGCGGGATCCTGCTGTCCACGCTCGCCGCGCGCAAGCGCCGGGTCTGGTCGGTGTCCGCGCTCAAGCCCGAGCTGAGCCTGTGAGAGAGGCGACGAAGCAGAAGCTGTTCGAGGCGACCCTGCGGCTTTCGGCCGGCAAGGGGCTGGTGGGGCTGACCGTCGACGACATCGCGGCGGAAGCGGGCGTGGCCAAGGGCACCGTGTACTACAACTTCGGGTCGAAGGACGGACTCGTCGACGCCCTGCTCCGGTTCGGCGTCGACCTGCTGGCCGGACGGCTGCGCGCGGCCGCTTCGGACGCCGACCCGCTGGACGTGATCGAGGCGCAGGTGGACACCACGCTGGAGTTCATCGGCGAGTACCCGGGGTTCTCCCAGATCGTGGTGAGCGAGCTGTGGCGTGCGCCGGGCCGGTGGCACGACACGCTTTCCCTGCTGCGCGAGGAGATCATCGCGATCGTGAAGACCCAGCTGGAACGGCTCGACGCGGCCGGCAGGCTGCCCGCCGGGGTGCGCATCCCGACCGCGGCCGCGGGCCTGTTCGGCACCATGCTGGTGGTCGCGCTCGACTGGCAGGTCTTCCAGCCCGCGCGCAGCCGGGCCGAGGCGCTGGACTCGGTGATGGTCCTGGTGCGCGGGCTGGGCAAGGGGTGAACGGGTCACCCCTCGCGCAGCCGTGTGGGCGGATCAGTGGCAGTTGGCGCAGCAGCCACAGCCCTTGCCGGTGCACGCGGAACAGCACCCGTGACGCAGGAAGGTCCTGAAGAGCCGCTCGAACATGTCTCAGTCCTCCGAATTAGATGGGCATGTGCGCATGTCACGCTAGGTGCCCATGGCGCGCCGCCGGTACCGCTGACCGGGCGGGTGTGCCGGGCCGAAACCGTGGAGCTGCACGGTTTCCTGCTCGCGCAGCGGCATGCGAAGTGTCCACAAAGGACTCATATGGCCCGGTGGGCGGACCCGTCCGGCGGCGTGGGGAGTACGGCGAGGCGTCCGGATGGCCGAAGCGGGCGGATCACGGAGCGACGGTGAACCCGGCAGGTCTGCTCACGGGCGGGCATCGTGAACCGGCATGAGGTGGGCAGGGTTCGGCCGGACAGGGCGCGCACGCCACCGCACCCACGCGAAGCACTCGGCCGGTCGTGACCCGCACCCGGGCCACGACCGGCAAAAAGAAGTCAGTGCGCGGCCTCGTTCCACGAGCGGCCGTAGCCGACCGAGACCTCCAGAGGGACGGCGAGGTGGTAGGCCGAGCCCATGCCTTCGCGGACCAGGTTCTCGACCTCCGCGCGTTCGCCCTCGGCCACTTCCAGCACCAGTTCGTCGTGCACCTGGAGCAGGACGCGGCTGCGCAGCTTCGCCTCGTCCAGCGCGCGGTGCACGTTGAGCATGGCCACCTTGATGATGTCGGCCGCGCTGCCCTGGATGGGGGCGTTGAGGGCCATCCGCTCGGCCATTTCGCGGCGCTGCCGGTTGTCGCTGTTGAGGTCCGGCAGGTAGCGGCGGCGGCCGAAGATCGTCTCGGTGTAGCCGCGTTTCGCGGCCTCGCCGACCACCGACTGCAGATAGTCGCGCACCCCGCCGAACCGGGCGAAGTACGCCTCCATCTGCTCCTTCGCCTCCTCGGTGGAGATTCGCAGCTGCTGCGAGAGCCCGTACGCGGACAGCCCGTAGGCCAGGCCGTAGGACATCGCCTTGACCCGGTACCGCTGCTCCGCGGTGATCTCCCCGGCCTGCACCGAGAACGCCCGCGAGGCAACGAACGTGTGCAGGTCCTCACCGCTGTTGAAGGCCTCGATCAGCCCCTCGTCCTGGGACAGGTGCGCCATGATGCGCATCTCGATCTGGCTGTAGTCCGCGGTCATCAGCTCGGTCCAGCCCGCGCCGACCACGAACGCGTCGCGGATGCGCCGGCCTTCCTCGGTGCGCACCGGAATGTTCTGCAGGTTCGGCTCGATCGAGGACAGCCGGCCGGTGGCCGCGATGGTCTGCTGCAGTGTGGTGTGGATGCGCCCGTCGTCGGCGACCGACTTGATCAGCCCCTCCACCGTGGTGCGCAGCTTGGTCGCGTCGCGGTGCTCCAGCAGGTACTGCAGGAACGGGTGCTCGGTCTTCTCGAACAGGCCCTGCAGCGCCTCGGCGTCGGTGGTGTAGCCGGTCTTGGTGCGCTTGGTCTTGGGCATGCCGAGTTCCTCGAACAGCACCACCTGCAGCTGCTTCGGGGAGCCGAGGTTGATCTGCTTGCCGATCACCTCGTAGGCGGAATCCGCGGCCTGGGTGACCCGGCTGAGATAGTGCGCCTCCAGTTCGGTCAGCTGGTCGACGTCGACCGCGATGCCCGCCGCCTCCAGCTCGGTGATCACCTCCAGCAGCGGCAGCTCCAGCTCGGCGAGCAGCTTCGCCCCGCCCAGCTCCTCCAGCTCGGTGCCCAGCGCGCAGCTCAGCTCGAACACCGCGCGGGCGCGTACCAGCTCGGCGGAGATCTCCTTCTGCTCCGCCTCCTCGGCACCACCGTCGAGCAGCGACAGCTGACCGTCGCCCTCGTCGGCTTCCGAGCGCAGCTCACGGTGCAGGTACCGCAGCGCCAGATCGTCCAGCCCGAAGGTGCGCTGGCCCGGTCGCGCGAGGTAGGCGGCCAGCGCGGTGTCCATGGCCAGCCCGGCGAACGTCCAGCCGCGTGCCCGCACCGCGTGCAGCGCCACCTTCAGATCGTGCCCGATCTTGCGGATCTCCCCGTCCGCGAACCAGGCCGCCAGCGCCCGGTCGTCCGCCTCGTCCATCGTGGTGACGTCGGCATAGGCGCCCTCGCCGTCCGCCGTCGCGAAGGCCACCGCGCGCAGGTCGGAGCGGACAGAGGTGCCGGTCGTGCGGAACGCCAGCGCAACCGGCGCGGACGGCCCCGCGTGCGCGTCCAGCCATTCGGCCAGCGCCCCGGGCGCCAGCGCCGAGCCGGACACCTCGAAGCCTTCCTCGGCCTCCGGTTCGGCACTGCTGAGCGTGTCGAAGAGCCGCTCGCGCAGCACCCGGAACTCCAGCTCGTCGAACAGCCGGTGCACCGCCTCGCGGTCCCACGGGCGCAGCTCCAGCTCGGCCGGCGTGGTCTCCAGCGGCACGGTCCGCACCAGCTCGGTCAGCTCGCGGTTGAGCGTGACCGAGGACAGATTCGCGCGCAGCGCCTCGCCGACCTTGCCCTTCACCTCGTCCACCCGGTCGATCAGCTCGGCCAGCGTGCCGAACTGGCGGATCCACTTGGTCGCGGTCTTCTCGCCCACGCCGGGGATGCCGGGCAGGTTGTCCGAGGGGTCGCCGCGCAGCGCCGCGAAATCCGGGTACTGGCTCGGGGTGAGGCCGTACTTCTCCTCGACCGCCTCCGGGGTGAACCGGACCAGATCGGACACGCCCCGCTTCGGGTAGAGCACGGTGACCCGCTCGCCGACCAGCTGCAGCGCGTCACGGTCGCCGGTACAGATCAACACGTCGAAATCCGCGCCCGCCTGGGTGGTCAGCGTGGCGATGATGTCGTCGGCCTCGTAGTTCTCCTTGGTCAGCGAGGGGATGCCGAGCACGTCGAGCACCTCCCGCACCAGGTCCACCTGGCCGCGGAACTCGTCCGGGGTGGCACTGCGGTTGGCCTTGTAGCCGGCGAAGGCCTCCGAGCGGAAGGTCTTGCGGGACAGGTCGAAGGCCACCGCGAGGTGCGTGGGCGCCTCGTCGCGCAGCAGGTTGATCAGCATCGAGGTGAACCCGAACACCGCGTTCGTGACCTGCCCGGTCTTGGTGCGGAAATTCTCCGCGGGCAGCGCGAAGAACGCGCGGTAGGCCATGGAATGGCCGTCGATCAGCAGCAGCCGGGGCCGCTCGGCGGTGGTGGCGGCTGTGGCGTTGGCAACGGTTCGGTTCTCGCTCGGGCTCACGGGGGCGAGTCTAGGGTGGGGGTCCGACACTCTTGCGGGTCGCATAGGTTGAGGAGCGTTGAGTGACCGAACAGGCCGCCGAAATCTCGCCGGGTACGTTCGCGGGCATCGATCCCGCGGCCGCCGGGCAGCAGCTGAACGACAGGATCGGGCTGAAGGTCACCGAAGCCTCCCCCGAGCGGGTCGTCGGCACCATCCCGGTCGAGGGCAATCTGCAGCCCTACGGCCTGCTGCACGGCGGGGCGAACGCGACCGTGGCCGAGGCGCTCGGCTCGATACTGGCCGCGCTCAACGCCGGCCCCGGACGCGCCGCGATGGGGCTCGAACTGTCCTGCACGCACCACCGCGCGGTCCGCGCCGGCACGGTCACCGGGGTGGCCACCCCGGTGCACGTCGGGCGCGGCACGATCACCGCGGAGATCGTGCTCACCGACGACGAGGGCCGCCGCACCTGCACCGCCCGGCTCACCTGCGTCGTCCGCGACCGGCCGCCGGGCGCCTGAACGTGGAAGCTGTGAAGGGGTCCTTCACGGACTCAGAGTCCGTGAAGGACCCCTTCACAGCCTTGAAAACGGGCCCTCAGCCGACGCCGAGATAGGCCTCCTTGATGCTCGAATCGGCGAGCAGTTCCCGGCCGGTGCCGGTTTTGGTGATCTGCCCGGTCTCCAGCACGTACGCGCGGTGCGCGCGGGAGAGCGCCTGCTGCGCGTTCTGCTCCACCAGCAGCACCGTGGTGCCCTGGCGGTTGATCTCCGTGATGATCCGGAAGATCTGCTGGATGAACTGCGGGGCCAGGCCCATCGACGGTTCGTCCAGCAGCAGCAGCCGGGGCTTGGCCATCAGCGCGCGGCCGATCGCGAGCATCTGCTGCTCGCCACCGGACATCGTGCCGCCGACCTGGGTCCGGCGTTCGGCCAGCCGGGGGAACAGCTCGAAGACGCGATCGAAGTCCGGCTTCAGATCCTTCCGGTCCTTGCGCGCGTACGCGCCCATGTCCAGGTTCTCCAGCACCGTCATGCCGGGGAAGATCCCCCGGCCCTCCGGCGACTGCGAGATCCCGCGCACCACGCGGAGGTCACCGCGCAGCCGCGTGATGTCCTCCCCGTCGAACCGGACGCTGCCCGCCGACACCGGCCGGATCCCGGAGATCGCCCGCATGGTGGTGGACTTGCCCGCCCCGTTCGCGCCGATCAGGGTGACGATCTCGCCCTCGTCCACCGTGATGGACAGGCCGGACACCGCTTTGATCCGGCCATAGTGGACCGACACTTCGGACAGTTCAAGCAACGTCATCGTCGGGCACCCCCAGGTAGGCGGCAATCACCGCGGGATCCTCCCGGATCTCGGCAGGCAGTCCCTCGGCGATCTTCTTGCCGAATTCCAGCACCACGATCCGGTCGGTCACACCCATCACGAGCTTCATGTCGTGCTCGATCAGCAGCACGGTGTACCCGTCGTCGCGGATCGTCCGGATCAGCCCCATGAGCTCCTCCTTCTCCGCCGGGTTGAACCCGGCGGCCGGCTCGTCGAGGCAGAGCAGTTTCGGCTCGGTGGCCAGCGCCCGCGCGATCTCCAGGCGCCGCTGGTAGCCGTACGGCAGATTCTTCGCGCGGTCCGCGGCCCGGTCCGCGATACCGACGAATTCCAGCAGCGCCATGCCCTTCTCGATCGCCTGCTTCTCCTCGCGGTGGTGCCGCGGGCTGCGCAGCAACGCCCCGAGCAGGCTGGTGCGATGCCGGGCATCGGTGCCGACCACCACGTTCTCCAGCGCGGTCATGTCGCCGAAGAGCCGGATGTTCTGGAACGTCCGGGCGATGCCGAGCTGGGTGATGGCGTGCCGGGAGGCCTTGGCCAGCGGGCGGCCCTCCAGCAGCACCTGCCCGGAGGTGGGCCGGTACACCCCGGTCATCGCGTTGAAGCAGGTGGTCTTGCCCGCGCCGTTCGGCCCGATCAGGCCGAGGATCTCGCCGCGCCGGATGCCGAAGGACACCGAATCCAGCGCGACCAGCCCGCCGAAACGCACCGTGACGTCGTCGACGGCCAGCAGGGTCTCCCCCATCGCCACGTCGATGTCGCGGTCGGGGGCGACGACGTCGGCGACCTCGGCCTCGTGCTCGGCGAGTTCGGCCTCGCTCATCTGCGCGACCTCGGCGACCAGCCCGCCCTCGGCCGGGACCTCGGGGCCGCTGCCGTTGCCAGGGGCGGTCATGCCTTCTCTCCCGGGTTCTCGGTGGCCAGTGAACCGTCACTGCTGACCTGCTCGCCCTTGCCGAGCAGCCGGCGATAGGCCTGTCTGCCGTAGGTGAGCAGCCGCTGCCGCGCACCGAGCAGGCCCTGCGGGCGAAAGATCATCAGGATGATCAGCGCCAGGCCGAAGATCAGGTACTTGTACTCGGCGATCGCCTGGAACCGCAGCGGGATGTAGGCCACCACCACCGCGCCCAGCAGCACGCCGACCTTGTTGCCCGCGCCGCCGAGGATCACCGCGGCGAGGAACAGCATGGACGTGACCACGTCGAACTTCTGGTTGTTCACGAAACCCAGCTGCCCGGCGTAGAGCGCGCCGGAGAGCCCGCCGATCGCCGCGCCGCCGACGAACGCCCAGATCTTGAACTTGAACGTGGGCACGCCCATGATCTCGGCCGCGTCCTCGTCGTCGCGGATGGCCACCCAGGCCCGGCCGACCCGGCTGCGTTCCAGGTTCCCGACCAGCAGCAGCACCCCGATGATCAGCGTGACACAGAGCCAATACCAGGGGGTTCCGTTGGTATTGCTGAACAACGGACTGCCGTCGGCGTTCGTGCCGGGCGGATGCCCGACGCTCTGGAACCCGCGGTTGCCGCGCAGCGGTGCGACGTTGTCCGCCAGCAGCCGCACGATCTCGCCGAAGCCGAGCGTGACGATCGCCAGATAGTCCCCGCGTAATCGCAGCGTCGGTGTCCCGAGGATCACCCCGAAGATCATCGTGACCACCATCGCGATCGGCAGCACGACGAGGAACGGCAGCTTCGAGAGGGAAGAGTCCGGGCTGGTGAACAACGCCATCACGTAGGCGCCGATCGCGAAGAAGCCGACATAGCCCAGATCCAGCAGCCCGGCCTGGCCGACCACCACGTTCAGCCCGATGGCGACCAGAGCGTAGCGGGCCACCTCGAACATCGCGGTCGGGAAATCGTACCCGGGCTGCGTGGTCAGCAGCGGCGGATTGAGCACCGGCAGCAGATAGACCAGCGCCACCAGCGGGATGAGCACCGCCCACTGCTGGACCCGGGGCAGGTTGTTCCACCAGTCCGACACCGGGCGGCGGCGCTGCGCCGTGGCCCGCGCGGGCGGGGTCGAGGTCACCGTCATACCCGTGCCTTTCCGAGCGACTCACCGAGGATGCCGGTGGGCCGGATCATCAGGATCAGCACCAGCAGCACGAACGCCACCACGTCGCGCCACTGCCCGCCGAACAGCGACTGGCCGTAGTTCTCCACGACCCCGAGCAGCAGGCCGCCCAGCAGCGCGCCGCGCAGGTTGCCGATCCCGCCCAGCACCGCGGCGGTGAACGCCTTGATGCCGAGGATGAAGCCGCCCTGATAGGAGGCGCCCTGCGGGATCTTCATCATGTAGAGCAGCGCGGCCGCGCCGGCCAGCAGGCCGCCGATGAGGAACGTGGTCATGATGACCCGTTCCTTGTTCACGCCCATCAGCGTCGCGGTGTCCGGATCCTGCGCGACCGCACGGATGCCCCGGCCGAACCGGGTGCGGTTGACGAACATGTCCGTGCCGATCATCAGCAGGATCGCGGCGAGGATGGTGATGATCGTGACGTTGGTGACGCTCGCGCCGAAGATCTGGAAGACCTCGTCGTTGCGCAGCAGCCGGATGCTGTTCTCCGGGTTGCCGCCGCGCCAGATGAACAGGATCTGCTGCAGCACGAACGAGGCGCCGATCGCGGTGATCAGGAAGACCAGCCGGGGTGCCCCGCGTTTGCGCAGCGGCCGGTAGGCGACCCGTTCCAGGACCACCGCGGTGCCCCCGGACACGGCCATCGCCGCGATCAGTGCCAGTAACAGGAACCCGACCAGTTCGAACACCGGTAGCTCGGGAGTGGTGCCGGGCCGGAACCCGAGGCCGTAGAAGGTGAACCACGTCGCGTAGGCGCCGTAGATGAACACCTCGGAGTGGGCGAAGTTGATCAGCTTGAGCACGCCGTAGACCAGGGTGTACCCCAGCGCCACGAGTGCGTAGATGCTGCCGTAGGACAGACCGTCGATCGTGTTGGACCAGAACTGGTTCAGGAACGAATCGACGTCGAAGGTGATCCAGCCCTCGCCCTGGGCCAGGACGAGGGAGCCGAGCTCATGAGTCATCGACACACTAGTTCTCCAAGTGGGTCCGGGGTGTGCACGCGGCGGGATCAAGCCGCCGGGCGCACACCCCGGTACCGAGCAGGGCCGAAGGGGTTACTTGATCTCGGTGTCGCGGACGATCTTGCCTTTGTCGACCTTGTAGGCCCACACGGTCGTCTGCGCCAGTTCACCGTGCGAGTCCCACTTGAAGTGCTTGGTGAGTCCCTGGCCGTCGTAGTTCTTCACGAAGTCGAGCATCGAGGCCCGGTCCTTCTTGCCCGCGTCGACGCCCTTGAGGAAGATCGTGGCGATGTCGTAGGCCTCGGGCGAGTAGGTGCCCGGAGCCTTCTGGTACGCCGCTTGGTAGGCGTCGGTGAACTTGGTGAACTGGTCGGCCGGCACGCAGGGGCAGGTGAAGTACGCGTTGGCCGCGGCGTCGCCCGCGCCCTTGACGAACTCGTCGTCCTTGACCCCGTCCGGGCCGACGAACTTGGCCTTGACGCCGGCGTCGTTCAGCTGCTGCGCGAACGGGGCGCCTTCCTGGTAGTAGCCGGAGTAGAAGACCGCGTCCGGGTTGGCGTTCTTGACCTTGTTCACCACCGCGGAGAAGTCGACCTGCTTGGTCTTGACGTCGTCCTGGCAGGCGACCTTGTCGCCGAGCGCCTGGACGGTCGCGGCGGCCAGGCCGGTGCCGTACTCGGAGTCGTCCTTGATCACGCAGACCTTGCCGGCCTTGAGCTCACCGGTCATGAACTTCGCCGCGGCCGGGCCCTGGGTGTTGTCGTTGCCCAGACCGCGGAAGAAGGTCTTCCAGCCGTTCTGGCTCAGGCCGGGACCGGTCGCGGACGGGGTGATGGTGACCAGGCCGGCCCCGTTGAAGATGTTGCCGACCGCCTTCGACTCCCCGGAGAAGGGCAGGCCGACCACGCCGAGGATGGCCGGGGTGTTGACCATCTGGTTCACGATGCCGGGCGCCTTGTCCGGCGTGCCCTCGGTGTCGTACTGCTCGAGCTTGACCTGGCAGCCCGGGTTGGCCTTGTTGTGCTGGTCCACGGCGAGCTTCGCGCCGTCCAGGATGTTCTGGCCCAGCGCCGCGTTCGCGCCGTTGATGGTGCCCGCGTAAGCGAGGGAGACCGGCGAGCACTGGGCTTTGCCGTCCCCGGCGGGGTCCGCCGCGTCGGCGGCCGCCGAGGGCGCCGCGGCCTGCGAACCGGCACTTTCCCCACCCGAGCCGCTGTCGTTGCGCGCCGTGCAGGCGCTGAGCGAGATGGCTCCCGCCGCGGCCAGCACGATGACCTTCGTGAGTCGTGCTCTGTGCACTCTTCCTCCAAATGCCGCCCGCGCGCTCGGTGAGCGGCGGGTCCCTCACTGGGACTTCGACTGGCCGCTGAACGTAGCCGCCGGTGAGGGCGTTGCACAGAGTCACAGCACGTCTTGTATCCACATCGTGACGGTGGCGGCAAAGTTGCCCCATGGTGAACCCTCGAACGTCGGAGAGTGACGATCGAGTGATGACGCTGGGTATAAGAATGCGCCCGAAACAGACCCCTTGACGGACGAACC
This sequence comes from Amycolatopsis sulphurea, assembly GCF_002564045.1. NCBI lineage: Bacteria > Bacillati > Actinomycetota > Actinomycetes > Pseudonocardiales > Pseudonocardiaceae > Amycolatopsis > Amycolatopsis sulphurea. Next base: position 5,112,724 of record NZ_PDJK01000002.1, on the reverse strand, counting down.
AGTCGATTCGGCACAGTCTAAGAACGCCCCTGCCGCACACGAGGAGTACCGAAAAAAGGGGCAGCGACTCTGCCCGTTCGGGCAGCACGCAGCGACCGCGGATACGGCGAAGCGGGCGTGACCCCCTGGTCACGCCCGCTTCGCCGCCGGCCTGGCGGGCCGGCTAGCCGATGCTCTCCACCACGGCCTCGGCAACGGCCTTCATCGTGGTGCGGCGGTCCATCGCGGTCCGCTGGATCCAGCGGAAGGCCTCCGGCTCGGCGAGACCCTGCCGGGTCATCAGCAGCCCCTTGGCCCGGTCGATGACCTTGCGCGTCTCCAGCCGGTCGGTGAGCCCGGCGACCTCGGATTCCAGCGCCTGCAGCTCGGCGAACCGGCTGACCGCCAGCTCGATGGCAGGCACCAGGTCCCGCTTGGCGAACGGCTTGACCAGGTAGGCCATCGTGCCCGCGTCCCGGGCCCGCTCGACCAGATCCCGCTGGCTGAACGCGGTGAGGATGACGACCGGCGCGATCCGGTCGCCGGTGATCCGCGCGGCCGCCTCGATCCCGTCCAGCTTGGGCATCTTGACGTCCAGGATCACCAGATCCGGCTTGAGATCGGTGGCGAGCGCGATGGCCTCTTCGCCGTCGCCGGCCTCGCCGACCACCTCGTAGCCCTCTTCCCGCAGCATCTCGACCAGATCGAGCCGGATGAGCGCTTCGTCCTCGGCGACGAGCACACGGCGCTGCGGCACGGCTTCGGCACCGCCGGCCTCTTCGGTCACCGCTGTCCTCCTGAGCACTCGACGGCACGGTTCACGTCACGGTCACCCGCGAACCGCAAGCGTACCGGGGCCACCGCCCATCCCACGATGGCGTTCACCACGAAGTGGCGGGCACTACACCCGCACCCCGGCACCCGCCGGGACCGTCGGGGCACGGGGTCGGTAAAGTTCACCGGCAGCCGCCCCCGTAGCCCAACTGGCAGAGGCAACGGATTCAAAACCCGTCCAGTGAGAGTTCGAATCTCTCCGGGGGCACTGGCGATCACCTGCAGAAGACGGCCCCTGACCAAGCAGGGCGGCCGGGGCCGTTGTCGTATGGTCCGGGGCTGTCCGGCCGCCTACGGCCCTCCACCCCCATGCGCCCCCAGCTACCGGCCGTCAGCTCTCCCAGCCGAGAGCCCGCTCGATGCGATCGTGGGCCGCCGACTCCAGGCCGGCGATCACCTTGGCGTAGATCTGGTGCAGCACGGCCACCGAGTGGCCGGCCCACTCCGCGCACTGCGTGGACGGCACCCCAGCGGCCAGCCAGGTCGACACACAGGCGTGTCGGAGGTCGTAGGGACGCTTAAGGGTGTCGCCGCCGTAATCGTTGTTCGAGTGCCGGGTTGGCATCGATCGGCCGCGCCGCGTATCCGCGGTGCAAGCGGGTGGTGTCGGCGCCGGAGCTGGCCGACGCGTTCACCCCGAACGACGTGGAGTGGGCGCAGCGGTGCACGCAGAACACCCAGGGCTTTCCGGCGCTGCTCGTCCGGTTGAAGTGTTACCAATGGCTCGGATGTTTCCCGAGACTGGCCGAGGTGCCCGACGGTGGTAGTTGAGGTGCGCGGCAAGCTCGAGCGGGGCGAGGATGTCGCGGTTGCGGCGGCTGTGGGGCGCACGGCGAAGCGGTACCGACAGTTCGTGCGGGACCTGTTGGGTGTGAAGTACGAGTCGAAGAAGGTGCGGGAGGCCGACCACAGTCGCCCCGGTGTGCGTGGCGCGGCCGTGGTCACCGCGGCCAGCGCCGGGTTTCGGGTCGATGAGCCCGGCGGCCGCGCAGGCGCCGTCGGCGGCCAGCTCGCGCGCCACCGCGAGGTCGGCACGCAGAGCGCGCTGCCAGGTGGTGGTCTGCTCGCCCTTACCGTAGCGGGCCGGCAGCTGGGCGGGTAGCAGGCCGTGCATCGCCTCCCGCAGGAGGATGCGGTCTGTGAAGGCGTCGAGTCTGGTGCGCAACCCCCGAAGGCCACCGGCGGCGGGAACCGCGCGCGATCCGGTACCTGTGGTCAGGAGCCGCGTCGTTGGGCGGCCGCTTGCACAGACTTGACGATGGTGACGTATCCCGTGCAGCGGCAGATGTTCCCGCTGATCGCCTGGCGGATGTCCGCTTCGGACGGGTCCGGGTTGTGCTCCAGCAGGTCGCGCGCCGCGAAGAGCTGGCCGGGCAGGCAGTACCCGCACTGGAACCCGTCTTCGGCCCAGAACGCCTCTTGGATCTCGTCGAGCTCGTCGCTGCCGGAGAACCCTTCGATCGTGGTGATCTCGGCCCCGTCGGCACTCGCCGCGAGCATCAGGCACGACTTCACGATCTTGCCGTCCAGCATGATCGTGCAGGCACCGCAGTCGCCGTTGTAGCATCCAACATGGGTTCCGGTGAGCCCCAGGCGCTTGCGGATCGCATCGACGAGCAGGTCACGGTCTTCGATCGCCGTGGTGTGCTCGACACCGTTGACGCGCACCGTGATCGTGCGCCCCGGCGCGGCGGGTTCGGTCCCGGTCATGATCGCTCAGCCTCCTGCAGTTCGGCGACGGCACGGCGAACGACGGCACCGGAGACGTCCTTGCGGTAGGCGCCGTCGGCCAGCACGTCGGTCCACGGGTTTTCGATGTGGCCGCGGACGAACTCGTCCACCGTGTCCTTGCCGGAGTCCAGGTAGGACGTGAGGTCGAACCGGCGGGGAGTCGGGCTGGCCGCGCCGACGGTCGCCATCACACGCTCGCCGTCCCGCACCACCGCCGCGGTGACGATGGGCCAGCTTCCCTCGCACAGTTTGAGCTTGTGATAGCCGACCCGGGCGGCGCGGCGTGTCACTTCCATCGACATCAGGAACTCACCGTCGCCGAGGGCGGTCCGGAACGCGTCGACGAAGAACTCGCCGGCCGGCACCCGGCGCTGTCCCGCCGAGCCGTGCAGGCACATAGTCGCCTCGAGTGCGACCAGGACGGCGGGCACATCCGACGACGGGTTGCCGTAGCAGGCGGATCCGCCGGCGGTGGCGAGGTTGCGCAGCTGGCCGCCACCGGTGATGCCGCTCGCCATCCGCCGCAGCAGGGGTACCGTGCGTGCGACGACGTCCGAGGAGAACAGGTTGTCGTAGGTGACCCTCGCCCCGATCCGGACCTGGTCGCCGTGCTCGGTGATCGTATCGAGGCCGAGCCCGCGCAGGTCGACGATGTGACCGGCGTTGACCTCCGCCCGGTTCATCATCGGCAGCAGCATCGTGCCGCCGCCGAGGACGACGACGTCCCCGGCATGGCCGGCGAGGATCGCGCTGGTCTCCTCCGGCGTGGCCGGCCGGTGGTAGCGCAGGCTGGTGCGGATCACGAGTTGCCTCCCGAACGGATCGCCCGCAACACGTGGGGCGGGGACAGCGGCATCGAGGTGACGCGGACGCCGAGCGGCAGCAGCGCGTCGTTGACGGCGTTCGCGAGGCAGGCCACCGCGCCACCCACCCCGCTTTCCCCGGCGCCCTTGGTGCCCAGCAGGGTGTAGGGCGAGGGCGTGCATTGGTGGCCGAGCCGGATGTCCGGCAGGTCGTTGGCCCGTGGCACGAGATAGTGCTTGAGCGTGCGGGCCAGTGGCTGCCCGGCGTCGTCGTAGGGCTGCTGCTCGGACATGGCGCCGCCGATGCCCATCGCGATCCCGCCGTAGAGCTGGCCTTCGACGAACTTCGGGTTGATCTGCACCCCACAGTCGTCGACACAGGTGTAGTCGAGAATCCGCACCTGACCGGTCTCGCCGTCCACGTCGACCACGGCGACGTGAGTCGAGTACGGGTACGTCGGGTACGCCGACATCCGTCCCTGCTCGTCCGGCACGTGGTGGAAGTTGCCTGGACCGCCCACTTTGGTCGCTTCCAGTAGTGGCTGGTCGAGCCCGGGGATGGCGTAGGCACGACGGTAGACCTGCTCGGCGACTTCGCCGAAGGACATCGAACGCTCGCCGTCGGTGGCGTGGACCCGCCCCGCGGCGAACACGAGGCTCTCGGGCTTGGTTTCGAGCAGGATCCCCGCGGCCAGCGCCATTCGCTCCCGCACCTCGCGGGCTGCCAGGACCGCGGCCCCGCCCCCGGCGGCGAGGCTGCGGCTGGAGAAGTTGCCGAAGCCGTAGGGACAGGAGTCGGTGTCGCCCTGCAGTACCGACACTTCGGCCACGGTCACCCCGAACTCGCGGGCGACCAGTGCGGCGATGCTCGTCTCGTTGCCGGTGCCGGGACTGGTCACGCCGGTCAGCACGGTGATCGCGCCCTTCGGGCTCACCCGCACCGTCGAGGTGTCGAACCCGCGGACGAAACTGCCCGCGAAGTCACCGCCTTCGGGGGTCAGCTCGAACGACACCCCGATGCCGCGCAGCCCGCCCCGCGAGCGGACCTCGCGCTGCAGGTCCCGTTGCCGGTGGTAGCCGGACAGTTCGATGACCTTGTCCAGCGCGCCGGTGTAGTTACCGCTGTCGAGGTGCTTGGCCGCCGTCCAATGGGGAAAGCGTTCCGGCGGGATGAAGTTGCGGCGGCGCACCTCGGCGGGGTCCAGGCCAAGCTCCTGCGCGACCAGGTCCACCATCCGTTCCAAGGCCAGCGTGGCGGATTCCTTGCCGTAACCGCGCGCGCCGTTCCACGGCGCCTTGTTGGTGACCACCGCGACCGACTCGATGGCGTAGTCGGTCACGAGGTAGGGACCGGGGAACGTCATGCCGGCCGGGTAGGTCATGCTCCAGCCGCCCCAGGTGGCGAGGCAGCCGACGTTGCCGACGATGCGGTCGGTGATCGCCAGGATCCGGCCGTCGTCGTCGAAGCCGACCGAGAACTCGTGCGAGAACTCGCGGGCGCCGACGAGCAGCGAGTCGGCCCGGGTCTCCAGCCATTTCACCGGCGCGCCGGTCATCCTGGACAGCAGGCAGACCAGTGGTTCCTCGGGGTAGCCGTTGAACTTGTGGCCGAAGCCGCCGCCGAGCCGGGTGGCGACCACGCGGATCCGGTCCTCAGGCAGCCCGAAGATCGTGGACAGGTTGGTGCGCAACGGGTGCGGGTTCTGAGTGGAGGCGTAGAACGTCAGCTTGCCGGTCCGCTCCCAGTGCGCCAGGTAGCCGCGCGGCTCCATCGGTGTGGTCTGGTAACGCTGGATGTGCGCCTCGCCGGTGAGCACGTGGGCAGCGGCGGCGAGTGCGGCGGCCGCGTCACCTTCGGCGAACGGCAAGCGGATGAGCACGTTGTCGTCCCACTCGTCGAACACCTTCGGGGCACCTTCGGCCAGTGCCTGCTCGGCCTCCACCGCAGCGGGCAGGACCTCGTAGTCCACCTCGATGGCCGCCAGCGCGGCCTCCGCGTCGGCGAGCGTGCCGGCGACCACCGCAGCGACCGGGTCGCCGACATACCGCACCTTGTCCACCGCGAGCACCCGCACGGTCGTGGTGCGACCGCCCACAATGGACGGTTCAAAGAAGTGGGGAAGCGGCTCGGCCAGCGCTACTGCCTCGGCACCGGTCACCACGGCTCGCACCGACCGGCACTGCCGGGCCGTGGTCGCGTCCACCGAGCGGATCCGGGCATGGGCGTGTGGGCTGCGCAGGATCGCGCAGTGCAGTGTGCCTGGCGGCTCGATGTCGTCGAGATAGGTGGCGCGACCGGTGAGCAACTGGTCGCCGTCCTTGCGCCGGGTCTGTTCCACCGCATCCGCGGTCGGGTCCCACTGCGGGGACCCGGCGTCGGCGGGCGGCGGCCTCGTTGCCGTCACGTTCATCTCCAGTCACAGTCGAAATGACCTGGATCACAGGATCCTCTACCGTCCAGACGGTAGGTGTCAAGGGGTAACTCGCCTCGTGTCCAGTCCGGTGCGCACCGTGCGCGACCAGGGCATCGTCAGGCTCCGCTCACCACGCGGTTACGCAGCACTCCGAGCCCGGTGATCTCCAGTTCGACGACGTCACCGGGTTCGAGGTACTTGCCCAGCTCGAGCCCGCAGCCGAAGGCGACGGTGCCGGAGCCGAAGATCTCGCCGGCCCGCAGCGGTTCCGAGTCGGCCATGCGCGTGATGATGTCGGCGAAGCTCCAGTGGATCTGGCCGGAGTTGCCGTGGGACCACTCCTCGCCGTTGACCCGCGCGACCATCTCCAGGTCGTACAGGTCGTCGATCTCGTCCCTGGTCACCAGCCACGGGCCGATACCGGTGGCGAAGTCCTTCGCCTTCGCCGGGCCCAGGCCGATCGAGATCTCCTTGCGCAGCACGTCCCGGGCGCTGAAGTCGTTGAAGCAGGTGAGTCCGTAGATGTGCGATTCGGCCTCAGCCTTGGTGACGTTGTGCGCGCTGGGCCCGATCACCACCCCGAGTTCCAGCTCGTAGTCCCACTCCTGGCTGTAGTGCGGCCACGGCACGTCCTCCCCCGGACCGACCACAGTGGACGGATTGCCCTTGTAGTAGACGGGAATCTCGTAGAATGCCGGCGGAATCTCCGCACGGTTGATGTTCTCGTAGAAGTTCTTCAGGTGGGTCTCGAAGGCGATGCAGTCGCGCAGGGCGACCGGCTGCAGCGGAGCGCGCAGCGTCACCTCGAACAGCGGCAGCCGGTGTGGGCCGCCGTCCGCGTGCCCGGCCGCGGCGCGGGCCTCGTCCTTGCCCCATTCGCCGAAGCCGATGAACGTGACCATGTCGCGGAAGATCGTCTCGCTGAGGGCGTCGGCCTGTGCGGCCTCGATCCCGCGCGAGCGCAGCAGATCCGCATAGGCCGGGCGCAGCGCGACGACGTGATCGCCGCCGTCGAGCACGCCGACCTCGGGTACCGGCCCTCGGGTGAACGTCACGAGTTTCATGGAGCTCCCTTCCTGGTCACGCGGGTTCGGTGAACAGGGCGACGACGCGGGCCCAGCCACCGCTCGCGCCTTCGATCTTCGCCGGGAAGCAGGAGACCTCGAACCCGTGGGGGCGCGGCAGGTCCGAGAGCCCGCTGAGCTTCTCGATCTGGCAGTACTCCTGGGTCATCCCGTGGTAGTGGGACTCCCACAACTGCTCGGTGTCGCCGTTCTTGGCTTCCTCGACCATGACGTCGAACGCCCGGTCCAGCGTCCAGGCGTCGATGCCGATCATCCGGACGCCCTGCTCGGTGAGCCATTTCGTCGCCGAGGCACGCAAACCCGTGTGCTTGTACTGGTAGCCGGGCTCGTCGAAGTACCGCGACGCGCCGGTGCGGATGAGCACGATGTCGAACGGCTGGAGCGTGTACCCGATCCGGTCCAGCTCCCGCTGCAGGTCGTGTTCGTCGGCGCCCTTGCGGCGATCCACCTCGGTCACGTCCAGGACGACGCCGGGGCCGAAGCACCACCGCAGCGGGACCTCGTCGATCGTCTTGGCCGGCCGCCCGCCCGATGTGGGGCCGTAGTGGTACGGCGCATCGAGGTGGGTGCCGGAGTGCGTGGTCAGCGTGATGCGCTCGATGGCCCAGCCACGGCCGCCCCGCCACGCCTCCTTGCCGATGCCGAACAGCTTCTCGGAGTCCTCGATCGTCTTGTCGTGCGGGATGTACTCGATGTGGTGCGGGTTGGGCTCGAAGTCGCTCGTCTTGTTCGACAGACGGGAGCTGAGGTCGTACGCCGAGTACCGGAGGTCTCCGTTGACCCAGGTTTCCATGGGGTCGTACCTTTCTTTCTCCGAATCTAGATCGCGTCGAGGGGTACGGTGGCCGGCACCGTGACCGGGCCGCGGTCGTGGTTCGCGGCGCGCTTCTCGCGGAACGCGGCGACGCCTTCGGTGTGCTCGGCCGTCGCCGCCGCGACGCCCTGGCTCAGTGCCTCCCGTTCCAGCATGGTGTCCCCGCCGGCGTGCGCGGCCGCGGTGAACAGCCGTTTCGTCAGCGCCAGCGCGAGCCCGGGGCCCCGCGACAGCTGGCCGGCCAGGTCGCCGGCCTCCTTCGCCAGCGCCTCGAGCGGCACGACCCGGTTCACCAGCCCCCACTGTGCGGCTTCGGCCGCGCCGATGGTGCGGCCGGTCGCAGCCAGCTCGTAGGCGCGCGCGTGACCGAGGCTCCGCACCAGCTCGTGAGACAGCCCCGTGTCGGGCACGAGGCCGACTTTGCTGAACGAACACGCGAAGTACGCCGTCTCGGCCATCAGCCGCAGGTCGCAGGCCAGCGCCAACCCTGTCCCGGCGCCCACGGCGGGCCCGTTGACCGCGGCGATCACCGGCTTGTCCAGCTCTTTGAGCGCACGCACCAGCGGGTTGTAGGTGTCGCGGACCGTGACGTCGGCGCGTACCAGCTCGTCGGTCGCGGACAGGTCCTGGCCGACGCAGAAGGCACGCCCGGCGCCGGTCAGCACGACCGCACGGACAGCCGGGTCGGCCGCGCCGTGCAGCGCCGTGAGTAGTTCGCGGCGGCAGGACTCGGTGAGCGCGTTCATGCTCCGGGGCCGGTCGAGCGTGATGGTCAGCACCGCGTCCGTACGGAGGGAGATCACTTCGGGCACGGGGCACCACCTGCGCTCGCCGGGTGGAGGGCACTGGTCTCCCGCGCCGGGACGGAGTAGCCGCGCTCGTCGTAGCGGAACCCGTCCAGCTCGGTGGTGCTCTCCCGCTGTTGATAGTACGAGCGGATCTCCCTGATCAGTCCATTGTGGAACCGGAACCACTCCGCTCCCCGGGTGACGACCCTCTCGGCCCTACCTTCCGGTCGCCAGAACATCGACCACTCGATCACGGCCTCCTCGTCGCCGTCGACGATGTGGTCGACGATCCAGCGCGCGTCGATCATGCGGTGCACCTTGCGCCAGTAGCGGGCCAGGTGCTCGCCGCCGTCGACGGGTTTCGAGCCCGGGTTGGGGGCGAGGAAGTAGTGCACGACGTCGTCGGTGAGCGTGCCGCACATCAGCTCCACGTCGCCGGTGCTGCAGCCGTCGTAATAGCGGCGGATCGTCTCGAGGTGGGTCATGACTGCACCGCCTTGGTCTCGACGAACTCGTCGATGCCGAACACGCCGAACTCGCGGCCCAAGCCTGACTTCTTGTAGCCGCCGAACGGCGCGGCGGGGTTGAAGGCGGCGCCGTTGATGTCCACTTGGCCAGTGCGCATCCGCCTGGCCACCGCCCATGCACGGTCGGTGTCGGCGCTCCACACCCCGCCCGCCAGGCCGTAGTCGGAGTCGTTGGCGATCCGGATGGCGTCCTCGTCGTCGGTGTAGGGCATGATCGCCAGCACCGGGCCGAAGATCTCCTCCTGCGCGATCCGCATTTCCGGGCGGACGTCGGCGAAAATCGCAGGCTCGACGTAGAACCCCTTGTCCAGGCCCGCCGGCGGTTCCGCCCCGCCACACACGAGCCGTGCGCCTTCACTGCGGCCGGCGTCGATGTAGCCGCGAACCGTGTCCCGCTGCGCGGCTGAGGCGAGCGGGCCGAGCCGGGTGTTCTCCTCGAGCGGATGCCCAAGGGTGAGCCGTTTCGCCGCCTGCGCCGCCAGGTCCACGACCTCGTCCTGTAGCCGTTCCGGGACGAGCATCCGGGTCCAGGCCGAGCACGTCTGGCCGGAATTGAGGAACGCGTTGCCCACGCCGGTCTTCACCGCGCGCGCGAGGTCGGCGTCGTCCAGTACGACGTTGGCGGACTTGCCGCCCAGCTCCAACGCGACCTTCGTGATGTTGGCCGCGGCCAGCTGCGCGACCCGCGCCCCGGCCGCCGTCGAACCGGTGAAGGACACGACGTCCACCCCAGGGTGTCCGGCAATGGCCTCGCCGACCACACGCCCGCTGCCCGGCACCAGGTTGAACACTCCCGTGGGCAGGCCCGCGGCCTGGACCGCTTCGGCGAGCGCGAAGGCCGACAACGGCGCCACGCCGGCCGGTTTCGCCACGACAGCACAGCCGGCCGCGATCGCTCCGCCGACTTTGGCGACCAGCTGGTGCAGCGGGTAGTTCCACGGCGTGATCGCGCCGACCACACCCGCCGGCTCGCGCAGCACGGTCGAGTTGCCCACCGTGGTCTGCCACTCGTAGCGCTCGGCCGTCTCGGCGAACGCGTCCAGCACGGCCAGCGGCAGCCCGACCTGGACCCGCTGGGAGATCTTGGCCGGGGTACCCACTTCGAGGCTGATCAGCTCGGCGATCTGGTCCTGCCGCTCGGTCAGCGCAGCCCGCAGCGCCCGCAGCGCCCGGACGCGGTCCGCGGGATCGGCGAGCACACCGGAGTCGACGGCCGAGCGCGCAGCGGCCACCGCGGCATCGACATCGGCCGCGTCCCCGCGGCACACGGTGGCCAGGACGGTTTCGTCGGCCGCGTTGATCACTTCGTCGTGACCGTCGCCGTGACCGGGAACCCAGTCACCACCAATGAAGAGCTTGTCGTACCGCACCCGTTCTCCGTTCATCGATAGAGATAGAAGCCCTGGCCGGTTTTCTTGCCCAGATGCCCGGCCTCGATCATCCGGCGCAGCGACGCCGCCGGCACCAGGCGCGAGTCGGGGTACGCCTCGGCCATCGCCGACAACGCCGCGGCCGTCACGTCCGCACCGATCAGATCGATCAGCGCGAGGGGGCCCATCGGGTGGCCCGCGCCGGTGGTCATCGCCTCGTCCAGTTCGGCAGGTGTGACATCACCTTCGTCGAACCGCCGCGCTGCGTCGTTGAGGTACGGGATGAGCAGCCGGTTGACCAGGAACCCCCGCTGGTCGCCGCAGTGGATCGCGGTCTTGCCGATCGCGGTCGTCCAGGCGGCCCCCACGGTGGCCAGCGCACGCGAGCCGCCTTCCGGCACAACGACCTCGACGAGCTTCATGGCCGGGGCGGGATTGAAGAAGTGCAGCGCGAGTATCGGCCGTTCCGGAGCCACGGCCGCCAGCTCCGCCACCCGGAACGAGGAGGTGTTGGTGGCGATGGGCGTGCCCGGTGCCACGATCGCGTCGAGTCGCGCGCACACCTCGCGTTTGACGTCCAGCTGCTCGGCCACCGCTTCGATCACCACGGCACAGTCCGCCAGCGCGGCGGCGTCGAGTACACAGTGGACTCTCGCGCGGATGCGGTCGGCCTCGTCTGCTTGCCGCCGCCCGCGCTTGACTGCGCGCGCAAGGCTCGCCGCCACTGCGGCGTGGAGCCGTTCCCGCGCGGGCACCGAGCGAGCGAGCACCCGTACTGGCGTTCCCGACGCCGCGATGGCCTCCGCGATTCCGGTCGCCATCGTGCCCGTGCCGACGACCCCCACGGTTCCCCACCATGCCTTCGCCGCGGAGGTCGCGGTCACGTCCGGGGCCTCGGTCGCCGGGACTTCGGACAGCCCGAGCGCCTCCCGATCGAAGGCGTCCAGATCGCGCAGCACGGTCAACGGTCCCACCGGATGACCGGCGCCCAGGCGCATGGCGGTGTCGATGTCCTGGGCCGTGGCGAAACCCGAGCGCAGCATGGACACCGCGTCGGCCAGCATTCCCCGCAGCAAGCGCAGGTGAACGGGCAACGACGGGGCCGCCACTGGATCGACCATGATCTTCTCCTCGAACTACCGGGCTACCGTCCGGACGGTAGGTAGCCTAGGGTTTGTCCCGTCGTTACGTCAACCCAGGTCGCTACCGTCTAGTCGGTAGCGTTACTGTGGTCAAGCCTGTGGAGGAGCCAGTGGAAGCAACCCGACCAGGGCCGCGGAGCAAGGTGGTGGCCGATGCGGACGAAGCCGTCGTCGGTGTCGGCGATGGCGCCAGCATCGCGGCCGGCGGCTTCGGCGCCTGCGGGATTCCGAGCGCGCTGATCGACGCGCTGTGGCGGCGCGGGGTGCGAGACCTGCACGTCATCTCCAACAACTGCGGCACCGACGGCTGGGGGCTCGGCATCCTGCTGGAGACGGGCCGGATCAGCCGGGTCACGGCCTCCTATGTCGGCGACAACGCGGAGTTCGCGCGCCGTTACCTCGGCGGGGAGCTCGAGGTCGAGTTGTGCCCGCAGGGCAGCCTGGCCGAACGGCTGCGTGCCGGTGGTGCCGGGATCCCGGCGTTCTACACCGCCGCCGGGGTCGGCACGCTGATCGCCGAAGGCGGCATGCCGTGGCGTTACGCGCCCGACGGAAGCGTGCTTGTGGCCTCTCCGCCCAAACCGACGCAGCTGTTCGACGGGGTCGAATACGTGCTGGAGAACGGGATCACGGCCGACTTCGGGTTCGTGCACGCCGCGCTCGGCGACAGCGAGGGAAACCTCGTCTTCGCCAAGTCGGCACGCAATTTCAACCCGCTGTGCGCGATGGCGGGGCAGGTCACCATCGCGGAGGTCGAAGAACTCGTGGGGGCCGGCGAGATCGATCCTGATGCCGTGCACGTACCGGGGATCTTCGTGCAGCGGGTGCTGCACACACCCGCTGTCGAGAAACGGGTCGAGAAGCGCACGGTGCGCGCGCCGATGGAGGTGTCGTGATGGCCCTGTCCAGAACCGAAATGGCGGCCAGGGCCGCCCGTGAACTGGCCGACGGTTCCTATGTCAACCTCGGCATCGGACTACCGACGCTGATCCCGAACCACCTCCGGCCCGGCACGCACGTCGTGCTGCACAGCGAGAACGGCATCCTCGGCACCGGCCCCTATCCGACCGCGGACGAGGTGGACCCCGACCTGATCAACGCGGGCAAGGAAACCGTGACCGTGCTGCCGGGTGCCTCGTTCTTCGACTCCGCCCTGTCGTTCGGCATGATCCGCGGACGCCACATCGACACCGCGGTGCTGGGCGCGATGCAGGTCTCCGCCACCGGGGATCTCGCGAACTGGATGGTGCCGGGTGCCATGGTGAAGGGCATGGGCGGCGCCATGGACCTGGTGCACGGGGCCCGGCGGGTCGTGGTGCTGATGGAGCACACCACGCGGCGCGGTGAGCACAAGATCCTCGACGAGTGCACGCTACCGCTGACCGGTCGCCGTGTGGTGCACCGGATCATCACCGACCTGGCCGTCCTCGACGTCACCACGGAAGGGCTGGTGTTGCGCGAGCTCGCTCCCGACGTCGACGTCGCCGACGTGCGGGCGGCCACCGGCACCGAGTTCGCCGTGGCGCTCGATGAGACGGTGGCGGGCCGATGACGGGCACGGCCCGGGTGCCGCCCGCTCCGCTGACCGTCGAGCAGGCGGAAACCCTGCGCCCGTACCGGCTTCCGGGCGGGACGATCATTCCGCTCTTCGCCGCGCTCGCACACAGCCCGGGTGCGCTCGGCGACCTGCGTCGGGCCACGAAGGCGTGTCTCGCAGAGACGGACCTTTCCGTGCGGCACCGGGAAATCGTGATCCTGCGGGTGTGTGCGCTGACCGGGGCCGAGCCCGAGTGGGCGGTGCACGTCGCATTGTTCGCCGGGCAGGCAGGGCTGGGGCCCGCGGAACTCGCCGCGACGCTCGCGCCGACGACCGAGTCGCGATGCTGGACGCCCAGGGAAACCATGCTGCTGGGCGCGGTCGAGCAGCTGTGCGAGCACCTGACGATCGACGACGACCTGTGGCAGCGACTGTCGGCGGTGTGGACGTCGCGACAGCTGGTCGAACTGCTCACTGTGACCGCGCAGTACCACAAGGTCGCTATGCTCACGAACGCGTTTCGCCTGCCGGTACCCGAGGGACTCCCGCGCTTTCGCGATCACACCACGCCGGAATTTCGCAACGATTAGGAGAATGTCCATGGCCACGCCTGCCCCCGTGAACACCAGCAGCCGGGGCGCCCAGCGCAAGATGCAGATCATCAGTGTGGCCGCCGGACTGTTCAACGAGCGCGGCTACCACGAGACCTCGATGGACCTCATCGCGGCGCACGTGGGTATTCGGAAAGCGTCGCTGTACCACTATTTCTCCAGCAAGGACGAGATCCTCATCGTGATCCACGAGGAGATGATCGACCTCATCGTCGAGCGGCAGGAACAGCGCGCCGCGGCCGCCGCACTGGGCCCGAAGGACATGCTGCTGGCCGTGATGACCGACCTGGTCGGCCTGATGGAGACGCACCCCGGGCACCTGCGCGTCTTCTTCGAGCACTACCGGGAACTGCCGATGCAGGCCCGCAATGCGATCGCCGGCAAACGGGACCAGTACCACCAATACCTGATCGACATCCTCGAAGCCGGGGTGAGCACGGGCGAGTTCGGCCCCATGGACACGCGCATGACGAGCTTCGCCATTCTCGGCATGTGCAACTGGACGTATCAGTGGTTCCACCCCGGCGAGGGCTGGACCGCGGAGCAGGTCGCCCGGCACTTCTGGCAGCTGTTCATCGACGGCGCGGCCCCGAAGCCCTGAGCCGCCACACGTGACCGTCAGCGCCGCCGGACTGCTTACCGGCGGCCGGTCGCGCTGCCCGTGCCTTGATGATCGCCGCACTTCGCTTTTGTTTCGGCAGGTCTTGACGGCGCGGATTCCCTGTAGATACTTGACCCTACCGTCTGGACGGTAGGCGCCCCTTGGGCATCGTTGATCCAGTTCCGCAAGCGCTCAAACGCCCGGCATTTCACAACGACGTGACAGTCGAGGTACTCATGACCGACCCCGTTTCCGTGGTCTCCGAACTGCCCGCTCTCGCGGCCGACGCCGTTTCCAAGCGGTACGGCGCGACCGTGGCGCTGGCCGGCGCCTCGTTGTTCGTGCGCCAGGGCGAGGTACACGGCCTCGTCGGCGCCAACGGCGCCGGCAAATCCACCCTGATCAAGATTCTGTCCGGCGCCGAGCACCAGGACAGCGGCCGCCTCAGGCTGGGCGCGTGGAGCGGATCGGGCCTCACTCCGCGGTCGGCGCAGGCCCGCGGGCTGGAGACGATCTACCAGGACCTCAGCGTTGCCCCGTGGCTCGACGGCGTGGCGAACGTGATCCTCGGGCAGGAGCATGCCCGGCTCGGCATGCTCGCGCCGCGCCGCCAGCGCACCGAGGTGCTCGGCATTTTCGCCCGCCTCGGCTTTCAGGCGGGCCCGAAGGAGCCGGTGAATCGCCTGAGCCCGGCCGACCAGCAGCTCGTCGCGATCGCCAGGGCGATCTACCGCCGGGCGTCGGTGGTGCTCATGGACGAGCCGACATCGAGTCTCGGCATCACGGAGCGGGCCCGCCTGCTCGATGTCGTACGCGAATTGAGCCGCGACGGCGTGGCCGTCGTCTACATCTCGCACGACCTCGAAGAGGTCCTCGCGGTCGCGCACCGCGTGACCGTGCTGCGGGACGGCCGGACCGTGGACACCGTCGCGGCCGACCAGGTCACCCCCGACGACCTGGTCGAGCGCATGGTCGGCGGCGCCTTCGAACGCCTCCGCCGGGCCTCCGGCACGGCGGGCGAAGTGGCCCTGGAACTATGCGGGATCGGCCAGCACGGGCGGCTCGCCGACATCGACCTGCAGCTGCGCCGCGGCGAGGTCGTCGGTCTCACTGGGCTGGTCGGTTCGGGCCGGACCCGGCTGGCGAACGTCCTGGCCGGGCTGCACCCGGCGACGGCGGGTGAGATGACCGTCGACGGCAGGCCCTACCGCCCGCGGACCCCGGGCGATGCCTTGCGGGCCGGCCTCGTCGTGGTGCCTGAAGACCGCAAGCGCGACTCACTGCTGATGGATCTGGCGTCCACGCACACGGTGATGCTCGCCCGCCCCGAGTCCCGGCTGGGCCTGCTGCGGGGCCGAGCCGAACGCACCGCCACCAAGAGGTTGATGGACCGCCTGCACGTGAAACCGGCGAGCCCGGCGGCCGTTCCCCGCGCGATGTCGGGCGGCAACCAGCAGAAGGTGTCGCTGGCGAAAGCGCTGCAGGCCCGCCCGCGGGTGGTCGTGCTCGACGAGCCGGGACAGGGGGTCGACATCGGCGCGAAACAGCAGATCCTGCACGCCATCCGGGAGATGGCCGCCGACGGTTGCGCGGTGCTGGTGATCTCGTCGGAACTGCAGGACCTCGTGCCGGTGGTGGACCGCCTGCTCGTGATGCGGCGCGGCCGCATCTCCGGCGAACTGGCCGCCGCCGAGATCGACGAGCACCGCGTGCTGGAGCTGGCAGTCACCGGTGGCAGCCACCGGCCGGACCGAGATGAGGACCCCACCCATGTCCAGTAGCACCGTCACCCCGACTTCGACCCAAACCGGTCCGCCCCAAGCCGGGCCGACGGCCTGGGACCACGTGCGCGGCCTGCTGACCGCCCGGCGTTCACATCTGGCTCTCCTGGGCGTCATCGCCATTCTGGTCCTCGTCACGTCCCTGCGTTCGCCGGTGTTCCTGTCCTGGGGGAACTTCGCGAACGTCCTTCAGCAGATGGCGATCTTCGGGATTCTCGCGGCCGGCACCACCGCGCTCATGGTGTCCGGCGGGCTCGACCTGTCCATCGGCTCGAACGTGTCGTTCAGCGCGATGATCATGGGAACGCTGCTGCTGCATCACTGGTCGCCCACGGTGGCGGTCACAGTCGGGATCCTCGCCGCGATCGGCGTCGGGCTGTGCAACGGGGTGCTGGCCGCGTTCTCCCGCTCCCACCCGTTCATCCTCACCCTGGGAATGCTCACCCTGTTGCAAGGCGCCGCCCTGCTGATCTCGAACGTGCCGATCACGGCGATTCCCGACTCCATGCTCGCCGTGGGCCGGCAGCGGTTCGCCGGGCTCCCTCCGCTGGTGTGGGCGCTGCTCCTAGCGCTGGTCGCGGTGCACGTCCTGTTGCGGTACAGCAAGATCGGCCGCTGGATCTACGCACTCGGCGCGTCTTCGTCGGCCGCCTACCGGGCCGGGATCCCGGTGCGCGCACTGAAGATCTGCCTCTATGCGGGCAACGGCCTGCTCGTCGGCGTCGCGGCCTTCCTGCTCATGGTGCAGCTCGCATCGACTCAGGCGCAGATGGGTACCGGCCTCGAGATGACCGCGATCGCGGCCGTCGCCGTCGGCGGCACCCCGCTTGCCGGTGGTCGCGGCGATATTCCGGGCACGATCCTCGGAATCATCCTGCTCGGCCTCATCGGCAACGCACTCAACCTCATGTCGATCCCCGGTGAACTGCGGTACGTCCTGCAGGGCGCGGTGATCGTCGTCGCCGTCATGGCCCAACGAGAGAAGTGAGACCTCCCATGACCATTCGTCGCCGGCTGGCGGCCGTGTCCGCCGCCACGTTCCTGACCGTGCTCGCCGCCTGCTCCACCGCGACCCCGACCACGACCCACGGCCCCTCGGAAGGGCAGAAGACATCGCCTGACGCACCGCTGCATGGCAAGACCATCGCCTACATCCAGACCGGCAGCATCCCCTACTACGAGTACACGAAACAGGGCTTCGAGAAGGCGGTGACACTACTGGGCGGTACGCCGAAGACCTTCAACTCGAACCTCGACGCCTCCGCCGAAGTGGCGAACGTGCAGAACGCCATCACCAGCAAGGTCGACGGGGTGGTGCTCGAACCACTCAGCAATGCCACCGTGAAGAGCGACCTGAGCGCGCTCGACCAAGCGGGCATCCCGACGGTCGTGCTGTACGGCTACGACCCGTCGCTGGAGAAGGACGCGGTCGGCTTCCAGGGCACTCGCTACCAGGACACCGGCGCCGCCGCCGGGGAGCAGCTGAAAGCCCTGGCCCCCAACGGTCAGGTCGCGATCATCACCGGTACCCCGGGCCGCGCCGACGTCGACGGCTTCACCACGGGATTCCGCCAGACGCTCGGGGCCGACTCGCGGATCGTCGAGACCCTCAACGGGAACTACGACCGCCAAACCGCCATCAAGGCCACCCAGGACCTGATCACCAAATACCCACAGATCTCCGGCATCTTCGTGCACAACGAGGACATGGCGATCGGCGTGATCCAGGCACTCGGCACCCGCGCGAACCAGGTGGCGATCGTCACCCAGAACGGCTCTCCGGACGGCGTCGACTACCTCCGGAAAGGACTGATCAAGGCCAGCATCGGCTGGTCGCCCACCCAGGAGGGCGTCCTGTCGGCGCGGCGGCTCGGCGACTACTTCAGCGGCGCACCCGCCGCGGCCCCGCTGTGCCTGACCCCGTTCGCAGTGGACACTCCGGCCGAGCCGACGAAGTCCGTGCGCTGGGAGCCGACGGACGACGTCATCGCCAATTCCCTGAAGACCCCGTGCGCGACGCCGCGCCCCTAAGCCCGTCGCACACGGTTGATGCCCGGGCGGCCGATACCATATGCCGGCCGCCCGGGTCACATCCGATGAGGGAAAGGACCGTGTTGGTCACCGAAATCGCCCAGATCGAAGTCAAAGCCGGCCAGGAAACGTCCTTCGAACGCGCCGTCGCCGAAGCGCTGCCGCTGATCCAGCGGGCGCAGGGCTGTCTCGGGGCGCGGCTGTGCCGCAGCGTGGAGCGTCCCCAGCGGTACCGGCTCATGGTGGACTGGGAGACAGTCGAGCATCACATGGTGACGTTCCGCGAATCACCGGATTTCGCGCGGTGGCGGGAACTCGCCGGGCCTCATTTCGCCGCCACGCCTGAAGTCGAACACGTGTCCACCGTGCTCTCCTGATCATTGAGCCGGCCCCGACGGCGCTGCGAACAGGTGTCACCGCTCGAGCCGGCACCGGTATGTGGCCAAGGGAGTTCGCTGTCGCCGGAGCGGCAGGCACCCCTGGTGAGGTCCTACTCACGGCCGCGGGAACGGGCACCGCAGGTACCGCCCGAGCCCCGCCTCACCGTCCAATCGCAGCGTGCGGTGCGGACAGCTGTTGTGCACGGCGAACACCCACGGCGCGTCTTGGTCGGGGAAGAGCTAGCGTGAATCCGGGTCAATGACAAAGTGGCGGTGTGCAGACTGCTGGCGGTAGAACGCGACCTGGTCAACTGCTTGTCCGTTGATCTCGATCTGGAAATGCAGATGCGCTCCGGTGGATTCACCTCGGTGTAGACGATCGGATGAAATCCACGGCGAGACCGGTGAAATCCCACTTCAGCAGGTTGACCTCGCCGGTGTTTGCCAGGATTTCGCAGAGAAGTTGCGTGGTTGGTCCTGGATGTTCGCGTCACTCGTCTGCGCTTTGGTCGTGGTACGCGATCTTCCAGGAGCGTTATTCTGGCGACTTGATCACCCTCAAAATAGGGCAACGGCCCCAGTCGAGTAAGATCGTTTTCCTACCAGAGAACACGACTTACAGGCGGGGCCGTTGCGTTATCAGTCTACTACAGGGCTTGCTACCGACCAGATCGAGGAGCTTGTCGCACGGATCAGGCAGATCGTTCAATGTCATGAGAAGCAAGCGTGGCCTCCGATCGTGGGACTGTATCGCGCTGTCGCGCTCACTTTGGTGTACGTCCGGCAAAATCTGAATCAGGCTGCGGTGGGCGATCTATTCGACGTCAGCCAGTCGACCGTATCGAGAGTGCATCGAGCCATGCTTCCCCTGATCGGACAGGCTCTGTGTTTGCACATTCCAGACCTCAAAGAAGCCATTCGCGGGCGGCTTGCCCTGGTAGATGGCACTGACGTCCCAACCGGCAACCGCGCTGGTCACGAGGACAACTACTCGGGCAAACGCCGCCGATCCGGGCTGAATATCCAGATTGCCGCCGACACGGACGGTCACCTCTTGGGAATATCCGCACCCCTGCCAGGATCCATGCACGATCGCAGGGCGTTCACCGAGTCCGGCTGGGAAGACCTTCTTGCGGATACCCCTGTTATCGCCGACCCCGCCTATCAGGGAACTCACGCCATCACACCGCGCAAGAAGCCAAAAGGTGGGGAACTGTCAACCAGCGACAAAGCCAACAACAAGACCATCTCCTCGATACGATCAGCCGTCGAGCGATGCATCGCCCACCTGAAGAATTGGAAGATGCTCGCCACCGGGTACCGAGGCCGACTCGCCGAGCTTCCCAACATCATCCGTATCATCACGGCGCTCGAATTCTACCGACTCGGCTGGTAACTATCGTGAATAACGCTCCAGGTGTCCGGGTCGGTCGATGCGGTAATCCAGCAGAGGGTTCCGTTGACCATCAGCTCCCCAAGGCAGCAAGCCGCCAGATTCGGGGAAGAGACCGTAGTCGACGACTTGAGATATTCGAGGTCCTCGTCGCCGAGTATTCCCAGGAGTTCGTCGAGATCATTCTTGTACTCAATCCAGACCTGCCCACTCACAACCGGGCTGCGAATAATTATCCCGCGGAATACGCCGCCCGGGAAGCGTTTTTAGGAGTTCTTTATAGTCGCCTGGCGGCGATATACGAAGTTCACGTTCAACGTCTGACCATTCTTTTTCCGGCGTGAAATCTTCGCGCCAATCGAGGAGTCGAGCGATCTTGTCGACAAGGGACGGGGCATAGGCTTCGGTCATCGGCTCTCCCGGAGACTGGCGGCAGCAGGCGAGGACGCCTGACCTCCTGGTGTCAGCATCGTGTCTTCGTCTGGTTTCCTGAAGGAACGTTCTGGATTTCCGCGGAGCAGTTGAATCCGTTGGGCCCTACAGCATCAATGAAAACCCACGCTGGCATAGCTGCTGTCGGACTGGGGTACTGCACCATCACCTTGTCAAGCACGGACACACCCGGGTTTGATCAAGCACCCGGCTTCGGCCATTATTGATTCATCATTTCCCAATGTTTCGACATAGAATAGATGCGACCCCAACAAGACGACAGGCACCAAAACACCCGTCATGGAGGCCACGTCGGCCGCCCGGTTACCACTTCGGCAAGTCGGCTCCTCCAGCCACAAGAGATTTATCGGTATTCCTCATGGGGTAGCCAACCGCCGTTTCCCATATATGTCGAGGGAACCCGGAAGATGGACTCTTCTTCACCGAGGTCCATGCGGATGATGTTGTCGTCGCCAGCACAGGTGAGGATTTTCATAATGGCGTCGACGACACCGGAATCATGCTCTGTCCACTCAAACAAGTCGCGACTCCAGTAAACCACTGGCCACTCATTTGGGTCGATGCCTTTGGTTAGCCAGAAGAATTTTCCTCCTTGAAGGTCGTTGCCCCATGGCAGGAGGCCGCCCGGAGCCGGGAATAATGCGTAGTTCGTATCCTCCATAAAATCGCCATTCTCTCCACTGAAGGACTCGACAACTTCGTGGACATCCTCCCGCAGAAACGTGCCTAGGTCAACGCGGGCATCTATCGGGTTGGTTATCCAAACGGCGTTTCGGAAGAACCCTGACGGGAACCGCGACATCATGGCTTTGTAGTCTTCGGGAAGCGTCAGACCGAGAGCTCGCTCGACAGTATCCCAGTCACGACCTTGGTTGATACTGCCGGTCCAGCCTGCGGCTTCGGCAAGTTCGTCGATCGATCGCCGGCCTTGTGATTGGTCCATGACTCCTCGCTGATTCGGTGTGGTCGGTGTGCTGGTGACGCTATCAGTAGCAGCCCGATGTATCGATGTTCCCATTGGCGTCTGGAACGTTCTCGATGGTAGCGCGGCAGTAGTAGCCGTGGTTGCCGATGGCATCGATGAAGATCCATTCCGGTACCCATGCCGTGTTACTGGGGTACTGGACAGAGACGCGGTAGACAATCTCGGTGTCGCCTCCAGGGCTCAGCGCTTTGGCTACGGCGCGTTCGATGGTACTGATAACCGGATGGTTGACCTTGATATATTGGTTGACGATGTTGGCCAGTGTGCCGGGTCCATTAAACCTTCTGGGGATCAGGTGACCGCGCTGCATGGTACGCGGGTCAAACCCTGCCGGATCCGCTCGATATGCACTCCCCATCTTAGGTGTCACGATGCAGGTGATGCCGCCTCGCGCACGTTGTGCCGGGTCGCCGAGGTAGGTGAACGATTCGAGTGGGTCGTTGATGGTGGTGTCGGCGGGCATGGTGCCGTTGGCGCAGTCGTCGAGCTTCTTTTTGTCTTTGGTGGGGTCGAGCCGGATTCCGGGTGCGGGGTCGACTTTGGGTGTGGGTTTTTTAAGTTCTTCTTCTTTGTCAATGGGGGTGCAAGGGGCGTTTGCCGTGGTGGCGCGTCGTGCGAGGCCACGACAATTGATGAGTTGCCGTACGTAGTTTCTGAGGTTGGTCGTGATGCGTCGCGCGGTGACGATGGCGTCTTTGAACGACCGGATTCCCTTGACGATCCGGACGGTCGCGGATACGGCGTCCGGGATCTTGCTGAGCACGGAGACGAACTTGGCCAGTGGCAGGGCATTCACGACGGTCATGATGCAGCTGATGAAGTCGCCTTCGGTGAAGCACTTTTTCGCGTCGGTGTAGCCGATAAGGTCGAGCAGGACCTGGCCGCCCTGTTCGGTGATGAAGCCCATGAGGCCGGCGTTGGCCTTCGCACGGTTGGTGTTGTAGTCGTCGACTCCTTGCTGGCCTTTCGCCTTGCGGAGGGCGGTTTCCTCGTCCGCGGTGAGTGCGGGGACATCGCTGTCGTCGTTGATCGCCTCTTCCGCGGCTTTGCGCTGCTCTTCTTCGTCGGCTTTGCGGAGTTCGTCCTGGAGTTTGGCGAGTTCGGCTTGGATGTCCTTGGCGTCGCCGGCGGCGTTCTTTGCGCGGGTTTCGGCGTCGCGGGCGTAGTTTTCGGCGTTGGTGGCTGCGTCGTTGGCGTCGTCGGCGTGCTGCTGTGCCCGGTCGGCTGCCGCGCGCGCGGCTTCGGCGTCCTTGGCGGCTTGCGCTGCTGCCCGTTGCGCGGCGGCGGCGTCATTGGCGGCGCGGGTGGCCGCTGCGGAGGCTTCGTTGGCGGCCCGGGTGGCGTTGTCGGCTGCGTGGCGGGCCGCGCGGGCGTCGGCTTCGGCCTGGTCTGCCGACAGCCCGGCCAAGGCAGCGTCGGCGGCCGCCTGGTTGGCTGCGGCACGGGCGGCCTGGGCATCGGCCTGGGCCTGGGTGTCGACGACATTCGCGTCCGCAGCGGCTTGACGGGCACCGGCGGCTTCCTTCGCGGCCTCGGCCGCCGAAGCCTGCGCGTCGGCCGCGGAACGGGCTGCGGTTGAGGCCGACTCGGCGGCGTCAGAGGCTGCCTGGTAGGCAGGGGCGACCTCGCCGGACGCGTTTTTCGCCGCTTCGGCGGCGATACGGGCCCGTTCGGCGGCGTCCTTGGCGGCAGCTTGGGCGGTGTCGACCTGGCTGGCGCCGGTGTCGCGGGCCCGGTTGGCGACGTTCTGCGCGAAGTCGGCGTCGACGTCGGTGTCGGCGAACGGCGCGGCCATGCCGATCGCCGAGTCGGCCGGGTTGGCGATGCCGGACGCGGACTGCACGGCCGCGCTCGCGGCGCGGGTGGCGATGCCTGCCTGCAGCGCGGCGGTCGAGGCTTCCACAGCCGATGCGTTGGCCTCGTCCTGGGTGCGCTGCGCGGCCTCCAGTGCCTGCGCGGATTTGACCGCGGTCTGCTGGGCCAGGTCGGCGGCGGCACGGGCGTTCTGCGCGGCCCGGGCTTCGGCAGCGGTGGCCTCGGCGGCAGCGGCCTCGGCGCGCATGGCGGCCTGGTGGGTGAGTGCGGCCTCGGATTCGGCGCGGGTGGCGTCCTGGTCCGCGCGGGCGGCGGCGGCCTGCGCTTCGGTGGCGGCGGTGCGGGCGCGCTCAGCCGCGGCTTCGGCGGCGTCGGCGGCGGCGCGAGCCTGGGAGGCCGCAGCCTGAGCACGGTCGGCAGCGGCGCGGGAGTTGCTGGCTGCGGAGTTCGCCTGGATGGCCGCGCTGCGAGCATTGACTGCGGCGGTGCCGGCGGCATCCGCGTCCGACCGCGCCTGCCTCGCCGCGGCAGCAGCCTGATCGGCGTCGGCGCGGGCCTGATGCGCCGCAGCCCAGGCACGGTCCTTGTCACCCTGGGCGGCCTGCACCATGCCCTGTGCCTTTTGCGCGAGGCCTTCGAGTACCTGGGCCTTGCGGTTGAGGGTCTCGGCGGACTTTGCGACCTCGGCGGCGTAGTCGCGCGCCCGGTTCGCGTTGAGTTCCTGGGTGCGGGCGTCGGTGTCAGCGTCGAGAGCGGCCTGCTCCTGGTGCCGGGCGTCCTTGTTCCGGTCGGCGGCTATCTGTTCCTGCTGCTGAGCGGAACCGCGTTTCTGGGCGGCGATATCGGCCTGTCGTTCGGCCTCGCGGCGCTTCTGAGCGGCGACGTTGGCTTGGCGCACCGCGATATCGCGTTGGTGGGCGGCTTCGCGCTGCTTGGCCTCGGCTTCGGCGCGCTTGGCGGCGGCCTGCTGCCGGTTGATCTCGGCTTCGGCGCGCTTGGCCGCGGCGGTGTCGCGTTCGCGCTCGGCCGCGGCGCGGGAGTCCTTGACGTTCTGCGCGTGCTCTTGTGCCTGGCGCAGCGCGGTGAGGGCGTCGGCGTGGGACTGCTTGGCCCGCTCGGCCGCGGTGGCCGCGGCGGCGGCCTGGTCTGCGGCAGCCTGGGCCAATTGCCGTGCCGCAGCGGCGTTCACCTCGGCGTTGGCGCGCCACTGGCGAGCGTTTTCCTCATGTGTCTTGGCTTTCTCGCTGGCGTCGGTGGCCGCGGCGTCCGCGGAGATGGCGTCCACGGCGTGCGACGCGGTGTCCGCGGCTTGTTTCGCGGCGGTCGCGGACGCGGCCATCGCCTGCACGACGGTCGCCCACTCGGACCCGTGCGGCATTCCGTTCTGCACCAGGATGGTGGCCTGCGCGGCCGCGGCCCCGGCCGCGCTCTGGGCTCGCTGGGCGTCGATGGCGGCATTTGCGACGTGGCGGGCGACTTCGTCCTTCGCCCTCTGGTAGAGCTCCGGATGGTAGCTGTGGCCGGCCTGGTCGGCGGCGAGGGTTTTCGCGATCTCGCGTGAGGTGTTCGCGGCGGCAGTCATGTCGTTCGCGGCCCGTTCCAGCGCGCGGATGCCGTCGGCGTGCGCGGACAGAAGGTTGCGGCGCGCAGTCATCGCCCGCGCCGTGCGCTGCGCGAGATCGGACGCGGCCTCGGCCTCCTTGCGCTGCCGCTCCAGATCCGCTACCTGTTTCTCGCGGGCGTCGGCGTCGCGTTTGGCCGCCTCGAGGTACCCGGTGGCGAAGAACTGCTCGATCGCGGCGTCGCCTTGTGCCAGCGCCGCTTTCGCCGCGGCCGACACTTCCGGTCCGCCGAGATCGGCGACCATCTGCACGTACCCGCGACGGCGTGCGTTGTATTCCTTGGTGAAAGCATCGTTCTTGCGATCCCGCTCGGCCGCGATGTCACGCTCGTAGGCAAGGAAGCTCTCCCGGGCCCGGGCATCGCCCTTCAACGCCCGCTCCACGGCTGCGTTGAACTCGGGACCACCTTGACCGGCCAGCGGCTCGATCAGCGCGCGGTTCGCCGCGTCCGCATCAGCCTTCCGCTTCCTTGCCTTGGCCCTGGCGTCCATGTTGCCGTGCGCGAAGAACTCGTCGATCGCGCCCGCGTCGCCTGCGTCGGTGCGGCGCAGCGTGTCCCGCGCGGCGTCCCGGACTTCCTGCTCTTCGTCATGGTCGGCGATGTCGGTGACCAAGTCCCGTTGCATCTGCTTGATCAGCGCGGCGTCGTCGGGGTCCGGCTCCACTGCGGCATGCGCGGCGACAGCAGGTGGCTTCTTGGCCGGTGGCTGCCACTGCCCGTGAACCGCCCTGGCCTCGGACGCGACGGCGGCGCCCGCGCCTTCCCCTGCGGTCACGGCCAGCAAGGCCGCCGTCATCGCGACGACGAAGCCCCGATTCCATCCGGCGATCGCCGCAGGGTGTCTTCTCGGTCTTCTGGACAGTCTGCGCACAACAAAGCACCCCTCGTCAAAGGAACAGAGCACACGGCACCGCCCCGGCGGAGCCGCGCAAGATCAGCGAAGAACAGGCTCAGCCGGGGTTCGACATCCGGTCGACGCCGGCCTGAGCCCGGCTCGAAACCTCGGCCCAATGCCCGGACTGCCCGGACGCGAAAGCGTCTTCACCGGTCCAGACAGTGCGGTTCTTGTCCGCTGCTCCGGTGATCGAGACCCAGATCGGGTCGGTCTTCCCGGAGTAACGGTCCACAACGGACTGCCAGTAGCGAGCCTGCTCGACGCACCGCAGCTGCTCGGTCTCCCACGCTATGCGGGCGGCATCGGCCTCGTCCTTGGCCCTCGTCCACGCCCGGGCCGCGACCGCACGGGCTTGAGCCGCCGCCGCGCCACCGGCGGCAAGCGCTTCCTTCTCGGCTTCCTGAGCGTCGGCGATCAGCCCGGGTATCAGCGCGAGGTAACGCATTCCTGCTTCCTGGCTGTGCTGCCGGAAGAACTCGATGTCCAACTCCGCCGCAGCCATCCAGCCGGTCGCGTAGAACTCCCGGATGTCGGCGTCCGTGCTGCCCTGACGCAGCGCGTGCTGCGCGGCGAGCCGCACTTGCTCGCCCGGATCCTTCTGCGCCAGCGAGACCACGAAGTCCCGCTCGGCCTGCGCGATCACCTGCCGATGCGCCTCGTCCGCCTCGCGGTCCCGCATGTCCAGCGTCCTGGCCTCGGCGAAACCCGTGCGGGCGAACGCTTCCCGATCAGCATCCGTGCCACGCAGCGCCCGGTCCGCGGCCTCGTGTACCCGCGGCGAGTACGCCGCGCTGAAGGAGGCCAGCACCCGTTGCGCGAAATCGCGGTTGCGGGCCACGTTCTGCAGGGCACGCTGCTGGGCCCCCGAGAACCCCGTCAGCACGAACGCCTTCAGCGCGGCCTCCCCGTCCGGGGTACGCATCGCATTCCATGCGGCCACTCGGACTAATACCGCTGGGTTATACAGAGCAATCTGCCGCACCATCGGATACCAAATCGATTCCTCAATCCCCGACCGTTGGAAAACCCGAATTTCGCGGCCCGCGAGCGGATCTGCAGAGGAATCCGCAACGCCAGCGGTGGTCAGCAATGCCGTGACCGCAACACCAGCAGCAAGCGCGCGCGAAAACACCCGATGCCCTCCCCTTATTTGCTTGCCCTTGACCCGGGTATCACCCGATCGTGGAAAGCATGGCACGAAACAGTAACTCGCAATCACCCATGTGAGGACCATCACTCAAAGTAACACCGCGGTACCCCAGGGCGATCGCACCCTTTGTTAAAGGTGTGATTACTCGCCTCACGACCGTTCGTTCTTCGAGCGTCGAACCTTCTCTATTTCGCGCGCGGCGACGTGCGTATTTCTTGTGCGCGATTATTCTGATGTCAGGGGGAGTCTTGTGACACGATCCGATCTGCTATCCGTTCCGTATTCACCACCACGATGGCATCTCGCCCGGTTGGGCGCCGTCGTCCTCGTCGCCGGGATCGCCGCCGCCGCGGCTCCGATCGCCGCCGAAGCCGCTCCGCACCACCGCGGCGCTTCCGCCGAGAGCCCAGCCGCACCGGTAAGCCCCTCCGCTCCCCGGCCCGCTCATCGCAACCCGGACACCAGGCTCGCCGTGGGCGGCGATCTGACCCCGGCACCGGCCAAAGCGCCGACACCGGCAGGGCAGTCCTCCGAGGTGGAGAAGGGCAGCGCCGCGGCGCTGCTGGGTATCGTCGCCGGACCGGAGCTGCTGATCCTGTCCGACCGCGACTTCGTCTCGGCGATGTACCGGGCCGCCGACGACCTGGACAAGCCGCACCCTCTCGAGCCAGAGCACCAGACCGTCCGCGACCGCGCGATCGACGCGATCACCTCCGGCGACGACGCGGCGACCACCTACGTCAAGACCGGCATGGCCGCGGCCAACGCCGCCGACCAGAAGATCGTCACGGACCGCCGCGAAGCGCAGCGCAAAGAACGCCAAGCGAAAGCCAGGGCCGCCGCACTGATCAGTGTCGCCGTCACCGACTCCGACCTGAACAAGACCGTCTACGACTTCATCGTCCTGCTCGACCTCAAAGCCGACGACCACCACGACATCGCCGTCAAAACCGCCGCCCGCGCAGCGCTGAAAGGCAGCGCAGAAGACCAATGGCGCTTCCTCACCGACGGCATCATCGCCGAGCACGCCAAGGACACGAAGCGCCTGACCGACGAGGACACCACCCGCGACGAGGCACAGAAGGCCGAGGCGAAGGCCCGCCAAGCACGGGTTACCGCGGCATACTACGCGCTGCAGCTCAGCATCACCGTCGATGACGACCTGGCGAAGCTGCCCGACCAGAACTTCCTGCGCGAAGTCCTCAAACGCGCGGCCAAGGACACCGAGGTCTACACCGCCGCCTACGAAGCGTTCCTCAGCACCAACCCGGCGGACTGGAAAGCCTACGTCGACACCGGCGCACAAGCCGCCTGGCAACACGACACCGACAAGGAACTGAAAAGACAGGACGACGCCAACATCACGGCCATCACCGAGATCCGGACCCGGGCGGCCAAGAGCCTGGTGCATCCCGACCTCGTCGCCGCAGCCGATGCGGCCCTCGCCGGAAAGCCCCTCGACCGGGTCCGATTCGTCGCCACCGGCCAGCACGAACACCAGAACCAGACCATCCACACCTACTTCTCCGACGACTCCGACTCCTACGTCACCGACTCCGCCGGCAGCGCCACCCTGGTCAAGTGGACACCGGGCAGCCACCCGGAGATGACCTGGAAGATCGTCGCCGGCTTGACCGATCCGAGCTGCGTGTCCTTCGAATCCACCACCCGTCCCAACTCCTATCTGCACTGGCGACGAGCCGGCGACCCCCGGGCATTCGCCGACGTCACCCCGACCGACGACTCCACCGCGTTTCGGCACGAAGCAACCTGGTGCGTGCGTCTCTGGAACAACGGGCCAGGAGTGACGATCAACCCAGTTGACGAGCCCAGCGCCTACCTTTACCTCCCTGGTACCAGCTCGCCCGCCCAATGGGCATTCGACGCCCCGCAAGCACCTTCACCGTTCGACCGGAAATACAGCGCAGACAAGCAACTCCAGGCCAGGCTGGGGAAACCGGCCGGCGACCCGGTCCTGACCGCCGACGTCACCGGCTACCGCCCCTACGAGAAGGGGCGCATCTACCTGACCTATGCAGAAGGCAACGCGGAAGTCGCGGCCGTCTACAACGGCCCGATGCTCGACAAGCTCCTCACCGTCTTCGGGAACACGCTGCTGCAGCAGACCGTGCACGATCAGTACGACCTCAACATCGGCGGAACCAAGGGCCAGGCGATCAAAGTGCTACGCCGGGCGGACAATCTCACCCTCCAGATCGCCTGGAGCCCACAGACCGGCGCGCACGAGGTCCACGGCGAGATCGCCAAACGCTGGCAAGGAATGCGGCTGGAACTCGGCTACCCGACGACCGACGAAACCGCCGCTCCCGCCGGCGGGGCCGTCTACAACCGCTTCACCCGCGGGTCGATCTACTACACCTCCGCCACCGGCACCCGCACCGTGACCGGGGAGATCCACAAGAAATACGCCGCCCTGAACTACGAAAGCGGCCCCCTCGGCAACCCGGTCACCGAAGCCACCCCGTTCGGCTCCAACGGCGGCCTCGTCCAGCGCTTCGACGGCGGATCCATCTACTACACCCCCGCAGACGGAGCCATGGCCATCTACGGAGCCATCGGAGCCAAGTACGCCGAACTCGGCAACGAAACCGGCTTCCTCGGCCGCCCCGTCGCCGACACCACCACAACAGCCGACGGCAAGGGCGAGTTCATCACCCTCAGCAACGGCGCCTCGATCTACTGGTCCCCCGCCACCGGAGCACACGCCGTCTACGGCGACATCCGCCTCACATGGCTCTCCCTCGGCGCGGAAAAGTCCTTCCTCGGCTTCCCGACCGGCGACGAACAGCCCGTGCTCAAGGGCCGGCGCAGCACCTTCTCCGGCGGACGGATCGACTACAGCAGCGAAAGCACACTCACCATCGCCTACTCCCTCGTCAACCTGACCGCCAAAGCCGTCGAATTCAAGGGCGTCCAATCCGGACGCTGCATCCAGATCGCCGGAGCCGGCAACGACGCCAAAGTCGACTTCGCCGGAGCCGAACTCTGGGACTGCTTCACCACCGCACCCAAACAGATCTGGGACGTCGTCGACCTCGGCAGCAGCAAATACGTCTTCAAGAACCGCAACTCCGGCAAGTGCCTCGACCTCTACGACGCAAGCGCGGACAACGGCGCCAACATCGCCCAGTACACCTGCCACAACGGCGCAGCCCAGCAATGGGAAATCACCACCACACCCGGCAACTCCGTCGCACTCCGCAACGTAGCCTCCGGCAAAGTCATCGAAGCCGCAGGAAACCACACCGGCAACGCGACACTCGTCCAGCAATGGATGGACCTCGCCCACCCCAACCAGCAATGGACCATCATCCCCGTCTAACCGCACAACACAGGTGAGGAGCCGGTCACCGACACCCGATCGGAGACCGGCTGCCCTGGCCGCCGCCAACGTCGATCGTGTTCGGTCCGATTCCTTGTCGTGCCATTCCAGTGCGATCAGCATGGGGTGGGCGTGTCACTCGCGGGCAGCAGCCCTGGGGTTGCCGTGGCCCCGCCGTCCACGAGAAGGGTCTGGCCCGTGATGTACCGGGCGAGGTCGGAGGCCAGGAACAACACGGCATCCGCGACCTCTCCCGCGTTGCCGGTGCGCCGCAGGGGGATGCTGTTCGTGAAGTCGGCCATGCGTTCTCCGGCGGCAGGGGTGGTCGCCGGAGTCTCGATCCGTCCCGGTGCCACACAGTTGACGCGGATTCCGTCGGGACCGTATTCGTGGGCGACGCTGCGGGTGAGCGAGACGATTCCCGCCTTGGCGGCGCCGTAGGCCACCGCGCTCGGTGAGCTGAGGACGCCGGCGATTGATCCGATGTGGACGATCGCCCCGCCATGTCCCTGCGACAGAAAGGTGCGGATCGTTTCCCGGGCCAGCCGGAACACGTAGGTGAGGTTGAGCTGGTGGATGAGCTCCCACTCGTCGTCGGCCACCTCGTGCATCCGCCGGTAGGGCACGTAGGCCCACGAGCCTCCGGCGACGGTGGCGAGGATGTCGATTCGGCCGAGGTTCCGGACGGTGTCCGTCACGATCCGCGTGCCGCTGCGCGCGTCGAGCAGGTCTGCCAGGATCGGGACACTCGTACCGCCCGAGGCGCGAATCGCCTCGGCGGTGGCCTCCGCGCGGTCGAGGCGGGAGTCGACGACGGCGACCGCGGCGCCGGCATCGGCAAACCGCCTGGCTACCGCCGCGCCGATCCCGCGGCCTGCCCCCGCGACCACGGCGACCCGTCCGGTCAGCGAGACCTCCACCGCCATCAGAACGCCACCTCCCCCTGGCCGCCGCTCATGACCAGGTCGTGTCCGGTCAAGAAGCTGGCCTCGTCCGAGGCCAGGAACAGCGCCCCGTACGCGATTTCCTGAGGTTGGGCCGCGCGCTTGAAGTAGCGGTTCGACTCCTGCTTTCGGGCCCACCCCGCGTCAGTCCCACCCCTGACCCCGCGTGCGGCCGGCGTGTCGACCAGCCCTGGCGAGACGCAGTTGACCCGGATGTCCGGGGCGTAGTCGAGTGCCATCTGTCGCGTCAGCGCGCGGATCGCGCCTTTTGACGCGTGATAGGAAGCGAGCCGGGGTGAGGCCACGGTGGCGTGGTTGGAACAAGTGTTGACGATGGCCCCGGAGCGCTGTTCGAGCATGACCCGCAGCGCGGCACGGGAAACCAGGAATGCGCCGGTGATGGTGACCGCCAGCACACGGTTCCAGTCTTCGAGGCTCGTTTCGTGCACCGACCCCGGAATGGCCATCGCCGCGTTGTTGTGCAGCACATCAACTCGCCCATACACCGCTCTCGTGTGCTCGATGAGTGCCTCGGCAGCCTTTTCGTCGGACACGTCCATGGCGAACGGCGAGGCATTGCCGCCGGCCGCGATGATCGCGTCGGCCGTCGCTCGCGCGGCTTCAGCGGAAAGATCGGCGCAGACAACCCCCCGCGCACCGTGCTGCGCGAACACTGTTGCCGTTGCCGCGCCGATACCGCTGCCGGCGCCGGTGACGATGCAGACCTTGCCGGCGAGTCGCGAACCTGTCACCGCGGTTTCCTCCAGGATGTGGACCGGTTTTCGGCAAGCTCGACGAAGGTGGCCAAGCTTGCGGGATTGTCGAGCGATGTGGCGTTCAGCGCCTTTTCCGCGGCGACGCCTTGGAAAAGCCGTTTGAGGGGCACTTCGATGCGTTTACCGGTCCGGGTGCGCGGGATACCGGGCACCGCGATGACCTCGTCGGGCACGTGGCGGGGGCTTGCCTTGGCCCGGATGGCCGCGCGGATGGTGGCGACGAGGGCGCCGCTGAGCTCGGCGCCGGCCACGAGGTGCACGAACAGTGGCATGTAGTAGGTACCGTCCGGTTGTTCCACGCCCAGCACGAGCGAGTCGGAAATTTCCGGCATCGTGTCGACGGCCGCGTAGATCTCGGCGGTGCCCATCCGGACGCCGCCACGGTTGAGTGTCGAATCGGACCGGCCCATGATCCGGCAGGTGCCCCGGTCGGTGATCTCGAGCCAGTCCCCGTGCCGCCACACACCCGGCCAGGGCTCGAAGTACGTTGCCCGGTAACGCTCGCCGCCGTCATCTCCCCACAATCCCCAAGGCATGGAGGGCATGGGCTTGGTCACGACGAGCTCCCCCAGCTCACCCACGACCGGCTGACCGCTGTCGTTCCAGGACTCGACGGAGACACCGAGCATCGGCCGCTGCAGCTCACCGGCCACGACCGGAAGCAACGTGCTGCCACCGATAAAACCGCTGGCGATGTCGGTGCCCCCCGAGGAGGAACTCAGAAACACATCCGGCTTGACCGAGCGATAGACCCACTCGAAGGTCGACGCGGGTAGCGGGGATCCCGTCGAGCCGATCGTCCGTAGCGAGGACAGGTCGAACCGGTCTTGTGGACGAAGTTCGGCTTTTTCGCAGGCGGTCAGATAGCCGGCACTGGTCCCGAGATAAGTGATCCCGGTCTTTTCGGCAACGGCGAACTGCATGTCCAGTGACGGATAGGAAGGGCTGCCGTTGTGGACGACGACGGTTGCCCCGGACAGCAGTGCCGAGGTGGCGATGTTCCACATGATCCACCCCGTCGACGCGTACCAGTAGAAGCGGTCACCAGGGCCGATGTCGTTGTGCAGTGCGGCCTGCTTCCACTGTTCGAGGGCGATCCCGCCATGGCCCTGCACGATGCCCTTCGGCAGCCCTGTCGTCCCCGAGGAGTAGACGATCCACAATGGATGGTCGAAGGGCAGCTGCTCGAACCGTGGCTCCTGTTCGTTCGCGACCGCGGCACCCCACGGCGTGGTCCCGTCGCGGTCGTCGGCCGGGTGCAGCACCGGCACGATGATCGTGGCACGCAGAGTGCGCAGCGCCGCCCGTATCTCGGCGATCTGCTCGCGCCGGTCGTACTCCTTCCCGTTGAACCGGTACCCGTCGGCGGCCACCAGAACGACCGGCTCGACCTGAGCGAGCCGGGCAAGAACAGCACTGGGACCGAAGTCGGACGCGCACACTGTCCACACAGCACCGATCGCGGCAGCGCCGAGAAAGGCGACCACCGCCTCGGGCCCGGTCGGCAGGTAACCGGCGACCCGGTCACCCCGTCGTACACCGAGGCGTCGCAACGTGTCGGCGAAGGCTCCCACCCGAGCACGCAACGATGCCCACGTCACCTCGAAGGTTTCGAGATTCTCGTCCACCATGACCAAGGCGGGATGCCGGTCGGCGCCGTTCTTGAGAGCCTGTTCGGCGAAGTTGAGCCGAACGTCCGGGAACCACACGGCACCCGGCATGTCCGGGTTCGCCAAAGCGGGGCCGGGCGGCTCCGTCAGCAGGCCGGTCCAGACAGCCAGATCTGCCCAGAACTGGTCGAGGTGGTCGACCGACCAGCGCCACACGGCGTCGTAATCGGTGGGGTCGCCGAAGGTGATTCCACGGCGTGCCGAGACCCAGGTAGCGAACCGGTGCAGCCGGGTCCCGGCGATGGAATCAGGCGTGGGCTCCCACAGCACCCTCGGTGCGCTCATGAGTTGTTCGCATTGAACGCCGCCGCGACATCGATCGTCGTGCCCGAGACGTACCGGGCTTCCTCGCTGGCGAGATGCAGCACGGCATGGGAGATGTCGCTCGATTCAATCCAGGTGATCGGCATCGGATTGAGCCGCCCCAGCCGTTCCTCCAGGTCGGACAGCGTGGGTGCGGGGACATCGGGCGCGAAAACGGCGTACACCTCGTCGTGGTGCATCATCGGCGTGTCGACGGCTCCGGGCAGCACGGCGTTGCAGGTAATTCCCCCAGCGGGCGCGACCTCCAGCGCGATGCTCTTCACCAGCCCGATCAGACCCCACTTCGACGCCGAGTAATGTGCCAGGTTCGGGACCCCGCGCCGGCCGGCCTGCGATGAGGTCACCACGATCCGCCCGTATCGCCGTTCGAGCATGTGGCCCAGGACCGCGCGCACCGTATTGGCCACCCCGGTCAGGTTGACATCGATGGTGTCCCGCCACATCTGATCGTCCATATCGGACAGATGACGGTAGGTCACGATACCGGCGTTGGCCACCGCGATGTCCACCGCGCCGAACTCGTCGACCGCCTGCTCGACCGCGGCCCTCATCTGGTCCGACCGTCGCACGTCTGCCTCGATCGCGAGCGCACGCCTGCCCTGTTTCTCAACCAGGGAAACGGTTTCGTGCAAATCACCGGACGTGCCGAGCGGGTAGGGCACCGACTCGACCTGCTCCGGTACGTCGACGAGCACGACGTCCGCACCTGCTTGGGCGAAACGCACGGCATGCTCGCGGCCCTGCCCCCGGGCGCCACCGGTGATGAACACGACTCTTCCGTCAAACCTTGGCATAGCTGGTAATTTCCTTTGCTTCAGGCTGCGACGACGGTCTGAGCGATGCGCCCGAACAGTGACGTCCCGTCGTCGCCGAGGGCCTCGATGCCGATGGTGTCGCCCGCCCCCAGGAACGGTGTCGTGGCCGCGCCATCGTTCGCGATCTCCACAGCGCGCTTTTCGGCGATGCAGGCGTATCCGGCAGCCGGATCAGCGTTGGACACCGTGCCGGTGCCGACGAGCGACCCCGGCACCAATGACCTGGTTTTCGCCAGCTCTGCCAGGATCCGCGGGAACTCGAACGCAATGTCCCGGTCCGCTCGCGGGACGCCGAGGGTTTCCCCACTCACCTCGCAGCGCAGGACGGCGCGCAGGTTCGATCCGCTCCACGCCGTGCCGAGGCTCGACGGGGAAACCACGAACGGCGCGTAGGCCCGGCCCGGCTTGGACGCGTAGACCCCGGTCCCCTGCCGCCGTTCGTCCACCAGCAGCTTCCGGTAGGTCAGGTCGTTCGTCATGCCTACCAAGCGGATCTGTCCGGCAGTCTCCTCTTCGCTCGCGCCGCCGGGGATGGGACCGGTGATCACCACCACCGTCGCCTCGATGTCGAGCTCCCACGCCGGGTCCGGCAGCGCGATGTCGCTGCACGGAGCCATGTTCCGCGCGCTGCCGCTCTGGTAGACAATCGGCCGGTCGCGGTGCTCGGCCGGCAGCGCCTCGCCACGGCCGCCCCGGATGCGTTCCATGTGCTGGAGGTAGCAGCTGCCCTCCGCCCAATGAAACGCGCGCGGGAGCGGTGCGTCGAAAATGGCCTGATCCACTGGGAAGCCGTACGTCTCGTCGTCAAGCTGTCCGAACTGATCCTCGAGGCTGCGTTCCCACGAGGACCATTCATCCATCGCCTGCTGCATCGTGCGCGGTCCGCGCGAGGGGACCGCCAGGCGGCGACGATCGCGGCTCACCACGACCAGGGTCCCGTCGATCCCGCCGCCTTTCAGCGTCGCCAGGATCACGGCGCCACCGTCTCGTAGTCGGCCGGTACGCAGAATTCCAGCGTCATGTAATCCCGGGACGCGTCGAACGCGTTGTGGGCCGCACCCCGTGACAACATCATGAAATCCCCGGCGTGAAGGCGCCGATCTGGTTGTCCCTCCGCGGAAATGTCGATCCAGCCCCGGAGTGGCAGGAACCACTGCGCCATCGTGTGGCGGTGTTCGCCGGTGCCGCCGGGCGGCGAAGGCTGCTCGTAATCGAGCTTGATGATGTGGATGTGCACCCGGCCGTCCGTGGGTCCGCGCGTACCCAGATCGCGGTACAGCGACCAGGCGCGCGGGCCGTCACCGCGGACGTACTCGCCCGGCTCGTCGAAGGTGTAGATCCCTTTCAAGTGCGCGAAATCTTCGGCACGCACCGGCTTGACCGCATCCCGGCCGGCGACCGTCTCGAAGCCGGCGGGACCGGTGACCTCGATGGCCTCGTAGTCATCGGACACAGCGTAGATCTCGTGCCGCCAGAACGGTGGCTGGTAGGCCGAGGCGCCCTTGCCGAGCGTGAGGTCCCGGCCGTCCTCGGTGCGGATCTTGAGCTCACCTTTCAGCACGAAGAACCACTGGAAGTCCAGTTCGTGAAACTGCCAATCGGTTGTGCCGGCGCCGCGGACGTGCCGTGCGCCGAGCAGGCCGCCGGTGGCCTCGGCCAGCCCCAGATCGCGGTACCGCGCGCCCGGCACCGGACCCGCGACCCACGCGCCGTCGTCCTTACCGACCAGTCCTGTTCGGATATCCAGCGGGTTTTCCTTGTCCCAGCCGGACTTCCACGTCAGCAATCGGTCCATATCGTTTCTGCCTTTCCCTCAGTTTCAGGACGCGTTGAACGCCGCGGCGATATCGAGCGTCGCCCCCGACACATAACGCGCCTCGTCGCTCACGAGATACAGCACGCCGTGAGAGATGTCGCTCGGCTCGATCCACGCCGTCGGCATCGGATTGAAGCGCCGTAACCGTTCTTCCAGGTCCTCGACGGTCGGAGCCGCCAGCTCGGGCGCGAAGACCTGGTAAACCTCGTCGTGGCGCATCATCGGCGTGTCCACCCCGCCGGGCAGCACGGCGTTGCAGGTGATGCCCAGCGACGGCGCGACCTCCAGTGCCACCGTTTTGACGAGCCCGATCAGGCCCCATTTGGCCGCGCAGTAATGGGCCAGGTTCGGCATTCCGCGTCGCGCGGCCTGTGAGGAGGTCACCACGATGCGGCCGTAGGAGCGGTCGAGCATATGCGGCAGTACGGCGCGGATACTGTTGGCGACTCCGGTCAGGTTGATGTCGATCATGTCCTGCCACTGCTGGTCGTCCATTTCGGACAGTTTCCCGTAGGAGGTGATGCCGGCGTTGGCGAGCAGGATGTCCACGTGCCCGAACTCCTCGACGGCCCGCGTGACGGCACGCCGCAGATCGGCCGGCTTCCGCACGTCGCCCTGGACGGCAAGTGCGGTCCGGCCCTGCTCTTCGACCAGTTTGACCGTGTCGCTCAGGTCGGACTCCGTGCCCAGCCCGTAGCTGACGGAAGCCACCGGAGCCGGTGCGTCGACGAGCACGACGTCGGCGCCCTGACGAGCCAGTGCCACGGCGTGCGAACGTCCCTGCCCACGGGCGCCGCCGGTGATGAGGGCGACCTTGTTCTCCAGGCTACTCATGAAAGACTCCTTGATCGGCTACGCGTCGAGCGCGGCATAAGTGGCCCGGATCAGCTCCTCGCTTCGGACACCGCCGACGATTCCCTGATAGGTACCGAGAACGCCGGGCTCCATCCGGTTCATGACATAGGCGAAGGTCAGCCGCCGATCGAGGTCGTTGATCACCATCGAACCGCCCCAACCCGCCCAGAAACACACGCGACCGTCCGGCAGATAAGGAAAGGCTTCCGGGTAGGACAGGGCGTAACCGATGCCCCAGCGGATGGGCAGTCCCAGATAGAGATCGACGCCCTTGGCCTGTTCCTGGAAGATCAGATCGCAGGTCTTCTGCGAAAGCAGCCGGACACCCTGGAACTCGCCGCCGTGCGACACGATCGCCTGGATGGTCGCCAGCGAACGCGCATTGCCGTGACCGTTGCCCGCACCGCAGATCTCCGACCGTCGCCACTGCACATCCCAGGTGGTCGCCGGGTCGGTGGCCAGCCCGGCGACCGTGAGCTTGTAGCCCACGCTGTCCTTGTCGATGTCAACCAGCGCTTCGTCGAAGGCCGGGCCGGGCGGCGGGAGAATCAGCGGGGAGATCCGTGGGTCCTCGGACTCCGGGAGTCCGATGTGGAAGTCCGCGCTCAGCGGGCCGGCGATCTCCCGCGCGACGAACTTACCCAAGCTCAGTCCTGTCACGCGCCGGACGAGCTCGCCCACCAGGTGGCCGATGCTCAGCCCGTGGTAGCCGCCGGCCGTGCCGGGCTCCCACCACGGCGCCTGCGCGGCGAGCAACTCGACTGACCTGTCCGGGTCGTAGACGTCGTCCATCGTGACCGGAATGTCCCAGCCGGCGACACCAGACGTGTGGGAAAGGATGTGCCGGACCTCGATCCGCTCCTTGCCGTTCGCCGCGAACTCCGGCCAGTAGGTCGCGACGGGAGCGTAGGGGTCGAGTTCGCCGCGGTCGATGAGGATCAGCGCCGCCAGTGCTGTCACGGTTTTGGTGTTGGACCAGACGTTCGTGATCGTGTCCCGCGCCCACGGCCTGGTGTGCGCCTGATCCACCCAGCCACCCCAGAGATCGACGACCGGCCGCCCTTCGTGCATCACGGCGACCGACGCCCCGACATCCGCCCCAGAGGCGAGGTTTCTCTCCAGAATCTTTGCGACTGGGGCGAAACGATCTTCCCAGTTTCCCTGAACGGCCATCGCAGTGTTCCATTCTCGTGGCAGATGGGGTGTGACGAATACGGGTCACGGCTGTGGGGCGCGTCCCCACCAATAGACCGGGTCGGACTTGTCCCGCCTGGACGCGACCCAGTCGCTTTGACGCGCGTCCACGACCTCGACCGACAGAGATTCGTCGAACACGACGACCCGGTCGGCGATAGCCCACCGCCCCTCGCGACGCTCGAAGCGATCCACGTAGCGACACCGCGTGATGGCTTCGGATTGGGACGCGGCGCCGTCGGCCGGCTGCTGTCGCAGATAAGCCAGGCAGTAGGACTCGACGAAGGCCCGGTCGTCCCCGTCGAAGTCGATCAGCACGTTCGTCACGAAATGCTGTGCCGCGTCGATTGTCCGGTGCCGGTGCCGGATGTCGTCCACCAGCCCGGCCACCGGCCCGACATACGAGCCGTGCGTATCGGTGGCGTCATCGAAATAGCAGGCCGCGATGCCGTCGTAGTCGAGCCTGTCGACGGCACGCGCGTAGCGATGGAGACAGTCCTCGATCTCGATTCGGTCAGCGAGCCGGGACACGGGACGCTCAGTCACACCAGCACTCCTTTGTGCGCATATCGCATATGTGAGCTGTTACCGCACAGCGTGCCACTGCCATCGAGCGCGTGTCAACACACGGCATCCGAGCAGCCGCGCAGCATGCGCACTTGTGTGCGGTAGGCTTGCCGGTCCCCGGATGCCGTCGATCAGAAGCGAAAAGGAGCCCCGCATGCCTCGCACTGGCGACGGTCCCTATGTCCAGTCACTCGACCGCGGGCTGGCCGTGTTGCGGTGCTTCGGCGAGGACCGCACGCGGTTGTCGATCTCCGACGTCGCCCGCGAGGTAGGCGTGGACCGCGCCGTCGCGCGGCGCCTGCTGCACACCCTGGCCGAGCTCGGATACATCGGCGTCGACGGCTCGAACTTCTTCGTCCGCCCCAGAGTTCTCGAACTGGCTCAGGCCTACCTGGGCGCCGTGGAGTTCCCGGACGTCATCCAGCCGCACCTCGCCCAGCTCACCAGCGAGATCCACGAGACGGCGATGGCATTCGTCCTCGACGGCGACGAGATCGTGTACATCGCCGGCGTGCAGGCCCGGCGCCTCGTCAGCGTCAACGTCCGGGTCGGCCTGCGGATACCCGCGTACCAGAGCCCGCTCGGCCACGTACTACTCGCGGCACAACCGGCCGACGCACGCGAGGCCTATCTCGAACGCGTGGAACTGACGCCCGTGACCCGGTACACGATCACCGAGAAGCCGGCTCTGCGCGATCGGCTCGCCAAAGTGGCCGACCAGGGTTACGCCCTTGGCGACGAGGAACTCGAGATGGGGCTGCGCACCATCGCCGTGCCGGTGCACGATCGGAACGGCACGATCCTCGCCGCCATCTCGATCGGCGTTCTGGCGGCCGCCTACTCCGCGCGCACACTCACCAAAGACCTTCTTCCACGACTGCGGCAGACCGCGGGGCACATCGAGTCGGACCTCGCCGTCCTCCACTGATCATTCCCGCTGACTGTCCTATCTGGACAGCGCGGGTCATTGACACCCTTTCGGGGCCGTGTCATATTTCTCCATCACCGCACGAGCGTGCGTTTAGCGCACAGGCTGCTCGGTCGCGCCCACATCGCATGGATGGAGACAACGAAGTCATGATCCCCCAGCGTAGGCGAGTGCTCGTCACGACAGGCCTGGTCCTGGCCCTCGGCCTCACGGCGGCAGCGTGCGGCTCCTCGGCGGGCGGCTCCGGAACTCAGGTCGACCAGGCGGGTCTGCAGGCCGCCAAGGACTACCTCGCACAGAACACGCGGAACCCGACCTCGATCGGGATGCCGGAATTGCCCGCCCGGCCACCGGCGGGGAAGAAGTTCATCATGCTCCAGGTCAGCCCGATGGCGATCGCCCAGCGTGTCGCAAACGGCATGAAAGCCGCCTCCGGCGCACTGGACTGGAACTTCACCACGATCAACGCAGGCGGCACGCCCGCCGAAGCGGTGCGCGCCTTCGAGGCGGCACTGGCGCAGAACCCGGACGTCATCTGCCCCTGCGGCACCGCCTCTTCGATGGTGTTCAAGGACCAGATCGCGGAGGCGAAACGCCGCGGCATCACCGTCGTCCAGAACGTCGTCGCCGACGGCCCGATCGACGGCGTGCTCGCCAACGTCGCCGGGGCACCGCAGCAGGAACTGTATGGCAAACTCGTCGCCGCGGAGTTCATCGTCGGCTCGGCG
This sequence comes from Amycolatopsis sulphurea, assembly GCF_002564045.1. Lineage (NCBI taxonomy): Bacteria > Bacillati > Actinomycetota > Actinomycetes > Pseudonocardiales > Pseudonocardiaceae > Amycolatopsis > Amycolatopsis sulphurea. The sequence continues at coordinate 5,072,022 of NZ_PDJK01000002.1, read as the reverse complement.
GGCACGGGCAAGGCCGCCGTGTTCAACCTCAACTCCTTCCCGATCCTGGAAGCCTTCACGAAAGCCTTCGAGGCCGCGGTCAAGCAATGGTGCCCGGCTTGCAGTGTCGACTACAACAACCAGCAACTGTCCGATGTGGGCACGAAAACACCCGCGAACGTCGTCGCGTACCTCCAGCGCCACCCGGACGTGAAATGGACCGTCTTCGGCAACGGCGACCTCGCGCTCGGCGTCAGCACCGCGGTGAAGACCTCCGGACTGCAGGGCGTCAACATCATCGGTGAATCGCCGTCCAAAGCGAATCTCGAGGCCGTCAAGAGCGGCACCGAGACGGCCTGGGCCGGTTACCCGGTCGAGATGATGGCATGGCGAACCGTCGACGCGGTCGCCCGGCACTTCGCCGGCGCCCATGTCGATGAGGGCGTGTCGATTCCCCTTCCCGGCCAGATCATCACCAAGGACACCGTCGCCGGCCTCGCCGTCGAAAACGGTGAGTACGTGGCGGTTACCGGTTACCAGAACCAGTTCCGGCACGCCTGGAAGGTCGGCTAGCCGATGTCCGAGCCTCTCGTCGCGACCGGCGCACTAGCGGACGGGGTGACCGATCTGGCGCTCGAAGTCACGGGCGCGTCGAAAACCTTTGGCGGGCAACGAGTCCTCCACGATGTCAGTCTTGGCGTGGCACCCGGAGAGATGCGCGCGCTGGTCGGGGAAAACGGATCCGGCAAGTCGACCCTGGTCAAGATCCTGGCGGGCTACCACACCCCCGATCCCGGCACGCACATCGTGGTGAACGGGCAACCGGTGGTGCCGCGGCACGCCGGCGCCGGCGAACGCGCGGGCCTGCGTTTCGTGCATATACGGCCTCCAGCTCGCCGGAGCACCGTCCTTCATCTCGAGCCTGTTCAACGGCTGCGCACTGATCCTGGCGGTCACCCTCTCGCTCCGGGCGAACCGGGCGGCAAGGTCCTGACCGGCTATTCCACCCGCCGCGACTCGAGGATCACTTCCAGCAGGCGAAGCTGCGGTGCTCGAGACGCGCGACCACCTCGTGGAGTGTGCCGGACCTGTCTCGGGTCTGTGAAGGGGCCCTTCACAGACTCAGAGTCCGTGAAGGGCCCCTTCACAGACCTCCGCGGCGGCGCAGGGCCCCTTGACGAGATCAGCTCAGCGCCGGTGCGGGGCACCTGGATCCAAGGCGGAAGTCCTGCCACCACCAGGAAACGGTAGGGATCGGGAGGGGGCCCGTGGTGCTGTCCGAGGGCGTCTCGGCGAAGTCCGTGGGCAGAGAGATGGGGTTGTCCAGGTGGAGATATCGGGCGCACTTGCGGCCCCAGTCGAGGTTCCCACGGATCCATCCGTCCAGTCCGGCCAGGTACCGCCGGAGCGGGGGGTCGGCGGCCACCGCCACCTCGTCCCGCAGGGTCAGGTAGCGGAGCAGAATGCGGTCTCGTATGCCCACCGTCCTGCGGACCGCTTCATTCAGCGTGCAGCCGTCGCGGCGCATGAGCAGGTCGAGAACGCGCTGAGGATCGCCGCTTCGGTTGATCTCCTTGTGGTAGGACATGATGTCGTTGTCGATCGAGACCAGCAGCGACATCATCTCGGTCAGCGCACGCACCGCGGGTCGGCATAGCTCGTCCACCCCGGCCTCGCAGCCATGCACGACGTCCAGCAGAGAGGCACAGACGTCGAGGCTGCCACTGAAGATACGCATCGCGACGTAGTCGTTCAGGTCCGGAATAGTACTGCAGGAACGGTGAGATGCCTCCCAGACCTGGCTGAACAAGTACATGCGCAACGCCATGACCCACCGTGAGATCTGAGCTGGGCTCGCGAGGGAGTCGAGAGACAGGCGAATATCCCTGAGTCCGGACGTCCATGGGTCGTCGTCGAACATCCGGTCCGGAGCCGGTGTCTCCGCGACGCGCAGCATCCGCGCCGTGACGACCGCCAGATCCTGCGGCCGTCTGCCGAACATGCCTTCGCTGCAGTAGCCGTCATCGAACGAGAACAGCCACATGAGGAAGCGGGTATACACCCGCAGAGCGTCCTCGGTGCCGCCGGGCGCGACTCGCGCGGCCAGCTCACCCGCCCCGCTGGCCGCATTGCGCGCGCGGTGATCGTCGTCGCGGTAGATTCCCAGCCGATCCATCCAGTCGACCGCGTCGGCGTGCAGCGCCCGCCACTGTGGATGAATGCCTTCCGGTATAGGGCACCACACCGCCGGTACGTCGATCAGTTCGTAGTCCTCGGCCATCACGCGTCCCGGGGTTGCTGTCGTGCCGGCTGAACCGCTCCAGTGCGGGAGGTGGTGATCATCGTCAGTTCGACCGTCCGCTCGATACCAGCGGTGACCGTTCGGCGGGTCGGCCGGTCGGCCAAGGCGTGAAAGGTCCAGTTCGAACAGAGTGTCGCGAGGTGGATGGTCATCGCGGTGATGGCGAAGGACTCACCGACGCACTGCCTCCGGCCCATCCCGAAGCTGATCATGGCGCCCCGCGGGCGCAGCTTGACCTGCTCGGGAAGCCACCGATCCGGGTCGAACCGCTCCGGATCGGGGTAGAAGCGGGGATCCCGGTTCATGGCGAACGGGCTGAAGATCAGGTCGGTGCCCACGGGAATGGGCACGCCCGCGAATTCCAGGGGCTCCTCGGCACGCCTGGTCAGCAGCCACGGAGAGGCGAGACGGGCCGCCTCCATGGCGACCCTGCGGGTGTAGTCCAGCCTCGGCAGGTCCTCGGCCTGGACACTGGTCCGGCCGGCCAGGACACGGTCGAGTTCCTCATGGATTCGCTCCTGCACCCGGGGCTCGCGGCCGAGCCCGTCGAACGCGAAGTTCATCGCGCCCGTCGTGGTGTCGGTGGCGGCCATCAGCAGTGTCATCACCTCGTCGACCAACTGCTCCTCGGTCATGCCCTGGCCGTTCTCCTCGTCCCGCGCAGCCAGCAGCATGGACACCAGATCCGCCCGGTTGCCGGTGTCGTCCGTGAAGGAACGGATGATCTCGCGAATCACCTTCTGGATGTCGGCGACCGCGGCGTCGAACCTCCGCGCGGCCCGGGTCGGCACCCAGTCGAGGTACACCATGGACGCGATGAGACGGCGGAAAGTGCCGTCCAGCACCTGCGGCAGACACCGCTGGATAGCCTTGACACCATGGTCGCCGATGGCTGAAGAGAACAGCGCCATGGTGTTCGAACCGATCACCATTGAGCTTAGTTCGCGCTCCAGCCTGACCGCCTGGTTGTGCTTCAATTTCGCGGAAGCAGCCTGGGCCTCGGCCGCGACGGACTCGACGTAGCGCTCCATCTGCTTCCGATGGAAAGCCGGCTGTATGAGCCGTCGCTGCCGCATGTGGAAGGCGCCTTCGGAATTAAGCAGGCCGTTGCCCAGCAGCGGGCGGAGCTTGTCGAACAGCAGTCCCTTGGAGATCTTTCCCGCATCGACGGTCAACATCTGTTGAAGGAGTTCTGGATCATTGAGGATGTATGCCGGGCGCCTGCCGAGATGAACCCGCACGATGGGCCCACATGCGCGCTGAGCAGTGAGAAAATCCAGTGGCTTTACGGCGATGGGCACGGCATGACCGATCAATGGCCACCGACCTGCGGCTTCGACTGCCATATTCGTGGGGTCTCCGATCGAGGCAAAAGTATGTAGGGCTCCCGAGGAAGTCTCCGCGACCCTGCGCTTATCCACCTGAGCTGAATGCAGCTCCAGGCGGCACGACGACTTGCGCGCGCACCTACCCGACTGCGAGCACAATCAAGAGCGCGAGCAAAGGCCGTCTGATCATTTGCTGGGATGAGGTGGGGAATGTTGATAAGAAGAGATCATCGCCACACTGCGATGCGAGTGGATGGTCATTATTTCACCTGACCCACCTTCCTGGGGCCTGGCGGTACGGAGACTACGCTACACGGCAACTGGTGACTAGGCTATTTGCCGGATTTTATCGCCGACATTAAATGATCATGGCGTACAGGCTGGGGACGAGCGCCCGTCATATGACGAGCTTGATCGAGCAGTTACGGGCGGACAACACCACGTTGCGCACCGAGGTCGCCGAGGTGAAACGGAACGTTCAGTGGGTTGAACGTGGTGATTTCGTTGGTCTTGCCGTCGACGTTGACCTGATCGAGCATGACACGGGTGTCGTGCTCGATCACCGAGAGCAGGTGCCGGCCTGCCACCTCGAGGCCACCGCGGTCGGTGTGGCGGGAGCCGCGCAGGGCTTTGCCGTCCACCGCGAGGACCCGACGCCGCCCGGCGGGTGCCACCGTGGTGGACAGGCGTTGGCTGAACGTGCCGGTCAGCGTCGATCTTCCCGATCAGCCGGCGGGGAGCAGCGCCGACGATGGGCTGGACGACTGCTGACCCATCTGATGTCCGGCAAGAAAATGCCACGAATTCTGAGACTGATCATGGGTGACAGGGCCGTGAGACAACGAAGAAACCGCAGGCCACACAAAACCGACAGGTCACGCACGGCGAGACCCTGCAGGAAACCACTGTGCGTGTCGACACTCTCCCCGCCGGCTACTCGACGTGACTTCCTGTGCCAGTCACTCTTGCTCTGTGCCAGTGAATCTTGCTCGTGCAGCCGGTTCTGCCACTACAGTTTGCTCGTTGTCGTGATCGGGCGGGATGGCCGATCGCCGGGCCGACAAGCCCGTCGCGCCACACGGGCGGGTGGATCCGAGGGGGTGGAGGCGAGGCGGCAGGCAGTCGAGGAGGCCACCGGGCAGTTCTTGCGCACGGCCACCTTCCTGTTCTGGCGCATGCGGCAGATCTTGGACGCCACCCACGGGCCTGGAGCGGTGGAGTTGCCGTCGCGGCGCAGCCTCGGCCGGTTGCTGGAGAAGCTGACGGTGGGCAAGCACACCACCGGCTCGGCGCGGACCCGCCGGTCGCTGGCCGACCGCCCGGACGGGCCGTTCGGCGAGTCCGATGCGTGGGCGCCGGGTGAGGTGATGCAGATCGACTCCACCCCGCTGGACGTGCTGGTGCGCTTGGACGACGGAGTGGTGGGCCGAATTGACCTGACCGGGATGATCGATGTCGCGACCAGGTCCGTGACTGCGGCGGTGCTGCAGCCCACGATCAAGCCGGTGGACGCGAGCGTGCTGCCGGCCCGCACCGTCACATCCGAGCCGATCCGGCAGGGCTGGTCGCGGGCGCCGGCGATGTCACGTTCGGCGCTGCCGTTCGAGCGGCTGCTGGACCTCGATGCCCGCATGCAGCATGCCTCGGCCCGGCCGGTCATCATTCCCAAGACGATCGTGGTCGATCAGGGAAAGGTGTTCATCTCCCGCAACTTCCGGGCTTCCCTGCGCCTTCCTGGGGATCAACTTCCAGCCCGTTCACGACGCGTCGGGCTGGGAGAAAGGGCATATCGAGCGGATGCTGGGCTCGGCCGGCACCCTGTTCGCCCAGTTCGTCTCCGGTGATGCCGGATTCAACGCCGAGTGTCGGGGCCGTCACGTCGAGCAGCAAGCGGTGTGGTCGCTCATGGAGTTGCAGGAGTTGCTGAACGAGTGGCTCGTGGCCTGGCAGAACCGGCCCCACGATGGGCTGCGCGACCCCGTCCATCCGGGACGGATGTTCAGCCCGAACGAGAAATACGCCGCGCATGTGGAAACTGCGGGCTACGTCCCGGTCGCATTGTCGGCCGACGACTACGTCGAGCTGCTGCCCGCGACTTGGCGGGCGATCAACGCCTACGGTGTGAAGATCAGCCACCGCACCTACGCTGACAAAGCCCTGAACCCGTTGCGGCACCGGCGATCCGGCGTGACGGACCGCCGGGATCTCTGGGAGATCCACGACGGCCGGCACCGCGTCATCGCGCCGGCACTCGATGCGGCCACGACCTGCCGGGTGCCGTGAATGCCGTGGTACCCGGCCCCATATCGGGACCGGGTACCACGGTATTACCGGGGCGGGTCAGCCGCCGAGGGAGCTATCGGGTCAGCTCCACCATTTGTGCCAGAGAGCGTTGTTGGTGCCGCGGGCGAAGGTGTCGATACGGTTTGGGCCCCACGAAACAGCCGCAGGATTCCCGACAATCACACCACCAAGACTCTCCCAGCCCGACCACGACGAGCCATTCCACCACTTGTGCCACATCGCGTTATCAGTACCAGCCGCGAACACATCGAGCCGGTTCGCCGACCACGACGACACCGCCGGACCCGAAACAATCACACCGCCGAGAGATTCCCAACCCGACCAGGACGAACCGTTCCACCATTTGTGCCAAAGAGCGTTGTCCGTACCACGAGCGAAGGTGTCAATACGATTCGGACCCCACGAAACAGCCGCAGGATTCCCGACAATCACACCACCAAGACTCTCCCAGCCCGACCACGACGAGCCATTCCACCACTTGTGCCACATCGCGTTATCAGTACCAGCCGCGAACACATCGAGCCGGTTCGCCGACCACGACGACACCGCCGGACCCGAAACAATCACACCGCCGAGAGATTCCCAACCCGACCAGGACGAACCGTTCCACCATTTGTGCCAAAGAGCGTTGTCCGTACCACGAGCGAAGGTGTCAATACGATTCGGACCCCACGAAACAGCCGCAGGATTCCCGATAATCACACCACCGAGATTCTCCCAGGCCGACCATCTGGCACCATCCCACCACTTGTGCCACATGGCGTTGTCGGTGCCGGTGCCGAAGACGTCGAGCCGGTTCGCCGACCACGACGACACCGCTGGGCCGGTGACAATTACTCCGCCCAGGTCTTCCCAGCCCGACCATGCCGCAACGGACGACTTCGACTCCGGTGCGGCCGTGGCAGCGGGCGCGAGCAGAGCCCCTCCCAGTAGAGTCAAACTTGCAAAGAGCGCCAGGATTGTGCGACGCACCATCCATCCCCTTTCCTCGGTGGCGTGCAAATTGCAGATTCGATGGTGACACCGCTAGATCCACAGTGAATAGGGTGAACAGGCCAATCACACCACGAGGTGATGAGTGGCGCCGTTTCTCGCACACCGTCCCGGACGATCGGCGGCTTTTCCCTCCAAATTGCGTAGTGCATAGGCTTTTAGGCTGAACCTCAAGCCACGTGCGTGATCATCATGTCCGTGTTCCGCGACGCGTGACCCTGCCCGCACCCTCCCCCGCCCACCGTTAAAGTCTGTGAAGGGCCCCTTCACAGACTCAGAGTCCGTGAAGGGGCCCTTCACGGCAACGCCATCTGGCTGCCCGGGGGCGGGCCGGGTAGCGGATTGCAACCTTTCGGCATGCGGTCTCGTCGGGTATTAACAAACCACGCCTTCGGGGTCATCATGGAACTCTGGCTCCGGTTCGGTCACCCCCAGCCGATCGAGGGCGACCGGAGCGGTCTGTGAAAGGGGGAACACGATCATGGCCACCTGGTGGATCGATTACAGCGCGGCGAAGTTGTCCGGCGCCACGATCGCCGGCGCCGCGGTCGGCCCGGGCAGCGAGCGGGCCTCCGGCGCCATCCGCTACCTGGACGCGCCGGGCAATCTCGTCACCAAGCACACCGACCGGACCGAATACCGCAGCCTGCTCGACGCCGGCCTCGGCCTCGCGATGTACTTCGAGGTGGGCAAGAACGATCCGATGGGCGGTTTCGCGCGCGGGCAGGAATACGGCCGGCGTGCGCTCGCCGGGGCGGACTACCTCGGTTTCCCGGGAGTCGTCTTCTTCTGTGCGGACCGTTGGTTCCGCACACCGGGATTCCCGGTCATCACCCCGGCTGTGTGGGGAGCCTACCTCGATGGCGCGGTCAGCATTCTCGGCCGCGACCGTACGGGCGCCTACGGCTTCTCCGATGCCATCGACGCGGCGGCCGGCCATGTCGATTATTTCGTCCAGTGCGGCGCGCGCTCCGCGCTCCGCGGTTTCGCGCACGGCTGGCAGGACAACAACGTGCAGCCCACGGTCGGCGGCATCACGGTCGACCGGGTACTGATCCAGCGGCCGATCCCGTTCGCCCCGGTGGGCGGCGCGGCCGTGCCGAGGAACGACGAGGAGTGGACCATGCAGCTACCGTCCGGCGACCATCGGAGCCTGTCGTTCGACATTCCCCAGGGCACGAACCAGATCCGGGTCAACTGCCCGATCGATTTCCTGACCGTGCACGGGATCTGGCAGGCCGGTGACGGCCTCCCGCCCGGCAACGAATTCGACTACCGGTGGAGCTACGAGGCCGATTTCCGGATCGACCGCCTCCGCCCGTGGAAGATCGCGGTGGCGGGCGGCGCCACCCAGGGGTCGATCATCTACACCTACAGCCCGGCGAATCCGGAGCGGATGGGCTCGATCTCCTTCCGCTGAACCGGATGTCCCGCCGGCACCGCGGTACCGGCGGGACATCGGGCCGAGGTTCCCGCAGGTCCGCACCGCGGTGCGGACCTTGCCCGCCCACCGTGATTCCGGTGCTAGCGCGGGGAAACCGTGGGCGGAACGGCCGCAGTCCCGCCCGGGGCGTAGGCCGGCGGCCGGTTCGAGCCGAGCAGGAGCCGGGTGAGCCACGGTGGCATGGCCGGCTCCAGCCCGCGCAGCAGCGCGTAGACAAGGGCGAGCACGAGCGGCACGAGCACCTGGTTGCCGAGGCCGGACAGCCAGTCGGTGGCCGAGGCGGGCAGGCCCAGCGTCACCAGCCAGGCCACGATCGCCGCCCAGATCCCGGGGACCACCGTGCGCAGCCAGGACGTCAACTGGTTGCCAAGGAAGCCGCCCGGTATTCCGTCGGCGGACACGGCCGTGGTCGGGGCCGGTGGGGACAGCTGATCTTCTTGCCGGGGAACCGAATCGGGTGACGGGGTCCGGGGCGGACGATCCGGATTCGGGACGGGAGCGGATGTGGCGGGCACGTTCTCCGGCTCGGTCACCACCTGATTGCCTGACCAGTCTGCCGCCTCACTGTCCGGCCGCGAACCATCCGGCCGCGAGGCAGGACCGGACACGACAGACGAGTACTCCGGCTCCGTCACCACCTGGGCGCCCGGCCCCTCCCCCGCCTGTCCGACCGGCCCGGGAACGGCCGGAGGAGGAACGTCCAGCACCGGCGGGGCGGGCGTCCCGCCGCCGGTCGAAGCCGGGACGGCGGGTTGCAGTATCGGGGAACCATCGCGCTCCGCAGTACCCGACGTGCCTGCCTCACCAATCTTCGGGGACCCGGCAACGGCATCTCCGCCGACTCCGCCCATCGCGACAGACCCGGCCGAAGCCGACACAACAGGTTGCAGCACCGGAGAACCGCCCCCAACCGCACCAGACCGCTGCAGCATCGGGGAACCGTCGGGTACCGCCGCACCCGTCATACCCGCCTCACCACCCTCCGGGGACCCAGCAACAACATCTCCACCGACTCCCCCCACCACACCAGACCCGGCCGAAGCCTCTTCACCCGCACCGCCGGTCGCCGGGAAGTCCGGGGAGACCCCGGCTGCCGAATCTTCCGGCTCGAAAGGCCCGGTCTCTCGGCCCAGGACGTCTTCCGGGGAACCCGGGAAAGCGCGTGGCGCCGGACTCGGGGAATCGGCCGCGGGCGGGTCGGCGGGATCCGTGCCGGGAACCGCGCCCGGTTTCGGGAAGAACGGTTCAAAGGACACCAGCCGGTCGGTCACCTGGCCACCCGCGCCGATGATGCCGAGCACCGCGTAGTGGTATTCCACGCCGTGCGGGCGAAGGGGGCGCGGGCCGTCATCGTCCTGGGGCCATTCGACGTCGCCGGTGATCGTGCGGGCCGGGATCTGCCAGTAGTCGCCGCGACGGTAGCTGCCGCCCAAGCCGACCGCCAGGCTGGCGGACGGGCCGTCGAAGCAGACCTGGACTCCGTCCTCCAGGTCGATCCAGGTGTCCTCGACCAGCGGCAGTGCGCCGTCCACCGCGACGTCGCGGGTGCCGTCCTCGTATCGGGCCGTGGCCGGGTGGTCCCAGCGGCGCAGCAGGGGGTGCAGGTCCGGGTCGGTACCCGGGCCGCATCGATCGTCCACTTCGGAATCCAGGGTGACCAGCCGGTCGGCCGGATCGATCGCGACGACCTGCCGCAGCTTCGGCGCGGGGTTCGGGCGCTGGACGATCGGCACGTCGTCGGCGACCCGGCAGGCCGTGGCGTCGTCGACGAGTTCGACGTAGTCGCCGATGTCCAGGTCCATCTTGCCGTCCCGGCCGAGCGTCGCGAGCGTCACCGTCGCCCCGGACACCGCCACTACCGGGAAGACTACCGACGCGTTCTCGCGCGACCACTTGAAGGTCGCCCCGGACAGGCGGTCGGGGCAGTCGTCACGGCGGGTCTTGCCATTCGCCGGTACGGAGTCCTGCCAAGCCCGGCCGCCGGTGTGCACCTCGACCCGGTACAGCTGGTTCTCCGGACCTCGGAACCGCGCCTCCGGCGGAAGGTGGCAAATGTCGTCGTCCGCGTCGTCCGGCCGCTTCGCCCGCGCGGCGAGCCGCCCGGGTGCCGGGTTCAGCGAACGCCGGAAACTCGAGAAGTCCCCGAGGCTGTCTCCGGGGCACCAGGCCACCTGCCAGACGGTCTTCGCCCTGGCCGCGGTGTCCGGTCCCGGCGCGCCGAGTGCGACCTCCCGGATCGCCGGGTCCTGCAAGGCGGTAATCAGCCGTTCCCACACCCGCAGATACACGATGAACGGCCCGGTCTCGGGCAGCCGGTCCTGCTCCGGGTCGAGGTGGCCGTCGGGCTGGTTCCAGTAGGTTGTCCCCTCAGAGCGCGCGGGGTTCTCCACCATCGTCCCGTCGACGTAGCAGCGGCCGGCGGCGATGTCCAGGTCCAGGATCGTGGCGTTGCGGGCGTCCAGCTCCGGCTCGATCCGGAATCCGCCGTCGGCCGCGGCGGCCGGACCGACCAGGTCGGTCACCACGGTGCGCAGCTGATGCAGCAGGATCGCGGCCTGCTCGTTGGCGTCCGCATCCAGCTGGACCCGGCCCTGCTGGGCCAGGACCGCGGAAAAGTGCTTGAGCGGATCGAAAGTGCGACGCGAGAAGTCGGCTTGCATGAGCGTCTCCTAGGTGGCGAACAGGATGCCGGCGTCGCTGCCGGCCGGAGTGTATTCGGCGAGACGCAGCCGGAGGTTGTCCTCGCGCTGCGGCTGGAACAGGTCGTGGAAGGCACCCATTTCGGAGCTGTCCTCGGCTCCGCGGCGGATCTCGTCCGGGCAATACAGCGCGAGCTGCGCGTAGCCGGGAGTGCCGTAACGGGTCGACGTGAACCGCGGCAGCACCCGCGCCGGATCGCCGGAATGCTCGGGCTCGCAGTGGAATCGCGGCGGTGTACGGGAACCCTCCGGCAGCCAGCAGAACCGGACGCAGCCGGTCTGCCGCCGGGCGATGCGCACTGGACCGGCCAGCACGGAATTCTCGATCAGCCCGGTCGCGTGCGCGAGCACCGCGCCGAACACGGTCACGCGCCGGGCGTTGAACTCCGCGTGCGCCCGCCCCTCACCCGGGCCGCACACCGCGGCCAGGCACTCACCGGCGGCGTCGAGAATGCTGTCCGACAACCAGATCCGGTTGGGTTCAGGGTGCACCTCGTCGGCGTTGACCAGGATCGTGCCGAGGATGCTGTGCTCCACCTGCAGGCACGCGGGGGTGTCCGCCAGCTCGATGCTCGCCTCCTCCGCGTGCTGGGGACAGCAGTCCTCGTCCAGCGCCCAGCCGGGCACCAGGGTGCAGTGCCGCACCACGAACTGCCCGATCGGCCCGTCCACGCGGACGCTGCGCCCGGTGATCAGCAGCCCGTCGAACACGACCCGGGGCAACGGATCATCCGCCGCGCCCTCGCCGGTCCCGACGAGCCGCAACGCGTCCGGGCGGTTGCTCGACCAGTCCAGCAGCCGCAGCACGGGCCGGGTGCCCTTCGCCGCCCGCAGGGTCAGCCGGTCACCGCGGTCCAGCGGGATCATCAGCTGTTCCTGGTATGCGCCACTGTCGGTGAACTCGACGACGCCCTCCCGCAGCGCGGGGTCTTTCGCCTTGTCCGCGCGCCACTGCGCGATCGCGTCCGCGATCAGCTCATGGTGCCCGGGACCGACGTAGTAGATCTTCTTCGGGGAGAACGGATCCACCGGGCGTGGATACTCTCCGCCGCCGAGGTCGGCGGAGAACCCGTAGTGATACGTGGCCCACACGCCGTCCTCCGGCGCCTGCCGGGAGGGGAAGGCGATCCGGCCGAGCACCGGGTCGACCGCGACCTGGCCGCGAGCCGGCCGGTAACGCCAGCCGGACAGGTCGGCGGGCACGATCCGGGTCAGCGGCACCGGTTTCCCGTCCGCGGTGTACAGGCACAGGCTCTTGCCGGGGCCGTAGTAGCTCGCGGTCCGCTCGGCGAACGCGTGCCGCCGGATGAACGCGGGCACGTTCGTCTCGTCCGCGACGTGCGCGGGCGACGGTTCCCGCTCCGGCTTGGTGATCAGCGGGGTGTCGTTGCCGAGGACGCTGAACGTGAAGTGCGTGCGGGCGCGATCCTCGCAGTACGCGGGCGCGTGCGTGATCGAGTACGGCTTGAGCCGCCACACATGCAGCCCGATTTCCGGGATGTTGTACCGGCCGGTGCCGCGTGCGGAATCGATCCGCCGGACGTCGACGGTGTGCGCCAGCTCGTCGAACGGCCCGTCGAGCCGGTCGAGCGCGTCCGTCCGGTGCAGATCGGTGAGCCGGCCGCGGGTGAGGCGGCGCCGGTCCGCGCGTGAATCCCGGCCGTGCAGCCGGACCGCCTGCGTGACCCCGAGCAGCCGCCGGTACTCGACGGCGCGGGCCGGCCACTGCGCGATGTCCATCGCGAGCTGTTCCAGCAGTGCCAGCGTGCCCTTCCGGCGCCGGTTCCCGACGGTGTGCGCGACATCGCGGCGCGGCGCCAGCGCGGCGAGCAGCCGTCGCGCCGCCGCGGAATCGGCGGCCAGCGCCTCGTCCGCACCGGGCAGGAGCCGGTATCCGACCAGGTCACCGAGGTAGGGCACGACCCAGCCCTGTCCGGTTTCGACGAACCAGTCCTCATACAGGGCGTCAAGGTCGGCGTCGATCAGGTCGGCCTGTTCGGTGATCACGCCGAGCAGTGCCCTCAGCGGTCCGGCGTTCTCCTCGTCGTAGCGCCGGTGTACTGCGGGCAGCAGATCGTAGAGCCGGTCCGGGTTGCGCGTCATGGGATCCTCACCAGGGTCAGAGCCTCCGGTACGGCACCGGGAAGCACGGCGAGCCGGGCCGGGCGGATGCCGCGGAACACCGTGAGCCGACCGTTCTCCGGCAACTCCGCGGACTCCAGCCGCGGATTCAGCCGGACCAGTTCAGCCAGCGTCAGGCCATTCCGCAACGCGACCGTGGTCAGCGTGTCCCAGCCGAACTCGTTCACATAACCCACCGTGTCGAAAACCTCCGCGAAACGCGCACCGGGTGCCGGAACGCAGGCCTTCGCCTCGGTCAGACCGTCCACAATGGTCGCCAGCTCGATCGGCGTGACATCACCGCTGATCCCGTCGAACACATCGACGTCGGCATAGTCGACGCCCGGCACCGCCTGGACCGCCGCGAACACCTCACTGAGGTAAGCGGGCTCGCCGAGTTCCCTGTGGGCAAAGGAGAATCGGTCCAGCAGCGCGGCGCGCACGGCCGGCTCCACCAGGTTCCACGAGTAGTCGGGCAGGACCTTGATCCCGGCCCGCAGCACGAGCAGCACCTGATCACGCACCGCGACCCGCACCGGGACCCCGCGGTCGCCGAACGCGGCCAGTGCGTCTTCGAGTGTGGTGAACAGGCCGGACGACGGATCGATCCGGACGTCCCCGGTCGCCGCGATGGTCACGTGCACGACCTGGCGGTCACCGTCGGACAGCTGGACCGCGGAAGCCTTGCCGATGCCGGCACGGGCGCGGGTGAAGTCGGCGTAGTCCCGGACCGACAGCAACCGGTCCAGCGCCAGCATCCGCAGCGGGATGGTCTCCCGGGCGTCCGCCGGTCCGTCGCCGTCCGCGCCGCCGCCCGAGGGCAGCGGGTTGAGCACCGACCGTACCCCGGGTGCCCGGCCGGACAGCTGATTGATCTGCCCGGCATCGACGTTTCCGTCGTGTCCGGCGCCGATCCGGTATTCCGCGGTGACGTTCTCTGCTCCGGCAGGCACCCGGGCGCCGTGTACACCGTCGCCGAACCGGACCGAGCGGGTCCCGTCCGGGGCGCCGACCTCCTCGTAGTCGTGCCCGGCCGGGCCGGACCGGATCAGCCCGTCCGTCTCGTGCCAGCGCACCCCGGAAACCCGGGTGGTGAGCGTACTTTCCGCGCCCTCGGCGTTCGCCGACGGCAGGAAGGTGAGCGGGTTGTCCGCGGTGATCTGCCGCAGTGGGAACGTCTGCCCGGCGGTACCCGGGTCGCCGCTGCCGAGCACCTCGGTGCGGGTCTCCCCCTGGTCGGCCGCCACGACGTTGCCGTAGAGGGTCACCGTCGCCCGGCGGTACCGATAGGACAGTGTGGTGGCCAGCGCCAGGTAGGTACGCACATGCGCACCCGGCTGCTCCGGGTTCACCCGCTGCCGGATGCCGGCGACCATGGTCAGCTCGCTCGTCTGGATCCCGCTGGTGTGCGGGACATCGGCGCGTTCGCCGGACACCACCAGCCACCGGCCCGGCCGGAGCCCGTCATAGAGCCGGCCCAGCTCGATCTCGGTCCCGCCGACGGCGGTGGTGATCGGGTCGCCGACCGCCGTGAGCGATTCCCCCTGCGCCCACACGATGATGCCCGCCGGTGGCGGCTGGACGAACGTCTCCCGCACGGTCAGCACGGTGACCTGCTTGGTCCCCACCGGTTTCGCCGCGCCGGAGGCGTCCTTCACGGTAACGTCGACGGTCGCCTGGGTGACCGACACGACCTGCGCCGGTTCAGGCTGGAGAATCGGCGAGGTGGCGTTCGCTCCCGGGTCGAGCACGACCCAGCTGTCCCGGGCGATTCCGTCGTAGACGTTGTCCAGATAGAGCACGGTCGTGCCGTCCGGATCGGTGGTCCCCGCCGGACGGTCGATGGTCACCGCCTTGACCCGGGGCACCTGGAGGCCGGACAACGCGGGCGGCGGCGCGATCCGCTGGTTCGCCCAGGCTTTGTGCAGATTCGGGCCGAGCCGGGGGTCGGCCGCGATGAGCAGCTTCGGGTGCACGTCGGAATCGGCCCGGAACAGATCGTCCACTGTGGACTGCAGATCGATCGCCCGGCGGGGTGGCCGGGACGGATCCCGGCGCAGCCACGGCAGGACGGGGGTGAGCGCGACCAGCGCGGTGCCGCGGTTGCAGCAGTCCGTGCAGGGGAGCTTCCCGCCGTCCCGGACCTCGGCCGTGGGCACCGGGCCGTCGGCCAGCAATTCCTGCGACGGGCAGAACAAGTCGTGCGCGAGCTGCTTCAGGTACGCGGTCTCGTAATCGGTGTCGCGCGTCGTCTCAAGGATCAGCTTCAGCAGGGCCACCGCGGCATCGATGACCCGCTTCGCGCGCAAGTCGTACCAATCCTGGACGCCGCACCCGGCGTGTGCCGCGGCGATCGCCGCCTGCTCGGGCAGGTCCATGCTCAGCTGCTGGGCGGTACGCAACAGCCGATACGGCACGACGGTCACCTCACCGACAGTGGCCAGGTACTTCTTCGCGGCCGTCAGCAATGCGACAGAATCAGCGGTCCACGGCGACACCGGCGCAGGCAGTGCTTCGCCGATCACGTCCGCCAGATCCTCGATCGCCTGGTTCAGCTCGTTGCGCCGTCCGTCCGGCACGGTGAGCGTGACCTCGGTCCGGCCGGCCGCGAAGTCCGCGGTGGCCACCTCGACGGTGCGGACCACCGGATTGTCCGAGCCGAACAGGAACAGCAGCCGGTCCCCGGTCTTGAGGTTCGCCGAGGTGCCCGCCACGCCGATTCGCCGGATGCCCTGCGCGGTGTTCCCGTTCACGTCCACCGGTTCGTTCTGCGCGACCTGCAGCGCGTTCCACTCCTCGCGGGCGATCAGGTCTTCGGTGGTCTCGAAGGTCTGGGGCACCTGGTTCTGCCCGGAGACGCTCTTCGCACCCGAGCCGGCTGGGATCACCGACTTCGTGCCGGGGTCCAGGGTGAAGGCGAGGTGAGTGCTCGCCGACAGCGCGGGCCGCGGCGTGTAGCCGACCAGTTTGCCCAGGTGGATCAGGGATTCCGGCTCGATCGCGGTACGCAGGTAGCCCTCGTTGACGAGACGCTCCTGGTAGAAGGTCAGCACGTCGCCGACCATCGCCCAGCAGTCCAGCAGCGCGATGGCCGGATCGTCGGGTTCCCGCGTGGTCAGCCGCGCGAGGGCCGGCCTGCTCGCGATCCTGGCCAGCATCGTCTCCCGGAACCGGCTGTGCGTGCCGATCCGGTAGGACAGCGCGGGCAGCCCGGGCCGGTTGTAGGTCGAAGCCGGGGTCGTCGTGGCGGTTCCCGAACCACAGCCGCACGAACAGCTCATCGCCCACCTGCCAAGTCGAGGGTGAGCCACCCGTTCTCCGGCCGGCTCGGATCGTCGTCGAGCTGCGCTACCTCCAGCGGCCCGATCGGCAGCACGCCGGCGTCGAGTGCGATCCCGGGCGGGCCGAAGAGGCGCTGCAGCTTGGTGACCTCGGCGTGCCGGACGCCGGGTACGGCGGCCGCCACGGCGACCACCTGACTGATCCGCACCGGCGTGCCGAAGGTCAGGTTGTCCGGCGCGAAGAAGCCGGCCAGCACCCGCCGCACCGCGACCCGCACGTGCGCGGCGAGGTACTCGGGCCGGACCTCGACGTGCACCACGAGGTCGAGCGGCACCAGCGTCGCGCTCGACACCGCGAGGTCGTGGCCGATCCGGCGGTACGGGTAGAGGCCCGCGCGGACTTCGTCGAGCAGCCACTCCGGGGCGACCTCCGCGCCGAGCGGGTCGACGCCGGCCTGCGCCTCGTACCAGCTGCCGGTCCACCGCAGATCGGCCGCCGCGCGTTGCACCCCCGGGGTCTGCCCGGCGAGTGTCGCGTAGTCCTCCGCGGTGATCGCCCGCAGCAGCCGGTGCCGGGCCTCCTGCGGAGCCCGCGTCCGGACCTCCGACACCGGCTCCGGATCGGCGCCGCCGCCGGCGGGCAACGGGTTGCGGACGACGCGGATGCCGCCCACCGAAACCCGGCAGAGCACGATCCGGTTGATCGCCTCCCGCCCGACGTTGCCTGCCACACCGGTACCGACCCGCAGCGACGCGGTCAGCGTGCCGCCCAGCGGGTACTCGGCCCCGTTGCGGCCGTCACCGAAGCGCAGCACCACGGCGCCGTCGTCGTCGAGTTCACCGACGAAATCACGGTCGGCCGGACCGCTGTCGAGCAAGTCCCGGCGCGGCAGCCAGATCTCCCCGTGGCGATCGGTCACCGTGACCGCAGGCAGCGCGGCCCGCGGATCCGGCTGCGTCGCCGGCCCTGCCGCGCCACGGAACGCCGAACTGTTCTCGTCGAGCGCAGCGCCCTCGTCGACACCCCAGCTCTGGCCGATTTCCCAGCCCTCGTTCGCCTCGGTGAGCACGTATCCGGCGTGCGCCCGGTGGATCAGCTGACGTACCCGTGCCAACTTGGTCTCCAGCAGGTCGTCGAACCGGGCGAGCAGGTACCGCAGCGCTCGCCGGGGATGCTTGCGAAGGTCGAGTTTCGCGACCAGCTTCGCGCCGAACACCCTCGTGACGAACTCGAAGTCCACATCGGACGGTGGCTCGCCGGCTCGCCACAGCCTGGTCAGCCTGGCACGGACGCGATCGGGCAACGCGACCAGCCGGCGCGCCTGCGCGGCCGCGACGTCGGCGGGCAGCGGGAACGGCGCGCTCTGCGTGACCGGCCGATGCTTCAGCTCCGGCCGGAACCGCACCGGCAGCGGCGGGTAGCCCGGTCGCCGTGCCGGGCGGGCCTCGTCGGGACAGCCGAAGTCCACCGGATCCGGACATCCCAGCTCGGTCCCCTCCGGTGGCGGCACGTCGTGGTGCTCAGGAGCGCCGCCACACCAGTCGACCCGGGCGCCATGCTCGACCAGCACCACGTTGCCGCGCGCCACCCCGACCTCGTATTCGGTGCAGTCGACGCCGCCGCGAGCGTTGACACACAACGAGAACGCCAGCGCGTCCTCGCGCGCCCAGGTGACTTCGAGCAGAGGCCGGCAGTACAGCTCGTCGGTGGTCTCGGTGACCGACGTCAGCCGGACCACCTGCCGGTGCGTGTGATCCGCGTCCGCGGGCAGCCCGGTCTTCGCGCCGACGACCTCCTCGAAGACCAGCACGTCACCGGCGGTCAGCCGCAAGTCCCGATCCGGATCGGCCAGGGTGGCCGAGGTCGCCCCTTTCGACAGGCGGCATTCCCGGTCGCCCCAGGTCCACAACGAAATCCGATTGTGCGCGGGACGCAGCGGCAACGGTTCGGTGTGCACCGGCTCGAACATCTCGTACCGCGGCATACCGGTCCGGTCGAGATCGCTCTCCTGCAAGGCAGGGCCTTCGTCGAGCAGCACCCCGTCCGGCAGGCTGGCGAACCGGAACGCGCCTTTCGGGAGTTCGGCCTGCTCGTCGGCTTCGAGGCACACCCAGGCCCGCGCGGAGCATCCCTCGTGCATGAAGTAGTCGACAAGGCGGGCGTGCCGGCGGACGGACACCCGCAGCCGCGCAGTGTCCAGGTACGCCTCGGTCCCCACCGCGTCCTGCTGGTAGGAGAGCCGGTCACCCTCGTAGGCGAGCAGTTCCACCAGGGTGATCCCGATGTCCGGGACGTGCCGCTCGGTCCAGGCCGGCATGGTCAGGCTCAGCCGGTCCAGCAGCAGCTGGCGGAAGCTCGCGTAATCCTTGCTCAGGTAGTCGATCTCCGGCTCGGGGACAGTCTGTTGTGGACAGTCATCGGCCGGGGCGCAATCGAGGTCGTCGCAGGAGGTGAAGGTGAAGTCCACGCAGGCGTACCGCGGGTCGAAGCCCGGGTACGGCTTGGTACCCGGGTTGCCGACCGGCCCGGCTTCCACCACGCACAGCCGGTAGGTCGAGAGGTCTCCCGGGCGGTCCACGGTCAGCCGGACGCCGTCCGCGAATTCCGGGTCGTCGCTCACGCACAACTCGGCCGCGACGACCACGATCCCGGTGATCCGGCGCCCGCCGTCGATCCGGAAGTTCACCGGGGTCAGCCCCTCCGGCGCCTTGCCGAAGAAGAGCACAGTGAGGGTGCGGCGGTCGTCGCTCACGCTCACCGCGTCGATTCCGTTGCGCTCGCGCGCCCGCACTTCGGCGCGGCGTCGCTCGTCGGTGCAGTCGATCATGCGGCCGTCCCTTCGAGCACGTCCTGCCGGCGCTCACCGGTCGCGAGGAGCACGTACGCGATCTCGATCCGCAACGTGGCATCCTCGGCGGTGACCACCAGTGTGTCCACTTTGATCAGATCACCGAGCCAGCGCGTCAGCGCGGCCTCCGCGGAGACCTGCAAGGCGGCGGCCAGCTCCGGGCTGTTCGGCTCGAACACCAGATCCAGCAGTCCCACCCCGAAATCGGGACGCATCACGCGCTCACCCGGCGTGGTGAACAGCAGCTGCTCGATCAGGTCGCGCACGTGATCGGCGTATCCGGTGTCCGCGGTCCGGCCGCGTTCTCCGATGTGGAACGGGAAATCGAAGTCCACCGCGGTCACCTCCCGAACACGAACGGCTGCATGGCGAGGATGATCGGCGGGCCGGGACTCTGCGAACCGACGCACGTCCCGTCGCCCTGTCCCCCCGGTTTCGACTGCACCAGCACCGGCGTGGCGTAGCCCAGTTCGAGGGACATGTTGTTCCACTGCACGCTGACGCACGACGGGGCCGCGGTGCAGCCGACGATGGTCAGCTGGTCCTTCGCGGTCAGCACCGGCATCCCCTCCACCAGCGCCGGCGGCGGACCGGCCGGCTTCGGCACCATGACGCCCTGGTGCGGGCAGTTCATGGACATGCCGGCGTGCAGCACGAAGCCCGGCATCGGCGATCCCCCCTCCTACTTCGGAATGATGAACGTGCCGTTGTTGATCACGACCGAGGTCCCGGTCAGCCGGATCGACGCGAGCCCGGGGCCGCAGGACAGCTCGATCCCGGTCTCGTTGAGCTTGATGCAGGGCCCGGCCGGACCCTGGATCTGCAGCTGGATACCGCCGGTCGGGCCGGGCTGCTCGGTGATCAGCAGATAGTTCTGCGGCAGCGTGCCCACCGCGGGCTGCGGTGTGCCGAGCACGATCTGCGGGACCCCGGGCAGGATGCTGTTCGCGACCGGTGGCCCCTCCTGGCGCACGTCCCGGCGGAAGCCGGTCCACACCGCGCGGCTGAGGTCGCCGTCCTGGAACTCGACCCACACGCCCGAATTGATCAGCGGCACCACGTTCATGCTCGGCGCCGCGGTGCTGGCGCTCGCCCACACCGGTTCGTCGCCAAGCACGTCGCCGATCCGGACCAGCAGCCGGTCCAGCCCGATTGGGTCCACATTGGACACTACGACGCCCTGATAGGTGCCGTCGAACCTGTTGCCATCGCTTGTCATACGTCCACCCGCTGTGGAGGAAAGGGGACGAAGGCGTCCCGGGTCAGGCTGAAACTCTGGGTGTACTCGCCGCGCTTGATCTCGTGCGTCACGCGCGTCACGTAGTAGGTGCCGTCGTAGTCGAGCCCCGCGCCGCGCACGCCGACCAGGCGCCGGGCCTTGAGCACGTGGCCGTAGCGCAGGACGTCGAGCTTGCCCTGCCCGGTCACCGCGTCGGAGGCCGCTTCGGTCCGGCTCAGGCCCTTCAGCAGGATCTCCAGTGCGGAGAGGCCGGCCAGGTCCGGCAGCGGTTGCTCCTTGAGCGCCACCGCGGGCCGCGACGCCAGCGGCGGGCGCAGCAGCGAGAGGTTCGGCACCGGAATGGAAATGCCGATCTTCGTGGTCGGCTCCTCCTTCCGGATGGTGAACTGGGTCCGGGCCATCCCGTCGAAGCCGAAGGACATCGATTCCACGTTCGTCGCCGGGCCGGAGTCCACGGTGAGCGCCGGCTGTCGCTTCCCGGTCCGCACCTCCGGACCCCAGTACGCGGCACTCGCCCCGGGCAGCGGCCCGGGTTCCAGGTAGAACGCGTAGCCGGCCTTGCGCGCGAGCGCCCGGAGATAGGACAGATCGGTGCCCGCCTGCGCCAGATAGTTGTCCTCCGGCAGGTACGGCTCGACGAACTTCGGCGGGATCGCCGCCGGGGCGATGCCATACTGCGCGTACCCCGCCAGGATCCGCAGCACCTGGACGTAGATCGGCTGGCCCGGGTAGGACTGCTGTTCGTGGCGCAGGTCCATCAGCGCCGTCAGGTCTTCGCCGGTGACCGTCAGCGTGCTCGAACCCGGCGCGTCACCCGGGCTCATCTCCTGCCGGGTGACCACGCCGTCCATCAGCACTTCGAGGGACCCACCGATGATCGTCGCGAGTACCACCCGCGTCGGCGGATCGAGCAGCGCGAACGGCAGCAGCGTCTTGGTGATGACCGAGCCCCGGCTCACCGCGAAGGTGAGCTGGAAGCCGCTCGGCCCGCCGGCCGCGGAGGTGATCTGCACCGACTGCAGCGCGTCCACCAATGGCTGGGGTACCGGCAAGGCCACCACCTTGCCCATCATCAGCAACAGCTGGAAACTCTTAGCCACGCGCTATCCCTCCTCCCGCGACGCCTGGCGGCAGGGTGATCCGCAACCGGCGGCCGGGCTCGGCGGTCAGTTCGTCCGGGTCCATCGCGCGGTTCGCATCCGCGATGCGCCAGTACTGTTCCGCGTCGCCGAACACCTGCCCGGCGATCCGGTCGAGCCTGTCCCGCGGGCCGACGACGTGTTCACCGAGCTGCGCCAGGTCTTCGGGATGGGGCAGCAGGCGGCGGCCGGCGTAGCGGACCTGACGCTCGTCCGGCAGCTCGTGGACCTCGGTCGCGAGGTCGTAGTAGCGGCTGGTGGTGGAGAACATGGCAGGCTCCTTGGATTCTGTACTCCGATGCCGGTGCCGGTACGTGGCCGGCGCCCTGCCGAAGGCTGTGAAGGGCACCTTCACGGACTCAGAGTCCCTCAAGGGACCCTTCACAGCCCTGGTAGTAACCGCCTCCTCAGATCCGGGGCACGCCGACGTCGGTCACCGGATGGTCGACCGCGGCCGCGAACCGCTCCTTCTGCTGCAGGTGGGTCAGGTAGAGCCCACCGCCCTTGTGCAGGTACCCGAGGTCGTCCACGGTGAGCACCCGCACCCCGACCGAGACCTTCGCCCGGATCGGGTTGAGCGAAGCGTCGAAAGCCTCCTCGGTGACGCTGAATTCGGTGATGCGGACCGGCACGACCCGCCGTGGCCCGAGGACCAGCACGGTCAGCGGTGCCTCGGCCGGCGCGATCTCCAGCAATCCCTTGCCCGCGTCGTCGTTCTCCGACCACAGCTGGTCGTAGGTCGGCGAGATGCTCCGTTCCAGCGCGCAGAGGAGCGGGAACAGGCCGTCCGGAAACCGCTCCGGCTCGGCGGCCGCGTCGAATTCGGCGTCGAACTTGTAGGTCTCGTGCGGCGGTCCCTTGAGCCGCAACGCTTCCAGCCGATCCCCCGGTTCGTTGCCGATGCCCTGCGGCTGCAGCGTGCGGGTCAGCGTGTCCGGGTTGTACTGGAACGGAATGGTCTTCGGCTTCCCGGTCGCGAGATCGATCAGCACGAAGCCGCCGCGGACGGGGTTGAGACTCTGCGGGAACGTGCTCACCGCTGCACCTCCTTGAGGTAGGGCAGGAACGGCGCCAGCGGCCCGCGGCCCGGCGTCACCAGCCGCCGGTAGTACTCCTGCAGGATGTCCCCCTGCTGTTCGGTGTTGAAGCTGGTGAAGCCCTGGCCCCGGGCCGTCCGCGCGGTCAGCTCGGCGTCGCCGCCGTAGTCGTAGGTGCTGACGACCGCGTGGTAACCGGTCCTGAGCACGCTGTATCCGTGCTGGTACTGCCAGGTGTGGGTCAGCTCGTGGATGAGCCACGGCATGAACCCGCTGCCGGTCGCGCTGCCGGACGGGAAGTTGATCGAGTCCGGCAGCGTGCGCGCGTAGCCGCCGATCGCGGTGAGCTGCCCCTCGGTCAGGGTGATCCGGTCCAGGTTCAGCGAACCGGCGAACACCTTCCGGGCCTCCACCCGCTCGGCCTCGGTGAGCGGCCGCGCCGCGCGCGGGGCGAGGTTCTCGCTGCGGCGGCCCACTTCCGTCGTGCCGAACAGCGACGACATCCGGGTGACCTCGCCTTTGACATACAGGAATGCCTGGTGTTCGGAGAGGAGCGCGGCCGCCATGTCCTTGGCCTTGACGTACCCCGCCGTGTTCAGCGCGGCTTCGACATCGGCGACGGCGGCGCCCTGGGAGAAGAAATAGGTGACGTCGCCGACCGTCCGGGTGCCGACCTTGTGGGCGGCGATCAGCGGCGCGAGAGCGGTCTGGATGCCCGGCGCGTCCGCGGTCGAGGTGACCGACTGGTTCGCCGTGCCGTAAAGGCTGCCCGGGGCGTACTCCGTGTGCGGCTTGGCATACGCCGCCAGCTCTCGCTGAACCCGCGGCTGCCCGTGCTCGTGAACGTCACCGGTCGACGCCTCGCGTTCGGCTCGCTCCCCCGGGTCGGACAGCGGCAGCCGCGACGGCAGCGCGTCAGCGACCGACCGCTGCTGGCGGACATGCCCGAGTTCGTGCCGGAGCAGGTTCCGGCCGGCCGCGGTCTCCGGACGGTACTGCCCCGGTCCGAACACGATGTGCCGTCCGACCGTGTAAGCCTTGGCCTGCACCGCTTCGGCGGACTCCGCAGCCTGCGCGTCGGTGTGCACCCGGACCCGGCTGAAGTCCCAGCCGGGGCGTTCCGCCGCGAACGGCTGTACTGCCGGATCCAGCGGCATGCCGGGGGTCTGCACCACCGCACGCACGATCGGCGGCGCCATCGGCTGCGCCGCTTCGCGTGGTCCGGGAAGAACCATCATCGGGCACCTCCGGGGGCATTGAGGCCGGTGCCGAGGCACCGGGCGATCTCTTCGCCGAGTGAGGACACCGTGTGGTGCCCGCCAAGCCGCAGTCCGGGTACGTCGATCCGCCGTGCATGCCGCGACGCCCGCCAGGTCCCGCGGGGTGCCTCGCCGAGCAGCCGGGCGAGTTCGGCCCGCACTGCCTCGCCGAGCGCACGGGACTGTCCCGGCGGCACTTCGAGGCCGTCCAGCACTATGCGGTCGATGTGCACCTCGATGGTCATCCTGCCCCCTCCCAGGTGAAATCCCTTTCCCTGACCGGAAGTTCGAGCTTGCGGAACTCGTTCCGGGCCGCATCCAGCACGGTCTGCATGGTGATCGGCGCGCGGTCCGCGGCGGCCAGGAACGCCGCGTTGAGCGCGATGTTGCGGGTCATGCCGCCGCTGACCGGCAGCCGTGCCAGCCGGTCGAAATCCAGTCCGGTATGCGGCGCCTTCGCCGGGAAGGCCCGGCGCCACATCGATTCCCGTTCCGAAGGGCCGGGGAAGGCGAACTCGACGACGAACCGCAGCCGCCGCAGGAAAGCGCTGTCCAGCGCGGTGCGCAGGTTCGTGGTCAGTATCGCCAGCCCCGGATGCGATTCCATGCGCTGCAGCAGATAGCTGATCTCGATGTTGGCGTAGCGGTCGTGCGCGTCGCGGACCTCGCTGCGCTTGCCGAACATCGCGTCGGCCTCGTCGAAGAGCAGGATCACCCCCTCCGCCGCATCGAACAGCCGGCGCAGGTTCTTCTCCGTCTCGCCGATGTACTTGCTCACCACCGCGGAAAGATCGACCCGGTACAGATCCAGCGCGAGCTGCTTGGCCAGCACCTCGGCCGCCATCGTCTTCCCGGTGCCGCTCGGCCCGGCGAACAACGCGCTCAGGCCCAGACCACGGGTGATCCGCTCGCCGAAACCCCATTCGTGGAACACCGTGCTCCGCTGCCGTACCTGGGCGGCGATCTCGCCCAGCTGCCGCCGGGCCGGTTCGGTCAGCACGATGTCGTCCCAGCCGGCTTTCGGCTCCAGCCGCTCGGCGAGCGAGGCCAGCTGCGGCCGGGTCCGGGCACGGCAGGCCCGCCACGCCACGGCCGGATCGCCGCCCGCCTCTGCAGCCACTTCCGCGATCGCCGGAACCTCCAGCGCGAACTGGGCGGCGAGCCCGTCGATGTCCGCTCCGGGACCGAGTGCGCCACGCCAGGCCGCCGCCCGTTCGGCTGGCGTCGGCGGGCACGCGTCGAGCACGAGGGACCGATGAGCCAGGTCCGCCCGGATCTCCCGCGTGGCCACGACCACCGGGCAGGTGACCCGGTCAAGGAACCCAGCGACCGGTGACGCCGCACCGTCTTCGCCGGTCGCTTCGACGTCGAGATACAGCGCCAGCGGCAACAGCATCGCTTCCCGCTGCCACAGCCTGGCCACCTGGTCGAGTTCAGCGGGCCGCGCGGGCAGCAGCGACGCGGGGATCCGGTACGCGAGCAGCCCGCAGGCCGCGGCCGCCTCTGCCGTCACGAGCTGCTTCGCTGCGTCGGCCGCACCGGCCAGTTGCACCACCGCACCGGTGCCGGTCCCCGCCTGCCAGTGCCGGACGACCTGGTCGGCAAGCTCCTGCTGGGACGGCGGCAGCCCGCGTTCCGCATCCGGCGGGAGCCGGGTCACCAGCGGGGTCAGCCGGTGGTCGAGGTGACCGAGGCCCTTCACGTAGTTGATCACACGCTCGTCCGCGCGCAGTGCCGTGGACACCACGCCCTGCGGCGGCTCGTCGACGAGCCGCCAGAACCGAAGGCCCCCGTACGGGGAAACGGCTTCCCACGCCGGATCCGGCAACGCGGCCAGCGCGAGGGCGAACGTCGGATAGGCCATCCGCTCGTCGCCGTGTGCCCGCGCGCACAACGTCGCGATCGAGGGATCCAGCTCGACTGCCGCGCACAGCAGCAGGGTGTCCCGCTCGAACCGCGACAACCCCAGCCGGGCGGCCAGGACCGCCAGCGCGGGCGGCGGGCTGATCTCCTCCGCATCCGCCACCTCCCGCGCGGCCGCGGTCACCTTGTCCGCCGGGATGTCCACAGTGGACTCCCGCGATTCGAGGTGAGCCCGAAGCACGAGACGCAGCCACTCCAGGGAAGCGGCCAGGAACCGCCCATTGGCCGCCTCCCACCCCTCGTGGCCGGTCATGAGCCGACCACCGTGATCGTCTGCGTGGCGTCGAACTGCGGGGCGTCGCCGGTGCGGTCGATCAGCAGGCTGTCCACCCCGCCGACGCGGAGCCGGGCAAGGTGCGTGCCCAGCGGCGCGTCCGGCACGTCGAAGGTCAGATCCGTGCCCACGACCGGATCCTCCGGCCGTGCCGACAGCTCGCGTCGTTCCCGGACCGCGCGGGAACCGAGCGCCAGGAGCACCGGCTGCCCGGCCCGCACCGGCGGGCTGCAGCGGAGGCCGACGACCGCGGCCGTCCCGGTCCGCACCACGGTCGCGGGCATCGTGCTCGTGATCGCCGGAGCGATGGCCAGCGAAACCTCGTTGGTGGTCGTGGTGATCTGCTCGCCCTCCACGGTCACGGTGCTCACCAGCGTGACCGACCACAGCCCGGCCAGGTAGCCGCCCGCCGCGCCGGACAGGTCGAACCGCACCTCGGTGCCACCCACCTGCCGCGGGCGGAGGACGACCGGATCGGACTGCAGCGGATGAGCGAGCCGGATCTCCGTGGTGCCACCGAGGTTCGCGCCTCGCACGAGCACCCGGCTCCCGACCGGCGCGGACGACTGTTCGTGCTCGCGTCCGTCGGCCCCGACCGCGACCGGTATCGCGGCGGCCGCCTCGGGCAGCGGCGAACGCGCACTCGCCACGGCGCTGGGGCCCCGATCCTGCGGGCCGCGTTTGAGGACCGGCACCGGCGTACGCGGCGTACGGCGGCTGTCGATCAGCACCGGGCCGACCTCGACCGCGACGGACAGCCGGTACCCGGTCCGGAAAGCCGACCAGAGCGAGTAGATGTCCTTCTCCTCCAGCGGCTGCCAGGTGATCCTGATCAGCTCGGGCTGTTCGGAAACGTTGCTGTGTGAGGGAACCTGACGTAGCCGGTCGCGGCTGAGCACCGGATGTTCGTGCAGGATCCGGAGGGCGCCGCCGAGCATCCGGTGCGCGGTCACGTCGTGCCCGCCCGGTACGAACGCGGTCAGCAGGTAGTGCAGCACCAGAGGCAGCGCCGGATCGCCGTGCTCACCGGGCCGCAGGCCGGACGGGTCCTCGTTGCGCAGCGCCGGATCGGTGTCGATCTCGTAGAGAAACAGGGTCACCCGCGGATCGCCGCCGGCATCCGGGTTCGCGTCCGGTGGTTTCGCCTCGACCTTGGCCCCGCTCTCGACCTCGCGGGTGCCCTCCAGGACCAGCTGCACGAGTGCCTCGGTGACCGCCTCGACGGCGTTCGCATCGCTCATCCCCGGTCACCTCCCGCTCTTTCCTTCAGGTATTCGTCCAGTCCGAGCACCGGCAGCCGGGATCGTCCGGGCCGCGGCGGCGTGGCCGGTGCCGGTGCGGGCACGGCCTTGATCTCGACCCGGCCGATGCTGATGTGCACGTCCGGCTCGGTCGGTTCCGGCCGCCGCCGTACCTTCGGCGGACGTGGTGGTTCGGCCGCCACCGGGCGCGGCCTGGCCCGGGTGACCGGATGCGCATACACCGGTTCGGCGGTCGGCGGAGCCACCGTCGGAGGGGTGGCTTCCGAGGCCGCGGGCGGGATGACGGCGGGTGCCGCCGGCGGCGCGACGACGGGGACGGCCGGAGCGGTCACCGAGGTGACGGTGATCGAAGGGGCAGCCGGATCGGTGTGTTCTTCCAGCCTCTCCCGGATGATCTCTCGCACCGGTTCTGGCTGCGGCTGCGGCTGCGGTCGTGATTCCTTGTGCGGCGCAGGAATATCGACCCTGGTCTCGTGCGTTTCCCGGCTCTCGTGGAACACCGTCGCGGTCCCGGGCACTGTCCCGGGCCGGGGCGCCGGGAACGGGGCCGGCGGCTCATGCGGTGGATCGGACTCGCTGAAGGTGCCCATCGGCAGCACCGCGCTGGTACGCAGTGGCGCGACGGGCTCGAAAAGCGTCGGCACTATCGGCCGGACCGGCGGGCTGCCGGTCCGGCCGAGCAGCCGGTCCACGAAATCGCTCACGCCGTGCTCCCCGCGAGTTCCAGGTAGTACCGCCGCCGCGCCGGGCTCACCGCGAGCACGTCGCTTTCCGACCAGCCGTAGCCGAGCGCGAGCGCGTGCACCTCGTGCATCAGCCGCCGGGCGTAGGTGTCCAGTTCCGTCCACAGGTAGGTGGCGACGTCGAACGGTGCCGCCCAGTGGTGCCCGCAGGTCACGCAGTCCAGGCTCAGCCGTACGTCCGCTTGTGGGTCGCAAGTGGACAGTGCGCCCGGCAGCGCGTCCAGCGCGGCGTCCGGCAGCTCCGCCGTCGCCACCTCCCGGCCCGCCTGCCGGGCGGCGACCACACACCGCTGCAGCAATCGCCGACGCGCGTCCGGGGCGTCCCGCCGGACAGCCAGCAGGTCGCGGCTGGTGACCGGCCGCAGATCCACCTCGTATCCGGCGGCGGTCACCGTCGCGGCGGGTACCGCGGGCGCGGGCGCCCGGACGTCCTCTCCGGACAGCTCCAGTTCGAGTTCCTCGCCGCACGCCGGGCAGGTCACCAGTGCCTGCCACGCCGGGCCGAAGCAGCTTTCCCGCAACGCCAGCAGAAATCCGTCCCGCCGGCCGACCGCGAGATCGACGACCGTCGACGGCTGCGCCCCGCCCGCGACCGCCAGCGCGAGCGCCCGCCGCACCGCGGGGAGCGCCTGCGCGGCCTCCCAGGTGCCCAGCAGTCCGGCTTCGGTCAGCGCGGCCATCACGTCACGCCGGGTCTTCGAAGGAGGTGTCCTCGGGCTCGGTCACCTCCTCGGCCACCCACCCCTCGTTCTCGACTTTGACGTGCTGGAGGGCCACCGCGTTGGCGTTCGCGTCCAAATCGGACACCGGCTGCCACTCCGAGACCCAGCAGTTGTAGACCTGGTACGACAGCACCTTCTGGCCGCCTTCGTCGAACACGTCCACGATCAGGTCCTGGCGGAAATCCTTGAGGGAGGTCTCCAGGCCACGCCCGGAATTGGTGAAACTCCACACCCGGTTCGCCCACTGCTGGAACACCTTGTCCGTGGTCACCCCGCGTTCGAGGGTGATCGGGTCGTACTCGGTCCGGCCGGGCAGCTTGAAACTGGTCGCCGGATCGCCCCCGCTGCGATGCTTGATCACCTCGGTACTGCGCTTGAAGCCGGTGACCTTGCTGACGCCGAGCATGTACTCGCCACCGGCGAACTTCACCCGGAACCGGAAGTTCTTGTACGGATCGCGCCGCTTGATCTTGCTGTCGGACATGGCTGGCGTCTCCTAGACCTGGATCTGGCCGGCGAGCTGCTGAATGTGGATGAGCACGAATTCCGCGGGCTTGAGCGGGGCGAACCCGACGAGGATGTTCACGATCCCGCGGTCGATGTCGTTCTGCGGATTGTTCGTGGCATCGCATTTGACGAGGTAGGCCTCCTTCGGCGTGCGGCCCTGGAACGCGCCCTGGCGGAACAGGGTGTTCAGGAACGCGCCGACGTTGAGCCGGATCGAGGACCACAGCGGTTCGTCGTTCGGCTCGAACACCACCCACTGCGTGCCGCGGTAGAGGCTTTCCTCCAGATACAGCGCGAGCCGCCGCACCGGCAGGTACTTCCACTGGTCGGCCAGCACGTCCGCGCCCCGCTGGGTGCGCGCGCCCCAGACCACGTTGCCCACCACCGGAAGGCCGCGCAGGCAGTTCACGCCGAGCGGGTTGAGCACGCCGTTCTGCTTGTCGGTCAACGGAACCGTGAGCGCGGTGACCCCGCTCAGCCCGGCCTCGGTGCCGGCCGGCGCCTTCCATACGCCGCGCTGCACGTCGGTGCGGGCCCAGATCCCGGCGAGCGCCCCGCACGGCGGGAACTCCTGCGGCGAGTTGTCCTTGTTCGGGTCCGGCAGCACGATCCGCGGGAAGTACAGCGAGGCGTTCTTCGCGTTGGGATCGTTGAGCACGAAGGCCGGACTGGTCGACCGGACCGCCCGGGTGACGTCGGAGGGTTTCTTCCAGTTCGGGTCCGGATCCACGATGAGCATCGCGCGCCGGTCCACGCAGAACTTCATCGCGCTGCTGAGAATGTTGTCGGCCCCGCCGATCAGGCCCGGTGCGCCGGGCAGGCAGAGCATGGTGAAGATGTCGGCCTTCAGCAGCGCGTATAGCCCGGTCTTGGTCTCCTCGTCGCCGAGGTAGTCCAGGTTGTTCGGCGCGTCGCCGTCCGCGCCGGGGGTGGTCACCACCGAATAGAGGTTCTTCCCCTGCGGATCGTCCGGGAACGGGTCGGAGCCGTCGGTGACCGTGTCGTGCGCGGCCGGGCGCGACCCGTCGCCCTCGACGACCGTGCTGCTGAGCAGGCTCGACGACGCGAGCACGTGCTTGAGCGCCCGCGCGGAGGTGGTGTCCGTGCTGACGTTGAGGTACTGCTCGGTGATGCCGCTCTTCACGTCCCGGACCGTGAGGTTGTAGAGCTTCCCGGCGGGGTCCGGCGCGGTGTCGTAGTCGACCCGGACCCGCAGGTTCCGGTCGTTGGGCCAGCCGCCGGGGCTGGCGGCATGCAGCGTCACCCCGCCGGCCAGGGCGATCACCGACGCCGAGGCGTAGTTCCGGGCGGGCGTGGCATCGGCCGCGTCCGCGTCGTCGAGTGTGGTGTTGTGGTTCTTCGCGACCACCCGCACGATCTCGGCTTCACTGCCGCCGTTGGCGTAGAACTGGAACACCGCGTACGCCAGGGCGGTGCCGGAGTCGAGCCCGCCGAATTCGGCGGTGAAATCCTCCCAGCTGGTGATGTGCACCGGCTCGTCCACCGCGCCGCGCGGCGCGGTGCCGACGAATGCCGCGACCGAGGTCGGTACCCCGACGATGGTGCGCACCGCGCTGGGCAACTCGTCGATGTAGACACCCGGATACGTGGGCGTGATAGGCATGGCCGTCTCCCTCCGCGGCTTTCCGGCCGTGATCGTCAGCTTCCCGCGGTCCCGTCACCGCGGCGTCACTCCGGGCGCACCGCCCTCGGCGATCGCGCGGAGCCAGGCCTCCGCCGAGGCCAGGACCTGTTCCCGGGTGGTCACGACGGCCGCGGCCACCTCGTCGGCGGTCACGTCCGTCGTGCTCATGACCCGGACCCACAACAGCCCGTCTGGCGTGCGCCACGCCCGCATGACGTGCAAAGCGACGCGCTCCACGGCCTCACCGGACATGCCGAGCAGTACAGCGGCCCGTCGTCACGGCTCCGTCACCGTGCCGACCATTACTGGGCCAGCCGTCACTGGGCCGGCCGGATCTCCCCCAGCAGGGCCCGCGCACCCGGGCTGGGCGCGACGCCCAGCTCCGTGCGCAGCAGCCGCACCAGCGCCCGGTAGACCCGGATCGCCTCGCCGTGGTTGCCCTCCAGCAGATGCACCCGGATCAGGCTGCGGTGCGCGCTTTCCCGCAACGGCTCACCGTCGATCGCGGTGAGCGCGACGTCCACCGCTTCCACGAAACGTCGTTGCGCGGCAAGGCGTTCGGCGAGGCGTTCGAGTGCGTGCAGCCGCAGCTGGCGCCAGCGTTCCCGGAAGGCGAACAGCCAGTCGTCACACCAGACCGGCAGGAGGTCCGTGGCCAGCAGACCGGCGACCGGTGCGCTGTCCGCCGGCAATTCGCCGTGCGCGGCCAGCGACCGCGCCAGGCCGGACGCCGCCCGCACGTCCACCGCGACCGTATCGGCCAGCGAAAGCCATTCGGGTGTCGCCCGGACCAGGCCGCGGTGGACCTGCCCGACGCGCCACAGCGTGGTCCGCAGGCTCGCGGCACTGTGTTCGCCCGAGGCCTCGCCCCACAGGGTGTGCGCCGCCTCGGCGCGGCGCACCGGGTGATCACGCAAGGCGAGGAACACCACCAGCCGTTGCGCGGCCCGCGACAGCGGCAGATCGTCCTCCGCCTCGCGGACCGCGAACGTCGGCAGCATCTGCAGCATCAGGACGTCATCCGGGCCGGCGTCCGCCCACACCGGTTCTGCTCTCGTCACGAGTCCCTGCGAACCCACCGGTCTCTCCCCCTTCAGCGGCAACGCCGTCCCCCTTGGATGATCTCGATCCGGCGCGGCGCGGCGCCATCCGTGCTACCACGTAACTTTCGCCGGGCCGCGCGACCCCGCGGCCGCCGAGAGCAGCCGCTGTTCCTGCAGGAAGGAAAGGAACTGCAGGTAGGTTCGGTGGGCGAAGGCGTCGGCCGGCCAGATCTGGTCGCCGGCCCGGACCGCGGTGCCGCTGATCCGGCGGTACCGCGCGTTGACCGCCTCGGTGGCCCGCAGCAGCACGCCGACGTCGCCGACCCCGGCGATCCGCGCGGACACCGGAACCCCGCGCGATTCCCCCGCGAGGAACCGGTCCAGGCTCGTGGCGAGGATGACCCGCTTCAGGTAGCCGCCGAGTTCGCGCATCGCCTGCGCTTCGGCCGGCCGGTACCCGGCGAGGTTCCAGTTGTCCGGATCGAGGATCGCGACGACCCCGCCGAAGCTCTGCACCACCGCGTCGGTGATCGCCCCGCCGACCGCCCCGATCGCCCGCGTACCGGCCGCGAGTCTCGTGGCGAGCCCGGTGGCCCAGGCCGACACGGCCGGCGCGACCGTGCCGGCGACACTGACCCCGTAGGTCTCGGAGAACTTCAGCCCGGCCTCCGGACCGACGCTGAACGCGGCCGCCGCCCAGCCCTCCTCGCCCGACAGCAGGCCGGTGCCGATCGACAATCCGGCCCCGGCGAGCAGCTGCACCGAACCACCCACGGCGGCACCGGCATAGGCGCCGGACACACTGCCGGCTTTCCCGACCGGGCCAAGCCGCACCGCGAAGACGACCCCGCCGCTGCCCCCGGCGATCGCGCCGACCCCCAGCTCTCCGTAGCCGAAGACGTCTCCGGTCAGCTCGCCGGTCTCGGTGTCGAGAAAGAACATCGTGTCCTGCCCGGCCCCGACGCCAGGCCCCGCGCCGACGGTGCCCGACACCCGGAGCCCGATGGCCGCACCGGTCACCGCCCACCCGGCCAGCCGCAGCGGCACGAGCACCCAGCGGGCCAGCGACCGCGCGGCGACCGCCACCCACGGCGGAAGCTGCCCGAGCACCACCCGCGGGTCCGCGGCCGGATCGGCCTGCCGGGCGAGCCCGCGAGCACTGCCGCCGGCCACCGCCACCGGTCCGGTACCGGTACCGGTACCGAGCACCGCATCCGCCGCCGTGTCCGCCGGATGATCGAGCGCGTGACCGGCGGCGAAACCGGGAGCCGGCGGACCGCCCCGGCGCTGCTGCACGACGTGCGCGAGTTCGTGCGCGAGAAGGCGGCGGCCGTCTTCGGTGCCCGGCCGGTACTCGCCGGAGCCGAACACCACGTTCTCGCCGACGGTGTAGGCCTTCGCACCCAGCCCGGCGGTGGGCTGGTCCGTATGCACCCGCACCCGGCTGAAGTCCTGCCCGAACCGGCCCTCCAGGAAATGCCGGACCTCCGCGCCGAGCGGCTGCCCGGTGCCCGGCACCTCATCCCGGACCGGCGGCGCCGGACCCCGGGACACCCGCACGTGTTCCATCGGCAACCCTCCCGATCGCTGGGTCACCAGGCAGTCTGGCCGGAAGCCGTCACCACCGTGTCACCGCAGGCCCCTTCACACATCCGGAGGTCCGTGAAGGGGCCCTTCACAGACTCAGCTTGTTGTTTAACCCGGTTGCGTTGTCGCGCTACCCCGGTTGATCGTGGGTGAGGCCCTTGGTTGATCATTCTTCTTGCGACAGAAGGAAGATCACAACCAGGGGCCTCAGTTGATCAGTGTGCACGACGCCGGCCGTGCCGGTGCACTCGGGGAGTTGTCCGCGTTCCGGGAGCGGTTCCACCAGTGCCTGACCAGTCGGGCGGACGCCTTGTCCGACCTGGCCGACGCGGTGCTGTGCGCCGACGGGCCGGTCGCCAGCCTGGCCGAACTGTCGCTGGTCCCGGAGCATCGGCGCGGGCACGGCGCCGGCTACGACGCGATCAACCACGGCACGATCGAGGTCGGCCGGTTACGCACCACCCTGGCACGCCTGCCCCTGCCTCGTGCCGCGGGCGGGCGGATCGCATTGGGCGTGGACGTGTCGCACTGGCTGCGCCCGGACGCCGCGTGCAGCCCCGAGCGGCTGTTCTGCCACACCTACGCCCGCGGCAAGGGCCAGGCCCAGATGATCCCCGGCTGGCCCTACTCGTTCGTCGCGGCGCTGGAGACCGGGCGCACCTCGTGGACAGCGGTCCTGGACGCGGTCCGGCTGGGACCCGCCGACGACGCCACCGCGGTCACCGCCGCCCAGCTACGCGCGGTCGTGGGCCGGATTATCGACGCCGGCCATTGGCAGCCCGCCGATCCGAGCATTCTGATCGTGGCCGATGCCGGCTACGACCTGCCCCGGCTGGCGTTCGTGCTGGCTGATCTGCCCGTCGAGGTGGTGGGCAGGATCCGTTCCGGCCGGGTGATGCTGCGGCCCGCACCGCCCCGGCGGCCGGGCGCGCCCGGCCGCCGGGCCAAGCACGGTGGGGTGTTCACGTTGGCCGATCCCGCCAGTTGGCACACCCCCGAGCACACCACCGGCACCGACACCACCCGCTATGGACACGCCCAGGCCCAGGCATGGGACCGGCTGCACCCACGCCTGACCCGTCGCGGCCCCTGGCTGGACCACGACGGTGAGCTTCCCCTGGTGGAGGGCACCGTGATCCGCCTGCAGGTCGAGCATCTGCCCGGTGATCGCGACCCCAAACCGGTCTGGCTGTGGTCCTCGGTCACCGGCGCCAGTGCCGAACTGGTCGACCTGCTCTGGCAGGTGTTCCTGCGCCGCTTCGACCTGGAGCACACCTTCCGGCTGTTCAAGCAGACCCTCGGGTGGACCCGTCCCAAGCTGCGCGCCCCGGAATCGGCTGACCGCTGGACCTGGCTGATCCTGACCGTCCACACGCAACTGCGACTGGCCCGCCCGCTGGCCGAGGATCACCGCCGCCCGTGGGAGAAACCAGTCACCGAGCCCCGCCGGTTGACTCCGGCTCGGGTTCGGCGGGGGTTTCGCAACCTGCACGCGACGACAACCCGCCCCGCAGCCGCACCGAAACCCTCCCGGCCTGGTCCTGGACGCCCAGCCGGCTCGACCAACCACCACCCCGCAACCCGCTACAACGTCGGCAAAACCGTCAAACGCGACCTCACCCTCGCGCAGCACCGCAACCACACAGGTTAAACAACAAGCTCAGAGTCCGTGAAGGGGCCCTTCACGGACCTTGCCCGTGCGGAGGTGACGGACTCACGGGGGTCTAGCGCGGGCCACTGCCGGGCCGGGGCGCCCGGCAACCCCGCGCTGCGGAGCTGCGGCACTGCCGCTGTGGTGCGGCGGCTGTGGTGCGGCGGTGCTGCGGCTGTGGCGCTGTGGTGCTGCGGCACCTTGGTGCTACGGTGCTGTCGGCTGAGTCTGTGAAGGGGCCCTTCACAGACTCTGAGTCCGTGAAGGGCCCCTTCACAGACCCGAAACCAGGTCACCACGGACGCCGGGGTCAGCGCACCCACCGCGCGAGGCTGACCCGGGATCGCAGCCCCAGCTTCCGGTAGACGTTGCGCAAATGGGTCTCCACCGTCCGCTCGCTGAGAAACAACCGAGCGGCGATCTCCGCATTCGACAACCCCTGCCCCACCAGGGGAGCAATCTCCGACTCCCGCCGGGTCAGCGCACCCGCCTTGCCGATCGGCCGGCCGCGCCGCGTGGCCCGCGCCGGGAACGGGCTGCTGCCCGCGGCGGCGAGCACGGCCGTCGCGGCGCCGGTCAGCTCCGCTGCCTCGGCCCGGGGCAGCAGCTCCGCCAGTTCGAGTTCCGCATGCGCCGCCAGCAGCTTCACCCCCATGCCACGCAACGCGATCGCGGCATCCCGCAGCAGCCGCCCGGCTTCGGCGCGGGCGCCCCGCAGGATGGCGGTGAGTCCCTGCTGCAGATCCGCGAGCGCGGCCGGCACCGCCGCATCGTGCCCGCTCGCGCGCAGCAGGCCGGTGATGCGATCGGCCTCGTCCTCGTCTCCGGAGTGCACGGCGGCGTACCCGGCGAAGGCGGTGCGGAGGCAGTTGAGCTGAACGTCGCCGAACGGCAGCGTGCCGGTGAGCGGCGGAACGTCGGCGGGCGCACCACGGCGCACCGCCAGCGCGGTCGCGGCCAGTTCGACCGCGTCCTTCAGGTCGATCTGCTCCGGGTCGTAACGCCGGCGCGCGGCGGTCAGGTCCGCCTCCGCGCCGTCGAGGTCGCCGCGCTCGGCTCGCAGGAACGACCGCGTGGCCAGGGTCCGGCTCTCCAGCCGGTCGCCGCCGACCCGGCGGGCCTCGGCGACGGCGTGATCCAGGTGGGTCAGCGCCGTCGCGAGGTCACCGGCGTAGTACCGGGTGGTCGCGAGCATGGTCTCCAGGTAACAGGTGGCGCCCGGCAGCCACAGCCGGACCGGGGCCGTGCTCTCGACGTCCGCCACCCGGATCCCGGTGGCCAGGTCGCCGCGCACCACGGCCAGCCCGTTGAGCAGCATCCGGATCGGGAACGCGACGTGCGGTGCGTCGCCCCCGCAGCGGCCGGCCAGCTCCAGCGCCTCGGACAGCTCGGCGAACGCGGTCGCGGGATCGCCGGCCAGCGCGGCGAGCACCCCGGCCCCCAGGCGGGCCGCCGCGTGCGCCGTCGGAGTGTCGTGTGTGGACGGAAGCTCGGCGAGTTCTTTCGACACCAGCGCCAGTTCCGCGAGGTCGACCTCGCGCAGGGCGATGATCCAGTGGATCATCAGGCGCATCGGCGGATCGCGGTCCGGCCGGCGTCCGGTGGCCCGGGCCAGATCGACCGCGGCCCGCACGTTGCCGCGCTCCGCTTCCAGCAATGCCTGCAGATGCCGCCACGCCCGCAACCGCTCGGGTTCCTCGCCCCGGCGCGCGCCGAGCGTGACCGCGCCGTCGAGCAGTGCGGCGGCTTCGCCGAGCCGGCCGCGCCCCTGCTCCACCCGGGCCAGGTCGACCAGCAGCGCGGGCACCGCTTCGGGCCGCACCTCCCGGGCGCGGCGGAGCGCGGCGAGGAAATAGTCAACGGCCTCGTCCAGCTCGCCCACGGTCAGCGCTCGCCGGCCGGCATCGCTGAACACTTCGACCGCGCGCGCGGCGGGGACACGGTCACCACCGGCGGCGTAATGCGGTGCGGACGCCACCGTGCTGCCCGCCCCGCTCGCGTCCAGCGCGGCGCCGACCGCGGCATGCAGCGAACGCCGTTCGGAAATGCCGAGTTCGCCGTAGATCGCTTCCGCGTACAGCGGATGCGCGATCCGGTAGTGCGGTTCGGCGCCGGACCGGTGCTCGACGACCAGCCTCGTGCGGGCCAGGCGGCGCAAGGCGGCGTGCAGCACCGGGTCGTCCAGCCCGGCCACGGTGCCCAGCACCGCCGGACGGCCGTGCACCCCGGCCACCGCGACGACTTCGAGCAGCCGGCGCTCGGTCTCACCGAGCTGGTTCACCTGTTCCAGCACCACGTCCCGGATCACCTCGGGCAGTGGGCCGGACATCCGGCCGGTGGCCAGATGCCGGGTCAGCGCCACGACGAACAACGCGATCCCGGAGGCCCGCGACGTGACCGCCCGCAGCAGCGCGGGCGACGGCGGCGCGCCCAGCAGGTGCCCGACCAGCTCGCGCACCGCCCGGTCGGTCAGCGGGGCGAGTTCCAGCAGCCGGCCGGTGGGATCGCGCCGGGTCGCGGCCGCCATCGCGGTGAGCGCTTCGTTGGCCACGCCCGAACGGAAGCAGGCGAGCACGAGCACCGGCAGCTCCCCCGCGTTGCGGCCGATGTAGTACAGCAGCTCGACCGTCCCGCGGTCGGCGCAGTGCACGTCGTCGAGGAACAGCAGCACGGGATTCCGGGCGGCGAGCCGTCGCGTGACCGCCAGGACCGATTCGTACATCCGGGTCCGCTGCAACGCCGGATCCCCGGTGGACGGCGCGTCCGGCCGCAGGTCGGGGAACAGCACGCCGAGTTCCTCTATACCCTCGCCGGAGGGCGCCCTCAGGTGATCGCGGAAAGCCTGCACGATCGGCGCGTAGGCAAGCCCGGACAGCAACGGATCGGCCCGGCCTTCGACGACGGTGAACCCCTTGTCCCGCGCCAGCCCGACCGTTTCCGCGGCCAGCCGGGACTTGCCGATGCCGGGCGGCCCGCACACGAGCAGCCCGCCGCCGCGGCCCGACCCGGCAGCGGTGACCGCGTCGGCCAGCACGGCGTACTCGGCAGCGCGCCCGACCAGGGGTACCGGCAGCGCGGCGCCACGCTGCCGGCCGCCCACCGGGCGGGGGCGGCGCCGCTCGTCCTGGGGCGGATCCGCCCGCCCGGCCGCTACCGTGTTCATGTCCCAGCCTCCCAGGGAACAGACAAAAGAATCATACTGTCGCCCGTCCGGCACCCGGAGGGATTTTTTCCCCTCGGGACGAGAGAACGAAACTCTCCGACTGATACATCCGAAGGACGGCGAATTGCGCATTCCTCTCTTTTGCCGCACATGCGATCACTCACCGTGCGGCACGGACACCCACGACGGTGAAAGCCGCCGTTCGGCAGACCCTCGGCCGCAGTGCGCACGATCCGCCGGTCCGCCGGGCCGGCAGGAAGCTTCACCCGGACAGCCCACCCGGGCGCTCCGCACGGGCAAGGTCTGTGAAGGGGCCCTTCACAGACTCAGAGTCCATGAAGGGCCCCTTCACGGACTCGATGACCCGCCGATGCGGCCGGGCCGGATTTCGACCCTCGTCCCGGGCAGTACGTCGGCGCGGCCGGTGTCGAGGACATCGACGCCGATCAGCCGTCAGCTGCCCGGCGGCACCG
Organism: Amycolatopsis sulphurea; assembly: GCF_002564045.1. Classification (NCBI taxonomy): domain Bacteria; kingdom Bacillati; phylum Actinomycetota; class Actinomycetes; order Pseudonocardiales; family Pseudonocardiaceae; genus Amycolatopsis; species Amycolatopsis sulphurea. Next base: position 5,033,054 of record NZ_PDJK01000002.1, on the reverse strand, counting down.
AGGCGACCATGGCGGCGGCTCCTGTTGCGGACTCCGCATCCGGATGATCCGAAACGGGCCGAGCATGCGATCCCGCTGCGCCCGCAGATCGAGTACCTGCCGGAAAATACGACCCTGGCCTGCGGGCCGGTCGGTAGCGTGCCCGAGTGCCACGCTTCAGAAAGATCATCGACGGATCCTTGGCGGTGGCGGTCCTGACCGGGATCACCGCCCTGCAGATGACCCTCGTCGCGGTCGGGAATGTCACCGACTTCGAGACGAACCGGGCCTTCGTCCGCCACGTACTGGCGATGGACACCACGTTCACCTCGCCCGGCGTGATGTGGCGGGCGATCACCGCGCCGGGGCTTGTGGACGCCGCCTACCTCGCCATCATCGCCTGGGAGATGCTCACCGCGCTGATCCTGCTGATCAGCCTCGCGGCGTGGTTCCGCACCGGGCAGGGCGGCTCGGCCCGGTGCCTCGCCGTGATCGGGTGGCTCATGCAGGTGGTGCTCTTCGGCTGCGGATTCATCGTCATCGGTGGTGAATGGTTCCAGATGTGGCAGTCCAGCAGCTGGAACGGGCTCGAACCCGCGTTCCGGAACCTGGTGATCGCCTCGATCGGCCTGATCCTCGCGTATCTCCGGCGTCCGGCGGCTTCGCCGTGACGGCGAAACCCCAGGCGATAAGCTGATCGCCGCATCGGCGATCCGGCAGGAGGTACTCGAGTGGGCGAGCTTCGGGTGAAGGGGCGGCAGGTCCGGACCGATCGGCCGCTCGTCATGGCGATCCTCAACGCCAACACCGACTCCTTCTCCGACCCCGGCCCGCGGGACCTGGACAAGCTGCTCGACCGGGCGGCACGGTTCGCCGATGAGGGGGCGGCGATCATCGACGTCGGGGCCCAGTCGGGCATCACCGGCCGGGCGCCGGTTCCGGCCGAGGCCGAGATCGCGGCCGTGCGCCCGGTGGTGCGGGAGATCGCCCGCTCGCTGCCCGGCATGCTGATCTCGGTCGACACCTTCAAGGACGACGTCGCCGAAGCGGTGCTCGACGCGGGCGCGCACATCATCAACGACGTCTCCGGCCTGCGGAACCAGCGGATCGCCGAACTCTGCGCGCGGCATGCAGCCGCGCTGGTGATCATGCACACCAGCGCTCCTCCGCTGCACAAGCTCCAGGACCCGGATCGGTACCAAGACGTGACCATGGAGACGATGCGGTACCTCGATCGGCAGTGCGAGCTGGCGGTGCGCCTGGGCCTGCCCGAGAACGCGATCATCCTCGACCCCGGCCCGGACTTCACCAAGACCCCGGCGCAGACGATCGAGCTGCTGCGCAATGCCCGGCGCTTCGCCGAATTCGGCAAGCCGCTCCTGCTTGCCTTGTCCCGCAAGGACTTCGTCGGCGCGTTGACCCAACGCTCCCCCGTGGATCGCACAGCGGGCACGCTCGGCGCCATCGCGGCGCTGCGTCACCTGCCGGAGCAGATCCTCCGCGTGCACGACGTTCAGTCCACTGTAGACTTGCTCGCGGTGTTCGACGCGATCACCGGGGATACGCCGATCCCCCGTGATCTCACAGTGCCGCACCGTCTTCTGCACCAGCAGACGTGATCACCAGAAAGAATGGACAAGATTCATGGGTCGTTTCCTCCGCGGTGCGCTCGCGGCCGCCCTGCTGTTCACTGCTAGCGCCTGCTCGGAGTCCGGTCCGGACGCCGCCGACACGAGCGCCCCTGCCGCCGTGCCGAGTACCGGATCGGCCGCCCCTCGGCCGGTGAACGCGCCCCCGACCGGCGCGCCGGTCGATTACCAGCTGGGCGGCAGCTATCCGCCGCCCGAAGGGGTCACCGTGGTCAGCCGTGACCACAGTGTCGCGCCGGCCGCGGGCCTCTACAACATCTGCTACGTGAACGCGTTCCAGGCGCAGCCCGGCGCGGACGCCGAATGGGACGCCGACCTGCTGCTGCGCGGCGGCGACGGGAAGCTCGTCGTGGACAACGACTGGCACGAGACCCTGCTGGACCTGCGGACGCCGGAAAAGCGGGAGCGCGTCGCGGCCAAGGTGTACGGCTGGATCGACCAATGCGCGGACAAGGGATTTCAGGCGGTCGAGCCGGACAACTACGACAGCTTCCTCCGCTCGGAAGGCCTGCTCACCGACACCGAGGCGCAGGAGTTCGTCCGGCTGCTGTCCGCCCACGCGCACGGCAAGGGGCTCGCGGTGGCACAGAAGAACACCTCGGAACTCGCTCCCCGCCACGCCGCGAACGGCCTGGATTTCGCCGTCGTGGAGGAATGCGGCGAACAAGGCGACTGTGCCGAGTACATGTCTGCGTTCGGTGACCACGTGGTCGTCATCGAATACACCGACGAAGGACTCGCGAAAGCTTGTGCCGAGGGTGGCGGGCGGCTGAGCATCGTCCGGCGCGACCACGGCGTCGCGCCGCTGGGCAACGCCGAATACGTACGCAAGACCTGCTGAGCCTGGGCTACGCGGGCGTCTATTCGAGCTTCCTCCGCCAGGCCGTAGCGGGCGCTGCCCGCTACGGCCTGGACACCCGCGTGATCCTCGTCGAGGTCGGCCGGCGGGGCATGGTCGGCGGCCAGGAGGACCGGCGCGATGACCGCGACCGGTCCCACCGGCTGCCGGATGGACTGCACGTCGACCCGGGTGCCCGCATTGACCGTGGCGCTTCCCTTGAGCAGATGCGGTGCCCCACAAGCGAATTCGACGACTTCCTGACCCCGCGCGACCTCCCCCGGCGCATCGCTGAGTACCTTGCCGTGTTCGCGCGTGATGATCTCCGCGCGCTGTTCCTTGCGCTTGTTGAGCAACTCACGGAAGGCGAACAGTACCGAAGTGCGCCGCGCGAGCGACGTGTCCCGCCAAGCCGGAAAGGCCGCCACCGCCGCGGAAACCACGGCTTCGACGTCCGCGCTGCCGGCGAGGCGTAGCCGGCCGGGTCAGGATCGGCAGCTCGTCCGGGCCGTCACCGTCGTATCGCGCTCCGTCTTCCAGTGCGTCGCGGTGGTGCTCATCCCTTGATCCTTTCGCGGGTACGGGCGGCGAGCCGCTCGATACCGAACAGCACCACGACGAGTGCCTTGCGCAGCCAGCCCAAAATCATCCCCTTGACCAGGGCGCCGACTGCGAGTTCCGGCTTTCCGGCCGCCGGGGCGGCGGCCGGTGTCCGCACCTCGGCCGAGGTTTCCGGTGCGGAACCGAGAATCCGGCTCTCGATCTGCTGGGCCGCCTGGCCGACCAGCTGGTTGCTCACCTGCTGGAGCACTCCGCGGCCCATCGTGGCGACCCGCCCGGCGATCGCGAGATCCGTGTGGATGGTGACGCGGGACTGGCCCTCGGCCTCGGCCACCGACATCTCCATGGTGGCCACCACCGTGCCGGCCGCGCCTTGTTCCTCGCCCTCGGCCCGGATCGTGGCTGCCCGTTTGTCCTTGTCCACGGCGGTGATGCAGCCGTTTCCCCGGTAGCGCACCGTCACCGGGCCGACTTTGACCTTGAGGCTTCCTTCGAACGTCGATTCGTCCACGATCCGGTCGATGGTGACGCCGGGGACGCAGGTGACGACACCCGGCGCATCGAGCAGGAAGCCGAACACGGCGTCCGGGGGCGCGGCGATGGCGAACTCGTGCAGGAGTTCCACGGTCACGATTCCTTTGGTAGCGGGGTGGATGTGGCAATCAGGTGCCGCACCCGCGGCGAGGTCATCGGCATGCGGTGCACGGACACCCCGAAGGGTTCGAGCGCGTCTTCGATCGCCTCGGCGATCGCGGCGGCGACGGGGATGATGCCCGCCTCCCCGGTGCCCTTGATCCCGAGCGGGTTCCACGGCGAGGGGGTCTGCAGCTCGTCCAGCACGAGCGGGGGCAGGTCGTCGACGGTGGGCAGCCGGAAGTCGAGGTAGCTGGTCGTGGTGGGCTGGCCGGTGTCGTCGAAGGTGAACAGCTCCAGCAGCGCGCCCCCGATGCCCTGGACCAGCCCGCCCAGGATCTGCCCGTCGACGACGAGCGGGTTGAGGACCCGGCCGCAGTCGTGCACCACGACGTAGTTGAGCAGGGTCGTCTTGCCCGTGGCGGGGTCGACCTCCACCTCGGCGACGTGCGCACCGGAGCCGAACACCCACTGCCGCTGGCGGAAGTACTCGGTCGCCGACAAGGCGATCGGCGGCGCGTCGCTCCCGGCCCGCGGACCCGGTGCCGCAGGTCCGGCCGGATACCGGATCGGGTTGGCGCCGGTGGCGAGCTCCGCCAGGGACAGGCCCGCGCCGGTGCCCGCGACCCGGACGAGTCCGTGGTCGATGGTCAGGTCTTCGACGGCGCATTCGAAGAATTCCGCTGCGGTGTCAAGGATTTGCCGACGCAGGGTGGTGGCCGCCGCAGCCACGGCGTTACCGGCCATCACGGCGGCGCGGCTGCCGAAGGTCCCGTGCCCCACCGCGCCGGCGCCGCCCGAAGTCGACCGGACGACGACGTCGGCTGGATCGCAGCCAAGGACGTCGGCCGCCACTTGCGCGAACGTGGTCGCGTGCCCTTGTCCTTGAGAAGGCACGGAAACCTCGACCACGATCCTGCCGTTCGGGTTCAGCGCCGCGGTGCAGCCTTCGTACGGGCCCACGCCGGTCCCTTCGACGTAGGTGGCCGACCCGATGCCGGTGAATCGTCCCTCGTTTCGGCGCTCCTTCTGCCGGGCGCGGAAAGCAGGCAGGTCAGCGTGCCCCATCGCGAGCTGGAAACCCTTGGCGTATCGGCCGCTGTCGTAGATCGCGCGGCTTCCGTCGTGCAGATCCAGGCCGGTGTCGTAAGGAAAAGCGTCCTCAGGAACGAAATTGCGCCGACGCACTTCGCTGGGCTCCAGGCCGAGCGACTTCGCCACCGCGCCGATGAGCCGTTCGATCACGAACACACCCTGCGGACGGCCGGCCCCGCGATACGGGCTGACCGGCGGCTTGCTGGTGTAGATCACGCGGCCGGTGAATTCGTAGTCCGGCACGTGATACTGGCCGGGCAGGTGCGTCCCGGTCACGGCCGGCACCGCGATCCCGTACGGAATGTAGGCGCCGGTGTCGTGGACGAACGCAGTTCGCACTGCCAGCAGCTTGCCGTCGGCGTCGTAGCCCACGGTCGCCTGGTGCACCTGGCCGCGTTCCTGATTGGCGCTGATGAAGTGCTCGTACCGGTCCTCGGTCCAGGCCACGGCCGCTTCGAGGCGCATGGCCGCGAGCGGGACGAGCACCTCCTCCGGGTAGAAGAGCATGATCTTGGTGCCGAAACCGCCGCCGACGTCCGGGGCGACGACTTCGAGCCGGTCCAGCGGCAGGCCGAGAATCCGGCTGAGGCCCTGCCGGATGGCCACGTGCGACTGGGTCGAGTCGGACACGTGCAGGCGTCCCGTGCGCCGATCCCACGTGGCGTGCACTCCCCTGCCCTCCATCGGCATGCCGCCGCTGCGCTCGATCTCCAGGTCGAGCGTGAGCTGGTGCGGTGCAGCGGCCAGCGCGGCTTCGACATCGCCGCGAGACTGGTGGACCACCGCCGCGACGTTGTCGGCGACGTCGTCGTGCACCCTCCCCCGGCCGCTATCGGAGAACTCGACGACGGCGGGGAGCGGCTCATAGTCGATCTCGACCAGCTCGGCCGCGTCCTCGGCCCGGTACCGGTTGTCCGCCACGATCATGACGATCGCCTCGCCGACATACCGCACCCGGTCCACGGCCAGCGGCAGCTGCGTCCGCGGCGCGATGAGGTCCGGGTGCGGGGCGAGCAGGGGCAGCGGGCCGTTCAGGTCGCCGAGATCATGTCCGGTCCACACGGCACGGACACCGTTGAGGCGCTTGGCCTGTTCGACGTCGATCGCGGTGATCCGGGCGTTGGCGTGCACCGAACGCACGAAGTACGCGTGCAGGGTCTCCGGCGTGACCAAATCGTCGACGTAGGCGCCGAGACCACGCAGAAGACGTTCGTCCTCCACCCGCTCCACCGGTGTGCCGGTCGCCTTTCCCGTCATCTCGGGTTCTCCGCATCGGACTCGGCGAAGACCTCTTCGACGACCCGCTTGATGCCGCGGTATCCGGTGCACCGGCAGATGTGCCCGCGCACGCTGTCCAGCGCGTCCTCCCGCGACGGAGCGGGCCGGTTCTGCTCGGCGGTCAGCGACATGAGAATCCCCGGCGTGCAGAATCCGCATTGCAGGGCGTGATGCTTCCGGAACGCCAGCTGGATCTCGGTCAGCTCCTCCCCCTCCGGCGCCAGATCCTCCACGGTCCGCACCGACCGGCCGGACATCTGGACCGCGAGAGTGAGACACGAGCGGACGGCCTCACCGTCGACGAGCACGGTGCACGCGCCGCACACACCGTGCTCGCAGCCGACATGCGTGCCCGTGAGCCCCAGCTCGTGCCGGAGGTAGTCACAGAGCAGCATCCGCGGCTCCACATCGGACTCCCGGGTGCGGCCGTTGACCTCGACGGTGATTCTCATTCCGGCTGCCCGCCTTTCCTGCTCATGCTCCGGTCGGCATCGGCATACTCGCAGCGTAAGAGGTCACGGGGGCGATCGCTTCCGGATCGATCCGGGCGTCGATCAGCGTCGGCGCACCGCCGGCCTCGCTCAGCGCCTTCGCCAGCTCGGCCGCGGTCCGGACGGTGACGCCGCGTGCCCCGAGCGCGACCGCGGCGCCGGCGTAGCTCGCGTCCCCGAAGTCGTTGATCTCCGGGATGATGTTGCCCTCGACGTACTTCTGCAGGTGGTACTCGAAAGCCAGGGTCCCGTTGTTCATGACCACGATCGTGGCGGGAATGCCCACGCGCGCGGCCGTCTCCAGCTCGGCGAGGTTGTAGCCCGCGCCTCCGTCGCCGGTGATGCACACGACCCGCCGACCCGGGGCGGCGAGTTGCGCACCGAGCGCGCCCGGAATCGCCCAGCCGAGTGACCCGGCGGCACGGAGGAAGGTCGCGCCCGTGCTCCGCTGCGGGTAAAGCACGCCTGCCCACGCGGCCATGTAGCCGGTGTCCGCGACGACGATGTCCTCGCCGTCCAAGGCGTCCGCGATCGTCGAGACGACCTCGCGAGGGTGCATGTGCTCGGTGCCGGGGTCGGCCGTGTCCAGGGCATGCGCCCGCCAGTTCGCGATTTCGCCGACGCACTCGGCCAGCCAGGTGCGGTCGCGCGCGGCCGTGCCGCGCGCCGGGTCGGTCGAGAGCGCCTCGATCAGAGCGGCGACGGTGGCCTTGACGTCGCCGAGCACGTTGAGCCCGGCCGCCGGATCGAGGGAACCGGTCGCGGTGTCGACCCGGATCAGCGGGACCTCCTCGAACAGCGTGAAGGAGTCGCTGGTCACCGAGCCGGTGCGGCTGCCGAGCACCAGCACCAGATCGGCCTCCCGGGCGATCCGGTTGGAGATCGGTGCCGCGTACCGGCCGACGACGCCGGCGCCGAGCCGATGGCTGTCGGCGATGCTGCCCTTGCCGCCGATCGAGGTCACCACCGGTGCCTGAAGCAGCTCGGCGAGCTGGGTGATTTCGTCGCCGGCACCGGAAACACGTGCGCCGGACCCGGCCAGGATGACCAGCCGCCGCGCGGAGGTCAGCGCGTCGATCATCGAACCAAGCACCTCGGCGGACGGCAGCGGCCGGTACATCGGCGCGGTCAGCCGGGTGGTCGGCGCAGCGGCAGCCGCCTCGGGCTCGGTCGTCTCGGCGATCACGTCCCTGGGCACATCGAGGTGCGCCGGTCCGGGCGCCGAAACCGCCTCGTGCATCGCGCGCAGGAGCATCCGCCGGACGTGGTCGCCCTGGCGGGCCTCACCCGCCCAGTGGGTCACCGGCTGGTGGAGCGCGAGCTGATCGAGCAGCTGGTATTCGTGCCGGTCGCGGGTGGCGGCGGGCACGGAGCTGGTGAGGGAGACGACGGGGCTCATCGCCCAATACGCGTCGGCCAGCGCCGCGGCCACGTTCGCCGATCCGGGACCGTGCTGGCCGTAGACGAACGTCGGCCGTCCGGTGATCCGGGCGTAGCCGTCGGCCATGTACACGGCGCCTTGCTCGCTGCGGCACGGGATCATCCGGATGCCGCGCCGCTGGAACGCGGTCCACAGGGCGGGATCGCCACCGGTGAGCATGAAGAAGGTGTCGATCCCCTGGTCCGCGAGGATCTGACCGATGATGTCGGCGACTCGGGTCGTGGTCATGGTCGTAGTTTTTCCTCGCTCAGCTCGTCGGGCGGTAGGTGTAGAGGTCCGGTCGTTGTGCGCCGCGCAGGCCCATGGCGCGGGCCGTGGTCGCGATCGCGGTCTTCGCGAAGGCCCCCGTCGCCGTGGTGCCCGGTCCGGCGTCGGCGATCCGGGCGATCCGCCCGTCCGGCCCGATGACCATGGACTGGCCCAGGTACGTCACGTCGCTGTCGCCGAGGACTTCCCGGCCGTGCCGGTTCGCGACCGCCACGACGGCGCTCTGCTGCAGCGCCATGGCCTGCATCTCGGCGGCGAAGGTCGGTTCAGTCCCCTGCGGCGACGCGGTGGGGACCGCGACGATGTCGGCCGAATTGGCGGTGAGCGTCGCCCATGCGCCAGGAAAATGCCGGTCGTAACAGACGAGCACGCCGATGCGGCCGAAATCGAGGTCCCAGGTCAGCAGCTCCGGCCCGGCTTCGAAATGCTCGTCCTCCACGAACGTCGATCCGTAGCCACGCACCGTGCAGAGGTGGGTTTTCTCGTAGACAGCATGGTATTCGCCGCTGGTGACGCCTCTCCCCGCAACGATCCGGCCATCCCGGTCGAGCACGACGGCGGCGTTGCGCACCCGTCGCCCGTCGGTGAAGCAGACGCCGGCGACCAGGTTGGCGGACAACCGTTTGGCGAGTGTCCGAAAAGGATCGACGACCTCCTCCAGCGGAAGAGCCCGTGGTCCGGGCCGATTCCGGGGATCGACTCCGGCCAGCGGGAAGTACGGCGTGTTCGCCATTTCGGGAAAGACGAGCAGATCGTGCCGCCCGAGGGTGCGCCCCAGATCGAGGACCGCCGCGGGTTCGATGCCACCGGCAGGCGTCTGGACGACCCCCACGGTGAGGTCGCCGGCCGGGGGCTCAGACATCGTAGTTGCCGGCTTGCCGGCGAATGTACTGGCCGCGCCCCGGATTGTGCCGGGCGTTGCCGCGCTCGGCGACCAGGACCCCACGAGAGAAGACGAATCGCGGCCAGCCATGGCACTCGTACCCTTCGTACGGGTCGTAGTCGGCGTTGGAATGCATTTCGTCGACGGTGAGCCGCCGGACGTCCTCGGGATCGATCACCGCGATGTCGGCGTCGGCACCCGGCGCGAGCACGCCCTTGGCCGGATGCATGCCGAAGAGCTTGGCCGGGTTGGTGGACGTGAGCGCCACGAACCGGCGAGCGTCGAGCTTGCCCGTCCGCACGCCTTCGGAGAACAGCATCGGCACGCTGGTCTGAAGGTTCGAGACGCCCGCGGGAATCCGCCAGAACGGTGCGTCGGCGAGCTTCTGCTCGGCCTTCCACGGCGCATGGTCGGTCGCATACGTCTGGATCTCGCCGCCCTGCAAGCCTTCCCACAGCGCCGCGGAATCGGTGGCAGACCGGATCGGCGGGAGGCACACGTACTTGTTGCCTTCCTTGTCCGGCAACTGGTAGACGCTCTGCTCCAGAAACAGATACACCGGGCGCGTCTCGACGAAGATCCGGCCGAACTTCTTGCGGGCGTCGCGGACCGCGTCAAGCGCTCCCTCGGTGCTCAGATGCACGAAGTACACCGGCGCTTCGAGGAGCGCGGCATACTCGGCGATCTTGCGCGTGGCGATCGTTTCCGCCTGCGGCGGCCTCGCCTGGGGCAGGAACTCGACGCCCAGGTCCCCGCGCCGCTCGAACGTGCGGGTGAGGAAGTCGATGAGCACCCCGTCCTCGGCGTGCACGTTGACGATCATGCCGGCGTCACGAGCCGCCCGGAGCACTTCGAGAATTCCCGCGTCCGGTAGCTGAAACCCCGACACGGCACCGAAAACCTTGACGCTGGTCACCCCGGCGTCGACCACTTGGGGGAACTCGGCGACGGCCTTCTCCGCGTCGTCGGTGACCACGACGTGCAGCCCGTAGTCGATGTTCGCCGTCGTCCTCGCCAGTTCGAGGTCGCGTTCGATGGCGGCCATCAGCGTTTCGCCTTCTTCCTGGAAGGCGTAGTTGATGATGGTGGTGATCCCGCCCGCGGCGGCGGCGCGGGTGCCGGAGTCGTAGTCGTCGGCGTTGTGCGAGCCGACGTAGCCCACGTAGTGGTGGAAGTGGGTGTGCACGTCGATGGCGCCCGGCACCACCAGGCAGCCGGTGGCGTCGACCTCGTCGGCTCCGGCGCCCTCGACGGTGCCGACCCGGACTACCTTGCCGTCGCGGACGGCGACGTCACCGGCGGCCATCGTGTCGGCGTTGACGACGGTGCCACCCCGGATGACGAGGTCGTACTCCTGGTGCGTGGTCATGCTGGCTTGCCTCCGAGAGTGAGCCGGGACAGCCGCTCCAGCAGAGCGGCGATGAGGATCAGCGAGCCGATCGCGACCTGCTGCCAGAACGCGGTGATGTTCATCAGCACCAGGCCGTTCTGGATGGTGGCGATGAGCAGCGCGCCGACGACGGAGCCGCCGATGCTGCCGACTCCCCCGTTGAGCGAGGTCCCGCCGATGACCACGGCCGCGATCGCCGCCATCAGGTCCTGGGTGCCGACGGTGCCCGAACCGGAATCGAGCCGGGCGGCGATGATGAGCCCGGCCAGCCCGGCCAGCGCGCCGCTGAGCACCAGCACCTTGATCTTGATGCTCGCGATGCCGACGCCGGAAAGCCTTGCCGCCTCACGGTTTCCGCCGACAGCGTAGACGTCGAGCCCGAAGCTGGTCCGGCGCAGCGTCACCGCCAGTACCACGGCGACGACCGCGGCGATGAGGACCGGCACCGGGATGCCGAACACCTTTCCGGTGCCGAGGAAGCCGAACTGGCTGCCGAGGCCGAACACCGAGGTGCCGTTGGTCAGCAGATTGGCCGCACCACTGGCGATGCTCAGCATCGCCAGTGAAGCGACGAAGGAGGGCACCGCGAACCTCGTGAGGAAGAGGCCGTTCACGAATCCGGCCGCGGCACCGGCGGCGATCCCGCCGACGATCGCCAGCGGCCACGGGATGCCGTAGGTGACGATCATGACCGCGGCCACCGACCCCGTCAGCGCTTCGACCGAGCCGACCGAGAGGTCGATTTCGCCGGCGATCAGCGCCACGGTCAGACCACAGGCCAGGACGGTCAGGGTCGAGGCCGCGAGCAGGATGTTCAGCACGTTCCCGACGGTGGCGAAATCGGGCGCGATGGCGGCCAGGACCCCGCACACCGCGATCAGCGCCACCGAGGTTCCCGCGATCGGCGACGCGAGGACGCGGGACCAGACGGGACGGCGCTTGCGAACCGGCGCCGGGACCGGCTCGGCGGTCTGCGCCGGGGGCAGTCGAGTAGCACTCACCAGCTCCTCCTTCCGAAGGGGACGCACAGCCGGGGTGACCCGAATAACACCACGCCGGTGCCCCGCCGTCAAGGAATTGGCCTTACCGATTTTTTGATCTCGCGACCAAAACTGGTCAACACGCCGTCAAATCGGCCTCAGATCGTGACACTGGTCAGTCCAACGCGTAGAGTTGGGCCCATGAAGCCCTCGTCGTTCCTGTACCGCGCACCGGCCACGCTCGGGCGCGCGCTCGACGACCTCGCGGAGTGCGCCGAAGAGGGCGGCAAGGTGCTCGCCGGGGGCCAGAGCCTGCTGCCGATGCTGAACTACCGCCTGGTCCGCCCGCCGGTCCTGGTCGACCTCGGCACCGTCACGGAGCTGGCCGAGCGAACGATCACCGGCCGGGGTTTCCGCCTGGGCGCCATGACCACCACGGGCTGGCTCGCACGGGCGGCGGAGGTCCGGGCCGCCTGGCCGCTGCTGGCCACGGCGGCAAGCTGGGTGGGCCACGTCCAGATCCGTTCGCGGGGCACGATCGGCGGCAGCGTGGCGCACGCCGACCCGTCCGCCGAAATGGCGGCGACGATGCTGCTCGCGGACGCCCGGATCACCCTGAAGTCCACCCGCGGCGAGCGCGTGGAGCAGGCCGGCGACTTCTTCCTCGGCTACCTCAGCACCACCGTCGAGGAGGACGAGATCCTCACCCACCTGGACTTCGAGGTCCCGAACACCGGCGGACGCTGGGGCTTCGAGGAATTCGCACCCCGGCACGGCGACTTCGCGGAAGCCGGCGCCGCGCTGACATTACCGGCCGAGGACAGCGAGGAGCGCGGCCGCGCCGTCGCTTTCGGCGTGGCGGATCGGCCGTTCCGGTTGCCCAGCCTCGAAACGCTCCTCACCTCGTCGACCGGACGGCTGTCTCGCAGGGTTTTCGACAGCGCGGTCGGCAACGACTTCGACGCCGTCGGCACGGTTACCGCCGAGAAGCGGGAAATGGGTGCGCACCTTGTCGCGCGTGCGTTGCGGGCGGCGGGGGTTGTCGTCGAGTAGCGCGGGTTCGGTGGGCGCGGCGGGCTGTGAAGGGGCCCTTCACAGACTCTGAGTCCGTGAAGGGCCCCTTCACAGCCTGCGGTCAGGTTCCCCCGAAACCGGCGTTACTTGACGTCGATTTTACGCGTCAAGCCCGTCGGCACGGTTCCTGTTGCCAGGAATTCGCGTGCCACACGTCGCACCTCGTCCATCGGCACTTCGTAACTGGCTGGTATTTCCCGTACGTGCGCCATGTAGTCGTAGATGACGTATTCACCAGGGTCGCCGTCACTGTGTGTCTGCACAGGTTCCGGTGTCATGAACATGACAAAGCCCTTTGCCTGCCCGATGCCCATGTCGAACACGCCGCGCTGTGGGTCGCCGGCCACGGAGCACTCCACCATTGACGGCACCGCAACATCTTTGGTCTCGGCTTGCACCCGTGCAATGAGCGCGTCGAGTTCCTCCGGCGTCTCAATGACGATTGCCGGATCACCCTCGGAATAGTCGTTGTCCGGCTCCTGGTTGTACCAGACTTCTAGCGTGACCACGGCTTGGCTCCTCCGGTGAACGTCTTGCGGTAGTTCGGGGCGTGCACCGTCATCGTGTAGCCCTCGGGCAGGATAATCGGCACCAGCGTGTCACAGCCGTATGGACCCTGCACGGCCGGTTGTTCAAGGACACATCCAAGTGCTTGCGGCCTTCCCGCACCATGCGCGCCGCGAGCTTCTGTTCAACGTCGGCCGTCGCCGCCAGGTCGCCACGCGGCGGTATGCCATGTTCCTGGAGCAGCCGGGCGGCCTCGGCGGCGTCTTCGTCCCGGCCGCTGGTGATCTCGTGCGCCTGGCCGTGCTCGTCTACCCAGCGGCCATGCGTCTTGACACCAGTGTTGCTGACGACCGGCAGCGGCATGTCGGCCTGCAAGGCTTCGGCGTGCTCGCGGCTGAGCTTCTGGCCGTCTGGCTTCGCGGGCGCTACGGCGGGCCTATTGTCGGCCCGGGGCGTGGAACTTCCCGCCGTGCTCGAGTTCTCCGACGGCGGGGCGCTCACGCCGAGCTTGTCCAGGTAGCCGGTCAGCAGGCCGGCGGTGCGTTCAACGAGCTGCCGGAGAACACCGATGTTCTCGGCTGTTTCTCCCAGCCCTCCGACCGCCTGCTGTAGCTGCGGTTGCTCAGAGCCGACCTGGAGAAGGGCTTGCCGGGCTTCGTCGGTCAAGGTGGCAGCTTGCTCCAGCCCAGCCGGGGGCAGCTTGTCGAGTGCCGTACGGACGGCTGCCGCCAACTCCTCGACGCTTGCCATGATCGCCCCCTCCCGTACATATCCCAGTCCCTGAAGTCCGGCGAACTGGTGCACACGGTCGGCGACTCGCTGGGATACGGGGAAGCGGCCCGGCTGATCAGGAGCAAGGTCTACCGGGATCGTGCTGGTCTGAGGTGAGGCCGGTTTCCCGGATTGGCCCCAGCGCAGTGGCCGTCCTATTTCAAGCTGAAGCGTGACACCAGACCGGTGAGCAGGCAACATTCGCAGCCGCCGGCTGCTTCCGCGCCGGCTGCCGAGGCGCCGGACGGCCAACGCCTGACTCGAGAGCAAGCCGAAGGACTGCGATCCGAGCTGCCTTCACCTGTCGTGCGAAACACTGGACAGAAAACCCATGGCCGATCATCTGCGACTTCCAGGCCAATGCGCAGGAGATCCCCGCCCGGTACGAGGTGCCGATGGAACAGGTGCGGCCTGCGGCGCCGACGTTGCCGGAGCGGGAAGAGCTTCCGCCACCCGCTGAGGCTTACCGGCCAGGGCGTCCGTCGTCGGAGACCGGACAGCTCACTGCGTTTCTTCGGCCAGCTCCGGGCTCCCGGCCGCGGAACTGCGCAGCTGATCCTCGACCCGCGCAAGGTGCAGCAGCATCGCCGCCTTGGCGCGTTCGGGATCGCCCTCGCGGATCGCCTTGCCGATCGCGCGGTGCTCGATCTGCGACTGTTCCCGGTTCCGTGCGCTCGCCGCGGTCACTTCGAGCACGGTGAACTCCAGGTCCCGGATGCCCCGGATGATGCTGAGCAGCAGCGGATTGCCGGTCTGCCGGACGATCCATTCGTGAAACGCCAGGTCGTTCTCCGGGAACGTGTCCTCGTCGAGTTCGTCGAGTGCCGCGAGCAGCTCGTCCATTTCGGCGAGGTGGTCTTCCCCGACCGAGCCGGCCGCCTCCGCGGCGGCCGCGGGTTCCAGGAACCGCCGCACCTGGAACAGGTCGAGGTACGAACCGTGGATGAGCCGGAACGCGTGGCTCAGCGGGGCGAGCAGCAGCTCCGGGCTCAGCTCCGTGACGTAGGTTCCGGCGCCGCGGCGGGACTCGACGATGTTCACCGCTTCGAGACTCCGCAGGGCCTCGCGCACCAGGGGGCGGGAGACCCCGAGGCGGATCGCGAGTTCCCGTTCGGCGGGCAGCGCGGCCCCGGGGCGCAGTTCGCCCGTGACGATCATCGACACGACATGATCGCGAACACCGCTGAGTGGGCCTGCCATGGGGCGAAGCATACCGAGAAGCGGCCGCGGCGACGCCGGGAGCGGCGGGCGGCGACGGCTCGCGGCGGCGGAGCGCGACCCGTCCGGGGAGTCGCTTTCGCTCACTGCACACCCGCCGGCGGCCGGGTCGCGTGCCCCATGATGTCCCGCTCGGTGGTTGGGCCAGGGATCTCCGCAACGATCGCGCCCGCGCGGAACACGCACACCCGGTCGCTCAGACCGCAGACCTCCTGCATGTCCGAACTCACCAGCAGCACCGCGACGCCCTGGGCGGCGATCTCGCGCAGCAGGCGGTAGATCTGCGCCCGGCTCCCCACGTCGACGCCGGCCGTCGGCTCGACGAGTACCAGCACGCGAGGTGCCAGCGAAACCGCCTTGGCGAGCACGATCTTCTGCTGATTCCCGCCGCTGAGCGAACCGGTGGCCAGCTCCGGGCGGCGCGGGTCGACCGCGAAGCGATCGATCACCCCCACCGCGTCGGCCCTGGTCCGCCGACGCGAGAGCCAGCGGAACCGGCTCCGGGTGCGAGAGGCGAGCTGTGCCCGGCTCGACGAGGTCAGCGCCAGGTTTTCGGCGATGCTCAGACCGGCGACCAGCGCTTGCGAACGGTCCGCCGGAACGAGCGCGATGCCGTGCCGCATGCCCTCCAACGCGGTGCGGGGCAAGGACTCGGACCCGTCCACGAACACCGCGCCCGATTCCGCCCGGCGGCTGCCGCACACCGCTTCGGCCACCGGAACCATCCCGGCGTCCACCAGACCGGTCAGGCCGAGTACCTCACCGCCGTCGACCGTGAACCCCACCGGCGGCTGCCCCGCGACCGTCAGCTTCTCGACCCGCAGCACCGGCGAACCGGACGGCCCGTCCGCACGCGGCGGGTACAGCTGCTGAACCGGCCGATCCAGCATCGCCTCGATCATGGCGTCGACGGTCAGCTCGTCCTTGGCCATTTCGCGGACGATCCGGCCGTCCCGCAGGATCGTCGCACGGTCGCAGAGCGCGGTGATCTCGTCGAGCCGGTGGCTGATGTAGACCAGCCCGACGCCGTCGCCGCGGAGCCGATCGAGCCGCTCGAACAGGTTGTCGCGATCGGCCGGAGTCAGCGCAGCGGTCGGCTCGTCCAGGACCAGCACCTTGGCCTCGGCAGTCAACGCCCGCGCGATCTGCACGAGCTGGGCCTGCGGCAAGGACAGCTCGGAGACCCTCGTGAACGGATCGACGTGCAGCCCGACCGCGGCCACCGCCTCTTCGGCGACCTTGGCGGCCTCGCGCCGGTCGAGGAAGCCGAAGCGCCCCGCCCGATCGCCCGCGTGGGTCCGGCCCAGGAGGAAGTTGTCGACGATGCTCAGCCCCCGGACCAGCGCCAGATGCTGATGAATCGCGTGAATGCCCAGGCGCTCGGCGTGCAGCGGCGAGTGAAAGGCGACCGGCTCGCCGTCGATCAGCACCTTCCCGTGGTCGGGCGAGTGCACTCCGGTGAGGATCTTCACCAGCGTGGACTTGCCCGCGCCGTTCTCGCCGAGCAGCGCGTGAACCTGTCCGGAGTGGACGGTGAAGTCGGCGTCGCGCAGGGCGTAGACACCGCCGTAGGTTTTGGCGACCTGGTGCGCGGCAAGCACTTTCCGGCTCGCGGCCGGTTCGGTGGCGGGGATCATCAGGACACCTCCCGTCGAGTGGTCAGCACCGGCCGGCCACCGCGTCGTTCACGCGCTTGGCCAAAGCCGCGTCGACGGCGAACGGCTTTCCGTTCACCTCGACCGATTTCGCCCCCTCCGCGATCTGCTTGAGCTGGGCGGTGGTGAGCAGGGTGATCGGCGGCTCGACCTTCTCGGGCACGGTCTTCCCGTCGAGCCGGGCGACGACGGAGTTCACGAACTCCGCACCGACATGGTCCAGGAAGAGGATTCCGTCGGCGGCGAAGGTGCCCTGATAGGTGGCCCGGAGCCCGATGCACGTGCCGTTGTAGCCGACGACGGGCACCTTTCCCTTGAGATTGCGGGCTTCGAGCGCCGAGATCGCCCCGAAGGCCATCTCGTCGTTGTCGGCGAACACCGCGTGCACGTCGGGATGCGCGGTCAGGATGTCGGTCGTCACCCGCAAAGCCTTGTCCCGCGCCCAATCCGCCGGCTGCCGGGCGACGACGGCCGCGCTCGGGTTGGCCGCGCTCAGGCCTTGCACGAACCCGTTCGCACGCTCGATGCCGGGTGTGTCGGCCGGGGCACCTTCGAGCACCGCGACCTTCGCCGGGCCCTTCAGCTGCCGGCCGAGCCAGGTGCCGGCGACCGTGCCGCCCGCCGTCTCGTCCCCGATGATCGAGGTGACGACCAGGCCCTTGCCGTGCGCACCGTCGATCTCCGACTGCAGGATGAAGACCGGGATGTTCGCCGCCTTCGCCTGGTTCAGGATCGGCATGATCTGCTGCTTGTCCCAGGGCTCGATGCCGAGCGCCTTGACACCGCGGCCGATCATCGCCTGCAGCTTGGTGACCATGTCCTGCATATCGCGGCTGTCCTGGGAGAGCAGCTCGATGTTGCCCTTCGCGGCGGCCGCCGCCTCGGCCGCGTTGGACATGTCCTTGATCGCCGGGTTGTCCCAGGCCTGGGTCACCAGCCCGACCTTGATCTTCTGGTCGCTCGCCGTCCCTTGTCCCCCGCATCCGGCCAGCAGCACGGCAGCCGCCACTCCCCACGCGATGAGCACTTTGCGTGCCACGTCCACCTCCGGGTTCCGAGGACCGCACTGCGGTCACGCCTCGTCGTTGGGGACGAAGTATGGATGACCCGGGTCACACCAGTCAACAGACTTGTCATACCAATTTCCCAGCATGATCGCCTTAGCGGCACCATTTGCGGGACATCTCGCAGGTGGAGTTGGACTTCCCAGCAAGACTGGTCATACCGATCAGGGCGGTGCTAGCCGATCACCGGGATCGAGGCCAAGAGCTGCCGGGTGTACGGATCGGTCGCGGCGTCGAAGACCGAGGCGGTCCGTCCTCGCTCGACGATGCGTCCCTTCTGCATGACGGCGACCTCGTCACACAGCCGCCGGACCACGCCGAGGTCATGGGTGATGAACAGGACCGCAAGCCCGAGCGACCCGGTGAACTCGCGCAGCAGATTGAGGACGGTCGCCTGCACCGACACATCGAGCGCGGACGTCGGCTCGTCGGCGACGATCACCTCGGGATTCGTCGCGAGTGCCCGCGCGATGCTGGCACGCTGGCGCTGCCCGCCGGACAACGCTCCCGGCCGGACGTCGAGCATGCTCGGCGGCAGACCCACCATCTCGATCAGGTCGACGGCCCGGCCGCGCGCCGCCGAGCGGCCCAGCCCGTCGATCTCCAGCAGTTCGACGATGACCTTCCCGACGGTCAGGGCGGGATTCAGGGCCGAGGACGGATCCTGGAACACCATCTGCATCCGGCGCCGCACCGCACGCGGACGCCGGGCCGGGAGCGCCTGGCCGCTGAGCCGGATCTCACCGGACGCCGGAGCGACGAGACCGACCACCGCCTTGGCAAGACTGGACTTTCCCGACCCGGACTCGCCGACCACGCCCACGATCTGCCCGCGTTCCACCTGCAGGCTCACGTGATCGACGGCCAGATGCGAGGTGCTCATCCGCCGGGTGAGGCGACGGGTCGCACCGTAGGTCACCGTGACGTCGTCGATCTCAAGAATCGCCATCGAGGACCTCCGTGACGCGCGGCCAGCCGCCGCTCTCGGCCGGCAGCGAAAGACTCGCCGCGACATCGGCGGGACGAACACAGCGGACGGACTGCCGTTCGCCGAGGCGGGTTAACTCGACCGGCCCGGCCGTGCATTCCGTTGCCGCCCAAGGACATCGGGGTGCGAAGCGGCAGCCGGTGAGGTCACCGATCCGCTGCGGAGCGGTGCCCCCGATCGCGAACAGCGGCGCATCCGGGTCACCGGCGGACGGGCTCGACCGCAGCAGCCCGGCGGTGTAGGCGTGGCGCGGGGCACGCAGGATCTCGCTCGTCGGCCCGGCCTCCACGATCTGGCCGGCGTACATCACCGCCACGCGATCGGAGACCTGGGAGATGACGGCGAGATCGTGCGAGACGAAGAGCATCGCCAGCTCTCGTTCCTCCCGCAACCGCTGCAGAAGGTCGAGGATCGTCGCCTGCGTGGTCACGTCCAGCGCTGTCGTGGGCTCGTCGCACAACAGAACCCGGGGATCGCAGGCCAGCGCGGCCGCGATCAGCACCCGCTGCCGCAACCCTCCGGAAAGCTGATGCGGATAGCTGTCCGCCACGCGCTGCGCGTCCGTGATCCCGACGTCGTTCAGCAGCTCGAGAGCACGGCTGTCCGCGGCTTTGCGGGACAGCGCGTGATGCTGGACCAGCGGCTCGCGCATCGTGCGCCGGATGGTGAACGTCGGATTGAGCGACCGCATCGGGTCCTGGAAGACCATCCCGACCCGCGCGTCCGCGGTGTCGACGCGCCCCGCGTCCCGCGAGATGCCGCGCGGCAGCAGCCCCGCGATGGCCCGGACGGTCAAGGTCTTGCCCGAGCCCGACTCGCCGACGAGCCCGAGGCACTCGCCGGCCTTGACGTCGAGCGCGACGCCGGTGACGAGCGGGCCGGACGGACCCGACAAGGTGAGCCCGTCGACCTCGATGGCGACGGGGGCCTCAGTGAGTGCGGTCATCGAGACGTTCTCCGATCAGCATCAGACCCGAACCGACCAGGGCGACCATGGCCCCCGGCGCGGCGATGAGCCACCACTGCTGCTGCATGTACGGCTGGGCGTCGGCGATCATCGCCCCCCAGTCGGGCGTGGGCGGCTGGATGCCCAGCCCGAGGTAGGAGAAGGAGGCCAGGCCCAGCAGCACGAACATGACGTCCGTGACGAGCAGGGTCAGCGAGCTGCGCAGGACGTTCGGCAGCAGGTGGCGCACCATGATCCGGCCGTGCGAGACGCCGCCGAGCCGGGCGGCCGAGATGTAGTCCTCGTTCTTGACCCGCAGCACGACCGACCGCACGAGGCGCGCGTACCCGACCCAGCCCACCGCGGTGAAGGCGATGAGCAGCGTCCTGGTCCCCGACCCGCCGACCGCGATGAGCGTGATGATGAGGACGTAGACGGGAAAAGCGAGCACCAGATCGGTCAGCCGCATGACGATGGCGTCCCAGATCGAGCCGAAGTACGCCGCGACGCAGCCCAGGAGCGTGCCGAGCAGGAACGGGAACAGAGCTCCGAGGATGCCGACCCCGAGGTCGACCCGCGTGGCGGCGACCAGGCGCGAGAACACGTCCCGCCCGAGCGCGTCGGTGCCAAGCCAGTGCTCTCCCGAAGGCGCGGCCAGGCGGTTCATCAAATCCTGCTGATAGGGGTCGTGCGGCACGAGATACGGGCCGACGATGGCCACCACGATCGCGACGCCCACGATCGTGAGCCCGATCCGGAAACCGAGCCGGCTGCCCGTCGTCTTGGTGGCGGACGCCGTCACGGAGGCCGGCAGATTGGCGGTCATATCGCTCATGAGGCCCTCACTCGCGGATCGACGATCGCCGACAACGCGTCGCCGATCAGGCTGAACGAGACCACCAGGACCGCGAACAGCAGGGTGATGCCGTTGATCATCGGGTAATCGCGCTGGGTGATGGCCGTGACCAATCCGGACCCCAGGCCCGGGAGCTGGAAGGTGTTCTCGACGATCACCGAGCCGAACAGCAGGTAGCCAGCCTGGATCGAGACCACCGCGATCGCCGGGACCGCCGCGTTGGGCAACGCATGCCGCGTCAAGAGCCGGTGCCGAGAGACGCCGCGGGAGGCCGCCGCTTCGACATAACCCGAGCCCAGCGACTCGATCAGGTTCGAACGCAACACCCTTACCTGGATGGGTGCGGTGGCGATCGCCAGCGTGATCGCCGGGAGCACGATGCTGCGGAAGTGCTCGACGGTCGTGTCCCCGAAACCGCCCACGGGGAACCAGCCGGTGGGGAGCGCGACGACGAGTACGAGGAGCAGACCGCTCCAAAAGGCAGGCATGGCAATGGAAGTCACGGTGAACAACCGGACAGCTGTGTCGACCCAGGTCCCGCGATAGCGGGCCGCGAGCGTCGCGAGGGTGACGGAAAGGGCCAGCGACAGCGCCAGTCCCGCGACCAGCAACCAGGCGGTGGCCCCGAACCGGTCCCAGATCAGCCCGATCACCGGTTCGGAGCTGCTGTAGGACCGGCCGAGGTCACCGTGGAGGACGTTGCCGACGTAGGACCAGAACTGGCTCCACAACGAGCGGTCCAGGCCCAGCTTGTGGTTCATGGCGTCGACGGCGCTCTGCGGCGCGTCGAGGCCGAGGAGCTGACGCCCGGGATCCCCGGGTGCGCTCTGCCCCAGCAGGAACACGACGGCCAGCACGCCGAACAGGAGGATCACCACGCTGGCCAGCCGTCTCACCACACCGAGCACCATCAGGGGCTCCTTTTCTCTGGGCCGTGCTTCCTCGACGGACGGGATACCGGGTGGCCGTGCGGCCGGTGCCGGTCACCCGCGACCGGCACCGGCGTCGCTCATTTGGCCAGCCACAGCTCTTCCATCGGCAGGGATTGCTGCGTCACCGTAGGCATGCCCTGGAATCCACCGACCTTTGTGGACAGAACCAGCGCCGGGCTCACCGAAACCGTCGGGATCACCGGCAGTTCGGAGCCGATCCAGTTCTGAAACGTGTCGAGCGCCTGCGCCTGACCCGCCGCGTCCTTGGCCGCCTGGTACTGCTGGAGGGTGTCCTTGGCCACCTGGGTGGACCAGCCGCCGCCGATGGCGTTGGAGGTCACGTAGAACGCCAGGGGCGCTTCGGCGGTGCTGCCCGCGGCACTGATGCTCTGGTAGGCCAGCTCGTAGTTCCCGGCCAGCAGGCGCTGGACCCAGGCACCCAGGTCGAGTGCCTTCGCGTTCAGCTTGATCCCGGCGTTCGCGAGGTCTTCCTGGATCGCCTGCACGGTCATGGCGAGCGTCGCGTCGCCGGTGGGGTAGATCAGTTCGATCGACGCGCCGCTGCTGTAAGGGGTCCCGGCCAGCAGTTGCTTGGCTTTCGCGAGATCCTGGTCGCCGACCGGCGCCGAGTGGGCCTGCCCCAGAACGGTCACCGGGAGGTACGTTTCGGTCGGCTTGTCGGCGGTGCTGCCGAGCTGCTTCACGATGGCCTTGCGATCGATCGCCGCCGAAATGGCCTGACGGACCTGAACGCTCTTCAGCGGACCCGTGCGGCCGTTGACGAAGACCAGCTCTGTCGAAGCGGCCGCCGTGTGCACGACGTTCGCCCCGGCGAAGCTGGGGACCGATTCCCGCGGAGCGAACGGGACGGCCTGGACGGTCCCGGCCTGGAATGCCGAAGTCAGCGCGTTGACGCTGTTGAACACCTGGAAGTCGAGTGCATCGACGTACGGCTTCTTCGTGTCCCAGAAGTTCTTGTTCTTGGTCAGCGAGACCGAGGTGCCCGGCCGGCGCCCCGTGAACGAGAACGGGCCTGCCCCGACCGGGTTCCGGTAGAACTCGTCCTTGCCGGCCCCACCAAAGCCGTCGGGGATGATGGCGGCTTGGGTGTAGGACAGCAACGCGTCGAGATTGATGGTCGGCCGCACGAGGTCGAGCACAACCTGATCGGCGCCCTGCGCCTTCTCCGCGGTGATCGTCTCCTTGTAGAGCGACCCGACCACGCCGCCCTGCTTGGCCTGTTCGAGCGAGAACACCACGTCCTTCGGGGTGATCGGCTTCCCGTCGGAGAACTTCAGGCCTTTGCGCAGCGTGATCGTCACCGACTTCCCGTCGGCCGAGGGGGCCAGGCCCTCGGCGATGGCCGGCATGACCTTGTCGTTGAACCGCTTGAACAGTCCGGCGTTGAGCTGGGCCAGGACCAGGCTGGTCGACTCGCCGGCGCCGTCGTAGGGGTTCAGCGACGAGATGTCACTCGTCACGCCCACTTTCAGGGTCCCCCCGGTGACGGGTTCGCCGCCGGGACCACCGGGACCGGAGCCGGTGGTGGCCGAACATGACGCGGCCAGAAGGGAAACGAGCGCCAGCGCCGCCACCCGCCGGGGCGCCGTCGATGACGCGGCGCGGAATGTGCGCCGTCCGAGATCAATAGCCATGACCGATCGATCCATTCTTCCGGGGTGGGCTTGCCGGGCTGAAAAGGGCGCGGGCACCGCCCGCACGGCGAATCACGGTGCCTCCGCGTCGATCCGCAGGCCTCGACGCAGGGCATCGAGCATCCCCCGGGTCGCTCGGATGCTGCTGCGGGCTGAGGTGACCAGCTCCGTGGACCCGTGGACGGTCCCGGGATGGGCATGCAGCTCGACGCTGACCTCCGCCTGCAGAAGCCTGAGCGCGTACTGGATGTTGTCGTCGCGCAACGGATCCAGCTCCATGGCGACGAGGTAGGTCGGCGGCAGGCCGCTCAGGTCGGTGGCACGGGCCGGCACGGCGTAGGGCGAGACCCGCGTGTCACCGGGGCCGGTATAGCCGGGGCCGAGGTACTTCTGCCAGACGAGTTCGCTGAACCGGCGGGTCACGATCGGGCCGTCGGCGAACCGGCGGGCCGAGGGAGTGTCGCCGCGGTCGTCGAGCGCCGGGCTGACGAGGAACTGGAACGCGATCGGGACGCCGCCTTCGTCACGCGCCCGGAGCACGGTGCCCGCGGCGAGCCCACCGCCGGCACTCGATCCCCCGACGGCGATCCGCGTGCGGTCGATGCCCAGCTCCTCGCTGCGCGCGTAGACGTATTCCAGGGCCGCGTAACAGTCGTCGAGCGGACCGGGGAACGGGGTCTCCGGGGCCAGCCGATACTCCACATTGGCCACGGCGATGCCCAGCTCGCGCACGACGTCCAGGCAGAAGTACTCGTAATCCTGCGCTTTGCCCAGCACGAAGCCACCACCGTGCAACGCGAGCAGCACGGGGAGTGGACCCGGCGTGCCCACCGGCCTCAGCAGGCGGATGGGCACGTCCGGAGCTTCACCCAGCCCAGGAGCCGCCACGACCTGGACGTCGACGCCGTCGTAGGAAAAGCCCGCGATCGCCGCGGCGCTCCCCTCTTCGACGGCCTCGCGTGCGGCCAGGAGGCCGGCGGGGCCGGAGATGTCGAGGTCAGGGAACCCGGCGGCGGCAGCCGCGAGTTCGGGGTCCATGGCCGGGAAGGTCGTCATGGTCACGTCCTCGTTCCGTCGGAATCCGGGGCCGGGCCGCACCGGCTCGGGAGGATCGCCCCGCTGCCGCACTCCTGGGACACTGTACCCGGATAACGGGATTCTTGAAGATACCTATCATCGTAGAATCTGTCAACGCGTACCCGGCCGCAGCGGCCTGGATCGCCCGGAAAGCCGGTTACGACACCTGGTTCGGATCGATGTGGACGTCGATCAGCACCGGGCGATCACGATCGGGCAGCCGGTGCAGGGCCGCGTCCAGTTCCGCCGGCGTGCGGACGGTGTGGCCGCGCCCGCCGAGCGCCTCGGCCACCGGCCCGAAGTCGGGCCAGTCGAACAGCGACAGCCCGGGGTCGAGATCGCGCCGGAGGAGCTGGATGTGCTCGGCGCCGAACGAACCGTCGTTGAGCAGCACCACAATCAGGTCGAGCCGGTGCCGGACGGCCGTGCTGAACTCGTTCAGGCCGCCCAGCATGAACCCGCCGTCGCCGGTCACCAGAAGGGTCGGGTGATCCGGTCTGCCCACGGCCGCCCCGATCGCCGTGCCCATGCCCAGGCCGATCGAGCCGTAGTTGGCGGTGTGCACGAAGTGGCGCGGATTCTGGACGCTGATGGCGGGCCACGCGTGGTAGACGAAGCGCCCGCTGTCGGTCACCACCGTGCGGTCCGCGGCGACGGTTTCTTCCACCCGTCGGAGGGCCGTGCGGATGTCGATATACCCGCCGTCGCTGCGATCCGGGGCTTCGATCGGGCGCGCGAGCTCGGCCGCCAGCTCGGGCGAGGCGAACCTGGTCGCCTTGATCTCGGCCTCGTCCAGCAGTCTGACGAAAGCATCAGCCGTCCACGCGGCGTCACCGAGCACGCCGGCGTCCGGGGCGACATACCGCCCGAGACTTCGGCGGTCGTCATCCACCTGCACGACCCGCCGCTTTTCGGCAAGGGACCCGTTGACGGTGGTGTAGCGGTTGAGACTCGCGCCGAACGCGATGACGCAATCCGCCGCCGCGACCGTCGATTGCGCGACTTCGTGCGCGAGCGTCCCGACGATGCCGAGGTTGTGCTGTTCGCCGCGGAACAGGTCAAGTGCCTTGAGGGTCGTCCCGACCGGTGCACCGATCCGGGCCGCGAACCGCAGCACCGCGGCACGGGCCGCCGGGTCGATCGCGCCGCGACCGGCCAGCACCAGAGGACGGTTCGCATCGGCGATGACACCCAGCGCGGCCTCGACCGCGTCGTCCGCGGGCCGGACGCCCTTGCCGTCGACCAGACGCGAGGGTGCGCGGAGATACTCGGTCTCGGACCACTGAAAATGCGCGGGCATGTTCACCACGATCGGCCGCAGTTCGGCGTACGCCCGCTGGATCGCGGTCGCGAGGTCGACGGCCGCCGTCGAAGGTGCGCGGATGGGTTCGAAGCCCGCCCCGGCTGCTGCCACCACTTCACGCTGGGGAACATTCTGCGCGTGCAGGTGATCGTCCGGCCGGGTGTCGCCGGCGAGCAGGAGCAAAGGAAGCCTGGCTTTGACCGCGTCGACGAGCGGGGTGACGGTGTTCGTCAAAGCCGGGCCGTGCGTGACCGTCGCGACGCCGAGCCGCCCGGTGACGTTGGCGTAGCCCGAGGCCGCTTCGACGGCGCTCGCCTCGTTCGCCACCCCGACGTAGGTCGTCCCCGGCAGCCGCCGGAAACTGTCCATCACGAACAGGTTCCCGTCGCCGACCAGACCGAAGATCGTGTCGATGCCGTGCTCGGCCAGCGCCGCCGACATCGCGTCCTGGAACAGCATCGGCCCGCTCAAGGAAGGACCGCGGTCGCGATGACCTCCGCGACCAATCCGTCCAGGACCATCTGGCTGACCAGCGCCGCGCGGGCCGGCCGGTGGTCGCCGAACTCCTCGACCCACGCCCGGTTGAACCCGGCG
Source organism: Amycolatopsis sulphurea (assembly GCF_002564045.1). Taxonomy (NCBI): domain Bacteria; kingdom Bacillati; phylum Actinomycetota; class Actinomycetes; order Pseudonocardiales; family Pseudonocardiaceae; genus Amycolatopsis; species Amycolatopsis sulphurea. The sequence continues at coordinate 5,006,929 of NZ_PDJK01000002.1, read as the reverse complement.
GCATCGTCGAGACTGGCGAAGAACACCGTCGCCGACACGATGTGCTCCAGCCCGGCACCGACCTCGGCCAGGATGACGCGGATCCGCTCGATGATCTTCTTGCCCTGCAGGTAGGCGTCGCCGGGGGCGATGACCTGGTAGTTCTCGTCGACCGCGCCCTGCCCGGCGATGAAGACGAAGCCGTTGGCCACCGTCGCCTGGGAATACAGCAGCCCGCTGACGCCGAACGATTCCGGATTGATCTGCTCCACCTTGCTCATCCCTGGTCCTTTCTCGATGCGTTGCCGAACACGGTTCCCGGTCTCTGCTATCCGAGCAGATTCATCGCGGCTTTGATCCGGCCGAAACCGGCTTCGAGGGATTCCTCGGACGCGGCGTAGGAGATGCGCAGGTGGCCCTCTCCCCCGGCGCCGAACTCCGCGCCGGACCGGACGCGCACGCCGTGCCTGGCCAGGTGCCGAGCCGTGTCGGACGACGAATGCCCGGTCAGGATCTTCGGGAAAAGATAGAAGGCGCCCTCGGGCGGAACCGCTTCGAGCACGGGAATGGACTTCATCAGCTCCTGGACGAGGTCGAGCCGCCGCCGGTAGGTCCGCAGGGCGAAGTCGGCGAAGGACGGCCCCATCGCGAGCGCCGTGACCGCGCTCTTCTGCACCGCGGCGTTGACGGATCCGTTGAACGTCCGATGAACGGCGGCGATCGGCGGGAGCAACTCCTCCGGAGCGACGAGATACCCGACACGGAAGCCCGTCATCGCGAACTTCTTCGAGAAGGTCTGGCAATACACCGTGCGATCGGCCAACCCGGGGATCACTGCCGCAGGAACATACCGATGTGGCTGGTAGACCAGGGAGCTGTACGCGCCGTCGTCGATGACGATCGTGCCCGGGTCCAGCAGCCGGGCGACCCCTTCGAGTTCTTCCCGGTGGTAGACGACGCCGGTGGGATTGACGGGGCTGCAGTACACGAACGACCGTGCCCCCTTGAGCGCCGGAGCGAGGGCCTCCAGATCGAGATGCAGGCTGGGGAGGCACGCGACCGGCACCGGAATCCCACCGGCGAGCCGGACGACGTCGGCGTACAGGCTGTAGGTCGGGTCCGGCATGACCACCCGGTCCCCGACCGAGGTGGTGCCCAGGATCGTGGCCGCGATCCCGGCCGTGGCACCGGCCGTCACCTGCACGGCGGCCGGGCGCACTTCCCTCCCCCAATTCGCGGATTCGAGCGCGGCGATCGCCGTTCTGAGTTCTTCGTCGCCGGCCAGATCGACATAGTGCGTGTGGCCGGCGTCGAGAGCCTGCTTGAGGCTCTCGACGACCTCCGTGGGAGGCGCCAGATCCGGCTCCCCCACGGCAAGATTGATCGACTGTCCCGAAGCCATGACCCCCGCGTCGCGGCGGCTGGCCGAAATCATCGACTCGACGTGCTCTGATCCCCAGGTGCGGGCCGCTGTGGTCATGACGACCGGGCCTCCCGCGTCGCGTCCTCATCGAGGACGAACGCTTCGGGCGGCCGGACGATCGCGTTCGGATCGCCCCGGAATTCGACGACGACGCCGTACTCCGACAGCGCGGCCTCCCGGCTCACGTAGCCACCGGCGACATCCGCCAGAACCGCCGACGCGAGGCGCGCGCGAGGATCACCGAAGCCGCCGCCTCCCGGTGGACGGAATTCCAGCGGCACGGCGGGGTCGACGGTCAGCGCTTGCTTGGGTTTCAGCGAGCGGCCCGAGTCCTCGCCGAAGAATCCCGGAAGTCCGGGGCGGCCCCCCAGAGCTCCCCGCGCCGCGAACCGGGTGCGCTCGATGTTCGCATTGATCAGCAGGCTGTCCACATCCCGGCTGTGAAAGGTCGTCACTTGGCCGAGGCCGCCGCGGAATTCACCGGCGCCGCCCGAGTCCGTGCGCAGCTCCCGGCGCAGCTGGACCATCGGCGTCAGGTTCTCGAACACCTCGGTCGGCACGGCACGCAGGCCGCTCGGAAACGACGTGGTGGACAGCCCGTCCTTGCCCGAGCGCGCGCCGGCGCCCCCGGAGAGGAAGTGGGAGAAGAGGAACGGCCCGGCACTCGACCGTTTCCCGCGGAACACCGTCATCCACACGGCGTCCGCGCTTTCGGCCATGACCCGGTCCGGGACGACCTGGGCGAGCGCCCGGAAGATCAGGCTGGGCAGGTAGTGCCCGACGGAGTGCCGCGAGGCCACCGGCGCCGGACGGCGGCAGTGCAGGATGCTGCCCTCCGGCGCTTCGATCGACACCGGACGGAACGAGCCCGCGTTGTGCGGCACATCCGGTGCGATGGCCGCCTTGATGGCGAAGGACGAGTACGCCATCGTGTAGTTGAGGACCACGTTCACGCCGCTCTTGCTTTCCGGGGAGGACCCGGAGAAATCCAGGTGGACCTCGCCGTCGGCCACTGTGAGGGCGAGCGCGAGCGTGAGGCCTTCGCCGTCGAATCCGTCGCACTCGATCTCCGCGCGGTAGACGCCGTCCGGCACCGCGCGGATCGCCTGCCGGAGCGCGACTTCTGATCTGGACATGATCTCGGCCGCGATGTCGTCGATGCCGGACAGGTCGTATTCGTCCATGAGCCGCAGCAGGCTGTCCGCGCCGACAGCGTTCGCGGACGCCTGCGCGTAGAGGTCGCCGATCGTCTCGTCCGGGGTCCGCACGTTCTGGCGGATCACGCGGATCATGTCGGCGTTGGGGCGCCCGGCGCGGAAGAGCTTCATGATCGGGATCGCCAGCCCCTCCTCGAAAACCTCCGAAGCCTGCGCCGAAAGCACCCGTCCGCCGATGTCGGGCGCGTGGCAGCAGGTCGCGAACCACGCGACCAGCACGCCGTCGCGAAACACCGGCGTGGCGACGGAGATGTCGTTGATCTGGCCGGCGGTCATCCACGGATCATTGGTGAACAGCACGTCGCCGGGTTCGAGCGTCTCCGGCGGATAGGCCGACACGAAGTGGTGCATGCCGGTCGCCATCGCGTTGATGTGGCCGGGCGTGCCCCCGACCGACTGGCCGATCATGTCGCCCTTCGAGTCGAACACCGCACAGGCGAGGTCGAGTGATTCGCGGACGATCGAGCTGAAGGCCGTGCTGACCAACGCGGTCTGCTGCTCCTGCAGCACGGAGGAGAGCCGGCTCGACACCGCGCCGACGACGAAGGGGTCCAGTGCCTTGGCGGGATTCATCGGGGTGCTCCGTCCTGGGACGTGGAAGAGGCGGGGGAAAGCAGCCGGAGGATCAGGGTCCCGTCGTCCTCGACGACGCATTCCGATTCGGGCGGTACGACCAGCGTCGACTCCCGTTCCTCGACGATCGCCGGGCCGTTCACCCGCGTCCCGGGCAGGAGCGCATACCGGTCGTAGACCGGCGTCGGGTGGTACCCGCCCAACGCGGGAAAGTACGCCGGCCGGGTGCCTTTGCGGGCGTCCTTGGGCCGGCTGCCCGCGTTCTGCGGCCGGCGTAGCGACTGATCGGGCGCCGGTCCGCTGGACACGACCCGCCAGCTCAGGACTTCGAGCGGCACGTCCGGGCCTTGGCGCCGGTAGAGCAGCTCGTATTGCCGCAGGTAGTTCTCCTTCAGCTCCACGCGCCAGTCCGCCGAGTCCGGGGCGATCGGCACCAGGATTTCGAAGCCCTGCCCCACATACCGGACCTCGGCCGCATGCCGGTGGGAGATCTCGTCACCGCGCAGACCGGAATCGCGCAGAATCCGCTCGCCGTCCGCCTCCATCGCCGCGAACTCCCGCCGCATCGCCTGCCCGTCGATGGTGTCGAGCGCGGCGTGCGTGGAGCGCACGAAATCGAAGGCCAAGGGCGCGGTGTGGAACCCGGCCGCGCTGATGACCCCCGCACCGGCGGGACAGATCACGGTGGTCGCACCCAGTGCCCGGGCCACGCCCGCGCCGTGGACCGGCCCGGCACCACCCGACGTGAACAGTGGTTGCCCCACCGGATCCTTGCCCTGTTCGATGGCGTGCACGCGGGCGGCGTTGGCCATGCTGGTGTTCACGCTGTCGTGGATGCCGTACGCGGCCTCCTCGGCCGACACGCCCAGCGGGTCGGCGATGCGCTTCTGGATGGCCGACCGAGCGCCTTCGAGGTCCAGTTCCATTTCGCCGCCGAGGAAATACGCGGGGTCCAGGTAGCCGAGCAACAGGTCGGCGTCGGTCACCGTCGGCTCTGTGCCGCCTCGCCCGTACGACACAGGCCCCGGCACGGATCCGGCGGAATCGGGACCGACCGTGAGCAGTCCCAGCGCGTCGATCCTCGCGATGGAACCCCCGCCCACCCCGATCTCGATCATGTCGATCACCGGGATCCGCACCGGGATCCCGGAACCCGGCTTCATCCGGTAGATCCGGTCGACCTCGAAGTCGTGCGCGACCATCGGCGCGCCGTTCTCGATCATGCACAGCTTCGCGGTCGTCCCGCCCATGTCGAAGGCCATCAGATCCGGCGTGCCGCTGGCCTTCCCGAACGCCGCCGCGGCCAGCGCGCCCCCGGCCGGCCCTGACTCCAGCATGCGGACCGGGAACTCGCCGGCGGTGTCGAGCGTGGCCACTCCCCCGTTGGAGAGCATGATGTGCGGCGGGCGAGGGAGCCCGATCGCCGCGGAACGCTCCTTCAGGTCGTCGAGGTAGCGCTTGACGAGCCGTTGCACGTAGGCGTTGGCCACGGTGGTCGAAGTGCGCTCGTACTCCCGGATCTCCGGGACGACCTCACTGGAGAGGGAGACGCGCAGATGCGGCGCGATCCGTTCGATGATCCGGCGCGCTTCCTGTTCGTGCCGCGGATTCCGGTAGCTGTGCAGGAAAGCGATCGCGACCGCCTCGACGCCGTGGTCGACCAGCTCGGTCACCAGCTGCTCGACGTAGGCGGTGTCCAGCTCGCGCAGCACCGACCCGTCGGCCAGGATCCGTTCCGGCACATCGAATCTGAGCCATCTCGGCACCAGCGGGTCGGGCATTTCGAGCATCAGGTCGTAGAGGTCGTACCGGTGCTCGCGAGCCATCTCCAGAATGTCGCGGAAACCGGCGGTGCACAGCAGCGCCGTGCGCGAGCCGCGGCGTTCGATCAACGCGTTCGTGACGAGGGTGGTGCCGTGCACGAAGCCGGACACGTCGCCGGGATCGATGCCCGCCCGGCCCAGCGTCTGCCGGATCACGTCCTCCACCGCCCGCGCCGGTTCGTCCGGCGTGGTCAGCACCTTGCCGACGTGGATGATGCCGCTGTCGTCCAGGACGACCATGTCGGTGAACGTGCCGCCGATATCGACCCCGATCCCGAGCCGGCCGCTCATCGCCCGGCCCCCCGCGTCGCGGCGGCACCACCTGGCCGCAGAGCCTCGGGCATCCACCGTTCGCCTGCCGGACCCTGCTCCATCATGCGGCTCCTAAGAGTGATGTCACGACCTCCGGCCATGACTCCCATTCTGCGATCTCCAGATTCTAGGATGATTCAACAGTCTCGGTCAACCACTCCCGGATCCGCCCGTCGTCCCACCCTGTGGCCGTACCGCTGCGGGCTGAAGTAGCCTAGAATTGAAGGATCTTCCGGACGCAAAGGATCGCCGCGATGCCGCCCAGGAACACCTCGCAGTCACCCGCCGTGCTCCGGCGCAAGAGCGCCCCGGAGCACACGGCCGACCTGCTGCGCGAGCAGATCACCGCCGGCGAGCTGCAGCCCGGCGCCCGGATCGGGGTCGAGAAGCTGAGCCAGTCGATCGGGGTCTCGGCCAACACCCTCCGCGAAGCCCTCCAGCTGCTGGAGCACGAGCGCCTGGTCAACCAGGAGCTCAACCGCGGCATCTTCGTCGCACGCATCACCGAAGCCGACATCCGGGATCTCTACGCGATGCGGCGGCTGCTGGAACTGGGAACGGTGCGCACCGCACAGACCGTGCCCCCCGAGGCACTCCGCGCCCTGCGCGCCGCGATCACACTCGGCGACGACGCGATCGCGGACCGGGACTGGTCGGCGTCGAGCCGGGCCACCACCGACTTCCACAGCGCCTTGATCTCGATCGGCCACAGCGAGCGGGCCACGGTGACCATGAAACAGCTCATGGCCGAGCTGCGGCTGACCATCTCTTCGGTGCGCGAGGCCCTGCAGATGCGTTCGGAGTTCCAGGAGGACCGGCGCGCCATCCTCGCCCGCGTGGAGCAGGGTCATTTCGCCGCAGCAGCCGAACTGCTGGCCGAATACCTGGACAAGGGCGAGCGCGCGATGATCGAGTGGCACCGCCAGCTCAGCGACAGCGCGAGCTGACCGGCCCGCCGCTCGGGTGCCGGAAAAGTCGGCGTGGCGGCCCTGCGCAGACCGCGGAGGTCCGTGAAGGACCCCCTTCACGGACTCCGTGTCCAGGGTCCCGGCAACGTCGGTCGAGGGCCCGTGATCAGCAGAGAGAGCCGTGGCTGCCCGACCGATTTCGGGTCTGTGAAGGGCCCCTTCACGGACTCTGAGTCCGTGAAGGGCCCCTTCACAGCCCTCCGCGGCGCTCGGCCGGCCGGTTTCAGGACACTCCGAGGTCGAAGTCCAGGCGATAGCGGTCGGCGAGTAGCGCCCCCGCAGCCTTCCCGCCGTCGACCGCGAGTGCGACCCCATTGATGAACGACGACTCGTCGCTGGCGAGGAAAAGCACTGCGTTCGCCACTTCCATGGCCGAGGCAACGCGCGCGGCCGGGGTGCTCGCCACGATCCGGCGCATCATCTCGGGGTCCTCCAGCTCCGCTCCCTCGGGGAGAACCCCGCGCAGCATGGGGGTGTCGATCGGGCCGGGGTTCACCGCGTTCGCCCGTACACCCTGGGCCGCGTGTGCGACCGCCACGGACTTCATCAGCCCGACGACACCGTGCTTGGTCGCGTTGTACACCGGATCGTTGGGACGGCCCATCAGCCCGCCGTTGGACGAGGTGGAGACGATGCTTCCGCGCTGCTGGGCAAGCATGTGCGGCAGGACCGCCCGGGTGCCGAGGAACACCGAGCGCAGGTTCATGCGCACGAGATGGTCGAATTCCGCCAGCGAAGTCTCGCTGACCTTCTTCTGCAGGCCGGCACCGACGTTGTTGAAGCAGATGTCGACTCGCCCCTGTGCGGCGATCACGTTCTCGACGAACCCGGCCACGCTCGATTCGTCCGTCGCGTCGACTACCGAGTGATGGTAGGTCTCGCCGAGTTCACCCGGCTTCGCCACGATGTCGGAGCCGTACACGGTGGCGCCCTGGCGGACGAACTCCTCCGCCGTCGCGCGCCCGATTCCGGTGGCACAGCCGAAAATCACGGCCACTTTTCCCGCGAGCCTGCTCATGTCCGTTCCCTTCCGTCGGTCGATACTGCTCCACGCTTGCGAAACTTCGCCACCGCAGCCGCGACCCGCTCCCCCTTGGCGCTGGCCGCCTGTGCCCAGGATTCGAACGAGACCACCGGTTCGAGCGGTCCCTGGGTGGCCAGCCGGACGGCCTCTTTGATGTTGCGCGCCAGCTCGGGTTCGAGCAGGGCGACCTTCGCGGCAAGTGTCCGTGCCTCGCGCAGCGGGTCCTCCGTCACGGATTCGACGAGGCCCCAGGACAAAGCGTCCTGAGCGCTCAGCGTGCCGCCTTCGAGGAGGAGCCGGGTGGCCCGCTGCCTGCCCAGCGATTCCACCAGGAAGGCGGTCGCGCCTCCGCCGGGGTGCAGCCCGATCCTGGCGAAGGTGGCGCCGAAAGTCGCAGTAGGACTCGCGATGACGAGGTCGCAGCTCAGCGCGATGTTGAGACCGGCACCGATCGCCGGACCGGTCACCGCGGCGATGACCGGAATGGACAGTGCCCGGATGCCCAGAAAGCTCGCGTAGGCCTCACGCAGGCCCGCTCTGATCTCGGGCACCGGACGATCGAGGTCGCCGAACATGGCCGGCAGGTCGGCCCCGGCACAGAACGCGTCGCCTTCCCCGGTGACGATCAGCGAGCGTGCCGCACGGTCGTTCGCGACCGAGGCGATCGAGGTGGCCAGGGCCGCGCACATCGCCGGGTCGAGCGCATTTCGCTTAGCAGGATTCGACAACGTCAGAATCCGGGTTCCGTCATCGAGCGAGGTGAGGTGCGCTCCGGCGTTCACGGTGTGCTCAGCTCGCTTCCGCTCGTGGTCAATTCCCAGAGGGCCTCGTCGTCCGGCGCGACGGCGAGTGCACCGAGCCGCAATTCCCAGGAACGCTGGGATCTCGGGCTTTCGGCCCAGGTCGTCAGCCGCGAGGTCGAGAGGTGCAGATCGTGTTCCCGGGTGATTCCGATCGCCCCGTGCAGCTGGTGGGCCACGGCCGCGACCCGGTGCGCGACTCGTCCCGCGGTGGCCGCGGCCGCGGCCGTGGCTCCCGGCGCACCGCCCGTCGCGAGGGCCAGCCGCACCGCGGAGCCGAGCAGGTCCCGCTCGCAGATGATCGAGGCCAGTAGATGCTGAACGGCCTGCAGCTTCACCAAAGGCCGGCCGAACTGGTGCCGGGTGGCCACATGCTGCGCGGCGTGCTCGACGGCCCGCTCCACCGCGCCGAAAATCGCGGCCGCGCGGAGCACGCCGTCGCGGTCGGAAATACGGGCGGCAGTCAGCGGTACTTCGAACAGCTTGTCCTGCGCGACACACACCGAGTCGAACCGCAGATCCGCACACGGTTCATCCGCCGGAGTACGTCCCAGGACGATCGACAGCCCTTCGGCCTCCGCGGGCCTGACGACGCCGACGGTGGTGGTGCCCGAATCCTCCCGGACGAGCAAGAGCGTGGGCACGGCTCCCGCCCACGCCACGCGCTTGACCGAGCCGTTCACCACCACCCCGCCGCCCGAGGTGGTCCACGTGAGGTTATCCCCGGCAAGAATCGCCGCCGCCGCACCGAGATCGGCCGCGGAACCACCGCCGTGCGCAAAGATCCAGGCCGCCACCGAGGTCTCGGCCAACGGGACGAGGGCGTTGTGCCGGCCCGCGGCACGCACGATCTCCGCCAGGTCGGTCAGGTCCCCGCCGACCCCACCGGCGTCCTCGTCGATCGCGACATAGGGCCAGCCGAGGTCGAGCAGCACTTGCCACAGCGCGGCGTCGCCTCGCGACGTCTCGGAAGCGGCGCCGCGCCGCTCGGCGAACACCTGGTCGGCGACGTCGTAGACGTCATCATTCCATTTCACGAGCGGGTCTCCGAACGTGCGACGAGGGTGAGCAGCACTTCCGACACGCCGCCCCGGATCGACATGCCGGGGACGGCCACCTGCGCTTCGGCGATCAGCCGTTCCAGAGTTCCGTCGTCACTCGGCCCGCCCACGTCGAGGGCGTAGCGCGCCGTGGTCAAGACGTCGCGTTCGAACGCCGGGCCGAGGTATTTCAGCTTCGCGGCGTCGGCGACGGGTGCGACGCCGTTGTCGATGGACACGGCGATGTCCCACGCGAGGCTGCGCAACGCGGTCACGCGAGCGGCGAGCGCGCCCACCTGCTCGATGGTCGCCCGGTCGCCGGAACGGTGCGCGTGCCCGAGGGTCTCGGCGAGGAGCGGATATGTGCTGAGGAACCGCTCACTGCCGCCCCGCTCGAACGAGAGCTGCCCGGTGACTTGCGCCCAGCCCTCGCCGACCTCGCCGATCACCCACCGGTCCGGTACCGCGACCTCGTCGAAGAGCATCTCGTTGAAATGGTGCTCCCCCGCCAGATCGAGGATCGGGCGCACGGTCACGCCCGGCGCTTTCAGGTCGACGATGAACTCCGTCAATCCCTCGTGCTTGAGTTCGCCGCGGCTGGTCCGGGCGAGCACGTACGCGTGCGTGGCGTGGTGCGCATTGGTGGTCCAGACCTTCGCGCCGGTGATCCGCCAGCCGGAACCGTCCCGTCGCGCCGTGGTCCGGACGGCGGCGAGGTCCGAGCCCGCCTCGGTCTCGCTCATCCCGAGGCAGAAGGAGACGTCCGAGGCCATGATGGCGGGCAGGAACTCCGCTTGCAGCTCGCGCGAGCCGAACCGGAGGATGCTGGGACCGATCTGCCGCTCCCCGATCCAGTGGGCGGCAACCGGAGCCCCCACCCGCAGCAGTTCCTCGGTGATGACCAGGCGCGCCGTGCTGGACATCCCCGCACCGCCGAACTCGGCGGGCCAGGTGACGCCGACCAATCCCCGCTCGCCCAGTGCCCTGCTGAAGGCCAGGTCGAAGCCGGACACCCAGGCGTCACACCGGGGCACGAAATCCCCCGCCGCCAGGCATTCGCCGGTGAACGCGCGGACGCGCGCCCGCAACTGCGCCAGGTCGGTGGCCGGGGTCATCGCACGTCCGCCTTTCCGAAGGCGCCGGCCCCGCGCAGGCGGGAAATCTCGTCTCCGGTGTAGCCCGCGCCCCCGAGCACCTCTTCGGTGTGCGCGCCGATCCCGGCCGGCGGCCGCGGCGCGAGCGAACCGCTCACCCCGAGCTTGATAGGCACCCCGATCCCGGTGTAGTCGCCGCTGCGGACCACCATCTCGCGAGCGCGAACCTGCTCCGACTGCAACGCCGCGCCCACGTCGTTGAGCGGACTCGCGGGGATCCCCGCGGCCAGCAGCGCGCGGGCCAGCTCGTCGCGGTCCCGGTCCGCGAGCAGCCGCCCCATTTCCTCTTGCAGGGCCTTGAGATTCGCGACCCGGTCGCTGTTGGCGGCAAACCGCGGGTCGGCCGACAGCTCGGGGCGGCCGAGCACCTCGGCGACCCGGGCGAACTGCCGGTTGTCCGTCGCCGCGATGAACAGCGGGCCGTTCGAGGTGGCGAACAGCTGGTACGGCGCGATGACCGGGTGGGCGGCGCCCATCCGCACCGGCGTCACCCCGCTGGCCAGCCAGGTGGCCGAGTGCGGATGGAGCAGGGAGACGACCGCGTCCAGCAAGGAAACGTCGACCAGCTGCCCGCGTCCCGAAGCCGAAACTTCGTGCAGCGCCAGGAGAATCCCGCTGAACGCCTGGTTCGCCGCGACGATGTCCACAATGGGCACTCCGACGCGCAGCGCGTCACGCTGAGGCTCGCCGTTGACGCTCATCAGGCCACCGAAGGCCTGCAGCACGGCGTCGTAGCCCGGCAGCTCCGCCATCGGGCCGGTCGAGCCGAACCCCGAGACCCGGCAGTACACGAGCCGGGGAAACCGTTCGGCCAGGACGGATTCGTAGCCCAGACCCCAGGCGTCCATGGTGCCGTGCCGGAAGTTCTCGATCACCACATCGGACTCCGCGATGAGCTTCAGCAGCACCACACGCGCCTGCTCGTTCTTGAGGTCGAGGCAGATGTTCGACTTGCTGCGGTTGAGACCCTCGAAGTAGGCGCTGCCCCCGTCCGGGAGAAAGGGCGGGCCCCAGGTCCTGGTCTGGTCCCCGGCGGGCGATTCGACCTTGACGACGGCGGCGCCGTGGTCGGCCAGCATCTGCCCGGCGAACGGACCGGCCAGCACCCGGCTCAGGTCCAGCACGCGCGTCCCGCGCAAGGCCCCCGCGCCGGTCCCGGGTGGGTCCTGCCCGAGCCCGGAGGAGTCCGGATGGCCGGGGATCGTCGGGGATGACATCGGCGTCCTCCTGGAGACCGGATGAGCCTACGATACCTCATATCATAGGAGAATAGGAGATAAAACGGCTCCGCCTTGCACCGGACAGTGTCCCGGCAGAGTTCCGCGCGGAGTTCTGGAGCGTCCCCATCGGACAGTCCGATGAGGACACCTGGCGGCGAGTGCGCGTGCCGTATCCGGGTGGCTACCCGAAGATGCCGGTGGACATGTACTTCATGCCGCTGTCCACCGCGATGGTCACGACCACGTCCTCGGGCTTGAGACGCTCCGCGAGCCGCCGCGCAACCACGACGTTCGCCCCCGTCGTGATCCCGGCGAGAATGCCGTCGGTCTTGACCAGCGCCGCGGCCGTCGCGATGGCCTCCTCGTCGCCGGCCGTCTCCACGGAGTCGATCACGCTCAGGTCCACCAGCGGAGACTTGCCGCCCGAGAGACCCTGCAGCTGGTGCGGTCCCACCACACCCTGGGAGAGCGCGGGCGAACTCGCGGGCTCCATCGCCACCACCTGGCAGCTGGGCACCTTCTCCTTGATCGCCAGCGCCACGCCCATCAACGTGCCCCCGGTGCCGACCCCGGTGCAGAACGCCGCCAGACGACCGTCCGTCTGCTCCAGGATCTCCTGGCCCAGCGTCCGGCGGTAGCCTTCGACCATGGCCTGGTTGTGGAACTGGTCGGTGGAGAAGTAGTCGGGCAGCGCGGCGAGTTCGGCCACCCGGTCGGTCATGCCGGCGACATCCTCCTGCGTCATCCCGTCCGGGGACTTGCGCGGCAGCACTTCCAGGTCGGCCCCGAAGGCCGACATCATGGCGAGCCGCTCCGGCGTGAAACAGCTCGACGTCACCAGCTTCAGCTCGTAACCCTTCGCCCGGCAGGCGAGCGCGAGCGCGGGACCGGTGCTGCCACCGGTGTACTCGACCACGGTCATCCCCGGCTTCAGCTCACCGCGCTGTTCCGCGTCCTCGATGATCGCCAGAGCCATCCGATCCTTCACCGACCCGGACGGATTGAGGTACTCCAGTTTCACGAGGACACCGGCACCGGATCCGCTGTCGCGCAGCCGGACCAGCGGCGTGTTGCCGACCGCGCTCAAGATGCCGAGATCGGTCGTCAGTGGCGTGTTCATAGGACTCCCCTGGCTCGGATTCGAGGTCGGCTGGACGGGGTACGCCGACACCTCTGCGATCCTAGGAGGATTCAATCCTGTGGTCAAGTTACCGAAAAGAGTCCAGAGATTACTTAAAGTCACCACATGAGGGGCCGCCTTCCCCGGGGCCTACGCGTGCCTCGAAACGCGCCGTGACGAGGCTGCCGAGAAGGTCGACGATGCGCTCGCCGGGCAACCCTGCCGAGCCCGGCAGCTTCCCGGCGCGCGCCGTCGCGGGCATCAGTGCCACGTCCGAGAATTCGAGATGCGTGACGGCGTCGACGCGCAGGCGGTGGAGAAATACGAACGATCCCGGGCGCAGCGGCTGACCGGACGCGGACCCTTGCCCGGCACCGTCCTTTCACTACTATGGGGACATGCGCCCCGAAAGAATGCCCGCACTGGTGTTCCTCGGCGGCGCAGTGGTCACCGAGGTGGGCGGCACGCTGTGCCTCCGGCTCTCGGACGGGTTCACCCGGCCCTGGCCATCACTGGGCGTGCTGGCCGGCTACGTGGTGTCGATCCTGCTGTTCTCCCGGATCACCGGGGCGGGCCTGCCGCTCGGGGTCGCCTACGGGATCCTGACCGGGTGCGGACTGGCGGCGGCGACCCTCCTGAGCCTGTTCGTGTTCGGGGAGCCGGTGTCACTCGCCCAGGCCGACGGGATCCTCCTGATCGCCGCCGGGGTCGCCGCCCTGCAGCGGCCGGGGCCGGAGACCGCGTCGTGACGGTACTGCTGCTGATCGCGTCGGTCGTGGCGCAGGTCGCCGGGATCACGGCCATCCGCGCGGCGGATGGGCTGCGTCGCCGGGGCTGGGTGGTCGCCGCGCTCGCCGGGATCGGGGTGTCGGTGGCCCTGATGTCCCGCGCGTTGCGGGCGGGCCTGCCCCTGGCGGTGGGCTACGGAATCTGGAGCGGCGCCGGGATCACCTGCGCCGCGCTCGGCGGCGTGGTGTTCTTCGGCGACCGGCTCAGCCGCACCCACCTGATCGGGCTCGGGCTGATCGTGGCCGGGGTCGTCACCGTTTATGGTGCGGCATGAATCCCGAAGACGGCCGGGCACAACGCGGAGCACGCCGGCGTGCGCTGCTCATCGCCGCCACCGTGCGGGTGATCGCCCGCGACGGCGTCACCGGCGTGACCCACCGGTCCGTCGCCATCGAGGCCGGGCTGCCGGGCAGCGCGGTCTCCCACCACTTCGCCTCCACCGGCGACCTGCTCGCCGCCACCCTGCGCAGCGGCACCGACGAACTCGTCACCACGATGGAGTCCCCCGGCACCGCGACCGTCCCCGGATTCGCCCGGGAACTGGTACGCCTGTTCGAGGAAGAAAGCTCCGCCGTCAAGGCCCGTTACGAGCTTTACCTGCGCGCCGGCCGACAGCCGGAGACTCGCGAATCCGCTCGCCTCTGGCTCGACCTCCTCGCCGCCACCGCCCGCACCCACACCGCCGACCCGGCCCGCGCAGCCGCCTGGGCAGCGGCCGTGGACGGCTACTTCGTGCAGCACATCGCCGACGGCAGCCCACCCGACGCGGCCGAGCTGGCGCGGCTCCTGCACGCAGTACTGGCCTGACGAGCCCCGTCTCATTGATCCCCCGTTGAGCCGCTGTTGCGACCCTCCGGAGCCGAGAACACTGATGCTGCACAACCGATCACCGGACCGACAGCTTGGAGTGCCCATGCCTCGCCCCTACGCCAGTGGCATCGTCGCCGCCTCCGCCGACGAGGTCTGGGCCCGGATCCGCGCCTTCGCCGACCTGCCCGCCTTCGTCCCGGCGATCGGGCACGCCGAACTGGTCGAAGGCGTCGACGGTCAGGTCGGGGCCGTCCGGCGGCTGACGTTCGCCGCCGGCGGGGACCCGTTCGACGAACGGCTGCTCGCGCTGGACGACCCCGGCCGCAGCCTCACCTACGCGTTCGAGGGGGCGAACCCGTTCGGGGTACGCCGATACGTTTCCACAGTCCGGGTCTGCCCCGTCACCGACACCGGCGAAGCCTTCGTCGAATGGTGGGCCGAGTACGACGCCGACGCCGACCAGGTGGCGAAACTCGATCGCACGTTCACCGAGGACGTGTACGCCGGCGGCATCGCCGGACTGCGGAAACTGCTCGCCTAGCCTCGGCGCCCCCCGAGATGCTGCGCGAAGTGCTCCTCGATGAGGTGCCACATCCGGTTGATGTTCACGGGGTTCTTGAAGCCGTGCCCTTCGTCCTCCGCGACGAAGTAGCCCACTTCGACGCCGCGCGCGCGTAGCCCGTCGACGATCGCCTGAGGCTCGGTGAGCTTCACGCGCGGGTCCTGCGCACCGGCGATGACCAGCAGCGGGGTCTCGATCCGGTCGATCATGGTCGCCGGTGAGCGGCTCAGCATGTCCGCGAGGTCGTCGGGATCGGCCGGATCGCCGCAGTAGGCGAGGAAGCTGTTGAGCTGGGTCGCCTTGATCCAGTCGGGATGGTCGCCCATCAGGGCAGGGATACTGGAAAAGCCCACGTCGTCGACCGCCGCCGCGAAGTAGTCCGGCGTGTTGCACAGGGCGGTCAGCGTCAGGTAGCCGCCGTGCGAAGTGCCGCAGATGCCCAGCCGCGCCGGATCGGCGATCCCCTCGGCGACGGCCCATTCACAGGCGTCGATGAGGTCGTCGTTCATCCCGCGGCCGTACTCCTTGATACCCGCCTTGATGTGGCGGCTGCCGTAGCCGGTCGAGCCACGGTAGTTCACCTGCAGCACGGCGTAGCCGCGGTTGACCAGCAGCTGCACCTCGCCGTTGAAACCCCAGTAGTCGTGCAGCCAGGGACCACCGTGGACGCGCAGGACCAGCGGCAGGCCCTTCGGCTCGACACCGACCGGGAGGGTGAGGAAGGCGTGGATCGGCAGGCCGTCGCGAGCGGTGAAGGTGATCGCCCGGGTCTTCCCGAACTCCTCGCCGCTGCCCGGATCGTGCAGCAGCACGCTGGTCCGCGTGCGGTGGTCGTAGCGGTAGGACAGGCCGGACCGGTCGTCGTGGATGAAGGTCGCCGTCCAGACCTGCTCGTCGTCGTCACAGGTGACCCAGCCCAGCTCACCGCCGTCGGCGAGCTTCATCAGCTCGGCGTGGACCTCGGCGAAGTGCGGCGTCAGCGGGACCATCTCGGGCCGGTCCCCGACGAAGCGCACCGCCATGATCTCCGAGGTGCGCGGACTGATGAAAAGCGACGGCGGCTTGCCGAAATCGTCCGAGTAGACGCCGAGGCAGCACACGCTGTGCCCCGGCTTCTCGGCGAGCACCGTCTTCTCGCCGGTGGCGTGGTCGATGCTGATCAGCCGCAGCGCGTCCGAGCCGCCCCAGTGCGAGGCCATGATCAGGGTCTCCTGGTCGGCCGAGACGTGGAACGGATACTGGCCGGTCGCGAAGGACGGACCGTCCTCGGTGTGCACCAGGCGCATCGCCCCGGTCTCCTGGTCGTCGACCGCGTAGTACTCCAGCGTGCCGTCGGCGGCCTGCCCGCTGAGAAACCCGCGTGTGCCGTCCATATCGGTGTAATTGCGCACAAGGTCCGAAGATTCCCGGACCAGCGTGGTCTCCCCGGTGGCCAGGTCGATGTCGAAGGCATCGAAGAACAGAAACCGCGGGTTCATCACCGCGCGCACCGTTCCCCCGTCCTCGCTGGCGCCGATCACCCGGCAGCCCGGCGCCAGGGGCGTGAGATCGAACGGCTCGGCATCCGGGTCGTCGAGGCCGGCCCGGAAATAGTGCCAGTCCTCATTGCCGTCGGTGTCCTGGCGGTAGAGCAGCGTACGCGAGTCCGAACACCAGAAAAAGGTCGAGATACTACGCTTTTCCTGCGTCACGCACACGGCGTCCGCGTGCTCCTCGTCGATCCCGCGGATCCAGAGGTTGAGACACCCGTGGGCGGGCGCGAGATAGGCCAGCCGGGTCCCGTCACGGGAGACCTGCGGGCTGCTGAATGCGGGCAGTGCCAGCATTTCCTCTGCGGGGATGTACCTGGGCAGGGCCATGAACGGAACCTCTCTCTCGGCCGGTGCCGGCGGGACCGTGCGGCCCCGCCGGCACCGGGACTGCTACTTGGGGTAAGCGACTCGTCGCAGGGCCCATTCCGCCGGGCCGCGGTGCCCGGCTCCTTCGAGCTTAGCGGCGACGAGCAGGCCGACCAGCCAGGCGACGAAGGCCAGCACCACCGCGGACCAGCTGGACAGGTGTTCACCCAGCCCGAGGCCCCAGGCGGCGAAAATCGGTGAAAAGATCAGCGATTGGCACAGATAGCCGGTCAGTGATCGTTTTCCGAGCGCCTGGACCGCCCAGGTGAACGAACCGGGCCGCGGCGATTCGCGGAGACGCTCGAGACGAACGGAAATCAGCCCGAAAACCGCGATGTAACCGATTCCGCCGAAAAACCCGCCGAGCATGTGCAGCGGCGTAAATACCGATTCGAATGTACGATCGAGACCCAGCACTTCGAGATTCTGCAGAGCCTGCAGCAGCCCGGTCCCCCAGCCGACCGTGAGCCCGATCGCCGCGATCCGTTTCAACAGCGGAACATGATCGGCGGGTTCGTCGAGCAGCCGGCGGCGGGCAGCGACCATGCCCAGCAGAATCGCGGCCGGGACGATCATGGTGAACAGCGCGACCGGAATGGTGTAGAAGCCCCAGGCTTCGAGCCGGACACCCATCGCGTTGAAGTAGCCCTGGGCCCCGTTGGTGTCCAACGGCCCACTCGAGCCGATACCGCCGCCGCCCACAGTGGACCCTGCGCCCATCGCGGCGCCCACGAACGCGGCCACCACCAGCAGCGCCGGCACGGCGAGGAACACCCCGGCCCAGACCTTGAGAGAACGATCGCTCCGCTTCAGGAAGAGCCATACCAGCACGAGCCCGGCGAGGGCATAGGTGCCGAGGATGTCGCCGTGCCACAGCAGTGCCGCGTGCACGAGTCCAAAGAGGAGCATGGTCCAGTGCCGCCGGCGCAGCAGCCTGCGCGCGGTGGCGGGCTCGGCCCCGGAGGCGAGCTGGCGCCGGTAGAGCTGGACGATGCCGTAGCCGAACAGGAAGGCGAACATCGGGTAAACACGGCTGTCCACACCGGCGATGGTCAACGTCTGCGCGACCAGATCGGCCGGGTTGTCGCTCTGAGCGTGCGCTCCGGCCACATGCGGCCGGCCCAGGATGAAATACGGCACGTTCGCGACCGCGATGAGCGCCAGCATCAGGCCGCGCGCTAGGTCGGGGGCGGTACTGCGCCCTCCTCGAACAGGAGTCGGTGCCACGACCGGGTGACACTCTCCGGAAATCGGCGGTAGCGGGGAATTCATGCGGCTAAGCTATGGCCTGCCCCAGCGGCACGGTCAACTATTGAGGTGTGCCGTAAGGGCATAGCTTACCACGAACTGGATAAGGGTATGCCCGGCGTAGCCCCGGCTCACCTCGGGGTATCGTGCCACCAGGATCTCACAGGCACAAGGCGATTCTCTCTCCACGAGCGCGCCCGGGAAACACGGAGGACACCTATGGCGTCATTCTTATATAAGATAGGAAAGTTCTCCTATCGGCGATGGTGGGCGGTACTGGCCCTCTGGATACTCGCGATCATCGCGCTCGGCGCACTCGGGGACAAGATCGAGAAGCCCTTCAAGGACGATTTCAAGCTGCCGGACAGCCCGTCGGTCACCGCGCAGAACACCATCACGGAAAAGTTCCCCGAAGGCAAGGCGGCGGAGGGGCAGCCCGCGAAGATCATCCTGAAGGCTGACGACGGTCAGCGCCTGGACACCGGCGCCCACCATGACTCGGTCGAGAAGATGGTCGCGAAGCTGCAGGAGATCCCTCAGCTCGTCCCGGCCGAGCGCGCCAAGATCATCGACCCGACCACCGGGCCGGCCGCCGCCCAGTCGATGACCGACAACGGCACCGTGGCGATAATCAAGTTCACGCTGGACGCCAAGATGCACGGCGCCGAGAGCGGCGTCAGCGACGCGACGGTGAACACCGTCACCGAGGCCAAGAAGATCGGCCGCGACGCCGGGCTGACCGTCGAGAGCGCCGGTCCGGTGAGCGCGAAGGCGGTCGAGCCACCCTCCGAGCTGATCGGTATCGCGGTCGCGATCCTGGTGATGATCATCACCTTCGCCGGGCTGCTCGCCGCCGCGATGCCGCTCGGCGCGGCGATCATGGGCATCGTCGTGTCCACCTCGGTCATCTCGATCGGCACCGCGTTCCTGACCCTGGGCACCTCGACCACCGGCCTGGCGACGATGATCGGGCTCGCGGTCGGCATCGACTACTCGCTCTTCGTCATCTCCCGATATCGGCAGGAGGCGACCAGGACCAAGGACCGGGCCCATGCGGCGGGCGTCGCGGTCGGCACCGCCGGCTCCGCGGTGGTGTTCGCCGGCGCGACCGTGGTGATCGCGCTCGTCGCGCTCAACCTGACCGGACTGACCTTCCTGGGACAGATGGGTCTCGGCGCCTCCGTCACGGTGGTGATGGCCGTGCTGGTCTCGCTGACCGTGCTGCCGGCGCTGCTCGGCCTGTTCAAGGGCATCGTGTTCAAGCCCCGGATCCCGCTGTTGTGGACTCCGGAGCGGTCGAAGGGCCCGACCATCGGGCACAAGGTGGGCGTCGCGCTGACCAAGCACCCGCTGCCGTACCTGATCATCACCGCGGCGGCGCTGATCGTGGCGGCGATCCCGGTGACCCAGATTCAGCTCGGGCTGGACGCCACGTCCAGTCAGGACAGGCCCGCGCACCTGATCGAGCGGGAAGCCTTCGGCGCCGGGAAGTCCTCGCCGCTGATCGTCGTGGTGAGCGCGCAGGACCCGACTGGCATGGCCACGGCGGCCAAGCAGGTGCAGGAGCGGATCAGCGGCCTCGACCACATCGCCGAGCACGGCGTGGTGGGCCCGATCCCGAACACCGCGCAGGACGCCGCGCAGTTCCTGGTCATCCCGCAGAACGGCCCGTCCACCCCGGAGACCAAGGATCTGCTCGCCGAGATCCGGTCGGCCGCCTCGGATGTGGCCAAGGCGACCGGCTCCTACGTCGGCGTCGGCGGCTCGGCGGCGATCAACGCGGACTTCTCCAGCGCACTCACCAACAGGCTGCCGATCTATCTGCTGGTGGTCGTCGGCCTGGCGTTCATCCTGCTGATGATCGTCTTCCGGTCGGTGATCATCCCGCTGGTCGCCTCGATCGGCTTCCTGCTCTCGGTCGCGGCGACCTTCGGCGCCACCGTCGGCATCTTCCAGAAGGGCTGGCTGGGCTGGATCAAACCGGAGGATCAAGGCCCGATCCTGGTGTTCGCCCCGATCTTCCTGATCGGTATCGTGTTCGGGCTGGCCATGGACTACCAGGTGTTCCTGGTGAGCCGGATGCGGGAGGAATACCACCACGGAGCCTCCCCGATCGACGCGATCCGGACCGGCTACGGCGCCGGGGCGCGCGTGATCACCGCCGCCGCGTTGATCATGGTCTCGGTGTTCGCCGGCTTCACGCTGTCCTCGGAGACGTTCCTGAAACTGCTGGGCTTCTCGATGGCCGCGGCGATCGTGTTCGACGCCTTCCTGGTGCGCATGATCATCATGCCGACGACCATGGCCCTGCTCGGCAAGCGGGCCTGGTGGATCCCGCGCTGGCTGGACCGGGTCCTGCCGAACATCGACGTCGAGGGCGAGAAGCTGCGCGCCCCCGAGGCGCCCCCGGCGAACAACGTCGCCGGTGGCGCGCCGGTAGCCAGGTGATCCAGGCTGCCGGGGCGATGCACCGCCCCGGCAGCCTCGCCTGACCACGGACGTACCCGAGAGCCCTGCTCCCCGCCGCCACACCGGCCGGGCAGCAGGGCTCTCGCTTTGCGCGGGGTCAAGGCTGTGAAGGGTCCCTTCACAGACTCAGAGTCCGTGAAGGGACCCTTCACAGCCTTTCCTTCCGAACGGCGTACCGTACCGGGTCAGTAGATATTGGACGGACGGACCATCCCCTCGGCCAGATCACCGAACCCCGGCGCGTGGATCGAGCCGGGGTTGACCACGATCTCCTCCACGATCGCGGTCTCCGTGGTGATCAGCAGTGCCGCGATGGAAGCCGCGCTTTCGAGGGCCGAGCGGGTCACCTTCAGTGGATCGATCACGCCCGCGGCGAACAGATCGCGGTACTCGCCGGTCAGTGCGTCGAAGCCCTGGCCGTTGCCGAGACCGGCCACGTGGGCCTCGACTTCCTTCCCGGGGAAGCCCGCGTTGGCCGCGATCCAGTGCAGGGGCTCGCCCAGCGCCCGTTGCACGATGTCCCGTCCGAGCGCGGCGTCGCCGGACAGGTCGAGTTCCACCTGCCGGGCCGCCTGCGCCAGGGCCGAGCCGCCGCCGGCGACCACACCCTCCTCCAGCGCCGCTCGCGCTGCGGCCAGTGAGTCTTCGACGCGCAGGAGCCGATCCTTGAGCTCCACGCTCGTCGCGGCGCCCACCCGCACCACAGCGACCCGGCCGGTCAGCCGGGCGATCCGCAGCCGCAGGTTGTCCTGGTCGTGTTCGATCCGGGCGCGCTCCAGCTGCTTCTCCAGCTGGCCGATCCGCGCGCGGACGGCGCCTTCGTCCCCGCACCCGCCGAGGATGGTCGTCGAGTCCTCGGTGATGGTGATGGTCCGGCAGCGGCCCAGATCCCGTTCGGTGACCTCGGCGAGAGTCACCCCGGAGTCCTCGCTGACCACCCGGCCACCCAGCGCTGCGGCGAGGTCCTCCAGTTCGGCGATCCGCCGGTGCCCGAAACCGGGCGCACGGACCACCGCGGCCCGGAAGGTGCCGTGCACGTTGCCGCTGACGATCAGCTGCAGGGCCGGGCCGTCGACGTTCTCCGCGAGCACGACCAGTGGCCGGTCCGCCCGCCGGGCCGCCTCCACGGCCGGCATCAGGTCCTGTACCAGGCTGATCTTCTTGTTGGTCAGCAGCAGCACCGGATCAGTGAAGGACACCTCCATCCGGTCCCGGTCGGTGACCATGTACGGCGAGGTGTAGCCGTGGTCGAACTCGATCCCGTCGGCCAGCCCGACCTCCAGCCCCGTCCGGTCGGACTCCTCGATCTCCACCACGCCGGCCCGGCCGACCGCCGAAAGCGCCTGCGCGATCACCCGCCCGATCCGCTCGTCGTCCCCGGCCGCCAGCGTCGCGATGCGCTCCAGTTCGGTCTCCCCGGACACCTCGACCGCGGACTTGCGCAGGTGCTCCACGACCGCTTCGACGGTCTCCTCGATCCCCCGCCGCACGCGCATCGGGTTCGCGCCCTCGCCGAGCGCGGCCAGGCCCTCCCGCACCATCGCCTGCGCGAGCACGGTGGCGGTGGTGGTCCCGTCGCCGACCGCGCCGTTGGTCTTCATCGCGACTTCCTTGACCAGCTGGGCGCCCATGTTCGCGAACGGCTCCGCGAGCTGGATCTCCCGGGCGATGGTCACCCCGTCGTTGGTGATCGTCGGCGGGCCGGTCAGCTTCTCCAGTACCGCGTTACGCCCCTTCGGGCCCAAGGTCACCTTCACCGCGTCGGCCAGGGTGTCGACCCCGAGTTCGAGCTGACGCCGCGCGTCGACGCCGAACTGCAGCTGTTTCGCCATGGTGTTCCCGGTCCTTTCCTAGCGGTTTCAGGGAATCAGGATCGCGCGGCCACGAACCCGGCCGGCGTGGAGATCGTCGAGTGCCCGCTGGAACGAGCCCAGCGGGTAACGCGCGGTGTGCAGCCGCACCCGGCCCTGCGCGGCGAGCACCATCAAGTCCTGCAGATCGGTGTAGGAGCCGACGAGGTTGCCGACGAAGTTGATCTCGGTGGAGATGACGTCGATCGTCGGGATGTCGATGTTCTCGCCGTAGCCGACGACGTAGTAATTGCCCGCGCGGCGCAGCATCCGCACGCCTTCGGCGGTCGCGCCGCCTTCGCCGACGAAGTCCACCACCGCTTCCGCGCCGTGCCCGCCGGTCAGGTCCAGCACAGCGTCCACATGGGACCCATCGGCGACGATCGTGACGTCCGCCCCGATCTCCTCGGCCAGGGTCAGCGCCGCCGGGTTCCGGTCGAGCACGACGAGCGTGGCCGCGCTCATCGCCTTCAGGCATTGGATGCCGATGTGCCCGAGCCCGCCCGCGCCGATGATCACGCAGACATCCCCGGGCCGCAACAGTTTCGCCGCCTTCGCCGCCGCGTGCTGGGCGGTGAGCCCGGCGTCGGCGAGTGCGGCCACGTCGGCGGGTTCGAGGCTGCCGGCCAGCTTCACGCACGACCGCGCCGAGGTGCGGATGTACTCCGCGTACCCGCCGTTCGTGTCGATCCCGGGAAAATCGGAACTCTCGCAGTGCACGTCATCGCCGCGACGACACGCCCGGCACAGCCCGCAGGTGATCAGCGGATGCAGGATCACCTTGTCCCCCACCGAAACGTTGGTGACCGCGTCGCCGACCGCGTGCACCCATCCCGCGTTCTCATGGCCAATCGTGTAGGGCAGGACGACGCCGGACTTCTCCGCCCATTGCCCTTCGAGGATGTGCACGTCGGTGCGGCACACCCCGGCCGCGCCGACCTTGACCACGACGTCGAACGGCCCCTGCAGCTTCGGTTCGTCGACGTCGCGCAGTTCGAGATTCCGGTGGTACCCGGTGACCTGGACGGCTTTCACGATCGGCTCCTGGTGTTGACGACGACCGGCGCGGCCCCCACGGGATCCGCGTACCGGGTGGCGAGCAGCCCGCGGCAGAAATGCGCGTTGCCCTCGATGGATATGCGCGTCGCGGCGGCCAGCCGCAGCCACAGCGCGGTGTCCGGCGTCCCGGCGGGACGGCCGATGTGATCCACCAGGACCCGCGCGTGCGAGCCAGTGGGCAGCCCGATCGCCTCCCGACGCCTCAGCAATGCGCTCTTCAACCGCCCCTCCGCCAGGTCGAACAGCTCCAGCATCGGCAGCTCCTCAAGCGTCCACACGCCACCCGCCAGCACCGCGCGGCAGCACCGTTCCACCGCGGCGAGATGTGCTTTCCGCTGGAACGTACGGCGGAGTTCGTCGAGATTCTGCTCGGCTTCGACCCCAAACGTGCCAAGGTATCCGGCACCCGCCGCGACGCCGCCATTGATCTTCGCCGAGTCGTGGTGGTCGTCCAGCAGCACCCGGATCCGACCCACGTCCGGCAACTCCGCCAAGGCTTCGTACGCGTCGGAGACCATGAGGTACGCGAAGTTCGGCGCGCAGAACGAAGTCGGCAGGCGCAGGTGGACCTCCACGCCCTCGTCGTCGATCGTCACCGAACGCACGAAGCCGAGTTCGGTCACCGGCTGGTCCAATTCGGGATCGAACACGGTCGCCAAGGCCGAGAAGACCTGGGCCTCCAGGGACAAAGCGGCGGCGGTCATCGGGTCCCCGCGTCCGCTTCGGCGGGCAGCTGCAACGCCCGGGGCACTTCGAGGTCGTAGAGCGAGGCGGCATTCAGCCCGAGGATCTTCTTCTTCTGTGCCACCGTGATCTCCGGATACTCCGGCAGGTCTGCCGGAATCTGGAAGTCGACGAACCGCTCCACCAGCCACTGCGGCGTCCACAGTGCATAGTCGCTGCCGAAGAGGATCTTGTCCTCACCCAGCCAGTACAGCAATTCCCCGATGATCTGGGCGAAGTACCGCGGTCGGGCGTGAATGAACGGCATCACGACGGCCAGCCCACCGTATACATTGGACTCCTGGGTGGCGATCCAGCAGAAGTCCTCCAGCCGCGGCAGTCCGACGTGCTCGACGATGAAGTTCAGGTCGAGATAGTCGGTGGCGACGTGGTCGATGTCGGCCACGTCGAACGCATCGCGGTCCAGCGGCCGGATGGTCGGTCCTTTGTGCACGTGGATGTTCTTGATGCCCAGCTCAAGACACGCTTCCAGATAGCGCCGCGACCACGGGTCGTCGAGCCGGTAGCCGCGGGAGTCGCCGTGCCATTCCGCGGTGTAGAGCTTCACGCCCTTGAGCTGCATCTGCTCGGCGTCGCGGCGAAGCTGTTCCAGCCCCTCCTCGCGATCGCGCGGATCGTAGGCGTGGTTGTAGGTGAGCTTGCCGGGATGCTGGCGCACCAGGTCGAGACACTCGCCGGTCTGCCCGAAGCAGCGGTGGTAGAAGTCCCGCAGCAGGGTGGCCTGGAAGATCGCGTGGTCGACGTGGCCGTCGCCGAACACGTCCTTCATGAACCGTTCGGGGCCGTAGTAGGTATAGGTGTCGTAGTCCCAGATCATCTCGTCCGGGCTGAGGTTGCGGTGGTAGTCGTAGAAGCAGTCGATGAACTGCTTGCCGTGCACGTTCCGGTGGTTCGACTCCCGCGCGTCCCAGATGTGGACATGCCCGTCGACGACGTAGTACTGCTCGCCATCCTTTTCATACATCGGAGATCCTCGCCCTTCGGTCGTGGTGGGGGTGCGCGGTGGCGGGCGCCCGGCCCGCCACCGCGGGAATCAGCTCTGGGCAGGCAGGTCGAAGCCGATGTACTCGGCGGCGTCCTCCGGGTTGGCGAACAGCAGGGTGCGCTCGTCGAGATGCACCATGCGGCCGTAGTGGGTGGAGCTGATCTCCTCGAAGATCGAGCCGTCGAACTCCTGGCCGAGCGCGTCGGTCAGCTCGGCGTAGTCGAATTCGAGCAGCCGCGTGCCGTCCACCCGGATCATCGACGGGTACTCGACGAGCCCGACCCCGTCCTTCGTGCCCATCACGTCGGCCACCACCCGGCCGATCGGGGTGTTCATCAGGGTGACCCCGCACTTGTTCGACGCCCCCACCTGCGAACCGAACTCCATCGCGGCACTCACATCTGCCACCCTTCCGGAAGGTCGAGCCCGATCTCGTCGAGCAGCTGGGCGAACTTCTCCTTGCTCGCGGCGAGCGAATCGGCGAACGTGCGCGCCTGCTCCGCGGGCTGCGACCAGATCGGCTGCAGCGCGCGTGCCGCGTCCAGGCAGCGCGGCACCCAGGTCGCCAGCCATTCACCGAACAACGCACGGTTGGCCTCGCCGTGGTCCGCGTCGCGGGCGAGCAGATGGAACAGCGACCGGGTGTAGGCGAGGTCGCGGTGATAGTCGTGCTCGCCGGTGCCGACGATGGTCGGGGTGATGTAATCGCCATTGCGCGCCGAGATCTGCATGATCAGCTCGGACCGGAACAGCTGCCCGACCAGCTGCTCGAACACCACATTGGCGCCGAAAAGCAGCTCGGCCCAGTCACCGGTCGCGGTCAGCTGCTCGACGACTTGCCGCGTCGGCTGCCATTCCCCGGCCGACTGCCAGACCTCCTTGTGCACGTCGCCGTCGAAGATCTCCAGCGACTCCGACAGGTCCAGGTTGTACAGCGCGAGATCCTGCGCGAACCGCATCTTGTGCGCGGCGTTCACGGCCACCGCGTTGTTGACCATGTTCGTCGGACCGGACCGCTGGATCGAGGTGAACACGTGCAGTGCCATGCCGTTCTCGGCGTGCATCCACGCGCCGAGGTTGCGCGCGATGAACTTCTGCCACGCCGGATTCCAGCCCTGATACGCGCCGGCGCGCTTGGCGTTGTCCAGGCACAGCGAGACCTGGCGCACCACCGCGGAATTGTTGCGGTAGAGCGTCTGTTCCCATTCCTCGTTGGGATCGAGGAAAGCGTGCCAATTCGAGGATTTCGCCCGCGTCCACTCGTGCGGGTAGCCGCCGGGGCCGTCGCCGAAGCCGTAGACCCAGCCCTGGGTCAGGTGCCGATCGGGATCGGGCTGCACGTCGACGGTCACGTCCTCATACACCGTCGCCCGGAGCTTGGCCGGCTTGAAGTAGCTGTAGCTGCGGCTTTTCGAGCTGGGGAACTCCAGTGCCCCGGCCTCGGAGTCGGTGAACTCCACCTTCGGGAAGCTGCGTGTCCCGGTTGGACTGTTCGCCATGTTTTCTCCCTTTACAACGTCTTCCCGGGGGGCCTGGGTGGCAGAGCCCCGTTCGTCACTGTTCGTCGCCGACTGCGGTCGTGAACTTGTCGTAGAACACCTGGTCGTCCGGAACGCCTTGCCGGGCCGCGAGAGCGAGCGCGGCGTCCACCATCGGCGGCGGCCCGCACAGGTACACCTCGCTGCGATGCAGCTCGGGTTCGCGGGCCTCGACGACGTCGGTGACCAGTCCCGGTTCGGCCACCACTCCGAGGCCGCCGCTTCCGTCGGCCGATTCCGACAGCGCGACGGCGAACCCGAAGTCCGCCAGTCCTTCCCCGATGGCCCGGATCTCGTCCAGGTAGAACAGATCCGCCACCGTGCGCGCGCCGTAATAGAACCGGATCCGCCGGGAGTCACCGGTTTCGGCGAGATGCCGGAGCAGGGCGAGCACAGGCGCCATGCCCGCGCCGCCCGCCATCAGCACCAGCGGCAGCACATGCCCTTTCTTGAGCGTGAAATTGCCGTACGGTCCACGCAGTGGCAGGGAATCCCCCGCCACGAGGCCGTCCTCCAGCAACGCCGAGAACCGCCCGCCCGGGTACTTCTTGATCAGGAACTCGATCTGACCGATCGCGGACGGAGTGGTCGCCATCGAGAAGGACCGGCACTGCTCGGTGCCGGGAATGGTCAGCTCGGCGTACTGCCCGGCTTTGAACTCCAGCGGCACCGAAGGGCGGAGCATGAGGCCGACGATGTCGTGGGTGTGCGCCACGATCTCGACGACCTCGGTGGTGATTTCCTGCAGCGGCGCGGAGTTGAGCAGCTCGTCCTCGTCGAAGTCGAGCAGCTCGATCGTGCAGTCGCTGAACGCGTGCGCCCGGCACAGCAGCACGTAGCCCTCCTCTACCTCCGCGTCGTTGCACGCGAACGTCGAATAGCGCTCCATCTGGAGGTCGCCTTCGAGCACATAGGACTTGCAGGCCGAGCACTGGCCCTCGCGGCAGCCGTGCATGAGGTGGATGCCCTGGCCGAAGGCGGCGTCCAGGATCTTCTCGTCCTCGGTGACCTCCAGCTCGATCCCGACCGGCTCGAAACGGATGCAGTGCTTGTCGCCCATGGGTTTCTCCCGATTTCTCGAACGGGGTCCCGCGACCGGCGCGGCCGCGGGACCCGGCCTCAGGCGACAGGGATGTTCGGGTTCGCGCGGTAGGCCGCGGCCCACTGTTCGCGTTCGGCGTCGGTCATCTTGTTGAGTGCCACGTTCGGGCTGGCGAACGGGATGCCCTTGAGGTCGTCGAGGGTCCAGAGCTTCTTCGGGTCGTCGAGATCCAGGTGCGGCTGCGGGATCAGCGTCCGGCCGTCGTCGCGGACGTAGCCGAGGTCCCGGACGATGTCGGCGAGGTCGCGGTCGTGGTGCAGGGTCTCCCATTCCCGCTGCCCGGTCAGCCGGCCCATGTTCGGCGTCTCCCGGCCCTGGTATTCCGGCCGGAAGGCGACCTTGTCGGTCCACGCGCAGGTCTCCGAGCAGTAGGTGCGCCACTGGTCGTCGACCTTGTCCACCACCAGGTCCTGGCGCACCAGGCAGGGCACCATGCAGCTCCAGCAGCGGTGCGGGTACTCGTAGCCGACGTCCTCGAACGCGATCGGCTTGTTCCGGCCCGGGTAGCGCATCCGGTTGTAGGCTTCCCACCACTTGCCGAATTGCGCGTACCAGCCCGGGTATTTGTCCTCGAACCACTCGAAGTCGGCGTCGGTCATGCCGTCGATCCGCCAGTAGTTCACCGGCCAGCCGGTGGCGAAGAACTGGGCGACCCGGTGCACGTAGAAGTTGTTCGTGATCCGGTTCCACGCCTCCTCGACCAGGTCGTGCGGAATCACCAGCCCGTACTTTTCCAGCGGCAGCAGGTAACTGCGGTAGTAGTCGTCGTAGATCCAGCGTCGCCACATCTCGGCGTAGGATTCCCGGTCCTTGCGGCGGTCCTTGGTGCCGTATTCGATGAAGGTACCGATCGCGGCGTCGACCACGCAGTGGTTGTTCCACCAGGCGTAGCGCAGGTCGCGCTCCAGCAGCGGGCGGTTGCGCTCGTCGGCCAGCGCCATCAGCAGGATCGAGTAACCGTTGCTGATGTGCCGCGATTCGTCGGACTGCACCGAGTGGAACACGGTCGGCAGCAGATAGTCGCCGTTGGCCGCGGCCTCGTCCGGCATCGCGACGAACAACGTGTTGGTGAACGCGGTCTCGGCGACCACGGTCAGGTAGATGTTCGCCGCGGTGATCGCGTCACCGGTGATGAACCCCTCGCCGAACTGACGGCCGATGGTGCCCGCGTAGTTGTTCGCGAACGCCTTCTCGGTGATGTCGAACCCGGCCGGGTCGATGTAGTTGTTCATGTACAGCTTCTTGAGGTTCATCTGGATCGTCGAGTGCCGGACCTCGTCGATCATCTGCACCGCGAGTCCATTGTGGATCTCCGGATTCGGCACCGCGTCGATCGCCATCGGCATCGCCCGGGCCGCGGAGATCTCCGGGAACGGGATGATCGAGAGGAACAGTTTCTGCCATTCCAGCCAGCGCTGCTGCACCTGCCGGAACATGTTCCCGCGGATCGCGCCGTCCATGGCGCCGAAGACCCGGCTGTCCTTTTCCTCTTCCATCGGGAAGTAGGACCGCATGATCTGCTTGAGCGGGTCCTTCTTCGGTGCCTTCTCGAAGGTGTAGTCCGTGCCGAAGCGCGTCGCCGGTGTCGCGAACGTCGGCTCCCACGAAAGTTCGGTGATCTTGCGGTGTGCTTGGGTGAGACTTTGCCTGCTCAACGTCGGCCTCCTGGAACCCCGCGGCGTATGCCCGCTGTCCGTCTGACCGATCGAGTGTCGGGCTCCTGCCCGGCGGCTTTTATCTCAATGTGAGACCCGGGCTGCGGATCACGACGCGTCGTCGACGATGCCGAAGGCGCGGATCTTGCGGTAGATCGTGGCGCGCGACATGCCCAGATCCAGCGCGGCGCGTTTCTTGCTCCCCCGATTGGCGGCCAGGCTGCGCACGATCGCGTCGCGTTCGAGGGTTTCGAGCTTGGTCAGCCTGCGGCGGGTGAAGGCCTGGCATTCGGCGGGCAGATCCGCGGGTTCGAGGGTGCCGCCGTGCACCCCGTGCACGGCGATGGCGAGCACGGCGTCGAGCTGCCGGACGTTTCCGGGCCACGGCAGGCGCATCAGCCGGCGGAGGCAGGCATCGGAGACGGCGGGCGTGCGGCTGCCGCGGCGGGCCAGCAGATGCGGAACGAGCCGGTGCAGGTCCTCGATACGGTGCCGCAGCGGCGGAACTTCGACCTTGCGAGTGAAGAAAGCCAGGATCGTGCCGTGCTCGATCGGCTCGCAACCGAGGGTCGCCACGACCCAAGCGGGCGCCTGCCGTGGCGGGACGTCCTGCCAAGTCGCGAGCAGTTCGGTGAGCGCGGGCAGGCGGCTGTGTCCGAGCGCGTCCACGTGCTGCAGCACCACGACGGGCGGATCGCTGCAGGCCGCTTCGTCGGCGAGCGCGAGAATCCAGGCGTCCTGATCGTCGACGGCGGCGCAGTCCACGATCAGCGGCCGCCTGCCGTGGCGGAGCGCGATGGCCCGGGCCATCTCGGTCTTCCCGGTGCCCTGCTCCCCGCTGAGGGCGAGCCACTGCCCGCCGCCGAAACTCGCGTCCGCGGCCGCGCACGCCTGCCGCCACTGCGGGCTGGCCCCGGCCAGTCCGGGCAGCTGGAGATCGGTCCGGGTGGTGCTCCGCCGCGACGAGGTCTGGTTCTTGACGCGGAAGACGCCACCGGCGAGCGTGGTGCCGCTGTAGACGGGCCGGTATTCGAGCCGGGCGCTGATCCCGGACGGGAGATCGGCCAGCACGGTCGCCGGTTTGGCCGAACCGGCCAGATCCGTCGCATGCGTGATCAGCGCCGAGCGATCCGTGACGTCGTAGCGTTCCTCGGCCTGGCTGCTGACCATGACGACGTCGTTGTTGACGGCGAGCACGGCCCCCGAACCACGCCGGCACGCCGCGAGGTACTCCCGGAACAGGCTCAGCTCGCGCGCGCCGGTGCCGGCGAGCATCGCCTCCTCGATCCGCTTCGCCGTGGTGCGGGCCAGGGTCAGCAGGAGCGGCCCGCACGCCTCGTCCCACGACGTGAGGTCCAGGACTCCGGCCAGATGCCCGCGGATCGGGTGCACGATCGGCGCACCGGCGCACTCGAAGCCGGTCAGCTCGTCGTTGAAGTGCTCGAACCCGGACACCAGCACGGACTTCTGGCACTCCACCGCGGTGCCGATCCCGTTGGTCCCCACCGATTCCTCGGCGTAGCTGTAGCCCGGCGCGAGAGAGATCTGATCGAGTCCCGCGGTGAGCGTCCGATCGGTCGACAGGCGATCGATCACCAGCCCGTTCGCGTCGGTCAGCACGATCGCCGTCGGATGGCCGGCCAGCTCTTCGGACAGGTTCGCCAGCACGGGAGCGGCGCTGTGCGCGAGCAGGCTTTCCTCGTCGCGGTCGGACACGTAGCGCGGCTCCGGCCGCGCCACTGCGACCTGGTGCTCCAGGGCCCGCCGCCACGACGCGGTGATCACGTCCCGTACTCCCGGCACCTCGGGCAAGTGGCGTGACAGGAACCGTTCCCGCAGGTCACGCATGGTCTCGTTACCCCGAGTCGCCACCACGTCTCCTTTAACGTCCAGTGCCGAGTCCTGCCGACCCACGATCTGTCATCGTGCACCCGTGGCGCGCGTCACCCTGTCTCATCGTGAGACAGGCTCGCGGCCGACGGCAAGGGCCACCTCAGCGGTCTGGACGTGCGGCGGTGAAGGTCTGTGAAGGGGCCCTTCACAGACCCTAAACAGGTCCGGCACACACCACGAGGTGGTCGCGCGCCTCGAACACCTCCGCATCGCCTACTGCCGGGCGCAATCGACGAAGAGGGCAGGCGCCGCCGATGATGACGCGGCAGCCACGGCACTCTGCTGATCACGGGTCCTCGACCAACTTTGCCGGGACCCTGCCCGCCGGCTCACGGCTCACGGCTCACGGCTCACGGCTCACGGCTCACGGCTCACGGCTCACGGCTCACGGCTCACGGCTCACGGCTCACGGCTCACGGCTCACGGCTCACGGCTCACGGCTCACGGCTCACGGCTCACGGCTCACGGCTCACGGCTCACGGCTCACGGCTCACGGCTCACGGCTCACGGCTTCCGAAGATCGAACCACGACCCGATGGCCCCACGATCCGGTGACCCCGCGACCGACCGATGACCGTCGACCCCGCAACCAATCGGCGACCACCGACCCCACCCCCGCCGACAACCGGCCGGCCACCGGCCGCCACCGGCCTCGGACCGACAGCGACAACCGCCCCGCGAAACCCGACCGGCACCCACCCACCGAAACCCGCACGCCGAAACCCGACCGGCACCCGCCCGGCGAACCCGACCGGCAAGCACCCCCACCCCGCCGCGACACCCGACCCCGGATCCCCGACCCCGGATTGGTCCCGGCGGGTGTTCGCGCACCCCGGCCGGGACCGGCGAGGGCGAGGAGAGGCGGACCGCCGTCCACCTCACCGCCGCCCGCCAGACGCTCGCCGGGGGAAGCGGGCCGGGCCGCGTCGGAGACGCGTCCGTCCGGACCTTTCGCGGGTACGGCAGGACCCCCAAGACATGCCGTGCCCGCTCCCGGTGGGAACCGGGTCCTCCGCGAGCGGTGACTACAGGTTTACCGAGCACCGATGACAGCTCGATGACAGCGCACAGAACGCCCTGTCAACCGCCCCCGAGCAGGGCATATGTCCGGTAGGGTCCGCAGGCGTAGCGAGGCTGGGACAGCACGAGAACAGGGGATCGGACTGTGGTTTTCGGGGTCCGCGGGACCACGTTGCCGGACCGGGTGGTCCGGACGTTCGCGGTGGACGGCGACCGGTTGCGCGAGGGCGGCTGCGACGAGTTGATCTCGGACGGCGGCTGGCTCCTGCCGGGCCTGGTGGACATGCACACCCATCCGGGTTCGACGGGGCCGGACGACCCGTTCTCCGACGAGCAGCTGCGCCGCCATCTCGAAGCGCACCGCGACGCCGGGGTGCTGCTGGTGCGGGTGCCGGGCTCGACCGTCCGGCTCCCGGACTGGGCCGGGACCGAACCGGGGCTGCCCCGGGTCCGCTCGGCCGGGCGCTGGCTCGCCCCGAACGGCTCGTTCTACCCGGGATACGGGCGGGAAATCGGCGACGACGAGCTGGTCCGCGCCGCGGTCGAGGAGGCGGGCGCCGGCGGCTGGTGCAAGATCATCGGCGATTGGGAACCCACCGAGGCCACCGTTCCGCTCGATGTGCTCACCGAGGCAGTCGCCGCGGTGCACGAAGCGGGTGGCCGGGTGGCGGTGCACTGCCAGAACGCCGAGGGCGGCCGCAACGCCGTGCTCGCCGGGGCGGACAGCATCGAGCACGGGATGCACCTCGAACCGGAGATGCTGGACCGGATGGCCGCGCAGGGCACCGCGCTGGTTCCCACGTTCACCACTTTCGCGGGCATCGCCGAACGGACCAGGGACAAGGCGCCGAGTGCCCTGCGCGACTGGCTGCTCGCGGGCTGGGACGGGATGCCCTCGATCGTCGGGGCCGCCTATGAGGCGGGCGTCACAGTGCTCGCTGGGACAGACTGCGCGCCCTATGGCAACATCGCCACCGAGGTCGGCTGGCTGCGCAAAGCCGGTTTGCCGGCCGAGGCCGCGCTCGGCGCCGCGTGCTGGACGGCGCGCCACTGGCTCGGCGAGCCTGGCCTTGCCGACGGCGCACCGGCAGACTTGGTGGTCTATGAGGCAGACCCGGTCACCGATCCTGGTGTGCTCGCCGATCCGAAACGGATCATCCTCGGCGGCCGGGTGATCCGCTGAGCGTTCCGCCACGGCGGCCCGAGCAGGTGGGAGGCGAGGCCTTGACCGGAGTCCAGGCGCCCGAGTTCGGTGTGCTCGGGCCGCTGTCCGCGGTCGTCGGCGGGACGGCCGCGCCGCTGGGCTCGGCCAAGACCCGGATCGCGCTCGCGACCCTGCTGCTGCGGGCCAACCACGTGGTGTCGGTCGAGGAGCTGATCGACCGGCTGTGGAACGGCGAACCGCCGCGCGGCGCCCGGAACGCGGCGCAGGCCTACGTGATGCGGCTGCGCAACGTGCTGGGCGAGGCGGGCGGGCTGATCCGCACCCAGCCGCCGGGTTACCTGCTCGAACTCACGCCGGAGATGCTCGACCTGGGCCGGTTCCGGCTGCGGATCGCCGCCGCGGGGCGGGCGCAGTCGGCGGGCGATCCCGCCGCCGAGGCCGGCGAGCTGCGGGCCGCGCTGGAGATCTGGCGGGGCGTGCCGCTGGCCGACGTGCCCTCGGAGGTGCTCCAGGCCCAGGAGGCCACCCGGCTGTCCGAGGAACGGCTGCAGGCCTGGGAGCGGCTGATCGACGTCGAACTCGGCCTGGGCAGGCACGCCGGGCTGATCGGCGAGCTGCACACGCTGACCGAGGAGAACCGGCTCCGCGAGCACTTCTGGGACCAGCTGATGCAGGCCCTGCACCGCTCCGGGCGGCAGGCCGACGCGCTGGCGGTGTATCGCAAGGTCACCACGCTGTTGCGCGAGGAGCTGGGCATCGACCCGGGCGAGGCGCTGCGCCGCAGGCACCAGGAGGTCCTGCGCAGCGATCCCGGGACGACAGGGCCTGCGTCGGCGGCAGCGTGGACAGCCCCGTTCCAGCTGCCCGCCGACGTGGCCGATTTCGTCGGCCGCGACGGGCTGCTCGCCACCATCCGCGAGCTGACCACCCGGCCCGGCCGGAACCGGCTCGCGGTGCCGGTGGTGGTGCTGTCCGGCCCGCCGGGGGTCGGCAAGACCGCGCTGGCCACGCACGCCGGGCACGCCCTGCGCGCGGATTTCCCGGACGGCGTGCTGTACGTCAACCTGCGCGGCTACTCGACCAGCCCGCCGCTGGCCGCGACAGACGCGCTGGCCCGGTTCCTGCGTGCGCTCGGGGTCGCCCCGGAACGCATCCCGCACGAGATCGACGAGCAGAGTTCGGTGCTGCGCTCGCTGCTGAGCGGGCGGCGGGTGCTGATGATCCTGGACAACGCGGCCAGCCCGGAGCACATCCGGCCGCTGCTGCCGTCCGACCCGTCCTGCGCGGTGCTGATCACCAGCCGGGACAATCTGCAGGGCCTGGTCGCGCTCGACGGGGCACGGCGGCTGCCGGTCGGCGTGGTGTCCGCGCAGGAGGCCGGGGCGATGGTGGGCAACATCGTCGGCGCCGAACGGGTCGCCGCGGAGCCCGCCGCGACCGGTGCGTTCGCCGCCGCCTGCGGCTATCTGCCGCTCGGGCTGCGGATCGCCGCGACCAACCTCGCCGGTTCAGGCGGCCGGTCCATCGCCGAGTACGTCGAGCGGCTGCGTCCTGGCACCAAGCTCGACGCGATGGAGATCGAGGGTGACGACCAGGCGGCCGTGCGGCTGGCCTTCGATCTGTCCTACAGCACGGTGAAACCCGCGCTGTCACAGTTCTTCCGGACGGTGAGCAGCATTCCCGGGCCGGATTTCGAGGTGCTCGCCGCGGCCGCCGTGACCGGCACCGCGCCGGCCGAGGCGCAGCGCATGCTCGACCGGCTCACCGCGACCAACCTGATCGGCACCGGCGCGCCCGGACGGCATCATTTCCACGACCTGATCAAGGAGTTCGCCGCGGAACGGGCCCGCGAGCTGGACCCGCCCGGGGAGCGCGACGCGGCGCTCACCCGGCTGTTCGCCCGATACCGGCAGCGCACGCACACCGCGTGCGAACTGCTCTACCCGGACGCGCATCTGCTCGGTTCCGCGGTCGCGGAGGACCCGCCGTGGCCCTCCCCCGCGGCCGCGCTGAACTGGCTGGACGCCGAGGCGGAGAACCTGGTCGCGCTGATCTGCGCGCCGCCGCCCGGCGCGCCGGTCTGGGAACTCGCCTACGCCCTGCTCCCCTATCTGCAGCGCGGACGGCAGGATTCGCTTTGGCAGTCCGCGTTCGGCGCCGGATTGCGGGCCGCCGAACAGGCCGGTGACGCGCGCGGGCAGGCCGCCATCCACCGCGGTCTCAGCCGGATGCTGTTCCACCACGCCGGCTACGACCAGTCCGAAGCGCACATGCGGGAGGCGGCGCGGCTGTTCCGGGAGTCCGGTGATCCGGTCGGCGAGGCCCGCGCGCACACCGGGCTCGGCTCGATCTACGGCGAGCTGGGCAGGCTCGACGAATCGATGGTGCACCTGGAGGAGGCGCTGCGGCTCGGCGGGGACACCGCGGGGCGCAGCACCACGTTGTTCGACCTGGGCATGACGCAGATCCACCTCGGCCGGGTCGCCGAGGCGTCGGAGAATCTCACCGAGGCGCGGCAGCTGGCCCGGCAGCAGCAGCTACGACATCTGGAGATCCGCTGTGTCGGCGCGTTCGGCTTCCGGGATCTGTGGGCCGGGCAACTGCGTTCCGCGCTGCTCTCCTTCGGCGAGGCAATGGCGGGGTGGACCGAACTCCAGTTCTCCCCCGGGATCACCGAGATCGCGCGCAACATCGCCAAGGCCTGTCTGGAGGCGGGCCGGCCGGATCTCGCCCACGACCTCGGCAGGCGCGCCCTGGCCTGGGCGCAGGCGGCCGACGTCGCCTGGCTGATCACCGGCTCCCACGTCCTGCTCGGCGACACCGCACTGGCCGAGCAGGACTTCGGCGCGGCCCGGCAGCACTTCGCCCAGGCCCGCACCCTCGCCCACCACGGCGGCGCGGACTACTGGGTGGCCGCGATCGACCGTGGCCTGGCGAGCGGACACCGCCGTTCCGGCGAACTGACCGAGGCCGCCGGCCTGGCGAAGAAAGGTCTCGACGAGGTACTCCCCCGCGACCGCGGCCAGGCGCACGCCGAGTTGTCGGCCGTCCGGCTGGCCCAGGGCGAGATCCGTGAGGCGATCGACCACGCAGGGCACGCGGAAGCGATCGCCGAGGAATACGGCTACCGGCTCGACGGCGCCCACGCCCGCCGTGCCGCCGCAGCCGCCCGCCGCGCCGCAGGCGACACCGCCGCCGCGGACGACCTGGACCGGCAGGCGGACGCGGCGCTCGACGGCATCCGTGCGGAGGCGGCACCGGTGGTGCCCGACGTCGTCGCCCTTGTGCCACCACACCAACCCGGGTGACCCCGTCACGACGTCGGCGGGGCTGTGAAGGGGCCCTTCACGGACTCTGAGTCCGTGAAGGGCCCCTTCACAGCCCGTCCAGGGTGGGCCGCCCGGGGCACGGGAGTCTACTGTGGACAGTGCGGGGCTTCACGCTCCGGTGTGCAGATACTCCGTGTCGAACAAGGTCTTCGGAATCGTCACCTTCACCACCGAGAACTCGTCGGTGGTGCTGAGGTCGGCCAGGAGCGGGCCGGTACCGGCGATGTCGCGGACGCGGGCCGACAGCCAGGCGAGTTCGGCATCGACGTCGGCGAAGGCGCCCGGACCCGGAGGTGTGTAGTCGGCCCAAGTCAGGCGCGGGCCGTCCGGCTCGACGAGGTTCTCGGTGGAGAGGCGGACCCGCTGGTACACGGCGGGCAGGTCGTCGCGGCTGCCCGCGATGCCGGTCAGCCTGCTCTGGACAGCCTCGGTCAGCGCGCGGGACAGCGCCACATGCGGGTCCAAGTGGGTGCCCCAGCCGCCGCAGGCCACCGGGAAGTCCTGGCTCCACACACGGGCGGCGAAGCAGGGCACGCCGAACCGGCCGTCGACGGTGGTGATCGTGACCGTGGCACCGGCTGACCGGATGCGGTCGATCAGCGGCGCGCACACGTCGTCGGCGAGCGAACCGGGATCGATGTAGGACCACGGCGCGCCCAGCGGGATTCGGCTGAGCGAATCCCGTTCGATGATCTCGTAGATGGCGTGCAAGCCCGCTTCGGAGCGGTTGTTGCCGGAGGCGAGCCCGTTGCTGCTCCAGAGGAACCCGGGCGGGGTCCACGGCCGTACCGGCGGGGGCAGGCTCACCAGCGGCCACGGCACCGGCACGGCGGCGCCGCTGCCCGTGTCGAACGCCTCGACCCAGTCGAGCGGAGTCGTCTCGGTGACCAGCGAGCCCGGCCCGGTGACGACGCCGGCGATTCGGTAGGGCAGCCCGAGTTCGGCGGCCGGGGTGGCGTGGTGGCGCACCGGGTTCGGCACGTTCTCCGCGTGCCACAGCTCGATCGACTCCATCGCCGCGGAGATCCGGGCGAGCACCGCGGTCTGTCCTTTGCCCTGGGAGACGGTGAGGCTGCGGGCCAGCGGGCGCACCGCCATCATCACCGGGACGCCCAGCACGTCAAGCCCGGTCACGTCGGCGACGCGGGTGACCCCGTAGCGGGCGAGCAGTGGTTCGATCACCGCCCAGGTCTCGTCCGGGCGGCGGACCCGGTGCGTTCCGGCGAAGAACACCTTCGCCCCGGCCGGCGTCGTCATGCGCCGTCCCGGGTCAGGAACCGGCTGCGCAGGAAGAACGGCCGCACGGCCTCGGCCGCCTCGGCCACGGTGGCAAAGCCACGATCACGCGCGGCGGCAAGCAGCGCGGGCTCGTCGCCGGTCCGCCAGACCGAAGCGAGGTGCCCGATCAGCACGGCCGGCTTGAGCTGGCCGACGTGCTGGCCGCTGGCCCACGACGCGACCTCGGCGTTGACCACCTCGGCCTCGGCCACCGCCCGCCGCGCCGCCGGATCCGCCCCGACGCCGGGCTCGGCCGACGCGAGGTCACCGGCCGGGCATTGCGGCTGATACGACCGGACCAGGATGCGCAGCAACGCCTCCGCGCCCGGCAACTCAGCCGCCTCCGCCGGGGTGAGCCAGTACCCGGTCTGCTCCACGGTGAGCGATTCCGAGCTCAAGCCGTGCCGCGCGGCGACCCGCAACGCGCGGACCTCGCGCTCGTCTTCGGGGCCCGGCCCGGCGAGGTGTCCCAGCACGTAGCGGCGCCAGCGCGCCGGGAAGTCTTCGAGATGGATCTGCTGGTAGCGAATCGTGGCGCCGAGCGACACGTCGGTGCCCTCCACCGGGGACACGGAGAACTCGACCTGCCATTCGGTGATGAACCGGTTGCGCCAGTCGTCGTTCGCCGTCCAGTCGCCGGGATCGCCTGTGCCGGGCCGGGTGTCGCGGGTGGCTGCGGGCTTGACGTCCGCCGGGCGATCCTCGTCCGCCGTCTCGTCGCGGAGACCGCTCGTGCCCAGCACCGTGTCATGGGTGTTCGCGGCCTCGATGCCCGCCAGGCAAACCCCGTCCGCTGTCCCCTCACCGGGACCGTACGTGCCCGGCACCATGCCTCGGGTATTCACGGCCTCAACGCCCGCCGCGTAACTCCCGTCCGCTGCCCCATCACCGCGATCAGCCGCACCGGGCACCGTGTCGCGGATGTCCGCGGCCTTGACACCCGCGACCCAGCCCTCATCCGTCACCCCGGCGGCACCACCCGCACCACCCGCACCACCCGCACCACCCGCACCACCCGCACCACCCGCACCACCCGCACCACCCGCACCACCCGCACCACCCGCACCACCCGCACCACCCGCACCACCCGCACCACCCGCACCACCCGCACCACCCGCACCACCCGCACCACCCGCACCACCCGCACCACCCGCACCACCCGCACCACCCGCACCACCCGCACCACCCGCACCACCCGCACCACCCGCACCGGGCACCATGCCACGGGCAACCGCAACCTCGACATCCGCCGCGCAACCCTCATCCGCAGCCCCATCACCGACACCGCCCCTACCCGGCAGCGTGCCGGGGGCGGTCGAAGCCTTGACCTCCGCCGCCGAGCCCTTATCCACCGCTCCGCCACCGCGACCATCCGCACCGGGCACCGTGCCACGGGTATCGATGGCCTCGCACGCTGCGCAACCCCCGTCCGCCACGTCACCGGCGGCACCACCCGCACCGGGCACCGTGCCACGGGCATCCGCAGCCTCGGCATCCGCCGCGCAGCTCTCATCCGCAGCCCCCTCGCCGCGACCGCCCGCACCAGGCAGCAGGCCGCGCGCGAGCGCGCACAGCGTGTCCCGGGTGTCAGCGGCTTTGACGTCCGCCACGTGCGGGTGTTCGGCCAGGAACTCGCGCAGCCGGACGAGATCCTCGCCCGCGTCCGCCAGCGACTGCCAGGTGCGTTCGGTGTAGTGCCGGCGCCGCGCGAGTTCGACCACGGACTGCGCCGCCGCTGCGGAAAGTACGCCTGCCCGCCGCGCGGCCTCGGCGGCGTGCCGCACGGCGACCAGCGCCACGGTGAGCTTGCGGTACTCCGGCGCTTCGCCGTGCAGGACCGCGACCTCGTCGTCGCCTTCGAGCAGCCCGTCCCGGTACTGCCCGAAGACCACGCCGTGGCCGAGCATTCCGTAGCGATGCAGTTCCGCCGCGCGGATCGCGCCCATGCTGGCGCACCCCACCACCCGCACGCCGGACTGCAGCAGCGCCAGGATCTCCTTGTGCCGCACCGAGGCGCTCTGGTGGTAGAAGCCGT
Source organism: Amycolatopsis sulphurea (assembly GCF_002564045.1). Classification (NCBI taxonomy): domain Bacteria; kingdom Bacillati; phylum Actinomycetota; class Actinomycetes; order Pseudonocardiales; family Pseudonocardiaceae; genus Amycolatopsis; species Amycolatopsis sulphurea. The sequence continues at coordinate 4,966,847 of NZ_PDJK01000002.1, read as the reverse complement.
CGACCAGGACCACCACGTCGCCACGGGTGAAGCCGTGCCGCAGCAGATCACCGTGCGCCACCGGCGGATGCAGTACCGCGCCGGGCAGGCAGTTCAGCGCTTCCGGCCCCGGCAGGGTGGGGCCGAGGAACACGTGCACCGGCATGGTGCGATCACGCCCGCCGGATCAGCTGAATTCCCGGCCGCCCAGGATCATCACGACCTCCGACCACGGGTCGAACAGCTCGGCCGCGGTCACGTCGCGACGAGCCGTCTTGATCTGCTCGATGATCTCGTCCATGTTCTGCTCCCCTCCTCGGCGATCGCCGAAACGCGATCACGCGCGGAGCCTACTACAGCACGAGCGGCTGAGCTGCCGGTTTGCCCGAGGTCCCGACCGGGGCTGGATCTCGAGAAGAGGAATTCCGGTGGTATACCACGAAGCGCCACAAACCCGTCACTCCCGCTGACCACGAGCACCGGGAAAACGCGCTTTCCCCGCCCGCCGCCGCCCCGTAGCGTCGGCGCATGGCTTGCCGGATCACCGAACTCGTCCTCGATTGCACCGATCCGCAGCGGCTGGCGGACTTCTGGTGCGAAATCCTCGGCTACGTGGAACTCGGCCGGGAGGGCCTGGACATCGAGATCGGCCCGCCCGGCCGCGGTTCCGGGGGCCCGCAACCGACCCTGATCCTCAGTCACAGCACCGATCCGCGCCGCGGCAAGCTGCCCCTGCACCTGGACGTGAACCCGACCGATCGCGACCAGGACGCGGAACTGCACCGGCTGCTGGCCGCGGGCGCCAGCACCGCCGACGTCGGCCAGAGCGGCGGCGAATCGTGGCACGTGCTGGCCGACCCGGAAGGCAACGAATTCTGTCTGCTCCGCCGCCGGGTCGAGCCGGTACCGGACGACACGACTGCCTGACCGCGACCGAGACGCCTCGCAGCAAGCTTGCCGGGCAGAGAGCGGTTTGCCCGCACCGGGCGAAACGTGGTGACTCGATCGGGTTCGACCTGTCCGGCGAAGGGCTGCGTTCGCGTGTCACGATCAAGGCTTTGTGCGACTGATTCGGTCTGGAGAATTGCCGTACACGTACGCTACTTTTCGCCGGTACATACCCGGCATCCGGCTGGCTACCCTCTGTGCATGCGGATCCTGGGTGCGCTGTGCGCAGTCCTCGTGACCATCGGTGTCGTCGCCGCGCCACCCGCGAGTGCGGCGGCCGGGAGGGATCCGGCAGGCTGGGTGGCGCCGCTGAGCACGCGCGGCCGGTACATCGTCGACGCCGAGGGCAATCGGTTCAAGCTGAAGGCGGCCAACTGGCACGGCGCGAGCGGCACGTGGAACGGTTCCGGCGACCCCGCCGATCCGGCCAGTCACCACGGCGGCGAGATCGCCTACCAGACCCCGCTCGGGCTGGACCGGGCCTCGATCGACACGATCGTTGACGGGCTGGCCGAACTGGGCCTCAACAGCGTGCGCCTGCAGTTCTCCAACGCGATGATCCACGACGCGAACCCGGTGCCCGAACTGCCCGCCAACCCGCACCTGCGCGGCCTGACCCCGTTGCAGGTCTACGACCGCGTAGTGGACCGGCTGACCACGCGCGGTTTCGCGGTCATTCTCAACAACCACACCACCACCTCGCGCTGGTGCTGCGGGCTCGACGGCAACGAGCGCTGGAACACCTCGCAGACCGAGCAGCAGTGGCAGGACGACTGGCTGTTCATGGCCCGCCGGTATGCCGCGAACAACCGCGTCGTCGGCGCCGATCTGTACAACGAGGTCCGCCGCTCCGTGTTCGAGGACCCCGGCTGGGGGCCGGGCAACGGCACGGATTGGCAGCGCGCGAGCCAGCAGGTCGCCGACCGGATCCTCACCGAGGCGAACCCGGATCTGCTGATGATCGTCGAGGGGATCAACTGGACCGGGCTGCCGGTGGACGGACTGCCGCACGGCAGGCCCACCCTGGAGCCGGCCCGCACGCTGTCGCACACGCTCGTCGATTCCGGAAAACTGGTCTATTCCGCGCATTTCTACGGCTACACCGGCCCGAATCATTCCGGGGCGACCGGCATCGGCGAGACGCACGATCCGCGCTACCGCGACCTGACCCCGCAACAGTTGCGGGATGTGCTGTACCGGCAGGCTTTCTTCATCTCCGCAGAGACCGGCAAGCACTACAGCGCTCCACTGTGGATCAGCGAATTCGGGGAAGGCCGGGGCACCACCGACAAGGCCTCGCGCGCCTGGTTCGAGAATTTCCTCGGATACCTCGCCGAAACCGACACCGATTTCGCCTATTGGCCCGCAGTCGGCTTCCAGACCGCAGGCAAGGACGACGGCTGGTCCCTGCTCGCGTGGGACGGCGCGGGCGAGCGCACCGACATCCTCGACGGCACCGACTGGCGCGGCCCGGCCTGGCGCAGACTGATCGACGCACCATCGCGGACCGGGCAAATCCCGCCCGCTGAGCACTGGTCGCTGCTCAACCTCGACTACGGGGATTTCCCGGCGTCACGGGCGATGCGGGCGAAACCGGACTGGGATCCGGGCGCCCGCAAAGCGACCTGCCCCGACGGCCAGCGCCTCGCCGGACTGGCACACAACGGAACCCGAGGCCTCTGCACCGGCACACCGGCCACTCCCGGCGAGTACATCACCGTCACCGATGAGTCCACTGTCGACACAGACTGGGCGCGGGGCTACACGAAACGGCAATGCCCACCGGATCACGCCGTGGTCGGCTACAGCGTCAAGGGCGCGGCCGTGTCGGCGGTGCTGTGCGGCCGCTCGGCCACTCCCCTGGGCCACCACGGCCGCACAGTCTGGTTCGACCGCGGCGACGACCGTCCCAGCGCCGAGCCCGGTGGCGATTTCGCCTCGGGACACTACAAAGGACAGTGCACATCGGACGAGTACGTCGCCGGTGTCGCCGCCACGACAAGGGTGGGATCGAACGGGGAGCCGGTCGCCTTGCTCTGCCGCTCCTGACCGACGCGCTGCGCGGTCCACAGTGTCCAGTGCGTCACCGGACCCGAAGGCCCGCAACCGGTCCCGCCGCCCACAACCATGCCCCTTACGGCACCCGTGATCGACGTCACGGGCGCCGGAGGCAACCATCCGGCACCTGCTCGCTGGCTCACTCTGACGAGCTTCGGCCCAGCCGGGTATGACATCCTGATCACCAAGACAGTGAGTCGAAGGAGAGGACAGTCGTGGGCATTATCGGCTGGATCGTGCTGGGCCTGGTCGCCGGCGTCATCGCGAAAATACTGATGCCGGGCAAGGACCCGGGCGGCTGCATCATCACCATCCTGCTCGGCATCGGCGGCGCGCTGCTCGGCGGATGGATCGGCAAGACGGTCTTCCATCGCAACGTCGGTACCTTCTTCGATCTGAAGACCTGGGGGCTGGCGATCGCCGGCTCGCTGGTGATCCTGATCATCTACCGGCTGCTCTTCGGCCGCAGCCGCGACCGCAGGGACTGAACCGTTCGCGGGCCGGGCACCGGATGCACGGGTGCCCGGCCCGCGCGCCCGGTCTTACATACCGGCCTTGGGTGGACGCTTTGATCCCGCTGATCGTTCGCCGGGCCGGGCTCCTTGGCAGAGGGGTTCCCCGGCCGTGGTTTTCGGATCTTGCAGGCACGCGGCGCGTTCGGCGGGACTCGGGTGCCTGTCGCCGCTCGTCGGGCCGGGGCTCCTCCGGCGGGCGGGTTAGCCGGCGAAGTCGGTCCACGACCTCCGCTGCTACCGGCCGGGCGCCGCGACCCGGATCGGGTTTCTGGCCGCGCTGCACATCTTCCCCGCGGCTCGCACGGACCGGCCCGCCCCACGATCACCGAGTGCGCCCGGCGTTGCCTTCCCGATGCGCGGCCCGGCGACCGGAGCGGATCCAGGTAGGCGACGCGGGGTGGACATCCTGATTCTCGGCGGTGCGCCTTGGGGGCGGCGCGGACGTCACGGCGAAGGCGCCTCCGTGGTGAGGTCGCCGTTGGCTGCTGGACAACCCGGCCGCAGCCGCGCGCGGACCTGCACCACCGACCACCAGCCCTGTTTCCTACGCCACGTCGGCGGGTGTGCCGGGACTGACTCGCTCGCGGTAGCCATCGTAGCGCTGGGGCGCACCGAAACAGGACCGTCCGACGAAGGCCCCGGCACGCGTGGGCGGGGCCACGATCGCTGGTCGGCGCGCAGCCCGTGACGGTCACTCCTGGCAAGCACAGCGAAGCCGGCCCGGCCCACGACCGGCAGCCAGCACTCACTCACCCGGTGAACGGTCACCCTTGGCGAGCATGCCGAGGGTGACCGGGCTCGCGATCGGGCGGGCGGCCAGGGAGCGCAGTTCCTCGGCGGTGGGCGTCCGGTTCTCGCGGGCGGCGGTCAGGCAGCTGGTCGCGTAACCACAGACGCGGCCTTGGCACAGGCCCATGCCCGGTCGTGCGTAGAGCTTGACCGCGCGTGGGTCGGTGGCGCCCAGTTCGGTGGCTGCCGCGGCGATCGTGGCGGCGTCGACCTCTTCGCAGCGGCAGACCACGGTGGCCGGGGTGAGCCGGTCGGTCCAGCCCGGCGGGACCGGAAACGTCCGGTGCATCGCGCGGGCGAAGGCACGCCGTGCCCGACGTTGCCGCAGGAGCCCGCGCAGCTCGCGCGGATCCGGTGCGATGCCGAGAATGTCTTCCACCGCGGCGATTCCGGCGAGGTGACCCTCCACAACGGACGCGGCCGCACCGGCCACCCCGCAGACCTCTCCGGCCAGGTAGACCCGATCGCCGGTACTGCGCTGCCGATGATCGGCGACGGCGACCAGGCTGCCGTCCTCGTCCAGCCGGGTTTCGCAGCCGAGCTGCAGCGGGATCTCCAGCTGGGGCGTGAACCCGTAGCCGACGGCGAGCGTGTCACAGTCCACTTCGGACTCACTGCCGGGCACGAGCTTGCCCCACCGGGTGAGCCGGGCGGTGGTTATTCCGCTCAGCTCGCCCTTCCCGTGCGCCGCGAGGACAGTGGTGCGCGGGTGGTACGGGATCCGGTGCCGGGCCATCGTGGCGAGGAATCCCGCGCCCTCGGCCAGTTTCGCCGCGTTGACGGCCAGCGCACCGGGGAAACGGGCGAACCCGGCCGGGTGCCCGGCCTCGAACACCCCGGCGACCTCGGCACCGGATTCGGCCAGCCCGGCCGCCACCGCGAGCAGGAACGGCCCGGTCCCGGCGACGGCGATCCGCCGCCCGGCGAGCACGCCGTGTCCTTTGAGGAGGGACTGCACGCCCCCGGCGGTGTACACCCCGGGCAGGGTCCAGCCGGGGAACGGCAACTGCCGATCGTAGGCGCCGGTTGCCACGACGAGTGCGGCCACGCGGAGGCAGCGTTCGGTGTCGCAGCGCGTGGGGTGGTCGGGCGTGGCGTCCCCGCGTAGGGGGTCGCCCCGCCCGGCGTCCCCGCAAAGCGTGCCCTCGCGCGCGGGCTCATCACACGTGGCGCCCCTGCACACGGTGTTGTCGCCCACGGTGCCTTCGCCCGCACCGCGCCTGTGCACGGTGTCGCTGCTGCCACCGTGCGCGGTGCCTTCGTGCACCGTGTGGATCTCCAGCCCGTGTTCGTACCGGCCGACCTGCCACACGGTGTGCCGCGCGAGGTGCTCGACCCGGCCGGGCAGACTGTCGCGCAGGGTCTGGAACGTTCGCCAATCATGGTGCAGCGCACCGGAATCCGCGGGACCGCGATGCCGCCAGTACTGGCCGCCGGGATGCGCCCCGGCATCGATCAGCACGACGCGGGCACCCGCCGTGGCCGCCCGGACCGCCGCCGCGAGACCGGCGGGCCCGGCACCGAGCACGGCGAGGTCGTAGCCGGGCTCAGCAGCAGACGAGGTCATCATGGCCGCTCCCGTCCCCGGACCGCCACCGGCCGGGAATCCAGCACGGCGACGTCATCCTCAAGCACTGCAAGTGAAGTCACGACACCCCTCCCCGGCCTCAGCACGCAAGATCATCCCGTCCGGGCCCCTCCTGGGTGGTGACCTGGTCGCCGGCGATCGCCTCGGTCAGGCAGGCGCGCCGGTTCGGGTGGCCGTTGACGGTGACCAGGCAGTCGAAGCAGATGCCGATGCCGCAGAACAGGCCGCGCGGGGCGGCGTCGCGGCGGGTGGTGCGCCAGTGGCGCCGTCCGGCGGCGACGAGGGCGGCGCCGACGGTCTGGCCGGGTTCGGCGCGGATCGGCTCCCCGTCGAAGCGGAATTCGATCACGGCGTGGCCTCCTCGAACCGTTCCGGCCGGAAGGCGGCCGGGTCCAGGACCGGGGCGGACCCGGTGATCAGCTGGGCGATCAGCGACCCGGTCGCGGGCGCCAGCCCGATGCCGGCGCCCTCGTGCCCGGTGGCGTGGAACAAACCGGGCGCACGCGGATCGGCGCCGATCACCGGGAGGTGATCGGGGCAGTACGGCCGGAAGCCGAGGTAGGTGCGCAGCAGTGAAACCTCGGCCAGGAAAGGGAAAATCTCGATCGCCTGGGCGGCCAGCCGGCGCACCACCGGAAGTGAGAAGGACCGGTCGAACCCTACGCGTTCCCGGCTGGCACCGATCAGGACAGTCCCGGCGCCGGTGCCTTCGACCACCACCGAAGTCTCCAGTCCGGCGTCGCTGCTGGCGACGTTCGCCACGTATTCGGCGGTGTACACCTTGTGCCGCACCACTCGCGGCAGCGGCTCGGTGACCAGGACGAAACCCTTGCGCGGCAACACCGGGACCGGCGCGCGGGCAAGCTCGGCGAGCTGTCCGCTCCAGGTGCCGGCGGCGTTCACCGTGGCCTCGCCGAGCACCTGCGGCGCGGTGGGCGAATCGGTGCGCACGCCGAGCACGGTATCGCCGGGACCGCGGACGAAACCGGTCACTGTGGTGCCGGTCAGCACGCGCCCGCCCTTCGCGCGTACGTGCTGCAGCAACCGGGCCGCGGAGAGCATCGGCTGGACTTGAGCATCCTGCGGGTAGTAGGCGCCGCCGATCGCGGCCGGGGTGACGTTCGGCTCCAGCTCACGCAATTCGGCCGCGGTCACGTCCGCGGCGTCCACTCCGGACACTCGCTGCGCCGCGGTCAGCTCGGCCAGCCCGACGGCCGTCTCCGCCGAGGTCGCCACGACGACCCCGCCCTTGGCCTGGTATTCGAAGGTTTCGGCACCGTGCCGCGCGGCCAGCTCCCGCCACAACCGCGAGGAGACCAGCGCCAGCTCCAGCTCCGGGCCGGGTTCCTTGTCCGAAACCAGCAGATTGCCCTCGCACGCGGAGGTCGAGCCACCCCCCGGGCTGCCGCGTTCGACCACGGTGACCCGCAGCCCCGCCTCGGCGCAGTAGTACGCGCACGCAGCGCCGACCATCCCGCCGCCGATCACCACGACGTCGGTCATCGACGAACCCTCCGGCGACGATACTGGCCCATCCCCCGACTGTACAATGTCACACATTACGTTGCATAGACCAGGGGGAACACCGGTCAAGCGCGGAAGGACTCCCGGAGCGCCTCGGTCACCGGACCGCCGGCGGAAACCTGATGGCGGGCGAAGGATTCGGGAAGGGGCAGGCTCATGCGTCAGGCCTCCAGGGTGTCGGCAAAGTCGGCGTGAGGGGCCCTGCGCCGACCGCGGAGGTCCGTGAAGGGCTGTGAAGGGGCCCTTCACAGACTCAGAGTCCGTGAAGGGCCCCTTCACAGACCCGAAACCGGTCCGGCACACACCACGAGGTGGTCGCGCATCTCGAACACCTCCGCATCGCCCGCTGCCGGGCGCAATAGATCGAGAGGGCAAGCGCCATCGATGATGACGCGGCAGCCACGGCTCACTCTGCTGATCACGGGTCCTCGACCGACTTTGCCGAGACCCTGCGTCAGGCCTCCAGCCGGGATCGTCGGAGAGAGTCTGGGGCCGCTCGGCCCGCGATTCAAGCGTCCGCCGAGATCCGGTGCGCGCGGGGGCCTCCTCACCTCAGGGGTCTCCCGTTCGTGGCCGCCGGGTCGCCGACACTGGTGATCGGACCCGGTGGTCACTGCCCGTCCGTGTCCGGGAACGTCGTTTCCGCCGGGCAACGGGGTGAACGCGGGCACGGCCGGGTAGATCGCGATTACCGCCCTGGTTTCAGGCTCGGCGCGGGAGGACTCTCGAGCCATGACCAAATCCAATACCATAACCAAAGACGACGACCTCAAGGTCGAATCCGAGACAATTCAGTTCATCTGCACGATCGACAACCGCGCCAATGTCGCCTTGACGCTCCAGTCGAAGGAACTCAAATGGGGAAAGTTCTACGATGACCCGAACTTTTCACCGGTGGAAACCATTCCCTCGAAGAAGGAGATTCCGGCCTTCCGGACCAGCGGCAAGGCCGGCAGCTCCTCGGGGACCGAGGGCACGGTGGTCTATCAGTTCGGGGACGACGCGAAAACCGTGGTGACCATCTACTGGGACGTGACCTGGTGCGCCGGCTGCGACAATCACCTGAAGGCCGAGGCCTCGGACGACGACATCGCGGTCCAGGTCACCGGCTGGAAAGGCTCCGGGTCGGTAGAGGCCGTCGTCATCAAGGTCGTCGACGGACGCAAGTCGTAGCCGCCCCGGCCCTCGTCGACCACGCACACTCGCGCGGAGTCCGGCATAGCGCCGGGCTCCGCTTCTCGTAATTCCAGGAAACGCCGGAGGAAATGACAAACGCGCGGTGAGCTTGACGACGCGGAGAACATTCCCCTTGGTGACCCGGGCGGAGAATGGGTGACCTCGCCGGATGAACCGCGCCGGTCCGTGTCCGCCAGGAGCCGTTCCCCGCAATCGACGAGTGAACCTCCGCGATACCGAGTGGATCGCGATCACCTTGCTGGTTTCGGAGCCCACCCGGGAGGACCCTGGAGCACATGACGACCACACAGACCCAGAAGAACACGAAACTTTTCCAGCTTGCCTGCACTATCAGCAATGCCACGGATTCGGATTTCATGCTGAAGTCGACGGCCCTCCAGTGGGGCAAGTTCGATTCCGGCCCGGTCAAACGCGTTCCCGCGCACCAGACCGCGCAGGCATTCATCGCGACCGGCCTGGACCAGAGTTCGGCGGGTACCGAGGGCGAGGTCACGTACCGGATCGGCGACGACAAGACCGCGTGGTTCACGATCTACTGGGAGGTGCCGTGGCCGGACGAGGCGAAGAACATGATCAAGGTGGAATCCTCCGAGGAGGACATCCTCGTCAAGGTCACCGGATTCGCAGGGTCGGGTCCGCGCGAGACCCTCTCGATCGAGGTCGCCGACACCCGCCGCCGCTAGGTCCGCCGACCGGTCGAGCACCTCGCAGGCGGTGGACGCGGCCCGCACGGTCACCGATAGGCCCGGATGCGCGGCCGTGACCGCCTTGATCATCCGCGGCAGCGGATCGACCGGCCGCGAGGGCATGGCCGCGAGCTCCATCCGCCCGGCCCGCAGCCCGGCCACCGCCTCGCTCGCGTCGGCGAGCCCGCGCACCACCTGGTGCGCGGGCTCGATCAGGGCCTTCCCGGCCTCGGTGAGCACCAGGCGCCGACCGATCCGGTGGAACAGGTTCTGCCCGAGATCACGTTCGAGCGCCTGGATGGCCTGCGCCGGCGAGGCTGCGCCACGAAACGGCGCCCCGGCACGCTCCCGTGCCCGACGACCGCGAGGAGGCAGCCGAGCGTCCATAGTGGCCAGTCTCCGTGCGGATCAGGCCACCTTCGGGTTCGCGCGCACTCCGGGGTGGAGGTACCGCCGCCCGTCCGGCAGCGTGGGAGAACACCCCCGTGATCCAGGAACGGGAGCCGGACGGGCGTTCGACGCCGAGATCTCCAAGGACCGCAACACCATCGAGCGCGGCTTCGGCCGACTCAAACAGTGGCGCGCCATCGCCACCCGCCGCGACAACTACGCCACCACCTACCTCGGCGGCGGCCTCCTCGCCTGCTTGATCATCCACCACCGCGTCCGCGATCAGCGGACACTCCCTAGCCCGCCGCGGCGCCCAGCTCGCGCACCGCCGTGGTCACCTCGGCCAGCACCGACGGGATCGGCGTGACCCCGAGGCCGGGCCCGGACGGCACCGGCAGGTACCCGTCCACCAGCGTGAACGGCTCGGTCAGGTCGGTCTCGTAGTACCGGCGGGAGGCCGAGACGTCTCCCGGGAGGGTGCAGTTCGGCAGTGCCGCGAGCGCGAGGTTCCCGGCGCGGCCGAGCCCGGTCTCCAGCATTCCGCCACACCAGACCGCGACCCCGTGCGCGGCGCACACATCGTGGATCCGGCGGGCTTCGAGGTAGCCGCCGACCCGGCCGGGTTTGATGTTCACGATCCGGCAGGCGCCCAGCGTGATCGCCGCGGCGGCCGAACGGGCGGAAACGATCGATTCGTCCAGGCACATCGGGGTGCGCAGCTGCCGGGCGAGCTCGGCGTGCCCGAGCAGGTCCTCCTCGTCGAGCGGCTGCTCGATCAGCAGCAGGCCGAAACCGTCGAGCCGCGCGAGGTGGCGGGCGTCGCCCAGCGCGTACGCCCCGTTCGCGTCGACCTGCAGCGGCAGGTCCTCGCCGAACCGCTCCCGGACGGCGCGGACCGGCTCGACGTCCCAGCCCGGCTCGATCTTCAGCTTGACCCGCCGGTACCCGGCCTCGAGGTAGCCGCCCACCGCGTCGAGCAGTTCCGGCACCGAATCCATGATGCCCACCGACACGCCGCTCGGCACGCGATCGGCCACCGCGCCGAGGCTGGTCGCGAAGGACATGCCGTAGCCACGGAGTTCCGCGTCCAGCACGGCCGTCTCCAACGCCGCCTTCGCCATCCGATGTCCCTTGACACCGGCGAGCATCGGGGCCACCGATGGCGCGGTCACGTTCCCCGCCGCGAGCAACGGAGGCACCAGATGCCGGGCGAGGACGTCTTCAGCGCCCGCCAAGTACTCCGAGGAGTAGCCGGCGTCCGCGCCCGCGACGCATTCACCCCAGCCCTCACTGTCCGATGTGGTCACGTGCACGAGCAATGCCGGACGTTCGTACTCGACACCGAGCGAGGTACGGAACGGACGGACCAGCGGCAGCGAGATCCGCCGCAGCACGACGCGGTCGATTTTCACTGCCATTCCCCCGATTCGACCAGATAGGCCTCCGCCGAACGGACGAAGCCGAGCACCCGGGCGCCGTCGGCGAGCAGTCCGCCGAGGACCTCCCGCACGGCCGCCCGCCACTGCCCGGCGAGCACGGGATCGTGCAGCCGCACCATTTCTATGTCCGAAGGTACCGCGACCATGACCTTTTTTACCTTGACGGGATGGGAAACCGGCCGGCCTTCGACCGCCGCCAGAACATACGGGGCCGGGCTGTGGTGCTCATTCGGTATTCCTTCGTCACACACCGCGATCACCCGGTCATCGAGCAGATCCCATTGCAGCATCAACCGATCCGTGTCGTCGGTGCCGTTCAGCCCGTCGCTGAGCCGCCCGTAGTGGTCGGGCAGGTACTTCGTTGCCGTGCCACCGAGTTTGCCGAGGTTGAAGGAGGCATTGCGAGCCACCAGTGGATCGAAGGTCCAGGTGATCCGCGTTACCCCGGATTCGAGCGCGTGCGCGCGCTGATCCAGTTTGAGCGCGAGACCGACGTGCCTGCCCCGCGCGGAGTCCAGCACTCCGGCCAGGTGACTGTGCATTCCGGGCCGATCCGGCGGGCCCCACAGTCCAATGCAGACCCCCAGCAGGGTGTCCGTGCGCTCGTCGAACGCCCCGGCCACATAGCTTCCCGCGTCCGCGATGGCCTTGATCACATCGGCCGCGATCGGCGGACGGGACGGACCGGTCCGCCAGACCGCGCTGAGAAACCGTTCGCACGCAAAACTGTCCGCAGTGGAGTCGAGTGGCCGGAGCACGACCCCGGCGCGGCTCGCGGCGGCCGCCGCGCTTTTCCTTGCTCTGATCGTCGTAACGACTGTGTCCATGACGGCATCATCGGCACTGCGGGCGATCACGCGACAGCGTCCGCACCCACCGTTCAGATCAAGTTCGGGCAGCCGTCGCCTGCCCGCCGCGCACCGGACCGCTGGATTCACTTGGGTGGCCGTATGAATCCGGGCAATCGGGTCTTCTCGACCCCAGGAGCCCACCGGCTCCCTTTCCCGGCCACAACCGAAGCACCATCGGCGAACGCTGCCGTCCGGGCGCTCGCGGAAGTGGCCCGGCGGCTCGACCGGGACCTGGCGCTGTCGGCGAAAACCGCCGCCGCGCAGGACCATCGAGGCGCGGTGATCACCGTACACACCCGCACCGTCGCGGACGGTATCGCCGGGCCGGTCGCCCGGGTGCACGTCGAGCAGGGTTGGCTGTGCGTCGAAATCAGTTGCCCACCAGGCGATCCCTGGGAACGCGCGGCGTCGGCGGTCGCGGAGATGCACGGTGAGATCCTCGGTGCTCTGCTCGCCGATCCTGGTCTGGACCTCCAAGCCACGGCAGCGCTGTCCGAGACGACCCGGGCCGCGGTGCTCGGCCCGCTTGCCGGGACGATCGCGGAGAACGGTCCGTATCGGAGTGTCCCGGAACGGATCCACGCCGCCGCGCTGTCCACTCCGGACGCCATCGCGGTGTATGCCGCGGACGGCACACTGACCTACCGGGAATTCGTCACCCGCGCGGAGGCACTGGCCACCCGGATCCACGGCTCCGCATTGGTACCGGTCCTGGTCTCCGGCGGTCTCGCGTTGCCGGTGTCCTGGGCGGCTGTGATGTTCGCCGGGGCGGGCTACGTACCGATCGATCCGGGCTGGCCCGCGCAGCGCGTCGAACGCGTCCTGGATCTCCTGGACAGCCCGCTCGTGGTGTGCACGGATCCGGAGACCGTGCCCGCCGCCCACCGCGATCGCGCCGTCTCCGCCCCTGCTCGCGGCACTGGTGCCCCGCTCGGCAACCTGCCCGGTCCGGACGCGATCTGCTACGGCGTGTACACCTCGGGCACCACCGGAACCCCGCTGTGCGCCTTGAACTTCCACCGCAGCCTGGCGAACCGGCTGTCCTTCATGGACCGATGGTTCGGTGTACCGCCCGGCCGCGAAGTGGTGCTGCAGAACACCCGGCACACCTTCGATTCGGCGTTCTGGCAGCTCTTCTGGCCGCTGACCACCGGCGGTGCGACCGTGGTCCCCGCCGCCGGGGACCACCTCGACCTGCCGCAGCTGGTCGACCTGATCGAAACGCACGAGGTCACCGTCACCGACTTCGTCCCGGCCGTGCTGAACGCTCTGCTGCGCCTGCTGGAACAGCGCCCGGCCACCGCCACCCGGCTGCGTTCCCTGCGGCACCTCGTGGTCGGTGGCGAGCAGATCAACCCCCGCGACGTGCACCGTCTCCGGGAATTGCTGCCAGGCCTGCGGATCAGCAACGCCTACGGACCGTCCGAAGCGGCCATCGGAATGATCTTCCACGAGGTGCGCGCCGCCGATGGCGACGACATCCCGCTGGGCCGCCCGATCGACAACTGCACCGCGGTGATCGTCGACGCCGAAGGCCGTCCCCTGCCGCCTGGCGCGACCGGAGAGATCGTTCTCGGCGGCGCCTGCGTCGGCGCCGGGTACCACCGCGAGCCGCAGCGCACCACGGAACGGTTCGTCACCCGGCCCCCGTTCGGACGGCAATACCGCACCGGCGACCTCGGGTATCTCGATCCGGCCGGGCGCTTCCATTTCGCCGGCCGGATCGACGATCAGGTCAAGATCGGCGGCGTTCGGGTGGAACCGGGCGAGCTGGAGAACGTGTCCTTGACCTGCCCCGGCGTCCGGCAAGCGGTCGCGCTCGCCGCCGGGCCCGCGGCGAATCGCGAGCTGGTGCTGGCCGTCACCGGGACGGCCGGTGCCCCGGAAGTGCTCGCCCACCTGCGGGACCGGCTGCCGCGGGGCAGCCTGCCACAGCGCGTCGAGGTCGTGGACGAGCTTCCGCTGACCGACGCGGGCAAGGTCGACCGCCGCCGACTGGGCAGGCAGCTGGAGCCGGTTCCGGCCGCCACCGGCGATCCCGTGCTGGCGATCCTGCGGACCGTGCTCCGGCGCCCGCACCTGACCGCGGACGAGGATTTCTTCGCCACCGGCGGGAATTCCCTGCAAGCGATCTCCGCGGTGCTGGAACTGAACACCCGGTTCCGGGCAGACCTCGGCGTCCGCGATCTGGTCGAGCATCCGACCGCGACCGCGTTGCACGCCGTGCTCGCGCACCACCGGCCGCCCACCCCGGTGGCCGAGCTGGTCGCCACCGACCTCGCTACGCTCAGCACACCCGCCGCACGGGCCGGGTCTCGCCGGAACACGGCACGTACCGTGCTGCTCACCGGCGCGTCCGGCTTCGTCGGCGCCCGGGTGCTGCACGAACTCCTCGCCCGGACCGGCCTCCGGGTGATCTGCCTGGTCCGTGGCCGGGACGACGCCCATGCGCGGCAACGGCTTCTCGCCACGCTCGCCGAGTACCGGCTGACCCATCCCGATTGCCTCACCCGGACGACGGTGTACGCCGGCGACCTGGCCCGCCCGGGTTTCGGCCTGAGCCCCGCCCGCTGGCGTTCCCTCGTCCGGGAATGCGATCTGATCGTCCACAGTGGAGCGTTGGTCAATCTCGTCTACGACTACCGCATGCACCGCGAGCCGAACGTGCTGGGCACCGCGGAGATCATCCGCCTCGCCCACGAAGCCGGTGGCATTGCGCTGCACCACATTTCGACGCTAGGTGTGCTCTACGACCACGCGGTGACCCACGGCCGGGCGGTGCCCGAGGACATCGACATCACCGGAGTGACCCCGCCCACGAGCGGGTACAGCCTGTCGAAGTGGGTGGCCGAGCGGCTGGTCCGGGCCGCGACGGACCTGCCGTCGACGGTGCTGCGGCTGGGCGAAGTCATGCCCGCCACCGATGTCCCGGTACCCAATCCGAACGCGGTGACCCATCTGCTGCTCACCGCGTTCCGGCGGCTCGGCGCGGTACCCCGGGCCGTGCTCCGGTCCGACTACAGCCCGGTCGACACGGTGGCCGCCGCCGTCGTCGCGGAACTCGGCACGCCCGAGCGAACCCGCGCGCGGCACGTGTACTGCCCGGGGACGGTGAACTTCGACGAGCTGGCCGGGGTCACGCACCGAGTGTCCTGTTTGCACTTCCTCGCCGAGCTTCGCACCGCCGCCGCGGCCGGGGACGTCGAGCTGGGCAGGCTGCTGACAGTCCTCGACCACCGCGGCGGCGACGCGGCCGACGAGGAAAGCGTGCGTGCCGTGCTGGAGAACCTGTTGCAGGACAACCCGGCCTACTTCGGCCGGATGGAAGAACGAGCCGGTGTCTGAGGCGAAAAGACCGGAGCAGGAGAAGCGGATGAAACAGCGCACCATGGGCAGGCTCGGCTGGCAGGTCGGCGAAGTCGGGTACGGCATGTGGGGCATCGGCGGCGGACCGGGCGGATTCACCGGCTGGAACTATGACGTCGCGCCCACCGCCCTCGATCTGGCGGTGGACCTGGACTGCACGTTCTTCGACACCGCTTGGGTCTACGGCCGCGGCACATCGGAATGCCTGCTCGGCGAGCTGCGGCGCCGCCGTCCGGACGCGGACATGCGGATCGCCACCAAGATCCCCCCGCTCAACCGCGAATGGCCGCCGCGCCCGCAGGACACGCTCGAAGACGTCTTCCCTGCCGCGCACATCCTGGACTACACCAAGCGGAGTCTCGACAACCTCGGCGTGGCGAAGATCGATCTGCTGCAGTTCCACGTCTGGGAGGACCGCTGGGCCGCCGAACCCGGCTGGCAGGACGCGGTCGCCCGGCTCAAGGAAGACGGCCTGATCGACGGGTTCGGCATCAGCGTGAATCGCTGGGAACCGGAGAACTGCTTCGCCGCGCTGGACACCGGGCTGATCGACGCGATCCAGGTCATCTACAACGTCTTCGACCAGGCCCCCGAGGACGAGCTGTTCCCCCGGGCGCTCGAAGAGGACATCGCGATCATCGCGCGAGTCCCGTTCGACGAAGGCTCGCTGACCGGCACCCTGACCGCGGAAACGGCGTTCCCGGCCGAGGACTGGCGAGCCGTCTACTTCGGACCGGAGAATCTGCCGCCGACCGTCGCACGGGTCGAGGCGCTGCGTGCGCTGATTCCGGACGGAATCACCTTGCCGGAGCTGGCATTGCGGTTCATTCTGCACCACCCGGCCGTTTCTGCGGTCATCCCTGGGATGCGGCGTCCCGAGCACGTCCGCGCCAACCTGCAGGTCTCCGGCGCCGACCCGCTGCCGCCGGAGCTGCTGGACGCGCTGCGCGCACACCGCTGGGACCGCACGCCCACGCCATGGTCGATGTGAGAGCCGAGGAGACCCAGTGACTCGAACCGTTGCCCCGCCCTCCACAGTGGACAGCGACATCTGGTCGTCCGTGGCCGCGCAGGCCGCGCTGACCCCTCGCGCGGTGGCCTTGGTGGACGCGGCCGGCGAACTGGACTACGAAACCCTCCTCGGCTGTGTCGCCGAGATGGCGCGCCGGCTGGACGAGGCAGGCGTGCGCGCGGGCGACCTCGTCGGTATCCGCCTGCCGCGAGGCCGGGACGCGATCGTGGCCATCCTCGCGACGCTGCGGGCCGGGGCCGGCTACATACCGCTCGACCCGGTCTATCCGGAAGCCCGGCTGGCCATGATGATCGAGGAGACCCGGCCACGGGCGATCGTCACCGAAGACGGCGTGCAGCCGCTGGAGAACAGCGTTGCCCGGGAGAATCCGGCGTACGTCATCTTCACTTCGGGTTCGACCGGGCGGCCCAAGGGGGTGCTCGTCGGCCGCCAGTCACTGGCGGACTTCACCGAGGCCTTCGCGGACCGGTTCGCCTTCGCCGAGGGCGACCGGATCCTGCAGTTCGCCTCGCTGAGCTTCGACACGAGCGTCGAGGAGATCTTCTGCCCGCTGATCCGCGGCGCGACCCTGGTCCTGCGCGACGACGACATGATCAGCCGTCCCGATCTGTTCCTCGCCCGCTGCGCCGCGCTCGGGATCACCGTGCTGGACCTGCCGACCGCGTACTGGCACGAACTCGTCGCCGAGCTGGACCGCGGCGGGGCGGCGGTGCCCAGCAGCATCCGTTGCGTGATCATCGGTGGCGAGACCGCTCGCCCGGACGCAGTGCGGCGGTGGCAGTCCGTGGTGCGTCGCGAAGTACGGCTGTACAACACCTACGGCCCGACCGAGACCACCGTCGGCGCCACCGTCGCGGACGTCACCGAATGGTCCGGCGACGTGGTCCCGATCGGCGTCCCGCACCGGGGTGTGACCTGCCGGATCGGCGATGACGGCGAGCTGCTGATCGGCGGCATCGGCGTGGTCGAAGGCTATCTCAACCGCCCCGAGCTGACTGCCGAACGATTCGTCACGACGCCGGAGCACGGCCGCGAGTACCGCACCGGCGACCGGGTGCGCCGCGCCGTGGATGGGCAGCTGGAGTTCCTCGGCCGGCTCGACGAGCAGGTGAAGATCCGTGGCTACCGGGTGGAACCGGCGGAGGTGGAGGCGGCCCTGCGCGAGATCGGCGGCGTGACCGACGCCGTCGTGGTGGCCGACGACCGCGCCGGCCGCGCCCGGCTGGTCGGGCACGTCGTCACCGACGGCACGGTCGACCTCGCCACCGTGCGCGAGCATCTCACCGGGCAGCTGCCCGCTCACCTCGTCCCGAGCGCGCTCGTCCCGCACCCCCGGCTGCCGCTGAACCCGCAGGGCAAGATCGACAAAACCGCCCTGGCCGCCCGGGTTTCCGCTGTCGAGTCCACTTCGGATACTTTGTGGACGGACACCGAACAGGCCGCCGCCACGTTGTTCAGCAACGTGCTCGGCCTCCCGGTCACCGATCCGGCGGACGACTTCCTCGCGCTCGGCGGTGATTCGCTCGACGCGGTAAGGCTGATCGCCGCCCTGCGCCGCGTGCACGGCGCGGAACTCACGCTCACGAAGTGGTACGCCGACTCGACCGTCGCCGCGCTGGCCCAGGTGATCGCCGATGCCGCCGGACGTCCGGAGACCTCCGTCGCCACGCTCGCCGAGGCGGTCCCGCAGCGACTGAACCCGATGCAGCGCGACTACTGGATCGCCGAGCAGCTGTGCGCCGATCTCCCGGTATACACCCTGGGCATCCGCTACCGCTGGACAGTTCCGGTCGACGTACCCGCCCTGACTGGCGCTCTCGCCGAACTCTCGCGCCGGCATCCGTTGCTGCGAGCCCGTTTCCCCGACGACGGGACCGAGCCGAGCCTGCTCATCGAGCCGGACGCGACCATCCCGCTCACCCTCGGCGAGCCGGACCGCGCCGGAATCGACTACCGGCACGGCCCGATCGCGCACGCCTACCTCGACCGCGACGAGCTGGTCCTGATCGTGCACCATCTCGCCTTCGACGGCTGGTCCGCCGGGGTGTTCGGCCAGGAACTCGCGGTGCTCTACCAAGCCGAATCCGGCACCGCGACACACTCGCTGCCCCTTGCCCGTCCGGTCCCTGATCTCTCCGCGCTGAGCGCCCGCGCCCATGCCAACCCGGCACTCGTGACGTACTGGCAGGAAAGGCTTTCCGGCGCGGATCTCGACCTCGAACTGCCCACCGACCGCACCCGGCCGGCCGCGCCTTCCCACGCCGCCGAGCGCGTCGGCCGTCGTCTCGACCCCGCCCTGTTGGAGCGACTGCGCACCTACGCAGGCGGGCAGCGGGCGAGCCTGTTCATGGTGCTGCTGGCCGGGCTCCAGGCCGTGCTCCGCCGATACACCGGGCGGACTGATCTGACGGTGCTGTCACCGGTGGCCGGGCGGCCGACCAGCGAGCTGGCCTCGGTGATCGGGCCTGCGCTGAACGTCCTCCCGTTGCGTGGCGACGTCACCGGCGAGCCGTCGTTCGCCGAACTCGTCACCCGCGTCCGGACCGCCGTGCTGAACGATCTCGACCACCAGGACCTGGCCCTGCCGGACCTGGTGGCCGCGCTGGCCCGGTCCGGCGCGGGCAAGCGGCTGAGCCCGGTGATGCTGACCGTGCACAACACCCCGGCACCCGGCGACGTCGTCCGCTATGCGGGCGAACTCGCTCCGGCGGCCAGCATGGTCGATCTCTGTCTCGCCCTCGATTTCCCGGACGACGGCGCGGTTCTGCACGCCGACTACGCCACCGAAATCTTCGACGGCAGGCGCATCGAAGCGTTGCTGGACCACTTGGTGACCTTCCTCGACGCGGCGACCACCGACGCCCGAACCCCGATCACGCGGCTGCCACTGCTCACCGAAGCCGAGCAGCACCGCATCCTGCACGACTGGAACGACACCGCCGCCCCGGTGCCGGACGCGACCACCGTGCACGAACTGTTCGAACGCCGCGTTGCAGCGGCGCCGGACGCCCCCTCGCTGACTGTCGGCGATACCACGCTCAGCTACGTCGATCTCGACTGCCGCGCCAACCGGCTCGCCCGGCGGCTGCGTGCCGAAGGCGTACGACCGGGCCACCGGGTCGCGATCAACCTGGACCGCGGCGTCGACCTGTTCATCGCGATGTGGGCGGTACTCAAGTCAGGCGGCGCCTACGTCCCGCTGGACCCGGCCTATCCGCCGGATCGGCTGGCCTACATGCTCGCCGACAGCGACCCGGCAACGGTGATCGACGAGTCCTATCTGGCCACCGGGCTGTCCGAAGACGACAGTGCGCTGCCCGTCGTCAACACGGGAGACGATCCGGCGTACGTCATCTACACCTCCGGCTCCACCGGGCGGCCCAAGGGTGTCGTGATCACGCACCGGAATCTGGTGCACGCGGCCGGAATGTGGCAGCAGGACTACCGGCTCCGTCCGGAGTGGACATACCTGCAGGCGGCGAGCTTCTCGTTCGACATGTTCGTCGGCGAGACCCTGCGCGCCCACCTCAGCGGCGGCCGACTGGTCGTGGCCCCACGGGAAACCCTGCTCGACCCGGCCGGCCTGTACGAGCTGATGCGGGCCGAACAGGTGAACTGCACCGAACTCGTGCCCGCGGTCCTTCGGGCACTGCTCGACCATGCCGACCGCGCCGGCACCGATCTGTCCTTTGTGGACCTGCTGATCGGCGGCGGCGAGAAGTGGCACGTGCGGGAGTACGAACTCGCCCGCCGCCTGGTCGGTCCGGGCAACCGGGTGGTGAACTCCTACGGCGTCACCGAAGTCACCGTGGACAACGTCCGCTTCGAAGGCCCGGCCGGGCATCTCGCCGCAGACGCCCCACTGCCGATCGGGCGGCCGTTTCCGAACAACCGGGTCTACGTAGTGGATTCCGACCGCCGACCGGTGCCCGCGGGCGTAATCGGTGAGCTATATCTGGGTGGCCTCGGCGTCTCCCCCGGCTACCACAACCGGCCCGAACTGACCGCGGAACGCTTCGTGCCGGATCCGTTCGCAAGCACTCCGGACGCGCGGATGTACCGGACCGGCGACTCGGCGAGGTACCACTTCGACGGCACGGTCGACTTCCTCGGCCGGCTCGACGACCAGGTCAAGGTCAACGGATACCGCGTCGAACTCGGCGAGATCGAAGCCGCGCTCAGCACGCTGCCCCACGTCACCGCGTCCGCCGCGGCCATCCATCAACGACCGGACGGACTCGCCCAGCTGATCGGCTACGTCGTTACCCGCGACGGCAGCGACGAGGCCACTCTCCGCGACGGGCTCGCGGACAGCCTGCCGGGCCATCTGATCCCGGCCCGGATCCTCGTCCTGGACGCCCTTCCCTTGACCCCCAACGGAAAACTTGACCGGCGAGCGCTACCAGCACCGTCCGATGGGGACACCGCCGGAGCGAAAGCCCGCACCGCGACCGAACGTCGTATTGCCACCGCATGGTCGGCGGTGCTCGGCGTCGAAGAACCCGGGATCGACGACAGCTTCTTCGCGCTCGGCGGGGATTCGTTCGCCGCACTCAAGGTCGTCCGCCGCATCGAGCCTTCGCCCAGCCTGGTCGAGTTCTACCGGCACGCCACCATCCGCCGGCTCGCCGCCCACCTCGACGAACGCGCCACGGCCGGGCCTGGCGACGATCGTCTGCTCCACCGGCTGACCCCGAGCGACGCGACCACGAATGGCCACACCGTCGTGGCGATCCCCTATTCCGGCGGCAGCGCCGTCGCCTACCAGCCGCTCGCGGATGCATTGCCCGACGGCTGGGCGCTGCAGGCGGTGGAACTGCCCGGCCACGACCGTTCCCGGCCCGCGGAGGCATTGCAACCGGCCTCCGTGGTGGCCGATCGGATCGTCGGCGAGCTAGGGGAAATCGACGGCCCGATCCTCCTTTATGGACACTGCCTCGGTGTCGCGCTGGCCGTGGACGTCGCCCGGCGAGCCGAAGCCGCCGGGGTGACGCTGGCCGGAGTCGCGCTCGGCGCGGGATTCCCGACCGCGCGATTGCCGGGGAAGGTCTTCGACTGGATCTACCGGCACCTGCCGGTCGACCGGTTCACTTCGGACCGCGAGTACCTCGCCTACTTGCGCGCCCGCGGCGGGTTCACCGACGTCGACGACGAGGACCAGCGGGCGTTCGTGCTCCGCAACGTCCGGCACGACGCCCGCGACGCCGAGGAGTACTTCACCGCCGCCTACCGCGGATCGTTCGAGCGGGTGCAGGCGCCGATCCTCGCGGTCGTCGGCGCCCGCGACCGGGTCACCGAGCATTACCAGGAACGCCAGGCGGAATGGCGGCACTTCACCGACGGCGGCGTCGGCCTCGCCGTGCTCCCCCAGGCCGGGCACTTCTTCCTCAAGACCCACGCGGAAGCTCTCGCCGCGGCGCTGACCCGGTTCGTCACCGGCGGCCCGTCCGCCGCCCCGGCCCCGGTGCCCTCGGCCGCGCCGAACCTGCGCAAGTTCGCGCTGGTCGCGTTCGGGCAGTTCCTGTCCATGATCGGCAGCGGGCTGAGCACCCTGGTGCTGAGCATCTGGGTGTTCCGGCAGACCGGGTCGACCACCGATTTCGCGCTGGTCAACGCGATCGGCCTGCTGCCCGGCATCCTCGCCGGGCCACTCGCCGGCGCGGTCGCCGACCGGTGGGACCGGCGCCGGGTGATGCTGGCCAGCGACAGCGCGGCCGGGCTTTCGATGGCCGCGCTGGCCACCTTGATGCTGAGCGACGGCCTGCACCTGTGGCATGTCTACCTCGCCGTGATCGTCACTTCGGTGGCCAGCGCGTTCCAGCGACCGGCCTACCTCGCGGCGGTCGCCCAGCTCGTGCCGAAGCGGTATCTCGGGCACGCCAGCGGGATCGGACAGCTCGGTCTCGGCGTCGGCCAGGTCTTCTCCCCCATGCTCGGCGCCGCGCTACTCGGCCCGCTCGGCGTGGGCGGCGTGCTGCTTGTCGACATGGCCACCTTCGCGGTCGGCGCGGTCACGCTCCTGTTCACGCGGTTCCCG
The DNA here is from genome assembly GCF_002564045.1 of Amycolatopsis sulphurea. Classification (NCBI taxonomy): domain Bacteria; kingdom Bacillati; phylum Actinomycetota; class Actinomycetes; order Pseudonocardiales; family Pseudonocardiaceae; genus Amycolatopsis; species Amycolatopsis sulphurea. The sequence goes on along the minus strand of NZ_PDJK01000002.1, from coordinate 4,944,447 downwards.
AACCTGCTGTTCCGCCGCCGTGAAGAGAACTTCCGCACCGAAATCCGCCACGGCTGGCGCTACATCGTGCGTCGGCCCGGGCTGCGCGCCGCGCTCCGGTTCTTCGTCATCGACCACGTCTTCTACACGCTGGGCTTCGCGGTGATCACGCCGATGCTGCTGCTCGACCAGCCCGAGTCGGTGATGGGGATGGCGCTGGGCGCGGGTGGCGTCGGCGGCCTCGCCGGCAGTGTCGTGATGGGCATCTGGGGCGGGACGAAGCGGCGCACGCACGGCATGCTGATCTCGATGGCCCTCGGCAGCGTGGCCATGGTGCTCGTCGGCGTCAGCACCGTGCCGGCGCTGATCGTGCTCGGCATGTTCCTGGTCGGCTTCGGCGAATCGCTGGCCGACGGCCACTGGATCGCGATCGTGCAAGGGAAAGTCGGTCTCGAACTGCAGGGCCGGGTGCTCTCGCTGTTCATCTCCCTGATGATGCTCACCATGCCGCTGGGCTACCTGGTGGTCGGCCCGCTGGCGGAACGCTATGTGCAGCCGCTGTTCGACGATCCCGGCCGTGGGCTCGCCCTGCTGATCGTGCTCAGTGGCGTGCTCCAGCTGGCCTGGGCGTTGCTCGGCCGGCGCAACGCCCGGCTCCGGCTGATCGAGGACGACCTGCCGGACGCGGTTCCCCCGGACACCATCGGCACCCGCGACGACCTGCAGCGCGAGGCCGACGAACTACTCGCTGCCCACCGACGCTAAAGAGGACATTTCCGTGTTATCCCAGACCCATCCCGTCCCCGCTTCGGCGGAGCTGATGGACGGCCTCGTGCCCGGCGTCCGTGTACTCCTGCTCGACGAGACCCAGTACACCTCCGGCAGCCACAAGGAACCCGCTGCCCGCGCCGTAGTCGCCAAAGCCCGCGCGGACGGCCACGACCGGGTCATCGTCGGCTCCTGCGGCAGTTACGGCCGGGCCATGGCCACCGCCTGCGCCGCCGCGGGCTTACACTGCACCGTGGTCCTGCCCGCAGACTGGGGCGACGGCGGCTCGTTCGCCGAAACCACCGGAGCCGACGTCCGTTTCGTGAACGGCGGCTATGAGGACGCCGTCGAGGAATCCCACCGGCTGGCCCTGGCCGTAGGGGCCGCCGACGGCAACGTCGACGGCCCCTACCAGGACGCGGTCCTCAGTGGACACGGCGAGATCGTGTCCACTGTGTACCGTGTGCTCGACGGAGCCGACGCAGCGCTGTGGATCCCAGCCGGCAACGGCACCACCATCGTCGCCGCCGGCCGGCAGCTCGCCGCGCTGGACTGGCCGGTACCGGTGCACGGCGTCGGCTCACCCGGCAACAACCCGATCGTGACCAGCTGGCCCGGCCCCTACCGGACGCTGCCTGCGGACCAGGTGGTCACCACCGTCCACAACGAACCGCTGGTGAACTGGGACGCCCTGCACGGCCCCGGCGCACTGACCGTGATCACCGCGTCCGGCGGCGCCGTCCACGCTGCCACCGACGACGATCTCCTTGCCGCACAGGCATTGCTGGCCCGCCACCGACGATACGCCAGCCCGTCCGGCGCCGCCGGACTCGCCGGCCTGCTCGCGCACGCCCGGTTCGCCCGTCCGGACGGCGTGCAGATCGTGCTGCTTACCGGCCGGTAAGCAGCACGCGCGGTCCGCAGCCCGAGCGGCAACACCCCCAGCGGTCTGTGAAGGGCCCCTTCACAGACTCTGAGTCCAATGCCAGGAACTTAAGGTCTGGTGGGTGGTGTTGATCACGGTTTGGGTGTGATCGGCGTGGTGGTGTGGATAGGCAACGAGGCTCCGGCTAGAGCTGGTGATTGTCGAGATCATCAGCAAGCCAGGAGCCTCGTTGTCCGTTCATGGTGTCATGCCCTCGGGCTGGTCCTCGCCGGTGGGTCGGTTGTTGTCACAGGCCGGGCTGGGGTTGCTGTCGTGGGTCGTCCCGCCCGCGCTGGTTGATGAGGCGCTGGCCGTCGCCGGCCGGGACGAACGGCGGTTCCGGGCACTGCCGTCGCGGTTGGGCGTGTACTTCGTGCTCGCGTTGTGCCTGCTGCGCACCAAGTCCGGCAACGCGACGATCAGGGCGATGTTCTCGCAGGAGAGTCTGCCCCGGTTGTCCGTGCTGGGCTGGTGGCCGCCGGCCAGCACGGCGCTGACCAAGCTGCGGGACCGGATCGGCGTGGTGCCCTTCCAGTTGTTGTTCGGCGCGCTGGCGCGGGCGGCGCCTACCCGGAACAGGCCGTGGTCGCACGCGTTCGGGCTGGAGGTGTGTGCCTGGGACGGCACCGAGGTCGAGCCGGCCGACACCGCGGCCAACCGTGAACACTTCCCGCCCCATCACCGCACAGGCGTGGCCCGCGGGCCGTCCAAGATCCGGGTGCTGGTGCTGCTGTCGTGTGGCAGCCGCCGTCTGCTCGGCGCGGTCACCGGCCCGCTGAGCCAGGGCGAGCCCACCCTGGCCTATCAGCTGCTGCCCCGGCTGCACGACCGGATGCTGCTGCTGGCCGACCGCTGCTTCCTCGGCTATCCACTGTGGACCGCGGCGCGGGAACGGGGCGCGCATCTGCTGTGGCGGGCCAAGCAGAACACCCCGAAGCTGCCCGTGCAGCACGCGTTGCCGGACGGGTCCTGGCTGTCCACCCTCCACGCCCCGGCCGACGCCCGCCGCTGGGCGCGCAACGTGCGCCGCAACAAGCAACGCGGGCACCGCCCGCCCACGCCCCGCCCGATCAACGGCATCGTCGTCCGGGTGGTCGAAGCACTGATCACCGTCACCGTCGACGGCGTCACCCGCACCGAGAAATACCGGCTGGTCACCAGCCTGCTCGACCCCGCACACGCACCCGCCGGCCAGCTCGTCGCCCTCTACGCCCGCCGCTGGACCGCCGAAACCGGCATCAAAGAGATCAAAACCACGCTGCTGGCCAAGCGGCCCCTGCGCGGCCACACCCCGATCCGCGCCCAGCAGGAACTCTGGGCCACCCTGATCGTCTACCAGGCCATCCGGCTGCTGATCAGCCACGCAGCGCTCACCCAGAACCTCGACCCGTCCCGGATCTCCTTCACCTCCGCCCGCGACGCCGCCGAACACGCGATCACTACCACACCCGCCGACACATCCCGACACCTCCAATGGGTGGCCCAGGACTTATGCCGACAGCTGATCACCGTCCACACCCACCACCGCGTCTACCCCCGAGCACTCAAACGCACCACCACGCGCTACCCCCACCGCAGCAAAACCCCGCAACCGACCAGCACCAAAGCCAGCTACCAGGTCCACATCCTGCCCACAGCAGAAACAACACCACCCACCACAACCAAACCAACACCACACCAACCCAGAACCGACCTAAGTTCCTGGCATTGGACTCTGAGTCCGTGAAGGGGCCCTTCACAGACCTGCCTCCAACACCAGCCCACCCGGGGAAGGCGTGCCCAGATCCACCGCGCACCAACCCATCGGCACCCAACCCCGCGCCTGCCGACCGGCTGCCCGAACTGGGGGTTGTGCGAAGCGAACCCACCGCCTGCCTGGTGCCGAGTGACCCCACCCGGCAACAGGAAGCTCAGCGACGCCTGGTCGCCATCAGGCCCGGTGCCTTCGAGCCGAGCCAGTCCCAACACCACCCCAGCCGCGCTCCACCCGGCACCACCGGACGCCCACCAACCACACCAGCCGCACCCCACCCAGCACCACCAGGCGCCCACCAACCACACCAGCCGCACCCCACCCGGCACCACCGGACGCTCCCGCACTCCACCGGCCGCCGCCACCGCACCCGCCGGATTCAGCCGCGGTCCAACCCAAGCCCGGCCATCCGGGCCGCCGTCTCCTGTTCCGGCCGGCTCCCCCCGGCCAGCCCCCGGACCACGCCCGCCCGGTCCGGCGCGGTCCGGTTCTGGCTCAGCTTCGCCTTGGCCACCACGCGGCTGATGACCAGCTCGATCCCGACGATCGCGCGTAGCTGCGCCCGGACGAACGGCTCCGGCGCATCCGTGACCCGCCACGGCTGGGCGCGGCCGGTCTCGTGCCGGTCGGTGAGGCGGGTGACGTGGTCGAGCAGCCACTCGGGATCGTCGTGCGCGCGCAGCCGGCCGTGCACGGTAAGGGTCTCGTAGTTCCAGGTCGGCACGGTCTTCCCGCCGTCCTGCTTGCTCGGGTAGTACGACGGGGTCACGTAGGCGTCCACGCCCGGGATGATCGCCACCGACTCGGCCTCGCCGGTGTAGCGCCACTGCGGGTTGGGCCGCGCCAGGTGGCCGATCAGCGCGTGGTTGTCCGCGTCGTAGAGCAGGGGCAGCGAGGTCACTTCAAGCCCGCCATCGGGCACCGGTGTGACCAGGTGCGCGAATCCGCCCCGGCTGAGCGCGGCCGCGGCGTCGCCGGCGGGCACCTCGAACTGCTTCGGCAGGTACACGTCTCCTCCTCGATACTTTGTCACGTGACAAACACCGTACCGACCGGCGCCCGCGCTGTCACGTGCCATACTCGGCAGGTGACCGACCGCACGGCGATCCAGGGCGCGACCGCGGGCGAGATCTCCGGGAGCGTGCGCGACCTGGTCGGCGCCGGGCGGCTGCGGCCGGGTGATCCGGTGCCGCCGATTCGGGAGCTGGCCGCGGAACTCGGCGTGCACCGCAATACCGTCGCGGCCGCGTACCGGATGCTCGTCGGCGCGGGCGTGGCGGAGACCAGGGGCAGGCACGGCACGGTGATCACCGCCCTGCCGCAGCTGCCGGGCGAGGCCGAGGCGCACCGCGGGCTGGTGGATCTCTCCAGCGGCAACCCGGATCCGGCACTGCTGCCGGATGTGCCCGCGGCGCTGTCCAGGCTCGGCTACCGGATGCAGATGTACGGCAGCGCGGCGGTCGAACCTCGGCTGGCGCAATGGGCGCGGCGGACCTGGGCAGACGAGGTGGACGTCCCCTTCGAGGTGTCGGTGACGCACGGCGCGGTCGACGCGGTGGAGCGGCTGCTGCTCGCGCACCTGACCCGGGGCGACCTCGTCGCGATGGAGGACCCGTGCTTCTACGCGAGCGAAGGAACCTTGCGGCTCAACGGTTTCCGCGCCGCCCCGGTCCGGGTGGACGCGGCGGGCATGGAGCCCGCGGCCCTGCACGCCGCATTGGCCGCGGGAGCCCGTGCGGTGCTGATCACCCCGCGCGTACACAGCCCGACCGGAGTCAGCCTCACCGCCGACCGGGCCGCGGAACTCCGTGCCGTCCTCGCCCGGCACCCGCACGTGCTGGTGGTCGAGGACGACCACTTCTCCGCGATCTCCCGCACGCCATATCACCGCCCCACCCCGCACACGGCACGGCGGTGGGCGCTGGTGCGTTCCGTGGCCAAGTTCCTCGGCCCGGATCTGCGGGTCGCCGTCGTCGCGTCCGATGTGGACACTGCGAACCGGCTCGGCACCCGGCTGCGCCCCGGCGCCACCTGGGTCAGCAGGCTGCTGCAGCAGCTGGCCGCGGAACTGCTGGAAACCTCCACGGACACCTTCGCCCGCGCCCGCGACGCCTACCGCGACCGAGTCGACGCACTGCGCACGGAACTCGCCGCGACAGGCGTGGAAACCCCGTTCCCCACCAACGGATTCAACGTCTGGGTGCCCATTCCGGAAGGCCCGGCCGCCACGGTCGCCGCCCTGCACGAGTCGGGCTGGTCGGTCCGCGACGGCTCACTGTTCCTGCCACCGGGAAGCACCGCGACGCCCGGGCTCCGGATCACCGCCGCCCGCCTCACCCCGCCGCAGACCCGGGAGTTCGCCCGATGCCTCGGTGAACTACGCCGGAGCTAGACAGTCCATACAGGACATTCCGACATCGCCCGAACGACCAGGCCGGACAACGGACGCCTGAACCCCGGAATTCCGTGAAGGGTCCCTTCACGGACTCTGAGTCCGTGAAGGGACCCTTCACAGCCCTTCCCGCAGGCCGACCAAGCCGGGCCGGATGTCGACCTCGGCGCCGCGCGGGGACGGCCGTTACGCGTCCGGCGCGGGCGACGCGGCGCACCGCACATCGGCCGCGGGCAGCTTCCCGGTGAGCAGGTACTGGGTTACGGGCTGGTCGACGCAACTGTTGCCGTCGAAGAGGAACTGGCCGTGGTTGCCACCCTCGGAGAGCACCATCCGGGAACCACGGATGGCCTGCTGCATCCGCTGCGCGCCGGTCAGCGGAGTGGCCGGATCGTCCTTCGCCTGCACCAGCAGCAACGGCGGCACCTTCCCGGAGCCGATCTTCAGCGGCGGCGCGGTCGGTGCCCGCCAGAACGCGCAGGGCGCGGAGAACCAGGTGTTCAGCCAGGCGAACAAGGGCGCTTTGGCCGCCGCCCGGGTGGTGTCCGCGTGCCAGGTCGCCCAGTCCGCCGGCCACTTGTCGTCGGCGCAGTTGTACGCGAGCTGCGGTCCGTCCACTCCGGACTGTGCGAGCTGCGCGGCCGCGGCGGTGAGTCCGCCGGGTTCGCCCGCGTGGTAACGGGAAACGGCCGACGCCAACGTCGGCCAGGACGTGTCGGTGTACATTGTGGACGCCAGCATGTTGTCCAGCTCCGCGCCGCCCACCTTGCCCTCGACGGGTTTCGCAGTGAGGTCTCCCCGGAGTCCCCGCCAGTACTGCGAGACGTGGGCGCCAGTGGCGCCGAGGTGATACGTCGCATCATGCTGGGCCACCCACGCGAAGAACTGCTCCGCACGGTGCTGCAGCGCCGGATCCTGCTCGAACCCCTGCTGGTACCCGCCGACGGTGGGGTCGACCACGCTGTCCAGCACCATTTTCCCGGCACGCTCGGGGAACATCGTCGCGTAGGTGGCGCCGAGCTTCGTCCCGTAGGAGTAGCCGAGGTAGTCCAGCCGGTCCTTGCCCAGCGCGGCCCGGATCCGGTCCAGATCCCGCGCCGCGTCCTGGGTGGTGATGTGCCGCACCAGATCCCCGGCACGGCGCACGCAGGTGTCGGCGATCGTGCGGGCCGGCTTCACCCGCGCCTGTTCCTGCCCGGCGTCCGCCGGGTCGTCGGGCGGCATGGGGGCGGGCAGCAGCGCGGAGGTGTCCCCGCAGTCCACCGGCGAGCTGGCCCCGACGCCACGCGGGTCGAACGCGACCACCAGGTACCGGTCGCGCAGCTCCGGCGACATCGAGGCGACGACCTGCTTCGGCGTGCCGATCCCGGACTCACCCGGCCCGCCGGGGTTGACCACCAGCACCTCCGGCGCGTCCAGCGAACCCGCCGCGGAGAGCAAGAGGTCCAGCTGCTTTCCGGACGGATCCGCGTAATCCAGCGGCACGGCGAGCCGGGCACACCCGGTTCCGCGCGGGGCACTCACCTCCGGCGGGCAGGCGGACCACTTGACCCCGCCACCCGTCGCCGCGGCCGGTGCCGCGACGAGACCCAGCACCGCGACGACTGCTCCGGCCGTCGCGGCCAGGCGTGCTGCCCCGACTGTCATCACTCGATCCCTCCAAAGTGGACTGGGGTACTGCGGACAACCACCGCTCCTGGCTAGCAGGACCACAGCACCTCGGCCACCGGAGAAGGACTCAGCGGCACGGATCCGGCCCGAACGCACCCGGCCGCCCGAACCCGGACCGCGCCCGGACGTCGGGAAAACAGCCCGGCGACCAGCTCCCGCGCGTATCCCGGCGGAAACGGCCCGGGCCGGAACAGGATGCGGTACATCATCGGCGCGACCACTCGGTCCAGCACCGTTTCGACCTCCGGTGCCCGCTCCCCGCGCGCCGCCGCCCGCGTGGTGATCACCTCGATCTGCCCGGCCGCGTAAGCCGAGCACTGGCCCGCGTTATCCTGGTCGCCGAGCAGCGCGTCGCGGATGTAGGCCCGCCCCGGCGGTGAGGACATCTCGTCGAGGAACTGCTCGGCCCACGCCTGCAGATCGGCGGACAGCCCACCCAGGTCGGCCGGCGGCGCCTCCGGCCGCAACCGCTGCACGGCGACGTCGGACAGCAGCTCGCGCAGATCGCCCCAGCGGCGATAGATGGTCATGCCCGTCCCGTCCTGGACCGTCGGCGAGATCACCGTGCAACGGGTGGACGAGGTGCAGCAGCCATGGGCCGGCGGCCACCGGGCCATGGCTGCTGCCCACGGCCACCCCGGACGTCGTCGCCCGGCACGACTGGCTGCACCCGGATTTCGCCGACGGCCAGCACGTGCCGCGGCTGGCCAGCCACAGTTTCGCGGTCTCCGCGGGAGGGCTGCGGATCCTGGTGGACACCGGCAACGGCAAGCAGCGGGCGAACCCGGCCTGGCACGAGCTGCGGACCGAGTACCCCGAGCGCCTCGCCGAAGCGGGTTTCCCGCCGGATTCGGTGGACCTGGTGGTGCTGACCCACCTGCACACCGACCACGTCGGCAGGAATACCCGAGAGGTGGACGGCGCCTGGGTGCCCACCTTCCCCGCGGCCCGGTACCTCACCTCCCGGGTCGAGCGGGAGTTCTGGGCGGGTCACCCGATGGACGAGCCGCGCCGGCAGATGTTCCGTGATTCCGTGCTGCCGATCGAGGAGCACGGCCTGCTCGACCTGGTCGACGTCGCCGAAGGCGGCACCGTGATCGCCCCCGGCGTGCGGCTGATCCCCACCCCCGGACACACCCCGGGACAGGTCGCGGTGCAGCTGGACAGTGGCGGCCGGTCGGCGCTGATCACCGGCGACTGCGTGCACCACCCGGTGCAGGTGGCGCACCCGGAGATCACCAGCTGCGTGGACATCGACCCCGCCCTCGCCGAGCGCACCCGCCGGGCGCTGCTCGCCGGTCTCGCCGGCTCCCCCACACTGGTGCTCGGCTCGCATTTCCCGGCCCCGACCGTGGGACATGTCCTCGCCGACGGTGCCGGTCTGCGCTTCGGATGAGAGACGATGCACCGGTGACAGGGGAACGGGTGCGGATCTCGGTGCTGGACACCTCGCCGATCGTCGCGGGATCGACCGCGCGGGAGGCGCTGCGCCGCACCGTGGACCTCGCCGTGCTGGCCGACCGGCTCGGCTACCTCCGGTACTGGTCGGCCGAGCACCACGGGATGGCCGGCGTGGCGAGTACGTCGCCCGCGGTACTCGCCACGCGGATCGCCGACGCCACACAGCGGATGCGGATCGGCTCGGGCGGTGTGCTGCTGGTCCACCACGCGCCGATCGTGGTGGCCGAGCAGTTCGGCACGCTCGCCGCGTTCCACCCCGGGCGGATCGACCTCGGCATCGGCCGCGGCCCGGGCGGATCCCCCCGCGCGGCGGCCGCCGTGTGCCCGGACTGGGAGGCGAACGTCGGCGGATTCCCCGGCCGTCTCCGGGAACTGCTCGGCCACCTCGACCAGACACAGCCGGTCCGCGCGATCCCGGCGATCGGCAACACCCCGGCGGTGTGGCTGCTCGGCTCGACCACGGCGAGCGCACGCCTGGCCGCGACGCTGGGCCTGGCCTACGCCTTCGCCCGGCACCTGAACCCCGGCGGAGCCGCCGCGGCCTTGCGCACCTACCGCACGGAATTCCGGCCCGGCCGGATCCCGGCTCCGTCCACTGTGGTCAGCGTGGCCGTGCTCGTGGCAGAGACCGACGAGCAGGCCGCCTGGCTGACCGGCCCGACCCGGCTCAAGACCATGCTCCGACGACGGGGCGAACGGATCCTGCTGCCCACCCCGGAAGAGGCCGCCGCATGGCCGGAAACCCTGCCACCGCAGGACGGTCTCGTCGCAGGCTCGCCGGACACCGTGCGGCAACGGCTCCAGGCAATCCTCTCCGAGACCGGTACCGCGGAACTGATGTTCACCACACCGGTACACGGCCATCCCGACCGGCGGCGGTCCGCCGAGCTGATCGCCGAACTGGCGCCGCGGCTGACCGTCCAGCCTTCGTGACACCCCCCGGCAAGGTGGGTGCGGCAAGGCTGTGAAGGGACCCTTCACAGCCTCAGCGTCCGTGAAGGGACCCTTCACAGAACTCCACCAGCCACAGTGGACCCACCCGGCCGGTCACTCCGGCCGGGCCGAGGAAGTCCTCCGGACTCCGGCACAGGCAAGAGCCGCAACGGCAAGCACCCAACCCAACCCGCCCCACTTACCGCAACACCCTCAACCCTCCACTCCGGACACTCAGGAAACCCCTCCCCCGCAAGACGGACACTGACCGCCGAACTGGCACCCCAGCCAACCGTCCAGCCTTCACAACACCCACCGGCAAAGCCGTGAAGGGACCCTTTCACAGCCCTCCGCCAGGCCACAGCGGATCCACCCCGGAAGGTCACCCCGCCGATCCCCCATCACCGTCCGGTGTGGACAGCGCCGAGATCTCCGGATGGTCGCGCAGCGCCGCCACCACGGCGTTGACCGCGGCCCGTTTCGTCCCGCCCCGGCGGACCACGACGGTGATGTTGCGGTGCACCGGAACGCTCAGCTCCCGGGTGACCACCGCGTGTTCCGGCTCGACCGCCAGCGCGGGCAGCAGTGCGATCGAGCGGCCCGATTCGACGTGCCGCAGCTGCATCAGGACGTTGCTGAACCGGCAGGCGATCCGCGGCGCGAACCCGGCCTCCCGGCACAGCCGCTCGGTCAGCTCCGTCATGTAGGAGCGCGGCCGGTCGGACGCCCAGATCTCCTCCGCGCAGGTCGCCAGGTGCACCGTCGGGCGGCGGGCGAGCCAGTGGCCCGGCGGCAGCACCAGCACCACCGGGTCGGTGCCCAGCGGGATGATCTCCAGATCGGCGCCCCAGGCCTGACCCGGATAGTCGGTGGTGGTGACCACCACGTCCACCTCGCCCGCCCGCAGCGCGGCCCCGCTCTCGTGCGGCTCCGATTCGATCAGCTCCACGTGCAGGTGCGGATGCGTGCCGGCGAGCCGGGTCACGGCGGGCACCGCGAGCGGGAACATCGCGCTCTGGAACACGCCGAGCCGGACGGTGCCGATCGGCTCGTCGTTCAGCGCCCGCAGCTCGGCCTCGGCGTCGGCCATCTGGTCCAGGATCTCCCTGCCGCGCCGCGCGAGCAGTAGCCCGGCCGGGGTCAGCCGCACCCGCCGTCCGCTGCGCTCGATCAACCGGGCCCGGGTCTCGGTCTCCAGCACGGCCAGCTGCTGGGACACCGTGGACGGGCTCAGGTGCATGGTCTCGGCGACCGCGCGGACGGTGCCGAGCGTTTCCAGCTGACTGAGCAACCGCAACCGCCAGGAACTGAGCATGCCCCGATTGTACGGTTCTGTCGAACAGATCGGTCAGATCTGTGCGATGGACACGTGCAGCGGACCGTCCTTACCGTGATCACATGGACTCCCCCGACCAGCACCTGATCCGTTATTCCGGCCACGCCGGCTTCAGCGAAGAGATCATCACCCGCGCCGAGGGCACGATGGTGTACACCGAGAGCGGCCGGGAACTGCTCGACTTCACCTCCGGCCAGATGAGCGGCATCCTCGGGCACTCGCACCCGGCGATCGTGGCCACCGTCCGCGAACAGGCCGCCCGGCTCGACCACCTGCACAGCAGCATGCTCAGCCGTCCCGTGGTCGAACTGGCCGGACGGCTGGCCGGCACGCTGCCCGCCCAGCTGTCCAAGGCGCTGCTGCTGACCACCGGCGCGGAATCGAACGAAGCCGCGGTCCGGATGGCGAAGCTCGTCACCGGCAACTACGAGATCGTCTCGTTCGCACGATCCTGGCACGGCATGACGCTGGCCGCCGCGAACGCCACCTACAGCGCCGGGCGGCGCGGCTACGGCCCGTCCGCGCCCGGCAACTTCGCGCTGCCCGTGCCGCACCGCTTCCACCCGGACATCGTCGACGCGGACGGCGAGCTGGACTGGCGTCGTCAGCTCGACCTCGGCTTCGAGCTGATCGACGCGCAGTCCGTCGGCAGCCTCGCCGCCTGCCTGGTGGAGCCGATCCTCAGCTCCGGCGGCATCATCGAGCTGCCCCCCGGCTACCTCGCCGCGCTCGCGGAGAAGTGCCACGAGCGGGACATGCTGCTGATCGTCGACGAGGCGCAGACCGGTCTGTGCCGCACCGGCGACTGGTACGCCTTCGAGCACGAGGGCGTCGTACCGGACATCCTCACGCTGTCCAAGACCCTCGGCGCCGGGCTGCCGCTGGCCGCCGTGCTGACCAGCCCGGAGATCGAGCAGCGCGCACACGAACGCGGCTTCCTCTTCTTCACCACGCACGTGAACGACCCGCTGCCGGCCGCGGTCGGCAACACCGTGCTCGACGTGCTGGCCGCCGAGAAGATGGACGTACAGGCTCGAGAGCTGGGCCGGCATCTGCGCACCGAGCTGGAAAAGATCGCCGCGAACCACGATCTGGTCGGCGACGTGCGGGGCCGCGGGCTGCTGCTGGGCATGGAACTGGTCGGTGACGACGTGCTGGGCGCGGGTGGCGCGGACCGGCTCGGCGCCGCGGTCACCAGCCGCTGTTACGAGCTGGGCCTGCACATGAACATCGTGCAGCTGCCCGGGATGGGCGGGACCTTCCGGATCGCGCCGCCGCTGACCGCGACCGAGGAGGAACTCTCCCGCGGGGCGGCGATCCTGGAGGAGTCGCTGGTCTACGCGGCCGACCGGCTCTGAGCCCGACGGCGGCCGGACCACCCACGACCAGACCTCCGGCGGCCTGTATCTCAGCGCAGATGCAGGCCGCCGTTGGCGTCCCAGCAGGCGCCGGTCACCGAGGCCGCCGCCGGGGAGGCGAGCAGCGCGACCATCGAGGCGATGAACGCCGGGTCGCCGAGCCGGCCGACCGGGATTCGCCGGACGTAGTCCGCGAGGTGCTCCTCGCCGATGATCGCCCGCACCGCCGGACTGTCCTGCGGACCCGGGGAAACCGCGTTGACGGTCACCCCCTGCGCGGCGAGTTCGCGGGCGAAAACCTTGGTGGCGGACAGCATCGCACCCTTCGACGACGCATAGTGCCCGCCGGTGGCGGTCCCGCCGTTCTGCCCGGCCGGCGAGGCGAGGTTGACGATCCGGCCGTAACCCTGCCCGGCGAAGTGCGCGCCGAAGATCTGTCAGGCTTGGAACGTGCCGGTGAAGGTGACCGCCATGACTTCGGCGAGTTCGTCCGGGGTGATCTCCAGCAGCGGAGTCGCCCGCGTTCGCGCGGCCGTCTTCAAAGCTGTGAAGGGGCCCTTCACAGACTCAGAGTCTGTGAAGGGGCCCTTCACGGACCCACGGTCGGTCACGGTGAGGTGCCGCGGGCGGGCGGTCCGGCTTGGCGAGGGGGCACGGCGACCGGGCCCGGCCCACCCTCCGCCTAGGGTGGGCCGGGGGTCATTTCCGGAGTGCGCACCGGTCCCGCTACCGTCCTCGCCTGCCCGGTCCGCGGCAACGCCCCGGCGGCAAGAATGCGCGCCGGGCCAGCAGAACAGGTCCGGTCACACCCGAAACCAGCCACCGTGGACAGTCAATGACCACCGGAACGGCGGTACCGCAATCGACTCCCGGCCTGTCTCGGCGTTCGCGCGGCGACAGCTGCCAAGCGGGGTGCGGAACCGCGAGCGCCACCAGAGTGATCCCGTTGAGCGGCAACGGGAAGCTCAACCCGACACCCCGCGGCGAGCACCCCGGCACCCTCGCGCACCCGCCACAGGTCGGCCAGCACCAGGTCGGCCAGAAGCCGGTCCTCCTCGTCCGCGGACGACGGCGGCGCGGGCGGTTCCCCAGCGCCGGACAGCGCGCGGGCGGCGGAATCGGCGAAGCCCGCCATCTCAGGGGAACCCGCACCGCGCTGCAAAAGAGCACCGGAGGAGGCCATCAGGCCACGCAGCCCATCGCCCACCTCTTCAAGCGCCGCCTGGTGTTCCGGCGCGGGTTCCCGGCTACCGGGAACGGGGCTGAGTAAATCCTGCGTCGTGCGTGCCGCGGCGCGGAAACGAAGCCCCACGGCACGCGGATCGCTCTCGCCACGCAGCCGCGCGGCGACGGTGCCCAGCATCGCAGCCGCCTCGCCGATCGCGTCCGCAAACCGTTGCGCCACTGAAGGTTTCGGCACTCCGGGCACCGCGGCGAACCCGAACAACAGGCCGATCGCCACGGCCACCACGACCAGCAGCAGGTACTCGACGAGCGTGGACACCGCGTCGAGATGCCGCGTGGTCGCGTTCACGCCGACCGACATCAGCACTATGCAGGCGTTGAACACCATGGGCTGCGTCTTCATGAACGGAACGCCGACCACCAGCGCGACGATCCCCAGCGGCAACAGCGCCGACTGCGGCAACAGCACCAGCGCCACTCCCAGCACCACCGCACCGAACACCGCGCCCACACCACGCTGCCAGGCCTTCGCCAGCGTGTCCCGCCATTCCGGCTGCATGATCGCGAACGTCGTCATCAGAAAAGACACCGTGAGCGGGTCGCCGGGCCGCAGCGTCGCGATCACCACGGCGACCAGGATGCCGAGCGCGCAGCGCACCGCGTGCCGCAACTGCGCGGAACGCCAGGACAGCGCACCACCCGCCTCCTGCCGCAGCACCTCCCGCACCAGATGCCGCGGATAGTCCACTTCGGACTCATCGCGGCCGGCCGCCGCGCTGCGGATCCCGTCCAGCGCCGCCCACAGCTCGTCCAGCCGGGCCGCGGTGTCGCCGGGCAGCGCGACATGGGGGTCCACCCGGTCCAGCGCGGGCAGCTCGGCCGGAACCTGCTTCGCCCGAACCGTCTCGGCGAGCGCGGCGAATCGCTCGTCCACCGCGTCGAGCACCTGCGTCAGCGCTTCGGCCTGCTGTGGTTCCAACGCGCGCAGCCGGCTTCGCAGCACCGTCGCCACGCCGTGCGCGCGCATGCTCCGGATGAACACCTGTGCCTGCCACGCGCGCGGCCGGTCGGCCAGCCACAGACGCACCGCGCGCTCGGCGTTGCCCCGATCCGGACCGGCCATCGTGTCGGCGAGCGCGGCGCGAGTCGGCTTGCCTGGGTCCCCGACGCCCATCAGCAGCCGCAGCACGAACACCACGCCCACCGCCAGCGCGGGAGCGCCGATGATCTGCGCGGCAGACGCCGAACCGCTGAGCTGGAAGCCGTAGCCGAACACCGAGGCCATGCCGAGACCGAGACCCACGGTCACGAACCGCGGGCTGAGCGCAGGCAGCAGAGCCGCCACGAACACCGTGACCACCAGCAGCGCGATCGCCGCGACGGAGGAGACCTCGCCGAGCAGCCGCGGCCCGGCACCACCCACCACGACCGCCGGGGCGAACGCGGCCAGCAGCCGCAGATCCGGCCGCAGCGGTCCTCCGGAGGCGGCGAGGAAACAGAACAACGCGGTCAGCCCGGCCAGCACCGCCGTGCCGCCGAGGCCCAGCGCCGCACCGAGCCCGGCCGTCCCGCCGACCACGACCAGGATCCCGGCGAGCATCCCGCCGCCACGTGCCAGAGCGCGCATGCCCACCCTTTTCCGTTCCCGGGTCCCGCCCGGACCAGGCGGTATCTGCCTACGGTAGGTATTCTTTTCCGGAGCGATCGGGCATCCCCGTGCCACGATCGCGAAAACCCTACCCGGCGCCCCGAGAACCGTCCCGAGGAGCGCTGAGGAGCCAGTAATGAGCCACTGTGGAGCCCGACCGCGCACTGCTGATGCAGCTGCTGCCCCGGCTGACCCAGCTGAGCCGGTCGTTCAGCCGCGGCAAGCTGTTCGAGCGCGCGGTGGTCAGCAGCGGCGCCGAGCTGGACCGGCCGTCGATGTCCATCCTGTTCAGCCTGCAACTGGCCGGCGAACCCCTGCGGATCGGCGAGATCGCCGCCCGGTCGCACGTGGCCGGGCCGCACATCACCCGGCAGGTACAGGCGCTGGAGAAACGGGATCTGGTGCAGCGGGTGACCGACCCGGCCGACCAGCGGGCCCGGCTGATCGCCCCGACCGCGGAGGGCAAGGCGGTGGCGGAGCGCTACATCGGCGCGCTGCTCGGCTGGTTCACCGAGGCGCTGACGGACTGGACCCCGCAGGACCGGCCCGAACTGGGCAGGCTGCTCGCCCGGTTCGTCGACGACCTGACCACCCGGCTGTCCGCGCTGGACGAAGAATCCCCGTGACCGGCGGGCGTTACCGGGACAGGCGCCCGAACTCCCGCTGCTCCCGGTCGTAGCGCTCGGTCAGGCCGTGGCCGTAGCGGTCCCACCAGTTCTGTGTGTGGCCGCCCTGGGTGGTCGTGGTGCCACCGTAGACCTGACGGTCGTACTCGAGGCGGGCGTCGTGGAACTGCTGCTGGAACTCGTCCGGGGAAAGGCTTTGCAGCTGCTGCGCGGTGCCCGGGTCGAGTGCGCGGGCGCTGCGCTCGATGTCCGCGCCGGCCATGTGGTTGAGGATCGCCCGCACGCCGCCCGCGCCCCGCATGTGCGCGCCGGACATGACCGCCGCCTGTGAACCGGGATCGGTGAATTCGAGCGCCCCCGCCCGCCGCGCGTTCGCGGTCATCAGATCCGCCACCACGGCCCGTTCTCCGGCGCTGCCGACGCCGTACTGCCGCCGGGCGGCCATGATCTGGTCATAGCCGTTGTGCATGTTCTGCCGGAAGCCGTACGCCTCCGGCATGCCGCCCTGTTCACCACCGGCACCCTCGGAACGCATGATCGAATCGACCACGCGGTCGTCGAGCCGCACGGGCACGGCGGCCGGTGCGGCGCCTCCCCCGGTGGGCGAACCCCCGTAGCCCCGCGCGGTCGCGGTGTCCGCATCGGCGTAGGACTGGGCCGCGGCCCGCACTTTACCGTTCACCTGGCCGATCAGGTCCGCGAATCCGCTCAGCGAGGACACCAGCCTCGACTGCAGCGCGGTGCTCGCCGCCGCCACGCCACTGCCGATCCCGGCGAAGGACACCGCATCGAGCACGAGGTTTTCCAGGTCCCGGGTGGCCGCCAGCGCCGACGCGCCGAGGCCCTCCACGTTCTTCACGATCGAGGACACCTCGGCCGGCTGCACCCGGTAGCTTCCCGCAGTCATACCGCCGACCCTGCCCGCGCGGACGCGGAGCGCACACGGCCGAATTACCCACTGCCGGGCCGGATCAAATACCGTCCGGCTGGGTATTTGGTGCGGCATGGAGGCCGACGAGAACCGGCACGACCGGGTCGACCAGGAAATCGGGCGGCTGTCCGAACTGCTGTGGGCGCTGTCCAGAGACGGCGCCGCGGACGCCGGCCTCCCCGCGGCCGGATTCTCGGTCACCCGCGCGGACCGGGGTTTCCTCGCCCGCCACGGCGAAGGCCGCCCGTGCGTGGCGTTCCTCGCCCCCGGCGAGCGCCATCCGGAGCAGGGGCACCGCCTGATCACCGCGGCCGCGCTGGGTGCGGCGCTGGCGACTTCCCGGGTGACCGCCGGACAGCCGGGCGCGATCGTGGTCGTCGCGGGCGTACCGGTACCAGACGGGGTGACCGCGGCGCTGACCTTCCGGCCCGGCGGGCACACCTGGTCCCCGTCCCCGCTCGCGGCCCGCGCGGAACTGCGGGTGAGCATGCACGGCCGGCCCGGCGCGGGGATCGACGCCCTCACCGGATTGGTCCAGACCTTCACCGCGGTTTCCGCCTTGCGGCCCCGGCCGGGCACGACCGTGCAGGGCATCGTCACCCGCGGCGGCGAGTCCACCGCTCGGATGCCCGAGTTCGCCGAGGCCCGGTTCGGCCTGTGTGCTCCCGGCGCCGCGGACCTGGACCGGCTGGCCGCCGACGTGACCGCCTGCGCCGAGGGCGCGGCGCTGGCCACCGGCGCGAAGGCGGTGGTCGAACGGCTCGGGCCGCACCACGCGCCCTTGCGCGACAACCCGGTGCTCTCCGCCCGCTTCACCACGCACCTGGCTGCGCACGGCATCGTCGCCACGCCGCCCGGCCCCGACCGTCCGCCGGAGTGGTCCGAGGTGGGCGACGTGAGCGTCCGCGTCCCCACGCTGCACCCGTCCGTTGCGATCGCCGATCCCGCGCACGTCGCGGGCACCCCGGAATTCGCCGTCGCGGCGGCCTCCCGGCGGGCCTGCTCGACGCTGCTCGCCACCGCTGCGGCGCTCGCCCGCACCGCGGTCGACTTGCTCGCGCATCCGTCGCTGGTACGCCAGGTTCAGGACGCGTTCGCCGCCGAGGCCGGGCAGGACTGACCCGGCTCCGGTTATCGTGGCAGTGTGAGCAATGTCGAGACGGAACCGGCCGAACTCGCCTGCGGGACCGGTCCGTGCGGACCGGGCGAAGCCGAGGTGCTGGAAGCACGATCGGTACCGCTCGGCGGACCGCGGGCGATGCCGGTGTGGCGGACACTGCCGCAGCGCAAGCGTTCCCTCATCGGCGCCTGGTGCTTCGCCGACCACTACGGCCCGGTCGACCCGGCGGTGCACGGCGGCATGTCGGTCGGCCCGCATCCGCACACCGGGCTGCAGACGGTCAGCTGGCTGTTCGACGGCGAGATCGAGCACCGCGACAGCCTCGGCTCGCACGCCATAGTCCGGCCGGGCGAGCTGAACCTGATGACCGGCGGGCACGGCATCTGCCACGAAGAGGTGTCCACCCCGCAGACCACCACCCTGCACGGCGTCCAGCTCTGGGTCGCGCTGCCGGACGAGCACCGGAACGCCGCGCGCGATTTCCAGCACTACGCGCCCCCGATCACCGCGCTGCCCGGCGCCACCGCACGGGTCTTCCTCGGCACGCTCGCCGGCGAGACCTCACCGGTCCGCACGTACACCCCGTTGCTGGGCGCGGAATTGACGCTCGAACCGGGTGCCGAGCTGACCCTGGACGTGGACCCCGGCTTCGAACACGGGCTGCTGGCCGACCTCGGCGAGATCACCTTCGCCGGCACCACGCTGAGCCGCACCCGGCTCGGCTACCTCGGCACCGGCCGGTCCCGCCTGGCGATCGCCAACCCCGGCCCGGAACCGGCCCGCGCCCTGCTGCTCGGCGGCCCGCCGTTCGGCGAGGAGATCCTGATGTGGTGGAACTTCCTGGCCCGCAGCCACCAGGAGATCGTGGCCTTCCGCGCGGACTGGGAGGCCGGTTCGGACCGGTTCGGCGCGGTCGCCGCGCACCCGGGCGGCCCGGCGCGGCTGCCCGCCCCGGCCCTGCCCGCCGTCCGGATCAAGCCCCGCGGCAACCCCGCTTAGCCCGCGGCCAAGGGCTGTGAAGGGGCCCTTCACGGACTCTGAGTCCGTGAAGGGCCCCTTCACAGCCTCCGTGCAAGCGGCCCGTGAACCGCCCGCCTATGGCGCGAGACGGGTCCGGGCCCCCGCCGGGTCGAAGTTGACCCGGCGGAGTGACCATGCAGCCAGCAGGACGACCGCGACGGCGCTGAAAGCGGCCAGGACCATCGCAGCGACGAACTGAGCCGAATCCGAGGTCCCCGAGGAGAGCACCGCGTAGCCGCCGAGCACCACCGCGGACGGGCCGAGCAGCGCGAACGCGGTGGCCGGCGGCGGGATCCGCCGACCGTCCGGGCGACGCGCCGAGACCAGCACCGCGCCGGCGCACACCACCGCGGCTACCAGCAGGCTGCCGCCCACGGTGTCCGAGAGGCGATGCCATCCGAGCGCGACGGTCGACGCGGCCACCCAGGCGACGGCGGGGGCACCGAGGGCGAACACCCAGGTCCGATACCGCGCGGGCAGCACCACGGCCAGCGCGAACAGCACGGCGGTCACCGCGCTGACGTGCCCGCTCGGGAAGCTGTTGTGGCCCGGCGCACCGGATCCGCTGAGCGTCTCCGGGCGTTCGAGCAGGTAGACCTTGAGCAGCTGCGCCAGGCCCAGCGGCAGGAGGAACAGCACCAGCGCGGTCACCCCGAGCGCGAACCGGCGGCGCACCAGCGCCAGCAGCAGCACCGCCAGCCCCGCCGCACCCAGCACGACCACCAGGTCCAGCTGCCGCAGCGGCTGTGCCCAGTCCACCGCGGACCGGGTGAGCGACTGAGCGCTGTGGACCACGCCGTCCTCGGCCCGCTGCCCGCCGGGCGTCTGCACGAACAGCAGGTAGGCGACCAGGAAGGCCAGGGCGAACCCGGCCGTGGCGGCGGCGAGCACCGCGGTGCGCCACGGCCGCGAGGCGGCGAGCGCGTGCCGCGCGGTCTCGGCAGGCGCGGGCGGAACATCGATCGGGACGGTCGGCGGGGTCCGGTCGGTGATCATCACTCCCATGCCTCCGAGCATGGCCACCGAATATGGGAATCTCGTCCGCACTATGTCGTGATTTTGCAACAAACCGCACCCGGCTCGTCCGGACAGGTGCCTTTCCGCATAATGATCGAGATGGCAGCAGTGCTGGTGGTGGAAGACGACGCGGCCGTGCGCGAGGGTCTCGAACTGGCGTTGCGCAGGCAGCAGCACACCGTGCGCACCGCCGCGTCCGGAGAGGACGGCGTGGCGCTGTTGCGCGAGCAACCACCCGAGATCGTCGTCCTCGACCTGATGCTGCCCGGCATGGACGGCTTCGAGACCTGCCGCCGGATCCGGGGGCTGAGTCAGGTGCCGATCATCATGCTCACCGCGCGCAGCGACGATTTCGACGTGGTGGCCGGGCTCGAAGCGGGCGCGGACGACTACGTGGTCAAGCCGGTCGAGCCCCGTGTGCTGGACGCCCGGATCCGCGCCGTGCTGCGCCGGGCGGTCGCCGAGCACGGCGCCGGCGACCACGGCGCCGAACGGCACGGCGACCTGGAGATCGACCGGGCCGGGATGCAGGTGCGCCGGCACGGCGAGCCGGTCGCGCTGACCCCGACCGAGCTGAAGCTGCTGCTGGAGCTCTCGCGCCACCCCGGGCAGGTGCACAGCCGCCGTCAGCTGCTGACCGCGGTCTGGGGCCACGACTACCTCGGCGACTCCCGGCTGGTCGACGCCTGCGTCCAGCGGCTGCGGGCGAAGATCGAGGACGTGCCCGCCCGCCCCGGCCACGTGCAGACGGTGCGCGGGTTCGGGTACCGGTTCGGCCGCTCGTGAGCAAGCGGTGGCGGACCGGGCTGCGGCCGCGGCTGGTCCTGTGGTTCGCGGCGATGATGCTGGTCGGCGCCGCGGCCGCGGCCGGCGCGAGCTACGTCTCGGCCCGCAACACGATCCTGGGCGCCGCGCAGGACCCGGCGATGATCCGGCTGCGCGACCAGGTCACCACCTATCTCCCGCAGATGGCCTTCCCCCCGGACCAGCAACAGCTCAAGCGCCTGGCCGACAACCTCAAGGGCGTCGGCCTGGTGGTGTACCGGGACCAGAGCGAAAGCTCCGGCCTCGATCCGCGATCTCTCACCCCCGAGCTGCGGGACCAGGTCGCGCGCACCGGCAGGATCCAGTTCCAGCGTGTCGTCACGGACGGCAGCCCGCAGCTGGTGATCGGCATGCCGGTGATGCGGACGGCCAGGGACGGCTCGAGTCAGCACACTGGCGTCGAGGTCTACCAGCGGCTGTCGCTGGCTCAGCAAGAGGCCGCGATCGCGCAGCTGGCCACGCGGGCGTGGCAGACCGCCGCGCTCGCGCTGCCGATCGCGGTGGCGCTCGCCCTGGTGGCCGCCAGCCAGGTGCTGCGGCCGGTGCGCGCGCTGAACACCGCCGCCCGCAAGCTCGGTCGCGGGCAGCTCGACGTGCGGCTGCCCGCGAAGGGTTCGGGCGAGCTGGCCGACCTGGTGACCACCTTCAACAGCACCGCCGCCGAGCTGGAACGCACGGTCGGCACGCTGCGGACGATGGAAGCGGAGGCGCGCCGGTTCGTCGCCGACGTGTCACACGAGCTGCGCACCCCGCTGGCCGCGATGAACGCCGTCACCGACGTGCTCGACGAGGATGCCGAGCAGCTGCCCGAAGACACCGCGGTCGCGGCACGGCTGGTGGCGGCGGAGACCCGCCGGCTCACCCGGCTCGTACAGGATCTCGTCGAGATCTCCCGGTTCGACGCCGGCCGCGCGGAGTTGCGGACCGAGGAAGCGGATGTGGCGCTGGCCGTCCGCGCCAGCATGGCCGCGCGGGGCTGGGCGGACGGCGACGGGATCGAGACCGAGCTGCCCGAGGACATCACCGCCACGTTCGACCCGCGCCGGCTGGACCTGGTGGTGGCCAATCTCGTGGGCAATGCCCTGCGGCACGGCGCACCGCCGGTCACCATCCGGCTGGCGGCGGACGAAGGGACGGTCACGCTGACCGTCCTCGATCACGGCCCGGGTATCCCGGAAGCCGTGCTGCCACACGTGTTCGACCGGTTCACCAAGGCGGACACGGCGCGCGCCCGGTCCGAAGGCAGCGGTCTCGGCCTGGCCATCGCCCGCGAGAACGCCCGCCTGCACGGGGGCGAACTCGAAGCCGCGAACACCGGCGACGGAGCGCGGTTCACGCTCCGGCTGCCCCGCACCCCACCGGAGTCCCGATGAACCGCGCCACCGCGATCGTGCTCGCCCTGGCCGGCGCGGTAACCGGCCTGTCGGCCACCGCCTGCGGAGTCCAGCCGACCGACGTGATCCCGGCTGGGGAAGCCCCGGACGCCCACGATTCCGGCCGCGGCAGCACCCAGCTCACGCTGTACTTCCGTTTCGATGGCCAGCTCGCCCCGGTCACCCGGGACCAGTCCGACGTGATCACCCCCAGCGGCGCGCTGACCACGCTGTTCCGCGGCCCCGACGCGGCCGAATCGGCGCAGGGCTACTACTCGGCGCTGCCCGTGAACGCCGCGCCCCCCTCGGTGAACGCCACCGCCAATCCGGTCGTGGTGACCCTGCCGTACTCGATGAGGGTGATCCCCTCCAGCGGCCTCAACCAGATCGCGTGCACCACCGTGGCCGCCCTGTCCGCCGCCGGCGATTCCCCCGGGACCGACGGTGTCCGTGTGGTCTCCACCGACGGTTCCACCACGATCACCTGCGGGACGTCTTGACCACTCGACCGTCTGCTGGCGCCGATGGAGGCCTGATACGGTGGGGCGAACGACTGTGCCGCGCGAAACCATTGCACTGCAACGAGAACACCCTGACAGTCGAAAATGGACACTGCCGCCGGAACGGACCAGGGCTGCGTTCCCGGGTGCCGCAGCCGCTTCCGGATCCGCCGCAACGCGCGATCGCCTGGCCGACAGCCCTTCAGCCGCCCAGCAGACCCCGCAGGTAGGCGGCTTGCCCGGCGTGCTGCAGATCGTCGGAGAGCACGCTGATCAGCCGGACCCCGAGGGTCACCGGAGGGTCCCAGTGCTCGTCGACCACGCGGTCGAGGTCCGCCGCGGTGATTCCCGCGAGCCAGCCGGTGGTGTGCTCGTGCACTGCGTCGTAGTAGCCGAGCAGCAGCTCCGGGTCGCCGATCCGGACCGCGGCGACGTCCTCGCTGCGGTGCCCATACCCGATGTCCACAGCCGGGAGCGGCAGGGCGAAGCGGTGGTGCCAGTCCTGCGCGGTCCAGAGCTGCCGGGTGTCCGCGACGCCGGCGATATGGTCGTCCTGTACCCGGGTCAGGTGCCAGATCAGCCAGGAGATCGAGTTGGCGTCCGGGCCGGGGCGGGCGAGGAGCAGTTCGGCGGGGAGCCCGTCGACCGTCTCGTGCACCACCTCCCGGATCCGGGCGAATCCGTCCGTCAGCACTCCCGCCACGTCCATGCCGCGTTCCTCCTCGCGTCCGGCCCTGTTCCCCGGGTTCGGCCCTGTTCCCCCGGGGTCCGGCCCTGTTCTTTGGGTTCGGCCTTGTTCCCAGGGTCCGGCCCTGTTCCCGGGGTTGGCCCTGTTCCCCGGTTGGCTTGTTCTCCGGGGGTTGGCTCGCCCTCCGGGGGAGGGTTGGCCTGCCCTCGGGGTTGGCCTGCTCTTCGGGTTGGCCTGCCCCGATCATCCCCCTCGCCGCACCGGCTGTCCGCGCGCGATCGGGTATCGTCGGCAGCGCACGCCCGGCGAAGGGAGTGGCCCGTGGCGACCGGCACCCACCTTCTGATGCCCGGCTTCGGCGACGTCGCGGGCATCCCGATCCCCGGCTGGGCGGGCACCGTCATCGTGGTGGCCTGCGCGGTGTCCGCGCTCGTGGTGCTGCTGGTGATCGTGCGCAACCGGCGGCGCTGAGCACTCCTCAGCCGTCTTCCCGGGTGAACCGGCTGGTGATCACGTGTTCCTTCGCCGGCCCCCGAACCGTCCATTCCTGCCGCCAGCCCCGCCGATCGTGCACGTGGTAGCTGCCTCGGTAGAAGTCCGCCTGGCACGGATGCCCGGCCACCCACTCCCCGATGGTCAGGTCGAGTTCGTGGAAGAACCCGCCGTGATCGAAGTGCACCGCGGCCCGGCCGGCCCCGGTGATCCGGTAATGCAGGGTGCGGCTGAACGGTCCCGTGTGCGCCCCGAGCCGCAACCGTCCCGCCTCGTGGTAGACGAGCACCTCACCCTCAAGCGCGAACGTCGCCCGCCCCTCGGCCTGCCCCAGCTCCTCCCCGCCAATTCCGGCGATCCCCCGATCGAGCAGCCACGCCCCGGAGAAGTACCCGGCGAGATCGGTGATCGGGAAAGCCACGACCCCATTGTGCGCCATCCCCGGCGATGCCCGGCCACCGCGCCTTCCGGACTCCGGAGCACTGCGCGACGTCCGGCCGGCGCCATCGCCGCCGCGCCACGGCCGATGCTCCCTCGTTCGGCCCCGCTGCCGCGCACCGCACCGTCCACCGACGCCCGCGCCCTGATCCCCCGCCTGAGCCCGGGGACCTTGTCGATCCGGCCACGGGGCTACCGGTCCACCTCGCCACCCCGGGCAGTCCGCTCCAGGTGACCTGGCCGACCCCTCCCGACCACACTGCCCGGCTGCCCGGCTGCCCGGCTGCCCGGCTGGCGGCTGGCGGCTGGCGGCTGGCGGCTGGCGGCTGGCGGCTGGCGGCTGGCGGCTGGCGGCTGGCGGCTGGCGGCTGGCGGCTGGCGGCTGGCGGCTGGCGGCTGGCGGCTGGCGGCTGGCGGCCCGAACAAACTCTCTCTCCTCTCTCCGCGCACCACCCGGCCACCCGGCCACCCGGCCACCCGGCCACCCGGCCACCCGATGATCAAACCACTTCGCCGGCCAACCGATCCGGCCCGTCGATTCCCACAACCACACCGCTCACGTGGTTACCTGCCCGGCGACTATGCCACCCAGCCGCCCGGCTTCCTCTCACCTCAGCCGCCTCCCCTCTTCGGCCCATCCGCCACCACTCATCCGTCCACCGACCACCCTGCACCCCACCACGCCTCACCACAACCGACACCCGGCCCTGTCACCCCACGCTGTAGCGACCGGGCCGTTCACCCCACCCGCCAAACCCCACCGGACACCGTCCCCCTGCCACCGCCCCGGCGTGTCGCTCACTCTCGGCAACCCTCGTCCGCCATTCGCCCTGCAGAGGCGCGGTGTGACCGCGACGTTCGTGCCGAATGCGGTGGGGGGCGGTGCCCGCGGGTCGTCTTCCAGCCTAGAATCGGCCGGGTGGCACACCCCGACCTGGCCGCACCGGCCACCCGTTCCCCTGCTCTCGAAACCCTGCACCGCGTATTCGGGTACGACTCGTTCCGCGGCGATCAGGAGGAGATCGTCGAGCATGTGGTCGCGGGCGGCGACGCGCTCGTGCTCATGCCGACCGGCGGCGGGAAGTCGCTGTGCTACCAAATTCCCGCGCTGGTACGGCCCGGCACGGGGGTGGTCGTCTCCCCGCTGATCGCGCTGATGCAGGACCAGGTCGACGCGCTGCGCAACGTCGGCGTGCGGGCCGGATTCCTCAATTCCACCCAGGATTTCGCGCAGCGGCAGGAGGTCGAGGCGGCGTTCGTCGCGGGGGAGCTGGATCTGCTCTACCTCGCGCCGGAGCGGTTGTCGGTGGAGGCGACCGTGCGGCTGCTGGATCGCGGGAAGATCGCCCTGTTCGCAATCGACGAGGCGCACTGCGTTTCCCAGTGGGGCCACGATTTCCGGCCCGACTACCTGATGCTCTCCTCGCTGCACGAGCGCTGGCCCGAGGTGCCGCGGATCGCGCTCACCGCCACCGCGACCGAGGCCACCCGCCGGGAGATCTCCACCCGGCTCGGCCTGGATCAGGCCCGGCATTTCGTGGCAAGCTTCGACCGGCCGAACATCCAGTACCGGATCGTGCCGAAGAACTCCCCACAGAAGCAGCTGCTGGATCTATTGCGCACCGAGCACCCCGGAGACGCCGGAATCGTCTACTGCCTGTCCAGGGCGTCCGTGGAGAAGACCGCGGATTTCCTGGTACAGGACGGAATCCCCGCGCTGCCTTACCACGCCGGGCTGGACAAGGCGACCCGCGCCGCCAACCAATCCCGGTTCCTGCGCGAGGACGGGCTCGTGGTGGTGGCCACGATCGCGTTCGGCATGGGCATCGACAAGCCGGACGTCCGGTTCGTGGCGCACCTGGACCTGCCCAAGTCCGTGGAAGGCTACTACCAGGAGACCGGCCGCGCGGGCCGCGACGGGCAGCCCTCCACCGCCTGGCTGGCCTACGGGCTGCAGGACGTGGTGCAGCAACGCAAGATGATCGACAGCTCCGAGGGCGACGAGGCGCACCGGCGGCAGCTGGCCAGGCACCTCAACGCGATGCTCGCGCTGTGCGAGACGGTCACCTGCCGGCGGCAGCAGGTCCTGGCCTACTTCGGCCAGTCCGCCCAGCCGTGCGGTAACTGCGACACCTGCCAGACCCCGCCGGAAAGCTGGGACGGCACCGTGGCCGCGCAAAAGTTACTGTCCACTGTGGTCCGTCTCCGCAACGAGCGGCGGCAGAAGTTCGGGGCCGGCCAGATCATCGACATCCTACTCGGCAAGACGACGCCGAAGGTCACCCAGTTCCGCCACGACGAGCTCACGGTGTTCGGCGTCGGCACCGAACTGCGCGAGCCCGAGTGGCGAGCGGTGGTGCGCCAGCTGCTGGCCGGCAACCTGCTCGCGGTGGAAGGCGATTACGGTTCGCTGGTGCTCACGGAGGGCTCCACCGCCGTGCTGAACGGTTCGCAGCAGGTCATGCTGCGCCGCGAACCCGAACGCACAGCCCGCGCCCCCCGAACCTCACGCCGCGGCGCCCCCGCCGCCGAACTCCCGACCGAAGCGGCCCCTGTGTTCGAACGCCTGCGCTCCTGGCGTGCCGCCACCGCGAAGGAACAGGGCGTCCCCGCCTACGTGATCTTCCACGACGCCACGCTCCGCCAGATCGCCACCGAACGCCCCGGCTCCCTGTCGGAACTGGGCACGGTCAACGGCGTCGGCGAGAACAAGCTGGCGAAGTACGGGGAGGGAGTGCTCGCCACTCTGGCCGCCGAGTGAGTCCGGCGAATTCCCGGGACAGGAGTGGGTGGCTCCTGCCCCGGGACGGGGACGGGCGAACGCCGGAGGTACCGGAAGCCGAAGGTGCCAGAAGGCCGAAGGGGTCGGGAACCGGAGCGGTCGGGAAGCGAAGGCGCCAGGAACCGAAGGAGTCAGGAGCCGGGCAGGCGGGAACCGAAGGTGCCGGGAACCGGGGGTCGGGAACCGAAGGAGTTGGAAACCGTTACGCGGCAATGGGTTCACCGATCGGTACGATCGGGGCCATCCCGATTCGGTGGCCGCGGGCGGACGGTATCTTGGTGCCGGCGGGTCTGTCGCTCGTAGCCCGATCGTCTGCCGTTTGCCGCGCCAAAGCCATCTGCGATGGAATGCCCAAGCCATCCGCCACGCCAGCGGCGAAGGTATCTGCTGCGGCGGGGCGAAGTCCGCCGCAGCACCAGCGACACAACATTCCAGGGCGGACCAGGCCCAGGCCCAGGCCCAGGCCAGGCAGCGGCAGCGGCACCGGCACGCAACCGCACGGACCACAGACCCTCCGCCCGGGACCGGATCCGGCCTCGGGCAGCCTCTCCCGGAGCTTGCCGAGCCGCCCCGTCCAGAGCACAGCCCATCAACCGGACCTTGCCGCGGCACCACAAGTCCGACGGCCCGCCATCTGCAGGACCAGTGACGGCACCGCAAGCCGGACAACCCCACCATCACCAGGACCACTCACAGCACCACAAGCACCGACAACCCCACCATCAGCGGAATCGCCATCCGCTCGCGCTTTCGCCGCCGCTACCGGTCCGCCCGAAACGAACCCGCGTATCCGGCAACACCCAGGTCCGGCAACACCCCAGGCCGGAACTCCCTACACCTCCCCACCGCCCAGCCGACGACCCCGCCCCACCCGAATCGGGCAGGCTCCGCGTCGTCACCCATACTCACCGATCGCGGAGCCGGAGCCAAGTACCGGAGCCGAGCACCGAAACCGACCCACACCTCCCCCAGCTCACCGCCCGGAGCGAGTCACGTCCGAAACCTTCCGCACCGCACCGGAGATCTGCGTGTGGTAACGCCCCTTCGTCTTCTCGTCGACGAAGTGCGCCGCCTTCCCGACGGCCTTGTTGACCTTCTCCGGGTTCCGTCGCACATAGGAACTCACCGCGCTCGCGGCCCCGGCCAGTACGGTCAGTCGTTTGATCATCGCCATGGAGGTCCTCCTGCGCTCGTGGCTTCACCCTGTCCAACGCAGAGCACCGAGCCCGAGTTCCCGCCACCGCGAGCGCCATCGGGTGAAAGAAAACCCCGCGACACAACGGGCGCGCAAAGGGCAGGATCGGCCGGGTGCGCGACCTGACCGCCCTGCCCAAGGCCCACTTGCACGTTCACCTCGAAAGCACCATCCGGCCGGACACCCGCCGGGAACTCGCGGAGGTCAACGGGGTCCGGCTGCCCGCGCGCCAACCGGCGTTCGACGGGTTCCGCGCGTTCGCCGAATACAACAGCGCCACCCGTGCCTGCCTCCGGCGTCCCGAGGACTTCGTCCGGATCGCGCGGGAGTTCTGCGCGGACGAAGCCGCGCAAGGCACCCGGTACGCGGAGGTCACCTTCACCGCCGCCGCACACGGGGAACGCCTCGGTGACCTGGCAATGGCGCTCGAATCCGTACTCACCGGACTACGCGAGGGCGGCGCCGAACACGGTATGGAATGGCGGCTGCTGCTGGACCATTCCCGCCGCAAACCGGTCGAACGCGCCCGGCGGACCGTCGAACTCGCCGCCGCGCACCCGGAGGTCGCCGGGATCGGGATGGCGGGCGAGGAGCGCTTTCGCTCGCGCCGTTCACCGAAGTCCTTGCGCAGGACCGGGAGCTCGGTCTGCATCTGGTCCACCACGCCGGCGAAGAGGAAGGGCCGGACAGTATCCGCGAGGCGCTCGGGCCGGGGCGGGCGGAGCGGCTCGGGCACGGAATCCGCGTCCTGGACGATCCGGAACTGACGGCCGAGATCGCCGAGCGCGCCATCGCGCTGGAGGTGTGCCCGTCGTCGAACGTCACGCTCGGGCTGGTGCCGTCGTGGCCGGAACACCCGCTCCCCCGGCTCATCGAGGCCGGGCTGGCGGTCACGCTCAGCACGGACGTCCCGGACGTCGCCGCCACCACGCTCACCGGCGAATTCCGCCGGGCACGGGAGGTTTTCGGGTTCGACGACCGGCTGCTCGCCCGGCCGGCCGCCGCCGCGGTCACCGCCTCGTTCGCGCCGGAAGCCAGGAAAACCAAGCTGCACAAGGAGATTCGCGGGTGGCTCAGCCTGGGAGCAGCCGCGTGACCAGCCCGCTGAGCTGCTGCACCGTGCGGCATTCGTGCATCGGCACGAGACCGGCGTAGTCCAGCGCCGCGGAATCGCCGGTGGACCAGAGCGCCTGCCGTTCCGGATTGAGCCAATGGACGTGCCGCGCCCGGTCGCGGATCGCGCGGACGGCGGCCAGGTTCGGGTCTCCCCCGTTCGTCCGCGCGTCACCCAGGACGAGCACCGAGGTGCGCGGGCCGACGGCGTCGAGCCATTCCTCGGTGAACTGCCGGAGCGCGCCGCCGTAGTCGCTGTGCCCGTCCCAGCGGACCACGGCCGCCTCGCCGAGGATGCGTGCGCCGAGCCGTTCCGGGTCGGCCGCGCCGGCGTCGACGAGGTGGGTGACCTCGTCGGTGCTGTCCACGAAGGCGAAGACGCGGACCTTCGAGAACTGGTCCCGCAACGCCTGCACGAGCAGCATGGTGAAGTTCGCGAACCCGGCCACCGAACCGGAAAGATCGCACAGCAGCACGATTTCCGGCCGTCCGGGCCGCCGGTGCCGGTACGCCGGGCGCAGCGGGACCCCGCCGGTGGACAGCGATCGCCGCAGGGTGCGCCGCAGGTCGATCTGCCCGCGGGTAGCACGTTTGCGACGGGCGGACAGCCGCGTGGCAAGCTTGCGGGACAGCGGCTGGATCGTCCGGCGCAGTTCACCGAGCTGGGCCCGGCTGGCCATCAGGAAGTCCACCCGGTCGGCGGCGGGGGCGATCGCGTGCTGCGCGATCCGTTCGCGCCCGCGGACCTCGGCCGCCCGGCGCCGTGCCTCGGTGCGCACCCGGCCGCGGAAATCCTCGACCCGGCGGCGCACTTCGTCACGGGCGAGCCGGTCGGTGAACTCACCTTCGCCGAAACCACCGGCACGCATCGCTTCGAGCACGCGCACGATCAACGTCTGTGGTTGCAGCCGATCCAGCGTCTGGTGCGCGGAAAACCCACCGCCCGCCCCGTTCGGCGCGCCGTACTGACCGAGCTGGTCCACGGCGAGCCCGGCCAGCTGGACGAGCGCCTGTTCGTCGCCTTCGGCCAGCGCCGCGGCGAGCTCATCCCGCAGCTGCTCACGGTTACGCGGTGGATCTTCGCGCGCCCGCTCGGGCACGCCGACCCCGGCGGGGAAGTAGAGGTCGAACACCGCGTCGAACACCGAGCGTTGCCCGCCACGTCGCACGAGCGCGGCCGCGAGCCCCTCGCGCACCAGCTCGCGGTCCTCGAAACCCAGCACCGCCAAGGCGGCTGCGGCATCCGCCGTCTCGCTCGGGCCCGCCGCGACGCCGTGGGCACGCAACGCGCGCACGAACCCGGTGAGCCGGCCGGTTACGGTCACGACGCGTCCAGCACCCGGTCGAGATCGAGGCCGGCACCGGCTTTCGCGAGGTCTTCCTGGTGCTTGAGCAACACGCCGAGGCTTTCGCGCACGACCTGCTCGCCCAGCGAACCCGCGCCGAGTTCGAGCAGAGTGCGCGCCCAGTCCACGGTTTCCGCCACGGACGGCAGCTTCCGCAGATCCATCGCCCGCAGCGCGGCCACCACCCGGACCACCGAATCGGCCAGCGCGTCCTCGATCCCGGGCACCTTCAGCCGCACGATCGCCCGTTCGGTCTCCTCGTCCGGGAAATCGATGTGCAGGAACAGGCATCGCCGCCGCAACGCCTCGGACAGCTCGCGGGTGGCGTTGGAGGTGAGCACCACGAACGGGGTCCGCGTCGCGGTGATCGTGCCCAGCTCCGGCACGGTGACCTGGAAATCGCCGAGCACCTCCAGCAGCAGGCCCTCCACCTCCACGTCGGCTTTGTCCGTCTCGTCGACCAGCAGCACGGTCGGCTCCGTGCCGGAGATGGCGGTCAGCAGCGGGCGGCGGAGCAGGAACTCCTCGCCGAAGATGTCCGTGCGCGCGTCTTCCCAGCTCTCGTCGCGGCCGGCGGTGATCCGCAGCAGCTGCTTGGCGTGGTTCCACTCGTACAGCGCGCGGGCCTCGTCGATCCCCTCGTAACACTGCAACCGCACCAGCCGCGAGCCGCTGACCTGGGCGACCGCCTTGGCCAGCTCGGTCTTGCCCACCCCGGCCGGGCCTTCGACCAGCAACGGCTTGCCCAGCCGGTCGGCCAGGAAGACCGTGGTCGCGACCGCTTTCGACGCGAGATACCCCGCGCCGGCCAGCCGCGCCGAAACGTCGTCGACATCGGCGAAGAACCCGGTACCCACCTGCGACCTCCCACGGCATACGGCGTGACCCCGACTGTACTGGCCGGTAGAACGCCGTCACGGATAGCATCGGGCCCGTGACATATCTCGCGGCGAGCACCCGATACGACGCCATGATCTACCGCCGATGCGGGCGCAGCGGACTGAAGCTGCCCGCGCTCTCACTGGGGCTGTGGCACAACTTCGGTCACGACCGTCCGCTGACCACGCAGCGGGAGATCCTCCGGCGCGCGTTCGACCTCGGCGTCACGCATTTCGATCTGGCGAACAACTACGGCACGCCCTACGGCTCGGCGGAGGAGAACTTCGGCAGGCACCTCGCCACCGATTTCCGGCCCTACCGCGACGAACTGGTGATCTCCACCAAGGCCGGATACGACATGTGGCCCGGCCCGTACGGCGAATGGAGTTCGCGGAAATACCTGCTGGCCAGCCTCGACCAGTCGCTGGGCCGAATGGGCCTGGACTACGTCGACATCTTCTACTCGCACCGGTTCGACCCGGAAACGCCGCTGGAGGAGACCGTCGGCGCGCTCGATCACGCGGTCCGTTCCGGGAAGGCGCTCTACGTGGGCATCTCCTCCTACAGCTCCGAAAAGACCATCGAGGCCGCTCGGCTGCTGCGCGCGCTGGGCACGCCGCTGCTGATCCACCAGCCGTCGTACTCGATGTTCGACCGCTGGACCGAATCCGACGGCCTGCTCGACACCCTGACCGAGGCAGGCGCGGGCTGTATCGCCTTCTCCCCGCTCGCGCAAGGCCTGCTGACCGACCGGTACCTGGCCGGGGTGCCGGAGAATTCCCGTGCCGCGCAAGGAAAATCCCTGGACCCGGCAGCGATCACCGAGGAGCGGCTCGGCCGGATCCGGGCGCTGCACGAGATCGCCCGCCGCCGCGGGCAGAGCCTGGCCCAGCTCGCGCTCGCCTGGGCGCTGCGGGATCCGCGGATGACCTCGCTGGTACTCGGCGCCAGCAGCGTCCGGCAGCTCGAGGACAACCTAGCCGCGCTGGACAACCTCGAATTCAGCACCGCGGAGCTGGCCGAGATCGATCAGTACGCCGCCTCACCGAGATGAGCGGCTCGAAGGCTGTGAAGGGGCCCTTCACGGACTCGAAGGCTGTGAAGGGCCCCTTCACAGCGTGAACCCCGCGTCATCCACGGTTCGCGCGGATCCGGTGCTCCGCCCAGTCCGCCCATTCCCGTTGCATCGCCGCGTAGCGCTTGCCCCACTCCAGCACGAGCCTGCCGTAGAAGGAGCGATCACTGTCGTCCCACGGAATCGCCTCGTCGAGCGCGTCGAGCCGCTCGGCCTGCTCCTCGGCTTCCGCGCCCTGCCGCCGCACGTACTCCCGGGCCTGCGCCGGCTCGACCTCGCCGAGGAAATACATCCGCAGCAACGTCTCGTTGCGCGCGGGCTGCGGCGGAACCGGATCGAGCAGCCACTCCCGCAGCTCGTGGCGGCCCGCTTCGGTGATCGCGTATTCCTTGCGGCCACGCGGACCGGCCACCGTCATCTCGATCAGCCCGGTCTGCGCCAGCTTCCCCAGCTCCCCGTACAGCTGGCTCTGCGTGGCCGACCACGCGTTGTTCTCCCTGCTCTCGAAGCGTTTCAGCAGGTCATAGCCACTGCCGGGGGCATCGGCCAGCATCCCGAGCACCGCGTGTCGCAAACTCATCCCCGCAGCCTACCTTCCACACTTGACATGTGCATCCAGAACGTTCTAATTTCGACCTGTCAAGATAGGAAGGTGGCCGAGGGGATCTCGATGAGCTACCCGAAGAGCTTCCTCCCGTGGATCGTCTTCGCGATCGTGTCCACGCAGACCGGCCGGCAGTGGTCCGCGCTGATCGGGCTGGTGCTGGCGGGCGGGCTGCTCGCCCTCGGACGCGGGCGCGGCAAGGGCTGGGACACGCTGTTCATCGAGGTGTCCGCCACCATCTTCTTCGCGGGCCTGTCGATCTGGGCGTTCAGCGAGCCGGGCTCGCCGGCGCGGGGCTACGTCGGCGCGCTCACCGGTCTCTGGCTGGCGCTGACCACGTGGGGCTCGATCCTCGCCCGGCACCCGTTCACCCTCGGGATCGCGAAGACGACGGTCTCCCTGGAGATCGCCGCGACCGCGGGGTTCCGCCGGGTCAACCTGGTCCTCACCACGGTGTGGGCGGCGAGCTTCACCGTCGCCGACCTCGCCGAAGCCGTGCTGCTGCACTACGCGCCGCACGCGACCGCCGCGCTGGTCGTGCTCAAGGTGCTCGGCTTCGCCGTTCCCCTCTCGTTCACCGTCCGCTACCCGCGAGCCGTCCGGGCCCGCGCACAGAAAGCAGTGTGATCCCATGGCCACCACCGATTACCACCTCGCCGGCCACTACGCCCCGGTGCACGACGAGCTGACCGCCTACGACCTCGAGATCACCGGCTCCCTGCCACCGGAACTCACCGGCTGGTACCTACGCAACGGGCCGAACCCGCGCAAGGAGAACGCGCACTGGTTCACCGGCGAGGGCATGATCCACGGCGTCCGATTGGAACGCGGCCGCGCCGCCTGGTACCGCAACCGCTGGGTCCGCACGGAGAGCTTCGAGGACCAGGAACGCGTGATCTACCAGGCCGACGGCACCCGGAACCTGCGCGCGAGCGCGGCCAACACGCATGTGGTCAACCACGCCGGCCGCACGCTCGCCCTCGTCGAATCCTCGCTGCCGTACGAGATCACCAACGATCTCGAAACCGTCGGCGCCTACGATTTCGGCGGCGAACTCGCCGATTCGATGACCGCGCACCCGAAGATCTGCCCGGAGACCGGCGAGCTGCATTTCTTCGGCTACGGCAGCCTCACCGCCCCGCACGTGAGCTACTACCGCGCCGACGCGGCCGGAAACCTCGTGGTGCGCCAGCCGATCGACGTGCCGGGGCTGACGATGATGCACGACTTCGCGCTCACCCGGGACCACGTGGTGTTCTTCGATCTGCCGGTGGTGTTCGACCACGAGCTGGTCGGCCGCGGCATGCCCTACCGGTGGAGCGACAGCTACGGCGCCCGGCTCGGCGTGCTGCGGCGCGACGATCCGGCGGGCGGGGTGCGCTGGTTCGAGGTGGCCCCGTGCTACGTCTTCCACACGCTCAACGCGCATGACACCCCCGCCGGCCGGATCGTGGTGCACGTGGTCCGCTACGGCCAGATGTTCGGAGACTCCCGGGAAACGCCCGGCCAGCTGTGGCGCTGGAGCATCGACCTCGCCTCGGGCACCGTGACCGAGGACCGGCTGGACGACCGGGCCGGCGAGTTCCCGCGGATCGACGACCGCCAAGCCGGCCTCGACGCCCGCTTCGGGTACGTCGCGGGGTCCACCAAGGCCCAGATGCTGGACCGGCTGCGCCGCTACGACCTGCACACCGGCACGTCGCGCGAGCACGTGTTCGCGCCCGGCCAGACGATCGGCGAGGCGGTCTTCGTCCCGGCCGAGGACAAGCCCGGCGGCGCGGGCTGGCTGCTCACCTACGTCTACGACGGCGCGACGGATCGCAGCGACCTGGTCGTGCTCGACGCCCAGGACATCGCCGCGGCCCCGGTCGCCACCGTGCACCTGCCCGCCCGGGTGCCCACCGGATTCCACGGCAACTGGCTCCCCGAAAGCTGAGCCCGGCGGCGCGCCCCGGCCGAAAGCTGTGAAGGGGCCCTTCACGGACTCTGAGTCCGTGAAGGGGCCCTTCACAGCCTGTGCGGACCCATCCATCGGGTGCGCCGCCCGTACGCGTCGGAACCGACGCACCAGCCGATGGACCGGTAGGTTGCACGGCATGATCGGACTGCCCGACACCATCACCGCCTGTCTGTTCGACTTGGACGGTGTGCTCACCGGGACGGCCGTGCTCCACCGCGAAGCGTGGAAGCGGACGTTCGACGAGTTTCTGCGCACCCGCGATGGCGAGACCTTCCAGGAGTTCACCGACCACGACTACGCGGCCTATGTGGACGGCCGCCCGCGCGCCGACGGCGTGCGCGAGTTCCTGCGTTCGCGCGGCATCGCACTGCCCGAAGGCACTCCGGACGACGGCGTCGACACACCGACCGTCAACGGCATCGGCAACCGCAAGAACGAACTGGTCCTCAAGATCATCGACGAAGAGGGCGTCAACCCCTACCCCGGATCGATCCGCTACCTCGAAGCGGCCGAACAGGCCGGACTGAAGATCGCCGTGGTCACCTCGTCGGCCAATGGCGCGAAGGTACTCGACGCCGCGGATCTGTCCCGGTTCGTGCAGGCGCGGGTGGACGGCCTGGTGATCCGCCGCGACGGGCTGCGCGGCAAGCCCGCCCCCGATTCGTTCCTTGCCGGCGCGAAGGAACTCGAAGTCACCCCGGCGCAGGCCGCGGTGTTCGAAGACGCACAATCCGGAGTACAGGCCGGAAAGGCGGGCGGATTCGGGTATGTCGTGGGCGTCAACCGTGCGAACCAGGCCGCCGAACTGCGCGCGCACGGCGCCGACGTGGTGGTCGACGATCTCGCCGAGCTCCTGACCGGGCACGACGTGCCGGAGTCCGCCCGGTGACGACGACGGAGGAGAGGACGGTGGAAAGGACCAGCGTGACCGAAACGGGATTCGGCTACGAGTGCTCCCCGTGGGAGCTGCGGTGGCGCGGCCTCGACGTGGATGCGTTGCAGCGCACCGAATCGGCTTTCGCGCTGTCGAACGGCCACATCGGCATGCGCGGCACCCTGGAGGAGAGTGAGCCGCGCGGGCTGCCCGGCACCTACCTCAACGGGTTCTACGAACAGCACGAACTGCCCTACGCCGAAGGCGGTTACGGCTACCCCGAAGAAGGCCAGACCGTGGTCAACGTGACCGACGGGAAGGTGCTGCGGCTGCTGGTCGAGGACGAGCCGCTGGACATGCGCTACGGCGTGGCGACCGCGCACGACCGGGTGCTGGACTTCCGTTCCGGCACACTGCGCCGGGTCACCGAATGGTCCTCCCCCACCGGCCGCCGCGTCCGGGTGACCACCGAACGGCTGGTGTCGTTCACCCAGCGCGCGGTGGCCGCGATCCGGTACGACGTCGAGCCGCTGGACGAGGATCTGCAGCTGGTGGTGCAATCCGACCTGCTGGCGAACGAGCCGATCGAATCCGACACTCGGGACCCGCGGGTGGCCGCGGCCCTCGATTCGCCGCTGGTACCGCAGTTCTGCCAGGCAGCGGACTACCAGGCGGTGCTGGTGCACGAGACCCGCGCGTCCGGGCTGCGAGTGGCCGCCGCGATGGACCACAAGATCGAAGTGGACAACGGGCTGCGCACCCGCATCCACGCCGAGGGCGACCTGGCCCGGCTCACCGCCGCGGTGGACGTGCGCAAGGGCGGGCGGCTGCGGATCACCAAGTTCCTCGCCTACGGCTGGTCCGCGCAGCGGTCCGTGCCGGCCCTGCGCGCGCAGGTGGAGGCCGCGCTGGCGGGCGGGCGCCAGACCGGCTGGAAGGGCCTGATCGCCGAGCAGCGGCAGTTCCTGGACGATTTCTGGGCCACTTCGGACATCGAGATCGACGGGGACCCGGAACTGCAGCAGGCCGTCCGGTTCGCGTTGTTCCACCTGCTGCAGGCCGGGGCGCGCGGCGAGACCAGGGCGATCGCCGGCAAGGGCCTGACCGGACCCGGCTACGACGGGCACGCGTTCTGGGACAGCGAGACCTTCGTCCTGCCGGTGCTGACCTACACCATGCCGGACGCCGCCCGGGACGCCCTGCGCTGGCGTCATTCCACAATGGACAAAGCACGGGCGAGGGCGGCGCAGCTCGGGCTGCGCGGGGCGGCGTTCCCGTGGCGGTCGATCAACGGCGCGGAATGCTCGGCGTACTGGCCGGCCGGCACCGCCGCGTTCCACGTGAGCGCGGACATCGCCGACGCGGTTCTCCGGTACATGTACGCCACCGGCGACATCGAGTTCGAACGCGACTGCGGAACCGAGCTGCTCCTGGAGACGGCCCGCCTGTGGGCCTCACTCGGGCACTTCGACCACCACGGCCACTTCCGGATCGACGGGGTGACCGGCCCGGACGAGTATTCGGCGGTGGCGGACAACAACATCTACACCAACCTGATGGCCCGGCGGAACCTGTCCGCCGCGGCCGACTCCTGCCGGCGGCACCCGGACATCGCCGCCCGGTTCGGCGTGGACACGGTGGAACTCGACACGTGGCGCTCGGCTGCGGACATGATGGCGCTGCCCTACGACCAGGAACTCGGCGTGCACCCGCAGTCGGAAGGTTTCCTGCAACACGACGAGTGGGATTTCGCCGGTACCGAGGAGGAGTTCTACCCGCTGCTGCTGAACTACCCGTACTTCGATCTGTACCGCAAACAGGTGGTGAAGCAGGCCGACCTCGTGCTGGCCCTGCACCTGTGCGGGGATTCCTTCAGCCCCGAGGAGAAGGCCCGCGATTTCGCCTACTACGAGGCCCGGACGGTCCGGGATTCGTCGCTGTCGGCCGGAACCCAGGCCGTGATCGCCGCCGAGGTCGGGCACCTGCAGCTGGCCTACGACTACCTGGCCGAGGCCGCCCTGACGGACTTGCACGACGTGCACAACAACGTCCGCAACGGCCTGCACATGGCCTCCCTGGCCGGGGCCTGGCAGGGCACCGTGGCCGGTTTCGGCGGCCTGCGCGACCACGGCGGGCAGCTGTCGTTCGCCCCGCGCCTGCCCGGAGCACTACGGCGGCTGACCTTCCGCCTGACCTTCCGCGGCACCCGTTTCCAGGTCTCCATCAGGCACACCCACGCCACCTACCAGGTCCTCGACGGCCCCACCCTGGACCTGATCCAC
Organism: Amycolatopsis sulphurea; assembly: GCF_002564045.1. Classification (NCBI taxonomy): domain Bacteria; kingdom Bacillati; phylum Actinomycetota; class Actinomycetes; order Pseudonocardiales; family Pseudonocardiaceae; genus Amycolatopsis; species Amycolatopsis sulphurea. The sequence continues at coordinate 4,905,898 of NZ_PDJK01000002.1, read as the reverse complement.
CACGGCGAACGCTTCACGGTGACCGCGGAACCACAACAGCTGCCGATCCCCGTGCTGAACGCCGGACCACCACCCAGCCAGCCCGCGGGACGTGCCCCGGCCCGCCGGGACGCTTCGAAGGTCCGGCCGTTCATCAACGGCGGCTGACGACGGACGATTCAGGACGGCTCGAGGCGGCTGCCTCCCCCGGTGGGAGGTGGCCGCCCGGGCGACGGGTTCGAGCCTCAGGCGTGCGGTGGCTGATGGCCGCCTACGACGGGGATGGTCGGTAGCTGCTCAGTCGGTAGCTGCTCGGGGAAGTTGCCGCTCGGTGCGTGACCGTCTCGATGAGAGTGTCTACACGAAGTCGTGGGGATCGCCGGGCGGAAGGTCACCGCCCCGACGCGAGCAGCCCACCCAGCGCACACCACCGTCCGGCGGGGCAGCCATCCGACGCGAGCAGCCGCTCGATGCACGCAGCCACCTGCTGCGGGCAGCCACCCGGCCCATGCAGCCACCCAGCGCGGGTGGCCCACCGCCTGCACGCAGCTGCCTGGCGCGAGCAGCCGCCCGGGTGCGGGCAGCCCCTGTGTGAAGGATGGCGGCTCAGGTGGATGAAGCCGATTACTCGGGACGGCCTGTGTGTTCGGGGGACCTGGCGCACGTACGGCCGCCCGGCGGTGGCGCGGTCCCCAAGCCGGTGTCACCGGGCCGTTCGCACCGGTTTCGTTTCGCTGGGTCACCGGGACTTTCGCGGGGTCCCCGGCGGCGGTTCGACCTCCTCGGTGCGGGACGGGGTCAGGTCCGGTCCAGGAACGGTGGCCACCTCGCCGGTGAGGTCGTCGGCTTCCGGCAAGCCGGGGGTGCCCGGCTCGGCGAAGGCGTCCGGAGCCGCGTCGGGGTCCCGGGGCGCGGAACCCTTACCCGACCCAGACGCGTCCGGGAGTGCGCTGCTACCCGGCCGCGGGTGGCGTGGCTCGGCCGGAGGGTCGTCCTCGTCGTCGTGGTGGTCGCGGGGGAACAGATCGCTGCGCGGGGTCATGGTTCCGGCATACCCCGTTTTCCCGCTCCGCACCAGGGCGAATCACGCCGCCGAGCGAGCGCGCTTCCCAGCGCCGGGCAGGCGATCCAGCAGCGTGGGCAGCAGCCCATTGCGGGTGGACCACGGAATCGTCATCGTGCCACCGGAAACAGTCCGAAGAGCCTCCGCTCATCGCTCCCCCACCAGGGCAGATCACGCCGCCGAGCGCCGCGTTTCCCAGGGCCGGGCAGGCGATCCAGCAACGTGAGCAACTAACCATCGCGGGTCGACCACGGGCAGATCGCCACGGTCCCACCCCGAAACAGTCAGTAAAACCTTCGCCGCCACCACTCCCCACCAGGGCGAATCACGCCGCCGAGCGAGCGCGCTTCCCAGCGCCGGGCAGGCGATCCAGCAGCATGGGCAGCAGCCCATTTGCAGGGGGACCACGGGCAAATCGCCACCGCGCCACCAGAAACAGTCAGCAGAGCCTCCGCCACCACCGCTCCGCAGCAAGGCAGGTCACGCCGCCGGACGGGCGTGCTTCCCACTGCCAGGCAACCGATCCAGCAGCGTCAGCAGCAGACCATCGCGAGTGGACCACGGGCAAATCGCCACCGCGCCACCAGAAACAGTCAGCAGAGCCTCCGCCACCACCGCTCCGCCGAGGGCCTGCTGTGCCCGCTGGCGTGAGATGCCGGGCAGCTGCGCCCGGAGCGCCGACGGCATCGCGGCCAGCCGGGGGATCCATGCGCGCAGGTCATCCAGCAGCAGTTCGCGGTCCTTGCCGGCGCGGTCGCCGGCAAGGCGGGCCAGTTGCCGCAAGACTTTAGAGCAGCCGACCACGCGGTGCTCGGCCAGCTCCGCCTTGGCGTCGCCGAGTGCCTCGGTGACCTGGGCCAGCACGTGTTCCCGCAGCGCGCGGACCTGTTTTCCCCGCACGGGCGGCTCCGCCGGGAGCCAGTCGCGGGTCACCGAGCGGGCGCCCAGCGGCAGCGAGCGGGCGAAGGTGGCCTGTCCACCGGCACCGGCGGACAGCTCGACCGTGCCGCCGCCGATGTCCAACGCGAGCAGCGGGCCGGCCGCCGCGCCAAACCATCGGCGTGCCGCCACGTAGGTCAGCTCCGCCTCGCGTCGGCCGGACAGGAAGCGCAGCTCCACGCCGGTGTCGCAGGCGACCCGGCCGACCACCTCGCGCGCGTTGGCCGCGTCCCGGACGGACGACGTAGCCAGGGGGAACACCTCGGGCACACCGTGGTCCTTCGCCACCGCCATGCCGCCCGCGACCGCCGCGGAGATGGCCGCGATCCCGCAGGAGGACAGCCTGCCCTCCTCGTCGAGCGAGCGGTCGAGACGCAGCCGCGTCTGGTGGGTCAGCACCGGGTCCAGGGGCGATCCGCCGGGTTCCAGCACGACGAGCCGTGCGCTGAACGAACCGACATCCAAGACGCCAACAACCGGTCCCACGATCCTGCCTACCTCACTCTCGCCATCACCCCCGGATTCCCCAGCGAACCGTTCCTACACCCACCGGTACTCCCGATGCGGCGAGTGGACGGCTTTCGACGACGGCACCGATCGGTGGGGGCCGGGGGGGCTACCCGATCAGCTCCCGCAGCTGCGAGACCGCCGCCACCCTGGCTGCACGGCCGGGCTGCAGCGGGCTGACCACCAATGTGGTCACGCCTGCCTCGGCGAACGCCGCCGCTCGTTCCCGCACATAGCTCGCCGGGCCGACCAGCGAGATCGCGCGGAGCAGCTCCTCCGGGACGGCCGCGGCGGCTGCGTCCTTCTTGCCGTCGAGGTAGAGGTCCTGGATCTGCTTCGCCTCAGCCTCGTAACCGTAGCGGACGGCGAGGGTGTTGTAGAAATTCTTGCCCCGGGCGCCCATTCCGCCGACATAAAGGGCAACCGTCGGCCGCAGCTGGTCCAGCAGGTGATCGACGTCCTCGCCGATGGCCAGCGCCGGCCCGGCGAACACGTCCAGCTCGCCCAGCGCCGGGTCGCGTTTGGCCTTGCCCTCGGCCAGCGCGGCACCCCACACGTCCGCGGCCCGCTCCGGGTGGAAGAAGATCGGCTCCCAGCCCTCGGCCAGCTCCGCGGTGAGCGCGACGTTCTTCGGCCCCAGCGAGGCCAGCAGGATCGGGATCCGCTCGCGCACCGGGTGGTTGATCAGCTTGAGCGGTTTGCCCAGCCCGGTGCCCTGGTCGGCGGGCAGCGGGATGGTGTAGTGCCGCCCCTGGTGCTGCACCCGCTCGCGGCGCCACACCTGACGGCAGATGTCCACGATCTCCCGGGTCCTGGCCAGCGGAGCATCGTACTTCACCCCGTGGAAACCCTCGATCACCTGCGGTCCGGACGCGCCGAGACCGAGCGTGAACCGGCCGCCGGAGACGAAGTCGAGCCCGGCCGCGGTCATCGCGGTGAGGCTCGGCGTGCGGGTGTAGATCTGGAAGATGCCCGAGGCGAGCCCGATCCGCTCGGTCTTCGCGGCCAGGTAGCCGAGCTGGCTCACCGCGTCGAAACTGTAGGCCTCCGGGACGAACACGATGTCCAGCCCGGCCTTCTCCAGTTCGACCACGTCTTCGACGCTCTCGGCGAAGCCGCCCGAGTAGCTGATGCCGGTGCCGATCCTCATCGATCCCTCATTCCGTGCCGGTCCGCGGGCAGTCCTCGCCGACTGAGCGCTTGCTCATTATGCGTCGGCCCCGTCCGCTCCGCTGCGGCGCGGGTCACATACGGGCGGTCATCCCCCACCGTAGACGGCCGCCTTCCGCGGGCCTCACGGAACCGGGACGGCCTGCGCCGGACGGGAACGGTTCGTGCGCGGCCCGGCGACGCACCCGCCGTCCTTCACCGTGCCGGAGACACCCGATGCGGTTACGCAGCACCCGGTCGGCCGCCAGGTGCTGGGCTCGGTTCAGCGCCTGACCCGACCGCCGACCTCGCTTTCCTCCCTGGAGCGGGTGGGATCTGAGTCTGTGAAGGGGCACCTTCACAGACTCAGAGTCCGTGAAGGGGCCCTTCACGGACCGTCTCGGACTCGAGGCAGGACGATCTCCCGCCGCAGCCCGGACCTTCGATGCCGAAGCTTCGACCGGCGTGAAGTCAGCTCATCCCAGCCGCCTCTCGTTGTGCCGCAACCCATTCGCCCACCAGAGTGTCCAAAGCAGACAGTGGCACCGCGCCGTGGCCGAGCAGGACGTCGTGGAAGCCGCGCAGGTCGAAACGGTCGCCCAGGGCGCGTTCCGCCTCCGCTCGGACTCGTTCGATCTCCAGACGTCCCACCATGTATCCGAGCGCCTGACCGGGGTTCGCGGCGTAGCGGTCGATTTCCCCTTCGATCTCCACCCGCGCCATCGGGGTGTGCTCGATCAGGTAGTCCACCGCCTGCTGGCGGGTCCAGCCCAGCGCATGCATCCCCGTGTCCACCACCAGCCGCCCGGCCCGCATCGACTCCAGGGTGAGCATGCCCAGGCGCGCGACGTCGTCGGAGTACAGGCCCATCTCGTCGGCCAGCCGCTCGGTGTAGAGGCCCCAGCCCTCGGTGTAGGCGTTGAACAGCACGATCCGGCGCAGCATCGGCAGATCGCTGAGCTCCTGCGCCAGCGTGAGCTGGAAGTGGTGCCCGGGAACGGCTTCGTGGAACGCGATCGCCTCGCTCGTGTGCCGCGGCCGGGCATTCGCCTCGTAGGTGTTGGCGTAGTAGGTGCCGGGGCGAGAGCCGTCCAAGGCAGGCGGCAGGTAGTAGGCGATGGTGCCGCTCACCTCGTCCGCCTCCGGTACCGGCGCGACCTCGCACTCGCTCGCGGGAATCCGCAGGAACCATTGCGGCGCAGCGGCTTCCGCCCGGGCCACGGCGGCGCGGGCGGCGGCCAGCAGCTCCTCGCCGTCCTGCCAGCGCAGCGCCGGGTCGGTGCGCAGCCGCTCGAAGATCTGCGGCAGCTCACGCGTGCCGAACACCCGCTCTCCCAGCGTGCGGTACTCCTCGGCCTGCGCCTCGATCATCGCCAGGCCGGTCTCGTGCAGTTCCCGGGCGGCGCGATCGGTGGTGGTCTGGGCCCGGATCAGGCCCTGGTACTTCTCCGCCCCGCCGGGCAGGTGACCGATCCCGGGCTGCGTGTCCGGTTTCGCGATCGGCAGCAGCTCACCGGCGAGGAAATCGCGATAACGCCGGTAGGCGGGCCGCACGACCTCGCCCAGCAGCCGATCGCGTTCCTCGTCGAAACCCGCCACCTCGGCCTTCGCCGTGATCCGCAAGGGATCGTCCCGCTCCGCGGCCAGGTATCGCTCGACGTAGTCGATCCCGATGCGCACCAGGAACTCCGGCGGCACGAGACCCTCGGCCGCGGCAGCGCGCTGCCGCTCGATCACCGCGTCGAGATAGCCGCCGAGCGCGCCCAGCCGGCTCAGGTAGCCACGGGCCTTTTCCGCGTCGTCCGGCACCAGCTGAGGCAGTTCGATCAGCAGGCGCAGCGCGGGCGAGCTGAGCCCGTCGCTCACCGCGAACCCGGCCAGCTGCGAATCGAGGGTGTCGAGCGCGCCACGGGCACGAGCGAGGACGACCTGCCTGGTCACGGCCTCGGTGCGGTCCAGCCCGGCCGGGTCGATCGCCTCGGCGCGGCGCACCAGCTCGGCGTAGGCCGCACGGTGCCGTTCGGCCGCGGCGAGGCTCGGATCCGGCAGGGTGCCGTGGTCACCGGGCAGCCCCCAGATCGTGCGGTCCAGCGGGTTGCCTTCGAAGTCCAGCTCCACCAGCTCATCGGCCAGCCAGTTGACGGTGTCGCCGTGCCCGGCGACCCAGTCCGAGACGACCGTGTCCAGCACCGAGAGCGGCAGCGAACCACCGGCGAGCACGGTGTCGTGGAACCCGCGGATGTCGAACCGGCTGCCCAGCCGGGCCTCCGCCTGCGCCCGCAGCCGCTGGATCTCCAGCCGCCCCACCAGATAGGCCAGGGCCTGCCCCGGAAAGCCGAGGTAGCGGTCGATCTCGGCCTCGATCTCCACCGGCGCCATCGGGGTGTGCTCGATCAGGTAGTCCACCGCCTGCTGCCGGCTCCAGCCCAGCGCATGCATCCCCGTGTCCACCACCAGCCGGCCCGCCCGCATCGACTCCAGGGTGAGCATGCCCAGCAGGGAGACATCGTCGGAATACAGGCCCATCTCGTCGGCCAGCCGCTCCGTGTAGAGACCCCAGCCCTCGGCGTAGGCGGTGAAATCGTTGATCCGGCGCAGCAACGGCAGATCCGTGAGGTCCAGCGCGGCGCTCAGCTGGAAGTGGTGCCCCGGGATCGCCTCGTGGAACGCGGTGGCCTCCGCGGTGTGCCGGAACCGTTCGGTCGCCTGATGGGTGTTGGCGAAGTAGGTGCCCGGCCGGGACCCGTCCGTGGCCGGCCGCAGGTAGTACGCGGGCGGCGCACTGGGAGCCGCGTCCTCGGGCACCGGCTCGACGACCCAGGGGTGCTGCGGGATCTTCCCGAACCAGTTCGGCGCCTCGGTGGCGGCCCGGGTGATCGCGGCCCGCGCGGTCTCCAGCAGCTCCTCGGCACTCGCCCAGCGCAGCTTCGGGTCGGTACGCAGCCGCTCGAAGATCTCCGGCAGCTCACGCGTGCCGAACACCCGCTCGCCCAGCGTGCGGTACTGCTCGATCTGGCCCTCGATCACGGCCAGGCCGGTCTCGTGCAGCTCCTGCGGGGTGCGGTCGCTGGTGGTGTGCAGGCGGGCCAGCCGGGCGTAGATCTCCGCACCCCCGGGCAGCCAGGACACGCCCGCGCGCTCGTCCGGCCTGCCGTGCGGGAGGACCTCGGCGGCCAGCACGTCGCGGTATTCGCGGAACCCCGGGCGGACCACGTCGCGCAGCAGGTCATCCCGCCGCGTGGCGAACTCCTCGTCCGGCGCGGGCTGGCGCCGCAGCGGATCGTTCTCCGGCTCGGCAAGATAGCGGTCGAGGTGCTCGACGGCCCCGCGTACCAGGCGCTCGACCGGCAGCAGCCCGTCCGCGATCCCCGCCAGGTGGCGCTGCGCGCAGGCCCGCAGGTACTCCGGGATCGCCGCCAGCCTGCCCAGGTGCGCCTCGGCGGAGGCGCCCGCGGTCACCGTGACCATCGGCAGCATGGTGAGCAGGCCCGAGGCGGGCGAGGTGAAGAGGCTGCTCACCGAGAACTCGATGGTCCGGCTGTCGATCCGGTCCAGCCATTCGGCGATCGTGCTGAGCAGGACCTCGCGGGTGACCCGGTCGGTCGCGCCGAGCCCGGCCGGGTCGATCGCCTCGGCCCGCTCCCGCATCGCGAGCAGCCAGCGGCGCTGCTCCGCTTCGGCCGCGGCGCTGGGATCGCCGAGCCCCGGCGCATCCGGGCGCAGACCGGAGACCGCGGCGTAGAGGGGGTCGAAGTCGAACATTCCGTCGACGAATTCGTCGGCGAGCGCGGCGGCGGTCATGGGCGCGGGGCTCCTGCGTGGTTCCGGTGGTCCGACCGGCGCGTGGCCCGATCGGCATCGCGGTCAGCCGGGCGGTAGCCCGCTGCGATGCCCTGCCGACCCTAACGCAGCAAGGGCGCGCACCGCCCGTTTCCGGAGCGAGAGGCCCGTTCACATCCAGCGAACACGGCGCCGCCACCCGGCTGGTCCGTCCCGTCGCGGCGGCCGCGAGACGGTAGCGTTGCCGGAGTGGCCGTGTCCGATCCCGCCGATGTCCGCCTGCTCGCCGCGCTGGCCGAGCTGGGCAAGACGGCCGTGCACGAACTCGCCGCGAAAGTCGGGATGGACCCGCGCGAGGTGGCCTACCGGCTGGTCTCGCTGTCCGGCAGCGGATTGCCACTGCTGGTCGGCGTGGAAAGTGACCCGAACGGTCTACGTGCGGCCCTTTCGGGGGTACCCCCGTCGTGGCAGCGGCCGGGGCCGGGCGGGCCGGCCGGCCGGATGCCACCGACCGGCGGGATGCCGTCGCCGGGCAGGCCGGGCGCGGCGCCGGGGTATGGGGCTGGGCCGGGGACCGGGTGGGGGACGCCGGGGTATGGGGCGCAATCCGGGGCGGTACCCGGTGGTGGCGGGATGCAAGGCGGTGCGGTGCCGGGTGGGGTGGCGCCGGGTAGTGCGATGCCTGGGGCTGGTGCGATAGCGGGTGGCGGATGGCCGGGCGGTCCGACTCCCAACGGTGCAGTGCTGGGTTGGGCAACGCAGGGTGGCGCAGGACAGGACGGTGGAGCACCCGGCGGCAGACCGGCCAACGCAGTCCCCAGCGGCGTCCTTCCGGGCTGGGCAACGCCAAACGGCACCGGGCCGGACAGCGGAACCCCAAGCGGTGTTCTGCCGGGTTCGGCAACGCCGAGTGGCGGCGGGCAAGACGGTGGAGCGCCTGGCGGAGGAGGACTGGGCGGCGCGACCCCGGGCAGTGCACTGGGCTGGGCGACGCCGGGCGGTGTGGGTACCCACAGTGGAGTGCCGGGCGGAACGCCCAGCGGCGAGCCGGGCAATGCAGCCCCGGGCAGCGCTACGCCGGGCTGGGCAGCGACGAGAAGCGCAGTGCCAGATGGCAGAGCGCCCGGCGGCGGAGGACCGGGCAGCGCAACCCCAGGCAGTACAACCACAAGCGGCGCTGCGGACTGGGCGACGCCGGGCACTGCAGGCCCAGACAGTGGCGTACCGGGCGACGGAGGGCTGGGCGGGATACAGGCCGCGCAGTGGGCGGGAGGAGGCGGATCCGCGACGCAGGGTGCCGGACCGCAGTCCGGCGGCGCGCCGGGGTTCGCGGGCAGGCCGGGAGCCGGGACCGGTTGGGCGGCAACGGGTTCCCCAGCACCGGGACAGCCGAACGCTGCCGCGGGCAACGACGTCCACAGTGGACAATATGGGGCGGTGCACGGTGTGCCGTCGGGAGCGTACGGAGCACCATCGGGGGTACAAGGCACACCGTCGGGAGCGTACGGATCCCCGTCGGGAGTCCAGGGAGCACCGGGAGCGTACGGATCCCCGTCGGGAGTCCAGGGCACACCGTCGGGGGCATACGGATCCCCATCAGGACTACAGGACGCATCATCGGGGCCGTACGGAGCGACGGTGCAGGGCGCACATTCAGGCGCGCACGGAACCCCAGGGCCATCAGGTGCGTACAAGGCGCAACCCGCACAGTCCGGACCGTACGGAGCGCCATCTGGCGCGTACGGCGTGAGAGGAGCGGCCACTACGGCGGATCCGGCCGTCAGCACCTGGGGCGTGCCGCAGACCGCGTCGTGGGCGCGCGGTGACGAGCCCCGGCTGGAAGCCCCGGCCGGCGGACAGCGCGGGCGAATCGGCGAGAAGCTGGAGACGCAGGGGCTGGAGGGCGAGCTGCTCACCGTGCAACTGCTGGAGGTGCAGGACCCGGCCGATTTCCTGTTCGGCGCGGCGGGGTACCGGCTGGAGGAAGGCGAGCGCGCGGTGGTCGTGCACACCGAGATCACCAACCGCGGCTCGGTGCCGTTCGCGTCGTTGCCGGACAACTACCTCGAACTGCTCACCGCCGACAGCGGCACCGTCGCCAAGGCACCCGTCTCGCTCACCTCCCGGCCACCGCACAAGATCGGGGTACGGCCGGGTGAGACGCTGGGAGGGCACACCGTGTACGTGCTCCCGGAAGCCACCCAGGTCGTCTCGGTGCGCTGGAGCCCTCGCCCCGAGCCCGACGAACGTACGCTCACCTGGACGGTGTGACCGGGGATCAGGCGTATTCGTCACGCAGGATCTGCAGGGCGTTCGCGAGGTCGTCCGGGTATTCGGCTTCGAACTCGACCCAGCGGCCGTCGGCCGGGTGCGCGAACCCGAGGGTCCGTGCGTGCAGCCACTGCCGCGTAAGGCCCAGCTTGCGCGCCAGCACCGGGTCAGCACCGTAGGTCAGGTCCCCGGCGCACGGATGCCGGAGCGCGGAGAAGTGCACGCGGATCTGGTGCGTACGCCCGGTTTCAAGCTTCACGTGCGCCAGCGAAGCCGCGCGGAACGCTTCGACCACTTCGTAGTGCGTCACGCTGGGACGCCCGCCCGCGACGACGGCGAACTTATAGTCGTGCCGCGGGTGCCGGTCGATCGGTGCGTCGATGGTGCCGCGCGTCGGATCCGGATGCCCCTGGACGACGGCGTGGTAGCCCTTGTCCACAGTGCGCTCCTTGAACGCCCGCTTGAGCACTGTGTACGCGTGCTCGCTCTTCGCCACGACCATCACGCCCGTGGTGCCCGCGTCGAGCCGGTGGACCACGCCCTGTCGCTCGGCGGCGCCGGACGTGGCGATCCGCAGCCCGGCCGCGGCGAGCCCGCCGACGACCGTGGGGCCGGTCCAGCCCGGGCTCGGGTGGACGGCGACACCGACCGGCTTGGACAGCACGACGATGTCCTCGTCGTCGTGCAGAATCCGCATCCCCTCGACCGGTTCCGCGACGAGCTCGGCAGGCCGCGCCGGTTCCGGCAGGGTCACCTCGAGCAGGCCGCCGGCGGAGAGCCGGTCGGACTTCCCGGCGGGACGCCCGTCGAGCAGCACGTCACCGGCCGCGGCGAGATCCGCCACCGCGGTGCGCGACAGGCCGAGCAGCTTGGCCAGTCCCGCGTCCACGCGCATCCCGTCGAGCCCGTCCGGGACGGGCAGCATGCGCGCGCTCACTTGGCGTCCTTCTTCGCACGTGTCGAGGTGCCGTCGTAGTCCTTGCCCAGCAAGGACAGCAGCACGATCAGCGCACCGCCGACGCAGATCGCGGAGTCCGCGATGTTGAAAATGGCAAAGCCCTGGCCGTTGGGCGCGAAGGCGGAGATGAAGTCGATGACGTGACCATGCAGCGGGCCTGGCGCGCGGAACAGGCGGTCGGTCAGGTTGCCGAGCGCACCCGCGAGCACCAGGCCGAGCCCGATCGCCCAGCCGACCGAGCGCAGCCGCCGCGCCAGCCACACGATGGCCACCACGACCGCCGCGGCGATCAGCGCGAGCACCCAGGTCATCCCGGTGGCCATGGAGAAGGCGGCCCCTGGATTGCGAATCACCTGCAGGTAGATCAGCCCGCCGAGGATGCGGACCGGTTCCTTGCCCTCCAGATTGGCCGCGACCAGGTTCTTGGTCACCAGATCGATCACCCAGATCAGCACCGCGACCGCGAACACCAGGCCGATCCGCCGCTTGGGCAGCGACGGCGCGGGGGCCGCCTCGGCTCCTCCAGCGTCCCCACCGGGCCGCGGCTCGGCAGGCCCGGGCACGTCAGGCTCGGGCACAGCGGGCTCGGACACGTCGGATTCGGGCGAGGGCTCGGTGCTCACTCCCCCATTGTCCACGCTCGCCCCTGGCCCGCTCCCGGCACCGCCGTCAGGCACAGAACGGTGGCAGCTCACGCGGGTCGCCGACCGGCGTCCACCGGCCGTCCACCTTGGTGTATTCCCACCGAGCGCCGCGCGCGACGATCTGCCGCAAGGCCAGCAGGAGCCGGTCGACGTGCTCGGCGGTGCTGCCCAGCCCGAGGCTCACGCGGAGCGCCTGCTGCCCTTCGCCGCCGGTCTCGCGGATCAGGCGACTAGTGGCGACGTGGGCACAGAACGCGCCGTCGCGCACTCCGATGCCGTACTCGGCCGACAGCACGGCGGCGACCCAACCCGGGTCGAACCCGTCGACGACGAAGCTGACCGTGCCGACGCGGTCCACCGGGGCGTCGAACAGCCGCAGTTCGGCGCAGCCGGGCAGCCCGGCAAGCCCCTTGCGGAGCCGTTCGAGCAACTCGGCCTCGTGCGCACCGATCGCGTCCCAGTTCGCGGCCAGCTGTTCGCAGGCGACGCTCAGCGCATACACGCCTACGGTGTTCGGCGAGCCCGCCTCGTGCCGCTCCGGCCCGGTGTTCCAGACCACGGCCTCCTCGGTGACCAGCTTCGTCGCACCACCGCCGGCGAGGTACGGGACGGCCGCGCGCAGCCAGTCGCTGCGGCCGATCAGCGCGCCGGCGCCGAACGGGGCGTAGAGCTTGTGCCCCGACAGCGCCACGTAGTCCACGTCGAGTTCCCGCAGCGAGATCCGCCGGTGCGGTGCGAGCTGCGCGGCGTCCAGCGCCACCCGGGCACCGTGTTTCCGCGCCACCGCGGAGATCTCCGCCACCGGCAGCAGCTCACCGGTCACATTGGACGCTCCGGCGACGACCACCAGCCGCGGCCCCTGCGGGCAGGCGGCCAGCGCTTCGTCCACAACGGACACTGCGGCCAGCCGGGTGCGCGGCAGCGACACCCGGCGCACGTTCGGCCCGCGCCACGGCAGCAGCGCGGCGTGGTGCTCGGTGTCGAACACGACCACGGAAGTCTTGTGCGGCAACGCCTTCGCCAGCAGGTTGAACGCATCGGTGGTGTTGCGGGTGAACACCACGGTGTCAGTGTCGCGGGCGTCGGCGAAGCGGCGCAGCACTTTCCGCGTGCGCTCGTAGAGCCGGGTGGAGACCTGCGACGCGAAACCCGCGCCCCGGTGCACGCTGGCGTACCAGGGCAGGAACTCGTCGACCGCGGACCGGACCGCGGACAGACACGGCGCGCTGGCCGCGTGATCGAGGTTCGCGTAGGAGATGTCGCCGCCGGTCACCAGCGGTATGCGCAGGCCGGCACCGGCCACCGGCGGAACGGCGTTGGTTTCGCCAGATTCCGGCGCGTTCGACGCAAGGGCGTTCGGCAGGACTGTATTCGGTGGGGATGTAGCAGTCATGACGCTGCCTCCTCGGCAATCCGGGGGACCCGGCGAGGGGCCCGCGCTTGCCCGCCGCACTGCGCGACCGGCCCGGTCCTCACCCGGGGCACCCCACCGCGGAAGGAGGGTTGCCGGCCAGCAAGCCGGGGCTTGACGCTGGCACTCATGACCTGCTGAAGACGATAGCCGATCACCAGTGCGCGGCACCAGCCCCATTCCGTGATCTGAGACGGCCGTCACCCGGTCAGTCCACAATGGACTATCCCGGTCAGCGGCCGGACTCCCCGCGCCACCTGGCCAGCCGCCCGGCCCGGTCCACCGCGCGGATCCGCAGCTCGGCGGCCTCGCGCACATGCTCGGTGGCGACCACGAGCAGCTGGTCGTCCTCCTGCAGCCGGCTCGTCTTCTGCGGGGTGAACCCGGCTCCGCTGCGCACCACCAGGCTGACCGTGGCCCCGGCGGGCAGCCGCAGCTCGGACAGGTACACGCCGTGCAGCTTCGAGCCCTTCTGGATGCGCACCTGCAGCAGCTCGGCGCCGAGTTCGTCGAGCGGGGCCGAGTCGACCTCGATCTCCTGCACCTCGCCCGCGCGGTCCAGCCGCAGCAGCCGGGCCAGCGGCCCGAGCGTCGACCCCTGCAGCAGGGTCAGCACGATGACGAGCACGAACACCGCGTCCACCAGCCGTTGCGCACCAGGCAGGCCTTGGGACAGCGGGATCATCGCGAGCACGATCGGCACCGCCCCGCGCAGCCCGGCCCAGGACAGGAACGCCTGCTCTCGCCAGGGCAACCGGAACGGCAGCAGGGACAGCGCCACCGACAGCGGCCGGGCCAGCAGCAGCACGACCGCGCCCGCGACCAGGCCGGGCACCAGCGTCTCCAGCAGCCTGCTCGGCGAGGCGAACAGGCCGAGCAGCACGAACAGCCCGATCTGGGCGAGCCAGCCGAGCCCTTCGGCGAAGGACAGGGTGTCCGAGCGGTGCGGCAGTTTCGAATTGCCCAGCACCAGCCCCGCGACGTAGGTGGCGAGCAGGCCGGAGGCGTGCGCGAGCTGACCCGAGGAGTAGGCGAGCACGCACACCGCGACCGTGGCGAGCGGGTAGAGCCCGGTCGCCGGGAGCGCGGCCCGGCGCAGCGCCTGGGTGCCGAGCCAGCCGAACGCCAGCCCGATGGCCAGGCCGGCGGCCAATTCGTAGACCACCACCAGCGGCAGCGACCAGTCGACCGCATCCCCGGAGGCCAGTACGATCACCGCGATGTAGGCGGGCGCGTCGTTGATCCCGGACTCGAGTTCGAGCATGCCGGACAGCCGTTTGCCGATTCCGGCCGAACGCAGCACGGAGAACACCGCCGCGGCGTCGGTGGAGGCCAGTACCGCGCCCCACAGCAGCGCCAGCCGCCAATCGAGGCCGAGCAGCCAGTGCAGCGCCGCGCCGGTGACCACGATGCTGATCACCACGGCCACTGTGGACAGCACGATCCCGGGCCCCAGCGAGGATTTGACCGACGACCAGCGGGTGGTGAGCCCGCCCTCGGTGAGGATCAGCACCAGCGCGGCCAGCCCGAGCGACTGGGTGAGCGCCGGGTTGTCGAAATGGATGCCGAGGCCGGATTCCCCGAGTACCACGCCGATCGCGAGATACAGCAGCAGCGACGGGAAACCGAGCCGGATGGACACCCGCACCGCGAGCACAGAGGACAGCAGCACCAGTCCGCCGACACCGAGGAGTACCGGAAGTCCGTCCATGTCCGCCTCCCCATCCCCGGCCCGCAGCGCGTCCAGAATAGTGAGGCGCCCGGCGCGGCCGGACACGTGTCCCCGGAACGGATGTTCCAGTCCTTTTCGGACGGTGCGACGGCCAGGGCAGGGCGGCGAGGAATTTCGCGCCAGCACACCGCCGGTGGACGGCTGGAGCGCGACCAGGACGGCCTTGCCGTGATAGCCGTCGACCGCGGCCTGCGCGGCCGCCTGGATGGCCGTACTGACGCTGCTCGTCATCGGCTTCTGCTCGGCGCCGGCGTGTCCGAACAGCGTCTCCTGGCTCTTGCCTTCGCGGTCGACCCGCTCCACCGCGAACGCGTCTCCGGACGACGCCTGCGCCCAGGTCCCGGCAAAGTTGGTCGAGGCCCCGTGATCAGCAGAGAGAGCCGTAGCTGCCCCGTCATCATCGACGGTGCCTGCCATCGTCGTCGATTTCGCCCGGCAGCAGGCGAAGCGGAGGTGTTCGAGACGCGCGACCACCTCGTGGAGGTCTCGGGTCCGTGAAGGGGCCCTTCACAGACTCAGAGTCCGTGAAGGGCCCCTTCACGGACTTTCGCGGTCTGCGCAGGCCCCTCACACCGACCTTGCCGACACCCTGACGCCTGCGCCTGTGAGGTGAGCGCGGAACGCAGCAGGGGGAACGTCTTGTCGTCGGCCAGGCGCAGCCCGCCAGCGCCGGACAGCACGACCGCCTTGCCGCCGCGGTCGACCACCGCCAGCGCGCCCCCGATCAGGACGCCCCTCTTCGCGGCAGGACTCACCTGTGCTCCCCCTCCGGGCCACGTGGCGCGCCCACACCCGGCCCCCGTTGGCTCATCGCCAACGGGGGCCGGGTGTTACCGGAAGGAGGGCGGTGGCTGAGCCGGGGAGGATCGGCGGCGCCCCCAAACAGCGCTCACGCCTTCGTGACCGCCACCCGGACCGGCACACCCTCCCCGACCGTGCCCTCGAAGCCTCCGGCCACCTCACCATGGGAAACCGACGTCGTCAGCGTTTCCGTGGCGATGAACTTCTCGTGCTCGCGCGCCGCCGACAGCACGTCTTCCGGGGCGTCGACGGTCAGCGTGATGCGGTCCGCGACGTCGAGGTCGGCGTCGCGGCGGGCCTGCTGGATCACGCGGATCAGGTCGCGGGCCACGCCCTCGGCGGACAGCTCCGGGGTGACCTCGGTGTCGAGCACCACCAGACCCGCCCCGCCCGGCAGCTCGGCCGCGGCGCCACCACCCGCGGCGACCAGGCGGCGTTCGTACTCGCCCTCGACCAGTTCCACGCCGGCGGCGACGACCGCGCCGGCGGCGGACGTGGTCCAGTCGCCGGACTTGACCGCCTTGATCACCTGCTGCACGACCTTGCCCAGCCGCGGGCCGGCGGCGCGGGCGTTCACCGCGACCTCGAAGGTGCCATGCGCGGCGACGTCGGTGGTCAGCTCGACCGCCTTGACGTTCACCTCGTCGCGCAGGATGTCGGTGAAATCGCTCAGTGGCGCCACGTCCTCGGCCGCCACCAGCAGGTTCGCCAGCGGCAGGCGCACGCGCAGCTTGTTCGCCTTGCGCAGCGCCAGCGCCGAGGACGCCACCTGCCGCACCCGGTCCATCGCGGTCACCAGCGCGGCGTCCGCGGGCAGGTCGAGCGCGTTCGGCCAGTCGGTCAGGTGCACCGAGCGCCCGCCGGTCAGCCCGCGCCACACCGTTTCCGTGGTCAGCGGCAGCAGCGGCGCGACCACCCGGCAGGTCACCTCCAGCACGGTGTGCAGGGTGTCGATCGCGTCCTGTTCCCCGGCCCAGAACCGGTCCCGGGACCGGCGGACGTACCAGTTCGTGAGCACCTCAAGGAAATCCCGCACGATCTGGCAGGCGCCGGCGACGTCGTACCGGTCCAGCGCGGCCTCGACGTCGGTGACCAGCTCGTGGGTCTTCGCGAGCACGTAGCGATCCAGCAGGTGCTTCGAATCCGTGCGCCAGACGCCCTGCTTGCCCTCGGCGTTCGCGTACAGGGCCAGGAAGTAGTACGAGTTCCACAGCGGCAGCACGGCCTGGCGCACCGCGTCCCGGATGCCGCGGTCGGTCACCACCAGGTTCCCGCCGCGCAGGATCGGGCTGGCCATCAGGTACCAGCGCATGGCATCCGAGCCGTCGCGCTCGAAGACCTCGTTGACATCCGGATAGTTGCGCAGCGACTTGGACATTTTCTGCCCGTCCGAGCCGAGCACGATGCCGTGCGCGACGCAGGTGCGGAACGCCGGCCGGTCGAACAGCGCAGTGGCCAGCACGTGCAGCAGGTAGAACCAGCCGCGGGCCTGGCCGATGTACTCGACGATGAAGTCGCTCGGGTAGTGGTGCTCGAACCAGTCCGCATTCTCGAACGGGTAGTGCACCTGCGCGTAGGGCATCGAACCGGAGTCGAACCACACGTCGAGCACGTCCTCGACCCGGCGCATGGTGGACTTCCCGGTCGGGTCGTCCGGGTTCGGCCGGGTCAGCTCGTCGATGTAGGGCCGGTGCAGATTGTCCAGCCGCACCCCGAAATCACGCTCCAGCTCGTCCAGCGAGCCGTACACGTCCAGGCGCGGGTACGCCGGGTCGTCCGAGCGCCACACCGGGATCGGCGAGCCGAAGTAGCGGTTGCGCGAGATCGACCAGTCCCGCGCATTTTCCAGCCATTTGCCGAACTGGCCGTCCTTGACGTTCTCGGGGTACCAGGTGATCTGCTTGTTCAGCTCGATCATCCGGTCCTTGAACTGGGTGACCGCGACGAACCACGACGACACCGCGCGGTAGATCAGCGGATTGCGGCACCGCCAGCAGTGCGGGTACGGGTGCTCGTAGGTCTCGTGACGCAGCAGCAGTGCGCCCTGTTCGGCCGCGGAACCGGTGCCGTTCTTGAGGTCGCGGACGATGTTCGGGTTCGCGTCGAAGACCAGCTGGCCTTCGTAATCCGGCACGGTCGTGTCGAAGTGACCCTGGGCGTTGACGGGGGTGACAGGCGTGATGCCGGCCGCGTCGGTGACGGCCTTGTCCTCTTCACCGTAGGCGGGCGCGATGTGCACCACGCCCGTGCCGTCCTCGGTGGTGACGTAGTCCGCGGACAGCACGCGGTGCGCGTTCTCCGTGTCGGTGAAGTACGGGAACGGTGGTGCGTAACGGGTTCCGAGCAGCTCTTCACCGGTGTAACGGGCGACGACCGTCGGCTCCTCCCCCAGCTCGCGCGCGTACGCGGCGACGCGCGCTTCGGCGAGCAGGAAGCGCTTTCCGGGGAAGCTCTCGCTCTCGACCACGACGTAGCGCACCTCGGGGTTCACCGCGGTGGCGAGGTTCGACGGCAGAGTCCACGGCGTGGTGGTCCAGATCAGCAGGTACGCGCCGTCGAGGTCACTGCCGTTGCCCTGCAAACGGAATCCGACCGTGACGGCGGGGTCCTGGCGGGTGCGGTAGACGTCGTCGTCCATCCGCAGCTCGTGGTTGGACAGCGGGGTCTCATCGCGCCAGCAGTAGGGCAGCACGCGGTAGCCCTCGTACACCAGGCCCTTGTCCCACAGCTGCTTGAACGCCCAGATCACCGACTCCATATAGGACACATCGAGCGTCTTGTAGTCGTTCTCGAAGTCCACCCAGCGGGCCTGACGGGTGACGTAGTCCTGCCACTCGCTGGTGTAGCGCAGCACGGACTCGCGGGAAGCCTCGTTGAACTTCGCGACGCCCATCGCCTCGATCTCGGCCTTCTCCGTGATGCCGAGCTGGCGCATCGCCTCCAGTTCCGCGGGCAGGCCGTGGGTGTCCCAGCCGAAGCGGCGCTCGACGTGGCGGCCCTTCATGGTCTGGTAGCGCGGCACGATGTCCTTGACGTACCCGGTGAGCAGGTGCCCGTAGTGCGGCAGGCCGTTGGCGAAGGGCGGGCCGTCGTAGAAGACGTACTCGTTGTCGCCGTGCTCGCCCGCGGGGCGCGCGTCGATCGAGGCCTGGAAGGTGCGATCGCTCTCCCAGTATTCGAGAACGTGCTTCTCCAGCGCGGGGAACGACGGCTGGGCCGGGACGGCGGCCTGCCCGTCCAGGGAAACCTGGGGGTACATCCGGGTGCTCCTTGCGTTCGTCGCTCGCGTAAGGGCGACCGGCGGTCACCCCCACGGGGACGAGACGCTCGCACGTCACGCGGTACCACCCCGCTTGCCCGGGGCAGGCCCCAGGCCACTCGTTCGGCGGCGATGACGGGCCGCACCCGTCCGGTTCTACTGGGGGCGCGAGGCCCTGTTCTTCCGGAAGCTCCCCGGTGATGGCCGGATCGACGCTGTGCTGACACCAGGTTAGCCCGCCGCCTCAACCGGGTTTCCGCCAGCCCGTGCCCGCGTGGTCACCGCGATCACCCCGGCACCCCGCGAGCCACAGTCCCGCGGACACCGGGGCGGGCAGGTGCAGCCCGTGCAGAACATCCCGGCGCACATGGTGATCAGGACCGCGGAACGCATGCCTCCAGCGGACCCCGTGGACACTTCCGTCGCGGTGGAATTGTCCACGGATCATGCTGGGCAGGTGCTCGAAGGAAACGCCGACATCGCGCGGACCGCGGCGCTGTTCGCCGACCCGGCCGGGTGCGGGTCCTGCTCGCGCTGGGCGATGGGCGGTCGCCGGCCGCCTCGGTCCTCGGGGACGCCGGGCTGCCGGCGCAGGGCGTAAGCGCGCATCTGGCGAAACTGCTCCCCGCAGGCCTGGTGACCGCCGAACGTCCTGGAAATGCTGTGAAGGGGCCCTTCACGGACTCTGAGTCCGTGAAGGGCCCCTTCACAGCTTTTCAGCGGTGGGCGGCGGCCAGCACGGTGTCCGGGCCGCATCGGCCGCACGGGGTGAAGCCGAGCTGGCGTGCCTCGCCGACGGCGATGGGGATGGTGTCGCGGCCGGAGAGCCAGCCGCAGTCGACCAGGTGGTAGCGGGGGTACTCGTCGACGACCACGACCTCGTCCGCCAGGTCCTTGATCACCTCGAGGTCCGCCTCGGCGGTCTCCTCCTCGCCGGGAGGCGTGTCGCGGACGGCCTTCGCGTCCGCCTTCGCCCCCTCGGCGGGGGCCGGTGCCGGGTCGCTCAGTTCACCCGTGGCGGGCAGCAGTTCGGTCTGCTCGGTATCGGACTCGGCACCGGTTTCGGCGTCCGGGCCGTCCTCGGCGTCCGCCGGTTCCGGTACGGCCTGCACCCGATCGGCGGAACGGCGCCGCAGCCAGTCCACGAGCAGCAGCACCCCGGCGAACACGGACAGGCCGATCGAGACCCAGGCCCACAGCGACGTGGCCGTGATGAGGGCCGTGATGAGCAGCGCGAGCGCCGCTACCACCAGAACGAGGACGATGTAGAGCACGCTGAATTAGAGCACGCAGGCACCCGCCCCGGCGCGCGACCCGCCTGCCGCGGCGACTCCCGGCCGTGCCGGAGCGCTACCCGGACGTGGCCGGGCACATCGTCCGCCCCGCCGGGCCAGCACGGCCCGGCGGGGCGGACGGGGACGGTGTCCGGCGGGTCAGCCGGCTTCGGCGCGCGGGCCGAAGGAGTAGCCCTGGCCGCTGCTGGACGAGGAGGACTGGCCCGAGCCGGACGAGGAGGCGGTGGCCGGCGCCGCGGAACCGCGGTCGTCGAGCTCGCGCAGCTGGGATTCGAGGAAGCCACGCAGCCGCGTGCGGTACTCGCGCTCGATCGTGCGCAGTTCCTCGATCTTCTTGCCCAGAGCGCCCTTCTCGGCATTCAGGTTGTTCATCGTCTCGGTGTACTTGCGCTGCGACTCGCGTTCCATGGTGGTCGCCTTGTCGCGGGCCTGGCGCTCCAGCGTCTCGGCGCGGGTCCGCGCGTCGTTCAGCATGGTCTCGGCCCGGGTGCGGGCCTCGTTGACCATCGAGTCCGACTTCGCCCGCGCGTCGGAGAGCAGCTGCTCGGACTTGGTCCGGGCCTCGGCGAGCATACCGTCGGACTCGGTCTTGGCCTCGGCGGTCAGCCGGTCGGCCATCTCCTGGGCCAGGCCGAGCACCTTGGCCGCCTGGACGTTCGGCTCGCTGTTGTCGCCGACCATCCCGTGGGCCTGGGTCTGCTCCATCGCCGAGGCGGGCGGCGGCACCGGCGCCAGCCGGCGCGAGGGCTCCTCGCGCACCGGGGGCGGCCCGGCCACCTTGGCGTTCTCCAGCTCGGCCCGGGTCGATTCGAGTTCCGTGTCGAGCTGCTCCATCTGCTGGCGCAGCTCGTTGTTGTCCTCGATCAGCCGGGCAAGCTCGGTCTCCACCAGGTCGAGGAACGCGTCCACCTCGTCCTCGTTGTAGCCCCTCTTGCCGATGGGCGGCTTGCTGAACGCGACGTTGTGCACGTCAGCGGGGGTCAACGACATCAGATCACCTCACGCACTCCATGGCCTGCCGGACTCACCCTGGTGTCCCCGTTCACCTGGGTGTCGCCAGTTGCATCCCGAAGAACACGACCAGCAGCAGAACCATAATCGATAAGTCCAGTCCCATCCCGCCGATGCGAACCACAGGAATGATTCGCCGGAACAGCCGCACCGGTGGGTCGGTCACTGTGTAGATGGTCTCGAGCGTCACCGCAACCCCTCCGGCGGGACGCCACTCGCGCGCGAAGGTGCGCACGAGCTCGATGACGATACGCGCGGTCAGCAAAAGCCAGAACGCGAACAGCACGTACCAGACCACCAGCCACACAGCATTCACGGCGACCACTCTAGCGGGGGACGGCCGCGCTGTGCGCAGGCTCCGCCCTGGCGCGGCGATGAGTCGACAAAATCACGTACGGCTGCGCTCAACGGTCGGACCTGCTTCACCCGCGCAGGAACAATCCGCCCTCGGCGATCCGCCTGCGGTCTTCGGCGGTCACGTCGACATCCGGCGGTGAGAGAAGGAACACCTTGCTGGTGACCTTGTCCATCGAGCCCCGCACGGCGAACGCCAGCCCGGCCGCGAAGTCCACGATCCGCTTGGCGTCCGCGTTCTCCATCTCGGTGAGGTTGATGATCACCGGGATGCCCTCGCGGTAGTGCTCGCCGATGGCGCGCGCCTCGACGTAGCTCGTCGGGTGCAGCGTGGTGATCCGGCTGAGCGGATCGCGCACCACCGGCTCGGCGACCGGCCGCAGCCGGGCCACCGGGTCCGGCTGCCGGTCCACGGCAAGCGCGCCGTGCGTGGTGGGCTCGGCGGCGGTCACCGACCGTGACCGCATCCGGTTCCCGGGTTCGTCGTAGGTGTCCGCCGGCTCGCGGTACCGGCCGCGCGAGCGGGCCGGTGACTCGTCGTAGCCGTCGTAGCCGTCGTCGTAGTCGCGGCGGTAGTTGTCGTCCTCGAGGTCGTAACCTTCCTCGTCCGCGGGCACCATCCCGAAGTAGGCCTTCAGCTTCTGCAGCGCGCTCATGCCTCTCCCTTTGCCCTAGCCGCTCCCGCTCCACGCCCGGCCGGTCGCGTTCCGTGACCAGCAGGCGGACTCCCTTACGGCGAGGCTAAACCGCGGCCGCCGAGCAGCGCGGTTCCGACACGCACACAGGTGGAACCGTAGGTGATCGCCGACTCCAGATCATGGCTCATTCCGGCGGAGAGTTCCACCGCTTCCGGATGCTCCGCACGCATTTTCCGCGCAGCTCGCGCCAGCCGCGCGAAGGCCGCCGACGGGTCCTCCCCGAGCGGCGCAACGGCCATCACGCCCCGCAGTCGTAGCTCACCCGTATGAGTGATGTGGTCGGCGAGCGCGGACAGTTCCGGGACCGGGACGCCGCCGCGTGCCGGGTCGGCGTCGAGGCTCACCTGAATCAGCACATCGAGTGGTCCGGTGCGCTCCCCCGCGTCCCGGGCAGCGGTCACCGCGCGACCGAGCGCGTCGGCCAGCCGCGCCGAATCCACCGACTGCACCTCGTCGGCCCAGCGGACCACCGACCGCGCCTTGTTCCGCTGCAACCGCCCGACCATGTGCCAGCGCGGCGCGGCGTCCGGCCGCAGCCCGGCGACCTCCGCCGCCTTCGGCCCGGCCTCCTGGTCACGGTTCTCGGCGAGATCGAGCAGCCCGAGATCGGTCAGCACGGCCGCATCGGCGGCGGGGAAGGTCTTGGTCACCCCGAGCAGCCGCACCTCCCCGGACGCCCGCCCGGCCACGGCACAGGCCGCGTCGATCCGCGCCCGCACGGCGGCCAGCGAAGCGGCGAGTTCCGCCCGGCGTTCATCGGTCCCGGTCACGCGGCGGCTCCGGTGGACAGCCCTCCGGGCGACCCGGCGCGGTGTGGCGGCGTGACCGGCAAAGTACGGCGGCTGGGCCGGGCCGGGTCGGCGTTCGATGCCTGGCCGGTGGCGTGGGTGAACGGCACTGCGCCTTCCCTGCAGGAGCGATGGGTGAGCCGAGCCGGAGCCACACCGACACCGCTCGGCGCCCGATCGAGCCGGGCCGGCCGCAGACCGGCATCAGCCCGCGCTCGACCTGCCCGGACCGGAGCAGCACAACTCAGCGCCCGAACGCAGCTCCACACGCGATACCCGGAAGCCCCAACCGACACCAACCCAACACCCCACTCCGACCAGACCCAGCCCGCCGCCAACTCATCAGAACCCTGAGCAAACCGAACCACGCCCACGTCGGCTCCACCCAGCGCCCGGCCGCACCTTCGCGCGTCTGGCACCTGCCGACCACCCCGCACCGAAGGCCCC
The DNA here is from genome assembly GCF_002564045.1 of Amycolatopsis sulphurea. NCBI lineage: Bacteria > Bacillati > Actinomycetota > Actinomycetes > Pseudonocardiales > Pseudonocardiaceae > Amycolatopsis > Amycolatopsis sulphurea. Next base: position 4,882,812 of record NZ_PDJK01000002.1, on the reverse strand, counting down.
GTCACGCCGTGTCCGCTTCAAGCCAGGTGATGCCCGCGAGACGACCCGTGGTGCCGTCACGGCGGTAGCTGAAGAGGGTCTTATCCTCGGCGGTGCAGCGGGGATCGGCGCCGATGTGGCCGACGCCGAGGGCGGCGAGCTGGCGCCAGAGGCCTGCGCGCAGGTCGAGGCCGGTGGTCCCGGTGCGGGTCCGGGCGGTGCTGCCGGGCAGGTGTTCTTCCACGTCGGCAGCCATCTCCGAGGGGACCTCGTAGCACTCGCCGCAGATGGCCGGGCCGAGCAGGGCTTCCGTACGGGCCGGGTCGGCACCGAGGTCGCGCATTGCTTCGAGGGCCGCGGGAAGCACGCCGATGCGGGCACCGATGCGACCGGCGTGCACCGCGGCGGCGACGCCCGCCACCGGGTCGGCCAGCAGCACCGGCACGCAGTCCGCGACCATCACCACGAGCGCTACCCCGGGCTGGGCGGTGACCAGAGCGTCGGTCGCTTCGGCGGCCTTCGTCTCGGTGCCGTCCACGACCGTCACGGTGCGGCCGTGGACTTGCTCCATCCAGCACAGCCGGTCCTCGGCCAGGCCGAGCTCCTTCGCGAGCCGCGCACGGTTGGCGTACACGTCGCCCGCGTCGTCGCCGACGTGGTCACCGAGATTGAAACTGTCGTACGGCGGGCGGGAAGCACCGCCCGCCCTCGTCGTGACGATTCTTCGTACTCGCACCCCGTCATCCTGCCAGGGGTGGTGCACTCAGCGGCGCATGAACGGCGGAACGTCGACCTCGTCGTCGGTCGGGTCGTCGTGCACCGTGGTGGGACGGCTGGGCAGCCCACCGGAGGACGAGCCGGAACCAAGCGGTGAGTAGCGCGAAGCACCCCCGGGCTGGGGCAGGCCGCCGGGTGGGGTGCCACCGGGCTGGGGCAGCGGCGGGCGCGGCGGCACCGGCGGGTAGCCGTTCCCGCTCGCGGGCGGCACCGGGGTGGCGCCGCCGGTCGGCGGTGCGGCCGGCTGCGCCGCGGACGGCGTGCTGACCTGGCCCGCCGCGGCGCTGGCGGTGCTGCCGCCGTTGGCCCGGGAGCCGAACGCGGGCGGGTCGAGCTTCTTGTGCGTGGGCGCGCCGGAGTCGAACCCGGCCGCGATCACGGTGACCCGGACCTCGTCGCCGAGGGAGTCGTCGATGATCGTGCCGAAGATGATGTTCGCCTCCGGGTGCGCGGACTCCTGCACCAGCGAAGCGGCCTCGTTGATCTCGAACAGGCCGAGGTCGGAGCCACCGGCGATGGACAGCAGCGCGCCGTGTGCCCCGTCCATCGAGGCCTCCAGCAGCGGCGAGTTGATCGCCTTCTCCGCGGCCTGGATCGCCCGGCCCTCCCCGCGGGCGGAGCCGATGCCCATCAGCGCCGAGCCTGCCCCGGACATCACGCTCTTGACGTCGGCGAAGTCCAGGTTGATCAGGCCGGGCGTGGTGATCAGGTCGGTAATGCCCTGGACACCGGAAAGCAGCACCTCGTCCGCCGAGCGGAACGCGTCCATCAGCGAGACGCCGATGTCGCCGAGCTGCAGCAGCCGGTCGTTCGGGATCACGATCAGCGTGTCGCACTCGTTGCGCAGCTGCTGGATGCCCTCTTCGGCCTGCTTGCCGCGGCGCTTGCCCTCGAAGGTGAACGGCCGGGTCACCACGCCGATGGTCAGCGCGCCCAGCTTGCGGGCGATCTGCGCCACCACGGGCGCGCCGCCGGTGCCGGTGCCGCCGCCCTCGCCGGCGGTCACGAACACCATGTCGGCGCCCTTGATGACCTCTTCGATCTCCTCGCGGTGGTCCTCGGCCGCCTTCTGCCCCACCTCGGGGGCGGCGCCCGCACCGAGACCGCGGGTCAGTTCCCGGCCGATGTCGAGCTTGACGTCGGCGTCGGACATCAGCAGCGCCTGCGCGTCGGTGTTCACCGCGATGAACTCGACACCTTTGAGGCCGACCTCGATCATCCGGTTCACGGCGTTCACGCCGCCGCCGCCGATGCCGACGACCTTGATCACCGCAAGGTAGTTGTGCGGGGGCGTCATCGGGTCCGCCTTCCTGATCGTGATGTGCACGTGCTGCTGCCGGGGCCGGAAACCTCAACCTCAAGCCGAGAGTGAGAGTTATGTCAACCACCAGCGTCAAGGCAGGACGGTAGGCACCGGGCAGGCGCTAATCCAGTAGGCACGCCGTAGCCGACAAAGGTGTTTTGCCACAACGCGAACCCGGACGCAAGGCGGCGGCCCACCCGATACCCCCGCTCCACCAGCCCCACCCCGCTCTGCTAAGCGGCCCCGGGAGGGCTGTGAAGGGGTCCTTCACGGACTCAGAGTCCGTGAAGGGCCCCTTCACCGGGCCGCCACCGACTCGGCCACCTCGTCGAACGGCCGTCCGCGGGCGGCTTCGAAGGTCGCCTTGTGCTCGCGCTCGGTGGTCGCCCGCTGGAAGTCGAGGAAGCCGGTGAGCTGCGTGCGCTCGTCCCCCGCCATCGGCGGCTCGGGGCGCTGCGGCGGGGTGTTCGCGATGATCGGCATGGCGCGGATTCTGCCGGAGCGACCCGGCACGGACAGCCGGTTTTCCGGGCGAGCGGGAGCCGTCCCGGCGGTTAACTTGTGCACAATGTAATTGTGGGCTACCTTCATGGGCATCCACTTCCGATCACCCAGGAGGCATTCATGCCGAGCCGCAACGCGACCACCAACTGGACCGGCGGACTGCAGGAGGGCAAGGGCGCGGTCGCTTTCGACTCGTCGAAGGCGGGCACGTTCGACGTGTCGTTCCCGACCCGCTCCGGCAACCCGGACGGGCAGACCAGCCCGGAGGAGCTGATCGCCGCCGCACACTCGTCCTGCCTGGCCATGAACCTGTCCGGCGTGCTGGGCTCCCAGCAGCTGGAGGCGGAGTACATCGACGTCTCCGCGGAGGCCACGCTCGGCGCGGACGCCGGCGGCGGCTTCGCGATCACCGGGATCGCGATCACCCTGCGCGCCAAGCTCGACGGCGTGAGCGCCGAGCAGTTCGCCGAACTCGCGGCGACCGCGGAGAAGACCTGCCCGGTGTCCAAGGCACTCGCCGGCACCCGGATCACGCTGGACGCCGCACTCGCCTGACCGGCCCCGCCGCGGAGGGCCTGCGACGCCCTCCGCGGCCGCCCGGAAGCACGGCCGGGCAACGAAAAAGACTGTCGACTATGGAGCGTTTCGGCATGCCACGTCGGCCTGGTGGACGGCCGGACGCAGACGCCCCGCTCAGCCGAACACCGCGGCGTTCGCCTTGGCCCACTCGCGGTAGCTGACCCCGGGCCGCCCGAGCAGCCGTTCCACCACCCCGGTCGGCACCTCCGGCTGCGCCGCGACCTGCGCATACCCTTCGATCAGCCAGCCCGCGATCGTCGCCGGGATGCCCTGCGCCATCCATTCGGCCACCTGCTCGTCCGGGGTGAGTTCGACGAAGGACAGCTGCTTGTCCAGCGCTGCACCGATCGCCTCGGACTTCTGCCGCATCGTGAGCCCCTCCGGTCCACTGAGGACATACGTGCGGCCCTCGTGTCCTTCGGTGGTCAGCGTGTGCGCTGCGACCGCGGCGATATCACCCAGATCGATCGACGTCTGAACGGCTTCCGGATAGGCCGAACGCACTTCGCCACGCTCGCGCACCGCCTCCGCCCAGCCGAACGTGTTGGCCATGAAGGCGCCGGGACGCAAGAAAGTACGCGCGAGCCCAGCCGCGTCGACAGCTCGCTCGACAGCGGCGAAGTCGTGCCCGCTCGAACCCTCGTGCTCGTCCCCGACGCTGCTGCCGGACAACGCGACCACGCGCCGTACCCCGGATTCTCGGATCAGCTCACAGACCCGCGACGCCGTCCGCGCGTACGGCGCGAGATATACCGCCTCGACACCATCGAGCGGCACCGTGCCCGGCCGGGCGATCGACCCGACCGCCACCTCCACCCCGGACGGCAGCGCCGCCCGCTCCGGATCCACCGTCAACGCACGCACCGCCACCCCACGTGACACCAGCTCGTCCACCACGAGCCGGCCCACGTTGCCGGTCGCCCCGGTTACCAGAATCGTCATGCCCCACCCACCTCGTATGCCGTACGGATATTCAACCGTACGGCATACGGAGGCCCCTCGCCAGCGCTCGGTGAAAGGCTGTGAAGGGTCCCTTTACAGACTCTGATTCCGTGAAGGGACCCTTCACAGCCTTCGACTGGGGGCGGGGGAACGCACGGACCGGTCAGGAGGTGACGGTGGGGAGTTCGGGCGACGAGACGTCGTAGACCTTGCCCGGCTGGGTGAGCAGGGCGGCGAGCACCTTCGCCTTGCGCTCGGTGTCCTCCGCGTCGCCCCAGCGCACGGTTTTTCCGGTGGACAGGGTGAATTCGACGCTCGCCGGGGTCTTCGCGGTGGCCGTGGTGACCTGCTTGAGCATGGTCTCCGGGATCACGCCGAGCACGGCGGTGACCGCGCGGGTCACCGGATCGGTCACCGACACCTTCGGCAGCTTCAGCTCCGGCAACCCGGCCGGACGCGTCTTCACCGTCTTGAACACGACGCCGCCACCGTCCACCAGGTGCACGCCGTCGCCGCCGGGGCCGCTGTCGAAGAACGCGATCGCGGTCCGCTCGGTCACCGTGATCTCCAGCGTGGTCGGCCACGACCGGGAGACGTCCACGGTGGCGATCCCGGGCAGCTCCGCCACCTTGTCACGGATCGCGTCCACGTCCGCCCGCAGCATCGGCTCACCTGGAGGCACCGCGGCGGCAGCGCGGATCTGCTCGGCGGGCACCGTTTTCGCACCGAACACCGACACCGACTTGACCGCCAGCACAGAGCTGAAGAACAGCAGATAACCCAGCCCCAGCAAGGTCACCACGAACAGCAGCGCCACCCAGCGACGGCGGATCTCCTTGCCCCGGGTCGGCCGCGACCGCAGGGCCGACTTGCGCGCCTTCCGGCCTTTCGCAACACCTTTCGCACTGCCCGTGGACTTACTCGACCGCGTCCGGCGGCGGTCCTCCTCGGAACGCCGACCGCGCCGCTCGCGCGCCAGGGCGGCGCGCTCCTCCTCCGCCTGCCCGGCCGAGGAGGAGCGACGACGCTGCCGGGTCCCAGTCATGCGTCCGCGGTCCGCCGGTCCAGCTCGGCCAGGATCTCCGGACCCAGCTGCGTCACGTCACCGGCGCCCATGGTCACCACGAGGTCTCCCGGCCGGACCACATCCGCGGTCAGTCCGGCGGCCACGTCGAAGGCGGGCTGGTAGCGCACCGGCACCCGCACCTTCTCCGCGATCAGCGCGCCGGTGACCCCGGGCACCGGTTCCTCGCGCGCGCCGAAGACATCGAGCACGACGACCTCGTCGGCCAGCGACAGTGCTTCGGCGAACTCGACCGCGAAGGTCTGCGTACGTGAGTACAGGTGGGGCTGGAAGACCACCACGACCCGGCCACGACCGGCTGCCATGCGTACGGCCCGCAGCTGCGCGGCCACTTCGGTCGGGTGGTGCGCGTAGTCGTCGTAGACGCGTACGTCGCCCGCGCGGCCCTTGAACTCGAACCGGCGGCGTACGCCGCCGAACGCGGCCAGCCCCTCGGCCATGCCTTCGACGGGGGCGCCGAGTTCGAGCCCGGCGAGCAACGCGGCGACCGCGTTCAGCGCCATATGCTCCCCCGGCACCGCGACCCGCAGCCCGTGTTCAGCACCGTCCACGGCGATCCGCACGACGCCGCCGTCCGGCGCGGGCGAGTACGAGAGCACGTGCGCGTCGTCCTCGCCGGTCGCCTCCCGGCCGTACCGGCGCACTCGCACCCCGGCTGCCGCAGCCTCGTCGCCCAGCCGATTCGCGCCGGGGTCGTCGGCGCACACGATGAGCAGCCCGCCCGGCTCCAGCCGTCCGGCGAAATCGCTGAACACCTGTACGTAGGCCTCGGCCGTACCGTGGTGGTCCAGGTGATCGGGCTCCACATTCGTCACCACGGCCACCGACGGCGCGTAGGTGAGGAACGAGCCGTCGCTCTCGTCCGCCTCGGCGACGAAGACGCCGCCCTCGCCGTGGTGCGCGTTGGCCCCGGACTCGTTGAGGTCGCCGCCGATGGCGAACGACGGATCCAGCCGGCAATGCTGCAGCGCCACCGTGAGCATCGAGGTGGTCGAGGTCTTGCCGTGGGTGCCCGCGATGCAGGCGACCCGATGCCCGGCCATCAGCCCGGCCAGCGCCTGCGCGCGATGCAGCACCGGGATGCCCCGCGCGCGGGCAGCGGCCAGCTCCGGATTGGTCTCCTTGATCGCGGTGGACACCACCACCGCCGACGGCGGTTCGGCCAGTCCGTCGAAGTTCTCCCCGCGCTGTCCGGCGAACAGCGTGGCACCCTGCGCGCGCAGGGAAAGCAGAGCGCGCGACTCCTTGGCGTCCGAACCGGACACGAACGCGCCACGGGCGAGCAGGATCCGGGCGATCCCGGACATCCCGGCCCCCCCGATCCCGATCAGGTGCGCGCGCTCCAGCTGCGCGGGCAGCACGGCCGAAGCCGCACCAGGGGTCGAGTCAGCCACGAGCAGCCTCCAGCACGATCCGGGCGAGCGCCTCGTCGGCCTCGCGATGTCCCAGCCCGACCGCGGCCGCACTCATCCGCGCCACCCGCTCCGGGTCCGCGACCAGCGGCACCACCAGCTCCGCGACCTTCTGCGCGGTCAGCTCGGCGTCCGGCACCAGCAGCGCGGCCCCGGCGTCCACCGCCGGCTGCGCGTTGCTCGCCTGCTCCCCGTTGCCGTGCGGCAACGGGACGAACACCGCGGGCAGCCCGACCGAGGACACCTCGGCCACGGTCATCGCCCCGGACCGGCAGATCACCGCGTCCGCCGCGGCGTAGGCCAGGTCCATCCGTTCGAGATAGGGCACCGGCACGTACGCCGGGCCGGGGAACTCCTGTACCACCAAGGTCTTCGAGGGGCCGTGCGCGTGCAGCACGCCGACGCCGGCGTCGGCGAGTTCCTTTGCCGCGCCGGAGACCGCGGTGTTGATCGACTGCGCGCCCTGCGAACCGCCGAACACCAGCAGCGTCTGCGCGTCCGGGTCGAGCTCGAAATGCTTGCGCGCCTCCGCGCGCAACGCCTGCCGGTCGAGCGTGGTGATGGACCGGCGCAGCGGAATGCCGACCACCTCGGCCTTCGGCAACGGCGTGCCCGGCACCGCGACGGCCACCCGCGCGGCGAAGCGGGCGCCGACCTTGTTCGCAAGCCCGGCCGACTTGTTCGCCTCGTGCACCACGATCGGCGTGCGGCCGCGGGCGGCCAGATACGCCGGCAGCGCGACATATCCGCCGAAACCGACCACCACGTCCGCCTGCACGCGGTCCAGCACGGCACGCGTGCGGCGGACCGAGTCACGCACCTTCAGCGGCAGGCGGAGCAGCTCCGCCGACGGCTTGCGGGGCATTGGCACCGGCGGGATCAGCTCGAGCCGGTACCCGCGCTCGGGCACCAGCTTGGTCTCCAGCCCGCGTTCGGTGCCCAGCGCCACCACTTCCGCGTCCGGGCGCAGCCGCCGCACGGCGTCGGCCAGTGCGAGCGCGGGCTCGATGTGTCCTGCGGTACCACCACCGGCGACCACCACCACCGGTGCCCGGCCGGTAGCGGACCGCTCGGATCCCTTGACGGGCTTGCTCACCAATGACCTCTCCGGTTCGCGGTGCCCCGGGCACCGCGGTTCGCTGTCGTGCGCGCCGTCTGCTGCCGGGCCGACCGGCGGCGTTCGGGTGCCGGTGCGGACCGGGTCGCGCGCGGCGCCGGCCGGGCCGCCTTCGCGCCGGTACCGCCGCGGGCCGCCCCCTTGCGGGGCGCGGGCGGGCGGTACGGATCCGGTGCGGGCAACCGCAGCAGGCGTCCGAATTTACCCGGACCGTGCGAACGCAGTGCGGCCACCGCCTCCGGTTCGTGCCGCGCGGCGTTCGCCAGCACGCCCATGATGGCCATCGTGATCACCAGCGAGGTGCCGCCGGAGGAGATCAGGGGCAGGGTCACCCCGGTGACCGGCAGCAGCCCGACCACGTAGCCGATGTTGATCGCGGCCTGCGCGACCAGGAACACCGTCAGCGTGCCGGCCACGATCCGGATCCACGGGTCGATGTTGCGGGTGGCGATGCGCAGGCCCACCACGGCCACCCCGGCGAACAGCGCCAGGACCGCGGCGCAGCCGACCAGCCCCAGCTCCTCGCCGATCAGCGCGAAGATGAAGTCGTTCTGTACGTTGGGCAGGTAGCCCCAGTTGGACGCACCCTGGCCCAGCCCCTTGCCGAACAGCCCGCCGTCGGCGAGCGCGAGCTTGGCCTGGTTGGCCTGGAACCCCTCGGCGGTGGTGTCCGCGTCCGGCGAGAGGAACGACATCACCCGCTGCAGCCGGTACGGCGCGATGATCGCCAGCACCAGCACCCCCGCCAGGCCACCGGCCGCGACCACGCCGAACAGCCGTTTCGGCGCGCCGGCGAACCAGAGCAGGGCGAACAGCACCACCGCGAGCGTGATCGTGCCGCCCAGGTCCGGCTGCATCATCACCAGCGCGAACATCACCAGCGCGACCGGCACCACCGGGACCAGCAGATGCCGCCACTGGTGGATCACGTTGTACTTGATCACCAGGATGTGCGCGCCCCAGAAGGCCAGCGCCACCTTCGCCGCCTCGACCGGCTGGAAGGTGAACACGCCGAGCTTGAACCAGCCCTGCGAGCCGTTCACCGTGGACCCGAGCGGGGTCAGCACCAGCATCAGCAGGCCGAGGCAGATCACCACCATGGTGGCCGACATGCGGCGGATCCGCTCCAGCCGGACCCGCAGCCCGATCCAGAACACGACCGCGCCCAGCCCGAGGAACATCAGCTGGCGGAAGAACAGCGAGTACACCCCGCTGCCGGTCTTCGGATCGTAGGAGGACACCGAGGACGCGGACAGCACCATCACGATGCCGATCACGGTGAGCACCCCGGTCAGCGCGAGCACCAGGTGGAACGAGGCCAGCGGCCGCGACAGCCAGGCGGTCAGCGCGGTGCGCAGCGCGACGAACGGGCTTTCCTTGCGCTGCCGCTGCCGCTGCCGCCGCCGCGGCCGGGCGCCGCCCTGCTCTTCCTCAACCAGCGTCATCCGCCGCACCCGCCGCACCACCGGCCAGGTTCCGGACCGCCGCGGCGAACGCGTCGCCGCGCGCGCCGTAGTCCGGGAACATGTCCAATGAGGCGGCGGCGGGCGCGAGCAGCACCACGTCCCCCGGACGAGCCAGTGCGCTGGCCGCATTCACCGCCGCAGTCATGGGTTCATCGTGACCCGGGGGCAGGCGGTTCAGCGGGACATCCGGCGCGTGTCGCGCGAGAGCGGCTTCGATCACGGGTGAATCCACGCCCAGCAGCACCGCGCCGCGCAGCCGATCGGCGATCGCGATCACCAGCTCGTCCACCGCGGCGCCCTTGAGCTGCCCCCCGGCGATCCACACCACGCTCTTGTGTGCGAGCAGCGAGCCCGCCGCGGCGTGCGGGTTGGTCGCCTTGGAGTTGTCCACATAACGGACACCGCCGATCTCGGCGACCTCCTCGGCCCGGTGCGGGGCCGGGCGGAACGTCCGCAGCCCTTCCCGGACGGCGGACGGGGGCACCCCGTGCGCGCGGGCGAGCGCGGCGGCGGCGAGCGCGTTGGCCACGTTGTGCGGCCCGGCCGGGCGCACGTCGTCGAGCGAGGCCAGCTCCTCCGCGTTCGCCGGGTCGGCCACGAACGCGCGGTCCACCAGCAGATCCTCGACCAGCCCCAGCTCGCCGGGCGCCGGGGTGTCCAGGCGGAAGCCGACGCGGCGGGCGCCCGGCGGCGCGTGCTTCCCCGCGATCCGGGTGGACCACTCGTCCTCCGCGTTGTGCACGACGGTGCGGGAGCGGTGGTGTGCCCCGCCCTTCGCCGCGGCGTACGCCGCCATCGACCCGTGCCAGTCGAGGTGGTCCTCGGCCAGGTTCAGCACCACCGACGCGTCCGCGGCGACGGTGGACCACCAGTACAGCTGGGCGCTGGACACCTCGACGGCGAGCACCGTGTGCCCGGCACGCACCGCGTCCACCACCGGGTAGCCGACATTCCCGCAGGCCTTCGCGTCCGCCCCGGCGGCCCGCAGGATCGACTCCAGCATGCCGACGGTCGTGGTCTTGCCGTTCGTCCCGGTGACCGCCAGCCAGGCCGGCGGGTGCTCACGCAGCCGGCCGATCCGCCAGGCCAGCTCGATGTCCCCGATCACCTCGATGCCCGCCGCGCGGGCCGCGACCAGCAGCGGCGCGTCCGGCCGCCAGCCGGGGCTGGCCACCACGAGCACGGTGCCCTCCGGCGGCTCGGTCAGGCCGGGCACCAGCTCGGCGCCGAGCCCGGCCAGCTCGCCCAGCCGCTCGGCGTTGCCGTCGGTCGCCGTGACGCGCGCACCCAGCTCGACCAGGGCCGGTACGACGGCCTTCCCGGTGACCCCGGCGCCCGCGACGAGCACCGGGCGATCAGTCACATCCATCCGAACGTCTTCTCCTCTACCGCCGTCACCCGTGGCCCTGGGGCGCTGATGTCCGTGAAGGGGCCCTTCACAGACTCTGAGTCCGTGAAGGGCCCCTTCACGGACTTCGCGCCCCTAGGTCCCGATCCCCAGTTGCTCGCTGTAGAACAGCCCGAGCCCGAACATGCAGCAGATCGCGGACAGCAGCCAGAACCGGATGATCACCGTGGTTTCCGCCCACCCGGCGAGTTCGAAATGATGATGGAACGGGGCCATCCGGAACAGCCTGCGCCGGGTCGTGCGGAACACCGCGATCTGGGTGACCACCGAGATCATCTCGACCATGAACAGGCCGCCGATCACGATCGCCAGCAGCTCGGTGCGGGTGGTCATGGACAGCCCGGCGACCAGGCCGCCGAGGGCCAGCGAGCCGGTGTCGCCCATGAAGATCTTCGCCGGGGCCGCGTTCCACCACAGGAACCCGACACAGGCGCCGGTGGCCGCGGCCGCGACCACCGCGAGGTCCAGCGGGTCGCGCACGTCGTAACACGACGGCATCGGCTGCTCCGAGCAGGAGAGCCGGGCCTGCCAGAAGGAGATGACCACGTAGGTGGCCAGCACCATCGAGGAGGCGCCGGCGGCCAGCCCGTCCAGGCCGTCGGTGAAGTTCACCGCGTTCGACCAGCCGGAGATCACCACGTAGCAGAAGATCACGAACACGATGGACGGGAAGGTGATCAGCGCCAGGTCCCGCACGTAGGACAGGCTCTGCGAGGCGGGAGTGAGCCCGTGCTCGTCGGCGAACTGCAGCGACAGCACCGCGAACAGCACGGTGATCACCAGCTGGCCGACCAGCTTGGCGGTCTTGTTCAGGCCGAGGTTGCGCTGCTTGCGGATCTTGATGAAGTCGTCGAGGAACCCGACCAGGCCCAGGCCGACCGCGAGCAGCAGCACCAGCAGCCCCGAGGCCGAGGGCGCCGCGGACCGCGAGTTGCCGAGCCAGGTGATCAGGTGCGCGACGAAGTACCCGACCAGGGTGGCGAGGATGATCGCGACCCCGCCCATGGTCGGGGTGCCCCGCTTGGACTTGTGGCCCTGCGGGCCTTCTTCGCGGATCTCCTGGCCGAAGCCCTGCCGGGAGAAGACCCGGATCAGGTACGGCGTGAGCAGGATGGAGACGAGCAGACCTGCCCCGGCCGCGATCAGGATGTTGATCACGCGTGACCACCGTTCGAGGGTTCGGAGGAATTCGAGGGTTGGGAAGGGGAAGTCCCGGGCGCGGCGAGCAGCGCGTCGGCCACCTGCCACAGCCGGACGTAGTTGGACGCCTTGACCAGCACCACGTCCCCGGGACGGACCTGATCATGCAGGAGTGCGGTGGCGGCCCCGGCATCGGGTACCAGTACCGATTCCTCGCCCCAGGAGCCTTCCTGGGAGGCGCCCTGGTGCATCGGCGCGGCCTCCGCGCCGACCACCACGAGCCGGTCGATGTTGAGCCGCACCACGAGCCGGCCGATCTCGTCGTGCGCGGTCACCGAGCTCTCGCCCAGCTCCCCCATCGCGCCGAGCACGGCCCAGGCCCGCCGCCCCGCGGATTTGCTCATCGAGGCGAGTGCCTTGAGCCCGGCGCGAACCGATTCGGGGTTGGCGTTGTAGGCGTCGTTGAGCACGGTGACGCCGTCCGGGCGGGTGGTGACCTCCATCCGCTTGCCGGAACGACGCTGCAGGCCGGTCAGCCGCTGCGCGATCTCCGCCGGCGTCGCGCCGAGTTCGAGGGCGATCGCGGCGGCGGACAGCGCGTTGCCCACGTGGTGCTCGCCGTAGAGCGGCAGCGTGACCGGCGCCTCGCCGTGCGGGGTGACCAGCCGGAACGACGGGCGGGCCTGCTCGTCGAGGGTGATGTCCTCGGCCCGGATCAGCGCCGAGGGGCTCTCCCCCACCCCGGCCACCCGCGCGCGGGTCCGGCTCGCCATCGCGGCGACCAGCGGATCGTCCACGTTGAGCACCGCGAGCCCGTCCGCCGGCAGTGCCTCCACCAGCTCGCCCTTGGCCTGCGCGATGGCCTCGCGCGAGCCGAACTCGCTGACGTGCGCGCTGCCCACGTTCAGCACCGCACCGATCCGCGGCGGGGTGACGGTGGCGGCCTCGGCGATGTGCCCGGCCCCGCGGGCGGACATCTCCACCACGAGGTACTTTGTGTCCCGGCCGGCGCGCAGCGCGGTCCACGGGTGGCCCAGCTCGCTGTTGAACGATCCGGGCGACGCCACGGTCGGGCCCATCGGCTCCAGCAGCTGGGCGATGATGTCCTTGGTCGAGGTCTTGCCGGAGGAGCCGGTGACCCCGACGACGGTCAGCCCGCCGGCGGCCAGCACGTCGACCACGTGCCGGGCCAGCTTCGCCAGCGCGGCCAGCACCGCCGCGCCGGATCCGTCGGTGTCGCCGGTCAGCGCCACGGACCCCTCGTGCGCCTGTCCCGCGGGCAGCGGCGGCACCAGCACGGCCGGGGCGTCCACCTCGCGCGCGGCGAGCACGCCGGCCGCGCCGGACTCGATCGCCTGCGCGGCGAAGTCGTGCCCGTCCACGCGTTCGCCGGGCAAGGCCAGGAACAGCCCGCCGGGGCCCACCTGGCGGGTGTCGAATTCGACGCTGCCGGTGACCACCGGGGAACCGTCGGTGCGGTGCAGCCGGCCGCCGACGATACCGGCGATCTCGGCCAGGCTGAGCTCGATCACGCGGTCACCTCGAGACGCTTGCGGATGGCGGCCTCGAGTTCGTCCCGGTCGGAGAAGGGATGCACGACCCCGTGCGCCTCCTGGCCGGTTTCGTGCCCCTTGCCGGCGACGAAGACGATGTCGCCCGGCGCGGCGAGCTCGACCGCCTGCGCGATGGCCGCGCGCCGGTCGCCGATCTCCCGCACCTCGCCACCCTGGGCCGGGCCGACGCCGCGGGCGCCGGCCAGCATCGCGGCGCGGATCGCGGCCGGGTCCTCCGACCGCGGGTTGTCGTCGGTCACGATCAGCAGGTCGCTGCGGCGGACCGCGGCCTCGCCCATCATCGGCCGCTTCGCGGTGTCGCGGTCGCCGCCGCAGCCGAGCACGGTGATGATCCGGCCTTCGGTGCGGGCGCGCAGCGCGTCCAGGCCCTGCGCGACCGCGGCGGGCTTGTGCGCGTAGTCGACCACCGCGGTGAAGTCCTGGCCCAGGTAGACCCGTTCCATCCGGCCGGGCACCTCGACCGCGGCCAGCCCGGCCACGATGTCGTCGGCGCCGACCCCGGCGCTGTCCAGCACGGCCGCCGCGAGCACCGCGTTGGCCACGTTGAACGCACCGGGCAGCGGGATCTTCGCGGCGCGGACGAGACCGCCCGGTCCGTGCAGGGTGAAGGTCTGCTCCCCAGCCGGGGTCGCCGCGATGTCCGCGGCCCGCCAGTCCGCCTCCGGCGCGGCGGCGCCCGGCTCGATCGACACGGTCACCGTCTGCGGGGTCAGCAGCGCCTGGCCCCACGCGCTGTCCACGACCACGACCTCGGTGGTGGAGCGCCCGTCGAAGAGCTTCGCCTTGGCCGCGAAGTACTCCTCCATGTCGTGGTGGAAATCGAGGTGGTCCTGGGAGAGGTTGGTGAACGCGCCGACCGCGAACCGGGTGCCGTTGACCCGGCCCAGCGCCAGTGCGTGGCTGGAGACCTCCATCGGCACGTGCGTGACGCCCTGTTCCAGCATCACCGCGAACAGCGCCTGCAGGTCCGGCGCCTCCGGCGTGGTGAACCCGCTGACCAGCCGCTCGCCGGCGATCCGGGTCTCGATGGTGCCGATCAGCCCGGTGGTCAGACCGGCCGCGCGCAGCCCGGCGTCGACCAGATAGGAAGTGGTGGTCTTGCCCGAGGTCCCGGTGACGCCGAGCACGGACAGCTGCAGCGAGGGCTCGCCGTAGATCCAGGCGGCGATCTCACCGAGCGCGTCGCGCGGGTCCGGGTGCACCAGGATCGGCACCCCGGCGTCGCGCAGCACGGGCCGCTCGGCTCCGGCAGGGTCGGTCAGTACCGCCGCGGCGCCGGCCGCGATCGCCTGGTCGCTGAAGTCGGCGCCGTGCGCGCGAGCGCCGGGCAGGGCGGCGAACAGGTCACCGGGCAGGACGTGCTGCGCACGCAGCGTGCTGCCGGTGACGGTGAGCTCGGCGGCCTCCGGCCGGTCGGCGATCAGCCGCGCACCGGCGCGGGCGAGCAGCGTGGCGAGACCGATCGGTTCGATCCGGGCCGGGCGCGGCGGCGCGGCGGCAGCCTTCACCGGGCTCTCCGGCAGCGAACCGGCGGCCGGCCCGTTGGGGGGCTGGGACGAGGACACGGACACGCCGGAGAGGTTACCGAGACCGTTTCGGGGCGCCCCAAGCCGGTCCGGCGAACGCGCTCCGGTCCCGGCGGTGTGCTATGCGACCGGCACTCACTGTTGTGACACAAAGCATTTCCCGCGCCCACCAGCCCATGTGGACATTCGCCGCACGGAAAGCTGTGAAGGTTCCCTTCACGGACCGGGAGTCCAGAGTGTCGGCAAAGTCGGCGTGAGGGCCTTGCGCAGACGGCGGAGGTCCGTGAAGGGGCCCTTCACAGACTCAGAGTCCGTGAAGGGCCCCTTCACAGACCCGAGACAGGTCCGGCGCACACCACGAGGTGGTCGCGCATCTCGAACACCTCCGCATCGCCCGCTGCCGGGCGAAATAGATCGAGATGGCAGGCGCCGTCGATGATGACGCGGCCGCCACGGCTCACACTGCTGATCACGGGTCCTCGACCAACTTTGCCGGAACCCCGCCTGGACTCAGAGTCCGTGAAGGGCCCCTTCACGGCAGGACCAGCGGCACGACCGGGGAAGGGACGCCGGACACCGGAATCTGGTACCGCTGCGCCAGGTACGAGGCGATCGAGTGGAACAGCGGCCCGGCCGAATGCCCGGCGGGCAGCGTGGTGTCCGGTGCGTCCAGCCGGATGCCGACCACGAACCGCGGCTGGTCGGCGGGCAGGATGCCGGCGAAGGTGATGTTGGCCAGGCTCTGGCTGTAGGCCTTGGTCCGCGGGTCGATCTGCTGACCGGTACCGGTCTTGCCGGAGATCTGGTACCCCTCCAGCGCGGCCGAGGGCGCGGTGCCCGCGTTGGGGCTCTTGGCGTTCTGCATCACCGCGCGCAGCATGTCCCGCACCGTTTTCGCGGTCTGCGGGCTGACCACCTGCTCGGGCTTGGGCGCCGGTTCCGGAACCACGGTGCCGTCCGGCTTCTTCTCCGCCTTCACGATCCGCGGCGGCACGCGCAGCCCGTCGTTCGCGATCGCCTGGTACATCCCGGCCATCTGCAGCACGGTCATGGAAAGCCCCTGCCCGATCGGCAGGTTGCCGAAGGTGGAGGCGGACCACTGGTCGCGGGGCGGCACGAAACCCGCGCTCTCGCCGGGCAGGCCGATCCCGGTCTTCTGCCCGATGCCGAACTTCTTCAGCGTGTCCAGGTACCGGTCCGGGCCGATCTGCTGGGCCAACTCCAGGGTGCCGACGTTGGAGGACTTGGCGAACACTCCGGTGGTGGTGAAGGTCTGCGTGCCGTGCACCCACGCGTCGTGCACCGTCCGGTCGGCGATCTTGATCGAGCCGGGCACCTGCAGGGTCGAGGTGGGCGAGGCGATCCCGCTGTCGATCGCCGCGGTGGCGGTGACGACCTTGTTCACCGAACCGGGTTCGTACGGTGTGGTCACCGGCCGGTCGTTGAGCAGCTCGTCCTGCAGGGTGGCCGGATCGTTGGGGTTGAACGTCTTCGCGTCCGCGAGGCCGTAGACCTCGCCGGTCTTGGCGTCCATGATCACCGCCTGGCCGCCCTTGGCGTTCGACTGCGCGACGTAGTCGCTCAGCTGCCGCTGCAGCTCGTACTGCACGTCCGAGTCCAGGGTCAGCTCCAGATCGGAACCGGCCACGGCGGACTGCAGCACGTGCTCGGTTCCGGGCAGGTACAGATTGTCGTTGCCGTTCTGGGTGTTCACGATCTCCCGGCCGGGCGTGCCGGCCAGGGCGCCGTCGCGGGTCTTCTCCAGCCCGATCACGCCGTGCAGGTTGTGCTTGGACACCTCCGGGTCGTCCATCCGCCAGTTGGCCAGCCCGACGATGTTCGAGGCGAGAGTGTCGCCCGGGTACTCCCGCTTCGCGCGTTTCTCCACCGAGATCCAGGGATACTTCTTCACGATGTCGGCGGCCACCGACGGTTCCACGTCGTTGACCAGGTAGGTGAACGACTGCGGCTTGTGCAGCAGGGCGAGCTGTTCCGGCCCGGTGGTCAGGTTCGGCAGCTTCGCGGCGATGTACTGGGCGGCCCCGGTCACCTCGGTCTCGAAGTTCCTGCCCTTCTGCGGGTTCTTCTTCGCGTAGTCGTCCATCGACTTGTGCAGGGCCTTGAGGTTCACCGACAGCGTGCGGGTCTCCACGCTGAACGCCAGCTTGTTGCCGTCGCGGTCCACAATGGACCCGCGCTGCGCGGGGATGTCGATGGTGAGCGTGCGCTGCCGCTCCGCCGCGGCGGACAGGCTCGGCGCCTCGAACCACTGCACCTGCACCAGTTTCACGCCGGCCACGACCATCAGCGCGACCAGCAGGATGCGCACCGCGGAGAACCGGCTGCGCTGCCCGCCGTTGCCCCGCTTCGCCACCGCGCGGCGGGTGCCCGCGGCGTAGGTACGCCGCGCGCTGCCCGCCGCCTGGGTCCGGCGCTGCCCGCCTGCCGCCATCACTGCCCCCCGGTACCGGCCGGGGTGCCGGCCAGATCGCCCTCGATGCCGCCCTCCGGCGCGCCGGCCGGGGGCGCGGCGGGCGGGGCGGCCACGTCCGGGGTCTGCCCCTGCGCCTTCTGCGGGTCACCGACGATCCGGGTCTTGCCGTCCGGGCCGACCACGATCCGCGCCGGGTCACCCGCGGGCACCATGCCCAGCTGCTTGGCCGCGGGCGCCAGCGAGGCCGGCGACTGGGCCTTGGCGACCTCACGTTCGAGCCGGTCCTTCGCCTCGGCGAGCCCGGAGTTGGTGGTACGCAGCTGTTCCAGCCGGTAGGAGTCGGCGATCGCCTGCGTGGTCAGCCACAGCGTGACGGCCACCCCCGCGGCGAGCAGCCCCATCGTGACCAGCACGAACGTGGCACGCGAGCGCGGCCAGCGCAGCTTGAGCCGGAACCGCTTGGTCTCGACCGTTTCCGGCTCGGCCACCGGCTTCTTCGGCGCGCGCTGGCGCAGCAGGTCGGCACGCTGCGCGCGGCGTGCGTACGCCCGCTCCGCGGCGGTGGTGCGCCCGCGCGGTGCGCGACGCTGCGCGGGTACCGGCGGAGCGGTCGTGGTCTGTGGTTCCGGTTCGACCGTGGTTTCCGCCTGGGCGCGCCGCCGGTTCGCCACGCCGGGACGGCGGGACTTCGCAGGTGCGGTCATCGCGGCTCTCCGATCCGTTGTGCTGCCCGCAGCCGTACCGAGGCGGCACGCGGGTTGTGCTCGATCTCGCCTTCGCCCGCCTTCTCGGCTCCCCTGGTCAGCAGCCGCAGTTCGGGACCATGCCCGGGCAGCTCGACCGGAAGACCTTCCGGAGTACGGGATTTCGCCAGCCCGGCCAGCGCCTGCTTGACCAGCCGGTCCTCAAGGGACTGATAGGACTCGACGACGATGCGGCCGTCCATGGCGAGCGCGCCCAGCGCCGCGGGCAGCGCCCGGCGCAGCACCTCCAGCTCGCCGTTGACCTCGATCCGCAACGCCTGGAAGGTGCGCTTGGCCGGATGCCCGCCGGTACGCCTGCTCGCCGCCGGCACCGCCGCGTAGAGCAGCTCCACCAGCCGCCCGCTGCGCGTGAACGGCTCGGCCTCGCGCGCGGTGACCACGGCCCGCACGATCCGCTGCGCGAACCGCTCCTCGCCGTAGTCGCGCAGGATCCGGACCAGCTCGCCCGGCGGGTAGGTGTTGAGCACGTCCGCCGCGGTGAAGCCGGTGGTCGGGTCCATCCGCATGTCCAGCGGAGCGTCCTGCGCGTAGGCGAAGCCGCGTTCCGCGCGGTCCAGCTGCATCGAGGAGACACCGAGGTCGAACAGGATGCCGTCCACCGTGGACAGTCCGAGCCCGGCGAGCGCCTCCGGGAGTCCATCGTAGACAGTGTGCACGAGGTCGACCCGGTCTCCGTGCCGCGCGAGCCGCTCGGCGGAACGTTCGAGGGCGGCGGGATCACGGTCGAGACCGATCAGCCGTAATCGTGGAAAGGCTTCGAGGAGGGCATCGGAATGCCCGCCGAGCCCGACTGTCGCGTCCACCAGTACCGCGTCGCGTTCGGCGAGCGCGGGGGTGAAGAGGTCGACGATGCGAGTGAGCAGTACCGGCACGTGCTCGGCTGCCATGGCCCTTCCCCCCTTTCGTGCGGTGCGCCGAGGGAAGATACGGCGGATGCCGTCAGGTCCCTGCCCGCCCGCTTGCTGACCTGGCACCGGGGAAGGTGCGCCAGGGCCAAAGAGCGGACAGAGGCCTCACGGCATCCGCGAGGGCGGCGTACCCGCGTCCCCCGACGACGCAGGTCGTGCCTTCCTAGAAGACGCCCGGTAGGACTTCCTCTCGAGCCTGTGCGTAGCTGTCCTCGTGTTCGTCCAGGTAGCCCTGCCACGCCTGGGCATCCCAGATTTCCAGCCGGGTGATCGCCCCGATCACCACGCATTCCTTGTTCAGCCCGGCATACCTGCGCAGCTCGGACGCGATCGCGATACGTCCTTGCCCATCCGGGCGTTGCTCGTCGGTCCCGGCGAACAGGTAGCGCTGGTAGGCACGCACCGCCTCGTTGGTGAACGGGGCTTCGGCGACCTTCCTGGCCATCTGCTCGAACTCGGCACGGGGGAAGACGAAGAGGCAGTGGTCCTGCCCCTTGGTGATCATCAGCCCGCCGGCCAAGGCATCCCGGAACTTCGCAGGCAGCGTGAGCCGCCCCTTGTCGTCCAGTTTCGGGGTGTGGGTGCCGAGGAACACCGGCCTCCACCTCCCTACCGGGCCCGGCTGGCGAACCAGCCGATTCCGGAGCCGGGGCTCCCTTCTGCCCCACTGCGCACCACCGTACCCCACTTTTCACCACAGTCAACGCGTTCCGCGCCACCGCCACCCGGTCGAGTTCACCGTTTACGCAGGTCAGCAAGGTGGGGCCAGGTGGGGTGCGGGTGGGGGGACCGTGCGCAAGATCCCCCGAGCCGGGGTCCCGGGCAACCCCGCCGCCCCTGAAACGTCCGTCTACACCCTGGTGCTGAGCGAAAAGTGGGGGACCGTGGGGAACCCGGTGGAGCGTCGTGGGGACCCCCGCACGACGCTCGCGTGTCGCGTCTTCGGTGCAAGGCTGTGAAGGGGCCCTTCACGGACTCTGTGTCTGTGAAGGGCCCCTTCACAGACCTACGCCCGAGGTGAGCCGGGCCTGGGCCGCGGTGACAGCTATCTCTTGCTGGGGCTGGGTTTTCTCTGCTGGCAGTTCGTCGCACGCCGCCGCGCACCGGATCCGGACGGCGGCGCGGTGACCGGTCAGGCCGGGATCAGCGCCAGTACGCGTTCGGCCAGCCGCGGCGCGTCGACCGGGGCGACGGTCACCCAGTCCTCGCCACCGGCGCCCGGCTGCTGCGCGGCCGAGTACGCGCCGGCGTCGGTGTCGAACCAGGTCACCCCGCCGGTGCGGGTGAGACGGCCGTCGCGGTCGCGGACCCGGACGGTGAACTGGCCCGCGGAATACACCGGCCGGTCCTGGATCGCCCGCAGCTCCTCGCCTTGACGACCGCGCAGCGGAGTCTCGGCACCGGCCGCGGGCAGCCGTACCCCATACCCCGGGCCGGGCGCGAATTCCGGCAGCACGTCCACGACCGCCGAAGCCAGCTCGCTCTCGCCGATCTTGCGCATGCCGATGGTGCGGGACGGCTGGGTCGCCAGCGCCGCCTCCCGGCCGTGCAGCACGGCCACCGCGCGGAACGGCTCGTCCGCGGTCATGTCCGCGAGCACCTCACAAGAGATGTACACGGCGCCGGAAGCCAGCAGCCGCAACCGGTTCTCCAGCGTCGCGTCGAGACGGCCGTCGAACAGGCCTCGTTCCCCGAGGTTCCGGTACACCTCGGCACGGATCGCCGCCCGGTCGGCAAAGGTCTCCCCCACGCTGTGCACCGCCAGCGGCACGGGCGGGCGGCCCAGCCCGAGATCGTCCCAGACGATGTCGAACGCGGACGCCGACAGCCGGATCAAGCCTGCTCCGAGCCGAGCGCCGGGGCAGCCGGGAAAGCGGCCTGCGGAACCAGCCCGCGCAACGCGGTGTCCCGGGTGCGCAGCACATCGATCGCCTTCTGCCGGGCGGCCTCCGCGGCTTCCCGGCGAATGTCCATGACGAAGGACAGGCCGGCCAGTTCGAGCACGTCCCCGCTCGCCGCGGCGGACCGGATCATCGCCGCCGGATCGAACTCGACCGGTTCCGGCATCTCCGCCCGTGCCCGCGCGGCGACCTCGGCCTGCCCGGCCACCGCGTCACCGACCACAGTGGACACTGTGGCGGTCTCGCCGAGCCAGCCCGCCGCCTTGGCGAGCACCGCGCGCATCGCGTCGCCCGTCTCACCCTGCCAGTTCTCCTGGCTGTCCGCGGCCAGCGCGGTGAGGCTGCCGATCGAATCACGCAGCTTCCCGGACAGCTCGCTCCAGCGCGCACCGGCCGAGCCCGCGGCGGCGGGGTCGTTGCCTTCGTGCACCTGCGCGGCGAGCGCGGCGTGACTCATCGCCTCGTAGCGGGCCACCGGCTCCGGCACGACCGGGGTTTCGGGCACGGCACTTCCTCCTCGCACGGGGGTCAGGGCAGCTTGTGTTCGACCAGTCCGGCCACGGCCCCCGCCCGGGTACAGGCGAGCGGGACGTCGGCGAAGTTCGCGTTGCTCACGTCCACCTGCACGCTGCTCGATCCGCTCACCGACAGCAGCACCGCGCAGGTCCCGTTGCGGCCGGTGACCTGCATCGCCCGGTGCGTGCCGACCGTTTTCGCGGTCCGTTTGCCGGTGGACACGTCGAGGTTGGCCAGGCCGTTGGCCTCGTCGAGGGTGATGGTCACGCCGTAGGTCGAGGGCACCGTCCAGTCGCACGCGCGGGCCTCGCCGATCGTCTTCGCCTTGCCGAGCGCGGTGATCCCGGACGTGGACCGGTCTTCCGGGGACAGCAGCGCACACGGATCCAGCGCGGCCAGCGACGCCGTCGAGGACGGCGAGGGCGACGGCGGAGGGGGTGCGGAACTCGCCCGTGGCGCGGCAGGCGCCCGGCCGCACGCGGCGAGGAGGAACAACGACGCCGTCACCCCGGCCACCGGCCCCCACCGGACCGGGCGCGCGCCCACGGGATCAGCCACCGACGCAGTCCACTCCGTCGGCCGCGGCCTCGTCTCGCGCGCGGTATTTGCGCAGCGCGCCCGCGATGCGTTCGCGCAGCGCGGCGATCTCCCGGCCGAAAGCGGACAGCTCGTCGGCCGCCGAGCCGTCCCGGCCGATGCCGTACTTGGCCATGAACACGCCGATCTCCCCGGCGTAGCCACTGCCCAGCGGTACGGAGCGGCCGAGCACCGCGGCTTCACGGGCGAGTTCGCCGACCACGTCGCCGAGCTTGCCGAGGTTCGCGTAGGTCGCCCCGGCCAGCTCCGGGGACACCGCGAACCGGCCGGCGGTCAGGCCCGGTACGCCCTGCGGCGCGGTGGACTCGCTCATCTGCGGGTGCCGCCTCTCCTTGCTCGAACGGCCTCGGACCAGGAGCCTACGACAGCGCACAGGGTCAGCGGGAGCACCCGAAGACGCCAACCTGTCACCCGGATGACGGAGCCCACTGCATGACAGAGCGTCATCAACGCAGGTTCCCGGGGTTCTGCCGCCGAGTTCTCCCGAGTTTGACACACTGGGTGGCAGGCTGGGCGCCACGCGAACCGTCGGCGCCCCGGCAGCAATCAGGAGGTCGAGTGACGTCGAGAATCCAGCCCGCTTCCGCGGCCGGACCGGAGAGAAACGGGTCCGGGCCGGTGGACCCGGCGGGGGCCGCCACGGACGGGCTGGCGCAGCTCCCGGCGGCCGGTCTCGACGAGCTGCACGAGACGGCCCGGCGGATCGCCGCGAACGTGGAGCGGGTGCTGGTCGGCAAGCCCGAGGTGATCCGGATCGCGCTGGTGACCCTGCTGGCCGAGGGGCACCTGCTGGTGGAGGACGTCCCGGGGGTCGGCAAGACCTCGCTGGCCAAGGCACTCGCCCGCTCGATCGACTGCACGGTCAGCCGGGTGCAGTTCACCCCGGACCTGATGCCCAGCGACGTCACCGGGGTGTCCATCTACAACCGGCAGACCGGGGAGTTCGAGTTCCGGCCCGGCCCGGTGTTCGCGAACATCGTGGTCGGCGACGAGATCAACCGCGCCTCCCCGAAAACCCAGTCCGCGCTGCTGGAATGCCTGGAGGAACACCAGGTCACCGTGGACACCAGCACCTACCGGCTGGACGCGCCGTTCATGGTGATCGCCACCCAGAACCCGATCGAGATGGAAGGCACCTACGCGCTGCCCGAGGCGCAGCGCGACCGGTTCACCACGCGGGTGTCCATCGGCTATCCCGACCAGGAGGCCGAGCTGGCCATGGTCGACGAGCACGCCGGGCACGACCCGCTCGCGGACCTGACCCCGGTCTCCGACGGCGCGACCGTGCGGCGGCTGATCGAGAAGGTCCGCACGGTGCACATCGCGCCCGAGGTCCGGCGATACGCGGTGGACCTGGCCGCCGCGACCCGGCAGCTGCCGGAGATCCGGCTCGGCGCCTCACCGCGGGCCACCCTGCACCTGGTGCGCGCCGCGCGGGCGCAGGCCGCGCTGTCCGGGCGCGACTACGTGGTACCCGACGATCTGCACACCGTCGCGGTGCCGGTACTGGCCCACCGGCTGGTGCTGACCACCGAGGCGCACGCCGCGCGGCGTTCGGCGACCGACGTGGTGCAGGCCGTGCTGCACCGCGTGCCCGTTCCCCAGGGCTCGGCCCGCTGAGCCGTCCCGTTAGCCGATTCGAGAAATCGCATGTTCCGCGCGCTGTCCGGCCTGACCACCCGGGGCCGTTGCCTGCTCGCCGCCGGGATCGCGGCCGCGGTGTGCTCACTGGTGCTCAACGAGCGCGATCTGCTGCGCGTGGCGATCTTCGTGGTCGCGCTGCCGTTGCTGGTCGCCGCCTACATCGCCGCCACCCGGCTGCGGCTGGGCGCGGCGCGGGCGCTACGGCCCGAGCGGGTCGCGGTCGGCTCGCCCGGCGAGGTGCACCTGGAGCTGTGGCGCAGCGGGCGGCTGCCGGGCGGTGAAGTGCTGCTGGAGGACGGCGTGCCCTACGCGCTGGGCACGCGGCCGCGGTTCGTCGTCGAACGGCTGCCGCACGACCGGCGGGTGCTGCTGCGCTACCCGCTCGAACCGAGCCTGCGCGGGATCCAGCAGGTCGGCCCGTTGCGGGCGACGATCACCGATCCGTTCGGGCTGTGCGAGTTCGACCGGGAGCTGATCGGGCATTCGCGGCTGGTGGTGGTCCCGAGGGTGGTGTCACTGTGGGGCCTGCCCGGCGGCTCGGGCATCGGCGCGGGCGACGACGGCAGCGTGCGGCTGCACTCCGGGCAGGGCGAGCCGGACGTCATCGTGCGGCACTACCGCACCGGCGACGACATGCGGAAGGTGCACTGGCGCTCCACCGCCCGGCGCGACGAGATCATGGTCCGCGTCGAGGAACGCCCGTGGCGTGGCGGCACGACGGTGCTGCTGGACCACCGCGCCGCGGCCCACCACGGCAGCGGCCCGGCGGCGAGCCTGGAGTGGGCGGTGTCGTTCGCGGCGTCGGTGTCGTTGCACCTGCGCCGCGCCGGCCATCGCGTCCGCCTGGTGACCGAACACGGCCGCTCGCTCACCGACCTCCCCGGCGAGGGCGGAGAAGGCTACGACAACGTCGTGCTCGACGCCCTGGCCGCGCTGACCACCGCCCACCAGCGCGACGTCACCCTCGGCCACGACCCCGCGGATGGGCAGGAGCTGATCGCGATACTCGGCACGGTGAGCGCGGCGTCCGTGCACGAGCTGACCAGGTATCGCCCGCGCGGAATCCGCAGCCTCGCCGTCCTGCTGGACACGCCGGGCTGGGCGAGCGCCACGCCCACGGACCACCTGTCCGCCGCGACCGAGGACTCCGCCCGCCTGCTGCGCGCCGCCGGCTGGGGCGTCGTGATCGCCGGCCCGCAGACCCCGATGGCCCAGGTGTGGGAGCAGCTCTGCCACGCCGGCATCGACCGCTCGGCGATGATCGGCGGCACGTCATGACCGGGATTTCCGGCCGGTGGGACGACCGGCCTGCCGGGCTCGGAGGCTCGTCGGTGCTGGCTGCGGGACCAGTTGTGCGGCACGCGTATTCGGGACAGTCTGCCCAACCGGAGCGGGCTCTCACCGGCAGTCATTGCCGCATCTCTCCTCGCCCCGGCCGCCGCACCGGCCTGCCGATCGCTGGTGCAGAACCGACGCGGCTTCCCGTGCACGACCACCACACCACGCGACCCCACAGCGGTGGTCAGCCGGCAACGATCGCCGGAACAAGGCGAACCACCCACCAGCCTCGGCCCGGCCACCGCACCACCACACCGGCCGCATCCACGGAACCTGCGCAACTCCCGCCGCACAGCGACCACTCCACCCGGCCCGGCGGTCGACGTACCGCACCGGCCCCGCCGGCTGAACCGGATCCGGTGGCCGCGCACCACCGTCGCCAAGCGCGACCGGCTCACCGCGGTGCTCAGCAGGCAACGATCGCGAACTCAGCCCAGCTTCCCACGCACAACCGCCCCCGCAACGGCCAACGCCATACCGCCGTCCACGCGTCGTTGCCGCGCCGGGAAAGCCCCACGCCGCACCCCTGCGTCCGCGCCGACCCGACCGTCCACAATGGCCCCGTCGTGGTTCCGAGGCCGCGCCGCCGGTGCCGGAAGCGCCCGGCCGGAGGGCTTCGATGACCACCACCTCGCCCCCTCCCCCCGCGGCGCCGCCGATTCCGCACACGCCCGTCCCCCGGGCGCCGGAACCGCCTGCCGCGTGGAAAGGCAGTCTGCTCCCGCCGATCGCGGCCGGGGTCGCCACGCTCTGCGCGGCCACGTCCCTGACCAGCATGGTCGCCGGGTGGGCGTGGTTCGGCTACCTGGTCGTCGCGGTGGTGCTGGTCGCGGCCACCGGGCTGGCGCTGCGGTCGCTGCGCGCGCCGACCGTGGTGACCGGGCTCGGGCAGCTGCTGGTCCTGCTGTTCCTGATCACCGGGGCGTTCACCACGCAGGGCGTGCTCACGATCTTCCCCGGGCCGACCGCGTTCGCCGAATTGCAGGCCACGCTCGCGGCCTCGGCCGAGCAGATCCGCACCGGGCTGCCGCCGATCGACGGCACCCAGCCGATCCTCTGCCTGATCACCATCGCGATCGGGCTGGTCGCAGTCCTCGTCGACACGCTCGCGGTCGCCGCTTCCGCACCGGCGGCCACCGGGCTCGTCCTGCTGTGCGTGTACGCCGTGCCGGCCGCGCTGTCCGAGGAAATGCTGCCCTGGTGGACGTTCGTGCTCGGCGCGGTGGCCTTCGCCGGATTGCTCGTGCTCGACGGCAACCACCGCCATCGCAGCTGGCGCAACCGCGAATCACCCGGTTCCGCCGGGCGCGCGTTGCAGGCGCCGGTGGCGGTGGTCGCCGCAGCCGTGGTGCTCGGCATGCTCGGCGGCGGGGTCGGCTGGGTCGGCACGGTCGGCAAGATCCCGTTCGGCTCCGGGCCCGGCACTGGTGACGGCACCGGCGGATTCGGCATCGCGCCGTTCACCCAGCTGCGCGGGCTGCTCGACCAAGGCGCGAACAGCGAGCTGTTCCAGGTCCGCGGCCTCGGCTCGGACCGCCGGCTGATGCGCGCGTTCACCCTCGACTCCTACGCCGCCAACAAGGGCTGGGGTCTGCGCAGCGGCGGCCAGGCCCAGACGGGCGTCGCGGCGAACAGCACGCTGCCCGCAGCACCCGGCGACGACGGCACGGGCACATCCCGGCAGATCCAGATCCAGCCCACCAGCTGGGTCGACAACTGGCTGCCGATCTACGGCGCGCCGAGAGCGTTGCGCGGGGTTCCGCCGCAGTGGCTGTACGACCGGATCAGCGGCGCCGTCTTCACCACGAAGAGCGAGCCCGCGCCGACGTACGTGGAGACTGCGTCCCTGAAGCAGCCGACAGCGGACGAATTGCGCGAGGCGGCACCGAAGTCCGACGAAGTGCCCGCGTTCTACAGCGAGATCAGAGGCGTCGACAAGCGCGTGATCTCCAAGACCGACCAGCTCATCGCAGGTAAGACGAACAACTTTGACCGGGCGACGGCGCTGTGGCAGTTCTTCAGCCCGCAGAACGGCTTCGTCTACGACACGAAGACAGCGGACGCGACCGACTCCGACGCTCTCGCGGACTTCATCCTCAACGGCAAGCGCGGCTACTGCGAGCAGTACGCGTCCGCGATGGCCGTGATGCTGCGCGTCGCACACATACCCGCGCGGGTTGCCATCGGCTTCACGCCGGGCGTGCAGAAGGGCGACTACCAGTCGATCGGTTCGCAGGACGCGCACGCGTGGGTCGAGGCGTACTTCGGCGACCAGGGCTGGGTCACCTTCGACCCGACGCCGCTCGCCGACGGGCGTGGCATCGTTCCGCCGTACCTGCAGCAGAACAACCAGGGTCAGCAACAGCCCAACGCCACGGACGATCTGCCGACCACGTCGCGCAGCGCCGGTCCGTCCAGCGGGGCCTCGCCGGACCAGAGGCAGAACCAGGCCGCTCCGGCATCCCCGGTGAACAACGGTTCGCCGGACGGCTGGCTCGCCTGGCTGGCACTGGCGCTGGCCGTCATCGGCGGAGCCGCAGTCGTGACGTCGTACCTGCTGCGGCGCCGTCCGGAACCCGCCGGCGGCACGGTGTCCGGGCTGCCACCGCCGCCGGGCGATCTGCTGGCGGCAGCGCCTGCTCCGCCGCGGGTGGCGGTGCTGTGGCTGCCGCCGGCCGCCGGGGTGCTGTTCGTGGCCGCGATCGGGTTCCTGGCCGGCCTCGTCGCCTGGTGGTTCGCGCTGCTGGTGGTGCTGGTGCTCGGCGCCGTGGGCGGCCCGGCTGCGATGCGGGACCTGTTCCGCCGCCGCCGTCTGCAGACGATCGCCACCCACGCGCCCGATTCCGCCGACGCCGCCTGGCGCGAACTGAAGGCCGAATGCGCCGACCGCGGCATGCCGATCCCCGGCAGCGACACGGTGCGTGTGGCCGGAGGCAAGATCGCCGACCGCAACCACCTCGACGACGAGGGCCGCGAAGACCTGCGCGTGGTGCTCGGCGCGGTCGAACGCAGCTGGTACAGCAATACGTCCGAACCTGAACCGACTCTGGCCCCGGCCTTCGAACGGCTACGCGCCGGCCTGCGCCGCACTGCCCCGCTTTCGCTGCGCGGACGGCTCTTCCCCCGCTCGGTCCTGCGCCGGGACCGCTGACCGGCCTGCCTGTGGCGGTTGCGCGGCCTCGGCTTCCGCGCTGTCCGGGCGATTGCGCGGCCCCGGACTCCGTGATGTCCGGACGGTTGCGCGGCTCAGCTCTGTGCCGTGTGGCGCGGTCGCGCCGTTCTCACCCAGCTTTCTCGGCGCGGGCGCCTGGTTCGGCCCGCGCCCCCGCCGGACGCCGCGCGGCTCGGCCACCGCGCTGTTCCGGACGGCCGCGCAACTCGACCGCTGTGTCGCCCGGACGGTCGCGCACCTCCAGGCAACCCGTGCGAATGATCGCGCGGCTCAGCCCGCATCCGGATCGAGCAGCCAACGCCTGGCCCGTCCGGACGACCGCGCATCCGCCCGACCGCTCGGCTCGGCTCGGCTCGGCTCGGCTCGGCTCGGACGCATGAGAAACCGCGCTCCACCCTGGTGGGCGAAGCGCGGATCCCGGACGTCGAAGGCTATTGCTCCTCGAAGCGCTGGCGGAACCGTTCCTCCATGCGCTGGGTGAACGAACTCTTGCGGCTCGGCTGCTTCCCACCGCTGCCCCCGCCCCCGCCGCTCGGTGCGTTCTTGCCGCTGCTCTCGCCGTGGCGCAGCGACGTGACGGCCAACATGACTCCGAAGAACATCACGAGGAACCCGAGCACGCTGACCACCGGGATGTCGGCGACCCGCAGCACGGGCAGCACCACACCGAGCACCAGCAGCGCAACCCCCACGACGAAGAGGGCTATTCCCTGGACGCGCCGACGGCGCGCGGGACGGCGCAACCGGGTGCCACGCACCGTGGATGCGAACTTGGGGTCCTCGGCATAGAGCTCGCGCTCGATCTGGTCGAGCAGCCGCTGCTCATGCTCGGAGAGTGGCATCTTTCCTCCTCCGGCACAGCTGTCGCGGGCGCCGGGCCGCGCAACGTCCTGGACCCAATAACCAACCCCAGGCGGGGTGGCACTGTCCAGGATACGAGCCCCGCGCGCGTCCGACTACCCGATCCCGGTTCCGGAACAGATCGAATCGGGGAAAATCCCCTTCGGCCAGGATTGGCGCTGGGTCACAGTGCCCGTTCGCACCCTCTGCCACGGGCCCCTTGACCGTCCACGCGTGTCCGGGACACCCATTCGCACCGTTCCGGTAACTGTTCGTGACCGAATCGAGGGAGTGTGGGTGACATGTCGTGCCGCTCGCTTGTGCGGCAGTGAGACGGAGGGCACGGTGCCCAGCGACGGGAAGGGTGGGTCGGCACAGGATTCGGACTGGTTGAGCAGGTCGGCACAGAATCCGGGCGGGCCGGCGGCGGCCCGGACCCCGGACCAGCCCACGCTTCCCGGCGCCAAGCCCCCGGCGACCTCACCCGGACGAGGTCCCACGAGCAGGTGGTGTCCCGACCGCACCCTCCCCCGGCAACCTCGACGGCCCCAGCGATCTCGACGGCAACGGCGACATCGGGGACCTCGGCGACGTCGGGGACAGCAGCGAGGCGGGCCGGATCGCCGAGGTGCCGAAGCGCGAGCGGGCCACGTCGGCGGCCAATTCCGCGTCGCGCCAGCGGGGCTCGGGGGAGGCGAAGGACAGCTGCTGGCCGTCGGCGTCGGTTTCCAGGGCTTCCAGGCGGACGCCGATCAGGCGAACCGGACCGGTGGGGGCATGCTCGGTCAGCAGGTCGACGGCGGTGTGGTGAATCTCGCGGGCGACGTCGGTGGCGACAGGCAGGGTGCGGGCGCGGGTGATGGTCTGGAAGTCGGCGAAGCGGACCTTGATCGACACCGTCCGCCCGCGCAGGGCACGGGAACGCAGCGCGGCACCGACCCGCTCGGACAGCCGCAAGAGTTCCACCGCCAGCTCGGCGCGGTCGGCGACGTCGACCTCGAAAGTGTGCTCCGCGCCGATCGACTTCTCCGCCGTTTCCGGGACCACGGCTCGATCATCGTGCCCATTGGCCAGCGCCCACAGGTGTTCGCCGGCGGCACGGCCCAGTGCGCGCCGCAGCCGGGCGGGCGGGGCCGCCGCGATGTCCGCGACGGTGGCCCAGCCGTGCCGCCGCACCACCTCCTCGGTCCGCTTGCCCACGCCCCACAGCGCCGACACCGGCAGCGGGTGCAGGAACGACAGCGTCTCGGCCGCCGGGACCACCACCATCCCGTCCGGTTTGGCCATGCCGGACGCGAGTTTGGCCACGAATTTCACCTTCGCCACCCCGACCGAGCAGGTGATCCCGTGCTCGGCCTGCACCCGCTCCCGGATCCGCGCACCGAGCCGCGCCGGGGTCGACCCGAGCCGCCGCAATGCCCCGCCGACGTCCAGGAAAGCCTCGTCCAAGCTCAGCGGCTCGACGAGCGGCGTCAGTTCCCGGAAGATCCCCAGCACCCCGTCCGAGACCTCGCGGTACAACCCGGGCGTCGGCTGGAGGCAGACCAGCTGCGGGCACAGGCGTTTCGCGGTGGCGAACGGCATGGCCGAGCGCACCCCGTACCGCCGCGCCGGATAGCTCGCCGCGGCCACCACCGAGCGCGGCCCGCCACCGGACACCACCACCGGCCGGTCCACCAGCTCCGGCCGGGTCCGCAGCTCACAGGACACGAAGAACGCGTCCATGTCCACGTGCAGGATCACGCATCCGGCGTCGTCCGGCGCGGGCGCACCCGCAGCGACGCGGTAGCGGGCCATCCCGCTCGGCAGTTCGGTGTTTCTCCCCACCCCGGCGACGCTACCTGCCACCCCCGACAATTTCGGGGAAGACCAGGTCAGCGACCGAAAAGAGCCGGATCAGCTCCGGCGGGCGATCGCGTGCAACCGCCCGGCGACGTCGCGCAGGGCCGGGATCGCGGCCGCAGCCAGTTCGAAGTCCGCGAGTTCCTCTTCCCGCACCTCGCCGGGCACGATGTCGGCGATGACCCGGTCGCCTTGCAACAGCGTGACTTCCAGGCCCGCGGCGACGAGCGCGTCGGTGAGGCCCGCGCTGTCGTAGCGGCGCAGCACCATGTCCCGCTCCCCCGGCACAACGCCGTCGGCGTCCGTGAGAAGCCGATGCGCGTCGGCGACCCGGCCCGTGAGCGCGCGGTGCAGCACAGCCGCATTGCGGTTGGCGACCAGCACCGACACTGCCCCACCCTGGGCGACAGCAGCGGCGAGAGCGGCCAGGACAACGCGAGGGTCGTCCACGACTTCGAGGAGGCCGTGGGCGAGCACCAGGTCCGCAGAGCCCGCGGGTACGTGCGCATCCAGCGCGTCGGAGTCGTCCGCGACAACGGTGATCCGCTGTGCGACGCCCTCTTCCACAGCCCGGCGAAGCAGCGTCGCACGCGCGTTGGGATTCGGCTCGACGACAGTGACCAAGCATCCTGCCGAAGCGAAGGGCACCGCCCAGCCGCCACTCCCGCCGCCGACATCGACGACGACCGGCTGCTCCACACCGCGCGCGCGGGCCGCGCGCAGCTCCGCTTCGAGCGCGCGGCGAACAGCACCCGAGCCCCGGGCAGCCACGATGTCCGTGTTCATGGCCGACAGGGTAGTGGCCGCCGGTCACGCGATGTGATCCGCGTGGGAGTCGTAGCGGCTTTCGCCACCTTCCGGACTACCGTCCGGCCGCGCGGGCCGTAGGCTGTGTCGAGTGCACACGGTCGCGGTTCTCAGCCTCAAGGGCGGTGTCGGCAAAACGACGGTAGCGCTCGGTATCGCCTCGGCCGCTCTCCGTAGGGGTACCCACGCCCTCGTCGCCGACCTCGATCCACAGGGCAACGCCACCACCTCGCTCGATCCGCCGTACACCGACGCGACGCTCGCCGACGTGCTGGAGACCCCCACACGCGTCGTCCTCGAACGAGCCATCGCGCCCAGCGTGTGGAGCGATCAGATCGACGTACTCGTCGGCGCGGAGGAGCTGGAGCAGCTCAACGAGCCCGACGCGGACGAGCGGCGCCTGGAGAATCTGTCGCGCGCGCTCGACGAGCTTCACCAGAACCCGCTTCGCGAAGAGCCGTACGAGCTGGTGGTCGTCGACTGCCCACCGTCGCTCGGCAGGCTCACGAAGTCCGCGCTGGTGGCCGCTGACAGCGCGGTGATCGTCACCGAGCCCA
Source organism: Amycolatopsis sulphurea (assembly GCF_002564045.1). NCBI lineage: Bacteria > Bacillati > Actinomycetota > Actinomycetes > Pseudonocardiales > Pseudonocardiaceae > Amycolatopsis > Amycolatopsis sulphurea. The sequence continues at coordinate 4,850,681 of NZ_PDJK01000002.1, read as the reverse complement.
CCATGTACGCGGTGGCCGGCGCGCAGCGTGCCCTGGAAGCGATCGAGCGGATCAAGCAGGAACAGAACCCCTCGCTGCGTCCGCTGGGAGTGCTGGTGAACAAGCTGCGCGTACGCTCGTACGAGCATCAGTTCCGGGTGGCCGAGCTGCGGGAGAACTTCGGGTCGCTGGTGATGCCCACTGCGATCCCGGACCGGCTGGCCGTGCAGCAGGCGCAGGGCGCGTGCAGCCCGATCCACGAGTGGCACTCCCCTGGCGCCCAGGAGATCGCCCTGACGTTCAACATGGTGCTGGCGAAGATCCTCCGCTCGTCCCGCGCCGGACGGCACCGCGTCGCCGGCGAAGAGGACGCTCCCGCGGAAGTGTCCGAGAACGCGGGCTGAGCCGTGCCCGAGGGCGACACGGTCTTCCTCACCGGGAAGCTGCTCGACCGCGCACTGGCCGGGAAAACCTTGGTGCGCGGCGAATTCCGGCATCCCGCGCTGGCCACCGCGGACGTCAGCGGGCGCCAGGTGCTCGGGGTCCGGACGGTCGGCAAGCATCTGTTCACCCGGTTTTCCGGCGACCTCAGCCTGCACAGTCACCTGCGGATGGACGGCAGCTGGCGGATCCACCCCGTGGGCGCGAAGTGGCCGATGCCCGCGCACCACGCCCGGGTGGTACTGCGGACCGCCGACGTGGAGGCCGTCGGTTTCCGGCTGCACGACCTGGCCTTGCTGCCCACCGAAGAGGAGGCCGGACTCGTCGCGCACCTCGGACCGGACCTGCTCGATCCACAGTGGACGGACGAGCACGCCGGAACCGCCACGGCGAACCTGACCGCCCGGCCGGACCGGGAACTCGGCGACGCCCTGCTGGACCAGCGGGTGCTGGCCGGAGTGGGGAACCTGTACAAGACCGAGATCTGCTTCCTGCTCGGCGTCTCCCCCTGGACACCGGTGTCCGAAGTGGACTCCGCGCGGGCGGTGGCGCTGGCGAGGAAGCTGCTGCTGGCCAACGCCTGGCGGCACGAGCAGATCACCACCGGCGATCCACACCGCGGCAGGCGCACCTGGGTGTACGAACGCACCCGGCAGGGCTGTTTCCGCTGCGGCGGCGCGGTCCTGGTGCGCACCCAGGGCGCCGGGGAGTATCAGCGGCCCGCCTGGTTCTGCCCGCGCTGCCAGCCCGGACCGGCGCCGTCGTGAGCACACGGCGGCCTCGGGGCGGGGGACGTGCGGACCGGGAAATGATGTTGCCGGACCGCGCGGTTCCCGGTTAGCGTGGCAGTACACGGGAAAGGAGGTGGTCCTAAGTTGTATTCACACAGGACTCGTGAGGTGGCTGTCCGCTAGCGGATGGCGCGCGTAAGGGACTTTGAGCAGGGATACAACCCGAGCCACCTTCGGCTCATCGCCTGCTTCGCGTGCTGCCTGAGAGTGAAGACCAGGCAGCCATCGGGCTCCCGGGGTTCCCGAGCACCAGTCCGGCTCGGGCCTGGATGCATGACGGCATTCAGGAGGCACCCCGGGAGTTTCCCTTTTCCGGCACCGGGTTCGACTTCCCTCGTCGGGGTTTGGCCTGGCGCTGGGGCCGAGGATGGCCTCGGTACTGGGCTGAGGGCAGGGCGGTGGACTGGGCACGATGAGTTCGTTGCCGGCCGGGCAGCCGGTGGCCAGCGCGTTTGGCGGGCCCGGACGGTTGCGCAGGGTGACGCTGGCGCAGTAAAACTGCGTCTCGCGATCGCGACCGAGGTTGATCTGTGACTTCCTGCTTTCCTGCTTTCCTGCTTTCCTGCGGCCATGCGGTGAAGGGCATCTTCACAGCCTCAGAGTCCAGGGTGTCGGCAAAGTCGGTGTGGAGGGCCCGGCGCAGCTGCGGAGGGCTGTGAAGGGGCCCTTCACGGACTCTGAGTCCGTGAAGGGCCCCTTCACGGCTACGGCTCGAAGCAATTCCGCCAGCCGGGAGTACCGCCGGGGTGAGATCGGCTTCTTCTCCCCTGCCGATCCGTACCGACCGCTGTTGCCGGTGGAGTCGCCTCCGTGAAGTGAGCCGGGACAGACAGCACGAACGGCCAAGAGCGGCGCAGCGCGGTCCGGCCGGCGCGAACCAGCCCGAGCGTGGGCCGGGCGCGATCCCGGCCACACGGACAGGTGGGTGCGGCAGGCAGCTCCGTGGCGATGCGGCAGCATGGGTGCGTGCTCTTCGACCGGATCGTGCGCCCTTCGTTGTACCGGCTCGCCTATCACGACCCCGAACTCGTGCACGAGCGCACGGTCGGGCTGCTGAGCCGGTTCGGGGGTGCGCTCGGGCCGGCCGGGCGGGTCTACCGCACGGACGATCCGGTGACCGTGCTCGGGCTGCGGTTCCCCAACCGGGTCGGGCTCGCGGCGGGGATGGACAAGAACGGGCGGGCGCTGGCCGCCTGGCCCGCGCTCGGGTTCGGGTTCGTCGAGGTCGGCACGGTCACCCGGCATCCGCAGCCGGGCAACCCGCGGCCGCGGCTGTTCAGCCTGCCCGCCAGCGACGCGGTGCTGAACCGGATGGGCTTCAACAACGACGGCGCCGGTGCGCTGGCCGCGCGGCTGGCCGCGCACGGGAAACCCCCGGTGCCGCTGGGGATCAGCATCGGCAAGTCGAAGGTCACGCCGCTGGACGAGGCCGTCGAAGACTACCGGTGGTCGCTGCGTGCGCTGCATCCCTACGCCGACTACTTCGCGATCAACGTCAGCTCCCCCAACACCCCAGGGCTCCGCGCGCTGCAGGACAAGACCGCCCTCGCCGGACTGCTCGCCGAACTCCGCGCGACCGGCGACGAGCTGGGCGGCGACACACCGCTGCTGGTGAAGGTCGCGCCTGACCTCACCGACGACGCGCTCGCCGAGCTGCTCGAAGTCTGCCTCGAACACGGCGTGGCCGGCATCATCGCGACGAACACCACACTCGCCCGCACCGGGATCGCCCCGGCCGAGGCCGCGCTGGCCGCCGAGGCGGGCGGACTGTCCGGCCGCCCGCTCACCGCACGTTCGGCGGCGGTGGTGCGCTTCGTGCACGAACAGACCGGCGGACGCCTGCCGATCATCGGCGTCGGCGGAATCCTCGGCCCGGACGACGCCCGCCGCATGCTCGACGCGGGCGCGAGCCTCGTGCAGCTCTACACCGGGTTCGCCCTGCACGGGCCGGGCCTGGTCCGCCGCGTCAGCCGGGGCATCGCGGGACGGCCGGGCTGACGAACCACGGTCCGCATCGTGGCACGGACCCCTTGGCGTCCTCGCCGCGTACGCAGGCGCTTCGCCGATGGCCGCGGAGGGGTCGCAAAGCGTGCAGTGCTCGCCGACCGCAAGCAACGACGCCCCAAGGCGGAAAGCCCCGGCGGCCGGATCACGGCGAATGGCACCATCCGCCCGAGCACGAACGGCGCACGCAACTCCACCGACCACAATGGACCTGCGGGGAGACCGCGAGTCAGCGCTGAGCACGAACCGCAAGCAATCAAGCGCCGCATAACCGCTCCCCCGCCGCCATAATCGCGTCGCAACGAACGGCCGCCACGAGCTCCCGTACTGGTCACTACCGGCGACCAAGCAACAACGCACGTCCAGTGCAGCCCTCGAGACGTTCGGCAGCGACCCGGACCGCGAACGGCCCACTTTCCGGGCTCCAGCCGCCGAACACCGACGGCACCGGCATCCCGCACACGAACCAACCAGCCGAACCAGCCGAACCAGCCGAACCAGCCGAACCAGCCGAACCAGCCGAACCAGCCGAACCAGCCGAACCAGCCGAACCAGCCGAACCAGCCGAACCAGCCGAACCAGCCGAACCAGCCGAACCAGCCGAACCAGCCTGGAAATCGTAGGTGGCCAGCGGTGACCAAGCCACAACGGTCACCGGTCCAGGCCGTCAACGCCATGCGCTCCAACCGATTCACCTCGCACGGGCAGGCGGCGAACCACCGAACCTCCGACGCCACCCGTCACCCGTGACCGGCATCAAGCGACCCCGCACCGAACAGCATGTCAGCTCACCGAGCGCAACCCGGCCGTGCTCAGGAACCGCAGGTAGCCACGCCACGACGCGTACCGATCCAAACCCTCGGCACCGTCGGCCGCGGCCGGGTCGCAGCGCACCGCGAACGGCGAGCTGCCGTCCTCCAGCTCGACCCGCCCGAGCAGCAACGGCGCAGGCAGTTCCGCGACGAACCGGCCGAACGCGGCGGGAGAAAGCCGCCAGCGTTCCCCGTCGAGCGCGGCTGTGCCGGGCATTACTCCTGGCTGCACGGGATCCGTCCCGTCCAGCAGCACCATGCGGTACGCCTCGGCGGTCCGGACCACGCCGCAGAACCGGGCGCCGCGCAACCGGTCGTGCAGAGGCTGGCCGCGCAAATGTGCCCCGAACACCACGACATCGGTACCTTCGGGCGGGTAAGTCGAGGCCTCCTGTTCCCCGGTGAGCACCGCGGCGAGATCGATCCCGAGCTGATCCTCGAACGCGCGGGTCGCGATCGTGACCCCGAACGGCCGCCGGTCCCCCGGCGCCACTGGGACGGTCACCGCGGCGAGATCGAGGACGTTCACGAAGGTGCTGTAGGTGCCGAGCCGGGCGCTCACGCCCACCGGATCCGCCAGCGCCTCCTCGATATCCGGATGGTCCGGCACGGTGGGCAGCAGCAGTGCGTCGTATCCGTCCAGCACCGCCCGTGCGGCGGCGCGGAGTTCGGTCACCTTCGCCCACGCTTCGGCGAGTTCGTGCGCCGTGTGGCGGCCGGCGGCGGCCACGATCGCGGAGACGGTGGGGTCCGCGCCTTCCGGACCGGCAGCGAGCACATCGCCCGCGGAGGCATGCCGTTCGGCCACCAATGCACTGCCGTACAGCATTTTCCCGGCTTCGAAGAACACGGCGAGATCCACCGGCGTCACGACGGCCCCGGACGCCTCCAGCGAGCCGACAGCGACGTCGAACGCGAGCCGCGCCGGGGCGCCGAGCGCGGAAAGGCCCGCCTGGTCGGGAATCGCCACGCGGGGCCGTTCCCCGAGCCCCAGCGGAATGTCCGCCGGCCAGGCACGCACAGCGGGGTCCGCGCCGTCCGGGCCGGTGATCACAGCAAGTGCCCGCTGGCCGAGGGCGAGGCTGCGGGCGAACACCGAAACGCAGTCGAACGACGGCGAAGCCAGGTGCACGCCGGTACGCGGCACCAGGCCGATCGTCGGCTTGAGACCGACCACCGCGTTCAGCGCCGCGGGTACGCGGCCGGAGCCGCCAGTGTCCGTGCCGAGCGCGAGATCGGCGATCCCGAGGCCGACGGCCACGGCCGATCCGCTGCTGGACCCACCGGCCACCTTCGCCGGGTCGAGCGCCGAAGCGGGCACGCCGTAGGGGCTGCGCGTGCCGGCCAGCCCGGAGGCGAACTGGTCCAGGTTCGTCTTCCCGAGCACCACGGCGCCGGCGGCGATCAGCCGGGTGAGCACCGTGGCACTCGTGACCGGCACCCGGGAGAAACCCGGGCAGCCCGCGGTGGTGGGCAGACCTGCGAGATCGAAGAGATCCTTGACCGCGAGCACCGTCCCGGCCAGCGGGAGATCCTCTCCGGCCTGAACGCGTTCGTCGACCGCTTTCGCGTCGACGAGTACCTCTTCCATGGTGCGCAAGCCGATCCAGGCCTCCGGGCGCTCTGCGGCGGCGAGCCGCCGGAACGCGGAGCGCACCCGTTCGTGCGCGCTGGGTGGCGGGAGGGGAATCGGTTCGGGTTCCGGCGGGAGCGTGGTCACGGGGCGTCCTTTCCTCGGGCGATTCGAGAAAGTCCACTGTGTACGTCCGGCTCCGCGGAACCTCAATCCACGGCGCCGGTCCTGGCGGGTGCCACCACTGACGTCATGGGAAAAACGTTAGACCGCACGAGTTTCCGTCACCACATGCGGATGATTACACGATTGTTTCGGTACGGGACGGGGAATCGGGGAAATATCACCGACCGTCGCGCAGGCACCAAGGCCAGTGGGCCGACCGGAGTCCGAAACTCGGCCATCCGGACGGCATTGTCCGGACCACGGTGCAAAACCGGGGGAACCGGGGAAATTCAGCCGAGATCCTTCAGCGCCAGCGCCAACCCGGCCAGACGATCGGTGGCATCGGTCAGCGCCTCCCGCGACGTCCCCATTCCGGTACTGCTCGCGGCGACCGCCTGCCCCGCGGCAGCGACCAAACCGCCATAGCCGTCCACGCCGTCGTCCAATTGCTCGCGAAGAGTGCCGACCGCCGTATCGAGCGCCGCACGCTCGCGCTCCGGGGCCGAATTACGGCCGCGCTCGATGGCCTGGATCCGCGCCGCGAGCGCCCGCAACGCCTGCGCCGCCTCATCGGCGGTGCGGCGGGCGTCTGCGACGGAGACTTCCGGTACCGCGGAGGTGCCCAGCGACGTCGGCACGGACAGCTGCCGCAGCAGCTCACCCAGCGAGGCTTCCGATTCCGCCAAACGCTCCATCGGCTCGCGGGCAACCGAGCCGGCGGGCGGCAACGGCGGCGGCGCGCTCGGCGCGGACGGGAGTTCCACCTTCTTCAACTGCCGCAGCTTCAGCCCGGTCCGCACGCTGAACGTGCCGAACACCAGGGTGCCGAAGCCGGCGAGCACGGTCTGGCCGATCTCCGGGCCGGTGACACCGCCGATCAGGCCGGTGCCTATCAGCACGGCGACCACACCGAGCAGGATCGTGACGAGCACCCACAGGGTGAGCACTCGCGAGGTCCGGCGGATCCGGCGCTGGTGCTTGGCGGACGGCTCGTTCCAGCGCTGCCACTTGGCCCGCGCCTCGGCCATCGCCGGGAACGGCCCGGTGACCGAGGAGAACGGAGCCGGTGTACTGGGACGGCGCGGGACCGGCGGGGTGGACGGGGCGGGCCGGCGCTGAAACCGGCCCGCCTCCCCGGCGGACTTCCCGCCCTCCGATTCGGCAGGCGGGAAGTACCGCTGCAGCTTCTCCTGGGCTCGCTGCGCGTAGTCGGGCAGTCGCTCGACGTACTTCTCGATCCGGGCACCGAACTCGTCGAAGTCCCGTCGTTTGTTCATCGAGCCCCCACTCCGATGTGCCCCTACCGCCTCAGGCCGGGTTCTTGCCCTGCTCGGCCTGCACGCGGGCCTGGATCTCCCGCTGGATGTCCGCACCGGCGGCGGCCGGGGCCGACGACGAGGAGGAGGACGCCGCGCCACCGTCGGTGACCTGCGCGACCGAGTTGCCCTGCAGGGAGGCGCGGATCTGCTCCAGCCGGGAGTGCCCGGCCATCTGCGTGGCCGACTCCTGGACCTCCAGCATCCGGCCCTGCACCGAGTTCTGCGCCAGCTCGGCCGAGCCCAGCGCGGTGGTGTAGCGCTTCTCGATCTTGTCCCGGACCTCTTCCAGCGACGGCGTGTTGCCCGGCGCGGCCAGCTGGCTCATCTGGTTCAGCGAGGAGGAGACCTGCTCCTGCATCTTCGCCTGCTCCAGCTGGGAGAGCAGCTTGGTCCGCTCGGCCAGCTTCTGCTGCAGCATGGTGGCGTTGCGCTCGACGGCCTGCTTGGCCTGCGCGGCCGCCTGCAGCGACTGGTCGTGCAGCGTCTTGAGGTCCTCGATGCCCTGCTCGGCGGTCACCAGCTGGGCGGCGAAGCTCTCCGCCGCGGTCTCGAACTGGGTCGCCTTGGCGTCGTCGCCCTTGCCGCGGGCCTCGTCGGCCAGCACCAGCGCCTGGCGCGCGGACGCCTGCAGCTTCTCCACCTCGCCGAGCTGCCGGTTGAGCTTCATCTCCAGCTGCCGCTGGTTGCCGATCACGGAGGCGGCCTGCTGCGTCAGCGCCTGGTGATTGCGCTGTGCCTCCTCGATGGCCTGCTGGATCTGTACCTTCGGGTCGGCATGCTCGTCGATCTTCGACGAGAACGCCGCCATCATGTACTTCCAGAACTTCACGAACGGGTTGGCCATCTCCTCCGCCTGCCTTCTTGCGTCCCACGGGCCTGAATGACCTCGAGGTGGGGCGTCGCTCCCCAAGTACACAACGTCCCGACCCCGGCGTCGGGTTCCATCGTGTCAGGTCGGCCCCGGCCGTTCCAGGCGACCCCGGGGGAATTCAGGGGCGAACCCTGAGCGCACCCCGCGCAAGGCCGCCCGGCGCGGCGCGCCGGGACACTCCGGCACGCCAAGGACCCCGGGGCATACCCGGGGCCATCGGTGCGCATGATGCGCGCGCTACGCGGCGATCGTGGACGCGAGCTTGGGCGCGCCGATCGTCGTCCGCAGCGTGGTGTTGATCCGCGGCGCGGGCTGCAACCGCAGGTCGGACAGGTCGTCGCCGACCAGCTCGGGCAGCAGCCTGCCGCCCTCGAACCCGGCCGGCTCGCGCTCCCGCGCGGCGCCCTCGACCACCTCGTCGACCGGGGTGACCTCGACGGTGTCGAGCGCCGAGACGTCGGCCGCGACCTTGTGCAGCAGCTCACCGAGCGGAAGCTCCAGCGCCTCGCAGATGGAGGCCAGCAGCTCGCTGGAGGCCTCCTTCTGGCCGCGCTCGACCTCGGACAGGTAGCCGAGGCTGACCCTGGCGGCGCGGGAGATGTCACGCAGCGTTCGACGCTGGTTGGTGCGGGCATGCCGGAGCCGATCGCCGATCGCCTCGCGCAACAGCACGGTCATCACGCGCCTCCCTTCCGAAACTGGTACCTCCTACGTTACCCAGAGCCGCGGCCGGGACGCAGGACTTGACAGGTGCGTACGCCAAGGGCGAACGCGCCGATCAGTGTAGATGTTCCCCGAGCAGCGCGAACGCGGCGTGCACCGCGGCCGCGCGGACCGCCGCCCGGTCACCGCCGGTGGCCAGCTCGCGCACGACGGCCGTGCCTGGACCACGGAGCGCGACGTAGACCGTGCCGGGCGGCACCCCGTCCTGCGGGCTCGGCCCGGCCACCCCGGTGAGGCCCAGGCCCCAGGTGGCCGCGCAGCGGTCCCGGGCGCCGGTGGCCAGCTGGGCGGCCACCTCCGGGTGCACCGCGCCGTGCTCGGCCAGCAGCCGCTCGTCGACCCCGGCCAGCGCGGTCTTCAGCTCGGTGGCGTAGACCACCAGCCCGCCGCGCAGCACTGCGCTCGCGCCCGGCACCTCGGCCAGCGTCGCGCACACCAGCCCCGCGGTGAGCGATTCGGCGGCCGCCACGGTTTCCCTCCGGCGGGTGAGCGCGGCGACCAGTTCGCGCGCGCCGGTCATCGGGCACCGGTCGCCCGGCGGCCGGCCGCCCGCAACCGGATCGCCCGGATCAGATAGTCCACCCCGGTGATCACGGTCAGCGCCAGCGCCAGGCCCATCAGCGTCCAGCGCACCGGGTCCACCCCGGCCGGCAGCGGCAGCAGGTAGGCCACGATCGCGACGATCTGGGCCATCGTCTTCGCCTTGCCGCCGCGGCTGGCCGGGATCACCCCGTGCCGGATCACCCAGAACCGCAGCAGGGTCACGCCGATCTCGCGGACCGCGATCACCAGGGTGACCCACCAGGGCAGCTCGCCGAGCGCGCTCAGCCCGATCAGCGCCGCACCGATCAGCGCCTTGTCCGCGATCGGATCGGCGATCTTGCCGAAATCGGTGATCAGCCCGTAGCGCCGCGCCACCCAGCCGTCCACCTGGTCGGTGGCCGAGGCGATGGCGAACAGCCCGGTGGCGACCGCCCGCCAGGTGGTGTCCGCGCCGCTGCCCTGGAACAGCGCGAACACGAACAGCGGGACCAGCACCAGCCGCGAGATGGTCAGCAGGTTCGCCAGGTTCAGCGTGGGCACCGGGGTGGCCGCGGGCACCTGGGCAGCTCCGTCGGCGGCGGCGTGGGGCAGGCCCTCGCCGGCGTCGCTCGGGGCGGCATTCACCGGTCCGCGTCCCGGAGCGGACGGACGATCAGGTCGACCCCGGCGGAGTCGACGACCTCGCAGCGCACCAGTTCCCCCACGGCGAGGCCGGACGCGTCCAGCAGGACGCACTCGCCGTCGACCTCGGGGGCCTGGTGCGCGGCCCGGCCGACCGGGTCGTCCTCCGCGGAGCCGGTCTGCTCGACCAGCACGTCCACGAAGGTGCCGATGCGGTCCTCGGCCCGCTGCGCGGTCAGCTCCTCGACCAGTGCGGAGATCCGGGCGACCCGTTCGGCGACCTCCGCCGGGTCGAGCTTGCCCTCGAACGTCTCGGCCTCGGTGCCGTCCTCGTCGGAGTAGCCGAACACGCCGACCGCGTCCAGCCGGGCGCCGGTGAGGAAACGCTCCAGCTCGGCCAGATCCTGCTCGGTCTCGCCGGGGAAGCCGACGATCACGTTGGTCCGGATGCCCGCCCCCGGCGCCAGCTCCCGGATCTGCTCGGTGAGCGCGAGGAAGGAATCGGTGGAGCCGAACCGGCGCATCCGGCGCAGCACCTGCTCGCTGGAATGCTGGAACGACAGGTCGAAGTAGTCCGCCACGCCGGGGGTCCCGGCAATGGCCTGGACCAGCTGCGGCCGGGTCTCCGCAGGCTGCAGATACGAAACCCGGACCCGCTCGATGCCCTCGACCGCGGCCAGCTCCGGCAGCAGCCGTTCGAGCGCGCGCGTGCCGTCCCGGCCGAAGTCCTTGCCGTAGGACGTCGAGTTCTCGCTGACCAGGAACAGTTCCTTGACGCCGTGCTCGGCCAGCCACCGCGCCTCGGCGAGGATCTCCTCCGGGGTGCGGGACACGAACGACCCGCGGAACGACGGGATGGCGCAGAACGAGCAGCGCCGGTCGCAGCCGGAGGCGATCTTCAGCGCGGCCACCGGCGAGTCGTCCAGCCGGGTGCGCAGCACACGCGGGCCCCAGCCGTGCTGCGCGTGTCCCGGCACCTCGACGGCGGTGCTCGCGGCGGGCCGCTGGACCGGGCTGATCGGCAGCAGCTTGCGACGGTCGGACGGCGTGTGCGAGGCCAGCGCGCGGCCGGCGACGACGTCGTCGAGCCGGTCGGAAAGCTCCGCGTAGTGGTCGAAGCCGAGCACCGCGTCCGCCTCGGGCAGGCTGTCGGCCAGCTCGGTGCCGTACCGCTCGGCCATGCACCCGACCGCGACCACCTTGCGTCCGGTGTCGGCCGCGGCGAGCAACGTGTCCACCGAGTCCTTCTTCGCCGACTCGACGAAGCCGCAGGTGTTGACCACCACGACGGCGGAGTCCTCGGGATCCGCCGACAGCTCCCAGCCCCCGGCGGCCAGCCGTCCGGCCAGTTCCTCCGAGTCGACCTCGTTACGGGCGCAGCCCAAGGTCACGAGGGAAACCCGTCGGCTGTCGGCTGGCTCTGTGGTGGGAGAAGGCACGACGTTCAGGGTAGCCGCCGCGTCCGTCCGGCCCGGCGACGGCTGCACCCCCGCGGCCGCCGCGCCGCTCCCCGCCGCCGGGCACGTCCGCCGCGCTCCCGGCCTTCCGGTCCGTGAAGGGGCCCTTCACGGACTCTGAGTCCGTGAAGGGCCCCTTCACAGCCTTGGGCGGGAACGGCGGCGGGATCACCACTGGAGGGCTGCGGTCATTTCTCGTTCGACGATCGGCGCCAGGGTGGTCATGAAGGTCGCGGTGACGTGGTTGTCGTCCATGTAGACCAGCACGTTGCCGACGACCGCCGGGCAGGTGCGCGGCTCGCAGAAGTAGTCGGTGAGGTCCAGGAACGAGACGTTGTCCGGCACGTCGTCGATGTCGGCGTAGGACGGGGTGCGCGGCAGCACCGTGTCCCGCGCCGGGCTGCACGCGGGGTCTTCCGCGCCGCGCTGGGCCACGCAGGAGGCCATGTTGAAGCCGAACCGCGGGCTGTCGCGCAGCGCGACCACCGGGATGCCCGCCTTGCCCAGCTGCGCCCAGCGATTCACCAAGCCCCGCGGGGTGGTCTCGGTGACCCCGGCGCGCGGAGTGACGCTGGCCAGGGTGACCACCACATCCGGGTGCATGGCCACGATCTCGTCCGCGGCCGCCTTGTTCCAGTCCTGGCAGCCCCGGTCGCCGGCCATCAGCTCGGAGTCGGTGGAGAACGGACAGGCGCCCTTGAGCATCGAGGTGACCTGCCAGTCCGCCGAGCCGACCAGCTCCAGGTAGGCGCCGAGGAACTGCTGGACGTGCGAATCGCCGACCAGCACCACGCGTTTCACCGGCGGGCCCGGCGGCTTCTGCGTGCAGACCTTCAGTTCCTTGTTCCGGGGCGACATCGTGCACTTGTCGTCGGTGATGCCCGCCCAATCGTCGGGCAGGGCGAGCGTGGGCGGCACCAGCGACGGGTTGGGCGAGCCTTCGTAGATGAAGCCCGGGCTGTGCGCGACCGCGCCCGGATGGTCCGGATCGCCGACCTCGATCTCGAAGTTGGCCTGCGCGGTGCCCACCCAGCTCCAGGCCAGGCAGGCGAGCAGCACCGGGATCAGCGCCAGCACCCCGAACCGGTAGGCACCCCACCGCTTGACGGTGCCGATCTTCGACAGCCGGATGGGGTTCTCGATCAGGTGATAAGTCAGGATCGACAGCACGAACGACGCCCCGATCACCACCGCGCCGCCGAGCACACCGACCGCCGGGCGGTCCCGGGCGACCAGGTAGAACACCAGCACCGGCCAATGCCACAGGTACAGCGAGAAGCTGAGCTTGCCCAGGTAACCCAACGGTTTCGAGCTGAGCCAGCGGTCCGCGCCCAGGGGCGTCCCGGTCTGTCCGGCCACCAGCACCAGGCCCGCGGACAGGGTCGGCCACAGCGCGATCCAGCCGGGGAACACCGAGTCGACCCGCAGCACGATGCCGCACAGCACCAGCCCGGCCACGCCGAGCCAGCCGAGCAGCACGCGCAGCGCCCGCGGCAGCGTCACCGAATCGAGGAACATCGCCATCAGCCCGCCGAGCGCGAACTCCCACACCCGGGTCAGACCGTGGAAGTAGGCCAGCGGCTGGTCCACGGCGGTCAGGTACACCGAGAACGCCAGCGAAGCCGTGAACAGCACCACCAGCAGCACGCTCACGATGCGCCACAGCGACCAGCCGAGCCGGCGCACGAGCAGGCCGAGCCCGACGAACAGGATCGGCCACAGCAGGTAGAACTCGCCCTGGATGGACAGCGACCAGAAGTGCTGGACCACGCTCGCGCTGTTGTGCTGGGCGAAGTAGTCGACCGCGTCCGAGGCCAGCTGCCAGTTCTCGTAGAACAGCGCGGAGGCGAACACCTCGCGGATGGTCTGGAACCAGCGGTCCTCGGGCAGCAGCACGGTGGAGACCACGACGACGGCGAGCAGTACCGTCATCGCGGCCGGGAAGAGCCGCTTGATCATCCGGCCCCAGGTGTCGCGCAGCCGGATCCGCCCGCGCAACAGCGCGCGATAGAGCTGGCCGGTGATCAGGAACCCGGAGACCAGGAAGAACACGTCGACGCCGCCGGAGATCCGGTCCAGCCAGACGTGGTAGACCACGACCAGTAACGAGGCCAGTGCGCGCAGTCCCTGCAGCTCGGGCCGGAACCGGGCCTGAGCGTCCGGCGACGCCGGGCGGCCGGGCCGCTCCGGTGCGGCCACGGTGGTCCCGGACATGAGCTTCCTCCAAAAGCCGGGGGCAGGCCGGCGTCGGCGGGCGCGGGAACGAACGGCCCATTACCTATACGTGACCGGCCGCGACGGCGGACACGTGGGGGTCCCCCGGCGGTGCCACCATGCTCACCCGCATGGGGAGGCGGGATATCTTGACACCCGTGCCCTTCGACCCCGCTCCGCTGGCGATCCGCCGTGCCCGGATCGCCGACGTCCGCCAGATCAAGGCCCTCGTGGACGCCGACGCCGGCCGGGTTCTGCTGGAAAAAGACCTGGTCACGCTGTATGAGGCGGTGCCGGAGTTCTGGGTCGTGACCGGTCACGGCGACGCCGTGCTCGGCGCCGCCGCGCTGCACGTGCTGTGGGAGGACCTCGGCGAGCTGCGCACGGTCGTGGTGGACAAGGCCGCCCGGGGCCGGGGCATCGGGCACGCGCTGGTCGCCCGGCTCGTCGAGGAGGCCCGCGAACTCGGTCTCCGCCGGTTGTTCGTGCTCACCTTCGAGACCTCGTTCTTCGCCGGGCACGGCTTCGTCGAGATCGACGGCGCCCCGGTGTCGCAAGAGGTGTACGAGGAAATGCGGCGGTCGGTGGACCCCGGGGTCGCGGAGTTCCTGGACCTGCCCTACGTCAAGCCCAACACCCTGGGCAACGCTCGCATGCTGCTGGAACTCTGAGAGCGGCCCACCCCGTGGGTTCCGCCGACCGGTCCACGTCGTCCGGAAAGCCCGGCTGTGCTGCGCAGCAGCATCCTCCGATGATCTTCGCGGCGCATGCCTGCGGACGGAATTCGCTTACGCCGGGGCAAAAACCTCGCCCACGCGTACCCCCGCTCCCGGAACTTTCCCCGAAAGCGGCGGCACAATCGGAAACCGCCGGGCGATACGGCCCGAAAAGGATTGGGTTGCCATTTTCCTCGGTCGACTTTCATCCTTTTCCGCAATGACCACCGGGGATAATACCGGCCTTCTCGAGCAGGCACTGGAACAACCGTTCGGACCGGATGCGCTGTCCGTCGAATTCGAGCACAGCCCGCTGCCGCGCATGCCACAACCTGTGCCGTGGTGGCGGCGGGAACCCGGGGCCGAGGACCCGGTCGACCACGCGGCACTGGATTGGGTTGACCACGGATACATCCTCGACGTGGGCTGCAGCACCGGGCGGCACCTGGAGACGCGCGCCGCGCGCGGGGTGCCGGGGCACGGCATAGACGTGAGCCCGGCCTCGATCGCACTGGCGAAGCAGGCGGGCGTGTCCTGCTGTGAGGCCGACGTTTTCGCCTACACCCCACCGCATCCGGTCGACGTGGTACTGGCGGTGGGCGGCAACGGCGGGATGGCCGGCAGCCTGGCGGCGTTCCCCGGATTCCTCTCCAGGCTGGCCTCCTGGCTGACCGCCGACGGCCGGATCGTGCTCACCGTGTCCGGCTGGAGCCGGTTCCCGCCGGGCCGGCTGCACCTCGATGCCGCGCCCGGCTATCCCGGGGACGTCCGGATGCGATTCCGGCTCGGTGCGCGCACCGGCCCGTGGTTTCCCTGACTCTTGCTGGATCAGGAAAAACTCGTTCGTTCTTGTGCCGCGGCCGCATCGCGGATCACCGCTTACCGGGAATGGCACGACGGCGCAGTGCTCGAACGGATCACTCAGGGCGATCGCGATATCCCCTCCGAATTTCCCCGGCAACCCGGGGAAAACCCCGAAAAGTACAAATGAAAGGAACGATCTGTCGCACGAGAAAATCCAGGACCTGTTCGCGCGACGCTGGGGTACCGGCCGCGCCAGGGTGTCGGCAAAGTCGGTGTGAGGGGCCCTGCGCCGACCTCGGATGTCTGTGAAGGTCTGTGAAGGGGCCCTTCACAGACAGTCCGTGAAGGGCCCCTTCACAGACCCGAGACAGGTCCGGCGCAGACCACGAGGTGATCGCGCCTCGAACACCTCCGCATCGCCCGCGGCCGGGCGTGATCGACGACGATGGCAGGCGCCGTCGATGATGACGCCGACAGCCACGGCTCACTCTCTGCTGATCACGGGTCCTCGACCAACTTTGCCGGGACCCTGACCGGCCGCGCCGAGCTGGAACTCGTGGCACTGGACCGGGGCCTGGAATCCCGCACCAGCCTGACCATGGCCGGGCGGAGCCTTTTACCTTCTGGCGCGGTACAACCCGGAGCGCACCGTGCTCGATCTCGGTGCGCCCGTGGCCGGGTGATCAGTCGTCGTCGCCCTCGGCCGGGGCCTCGCCGCCGCGGATCATGAACAGCACCGAGTCCAGCTCCTCCGGCTTGATCAGCACGTCGCGGGCCTTCGAACCCTCGGACGGGCCGACCACGCCCCGGCTCTCCAGCAGGTCCATCAGCCGGCCCGCCTTGGCGAACCCGACCCGCAGCTTGCGCTGCAGCATCGAGGTGGAGCCGAACTGCGAGGTGACGATCAGCTCGGCCGCCTGCAGCAGTACGTCGAGGTCGTCGCCGATGTCCGGGTCGATTTCCTTCTTCTCGCCCGCCTTCGCCGCGGTCACGCCGTCGGTGTAGTCCGGCTGCGCCTGGTCCTTGGCGAAGTTGACGACCGCGGAGATCTCGTCGTCGCCGACGAACGCGCCCTGGATACGCACCGGCTTCCCGGCACCCATCGGCAGATAGAGCGCGTCGCCCATGCCGATCAGCTTCTCCGCGCCCGGCTGGTCCAGGATGACCCGCGAGTCGGTCAGCGAAGAGGTGGCGAAGGCCAGCCGCGAGGGCACGTTCGTCTTGATCAGGCCGGTCACCACGTCCACCGACGGGCGCTGGGTGGCCAGCACCAGGTGGATGCCCGCGGCACGGGCCTTCTGGGTGATCCGCACGATCGCGTCCTCCACGTCGCGCGGCGCGGTCATCATCAGGTCGGCCAGCTCGTCGACGATCGCCATGATGTACGGGTAGGGCTGGTACACGCGCTCGCTGCCCGGCGGGGCGGTGATGTCGCCGGAGCGGACCTTCTTGTTGAAGTCGTCGATGTGGCGGACCCGGTTGGCCTGCATGTCCTGGTAGCGCTGTTCCATCTCCTCGACCAGCCAGGCCAGCGCGGCAGCCGCCTTCTTCGGCTGCGTGATGATGGGCGTGATCAGGTGCGGGATGCCCTCGTACGGGGTCAGCTCGACCATCTTCGGGTCGATCAGGATCATCCGGCACTCGTCCGGGGTCGCCCGCGCGAGCAGCGAGACCAGCATCGAGTTGACGAAGGAGGATTTACCGGAGCCGGTGGACCCGGCCACCAGCAGGTGCGGCATCTTCGTGAGGTTCGCGGTGACGAACTGCCCCTCGATGTCCTTGCCCAGCCCGATCAGCATCGGGTGGTTGTCCTTGACCGTGGTCGGCGCGCGCAGCACGTCACCGAGGCGCACCATTTCGCGGTCGGAGTTGGGCACCTCGATGCCGACCGCGGACTTGCCCGGGATCGGCGCGAGCAGCCGCACGTTGTCGGTGGCCACCGCGTAGGCGATGTTCTTGGTCAGCGCGGTGATCTTCTCGACCTTCACGCCGGGGCCGAGCTCGACCTCGTACCGGGTGACCGTGGGCCCGCGGGTGAAGCCGGTGACCTGAGCGTCCACATTGAACTGTTCCAGCACGCCGGTGATCGCCTCGATCATGGCGTCGTTGGCCTTGCTGCGGGACTTCGGCGCGGCACCCAGCTGCAGCAGATCCGGCGGCGGGAGCCGATAATCACCCTCGACGGTGCGGGTGACGGACAGGGCGGGCTCGGGCTCCTTCTTCGGCTTCTTCTCCGGCACCTCGGCGGGCTTGACCGCGGCCTTCGGCGGCCGGATCGGCCTGGCCGGCTCGGCGAGCGCGGCCTCCAGGTCGAGCTGCTCGGCGCCGTCGTCACTGGCGGCCTGCCGCCGCCGGGAAGGCTTGCGCAGCCGGACGGACTTCGCCGGCTCGGCTTCGGTGACCTCGTCGGGTGCTTCGCCGTCTTCGGCGGGCGTCCGGCCGTGCGCCGCGTTGTACTCGGCGAGTTCCTGCTCGTCCAGACCCCAGGTCCGCAGCCGGTGCGGGATCTCACGCACCGGCGTGGCGGTGAACACGAGCACCCCGAACGCCAGCGCGAGGATCAGCAGCGGCACCGCGACCCATTTGGTGACCCCGTCGGTGAGCAGCCCGCCGGAGAACGCGCCGAGCTGGCCACCGGCGTACATCCGGCCGTCGTTGGTGTCCGGGAGACCGGTGAAGATGTGCAGCATCCCGAGCACCGACAGCACCGCCAGCACGGTGCCCACGCCCATCCGCGGCCGCGTCTCCGGCCGCGGCTCGGACCGCATCAGCGCGACCGCGAGCACGATCAGCACCAGCGGCACGGCCACCGAACCGGCCCCGAACACGCTCCGCGCGGCCGTCTCCACCCCGGACCCGATCGGCCCGGCGCCCCGCCACCACACCCCGACCGCGGCCACGATGGCGAGCGCGATCAGCCCGAGGCCCAGCCCGTCCCGCCGGTGCGCCGGTTCCAGCTCCCGGGTGCGCCCGACCGTGCGGGCCAGGGTACCGAGCCCCTTGGCCATCAGGTTCCAGGTCCCGCGCACACCCCGCCCGAACGCCCCGGGCGACCGCTTCGCCGCCGAACCGCGAGCCGCCGACGTCCGCGCCCGGGAGGAACCCGACCCGCGCCCGCCGGACCCCCGTGCAGCCGGCTTCCCGGCCGTCTTCGCCGCTCCGGACGAACGACCGCCACCCGCCTTCGCCGGGGTACGCGCCCCCCGCGACGACGCCTTCGCGCCGCTGCTCGTGCTCCGCTTCCTCGTCGCCGACCCAGCCATACCCCCCACGGTAACGGGCGGATCGCGAGAGTCCCATGCGCCACTCGCACCACATCGGAAACAATTGGCGGCACGTCAGGGGGTGCTGATCCGGCGTTGGGGACGATCTGCGCAGGTCAGGGCGGATCCGGCGGGGCCGGCCGGCAGGGGCTCGCCACCAGGGGATCCGGGGTCGGCAGCGGCGTGAAATGCTCAGCTCATGTTCGCGTTGCAGCAGGACGATTCCCTGGACGGCCACCGTGCCCCCGCGATCTGGCGGACGATGCTGACCATCGACCGCGGGCTGGTGAATCTCGTCGGGAAGCTGACCGTGTCCGGTGCGGTGCCCGCCCGGCTGCGCGGGCGGCCGTTGCTGCTGGTGGCCAACCATATCGGCGTGTTCGACGCCTTCGTGCTGATGGCCGCGTGCAAGCGGATCGGCATCAACCCGCGGTTCATGCTGGCCGGCGGGATCCTGGACATGCCGGTGCTCGGGCCCGCGCTGCGGGTCAGCGGGCATCTGCGGGTGGACCGCGGGCAGGCGACCACCGCGGTCGGCCAGTTCGCCGAGGCGGCCGAGGCGCTGCGCACCACCCGGGAGCCGATCATCGTCTACCCGGAGGGCCGGATCAGCCACGATCCGGGCCTGTGGCCCGAGCGCGGCAAGACCGGCGCCGCACGGCTCGCGCTGGCCGCGGGCGTGCCGGTGCTCCCGATCAGCCAGTGGGGCGCGCACGAGGCGGTGTACTGGGGCTCCGAAACGGTCAACGGACCGGCGGACCTGATACCGATCGCCCGGTCTGGGCTGAGTGCCCCGCTGCGGCGTCCGCGGTTCAAGGTGCACTTCGGCACGCCCGTCGACCTGTCGGAGATCGACCCGCAGCGGCCCGGCGCAGGTGTGCGCGCGCACGCGAAGATCATGCAGGCGATCACCGACGGCCTGGTGCCGTTGCGCCGCGACGAACCGGTCCGTCCCCGGTTCCACGATCCGACGCGGCCCACGGACACAGTCAGCCCGTGGAAGCCGGTGTCCGGATCCTGAGACCCCGGGGCGCGGCTGGCTAGAGTCGCGCCTTGTGAGCACACGCATCCTGGTCGTCTACTACAGCGCCACCGGCAACACCGCCGCACTCGCCGCCGCGCTGGCCGAGGGAGCCGCCGAAACCGGGGCGGAGGTGCGCGTGCGGACGGTGCCGGAGACCGCACCGCCGGGTGCGGTGGCGAGCAATCCGCGGTGGCAGGCCCGGGTGGACGCCGGCCCGCACCACGAGTACGCCACGCTCGCAGACCTCGCATGGGCCGACGGCGTCGCGGCCGGGAGCCCGACCCGGTTCGGCGGGCCGGCCGCCCAGCTGAAGTCCTTTTTGGACAGTACGGGTGGCCTGTGGGCGCAAGGGAAACTCGCGGACAAGGTGGCGACCTCGTTCACCACCGCGTCCACCGCGCACGGCGGGCTGGAGTCGACCGTGCTGGCCACCAACAACATCTTCTACCACTGGGGCGCGATCGTGGTGCCACTCGGCTACGGCGACCCGCACCTGAAGGAATCCGGCAACCCGTACGGCGGATCGTTCGTCTCCCGTGGCTCGGCCGCGCCGGACGAGCTGGCGCTCGGTGCGCTGCGCAGGCAGGGTCACCGGCTGGCGACGATCACCGCACGACTGGCCACCGGGGCGGATTCCGCTCAGCAGCGGTGAAACCCGTCCCGGCGACGTCCGTGAAGGGGCCCTTCACGGACTCTGAGTCCGTGAAGGGCCCCTTCACAGCCCACCGCGAAGCCCCGCTGGACACGGCTGATTCAGCCTCTCGGGGGATGCCAAAACCCACCGCGGCGGGATGTGCGAGCGCGGCCGGGGCGGCACACTTGACACACCGACGGGAGAAGGAGGCAGCCGTGCCCAGGCCGAACCGCAATGAACAACGCCGTGCCCGGCGCGCACTCGCCCGCCAGGCCGCCCGCATCGTGTTCGCCCTCGCGCTGGCGGCCGGGCGGCGTGACGACCTCAGACCGCGCGGCGTCGGGTGACCCACCCGGGCGGGGAACCCTCGTCCGACGGCTGGGAGATCATGGGGATTGCTCCGGTGGAAGTGAGAGCTGTCGTGGCAGCGCCTCGCCCAAGTCGGTAACCAAGTCCATGCCACCGATGACGGTGGTTCCTTCGACCGCGAGCACCGTGGGCGGGTTCAAGGGGTTCGGCGCATCGGGCACAGGCTCTCGATGCCGTCTTCTGCGGCGGGGTCGGTGAGGACCACTGCCCCCGGCGTGTGTCGCTTTCCGGCCGCTGTCAGCCCGTCGATGAACGTGCTCGCGCTGTGCAGTCGTGGACCGGCCCAGCCACCTTGCTCGACGAGACGGGCGTAGGCGAGGTGTCCGGGTCTGCCTCCCATGTTCCGCACGCGAGTGACGCCGGCCGCGAGGAAGAGCGCAGCGTCGTGGACGTCGTTCAGGTGCATGTGGGAGTCCATCAGCCCGGGCATGAGGGAGCGTCCCGTTGCGTCGATCACCTCGGCACCTTGCGTGTCCACGAGCTCCTGTGGGCCAAGAGCAGTGATCCGGCCGTCGGTGATCACGACGGTGTGGTCGACAAGCTTCTTCGGACCCGTCATCGGGATGACGGTGACGCCCACGATCGCGACCGGCCGCTCGCTCCTGGGCGGCAGCTGCGGGAGGGCCGGTGCGACCCGGTCAGACATTCGCGCGTCCCCTGCTCACGAGCGTGTCGGACCGGGTCTGCACAGGACCTCAGACCGGGATGACCGTGGGCACGATCATCGGGCGGCGCCGATAGGTGTCGGCCACCCAGCGCCCGACCACCCGGCGCACCGCCTGCGCGATCCGGTGCGTGTCGGTGATGCCCTCCGATTCGGTGCGCGCCAGCTCCATCTCCACCAGCGGCACGACGCTGTCGAGCGCCTTCGGGTCGTCGGAGAACCCGCGGCCGGAGATGGTCGGGCTGCTCATCGCGCGGCCGGTGCTGGAATCGATCACGATGGTGATCGCGATGAAGCCGCCCTCGCCGAGCACCAGCCGGTCCGACAGCGTCGACTCGCCGACGTCGCCCACCGACAGGCCGTCCACGTACACGTGCCCGACCTCGACCCGGCCGGTGCGCGAAGCCTTGCCGTCGACCAGGTCGACGACCACGCCGTCCTCGGCGATCACCACGTTTTCCGGGGCCACGCCGGTCCGCACCGCCAGCTCTCCGTTGGCGCGCAAGTGCTTCCACTCGCCGTGCACCGGCATCACGTTGCTCGGCCGGACCGCGTTGTACAGGTAGA
The DNA here is from genome assembly GCF_002564045.1 of Amycolatopsis sulphurea. Taxonomy (NCBI): domain Bacteria; kingdom Bacillati; phylum Actinomycetota; class Actinomycetes; order Pseudonocardiales; family Pseudonocardiaceae; genus Amycolatopsis; species Amycolatopsis sulphurea. The sequence continues at coordinate 4,829,127 of NZ_PDJK01000002.1, read as the reverse complement.
GCAGCTCCCCCGCGGACGCGTGCCCGGACACGTGCACCTTCGCGTTGCCCTGGTGCACCACGTTCGCGCCGAGCCGGGTCAGCCCGTTCACCACGCCGAAGACCGCGGTCTCGTTGCCCGGGATCATCGAGCTGGCCAGCACGACGGTGTCGCCCGCCCGGATGGAGATCTGCCGGTGCTCGCCACGCGCCATCCGCGACAGCGCGGACAGCGGCTCGCCCTGGGAACCGGTGGAGACGAACAGCACCTTGCTCTCCGGCAGCGTGCTCGCCTGGTCCATGTCCACGAGCAGGCCCTCGGGCACGTCCAGCAGGCCCAGCTCGGCCGCGATGCCCATGTTGCGCACCATCGACCGGCCGACGAACGCGACCCGGCGGCCGTGCCGCTGCGCCGCGGCCAGCACCTGCTGCACGCGGTGCACGTGGCTGGCGAAGCAGGCCACGATCACCCGCTGGCCGACCCGGCGGATCACGTCGTCGAGCACCGGGCCGATGTCCCGCTCCGGCGTCACGAACCCGGGCACCTCGGCGTTGGTCGAGTCCACGCAGAACAGGTCCACACCCTCGTCGCCGAGCCGGGAGAAGCCGGCCAGGTCGGTCAGGCGGCCGTCCAGCGGGAGCTGGTCGAGCTTGATGTCACCGGTGTGCAGCACCACCCCGGCCGGGGTGCGGATGGCCACCGCCAGCGCGTCCGGGATGGAGTGGTTGACCGCGAAGAACTCCAGGTCGAACGCGCCGACCCGGCGTCGTTCGCCCTCGCGCACCTCGATCAGCTTCGGCCGCTGCCGGTGTTCTCGGGTCTTCGCCGCGAGCAGCGCGTTGGTGAACCGCGAACCGTAGATCGGCAGGTCCGGGCGGAGCCGCAGGAGGAACGGGACGGCGCCGATGTGGTCCTCGTGCCCGTGCGTGAGCACCAGGCCCTCGACCTCGTCGATGCGGTCCTCGATCGCGCGGAAGTCCGGCAGGATCAGGTCCACGCCGGGCTGGTCGTCCTCCGGGAAGAGCACCCCGCAGTCGACGATCAGCATCCGCCCGTCGTATTCGAAGACGGTCATGTTGCGCCCGACCTCCCCGATCCCGCCGAGCGCGACGACGCGCAGGGCGCCTTCGGGCAGGGCGGGCGGGAGGTGGCTCGGGCCGGGTCCGGGGGGAAGTTCGCTCACCGGGGCAAGGTCCCAACGCTGGTGTGTGAGGTGGGGGCCACGTAGGCCGCCTGGGAATCCGCTTGTGCCACCCGTGCACCATGCCAGTCCGAGGCCCCGCTGTCCTCCAGCGGCACGCCGCCCTGGGCGAGATCGGCCGCGAGCAGCTGCAGCTGTTCCTCGGTGGCGGGCACGATCGGCAGCCGCGGGTCGCCGATGCCGAACCCGCGCAGCTGCAGCGCGGCCTTGGCGAAGGCGACCCCGCCGACCCGCGAGAAAGCCCGCAGCACCGGCAGCATCCCGCGGTGGTTGGTGCGTGCGGTGGAGGTGTCGCCGCTCTCGTAGGCGTCGATCATGGCGCCGATCCGGCCGGCCACCACGTGTCCGATCACGCTGACCACGCCGGCCCCGCCGACCGCGATCCACGGCAGGTTCAGGCCGTCGTCGCCGGAGTAGTAGGCGAGCTGGCTGTTCGCGATCACCTCGGACCCGGCGATCAGGTCGCCCTTGGCGTCCTTGACCGCGGCGATCCGCGGGTGCTCGGCCAGCCGCAGCAGGGTGTCGACCTCGATCGGCACCACCGAGCGCGGCGGGATGTCGTACAGCATCACCGGCAGCTCGGTGGCGTCCGCGACGGTGGTGAAGTGCGCGTACACGCCGGCCTGGCTGGGCCGCGAGTAGTACGGGGTGACGACGAGCAGCCCGTGCGCTCCGGCAGCGGCGGCGGCGCGCGCCTGCACGATGCTGTGCGCGGTATCGTTGGTACCGGCCCCGGCGACCACCGTGGCCCGATCGCCGACCGCCTCCACGACCGCGCGCAGCAAGGTGTCCTTCTCCGCGTCGGTGGTGGTCGGGGACTCCCCCGTGGTGCCGTTCACGACCAGGCCGTCGTTGCCCAGGTCCACGAGGTGCTCGGCGAGTTCCTGCGCCCGCTTGACGTCCAGCGCGCCGTCGCGGTCGAAGGGCGTGGCCATCGCGGTGAGCACGCGGCCGAACGGGCGTCCGGGCGCGGCGGAAGGTGGGGTGGACATGGCCAAGACGGTACCCCTTCGGCCCTGCGAACCTGGCCTGGACCTGGCCGGTACGGAGAATTTCCGCCCGCCGCGCGCGGGCGGCGGAACATCTCGCGTGCGGCTACTTGACCTTGGTGGTGATCTGCGCCGGGATCTGCCCGTTGCCGGTCCGGGTGAGCACGCAGGAGAACGTCCGCACCGGCCCGCTGGAGCTGCTCTTCTCGGGGATCAGCTCCCACTCCTTCTGCGACGGCACGATCGCCCGGTACTGCAGGTCTGCACGCTGCTGCGCAGGCACCACGGCGGAGTGGAAAGTGAGTCCGCAGCGCGTCTCCGCGAGCTGCCCGAGCTGATCGCGCCCGGGGTACGGCGCCGGCGGCACGTCGTCGCTGCTGTAGCTCTCCACCGGCAGCGCGTTCGCGGCGTCGTACACCTCCAGCGTGTGGTTCTTGTCGCAGCTCACGCTGTTGTCGGTACTGAGTACGACGCCCGGCTGAATTGTCGCGTTGAAGCAGTGATCGCTGCTGGAGATGGCCAGCTTCACGTCACCGTCCGGCCCGAAGGTGACGGTGTCGAGCCGCTGCGCGTCCACAGACGGCGACCAGACCGGGAGACCCAGAAAGAATCCACCGACCAGCCCTGCGACGAGGAGCACCACGGCCGCGGCGACCCACCGCCCACGCCGAGTCTGCCGGGCTGGCGGCTGTGGCATCGCGACGGTGCCTGGCGGCGGCGTACGCCGGTCATGCCCGGCCGCGGTGGCAAGCAGCGCGCGGACCTGCGCAGCGGTGAGCCGCGCTTCGGGCTGTGCCACGAGCAGCCCGGACACGACTGCGGCGAGCGGCCCCTGTGCGCGAGTCGGATAGGGCGTCTCGGTCATGACCGCGTGCAGCGTCGCTGCGGTGGTGGGGCGCTCGAAGGCGATGATGCCTTCCACCGCGAAGTACAGCGTTGCGCCGAGCGACCACAGGTCCGATTCGGGCATCGCTTCGCGGCCTTCGACGCGCTCCGGCGCCATGAACGCCGGGGAGCCGACGAGCGTGCCGGTGGTGGTGAGCCGCGGGTCGTCGATCGCATGCGCGATGCCGAAGTCGGTGAGCTTCACGCGCCCGTCATGGGCGACCATGATGTTGGCCGGTTTCACGTCGCGGTGCACGATCCCGGCGGCGTGCGCGGCTTGCAGCGCGGACAGCACCTGCTCCCCGATCACGGCGACCTGCTGGGCCGGCATCGGGCCGTACTGCCGCACCAGGTCCGCGAGCGTGGGCGCCTCGACCAGCTCCATCACGATCCAGGTGGCGCCGCCGTCGTTGACCACGTCGAACACCGTGACCACCGCCGGATCGTTGAGCCGCCCGCCGGCCCGGACCTCGCGCAGCACGCGTTCGGAGATCGCCGCCCCGTCGCCGCCTGGCTCCGGGGACAGCCGCAGCTCCTTGATCGCGACCGGCCGGCCGATCACCTGGTCCTGGGCCCGCCAGACCACGCCCATCCCGCCCCGGCCGAGTTCGGACAGCAGCAGATACCGGCCGGCGACCACGCGGGCGCCCGCGGCCGGCTCGGAGGGCCGGGTCTGTTCGTCAGTCACGGGCGGGGCTCCTCGGTCGGGTTCGCGCAGATGCTAGTCCGACCACCCGGCCGCGGTCCGGGTTCCACCGGATCCGCACGGGCTCACCCCAGGATGTCGGCAAAGTCGGCGTGAGGGGCCCTGCGCCGACCGCGGAGGTCCGTGAAGGGCCGTGAGGGGCCGTGAAGGGGCCCTTCACGGACCTTCAGTCGGTGAAGGGGCCCTTCACAGACTTCGGGACAGGTCCGGCACACACCACGAGGTGGTCGCGCATCTCGAACACCTCCGCATCGCCCGCTGCCGGGCGTAATCGACGAAGAGGCAAGCGCCGTCGATGGATGACGCGGCAGCCACGGCTCACTCTGCTGATCACGGGTCCTCGACCAACTTTGCCGAGACCCTGCGGGCTCACCCGGTGAAGGTGAGCCAGATCAGCACCACGTTGAGCAGGATGATCACCGCGGCCACCGCGCCGGCGACCACCGTGGTCAGGCGCCGGTTGACCTGCTCCCCCATCAGCGCGCGGTCGGCGGTAAGCCGGATCAGCGGCACCAGCGCGAACGGAATGCCGAACGACAGCACCACCTGCGAGACCACCAGCGCCATGCTCGGATCGGCACCGAGAGCCAGCACCACCACCGCGGGAATCAGCGTGACGAGCCGCCGCAGCACGATCGGAATTCGCTTGCGCAGCAAGCCTTCCATGATCATCGAGCCCGCGTAGGCACCGACCGAAGTGGACGCCAGCCCGGAGGCGAGCAGCCCGATCGCGAACAGCAGCGCCACCCCCGGCCCGAGTGCCGAGGAGACCGCGCTGTGCGCACCTGCGATCGTGTCGACCCCTTCGCGACCCTGCAGATTCGCCGCTGCCACCAGCAGCATGCCGAGGTTCACCGCCCCGGCGAGCAGCATCGCGAAGCCGACGTCGTACCGGGTGGCGCGCAGGAGCCGCCGCTGCCCCTCCGGGGGCACCACGCCGTGCCGGTCGCGCACCAGACCGGAATGCAGATACACCGCGTGCGGCATCACCGTCGCGCCGAGCATCGCCGCGGCAATCAGGATGCTGCCGCTGTCGGCGAACCGCGGGACGAGGCCGTGCACGATCCCGCCGGCCGACGGCGGCGACACGAACAGGCTGGCCAGGAATCCGACCGCGATCACCGCGAGCAGCCCGGTCACCATACGTTCGAACGGGCGCTGGCCGCGGCGGTCCTGCACGAGCAGCAGCACCAGTGAGACCAGCCCGGTGATCAGTCCGCCGGCCAGCAGCGGGAGCCCGAAGAGCAGGTTCAGCGCGATCGCCCCGCCGACCACCTCGGCCAGGTCGGTGGCCACCGCCACCACCTCGGCCTGCGCCCAGTAGGCCAGCCGGGCCGGGCCGGGCAGCCGTTCGCGCAGCGCCTCCGGCAGCGACTGACCGGTGACCAGGCCGAGCTTCGCGGAGAGGTATTGCACCAGCACGGCCATCAAGTTCGCGGCGACGATCACCCAAACCAGCAGGTAGCCGTACTCCGCGCCGGCGCTGACGTTGGCCGCGACGTTGCCCGGGTCCACGTACGCGATGGCAGCCACGAATGCCGGGCCGAGCAGCCCACTGCCCGCGCGCAGCCGGTCAAGCCGGCGCGGTCGGGTCGCTTCTGCCACTGCCATCTCGCCACCTTGCCCGTCGTCGGCTGTCCTAATTCAAAGTTTAGGCGTGCCGAACTTTGCTGGGCAAGGGTGTGCTGCGCCACGTGCCCTGGAGATTCAGGCGGGAAGGCCCACTTCGTGCCCGCTGCCCCGGAAGACCCGCACCGCCCGGTCCAGGTCGGCGGCGGGCACCAGGACGTGCGCGGTGTCGTGCGTGGACAGGGAGAACAACGCGACCCCGGCGGCGGCCAGCTCGGCCGACAGCGCGGAGATCACGCCGGTGAGCGTGAACTTGATCGGCCCGCGCACGCTGAGCAGCCGCCAGCCGCGTTCGATCTCGGCGCCCTCGGGCGCCGCCCCGGCGTGGCAAACGATCGACAGCTCGGCCGGGGTCCGCGTCACCGACGCCAGGAACGGGCCGGGCTCCAGCAGCCCGGCCGGCACCGGGGCGTCCGATGGCAGGCGCACCACCGCGTACTCCCCGGGCCGGACGTCGATCGCCAGGCGCTTCATCAGCCTTCGAGCACCTTCGGGCTGGAGGCCACCTCGGTGCCGTCGGGCAGCGTCGAGATGGTGAAGTCGGCGAACACGTTGGCCGCCGCCTTCTGCAGCTCCCGCAAGCATTCCACGGCCAGCGCGCGGATCTCGACGTCGGCGTGCTCGGTCGCGCGCATGGCGATGAAGTGGCGCCAGGCCCGGTAGTTGCCGGTCACCACGATGCGGGTCTCGGTGGCGTTGGGCAGCACGGCGCGCGCGGCCTGGCGGGCCTGCTTGCGGCGCAGCGTGGCGCTCGGCGCGTCGGCGAACTTGTCCTCCAGACCGGCCAGCAGCTCGGTGTAGGCGTCCACGCTCGCCTGCGCGGCCGCGAGGAACTTCTCGTGCAGTTCCGGGTCGTTCGCGATCACGTCCGGCTCGACGAACGCCGCGTTGCGCTCGGGCACGTACCGCTGGGACAGCTGCGAGTAGGAGAAGTGCCGGTGCCGGATCAGCTCGTGGGTCAGCGACCGGGAGATACCGGTCAGATAGAACGTCACCGATCCGTGCTCCAGCACGGAAAGGTGGCCGACGTCGATGATGTGCTCGACATAGCCGGCGTTGGTCGCGGTCTTCGGGTTCGGCTTCTTCCAGGACTGGTAACAGGCCCGGCCGGCGAACTCGGCGAGCGCCTGGCCCCCGTCCGCATCGGTCGACCACGGGACGTCCTCCGGGGGGAAGAACTCCGTCTTCGCGATCAGCTGCACCCTGGGCGACACGGTCTCGGCCACGACACCACTCCCTCTTTCCTGCTTCGGCGACTCCGCAGGCAGCCTAACCGCCTCCGGACCCGTCGCCGGGCACCGGGCAGGGGTGACACCACCGCGCCTTGACATGACGTCATTGGTGACGCCATAGTGGTGTCATGGACTTGACGCCGTACCTTGCGAATCTTCGCGAAGACCTCGCGAACACGGCCTCCGCCGGGGACGAGCAGACCCGGCGCACGGCCGCCCTGCTGTCGTCGGCACTCGAACCCTCGGCCCGGCTCGTGCTGATGAACGCGCTGGCCGACCTCGCCGCCGAGGTGACCGCCGCGCTGCCCGGCCAGGTGGTGGACGTCCGGCTGGACGGCCGCGACGTGCGGGTGGTGGTGACCGGCGAGGCGGAGCCGCCGCCGTCCGGGCCCACCCCGCCGTCACCACCACCGCCGGCTTCGCCGCTGATCGACGGCGGGGACATCTCGCGGATCACGCTGCGGCTCGTGGAGCAGATGAAGTCCCAGGCCGAGCAGGCCGCGGCCGCGCAGGGGATTTCGCTGAACAGCTTCGTCGCGCAGGCCGTGCAGGGGGCGCTCGGCCAGGCGCAGCACTACCAGCAGCGCCACGAACGCGGACGCCAGGGCAGCCGCACCGAGACCAAGCTGCACGGCTGGGTCCAAGGCTAGAAGGGGGCATCACCATGGGCGAGAATCGGGAAGACCAAGGGAAGAACACCACGGCGGACGGGGCGGAGACCGCGCAGGCCGCGGGATCGGCGGGTACAGCCGGTTCGGCTACGGGGTCCGCATCGGCCACCGGCGATACGACGGGATCCGGCGGGGGCTCGGGATCCACGGGCCAGACCGGCAGCGCCTCAGGGGCCGACGAAAAGATCGGCACCAGGGCAAACACCGGAACGACCGCCGAATCCGCAGGAAGTGCCGACTCTGGGGTGGAATCCGCCGGAAACGCCGACACCGCAGCGGAATCGGCGGCGACCACCGACGCCACCGGCTCGGACGCCGAATCCGCCACCGCAGAACCCGGCACGGCGTCGGGATCCGCGTCGACCGCCGGTGGCTCGGACGAGTCCGTCGCGGGCTCGGGGGAGCAGCCGGGGCCGCTGGTGCGGCTCCAGGACTTCGACGCGGACGGGCCGCTGGAGCTGGACCTGGGCGTCACGATCGGCCGAGTGGAGGTCGTGCTCGACCGGGACACCGGGGCCACCGTGCGGTTGCAGCACGACACCGGGGACCAGCCGTCCTGGGTGAACGGGGTGAGCAGCCTGTTGTCCTGGGTCGGCGAGCAGTTCGGGGATCAGCTCGGCATGGTGGGGCAGGCCTCCGCGGCGGACGCGGTGCGGCAGGCGCGGATCGAGAAGACCGGCAACCGGCTCGTGGTGCGCGCGGCCAAGGCGTGGCAGCTGCGGAACGTGCCGATCGCGGTGACCGTGCACGCACCGGCCGGCTCGCACGTCGAGGTGCGCGCGGGGTCGGCGGACGTCACCGTGACCGGGATCACGGGCCGGGCGGACATCCTCACCGGCTCCGGCGAAGTGGCGCTGGCCCACGCGGACGGCGCGGCGATCGTGCGCACCGGCACCGGTGCGGTGAAGCTGGGCCCGACCCTGGCCGGGCTCCAGCTGCGCACCGGCAGTGGCTCGGTGGAGGCGGCGTCCGTCACCGGTTCCGCCACGGTCGCGACCGGCACCGGCGACGTCTGGCTGGGCACCGTCTCCGGCGAGGTGATGGCCCGCACCGGCAGCGGCGACCTGTCCGTGGCCGACGGGGCGTCCGGCTCGCTGGAACTGATCACCGGCTCCGGCGAGGTCCGGGTGGGCATCCGCGAGGGCGTCCGCGCCGAGGTCGAACTGGCCTCCGCCGCGGGTCGCGTGTCCAGTGAGCTGGAGGTGGCCGACACCCCGCCGGAAGGCGAGGTCACCCTGCACGTGCGCGCCCGCACCGGCACCGGCAACGCCGTGGTCACCCGCGCCGCGGGCTGACCCGGCCCAGACTCCGCCCGCACCACGTCCGGCACCGCCGGCGCCGCGCGGACGGTCTCCAAGGGGGAGGCGGCGGACCGCACCGGAACATCCGGTCGCGGCCCGCCGCTTCGCGTTTCCCGGCATCGGCCCCCTCCCGCCGCCGGACTCGGGCGACCGTCCACATCGGACTTGACAGCTCCTGCCGGGCCGAACAACGAACGCACCACGGCAACCCGCCTCACCTCACCCGCCCAAAGGCTGTGAAGGGTCCCTTCACGGATTCAGCGGCCAGGGTTCCGGCAAAGTTGGTCGGGGACCCGGCAGCGGGCGATGCTGAGGTGTGTGCGACCACCTCGTGGCGTGCACCGGACCGGTTTCGGGTCTGTGAAGGGGCCCTTCACAGACTCAGAGTCCGTGAAGGACCCCTTCACAGACCTCCACACCGACTTTGCCGACACCCTGGACTCAACGGCTGTGAAGGTGCCCTTCACAGCCTTGGTGGCGAAGCGGTCCTGGTGACGGGGAGTTGAGCCGGCTGGACCGGTCACCACCCGCATGCCCGGCGTGGCGCGGCGACGCGGCCCCAGCCCAACCGACAGGCCCGTACCCAGCGCGACCACCGCCACCCGAACCCCATCTCCCCGGGGGACGGCCCCGCGCCTCGCCACACCAGCCAACCCGCACATCAGCTCCTAGCTCCGGCCGTCCCCCCACGCCTACCCCGTCTCCGCGACCACCCACCGCGCCCCGCGACCGACCAGCCGCCTTCTCGAGGAGGCGACCCGCGTGACCTGGCCCGCCCCCTCCCCCACCCCGTCCAGCCGCCCACGACACCTACCAGATCCGTTGCCCCACACCAAAAACCTCCCCCGCGAGATCAGGAAACCGCACGCCGCAACGGTTCCGCCAGATCACCTCGCGTCCCCACCTCGACGGCGTCCAGACCAAGCCACTCCGCCATCGACCGCAACTCACCGGCCAGCTCGGCGGTCACCCGGCGGACGTCGGCGCCCGGTTCGCCGAACGCGCCGGGGACGCGCAGAACCCCTGCGGCGCGGTCGGATTTGAGGTCCACCCGGGCGGCGAGCGAGCCGTCGAGCAGGAACGGGAACACGTAGTACCCGTATTCTCGCTTCGGCTCGGGGACGTAGATCTCGATGCGGTACCGGAAACCGAACAGCCGCTCGGTCCGGCTGCGTTCCCAGATCAGCGGGTCGAACGGGCACAGCAGCGCCCGCCCGGCCACGGCGCGGGGAGTGCGCGCGGCCACGTGCCGGTAGGCGAGAGCGCGCCAGCCTTCGACCCGGACGGGTTCCAGGGTGCCCGCTTCGACGAGTTCGGCCACCGCCCGGCGGGCCACGTCCGGACCGAGGCGGTAGTAGTCGCGCAGGTCCGTTTCGGTGCCGACGCCCAGCGCCCGCGCGGACCGTTCGAGCAAGCCTCGCGCACCCTCCTCGACGCTCATCCGCCGGGCCAGGATCTCCGGCGGCACCACCCGTTCGGTGAGGTCGTACAGCCGTTCGAACGACCGCCGCGTGCCGGTCGACAACTCACCGAGGCCGAACAGGTACTCGCAGACCTTCTTGACCACCGAGCGCTCCCACCAGGCACCCGGCCCCCGCCCGGCCGACTCGCTCTCCAGCGCCTTCTCGATCGCGCCGGCGCCGATCGGACCCTGCTCCTTCACCACCGCCAGGATGTCCTCGATCAGCTCCGGCGCGGCCTCCACGACCTTCGCGTAGTGCCGCCACCAGCCGTCCCGCTTCGCGCCCGAGCGCAGCAGTGGCCAGTCTTCGACCGGCAGCAGGCTCGCCTCGTGCGCCCACGACTCCACGAGCAGCCGCGGACGGCGGGCGCGATGCTCCCAGGCAGCGTCGTCGACGAGGGCCGGCTCGTAGGCACCGAGCCGCGAGAACACCGGCATGTAGTGCGCGCGGACCGCGACGTTGACCGAGTCGAGCTGCAGCAGCTGGACTCGCGACAACACCCTGGTCAGGTGCCGCCGGGTCGGGGCGGAGGCCGGCCGCGGATCGGCGAACCCCTGTGCGGCCAGCGCGGTGCGGCGCGCGGCGGAAAGGCTGAGTGACGGGCTGGTCGTCTGCATGGTGCCGCCATCGTGCCAGCCACTCCCGACAGTTTCGGTACATTGCCCGGCGTGAGTGCCGCCGAAGTCCGTCCCGCGAGCCCGTCCGACGCCGCGGAGATCGCCCGTATCCAGCGCATCGCCTGGCGGGCCGCCTACACCGACCTGCTCGGCGCCGAAGCCCTCGACGGCCTCGACCTGGAAAGCACCTGGGCGGAGACGATCGACTACCCGGGCTCAGCGGTGTACTTGGCCACTGAGGGCTCCTTCACGGTCGGCTACTGCGTCGCAGGCCCGGCCCCGGAGGACGAAGCAGCCACGGCGGACGGCAGCCTGCCCGACGACGCCCGCGCGACCGCCCTGATCGCTTCGCTCGTCGTCGAACCACGCTGGGGCCGCCGTGGCCACGCGGGACGGCTGCTGGCCACCGCCGCGAAGAACCTGCGCGCGGACGGACTGACGCGCGGCATCACCTGGGTCGCACAGTCCGACCACGCGACGCTCGGGTTCTACCGACGGGCCGGCTGGGCGCCTGACGGCACCGTACGCACTCTCGACACCGGCCGTGGCACGCTTCGCGAAGTACGCCTCACCGGCACACTCGAACTCGAACTCACGCGCTGACCGGATCCTCGCGCTTCACGAACACGACCCAGCGCATCACCGAATACATGAACACGCCCTCGCACGCCCCGGCGATGATGCGCGACAGGTGGTACTGCACTCCCAGCGCGGACAACCCTGTGCCCACGCCCAGCAGGAACGCCGCGTAGTTGATGACGACTGCCACCGCGTAGAGCACAGCCTGGCGCCCGACAGGGGCGTGGGAACGGAAGTTCAGCGCGCGGTTGAGCACGAAGCTCAACCCGAACGCCAGCGCGTACGACAGGCTGATGGCCAGCCACAGCGGCAACCCGAGGCCGCTGCGGAACAGGGTGAGCAGTAGCAGGTCGACGCCGAAGGTACAACCGTTGATCACCGCGAAGCCGAGGAAGCTCGGCGCGACGACCCGGGAAAGCCCGAAGGGCAGGATCCGGACGACCGCAGCGCAGAGTCCGGCGAAGCGATCGGCGAAACGCACGTCGGTCACGCGACGATCCTTGCAGGGGAAGGTGTCCTGGACCGGTCCGGGAGATGATCATCCGGGGTCGTAACCCCCGGGCGGATACCAGGGGCCCGGCAAAGTTGGTCGAGGACCCGTGATCAGCAGAGAGCCGTGGCTGCCGCGTCATCATCGACGACACCTGCCATCTCGATCTATTGCGCCCGGCAGGCGAAGCGGAGGAGCCCGAGACGCGCGACCACCTCGTGGTGTGCGCCGGACCTGTCTCGGGTCTGTGAAGGGGCCCTTCACAGACTCAGAGTCCGTGAAGGGCCCCTTCACAGACCTTCACGGACCTCCACGGTCGGCGAAGGGCCCCTCACACCGACCTTGCCGACACCCTGCGGGCGGATACGGGGGCCAACCCCCGTGACCTTTTCGTAACGGCTGCTAGCGTGGTTTCCACGATCACTCGAAGGGGGCGCGATGGACTGGCTGCTCGTGACCTTCGCCGTCGCCTTCGGCTCCGCGATCGTGCCCCTGGTCAACGCCGAACTGTTCGTCATCGGGCTGTGCGCCAGCCAGCAGAACCCGCACTGGCTGTGGCTCGGCGGCGCGGTCGCGATCGGCCAGATCGCGGGGAAACTGCTGTACTACCTGGCCGCGCGCGGCAGCATCCGGCTGCCGAAGGTCCTGCACGACCGCCTGCACGCGAAGCGCACGCTCACCCCGCGGCGGGTCCGCTGGCAACGGCGCACCGAGGTGCTCCGCACGAAGGTGGAAGCTTTGCGCGAACGCTGCCAACGGCATCCGCATTGGATGGCGACCACGTACGGGGTCAGCTCGGTGGTGGGCCTGCCGCCGTTCATGGCCACCAGCGTGCTCGCCGGCATGGTCCGGATGCGGCTGTGCACCTTCCTCGCCGCCGGGCTGGCCGGACGCTGGCTGCGGTTCAGCCTGCTCGCGGCGGCACCAGCGGCGTTCGGCGGCTGGCCGCACTGAGTGCCATGCCACGTCAGGGCGTTACGTAGCATCGATGGCCCTTCTACGGGCGCCAACGGCTAAGACTGTGAAGGGGCCCTTCACAGCCTCTGAGTCCGTGAAGGGCCCCTTCACAGCCTTCAGCGCGGACGGGACCCAACCCCTAATTCGGGGCCGACCCCTGTTTGCGTTCGGCCGCTTCGAGGTCCACGGCCTTGCGCATGATCGCCCGTGCGCGGCGGCGGTCGCCGGCGATGTCGTAGGCGTAGGCCAGGCGGTACCAGCCGCGCCAGTCGTTCTGGTCGGCTTCGACCTCGGCGCGGCGCTGCTCGAACCACGCGTCCGCGGCGTCCCGGTCGACCCGGCCGGACGGACGGCGGGGCAGGCCGGACACGTCGGGCAGGCCGCCCTCGGCGTCCAGCCGCCGGGACAGGCGCTGGATCTGGGTGCCGGCGCGCCAGGTCACCACGATGATCCACACGCCGAGCAACGGCAGCAGGAACACGCCGATCCCGAGCGCGATACCGGCCCCGGTGCCGGTACGCAGCAGCGCCACGGCCCGGTCGGCCAGCAGGACGAGGTAGACCACCAACGCCGCGGTCAGCAGCAGCGCGATATTGCGGGCCTTCACAGGTCGAGCACGTTCTCCAGGCCGACCGTGAGGCCGGGGCGGCTGACCACCGTGCGCACGCCGAGCAGCACGCCGGGCATGAACGACGAACGGTCGATGCTGTCGTGCCGGATGGTCAGGGTCTCCCCCTCACCGCCGAACATGATCTCCTCGTGCGCCACCAATCCGGGCAGCCGGACCGAGTGCACCCGCACGCCGTCGACCTCGGCTCCGCGCGCACCGTCCACTTCGGACGTCGTGGCGTCGGGTCCGGGGGCCAGCCCGGCCTCGGCGCGGGCCGCGCCGATCATCCGCGCGGTGTGCGCCGCGGTGCCGGACGGGGCGTCGGCCTTGCGGTTGTGGTGCAGCTCGACGACCTCGGCCGAGGCGTAGAACCGCGCGGCCTGCGTGGCGAAGCGCATCGCCAGCACCGCGCCGAGCGCGAAGTTCGGCGCGATCAGCACGCCCAGCTCCGGCTTCGCGGCGAGCAGGCCCCGCAGCTCGGCCAGCCGCTCCTCGGTGAACCCGGTGGTGCCGACGACGGCGTGCACGCCATGGCCGATCAGGTGCCGGAGGTTGCCCATCACCGCGTCCGGGTGGGTGAAGTCGACGACGACCTGAGCGTCACCCAGCCCGGCGAGGTCCTCACCGGCGTCCAGCGCGGCCACCAGCCGCAGGTCTTCGGCGCCCTCCACGGCTTGCACCACGGTGGCGCCCATACGCCCGCGCGCGCCCAGCACGCCAACGCGGATCGGGGACTCGGTCATGACGCGATCACCTCGTGCAGATCGTCGGGCAGGTCATCGGCGTGAGCGTACGGCCCCACCACCGCGGCGGCGGGCGCCCCACCGGGACGGCGCAGCAGAGTGCGAGCCAGCGCACACACCTCGTCGGTGGTCACCGCGTCGATTCGCGCGACGGTGTCGCCCACGCCGAGGTAGCTCGCGTAGTTCAGTTCGTTCTTGCCGATCCGGGACATCCGGGCCGCGGTGTCCTCCAGCCCGAGCACGATCCCGCCGCGCAGCTGTCCCTTGGCACGGGCCACTTCGGCGTCGGTCAGGCCGTCGGTGGCCACCCCGTCGAGCACCTCGCGGATCACACCCGCGACCTGGCCCAGCCGCTCCGGCTGGCAGCCCGCGTACACCGACAGGTGCCCGATGTCGGCGTAGCTCGCGACCGAGGAGTACACCTGGTAGGCCAGCCCTCGCCGTTCCCGGATTTCCTGGAACAGCCGGGAACTCATGCCCCCGCCCAGCGCCGCGTTCAGCACGGACAGGGTGAACCGGCGTTCGTCGTGCCGGGGCAGCGCGGGAAAGCCCAGCATCACGTGCGCCTGCTCGGTGTCGTCCGGGTGCAGCGCCAGCTTCGGCGCGGTACGAAGCCGGGCGCGGCCGGACCGCGGCGCCAAGGGGCTGCCGGATCCGCCGAGGCGGTCGCGCAGCGCCCGCCGGACCAGGCGCAGCACCTGGCCGTGCGCCACATTCCCGGCCACCGCGAGCACCATCCGCGGCAGCGTGTAGCGACGGCGGTAGAAGCCGCGCAGCGCCGCCGGGGCCATCTCGGTGATGGACTTCTCGGTGCCCAGCACCGGACGGCCGAGCGGATGGTCCCCGAGGATCGCGCTCACGAACGTCTCGTGCAGCAGATCCTCGGGGTCGTCGTCGCGCATCGCGATCTCTTCGAGCACCACGCTGCGTTCGGTGGCCATGTCCTGGTCGGTGCACAGCGCTTCGAACACCACGTCGGTGACCAGGTCGACGGCCAGCGGCAGGTCCGCGTCGAGCACCTGCGCGTAGTAACAGGTGTGTTCCTTGGCGGTGAACGCGTTGAACTCCCCGCCGACCGCGTCGATCTCCTCCGCGATCTGCGTGGCGTCGCGGGTGCGGGTTCCCTTGAACAGCAAGTGTTCCAGGTAGTGCGCGGCACCGGCGACGGCGAGCGGCTCGTCGCGCGAGCCGACGCCGACCCACAGCCCGACGGTCGCCGACCGCGAGGCCGGGACGTGCTCGGTGATCACCCGCAGCCCGCCCGGGAGCACGCTCCGCCTGACCAGCGCACCGTCCGATGTGGACTCCAGCGTGCGGGTGCTGCCGACGGGCTGTTCGTGCCCGGAAACCTGCCGTGCCATGGGAACCTTTTCGGTACGTGCGCCGAAGGCCCCCTCCCGGCGGAGAGGGGGCCTTCGGGCGGTTTTGCCGGATTGCCGGGCGAGAACCCCGGGCCTTACTTCGCCTCGGCCTTGTCGCCGGACTGCTCGGCGGTGTCCCCGCCGGCCTGCTCGGCGTCCTCGTCCTTGACCACGATCAGGCTGATCTTGCCGCGGTTGTCGATGTCGCCGATCTCGACGCGGAGCTTGTCGCCCACGTTGACCACGTCCTCGACCTTGCCGATCCGCTTGCCGCCACCCAGCTTGGAGATGTGCACCAGGCCGTCCTTGCCCGGCAGCAGCGAGACGAACGCGCCGAACGCCGCGGTCTTCACCACGGTGCCGAGGAAGCGCTCGCCGACCTTCGGCAGCTGCGGGTTGGCGATCGCGTTGATCTTGTCGATCGCGGCCTCCGCGGACGGGCCGTCCGCGGCACCGACGTAGATCGTGCCGTCGTCCTCGATCGAGATGTCCGCGCCGGTCTCCTCGGTGATCGAGTTGATCATCTTGCCCTTCGGGCCGATCACCTCGCCGATCTTGTCCACCGGGATCTTCACGCTGGTCACGCGCGGGGCGAACGGGCTCATCTCGTCCGGCGCGTCGATCGCCTCGGCGATCACCTCGAGGATGGTGTAGCGGGCGTCCTTGGCCTGCTTCAGCGCACCCGCGAGCACCTCGGAGGGGATTCCGTCGAGCTTCGTGTCCAGCTGCAGCGCGGTGATGATGTCCTTGGTGCCCGCGACCTTGAAGTCCATGTCGCCCAGCGCATCCTCGGCGCCCAGGATGTCGGTGAGCGCGACGTAGCGGGTCTCACCATCCACCTCGTCCGACACCAGGCCCATCGCGATGCCCGCGACCGGCGCCTTGAGCGGCACGCCGGCGTTGTACAGCGACATAGTGGACGCGCAGACCGAGCCCATCGAGGTGGAGCCGTTGGAGCCCAGCGCCTCGGAGACCTGACGGATCGCGTATGGGAACTCGTCCCGCTTCGGCAGCACCGGCAGCAGCGCGCGCTCGGCGAGCATGCCGTGGCCGATCTCGCGCCGCTTCGGCGAGCCGACCCGGCCGGTCTCACCGGTGGAGAACGGCGGGAAGTTGTAGTGGTGCATGTAGCGCTTGTGCGTCTCCGGCGACAGCGAGTCGATCTGCTGCTCGAGGCGAAGCATGTTCAGCGTGGTGACCCCCAGGATCTGGGTCTCGCCGCGCTCGAACAGCGCCGAGCCGTGCGCCCGCGGGATCACCGCGACCTCGGCGGAGAGCTGCCGGATGTCGGTCAGCCCGCGGCCGTCCATCCGGATCTTCTCGGTGAGCACGCGCTTGCGCATGATCTTCTTGGTCAGTGCCTTGAACGCGCCGCCGATTTCCTTGTCGCGGCCCTCGAAGGCCTCGCCCTCGCCCAGGCCGACCTTCTCGATCACGGCGGCCTTGACCGCGTCGGTCGCGGCGTCGCGGTCCTGCTTGCCCGGGATCTGCAGTGCCTTGGCCAGGTCGTCGGTGGCGATCGCCGCGACGGCCTCGTAGACGTCCTGCTCGTAGGCCGGGTAGGTCGGGAACTCGCCGGTCGGCTTCGCGGCGTCGGCGGCGAGGCGCTGCTGCGCCTCGCACAGGGCCTTGATGAACGGCTTCGCGGCCTCCAGGCCCTCGGCGACCGAGGCCTCGTCCGGCGCCTTGGAGCCGGCGGCGATCAGGTCGAGGGTGTGCTCGGTGCCCTCGGCCTCGACCATCATGATCGCGACATCATCCCCGACGATCCGGCCCGCGACCACCATGTTGAAGGTGGCCTTCTCCAGCTGCGGCCAGGTCGGGAACGCGACCCACTGGTCCTCGATCAGCGCGACGCGCACGCCGCCGACCGGACCGGAGAACGGCAGGCCGGCGATCTGCGTGGACGCGGAGGCGGCGTTGATCGCCAGCACGTCGTACGGGTCGTCCGGGTTGAGGCTCTGCACGGTGATGACGACCTGGATCTCGTTGCGCAGGCCGTCGGCGAAGGACGGGCGCAGCGGCCGGTCGATCAGCCGGGCGGTGAGGATCGCGTCGGTGGAGGGGCGGCCCTCGCGGCGGAAGAACGCGCCGGGGATGCGGCCGGCGGCGTACATCCGCTCTTCGACGTCCACGGTCAGCGGGAAGAAGTCGAAGTGCTCCTTCGGGTGCTTCGACGCCGTGGTCGCCGACAGCAGCATCGTCTCTTCGTCCAGGTAAGCGACCACGGAACCGGCCGCCTGGCGGGCCAGCCGCCCGGTCTCGAACCGTACGGTGCGGGTGCCGAACCGGCCGTTGTCGAGCACGGCTTCGGTTTCGAACACGGTGACTCCGGTGGAGTCGGTCATAGGGTCAATCTCCTCTTTGGTTCCTTCGTAGCAGCGCGAGTCTCCCACCCTGGGACCCGGTTCGCCCGAGGACGCTCGAGGATGTCGGCCGGTCTTCGATCGAAGCCCCCGGGTCCGTACCCGGGAACCACTACCGAGGACCGGCGAAGGTGGTCCTCCAGCGCGCCCGCGCTGTAATGAGTGGTGCTTGCACGGAGGGGGAGCGACCGCTCCGGTCACTCCCCCTCGCCCGTGCTAGCGGCGCAGTCCGAGCCGCTTGATCAGCTCGCGATACCGCGCCACGTCCACCTTCTCGGTGTAGTTGAGCAGCCGGCGGCGACGGCCGACCAGCAGCAGCAGCCCACGCCGGGAGTGGTGGTCGTGCTTGTGCGTCTTGAGGTGTTCGGTGAGGCCGGTGATCCGCTTGGTCAGCAGGGCCACCTGGGCCTCGGGGGATCCGGTGTCCGAGTCGTGCAGGCCGTACTCGGCGAGGATCGTCTTCTTCTCTTCGGTGGACAGCGCCACTGGTGGTGCTCCTTGTGCATCTAGGTGCCGTGGGGCCCGCACCGCGCCACGCGGCCGGGTAGCCGGTCTCGGCCGCCACGGACTGCAGCCGGACCCGTTCACCGAGGTTACCAGCCGGGTGAGAACGGTCTTCACGCACGGTGCAGGCTGCACCGTCGCTTCACACACGGTGCAGGCCGAACCGCCCCACCGTGCGATACGGCGTCCCTCCGCTGCCCAGCAGGAGTACCTCGGCCGCGGTCCAGTCCCGGCTGGCGAACCCGGCCAGCCGCTCCGCCCACCGCGCGGCCGGACCTGGGTGCTCCCGGGCATGCCGGGCCAGGGTGAGGTGGGCGTGGTACGGCCGGTTCCCCGCTCCGGCGGCGCGCGCGAGCCCGGCGAGCCCTTCGCCTTCGGCGGCCAGCCACAGCACGCCGGGGAAGGTCCCGGAACCGCGTAGCCGGACGTCGATCGCCGGGCGCCCATGCAGTGCTCCGGCCAGGAATTCGGCGCGTTCGGCGGGGTCGGCGGGGTCGGCTTCGGCGTAGAAGGCGAGGGTGATGTGCCAGCCCGCCTGCTCGGTCCAGCGCAGCGCACCGGGCACGCCGTCCTCCGGTTCGGGGACGCCGAGCGCCTCGCGCACCGCGGCCGCCACATCGGGAGGCGGGCGAAGCGCGGAGAACAGCCGCATGGCCGGGGCTACTGGCCGGCGCGGCGGAGCAGGTCGGCGATCGCCGGGAAGTCCTCGTCCAGGCGTTTCGCCGCCTCGACGAGGTCCTCGTCCTCGGCGACGTCGCGCAGGGTGGTCAGCACGGCCTGCTCGTCGGAGCCCAGCGGGATGTTGTCGCGGCCGACCGTGGGCCGGGAGTCGCGGACGTCCTCCAGCGCGGCCTGCATCGCGTCGCGGTCGCCCGCGGCGACCGCGGGGACCAGGATCTTGCGTTCGAGCATGATCATCCGGGCGAGCACCACCGGATTGCCGATCTTCGCCCGGCGGCCGCTCATCACCTGGCTCAGCATCGGCGCGCTGATCCCGAGTACCTCGGCCAGGAAGGCCTGGGACACGTCGAAGGCCACCACCAGCCGGCGTACCCGATCACCCAGCGGCTCGCCGTACCACTCTCGTTGCAGCGTGATGTTCCGCTGGACGATCTTCTGATCCTCCACCAGTTCCATGCCCCCTCGCCCCGTATCCGGCCCTCGTCGGCGGCCCGTGCCGCCCGGGTCATCTTGCCATCCGGGCCGCTCCGGCGGGCCGGAACGTCCGTTTCCGCCCCCGGCCGGGGCACGCGCTCAGCCGAGCGCGTCCCGGGTGCGTGCGACGTCGTCGTCGATCTGTACCACCAGGTCCGCGGACGTGGTGAAACGCTCCTGGTCCCGAAGGCGGGTGACGAAGTCCAGCGCCACGTGCTGCCCGTAGAAGTCCTCGTCCACATCCAGCACGAAGGCCTCGACAGTGCGCTCACGGCCGGAGAAGGTCGGGTTCGTGCCCACCGACACCGCCGCGCGCAGCCGCCGCTCCGGTTCGGAAAGCCGGGTGAACCACGCGGTGTAGACGCCGTCCGCGGGGACCGCGGCGAACCGCGGGGTGGACAGGTTCGCCGTCGGGTAGCCCAGCTCGTGGCCGCGCCGGTCGCCGCGGACCACGATGCCCTCCAGCCGGTGCGGGCGGCCGAGCGCCTCCGCCGCCGCGACCACGTCGCCCGCGTCGATGCACGAGCGTACATAGGTGGAGGAGAAGGTGATGTCGATACCGCTTCGCGGTTCCGCGCCCGGCTCGGCCAGCGACCGGCCCTGCAGCTCCGCGCCGTACGCGACGAACCCGAAGCGGCGGCCCAGCTCGCGCAGCAGTGCGACGTTGCCCGCCGCCTTGGCACCGAAGGTGAAGTTGTCGCCGACCAGCACCGCGGCCGCGTGCAGCTGGTCCACCAGCGCTTCGTGCACGAACTCGTGCGGGCTCAGGCGGGAGAACTCCAGGGTGAAGGGCAGGACGCAGAACACGTCCACGCCGAGCCCTTCGACCAGTTCCGCCTTGCGCCGCAACGAAGTCAGCTGCGCGGGATGACTGCCGGGGCGCAGCACCTCGGACGGGTGCGGGTCGAAGGTGACCACCACGCTGGGCACCCCGCGTTCGGCGGCCGCGGCCACCGTACGGGAGATCAGTTCCTGGTGTCCGCGGTGTACGCCGTCGAACACGCCGATGGTGACCACACACCGTCCCCAGCCGCCCGGGAGGTCCCCGAGTCCACGCCACCGCTGCACTGCCGTCAACTCTCCCTGCACCGGTCCCCTTGTCGGCTCCACCCTATGCGGGCAGCAGCACTACCACCGAACGGGTCACTCCCTCGGCGTCGGAGGCCAGCGCCAGTACGTGCCCGTCCGGAGCGAACAGACCGTAGGTGCCCTCGATGCCGCCCGCCGGGATACGCCGCCCGTACTGCACCGCGCGCGCCGTGGCCGCGTCGAGATCGCGACGCGGGAAGGCGGCGGTGACTGCGGCGTCGAGGTCCAGCGAGAGTTCCGGCGTCTCCTCCAGCTGGTCGAGCGTACGTGCCTTGGCGAGCGTGAACGGGCCGACAGTGGTGCGGCGCAAGGCTTTCAGGTGACCTCCGACACCGAGGCCGGCACCGAGGTCACGCGCCAGCGCGCGCACGTACGTGCCCGAGGAGCACTCCACGACGGCGTCGAGTTCGATGCGGTCGTCTTCGCGGCGTACGCCCAGTACGTCGAAGCGGTGCACGGTGACGGGCCGGGGCGGGATGACCACGTCCTCCCCCGCGCGTACACGGGCGTACGCACGCTTGCCGTCGATCTTCACCGCGGATACCGCACTGGGCACCTGCTGGAGATCCCCGGTCAACGCGGCGACGCCCGCGGAGAGCTGTGCTTCGGTGACGGCCGCGACGTCGTCGGGGGCGGCCGTGGACAGGATCTCGCCTTCGGCGTCGTCGGTGGTCGTGGCCTGGCCGAGGGAGAGCGTGGCGAGGTAGGTCTTGCGGTCGAGCGCGAGGTGGCCGAGCAGCTTCGTGGCGCGTTCGATGCCGAGCACCAGCACCCCGGTGGCCATCGGATCCAGCGTGCCGGCGTGGCCGACCTTGCGCGTGCCCATGATCCGCCGGGCCCGCGCCACCACGTCGTGCGAAGTCATCCCCGCCGGTTTGTCGACGATGAGCAATCCGGGCGGCGGAACGGGACGGCGCGGTTTCTGGGGGCGAGACACGGCCGGAACCCTACCGATCGGGATCAGGCGGGCACCGGGGCGTGGTCCCAGCGGTGCCGCCGGATGCGGACCGGGACCGGCTCGCCCCGGGCCTCGGCGGCGAACAGCTGCGCGCGGGTGCGACGCCACCAGGTCAGCATCCGCCAGGTGCCCAGCGCCAGCACCACGAGCACCGACAGCAGGGACAGCCGGAAGTTCCCGCCGGTGAGCTGGAGGAGAACGCCGATCAGCAACGCGGTCACCGTGGTCGCCACGAATCCGCCGACGTTGACCACTCCGGTCGCGGTGCCGACGCGGTCGAGCGGGTTGTAGTCACGCGCCAGCGCGAAACCGATCATCGACACCGGACCGCCCAGCGCCAGGAAGGCGAACCCCGGCACCAGCACGCCCAGCGGCAGCGGGCCGCTCCAGCCGAGCAACACCGCCCACACCACGGCCGCCCCGCCGAGGTACGCACCGACCAACGGCATCCGCAGCGACGGGCGGCGGCCGATCACCGTGCCCAGCACCGGTCCCCCGGCCATCGAGCCGAAGACGAACACGGTCAGCAGCGCACTCGCGGTCGCCGGGGGAATTCCCTGTCCCTGTACGAGGAACGGCACGCCCCACAGGAGGGTCAGCACGTTCGGCGCGAACATCGTGCTGAAGTGCACCCAGAAACCCAGCCGGGTGCCAGGCACCTGCCAGGCAGACTGGACGCTCCGACCGAGTTGGGCCACACGCACTGGCTCTCGCACCGGTTCCGGCGCGCCTGCCGGGACGTCACGCACGCGTAGCGCGACAGGGACCGCGTACAGCAGCGTGATCGCCCCGACTGCGACGAAGGTGAATGTCCATCCTGGACCGTTGAGAAGCAGCGTGAGCGGGACGGTGGCGACGAGGTTGCCGACGTAGCCGATAGCCGAAGTGAAGGACATCAGAAGCGCGTACTGCCGCCCCGGAAAGTGCGCGGCGACGAGTCGCAGCACGCTGACGAAGGTGAGCGCGTCACCCAACCCGAGTACGCCGCGCGCAAGCAGGCCCACGCCGTAGGTGTTCGCGACGCCAAGGAGGAGCTGCCCACTGCCGAGCACGAGTACCGCGGTGAGAAGGACCCGCCGCGGACCGTAGCGGTCGACCAGAATCCCTGTGGGGATCTGCATGGCCGCGTACACAGCGACTTGGAGCACTGTGAACGTTCCGAGCGCCGCAGCGCCTACTCCGAACCGCTCCGCCGCCTGCAACCCAGCCACACCGAACGAAGTCCGGTGAAACACTGCGAGCAGGTACACGGCGACGGCGGTGAGCCAGATGAGCCAGGACCGGACAGAGGTACGACCGGCGGGCGACAAGGGTTCCTCCAGGGGCGGTGCGTCGAACGGGGAAGGACGCCGACGCTGCCGTCTCGTTGAGTTGTATCGTCTCGGCAACCTTGAGACTTACCCGTTATCCCGGTGTTCTTCGCCACAAGGGGTCGGGAGCGCGCGCCCCGTCAGGCTTGCCGCACCGCGCCCGTCACTGCCCAGTGGCCGGAGCGCCAGCGGACCAGTACCGCGCCCAGGCGCAGCACCATGAACAGCGACAGCCCGGTCCAGATGCCGGTCAGACCCCAGCCGAAGGTCAGGGACAACCAGATCAGCGGCAGGAAGCCCAGCGCCGCGCTGAGCAGCGTCGCGGTGCGGAGGAAGGCAGCGTCGCCGGCGCCGAGCAGAACGCCGTCCAGGGCGAAGACGACGCCGGCGATCGGTTGCAGGGCCACGAAGAACCACCAGGCGTGCGGGATCTCGCCGAGGACGCCCGGGTCCGAGGTGAACGCGTGCGGCAGCGTGCTCCACAGCGCGGCGAACACCACGCACAGGAAACAGCCGAAGATCAGGCCGTAGCCGGTGATCTGGCCGGCGACCCCGCGCGCCTGCCGGGCCGCGCCGCCGCCGAGCGCGGCGCCCACCAGTGACTGCGCAGCGATCGCCACCGAGTCGAGCACCAACGACAGGAACGTCCACAGCTGCAGCACCACCTGGTGCGCGCCGACGGCCTCGGTGGAGGTGCGGGCGGCCACCGCGGCGGCGGAGACGAAGCACGCCTGGAACGCCAGGCTCCGCAGCACGAGGTCCCGCCCGAGGCCCAGCTGTGCCCGCATGACCGCGAAATCCGGGCGCAGCGGCACCCGTTCCCGCGCCAGCGCGGCAAAGAACAGCCCGGCCGACACGACCTGCGCGACGACGTTCGCGATCGCCGAGCCTTCCAGCCCCCAGCCCGCGCCGTACACCAGCAGCGGGCACAGCACGGCGGAGAGCCCGTTGCCCGCGAGCACGTACCGCAACGGCCGCGCGGCGTCCTGCACTCCGCGCATCCAGCCGTTGCCCGCCATGGTGACCAGGATCAGCGGCGCGCCGAACAACGCGATCCGCAGCCAGGACACGGCGGCCTCGGCGATTTCGTCACTGCCGGACAGCGCCCGCGCGACCGGCCCGGCCAGCGCCTGCCCGGCGACCAACAGCACCAGCCCGACGAGCACGGCGAGCCAGGTCGCCTGCACCCCCTCGCGCACGGCGTCGGAACGCCGCCCCGCGCCGTGCAGCCGGGCGGTGCGCGAGGTGGTGCCGTAGGACAGGAAGGTCAGCTGTGTGGAGATCTGCGACAGCACCACGCCACCCAGCGCGAGCCCGGCCAGGGGCAGCGCGCCGAGGTGCCCGACCACCGCGGTGTCGACCAGCACGTACAAGGGTTCGGCGGCCAGCACGCCGAGCGCGGGCACGGCGAGACCGAGCACCCGCCGAGCAGGGACGCGCTCGGCTGAGGTCACGACGGAGGGAGAGCTTTCGGACACGGCACGAGCGTAACGACCACCCCCGACAATCTCGCCGAGCGGACGTCCTGAGCTGCCTCGCAGTGGCCGGAAGCTAAAGCTGCGGCGCGCGGGACAGGGCCTCGCGCAACCGGTCCAGTACCTGTTCCGCGGAACCGGTCGCGGTGCAGCCCGCGGCCTGGCGATGACCTCCCCCGCCCAGCTCCGCAGCCGCCGCGGACACGTCCAGCGTGCCCGCTGAACGGAGCGACACCGTCCAAAGCGGACCGTCGTCGGCCGATCCGGATTCCTTCAGTACCGCGGCGACGCCCGCTTCGCGGGTCGCGCGCACCACGTCGATCACCGACTCCACCTCCTCGCTGCGTACGGTGGCCGCGGCCGAGGCGCGGACCACTGCGTGCACGAAGCCGAAGCCTTGGGCGGCATCCGGCTCCAGGCAGGCTTCAGCGAGCACAGCCGACAACATCGGCAGCCAAGCGAACGGATGGTCGTCGACGATCCGCCGTGTCACCTCTGTCGGATCGACACCGGCTTCCAGCAGACGCGCAGCGATCCGGTGGGTCTCGGGACTCGCTCGGCGGAAACCACTGGTGTCGGTGACGATTCCGGCGTACAGGCTGCGCGCGGTCGGTTCGTCCAGCTCTTCGCCCATGGCGTCGAGGATTCGTGCGACGAGCACCGCGGTCGCTTCAGCGGTCTCGTCGACTACGTGATGTGTGCCATAGCGAGCGTTGGTCGCGTGGTGGTCGACGACGAGGACCGCACCGGCTGCGGCCACACGCGGCGCCAACCGGCCCAGCCGAGCCGGTGTCGGGGTGTCGAGAGCCACTAGGAGACCGTCTGTCGCCGGTAGGTCGGCAACCCGGGTCAGCAAGCCGTCGACGTCCAGCCAAGCGAGAGTTTCCGGGGTCTCGTCAGGTTCCCCGAAGGAGACGCGTACGCGAGCGCCGCGGCGGTGCAGCACATGGCCGAGGGCCAGCGCGCTGCCGAGTGCGTCCGCGTCCGGCCGTACATGCCCGAGCAAAGTCACGTCGGTGGCCCCGGCCAGCAGTGTCGCTGCGGCCTCGATGTCCTGCGCCAGAGAAGCTGTCACAGTGCGTCACGCTACGCTCTGCGGGATGCCTGAGTACGTGATCCTTATCCTTCCGTCTGCCAACCGCGTGTACGCCGCGTCGTCACCGACCCTGCTACGCGCCGAGCTGGCGGTGTTCGGCATGACCGGGCTGCCCGCCACGGTCTCGAACGTCGAGGAGGTCGAGCTGGGCGGCGTCGGCTACGTGAAGTTCACCTGCGCCGAGCCGTTGAGCGAAACCGACCTCGCGCTGTTGTCGAACCTGTCGTCGCTGTACGCGCTCTTCGAGCTACGCGAAGGTCTCCTGGCGCCGGTGACGGTACGGCCCCTCGCCGAGACCGACTCGGACCTCCTCACGATCCAGAAGTACCCGGGCAAGACCAACGAGCAGTTCACCAAGCTGCTGCTCAATCTCACCCTGCTGGCCACCGCGGCGCCCGCGGACTGGCCTGGCCGGCCGTTGCACGTACTCGATCCCCTGTGCGGCCGGGGGACCACGCTCAACCAAGCGATGATGTACGGCTTCGACGCGACCGGCCTCGACGTCGACAGCCGCGATTTCGAAGCGTACGAACAGTTCCTGAAGACATGGCTGCGTACGAAGCGGGTCAAGCACACCGCGGACACCGGACAGCTGCGCCGTAACAAGGTGCGCCTCGGCCGTCGCCTCGACGTGGAGTACGCCTTCGACAAGAACGACTACAAGGCCGGCCGGACCCGCCACGTCACCTACTACAACGCCGACACTCTCACGGCAGACGAGCTGCTACGCCCGTCCTCGATGGACCTGGTCGTCACCGACGCGCCGTACGGCGTCCAGCACGGCAGCCACCGCGAGGCGGGTCTCACTCGCAGCCCGCGCGACCTCCTCGCCGCCGCAGTACCCGTCTGGACACGCGTACTGCGCCCTGGCGGCGCGATGGGGATCTCGTGGAACACCCACGTGCTGCCACGCGAGGAACTGGTGACGATCCTGGGCCGCGCGGGCCTCGAAGTACGCGAAGGCGGCCCGTACGACCAACTCGCCCACCGCGTCGACCAAGCAATCGTGCGCGATCTCGTGGTGGCTTCGAAACCCGCGGCCTGATCCCCGGTCAGACGTCGGCGGGCAGGCTGCTGACGTGGAAGAGCGCCGCGCGCAGGTCGTTCACGGCCTGCTCCATGTCGACGAGGGCGTGCAGGGACAGCACGATGTCGTCGGCGACGCCCATCATGCGGGCGGCCCGCAGTACCTGTGCTCGCTCCTCGTCCGTGTAGACGCCGTCCGCGCCGGACATCTGAATGGCGTGGTACACCAAATGCGGGGCGGCCTGCCAGGTGTCCACGTCGGTGCGGATGGCCGGCAGCAGGGTGGCGAGGTCGGCCACGCGGTAGTCGAATTCCCGATATTCGTCGATGACGTGTTCCGGAGCGCCCATCTTCCGCTGGTGGCGGACCAGCCACGCGAACTCGGCTTCGCCGACTTCCCCGTCCGCGCCCGCGATCACCAGCAAGGCCTTGCCATAGTTGAGGAAGGCCTCCTCGGTCGCCGCCGACAATCCGTACAAGTCCTGGGACAGCTCACTCATCGGCATCATCCGCGCCTGACTCACGGGGTCCTCCTGATCTGGTCTCGCGGGTTTCCGCGCCGACCCGATCTTGGGCGAATTCACCGGCATATCGGCCGTTCGGCGGCGTTGTTCACCTGATCCAACGACGAGCTATACGCCCAATTCAGCGAACGAACCAGCAGCGTGCCGCTGCTGGTTCTTGCGGCTGCAGGAAAACACGTCGCGTTCACCGAGGACATCCCGAGCCTGCATCACTCCACCATCGGTTCCGCAAAAAACGGAACTGCGCCGTCATCTGAAGAAATGCCGGACCATCCCGCCGAAGGCGAACGCAGCCTTCGGCGCAGCGCGGGAAGACGTCCTCGCGGTCTACGCCCGGACGTAGACCGGCTGCCTCACCGACCGCCGGCAGGCCCGGGTGCCGAGCCTGGCGCCTTGGGTGTCAGCCATTGTGCGAGGTATCCCACCAGAGCAGTCGCCTCATCGAGCCGGCAGTGAGCTCCGACGTACATGTCCGGCCGCACCAGGATCGCCCGTGCCTCACCGGGGCTGATCTCGTACTGGTGCGCCAGTTCCCCGAGCTGGTCTGCAACGGTGTGATCCTCGTCGAAGGCCGGGTGCCTGTCGCCGGTGACCAGTACGGAGAGCACCCATTCGCCGTAGTCCGCCCGCATCGCGTCGGCGAGTTCCTGCGCCCGCACGAGGTCAGCAGGTCCATCGGCGCCCGGTACCAGCAACAGGGTGAAGCCGCTGTGCCGAAGCACATGGAAGAGCCGCTTGAGTGGCTCGGCGCTCAGCTGCGCGTCGGGAGCGCGGTCGCCGGCCTGCGGACCGGCGACGGGGGTGACCGGTGGCTGTGCCACCACGTCGCGGTAGTTGTGTGCCAAGCCCGAGATCAACCGGACCATGTGGTCTTGCCATCCTGGTTGCCGAGTCAGCTCGATCCGGTCCTCGAGCCCCGCTCCGAAGGCCATGACGATCTCGTGTGTGGCCTTCGCCCCGGCGGTGATCTGCGCGCCGATCGGACGGCGTTCGGCCTCATAAGTGTCCAGGAGGTCGTCCGGGGCGTCCCCGCCGATCACCGCCGCGAGCTTCCAGCCGAGATTGAAAGCGTCCTGCATGCACCCGTTCATCCCCTGACCTCCGGCCGGGGAATGCACGTGGGAGGAATCGCCGCAGAGGATCACCCGGTTGTCCCGGTAGCGTTCGGCCTGGCCGTTGAATATCTCCCACTGGGTGACCCAGTGCGGTTCGCCGATTCTCATCCCGGCACCGATGCTGTCCGCCACAGTCTGGAACGAGCCGCGCGGATCGTCTGAGCGGGTCATCGCACCGGCGTCGCTCAGGCAGACGCGCCACAGGCGGCCCGGCAGGCGTGTCACGAGCATGAAGTGTGCTTCGCCGACGAAGTAGTTCACCCAGGCGTTGTCCTGGTCGAAGTCCTCGAGCTCGACGTCCATCATCGCCATGCACCCGATCTGCTCGCCGGGGAAGTCGATGCCGAGCCGCTCCCGAACCCGGCTGTGCGTTCCGTCGGAGCCGACGGCCCAGCCGCAGCGGTAGGTCTCGGTCTCCCCGCTGTCGCCGTGCGCGATCGACAGCGTGACGCCGGATTCGTCCTGGACAAGGTCGGTGAGTTCGGAATTGTAATCCGGTGTGATGCCGTAGCAGGCACGCAGGTGCTCGCGCAGAACCTGCTCGAACTCGTTCTGGTTGATCTTGTAGTAGAACGGATAGCGTGTCGGCAGGCCGCGAAAGTCGGTGCGTGGCTTGTCCTCTTCGGTCATGCCTTGAAAGTGGTAGAGGTTGCCCGGACAGGGCAGTGACACCTCTTCTATTCGATGGGCGACACCGATGTGCTCGAACATCTCCATCGTGCGGGCGTGCAGCGTGAAGGCCCGCGTCAGGCGCGAAGGGCCGGGGCGTTTCTCGATGAGGCGGACGGGAATGTTGCGGCGGGCGAGTTCATGCGCGGTGATCAACCCGACCGGACCAGCCCCGACGATGACGACGCCGTTTTTGCCCGTAGTCATACCGCTCCTTTTTCATCGGTGAATGCAGCTTTCTTCGTCCGGTAGGTCACAAACTTCGTCCGGTAGGTCACAAGCGGCCGACGCCCCCGTAGATGGCTGTGGACGACGTCTGCGCCTCACCGGGACGAGGACGCCAGTCCAGCGCACTGACCACTCCCGGCTCAACCAGGTCGTACCCGTCGAACAACCCTCGGTCAAGGAACTCGGTGACGTCGACCCGTGCCCGGCCGGCGGCGAGTTCGCGACGAACACCCACCGCACGCCACCCCACGGCTCGAACCCCTCGGCGAGCAGTTCGGTGAAGATCCACCGATTGGCGGCATCCCGCACGCCATTCAGGATCGCCCGTCCGGTCGCGATATGGTCGGCCTGGTTCAGCTGGTCCTCTACCAGGTGCCACCGACACCGCCCGCCCGATCGAAGGCACGTGCGTCGAGACCGAGCTCGTTGCGGAGCTTGTGCAGCCTGGATCTGCCGCTGAACCCGGCGCCGATGACGATCGCGTCGAGGCGAGCCGGTGTGGTCATTACGGCGGTCCCTTCGGGTCTCACCTGCGGTCACCGTCCAAGGCCACATCATCATGTGACGCGACCGATTGTTGCGGTCAGGAGCCACCCCGCGAGGTGTCATCCGGGGCCGGCGGCAGGGATGACCTTCGCGTACGGGCGGTATGGGGATTGCGAATCAAAACTGTATCCACAATAAGAGATCATCGAGCGACAGTATGCCAAGGCCCGTCCCCGT
The DNA here is from genome assembly GCF_002564045.1 of Amycolatopsis sulphurea. Lineage (NCBI taxonomy): Bacteria > Bacillati > Actinomycetota > Actinomycetes > Pseudonocardiales > Pseudonocardiaceae > Amycolatopsis > Amycolatopsis sulphurea. The sequence continues at coordinate 4,799,476 of NZ_PDJK01000002.1, read as the reverse complement.
TGTCCAATACGGAAGATCAGGCGGAACATGCGATCAACGCCGTTGCGCTGACCAAGAACTTTCGCCTGGTTGACGGTCGACGCGTTGTCGGACAGAATGAACGCCCGGCGTGTTCCGCTGCCCACCCGGGCAAGAATCGAACCCGCTGCACACGGTTCAGCTTCAGGTTCCGGTGACGGGGTGCCGCAGGATGTCGGCAAAGTCGGTGTGGAGGTCTGTGAAGGGGCCCTTCACAGACCCGAAACCGGTCCGGCGCACGCCACGAGGTGGTCGCACACACCTCCGCATCGCCCGCTGCCGGGTACCCGACCAACTTCGCCGGAACCCTGCGGGGTGCCGGTTCTCGACCGGGGCAGCTCCGGCGTTACACTGGACGACGGAAACGGTTTATCCCAAGGGGAACCGTGGACCGTTCATGGGCCGGCCCGGCCGCAGTCCGCCGAAGTCCGGGTCCGAGACACCGACCCACCTCGCAGCGGGACCATGACCACGGGGCATGTCGGCGAGTTCAGACCAGCAGCTCAGTGGACCCACGTCCGCCGGTCCTCATCACCTCCGCAGCCGCCGATCTCGGATGCGATCTCGGGATGCACGACCGGCACCCCGTTCCCCTGGTGTGTCGACCAGCGCGACCCATGCGACGACCGGGTCTGGAGTGCCCGCAAAGGGCCACGTCTTGCGATCGTCGTGGGCCGGGGTGATGGCCATCGCACCGGCCCGTCGTCGGCGCAACAGTTCACTCTTGCGACAGTCGCAGCTGCCCACCCGTGAACCTCCGCCACGCGGGGGTGGAGCGAGCGCCGCCGTAACACGGGGTCCGGCGATCGGCGTCGGGAACCCAGCCGAAAGCGACGTGTCCTGCGCTGAGATCCCCTTTCACCGTCTTGTATCCGTCCAGTGCATGCTCGGCGGCACCCGAGATACTCCGCTGCCTCGGCGCATATGCGCAACTTTATGCCTGGAGCGGGTCCGGTGACCATTCCCGAACAAGCCGTCGAATGATCTGCGGAAACGTCACAAACGCGTCAGGCCGCCCGAAGCAGAAACCGTCGGGGACGGCACACAAGGCCGAATGGGTCTGGCTGTCGAGAATTGCAGGAGAAACCCGGATCGCGATTTCCGGAGTACTGTGCCGATCATTACTATCCGACCACAGTCACGGCCTCATGGCTTCGTAGCAACGGTTACGTGCCGGGTGGGGTCGGCCTACTTTTGGTCGGATTAGTAATTCTGCGCGTCTTCGCGCGAGTCAGGGACGGCTGCCGGGCGGGCGGGGCAGCCGGGGGCGGCGCACCCATCGGGGCGGGGCGCCGGGCGCAGGCGGCGACGTACGCCGCGGCACCACTCGGCAGGGTGCCGCGGCGTACGTCGCGCCCGCGTTGCCGTACTTCAGCCCCGAGACTCCTCTTCTGCGGCTTCGTCTTCCGCTTCGCGCGGTGGCTTGTACGGGTCCGCTTCGCCGGCATGCTGGGCTCCGGTCGCCTGGCGGGCCACCTCCGCGTCCGCCTCGCGGGCCTTGGCGAGCAGCTCTTCGATACGGCGGGCGTCGTCGGGGATGCTGTCCGCGACGAAGGTGAGCGTCGGGGTGTAGCGGACGCCGGTGCCCTGTCCGACCTTGGTGCGCAGGACGCCGCGGGCGGCTTCCAGCGCGGCGGCGGCGCTCGCGAAGTCCGGCTTCGCGTCGACGCTTTCACCCAGCACCGTGTAGTACACCGTGGCGTCGTGCAGGTCCGCGGTGACGCGGGCGTCGGTGATGGTCACCGCGCCGAGCCTCGGGTCCTTGATGTCGTGCTCGATCGCCGAGGCCACGATCTGCGAGATCCGCTTGGCGAGCTTGCGTGCCCGAGCGGGATCGGCCATGGCTGAGGTCTCCTTCTTCGAAATCTTCAGTTCTCATCGTCCGGGCCGAGGACCCGGCGGTGCGCGGAGAGCAGCGTGAACTCCGGCCGCGCGGCCACGAGCCGCTCGCACGAGTCGAGCACGTCCCGGACATGGTCGCCTCCGGCGGCGACCGCGGCCACCCCGATCAGGGCGCGCCGGTGCAGGTCCAGGTGCCCGGCCTCGGCGACGGCGACCGTGAACCGCTTGCGCAGCTCGGCCACCACCGGCCGGACCAGGGACCGTTTCTGCTTCAGTGAATGCACATCTTCGAGCAGCAGGTCGAGCTCAAGAGCTCCGACGAACATAACCAGGCACCTTCGGCTCCGAACCCGACCACCACCGGAACCCCCGGCAGCACGCGACCACGACAGCAGTCCGGTACCCCACCCGACCAGGACACGGCACCCGAACGCCACCATCACGATAGAGCCCCCGCACCCCCCGCTCCCACCGGGGGCACGACAGCCGACCCCACCACCACACCCACCCCGGCACCTCCCGACCACGAGTCTGTGAAGGGCCCCTTCACAGCCCTGCGATGCAAGGGTGAGCACCCCCGTCACGAGCGTGGAGCGACAAACGCAACCACCCACGACGGGGGTCCAGGGGGCGCGCCCCTGGCGGGGGTTTGGGGGTTCGACCCCCAAAGGGACACAGCGAAGGAGGGGCAGCGGCGAGCGCAGCCTGCGAGCACACCGCTGCCCCAACCCCCTCCTAGCTACGCGGCTTTTCGCGCTGTTCGTAGGTCTCGATCTGGTCGTCGACCTTGAGGTCGCTGTACGAGCCCAGCGTGAGACCGCACTCGTACCCTTCGCGGACCTCGACCACGTCGTCCTTGAACCGGCGCAGCGAGCTGATCGGCAGGTTCTGCGCGACGACGGTGCCGTCGCGCAGGAGCCGGGCCTTGGCGTTGCGCCGGATCTCGCCGGACATCACCAGGCAACCGGCGATGGTGCCGATCTTGGAGGACTTGAAGACCTCGCGGACCTCGGCGCGGCCCAGCTCGACCTCCTCGTACTCCGGCTTGAGCATGCCCTTGAGCGCCTGCTCGATCTCCTCGATCGCCTGGTAGATGACCGTGTAGTAGCGCACGTCGACGCCTTCGCGGGTGGCCCGCTCGGTCGCCTTGCCCTGTGCCCGGACGTTGAACCCGAGCACGATCGCGTCGGACGCGGTCGCCAGGTCGATGTCCGATTCGGTCACCCCGCCGACGCCGCGGTGCACGATGCTCAGCTCCACGTCGTCGCCGACGTCCAGCTGCAGCAGCGCCGCCTCGAGCGCCTCGACGGTACCGGAGTTGTCACCCTTGATGATCAGGTTGAGGCTGCTCGTCTCCTTCAGGGCGGAGTCGAGGTCCTCGAGGCTGACCCGCTTGCGCCGCTGCGCGTTGAGCGCGTTGCGCGTGCGGGCCGAGCGGCGCTCGGCGATCTGCCGGGCGACGCGGTCCTCGTCGACCACCAGGAAGGTGTCGCCCGCGCCCGGCACCGAGGTGAACCCGATGACCTGGACCGGACGCGAGGGCAGCGCCTCGGTGACGTCCTCGTTGTGCTCGTCGACCATCCGGCGGACCCGGCCGTAGGCGTCGCCCGCCACGACCGAATCGCCGACCCGCAGCGTGCCGCGCTGCACCAGCACGGTGGCCACCGGGCCGCGGCCGCGGTCGAGGTGTGCCTCGATCGCGACGCCCTGTGCCTCCATGTCCGGGTTGGCCCGCAGGTCCAGTGCGGCGTCGGCGGTCAGCAGGATCGCCTCGAGCAGCCCGTCGATGTTGATGTTCTCCCGCGCGGAGATCTCGACGAACATCGTGTCGCCGCCGTACTCCTCGGCGATCAGGTTGTACTCGGTGAGCTGCTGCCGGATCTTGTCCGGGTTCGCGCCCTCCTTGTCGATCTTGTTGATCGCCACCACGATCGGGGCCTTGGCGGCCTGCGCGTGGTTGATCGCCTCGACCGTCTGCGGCATGACCCCGTCGTCGGCCGCCACCACGATCACCGCGATGTCGGTCGAGTTGGCGCCACGGGCCCGCATGGCGGTGAACGCCTCGTGACCCGGGGTGTCGATGAAGGTGATCAGCCGCGGGTTGCCCTCGAGCTGGGTCTCCACCTGGTAGGCACCGATGTGCTGGGTGATCCCGCCGGCCTCGCTCTCGCGGACCTTGGTCTTGCGGATCGTGTCCAGCAGCCGGGTCTTACCGTGGTCGACGTGACCCATGATGGTCACGACCGGGGGCCGGACCTGCAGATCCTCCTCGCCACCGGCGTCGTCGCCGTAGGTGATGTCGAAGGTCTCCAGCAGCTCTCGGTCCTCCTCCTCGGGCGAGACGACCTGAACCTGGTAGTTCATCTCGCCGCCGAGCAGCTCGAGGATGTCGTCGGACACCGACTGCGTCGCGGTGACCATCTCGCCGAGGTGGAACAGCACCTGCACCAGCGAAGCCGGGTTGGCGTCGATCTTCTCCGCGAAATCGGTCAGCGAGGCACCGCGCGGCAGCCGGATCGTCTCGCCCTGGCCCTTGGGCAGGCGGACGCCGCCGACGCTGGGCGCCTGCATGTTGTCCATGTACTCCTGGCGCTTCTGCCGCTTCGACTTGCGGCCCTTGCGCGAGGGTCCACCGGGACGGCCGAACGCGCCGGCCGTGCCACCACGGCCACCGGGGCCGCCACGACCGCCGCCGCCACCGCGGAAGCCGCCGCCGCCACCGGCCGGGGCACCGCCGCCGCCCCCACCGGGACGGAAGCCACCGCCGCCACCGCCCCCACCGGGACGGAAACCGCCGCCACCGCCGCCACCACCGGGGCCGCCGCGGAAGCCGCCGCCACCACCACCGCCGGGACGACCGCCGCCGCCACCGGGACGGCCACCGCCACCGGGTCCGCCACGGCCACCCGGACCACCCTGACCGCCGGGACCGGCCGGCCGGGCGCGGCCCGGCATCATGCCGGGGTTCGGCCGCGGGGGCATGTTGCCCGGGGTCGGCCGGTTGCCGCCGGCGCCACCGCCGGGCCGCGGGGCCGGACGGTCACCGCCACCACCGGGACGCGGCGGCCGGTTGTCACCGCCCTGGCCCGGACCGGGGCGCTGGGCCGGCGGACGCGGGGCCGGGGCGCCGGAACCGACGCCGAACGGGTTGTTGCCGACCCGCGGGGTGCGCGGACCGGGCTTCGGGCCGCCGGGCTTGGGGCCCTGCGGCTTCGGCGGCACGACCGAGGCGGCCGCGGCGTCCTGTTGCGGCTTCGGCGCCGGCTTCGCGGCCGGGGCCTCGTTCGCCTGCGCGGCGGCCGGGGCCGGCTGCTGCGCCGGGGCGGGCGGCCGCGGACCGGGCCGCGGACCGGGGCCCGGGCGGGCACCGGGGCCGGACGGCTTGGCCGCATGCGGCCCCGGCTTCACCGCGGGCGCGGCCGGGGCCGCGGGCGGCTTCGGTGCGCCACCCTGCGCCGGGGCCGGGGTACGCGGGCCGCTCGGGGCCGGCGGCGCGGGCCGCGGGCCGGGCGTCGGGCCGGACTTCTTCCCGCCCTTGGCGGGGTACGCGTCGCGCAGCCGACGGGCGACCGGCGCCTCAACGGTGGACGACGCGGACTTCACGAACTCGCCCTGCTCCTTGAGCTTGGCGAGAACTTCCTTGCTGGTGATACCGAGCTCCTTCGCGAGCTCGTGTACACGGGCCTTGCCTGGCACAGCTCTCCTCATCTAAGAGAGGCCAGGCGGTGACCCGCTGACCTCGTCCTTATTGTCGCGCGTTCATGGCTTCAGCTTCACGGCTGACTCATGACGGGTCGACCTGCTTCCTTGTTTCCGACGGCCCCGGGAAGGTCCCGGAGCCGATGTCCACGGCGAACGCCGGGTGCTCGCGGACGCCGTCGGTCTCGAGCGTGCCCGGGACCCGCAGGGCCCGGGACAACGCCCGCTTCCGCTCGGCGCGGGCCAGACAGCCCGGCCCGGGGTGCAGCCATGCTCCCCGGCCCGGCAGCCGCCGACCTCCGTCGACGACCAGCCGCCCGTCCACCGCGACCACGCGCAGCAGCTCACCGGTCAGTGCCCGTTGCCGGCAGCCGACACACGTGCGCACCGGGAAGGACCGGTGACGCTGGTGCTCGGCTGTGCTGACGCTTACCCGCCGCGGGCGCTGAACCACTGTCGAGTCTAGCGCCTGTGCTCTCACTCCGAGGAACCGGTGGCCGCGGCGGGCCGCGGCGGCCCGGCGTGGTCTTGCTCACCCTGCGGCTCGCCGGGTGCGGCGTCGCTGCGGATGTCGATCCGCCAGCCGGTCAGCCGGGCCGCGAGCCGGGCGTTCTGGCCCTCCTTGCCGATGGCGAGGGAGAGCTGGAAGTCCGGCACCACGACGCGCGCGGTCTTCGCCCGCTCGTCCACCACCGTGACCGAGACGACCTTCGCCGGGGACAGCGCGTTCCCGACGAACCGGGCCGGATCCTCGGACCAGTCGATGATGTCGATCTTCTCGCCGGCCAGCTCGCTCATCACGTTGCGCACGCGGGCACCCATCGGGCCGATGCAGGCACCCTTGGCGTTCACCCCGGCCACCGTGGAGCGCACCGCGATCTTGGACCGGTGCCCCGGTTCCCGAGCCACCGCGGCGATCTCGACGGTGCCGTCGGCGATCTCCGGGACCTCCAGCGCGAACAGCTTGCGCACCAGGTTCGGGTGCGAGCGGGACAGCATGATCTGCGGGCCGCGGTTGCTGCGCGAGACCCCGACCACGAACGCCTTGATCCGGGTGCCGTGCTCGTAGGACTCGCCGGCCACCTGCTCGGCCTGCGGCAGCACGCCCTCGGTGTCGCCGACCTGGACCACCACCATGCCGCGGGCGTTGGCCCGGGCGTCGCGCTGCACCACCCCGGCCACGATCTCACCCTCCTTGGCGGAGAACTCGCCGAAGGTCTTCTCGTGCTCGGCGTCGCGCAGCCGCTGCAGGATGACCTGGCGGGCGGTGGTGGCCGCGATCCGGCCGAAGCCCTCCGGGGTGTCGTCCCACTCCTCGTCGACCTCGCCCTCGGGGGTGAGGGTGTGCGCGAGCACGCGGACCAGCCCGGTCTTGCGGTCGACGTCGATGCGGGCGTGCGACTGATGCCCTTCGGTGTGCTTGTAAGCGGTCAGCAGGGCGGTCTCGATGGCCTCGATCACCGTGTCGAAGGGGATGTCCTTGTCCCGTTCGATCGCCCGCAGTGCGGCGATGTCGACGTTCACTTCGGCTCCTCCCCCGCGGTCTCGTCCCCGCTCAGCAGTTTCAGGTCTTCGGCGGGCGGTTGCTTGAACTCGACCTCCACCACCGCCTTGGCCACCGACCGGTAGGCCACGTCGGTCAGCCTGCCCTCGACCAGCACGCGCACGCTGTGCTCGCCGGCGGGCCCGACCCTGGCGACGTACTCGGCGCCCTCGGCGGGGGTGATCCGCACCAGCCGGAACCGCGCGCGCCGCCAGTGCCGCGGCTGGGTGAGCGGCCGGTCCAGGCCCGGCGAGGTCACTTCGAGCGTGTAGGCGCTGGCCAGCACGTGCTCGTTCGCGTCGAGGGCGGCCGACACCGTGCGGCTGACCTCGGCGACCTCGTCCAGCCCGACTCCGTCGTCGGCGTCGACGACGACCTTGACCAGCTGACGGCGGCCGGCCTGCTGCACCTCGAGCGAGTCGAGGTCGAAACCCGCGGTGGAGACGGCTGCGGCCACTATCGGCTCCAGCCGGCTGGCGAGTTCGTTGGGCACGTGGAGCACTCCTTGTTCGGCCGAGGTGACGCGGGCTGGTCACGACTGTGGACGGTGAGGGACCAGCTTATCGTGCACTCCCGCCGGGACGCGCGAGCGGCGGCGCCCCGGCCGGGCCTGGCAGTATGGGGCGGCGTGACCGCATCACCGACCGAGTACTCCCGGCGCGGGCTGCTGCGCCTGGGTGCCCTGAGCACCGTCGCCGCCACGGCCCTGCCCCTCGCCGCCTGCTCCGGCGGAGACGAGAGCCCCGATCCCCTCGCCCCGCTGCTGGCCGCGGCCGACGCCGACGCCGCCGCGGCCCGGAAGCTGGGCGGAGCGGCGGCCGAGCTGGCCGAAGCGCGCGCGGCGCAGGCAGCCGCGCTGAAGACCGAAGTGGACCGGCTGAACCGGCCGAAGCAGGAGGCTCCGGCCGCCCCTGCGGTGACCCAGCTGGCGGACTTCCGGGATCGCCTGGCCGCCGCCCGAAGCCAGGCGGAGCAGCTGGTGCCGACGCTGCCCGTCTACCGGGCCGGGCTGGTGGCGGCCGTCGCCGCCGGCTGCGCAACCCTGCAGCGGATCGACCCGGCGCTCGGGCCGGGCAACGACGCGAAGCCGATCTCCGCACCGTCCGCTGGGGCGCCCGGCGGCGCCGTCGATTCCCTGCAGAAGGCACTCGCCGCCGAGCACGCCGCGTTGTGGGTGTACGGCTTGGTCACGGCGTTCCTGCCGGCCGGTGACTACGGCGGCGCGCTCAGGGCCGGGCACGCCGAACACACCACACGCCGCGACACATTGACGCAGCTGATCAGTTCGGCGAAAGAAACGCCGGTGGCCACCGAAGCGGCGTACGTGCCGCCTAAGCCGGTCACGGACGCAGCGTCCGCCGCCGCGCTCCTGGCGAGCTCCGAAGCGGACTCCGCGGCCGCGTGGCTGGGTGTCATCACGCACACCGACGACAGTGGGTTGCGCATCATGGCAATGCAGGCGCTGATCGCGGCCGCGCGCCGTGGCACGCCGTGGCGTCAGGAAGCCGGCGAGAAGCCGGCGGCGGTCGCGATGCCCGGACAGCCGGCCTGACGCTCAGCGCTGCTTCGCCGAAAGCTTCAGCGCGTCCTTCGCGATGCTCTGCAGCGCCGCCGGGTCCTGGTGCTTGGCGTAGAAGTCGGCGAGCACGATGGTCACGTCGTTGCCGGTGACCGTGGATTCGTATTCGGCCTGTGTACCGCTGAGCTTCGGCGCTCCGGCGGCGTGATACGTGCCGTCGCGTACGAGGTCGCTCACGTTCCCGGTGCCGTCCTGGTCGGTCAGCTGCTTGAGCTCGGTGGCCTGGGCGGCTGTGGGCATCGTCACCAGCACGACCGACACCAGGGCCTTCTCCGTACCCGAAGGCACCGTGTACAGCGCGCGCGACAGCGAGCTGCAGGGGTTCTGCTGGAAGTACTTCTTGGCGCCGCTGTACGCGTTGGCCGCGCAGTCAGTGGACTTGACCGGCCCTTCGACGAGAGTGAAGGGCGTCGCCTCCCTGGTCGCGGGCGGCTGGGCGACCGGCTGCGCTGCCGGTGCGCTTTCGTGCCGGATCAGGTACCAGACCAGTCCGGCCACCGCGGCGATCCCGAGCAGTCCGGCGCCGCGTAGCAGCTGCGTACGGCGACCGGCGGGAGGCGGACCGGGCTGTGGGGCGGGCCGGGCGGGCACCGCGGCTAGCGGCGCCGTATCCGAGGGGCTGGCGGGGGATTGCGGGTTGACCACGGGCCTACGGTAGTTCACCGTCGTGCGGGCGCTCAGGCGAATGCGCGGAGAACGCGTTCGACGTCGTCAGCGGTGTTGTAGAGATGGAAACCCACCCGGACGCGGCCGTCGCGCACGCTCGCGACCACGCCGACCTCGGCGATCCGCGCCGCGTCGGCCTCCAGCGCCACGATCGCGCTCCCCTGTTCCGGCAGGCCCAGCCTGGTGAGCAGCAGGTCGGCGAGTGCGACGTTGTGGTCGCGGACCTCGGCGAGGTCCAGCGTGCCGAAGCAGCCAAAGGCTTCGGCCGCGCCGACGTGCGCGAGCCAGACCGGTGACAGGTCGAACGCGCGAGCGTCCGGGGCCGGCCGGAGCGGCATTCCGTACACAGTGGACCACGGATCGTCACCCGCGTACCAATTCGCGGCGACCGGGCTGGTCCGCTCGTGTGCCCGCGGATGCACTGCGAGCCAAGCACAGCCGCGGGGTGCGAACAGCCATTTGTAGCCCGCGCAGACAATCCAGTCGGCCCACGCGACGTCCAGCGGGAGCCAGCCGGCCGCCTGCGTGACGTCGATCAGGACCGGCACCCCGGCGGCCTCGGCTGCGGCGCGCAATGCGGCGGTGTCCAGGATCCGTCCGTCCGCGGACTGAACGAGGCTCACCGCCACCAGGTCGTGTCCTTCGACGTGCCGGGCCAACTCCTCAAGCGGCACCTCGGTGACCTCCGCACGCTGCGCGAACGGGAAGGTCACGCTGGTGAACTCGCGCTCGGCGACGAGCACCCGCGAGCCCGTCGCCAGCCCGCCCGCGACGCAGGCGACCAGCTGCGACACCGAAGCGCCGACCGCGACCCGGTCGGCAGGAACCCCGGCGAGCCGCGCGAAACCCTGCCGGGAGCGTGCCACGGCCTCGTCGAACCCGCCCGGCGTGTCCTGCCCGGTCCGCCAGCGCGCCACCGCCCGCTCGACCGCGTCCGCCACCGGCGCGGGCGGCACGCCGATGCTGGGAGTGTTCAGATATCCGGCGGGGACGGCGAATTCGGCTCCGAAGGCAGGCACGCGGCCGACAGTACCGGCCGGGTTACCGGCGCAATCGGGATTACCGGCGAGGCGGCGGCCGCAATCGGGCGACCTCCGAATACGCCGGGGGCGGCACCGGCAGCGGCCCGCCGACCCACGGCCGCCTATTGCAGGGCTGTGAAGGGTCCCTTCACGGACTCTGGGGCTGTGAAGGGACCCTTCACAGCCTTGGCGCCGGGCGAGTGGGGCCGAGGGGCGGCGGCGGGGGTGACCAGGTGCCGGGCTCCAGCGTCCACTTCGGACGGCGGGGTGGGCAGACCTGCACGAACCGCACCCCGGCTCACCTGAGCAATGCGCCCAGCCGTCCGGCGGCGGCGACCACGAGCGCGCCGAGCCGGTCGGCGTCCGCGGCCTCGAACAGGGACAGCCCGATGCTCCTCGCCGCCGCGTCGCGCCCGGCGGGGATCACGGCGGAGATTCCCGTGATGCCCGGGGCGATCTCGCCCGTGGACACCGCGTAACCGCGCATGCGGGCGCTGGTGACCTCCTCGCGTTCCCCGGGCTGCGGGGGTTCGGCGGCGAGCATCGCCAGCCCGGCCGAGCCGCGGTGGATCGGGTCCAGCTGGCCGCTGCGGAACGACACGTGCATGCGCGCCTGCCGCGGCTCCACGATCATCAGCATCCGCACCTGCGCGGCGTCCTCGCGCACGACCAGGTGCGCGGTGGCGCCCCCGGCGTCAGAAAGTTCTTCCAGTACCGGACGGGCGAGGGTGCGGAGATCCTGTTCCACCGGCTCGGCGAGGTGCACCAGCCCGGTGCCGAGCGAGATCCGTTTGAACCGGTCGCGCCGGCAGAGGTGGTGCGCCTCCAGCGTGCGCACCAGCCGGTGCGCGACCGTGCGGTGCACTCCGATGCCTTCGGCGATCTCGGTGAGCGTGAGCCCGCGCGGATGGTCCACCAGCAGCTCCAGCACCTGAAGCCCGTGATGCAGCGTCTTCGACTGCGAGGGCCGGGACGGCGCTGCCGCGGGGTTCCCGGACGCGGCTTCCGCGGTTTCGGACACGGCACTCCCTTGACGATTGCTCGGCACGCGACCTACTGTTCGTTCATATCGCACGGTGCGTGCGAATATAGCACACTCAGCAGAACGGGACAACGGAGGTTCCGGCATGGCGGACAGTCCCCGCGACGCGGTCCCGGCCGCGGATGTACTCGCCGTGCACCAGCTCTACGGACGGCAGAGCCACGCCATCGACTCCGGTCGCGCGGCCGAGTGGGCCGCCACCTTCGCCGCGGACGGGCGGTTCGACTCGCCCAGCTACCCGGAGCCGGCGATCGGCACCGCGGAGCTGACCGCGTTCGCCGAGCGGTTCCACGCCGGCTGCGAAGAATCCGGGGAACGACTGCGACACGTCGTGTCCACAGTGGAAGTACGAACCGGACAGTCCGTAGAAACCCTGCGCGCGCGGGCTTATCTGCAGATCGTGGGCACCACCTCCGGCGGCGAGCCCCGGCTGCATCGGATCACCGTGCTGGAGGACGAGCTCACCCACACCGTGGACGGCTGGCGGGTCCGCCGCCGCACCGTGCGCCGCGACGGCTGAGCCTGAAGAAGGAGAACAAGGAGCACCATGAGCAATCCCGGACCGACCGGCCCCGGCCGCGTGCAGCACCAGCCGATCACCGCGCAGTACCCGGAACTTCCGGGCAAGGTAGCGGTGATCACCGGCGCGGCCCGCGGGATGGGCGCACGGTTCGCCGCCGGCCTCGCCACCCGTGGGGTGCACGTCGTGGCCGGTGATCTGGACATCGCCGCGATGACCGCCACCGCGGACGAGCTGAACACCGCGCCGGCCGGGGAACCGGGCGCCGGCCGGATTGTCGCGTCCACAGTGGACGTCACGCGGGCCGAGGAGCACGCCGCGCTGGCACAGCGCGCGATGGCGGAGTTCGGCAGGCTCGACTTCTGGGTCAACAACGCCGGAATCTTCCCGTTCGCCGAGGTCCCGGACATCACCCCGGAACAGATCCGGGCCACGCTTTCGGTCAACGTCGAAGGCGTCCTTTTTGGAGCGCAGGCCGCCGCCGCGCAGATGCAGCCGGGCGGCGCGATCGTGAACATGGCTTCGGTCTCGGCGGTCCGGGTGCGGAAGGGGCGCGCGGCGTACTGCAGTTCCAAGGCCGCCGTCGCCCATCTCACCGAATCGCTCGCGGTGGAGCTGGGCGACCAGGGCATCCGGGTCAACTCGATCGCACCGGGCTACATCGACACCGAGATGACGCGCTGGATCCAGGACGACGCCCCGGCGTTGGCGAAAGCACTCGACGCGGTGCCGCTGCACCGGATCGGTTCGCCCGAAGAAGTGTTCGGCGTGCTGCTGTTCCTGCTCTCCGACAGTGCACGCTACGTGACCGGCCACAGCCTCGCCGTCGACGGTGGTTCCCGGCATGTCTGACGCAGTCGAGACCGTGCGCTATCCCGGCGTCGTGCTGATCACCGGCGCGGCGAACGGGATGGGCCGCGGGCACGCGCTCGCCCTCGGCCGGCGCGGGGTGCACGTGTGCGTCGCCGACCTCGCCGGCGCCGACGCGGTGGCCGAGGAGATCGTCGCGACCGGCGGACAGGCCACCGCATATCGACTTGACGTCACGGACCCAGCACAGTGGACGGACGTGACGAGCCGGATCCGTTCGGCGCATGGCGGATTGGGCGGGCTGGTCAACAACGCGGGGATCTCGCGGCGGCTGGAGTTCCCGGACACCACCCCGGAGATCTGGGACCAGGTGCTGGCGGTGAACCTGTCCGGGCCGTTCCACGGGATGCGCGCGGCAGCCCCGCTGATGCGGGACTCCGGCGGCGGTTCGATCGTGAACATCTCCTCGATCTCCGGGCAGATCGGCTATTTCTCCCCCGCCTACTCGGCGAGCAAATGGGGACTGACCGGACTGTCCAAATCGGCCGCCGGCAATTTCGCGAGCTGGGGCATCCGGGTCAACTCGGTCCACCCCGGACTGGTGGACACCGGGCTGCTCGCCGGGGCGGACTCGTTCGTCACCGCCGCACTCGGCAGTGTCCCGTTCGGACGGATGGGCACCCCGGAGGAGATCACCGACGTGGTGCTGTTCCTGCTGTCGGACCGCTCGGGATACCTGACCGGCAGCGAGATCACCGCGGACGGCGGGCTGGTCTCCAACGGGCTGTACCACCGGATTCTCGCCGAAGCCGGAGGTGAGCTCGGATGAGCGCGCAGCACCAGGCCGACGTCGTCGTGCTCGGCGGAGGCGGCGCCGGGCTGGCCGCGGCGGTGTCGGCGGCCGAACACGGTGCCTCGGTACTGCTGTTCGAATCGGAACGGGAACTCGGTGGCTCCACCCTGCTGTCCGCGGGCATGCTCACCGCCGCGGGCACCAGCGTGCAGGCCGCGCTCGGCGTCCAGGACTCCCCGGACCGGTTTCTCCAGCACTACCTCGACCTCAACCACTGGCAGCTGAAACCCGGTCTGGTCAAGGCGTTCTGCACCGAAGCCGGGGCCGCGGTGGAATGGCTGATCGGGCTCGGCGTGGACATTCCGGCGAAGCTGTCCCACGACGCGCATACGCCGGGCCTGACGCGGGCAGGCGTCGAGGACGTCTGGCGCGGGCACGTGCCGAAGGACCAGGGCTACGGGCTGGTGCAGGTGCTCGACCGGGCGCGGCGGCAGGCCGGGGCCGAGGCGGTGCTGAACACTCGCGTGGAACGGCTGCTGGTCGAGCAGGGCCGGGTGACCGGTGTGGTCGCCGACGGCATCGAGGTCCGCGCGGGCGCGGTCGTCGTGTGCACCGGGGGGTTCTCGCAGGACCCGGCGCTGCGCAGCCAGTACTACCCGGACGCGGACGCTGCGGGGGAAGACCTCTTCGTCGTCGCCGCACCGGGTTCGCGTGGCGACCACTTCGCCTTCGGCACGCAGGTCGGTGCGTCGATCACCGGTCACGGCAGGGGTTTGCTGCTGCCCACCGCGTATTTCCAGCGCCTGCACCACTGGCAGTCCGGATTCCCGCCACGGTCACGGATCCTGGTGAACTCCCACGGCCGCCGGTTCATGGACGAGGACGCCTCCTACGCCGTGTCGAGCGGGATCATCTCCGCCCAGGACGGTCCTGTGTGGATGGTCTTCGACGAACGCGCGCGCCGCGACCTGCCCCCGGGTTACGCGCACTGGAGCGCCGAGCACGTTCAGTCCGAAGCGGACGCCGGGCGCACCCTTCGCGCGGAATCGCTGACCGAACTGGCCGGCAAGATGGCCGTGCCCGAACCCGCGCTTCAGGCTACCGTGGACCACTGGAACCGGGAACTTCCTCACGGTGGCAAGGATACCGAGTTCCTCCGGCACGAGACGCTGGCCACCAAGGGCGTCGCCGAGCCGCCCGCCGAAATCGCCACCGCGCCGTTCTACGCGGCACGCACGCTGCCCGCCGAGTTGGTCTGTACGCACGCCGGGCTGGAAATCGACGCTGGTGCCGCAGTGCTGGACGCACGCGGCAACCGGGTACCCGGGCTGTTCGCCGCCGGTGAGGCCGGTGCCGGGGTGCTGGGCCTCCGTTATGTGGGCGGCGGCAACGCCGTCGCGAACGCCGTCACCATGGGCCGGATCGCCGGCCGCACCGCCGCGGGCCACGCCCGCCCTTCTCCCGCCTGAGGAATCCCCATGACCGTCCCCGCCGCCACCACCACAGCCGCGGATTCGCCGCTGGCGCGCCGCACCATCCGCAAGGTCGGGCTGCGCGTGATGCCGCTGATCGGCCTGCTGTACGTGTTCAACTACATGGACCGGGCCAACATCGGCTACGCCCAGCTCGGCATGGCCACCGAGCTGGGCATCACCGCCGCCACCTTCGGCGTCGCGTCGGCGATCTTCTTCCTCGCCTACGTGGTGTTCGAGGTCCCGAGCAACATGATCATGAAGAAGGTCGGCGCCCGGCTGTGGCTCGGCCGGATCGCGATCAGCTGGGGCATCGTGACCGTGCTGACCGGATTCGTGGCCAGCGTGACACACCTGATCATCGCGCGGATCCTGCTCGGCGTGGCCGAGGCCGGGCTGTTCCCCGGGCTGCTGCTGTACCTGACGTTCTGGTTCCGCGGCCGGGAGCGCGGCCGCGCGATCGCCACGCTCGCCCTCGCCCAGCCGATCGCGCTGATCCTCGGCAGCCTGTTCGGCGGCTGGATCCTCGACCACGTGCACTGGTTCGGGATGAGCAGCTGGCAGTGGGTGTTCATCCTGCAGGGCGCGCCCGCGGTGCTGCTCGGCGTCGCCACTTTCCTGTGGCTGCCGAACAAACCCGCCGACGCCAAGTTCCTCACGCGCGAGGAGAGCAGCTGGCTGCAGGAGGAGATCGACAAGGAGTACCAGCCCGAGGAGAAAGAGACGTTCCTCGGCCAGCTGCGCGCCGTGCGCAACGGCAAGGTGCTGCATCTGGCCGTCTCGAACCTGTTCATCGCCTGCGGGCTGTACGGGCTCACGTTCTTCCTGCCGCTCATCGTCAAACAGCTGGATCCGAAGTACTCGGCCACGAACATCGGGCTGCTCGGCGCGATTCCGTACGTGGTGGGCGCGGTCGGCATGCTGCTGCTGGCCCGTAACTCCGACCGGACCGGCGAACGCAAGGGTCACGTGATCACGCTGGTGCTGGCGGCCGCGCTGGGCTTCTTCGGGGCGATCCAGTTCAAGTCGGTGCCCGCGCTTTCGCTGATCAGCCTTTCGCTGGCGGCGATCGGGGTGCTCGGCTACCTCGCGCCGTACTGGGCGATGGCCTCGCGGGTGCTGTCGAAGGAGCACACCGCGGTCGGACTGGCCGCGATCAACTCGATCGCCGCGCTGGGCGGGTTCTTCGGGCCTTACGCGATCGGGCTGGCGGCCACCGACACCGACGTCACGGTCGGGCTGTACTTCCCGATCGGCTGCCTGATCCTGTCCGCGGTGCTGCTGGCGTTCCTGAAGGTGCCGCGCGAGGCTGGGATCCGCAAGTAGTTTCGATATTGACTACCCCGCCGGCGCAACTAGAGTGCTCGGCATGACCGAACCCGCCCCGGATCCCGACGCGCTCGACTTCTGGTCGTTCATCGCGCTGGCCAACCGCAGGCTGTCCGGGGAGTTCGGGTTCCGCCACGGCCTGGCCACCGAGGTGCTGCTCACCCTGAACCGGGCCTCGGACCTGGTCACCTACGACCTGGAAGCGGCCGTGCACCGGCCACGCGGCCGCTCCTGGTCGGCGTTCCGCCTGCTGTTCGTGGCCTGGCTGGCCGGGCCGCTGGAACCCTCGGCCGCGGCCCGGCTCACCGGAATGAGCCGGGCCGCGGTCTCGAACCTGGCCAAGACCCTGGTCGGCGACGGGCTGCTGGCCCGCACCCCGGCCGAGCGCGACGGCCGGTCGGTGCGGCTCTCGCTGACCGAGGCCGGGCAGGCCGAGATGCTGGAAGTGTTCGCCGCGCAGAACGAACGCGAGGCGGGCTGGGTCGAGGTGCTCACCGAGGCCGAGCAGCGCGTGCTCGTGCTGCTGCTGGACAAGCTGATCTCCGGCCGGGCCGGCTTCGCCACCCGCCGCTGACCCCCTTCCCTCCCCTCTGCCCGTGGGTTACGCTGACAGAAAACTAGTACACACTTTAACTATATTCCTCGCGCCGATCAGGTGCGGGAACACTCGCCCGAGGAGGCGACCCGATGGCCTACTACCGCAGCGTGGGCAGCGTCCCGCCGAAACGGCACACCCAGCACCGCACCCCGGACGGCGGGCTCTATTCCGAGGAGCTGATGGGCGAGGAGGGCTTCTCGTCGGACTCGTCGCTGCTCTACCACCGGGGCGTGCCCTCGGCGATCGTCGACGCGACCGCGTGGGAGCTGCCGGATCAGACGCTCACCGAGAACCGCCCGCTCAAGCCACGGCACCTGAAGCTGCACTCGCTGTTCGCGGGCCAGGACTGGAAGAGTGCCGACGTGGTGACCGGGCGCAGGCTGGTGCTGGGCAACGGTGACGTCCGCATCTCCTACGCCGTGGCCGGCGAGGCGTCCCCCTTGTACCGCAACGCCATCGGCGACGAATGCGTGTACGTCGAGTCCGGCGAGGCGACCGTGGAGACCGTCTTCGGTGCGCTGTCCGCCCGAGCCGGTGACTACGTGCTACTCCCCCGCGCCACCACGCACCGCTGGCTGCCGGCCGGTGAAGAACCCTTGCGTGCGTACGTGATCGAGGCGAACTCGCACATCGCGCCACCGAAGCGATACCTGTCCCGCTACGGCCAGCTGCTGGAGAACGCGCCGTACTGCGAACGCGATCTGCACGGCCCGTACGAACCGCTGCTGGCCGAAGGCACCGACGTCGAGGTGCTGATGAAGCACCGCGGCGCGGAGGGCGTGACCGGAACCCGGTACGTGTACCCGGCGCATCCGTTCGATGTGGTCGGCTGGGACGGGCATCTGTACCCGTACACCTTCAACGTCTCGGATTTCGAGCCGATCACCGGGCGGGTGCACCAGCCGCCGCCGGTGCATCAGGTCTTCGAGGGCACCAACTTCGTGATCTGCAACTTCGTCCCACGCAAGGTCGACTATCACCCGCTCGCGGTGCCGGTGCCGTACTATCACTCCAATGTGGACTCCGACGAGGTGATGTTCTACTGCGGCGGGAATTACGAGGCACGCAAGGGGTCCGGCATCGAGCAGGGCTCGATCAGCCTGCACCCGGGCGGGCACAGCCACGGCCCGCAGCCGGGCGCGGTGGAACGCTCGCTCGGCGCGGAGTTCTTCGACGAGCTGGCCGTGATGATCGACACCTTCCGCCCGCTCGCGCTCGGCGAAGGCGGCGTCGCCGGCGAAGACCCCGGCTACGCCTGGACCTGGGCCGGGCGCGGACCGCTCTCGTGATCCGCGCCGTACCAGCGCTGGCCCGGGGCCTGTTCGACGACGCGGCGATCTTCCCGCCCGGGCTGGCCCCGCTGCCGGACGCGGTCGCCGCGCACGACCGTCACGCCGCCGCGTGGTATGCCGAGATGGTCGGCCCGCTGGTGGTCTCCGCGGCGGCGTTGAACGACCTCGGTCCAATCCTCTTCGGACGGAAGACAAGGCTGCCGATCGTGGTCACCTTGCCTGCCGGTCCGGACGGGATCCCCGGCGTCCTCGCGAAAGCCGCCGAACTGCCGGTCACCGTCACAGCCCTGGAGGTCGCCATACCGCTGGGCTTCGACGTGTCCGCGCTCCGGTCCGCTGTGGACGGTTGCGTCGCGCCCGTCGCGGTGGAGATCCCGCGGGACGACCGGAGAATCCCGTTACTGCAAGCGCTTTCCGGCACGCCGCACCGCGCGAAGTTCCGCACCGGCGGCACGTCCGCGGAGTACTACCCGGACGAAGCGGAACTCGCCTCGGCCGTCCGGGAAGCAGCGAAGGCGGGCGTCGCGTTCAAGGCGACCGCGGGCCTGCACCACGCGATTCGCAACACCGACACGGAGACCGGCTTCGAGCAGCACGGCTTCCTGAATCTGTTGCTCGCCACCGAAGCCGTGGCCCGTTCCGCCCCGGAGGACGAGGTCGTCGCACTGCTCGCCGAGCGCGACGGGAAGGCGATCGCTACGCGGATCCGCCGGCTGTCTCCGGATCGGCTGGCGCTCGCCCGGGAACGGTTCACCTCGTTCGGCACCTGCAGCATCAGCGACCCCCTGACCGACCTCACCGACCTAGGCTTGATCGGAGCCCCCGCATGAACCTGCCCGCCGATTCCCCGTTCGGCCCCGAAAACCTGCCCTACGGCGTGTTCTCCCCGGACGGTGGCGCCCCGCGGGTCGGCGTCCGCATCGGTGATCAGGTCCTCGACCTCGCCGTCGCGCTGGGCGACGAGGTGTTCGCCGAGCCGGCGCTGAACGCGTTCATGGCACAGGGCTACGACCGCTGGGTCGAAGTGCGGCGGCGGATCCAGGATCTCGTGGCCGGTGAACCGCCCGCCGCAGCCCTGCACCCGGTCGGCGAAGTCGTCCTGCACCTGCCCTTCGAGGTGGCCGACTACGTCGACTTCTACGCCTCGGAGCACCACGCGTCGAACGTCGGGCGGCTCTTCCGCCCGGACGCGGAACCGTTGCTGCCCAACTGGAAACACCTCCCGGTCGGCTACCACGGCCGGGCGGGCACGATCTACGTGTCCGGCACCGGCGTGGTGCGGCCATGCGGCCAGCGGAAAGGCCCGGACGGCCCGGTGTTCGGCCCGAGCACCCGGCTGGACATCGAGGCAGAGCTGGGTTTCGTGGTCGGCGCCGGAACGCCGGCGAACAGCCCCATCTCGCCGGCCGAGTTCCCGCGCCACGTGTTCGGCGCGGTCCTGCTCAACGACTGGTCCGCGCGCGACATCCAGGCCTGGGAGTACGTCCCGCTCGGCCCGAACCTCGGCAAGAGCTTCGCCACGTCCGTCTCGCCGTGGGTGGTGCCGATCCTGGCCCTCGACGGGGCGCGGATCCCGTTGCCCGGCCAGACCGATCCGGTGCCGCTGCCGTATCTGGCCGAGAGCCGGCCGTGGGGGCTGGACATCGAGGTGACCGTGCGGTGGAACGGCCAAGAGGTCGCGCGCCCGCCGTTTCGGGAGATGTACTGGTCACCGGCGCAGATGCTCGCGCATCTCACGGTGAACGGCGCCTCGGCCCGCACCGGTGACCTGTACGGCTCCGGCACCATCTCCGGCCCGGAACCGGCCGAACGCGGCTCGTTCCTGGAATTGTCCTGGGGCGGCCGCAATCCGCTCACCGTGAACGGCGAACCCCGCACGTTCCTGGAAGACGGCGACGAGGTCGTCTTCGAAGGCACGGCCACCACCGCCTCCGGCGCCAAGCTCGGCTTCGGCGAACTCCGCGGCCGCGTCCTGCCCGCGCGGCAAAGCTGAAAGCTGTGAAGGGGCCCTTCACGGACTCTGAGTCCGTGAAGGGCCCCTTCACAGCTTTGCTGAAGGTCAGGCGATGGGGGCGCCGGTCTTCGAGCGGACCTCGTCGGCGGTGACGCCGGGAGCGGTCTCGACGAGACGGAGGCCGTCTTCGGTGATGTCGAGGACGGCGAGGTCGGTGATGATCCGGTTCACCACGCCGATGCCGGTCAGCGGCAGGGTGCACTTCTCGACGATCTTCGGGCTGCCGTCGCGGGCGACGTGATCAGTGAGCACCACGACCCGGCGGGCGCCGACGACCAGGTCCATCGCCCCGCCCATGCCCTTGACCAGGGCACCCGGCACGGTCCAGTTGGCCAGATCGCCGTTCGCCCCGACCTGCAGCGCGCCCAGCAGGGCCAGGTCGATGTGCCCGCCGCGGATCATCGCGAACGATTCGGCGGAGTCGAAGAAGCTGCCGCCCGTCGCCAGGGTCACCGTCTGCTTGCCCGCGTTGACCAGGTCGGGGTCCTCCTCGCCGGCCCACGGGAAGGGGCCGAGGCCGAGGATGCCGTTCTCGCTGTGCAAGGTGACCTGCAGCCCGTCCGGCAGGTGGTTGGCCACCTGCGTCGGGATGCCGATGCCGAGGTTCACGTAGTCGCCGTCGCTCAGCTCGCGGGCGCCGAGCGCGGCCATGTCGTCCCGGGTCCAGCTCATGCCTGCGCCCCTTCCCGCTCGCGCACCGTGCGTTTCTCGATCGGCTTCTCCCTCGGGGTGACTTCGATCAGCCGCTTCACATACACCCCGGGCGTGACGACCACTTCCGGATCGAGGTAACCGTCCAGCAGGACCTCGGCCTCCACCGCGGTGACCCGGCCACAGGTGGCCACGAGCGGGTTGAAGTTGCGGGCCGCGTAGCGGTACACGAGGTTCCCGGCGCGGTCGGCGGTGTGCGCGTGCACCAGCGCGAGATCGGCGACGATGCCCCGCTCCTGCACGTAGGTCACGCCGTCGAACTCGGCGTGCGGCTTGCCTTCGGCGATCGGGGTGCCCACTCCGGCCCGGGTGTAGAAGGCGGGGATGCCCGCGCCACCGGCCCGCAGCCGCTCCGAGAGCGTGCCCTGCGGGGCGAACTCGACCTCGACCGTGCCGTCCAGGTACTGCTGGGCGAAGAGCTTGTTCTCCCCCACATACGAGGCCACGACCCGGCGGACCTGGCGGCTCTCCAGCAGGATGCCGAGGCCGATCCCGTCGACGCCCATGTTGTTCGAGACGATGGTCAGCTCCCGGACGCCCGAGTCCCGGACCGCCTCGATCAGGTCGAACGGGTTCCCGGTGAGGCCGAAACCTCCCACGGCGATGGTCATCCCGTCGGTCAGCGTCCCGTCGAGCGCCTCCGCGGCAGCGCGGTACTTCACCGGCACGGCATCCGCTCCTTTCGTTCGTTGCATTTCGTTCGTTGAATGGTCGCAACGCGATACCACATGGTAGGCGGGAAAGCCGTCAATGTCATGGCGGGAACTCCCGGCAAAGCTCTCGTACACCGAACATTCCCGGTACCGACGTTCACTGAGTGGACGTATCCTCGGGGCATGACCCCGGCTCCTCCGGACCACGTCGTCGGCCGTGTCTCGACGGTGCTGCGCGCGCTGTCCACCCGGCGCGACGGCGCTTCGACCTCGGATCTCGCACGCTCGTGCGGGCTGGCCCGCCCGACCGTGCACCGGCTGTTGTCCGCACTGGCCGAGGAGGGCTATGTGGACCGCGACCGGCACACCGGCCGCTGGCACCTCGGCCCGGAGCTGTACCTGCTGGGCGAAGCGGCCGCGCCGCGCTACGACGTGACCCAGCAGGCCCGCGCGAGCGTGCACCGGCTGGCCGCCGCCACCGGGGAGAGCGCCTTCTTCTCCGCCCGCCGCGGCGACGAGACCATCTGCCTGCTGCGCGAGGACGGCGACTTCCCGATCCGGTCCTTCGTGCTCTACGAGGGCGCGCGGTTCCCGCTCGGCGTGGTGTCGGCCGGTCTGGTCGTGCTGGCCATGCTGCCCGACCGCGAGGCCGAGGCCTATCTGTCCACAGTGGACTTGGCCGCGGAATGGGGCCCGGCGCACCGCACGGCCGAGATCCGCGCCCGGCTGGCCCGCACCCGCCGGGACGGCTACTCGACGAACCCGGGTCTGGTCGTGGAGGGCAGCTGGGGCATGGCCGCCGCGGTGTTCACCCCGTCCGGCGAACCGGGGTGGGCGCTTTCGCTCACCGGCGTGGAATCCCGGTTCCGCCCGGACCGCCGCCCGGAACTCGGCGCACTGCTGCTGAAAGAGGCCCATACCCTGACGAATCTGCTGCGAACCGGACGTACCAGGCCGACGATAGCTCTAGGTTGACGATCATGGTGAACCGAGGCAAGGGCTGTGAAGGGGTCCTTCACGGACTCTGAGTCCGTGAAGGCGATCTCTCTATTGTTAATCAACTCGTGACCTGGGCATACGCCGAACCTATCCGGTCCGTGTCTCACTCGATAAGGCCGTCCTTCCACTGGGGAGGGCACACCGGAAAAAGGGAAGCACTCCGCAACTCACCCACTCGTGACCTGGAGTTCGAGGGCAGGCACGCGCCTAGATCGCGTCCCAACTCCAGGGACGAGGTAGATCACCACGTAGGCACGCGATTCGGTGTCGTGCTTGATCAGCGGCATCCTGACGGGCGTCTGCCTTGCTGAGTGCGAAGCAGACCCACCGAAGTTCTTGGATGTCCGCGAAGGTGAGGTAGCCGGGTGCGGTGGTTACGTCGTAGCCGCCGTACGCGGTGACGAGCGAGCGATACTCCTCGGGGCTGATCCGGGCGAAGTCGGTGTAGTCGACGGCGATTTGGATCAAATCCCATTCGCGGCGGCCGAGAGAGACCATCTCCAGGTCCAGCAGGATCGGCGGGCCTGAGTCAGGTACAGCGACGTTGCCTTGCCACGCGTCGCCGTGGATCACACCGTCTGGTCCGGGGGCGATGAGGTCCCGGTAGCGCTGGCGAAGCTGGGCGAGGTGGCCTCGCAGCCATGCACGGTCACCATCGTCCACGCCGGGGGCGTCCGTGATGCGTTGATCAAGGTGGGCGAACGGGTCGTGCTCAGGCAGCTTCAGCTCTTCCGGGGCGGGTAGCTCGTGGAAGGAGCGCAGCACGGCGCCCAGTTCTGCGGGCGTTGCTGGCCTGTGGGCGGGCAACAGCTTCCACCAGGTGACCGGCCGGCCGCCTATGACGACGGGTTGGGGCACGTTGGCTAGGGCCTGTACGACTGGCAGTCCGGATATGGTGAGCCATCGGGACACGAGCACTTCACGCTCGGCTGTGTCCTGAGACCCAGGTCGGCCGATCCTCGCGACCACCCCGCCGGGGAGTCGGTACATCACGTTGGAGCCGTCACGGATCAAGTCGGCCCCGGTGACGTCCAGGCCAGCGATCCGGGCAGCGGCCGAAAGCACGCCGTCGGCGGTCGTGAGGTTCGCTGTCACGTCGTCGATCGTCTCAGGTCCCCGGAAGGGCCAGTAGAGCGATATCCTGTCGCAGCTCGGCGACATCACCGATTCGCGCGTGACGCTCGGAGGCGCGTGCCAGGCCGTTGAGTTCCTTCACGATGCGCTGAGATCGCAAGGGTGCCGCGTCGACAACCGCTTGTCGCCCGATCGATACGGCTTCGCGTGGGTCGCCGGTCGACATCATCAGCGCCGCAAGGCGGGTCCGGGAGAACGTCCGCGACCGTGGATAGTCCGCGCTCTGCAACCGGATGGCTGTTTCCAGCCGGGGCGCTGCCAGGTCAGGACGCTTGCGCTCCTGCGCGACCGGGATTAGCGCCTTTCCGGTACTGCCTTGGTGTTCGGCATCGTCGTAGTAGCACAGCCACGGCGGGTCTACCGAGGGGTCGCGGTCTGCAAAGTACGTATCGGCCCGGTCGACGTCGGAGATCGCCTCGTCTGACCGGCCGCTTAGGGCGAGCAAGCGCGCGCGGATCGTCCACAGCATGGCTCGCGCCGTCGCTGATACGCGGTCCGATCGGACCTGCGCAAACTCGATGAGTGACAGGGCGTCGTCCAGGTTGCCGAGGTAAGCGGCTTTGCGTGACATTTCCGCGAGCGTGTTTGCCCGGAGTGCCCATGAGCTGCCCTGGTCGGCGCACCACAGGGCGAATTGGAAACAGCGGTCTGCCGCTTCGTAGTTGGCGATGTCGAAGGCGGAGTATGCGACGACTCCGCTCAGGTTTCCTACTGCCTCGAACATCGCGTTGCGTACGTCGTTGGGTGCTTGAGCGTCGATCAGTCGGCCAGCCCAGCGGAGTTGGCCGGTCGCAACCTCGCAGGACAGACCTCCGCCGAACAGGTTTTCCGACATGGCTACGGCGCGGGTGGTCGCCCGGACGTGCTCGACATCAGTCCAGCCGATCCGCTGGGGAACTGGGGTCTCTACCGAGGTTCGCGCGAGGAATTCGGCGGGACTGACTCCAAGGTCCACCTGTCCGTAGAGATCCGTGGTCGCAACGGGCAAGGCGACGGCGGCCGGTGCCGAGGTGGCATTGCCTCGCCGAGTCGGGGCGAATCCCAGGTCTGCGTCGGTTGCGACGCCAAGTGCTGCGCGGAGTCCTTCGCGGTACGCCTCGCCGGGCCATCCGACCCTGCCGCTTTCGTAGCGCTTGATGGTGTCCGCGTCCAGGTTGAACCGCTGTTTCCGGGTCTCCCAGAGATACAGATTCGCGGCGTCGGCAAGTTCAGCGCGGGTCATGCATTCGCCGGACCTTGCGCGCGAGGGGGCTGCCTCGCGCAATGCGCGCAGTCGCGCGTTCGGCGTGGCCACTTCTCGATGCCCTCCCTGGCGTGCGTCGCCGAGTGTACCCCGGTGACCAGCGAGAACGCCCCTCAGATTGCCCCGGGGCGTCGCTCGATGCCCCCCAGAATGCCCTCTTGGCAACGCGCCAATTGATCGACGATCTAAGTATGACGATGACAGCGGATGCCCGGACGCACCTCACGTGGGTGAGGTCGGCGGAAACGCCGGTGGATCACGCGGTGACCGATGACGTCATGGCGAGGGGGACGGCCTCGCAGGGTGTGTACCTGGGCTTGTGCGGTGTTCAGTTCTTCTCGGCGCCGATGACCGCCGGTCCGGGGTCGGTGTGTGCGAGTTGCCGCCGGTTCGCGGTGGCGCGGGCGTCGTTGCAGTCGGTTGAGCAGCGGATGCGCGCACCGCGTCATCGTCGGCGCGGCCTGTCGCGCGTGTTTGCTCGCCTGCTGGCGGGCGTGCAGGCGTCTGAGTCTCCGGCCGTTCCCGGGCCGCGTTCGGCAGTTGCCTCCGCCGACGCGACGCCCCCCGCCGGGGGGCCGGACCGAGTTCACGGCGGGGCCGGGCTGACGGCGGTGCCCGGTCTCGCCGTGTCTCACCCGGGTCGGCCCTGGCTGGGGGTGAGGGCCGGTGATGGCGGCGGGGTGTGTCGACGTGCCGGACGGAGTGAACAGGTCAGAGCGTGACCGGGTGCGCGCGGCGGCGATCGAGTATCCGGCGTACGGGTGGGGCGTGCTGCCGGGGTCGGTGTGGAACGGCCGGCGCTACACGCTCGGGCACACCCCGACCCTGGTGGACGGGCTGGCGCCGGCGATGTTGTCGGGCCGGACGCTGCGGATCGCGCGGGAGGTGTGGTCGTGGTGGTCGGTCGCCCCGTATGCGGTGCTGGCCCGTGCGGGTGAGGACTTCGACGTGCTGACCGCCCCGGCCGAGCTGGTGACGGTGGCGCTGGAGCTGCCGGGTTCGGTGGTCCGGACGTGTCCGGTGATGCTCGCGCCGGACCGGACCTCGGCGCGATTGGTGGTCCGGCGGGGGTCGCGGTTGCGGTGGGAGTTGCACGGCGTGCGCGGTGTGACGCTGCTGCCGGTCGGCGCGCTGGTCGCGTTGCCGCCCACGGTGACGGCTGAGGGCGAGTGGTCCTGGTGGGTCGACCCAAGCGACGCACACGGGCCGGGGCTGGCGGGCGCTGTGCAACGTGCCCTGCGCGCGGCCGCGCACGGGATGCGAACGGACGGGCGGTGCTGAGGATGACTGGCACCTGGGTGCGCGGGGTCGCGGTGATGACGGATGTGGCGGCGGTCGGGGCGGAGTTGCGGACGGCGCGCGGGTTGTCTCAGC
Organism: Amycolatopsis sulphurea; assembly: GCF_002564045.1. Lineage (NCBI taxonomy): Bacteria > Bacillati > Actinomycetota > Actinomycetes > Pseudonocardiales > Pseudonocardiaceae > Amycolatopsis > Amycolatopsis sulphurea. Next base: position 4,773,123 of record NZ_PDJK01000002.1, on the reverse strand, counting down.
GGGAGGTCGGCCGGTCGGCGGGGCTATCGCACTCGGAGGTGTCGCGGATGGACCTGGGCAGCGAGCTGTACTCGGACGCGTTGGTGCGGCATCTGGCCGCCTATGCCGCCGCGCTCGGGTACACGCTGCGGTTCGTGCTGGTCGCCGACCCGCCGAGCAGTGACGAGAAGTCCGCAGCGCGGGGCCTGGCGAGGGAGGGGCTGTGACGACCGATCTTGACACGCATCACGGTCTCGCCGAGTTGATTCGGCAGGTCGCAGCGTTGGCGCTGTCGGGAGAGGTCGGCTGGACCGTGTACGGGCCTCCTGGGGACTATCTTGCCCGGGGCGTGATTTCTTACCAGGGAAGGGATTTCACGTTGCTGCGCAACGGCGAAGGCCGGGTTCTGGTGTACACCGCGCGCGAGTGGCCGCGTTCCTGGACGGGGTCCACAACGGAGAGTTCGACGACTACGCGGGGTTGACGGCCCTGCCCGAGGAAGGGAGCAGGGCATGAGCTTCACCGGCTGGAAGAAAGCGCAGAAGACGCACCACGAGGAGAACGCGTGTGTGCAGGTCGGGACGGCGCCGGGCTATGTCGGCATCCGCGACACCAAAACAGGACGGGGTAGCAGACGCGGTGCGGACGGTGCTGGTCGTTTCGCGGTTCACGTTCGCCGCGTTCATCACGGGACTGCGCGGCTAGACCGCCGGACGGATTGAGGGTGTGACATGTCCAGGGTGGCCAGGCCGTACATGACGGGAACGGCGCGTGAGGTGGTCGGCAAGCTGCTGCTCGGAGAGTGGCTGATCTTCGATCACCAGTGGAGCCACGCCGGCCCGGACCCGGCGTTGTGGCGGGAGATCGTGCAGGAGGTGTGCAACCGGGAAGACGTGGCGGTCGCGTTCATCACCATTCCCCGGCATGACCTGACGGTCGTGGTCAACCCCGCGTGTCAGCCCTCGTTCGAGCAGGTCCGGGACTCGATCGACGCCATGTTGCACCACCGCCTCACCGGCAGGCAGATCCCGTCCGAGGTAGTGGCCAAGACCGGATCGGAGGACCCGTTAGCGGCGGATCGAGCGCGGCACCGGTTGCGCAGCCGCTAGCGCGCCAAGCGAACCAGACGAATCGATCTTCAAGACCTACCGGGAGTAAGAAGAGATCAGGAGGGCCGGGCCACCCGTCCAACCGCAAGAAGTGCGGGTGGCCCGGCTGGGGAAGCCGGAGCAACCCCGATGCCCAGAGTATCGGGGGGCTCCGTGCTGCGCCGGGGAAGATCACCGGTCGTGTGTGCGCGAGTCGCCCTGTGAACAGCAGAGCGACCCGAAAGGCCACCACATCATGGGAAAACACGACACGCACAACGAACTGAACGGGCCCCAACTGGGACGGAGAGATTCCCTTTCAGGCCACCACGGTCGAGCAGGCACCTGCCCTAGTGGCCGCCTACCGTGACGCGGTCGCGATGGCCGAAGTGCTGGGCGAGGCGATGACCCGCGCGGGTCTGGCAGATCCGGCAGTGACGCTGGTCCCGTCGCTGAGCGCGGATGGCACGCCGGTGGTGATGCTGACGCTGACGGTGGGCGCGGTCCGGCGGATCGATGCCCTGTTGGCGTCGGGCACTCCGCCGCCGGGCTGGACCGCCGCCGCCGGCCGGAAGCGAAGTCAAACCCGGCCGGCGATGGCCCCGGTCGTTCAGGGCCTCTGCTTCCCCTCACCGCCCGTTCCTCCTTCGCCGCAGTGAAGCTCTCCGGGCAGAGGGATTGGAGTTGTTGGTACGCAAAGAAAAGAGGAGTGAGGAGTCCATCGTGACGCGTCAGGGGCCGGCCCCCGGCCGGGGACCTCTGGCGGATCGTTTCGCCATCCGAAGGAGGTTCGATCCGATGTTCAATGCGACGACGTCAGTCGTGCTGCAGCCGACGACGCTGTGCAACCTGGATTGCCGGTACTGCTACCTGCCGTTGCGCCGCCGGAACCTGACCATGTCGACCGAGGTCGCGCGCGCGGTCGCGGCCTCGATCGAGCCGTGGACGCGCGCGCAGGCCGTGGAGGTGTGCTGGCACGGCGGTGAACCACTCGCGATGGGGCGGGCGCGTCTCGGCGCGTTGTTCGACTGCTTCGCGGGCCTGGACGTCGCGCACGGCGTGCAGACGAACGGGGTGCTTGTCGACGACGGCTGGTGCCGGTTCTTCACCGAACGCAATGTCCACGTCGGAGTCAGCATCGACGGCACTCGTGCCGACACGGCCGCACGCGTCGACCGGGCGGGTAAGCCTGTGTATGACCGGATCGTTCGTGGCATCCGGAAGTTGAAGGAACACGGACTCGATGTCTCGATCATCGCCGTCGTGTCCGACCCCACGCCCGCCCATGCCCGCCGGCTGTATGAGTTCGCGGCCGGTGCCGGCGTGGCGTCGCTCGGAGTGAACGTGGAGGAGCAGGAGGGCGTCAACGCGGCCAGTAACGCCCACGACATGAACACGGTCACTTCGTTCTGGGCAGCGCTGGCGCACGCGTGGCAGGCCAACCCGGTCGTGCCGGTTCGTGAACTGAGCCGGGCCTTGGGCTATGTCGATTTTGTCCTACGCGACGGCGCCGATGGCGAGGCGGAAGGGTTGGCGGGCGGCGTGGATCCGCTGCCGACCGTGGGCTACGACGGGTCGGTCACGTTGATCTCGCCGGAGTTGGCTGGGTTCTCCTCGCCGAGGTTCGGTGACTTCGCCTGCGGCAACGTTCTGCGATCCAGCCTGGACGATCTGATCCGCTCCGGTACCGACAGCGCCTGGGTCGCGGAGTACAGCGCGGGTCTATCGGCCTGTCGGGATAGCTGCGCCTACTTCGAGTTCTGCGGTGGCGGGCAGCCCGCCAACCGGTACTTCGAGCAAGGGAGGTTCGACGGGACACAGACCAACTATTGCCGGAACAGCAAGATTGCTCTCCTGGAAGGAGTGTTGCGCGGTGTCGGAAGGAACGGTGTTGCTGCGGGAGCGGATTCGCGCGAGTAAACCTGTGCTCGCACCGCTTCTGACGCACTGGCGGCCGGTGCGCATGGCCAAGTTCGACAACCGGCCGACGTGGGACAACAGTCCGAAGTTCGACAATCGTCCCAGCTGGGACAACTGGAACAAGAAGTAGGCCGACGTTAGTCGGTGACAATGAACCCGCTCTCGGTCGCGATCGTGGTCGCGACCGAGAGCGCTTGTTCGTGGGTGATCTTCGCGCCGCGCAGCGAGAGCAGACCCCGAAGACCAGTCAGTCGTGACCCCCGTAGATCACAGTCGGTCGCGCGAGTCGCCTCGAACTCCGCGCCGGTGAATTCGCACTCGGTGAAGACCACGTTCGAGAGATCGCCGACGAACAACGTCTCGCGGAATGAGCAGCCGGAGAACACGGCGTTGTTCTTGACCTTGGCGATCCGGATGGTGGCGTAGTCGAACTGGGTGTCCTGCACGTAAAGGTCGGTGGCCTGCACGAGCGACAGCTGAACGCCGATGCCACGGCAGCGGACGAGTTCGACACGTCGCACGGTCGTTTCCTGGAGTACCGCGTTCGACAAGTCGGTGTCTTCCAACACGACGTCCGATAGCGACAGCGAGCCGAGACGCGCCTCCGCTAGGTTGACCGTGGTGACCAGCGCGTGGGAGAGCGTGCCTTCGCCGTTGACGCCGGTCTGGTCGCCGCCGTTGATATGCACATGCTCGAACGCGAATTCACCTCGGAAATGCGCCTGTTCTGGCACAAGCTCGTCTCGATCAATCGAGGGTCGCTGCACTTTCACGCCGACGACATCGCGGAATTCGAGCATGGCAAGAACCTTATCTGCTCCCGTCTGTGACACAGCCCGGGACGCCCCACGACGGCCGCACAGCCTGCCCCGTCGTGGGCCACGGGGAGGGGGTTTGCTCGACCCCGTCACCTGTCACACGTGTCGTTTCCCCTGGTTTGAGAGGGTTTGTGGCCGTCACTTCGCCGCCCTGACCAGCAGTAACCTAGTCGTCGTCACCCATGCCAACGACAGTAGGTCAACAGAAGGTGGGTCGCCAAAGGCCCCTTCACAGCCTTGGCCGGCACGGTGACAGGGGGGGGAGGGAGTGGGCGGCCGAGTCGGCTGGACGGCGGCGGTCAGGCGGAAGCCGAGGCGTTCTCCGCATCGAAGGCGGCGCGCGCCGCGGTGACCTGGTCCATGTGGTGGCGCGCCCAGCGGTCCAGCATGTCGAGGGGTTCGGCAAGGTCCCGGCCGAGCGGGGTCAGCTCGTACTCCACCTTCGGCGGGATCACCGGGTACGCGGTGCGCACCAGGATGCCGTCGCGGACCAGGCTGCGCAGGGTCTGTGTCAGCACCTTCTGCGAAATGCCCTCCACCCGCTTGCCGACCTGCGTGAAGCGCAGGGGCCCTGCGCGCAGGGCACCCACGATCAGTACCGTCCACTGATCCCCGATCCGGTCGAGCAGCTGACGGGTCGGGCAGTCCCGGTCGTACGGATTTCCCAGCACGGCGAACTCCTCACTCTCCCCTGGAGAGTAACAGCCCGCGGCTACTGCAAGCGATCGACCGCGATGCCGGCACGGGAACAGCCACGGCAACTCCGCGCTCACCCCGCCACACACCCGTGCCGGCTCAACCGAACCGGGGCGGGTCACCGACCGAACGTCTCAGTTGACACAGCCCGTGGCGGCCGTGGCCTTGGGCTGCTGCTGCGGCGTCGCGGAAGACGACGGTGCCGCGCTCTTCGTCTCCGCGATCGGGCGCACCCCGCCGGAGGTCGCGCCGGTCCCGCCCGAGGCGGCCACCCCCGGTGTGCCGAGCTGCTGCTGCACGAACTTCTTGACCTGCGACGGATCCACCTTGACCGCGTCGCCGTCGGACGGGGTGGCCAGCGACAGGCTCTGCACCGGGATGGTGGCGAACGCGATCGACCCCGTGCTGAGCCCGTGCAGCCGGCCGGCGAAGCTCAGCAGGTCCCAGCCGTGGTCGAGCACCACCGAACCCTGCAGCGCGTCGATCAGCGAGGACAGCCGGGCCGGATCGGTGAACGTGCCGGAGCCGAGCACGTTCTTCGCCATTCCGGCCAGGAACGCCTGCTGGCGCGCGATGCGGTCGAGGTCGCCGTTCGGCAACCCGTGCCGCTGGCGCACGAAGGCGAGCGCCTGCGCGCCGCTGAGGGTCTGCTCCCCGGCGGGGAAATCCGCCCCGGAGTAGGTGTCGTGGACCGGCGCGTTGAGGCACACCTGTACCCCGCCGACGGCCTGGCTCAGCGCGGCGAACCCGGCCAGATTGACCGCGGCGTAGTGGTTGATGGTGAGCCCGGTCAGCTTCTCCACGGTGCCGATCGCGGACTTCGCGCCCGCCGCGTCCGCCGCCATCTCCAGCTGCGGCCCGCTCTGCCCGCTCGCCGCCAGCTGCCCGCGAGCCGCCGCGCGCGCCCGGCTGTAGGCGGAATTGATCTTGTGCTGGCCGAATCCCGGAATGTCCACATAGGAATCCCGGGGGATCGAGATCGCGGTGGCCGCGGCCCCGCCCGCGGGCAGGTGCACCACGATCATGGTGTCGGTGGTGTTCCCGCCGTCGTCACCGCTGCCCGCGTGCAGGCTGTCGAGCAGGTTCTGCGGGAGCGGCAGCCCGTTCGCGCCGGTGCGCGAATCGAGGCCGACCAGCAGGATGTTCTGCGCGACCGGCAGCGGGGCGCCCGCTTCGCCCGCCAGCTGCCCGGACGGCGAGATGACGTCGGCAGTCACCAGTCCCTCGTCGAGCCGCTGCAGCTGCGCCCACGCGTATCCGGTGACCCCTACCACCAACGCCGACACCACCCCCAGCGCGACTCGGCCGCCGATCCGGCGGCTCCGGGCGGTGAGCAGCACGACTGTTCCCCTCGTCTGGTCGGTGGACCTGACCGGCCCTCCTTCGAGGATCGCCGCGCCAGCTGGGAAAACCCTGAGAAACCTGTCTCAATGACGTGATGGGAGCCCATTCGGCCGAACGCATTCCCGTGCTCCGCGACAGCCGGTGCCGCCGCGGACACGAAGAGTCCTAGCGGGGTAACCGGCGCCACACCGCCCGCGGCACGAAGCGCAGCACGGCGAACACCGGGCGCAACACCGCCGGCACCCAGACCACCCCGCGACGACGGCGCAATGCAGCCACCGTGGCGTCCGCGACCTGACCCGGAGTGCTGGAGAACGGCGCGGGCGACATCCCCTCGGTCATCCGGCCGACCACGAACCCGGGCCGCACGAGCAGCAGGTGCACCCCGGAGCCGTGCAACGCGTCGGCCAGCCCGCAGGCGAACCCGTCGAGCCCCGCCTTCGCCGAGCCGTACACGTAATTCGCCCGCCGCACCCGGATCCCGGCGACCGACGAGAACACCACCACGCTGCCGGAACCCTGCGCCCGCAACAGTTCCGCCGTGTGGGTGAGCACCGAGACCTGGGCGACGTAATCGGTGTGCACGATCGCGGCGGCGTGCGCGGCATCGGTCTCGGCCCGCGCCTGATCGCCGAGCACCCCGAAAGCCAGCACCACGATCTCCAGCGGCCCGTGCGCGGCCACGACCCGCTCCAGCAGCCCGCGATGCGACCCGAGATCGTCCGCGTCGAAGTCCTCGACCAGCACGCTCTCCGCCCCGGCGGCCCGCAACTGCGCCACCGGATCGGACAGATCGGTCCCCGGCCGTGCGGCCAGCACGAACCGGCGCCCTCCGGAGCCGACCCGCGGCAGGCCCGTGGCATGGTCCGGCGTTTCGGCGCCGGGCCGCGAATTTCCGGACCGGGCAGGCTCGGCGCCGGTGTCGGGCGACGCATTGTTCGGCCCGTCGCCGTCACTCGGTCCGTCGCCCCGGCCCGGTCCGCCGTTTCCCCGCGCCCCGGCACCCAGGTTCCCCGAATCCGCACCACTCGCATCCCGCGGGACCTCCGGCACCCCGCCCGTGACCGCCGCCTCGCGGGCCAGGCGGACCGCGATCGCGGTTCCGATTTCACTGCGTCCGCCGAGTATCAGCACCGTTGCACTCACGGTCGGTGAGTCTGCCAGCCAGGCTCAGCCAGGTCGCGAGTGGCTCGCTTCACACTCTGCAAGTTTGCAGATCATGCAAGATCAGCGTTAGCCTGGCCGCATGTCCTCCTCCGACGCCACCCCCGGACTGCGCGAGCGCAAGAAGCGCGAGACCCACCGTCTCCTCGCCACCACCGCGATCCGGCTGATCGACGAACGTGGTCTGGACCAGGTGACGGTGGATGACATCGCCGCCGAGGCCGGGGTCTCCACCCGCACCTTCTTCAACTACTTCGCGTCCAAAGAGGACTCGGTGCTGATCCCGCGCGCGGATCGGGAGCAGAGCACGCAGGAGGTACTGGAGCGGTTCGCCGCGCAGCCCGCCGAGCTGGGGTCGTTCCCCGCGATGCTCGCGTCGATCCGGCCGATGCTGACGGAGATCGACGAGAATCCACAGGAATGGCTGGCCCGGTTGCGCATCGTCATGGCCAATCCCGGGCTCGCCCTGCGCGCGCTGACCCTCGACCGGGAGTCGAACGCCGAACTCGTCGCGGCGATCGCCCGGCGCAGCGGGACCGACCCGGCGACCGACCTGTTCCCGGCCCTGGTGCTCTCGCTGGTCAGCGGCACCCTCGACACCGCTTTCCGGCTCTGGTCCGCCATGGACGGTGCCCGCACCTCGGCGGAGCTGTTCGACGAGGCGGCGGCGCTGGCCACGAGCCTCACCGATCCCGCATGACCAACCCCGCATGACCGATCCGAAGACTCCGAAAGGGACAGTGATGACCGTTTCCCAGGACCGGCCGCCCAGCCCGGCCGCGATGAGCCGCGGCCAGGTGCGGCAGGCGATGTCCGGGCTGATGATGGGCATCTTCGTGGCCATCCTGGCCTCCACCGTGGTGGCCAACGCGCTGCCGCGGATCATCTCCGAACTCGATGGCTCGCAGGCCTCCTACACCTGGGTGGTGACCACCGAGCTGCTGGCGATGACCGCCACCGTCCCGCTGTGGGGCAAGCTCGCCGATCTCTACAACAAGAAGCTGCTGATCCAGATCTCGCTCGGGCTGTTCCTGATCGGCTCGCTGATCGCCGGGCTGGCCCCGAACATCGAGCTGCTCATCGGCAGCCGGATCGTGCAGGGCATCGGCGGCGGCGGGCTGACCGCGCTCGCCCAGGTGATCATGGCGGCTATGGTCTCGCCCCGTGAGCTGGGCAGGTTCTCCGGCGTGTTCGGCGCGGTGTTCGCGGTGGGCACGGTGGCCGGGCCGCTGATCGGCGGCTTCATGGTGGACACCTCCTGGCTCGGCTGGCGCTGGTGCTTCTTCATCGGGGTGCCCTTCACCCTCGCCGCGATCCTGTTGCTGCAGCGCACGCTGCAGCTGCCGACCGTGCGCCGTGAGGCGAAGGTGGACTACCTCGGCGCGTTCCTGATCATGGCCGGGGTCTCCACCCTGCTGGTCTGGTCCTCGCTCGCGGGCAAGCAGTTCGCCTGGGGTTCCTGGCAGACCGCGGTACTGGTGACCGCCGGGCTGCTGGTGCTCGCGCTCGCGGTGTGGGTCGAATCCCGGGTCTCCGAGCCGGTGATCCCGCTGAGCCTGTTCCGCAAGCGCACCGTCACCCTGACCACCGTCGCCAGTTTCCTGGTCGGGCTGGCGATGTTCGGCGGCACCGTGTTCCTGTCCCAGTACTTCCAGCTCTCCCTCGGCAAATCGCCCACGGTGGCCGGGCTGATGAGCCTGCCGATGATCTTCGGACTGCTGGTGTCCTCGACGGTGTCCGGGCAGCTCATCAGCCGCACCGGGCGGTGGAAGTCGTTCCTGGTGGCCGGCGGGGCACTGATGACCGGCGGCCTGGCGCTGCTCGGGCTGATCGACGCGCACACCAGCGTGCTCACCGTGAGCGTGTACATGTTCGTCCTCGGCGTCGGGATCGGGCTGCTGAACCAGAATCTGCTGCTGGTGGTGCAGAACGACGTGCCGCCCGCGGATCTGGGCGCGGCGACCTCGACGGTGTCCTTCTTCCGCAGCCTCGGCGGATCGATCGGGGTGAGCGCGCTCGGCGCGGTGCTGGCCAACCGGGTCAGCTCGCTGATCACCCGCGACCTCGGTCCGGCCGCGGCCGCCGGTGGCGGCGACAAGGTGCCCGACCTGGCCACCCTGCCCGGTCCGGTCGCGACGGTGATCCGCGAGGCCTACGGCGTGGCGACCAGCGATGTGTTCCTGATTTGCGCACCGGCCGCGGTGCTGGTGATCCTCACCGTGGTGTTCCTGCGGAACATGCCGCTGAACAACCGCAGCGCGATGGAGCGGCTGGCCGACGAGGCCGCCGGCTGAGCCACCGCACGAAAAACGTCCGGGCGGCAACCGTGTGGTTGCCGCCCGGACGCGTACCGGGGCCGGATGCGGATCCGTTTCCGGGGAAAGAAGCTTTCGCCTTCGCCGCCGGGAGTGGTCACCGGCCGGGGGTCAGGCGGCTCGATGTCCGGCGGGCGCGCCCGCGGTGGTGCGGACCAGCTTTCGCCGCTCCAGTTCGGTGGTTCCCCCGAAGACACCGTTGCTCAGGCCGTTGTCGAGGGCGTAGGAAAGGCACGCCTGGCGGACCGGGCAGCGCGCGCACACGGCCTTCGCCTGGGCGACCTGCCGGGCACCGGGGCCCACGTCGGAAATCGGGAAGAACAGTTCCGGATCCTCGTCCTGGCACGCCGCGCGGGCGAGCCAGCCGGTGGTCGTCAGTTCCATTGTCGCGTTTCACCTCCTGTCTTCATTGTCGGAACACGGTCAATCGAGTTCTCCGGGCGCACGACGAAAACCGCTTCGCGTGGCACTCGGTGGCTTTCGGCCGAACCCGCCCCGGCGACCGGGGCGGCGTGGCGACCGACTGTCCAAGTTACCACCACTGGCCGCCGGCGCGGGGATTTTCGATCCAGGTCACACCTGCGGGGGACCGGTCTGCCCGATGCACACCTCCGCACAGGGCAGCCAGGGCAGCACGCACCGTGCCGTGACCCGATCGTTACATCCCGGGGGTCCCCCACCGCACCTGTTTCAGCGGGTCCGGTCCGGGAGGGGGTGCGCATGGCAGGCTTCGACGAGTTCTTCCGTGCCGACTACCCACGGCTGGTCGCTTTCCTGTGCCTGGCCGGGTTTTCGCCCGGCCCCGCCCGCGAAGCGGCAGTGGACGCGTTCGCCCGGACGGCCGCGGGCTGGCCGGCCAACGACGATCCCCCTGCCGCGGTACGACAGGCCGCCTTGCGGCTCGCCCGTGCGTCACCGTCCGAAAGGGACACAGCGGACCGGTCGGCCGACTTCGGGACCGCCACCGTGTCCGCCGCGCTCGGCATGTCCGGCGCCACCGTCGTTGAGGGCTGTGAAGGGGCCCTTCACAGCCTTGCCACACCGCTGTCGCCGAGGCGGTCGGTGACGAACTCCGCCAGCGCGGCCACCGGGCCTTCGGCCGGGTCGCGGGAGAGCAGGACGAAGTCGACCTCGCCCGGGTCGGGCAGGCCGAGGCTCGCGGGCAGCTCGGTGAGATCGGGCGGGACGAGGCTGCGGGCGTGCACGGTGACGCCGAGGCCGGCGGCTGCCGCGGCGCGCAGGCCGGTCAGGCTGGAGGTGAGGCAGGCGGCCCGCCAGTCCAGACCGGCGCGTTCCAGCGTCTCCACGGCCAGCCTGCGGGTCACCGACGGCATCGGGTACTGCACCAGCGGCACCGGCTGGCCGGGCACCAGCGTGGTGGCCGCGGAGCCGATCCACACCAGCGGTTCCCGGCGCAGGCGGCGGCCGGGACCGGGCACACCCGTCCGGCGCTTGCCCAGCACCAGGTCCAGCCGTCCCTCGGCGAGCCGCTGCGCGAGCACGTCGGACAGCTCCACGTGCAGCTCCACGTCCACCAGCGGATGACTCCGCCGCAGCCGGCGCAGGATCTCCGGCAGCTCGCCGAGCGCGAAATCCTCGGACACGCCGAACCGGACCCGGCCACGCACCTGCGTTCCGCGGAAGTGCCGGGCCGCACGCTCCTCAGTGTCCACAATGGTCTGGGCGAAGCCGAGCATCGCCTGTCCCCGCGCGGTCAGCTCGACCGTATGGGTGTCCCGGGCGAACAGCAGCCCGCCCGCTTCGTCCTCCAGCCGCCGGATGTGCTGGCTCACCGTGGGCTGGCCCACCCCGAGCCGCCGGGCGGCCGCGGTGAAGCTACGGGTCTCCGCGACCGCGAGGAAGGAACGGCATAGGCGAGGGTCCAGCACACACCCATCTTATCGTCATTCGTGATGTCAGTCAGTACGGTCATCGGGGTTCCGAATGGCCGGGGCGCGCCGGAGAATGAGCGGCGAAAGGAGTGCCATGACCGACCTCCTCGCCTCGCTGACCCGCCCTGTCTCCGCTCTGCTGGCCAAGCTGCGGATCGACCCGTTCATCGCGGCGATCCTGGCCACCGTGGGCATCGCCGCCCTGCTGCCCGCCACCGGCTCGGCCGCCACCGGCTTCGGGATCGCCTCGAAGGTCGCGGTGGGGCTGTTGTTCTTCCTCTACGGCGCCCGGCTGTCCGGACAGGAGGCGCTGGACGGGATCCGGCACTGGCGGCTGCACGCCACGGTGCTCTGCGCGACCTTCGTGCTGTTCCCGCTGCTGGGACTGGCCGCTTCGCTGCTCTCCCCCGGCCTGCTGACCGAGCCGCTCTACACCGGCGTCCTGTTCCTCTGCCTGCTCCCCTCGACCGTGCAGTCCTCGATCGCGTTCACCTCGATCGCGAAGGGCAACGTGGCCGCGGCGATCTGCAGTGCCTCGCTGTCCAATCTGCTCGGCATCGTGCTGACGCCGGTACTGGTCGCGCTGCTGCTGTCGGCGAACGGGCCGGGGGTGAGCGGTTCGGCGGTGCTGGACATCGTGGCGCAGCTGCTGCTGCCGTTCGTGGCCGGGCAGCTCGCGCGCCGCTGGATCGGCCCGTGGGTGCAGCAGCATTCGGCCCCGTTGAAGCTCGTGGACCGCGGTTCGATCCTGCTGGTCGTCTACACGGCGTTCAGCGCGGGCATGGCCGAGGGCATCTGGCACACGCTGGAGCCCGGCCCGTTGCTGGTCCTGCTCGCGGTGTGCGTGGTGCTGCTGGCGCTTGTGCTCGGGGCGACCGGCGGCGGGGCGAAGCTGCTCGGCTTCTCCCGGGCGGACCGGATCACCATCGTGTTCTGCGGCTCGAAGAAGAGTCTCGCCAGCGGCCTGCCCATGGCGACTGTCCTTTTCGGACACAGCGAGGTCGGGCTGATCGTGCTGCCGCTCATGCTGTTCCACCAGATCCAGCTGATCGTGTGCGCCGCCATGGCACGCCGCTACGCCCGTCAGTCCGTCACGGAGGAACCGGCGCTCGTCCGATGACGCGGCCGGATCTCTATGACCGCATCGGCGAAGACCCGGCGTACCGATCCACGCTGGCTTGAACCCTGCTCGGCGAGGCGCGCACGGTAGCCGGCGCCGGCGCCGGTTCCTGCGAGCCGCGCGACCGGCCGGTGCTCGCCCTCGAACCGTCCGAACGGATGATCCGGCAGCGGCCCGAAGGCACGAGCCCGGTCGTCCGCGCGGTCGCCGAAGCACTTCCGTTGTGCCGGCACGCCGTGCTCGCGGTGCATCACCGGACCGGCTGGGGAGCCGGGCTGCGCCGGATCGCGCCGCGTCAGGTCGTACTCGCCTACGATCCGCGGCTGCACGCCGAATTCTGGTTCGTCCGCGAGTACGTGCCCGAGATCGCCGAACTGGAGCTCAGCCGCCCGTCCGCGGACGACATCGCCGGGGAACTCGGCGCCCCGCGCGTCGTTCCGCTGCCGGTGCCGTGGGATTTCACCGACGGAGTCTTCCCCGCGCACTGGCGCCTATCTCGACCCCCGTCCGCCGATCCGGCTCCGCGCTCGCGCAGACCGGCCCCACCGCGGTCGAGCGTGGCATCGCCCGCCTCGGCGAGGACTGGCAGACCGGGCGGTGGCAGGAACGCCATCGTGAGCTGCTCACCCGGACCGAGTGGGACGCCGGGTTCCGGCTGATCGTGGCGGAGTGACCGAGCCCCGCAGGTAGGTATCGTGCATCGATCGGCACAGGTACGGGGTGAGGTGAGCGGACATGGCGGCGGTTCCGGTCGACGTGGTGGTCGGCCTGCTCGGCGCGGCCTCGGCCGGACATCCCGAGCCGGACGACGAAGTGCGCGAGCTGCTGTCCGGCAGCGGCCTGCCGGAGCAGGACGTGGCCCGGATCTCCGCCGAGGTCCGCCGGCTCAACGCCGGGGTCGCGCGCTGGCGGTGGCGCGGACGGGAGCTGTCCGCGCTGTTCTCCTCGGCCCGGGAGCTGGCCCAGCTGCGGGATGTGGACGAACTGCTGTCCCGGTTGGTGGAGCGTGCACACGACCTGGTCGGCACGGACGTGACCTACCTGTCCGAGTTCGACGTGCACAGCCGGGAACTGCGAGTGCGGACCACGCTCGGCACGGTCGCGCCCGCGTTCCTGGGGCTGCGCGTGCCCCCGGGGATGGGGCTGGCCAGCATGGTCGTGGAAGGGCGGCGGCCGTGCTGGACGTCGAGCTACGACGCGATGACCCAGGCGCCGCACGAATCCGGGATCGACGCCGCCGTCCACGCGGAGGGCCTGGTCTCGCTGCTCGGGGTCCCGCTGCTCGCCGGTGAGGAGGTGATCGGCGTGCTGTTCGCGGCGAACCGTTTCGAGCACGCCTTCTCCCCCGACGAGATCTCCCTGCTCTCCGCCTTCGCCGACCACGCCGCGGTCGTCCTGCAGACCGCGCGGCTGCTGGCGCGCACGCAGACCGCCGCGGAGGAAACCCGGCACGCCTACGGCGAATTGGCCCGGCACGTGGAGGCGATGGAACGGGCCAGCGGCGTGCACACCGACCTGACCAGCCTGGTGCTGCAAGGCGGAGACGCCGGTGAAGTGGCCACCGCGCTCGGCCGGGCACTGCGCTGCCGAGTGTCCATTTTGGACGAGAACAGCGCGGCGAAGAATCCCGCGGTGCGCCAGAGCAGGCACAGCGGACGGTGCGTGGCCACCGGCGACGGGGCGCTCGCGGTCGCCGTGGTGGCCGGGTCGGCGTTGCTCGGCGCGCTGCTGCTGGAGGAGGGTGCGGTCGAGTTCGGGCCGGTGGAACGCCGCACCGCCGAACGCGCCGCGCAGATCACCGCGTTGCTGCGGCTCAAGCAGGACGCGCTGGCCGAGGCCGAACAGCGGGTCCGCGGCGATCTGCTGGCCGAGCTGGTCTCCGGCGATCCCGATCGCCTGGCCGACATCGCGGACCGGGCGCGGGCGCGTGGGATCCGGCTCGACGAGCTGCGTTCGGTCGTCTTGCTCGCGGTGCCCGCCGACCGGCAGCGGCAAGCGGCACGGGCGGCCCGGCGAGCGGCGGCGCTGGTCGGCGAGCACGCCGAGCACGTCGTGGCGCTGACCGAAGACCGCGATCCCGAGGCGGCCGGGCGGGCCGTGCACGCGGTGGTCCGCGAAGCCCTCGGCACGGCGGTGCTCGCGGTGGCCGCGTCCGTCGACGAACTGCCCGCCGGACTCGGCGCGGAGGTCGAAGCGGCCGGGGCCTGTGCCCGCGCACTGCCCGCGCTCGGCATCGCCGACGCCGCGGTCACCACGGACGAGTACCTGCCCTACGCCGCGCTGTTCGGTCCGGGCAACACGCGGGTCGCGGCGTTCGTGCGCCGCCTGGTGGGGCCGGTCGTGGACTGGGACGCCGGCCACGGCGGCACTCTGCTGCCGACGCTGGCCGCCTACCTCGGCAACCGGATGAGCCCGGTGGCCGCCGCGCGTGCGCTGCACGTGCACAAGAACACCGTGCTCCAGCGTCTGGAGCGGGTCGCCGAGCTGCTCGGGCCGGATTGGCAGGAGCCCGACCGGTTGTTCCGGCTGACTGTCGCGGTCCGGCTGGCCCGGCTGCCGGACGGTCCATGAGATCCCGGTCGGCGCTGGACGATCGGTCCATTCCGGACCGGGCGTCGCGCGCCTAACGTCGGCCCCGTATCCACCACCACGTCGAAGTGGAAGGGGCGCCATGACGCGCACCAGCCGTATCCAGGGGTTCCGCGATCTCGCGATCGGGGACCGGCGCACCGCGGCCGCGGCGGCCACCGGCCTCGATCCGGCCGTGCTGGCCGTGCTGGATCCAGAGCGGGGCCTCGGCACCGGGCTCGCCGACCAGCTGATCGAGAACGTCGTCGGAGTGCTGGGCGTCCCGCTGGGGCTGGCCACGAACTTCGTGGTGGACGGCCGCGAGGTGCTGGTGCCGATGGCCACCGAGGAACCCTCGGTGGTCGCCGCGGCGAGCAACGCGGCGAAGATCGCCCGTGCCCACGGCGGGTTCGCCACCAGCTCCACCACCCCGGTCATGCAGGCGCAGATCCAGCTGCTCGAAGTGGCCGACCCGGAGGCCGGGCGGCTGCGGCTGCTGGAGGCCCGCGAGGAACTCATCGCGCTGGCCAACGCGCAGGACCCGAAGCTGGTCGAGTTCGGCGGCGGGGTCCGGGACCTCGCGGTCCGCCTCGTCGACTCCCGTGCCGGCCGCTACGTGGTGGCGCACCTGCAGGTCGACGTCCGCGACGCGATGGGGGCCAACGCGGTCAACACGATGGCCGAGGCGGTCGCCGCGAGGGCAGGGCAGATCGCGGCGGGCCGTCCGCTGCTGCGGATCCTCACCAACAAGGCCGATCTGCGGCTGTCACGGGCGCGCGCAGTGTTCGACGCCGGACTGCTGGGCGGCCCTGCCGTGGTGGCCGACCTGGTGCACGCGGCCGCGCTCGCGGAGGCCGATCCGTACCGGGCGGCGACGCACAACAAGGGCATCATGAACGGAATCAGCGCGGTGGTACTCGCAACCGGCAACGACACCCGCGCGGTCGAAGCGGGCGCGCACTCGCACGCGATTTCCCCGGCCGGGCAGTACACCTCGCTGTCGCGGTTCGAAGCCGACGCCGACGGCAACGTGGTCGGCACGCTGGAGCTGCCGATGCCGGTCGGCCTGGTCGGCGGGGCCACGAAGGTGCACCCGGTCGCGCAGGCCTGCGTCGCCCTGCTCGGGGTCACGAGCGCAGCCGAGCTGGCGCAGATCGTGACCGCGGTCGGGCTGGCCCAGAACTTCGCCGCCGTGCGAGCTTTGGCCACCGAAGGCATCCAGCGCGGGCACATGTCCTTGCACGCCCGCACCATCGCCACCACCATCGGCGCGACGCCGGACGAGGTGCCCGCAGTGGTGGCCCGGCTCATCGCCGACCGGGCCGTGCGCGCCGAGCACGCGGAGAAGGTCCTCGCCGAACTCCGTGGCAAGGAGTGATCGGATGAACCCCCTGCCGCACTACGGCGTCGACCCGCTGCCCGGTCTGCCCGGCTCGGTGACGATCTGCGAGGTCGGCCCGCGCGACGGACTCCAGAACGAGCAGGCGATCGTGCCCGCCGACGTCAAGGTCGAACTGGTGGCACGGCTGGCCGACGCGGGCCACACCGTGATCGAGACGACCAGCCTCGTGCACCCGAAGTGGGTGCCGCAGCTGGCCGACGCCGAAGAGGTACTGCGGCGGGTGGAACGGCGCCCCGGCGTGCGGTACCCGGTGCTGGTGCCCAACCGCCGCGGGCTGGACCGGGCACTCGACCTCGGCGTCACCGACATCGCCGTGTTCGCTTCGGCCACCGAGAGTTTCGCGAAGGCCAACCTGAACCGGACCGTCGACGAGTCGCTGGAGATGTTCGCCCCGGTGGTCGCGCGCGCTCGCGAGGCCGGGCTGAACGTGCGCGGCTATCTGTCGATGTGCTGGGGCGATCCGTGGGAGGGTGAAGTACCGATCCCGCAGGTCGTCGCGACGGCGAACCGGTTACTCCGGCTCGGCTGCACCGAGCTGAGCCTCGGCGACACGATCGGCGTGGCCACGCCCGGCCGGGTCGCGGCGCTGCTCTCCGCACTGACCGCCGCGGATGTCCACATCGGACAGATCGCGGTGCACTTCCACGACACCTACGGGCAGGGGCTGGCCAATACCCTGACCGCCCTGCAGGCCGGCGTGCGCACCGTGGACGCCTCGGCGGGCGGGCTCGGCGGCTGCCCGTACGCCGGCGGCGCGACCGGCAACCTGGCCACCGAGGACCTCGTCTGGCAGCTGGCCGGCCTCGGCATCCACACCGGGATCGACCTGGCCAAGCTCGTGGACACGAGCGTCTGGCTGGCCGGGCGGATCGGCCGGCCGCTCACCTCGGGCACCGCGCGGGCGCTGGCCGCGCACCACTGAACCGTCCACAAAGCAACCGTCCACAAAGCACTGAAAACCGACGAGAACTTCGACGCAGTCAAAGGAGACAGCGATCATGACCCTGCACGTGGGCATCGACGTCGGTGGCACGTTCACCGACGCCGTGGCGATCGCCGACGGGCGAGCGATCCGCGGCAAAGCGTTCTCCACCAAGGACGTGACCACCGGCATCCTGAACGCACTCGCCGTGCTGCAGGAACGCGCCGGCCGGTCGGAAGCGGAGTTCTTCGCCGAGGTGGACCGGTTCGTCCTCGGCAACACCATCGTCACGAACGCGGTGGACGAGCAGAAGTACGCGGCGGTCGGGCTGCTGACCACCCAGGGATTCCGCGACACCCTGCGCATCGCGCGCTCGGCCCGCACCGACGAACGCGATCCGCACAAGATGGCGCCCCCGCCCGACATCGTGCAACGCCGCCGGATCGTCGAGGTCGCCGAACGGATCGACGCGCACGGCCAGGTCCTCGTCCCGCTCACCGAAGCGGCGATCGCGAACGCGGTGGACGCGGTACTCGCGACCGGCGCCGAGACCATCGCCGTGTGCCTGCTGTGGTCGTTCCGCAACGCTGTGCACGAAAAGGCGATCGGCGACTACCTCGCGAAGCACCACCCGGATCTGCCCTACACACTCTCCAGCACGCTCACCCCGGTCTACCGCGAGTACGAGCGCATGGTCACCACCTCCCTCGATGCGGCGGTCAAGCCGATCGTGTCGTCGCATTTCGAGCACCTCGCCGAGGAGCTGCAGCGGCGGGGCCTGCGCACGCGCGTGCAGATCATGCAGGTGCACGGCGGGTTCCTGTCCGTGGAGGAGACCGGCAAGGCACCGATCTCGATGTTCAACTCCGGCCCGGTCGGCGGGGTCACCGGGGCACGGCTGCTGGGCAAACAGCTCGGCCGCGCCCGGGTGCTGACCGCGGACATGGGCGGGACCAGCCTGGACGCCGCGGCGATCCTGGACGACGAGTTCCGGCTGCTCCCCCGCGCCGAGATCGGCGGCCTGCCGACCAGCCTCACCGCCGTCGACATCGAGACCATCGGCGCCGGCGGCGGCAGCCTGGCCTGGGTGGACGGGCGGAACCTGCTGCGCGTCGGCCCGCACAGCGCGGGTTCGGTGCCCGGCCCGGCCTGCTACGGCAAGGGCGGCACCCGGCCCGCGGTGACCGATGCCGCGCTCGTGCTCGGGCTGATCAACCCGGACTACTACCTCGGCGGCTCCGTGCCGCTCTATCCGGACCAGGCCAGGGCCGCGCTCGGCAAGCACGTGGCCGAGCCGCTCGGCCTCACCGACGACGCCGCGGCCGAGGGCGTGTACCGGCTCGCCACTTCGCAGATGTCCAACGCACTGCGCAAGATCACCGTCAACCGCGGGCACGATCCCCGCGAGTTCACCCTGGTCGGGTTCGGCGGCGCCTGCGGCCTGTTCGCCGCCGCCATCGCCGCCGAAGCCGGTGTCGGCGAGGTGGTGATCCCGCGTAACGCCGCGGTGTTCTCCGCCTACGGCCTGATGCACGCGGATTCGGTCTTCTCCGCTGTGCAGACCAGCCCATGGACGCTCGCACAGCCCGCGGCGGCGCTGGAAAAGGAGTTCGCCGCGCTCGAAGAACGGGCGCAGGCCTGGTTCGCCGCCGAGGGAATCCCGCAGGATCGGCGCGAACTCCACCGCGAAGCCGACATGAAGTTCGTCGGCCAGATCTTCGAGGTCACCACCCGGCTGCCGGCCGGAACCTTCGGCGAGGACGGCAAGGAGGCGCTGCGCGCGCAGTTCATCGCCGACTACGAGGAGGAGTTCGGCGCGGGCACCGCCTGGACCGAAGCAGAGATCCTGCTGGTGAACTCGCGGGTCCGGGCGATCGGCCGCAGCGACGTGCAGACCGTGCGGCAGTTCGCCGGGGCCGAGGACGAGCCCTACGAACACAGCCGCCGCAGCGTGCTCGAACCGCTCACCGGGCAGCGCGTCGAAATGGACGTGCATCGCGGGTTCGGCGCGCTCGGCCGGGCGAACGGCCCGTGCCTGCTGGAGGAACCCGACACCACCGTCTACGTGCCCACCGGGGCGACCGTCGAGCTGACCGGCAGCGGCGATTTCCTGCTGCGCCTCGCCGCCCGCTGAGCCCACCCGCCTAAGGAGACGACCCATGAGCACCCCGCACCAGCTGCCCGAGGGCTACGACCCGGTCACCCTGGAGGTGATCCGGATGCGCCTGGACTCCATCGTGGAGGAGATGGGCATCGCGATGATCCGGTCCTCGGGTTCCCCGGTGATCACCGAGGCCGGCGATTTCAACACCGCGCTGTTCGATCCCACCGGCCGCATCTACGCCTACTCCGACTACGTCCAGTTCCACATCGGCTCCGGCAGCGTCGCCGTGCAGAACCTGATCAAGGCGATCGAGGGCGAGCCGCTGGCCCCCGGCGACGCGTTCATCTGCAACGACCCGCACACCGCCGGGGCCAGCCATCCGCCGGACACCAACGTGATCTCGCCGATCTTCCACGGCGACGAGCTGATCGGCTGGGCCCAGTCGCAGGCGCACCTGGTCGACGTCGGCGGGATGACCCCCGGCGGGTTCGCCCCCGGCGCGCGCGACTGCTACGCCGAAGCACTGCGCCTGCCACCCGGCGTGAAGGTCTTCGAACGCGGCGAGCCGGTCGAATGGGTGCGCCGGATCCTGCTCAACAACGTGCGGGTCCCCGCGTTGTTCTGGAACGACGTGCGCAGCCTGGTGGCGAGCAACAACACCGGGATCCGGCGATTGCTCGGCACCGTCGCGGAATTCGGCTTCGACGTGTTCCGCGACTACACCCGGCTCTCCTTCGCGCTGGCCGAACAGGTGGTGCGCGAACGAATCGCGCGGATCCCGGACGGCAGCTACGTCGCCGAGGAATGGACCGAGCACAACGGGCATGACGACGAGCTGTACCGGGTCGCTTGCACGATGACGAAGCGCGAGGACCAGATAACCTTTGATTTCAGCGGTTCCAGCGAGCAGACCGACGGGTTCGTCAACTGCAGTTACGGCGCGCTCGTGGGCAGCGTCGCGACTGCCGTGGTGCCGATTCTCGCCTGGGACGTACCGTTCAACGAGGGCGTGATGACCGCGTTCGACATCGTCGCCGAGCCGGGTTCGATCGTGCACCCCCAGCCGCCCGCACCGATCAGCAACGGGCACCTCACCACCGGCGCCCGGGTCAGCCGCGTGGTCACCAAGCTGCTGAACCAGGCCTGTCGCGGCAGCAGCGACGAAGAGATCCGCGAGCGCACCCAAGGGGTGTGGGGCGATTCGTGGACCGGCGGTATTTCCGCGGGCACCACCGGCGACGGCGACTACTTTGTACTGTTCAATATGGACGGTGGCGGGATGGGCGCGGGCGCCCAGCCCGAACGCGACGGGCTCGACTGCGCCGGGATGATGACGCAGGTCAACAACATGCTGCCGGATGTCGAGATGAACGAGATGCTTTATCCGGTGCTGTACCTGTGGAAGCAGCTCAATCTCGACAGCGCCGGCCACGGCGCGCACCGCGGTGGTCTCGGGTTGCGCTTCGCGTGGACCCTGCACGGCGCCGATGAGGTGACCCAGACCGTGTTCGCACCGAGCGCCCAGGTCGTCGCGGACGGTTTCGGCGGAGGTCTCCCCGGCGGCGGCAGCGGTCACGAAGTCTGGCGGGAAACCGATGTCGCACAGCTGCTTTCCGCGGGCCGAGTGCCGACCAGGGAGACGCTGGGCGCCGAGGCGCGGGAACTGCTGGCGATCAACCAGCAGTCGGTCACCATCCGCAGTGAAGACGTTCTGGTGCAATGGATCGCCGGTGGTGGCGGATACGGCGACCCGCTGTTGCGGGACCCGCAACTGGTCGCCGCCGACGTCCGCGATCAGTACGTCACCGCGGAAACTGCGTTGCACACCTACGGTGTGGTGCTCACCGACGGCGTTGTGAACGAAGCCGCCACGCGGGAAGCCCGCGCCGCCGTACGCGCCGAACGGCTCGGCAGCGCACCTGAGCGGCTGGTGCCGGACACTGTCCCGGCCGACGCCTCCGCACCCCGCCGAGACGAGCACGGCTGGTACGTACCCGCGAGCGGCGCCCGGCTGGGCAACGATGCGGACTGGCACGGCGCGGCGCGAAAGCTCACCCGCGTTGCTGCCGAACGTCTCGCCGAGCACGGCGTGCGGGTCCGGCCCCGCACCACCGGCGGCGCGCGCGTGCTGATCGACGAGTACTACAGCCCTGCCTGCGGCACACTGCTCGAAGCGGGGATCCGCGTGGATCAAGGCTGAGCAGACGGTATCCGAGAAGCGAAGAGGCACACCATGACGATCGACGAAGGCGCGCTGCTACCCGGCGGACTGCCCGAAGGAGCATTGCGCGGCATCGTGGTCCTGGACATCACGCGCGTCGTGGCCGGGCCGTTCTGCTCGATGCTGCTGGCCGATCTCGGCGCCACCGTGATCAAGATCGAGAACCCGCGGGATCCGGACTACGCCCGGGACTTCCCGCCAATGCTGCGCGGCGCCGGGGATACCGGGTTCAGCGCGTTCTTCGCGCAGTTCAACCGGAACAAGCTCGGGCTCACCATCGACCTAGCCACCGCCGAGGGCACGGAGCTGCTGAAGAAGCTGGTGCGCCGCGCCGATGTGCTGGTCGAGAACTTCCGGCCGGGCACAATGGACAAGCTGGGCGTCGGCTACGAAGTGCTGCGGCAGGAGAACCCGCGGCTGGTGTACACGGCCATTTCGGGGTACGGGCAGACCGGCCCGTACCGGCGCCGTCCCGCCTACGACAACAGCGCGCAGGCGACCGGCGGGCTGTGGTCGATGAACGGCTTCCCGGACCGCCCACCGGCGCGAGTGGGCACCATCATCGGGGACCTCTCCGCGACCCTGTACGCGGTCATCGGCACCCTCGCCGCGCTCCGGCACGCGGAAAGCACCGGCGAAGGACAGCTCGTCGACGTTTCGCAGCAGGACTCCGTGCTGAGCCTGACCGAGAACGCCGTGGTGTCCTACACCGTCGAAGGCAACGTGCCCAGCCCGATCGGCAACGAGCATCCGTTCGTGAAACCCTATGAGCTGTACCCATGTCGGGACGGGTTCGTGTTCTTCGGCGGATACACCGACAAATTCTGGCGGATCTCGTGTGAGCTGTTCGGTTCGCCGGAGCTGGCCGAAGACCCGGAGATCGACACGATGGCCAAGCGGTTCGTGCCCGAGGTGTATGAACGCCGGGTCCGCCCCGTGCTGCACGAATGGTTCGCGGACAAGACGAAACTCGAACTGGAGGAGATCGCCGGCGACGCGGTGCCGCTGAGCGCGGTCAAGGACATCGGCGAAGTCGTCGAGGATCCGCAAATCGCCGCGCGCGACATGGTCGTGGACGTCGAATACCCGGAATTCGGCGAGCTGCGCATGTTCGGTTCCCCGATCAAGCTCGGCGCCACCCCGGCCCAGCCGCGCGGGCTCGCGCCGAAAGCCGGCGAGCACACGGCGGCCGTGCTGCGTGCGTTCGCCGGGCTGGACGAGCAGGACATCGCCGCGCTGCGGGCAACGGGAGCGATCTGATGGCCGGCATCTCGCTCGACCGCGACGGCGCGGTGGCGGTGCTCCGGTTCGACCGGCCGGAAAAGCTGAACTCGCTGACCCTGGCGATGTACGAGGAGCTGGGCGCCGCCTTCGCCGAGGTCCGCGACGACGACTCGATCGCCGTCGCGGTGCTGACCGGCCGGGGCGAGCGGGCGTTCTGCGTCGGCGCCGATCTGACCGAGTCGATCCCGGCGCTGGCCGAGGGCCGGTTCGACATCTCCGCGTGGGACCCGGCGCACCAGAAGCACACCAAGCTGTTCAAGCCGGTGCTCGCCGCGGTGAACGGGCTCTGCCTCGGCGGCGGGTTCGAGATCATGCTGTCCACCGATCTGCGCATCGCCGCCGACACCGCGGAATTCGGGCTGCCCGAAAGCGGGGTCGGGGTGGTGCCCGCGGGCGGCACGCTGACCCGGCTGACGCGGCAGATCCCGTACGCCTGGGCGATGGAGCTGATGTTGCAGGGCGACCGGATCACCGCCGCGCAGGCCTTGCGCTATGGCCTGCTCAACGAGGTCGTCCCCGCTGAGCAGCTGCTCGATTCCGCCCTGGCCCGCGCGCATCGGCTCGCCGCCCGCAGCGGCACCGCGCTCGCCACCATCAAGGAAGCCGTGCTGCGGCTGGGCGATCTCCCGCAGGACCAGGCCTTCCACCACGAGGCGTACTACGGGCAGCAGGCGTTCACCTCAGCCGACGCCCGCGAGGGCCTCCGCGCCTTCACCGAGCGCCGTCCGCCCGACTTCCCCTCCCGCCGCACGCTGTGAAGGGGCCCTTCACGGACTCTGGGTCCAGGGCCCCGGCAAAGTTGGTCGAGGGCCTGTGATCAGCCGAGAGAGCCGTGGCTGCCGACCCGTTTCTGGTCCGTGAAGGGGCCCTTCACGGACTCAGAGTCCGTGAAGGGCCCCTTCACAGCCCTCCGCACCTGTGGAGGGCCCTCCGCACCTGCGCAAGGCCCTCCACACCTGCGCAGGGCCCTCCACACCGACTTTGCCGACACCCTGGACTCTGGGTCCAGGGCCCCTTCACAGCCTTTGGTCAGGAGAGGTGCTGGACTTCCGGCAGACCGTAGACGGGGGTCGCCAGGCCCTCGTAGCGGGCCTTCAGCTGCAGCGCGAGGTAGAGCGAGTAGTGCCGGGACTGGTGCAGGTTGCCGCCGTGGAACCACAGGCCCGGCTGCTGGGTGGGCTTCCACATGTTGCGCTGTTCGCCCTCCCACGGGCCGGGGTCCTTGGTGGTCGCCGAGCCCAGGCCCCAGCATTTACCCACGCGGTGTCGACCGGCTGCCACGCGCCTTTGCCGTCCTGCACGTTGAGCGGTTGGTTCGACTGCCGCAGCGACCGGGTGCCGTCCGGGTTCTCGTATTCGGTGGCGAACATCGACCGCGACACCGGCTTCGACTTCCCCGGATCGAAATGCGACTGCGCCGAGAAATCCGCCGTCGAGGGCTTCGACAATTGCGGAACTCGTGGCGGAACCGCAGGCAACAACGGAAGATCATGGGGCGCAACCCGTTCCGGCTCAGCTGCCCATGCCGGGGGCGCGACCGCCTCCATCCCCCGGCCAGCAGCACCGCGATCACCAGCACCAGCACGGCCCGGAGCACTCCGCTCGTCTGGGCAGCACACGACAACCGACGCACAGTCAGTCCCTCCCCCGGCACGAGTCCACGCCCGCGCCACCCGAACGCGGAGCACGGTGGCGCTCCGCGACCCGGTCGTGGCGCCAAAGAGCACCGACCGGGCCGCCCGGAAAGCCTCGTCTTTCTGGGCTTGCGAAGATCGCATCGGTGCAACCACCCATCATCGTTACAGCGTTGCGTGAGGCGAATATCACGCTTGCCGAGTGAACAAAAGAACGGTAAAAAATCCGATTCGAAGCCCTGGCGAGCTCGTCCGGGACATCCCCGGGCGGACGGCGCCCGAACTCGGCCAGGGAGATCCCTTTGCTTGCGACAGTCCCCACCACCGCTGCCCGCTCCGGCAGACACTTCACCACCGCGGTCCTTGCGGTGGCCGGAGTGATCCCGGCCCTGCTGGCGCTGCTGGCGGCATGGCGGGCGCCCCGGATCCACGTACTGCTCGACTATTGGCACGTCCTGGCCAGAATCACCGACGATGGCGGGAACCTGCTGTTCGGGCAGGTGTTCGCCTACCATCTGGAACAGCCGTTCGTCCTCCCGTCGCTGCTGTTCTATGCCGACGCGGCCTGGTTCGGCGGCGACAACCGGCCGCTGACCGTTCTCACCGTCGCTCTCGTCGGCGGTATCGTCGCCTGCCTGTATTCGATGCTGCCTAAATCCCTTTCAGCACAAGGTAAATTCGCCCTCACCGCCGGGTTCTCCTGGCTTCTTTTCACCTCCCACGCAGCCGAGATCTGGTTGCAGGGAACCAATGGAATCAGCTGGATCCCGGCGGTGTTCTTCAGCGCGCTGGCGATATCCCGGGCACACCACGGTCGCGTGTGGACGGCCGCGATCGCATCCGTGCTGGCATGCCTCAGCTTCGGTGCCGGGCTACCGGTTCTTTTCGTCGTCGCAATCGTTTTCGGGCTGCGCGGCCGGCGCACCACGGCGCTCGGTTTCGCCGCCGCCGGTGCCGTCGTCATCGCCGGATGGCTGCTCACCAAACCGGTCGGGCAGCAGTCCCTGGCCACTTCGGCGTTCGACCCCGACGGACGGCTGTCGGTGATCCTCGTCGCGCTCGGCGGCCTGTGGTCCGCAGATCTGGCCGTCGCCGCGATCATCGCCGGAGCGCTCACCCTGGCACTGCTGGCTTTGCTGTCCACCACCCTGCACGCGGAACCGCAAGCCGCCGGATGGATCGGGCTCGGCTGCTACAGTCTCGCCCTCGCTGTCCTCATCGGACTCGGCCGTACCAGCAGCCAGGTCCCGATCGGCAACGTCGGGCTCATCAGCCGTTACGTCGTCCTTGCCGCGCTCGCCACCAGCGCCCTGCTCGTCCTCGTCGCCCTCTATCGTCCACAATGGCCGCTCCGTGCGATGGTCGTCGCCGTCGTCGCCGTCTCGCTGGCCACCCACGCCATCGGCGCCACCAAGGCCGACAACACCCGCCGCGGCTACGCCCCGCTCGCCCTCACCGCGATCGCCCTGCGCGTCAACGCCCCTGCCGTCCTCACCCAGCTCCACATCCAGCGCGACGTCATCCCCGCCGCCCGCGCGCTCGGCGCCTACCCCTTCGATCCCGAATTCACCCTTGGCTGCCACGGCCACGAACTCGGCGACTCCCTCCGGACGGCCGACGCCACCGACCTGCCCGGCCCCGAAGCCACCGGTGACACCCACGGTGCGGTTACCACCAGGCGCATCATCGGCGACACCCTCGTCACCGGCTGGGCCACCATCAACGCCGCCAAACCCGACTGCATCCTGCTGGCCGACGCCACGGGGACCATCACCGGCGGCGGCATCACCGGGCTGCCGTCCACCGCGCCCGGCCTCCCCGACGGAATGACCTGGCAGGCCACCGCCCGCCCAGGCAACGAGACCCTCACCGTCTACGCCGAGAGGGACCATCACCTCTACCGGATCACCAGCGGCGGGTAGCCAACCCGGCAGGAACCGCCCTCGCAGAACTCCCGCTCACGACCGGTCAAGCAACTTTGCCAACGCCGCAGGTGCCGCCGCCAGCCCCGGCAAAGGGCGCCACCGAGCACCGGCCCACCGCGCGAAACCAGCCGCCTCCGCGCAGTCGTCAGCTGGGGCCAGGATCACCAGCTCCGCACAAGAACGCGCAGCCGGCAAGGGATCCTCGTCGTCCGTGGGGCGGAAATACTCGCCAGGCGGGTGCGTCGCGGCTGCCGAGTGGAGTCTGTGAAGGGGCCCTTCACGGCTTCGGGTTTCGGCGTGGCGCTCCCCCTCCGACATCACGGTGATCAGCACGTCTAGCGTCTCCCCGGGTACCCGGTTCACCTCCTCCACGTAGAGCAATCCGCCCGAGCGCAGCGCTTCGGCCAGCGGACCGTCCACAAAGGTCTCCGCGGAATACCTCTTCGCGAGCACCTGCGACGGGTCGAAGTGGCCGATCAGCCGCGCGGGGGTCAGCTCGGCATTGCCTTCCACGAACACGAACTCGGCGTCGCCCGCCGACGCGATGACCCGCAGCAGCGTGGTCTTCCCGGTGCCCGGCGGCCCTTCGAGCACCACGTGCGCGCCCGCGTCGAGCCCGGCGAGCAGCAGCTCGATCTCCCGCTCCCGGCCGACGACCGCGCCGGCGAAGGACGCGGGGCCGGGCACCGCGCCCGGCCCCGCCACCGCGTGCAGTCCGCTCACGCCGCGTCGTGCACGAGGACGCCGCGCACGTTGCGGCCCTCGAGCAGATCGTCGTAACCCTGGTTGACTTCCTCCAGGGTGTAGGTCGCCCGAACAATCGGCCCTACCTCCGCCGCAGCGGCTGGGCCAGCCCCGCGCGGCCCCTCAGGAAGCCACCACCTGGTCCCCCAGCTCGAGGCCGAATCCTTGGGGGACAACAAGATCGTTCCGGCTCAGCTCGTGCACGCTCCGCTTGCCCAGCGCCAGCAGCGTGGAGTCGATGCCGTTGCGGAGGACGTCGAGCACGTTCTCCACGCCGGCCTGCCCACCGGCGGCCAGCCCCCACAGGTAGGCGCGGCCGATCAGCACCGCGCGGGCGCCGAGCGCGAGGGCCTTCACCACGTCGCTGCCGCGTCGGATCCCGCCGTCGAGCAGGACCTCCACCTGATCGCCGACGGCATCGGCGATCGCGGGCAGCGCGCGGATGGTGGCGGGAGTGCCGTCCAGGTTGTTGCCGCCGTGGTTGGACACCGAGATCGCGCTGACCCCGGCGTCCACCGCCCGGCGGGCCTCGTCGACCCGGATCACGCCCTTGAGCAGGAACGGCCCGTCCCACTGCGTACGCAGCCACCGCACGTCCTCCCACGAGGGAGGTGGGGTCTGCATCCACTGCCCGTACGCGCCGAAGAACGTCGGCGCGGGCTCGCCCGGCTGCGCCATGTTCGGCACGCTCAGGTCCGGCAGCTTCCGCGTCTTGACGTAATCCAGCAGCCATCGCGGGTGCGTCGCGCCCTCCGGGGCGAACCGCAGCAGCTCGCGGAAATTGAGTCGTTCGGGGATATGCGGGCTACCCCAGTCCCGGCTGTGGGAAAACGACCAGTCGAGGGTGAGGATGATCCCGACGGCACCGGCCGCGCGGGCACGTTCCAGGCGGCGCAGGATGTCCTCGCGGCTGCCGGTCCAGTAGACCTGGAAGTAGGTATTCGGATTCGCTGCGACGACCTCCTCGATCGGCTTGCTGCCAAAGGAGGACAGGCCCATCGAGGTACCCCGCGCAGCCGCCGCGCGCGCCACCGCCACCTCGCCGTCGGGGTGCACGGCCTGGACTCCGGTCGGCGAGATCAGCACCGGAAGCGCGACATCGCGGCCGAGCACGTGCGTGCCCAGCACACGCTCGGCCGAGTGCCCCGCGGTGCGCGGGGCGTAGCGCAGCTCGTCGAACGCGGCCAGATTGTCGTTGAGCGTCAAGCCTTTCTCCGAACCGGCGATCAACGCGGAGTACACCGAGCGGGGAAGACGTTTCTTCGCGCGGCGCTGCGCCTCCGCGACGGACTCGAACCAGGTGTTGCTCATCGTTTTCCCTTCGGATCGAACCGCAGCGGACGCCGGACGAGCGCCGGGCGCAGCGGCGTCGCAGTGCGGTGGGTCAGGCAGCCGGACCAGGCGCCGGCGCCGTAGGCGAGGTCGTCCGCGACCGCGGCGGCGGTGTAGCGGACCGGATCGAGCGCGGGCCGGGTCTTGACCCACGCGGTCAGCGGCGGGCCGAACAGCAGCGAGGCGAGCGCCGCGCGACGGCCCCACTTCCGCCGTCCGCCCGGGATCATCAGCGCGGCCAGCAACGGCGCGGCGTACTGCGTGCCGTACCGGCCGCAGCCGAGCCAGGTCTGTCCGACGGCGGTGGCCATCGTGCGCGCCACGTCCCGGGTGGGGACGTCGTGCGCCTTCAGCAGCCGGGCCATGCTGCCCGCCGCCCCGCCGAACGCCAACGCGGCGAGCAGCGGACGACGGGCGAGCAAGGCCGCGACAGTGAGCGTGGGCCACGGGTGCAATCCCAGTGGCGCCAACGATTTCGGATGCCGCACCGACAACGGCGCGGCCGACGTGCCGTAACGGGCGCGGCGGCCGAGCAGCGCCCGCCAGGTGTCCGGTTCGTGGTGGTCGACGTGGACGTCCGGCGCGTACCGGATCCGGTGTCCCGCAGCGTGAAGGCGCCAGACGAGGTCCACGTCCTCCCCCACTCGCAACCGCTCGTCGAAGGCCCCGACGGACCGCACCGCGCAGACGCGGGCGACGAGCGCAGCGGTCGGCACGTAGGAGGTGCGGCCACCGGGCAGCACGCGGGCGGGACGGTCGCCGAGGTCGAGGCTGCTTGCCGCCCGGGTGTAGCGGCCCGCCCAGGTGTCCTCGGCGAGCGCACGCACGCGTGGCGCGACGGCGGCGATCATCGGGTCGGCGAAGTGGGCGGCAAGCCGTCCGGCCCAGTCTTCGGTGGGCACGCAATCGCTGTCCAGGAAAGCGACCAGCTCGGTGTCGACGTGTTCCAGCGCGGAGTTTCGGGCAGCGCCGGGACCACCGTTGACGTCACGCCGCACCAGTTTCGCACCGTACTTCGCCGCGACGGCCGCCACTTCCGCGGCGTCGGCGGAGGCGTCGTCGACGACGAGCACCGGATGCCGTCCGTCGAGCGCGGCGAGGCAACGTTCCAGAAGCACGGCCCGGTCGTGCACGGGAATCACCACGGTGACGTCCGGTTCCCCCGGCTCCGGCGGGACCGGGTGCGCGAGCCCGGCGTCGGTGAGCTGACGGGCGAGCACCCCCGCGGCAGCCGAGGTCACCGGGCCGTCGGCGAGTTCCTGCCAGGCCCGCTGACCGGCTTCGGTCAGCCACAGAACGCGGGCCGGGGCTCCGCCGTACCAGAGCGTCTCGGTCAGCTGCCGCGTGTCACGGTCCAGCTGGATGCGAAAGCCTTGGGGCAGTGGGGGTTTCATAGCGCTAGCCCTCCATCGACCGGCACCACGGCGCCGGTCATCGCGCTGCTGCCCGGCCCCGCCAGGAACTCCAGCACCGCGGCGACCTCGTCCGGATCGAGCACCCGGCCCATCGGCTGTTGCGCAGCGAAAGCGGCCGCGTCCGGCAAGTCGTACAGCCGGGCGCTCTCCGCGAGAATCGGGGTATCGGTCGAACCGGGGCTCACCGCGTTCGCAGTCACCCCGGAATCGCCCAGCTCCACCCCAAGTGCGTGGATCAGCCCGGCGACGGCCGCTTTCGCCGCACAGTACGCAGCCAACATCGGCAATCCGCGGGTGGCCGCCGCGGAAGCAATCGCGAGGAACCGTCCCGATCTCGGACGTGGGCGCCGCAGCAGGGCGGGCACCGCGACGCGGGCGAGGTTCAGCACGCCGTGGAGATTCACCTCCAGCACCGCCCGTTCCTGATCCGGCGGCACCTCCCACAACGGCACCCCACCGGCGATCACGCCGGCCGCGGCGATCGCCACATCCATTCCGCCCCAGCGGTTTTCCACCTCCGCGACCGCGGCCGCGATCGCCGTCGGATCCCGGACGTCGGCGACGAACTCCCCGATCTCCGGCGAATGCTCCCGCGCAGCACGCACCACGGCCGCCAGCTCGTCCGCGCCACCCATCGGATACGGCAGCACCGGATCATCCGAGGCACGATCCACCGCGAGCACGGCGTACCCCTGCCGGGCCAGCCGCAGCACGGTCGCGGCCCCGATCCCCCGCGCCGCACCGGTGACGAGCGCGACCCGCGCGGTCACCGCGGACACCAACCGTCCACTTGGGACACCAAGGCCACGGTGAGCACGGTCAGCAGCTCCTCGCCCTCCGCCGCGTTCGCCCCGGTCGGATCGCCGAGCACGCCGTTGTGGCTCACCGCACGCACTCCTCCCTCGCGCAGCAACGGCAGCACCTCACCGAGCGGCCGCCGATCCCCCGGCTCGGCACAGTCCATTTCGACCACATCGGGCCGCAACGCCAGCTGCATCGCGGTTTCCGGCCGCCCGGCATGCGGATCCCCTTGCCAGCGCGGCTGATACACCTCGACGTCCCGAGATTCCGCGCGCAGCCGGGCGACCGCCCGCGCGAGCGGCCCGGTGTTGCCCCCGTGCGCGGAAACGAACAGCAGGTGCCGGAACGTCTCGCCCGCCGAACGGCCGAGTTCCAGCAACAGCAGCTCCGTCGCCGCCTGGCCGATCGACAACGTCCCGGCGAACCCGGCGTGCTCACCGCTGGAGCCGTACGGCACCGGCGGCGCCACCAGCACGTCCGGCCGAATCGCGGCCAGCCGTTCACACAACGCGACGGCCAGATCGGTGTCCGTGCTCAGCGGCAGATGCGGGCCGTGCTGTTCGGTCGCCCCGATCGGCACGGCCAGGATCGCCCCGTCCGCCGCACGCTCCGCGACGGACGGCCACGTCGCATCCGCCAGCCGCACACCGGTCACCGCCCCGGCGGCGTGAACCCGGCGAGCGGGTTCTCGTCGCACGCCCGGTCCGGCGGGCGGCGCATCCCGATGGTCACCGGCACCGGCGCACGCTTGCGGTGCGAATGGTCCAGCGACGGCTTCGGCGCGCTGCCCGCGGCGACCCCGGCCAACGCGAGTTCCCCGTGCCCACGCACGCATTCCGGGTCCGGCCCGTCCAGCGGGAGACCGGTGAAGAACTTCGCGGCCATGCACCCGCCCCGGCAGGCGTCGTAGGCCGAGCACGAAGTGCAGGCGCCACCGCCCTGCGGGTTGCGCAGCTCGGCGAACAGCTCGGATTCCCGCCACACGCCGGTGAATCCGCCCTCAGTCCGGACATTCCCGGCGAGGAAGGTGTCGTGAATGGCGAACGGGCAGGCGTAGACGTCGCCGACCGGATCGACCAGGCACACCACCCGCCCGGCCCCGCACAAATTCAGGCCCGGCAGCCCGCCGTCGCCGTAACCGGCGAGGTGGAAGAACGAATCGCCGGTGAGCACGTTGTCCCCGTTGGCCACCAGCCAGTCGTAGAGCTCCCGCTGCTGCGCGGCCGTCGGGTGCAACTCGTCCCACACGTCCGCGCCGCGGCCGGACGGGCGCAGCCGGGTGATCCGCAACTGCGCGCGGTAGCGGTCGGCGATCGCCTTGAACGCGTCGAGCTGGCTCACGTTCTGCCGCGTGACCACCACGGAGATCTTGAAATTCTCGAAGCCCGCGGCGGAAAGCCGTTCCATCGCACGGATCGCGGTGGCGTACGAACCCGGGCCGCGGACGTGGTCGTTGACCTCCGCGGTCGCCCCGTCCAGCGAGATCTGGACGTCGACGTAATCACTGGCGGCCAGCCGCCGCGCGACCTCGTCGGTGATCTTGATCCCGTTGGTGGAGAACTTGACGCCGACGTGGTGCTCGGTGGCGTAGTCGACCAGCTCCCAGAAATCGGCCCGCACGGTGGGCTCGCCGCCGCCGATGTTCACGTAGAACACCTGCATGCGCTCGAACTCGTCGATCAGCGCCTTGCACTCGGCGGTGCTCAGCTCCCGCGGATCCCGCCGGCCCGAGGAGGACAGGCAGTGCACACAGGACAGATTGCAGGCGTAGGTCAGTTCCCAGGTCAGGCAGATGGGGGCGTCGAGCCCGTACTGGAATTCGTCCACAAGCGACATCAGGCACTCCTCGGCCGGATCATCCGCGACGCGGCCAGCGCGGCCAGCGCGCTGCGGTAGCGCGGCAGTTCCGGTGCGGTGATCCCGGCGCCGGCGCAGGCTGCCCGCGCGCTCGGGTGCTCGGCCAGCGACCGCACCACGGTCAGCAGGCCGGGGCTCTTCAGGAAGGACAGCCGGCGGGTGCCGAAGTGGTACAGCAGCGCGCCGAACCGCTCCGGCCGCACGGCCACCCGTTCGTCCAGGCACCAGGCGGCGTCCAGATCGAACGGGCGGACGGCCGCCGCGGCATCAGTAGACACCGCACATCCCGTCGATCGAGACCTCCTCGACCAGCAGGTCCTCGGCCACCACGGCATCCTCGCGGGACACCGCGACCTGCTCGGTACGCTCGGACGACTCGGCGATCTGCTCGCTCATCTCGACTCCTCGGGCACGTAGCGGATTTCGGCACAGCGTGTCGAATACAGGGAGAGTAACGTCACGTCGTGCCAGAAAACAAGGCCCAGGGACGGAACGACACCCGCATGACCGAACGCACCCCCGCCACGGGCCGCCGCGGCCGGCCGCCCGGCACGAGCGCCCGCGCGCTGGAAGTCATCGCCCTGCAGCTGTTCCACGAGCGCGGTTTCCACGCCACCACGGTGGACGACATCGCCTCCGCCGCCGGCGTCAGCCGCCGCACCTTTTTCCGTTACTACGAAACCAAATCCGACGTCCTGTGGAACGAGTTCGACGCCGAGGTCGCCGCACTGGAGAAGCTGCTCGCGGACACCTCCGACAAGCTGCCCCTGCTCGACGCCGTACGCGAGGCCGTGCTGGCGGCGAACCACTACCGCGCCGAGGACGTCCCCGAGCTGCGCATGCGGATGAACCTGATCAGCACGGTCGCCGAACTCGGCGCCAGCGCCGCCGTGCACTACGACGCGTGGGAACGGGCGGTGAGCACCTACGTCGCCCGGCGCACCGGCCGGCCCGCGGACTCCCTGTACGCGCTCGCGGTGGGCCGTTCGGTACTCGCGGTCTGCCGCGCCGCCTACGAACGCTGGTCCGCCCGCGCCGACGCCGACCTCACCGTCTACCTCGACGCCGCACTCCGCACACTGGCCACCGGCTTCCAGGACACCAGCGCCGAGCCACCGACGTGAGCCCCCACCCACGCAACGGCTGTGAAGGGGCCCTTCACGGACTCTGAGTCCGTGAAGGGCCCCTTCACAGACCTGCCGACCGCGAAAATGACCGGCTCGCGCGGCGCTACCGCGGCTCTCCCCACTTCAGCAGCAGACGCCGCAGGTCATCGTTGAGACCGCTGCGGACCGGCGCCGGCAGGGCGGCGAGCAGCCGGGTCTCGGCTTGGGTCTTGGTGCTGAAGACCTCTTTCCCGCGCGACTGCCCTTCCTCGGTGAGGCTGACCAGGATCTGCCGCCGGTCGTCCGGGTTGACGTCCCTGCGGACCAGGCCCTTGGCTTCGAGACCGGCGACCCGCTTCGTGACCCCGCCCGAGGTGAGGTGCATGCACGTGAGCAGCTCCCCGGCGGAGAGCCGGTGCGGCGGCCCAGACCGCATCAGCGCACCCAGCAGCTCCAGCTCCCACAGCTCGATGCCGAACGCGGCCAGCTCGCGGCGCAGCTCGTTCTCCAGGTGGCGCGCGACCCGCAGCAGGCGCATGCTCAGCGCCTTGCTGATCCGTTCGTCCTCGGTCAGCTCGGTGATTTGTGCCATGACTCCGTCGACATGATCACGCGGGGGCGGCATGACCGGCTACTCTAGCACCGGTCATTATCTTACTGGTCTCGAATCTACGGGTGGTTCCGTGAGCGTGCCTGTCCCCGCCGAGCCGGATCCGCGGCGCTGGCGTGCCCTGTGGGTCTGCCTGATCGCGGGCTTCATGACCCTGCTCGACGTGAGCATCGTCAACGTCGCGCTGCCCTCGATGGAGCACGGCATCGGGGCCACCCCGGCGGACGTGTCCTGGGTGGTCTCCGGCTACGCGCTGACCTTCGGGCTGGCGCTGGTGCCGGCCGGGCGGCTCGGGGACGACTACGGCCGCCGCCGGATGTTCTTGTTCGGGCTGGCCCTGTTCGTGGTGACCAGCGTGCTGTGCGGGGTGGCGCCGAACGCGACCTGGCTGGTCGTCGCGCGGCTGTGCCAGGGCATCGCGGGCGGGCTGCTCAACCCGCAGATCATCGGCATGATGCAGCAGCTGTTCTCCGGCCGGGAGCGAGGCAAGGCGTTCGGCGCGTTCGGGGCGACGGTCGGGCTGTCCACCGCGGTCGGGCCGGTGCTCGGCGGCCTGCTGATCCAGGCCTTCGGCATCGGCGAAGGCTGGCGCTGGGTGTTCTACGTGAACCTGCCGATCGGCGTGCTGGCCATCCTGTTCGGCCTGCGGCTGCTGCCCAAGGACGGGCGCACCGGCCGCAAGCGCGTCCCAGACCTGGTGGGCACGCTGTTGCTCGGCGGGGCCGTGGTGCTGGTGATGCTGCCGCTGATCGAGCAGGAGCAGCAGAACGGCAGTCCGCGCTGGTGGCTGATGGGCATCGCGGCCGGGCTGCTGGTCCTGTTCGTGCTGTGGGAACGGCTGCTCGGCAACCGCGGGAAGCACCCGCTGGTCAACCTGAAGCTGCTGACCGTGCGCAGTTACTCCATGGGCTCGGTGCTGGGGATGGTCTACTTCGCCGGGTTCACCGGGATCTTCCTGGTGCTGACGCTGTTCTTCCAGCAGGGCCAGGGCTATTCGGCCCTGCAGGCGGGTGCGGCCATGCTGGCCTTCGCGATCGGCTCGGCGATCTCGCCGGTGCTGGGCGGCAGGCTGGTGCACCGGCTGGGCCGGCCGATGATCGTGGCCGGCGTCCTGCTCGCGGCACTCGGGCTGGCCGGCACCGCCTGGCTCGTGCGTGACTACACCGGCAGCGGCGCCGCTCTCGTGCTCGCCGCGCCGCTGTTCGTCGCCGGTTTCGGCAGCGGGCTGGTGATCGCCCCGAACTCGACGCTCGCACTGGAGGACATCTCCCCCGCCGAAGGCGGCACCGCGGCCGGCGTACTGCAGACCGGACAGCGAATCGGCTCGGCCGTCGGCACGGCGCTGGGCGGCGCACTGTTCTTCGGCGAGCTGAGCCGTTCCCACGGCGACTACCACTCCGCCGCGGCGCTCGGCCTGCTCGGCTCGACCGGACTGGTCACCCTCGCCCTGCTCGTCGGCATCGTCGACGTGGTGCTTTCCCGCGTCCGCAAGGCCCGTACCACCGTGGCCGAGCCACCTCCACGCCCCGCGCTGACCGGCAGCGTACGGGGACTCGCCCCGCAAGAAACCGCCGCGATCGCCCTTACCTCACTGGAAACCCACCAGGTGCACCGCACGAACACCGGCCCGGACGGCGACTTCGCGCTGACCGCTCCCGCGGGCACGTACGTGCTGCTGGCCAAAGTGGACGGTCGGGACCCAGTGGCCCGGCACGTCGTCCTCGGCACCGAGCCGAGCCGGGAAGACCTCCAACTCCCCGCATCGGCCCGCCTGGCGGGCACCGTGCACGCCGGCCCCGGCCCGTTCCACGGAGCCCAGGTCACCGTCCTCGACGCCGAGGGCCGGGTACAGGGCACGACCGTCACCGACGCCTCCGGCCGCTACACCGTCGACGGGCTCGTCCCCGGCGAGTACCAGGTCGTCGTGACGAGTTACGCCCCCGCCGCGACCCCGGTGGACCTCACCGCCGACGGCCCGGCACAGGTCGATCCCCTGCTGCGCTTGGGGTCCACAGTGGACTGATCAGCGCGCGATCCGGCGATCTTCCGCGCCCGCCTGCACCGGAACCGCCTTCGCCGCGGTACCGGCGCAGGTGCTCACCGAGCCTGTCTGCCCTCTTTCATGAATTCCTTGGCGAGCGCGAGCGCTTTCAACTGCGCCGCGTTGCACCGCTCCGCGACCGCGTTCCCGAGCGCGGACTCGGCGGACGCCCGGCCACGCAGCGCCACGGAGCCGGGGTCCGCCAGCCACGGGAACCGGGCGTGGTCCCGCTCCATCGCCCCGGCCAGCCTGCGCGCGACGGCCTCGATCTCCTCGTCCCGCGCATCCGCCGTCAGCTCCTCCAAATCGGCGTCTTCGCCGGCGTGCTCGGTCATCAGCGTCCGAAGATCCTCGAGCGCCGTCTCCTGCAGAACCCCCGAGAACACGGTCAGCATGACGCGATCCTCCGGCGAAAGCCGCTCCGCGAGCGACCCGAACCGCGCCGGAATGTCCAGCGGCGCCTGGTTCGACCGCGTAGCCGCCAGCTCCGTGCGGATCCGCTGCAGGCGTTCGATCGTCTCCGCCAGCTCCGCATCGAGCCGGTCGAACGCGTCGTCCGGGCTCTCCTGACCGCCCATCGCCCGGATCTCCGACAGCGACAGCCCGAATTCGGTCAGCCGCTTGACCTGAAGCAGCCGGGCCAGATGGGCCGTGCGGTACTGCTTGTACCCGTTGGCCGTGCGCTCGGGCAGCTCGAGCACCCCCATGTCGTGGTAGTGCCGCACGGTCTTGACCGTGGTACCGGCGAGTTCGGCGAGCTGTCGCGTACTCCACGTCATGATGCTGACCCTTCCCGCTCCGACGATACCGGTCAGTCTAGGAACGTTCAGGGGCTGCCATGCGTGCCGTCCTGGGAGCGTCGCGTCCGGGTCAGGGATTCACGTCTGCCGCCGTTACTCGCAGAATCCCTTGCATCTCAACGGCTGCCAGGGACACGAAATTCAAGGTTCCCCTGGTGGTGGGCCGGGCGGGGCTCGAACCCGCGGCCAAGGGATTATGAGTCCCCTGCTCTAACCGACTGAGCTACCGGCCCGCGACCGGGGCGCGTTTGCAGATGCACATCTGCCCCAGTTCGATCCAACTTATCACAGCGCTCCGCCCGGCCCGATGCGCGGCCGGTACCCGCGATCACCGAGCCGAGCCACCCTCCCGTCCCCAGACCGATCAACCTCGACGACCCCGTCCGGTCCACTCCCCCAGCTTCGCGCGGGCCACCCCGGCGGCCCCCTGGAGCATCGGGTGATCGATGAGTTTCCGGTAGGTGCGCACGATCTGCTCGTACCGTCCCCGGCCGGCCTTGGCGCCCAGCACGTACCCCACGCCCACCCCCAACAGGAACTTCTTCACGGCGGCCACACCTCTCCTCTGTCGAGCTTCGGACTCTCCATTGTCCAGCAAACCGCCGCCACGTGCGGGATGCCGGTTGACCCACCCCCGTGCGCGGACGCTTCGAGGCATGCGTTACAGTTCTTTCCATCAGCCGGAGAGATCCGGCGCTGGAGCGACATTCCCCCGTAGCTCAATTGGCAGAGCATTCGGCTGTTAACCGGAGGGTTCTTGGTTCGAGTCCAAGCGGGGGAGCTCAAGCCCAGGCCAGTGGCCTGGGCTTTGTTGCGTTCCGGGGTGAAACCCGGCCCGCTACGACGGTTTTCCCTTCCCCGCCAAGCGGATCCGCAAACGGCGCTCACCCCGGGACGCGCGCGACGAAGAAGATCCGCCGGAACGCGAACCAGGTCGTGCCGTCCGGGCGAGTGGGGTAGGCCTCGTCGAGAAGCGGCGCCAGGTCCGCGCGGAAAGCAGCCCAGCGTTCGTCCGAAAGCGCCGCGCGGACCGGGCGCAGGGCGGTCCCGGTGATCCACTCCAGCACGGCGCGCGGGCCGGTGAGCGGTTGCGTGTAGGTGGTTTCCCAAGCGTCCACGGCACATCCGGCGTCGGCGAGCAGGTCGGCGTAGGCGTGCGGGGAGGCGACGGCGTCCTCCTCCCGCAGCAGGGCCGCGCCGAGTTCGGCCGACCACGCCGGGCCGGCCGCGAGGTCCCGCACGATCCGGTGCGAAGGTGCGCCGAAGTTGCCGGGCAGCTGCACGGCCAGGTAAGCACCGGGCGGCAGCTGCCCGGCCCAGCGGCGCAGCAGCTCGTCATGACCCGGCACCCATTGCAGGACGGCGTTCGACACCACCACGTCGGTGTCCGGTTCCGGCACCCAGGTCCGCACGTCGGCGACCTCGGCGGCGACCCCGCGCGCACGGGCCGCGGCGACCATCTCCGGCGAGCTGTCGAACGCTTCGATCACCGCGTCCGGCCAGCGCCGGGCCAGGTCCGTGGTCAGGTTCCCCGGCCCACAGCCCAGATCGGCCACACGCCGCGGCGAGCGGGCCGGGATCCGGCCGGTCAGATCGAAGAACGGGCGCGCCCGCAGATCCGCGTAGCCGAGGTATTTCGCCGGATCCCACATCGCCGCCTCCTGGCGAGGTCACAAACAGTACGAACGTACTGAGTACGAGCGTACTGCTACTTCGGCGGGTTGGCCAGCTTCTCCGCGGCCTCCGCCGCGACCGCCTCGGCCAGCGCCGGATCGGTGCCCGGGTCGGGACGCACCTGCAGCACGGTGCCATCGCGGCCGGGCACCTTGCGCTGCACGAACCAGGCGCCACCGTCCGGGAATTCCTGGCGGTGCCGGGCGCGGATCGACCCGTCCACGCGCAGCCGCACCTGCTGCGGGACCCTGCCCGGCACCGGCAGCCGGAACCGCACCGGCTCGCGGTCGGCGAGCATCACCACCGCACCGCTGTGGCCGGTCTCCTGCGATTCGATCAGCGTGAAACCCTGCTCGCCCCAGCTCGCCTTGGCCACCAGGTGCCAGCCGACCCGCCGCGCACCGCCGCCTTCGGGCAGCCACAGGCCCAGCGTCGTCACCACGAGGTGCCCGCCGCTCTCGACCGCGGCCGTGGCGATCACCTCCTCGCCCTCGGCCAGCTCCCCCGGGAAACCCTCGGGCAGCCCGCGGCCGAAGAAGCGGCTCAGCAGTCCCACGTCAGTCCCATCCGCTCGAAGCCTGTTCGCGCAACGACTTCCGGTACTGCTCCAGCGCCACCAGATCGCCGAACAGCGCCCGGTAGTCGTCCGGCGCCTCCACCGGGGAGAGCCGCTGCAGCTTCGACTTGATCTCCCCGATCTGCCTGCCCACCAAGCTCTCCTGCACCCCGGCGAGCACCCCGGAGATGTAGCGCGAGTCCACTTCCCCCAAGGCGTGCAACGGTTCCACCGCCAGCTCGCTGAGCACCCGGCGGACCGTCCCTTCGCGACAGTGCTGCGCCGCGGCGTCCAGCAGCGCCGGGCCGGTCAGCCCGGACGCCGCCCCACCCGCCTTCAGCACGGCCAGGTGCACCGCGACGTACACCGGATGCGTGAACGCCTCTTCGGGCAGCGAGTCGTACTCCGGACCGGCGATCGCCGGCTGCTGCAGCGCGGCCTTGAGGGCCTCGCGCTCGGCGTGGAACCGCGGGTCCTTCGGCGCAGGCCGCGGCAGATCCTGCTCCTGCGGCGCGGGTGCCGGGGCCTCCTGCCGGGCGGCCGGGCGCCGCGCAGGCTCGGCCGGACCGCGCCGGGCCGCCGCGCCTGCCGCGCCCCGCACCCGGTTGACCACCTGCGCCACGTCCTGCCAGCCGACCCACCAGGCCAGCTTCGAGGCGTACCCGTCGCGGCTGGCCCGGTCCTTGATCGCGGCGACCATCGGCACCGTCTTCTGCAGGGCCGAGACCTGGCCGTCCACCGCGTCCAGGTCGAACTGCTTGAGCATGCTCTTGATCACGAACTCGAACAGCGGCGTACGGCGGGCCACCAGATCGCGCACCGCGCCGTCGCCCTTCGCGATGCGCAGCTCGCACGGATCCATCCCGTCCGGCGCGACCGCGATGTAGGTCTGCCCGGCGAAGGTCTGGTCACCCTCGAACGCCTTGAGCGCGGCCTTCTGGCCCGCCTCGTCACCGTCGAAGGTGAAAATCACCTCGCCGCGGAAGGCGTCGTCGTCCATCATCAGCCGGCGCAGCACCTTCATGTGGTCCTCGCCGAAGGCGGTGCCGGAGGAGGCGACCGCGGTGGGCACGCCCGCCGCGTGCATCGCCATCACGTCGGTGTAGCCCTCGACCACCACGACCTGGTGCCGTTTCGCGATCTCCCGCTTGGCCTGGTCCAGGCCGAACATCACCTGGGACTTGCGGTAGATCTGGGTCTCGGCGGTGTTGAGGTACTTCGCGGAGATCCGGTCGTCGTCGAACAGCCGCCGCGCGCCGAAGCCGACCACGTCGTTGCCGACGTCGCGGATCGGCCACACCAGCCGCCGGTGGAACCGGTCCATCGGCCCGCGCTGGCCCTCCTTCGACAACCCGGCCGCGAGCAGCTCCTTGACCTCGAACCCGCGGTTGAGCAGGTGCTTGGTGAGCTTGTCCCAGCCGCCGGGGGCGAACCCGCAGCCGAACTGCCGGGCCGCCGCGGCGTCGAACCCGCGCTCGGAGAGGAAGTCACGGGCCGCCCGTGCGTCGTCGGTGACCAGCTGTTCGATGTAGAACTCGCTCGCCGCGCGGTGCGCCTCGATCAGCCGGGACCGGGTGCCGCGGTCGCGCTGCACGCTGGCGCCGCCGCCCTCGTAGGTCAGCCGGACGCCGACCCGGTCGGCGAGCCGCTCCACCGCCTCCACGAACGACACGAGGTCGATCTTCTGGATGAATTTGATGACGTCGCCGCCCTCGCCACAGCCGAAGCAGTGGAAGGTCCCGTGGGTGGGGCGCACATTGAACGACGGGGTCTTCTCGTTGTGGAACGGGCAGAGGCCCTTCAGGCTGCCCCCACCGGCCCGCCGCAGCGCGACGTACTCTCCCACGACCTCGTCGATCCGGTTGCGCTCACGCACCTCCGCGATGTCGCTCTCCCGAATCCGTCCTGCCACGCGTCCACCTTAGTTCTCCCCCTCCCGCGTCCGTGCGGCACACTCGGACCCATGCCCGCCACCCCCGCGCTCCAGCAGTTCGCCACCGAGTTCACCGGGCACCGGGCGCACCTGACCGGGGTGGCCTACCGGCTCACCGGCAGCCGCGCCGACGCCGAGGACGCGGTGCAGGAATCCTGGCTGCGGCTGGCCGGGCTCGACGACGAACGCCGCGCCGCGATCCGCGATCTGCGCGGCTGGCTGACCGCCGTGGTCGGCCGGATCTGCCTGGACCGGCTCCGTTCGGCCGCCACGCGGCGGGAGCGGTACGTGGGCAACTGGCTGCCGGAACCGGTGGTCACGCCGTACGGCACGCCGGTGAGCGAGGATCCGCTGGAGGCCGCGGTGCGCGACGACGGCCTGCGGATGGCGGCGCTGGTGGTGCTCGACCGGCTCACCCCGGAGCAGCGCGTGGCCTTCGTGCTGCACGACGCGTTCAGCGTGCCGTTCGCGGAGATCGCGGACGTCCTGGGCTGCACCGCTGCAGCCGCCCGCCAGCACGGCTCGCGCGGCCGGCGGGCGCTGGCACAGGCCGATCCCCCGCCGCGCGCGGAGCTGGCCGAGCAGCAGCAGGTGCTGGAGAAGTTCGTCACCGCGCTGCTGGCCGGCGATCTCGCCGCGGTCACCGAGCTGCTGCACCCGGACGTGGTCCTCATCGGCGACTCCGACGGCAAGGGCCGCACCGCACGCCAGCGCGTGGCGGGGCCGGACAAGGTCGCCCGGTTCTTCCTCGGCCTGCTGCGCAAGTACGAACCGGGCGCGCTCACCCGCGGCGGACCGGTATTGGTCAACGGCGACCTCGGCATGTGGGTGCCGCCGTCGCCCGGCCGCGAAGGTTTCCTGCCGCTGGACGAGCACGTGCAGGGCATGAGCCTGCGGGACGGGCGGATCGCCGTCATCTACGACGTGGTGAACCCGGACAAGCTGACCCGGATCACCCGGCCGTCCTGAGCCTGCCGGGCAGTGTCGCCTCACGGCAACGGCACCCGGCACGCCTCCCCCGAAGTGAAGCCCTGGTCGACGATGCCGAGCGCGCTGTTCATCCGCGCCCGCGAGTTCTCCAGCGCGATCTGGTAGGTCAGCTCCACCACTCCGGCCCGGCCGAACTCGGCCTCCAGCTCGGCGATCTGCTCGTCGGTGACGGTGACCGTCTCACCGGACATCGCGTCGGCGAGGGCGAGCGCCAGCCGTTCCGGGCGGGTGAACGCGGGCGAGGTGGCGTAGTCGTCGATCTGCTTGAGCCGGTCGATGTCCAGGCCGGCGTGCCGTTGCAGCATGGTGCCGAAGTCGACGCACCAGGAGCAGCCGATCCGGGTGGCCACGCGGTATACGGCGAGATCGCGCACGTTCACCGGCAACCGCGTCGAGGCCTTCTCCGCCATCAGCTCGTGCACCACGCTCGTCCGCAGCAGGCCGGGGTGGTGCGCGGCGACCGTGACCGGTTCCGGCACCGCGCCGTAGCGCCGCTTGGCGATCCGGTAGACGAGCTTGAGCAGCAGGCCGGCTTCGGCAGTCGGCTTGACCGAAATACGGGGCATGTCGGGTCCTCCTTTTCCAGGGGTTCACAGGGAGGACGAAGTGCGCGGCGGGGATGTGACAGGACCGGCTCAGCTCCCGGTGGTGAGCGCCCGCACGTCCCAGACCCACACACCGTCGATGTACCTGCCCGGCTTGCGCAGCAACAGGTCCACGGTGGCGCGGTAGGCGTCCGCGTGGTCGCGTGGGCTCAGCACCAGCACGGAGGCGTGCCAGTACCGCAGATCGGCGATCGCCTGGTTCCGCGCGGCCTCGGTG
Source organism: Amycolatopsis sulphurea (assembly GCF_002564045.1). NCBI lineage: Bacteria > Bacillati > Actinomycetota > Actinomycetes > Pseudonocardiales > Pseudonocardiaceae > Amycolatopsis > Amycolatopsis sulphurea. The sequence goes on along the minus strand of NZ_PDJK01000002.1, from coordinate 4,730,046 downwards.
ACGCCCTGTACCTGCCCCGAATCGCGGACCCGGTCGAACAGCAGCGAGGTGGGCCGCTGGTAGGCGCCGTAGCGACCACGGCGATCGTCCGGCCCGCTCGGGCCGACGAAATATCCCTCCGGCATGGCGAACTCAAGCCCGGCCTCGACCTGCCAGTGCAGTGGTTCGGACTCGCCCGAGCTGGCCAGTGGCACCGGCACCACCGTGCCACCCGGGGCAACGTAGCCACGCCAGGTGCCGTCCGCGAAGAACGCCGGGGTCACCGGCCGGTTGTGCACGACGAGCTGAATCGGCGCGATCGGCAGCAGCACCGCGGCCACCGCGCCCAGCCAGAGCAACCGCACTGGCAGCGGGCGGGCATCCGGGGCGGGCCGGAAGGCGAACACCCGGTCGGTGGCGATGGCCAGCAACGCGGCGACCGCGGGCACGCACGCCAAGGCCAGCCGGGTGGCCAGCAAGGTATCGAGCAACGGCAGGTCCGCCAGCAGCCGCCACGGCCCCGCGACGCCGGTGTCCTTCTGGACCACGGTGATGCCGGAGCCGAGGGAAAGCCAGGCCATCAGGAACATCGAGATCGCCAGCGAACGCGCGACGGCCTCGCGCCACAGCCAGATCGTCACCACGATCATCAGCACGATCAGCGGCCAGCCGAAGAACGCGTTCTCCTCGGTGCGGTTCATCGACACGGCGGCGGCCGCCTCGGGCTGCCCGGCGACCGACTGGGTGGCGAACCGGGTGAACGCGGCCGTGTCGTTGCCGACCTCCCCGTGCGCCAACCCGGCGTAGCTCTGCGGGCCGAAGAACTGCCACCACAACGGGAACCCGGCGAGCACCAGCGTGACCAGCAGCGCGATCCCGCCGCCCACCGCGAGCGGCCGCAGCATCGCCCGGACCTCCCGCCGCCGGGACACGCAGTAGGCGATCGCGAAGACGGCGAAGCCCAGCACGAAGATCAGCAGTAGTTCCTCGCCGAGGAAGATCTGGTAGGCGGTCAGCACGCCGAGCCAGCTCCCGTTGCGCACCGGGCGGTGGCCGCGGGCCAGGTGGATCACCTTGAGCGCCAGGAAGGGCAGCACGAACCAGGCGACGAAGTTCGGGTGCGCGTTGGCGTGGGAGATCATCGACGGCGCGAACCCGGCGACCGCCCCGCCGATCGCGGCGGCGGCGCGAGACCGGACGAGGTGCCGGGAGAACACCCAGTACCAGGCGGCCGCGCTGCCGGCCAGGCTGCCGGTCAGCACGACGGCCCAGGTGAACGTAGGCCCGAACAGCAGCGTGAGGGGGGTGAGCGGGATCGAGACGCCGAGCATGGCCGTGTTGGCCATCATGTTCACGCCGAGCGGGAAGTTCTGCAGCTCGGTGGTGAGCGGATTCTCCAGGTGCGCCACGGAATGCGCGGTGACCGAGAAGAACCACTCCCACAGGTTCTGGTCCGAGGCGCTGTTCCACAGATAGCCCTGGCCGAGGTTCACCCACAGCCCGCCGAACAACACGATCGAGAACAGCAGATAGCCGCCGACGATGCCGGCGTCTGCCCAGGACCGGCGCATCCGCGGTGCGGCGGCGGGGATCGGCTCGGTCCGCACCGCCGGGCGGAACAGGCTCACGCCGGGCGCACCACCCGGGCGGAGAAGTACACCACGCCGGTGGCCGCGTGCCGCACGAGCAGCAGGAACGGCCGGTCCACGATGACCACCACCGGTTCGGCCACGACCAGCGACATGGTGCGCATCTGGACCGCGGTGGCCGCGGCACCCTCCAGGCCCTGCTCGTCGAGCCGCAGCACGGCCTGGTGCAGCACGCTGTCCACCCACAGCGGGCGGTCCGGGCTGAGGCCCGTCAGGTCGGCGTCCGGGGTGAACAGCGCGCACACGCCGAGCTGCTGCAACGCCGGGTCGAGATCGGTGCGCACGTCGAGGGAGATCTTCGGCAGCGAGAGCCGGACCTTCTGCCGTCTCGGGCTGTCCAGCAGGCGCTTCAGGAACCGGCCGTCGAGACCCGCTTCGGCCGTGGACAGGTCTCCGCCGGGCAGGAGGATCACGGCTTCGACACCGCCCTGTGCTGGGAGCGTCACGACCTGCCAGCCGTCCTCGTCCGCGTAGCCGATGGTCTCTACCAGGTGCATCGTCGGCACGTCGCGGGGGCCGCCCGGGGAGTGGAACGGCGCGGGTGCGGTGGCCTGCTCGGGGAACGGATGCCGCCAGCCGGCCTTGAGGTAGAGCGCGTTGACCAGGCTGGCGCGGGTGTCCGCGTGGATCGCGCCGTCCGGCAGCAGCTGCGGGATCAGGCCGTGGGTGGTCCGGTCGACATCGGCGTTGATCAGCTCACGCGCGCCGCCGGGGTCGGTGGCGAACGGCGCGGTCTCGGCCTTGCCACCGGGCCGGGCGACGAGGTCGGCGAGAAACGCGTCGTCGACGGTGATGCGGTCCGAAGCCCACAGGGTGTTCGCCACGGCGAGTTCCGCCCGATCACCGACCTCGGCAGCCGCGCGCAACAGCTCGTTCTGGCCTTCGCCGAGCAACGCCCGCAGCTCGTCCGCGGTCCGCCCGTTCGCCGCGCGTGCCACCAGGTCGAGCGCGCCCGCGATCGAGTACGGCGAGAAGCACGCGTCCCCACCATCGCCCGCAGCCGCGCGCTGCACCGAGAGCACAAGGTCGAGGTGACTGTCGAGACCCATGCCGCGACCGTACCTCCTGCCCGGCGCCGGTGACGATTCCCCTGACCTGGGACGTCGGGGCCGGATTCTGCGGCTGACCCGAATCGAGCCAGTCCACCCGGTGCGCTGCCGATCACCCGCCGGTCGGCGGAGTCCCGTGCCGCCCGGTGTGCCAGCGATGCCATTCGTAGGCCTGGGCATCGGTGAGCGAGGCGACCTGGTCGACCACCACGCGCAACCGGGCGGCATCGTCCGAAGCGCCGTGCCAGGCCGGGATGTACAGCGGATCCAGGGCTTCCGGCGCGCGGCGGCACAGGGCGGCGACCAGCTCCGTGATCAGCTCGCGCTGGCCGTCCTGCAGGGCGAGGCGGCGGCGGTCGCTCATCACGTACCGCAGGGCCAGCGCCTTCAGCAGGGCGACCTCCGCAGCCGCCTGATCGGGCACGGCCAGGCGCGCGCCGTAGCGGGTGAGCGGGCCCTCGCCGTACGCGCTGCGGGTGCCGGTGACCGCGGCGGAGGCGAACCGGCCGACCAGCTCGCTCGTCAGCCGTTTCAGCGCCACCTGCGCCGCCAGTGAGCCGTCCGGGGGCGCGTGCACCAGCTCCGCGACCACCGGCAGGTCGAGCAGCTCCTTCGCCGCACCCTCCAAAGTGGACACCGACAGGGTGGAGAAATGCCGCGCCGCGGCCTCGGCGACCGCGGCGCGTTCCTCCTGGTCGGCCAGCACACGCAGCCGGATCCGGCCGGCCAGCACGCCGTCCTCGACGTCGTGCACGGAATACGCCACGTCGTCGGACCAGTCCATGATCTGCGCCTCCAGGCAGCGGCGCAGGCCGGGGGCACCCGCCCGGAGCCAGTCGAACACCGGCCGATCGTCCGGGTAGACGCCGTATTTCGGGTTGCCCGCCTGGCGGGTCCACGGGTACTTCGTGGTGGCGTCGAGGCAGGCGCGGGTGAGGTTGAGCCCGGCCGGGGCGCCGTCGGCGGCCAGCACCTTCGGCTCCAGCCGGGTGAGGATCCGCAACGTCTGCGCGTTGCCCTCGAACCCGCCGCAGGGCTGCGCGACCAGGTCCAGCGCCTGCTCCCCGTTGTGCCCGAACGGCGGGTGCCCGATGTCGTGCGCCAGCCCGGCGGTGTCGGCCAGATCCGGATCGGTGCCCAGCTCCTCGGCGATGCCCCGGCCGATCTGCGCGACCTCCAGCGAATGCGTGAGCCGGGTCCGCGGAGCGCCGCTGACCTCGGCCCCCTCCCCCGGGCCGACCACCTGCGTCTTGCCCGCCAGCCGCCGCAGCGCCGCCGAATGCAGCACCCGCGCGCGATCCCGGGCGAACGCGCTGCGCCCGTCCGGGCGCGCACCGGCGAGCGCCGCGCCCTTGGCCGCCTCGGCCAGCACCCGGGCGCGGTCGTGCTCGCGGTAACCCTCGTCCACCCGGCCAGCTTAAGCGCGCGGACCGGCAATCTCCGCCCGGTTCAGCCCAGCATCGTGGCGAACAGGTCGTCCGCGGGAGCCTTGGCCAGCTCGTAGAACAGCAGGGCGCCGGTCTCGCGGAAGATGTAGCGGATCTGCGTGCCGCGCTCCTGCACGATCGGGCCGCTGTGCGTCGGCGAGGTCCACGCGTCGATCCCGAGGTCCCGCGCCATCGTGCGCGAGCGGAACGAATGCCACGGATCGCTCACCAGCACTGCGGAACGCCAGCCGTGCGCGGTCAGCTCGACGGAAACCGCGCGCAGGCTCTGCAACGTGTCGTTGCCTTCGCCGACCGGGAGGGTCGCCGAAGCCGGCACGCCGTGGCGGGTCAGCCACCGCGCTCCCGCCTGTGCCTCGGTGAAGTTGTCGGCGGCCTTCTTGCCTCCGGCGGTGATCACGGTCTTCGCCACGCCTCCGGCATACAGCTGCCGCGCCTTCTCCAGCCGAGCGCTGAAGATCTCCGAAGGCCTGCCGTTGTACTGCGCGGCACCCAGCACGACGATCACGTCGGCCCGCGCGCTGTCGTTGTCCCGAGCCACCTGCCACACGCGGAATCCGGTCCCCGCGATGACCGCCACCAGCACCAGAACCCCGCCGAAAACGATGCGGCGAGCCCAATTCGCCCCGGTGGGTCCAGTCCGTTCGGCCGCGCTCATGGCGGCCATCCTGGCAGAGCCGCGCCGCCGCCCCGGGAGGCGGTCCGGGACACGCAGAGGTCCGTGAGGGGACCCTTCACGGACCCGAAACCGGTCCGGTAGCCACGGCTCCCCCTGCCGACCACGGGTCCTCGGCCACCTTTGCCGGGGCCCTGGCCTCAGAGTCCGTGAAGGGCCCCTTCACAGCACGACGGCTAGAGCCACCCGCGTTCCTCGGCCAGCCGGACGGCCTCCGCGCGGGTTCGCGCGCCGGTCTTGCCGATCGCGGCGGACAGGTGATTGCGCACGGTGCCCTCCGACAGGAACAGCTTCTTCGCGATGTCCGAGACGGTGGCGCCGTCGCTGGCCGCCTGCAGCACGTCCTGCTCACGGCCGGTGAGCGTGCTGGCGCCGGTGGCCAGCGATTCCGCGGCGAGCGCCGGATCCACCACCCGGAGTCCACTGTGGACCCGGCGGACGGCCGCCACGAGCTGTTCCGGCGGAGCGTCCTTCACCACGAACCCGGCCGCACCCGCGGCCATCGCCCTGGCCAGGTATCCGGGCCTGCCGAAGGTGGTGCAGATGATCACCCGGCAGCCGGGCAGGGCCTCGTGGAGCGCCGCGGCGGCGCTCAGCCCGTCCATCCCGGGCATCTGCACGTCGAGCAGCGCCAGATCGGGGGCATGCCGCCGCGCCGCGGCGACCACCTCGTCGCCGCTGCCGACCTGGGCGACCACCTCGATGTCCGGCTCCAGGCCGAGCACCGTGGCCAGCGCCCCGCGCACCATCGCCTGATCGTCGGCCAGCAGGACCCGGATCACGTCCATCCTCCCGCGGTTTCGCCCCGCACCGCGGCGGCGGTTCCGCCCGGTGCCGGGATCTCGGCCCGGACGCGCCATCCTCCCCCGGGCCGCGGCTGCGCGCACACGGTCCCGCCGGCCGCGGCCACCCGTTCGGAGAGGCCGCGCAATCCGTTGCCCGCCACCGCTTCCTCGCCTCCCCGGCCATCGTCCTCGATCTCCAGCCAGTCCACGCCGAGGCGCACGCACACCCGCTTCGCCCCGGAATGCCGCACCACGTTGGTGATCGCCTCGCGCAGCACGTACCCGAAAGTGCTCTGCAGCTCGGCGCGGACGTTGTCGACCGCGTTCGGCAGGTCGGCCTCGATCTCCGCCGCCCGCAGCGCGGCCCGCGCACCCGCGACCTCGGCCGGCAGCGACACCTCCCGGTACTCCGAGACGGTGGCGCGCACGTCGCTCAGCGCGGTCCGGGTGAGCCCTTCGACCTCGCGGATCTCCTGCACCGCACGAGGAATGTCGGCGGAGGTCTCCAGCACCCGGCGTGCCACCCCGGCCTTCACGGTGATCGTGGTCAGGCTGTGCCCGAGCAGATCGTGCAGGTCGCGCGCCACCCGTTCGCGCTCGTTCGCCACGGCCAGCACCGCGATCTCGCGGTTCGCCTGCTCCAGCCTGCGGATCGCGCGGGCCAGGTTCGCCATGAAGAACATCGCCGCGGTGATCGAGACGACCGCGATCAGGTCGCCCACGTCGCCGGAGAGCTGGTCGGTGCCCAGCAGCACCAGCGCGACCAGCCCGAGAGCCGCCCCGTCCAGGATCAGCGCCCACGCCGGCGGCAGGACGAACGCGATCGTCGCGGTGGCGTAGATCAGGATGTACGGGCTGGACACGAACCCCACCGTGGCCACCAGCCCGAGGAGCAGCATCCCGCCGCCGAAGACGAACTTGACCCGGCGGGAGCGGTTGAACACCAGCGGGAACCCCATGTAGCAGGCCGCGTAGGCGTACACCAGCAGCGCGGTCAGGATCCGCGGCAGGAGCGGCCCGTGGTCCTCGACCAGGCCCCGGGTGGCCGGGATCAGGTAGGGCAACAGGAACAGCGCGCCGAACAGCGGCCAACGGGCCTTGCGCGGGCGGGGGTCGATCGGCCCCATCCCTGGTTCCTCCCACCACGACGCCCGGTCGTTGAGCAGGAAGCGGAACTTCCCGGCCTCGGTACGCGCCACTGTGTCCCCTTTTCTCCCGTCCGGTCTCAGACCCGGGCGCTGGTCTTACGGTAGAGCCGGATCACCAGCGCGCCCAAGCCGACCGTCCAGGCGGCCAGCGCGAGCAGCGCGGCGGGATAGCCGACCACCAGCTGCGTGGTCACCACCGGGCGGACCAGGCTGATCATCCAGTACGTCGGCAACGCGTGCGCCACGCCCTGCATCCAGCCCGCCATCGCCTCCAAGGGCAGCCACAGCCCGCCGAGGAAACCCACGCCCAGCACCAGCAGCATGGTCACCGGCTGCATCGACTCCGGAGTGCACAACTGCCCCAGCAGCAGGCCGAGCAGGACGAGCGGCAGCGCGCCGAGCCAGACCCCCAGGATGATCCGCAGCCAGGCAAGCGGGGCGAGGTGCACTCCTTCGGCCAGGAACGCGATCAGCGGCACCAGCAGCACCGCGGGCAGGACGACGAGCATCCCGGCCAGCGCCTTCCCACCCAGGTACTGCAGACCGGTCAGCGGGGTCAGCCTCAACTGCCGCTGCCAGCCGGAGGCCCGTTCGACGGTGAGCTTCGTGCCGTTGGTCAGCCCGGCGCCGAACGCGCCGAACGCCATCATGTTGATCATCAGCAGGGCCACCACACGCCCGTGATCCGGATCGCTCGATGAGGTGAACACGGTGGCCTGCAACAGGAACATCAGTACGGGGAAGGCCACGACGAGCATCAGGAACCGCGGGGACCGCAGCAGCCTGCGGACCTCGGTGGACAGGTATGCCACGTTCATCGGAGGGCTCCTTCGGGCTCGTCGGTGGTCAGCGACAGGAACGCGCCTTCGAGGCCGACCGCGCCGACCTCCACCTCGCGGGCGGCCGGGGCGGCGGTCAGCAGCGCCCGCAGCGTCGCGTCGGAATCGGTGCTGGACAAGGAGATCCGGTCACCACGCAGGTCGTGCGCGGTGACCGCAGGCAGCGCGGCGAGGAACTGCGCGGTGGCGCCGGGCAGCACCGCGCGGATGGTGCGGCCGCCCGCCAGGGCACGAACCTGGGCCACCGACCCGTCGGCGACCACCCGGCCGGCGCGCATCAAGACCACCCGATCGGCGAATTCTTCGGCCTCTTCGAGGTAATGCGTCGCGAACAGCACCGTCCGCCCGGTCTCGGTGAAGGTGTACATGGACTGCCAGAACTCGCGCCTGCTGCCGACGTCCATCGCCGCGGTCGGTTCGTCGAGCACCAGCAAGTCGGGGTCGGAGACCAGCGCGATCGCGAACCGGACGCGTTGTTTCTGCCCACCGGAGAGCTTGTTCGCCCGGCGTCCGGCGAGGTCCTCGATCCCGGCTTGGCGCAGCGCCTCGCCGAGCGGCAGCGGCCGCCGGTGCAGCCGCCCGACCAGCCCGACGGTCTCCCGCACGGTCAGGTCGTCCAGCAGCGTGCCGTTCTGCAGCATCGCGCCGATCAACCCGTCCCGCACCGCCTCGCCCGGCTTCCGGCCGAAGATCGAGACGGTCCCGTGATCGGGGTCGCCCAGGCCGAGGATCAGGTCGACGGCGGTGGACTTGCCCGCCCCGTTCGGGCCGAGCAGCGCCACCACCTCACCCGGTGCGATGGTCAGATCGACCCCGGCCACCGCGGGCACGTCGCCGTAGTGCTTGTGCACCCCGGCCATCCGGACCGCGGCCCCGGCCGCGACAACATCGGTGTTTTCCATGTCCCCGAGCGTGCCGCCGGAACCGCCCCGGTACGCAGGGCGGGCGTCATGTCCTACCCGTGACAGATGTCAGGGGCAGGACAAGGCGACGGCCCCTTCCCGCCGGAGCGGAAAGGGGCCGTGACGCTGGAGAATCGGCGCGATCAGCAGCCGAGCAGACGACTGGCCAGGTAGGACTCCACCTGGTCGATCGCGATCCGCTCCTGGGTCATGCTGTCGCGTTCGCGGACGGTGACCGCCTGGTCCTCCAGGGAGTCGAAGTCCACCGTGACGCAGTACGGGGTGCCGATCTCGTCCTGGCGGCGGTACCGGCGGCCGATCGCCTGCGCGTCGTCGAAGTCGACGTTCCAGTGCTTGCGCAGCCGGGCGGCGAGATCGCGGGCCTTCGGCGAGAGGTCGGCGTTGCGCGAGAGGGGCAGCACCGCGGCCTTGAACGGGGCCAGCCGCGGGTCCAGGTGCAGCACGGTGCGCTTGTCGGTGCCGCCCTTGGCGTTCGGCACCTCTTCCTCGTCGTAGGCGTCGATCAGGAAGGCCATCATCGACCGGCCGACCCCCGCCGCGGGCTCGATCACGAACGGGCGGTAACGCTGCCCGGAGGCCTGGTCGAAGAACGACAGGTCCACGCCGGAGTGGTTGGAGTGCGTGGTGAGGTCGAAATCGGTGCGGTTGGCGATGCCCTCCAGCTCGCCCCATTCCTGCCCGGCGTTGAACGCGAAGCGGTATTCGATGTCGACGGTGCGCTTCGCGTAATGCGAGAGCTTTTCCTTCGGGTGCTCGAAATGCCGCAGGTTCTCCGGCTTGATGCCGAGGTCGGTGTACCACTCCGTGCGGGTGTCGATCCAGTACTGGTGCCAGGTCTCGTCCTCGCCCGGTTCGACGAAGAACTCCATCTCCATCTGCTCGAACTCGCGGGTGCGGAAAATGAAGTTGCCCGGGGTGATCTCGTTGCGGAACGACTTGCCGATCTGGCCGATGCCGAACGGCGGCTTGCGGCGCGAGGCGGTCTGCACGTTGAGGAAGTTGACGAAGATGCCCTGCGCGGTCTCCGGGCGCAGGTAGGCCAGGCCCTCCTCGGTCTCCACCGGGCCGAGGTGGGTCTTGAGCATCATGTTGAAGTCACGCGGTTCGGTGTACTTGCCGCGGGTGCCGCAGTTCGGGCACGGCACCTCGGACAGGTCGTCCTCGGCGGTCGGCTTGCCGGTGCGCGCCTCGAAGTCCTCGGCGAGCTGGTCGGCCCGGAACCGCTTGTGGCAGGACAGGCATTCGATCAGCGGGTCGGTGAACACGTTCACGTGCCCCGAGGCGACCCACACCTGGCGCGGCAGGATCACCGAGGAGTCGAGGCCGACCACGTCCTCGCGGCCCTGCACCATGGCTTTCCACCACTGGCGCTTGATGTTGTCCTTCAGCTCCACGCCGAGCGGCCCGTAGTCCCACGCCGACCTGGTGCCGCCGTAGATCTCTCCCGACGGGAAGACGAAGCCACGGCGCTTGCACAGACTGACGACGGTATCGATGGTGTTGGCGGGCACTCCACGCTCCGGACGCATGCGGGGACGGTTATCGGACTAAGACGTCCAGCCTATCCGCTGGGCCCGGCGCGGCTGCGCGCAGGCCGTGCGTCGGCGGGCGCGGCCCGGTCGGCCGGGGCAGGACACCGGATCCGCCGTGACGAGCCGGTTCTCGGCGAGCCCGCCGGGGCCGTCGAGGTGGCCGCCCCCACAGGTGATGACACGAGCCGGTGTGGCCCCGGGCCGGGGGAACCACCTTGACAGGGTGACCGCACCGCCGTGTGGAGGGCCAGCGACCGTCGGAGAAGTTCGACGACACTCGCCGTTGTCGCCGGTGCGTACGCGCCATGGATCGTCGGTCCGTTGGTCGCAGGTGACCGGACAGCACAGGCACGCCCTTGGGCAGCGCCGAGCCGGATGCCCCACCACACGGCGTCGTGGGAGGCAATGCGCGGGATCGGCACCCCACAGCCCAGCCGCTACAGCTCGGCCCCGGGGCTTGCGAAAAGCCGGCGGGTCACCTCGCAGCGAACTCACCCTGCAGGGGGAGCACAGTCGTCCTACCGCCGGCCCGGTGCCCCCGTACCCGCCCGGTCGGGTGTTCGGGAACACTACGATGGAACAGACTGTTATCGGCAATGACATCCGCCTTCGGGACCGCCACCCTCACGGTGCCCCGGCAGGACGGCAGGACGCGAGTTGGAGGCAGGCGATGACACCGGCCAGTTCGGGTGCCCTCTCGACCGGCCCGGCCGCGGACCCGCCGGGACGTTCCGGCGCCTCGCTCCGCCCCACCGGGAACCCCGAAGGCGCCACAGGTGTTCCGGACGCGGCCGGGGTCGCGGGCGCGGCAGGCGCTCCGGCAGCTGCGGGTAGCCCCGGCACCGCTCGCGTTCCGGGTGCGGCGGGTGTTGCCGCCACCGGTAGCCCAGGTGCCGCTCGCGGTTTGGGCGCCCCAGGCGATTCGGGTGCTGGAGGCGCTTCGGATGTGGCAGCCGGTTCCGGAGGCGGTTCCGGTGTCGCAGCCGGTGCCGGTATGGCACGCGGCTTGGGTGTCGCAGCCGGTGCCGGAGGCGGTTCGGGTGTGGCAGCCGGCGCCGGAAGCGGTTCCGGTGTGGCAGCCGGCGCCGGAAGCGGTTCCGGTGTGGCAGCCGGCGCCGGAGGCGCTTCGGGTGTGGCGGCCGGTGCCGGTGCGGCAAGTGGCTTGGGTGTGGCAGCAGCCGGTCCGGGTACGACGAGTGGTCCCAGTGCCGCAAGTGGTCCCAGCGCCGCGAATGGTCCCGGTACCGCAAGCGATCCCGGTGCGGCGGGCGTTCGGGGAGTCCCGGATGCCGCAGGTTCCGCAGCCGCCGCAGGTTCCGCGCTTGAGGCCGACGGCCACGAGCCCGGCCCGAGCGGCGGGCCCCCGGGATCCGCGGTCCCGACGGCCGCCCTAGCCGACGCGGGCGAGCTGCTGCGGGCACTCGCCGCCCCGGTGCGGATCGCCATCGTGCTGCAGCTGCGCGAGGCGGACCGGTGCGTCCACGAGCTGGTGGACGCGCTGGACGTCGCGCAACCGTTGATCAGCCAGCACCTGCGGGTGCTCAAGACGGCAGGCGTGGTGCGCGGTGACCGCCGCGGCCGCGAGGTCGTCTACCGGCTGGTGGACGACCACTTGGCGCACATCGTCGTCGATGCGGTGACCCACGTGCAGGAAGGGAAATGACGATGTCCCGGGCCTCGAAACCCGCCCCGGTCCCCGGCCGCCGCGCCACTCGGCAGCGAGCGGCGGTGGTCGATCTGCTCACCACCGTCAACGATTTCCGCTCCGCCCAGGAACTCCACGACGAACTCCGCAAGCGCGGCGACGGCATCGGCCTGACCACGGTGTACCGCACCCTGCAGTCCTTGTCCGAGGCAGGCGAGATCGACGTCCTGCGCACCGACTCGGGCGAAGCGATCTACCGGCTGTGCTCCGCACACCACCACCATCACCTGGTGTGCCGCGTCTGCGGCCGCACCGTGGAGGTCGAAGGTCCGGCAGTGGAACGCTGGGCGGAGAAGATCGCCGCCGAACACGGCTTCAGCGACATCAGCCACACCGTGGAGATCACCGGCACCTGCGCGGAACACGCCGCAGGCTGAACCCGGCATCCCGATCCGTCGGTCGCCCCCGGGGACCGGCATCCGGCTGAGCCGGACCTCGGCCCGTTCGGACGTTGGGGCCAGCCTGGCGCAGAGTCCAGCGAGGCAGGGGTCCGGCCTGGCGCCGAGTCCAGCGAGGCACTGGGTGCGGCCTGGCTCCGTCCTGGGTACGACCTGGCGCCGGTCCTGCGCACGCCTCGGGCCAGTCGGCGGCCGACCTGGCCAAGCGCTGGGTTCAGCAGGCATCGAGTCCAGTGCGGCAGGCGTCGAGTCCAGTGCGGCGCCGCGCGCAGAGGCCGGGCGGCGAAGCGTCGAGGTGCTTCCGACCGGCCCTGGCTGTCGGATCCGGCCTGGGCTGCAGCCGACTCTCGGCACCGGATCGTGCCCCGCGCAGCCCCGGCCCGCTCACTGCCGCACCGCTCCGCACCGGACCGTTCGCCGCGCAGCTTCGGCTTTGCCGCCCACCGCCACGCTTCTCGGCGCCGAGTTCGCTCACCGGACAGACCCGGCCGGACAGCTCAGTACTCGTACGGGTCCTTGGGCGCGGTGATCCGTTCGACGGTCGCCGGGACGAAGTCGGGGGTGTAGCTGTTCGCCTCGTTCGCGGTGCCGGGAACGATCTGTCCGGTGACCCGAAGCCAGGTGTCGCTCGGGAAACGGTCCGCCTCACCTCCTTTCAGGTGCACTGTTACCGGGGAAGCGTCGGCCGCGCAGCAGCTGATGACGAGGCGGGCCAGCAGGGTCTGCCCGCCGTTGTGCACGACGAAGCCGGAGATCGCGATCGTCCGGCCGTTGAGAGTGCCGCCCGAATCCCAGCCGGCCCGTGACACGACCTCGTTCATCGCCATCGGCACCACTGCTTCGGCGGGCAGCGGCGGGAAAGCCGACTCGGCCGTGGTCGCCGCGCTCTGGGGCACTCTCGCCTCGGTCCGGGTGACCGAATCCGCGCCGAGCGCAGGCGGCGCCACGAGGAATACGGCGAGCACCGGCACGACGAGCAGCCACGCCGAGCGCGCCGGGTGGTGGTGTCCGTGCCCGTCCCCCACCGGATGTCCGGCGGCGCTGTCCGGCTCGCCCCATGGCGGAGGCCCGTCAGCCAGGCTTGGGTCCTTGTTTTGTCGGAACCCGGCCGGATACTCCTCGATGCCCTGGCGCTGACCGGACTCCTCCGCATGCCCATCGATCGGCCCAGCGCCCGCAGAGTCCGCGAGGTGGTGGCCCGCCGTCACCCGGGCCTGGGCATCAGATGTCTCGCAGCCCTGGCCGTCTGCAGCTTCGGGCGGCTGATGGCCCGCCGCGACGACGTCCGGCCCGGCTTGCGCGGCGGCCTTCGCCGCCGAGCGGGCGCGGAGCAGATCGGCAACGATCGCGACGATGCCGAGCAGGAGCATCACCACTCCGCCGGCGATGATCCACGGTTGCTGGGCCGGTTTGACATAGCGCAGGTAGTCGCCGTTGATCGCGATCTTCACCAGCGCGCCGCCGAGGAGGATCAGCAGGACGTTCTGGGTTTCCCGCCTCATCACGCACCCCCGAGGAAGATCAGGCCCGCGGCCGTGCCGCAGAGAAGTGCCACCACGAATGTCACCGGGGCGAACCGGGCCGCGAAGGACTTCCCGAAGGTGCCGGCCTGCAAGGCGAACAGCTTCACGTCGATGGCCGGGCCGACCACCAGGAAGACCAGCTTCGGCAGCAACGGCACGGCGGCCAGCGACGCGGCCACGAACGCGTCCGCCTCGCTGCACAGCGCCAGCACCACGGCCAGCACGGCCATCACCAGCACGCCGAGCACCACCTGCCCGGACAGCACACCGAACCACTGCGCCGGCACGAGTACGTTGAGCGACGCGGAGATCAGCGCGCCCAGCACGAGGAATCCGCCTGCCTCCACCAGATCGGTGCGCGCGGTCTCGGCGAACACCTGCCAGCGGCGGCCCGGCGGCACGTCGGGCAACCGGCGCAGGGCGCGTTCGGTGATCCAGGACAGCCTGCCCCAGCGCGCCCAGATCCAGCCCATCGCCATCGCCGTCGCGAGCGACCCGGCGAACCGCGCGAGCACCATTTCCGGACGGCCGGGGAACGCCACCGCGGTGGCCACCAGCACCACCGGGTTCACCGCGGGCGCGGCGAGCAGGAAGGTCAGTGCCGCCGCCGGCGCCACTCCCTGGCCGATCAGCCGCCGGGCGACCGGCACGGACGCGCATTCGCACCCCGGCAGGGCCACGCCCGCCAGCCCGGCCACCCCGACCGCGGCCGAGGCCCGGCGCGGCAGCACCCGCTCGAGCACCCGCGCGGGCACGAACGCCGCGATGGCCCCGCTGATCAGCACCCCGAGCACCAGAAAGGGCAGCGCCTGCACGCACACCGCGACGAACACGGTCGCGCCGGTGCGCAACGCGGGCACGTCGAACAGCTCCTGCAGCCGGCTCTGCGCAAGGATCGCGACGAGCAGCACGGCGCACAGGATCTCGATCGAACTGATCCGGAACCGCCGCGTGCGCGGCCGCTCCTCGGTGGCGTTTCCGGGAATGGTTTCCACGAACGCGATGATGCCAGCCACCCCCGCCCGGACGCCGCCCGCAGGTGCAGTGAAGGGGACCCTCACGACGGTTTCGCGCAGAAGTCACCCATTTGGGACGGACAAATCGGTCATTCTGCCGAGGCTGCGCCGTGCCGGCTCGCCAGGATGCGGCAGCCGACCGAGCCGACCGGCCGAGGGCGGCGCAGTCGCGGGCGGCCAGCGGCAACCACTCGCCGTGCCGGCCGGAACACCAGCGGCAACCACCTTGCAGGACAAGGCAAAGCGCCATCCACCCGTCGAGCGCGAAAGGCACGGCGAGGCAAATCCCTGCGACATCAGCTCGATCGAGCAGGGACAACACCAGCGGCTGCAGGGATCTCCTCGAACAAGGCAAACCCAACGACAGCTACGCCCTCAAACACCAGCAGCCGCACCACCTGCCCGCCGAAACGACAGCCACTCAGCGAGGTGGCAAGGCGAACTCGCCCAGCGACATCCACCCGACTGCGGCCAAGCCCGAGCGACAACTCACCTTCAGGCAAGCCACCTGCAGCAGGCGCCCGACAAACAGCGACTCAGCCGGAGAACAGCCCCAAGGACATCCACCCGGCAGCACCATCCCGCAGGCAAGGCACGTCGACAGGCCAGCAATCACCGACGGCAGCAACTCAGCCGGACGGCAGCCCCAGGACACCGGCCGGGCCGAAAACAGCTCCCACGTAGGACAAGCCGCCCCAGCCACCAAGGTCCGCGTCAAACAGCCAGCCCCGGCAACCTTGTCCCCCGGCGAAGAACCGCCCCGCGAACGCCCAGAAACCCAGTCAGTCCTGGACGCCGGGCAGCTCCATACGCAACTGTGAAGCCGTCGACACCACCAGCATCAGCAACGTCCCGAGTGGGGACGGGTCCATGCCCTCCGCCGGGAAGGCGTAGCGGAGGGTCACGTCGACGCCCTGGTCCGTGTGGCCGAGGCCGAGGGTGCCGAACAGGCCCTGGCCGGCACGTTCGGCCACGGCGATCGCCAGCGCGGGGTCGTCCGGGCGGTCCCAGGCGACGACGCACGTCAGGCTCAGCACGGTGAGACCGTCGGCGAGGCGGGTGGCCTGGATGACGCAGGGGACGTCCCCGTGCGAGAAGGTGATCGCGCCGTCGTCGTCCACGTGGACTTCGAGGTAGCGTTCCAGCGCTTCGCGGGCCAGGGTCAGCAAGGCGCCGGTCTCGGCGGCTTCCGCGGTACTCATGCGTTGCTCCCTTCGGCCTGGTCCACGGCCGCGCCGAAACGGCGGTCGCGCTTGGCGAATTCCAGGCAGGCACGCCACAGGTGGGTGCGGTCGAAATCCGGGAACAGCGTGTCCTGGTAGACCATCTCCGCGTACGCCGACTGCCACAGCAGGAAGTTCGACGTACGCTGCTCCCCCGAGGGACGCAGGAACAGGTCCACATCCGGCATGTCCGGCTGGTACAGATACTTCCCGATGATGTGCTCGTCGATCTTGTCGGGGTTCAGCTTGCCCGCCGCCACGTCCTGGGCGATCCGGCGCATCGCGTCGCCCAGCTCCGCGCGTCCGCCGTAGTTGACGCACATGGTCATGTTCAACGCGGTGTTGTTCTTGGTCTTCTCTTCCGCGATCTGCAGTTCCTTGATCACGCTCGCCCACAGCTTGGGACGACGGCCCGCCCACCGGATGCGTACGCCGATCGAACCGAGATAGTCCACCTGACGCCGGATGGTGTCCCGGTTGAAGCCCATCAGGAAGCGCACCTCCTCCGGGCTGCGCTTCCAGTTCTCGGTGGAGAACGCGTACACCGAAAGCCACTTCACGCCCAGCTCGACCGCGCCGCTCGCGACGTCGATCATCACCGCTTCGCCGCGCTTGTGCCCCTCGATCCGGGGCAGGCCGCGCTGATTGGCCCAGCGGCCGTTGCCGTCCATCACGAGCGCGACGTGCTTCGGGAGCAGCGCGCGCGGGATCTCCGGCGGCTTCGCCCCGGTGGGATGCGGGTCCGGTGCCCGCAATTCATACCCCGACGCCCGGGTCTCGCGTCCCCTGCGCAGCACTTCGTGGTCCTCCTGCCGAGTGGGCTTCCCTACCCGGGTGACCCTACTTGCCCCGGCGTAGGCACCTGCCTGGCACGCCGCTCCACGAGCGGCAGCGACCGTAGCTGACGCTCCAGATGCCACTGCAGATGCGCCGCGACCAGCCCGGACGCGTCCCGGCGGGTGACTCCGGGCGCGGCCTCGGCGACCGTCCACGCCCCCTGCAGCAACGCGTCGAGCAGAGTGAGCACCTCCGGCGCGGGGTGCACCGATCCGGCGATCCGGCAGTCCGGGCACATCGACCCGCCCGCGGCGACGTTGAACGCGGCATGCGGGCCGGGCAGCCCGCAGCGGGCGCATTCGGTGATCGCGGGCGCCCAGCCGGCGTAGGCCATCGCGCGCAGGAAGAACGCGTCGAGCACCAGCGAGGCGTCCCGCTGCCCACCGGCCAGCGCCCGCAGCGCGCCGACGACCAGCAGGTACAGCTTGAGCACCGGTTCGCCCTCCTCCGCGGAGAGCCGGTCGGCGGTCTCGGCGATGGCGCTGGCGGCGGTGTAGCGCTGGTAGTCGGCGACCAGCGGCAGCGCGAACGCGTCCACGGTCTCCACCTGGGTGATCACATCCAGCGTGCGCCCGGGATAGAACTGCAGGTCCACATGACCGAACGGTTCGAGCCGCGCGCCGAACCGGGACGAGGTGCGGCGCACGCCCTTGGCGACCGCCCGGACCTTGCCGTGCCGCCGCGTGAGCAGGGTGATGATCCGGTCGGCCTCGCCGAGCTTGTGCGTGCGCAGCACCACCCCGGTGTCGCGGTAGAGGTTCACCACCCCGGCATCGTCCCACTTCTGGGCGATATCGGGGCGGTGACACCCCTGGTTCGGCGGAAAGAGCCGGTGCGCACCGCGGCTGCCGGGGTGCGCACGGCTTGTGCTTTTTCTTACGGGCAAAGACGATCAGGCCGGTGGGTCGCTCTTTGCAGCGACGTCGGGCTTGAGCGTCTGAGTTCGCTCGGGAGCCGGGTCGGCGGGGTCGCCCGGCTTGAGCATTTGGGTGCGCTCGGGAGCGGGGTCGCCGGCCTTGAGCATCTGGGTTCGGTCGACGGAATCTGCTCCGCCCAGGCGGACCACCTGGGCGGGCTCGGGTTGCTCGAACGGCGTCGGTCCGGGCGCGGGTTGCCCGGTGGCGGGCTGATCGGTAGAGGGCTGTCCAGTGGAGGATTGCCCTGCGGCGGCAAGTCCGGCGGCAGGCTGATCGGCAGCGGGCTGTCCGGGCAGGGGCGGCGGGGCGAACCCGCCGAACGGGGGCTGGCCGAAGGCCTGCGGCTGGCCCGGCTGGCCGAGTCCCGGCACTTGCTGGCCGAGTCCCGGCTGGAGCTGGCCCGGCTGGCCCACGCTCGGCTGAGGTTGACCGAATCCCGCCTGTGGCTGGGCGAGTCCCGCCTGCGGCTGGGCGAATCCCGCCTGCGGCTGAGCAAGTCCCGACTGCGGCTGGGCAAGTCCCGCCTGTGGCTGGGCGAACCCCTCGGAGGACGGCTGGCCGAATCCCGGCTGCGGCTGTCCCGGGTGTCCGAAACCGGGCTGCTGCCCGAACGCCGCCTGCGGCTGGACGAACCCGCCGGAGGGGTGGTGCCCGAAGCCGGGCGGCGGCCCGAAACCGGCCTGCGGCGAGCCGTAGCCGAACGCCTGCGGTGGCACCGGGGCGTCCGCGGGCAGCACCACGGTGCGGATGATCTTGTCTGCGAAGGTCTGCGCCCTTTCGTCCCACAACGGCCACAGGAAGCCCACGGAGCAGACGAACCCGTCGAACACGTGCGTCAGATCGCGCACGAAGGCCATCGCCGGGCCGATCGGCTGCCCGGTCAGCTCGCTGACGAGCTTGATCCCGACCACACGCTTTCCGAGCGACTGCCCGGTGTTACCGCCCCGCAGCCACCGGTTGTAGAGGCCCCAGCCGATCGACCCCAAACCGGCGAGCAAGTAGCAGATCGCGGTGACAATCGAGCCCAGCCCGATCGTGCCGACAATGATCGCGGTCAGGTGAAGCGCAAGCAGCGGGCCGTAGTCGATCAGCATCGCGAGCACCCGCAGGCCCCAGTTCGCGTAACCACCCGGCGGGCCGTACGGGTTCGGGCCGCCGAATCCGGGCTGGCCGTAACCCGGTTGCGGGGCACCGAAACCGGGCTGCGGCGACGGCGCGTAGCCGACGGCGGGCGGCTGGCCGAAACCGCCGTGGGCACCCCGCGGCGGGCCAAAACCCGGCTGTGGCTGGCCGAAACCTCCTTGCGGCGCAGGAAATCCGCCCGGGGCCGGGGGCACGCCGGGCGGCTGTCCCGGCTGGGCACCGAACGGCGGCGGACCCTGCGGCGGACCGGCCGGCTGGCCGTAGGGATCGGTCATCGGGAATTCCCCCTCGCATCGTCGTTGCACCGGCGCTGTCACTCTTCCGTGAGCACCGGCGCACGGAGCGTACTCGGGTCCGCTACGCCGATTTCAGCCAGGCTTTTTCTTGCCCGCAGGGGAAACCGGATCCGCTTCGGACGTGGTCCACACCACTGTCAAGTTCACACGAACAGCCCAGCGAACGGCGGAAACGGCAGGTTGCGCAGGACGAACCAGGCTGCGAACGCCACGCCCGCCACCCACGGCGTCCACCGCCAGTGCAGCCACGAACGCACCGCGCGGCCGCGGAGCCTGCCCACCGTCCAGGCAAGCCCGCTCCACGCGAACAACACCACCGACACCAGCGCCACCGCGTTGTAGCGCACTGCCGCGGAAACGTTGCCGTGCAACAGGCTGTAGGCCATCCGCAGGCCACCGCAGCCGGGACAGTCGATGCCGAACAGGAATTTGGTGGGACACACCGGAAACAGCCCGCCGGGTGTGGTCGGATCTCCCAACCACACCGCGGCGCAGGCCACCCCGATCCCGGCGGCGACCGCGGCAGGCCCCGCCAGAGCCCTGGCTATCGCACGCGGACTGCGCGCGGGCACTCCCGTGTAGACAGTGCTCACGGCCGGAACCCCTTACCCGCCAGGCGGTACTCGTCGGGCCGAGATGACGGGTACAGACGGGTCATGCGCTTCTCCCCCGGAAACGATCTCGACGCGACGAAGAAGAGTCAGAATCCCAGCCGCCGCAGCTGTTTCGGGTCGCGCTGCCAGTCCTTGGCCACCTTCACGTGCAGATCGAGGTAGACCTTTGAACCCAACAGCCGCTCGATGTGCCGGCGCGCGGTGGCGCCGACCTCCTTCAGCCGTTCGCCGCGGTGCCCGAGGATGATCCCCTTCTGGCTGGGCCGCTCCACGTACAGCAGCGCGTGCACGTCGATCAGGTCGTCGCGGCCCTCTCGCGGCAGCATCTCCTCCACGGTGACCGCGATCGAGTGCGGCAGCTCGTCGCGTACGCCCTCCAGCGAGGCCTCCCGGATCAGCTCGGCGACGAGGGTCTGCTCCGGTTCGTCGGTCAGCTCGCCGCCCGGGTACAGCTGCGGTCCTTCCGGCAGCCGCGCGACCAGCAGGTCCGACAGCGTGGTCACCTGGAACCCGTCCACCGCCGACACCGGCACCAGCTCGGCGAAGTCCATCACCTGCTGCAGGGCAAGCAGCTGCTCGGCGACCTGCTCGGGCTTGACCAGATCGGTCTTGGTGACGATGCCGAGCACCGGGGTGCGGCGCGCGATCTTCTTCAGTTCCTCGGCGATGAACCGGTCGCCCGGACCGACCGTTTCGTCGGCGGGCACGCAGAATCCGACCACGTCCACTTCGGACCAGGTCTCGTACACCAGATCGTTGAGCCGCTGCCCGAGCAGGGTGCGCGGACGGTGCAGGCCGGGTGTGTCGATGATCACCAGCTGCGCGTCCGGGCGGTGCACGATCCCGCGGATGGCGTGCCGGGTGGTCTGCGGCTTGCTCGAGGTGATCGCGATCTTGGTGCCGACCAGCGCATTGGTGAGCGTGGATTTGCCCGCGTTGGGCCGTCCGACGAAGCAGGCGAACCCGGAGCGGTGTGGCTCGGTCACGGCTGGAGCACCTCGGCGATCTCGCCCGAGGGCTCGGCCCGCACGATCGGAGCCAGCTTCGCCACGTCGCGCACCGCCTGCACGGACGCCTCGTCCACGAGCGCATCGGTGGTCACCACGACGGCCGCTTCGAGCCCCTCGGCGCCGCTGGACAGCGCGGCGGCCACCGCCCCCTGCACGGCGGTGAGCCGGAACGAGGGCAGCTCGACGGTGGTCGCGGCGTAGGTCCGGCCGTCGGTGTCCCGCACCGCGGCACCTTCGGCGGCACCGTTGCGGGCCCGTGCGGAACGGGCCAGCGTGACGAGCTTCTGGTCCTCGGCCTCGAGGTCAGGCATGGTCGACTCTCCTGTTGCTTTCATCGGATTGGGGTGCCCGGGTGCGCCGCCGCACGTCGGCGCCGGCCGGGCGGACCACGACCGAGGTGATGCGCATCCGGCCGCGGCGGTCCTTGCCCCCCTCGGCGAACAGCCGAAGGCCGGCGACCTCGGCTTCGGCCCCCGGCAGCGGGACCCTACCCAGTCGCTGCGCGAGCAGTCCGCCGACGGTCTCCACGTCGCGGTCCTCCAGGTCGACGCCGAACAGCTCGCCGAGGTCGTCCACACTCAGCCGGGACGAAACCCGCACCGCGCCTTCGTCGAGTTCCTCGACGTCCGGCCGTTCCTCGGTGTCGGATTCGTCGGTGATCTCGCCGACGATCTCCTCGAGGATGTCCTCGATCGTGAGCAGGCCCGCGGTGCCGCCGTACTCGTCGACCGCGATCGCCAGGTGATGGTGGGTGCGCTGCATCTCCTTGAGCAGCTCGTCGAGCCGCTTGGAGTCGGGTACGAAGCTCGCCGGGTGCATCACCGCGCCGACCGGCGTGCCCGGCCCGTCCGGGTCCAGGTACGCGGACATCAGGTCCTTGATGTTGACCACGCCGCAGATGTCGTCGACCGAATCGTCGATCACCGGGACGCGGGTGAACCCGGTGCGCAACGCGAGCGCGAGGGCCTGGCGCACGGTCTTGGTGCGCTCGATCCAGACGATCTCGGTGCGCGGCACCATCACCTCGCGGGCCACCGTGTCGCCGAGTTCGAAGACCGAGTGGATCATCTCCCGCTCGGAGTCCTCCACCACGCCGCGTTCCTGCGCCAGGTCGACCAATTCGCGCAGTTCGACCTCGGAGGTGAACGGGCCCTCGCGGAAACCCCGGCCGGGGGTGATCGCGTTGCCGAGCACGATGAGCAGCCGCGACAGCGGGCCGAGTATCGAACCCAGTACCCGGACCGGGCCGGCCGCGATCATCCCGACGCGGTAGGGGTGCTGGCGGCCGATGGTGCGCGGGCCGACGCCGATCAGCACGTAGCTGACCACCACCATGACCACCGCGGAGAGCAGCACGGCGAGCCAGAACCTGCTGACCCAGCCGAGGAAGGACACCGTGACCAGCACGGTGGCGGTCAGCTCGCAACCGAGCCGCAGCAGGAGCAACAGGTTGATGTGCCGACGGCGCTCGGCGACCACCGCGGCGAGCTGACGCGCGCCGCCGCGGCCGCTGCGCACCAGCCCGTCGACGCGGGCCTGCGAGACCGTGCCGATGGCCGCGTCGGCGGCGGCGAAGGCACCGGCGAGCAGCACCAGCGCGATCGCGATCACGAGCTGTGCCGTGGGACTGCCCATGTCGGAACCTTAGGGCGTTTCCCCGGGGGCCGGGGTGTCGAGCCCGGCGACGCCGAGCACGCGGTCGTCCATGTTGCGCTGTGCGTCGCGGGCGTCCAGCGCGGCCACCGCGGCCTGGAATTCGCCGAGAATGCGCTTCTGCAGCCCGAACATCTCGCGTTCCTCGGCCGGCTCGGCGTGGTCGTAGCCGAGCAGGTGCAGGACCCCGTGCACGGTGAGCAGGTGCAGCTCGTCGAGCAGCCCGTGCCCGGCGGCCTTGGCCTGGTCCTTCGCGAAGGCCGGGCACAGCACGATGTCCCCGAGCAGCGCGGGCGAGGCGTCCGGCGCGTCCGGCCGGCGGGAGGAGTCCAGCTCGTCCATCGGGAAGGCCATCACGTCGGTCGGGCCCGGCAGGTCCATCCAGCGCTGGTGCAGGTCTTCCATCACGTCCAGGGTGACGCACAGGACGGACAGCTCGGCGAGCGGGCTGACCTCCATCTTGTCGAGCGCGAAGCGCGCGGCCGAGACGATCGAGGTCTCGTCCACGTCGACACCGGACTCGTTGGCGATCTCGATGCTCATCGGCGGGTGCCCTTCCGGCCGCCGGACGGCGGTTCCTGCGCGTCGTGGGCGGCCTGCCACTTCTCGTACGCGTCGACGATGTCGCCGACCAGCTTGTGCCGCACCACGTCCTGACTGGTCAGCTCGGCGAAGTGCAGATCGTCCACGCCCTCGAGGATCTCCCGCACGACCCGCAGCCCGCTGCGCTGCCCGCTGGGCAGATCGACCTGGGTGACGTCCCCGGTGACCACGATCTTGGCCCCGAACCCGAGCCGGGTGAGGAACATCTTCATCTGCTCGGGGGTGGTGTTCTGCGCCTCGTCGAGAATGATGAAGGCGTCGTTGAGGGTGTTGTGGGTGAGCAGGTGCCCCTCGGTGACGTAGAGCGAATCGGCCGCCGCCACCTGGATGCAGACCGCCTCCGCGCGCCCGGCCGGCTCGATCCGGTCGATGAACCGCGTCGGCCTGCCACCGCCGCCGGCCGCGTGGTAGCTCTCCTGCTTGCGGGCGAGCCGGAACGGCTCGGTGTCCTCGGGAAGACGGATATCCAGCACGTACGCGTCGTGCTGATCCTCCGCCGCCCGGCGGCTTCGCTCGGTGGCCGTTCCGCCGAGCGACTGCACGAGGCCGACGACGTCGTCCCGCAGCCCAGGCGAGGTGGTCGTGTACTGGATCCGGCAGGTGCGGCGGCGTTGCCCGACCGGCTCGCCGTCCACGTCGAGCAGGCCCTGCAGCAGGGCGAGCCGCACTTCGGCCGAGTTGCGCAGATAGCACTCCGGCACGAACTTGGTGTTCGACCGGGTGCCGAGCAGCTCCAGTTCGCGGAGTGCGTCGATGACCGGGTTTTCCAGTGTGATGACGTCCCCGGCTTCGGCGTTCTGGTCGGGGGCATCGTTCGCCCCGGCGCGATGCCGCACGCGGGCGCCCGGAAGCTCGGGATCGTTCGTCGCGAAGCCCGGGGTCGTGGACCCGGTCAGGCGACCTTCGCCGAGCAACAGGCCGAGCGCGTAGGGATCCATCGGGACCGGGCGGGCGGGATGGCAGGCCGGACCGGACAGCATCGGCAGCTCGTACCGCCGCGCGCGGAACTTGCCGATCATCTGCTTGGTTTCGAGGACCCGCCACGGTTTGCCGCGCCGTTTGCCCGACGCGGTCTTGACCGTCCAGAGGTGGTCCCCACAGCACAGGGTCGACGAGCCGTCGCCCGCGGTCAGCCGGTAGATGTCCTTCTCGCCCTGCGGATAGACGCCGAGGACCGGAGTGGGTTCACCGTTGGAGCCCAGCACCAGATCGCCGGCCCGCAGCTGCCCGATCGGCCGGAAGCCCTCCGGGGTGAGCACCGGGGTGGTGACCGGTTGCGCCCGGCCGCGCATGTAGGCCAGCGGCGCGATCTCGATCGTGCCCGCCTGCATCAGCCGCGGAATCGACTCCGCTTCGATCATGTCGTGCAGCGCGTCGTAGAGCGGACGCAGGTACGGGTCGATCTTGTCGTTGAGCGTGCCGGGCAGGAAGCCGAGGCGTTCGCCGGCTTCGACCGCGGGGCGGGTGAGCACGATGCGGGTGACCTGCTTGGCCTGCAGGGCTTGCACGGCCTTGGCCATGGCGAGGTAGGTCTTGCCGGTGCCCGCCGGGCCGATGCCGAAGACGACGGTGTGCTTGTCGATCGCGTCGACATAGCGCTTCTGGTTGAGCGTCTTGGGCCGGATCGTCTTGCCGCGGCGGGAGACGATGTTGAGACTGAGCACTTCGGCCGGGGAGGCGTCGCCGCTGGAGAGCATGCCGATGGTGCGGCGCACGGTGTCCGGGCCGACCTGCTGGCCACCGCCGGCGAGCTGGGCCAGGTCGGTGAAGACGCGTTCGGCGAAGGCGACGTCGGCCGGGGTGCCGGTGAGGGTGACCTCGTTGCCGCGCACGTGCACGTCCGCGGCGAGCAGTTCCTCGGCGACGCGGAGGTTCTCGTCGCGCGAGCCGAGCAGGCTCAACGCGGCCGTGTCGGGAATCGGGAAGCGGGACTGGGCCACGCTGGTGGCCGGGGCGTCGTCGGGGACGTCAGGACGGGCGGCTCCACCCGGTGCGGTTCCGGCCACGTGGCCTCTGGCCTGCCTTCTGCGCTTTCGCTGCGTTGACGGACGGTCTTGCGGACCCTTTCGATGGTACTTGGCCGCCGGTCCCGCCCGCAGTCCGGTTTCCTACCCGAAGCGCCCGAACAGCCCCAGCTGCTCGCCGCCCAGCACGTGCGCGTGCACGTGGAACACGGTCTGCCCGGATTCGGCGTTGGTGTTGAACACGACCCGGTAACCGCTCTCGGCGATACCCTCGATCTCGGCCACCCGGCGGCACGACCGCAGCAGGTCGGCCAGCAACTGCGGATCCGCCTCGGTCAGCTCCGCCACGTTGCGATACCGCTTGCGCGGCACCACCAGCACGTGCACCCGCGCCTGCGGATTGATGTCCCGGAACGCGAACGTGGTCTCGTCCTCATGCACCACGTCGGAAGGAATCTCCCCGGCGATAATGCGCTCGAACAACGTATCCGCAGAAGTCATGCCACCACCCTACAAAGACGCGCCCGGCCGGCCCCACGGTGTCGGCCAAGTCTGTGAGGGGCCATGCGCAGACCGCGGAGGTCCGTGAAGGTCCGTGAAGGTCTGTGAAGGGGCCCTTCACAGACTCTGAGTCCGTGAAGGGCCCCTTCACGGACCCGAGACAGGCCCGGCGCACACCACCAGGTGGTCGCGCATCTCGAACACCTCCGCGTCGCCTGCTGCCGGGCGTGATCGACGAAGAGGGCAGGTGTCGCCGATGATGACGCGGCAGCCACGACTCTCTCTGCTGATCACGAGTCCTCGACCAACTTTGCCGGGACCCTGCGGCCGGCCCCACCCCACCGGCAGCCACAACGCCACTCGCCCCACCACAGTCACAACCGCACCAAACCCACCCACGCCCCACCGCCCCGTGAGAAACCGCAGCTCACCCCTGCGCCCCCTACGCCCCGTCGGGAGCCGCACCAAACCCACCCACGCCCCACAGCCCCGTCGGGAGCCGCACCAAACCCACCCACGCCCCACAGCCCCGTCGGGAACCGCAGCTCACCCACCCACGCCCCCATCGCCCCGTCGGGAACCGCAGCTCACCCACCCACGCCCCCATCGCCCCGTCGGGAGCCGCAGCTCACCCCCTGCGCCCCCTACGCCCCGTGGGGGCTCCGGGGGCTCGGGCCCCCGGAAAACACGCGACACCCCCTCCGCGAAGGACCGAAGCTCCGAAGACGCCGCGGCGGGGTGGAGCCTGGGGGTCGCCCCACCGCGCCGCGGCTCCGCCGGACCGAGGGGGAGGTGCCCGGCGGGGTCTCGATTACGCTCGTAGAGGCTGCCCACCCAGTGGCGCGCCGAAACCTCGACGTTGTGCGCGTTGCCGTGGAGCGTAGCCGTCCCCGACCGGCCGGCGCCATGTTCCGGCCGGGTTTTGGTCCGTTCGTCATGCCTCCGGGGCCACCGGGCGGAATCGGTCAGTGCCAGCGGGTGGTGAGGGCGCCCAGTGCGCCCAGCGCGACCGCCGCGGC
The DNA here is from genome assembly GCF_002564045.1 of Amycolatopsis sulphurea. Lineage (NCBI taxonomy): Bacteria > Bacillati > Actinomycetota > Actinomycetes > Pseudonocardiales > Pseudonocardiaceae > Amycolatopsis > Amycolatopsis sulphurea. Next base: position 4,703,599 of record NZ_PDJK01000002.1, on the reverse strand, counting down.
GGTGGAGGTGCGCAGCACGGTGTGGCCGAGCCGGACGGGGGTGGCGCCGGCGGCTTCGAGGGTGGTGAGTTCACCGTCGGTGATGCCGCCTTCCGGGCCGACGATCAGGAGCAGATCGCCGCCTGCCGGCAGGGTTTGCGCAGTCAGCTGGGCGCCGGCCGCGGATTCGAGGACGTAGGTGGCCGACATGGTGGCGGCGAGTTCGGCGAGTTCGGCGGTGCTCACTGGTTCGGCGACGGCGGGCAGGTGTGCGCGGCGGGCTTGTTTGGCCGCGGAGCGGGCGGTGGCACGCCAGCGTCCGAGGGCTTTGCCGCCGCGTGGCCCGTCGTCCCAGCGGGCCACGCTGCGCGCAGCGCGCCAGGGCACCACGGCATCCGCGCCGGCCTCGGTGGCCAGCTCGACGGCCAGCTCCCCGCGGTCGCCCTTGGCCAGCGCCTGCGCCACGTGCACGCGCAGCGCCGGGGGTTGCTCGGTCCAGTGTTCGAGCACGGTGAGGGTGAGTGCGGCATCCCGCCCGCTTTGGACCGCGGCGACGGCGCAGCGCGCCATCGCACCGGCACCGTCGGACAGCACGAGCTGCTCCCCCGTGCGCAACCGGCGCACGGTGGCCGCGTGCCGGGCTTCCTCCCCTTCGAGCAGTGTGGTGCCCGACGCCGGGACGTCGGGGGCGAGGAAGACCGGCAGCGTGGTGTCCGGCACGGTCAGCGATTCTTGGCGCGCAGCTTGGAGAACAGCCCGCCGTGCCGGCCGTTGGCAGCGAGCGTGGGCACTTCCTCACCGCGGGTGCGGGCCAGCTCGACGAGCAGCTCGCGCTGGGCTTCGTCGAGTTTGGTGGGCACCACGACGTCGATGTGCACGTGCAGGTCGCCGCGGCCGTCGACGCGGCCCGACGAGCGCAGCCGGGGCATGCCCTTGCCGGTGAGCACGAGTTCGGTGGCCGGCTGGGTGCCCGGTTCGATGTCCAGCTCGTAGTCGCCGTCGACCAGCGTGGCGATGGGCACCGTCGCGCCGAGCGCCGCGGTGGTCACCGGGATGCGGAAGTTGCAGTGCAGCTCGTTGCCTTCGCGGACGAACACCTCGTGCGGGGTCTCGTCGATCTCCACGTACAGGTCGCCCGCCGGGCCGCCGCCGGGCCCGACCTCGCCCTGTCCGGACAGCCGGATCCGCATTCCGTCGCCCACGCCCGGCGGGATCTTCGCGGTGACGTTGCGCCGGGCCCGGACCCGCCCGTCGCCGCCGCACTGGCGGCATGGGTCCGGGATGACCTCGCCGAAGCCGCGGCACACCGGGCACACCCGGGCGGTGACGACCTGGCCGAGGAAGGACCGCTGCACCGACTGCACCTCGCCGGCACCGCCGCAGGTGTCGCAGGTCTTGGTGCCGGTGCCGTCGGCGGCGCCCGCGCCGCGGCACAGGTCGCAGACCACCGCGGTGTCCACGGCGATCTCGCGGTCCACGCCGAGGGCGCACTCCTCGAGGGTCAGCCCGAGCCGGATCAGCGCGTCGGAACCGGGCTGCACGCGGCTGCGGGGACCACGCCCGCGACCACCGCCGCCGCCCGCGGCGCCGAAGAAGGCGTCCATGATGTCGCCGAGCCCGCCGAACCCGGCGAACGGATCGCCGCCCCCTCCCCCGCGCGCGCCGGAGTCCATCGGATCGCCGCCGAGGTCGACGATCTTGCGCTTCTGCGGGTCGGAGAGCACCTCGTAGGCGGTGGTGACCTCGCCGAAACGGTGCTGGGCGTCCTCCGACGGGTTCACGTCCGGGTGCAGCTCACGGGCCAGCTTGCGGTACGCGCGCTTGATCTCCTGATCGCTCGCGTTCTTGGCCACCCCGAGGATCCCGTAGTAGTCCCTCGCCACGTTGCTTGCCTTCTCCTTCGTCTTTCCGCACTGGCCGCCGGTCAGCGGCCGGACAGGATCTGCCCCACGTAGTTGGCGACCGCGCGGACCGCCGCGATGGTGCCGGGGTAGTCCATCCTGGTCGGCCCGACGACGCCCATCCCCCCGAGCAGCATGTCGTCCCGGCCGTAGCCGATCGACACGACCGAGGTGCTGCGCATCTGCTCGTCCTCATTTTCCTCGCCGATGCTCACGGTGACCGCACCGGGGTTGCGTGCCGCCGCGAGCAGCTTGAGCACCACGACCTGTTCCTCGAGTGCCTCCAGCACCTGGCGCAGCGAACCCGGGAAGTCCGCGACGTTGCGGGTGAGGTTCGCGGTGCCGCCGAGCACGATCCGCTCCTCCGGGTGCTCGGCCAGGGTCTCCACCAGCGCCGTGCAGATCCGGATCAACGAGTCGCGCAGCTCCGCGGGCGCCCCTTCGGGCAGGTCGGCCACGTTGACCGCGGCGTCGGTGAGCCGCCGCCCGGCGAGCGCGCCATTGAGCACCGTGCGCAGCCGCAGCACGGCCTCCTCGGTGATCACGTCGCCGAGGTCGACGGTGCGCTGGTCGACCCGGCCGGAATCGGTGATCAGCACGAGCATCAGCCGGGCTGGGGTGAGCGGGACGATCTCCAGGTGGCGCACCACGGTGTTGGTCAGCATCGGGTACTGCACCACCGCGACCTGCCGGGTGAGCTGCGCGAGCAGCCGCACCGAGCGGCGCAGCACGTCGTCGAGGTCGGTGCCGGAGTCCAGGAAACTGGTGATGGCCCGCCGCTCGGCCCCCGAGAGCGGCTTGACCTCGGACAACCGGTCGACGAACAGCCGGTAGCCCTTATCCGTGGGGACCCGCCCGGCGCTGGTGTGCGGCTGGGCGATGTAGCCCTCCTCCTCCAGCACCGCCATGTCGTTGCGCACGGTCGCGCTGGACACCCCGAGGTTGTGCCGCTCGACGATCGACTTCGACGCGACCGGCTCCTGGTTGGAGACGTAGTCGGCGACGATCGCACGCAGCACGTCGAAGCGTCGTTCATCGGTGTTCGCCACCCGCACCTCCTCCTGGTCGTCCCGGGCGCTCACGACAAGTTTACGGAAACCCCGGGTGCGGCGTACCCAACCCGGCCCCCCAGGGTGTCGGCAAAGTCGGCGTGAGGGGCCCTGCGCCGACCGCGGAGGTCCGTGAAGGTCCGTGAAGGGGCCCTTCACGGACTCTGGGTCTGTGAAGGGCCCCTTCACAGACCCGAGACAGGTCCGGCGCACAGCGCGAGGTGGTCGCGTATCTCGAACACCTCTGCTTCGCCCGCTGCGGGGCGCAATAGATCGAGATGGCAGGTGCCGTCGATGATGACGCGGCCGCCACGGCTCACTCTGCTGATCACGGGTCCTCGACCAACTTTGCCGGGACCCTGACCCGGCCCCCCGGCTGCGCCAGGCTCCGGTAATCGAGGGGTAAACGACGATCAAGAATGGCGGACCGAAAGGGAGCCGCCACCCGGTTTTCTACCTCCTGGAGAAACCGTGTCCCCCATTCGAAAGCAGTTTCCCCCATGGACGCACAGGAATCCGAAATCGGGCGGCGCGCCGCGGAAGCGCAGGAACGCCTCAAACACGTCGCCGCGACCGCGTCGAGCACGGACGGCGCGGTCGCCCTCACCGTGAACACCGCCGGTGCGCTGCAGAAACTCTACTTCGGCGCGTCCGCGGACGAGATGCCGCGCGCCGCAGCGGCCGCCACCGCACGCCGTGCGCAGGTCCGGGCGGCCGAGCGGCTCAGCGACATCATGGCGCCGGTCATCGGCGAGCACAGCGGGCGATGAAATTTCTCGAAGAACAGATTCCGAAACCGGAAGAATCGGAAGAAGAGGCGGACTCCGGAGACACCCATCCGCAATTCCGTGCGAGACCGGCCACGCACGCCACGGACGACGGCTACTTCGGCAACGGCCCGCTGCCGAGGAGGGACTGACCGGTGCCCGACGGATACCAGGTCCACCTGGGCTCGCTACGGCAGCACCGCGGCGACGTGCAGGACATCGCCAAGGGCGTGCACGCCGCCGCCTCGGCCTGTGCCGTGGGCGATCTCTCGTTCGGCCTCGTCGGCCTGCCGTTCGCGTAGGTCATGGAGCTGTTCACCGGTTCGGCCGGGTCTTCATCGGCCTGGTCGCGACGGCAGCCGACGATCTCGCCACCAGTGCCATCGACGGGACCGGAAAGGAGAGCCCGGCAGGGTGTCGGCAAAGTCGGTGTGGAGGTCTGTGAAGGGGCCCTTCACAAGACGCCGAAAGGCTGTGAAGGGGCCCTTCACAGACTCAGAGTCCGTCAAGGGCCCCTTCACAGACCTGAAGCCGGTCCGGCGCACGCCACGAGGTGGTCGCACACGCCTCCGCATCGCCCGCTGCCGGGTCCCCGACCAACTTTGCCGGAACCCTGGGAGAGCCCGGCATGAGCGGCAACCCGCTGGTCGCGACGGCCGAGTCGCCGTCCGGCGCGATGACCGGCATGGGGTCCTCGGACCACGAGCTGGACAATCTCAACGCGCAGAGGTGCGGCCCGCGTCTCCCATTGGGACCTGGTGGTGGGTGGGAAGACCTACGACATCTCCCAGGCGTGGTTCGATCGGCTCCAGCCGGACCGCGCCAACACCGTCGTGCTCATCCCGCGCGGCAAGATCGTCGTGGACGCCTTCCCCGCCTGATCCGGCGGTGCCCCGGCGCGGGACCGGGGCACCGGCGGGTCAGGAGTTCTTCGGGAAGCCCAGGTTGATCCCCGTGTGCGAGGTGTCGGGCCAGCGGGAGGTGACCACCTTCGTACGGGTGAAGAAGTGGAATCCCTCCGGGCCGTAGGCGTGGCTGTCGCCGAACAGGGAGTCCTTCCAGCCGCCGAAGGAGTAGTAGCCGACCGGGACCGGGATCGGCACGTTGACGCCGACCATGCCGACCTCGACCTCGCTCTGGAATCGGCGGGCGGCGCGGCCGTCGCCGGTGAAGATCGCGGTGCCGTTGCCGTACGGGTTGGCGGCGATCAGTGCCAGCGCGTCGTCGAAGCCGGCGGTGCGGGCGACGGACAGGACCGGGCCGAAGATCTCGTCGGTGTAGACCGACATGTCCGGGCGGACGCGGTCGAACAGGGTCGGGCCGAGCCAGAAGCCGCCCTCCCCACCCGCGGCCCGCACGTCCCGGCCGTCGACGACCAGCTCCGCACCCTCGGCCACTCCAGCGTCCACATAGGACGAAACCCGCGCGTGGTGCGCGCGGGTGACCAGCGGCCCCATTTCGGAGGCGGGATCACGGCCGTCACCGACACGCAGACCGTGCATCCGTTCGGCGATCTTCGCGACGAGCTCGTCGCCGATCGGGTCGACCGCGACCACCACCGACACCGCCATGCACCGTTCGCCCGCCGAGCCGAATCCGGCCGAGACCGCGGCGTCCGCGGCCTGATCGAGGTCGGCGTCGGGCAGCACGACCATGTGGTTCTTCGCGCCGCCGAGGGCCTGTACCCGCTTGCCGTTGCGGGTGCCGGTTTCGTAGACGTAGCGCGCGATCGGCGTGGACCCGACGAAGGAGATCGCCTTCACGTCCGGGTGTTCCAGCAGGCCGTCCACCGCGACCTTGTCGCCGTGCAGCACGTTGAACGCCCCGTCCGGCAACCCGGCCTCGGCGAACACCTCGGCCAGGAACACCGCCGCCGACGGGTCCTTCTCACTCGGCTTGAGCACCACGGTGTTCCCGCACGCCAGCGCGTTCGGCACGAACCACAGCGGCACCATCGCCGGGAAGTTGAACGGCGAGATCACCCCGACCACGCCGAGGGGCTGCGCCATCGAGTAGACGTCCACATTGGTCGAAGCGTTCTCGCTGAAGCCGCCCTTGAGCAGCTGCGCGGCGCCACACGCGTACTCGACGTTCTCGATCCCGCGGGCGATCTCCCCCGCCGCGTCGGACTCGACCTTGCCGTGCTCGCTGGTGATGATCTTGGCCAGCTCGTCCTTGCGGGCCTGCAGCAGCTCGCGGACCTTGAACAGCACCCGGGTCCGCCCGGCCAGCGAGGTTCCCCGCCAGCCCGGCAGCGCGGCCGAGGCGGCGGCCACCGCCCGCGCCACCTCCGCGTCCCCTGCGAAGTCCACCTGCGCGCGGACCTGCCCGGTCGCCGGGTCGAACACGTCGCCGGTGCGCCCGGCCGTGCCCGGCACCGGCTTTCCGTCGATCCAGTGGCTGATGCGGTCGGTCACGACGTCCGCTCCTTCTCCTCGGGAATGCCTCCGAGTCTCCGGGCGTACGGCACGCGCGCGCCATCCGCAACGTGTACGGACTCCCCCGCGCGGCCGTACAGTCTGTGCCTGCCGGCCGGAAAGGAGACCCGAGGACCCGATGTACCCGACGATCGCCGAGGTGCTCGCGCTGCCCGCACTCCGAGGCGGCAACCCGCGCGTGGTTGCCGGCAACACCGGGCTGGACCGTCCGGTGCGCTGGGCGCACGTGGCGGAGATCGCCGAGATCGCGCCGCTGCTGCGTGGCGGCGAGCTGGTGCTGACCACCGGGGTCGCGCTGCCCGACGACGGCGCGTCTCTGGCCCGTTACGCCGCCGACCTCGCCCAAGTCGGCGCTGCGGGGGTGATCGTGGAGCTGGTGCGGCATTGGAACGACCGGCTGCCGCGCGCCCTGGTCACCGCCGCCGAAGAGTGCGGTCTGCCACTGATCACGCTCTCCCGCGAGACGCGCTACGTCGCGGTGACCGAGGCCGTCAACGGGATGATCGTCGACGCCCAGGTCGCCGAACTGCGCGCGGCGGAACGAGTGCACGAAACGTTCACTTCGCTCACCGTCTCGGGTGCCGAGCCTGAGATCGTGCTACGCGAGGTGGCGCGGCTGACGGAGCACCCGGTCGTCCTGGAGACGCTCGACCACGAAGTCCTCGCCTACGACGCCGCCGGCTCCGACCCGGGTGAACTGCTGACCGGATGGCCCGGCCGTTCACGCGTCGTGCAGGTCGGCGAGCGCACTGGCTACCACCCGGGCTCAGGCTGGCTGGTGACCGTGGTCGGGGCGCGCGGGCACGACTGGGGACGGCTGATCGTCGTGTGCACGGAAAGCCCCGAAGCACCTCCTCACCGGCACCGTGTAGTCGCCGAACGGGCGGCGTCGGCGCTGGCCGTGTACAGACTCGTCGCAAGGGATTCCGAGACACTCGAACGGCATGCGCACCGCGCGGTCCTGACGGAGCTGATCGCTTCGCCGACGCCGTCTGCGGAAATCCTCGCACGTGCGTCTGCGCTCGCCGTGCCGTTGACCGCGCGACGGTTAGTCGGAGTGGCCGTACGTCCGCGGATCGCTGCCACAGCACAGCAATCGCTCTCTACGCCGCCTTTGCTGCGTGAGCTGTCCGAAGCGATCGCGCTGGCCGCGCGGCGGGCGAAGGTGTCCGCGCTCGTGGCAACGGACGACATGGCTGTACGCGCACTGTTGTCGCTGTCCCCCGAAGCCCACGTCGACGCTGTATTGAGCCGCTTGGCCGCCGACATCCACGACGCTCGGGCCAGCGCCCCCGCAGTGGTCGGCGTCGGCACCGTCGTGACAACGCCTGCGGAAGCACATCGCACGTTGGTGGAGGCTGCGCAGGTCGCCGCAGCGGCTCTCGACGAAGGCGCCGAAGGGCCGTTTCACCGGCTCAAAGACGTACGGCTGCGCGGGCTGCTGCACCTGTTGGCGGGCGACGAGCGAGTCAGCGCCTTCGCCGCGCGCGAGCTGGAACCACTGCTACAGCGCGACGCAGCCTCCGGTAGCCGGCTGGTCTCGGCGTTGCGGCATTACTGCGAGCAGGGCGGCAACAAGTCCGCCGCCGCAGCCGCCGCGCATACGTCGCGTACGGCGTACTACCAGCAGCTGGCCCGGATCGAACAGGTACTCGGAGTGCGACTGGAAGATCCGGAGTCAATGCTGTCACTGTACGTAGCGCTGCTTGCCCATGATCTGACCACGGCCACACGTCCGAGGGAGAAAAGCCACCGGGAAGAGGGGCACAGTTAAGGGGTCCGATCTGCCGATAGCCGTTCCATGGTCTTTTCTACCTTCGCGGCGATCGCCGCCTGCCTGGTCGGGCTCAGCAGCCTGACCGCACCGCCGCAGCCCGCGTCGAGCCTCGAACTGAGCCTGCACGAGACCTCCGGCCGGGTCGTCACCGCCTCGCTGACCTGCGAGCCCACCGGCGGCACCCACCTGCACCGCGACACCGCCTGTGCCACCCTCGCCCAGGTGCACGGCGACCTGGCCAAGATCAAGCCCCGGCAGCAGAAGTGCACGATGATCTACTCCCCGGTGGACGTCACCGCGACCGGCACCTGGCAGGGCAAACCGGTGGCCTTCCGCGCCACCTACCCGAACAAGTGCGCGGCGGACAGCCAATCCGACGGCGTGTTCGCATTCTGACCGCGGCGAACCGGGCCGAGTGCTCCGGCCCCGGCGACCGCGAAGGTGCGATGGCTGGCCGTGAAGGGTCCCTTCACGGACTCTGAGTCCGTGAAGGGACCCTTCACGGATCTCCGCAGCCCGTGAAAGGCACCTTCAGAGCCTTCGGATGGTCGGCATCCGCCGGGGCGGCCAGGCGGGTGAACCGTGGAGAGCCGGTGGAGAGCATTAGTCTCAAAGTGTGACGCAGATCATGCACCGAGGGGTGGCTTGGCCGCAATCGACAGACTGCGCCAAGGGCAGGTCAACCTTGAACAGTCTGCCTCTGCCCAGTACACCCGCGCGGCGCGCACCATTCCGCAATGGAACCGATCACCCGCGGCCACGAGGAGCCGGGCGACCCGGAGCTGCGCGGCAGCCGGTTCTACAACGACGAGCTGGCCCCGGTCCCACCGGAAAAACGCACCTGGAGCACCTACAACTACTTCGCGCTGTGGATGGGCATGGCGCACAACATCCCCAGCTACGCACTCGCCGCCTCGCTCATCGCACTCGGCATGAACTGGCTGCAGGCCCTGCTCACGATCACCATCGGCAACCTGATCGTGCTCGCCCCGATGCTGCTCAACAGCCATGCCGGCACCAAATACGGCGTCCCGTTCCCGGTGTTCGCGCGTGCTTTCTACGGGCTGCGTGGCGCCAATCTCGCGGCGCTGCTGCGTGCGTTCATCGCCTGCGGCTGGTTCGGCATCCAGACCTGGGTCGGCGGCGAGGCGATCTACGTGATCGTCGGCAGGCTGGCCGGCTCGGGCTGGCGGGATTCGGCGATCATCGCCGGGCAGCACTGGACGCTGTGGCTGTCCTTCGCGGTGTTCTGGCTGGGCCAGATGCTGATCATCTGGCGCGGTATGGAGGCGGTCCGCCGGTTCGAGAACTGGACCGCGCCGCTGGTGTCGGTCGGGTTCCTGATCCTGCTGGGCTACGTGCTGGTGAAGGCGGGCGGGCTCGGCCCGATCCTGCACGACAGCGGCAAGCTCGGCTGGGGTTCGGAGTTCTGGAAGGTGTTCGCGCCGTCGCTGATGGCGATGATCGCGTTCTGGTCCACGCTTTCGCTGAACATGCCGGATTTCACCCGCTTCGGCGGCAGCCAGCGCAAGCAGATGCGCGGGCAGATCCTCGGGCTACCGACCACGATGACGTTCATCGCGATCGTGGCCATCCTGACCACGTCCGGCGGGCACGTGCTCTACGGGCAGGACATCTGGGACCCCGCCCAGCTCGCGGACCGGTTCGACAGCCCCGTCGTGGTGGTGGTCGCGCTGATCGCGCTGGTGCTGGCCACCGTTTCGGCGAACCTGGCGGCCAACGTGGTCAGCCCGTCCTACGATTTCTCCAATGCCTTCCCGAAGCGGATCACCTTCGCGCTCGGCGGCCTCATCACCGGGGTGATCGGGATCCTGATCCAGCCGTGGCGGCTGTACTCCGATCCGGACATCTACATCTACGCCTGGCTCGGCTTCTACGGCGGCGTGCTGGGCGCGGTCGCCGGGGTGCTGGTGGCCGGGTACTGGGTGGTCAACCGCACCCGGCTCAAGGTCGCCGACCTGTATCTGCCGGGCGGCGCCTACTGGTTCACCGCGGGCTGGCACTGGCGGGCCGTGGTGGCCACGGTTCTCGGCGCGGTGCTGGCAGTCGGCGGCGCTCACGGCGGCCCGTTCCCTGCCGAAGGGCTGATTCCGTTCCTGAAACCGCTCTACGACTACAACTGGGTGGTCGGCCTGGCCGGCGCGTTCGCCGGCTACCTGCTGCTCAGCCTGCCCACGACGAAGGAGGAGAACCGTGAGCAACCTGGTCCGAGCCGGATTGATCCAGCAGCGCTGGACGGGTGACAAGGAGTCGATGATCGCCAATGCCGTCGAGGCGATCGGCACGGCGGCTTCGCAGGGCGCGCAGGTGATCTGCCTGCAAGAACTGTTCTACGGCCCGTATTTCTGCCAAGTGCAGGACGCCGACTACTACTCCTACACCGAGGCGATCCCGGACGGCCCCACCACGAAGCTGATGCAGGAGATCGCCGAGCGGCACGGCGTGGTCCTCGTGGTGCCGATGTACGAGCAGGAGCAGCCGGGCGTCTACTACAACACCGCGGCGGTGATCGACGCGGACGGCAAGTACCTCGGCATGCACCGCAAGAACCACATCCCGCAGGTCAAGGGCTTCTGGGAGAAGTTCTACTTCCGTCCCGGCAACCTCGGCTACCCGGTGTTCGACACCGCGGTCGGCCGGATCGGCGTGTACATCTGCTACGAGCGGCACTTCCCGGAGGGCTGGCGCGCGCTCGGGCTGGCCGGTGCGCAGATCGTGTTCAACCCGTCCGCGACCAGCCGGGGGCTGTCGGAGTACCTGTGGCGGCTGGAGCAGCCCGCGGCCGCGGTGGCGAACGAGTACTACGTGGGCACGATCAACCGGGTCGGCGTGGAACCGCTGGGAGACAACGACTTCTACGGGCAGTCGTACTTCGCGGACCCACGTGGCCAGCTGGTCGGCGAGGCAGCCTCGGACTCCGAAGAGGAGATCGTGGTGCGCGATCTGGACATGGACCGGCTCGCCGAGGTGCGCGATCTGTGGGCGTTCTACCGCGATCGCCGCCCGGACAGCTACGGACCGCTGACGGAGGCCTGATGAGTACGCTGATCCACGGCGGCCAGGTCGTCTCGCCGTCCGGCGCGGTCACTGCCGACGTGCTGGTGGACGGCGAGACCATCACCGCGGTGGGCGCACCTGGCACGCTCACCGGTACCGAAAGCATCGACGCGGCCGGAAAGTACCTGCTGCCTGGCGGTATCGACGCGCACACGCACATGGAAATGCCTTTCGGCGGCACCCAGTCGGCAGATACCTTCGGGACCGGCACCGCCGCCGCGGCCTGGGGCGGCACCACCACGATCATCGACTTCGCGGTCCAGGCCAAGGGCACCTCGCTGCAGTCCACATTGGACAAGTGGCACGCCAAGGCGGACGGCAACTGCGCGATCGACTACGGCTTCCACATGATCATGTCGGACGTCAACGATTCGACGCTGAAGGAAATGCGCGTCTGCGTGGACGCGGGCGTCGGCAGCTTCAAGATGTTCATGGCCTACCCCGGCGTGTTCTACTCCACCGACGGGGAGATCCTGCTGGCCATGCAGCAGGCGCGCGAGATCGGCGCGACGATCATGATGCACGCCGAGAACGGCATCGCGATCGACCAGCTGGCCGCGCAGGCGTTCGCAGCCGGCCGCGTCGAGCCGGTACAGCACGGGCTGACCCGGCCCCCGGAGCTGGAAGCTGAGGCGACGTCGCGGGCGATCCGGCTCGCACAGGTGACCGGGGCACCGCTGTACATCGTGCACCTTTCGGCCGCACAAGCCCTTGCCGCAGTGGCGGAAGCTCGCGACAGTGGGCAGAACGTGTTCGCGGAAACCTGCCCGCAGTACCTCTATCTGTCCATTGAGGACCTGGCGAAACCGGGCTTCGAAGGTGCCAAGTACGTCGCGTCACCACCGTTGCGGGAGAAGTCCCACCAGGGCGATCTCTGGCGCGGGCTGCGCACGAACGACCTGGCCGTGGTGTCCACCGACCACTGCCCGTTCTGTTTCAAGGACCAGAAGGAACTGGGCCGGGACGATTTCCGTGCCATTCCCAACGGCATCCCCGGCGTCGAGCACCGGATGGACCTGCTGCACCAAGGCGTGGTGGCCGGTGAGATCTCGCTGGGCCGATGGGTCGAGACCTGCTCGGCGGCGCCCGCGCGGATGTTCGGCCTGTACCCGCGCAAGGGCGTGCTCGCCGCCGGTTCGGACGCGGACATCGTGATCTACGATCCGTCGGCGACCCAGACCCTCTCCGCGGCGACGCACCACATGAACGTGGATTACTCGGCGTACGAAGGCTTCGAGCTGACCGGGAAAGTCCACACAGTACTGTCGCGTGGCCGGATCGTCGTCTCTCCCAGCGGGTACGCCGGGTCCGCCGGGCACGGCAGGTTCCTCTCCCGCGATCTCAACCAGTACCTGAATTGAGGGACGAGCATGGATTTCGGGATAGTGCTGCAGACCGACCCACCCGCCGCCGAGGTCGTCCGGCTGATGAAAGCCGCGGAAGAGCAAGGATTCCGCTACGGCTGGACGTTCGACTCGGCCGTACTGTGGCAGGAGCCGTTCGTGATCTACGCGCGGATCCTGGCGGAGACCTCGTCACTGATGGTGGGGCCGATGGTGACCAGCCCCGGCACCCGGGACTGGTCGGTGCTGGCGTCCACTTTCGCCACCCTCAACGACATGTACGGCAATCGCACGGTGTGCGGGATCGGGCGGGGCGATTCGGCACACCGGGTCGTCGGGAAACCACCGTCCACTTTGGCCACCGTGCGCGACTGCATGCGGACGGTGAAAGACCTGGCCGAGGGCCGCGAAGTCACCATGGGCGACACCGCGGTCCGTATCCCCTGGATCCACGGCGGGCGGCTGGAGATGTGGATGGCCGGCTACGGCCCGCGAGCGCTCAAGACCGTGGGCGAGCACGCCGACGGCTTCATCCTGCAATGCGCCGACACGGCCATCGCCCGATGGACGATCGGTGCGGTCCGTGCCGCCGCCCGTGCCGCGGGCCGGGATCCGGCCGGGATCACCATCTGCGTCGCAGCGCCCGCCTATGTCGGCGAAGACCTGCCACACCAGCGAGAACAGCTCCGCTGGTTCGGCGGGATGGTCGGCAACCATGTCGCCGACCTCGTTGCCCGCTACGGCGAGAACAGCACGGTCCCCCACGAACTCACCGACTACATCCGCGATCGGGAGGGTTACGACTACGCCCACCACGGCCGCGCCGGAAACCCGTCCACCGGCTTCGTCCCGGACGAGATCGTCGACCGCTTCTGCCTGCTCGGCCCGCCTGCGGCGCACGTCGCGCGCCTGCAGGAACTCGCGGAACTGGGCGTGGATCAGTTCGCGCTGTACCTGATGCACGACGAACGGGAGGAAACCCTTTCCGCATACGGGGAACGAGTGCTGCCGAAGCTCACGGCGTGAACGGCGCTCAGTCCACAAGCGCCTGGTACACCAGCTGCCGCAGCTCCTGACGGATCGGATACGTGCTGGAGGGCAGCAGCTGGGTGTAGAAGGCCACCGTGAGGTCTTCGTCCGGGTCGACCCAGAACGCGGTCGAGGCCGCCCCGCCCCAGGCGTATTCCCCCGGCGTGGACAACGTTTTCGCCTTGATCTGGTCGATCAGCACGGAGAAGCCGAGGCCGAAACCGAAGCCGTCGAAGGGCATCTCGGCGAACAGCGGGCGCCCGTAGGCTTCGAGGTCCACATGACCGGGCAGGTGGTTGGCGGTCATCAGGTCGACCGTGCGCGGCGCGAGTATCCGCACCCCGTCGAGTTCCCCGCGCCGCAGCAGCATCTGCGTGAACCGGTGGTAGTCGGCCGCGGTGGAGACCAGGCCGCCACCGCCGGAGAAGCAGTCCGGGCGCCGGGTGCCGACCGCGCCGAGCTGGTCGCTGCGCACGATCCGCCCGGTCTTCGGCGTGGGCACGTACAACGCGGCCAGCCGGTCGTGCTCCGCGGTCCAGAACCCGGTGTCGGCCATGCCGAGCGGGCCGAAGATCCGCTCGGCGAACACCTCGTCGAGCGGCTTCCCGGTGAGTACCTCGACCAGCCTGCCGAGCACGTCGGTGGCGACCGAGTAGTTCCATTCGCGGCCCGGCTGGAACACCAGCGGCTGCTTGGCCCATTCGCGGCTGCATCCAGCGAGGTCCAGACCAGGCGGATTCTCCCATTCGAAGCCGGCCGCCCGGTACCTCGCGTCGACCGGGTGCGTGTAGTGGAATCCGTAGGTCAGGCCCGCGGTGTGCGTGAGCAGATGCCACAGCCGGATCGGCTCGGTGGCGGGCTCGGTGACCGGGGCGAGCGCGGGTCCCTTGACGTAGACCCGTGGTTCGGCGAACTCCGGCAGCCATCGGGAGATCGGGTCGGTGAGGTCGATCCGGCCCTCCTCGACGAAGGTCATCGCGGCCACCGAGGTGACCGGCTTCGTCATGGAGAAGATGCGCCAGAGCGTGTCCGTCTCGACCGGGGCGCCCGCTTCCACGTCGCGCTTCCCGGCCGAGGCCACGTGCACGATCTGCCCGTGCCTGCTCACCACGGCGAGGAAACCGGGAAGCAACCCATCCTCGACATACCGGGTGAAGTGCCGATCGATCCGCTGGAGCCGCACCTCGTCGAAACCCGCCTGCGCGGGATCGACCGTGACTTCCACCTCGGTCATGACGGCGACCTTACGCCGATTCGATCACCCTGCGCTCTGCTGCCTTTTCCGCTCGCCAGGCCTCGTCGTCCTTGCCCTCGCGCCAGTATCCGGACAGCGACACCGCATCCCGTGCGACACCGCGCTCCTCGAATAGGTACCGGCGCAATTCCCGCACGAACCCGGCTTCGCCGTGAACAAAAGCCTGCACCTCGGCGCTTCGCCACGGCGCCGCCTTCACCTCGGAGACCAGATCCGCGCCGGCGGACCGGTGCAGCCAGGTCACCTGCGCCTCGGCCTTCGTGACCAGCGGCTGCTCTTCGGCAGCGTCTTCGACGAGCACGAACACCTGCGCCGGCACTCCCGAGGGCAGCGCTTCCACGGCCGAGGCAATCGCGGGCAACGCCGACTCGTCACCGACCAGCAGGTGCCAGCCTGCTTCCGGGCTCGGCGCGTACGCCCCGCCTGGGCCGGCCAGCAGCAGCTCGTCACCGGGCCGCGCTCGCTGCGCCCACGGACCCGCGAGGCCCTCGTCGCCGTGCACCACGAAGTCGAGCACCAGCTCGCCTGCCGTCGCGTCGTAGGAACGGACCGTGTACGTGCGCAGCCGCGGGGCGTGCTCCCGTGGCAGCTCCTCGCGGATCCGCTGCAGGTCGAACGGTTCCGGGTACTCGACGCCGGGCACTTCGAAGATCACCTTCACATACGCGTCGGTGAACTCGTTCGGCCGGAAATCGGCCAGCCCGGCGCCCCCGGCGACGATGCGGATCATGTGCGGCGTGAGCTTTTCCGTGCGCAGGACTTCGAGCCGCACGGCCGGCCTCCCCTTGCGTGCCGGAGCTTCGGCCATCGGACACCACCATTCAGTAAGGCTTGCCTAATCCCTACCCACCGTACGCGCTGATCACCCGCTCTGCCCAGCCCCCGCCGGATCGGTCACCCGGGTGTTCTGGAAAGCCGTGACGAGCCAACCCTCCGGACCGCGGACCAGCGCGAAGGTCAGAGTGCTCGCCCGCCCCTCGGCCAGTGGGAACCGGACGTCCGCTGAACCGAAACCGGGGAGCTTCGCCCCGCAACGGCCCGTCGAACCGCTCGCGGTGCGAGCGCTCGATCAGCTCCCGTCACAGGAACTCGTCATGCGGACGGCACTGAAGGTGCTCACCGAAGAAGGCCTCGCCGCGGTCTCCATGAGGCGGGTGGCACAGCGGCTGGAAACCGGGCCGGCGTCGCTTTACGCGTACGTCTCCGGCAAAACGGCTCCAGATCGCCGCGATGATGGCCTATCCCGGCATTGCGACGGTCGCGTGGAACACGCCGGTGCCGATCACACCCAACTCGCTGCGCCGAGGCGAAGCGCTGCTACGCGCCGCAGGACTGGACCTGAAGCAAGCAGCGTTCGCGAGTGACGCGCTCAGCACGTACGCGAAGGCGTACGCGTACGAAGCGAGCAGCTGGACGCTCGGCGAATACGGCGCTTAACGCGTCGCCGAACGAAGCCGGCAGATGACCGAGTACATGCAGTCCCTGCCCGCGGGCGCCTTCCCGAATCTGTTGCAGATCGGGCAGTTATTCAACGCCGGCACGAGCAGGGACCGGTTGGAGTTCACGCTGGAGGCCTTCGTGGCCGGGATGCGCGCGCTGGTCAGGGCTTGAGCACGATCTTGCCGCGTGTGTGCCTGCGCTCCAACTCTCGGTAGGCGTCCTGCACCTGCGTCAGCGGATAGACGGCGGCGATCGGCACGTCCAGCAAGCCCTTGTCGGCCAGCGCGGCGAGGTCTCGCAGCACTTCGGCGTCAGCGGCGCTTGTGTTGCCTTCGGCCTTCACCTGGTACTTCTCCGCAGCGGCGAAATCGATCACTGTGTTGATCCGGCCCGGGTACACGCCCAGGCGAAGCGCCAGCTCGACGTACCCACTGCCGTAGGTGTCGATGAACGCGTCGACCTTGCCCTCGGTGACTTCGTGCAGCCGCTCTTCAAGACCGTCGCCGTACGCCACCGGGACCACGCCGTACTCGCGAAGCCACTCGTGGTTCGCTTCGCTGGCAATGCCGACGACGGTGGCACCAGTGAGCTTCACCAGCTGCACCGTCAGCGAACCGACTCCGCCAGCAGCGCCCGAGACGACGACAGTGTCTCCGTCGCGAGGGCACGTCGCGCGCACTGACGCGTACGCGGTCGTGCCCGCGATGAAGAGACTGCCCGCGGCTTCCCAGGACACCCCGCTCGGCTTCGGGATCAGGTCGCCGGCGTCGACCAGGACGTACTCCGCGTGGCTGGAACGGTTGTCGACGAAGCCGATCACCTCGTCGCCGACGGCCAAATCGGACACTCCCGCACCCAGCTCGGCGACCACCCCAGCAAGATCACTGCCCTGTCCGGACGGAAAGGCCGACGGCCATTTCTGCGCATACCGGCCTTCGCGAATCCCCGTCTCCCCCGGGTTGATCCCGGCCGCGCGGACGGCTACGAGCACCTGCCCGGCATCGGGTGCCGGGCGTGGCACATCCGCCACCCGCAGCACGTCGACCCCGCCGTGTTCGCTGTACCTGACCGCCTGCGGCATGCGCGTCTCCCTCGTTCGTGTACTTCGGCCAACGAAGGATCGGCCGAGATTATGCCCGGCGACGCAAAGTCATCCAGCCAGGCGGCGCACCACTCCGTCCGCGAGCAGCCGCCCGGGAGCGGTCAGCACCGCCCGGCCCTGACTGTCCAAAGCGGACTGATCGAGCAGTCCCTCGGCAGCCGCGGCCCTGGCCTGCGCGGCCCCTTCGGCGTCCAATGCGGACAGCGGAAGTCCTTCGGCAATGCGCAGTTCGAGCATGATCCGCTCCAGGTGCCGATCCGCGTCGGTGAGCACCTCGCGATCCGCCTCCGGGCTGCGGCCCTCGGCGAGCAACCCGGCGTACTTCCCCGGATGCTTCACGTTCCACCAGCGCACCCCCCCGACGTGGCTGTGCGCACCGGGACCCGCACCCCACCAGTCGCCGCCGCGCCAGTAGCCGAGGTTGTGCCGGCACCGCGCGGCTTCGCCGGTGCACCAGTTCGACACCTCGTACCAGGTCAGCCCGGCCGCGGCGAGCACCGAATCGATCAGCTCGTAGTCCGCGGCCAGCACGTCGTCGTCTGGCGCGGGCAGCTCACCACGGCGCACCCGGCGGGCGAGCGCGGTGCCCTCTTCGACAATCAGCGCGTACGCCGAGACGTGGTCGACCCCGG
Organism: Amycolatopsis sulphurea; assembly: GCF_002564045.1. NCBI lineage: Bacteria > Bacillati > Actinomycetota > Actinomycetes > Pseudonocardiales > Pseudonocardiaceae > Amycolatopsis > Amycolatopsis sulphurea. The sequence continues at coordinate 4,685,809 of NZ_PDJK01000002.1, read as the reverse complement.
CGGAAAGCACCGCGTCGAGTGAGGCCTGCAGATCACCTGTGCGCTCGCCGGGGGTGCCATAGATCACATCGAGGTTCACGTGCTCGAACCCGGCGGCGAGTGCCTCCCGCGCAGCCTCGACCGGTCTCCCCGGCGTGTGTACGCGGTCCAGCACCTGGAGCACGTGCCGCGCCGCGGACTGCATACCGAGCGACACCCGCGTGTATCCGGCGGCCCGAAGCCCGGCGAAGAACTCCGGCGAGGTGGACTCGGGATTCGACTCCGTCGTCACCTCGGCATCCGGCGCCAGGCCGAATGCCGACCGCACCCCTTCGAGCACCTCGGCCAGCCCGTCCGCCCCCAGCAAAGACGGCGTGCCGCCCCCGACGAACACGGTCTCCGCCTGCGGCGGGCTGCCGAGCACCTGCGCCCCTAGCTCCAGCTCGCGGCGCAACGCGTCCAGCCACGACCGCGGCGAGGCGGCCGTACCCAGCTCGCCGGCGGTGTAGGTGTTGAAGTCGCAGTAGCCGCAGCGGGTCGCGCAGAACGGCACATGCACGTACACGCCGAAGGGCCGGGTACCGAGCCCCGCCAGCGCACTCTCGGGCAGCCCGGCAGGCGGACTGCTGACGTCGGGAACAGGCACGACCCCATTGTCCCCGGTCCCGCTCACGCCCCGGTCCCCGGCCGGACGTCTGTGAAGGGGCCCTTCACGGACTCTGATTCCGTGAAGGGGCCCTTCACGGACCTGCGGCGGGGAAAAGTTCGGCTACCGAACGACCCGGCGGAGTGGCCCAGGCCGGAACAGGCCCGGCCGTGCGCGGGGAAATGCCTGGCCGGAGGGGTTCCGGAGGCGGCGCGCAAGTCTGCTCCCACCATCCGGACACCGTGGACCACCTTCTGTCCACGTGGCAGTCTGGACCGGTGAGTCCTGCCGGTGTCCTTCTCGTGGCGCGCCGCCACGTCGACCTGCTCCGGGTCGCGAGCGCGCTCTGCCGTCACGTCCGCTGACTCCCGTCCCGACCAGGCCACCGGCGGCGCAGTGCCGCGCACGGCCGTGCCCCGCACCGCCACGACCGGCCGGTGCCACCACCACACCCCGCCCGGAGGACCTCCATGGCCGCACCCACGCGCGACACGCCCGGGAAGGGCCGCGCCCGGCAGAAGCGCGGCGAAGGCCAGTGGGCGCTCGGCTACCGCGAGCCGCTGAACCCGAACGAACGCGCGAAGAAGGACGACCACCCGCTCAACGCCCGCGCGCGGATCGAGAACATCTACTCCCGGCAGGGCTTCGACTCGATCGACCCCGGCGACCTGCGCGGCCGGTTCCGCTGGTTCGGCCTCTACACCCAGCGCCGTCCGGGCATCGACGGCGGCCGCACCGCGGCGCTGGAGCCGGAGGAGCTGGACGACCGCTACCTGATGATGCGCGTCCGCACCGACGGCGGCGGGCTCACCACCGCGCAGCTGCGGGTGCTCGGCGAGCTATCGCAGGAGCACGCCCGCGACACCGCGGACATCACCGACCGGCAGAACATCCAGTACCACTGGATCCGCATCGAGGACGTGCCCACGATCTGGTCCCGGCTCGAAGCAGTCGGCCTGACCACGATGGAGGCCTGCGGCGACAGCCCGCGCGGGATGCTCGGCTCGCCGGTCGCCGGGATCGCCGCGGACGAGGTGCTCGACGCCTCCTCCGCGCTCGCCGAGATCCGCCGCCGCTACATCGGCGACCCGAAGTACGCGAACCTGCCGCGCAAGTTCAAGACCGCGATCTCCGGCCTGCCCGACATCGTGCACGAGCTCAACGACGTGTCCTTCGTCGGCGTCGTGCACCCCGAGCACGGCCCCGGCCTCGACCTGTGGGTCGGCGGCGGGCTGTCCACCAACCCGATGCTCGCGCAGCGGCTCGGGGCGTGGATCCCGCTGGCCGAGGTGCCGGACGTGTGGGAAGGCGTGGTCTCGATCTTCCGGGACTACGGGTACCGCAGGCTGCGTTCGCGGGCGCGGCTGAAGTTCCTGGTCAAGGACTGGGGCGCGGCGAAGTTCCGCGAGGTCCTGGAAACGGAGTACCTCAAGCGGAAGCTGATCGACGGCCCGGCCCCGGTCGACCCGCCCGCCCCGATCGACCACGTCGGCGTGCACCCGCAGAAGGACGGCCGGTGCTACGTCGGCGCCGCGCCGGTCGCCGGCCGCGTCTCCGGCAGCACCCTGGTGGCCGTCGCGGACGCGGCCGAACGCGCCGGATCCGGCCGGGTCGCGCTCACCCCGCTGCAGAAGCTGATCGTGCTCGACGTGCCCGCCGAGCAGGTGGACCGGCTCAAGGCCGGCCTCGCCGAGCAGGGCCTGCAGGCCGACCCGTCGCCGTGGCGGCGCAGCGTGATGGCGTGCACCGGGCTGGAGTTCTGCAAGCTGGCGATCGTCGAGACCAAGGCCCGCGCGCGGCAGCTCGTGGCGGACCTGGAGAAGTCGCTCGCCGACGTCAACGCCCGGCTCGAAGTGCCGATCACCGTGCACCTCAACGGCTGCCCCAACTCCTGCGCCCGGGTGCAGACCGCGGACATCGGGCTCAAGGGCCAGATCGTCACCGACGCCGACGGCCGCCAGGTCGAAGGATTCCAGGTGCACCTGGGCGGCGGGCTCGGCCTGGACGCCGGATTCGGCCGGAAACTGCGCGGCCACAAGGTCACCTCGGATGAGCTGACCGGCTACGTCGAGCGGCTCGCCCGGGCCTACCTCGCCGGCCGCGAGCCCGGGGAACGCTTCGCCCAGTGGGTCGTCCGGGCCGAAGAGAGCGTGCTGCAGTGACCACCGGCGAGCGGGCGGTGCCCTACTACTGCCCGTTCTGCGGCGACGAGGACCTGCGTCCCGAAGAAGCGGGCGGGTGGCTGTGCGCCGCCTGCCGCCGGAGGTTCTCGGTGAAGTTCCACGGACTGTCCCTACCTCAGGAGGCGCACCGATGACCGCCACCGCGGACTACCGGACGTTGGCCGAACGGGCCGGGAAAGAACTGGCCTCGGCCACCGCCGGGGAAGCCCTGCGCTGGACCGCGGAGACTTTCGGCGACGACTTCATCGTCGCGTCGAACATGCAGGACGCGGTGCTGATCGACCTGGCCGTCAAGGTCAAGCCGGACGTGGACGTGCTGTTCCTGGAAACCGGCTACCACTTCCCGGAGACCATCGGCACCCGCGACGCGGTGCAGACGGTCTATCCCGCCGTGCAGATCGTGAACGCGCAGGCCGAACAGAGCGTCGCCGAACAGGACGCCGAGTACGGCCCGAAACTGCACGACCGTGACCCGACCCAGTGCTGCTTCCTGCGCAAGGTGGTCCCGCTGCGCAGCACGCTGGCGCGGTACTCGGCCTGGGTCACCGGTGTACGCCGGGTCGACGCGCCGACCCGCGCGAACACCCCGATCGTCACCTGGGACGAGCGCAACGGCCTGGTGAAGATCAACCCCATCGCGGCGTGGAGCGACGAGGAGTTCAACGGCTACATCCGCGACCACGGGATCCTGGAGAACCCGCTGGTGTCCGCGGGCTACCCGTCCATCGGCTGCGCCCCGTGCACGGCGAAGGTGGAGGCCGGCGCCGACCCGCGCAGCGGCCGCTGGGCCGGACAGGCGAAGACCGAATGCGGACTGCACGGCTGAGGAAGGACGCATGACCACACTCGAACCGGCAGCCGATGCCGTGCCCTCCGGGGCCGAGCCCCGGACCCCAGCCGGTGCCCCTCTGGACCCCCCCACCACGATCGCAACGGACAACCTGGCCGCGCTGGAGTCCGAAGCCATCCACATCTTCCGGGAGGTAGCCGGCGAGTTCGACCGCCCGGTGATCCTGTTCTCCGGTGGCAAGGACTCGACGCTGATGCTGCACCTGGCGATCAAGGCGTTCTGGCCCGCCCCGGTGCCGTTCCCCCTGCTGCACGTGGACACCGGGCACAACTTCACCGAGGTGCTGGACTTCCGCGATCACGTGGTCGAGAAGTACGGCCTGCGCCTGGTCGTGGCGAAGGTCCAGGACTGGATCGACGACGGCAGGCTGGAGGAGCGCGCGGACGGGCTGCGCAACCCGCTGCAGACCACTCCGCTGCTGGAGACCATCGCGCAGAACAAGTTCGACGCGGTGTTCGGCGGCGGCCGCCGGGACGAGGAACGCGCGCGGGCCAAGGAACGCGTCTTCAGCCTCCGCAACGCGTTCGGCCAGTGGGAGCCGCGCAGGCAGCGGCCCGAGCTGTGGAACCTCTACAACGGACGGCACCGCCCCGGCGAGCAGGTCCGGGTTTTCCCGCTGTCCAACTGGACCGAGGCCGACGTCTGGCACTACATCGCCCGCGAAGAGGTCGAGCTGCCCTCGATCTACTACGCCCACCAGCGCCCGGTGTACCGGCGCGACGGCATGTGGCTCACCGAAGGGCAGTGGGGCGGTCCTCGGCCGGACGAGACCGTGACCACGAAATCGGTGCGCTACCGGACCGTCGGCGACGGTTCCTGTACCGGCGCCGTGGAATCGACCGCGTCCACCGTCGAGGAGGTGATCGCCGAGGTGTCCGCCTCCCGGCTCACCGAACGCGGGGCCACCCGCGCCGACGACCGGATGTCCGAGGCCGCCATGGAAGACCGCAAACGGGAGGGCTACTTCTGATGTCGAGCCTGCTCAGACTGGCCACCGCGGGCAGCGTCGACGACGGGAAATCCACCCTCGTCGGGCGCCTGCTCTACGACACCAAATCCGTGCTCGCCGACCAGCTCGACGCGGTCACCCGAGCCAGTGTCGACAAAGGACTGTCCACCCCGGACCTCTCGCTGCTGGTCGACGGCCTGCGCTCGGAACGCGAGCAGGGCATCACCATCGACGTGGCCTACCGCTACTTCGCCACGCCCAAGCGGTCCTTCGTGCTCGCCGACACCCCGGGGCACGTGCAGTACACCCGCAACACGGTCACCGGCGCCTCCACCGCGCAGCTGGCCGTACTGCTGGTGGACGCGCGTAACGGCGTCGTCGAGCAGACCCGCCGGCACGCCGCGGTGCTCGCGTTGCTCGGCGTGCCGCGGCTGGTGCTGGCAGTGAACAAGATCGACCTCGTCGGCTACGACGAGACCGCGTTCACCGTGATCGCCAAGGAGTTCACCGCGCACGCCGAATCCCTCGGCTACGAGGCGGCCTCGGTGGTCACCATCCCGGTTTCCGCGCTGCGCGGCGACAATGTCGCCACGCGTTCGGAGCAGACCCCGTGGTACGACGGCCCGTCCCTGCTGGAGCACCTCGAAACCGTGCCGGTGGCGCCGGATCCGCACGATTCGGCGTTGCGATTCCCGGTGCAGTACGTGATCCGCCCGCGCACCGAAGAGCATCCGGATTACCGCGGGTACGCCGGTCAGATCGCCGCAGGCACTGTGCGTCCCGGCGACGAGATCGTCGTGCTGCCGCAAGGCATCCGCAGCCGGGTCGAGCGGATCGACACCGCTGACGGACCGCTCGCGGAAGCCGGCGCGGGCACCTCCGTGACCCTGCTGCTCGCCGACGACATCGACATCGGCCGCGGCGACCTCATCGCGGCCGCGGACTCGCCACCGGAGGTCATCGACGAGATCACCGGCACGTTGTGCTGGCTGTCCGCGAAGCCGCTCAAGCCCGGTGCGCGAGTGCTCGTCAAGCACGGCACCCGGACCGTGCAGGGGCTGGCCAGTGGGCTGCACGCCCGGTTCGACGAGCAGAAGCTGTCCCGGGTGGAGGCTCCGGAAAGCCTGGAGCTCAACGACATCGCCAGCGTGACCCTGCAGCTGGCCGAACCTCTGCCGGTGGACGACTACGGCACCAGCCCGCGGACCGGCGCGTTCCTCGTGATCGACCCGAAGGACGGCGACACCCTGGCCGCCGGGCTGGTGGGTGAGCGGTTCTCGTGACCCCTCCCCTGGTGGCCGTCGCGCACGGCAGTCGCGACCCCCGCTCGGCGGCGACCGTGCGGGCACTCGCCGATGTCGTGCGCGCGCAGGCCCCGGGGGCCGCGGTCCACGAGTCCTTTTTGGACCTTTCCGAACCGCGGGTGACCGATGTGCTGCGCGGACTCTACGCGCAAGGGCACCGAAGCGCGGTCGTCGTGCCGCTGCTACTCGGCCGCGCGTTCCACGCCCGGGTCGACCTGCCCGCGCTGATCGACGCGGTGCATGCGGACTGCCCCGGATTCCGCATCGATGTATCCGAAGTACTGGGAGCCGGCCCGGCGCTTCAGGCCGTGGCGCTCGACCGGCTCGCCCCGGCTCGCCGGCGCAAGGACACCGGGATCCTGCTCACCGCGGTCGGCTCGTCGAACCCGGAGGCGAACACCGTGGTCACAGCGCTCGCCGGGCAGTGGGAGCAGCGGCTCGGCCTCCCGGTGAGCGAGGCGTTCGCCAGCGCGGCCCAGCCCGACGTACCGGCCGCCGCAGCCCGGCTGCGCGAGCGCGGCGTGCGACACCTCGTCGTGGCCTCCTGGTTCCTCGCCCCCGGGCTGCTCCCCGACCGGATCGCCGCGCAGGCCCGCGAGGCCGACCCCGGCGTGTTCCTGGCCGGCCCGCTGGCCGACGACCCACGCGTCGCCGACGTCGTGATCGGCCGCTACGCCGCGGCAGTCGCCGGCTTGCTGCGTTCCGCGCAACCCGCGTAAACCACCCGGATCAAGGCTGTGAAGGGGCCCTTCACGGACTCTGAGTCCGTGAAGGGCCCCTTCACAGCTTCTCCGCCCTCCTGCGGTGTGACCGCGTTCGCGAGACGGCCACACTGCAGCCACGGTGTGCCAGAGTGTCGTCATGGCTGACGAACTGGTGCACTACACGGTCACAGGCGGCATCGCCACGATCACGCTCGATTCCCCGCACAACCGCAACGCGCTGTCCGCGCAGTTGCGCAGGGAGCTGAGCGCCGCACTGGAGAGCGCCCGGACCGACGACGCCGTGCGGGTCGTGCAGCTGACCCACACCGGACCGGTCTTCTGCGCCGGAATGGATCTCAAGGAGGCCCGCGGCGCCGGCTCGGGCGACCAGGGCGTGAACGAGTTCCCCCAGATCCTCGACCAGCTCTGGAGCAGCCCCAAACCGGTCGTCGCCCGGCTGGCCGGACCGGCTCGGGCGGGCGGCATCGGCATGGTCGCCGCCTGCGACATCGCGGTCGCCGTCCCCGAGGCCACGTTCGCCTTCTCCGAGGTCCGCATCGGCGTGGTCCCGGCGTTGATCTCGCTGACCGTGCTGCCCCGGCTGCAGGCCCGCGCCGCGCACGAGCTGTTCCTCACCGGCGAGGTCTTCGACGCCCACCGCGCGGTGGAGATCGGCCTGCTCAACGCCTGCGTCCCGGCCGAACAGCTGGACGCCAAGGTGGCCGGTTATCTCAAGTCGCTCAGCCTCGGCGGACCGAAGGCCCTGGCCGCCACCAAGGAGCTGCTCAGCCGCCCGCGCCCGGCCACCCCATCCGAAGGATTCGCCGCGATGAACGAGCTGTCCGCCGGGTTCTTCGCGAGCGAGGAGGGTCAGGAGGGCATCCGGGCGTTCGGCCAGAAGCGCAAACCTTCCTGGGTGCCCGCCGAATGACGCCAAAGGGTCCCTTCACCGCGTTTCCGGCAGCATTTCCGGCGCCCGGGTCAGGAATCCGCGAGAACTACGGTCAGCCGCCAGCCGTCGATGCGGCCGTCGCCGGGTCCGAGTGCCCGCTGGGCGTCCGAGAGCACGCTCCGGATCGCCAGGTAGGTCTTGGGTTCGGCGCCACGCAGCACCTCCGAACCGGTCCAGATCAGCACGTGCTCGCCGTGCGGCAGCCAGGACAGGTCGGTGAGCATGTCGTAGAGCGCGTCGAGGTTGCGGCCGAAGTAGTCCGGGAAGGACATCGCCGCGGCGATCGCGTCCAGCGTGCTCGCCTTGTCCACGGTGCGGCCGCCGTCGACCAGGTGCGGGTACGCGCCACGTGCGAAAGCCTGGTCCGCGACCGCCTTCGCGTCCTCGCCCCCGCTCACCGGCTCGGGTCCACGACGACGAACGACGCGTAGTGGTCGCCGGTGTAGTACAGCTCCTTGGCCTGCCCGGTGACCAGCCGCCGCGGCCCGCGATCCGGACTGCCTGGGGTTTTCACCGTGTATTCGTGGTAGTAGCCGGTTTTCTCGCTCGGCAAGACCTTCTCGCGATTCTGGAAGACGACGTCGTCGTTGCGGGGGTAGGGATACGGGCCACCCTGCTGGATCAGCCGCCAGGTGTCCTTGGCCTGCGATGGCAGTGCGGACAGCGGTTTCACCGGCAGCTTCGACTCGGCGGCACCGGCGGCCGCTGCGGGCGCGGAGTTCCCGGCGGGCGGCGTGTCCGGCCCGCCGGTCGCCTCCTTCACCAGCCAGCCCCCGAGCACCAGCACGAGCAGCCCGACGAGCGCGGCGGTGATCCGCCTACGGTTGACCATGGTGCGCCAGCTTAGGAGCCGTCGGGGCGCTCGTCGTCACGGGCCGTGCCGAGCCAGCGGCCGCAGCGCCCGACCAGCTTGTCGATGGCCCACGCGGCGAGCAGGCACAGCGGCACGACAACGACCATGACCAGCACGAACTGCACCGGGAACCAGGCCTGGGCGAGCCACAGCTCCACCCCGTCCCACCAGTTGGCCAGCCCGTTCAGCACAACTGTGAGCCTACGCGCGTCTGCTGCGGGAGCACGGCGAGGGGCGGTACGTTGCTGCCATGTTCGCCGTATACGCGAAGGAACCCAACGCCGAGTCCCCGCTTGACTCTCTGGTCGTCGGCGAGCGGCCCGAACCCGAGGTGCCCGAAGGCTGGGTCCGGGTGCACGTGCGGGCCGCCAGTCTCAACATGCACGACCTGTGGACGCTGCGCGGCGTCGGCATCAAGGCCGAGCAGTTCCCGATGATCCTGGGCTGCGACGGCGCCGGCACGCTCGACGACGGCACCGAGGTCGTGCTGCACTCGGTGATCAACGCACCGGGCTGGCAGGGCGACGACACCCTCGACCCGAAGCGCACCCTGCTCACCGAGAAGTACCAAGGCACCTTCGCCGACCAGATCGTGGTGCCCGCGCGCAACGTCGTGCCCAAACCGGCCGGGTTGAGCTTCCCCGAGGCCGCGACGATGGGCACGGCCTGGCTCACCGCGTACCGGATGCTGTTCGTGAAATCCGGGCTGCGGCCCGGCCAGACGATGCTCGTGCAGGGCGCCTCGGGCGGGGTCTCGACGGCGTTGATCGCGCTCGGCCGGGCGGCCGGCTTCCGGGTGTGGGTCACCGGCCGTTCGGAGGAGAAGCGGGCGCTGGCCGAGCAGGTCGGCGCGCACCAGACCTTCGAATCCGGCGCGCGGCTGCCGGAGCGGGTGGACGCGGCGTTCGAGACGGTCGGCAAGGCGACCTGGGCGCACACACTCAAGTCGCTCAAGCCCGGCGGCGTGGTCGTGGTGTCCGGCTCGACCAGCGGTCCGGACCCGTCCGCGGATCTGCAGCGGGTGTTCTTCCTCCAGCTGCGCATCCTCGGCTCGACCATGGGCACCCGCGACGAACTGGCCGATCTACTCGGGTATTTGGCCCTGACGGGCATCAAACCGCAGATCGGCACTCTGCTGCCGCTCGCCGAGGCCGCCGAAGGCTTCCGTGTGATGGCCGAGGGAGAGACCGCCGGAAAGATCGTCTTCACCCGGTAGCAGGCCGGTCCGGCCCGGGTCGTCCCGCTCGGCGGGCACCCGGGCCGCCGCTTGTACGCCGGCTCCGGTGCCCCGTCAACCCCCGCCTTTCGCAATGCGATGGTTACCCCGGAAGTTCGACCGGTTTTCGACCTTGAACAGTTAACCTGAAGAACATGACCGCGACGCAGCGGCCCGCGCCCGCCGACCAGGGCGGCCGGCACCCCAGTGACCCGGACCCGATCCGGGAATCGTTCCGGCGCTTCGCCGGGGTCCGGACCCGCGTGCTCGAAGCCGGGCCGCCGGTCGCTGAGGCGCCCCGGCGCACCCGCCGCCGCCCGGACGGCAAGCCCCGCGCCCCGCGGCTGGTGCTGCTGCACGGGTATTGCGACAGCGCCGACACGTGGCGTCCGGTACTCGACCAACTCGCCGCCGAGGGCATCGCCGCGACCGCCGTCGACCTTCCCGGATTCGGGGACGCCCAGTCTCTGCGCCCGGGGCCGATGCTGCCTCAGTTCGACGCGTTCACCGCCGCCGTGGTGCGGGAACAGGCCGTGCTGGGGCCGGTGGTGCTGGCCGGGAACTCACTCGGCGGCACGCTGAGCCTGCGTGCGGCGCAGACTTCGCGGCTGCCGGTGGCCGGCGTGGTGTCGATCGCCGCCCCCGGCCTCGTCGATTCGTGGCTCGTGCGCACGGTCGGGCGCAATCCCCTGCCGCTGCGCCTGTATTCGTCGCTGCCGGTCCCGGTACCCGGATTCCTGGTCCGCGCGGTCGCCGAACAGGTCGTGCCGCGGATCCTCTACGCCGACTCCCGCCAAGCCGACGCCGGCCAGGTACGCCGGTTCACGACGCTGTTCCCGGACTACCGGGCCACCACCCGTCGGCTGGAGCAAGCACGTCAGCTGGTCGCGGAGCTGAGCGACGCCTACCGGCTCGACGAGGTGCGCGTGCCTCTGCTGGTTGTGGCTTGCGGCAAGGACAAGCTGGTCACCTCGGCGTCCGGGCAACGGCTGCACACCCTGGTCCCGCACAGCAGGCTGCTGGTGCGCGAGGACTGGGGCCACTGCCCGCAGCTGGACGATCCACCGGAAGTCGCGGAGCTGCTGTCGTTCTTCAGCGCCGGAGTGATACGCGGCACTGGCTTCTCGCCCGAAACGGCGGTGGCGGACACCGCGACGGGCTGAACGGACATCGGATCCGTCACGGTCGGGCAGCGATCCGCGAATAGCGGAACTCTCGGCGACGAAGCTAGTACGGTGCGCAGCCTGAGTTCGTTGACGACCGCTTGAGGAGAGTCGATGTCCGCTCCGCGCAGCCTGGGTACCGGAACCGGGGTCTTCCGGCGCAAACCGATCGACGAGATCGAAGGCAACGCCGAGGGCGGCCTGCAGCGCACCCTCGGATTGCGCCAGCTGACCGCGATCGGCGTCGGCGGCATCATCGGCGCGGGCATCTTCTCGCTCGCCGGTGCGGTGGCGAACAAGACCGCCGGGCCCGCGGTGCTGATCTCGTTCCTGATCGCGGGCATTGCCAGCGCCGCCGCGGCATTCTCCTACGCGGAGTTCGCCGGCCTCATCCCGCGGGCCGGCTCGGCCTACACGTACGGTTACGCGGTACTGGGTGAGATCGTCGGCTGGTTCATCGGCTGGGATCTGCTGCTGGAGTACACCGCGATCGTCTCCGTGGTGGCGATCGGAATCTCCGGCTATTTCAACGATTTGCTGGGCTTCCTGCATGTGTCACTACCGCAGTGGATGGCCGGGGCGCCGGGTACCGAACCGGCAGGCGTGGCCTCCGGCTCGTACAAGGTGAATCTGTTCGCGGTCGTGCTGTGCCTGCTGATCGCGTTCGTCCTCAACCAGGGCATGAAAAACGCCGCACGGTTCGAGACGCTGCTGGTGTATGTGAAGGTCGCACTGGTGGTATTGGTGGTCGTGGTCGGCGCTTTCCACATCAAGACCGGCAATTACAGCAACTTCTTCCCATTCGGCGTCGGCGGCGCTTTCACTGGCGCGGCAACGGTCTTTTTCGCCGTGTTTGGTTACGACGCGATGTCCACTGCCGCCGAGGAATCCCAAGACTCACAGAAGCACATGCCGAAGGCCATCATCTATTCGCTCGCCATTTCCATGGTGCTGTATGTGCTGGCCTGCCTCGTCCTGACCGGCATGGTGAAATTCACCGACATCGACCCCGACGCAGCGTTCTCCGACGCTTTCGCCAAGGTCGGCCTCGGCTGGCTCGGCGCAGTCATCGCGGCCGGCGCCATCATCGGCATCCTGACCGTGCTGTTCACCTTCATGCTCGGCGCGACCCGCGTCGGCTACTCGATGAGCCGCGACGGCCTGCTGCCGAAGTGGTTCTCCAAGACCCATTCCGTGCGCAAGGTCCCCAGCCGCATCACCTGGGTACTCGGCATCGCGTCCGCGATCATCGCCGGCGTCCTGCCGATCAACGAGGCCGCCGAACTGACCAACATCGGCATCCTGCTGGCCTTCGTGGTCGTCTGTATCGCCGTGATCGTGCTGCGCTACCGCCGCCCCGACCTGCCGCGAACCTTCCGCACTCCCGGCATGCCGATCGTCCCGATCATCGGGATCGTCTTCTCCCTCTGGCTGATCACGTTCCTGCAGCCGGAAACCTGGCTGCGCTTCGCCATCTGGTTCGCCATCGGCATGGTGGTCTATTTCGCTTACAGCCGCCGGCACTCCCTGCTCAACCGGACCGGTTCGGCGGAGCTGGAGTCCACTTCGGACTGACGTCGGTGGCGGGCCGTCCGGGTGCTGCCAGCGCCCGGTTGCACCTGGACGGCCTGTCCCCACCTGGCTGCCCGTCTCGATTTCGCTGGGCGGCAGGCCGTTTCGGAGGCCGCTTGCGTTCCTTGTGCTCGCTTCCGTCTCTCTCCCGCAGCGGCGAGCCACTCCGATTCCGGCCGGGCAGCCGTCGCTCCTTGCTACCGGGCGGCTCGCTCCGTCTCCCTGGGCGCACCCCGCCCAGCATTCTCCGGTGACTGCCCTGTTTCCGCCGCGCGGCCCACCTGGCTCTACCGCGGCGACTTCTCCGATTCCAGCCGGACAGCCCGCGCTCCGCCAACCAGGCGGCTCACTCCGCCACACGGCCCACCCAGCATTCTCCGCAGCGGCGAGCCGCTCCAATCCCAGCCTCGCAACCGACCCTTCATCGACCAGGCGACTCACCCTGTTTCCGGGCAGACCGCCAAGCTCCCACCCCACCACAGCAAGCGGCCCCGATTCCAGCCGGACAGCCCAAGTTCCTTCACCCAGGCGGCTCGCTCCGTTCCCCTGGGCGACCCGCCACCATTCTCCGGCGGCTGCGCCGCTGCGCGGCTGCGCCCCGGTTTCCCCCGGGTCAGCTATCCCGGCCCAGCCGAACAGCGCGCTCCCCCAAACGATCGCCCACCTCTACTCCTTCCCTCCGGTCCAGCGACCAGCCAGGGCAGCTGCCCACCCCACGTCGGGCTTTCCCTTTCAGCGCAACCGATCGAGCCGACTGGCGGCCGCTTTCGCCTCGGCGCGCAGACGTTCCACAATGGACACCGCGGAACCCTCGCCGGCGAGTTCGTAGGTCTGCCCGGCCCACAAGGACATCGCCTCCGGGTCTCCCGCACGCCCGGCCGCCGCGCGCACCGGCTTGCTCAGGTGGTGCAGCTGCGGGTAGGCCGCCGGGGCGTCCGCAGACAGGTCGCGGAGCACGCGGTTTACCATGCCACGGGCCGGACGTCCGCTGAACGCCCGGGTGAAGGCCGTCCGCCGCCCGCCTTTCGCCAGGGCTCCACGCTGCGGCGCCGCCGTCCCCGCTTCGGTGGCCCGCAGGAACGCCGTGCCCAGCTGCGCGGCCGCGGCACCGGCAGCGAGCACCGCCGCCACGTCCGCGCCGTGCACCAGCCCGCCCGAAGCGACCAGCGGAAGGTCCGTGCGCGCCTGGATCAGCCGGAGCAACGCGAGCAAACCGTATTGCTCACCACCGGCCGGATTCGCCGGGTCGTCGGTGAACAACGCGCGGTGCCCTCCGGCTTCCGGCCCTTGGACCACCAGCGCGTCCGCACCCCGCGCCGCGGCGAGACCGGCCTCATCCGGGTTCGTCACCGAAACCAGCACCCGGCCGCCCGCGTCCTGCACCCGCTGCACCTCGGCCGCAGCCGGGGCACCGAAGGTGAACGAGACGAGTAGAACCCGCCGCTGCACGACCAGATCGAGTTTCGCGGCATACTCGTCGTCGTCCCACACTGGCTCACCAGGCTCGACGCCGTACTTCAGCGCCTCCGCCCGCATCCGCTCCCGGTGCCCGGTCAGGTCGACGCTGGAGCGGTTGCCGGGGACGAAGAGGTTCGCTCCGTAACGGCCGCCGGTGAGTTCAGCCGTGCGCGCGAGCTTGGCGTCGAACGTCTCAGCCGCGAGGTACCCCGCGGGCAGAAACCCGAGCCCACCAGCCGCGGTCACCGCACCGATCAGCTCCGGAGTGCTCGGCCCACCGGCCATCGGCGCCGCGATCACCGGAAACTCGAGATCTTCGAACATCCCCCGAGCCTAACCCCGGCAGATTTCGCACCCCTCGGGCGTTGAGAAGGGACATGACCTCAGATCTGGCTGCAGTACGCGCGCTGTCCCTCCAGGAGAACGGCCTCGCGACCGTCTCGACCACCCGCGCCGACGGCACTGTGCACAGCACCGTAGTCAACGCCGGCATCCACCCCGACCCGGTGACCGGCGCACCGTGCGTCGCCTTCGTCGCCCGCGGTGACGCCCGCAAACTCACCCTGCTCCGCCGCGCCGGCCACGCGACCGTGACCTTCCGCCGTGGCTGGCACTGGGCCTCGGTCACCGGCCGCACCCACATCCTCGGCCCCGACGATCCGGACCCGGCCTTCCCCGCCACCGACCTGCCGGCCCTGCTGCGCGAGGTGTTCAAGTCCGCCACCGGCACCCACGACAACTGGCCCGAGTACGACCGTGTGATGGCCGCCGAACGCCGCGCCGCGGTCTTCATCACCACGGACCGGATCACCGGCGTGAACTGACCCCGGCGCCGCCCGGCAGGGCCTCCGCGGCGCCGCCCGATTACGCCACCGGACCCCCGGTTCGTAGACGGCTCGATGCCGCCGGACTTGCGGTTCGCCGCAGGCTCGATGCCACACCGCACCGCACAAAACGGCACCCTCCGCGGCACACCAAACCGGCAAATCCGGCAAAAACACCGCTCCACTGCCAGCGCTGAGCCCGGTGCACACGGAGCCTCAACCGGACGGGTCGACCGACCGACGTCGTTTCCTCCCGCCAAGTCGATCACCACCCGGCTACCCGATCACCACCCAACCCGCCCGCATCACATCCTTCAGCTTTGTGACGCCCACCTCGGCTTGGTCACGTCCACCTTCAGTTTCTTCACACCCACACCGGCTTCGTCACGCCCACCTGCCCTCCCGTCGCTGCCTTTCCACCGCGTCATCACCCCATCACCACCCGGCCTGCTCAGCCACCACGCCGTCACTACCCAGCCTGCCTGTCACCGCCCATTGCCATTGCCCACCCCATCACCACGTCACCCAGCCGGCCGCCATCCCGTCACCCGTCGCCAACCGAACCCATCCACCAGCACCCGTCCGGGCAGAGCCGCCCCGACCCAGCCGAACTCACCCGATCACCACTCCACCCGACCGGTCACCGTCCGTCCGAGCAGCTCGTCCGGCACCAAGCCGCACCGGGAACGGCCGTACCGCGTCGAACGGCTCGGCTCCGGCCGCCTTGGCGACCTGCTGGCAACACCCCGTCACTGTCGAGTTCGAACGCGGCGATATCCGGCCCGCCGCATCGATCACCCAGTAGCTCGGCACGTCCAGCCGCTGGTAGACGGCTTTCTTCGTGGTGAGGTCGTGGATCGCCGCGCTCCGGGACAGCACCTCGACCGCGAGCACGGGTGGCGCGGGCAGATCCTTTCGGTGAAGTCCTCGCTCCGCCCCACCAGGACGTCCGGCTGCAGCTCAACCCGGTCCCCTGAACGCACCGCGAACGGCGCCCCGAGAACGTCCAGGTCCTCCCGGTAACTCGCGTCCAGCACGCCGGAAAGCCGGTAGGTGATCTTCTGGTGCGGAAACCCGGCGCGGGGCTCACGACGAGCACTCCGTCGATGAGTTCGCAACGGCGGCCGTCTTCCGGCATCCCCTCGAGGTCGCGCACCGTCATAGGACCTGCTCCGGCCGGACGCTCGATGTCCGTCATGGTGCTCTCCTTTCCCTGTTCGCACCAGAGCACACCAGAGAGCACCGACAGAAACGGCGGCCCCGGAGAACCCGGAGCCGCCGTTCACCCGAAAGTGGATTACTTCTTACTCTTCCCACTGTCCTCAGTGGACAGTGCGGCGACGAAGGCCTCCTGCGGGACCTCGACCCGGCCGACGGTCTTCATCCGCTTCTTGCCTTCCTTCTGCTTCTCCAGCAGCTTCCGCTTCCGCGAGATGTCGCCGCCGTAGCACTTGGCGAGCACGTCCTTGCGGATGGCGCGGATCGTCTCGCGCGCGATGATCCGCGAACCGATCGCGGCCTGGATCGGCACCTCGAACTGCTGGCGCGGGATCAGCTCGCGCAGCCGCGTGGCCATCCGGTTGCCATAGGTGTAGGCGGCGTCCTTGTGCACGATCGCCGAGAACGCGTCCACCGTCTCGCCCTGCAGCAGGATGTCCACCTTCACCAGGTCGGCCGCCTGCTCGCCGGACTCCTCGTAGTCGAGCGAGGCGTATCCGCGGGTGCGCGACTTCAGCGTGTCGAAGAAGTCGAAGATGATCTCCGCGAGCGGGATCGTGTACCGCAGCTCCACCCGGTCCTCGGACAGGTAGTCCATGCCCTGCAGGGTGCCGCGCTTCGCCTGGCACAGCTCCATGATCGTGCCGACGAACTCGGAGGGCGCGAGGATGCTCACCTTCGACACCGGCTCGTGCACCTCGGAGATCTTCAGCCCGGTCGGCCAGTCCGACGGGTTGGTGACCACGAGCTCGCTGCGGTCCTCCAGGACCACCCGGTACACCACGTTCGGCGCGGTCGAGATCAGGTCGAGGCCGAACTCGCGCTCCAGCCGGTCGCGGGTGATCTCCAGATGCAGCAGCCCGAGGAAGCCACAGCGGAAGCCGAAGCCCAGCGCCACCGAGGTCTCCGGTTCATAGGTCAGCGCGGCGTCGTTGAGCTGCAGCTTCTCCAGCGCCTCACGCAGCTCCGGATAGTCCGAGCCGTCCACCGGGTACAGGCCGGAGAACACCATCGGCTTCGGCTCGCGGTAGCCGGCCAGCGGCTCCTTCGCGCCGTTGCGCTCCGCGGTCACGGTGTCGCCGACCTTCGACTGGCGCACGTCCTTCACGCCGGTGATCAGGTAGCCGACCTCGCCGACGCCGAGCCCCTTGCTGACCTTCGGCTCCGGCGAGATGATGCCGACCTCGAGCAGCTCGTGCGTGGCCCCGGTGGACATCATCCGGATCTTCTCGCGCGGGGTGATCTTCCCGTCCACCACGCGGATGTAGGTGACCACGCCGCGGTAGGTGTCGTAGACCGAGTCGAAGATCATCGCCCGGGCGGGTGCGTCCGCGTCGCCGACCGGCGGCGGGACCTGGCGCACGCACTCGTCCAGCAGCTCGGCCACGCCCACGCCGGTCTTGGCCGACACGCGCAGCACGTCCGAGGGATCGCAGCCGATGATGTGCGCGATCTCCGCGGCGTACTTCTCCGGATCCGCCGAGGGCAGGTCGATCTTGTTCAGCACCGGGATGATGTGCAGGTCGTTCTCCAGCGCCAGGTACAGGTTCGCCAGCGTCTGGGCCTCGATCCCCTGCGCCGCGTCGACCAGCAGGATCGCGCCCTCGCACGCTTCGAGCGCGCGGGAGACCTCGTAGGTGAAGTCGACGTGGCCGGGCGTGTCGATCAGGTGCAGCACGTGATCGACTCCGCCGACCTGCCACGGCAGCCGGACGTTCTGGGCCTTGATCGTGATGCCGCGTTCCCGCTCGATGTCCATGCGGTCGAGGTACTGCGCGCGCATGGCCCGCTCCTCGACGACGCCGGTCAGCTGCAGCATCCGGTCGGCCAGTGTCGACTTGCCGTGGTCGATGTGGGCGATGATGCAGAAGTTGCGGATGAACTCCGGCGGCGTGAAGGTGGTGTCGGCGAACGTCTTGGGCGCTGTCACTCGGGCTGTCCTCGGGATGGTCGGGAGTGTCCGGCTCCCATGTTCCCATGGACCTCCGGGTGCGGGTGGGGGTCATCCCCGATGCGAGGTCACGGCGCTCGTGGTGACCTCGAAGTATGACCACTTCACCCTCCCCCGGCGCCACGCTGGACCGGGCGTTCGGCCACCCGAGCGGCCTGCTCGGCCGCATCGGCGGCAGGCTGATGGCGTTCGCCAACGCGGCCACCGAACAGCGCATCGTCGACCTCGCCCAGCTCGAACCCGACGAAACGGTGCTGGTCACCGGCCCCGGCCCGGGGCTCGGCCTGGACGCCGCGAGCCGGCTGGCCGGCGAGGTGATCGGCGTCGAGCCGTCCGCCGAGATGCGCGAACTGTGCCGTGCCCGCTGCGGCGACCGTGTCGAACTTCGCGCGGGCACGGCCGCACACACCGGATCCGCGGACGCCAGCGTGGACGTGGTACTCACGGTGAACAACGTCCAGCTCTGGGACGACCGGCCGGCCGCGTTCGCCGAACTGTTCCGCGTGCTGCGCCCCGGCGGACGCTTGTTGCTGTCTGCGCACGAAAAGTTGCTACAGGTTACCCGTCACGAGCTGGCCGACGAAGCCGCCGAAGCGGGCTTCACCGACCTGCAGACCTGGACTTGGGAGCCGCCAGGCTTCACCGCGCTGGCCGCGCAACTGCGAGCGCGAAAGCCAGGCTAACGGCTGTCGCGGCGCAACGGGTGGTCTTCGGGGACTTCGACGAGCACGATCCGCAGACCGTCCGGATCGGTGATCCACGCCTCGTCCGTCCCCCACGGCTCGCGCTGCGGCCCGCGCACCGGCTCGACCCCGCGGACGGCCAGGTCGGCGAGCACCGCGGGCAGGTCGCGGACCTGCAGGAACAGGTTGACGTCCGGGCTCGGCGCGGTCTGCCCGGAGCCGACCACCTCGATCGAGCCGCCGCCGGCGAAGAACCGCGTGCCACCGGGGAATTCGCGCTCGACGGCCAGGCCGAGAGTGTCGCGATAGAAGGCCGTCGAGATCTGCGGATCACGCGGGTGGATCAGCATCCGGCTGCTCAGTACTTCCATGGCTGCATGCCTACCGGAGCGGCTCAGGCCACCGCAATCGCAGCGATCCCGGCCAGCACCACGACCGAACCGATCAGCCTTCGCACTGCGTTGCGCTCACCCAGCAGCAGCCACGCCGCAACCCCGCCGAAGACGATCGACAGCTCCCGCGCAGGCGCAACGAGGCTCACGGGAGCGATCTGCAGCGCGTACAGCACCAGCAGGTACCCCAACGGCGACGCGACCCCGACGATCAGCGCCTCGCGACGGTGCTCCCGCCACAGCCGTCCGACCTCAACGCGGCCACGTACGGCCGTTGGCGCAAGCAGCATGCTCTGTAGGAGCGCTCCACCACCGAAGTAGACGAGCGGCGGCATGCCCACCGTAGTGACCGACTGCGCGTCCCAAAGCGTGTACGCCGCGATCATGGCGCCAGTGAGCACGCCGTAGAACACGCCTGCCCGCCGTGCCCCTTCGCCCGCGTGGCTGCCGCAGAGACTGATCACGAGTACGCCCGCCACCACGAGGAGCGCCCCGATCAGGCCAAGCACGCCGGGCCGCTCGTGCAAGAGAGAACCGCCACGAGCACCGACAACAGCGGCCCGGTCCCGCGCGCGAGCGGGTAGACGAGCGACAGATCGCCGACGTCGTAACCACGCTGCAGCACGATCCCGTACCCGACATGGAGCGCCGCGGTGACGACCGCCGCCCCCAGCCAGCTCCACTGTGGACGCTCCGGCTCGACGACCAGCGCCACCACCACGAACGGAAGCAAGAGAACCGCGGAAACCGTGTAGTACAGCCAGACGAACTGCGCACCCCCGCCGGAGACCCGCTTGGCCGCGAGATTCCAGACCGCGTGCACGACCGCGGCGGCGAGGACCATGGACAGAGCAGTGCCGTTCACGAGAACCCCTTCTGGTCTTCCGCGCATGCCGAAGACCGGGTTCCTCCAGGCTTTTGTCCCGTCAGATGAACGACCGGCACCCTGCCCGGCCGACGGTGCCGCTCGGACCAGCCCCGCCGGCCCTCGTTGTCACAGCGCCCGCACAAGACGGACGACGGCCCGGCGACGGAACCCTAGGCACTACCGGATCCCACGGTAGCCGAGACGGCAAGGACGTACCGGACGACCGCCGGCGCCGAGACCCGGGCCGGAGGAATCCGGGCACCTCGCAGGACCGCCGAGCTGGACTGTTAAGCTTTCCCCTCGTCGCCGTGCGGCATTCCGTCAGGGAGGAAACCCGGTCGCCTTCGCGGGCGCTGCCGGAGCCAGTACGTCGCGGTGACGACCTTCATCGAGTGAAATGAGGACGCCTCCATGGCCAACATCAAGTCGCAGATCAAGCGCATCACCACGAACGAGAAGGCGCGGCAGCGCAACCTGGCGATCCGGTCCTCGGTGAAGACCGCGATCCGCAAGTTCCGCGAGGCCGCCGAGGCCGGCGACAAGGACAAGGCCCTCGAGCTGCAGCGCGAGGCCGCTCGCAAGCTCGACAAGGCGGTCACCAAGGGCGTCATCCACGCCAACCAGGCCGCGAACAAGAAGTCGGCGATCGCGAAGCGCGCGAACCAGCTCTGAGCCGGAGTTCGCCTGAAGGCCCGGTGACCTCGGTCGCCGGGCCTTTTCGCATGCCCGGGTAACCTCCGGGCCGCCCGGGCTCCTGGGCGGGACCGGCCCTGGTTTCGCAGGCTGATCTCGGACAGCCCGGGTTCCCCTCTGGTCAGGGACGTCGCGCTCTTCCCCCGCCTACCCGGCCTCAGCCGGGTCCTCGCATACCGTCCCGGTCTCGGGTCGCCAAAGGTGCATACTTGCCCGCCCGGCGGCCGCGTCTTTCTCGCATGCCTACCCGGCTGCGGGACGCGAGCCCCTTCGCATACCTGCCCGACCTCGGGCCGCCGAACGTCTCGCATGGCTCCCTGGCAGCCAGGCTCTCCCCGCCCAGCTCGCCTCTGCTCCGCCACGCCACCGAGCCGGTCGCAAGGCTGGACGATCGGGTCTCAGTCAGCGGTCGCCCCTCGCGATGACCACCTCGACGACGGCTCGTTCCAGGGCGTAGTCGGCGTCCGCGGCGGCGCCTTTCACCTCGGCGTTCAGCCTGGCCACGACGCGCATCGCGGTGGCAAGGCCGTCCTGGCCCCAGCCCCGGGACTGGCCCTGTGCCTTGCGGATCTTCCACGGCGGCATGCCGAGTTCGCCGGCCATCTGGTTCGGGTTGCCGCGGCCGGCGGCGGACACCCGCGCGATGGTGCGAACGGCGTCGGCCAGCGCGTCGGCGACCAGCACGTGCGGGACGCCCAGCTGCATGGCCCAGCGCAGCGATTCCAGCGCGGCGGCCCGGTCACCGGCCACGGCCTTCTCCGCCACCGCGAACCCGGTCACGTCGGCGCGGCCGGTGTGGTAACGGCGTACCGCCTGCTCGTCGACCACGCCGCCGGTGTCCGCGACCAGCTGGGTCGCCGCCGAGGACAACTCGCGCAGGTCGGAGCCGACGGAGTCGAGCAGAGCCGACACGCCAGCCGGGTCGATCTTGCCGCCCGCTCGGCGGACTTCGTTGCGTACGAACGATTCCCGTTCGGCGGGTTTGGTGAGCTTCGGGCATTCGGTGATTTCCGCGCCCGCCTTCTTCAGCGCGCCCGGCAGCGCTTTGGCCGCCTTGCTGCGCCCGCCGCCGCTGTGCACGACCACCAGCACCACCCCGTCCGCCGGGGCCTTCAGGTAGGCGAGCACCGCGTCGGACAGGTCCTGCGAGATGTCCTGCGCCGACTCCAGTACGATCACCCGCCCCTCCGCGAACAGCGAGGGACTGACCAGTTCGGCCAGTTCGGGCGGTGTGAGTTCGGACACCCGAATCCGGGTCAGGTCGGCCGTCTGATCGGCGGCCCGCGCCGCGTCCAGCGCGGCGCGCACGGCCCGTTCGATGAGCAGTTCTTCCTCGCCCGTGACGAGGTGCAGCGGCGCGGGTGCGGTGGTCACCCGGCCATTCTCTCACCCGGCCGGCAGTCCGCCCGCTCCGGTGATCTGGACCGCCTCCATGGCATGAGGTGATCGGTGTGCCGTACGGTGTGGCCCAGGCGGCACCCACTGCGGTGCGCCCACAACTGAATACCGCTCATCCAGAGGGGCAGAGGGAACGGCCCGACGAAGCCCCGGCAACCGGCGTACAGCCTGTCATCCCGCGATCGCGGGGTAGCTGACGAACACGGTGCCAATTCCGGCCCGCCATGGCGGGACAGATGAGGAAAGGAACCTCGCGATGACCGCATCCCTCGGCACGGACCCCACCCGCACCACGCTCGATCTCGGCCCCGCCGTCGAGCTGGTGTCGAAGGAAGAGGGACACCGGCAGCCGCTCGCCCCGGAATTCGTGTCCGCCGAGGACTTCTCGCCGCTCGAAGTGGCCTACGACTTCGGCCGCGTGCGCCGCGAGGACATCGAGGCGGGACCGAAGAACATCTGGCGCTACAAGAAACTCCTTCCCGTCCCCTCGACCGTCGAGCAGACCCCGAACACCGAACCGGGCAGTACCCGGCTCGTGCGAGCCGACCGCCTCGCCAAGGCACTCGGTCTGAAGACCGTGTGGGTCAAGGACGACACCGGCAACCCCACCCACTCGTTCAAGGACCGTGTGGTCGCGGTGGCGCTCGCCGCGGCCCGCGAGTTCGGCTTCGAGGTCCTCGCGTGTCCCTCGACCGGCAACCTGGCCAACGCGACCGCGGCCGCCGCCGCGCGCGCCGGCTGGCGGTCGGTCGTGCTGATCCCGAAGAGTCTCGAACGCGCCAAGATCCTCACCACCGCGGTCTACGACGGCGACCTGATCGCCGTCGACGGCAACTACGACGACGTGAACCGCCTCGCCACCGAGCTGGCCGCCGAGCACCCGAAGTGGGCGTTCGTGAACGTCAACGTCCGCCCGTACTACTCCGAGGGCTCGAAGACGCTCGGCTTCGAGGTCGCCGAGCAGCTCGGCTGGCGCCTGCCGGAACAGATCGTGGTGCCCATCGCCTCCGGTTCCCAGCTGACCAAGGTGGACAAGGGTTTCCGCGAGTTCGGTCAGCTCGGCCTCGTGGAAGCCAGCCCGTACAAGGTGTTCGGCGCCCAGGCCACCGGCTGCTCCCCGGTGTCGACGGCGTTCCGCAACGGGCACGACGTGGTCCAGCCGGTGAAGCCGGACACCATCGCCCGTTCGCTCGCGATCGGCAACCCGGCCGACGGCCCCTACGTGCTCGACGTGGTCCACCGCACCGGCGGCGCGATCGAGGACGTCACCGACGAGGAGGTCGTGGAGGGCATCCGGCTGCTCGCGCGCACCGAAGGCATCTTCACCGAGACGGCGGGCGGGGTCACCGTCGCCACCGCGAAGAAGCTGCTGGAGACCGGCAAGCTCGACCCGGACGCGGAGACGGTGCTCCTGATCACCGGCGACGGCCTCAAGACCCTCGACGCGGTGGAGAACCACCTCGGCCCGAAGGCGACGGTGCCGCCGTCCACGGAGGCCGTGAGCAAGGCACTCGGCTACTGACCCACGACGGTCCGGCCGTATCCGGTCGCCGCCGTTCGGTGACCGGATACGAACCGGCACGCCGCCGGGCACTGGCAGCAGCTAGTGCGGTGGTCCCCGTGGCTCACCCCGTCGCGCGACGACCGGCCCACCATCGCCGGGAAGCACCGCGGTGTCCCCGTCGACATCGGTCCGGGTGATCAGCGCACCCAACGTCCCCAGAACGTCCACTGTGGACTTGCTCGGATGCCCGTATCCGTTGCCCGCACCCACGCTGATCAAGGCCGCGCGCGGCCGAACCGCAGCAAGGAACTGCGGTACGGAGTATTTCGAACCGTGGTGTGGCACCTTGAGTACCTCCGCGGTCAGGTCCACTCCCCCGGCCAGCAAGTCCGCCTGCGCGGCCAGTTCGACGTCCCCGCTCAGCAGCACCCGGCCGGCGGACGTGGTGGCGCGCAGCACCACTGAGCTGTTGTTGATCATCGTGCCGTCTTGCAGGGCGGGCGATCTGGTGGTCGCGTAACGCGGCCCGAGGACGTCGAGAGACAAGCCCGGCCAGTCGAGCCGCTGGCCCTGGTTCACCTCCACCAGCGGGACCTGGTGCTTCGCGGCCTCGACCGAGATCTGCTGCCACGCCCACGCAGGTGCCCGCCCCGGCCCGACCGCGACCGCGCCGACGGCTCTCCCCTCGAACACCGACGAGAGCCCGCCCACATGGTCGGCGTGCAGGTGGCTCAACACGATCAGCGGCACCCTGTCCACGCCGAGCCGGTTCAGGCATTCGTCGACCGGCCCCGGTTCCGGCCCGGTGTCGACCACCACCGCACGCCCGGGTTCACCGGTCGCCAATACGAGGGCGTCACCCTGTCCGACGTCGCATTCGACTGCGGCCCAGTTCTTCGGCGGCCAGCCGGGCTCCAGTACCCGGGCAGGCACCACCGCCAGAAGCACCACCACCAGCCCGACCGCCACGAGCACTCGCAGCCGACGGAACCGCAGCACCACCACGGCGAGGATCATCAGTCCGGCCGCGCACAGTCCCCCAAGCCAGCCACCCGGCCAGCCGAACACCGCGCCAGGTGCCCGCGCACCGTGGCGAGCCACAGTGATCAGCCACCGCGCCTCAGGATCGGCCAGCCGGATCAACAAGTGCCCGGCACCGCTCCACCACGGACCGACGACGGTGGCCAGCACTCCCAGCACCGTGACCGGCGCGACCACCGGTGCCGCAAGCACATTCGTGAGCACCGAGACCAGGCTGACCGTACCTGCCATCCCAGCAATCACTGGCGCAGTGACCACGAAAGCGGCCAGCGGGACCGCAAGACCTTCCGCGTAACCCGGCGGAATCCCTCGGCGAGCCAAGGAATCCGCCCACTTCGGCGCGATCAGCACCAGCCCGGCGGTGGCGAACACCGACAATGCGAACCCGAAGTCCGCCGCCATCGCCGGGTCCCATCCGACGAGCACGCACACTGCGAACGAGAGCGCGGGCAGTGCGGAGCCACGGCGCCCCAACGCCAGCGCGAGCAGCCCGACAGCGCCCATCACCCCGGCCCGCACCACACTCGGCTCCGGTCCCACCAGCACCAGGAAGCCGAGCAGACACACGCCGGCGGCTACTGCAGACAATCTCGGCCCGGCGCGTAGTAGCCTGCACAACAGCAATACGGCGCCACAGATGATCGCGACGTTGCCACCGCTCACGGCCATCAAATGGGTGAGACCCGAGGCCGTGAACTCTTGCTCCACCTGTTGCGGCAGTGCGCTGGTGTCGCCGATGACGAGACCGGGCAGCAAGCCGGCCGGTTCCTCGGGCAACACGGAGCACAATGAGTGCAGCCCGCTCCGCAAGGTCTCCGCCGCTCGTTGCCACCATGGCGCCGGACCGACGTCGACCGGTCGGTCTCGCACGGAGAGCACCGCCGCCGTCAGATCGCCGCCTCGTGCGGAGCTGAGCCGCCCGGTGGCCGTCGCCTCTTGGCCAGGCAGCAACGCTCCCCATTCCGCGACCGGCGCGAGCAGGAGTACCCGCCCCATCGAGTCGACTGCCTGACCGTCCACAGTGGCCGCTTCCACTACCGCGGGGACGGCGACTGATCGAGTACCGGCTTGCTGATCGGCGTAGCCCGCTCTGTGAATGGGCCGCGGACGCTCGCTGATCTCGATCCGGAGCGACGCGGTGGTTCCGCGGACAGCGGCCGACGCGAGAGGATCGTGTTCGGCGTCGTGAATACGCGCCGCAGTCGGGATCGCGGCGACCAATCCGAGGAGCAGCAACGCTCCCCCGGCACCGACGAACCGCCGACGGCCGCGGATCAGCAGAAGCAGCGCCACGACTGCCGCGAGCACTCCGGTGACAACCGCGACCCACCAGCCGAGCTGTAGCCCGCCAAGTGCACCCGCCCATCCCGCCACCGCCGCCGGGACGAGGCGGAAATCGTGATCACGCCAGGAATTCATCCGTGGGTCCGAGCGGCTGGCGATCGTCATCCGACCGCCACATGATCGCGCAATTTTTCAAATTTGCTCTCCCCAATGCCGTCGACATCGCGAAGCTGCTCGACGCTGGTGAACCCGCTGTGCTGGGTACGCCAGTCGATGATGCGCCGCGCGGTGACCTCGCCGACTCCGGGAAGTGTGTCGAGCTGTTCAGGCGTCGCGGAGTTCAGGTCGATCTTGCCGGGCGCGGCTCCGGCGCCTGCCGGAGCGGCCTGGGCCGCCGGCAGGCCGACCGCGAGCTGTTCTCCGTCGGTGAGCTTGCGCGCCAGATTGAGGCCGGAAAGATCGATGCCCGGGACCGCGCCGCCGGCCGAGCGCAGTGCATCGGCCACGCGCGAACCTGCCGGAACCGTGACGAGCCCCGGATTCCGTACTCGTCCAATGACGCTGACGACGAGTTGGGCCGCCGACGAAGAGGACGCCGCACCCGCTGCGTGCCCCTGAGCACGAGCACTTGGCAGCGGTGGGGCTACCTCCGCCGCCGGAGATCCGCCGAACACCGCGAAGCCGACCACCACGACCACGGCAGCGAGCGCTGCGGAAATGCCGACGAGCACGCCTCGACGGCCGAAGATCGCGGGCAGACCGGGGTGCCCGGGGTCGTTGCCTCCGGGCAGCCAGCGGCGGACGAGCCGGCCACCCGGCCCGACCGTCTGCGGGCCTGCGGCCAGCTGATCGGCCAGCCAGGCGAGCCTGGCGTTGACGGGAGTGCCCGGATCACGGGCGGATTGCTCGAACACACGATCGACGCTAGCGGCCGGACCGGCCGTCGGCGAGCAAGTTCCGCGGGGGCTGTGGACAACCCACCCCTTGTGGACAACTCGGCCCCCGAAGCCATTAATCGCCTCGGTTCGGCCGGACCGGCGTGCACTATTGCCTCCATGCCATCTCCCTCAGAGCGGGCACTCGCTCACGTCACCGCACAGTCCGCAGGCGAACCGGTGGACCCGGCCTGGCCGGTAACCCTGCACTTCCACCCGGATCGGCTCGCCGACGGCGTACCGATTCTCGACCGCATGGTCGGCGACGGTCGTTACCGCTCGCAGTTCGAAACCGGTACCGGCAACGGCGGGCTGATCGCGTATCCCGGTGGCGACCGGTGGCGCTGGGAAAGCCGGATCTTCACCGGCGCCTACGACAACGCGCCACCGGTGGATCGGCCGGTCTACGGTGCGCTCAATTTCCGTGCGCGTCGGGTCGGCGCCTCACCGCGGTTCGGCTCGGCGCACTTCCGGCTCGCTGCGGATACCTTGGCTCGGACCACGTTCTGCTATCCGGACGGCGGTTTCGAACCCACGGATGTCGGGGTTTCCGCCCGGCTCTCACCCCTGATCGCGCAAGCTGCAGCAGACGACAAAGACCCATGGGACGACTACGTGGAGGCGCACGTACACGGTGGCCTGGACCTGAGCCGGGATGTCGAGGCGCGCGTGCTCGATCCGAGTCATCGGGGCACTCCGAGGGAGAACGCGGCGCTGCGCCTCGGCTGCCCGATCGAATGGCACGGCGGTTTTACGCTTGCCGTCGCGGAACTCCGCCGCCATCCGACGTGCCGGGGCGCGGAATTCGTCGCTCTCGGCCTCTCCGTCGAACAAGACGGGCGGCTCGATCCGGCGGTACTCGGCGCTGCCTCCCGGTCCGGGAAGCATGATGAACAGGCTCTCAAACGCGTATGGCACGACGTGGCGAGATTCGGAAGTCCCGAGATACGGGCTCACTCACCCGCGGCCCGCTGCACGACCACGCCGAGCACTCCGGGACCGGTGTGCGCGCCGATCACCGCACCGATTTCCGAGACCACGCACCCGCCGCCGCAGCCCGGAATCGCTTCCTCCAGCCGGTTCGCCAGCTCGACCGCTCGTTCCGGCGAGGCGAGGTGGTGTACCGCCAGCTCGACCGGCCCGGTACCGGCGGCACGCACGGACAGCTCGACCAGTCTGTCCATCGCCCGGTTCATCGTGCGGACCTTCTCCAGCGGCAGGATCCGTCCTTCGGACATGTGCAGCACCGGTTTCACCGCCAGCGCGGTGCCGAACAGCGCGGCCGCGGATCCGATCCGCCCGCCGCGACGCAGGTGTTCGAGCGTCTCGACGACGAACAGCGTCGAGGACCGCCTGGCCGCGTTCACCGCCGCGGCTTCCACCTCGGCGGGGCCGGCGCCCTCTGCCGCGACGACCGCCGCGTGCAGTGCGGAAAACCCCAGACCCATTGCCGTGGTACGGGAATCGACCACCCGAATCCGGTCGGAACCCACCTCCTCGGCCGCGATCACCGCGGCCTCCCAGGTGCCGGACAGCTCGCTGGACAGGTGGATCGAGACCACTGCGTCCGAACCCGCATCGAGTGCGGCCCGGAACTCGGCGGCGAACTCCGCGGGCGTGGGGCGGGAGGTCGTGACGATCTTGTGCTCGCCCAGCGCTTCCGCGAGCGCGGCCGGGCCCATGGCGACGCCGTCCAATGAACTGACACCGTCTACCAGGACATGCAGAGGCACCACCCGCACCGCGTGCCGCTCGGCGAAGCCTTCGGGCAGGTGCGCGGTGGAATCCGTGACCACGGCGACCGACACGCGCTCAGCCTACGTTGCCGGCGCCGACATACGGCGCGATCAGCTTCGCCATCGCGGTGCCGAACACCTCATGTCCGGCCCATCCCCAGTGCATACCGTCCGGATTTCCCGCACCACTGAGCACGTGTTCGCCAATAGCGCCGGGCGTGTCGACCAACGGAACTTCGCGCTGCGCTGCCCACGATGTGAGCGAAGCAACCGCTGCGGCACGCCCCGTGTGTACCCGGCCGTACGCATCCGCGCGGTGCACCGACGGCACCATTCCGAACACCGGCAACTCAGGACGCAGTGCGCGCAACGCTTCGATGGACTGATCGAGGAAGCTGACCGTCAAGTGCGCCGGAAGGACCCGGGGACGCCCACGCAAAGCGATGGACAATTTCGGCTGAGCGGCCAGATACGCGCCCCGGATGACGTGGCGGACGCGCTCGGGCCGCACGTACCGCAGACCTTGGCGGAGATAGGTAGGCAACGGCGATGGCAACGTGTCCATGCTGCCCACGGCGAGCACGACGGCGTCCACGCGGTGCAGATCGGCCCAGACTCGAGGATCGCCGGTGAGCGACCACCAGAGATCGCGCGCAGTCCAGCCGATTCCGGCGACCAGATCGGCGCGGCCGGAGAGGGCGTTCGCGGTGACATTGGGCCATAACCGCGGTTCATCCGCGGCGCAGGGGCCTTCGGGTCCGTGGAAACACAGCGAATCGCCGAAGACAAGCAGGTGCGGGCCCATCGGCTCAGCCGGTGATCCCCGTGTTGTATGCGTGCAGCCGCCATTTTCCGTCTCGGCGGCCAAGCTCCACCCAGTGGCAGTTCATGATCCCGCCCAGCGACGGCCAGACCCCGACGGGCAGATCGAGCAGCTTGGCGGTGAGCGCGACGATCAGCCCGCCATGCGTGGCCAGCAGCACCGCTTCGCCGACCTCGGAGTTCGGGGCCAGCAGATCCTCGACCACCTCGGTGGCCCGCTCGGCGACGTCCACGCGCGACTCGCCGCCGGGTGGCGCCCACGCGGCGTCGGCACGCCAGCGGGCGCGGTCACCGGGGTAGGCCGCGTCTACCTCGGGGCCAGTCATGCCCTGCCATTCGCCCAGGTGCGTTTCCCGCAGCCGCTTGTCGATCCGCAACGGCACGCCGATCGCTTCGGTGAGCACCGTCGCGGTGTCGGTGGCCCGGTGCAGATCCGAGGCGATCACCAGATCCGGGGAAAACCGGGCGAGCGCGGGGACGGCGAACCGAGCCTGGTTCCAGCCGACCGGGGTCAGCGCGGAATCCAAGTGCCCCTGCATGCGGCCGGCGGCGTTGTAATCCGTCTCGCCATGCCGCCACAGCAGCAGCCGCCCCGGGCTCACGCCTGCCGGCCCTCCGCGTCGTCGCCGGGCACCTCTGCGGGTACCGGCTTGAGCCCTTCGACCTCGATCCGCGGGCAGTCCTTCCAGAGCCGCTCGAGCCCGTAGAACGAACGCTCTTCGACGTGCTGCACGTGGACCACGACATCGACGTAGTCCAGCAGCACCCAGCGGCCCTCGCGAGCCCCTTCGCGGCGGACCGGCTTGTGCCCGTCGATGCGCAGCTTCTCTTCCACGTTGTCGACGATCGCACCGACCTGCCGCTCGTTCAGCGCGGACGCGATCACGAAGGCGTCGGTGATCACGAGCTGGTCGGACACGTCCAGCACGACCACGTCGCTGGCCAGTTTGTCGGCGGCCGCGTGCGCTGCCGCCACCGCCAGGTCCCGCGCCTCGGACGTCGCTGCCACAGTGCTCCTTCGGATTCGGGGTACGCCCGGAAGAGCGTACCCGGTCAGCCGTCGCGGTCCTTGCGGTACAGGTCCTTCTTCGCGATGTAACGCACCACACCGTCCGGTACGAGGTACCAGACCGGCTCCCCACGCTCGACGCGTTCGCGGCATGCGGTGGACGAGATCGCCATCGCGGTGACTTCCACCAGGCTCACCTTGCCGCTGGGCAGATGATGCGAATTGAGCCGATACCCGGGCCGGGTGACCCCGATGAAATGCGCGAAGTCGAACAGCTCGTCCGCCTTGTGCCAGGTGAGGATCTGCTCGAGCGCGTCCGCTCCGGTGATGAAGAACAATTCGTCGTCCGGGTACTCCTCGTGCAGATCCCGGAGCGTGTCCACGGTGTAGGTCTGCCCGCCGCGGTCGATGTCCACCCGGCTCACCGAGAACACCGGGTTGGAGGCGGTCGCGATCACCGTCATCAGATAGCGGTCCTCGGCCCGGGTGACCCGGCGGCCCACCTTCTGCCACGGCTGGCCGGTGGGGACGAAGATGACCTCGTCGAGAGCGAACCTGGACTGGACTTCGCTCGCCGCGACGAGGTGGCCGTGGTGCACGGGGTCGAAGGTGCCACCCATGACCCCGATCCGGCGTGGTGACATAGCTGGTGAGCCTATACGCGCGCAGGCGCGGCGGCTGCCCCTCCGGACTGCGACGTGGCTAACCCCGAACCCGGCTAGATTGTGACATGAGTCACATAACCCTGGGTTTCCGAGTGTGAGCGGCCCGTTCGCTCCGCCTCCGGCTCCCGGTTTGTCGGGGGCATGGGGTAGACGTGGGATGTGGACACCACCGAGACCCTGCGAACCCGCGCCGAGACGCTGCTCCGCGCGCTCGCCGGGGAGACCGCCCAGCTCCGTGACGACCAGTGGACCGCCATCGAGGCGCTGGTCGCGCACCACCGGCGCGCGCTCGTCGTGCAGCGCACCGGATGGGGCAAGTCGGCGGTGTACTTCCTGGCCACGGCGCTGCTGCGGGAGCGGGGCACGGGCCCGACCGTGATCGTCTCGCCGCTGCTCGCGCTGATGCGCAACCAGATCTCCGCGGCTGCCCGCGCCGGGATCCACGCGGCGACCATCAACTCGGCCAACGCACAGGAATGGGATCAGGTCCAGGCGAGCGTGGCGACCGGCGAGGTGGATGTGCTCCTGGTCAGTCCCGAACGGTTGAACAACCCGGACTTCCGCGACCGGGTGCTGCCGAAGCTCACCGCGGAGGCCGGGCTGCTGGTGGTCGACGAGGCCCACTGCATCTCCGACTGGGGGCACGACTTCCGGCCGGACTACCGGCGGCTGCGCACACTGCTGGGCGATCTGCCGGACGGCGTGCCCGTGCTCGCCACCACGGCGACCGCGAACGACCGGGTGGCCACCGACGTCGCCGAGCAGCTCGGCATCGGCGACGAGGCGGGAACCCTGGTGCTGCGCGGGCCGCTCGACCGGGAGAGCCTCCGGCTCGCGGTCGCTGAACTGCCCACCGACGAGGCCCGGCTGGCCTGGCTCGCCGAGCACCTCGCGGATCTGCCCGGGTCGGGGATCATCTACACGCTCACTGTGGCGGCCGCGCACGACGTCACCGCGTTGCTGAGCGACCGCGGGTACCCGGTGGCGGCGTACACCGGCAAGACCGATCCGGCCGACCGGCAGGCTGCGGAGGACGATCTCCTGGCCAACCGGGTGAAGGCGCTCGTGGCCACCTCGGCGCTCGGTATGGGGTTCGACAAACCGGATCTGGGGTTCGTCGTGCACCTGGGCGCGCCGTCCTCGCCGATCGCGTATTACCAGCAGGTCGGCCGGGCTGGGCGCGGGGTGGAGAAGGCCGAGGTGGTGCTGCTGCCGGGCCGCGAGGACAAGGCGATCTGGGCCTATTTCGGCTCGCTCGCCTTCCCGGACGAGCTGCGGGTCTCCCAGGTGCTGAACACGCTTTCCTACGCCGACCGTCCACTTTCGACAGCCGCGCTGGAGCCGTCTGTCGAGCTTTCCCGGTCGCGGCTGGAAATGGTGTTGAAGGTGCTCGATGTGGACGGTGCGGTCCGCCGGGTGCGAGGCGGCTGGGAAAGCACCGGGCAGCCGTGGAAGTACGACCGCGAGCGGTACGAGCGGGTCGGCACGGCGCGGGTGGCGGAGCAGGACGCGATGCTCGGCTACCTGGCGACCACGGGGTGCCGGATGGAGTACCTCCGCAAGCAGCTGGACGATCCGGAGGCGGCACCGTGCGGCCGGTGCGACAACTGCACCGGGCAGCACTGGGACACCGCGGTGTCCGAGGAGATCGCCGGCGCAACGCGGGAACGGCTCGACCGGCCCGGCGTCGAGATCGCGCCGCGCAAGCAGTGGCCGAGCGGGATGAGCGGGCTCGACGTGCCGCTGTCCGGCCGGATCGCGGCGGGCGAACAGGCCGAACCGGGTCAGGTGCTGGGCAGGCTCACCGACGTCGGCTGGGGTGGCCGGCTGCGTTCGCTCGTCGGGCCGGGCTCGGCCGACACCGAGGTGCCGGACTCGGTGTTCGACGCATGCGTCAAGGTGCTCGCCTCGTGGCAGTGGAAGGAACGTCCGGTGGCGGTGGTGGCGATCCCTTCGGCGACGCGGCCACAGCTGGTCGACAGCCTCGCGTTGCGGTTGTCCGCGATCGGGCGACTGGACTACCTCGGCGACCTGGCGTCGGCAGGCCCGCCGCCCCGGCAGGCGAACAGCGCCCAGCGGCTGGCGGATCTGTGGCGGCGGCTGAGCCTGCCGGAGCCGCTGGCCGAGGCACTGGCCGGGACGCATGGACCGATCCTGTTGGTGGACGACGTGATCGACACCGGCTGGACGATGACGCTGGCCGCCCGTCTGCTCCGTACCGCGGGAGCGGACGCGGTGTTGCCGTTTGCCTTGGCCAGCACGGCCTGAGCCGGGGCCCGGGGTGCGCGTGGCTGGGAGGGGGCGGGACATGGAGAGAGGGGTGAGGAAGGAGGGGATCCGGAACCGACGGGGCGTGTCAAGTGGATGGCGTTGGTGAGTGGCGGCAGGCTGGTTAAGGAAGGCGCCGGTCGATGGTGCCAACGGACGGAGGGGAGTGAGCGATCTGGGGGAACCGAGCGTTTGAGCGGCCCGGTCCGCCAGCACGGGTGCCTGGCGAGCGATCTGGTGAGCTCGGCTTGACGGTGTACGTGGGCGGCGTGAACAGGCGGCGACCTCGATCGCGCGACGTGGGCGAATCCGGACCGGCGGCGTGCTTGTGCGGCCTCGGGTAGGGCGTTGGCGCGCCGGGACAATCGTGCGGCGAGTCGTCCTGATGCGTGGCTCCGTAAGGGCTATCCGGGTCAGTAAGGCGGCCGAGTAGCCTGAGCGAAAGACTTGGCAGACGGGCTGTGGCGAACGCACATCTCGTCCCGGATGCGCAGAGGCACGGCGAGAGCCGAGCGAGCGAGTGGGCAGTTCGACTGGGCTGCTCCCTGGCTGCCGACCGGAATCCCGGTCTCGGCGGCGGCCCATCGGCCGAGGAGTATGCAGCCGCTGCGCACGTCGATTGCCCGGACAGGGCGGGCAACAAGCGGGTCCGCGGGCGCCGGACGAGCCGGACCCCAGCACGCCAAGCCCCGGCCGGACCCAGCACACCGGGCCTGACCGGGTCAGGCACCACACCCGGCCCCGACCGGCCAGGCACCACGGGCACCAAACGCGACGAGCGGCAGACACACCGAGCCCGACCGGGCGAGCACCACGGGCACCCAACCCGACCAGCGGCAGACACGACCGGCACCAGACCCCACGGGCGGCAGGCACCACGGACACCAGACCGCACGAGCCAGCAGGCACGCCAGACCAACACGAACCGGCCGACAGGCACGACGACCGGTACCGAGGGGGAGGCCGGCCCCGGGACTCGAAGGGAACTGATCAGGAACCGATTCGGCAGGAACTACCGAGGCCGGGCGGTTTCTGGCAAAGTGCCGTCCTGCTTCGGGTGAGACGGGGAGGTCGGGAATGGGCGAGCCGGCGGTGGCCGACGGGACTGCGCGGCATCGGTTGCCGGTGCGGAAGTTGTTCGCGGCCAGTGCGGGGAACGCGCTGGAGTGGTTCGACTGGACGATCTACGGGACGTTCAGCATCTACTTCGCGGCGGCCTTCTTCCCGGCCGGGAACGACACGCTGGCGTTGATCAACACGTTCGCCACCTACGCGCTCGCGTTCTTCTTCCGGCCGCTCGGTGGCGTGCTGCTCGGGCGGTTCGCGGACGTGCGCGGGCGCAAGCCGGCGATGATTCTCACCATCGGGTTGATGGCGGGCGGGTCCGTGGCGATCGGGGTGCTGCCGACGTTCGAACAGGTGGGGTGGCTGGCGCCGGTGCTGCTGCTCGTCGCACGGATCGCGCAGGGGCTTTCGCTCGGGGGTGAGGTGTCCAACGCCTCCGCCTACCTCGGGGAGATCGCGCCGGACGAACGGCGGGGTCGGTATTCCTCGTTCTTCTACATCTCGACCGGGTCGGCAGTGCTGGTCGCGACGGTGCTCGGGTTCGTGCTTGCGCGGACGATGGACAAGAGCCAGCTGAGCTCGTTCGGCTGGCGGATTCCGTTCCTGCTCGGCGGGGTGCTCGGCGTCGTGGGGCTGTGGTTGCGCCACAGTCTCACCGAAAGCGAGCTGTACCAACGGAAAAAAGAACAAGCCCGGCGCGTCGAACGGCCGTTGCGCACCACGCTCACGCACCACCCGCGTGCAGTCGGGCAGCTGGTCGGATTCACGATGCTGTCGACGCTTTGCTACTACACGTTCTTCAGCGCGCTCACTTCGTTCGCGGTGAAGAACCGGGGCGCGGACGACGTCGACACCTTCCTCGCGTTGTCCATCGGCACCGCATTGTTCGTCGCGCTCCAGTACCCGATGGGGGCGCTCGCCGACCGGGCGGGGCGCAAACCGCAGCTGCTCGTGTGGGCCGGGGCGACGGCGCTGGTGATCGTCCCACTGTCGTACCTCGTGCGGCCGGGGCTCGGCGGGCTGCTCGTCGTGTTCTGTGTGGGGCTCGGGCTCTACACCGCGATGACCTCGCTCGCCCCGGCGATCATGAGTGAGCTGTTCCCCACCGAACTGCGTGGGCTGGGCATCGGCGCTTGGTACAACCTCACCGTCGCGGTGTTCGGCGGCACCGCTCCCCTGGTGCTCAACGCGCTGTCCGCGGCCGGGGCCGGAACGGCGTTCTTCTGGTACGTGGCGATCGCGGCGGCCATCGCGTTCCTCGTCATTCTGCGGCTGCCCGAGACGAAGGGCACTGAGCTGCAGTAATCTGTTCGATTCCGTCCACGCGAAGTCGGTGTGCTGCGGCGATCCGCCGACGCGAAGGAGGAACACTGTGCAACCGCAGCTCGAAGTGAACGAGGATCTGGCGCGACGCGTGGTGGCCGCAGTCGGCCGCGCGTTCGGTCTCGATCTGGCCCCGGCCCGCGCTCCTCGCAGTGTCCACACGCGACGGTGTGGATTACCAGGTCAACCTGGCGATGAGCCTGGGCAAACGACTCGCGACCCCACCCCGTGAAGTGGCTGGGCGGATCCTGGAACACCTCGACCTCGGGGACGTGCTCGAACCGCCGGAGATCGCCGGGCCTGGGTTTCTCAACTTCGTGCTGCGCCGAGTCTGGCTCGAAGACCGCGTGCACGCACTGGCCGGGGACGACCGGCTCGGCGTGGCACCGGAGGAACAGCCCCGCCGCATCGCGCTCGACTACAGCAGTCCCAACGTCGCGAAGGAAATGCACGTCGGGCACCTGCGGTCCACGGTGCTCGGCGACGCGATTGCCCGGCTGCTGCGGTTCGCCGGGCACGAAGTGCTGCCGCACAACCATCTCGGCGACTGGGGCACGCCGTTCGGCATGCTCGTCGAGCGTCTGCTGGACGAACCACCGGCGGCCCGCAACGGAATCGGCGACCTGAACGCGTTCTACCAGACTGCACGGCGGAAGTTCGACAGCGACGAGAAGTTCGCCGCGAGATCTCGCGAGCGCGTGGTCAAGCTGCAGAGCGGAGGCCTCGAAACCCTCGCGGTGTGGCAGGAACTCGTCGACGAATCGGCTCGGCACTTCAACGAGGTCTACCGAAATCTCGGCATCACGCTGACCGACGCCGACATCTACGGCGAGAGCTTCTACAACCCGTGCCTCGCGACGGTCGTCGACGAGCTGGAAGCGGACGGGCTCACCGAGATCAGCGACGGCGCGGTCTGTGTATTCCCCGAAGGCTTCCACAACCGCGAAGGCGACCGCCTTCCGCTGATCGTCCGCAAACGCGACGGCGGCTACGGCTATGCGGCCACGGATCTCGCCACAGCGAAGTACTGGACCACGGAACGTGGCGCCACCGATTTGCTGTACGTGGTCGGCACACCGCAGGCACAGCACTTCGCGATGCTGTTCGCGGTATGCCGCGCAGTAGGCTGGCTAGACGGTGTACACGCCGAGCACATCGGGTTCGGCTCGGTACTCGGTGCGGACGGCAAGGTGATGCGGACGCGCGCAGGCGAGACGATCAAGCTCGCCGACCTGCTGGACCCACCTCGCGACGCTGCTCCACCGGAAGCTCATGACTGGACCGGCCGATCAACGCAGGCAGCCCCCATCGAGTCCGCGAGAGACACACGACGACTCAGCGGCGCAGCGGCACCAAATCATCCGCGTGCACCACCTCACGACGCTGCTCCACCGGAAGCTCATGGCTGGAACGGCCGATCAACGCAGGCAGCTCAGCCGCATCGAAGGCAACCACGCCGCGCGCGACAGGGAGGTCGGCCGGGTCGACGAGGTCGACCACGTCGCCGGCCTGGAAATCGCCGTCGAGGCCGGTGATGCCGGCGGACAGGAGCGAGCGGCGGCGCAGGATGGCCTGGACCGCGCCTTCGTCGAGGCGGAGTTTGCCGGTGGCGTCGGTGGCGTAGCCGAGCCAGAAACGCCGAGCGGACAGGCGGGTGTCGGCGGGGGTGAACGCGGTGCCGACCTCGGCCCTGCCGAGCGCGTCGGCGGCGTTCGCGGCGGCGGCGAGCAGGACGGGGATGCCGGCGCCGGCCGCGGTGCGGGCGGCGGCGAGTTTCGAGACCATGCCGCCGGTGCCGAGGCCGGAGGAGGACATGCCGACCGAGATTCCGTCTACATCGGACTCGCTGTGCACCTCGGCGATGCGGCGGGTGGCGCCGGAGCGCGGATCCCCGTCGTACAGTCCGTCCACATCGGACAGCAGGACGAGTGCGTCGGCACCGATCAGGTGGGCCACCAGTGCGGCCAGCCGGTCGTTGTCGCCGAACCGGATCTCCTGGGTGGCCACGGTGTCGTTCTCGTTCACCACGGGCACCGCGCCGAGGGCGAGCAGCCGGGAGAAAGTGCGCTGCGCGTTGCGGTAGTGGGACCGGCGGACCACGTCGTCCGAGGTCAGCAGGACCTGGCCGACGGTGAGCGCGTACCGGCCGAACGACTCCGCGTACGCGTGCGCGAGCGCGAGCTGGCCGACGCTCGCGGCGGCCTGCTGGGTGGCCAGGTCACGCGGGCGTTTGCCCAGCTCCAGCGGCGCCAGACCGGCGCCGATCGCGCCCGAGGACACGAGCACGATCTGTGCGCCGCGCCGTGCCCGGTCGGCGATCGCGTCGACCAGCGCGTCCAGCCGGGCCACGTCGAGCCCGCTGCCCGCGGTGGTCAGCGCGGACGAGCCGACCTTGACCACGAGCCTGCGGGCCTCGGCGATCGCCTGCCGGGTCCCGTTCACCGGTCCTGCTCCGGGGCGGCCGGATCCTCGTCGGTCCACACCTCGCCGAGGTCGTCGGCGAGGCCGGCCGGCTCGTCGTCCGGGCCGTCCTCGGGCTCGTCCGGGCCGTCCCGGCGGATCCGCCGGGCTTCCTTGCGTTCGGCTGCGCCGACCCGGTCGTTGCGCTCCAGCCGGACGTCGGTGCCCCGGCCGGACAGGTGCACGGCGGCCCCGGGCGTGGACGGCTCCCATTCGAACTGGATGTCGCCGATGGTGACCGGGCTGCCCGGTTTCGCGCCGCGTTTGGCCAGCGCGTCCTCGACGCCGAGGCGGTTGAGCCGGTCGGCCAGGTAGCCGACCGCCTCGTCGTTGGCGAAGTTGGTCTGCCGGATCCAGCGTTCCGGCCGGGCGCCCTGGACGACGAACGCGCCCTCCTCTTCGGGGTCGGGCGACACGGTGAACCCGGTGTCGTCGACCGCGAGCGGGCGCAGAACGATCTTTTCCGGCTCCAGCACCGGCTGTGCCTCGCGATAGGCCGTGACGACCTCGGCGAGGGCGAAGCTCAATTCCCGCAGGCCCCTGCGCGAGGCGGTGGACACCTCGAACACCCGCAGCCCGCGTTCCTCGAAGTCGGTGCGCACGAATTCGGCCAGCTCCGCCGCTTCCGGGACGTCGATCTTGTTCAGCACGACCACCCGCGGGCGCTCTTCGAGCTTGCCGCCCAGGCGGGGGGTGTAGCGGGCCAGCTCCGCCTCCAGCGCGTCCACATCGGACACTGGATCGCGACCGGGTTCGAGGGTGGCGCAGTCGACCACGTGCACCAGTACCGCGCAGCGCTCGATGTGGCGCAGGAAGTCCAGCCCCAGGCCGCGGCCCTCGGAAGCGCCGGGAATCAGGCCGGGCACATCCGCCATCGTGTACACAGTGGACCCGGCGGTGATCACGCCGAGGTTCGGCACCAGCGTGGTGAACGGGTAGTCGGCGATCTTCGGCTTGGCCGCGGACAGCACGGAGATCAGCGAGGATTTGCCCGCGGACGGGAAGCCGAGCAGCCCGACGTCGGCCACCGAACGCAGCTCCAGCACCAGGTTGCGGCTTTCCCCCGGCTCGCCCAGCAGCGCGAAACCGGGTGCCTTGCGGGCCTTTGAGGCCAGCGCCGCGTTGCCCAGCCCGCCCCGGCCGCCCTGCGCGGCGACGAACCGGGTGCCCGGGTTGACCAGGTCGGCCACCAGCTCGCCGTCCTCGGTGAACACCACGGTGCCGGCCGGGACGCGCATCTCCAGCGGCT
This sequence comes from Amycolatopsis sulphurea, assembly GCF_002564045.1. Classification (NCBI taxonomy): domain Bacteria; kingdom Bacillati; phylum Actinomycetota; class Actinomycetes; order Pseudonocardiales; family Pseudonocardiaceae; genus Amycolatopsis; species Amycolatopsis sulphurea. Next base: position 4,646,592 of record NZ_PDJK01000002.1, on the reverse strand, counting down.
GGCCGGCGGCGCCGTTGCGGTTGCTGCCCATGCCCATCTTGCCGTTGCCGGCGCGGGCGTGCGGGCGGAAGTGGAAGTCGAGCAGGGTGTGCACGCTGGGGTCGACGACGAGCGTGACGTCGCCGCCGTTGCCGCCGTTGCCGCCGTCCGGGCCGCCGAGCGGCTTGAACTTCTCACGGTGCACCGAGGCGCATCCGTTGCCCCCGTCACCGGCGGTCAGATGGATGACCGCACGGTCCACGAACCGGGACGCCATGACGTCGCACCTTTCCCTGCACACGAAAAACGGCGCGGCTCACGCTGGGTCTCCAGCGGCCGCACCGTGGGGGTTCCGGGGGCTCGGGCCCCCGGGGCTAACACGAGTAACGGGCGACGTGGTCCGCGCTTTCGGCGGACACACGTCGCCCCGACATCGCCCGTTACGGCTCGATGTTGACGGTCTTGCGGCCGCGCTTCGCACCGAACTTGACCGCACCGGCAGCCAGCGCGAACAGCGTGTCGTCGCCGCCGCGGCCGACGTTCACGCCGGGGTGGAACTTGGTGCCCCGCTGGCGGATGATGATCTCGCCCGCGTTGACCTGCTGGCCGCCGAAGCGCTTCACGCCGAGGCGCTGCGCGTTCGAATCACGACCGTTGCGGGAGCTGGACGCACCCTTCTTGTGAGCCATCGTTCAAGCCCTTCTTGCTCTGGCGAAGATCCGGAAAGTCTTACTGGGAGATCGCGGTGACCTCGACGCGGGTCAGCTTCTGCCGGTGACCCTGGCGCTTGTGGTAGCCGGTCTTGTTCTTGAACTTGTGGATCCGGATCTTCGGACCCTTGGTCTGCTCGACGACCTTGCCGGTGACCGAGACCTTCGCCAGCGCATCGGCGTCCGTGGTGACCTGGCCACCGTCGACGAACAGCACGGCGGTGAAGGTGTGCTCGGTGCCCGGCTCGCCCTCGAGCTTCTCGACCTCGACGACGTCGCCGACGGCCACCTTGTACTGCTTGCCGCCGGTCTTGACGATCGCGTACGCCGACACGGAAGTCTCCTGCATTACTCGACAATGGGTTCAGGGGCTGGCGCGGCCGGCCCGCCGGGAGGCGGTCCAGGTGCTCGCGCAGCGACTCACTCTGGCGGTGAGCCGTAGTCCAGGTTACGGGAGGCCCCGGGCTCGGTTACACCCGGGGTCCCCCTGTGCTCGATCAGCTCTGGTCGGTGGCGTGCACCGGCGGGCCCGCCGGCCGCGAAGCCGCCCGCCGCGAGCGCCGGCGGCCGCTGCGTCCGGCCGGAGCGGGCACCTCGACCTCGGGTTCCCCGGCAGCGGCCTCAGGGGCTTCCGCGGGCTCCGGTTCCGGAGAGGACGGCGCCACGGCCGGTTCCGCCTGGGGCACCACGGTTTCGTCGGCCGACGTGGTGACCGGCGCATCCGCGACTTCCCGGGCGGGCCCGGCGGACGGCTCCGCCGGGCGCACCTCGGTCTCGTCGGCCGCGGTGGTCACCGGCTGGCCGGCGAGTTCCCGCGCGGGACCGGCCCTTCCGGCGGCCCGGCTCGCGACCCGGCGGGACCGGGTGGCCGAGCGGCCGGTGGTTTCGCGGACGGGCTCGGCGGACGGGGCCTCGGCGGTCACCGGCTGGTCCCCGGCGGACTCGCCACTGCCCTCCCGGGGCTGCCGGTCCGGTTCGGCCTCCTCCCCGGCGGGCTCGTCGTGTTCACCACGGGTGGACGCGGCCTTCGAGGCGTTGGCCATCGCCTGTACCGCGGAGGCCACCGATTCGCGCTGCTCCGGCGTCGGGCCCGCGGACACCGGCTCGTTCTTCGCCTGATGCTCGGTGTGCTGCTCTTCGCCGCCCTTGCCGCGGCCGCGGGAACGCCGGGAGGACTTCGTGTCCCCGCCGTGGTTGTGCCCGTTGCCGTTGTGCCCGCCGCCGCCACCGCCGTTGCCGCGCTGCGGTTCGGTGGAGACGACCACGCCGCGGCCCTTGCAGTGCTCACACGGCGTGGAGAACGCTTCGAGCAGCCCGGTGCCGATCTTCTTGCGGGTCATCTGCACCAGGCCGAGCGAGGTGACCTCGGCGACCTGGTGACGGGTGCGGTCGCGGCCGAGGCATTCGGTGAGCCGGCGCAGCACCAGTTCCCGGTTGGACTCCAGCACCATGTCGATGAAGTCGATCACGATGATGCCGCCGATGTCGCGCAGCCGCAGCTGGCGGACGATCTCCTCGGCCGACTCCAGGTTGTTGCGGGTCACCGTCTCCTCGAGGTTGCCGCCGGAGCCGGTGAACTTGCCGGTGTTCACGTCGATCACGGTCATCGCCTCGGTGCGGTCGATGACCAGGTAACCGCCGGAGGGCAGCCAGACCTTGCGGTCGAGCGCCTTGGTGATCTGCTCGTCGATCCGGTGGTCGGCGAACGCGTCGCCGTTGCCGATGTAGCGCTTGAGCCGGTCGGTCAGGTCGGGGGCGACGTGCTGCACGTAGCCGTGGATGGTGTCCCAGGCCTTGCCGCCCTGCACCTCCAGCTGGGCGAAGTCCTCGGTGAACAGGTCCCGCACGACCTTGACCAGCAGATCCGGCTCCTCGTAGAGCATCGCCGGAGCGCCGCCCTTCTTGCCGGACCCGGCCGCGGCCTTGTCCTTGATGACGTCCCACTGCGCCTTGAGCCGCTGCACGTCGCGGTCCAGCTCCTCTTCGGAGATGCCCTCCGAGGCGGTGCGGATGATCACGCCCGCGTCCTCCGGGACGATCCGCTTGAGGATGTCCTTGAGCCGGCGGCGCTCGTTCTCCGGCAGCTTGCGGGAGATGCCGGTGGCCCCGCCCGCGGGGACGTAGACCAGGAACCGGCCGGGCAGCGAGATCTGCGTGGTCAGCCGGGCGCCCTTGTGCCCGACCGGGTCCTTGGTGACCTGCACCAGCACGCTGTCGCCGGTGGAGAGGGCCTGCTCGATCTTGCGGGCCTTGCCCTCCAGGCCGGCCGCGTCCCAGTCGACCTCGCCGGCGTAGAGCACCGCGTTGCGGCCGCGGCCGATGTCGATGAACGCGGCCTCCATGCTGGGCAGCACGTTCTGCACCCGGCCCAGGTACACGTTGCCGACGATCGAGCCGGTGCCCGACTGGGTCACGAAGTGCTCGACCAGCACGCCGTCCTCGAGCACGCCGATCTGGGTGGAGTCGCCCTTCTCGGCGACGACCATGGTGCGCTCGACCGCTTCGCGGCGGGCCAGGAACTCGGCCTCGGACAGGATCGGGGCACGGCGGCGGCCCGCCTCCCGGCCGTCGCGGCGGCGCTGGCGCTTGGCCTCCAGCCGGGTGGAGCCGCGGACGCTGCGCACCTCGTCGCGCACCGGGCGCTCGGACTCGGACTTGCCCTGGCGGACGTGGGTGACGGTGTTCGGCGGATCGTCGCCGGCCGTGGTCTCGGCCGCGTCGTCGTCCCCGCCCTTGCGGCGACGGCGACGGCGGCGGCGCTTGCTGCCTCCGTCGGCGTCGTTGTCGTCGCCGGAATCGGCCTCGTCCTGCTCGGCCTTGTCCTCGCGCTTGCCGCTCTGGTCGGCGGCGGGCTGCTCGGCGTCCTCGGACTGCTCCGCGACGTCGGCACCCTCTTCGCCGCCCTTGCCCCGGCCACGGCCACGGCGGCCACGGCGGCGGCGACGGCGGCCGTTGGCGTCCTCGCCGTCCTCGTCCGGGCGCTCGTCGCGCGGTTCGGCCGCGGTGTCCTCGCCGGCGGTGTCCTCGGCGGTCTCCGTGGCCTCGGCCACGGCGGGCGCGGGCTTGCTGCGCGCGGGCTGCGCTTCCTGCTGCTCCGGCGGCAGGAAGACCGGCGACGGCGCGGCGAACACCGGCACGTGCACCGGACCCCGGGCGGGCGTGGCCTGCTCGGTCTCCTGCTGCTCGGCCGGGACCGCCGGGGCGACCACCCGGCGGCTGCGCCGGGAACCGCCTCGCGCGGTCTTGCCGCCCGTGGTCTCGGCGGCGTCGGCCGGGGCCTGGCCGGTGGTGAACGGGCTGGTCACGACGGCCTGGCCAGGCGCGGCGGCCTTTGCTTCGCTGTCTTCGGCGGGCTCGGCTGCGGCGGCCTCGGGCTCGGGGGCGGTCCGGGCGGCCGAGCCGCGGCGGCGCTCCCGGGTCCTGGCGGGGCGGGCCGGGGTTTCGGTGGTCGTGGCTTCGGGGGCCGGGGTCTCGGCGGGCCGGTCGGCGCGGGCGGTGGCTTCGTCCGTGGCCGGGGTCGCCGGAGCCGGGTCGGCGGCCGGGGTGGTGTCCGTGGCCGGGGTGGCGCCGGCGGCCTGGTCCAGTGCCTCGGCCACCTGGTGGGCGACCTCGCGGGTCACGCTGGAGGCCGCGCTGCGCGGACTCTCCCCGAGTTCGGCGAGCTTGGCGAGCAGGTCGCGGCTGCTCTGGCCGAGCAGCTTGGCCAGTGCGTGCACGCGGATGCGCGGCGGCAGCTCGCCCAGGCGGCTGGTGGGTTCGGCGGTAGTCCCGCCGGTCTGGTCGGCGGGTGTGTCCGCGTTCGGCATGTGTCTCCTCCGCCCCCGGGCGCGTCCGCCGGTTGACACCGGTCACGACGCGGCCGCACAGGGGCCCTTTCCGTTCCGTGCCCGCCGTGGTGACCAGCGGCGGGAATCCTGCTGGCGACCGTGCGCTCCTCCGGAACCGGCGGCCGCGCACGTCCTGGTCTGCTCGGCGGCGTGCCCCCGGGACCGCCGCCAGCACGTCGACCTTGGCCCGGCCTCCCGGGGGCGACGCGCGTAGTGCCGGTCCGGCACTCCACCGGGCCGCTCACGACGCGAGCGGGATGCCCGTCGGCGCGGCGGCCGAGGTCAGTATCCCACACCCGGGGGTGCACCCGGTGGAGTCGGTGCCCCGGAGCAGGCGTCCGGGCGCGCCGCGTGCGGCCGCCGCAGCCACTCTCCGGCTGGTCGGAGAGGCCGGGATTCGCCCCGACCAGCGCTTACGGCAGGACGACCGTGGGGGGAGACGGCGGCGAACTGCGCTTACGCCGAAACCGGCCGTCGTGATCCGATCCGCCGGGCGCAACCGGCAGATCGGAAGTTGCCTCCATCCCGGCAGCCCCGCCCGGCCGGCGGAGCGGTTCAGGTCAGCAGCAGTTTCGCGATCCTCCTTGTCGCGCCCCACACGCCGAGTGCGGCGAGCGCCAGCAGGTAGGCGAGGTTGCCGGCCATCCCCCAGGAGAAGAACCCGGCGGCGAGCCCGCGCATCAGCTCGATGGCGTGGTACAGCGGGAAGCACCGGACCAGCCATTGCAGCGCCTCGGGGTACACGGCGAGCGGGAAGAACGTGGTGGAGAACAGGAACATCGGCATCAGCACGAGCTGGATGTAGTCCAGCTGCGAGGTGGACTTCAGGAAGCTCACCAGCGCCATGCTGATCGCCGAGAAGGCGAACGACACCAGCAGCGCGACCGGGAGCAGCGCCAGCGCCCACCACGACGTGAGCAACCCCATCGCCCCGGTGATGCCCATGAACGCGACGGTGTAGAGCCCGCCGCGCAGCATCGCCCAGCCGATCTCGCCGAGTGCCACGTCCAGCGGCCCCACGGGAGTGGCGAGGACTGCCTCGTAGTGGTTGGCGTAGCGCAGCTTGAAGAACATGTTGTAGCTCTCGAACACCGCGCCGTTCATCGCCGAAGCCGCGAGCAGCGCAGGGGCCACGAAGGCGACGTAGCTCATCGGCCGCCCGTCCGGCCCGGCCACAGTGGTGACCAGCTTGCCGAAGCCGATCTGGAACGCGAGCAGGTACAGCAGCGGTTCGAGCGCGCCGGAGACCAGTATGAGCCACGAACGGCCGCTGACGACCAGCGAGCGTTCGATCAGCGCACCGGCCCGGCCGTGGTACCCGGTGATCGGCAGGATGCGCAGCAGCAGCCCGGGCCGCGCGGTCATCACGCCACCAGCCTTCGGTAGAACCCGCGATGCGCGATCGCCCAGCCTGCCAGCACGAGCACGATCAGGTACGCGAGGTGCCCGAGCACGGCCCCGGCTCCGAGACCGCCGAGGGTGGCCGCACGGGCCAGCTCGGTGCCGTGCCACAGCGGGGAAAGCCAGGCGAGCCAGCGCAGGAACACCGGGATCTGGGTGATCGGGAAGAACGTGCCGGAGAACAACGTCATCGGGGTGAGCACGAACCGGAACAGCAGCCCGAACCGCTGGCCCTCATCGAAGGTGTACGCGGCCAGCGCGGTGACCAGCACGGCGCAGGCGAGCCCGGTCAGCGTGCCGACCAGGACGACGATGAGCGCACCCGCATTCGGCCAAGCGCCGAACAGCAACGCGATGAGCCCGTAGACCAGACCGGCCGTGGTGAGCCGCAGGGTGGTCCAGATCAGGTGCCCGCCGAGGACTTGACCAGGCGACACCGGTGTGGCGGTGACCGCGAGATAGTCCTTCTGCCATTTGAATCCGGACAGCACCGGGTAGCTGGACTCGCCGATGCCCAGCTGCGCGGCGCCCGCCACGAGCAGCGCCGGGGCCAGGTAGACCAGGTACGGCACCCCGCCGGTGGCCGGTCCGGCCTTCACCTGCGAGCCGAAGCCGAGGCCCATCGCGGCGAGGAACACCACCGGTTGCAGCCCGGTGGAGTACAGCGTGCTGACCCAGTGGCGCCGGTACCAGGTCCAATGCCCTTCGACGCGCAGCCAGGCACCGCGGAGCGGTCCGACCACCCGAGCGGCGGATGCGGTCGCCATCAGTCGACCAGCGTCCGGCCGGTGAGCCGGAGGAAGACGTCCTCCAGCGAACTGCGGCGGACCAGGCTGGACACCGGGCGTACCCCGCGTTCGTGCGCGCGTTCCAGGGTGGCTTCGCCGGCCATGGTGTAGAGCAGCACGCGGTCCGGCAGCACTTCCGTGCGCTCGGCCAGCCCGGCGAGCCCCGCGGCGGCGGCCTCCTGGTCCCCCGGCGCGAACCGCAGCTCGACCACCTCCCGGGTGGAGTACCGCGCGATCAGCTCGGCGGGCGAGCCCTCGGCGGCGATCCGGCCGCCGTCCATGACGACCAGGCGATCGCAAAGCTGCTCTGCCTCATCCATGTAATGCGTGGTCACGATCAGCGTGGTGCCTTCGGCCTTGAGCCGGAACAGCCTGTCCCACAGCAGATGCCGGGCCTGTGGGTCGAGCCCGGTGGTGGGTTCGTCGAGCAGCAGCAGCTCCGGGTCGTTGACCAGCGAACGGGCGATGGTCAACCGCCGTTTCATCCCGCCGGAGAGCGAGTCCACCGGTTTGTCCGCCCGGTCGGCGAGCTGCGCGAACTCCAGCAGCTCCTCGGCCCGGCGCCGCACGTGTGCCCGGGACAGCCCGAAGTAGCGGCCGTAGACGTGCAGGTTCTGCCGCACGGTCAGCTCGGTGTCGAGGTTGTCCTCCTGCGGCACCACGCCCAGCCGCGCCCGGATCCGCGGCCCGTCTGCTTCCGGGTCCAGGCCGAGGACCCGCAGCTGCCCCTCGCTGCGCGGGGAAACGCACGCGATCATCCGCATGGTCGAGGACTTCCCGGCCCCGTTGGGACCGAGGAACCCGAACGCCTCCCCTCTCCGCACCTCGATGTCGATGCCGCGTACTGCTTCGAACTCTCCGAACCGTTTTGCCAGGGCCTTGGCTCGCACCAGTGCCGAGTCGATCTCTGCCACGCCGCCGACTCTAGGCCGCGGCACCGACAGTTTCGACCGACTTGTTCCGGCTACCGGTTGCGGGCGGCCGCAGGGAGCGTGGGCGGGAGATCACCGACGCCCCTGTTTCCTGCCCGGTTACACCGGACGGTGCGCGAGGAATGCTCTCATCAAAGCATTCCGTCGTACGGACGGGCAGCTGCCTGGTCGGCGGATGAAGACGCGGACCATCCGGAGACAGCCACCGGAAAGCGTGCGTCGGTTCCTGCCAACAGTGCAAGTTCCTGTGTCTGTCCGACGGGCCGGCGGGGACGCCACGGGCCTGCCGATTGGCCGTTGGCGGCCGAGCACCGGAGCAAGGACTGACCCGGCAACTCAGGTCACCGTGATCGCCGTCGTGCGAGAAACCCCGTTCACCGCAACCGAAATCCACGCGGTGCCCGGGCGCAGGGCGCGGACCGTGCCGGTCGCCGGGTCGAAGGAGACCACGTCGCGCGGGCCGGGTGGCCAGGTGCCGATGTGCGCGGCGCGGCCGGTCCAGTGGGCACTGACCGGGTAGGTCACGGGGATGCTGCGGGTGCCCTGGGCGAGGGTGGCGGTGATGCGGGCGGTCGCGGCGCGGGGCAGGGTGGACGGGCCGGTCAGGGTGAGGGTGTCCACGTTCGGGCGGGTTTCGAAGCGGACCGGCTGGGCTCGGCCGGCCGGGTCGAGGCGGGCCAGTGTCCAGCCGACGAAACCGCCGTCGCCGGGGGCGGCGGCGGGGGTCTTGCCGGAGTTTCCGTTGACCAGGTAAGGCACGCCGTCGGTGCGGGACAGCGCGAAAACGCCCGCGTGGGAGGCGATCGCGGCGGCCGGTTTTCCGGACTTCTCTGCGAAACCCGTCAGCCAGGTCTGCAGCAGGGCGGCTTCCTTCCGGTCCGTGAGCTGCGAGTTTCCGGCCGGGCTGGGGTCGAGCACCGGGTGGTGCATGGCGACCGCCACACCGCGCACCGAACGGTCTCCGGCGGCGCTGTCCAGCGCGTCGCGCAGCATCCGCACCTGGTCGAAGCCGCCGGCCCGCAGGGACCCGCGCGACGAGTCGAGCAGGACCAGCCGGATGCCGTGGAGGTCGACGACGCGGTGGGTCGGGCCGAAGACCTCCTGGAACCGGGCCAGCCCGTCGCCGCCTTCGGCCTCGTGGTTGCCGGGCACGTAGTACCACGGGACGCGGCCGTCGAGTTCTTCGCCGATCACCTTGCGCGCCAACGCGAAGTCCGGCGCCGTGCCGCGGTCCACGAGGTCGCCGTTGATCAGCACGAGGTCCGGTTTCGCGGCGACTGCCTCCCGGAATGCCCGCCGCGCCTGGGCGACGAGCGGGCCGTCCGGCGCGTCCGCGGTGAACTGGGCGTCGCTGACGACGGCGATCCGCAGGCCGCCGGTGCCCAGCGTGCCATCGGTGACGAGCGCGGGGTCGTGGTAGGCCGGGTCGCCGGGGATCTGGGCGGTGGGGGCGACCTCGAAGGTGAGGTCGTCGAACACGAGGTGGCCCGAGTACTGCTGATCCGGCACGTTCTCCACGGCATAGAACCGGGTCAGCCGCTGCCCGTCCGGCAGCCCAGCAGGCACCGTGGCCGTGACGTGCCGCCAGCCGGTCCAGTCGACGCTCAGCGAAAGGTCCACAATGGACGCCACGTTTGCCGCGTCGCACAGTTCCGCGCGCAGCCAGGCGCCTTTGCCGTCCCCATTGACCCACAGGCCGATCTTCTGCGTACCCGCGGACACCGGGATCGGGTTGGTTGCGTTCACGTACGCGGCGCGCGTCGCGGTGGTGCCGGTGAGGCGGTAGTCCAGGGCGAGGCCTTTGCCGCCGTCGCGTCCTTCGGCGGGGGAAAGCGCGGCGCCGACCACGGCCGGGTACACGGATGCGGACCAGCCGTCCGGGCCGTCGAGCGGAGACGCCACCTGCGAGACCGCACCGATGGAGGCGCCGAGGTGCTCTGTCAGCCCGGCAGCGTGCACGGTGATCGCTGTGGCACCGGAGGAGGCCAGAGCCGTGACGGCGAAGCCGCTGCCCGAAGGAACCACCTTTACGACCGACGTGTCGTACTCGAGCTTCACGTCCGACGGCTCGATCCAGGTTCCGTAGCCGTCGGCGTCGTAGCCGTAGACCTGGAACGTCCCGCGCGCACCGGAGGCGGACAACGCGACCTGCTTCGCGCTCGTACCGAGGCGAACCGGCGTACCCAGCACAGTGAGCTTCGTGTGGCCACTTGCGCGGCCTTGCCGAGCGGTGACATCAACGTCCGTACGCACGTCGTTCTCGTGCGCCGTGAAGACGTTCTTCGTCACCGCGCCGCGTGCTGGATTCGAGACATGCCAACCCGGGTTGGCAGCGACCGCGGCACCGGTCTCGTCGTGACCGTTCGACGTGAGTACACGCGTCAGGCCGGACAGCACCCGGTCGGCGTTTTCGCCCTGTTGCGCGGGCGCCGGTGCGAAGCCGGTCAGCCGCCCGCTGCCGGGGACCGTCGCCACGCCGATCCCGTTGGGTACCAAGCGCTCCTCGCCGTCCGAGGGAGAGTTGCGCACGGTCGGCGTGGCTTTGCCTTCACCGCGGGCGAGCAACGTCGAGGAGCCACCGCCGTCGAGGTTGATCGCGTCGTCGGCGCCGAGGCTTTTCATCTGCCGAGCCAGTTCCAGCTCGGTCATGCCCCGGCTGTCGGCCTGTCGTCCGTCGACAGTGATCAGCCACATCCGCTTACCGTCCGCGGAGAACCCGACCGCCGTACGCGGCGCGAGAGCGGTGTCGTTGACCGGTTGCAGCTGTCCGTCCTTCAGCAACGCCTCGTTGCCGCCGACTGCGACCGCGATCTTCCCAGCGTCCGTACGCGGCGCGTACGAGACACCTACCCGGTCACCGACGCGCAATGCGGAAAGAGCGTCCGCACCGGCTTCCCGGCCGAGCAGGAGGATCGCGCCGGCCGGGACAGGCCCGTCCGCAGGCTTCGCGCGAAGTTGCGTAACCACGCTGTCGTGAATCTCCGCTTCGACGACACGCTGTGCTCCGGCTACCGAAGTCCCACGCGCCGAAGCACCCCACAACGGCGTGTACACGCCCAGCGCGTCCTTACCGAGTACGGGGCTGTTGAAGTTGCTGGCGGGGACGACACGGCCGTCCGGCATCGTCACCGACGCCTCAAGGAAGATGTCCGCGAGCTTCGCGCGGCCTTCCTCGGTGATCGCCGCGGTCGTGTTGTGCCCGGCAGCCGGCGCCGTCTGCAGCTTCCCATTGTCGATCCCGACGCCGATCGGGGCACCGGTCGCGTTGATGTCGAAGAAGTCTCCGTTCACGCCCACGACCGCGCCCGCCTTCGCGACCTGCTGTGAAAGCGGGGTCCGCGCGGACACTGTGCCGGGACTGAGGTAGGTCGGCTTCAGCACCTTGCTGGTGAGGTCGACGCTCAGGGTGTCGCCGCGGATCCAGCCCTTCGGGTCGAAGCGGTCGAACTGGGTGAGGCCCAGACCGGGCGCGACCTCGGTCGACGAGCTGCTGGTCACCAATCCGTCGTCGACGGCCGGAGCGGCCGCGGAAACCGGCGCTTCACGGGCGGAAGACGCTGCGGGAGCACCCTCCATCGGGGGCGAGCCGAGCGGCGCGGCGAGTGGATCGGCCTGGGCCGGAGTGGCGACGGAAACCGCGAGGACGGCCGTGAGCAGCACGAGGCGTGACTTCTTCACAAGGAACCCCAGGATCGAGGAAGCAGCTTGGGCCAGGTAAGTCGACCGGCGCGGCTTCGGGAAGACGAGCCGGTGAACGCCGCCTGAATGGCGCAGGGACGATCAGGGCGTGAGCTTGGCCGCGAGGAACCCCCGAGCGGCCTCCTCGGCCTCCGCCGCTCCGGTGATCCGCGGGCTGATCCCGCCCCGTTTCCACAGCAGCATCAGCAACTCCTGGACCGTCGCCTCGACCGTCGCGACGGGCTCCGCCTCGCCGAGCACGGGCGGTGCGCCGGGCACGAGCGTCCAGGAACACCCGAGATCGCCGGCGTGCAAAGCGATCGGCGCGGCCAGGGAGGGGATGGCCACGAACCGCGCGGCCACGGGCAGGAACCTGCCGAGGACCTCGTCCACCCCGTCCGCGGCCACCAGCGGTTCCAGCCGGACCACTCCGCCACGAGCGGCGTGCGCGTCGATCAGGTGCACTGCGGTTTCGTGCACCTGACGGCGGAACCAGAACGCCTTGGTCATCTCGATGCCGACGAACTGCCGGCACGGCTCGTCCGGATCCGCTGCGGCGAGCACGTCCAGCAACCTGGCCGCGCTTTCGGCATACCAGCCCGCCGGATCCTCCCCCATCTCCGCCTCGACACGCACCTGCTGCCCGGTCTCCACGATCGTCGCCACCGACCGGTGCACGACGCCCAGGTGCGCCACGAGATCGCGCCGGGTCCAGTCCCCGCAGCAGGGCACCGCGGCCTCGAACCGGCCGGCCCGCACCTCTTCGGCGAAAGCCTCGGTCAGTGCCCGCAGGTGCGGCAGGTAATCCGGCGCAGGAAACGGAAAAGTCGGCACGGGCCGAGACTAGCGCGCGGCGGTACCGTCCTCCAGCATGATCGTCTGCGTGCCGAGGACCGAGCGCAGCCGCAGCGCCTCCTCGGCCGGCGAGCCGGGCGGAGCGGAGTAGAACACGACCTGCTGGTCCCGGTCGGAGATCTCCAGCACGTCGCAGTTCACCGTGATCGGACCGACCGCCGGATGCCGGAATGTCTTGCGCGGCGTCGGTTCCACGGCGACCTCGTGCCGTGCCCACAGCCGGGCGAATTCCTCGCTCCCGGCGCGCAGGTCCGCGATCAGCCCGGTCAGCTCGTGGTCGCCGGGATAGCGGACCGCGGCCGCAGCGCCGACGAGCGCGCGAACTCCCCGGCGGACCAGGTTGCGGCGCGTGCGGGCGGCGGTGGACCGGACCGTCACCGGTTCGGGCGGCTCGACATCGCCTTCAACAACGGGGCGACGCTCACCCCGCCCCTGCCGGTGGACCGGATGCCGCCGGCCGATTTCGACCGGCTCTACGAAGTGAACCTGCGCGGCCCGTGGCTGGCCATGGTCGCCGAAGCCGACGCGATCCGGGCGAGTGCCGGGACCGGCGCGATCGTGCACACCTCGAGTGTGGGGAGCCCGGCTACGCGGCGACGAAGCGGGCGCTCAACAGCCTCACCGCGTCGGCCGCGGCGCAGTTCGGGCCGGAAGGCATCCGGGTCAACGCGATCGCGCCCGGCTACGCCGTGACCGAGATTGTCCGGCACCTGGGCGAGCGACAGCCCGGGTCTGGCCGAACGGCTGATCGCGGGCACCCCGCTGGGCCGCGGCGCCGATCCCGCGGAGATCGCCGAGGCGGCGGCCTGGCTGCTCAGCGACCGGGCCTCCTACGTCAGCGGCACGGTGCTGCCGGTGGACGGTGGGATGGCGGCCTGAACCGCGGGTGCCGGGGAGCCCGTCCCCGGCACCCGCTCCGGCTCACAGATCCGGGAACCAAAGCTTCAGCTCGCGCTCGGCGGACTCCGGCGAGTCCGAGCCGTGCACGAGGTTGTACTGCGTCTCCAGGGCGAAGTCGCCGCGCAGCGTGCCCGGGGTGGCCTTCTCCACCGGGTCGGTGCCGCCGGCCAGCTGACGGAACGCGGCGATGGCGCGCGGGCCTTCCACGGCGAGCGCGACGACCGGGCCGGAGGTGATGAACTCCAGCAGATCGCCGAAGAACGGGCGTTCCTTGTGCTCGGCGTAGTGTTCCTCGGCGAGCGACCGCTCGACCGTGCGCAGCTCCAGCGCGGCCAGCTTCAGGCCCTTGCGCTCGATGCGCGAGACGACCTCGCCGACGAGGCCGCGCGCGACGCCATCGGGCTTGACGAGGACCAGCGTGCGTTCAGTCACGACGGTGTTTCTCCTTGGGTGGATTGGTGTTACCGATCCGGCCGGAAGCAGGCGACGTACCCGTGGACACTGTTTCCCGCCGGAGGGGTAACGAACAGCACAGTATTCGCCCCGTGAGCCTATCCGGTGCGATCACCCGTGCTGCGGGGACGGGTGTGGTCACCGCCCCGCGCGACCTCACCCCGCCCGCGAACCACCGGCTTCCGCCGCCGGGTCGTAGCGGTCCCGGATCGCCGCGGAATCCGCCCCCAGTACGACGGCGGGTGTGGCCGGAGCCGATGGCGTGCGGCCGAAGGTCACCGGCATGCCCGGCTGCCGGAGCAGCCCGAGCACCGGGTGGTCGACGGCCTCGAACAGACCGCTGGCGACCAACTGCGGGGTCTTGGCGACCTCGTCGATGCTCATCACCGGCGTCCAGGCCGACGACCAGGTCCGCGTCGTGGTGGTCCGAGGCGCCGGGGAGGCCTTCTGCTCCGGCGTCGACCTCGGCGCCCTGGACCAGCTCGACCGCTCGCCCAGCCGCCGGCTGATGACCGACCACGTCCACCAGGTCGCCCGCGCGGTCGACGATCTGACGAAGCCGTTGATCGCCGCGGTCCACGGCCCCGCGGTCGGCGCCGGGATGGACCTGGCCCTGATGTGCGTACCGCATCGCGTCCGAGGAGGCCCGGTTCTCCGAGGGCTACATCCGCGCCGGCCTCGTCCCCGGCGACGGCGGCTGTTACTACCTGCCACGCATGATCGGCCGGTCCCGGGCGCTGCGTCTACTGTGGACCGGCGAGTTCATCACCGCCCGGCACGCGCTGGACTGGGGCATCGTCGACGAACTCTGCCCCGCCGGCGATCTCGACGACCGGCTCGGCGAATTCGCCCGGCACCTGGCCGACCAGCCACCGGCCGCGATCCAGATGATCAAGACCGCGGTCCGCCAGTCCGAGCACGGCGACCTGAAGTCCGCGCTCGATCCGATCGCATCGCATCAGGGCGTCGCCATGTCGACCGCGGACTCGCTGGAGGCCCTGGCCGCACGGGCGAAGGGGAGACCACCGATCTTCGTGGGCCGGTGAGGCTCCTCGCCGTCCGGCACCCCCGGGAACGCCGCACCGCGACGGGTACGATCGCTGCCGATGATCACGAATGTGTCTCGGTCCGGTTCGCGGCACGGCTCGCTCGTCGGAGACGGCCGGTGCGGCTCGCAGGTTCGGTTGCGGGAAGTCCGCCCCGCGGATCGCCGGACCCTGGCCGGGTTCGATCGGGCCGCGGCGCAGGGGGCAGGGGGTTACCGGCACTGGGCGACGCACCGGCGCGGCACCTCCCCGGCCGGCGACGACGGGCACTTCGCGATCGAGACATTGCGCAACCGGACGGTGGTCGGATCGCTCTGGGTTCGGGCCGATCCGGCGTCCGGCTGGTTCAGCTATGGCGTCGGAATCGGGGCGCAGCACCGGCGCTGCGGCTACGCGGCCGACGCCGTGACCGTGCTGCTGTCGTCCATGTTCGAGCAGCGGCGCTACCGCAAGTGCGAGGTCAGCATCAACGGCGGCAACTTCGCCTCGCTCGCCCTGCACAGCGAACTCGGCTTCCGGGAGGAAGGGCGGCCGCGGGATACGGAGTTGCTGCAGGGAGAAGTCCGGTATCCGGTGCTGATGGGCCTCACCGGCGACAGCTTCGCCGCGCGTCCCTCCGCATGGGAGCGGCGCGCGCGGACGCGGCGGCGCGGACGCCACTGGCGGATCGCCGCCCCGGCGGCACATCGGGCGATACCGGCGCGCTCAGACCTGCCAAACCTGTGGCCGGTCAGGCTGAGCCGTCAGGACTGAGACTTGTCAGCGGCGGCCCGTCAAGACGGAAGCCGGTCAGGATGGCGACCCAGGGCATCGGCAAAGTCGGTGTGGAGGTCCGTGGAGGTCTGTGAAGGGACCCTTCACGGACTCTGAGTCCGTGAAGGGTCCCTTCACAGACCCGAAACCGGTCCGGCGCACACCACGAGGTGGTCGCACACACCTCCGCAACGCCCGCCGCCGGATCCCGACCAACTTCGCCGGAATCCTGGGGCTGCAACCTGTCAAGACTGCAACAGTCAAGCCGAGACCCCCGTCAAAGCAGAGCCAGCCAGAACCGCGGCAGTCACACCAAGGCAGCCAGTCAAACCCCAGCCGCCACACCGAGACCAGCCAGGCCGGCGACGCGTCAGGACTGCGGCTGCTGGCTGGCCAACGTCCCGGCAGCCATCCGGCGGGCGACATCGCGGCGCAGCCACAGGAACCAGAGGAACGCGGCGAGGAACAGCACCCCGAGGATCGCGACCGCGGGCAGCACGAAGGCCATCGCGATCAGCGCCACCTGCAGCACCAGCACCACCGGCACCGCCCACCGGTGCTTGAGCATCCCGCACAGCACGATCAGCGCGGCGGCGATCGCGATCACCGTCCAGCCGGTGAAGCTGGTGACCCCACCGCCGAGGTTCGCCACCACCGGCAGTGCGAGGGCGACCGTGATCGCCTCCATGATCAGGGTTCCGGAGAGCACCCCGCGGAAGCCCTTCATCGGATCCTTCGCCGGCGGCCGGGGCGCCGCGGCGGGCTCCGGAGTGTCGTTCTCGCTCATGCCGGCTCCTTTCCGAACAACGTACGCGCCTCGCCCGCGGTGACCACCGAACCGGTGACCAGCACCCCGCCACCGGACAGCGGCTCCTCCGGATCGTCGGACTGTTCCACCAGCCCGATCGCGGTCTCGATCGCGGTGCCCAAGTCCTGGTCGGCCAGCACGCGTTCCTCGCCGAACACCGACGCCGCCAGCTGCGCCAGCTCCTCGACCGGCATCGACCGGGGCGAGGAGTTGCGAGTGACCACGATGTCGGACACCAGCGGTTCCAGCGCCTCCAGGATGCCCCTGGCGTCCTTGTCCGTCAGCACCCCGACGACCGCGACCAGCCGCCGGAACACGAATTCCTCGGTGACGGTGGTGGCCAGGGCCCGCGCGCCCATCGGGTTGTGCGCGGCGTCGATCAGCACCGCGGGCGCGGCCCGGACCCGTTCGAGCCGGCCCGGGTTCGTGATCTCGGCGAATCCCTCGCGCACGGCCTCCAGCACCAGCTGTTTGTCCTTGCCCGCACCGAAGAACGCCTCCACCGCGGCGAGCGCGAGCGCCGCGTTCGCCGCCTGGTGCGCGCCGTGCAGCGGCAGGAAGATCTCGTCGTACACCCCGCCGAGGCCTTGCAGCTTCAGCATCTGGCCGCCAACCGCGACCTCCCGCTCCAGCACGCCGAACTCGCTGCCCGCACGGGCCACCGCGGCATCCACCTCGACCGTCCGCTCCAACAGCACGTTCAGCACGTCGGCGTCCTGCTCGGCGAGGACCGCGACGGAGCCGGGCTTGATGATCCCCGCCTTCTCCCGAGCCGCGTCGACCGCGGCCGGGCCGAGATAGTCGGTGTGGTCCAGCCCGATCGGGGTGATGACCGCGACCTGGCCGTCGGCCACGTTCGTAGCGTCCCAGGCCCCGCCCATGCCCGCCTCGACGACGGCGGCCTCCACCGGCGCGTCGGAGAACGCGGCGAACGCCATCCCGGTGAGCACCTCGAACTTGCTCATCGGCACGCCGTCTTCGCTCGCCCCGTCGACCATCGCGACGTACGGGGCGATGTCGTCGTACAGCTCGGCGTAGCGGGCCGCGGAGATCGGCTGCCCGTCCAGCGCGATCCGCTCGGTCACCAGCTGCAGATGCGGGCTCGTGTAGCGGCCGACGCGCAGGCCCATGCGGGTGAGCAGCGAGTCGATCATGCGGGTGACCGAGCCCTTGCCGTTGGTCCCGGCCACGTGCAGTACCGGGTATCCGCGCTGCGGCTCGCCGAGCAGCGTGACCAGCGCCTGGATCCGGGCCAGCGAGGGGGCGATCTTCGTCTCCGGCCAACGCTGGTTGAGTTCCGCCTCGACCGCCATCAACGCCCGGCGGGCCTCCGGGCCGTGTTCGTCGCCGGGTGTCTCCAGGACGCCCTCGTCGTCCAGCTCGTGCAGTTCGGCACCCTCACCGGCGACCAGGTCCGGTACCGGACCGAGGGCGAGGTTGTCGCCGAGCTGTCCGATTCCGCCGATCCCGCCACCGGCGCCGCCGCCGACGGTGTAGGCCGCGTCGGGTGCGTCCAGGTCCGGCTCGGTGCTGTCGTCAGTGCCATCGCCGGACGGCCCGCCCAGCTCGTCCACGCCGGCGAAGCTGTCCGGATCCGCGAGATCGGGCCGCCGGGGCCGCCCGCCGGGCTCTTCGGATTCCTCGGCACCGAACGGCCCTTCCGGACCGCCGCCCTCACCACGCGGCACGCACTTGCTCCTCGACGACGTCGCACGGCGCCGGGAACCGGCGCCTCCAGCCCGGCCGACCAGGCGGTATGCCCTGTGCCGAACCGGCGTGACCAGCCTACCCGGCCCGTTCCCGCCGCCCGGCATGGCAGGGTCGGGGCATGCCGTTCGACCACAACCACCACTACCACCCGCAGCTGCTGCGGCTGGTACCGCCGGGACCGGGCCGGGCACTCGACGTCGGCTGCGGCGACGGCCGATTCGCACGACGACTGGCCGCGACGGGCCTGACGGTGGAGGGCATCGACCAGGCCGCGGACCTCGTGGCCCGCGCGGCAGCCGCCAGCCCCGCCACGGTCTCCTACCGGCACGCGGACGTCACCGAGGTACAGCTGGAACCCGGCGCGTACGCGTTCATCTCCTGCCTGGCGTCGCTCCACCACGTGCCGTTCGACACGGTGCTGAAGTTCCGCCACGCGCTCGCACCCGGCGGGGTACTGGCCGTGCTGGGGTGCGCCCGGCCCAGCAGCCCCCGTGACTACGCGCGGCAACTCGCCGCGGCCCCGGCCAACCTCGCGGCCCGGCTGGTGGTCGCGGCCGGAGACCGGCTCAACGGCGGCACCGACCCGGCGCCGAAGGCCCCCGTGCGGATGGAGTTCCCCGCCCTGTCCGACGTACGCCGCGATGCGGCCCGGCTGCTACCCGGCAGCGAGCTGCGGCCACTGCTCTTCTGGCGGTACCTCCTGAGCTACCGGAAGCCCTGGGGTGGAAGGGAATCCGCGGATCACCCGGCTGCCGGGTGAACCTCGCGGCCGACCACCCGAACGGCGGCAGGCAACGCTCCCGATCCGGGCCGAAAGTGGAGCCCGTCCCGCGTTCCCCGCCGAAGGGATCTCCATGCGCCCCACCCGGATCGTGCTCGCGATGCTGGCCGCGCTCGCACTGCTCGGCACCTCGGCGACGGCCGCATCCGCCGCACAGCCCGGTTTCCGGCACTACGTGGCGCTCGGCGACTCCTACACCGCCGGGCCGTTCATCCCCGTTCTCCGGCTCGATCCGCTGGGCTGCGCGAGATCGACAGGCAACTATCCGGCGCGCGTCGCCGCGGCCCTGCACGTGGACTCCGCCACCGACGTCAGCTGCTCCAGCGCGGACACCACGCACATGACGCAGGCGCAGCAGGTGCCGCTGGGCGTCAACCCGCCGCAGTTCTCCGCCCTGCGCCCGGACACGGACCTGGTCACCCTCGGCATCGGCGGCAACGACTCCGAGGTGTTCGGCAAGCTCATCGGCACCTGCCCCGGGCTGCGACCGGGCGATCCCACCGGGAGCCCGTGCCGGCAGCACTTCACGGTGGACGGGGTGGACACGATCAAGGCGCTGCTCCCGGTGACAGGGGAACGCGTGCGGCAGGTGCTGGCGGGGATCCACGCGCGCTCGCCGCGGGCGCGGGTACTCGCCGTCGGCTATCCCCGGATCGCCCCGGAATCCGGCCGCTGCCCGGAGGTCCTGCCGTTCGCGGACGGTGACTACGCCTGGCTCTCCAGCGTCGAAGAAGCCCTGAACTCGGCGATCGAAGACGCCGTACGGGCCGACGGTCAAGCGTCCTATGTGGACATCTACACCCCGTCCGCCGGGCACGATGCCTGCGCCGGCGACGCGGCGTGGATCAACGGGAAGGACACGAACCTGTTCGCCGCGGCCGCGTACCACCCGCTCGCCGCGGGAATGGCCGGGATCGCCGGGGTGATCCGGCAGCAGCTGGGCGGCTGAGTCACCGCCGCCGGCGTCGGGCCTCGTGGTGGCCACTCCGGCACAGCCACCACGAGGCCCCTCCACCGCTCAGGAAGCAGGCACGGACAAAAGCGATGCCACGCGGCCTGGGCCGCGTGGCATCGGAAAGGAAGACGGCTGGACCCCCGCTAGGAAGCGGGCAACGCAGCCAGCCGCGCCTCGATCCGGGCGATGTCCGCCACGGCGGTCTCCCGGCGCACCTTGATCTTCTCGATCACCGGAGCGGGGGCCTTCGCGATGAACGACTCGTTGCCGAGCTTGCCCTCGGTCTGAGCCAGTTCCTTCTGTGCCGCACCGAGATCCTTCTGCAGCCGCTTGCGTTCGGCGGCCACGTCGATGGTGCCGGAGGTGTCCAGCTCGACGGTGACCACGCCACCGGCCAGCGCCACCTCAAGCGAGGCACTCACCGCGAATCCATCGTCGGGCGGGGTGAGCCGGACCAGCGAGCGAATCGCGTCCTCGTGCCCGGCCGGGAGCGCCTCCCCGGCGAGCCGCGCGACCACCTTCTGCCCCGGCTTCAGGCCCTGATCGGCCCGGAACCGGCGGATCTCGGTGACCAGCTTCTGCACATCCGAGATCCGCGCGGCGGCGGCCGGATCCGCGTAGCCCTCGATCGGCTTCGGCCAGGCCGCGATCACCAGCGACTCCCCGCCGGTCAGCGCGGTCCACAGCTTCTCGGTGACGAACGGGATGAACGGGTGCAGCAGCCGCAGCACCGCGTCCAGCACGTGCCCGAGCACCGCGCGCGTGGCCGCGACCCGGGCCTCGTCGCCCTGGTACAGCGCCACCTTCGCCAGTTCGAGATACCAGTCGCACAGCTCGTTCCAGGTGAACTGGTACAGCGCGTTCGCCACCTTGGCGAACTGGAACTGCTCGAACAGTTCGTCCACTTCGGACACGAGCGCGGCCAGCCTGCCGAGGATCCAGCGGTCCGCCTCGGTCAGCTCCCCGGGCGCGGGCAGCGCACCGGTGGCGTCCGCGCCGTTCATCATGGCGAACTTGCTGGCGTTCCACAGCTTCGTGCAGAAGTTGCGCGAGCCCGCGGCCCATTCGTCGGCCAGCGCCATGTCCGCGCCCGGGTTCGCGCCGCGGGCGAGGGTGAACCGGGTGGCGTCGGCCCCGTAGGCGTCCATCCACTCCAGCGGATCGATCACGTTGCCGCGCGACTTCGACATCTTCTTGCCGTTCGCGTCGCGGATCAGCCCGTGCAGGTAGACGTGGTCGAACGGCGGCCGGCCGTCCATCTCCTGCACGCCGAACATCATCATCCGCACGACCCAGAAGAACAGGATGTCGTAGCCGGTGGACAGGACGCTGGTCGGATAGAACTTCGCCAGGTCCGCGGTCTGCTCCGGCCAGCCCATGGTGGACATCGGCCACAGGCCCGAGGAGAACCAGGTGTCGAGCACGTCCGGATCCCGGGTCCAGCCCTCGCCGGACGGCGGCTGCTCGTCCGGGCCGACGCACACGACCTCGCCGTCCGGGCCGTACCAGACCGGGATCCGGTGCCCCCACCACAGCTGGCGCGAGATCGTCCAGTCGTGCATGTTGTCGACCCAGTCGAAGTACCGCTTCTCCAGCTCGGCCGGGTGCACCTTCGTGCGGCCGTCGCGCACCGCGTCGCCCGCGGCCTTGGCCGGCTCCGCCACCTTGACCCACCACTGCAGCGACAGCCGCGGCTCCACCACGGTGTCGCACCGCGAGCAGTGCCCCACCGAATGCAGGTACGGCCGCTTCTCCGCGACGATCCGGCCGTCCTCGCGCAGCGCGGCGACCACGGCCGGGCGCGCCTCGAACCGGTCCAGCCCCTCGAACGGGCCCGCCACGGTGATCTCCGCGCGCTCGTTCATCACGGTCAGCATGGGCAGGTCGTGCCGGCGGCCGATCTCGAAGTCGTTCGGATCGTGCGCCGGGGTCACCTTCACCGCGCCGGTACCGAACTCCGGGTCAACGTGGCGGTCCGCGACGATCGGAATGCGACGCCCGGTCAGCGGCAGCTCGACCTCGGTGCCGACCAGGTGTGCGTACCGCTCGTCCTCGGGGTGCACGGCGACGCCGGTGTCGCCCAGCATGGTCTCCGCGCGGGTGGTCGCCACGACGATCGCGTCCGCGCCCCCGCCGTAGCGGATGGAGACGAGTTCGCCCTCGTCCTCGCTGTGGTCCACCTCGATGTCCGACAGCGCGGTCTGGCAGCGCGGGCACCAGTTGATGATCCGCTCGGCACGGTAGATCAGGCCCGCGTCGTAGAAGTTCTTGAAGACCGTCTGCACAGCCCGGGACAGGTTCTCGTCCATGGTGAACCGCTCACGCGACCAGTCCACGCTGTCGCCCAGCCGCTTCATCTGGCCGAGGATCCGGCCGCCGTACTCGGCCTTCCACTCCCAGACGCGGTCGACGAACTTCTCCCGGCCCAGGTCGTGGCGGGAGAGCCCTTCCCCCGCGAGCTGGCGCTCCACCACGTTCTGCGTGGCGATGCCCGCGTGGTCCATGCCCGGCAGCCAGAGCACCTCGTAGCCCTGCATCCGGCGGCGGCGGCTCATCGCGTCCATCAGGGTGTGGTTGAGCGCGTGGCCCATGTGCAGGCTGCCGGTGACGTTCGGCGGCGGCAGTACGATCGAGAACGGCGGCTTGTCCGACGAGGCATCGGCCGTGAAGTACCCGGCCGCTACCCAGCGGTCGTACATCGGGGCTTCTTCGGCGGCCGGGTCCCAGGCACCCGGAAGGTCGGTTTTCTGCTGCGGAGCGTTCTCGGTCACAATGGACAAGTCTACGAACCCGCCGCCGCGGGCTCGCTCAGGGGGAAAGAGGTGGCAAGGATGACCCGGCCGGAGGATCCGGACGACTACTCGATCGAGACCCATCCGGACCTGATCGACCCGGAATGGCGCAAGCACGCCGAGCTGGACGCGTGGCTCGGCGCGAAGAAGGAGCTGAAGAAGAAGCGCCGCCGCGAACGCCGCGCGCGCTCCGCCGGCCACGGCGCGGGCTACGGCACGGCGGCCCCGAGCCGCTGGCCGGGGATCGCCGCGCTGATCGGCCTGGTGGTCCTGGTGGCCGCCGCGGTCACCGTGCACGAGGTGCGCGGCCCCGGCGTGAACGAGACCTCGATCGAGTACCAGGTGGGCTCCGGCTGACGCTGCGCCGCCCCCGAGCATGGCGGTGAAGGGCATCTTCACGGACTCCGCGTCCAGGGGCCCGGCAAAGTTGGTCGGGGACCCTGCAGCGGGCGATGCGGAGGTGTGCGCGACCACCTCGTGGCGTGCGCCGGACCGGTTTCGGGTCCGTGAAGGGGCCCTTCACGGACTCAGAGTCCGTGAAGGGACCCTTCACAGACCTCCGCAGCTACGCAGGGCCCTCCACGCCGACTTTGCCGACACCCTGGACGCTGAGTCCGTGAAGATGCCCTTCACCGCTTTCCGGCCCCTATACACAGGCCGGGCAGCACAGTTCAGGCTGATTCCGGAGGACTACACCGATTGGCGGTAGTACTCGTCGTAGTCAGCGTGCTGCTTTTCGTAGTAGCGGCAGCTGATCGAGGCCTCCGGCGGGCGGAGTCGCCGCGCCGACTTGGGTAACCGGCCAATCAGGCGCACGATGAGGACATGACCCGTGAAGCGCCCACGAGCGATGTGGACGAAGCCCACCTCGAAGTCGGCAAGCCGAAGACCTGGGCGGCCGGAATCCCCGGAGTCGCGGTGTCGCTGGCCCGTGGAGTCGAGCAGATGGGCGTCGTCCGGACCGCGCGGACGCTGCGGTTGCTCAACCAGCGGGCGGGGTTCGACTGCCCCGGCTGCGCGTGGCCGGAGCCGCGCCAGGTCGACGGGGAGAAGCGCAAGCTCGCCGAATTCTGTGAGAACGGCGCGAAAGCGGTCGCCGAGGAGGCCACGAAACGCCACATCGGCCGGGAGTTCTTCGCCGCGCACCCGGTGGCGGAGCTGGCCGGGCACACGGATTTCTGGCTCGGTCAGCAGGGCCGGCTCACCGAGCCGCTCGTGCTGCGCGAAGGCGGCACGCACTACGAGCCGATCTCCTGGGCGGACGCGTTCGAGCTGGTGGCCGGCGAGCTGCGCGCGCTGGCGAGTCCGGACGAGGCGATCTTCTACACCTCCGGCCGGACCAGCAACGAGGCCGCGTTCGTCTACCAGCTGCTCGTGCGTTCGTTCGGCACGAACAACCTGCCGGACTGCTCGAACATGTGCCACGAATCCTCCGGGGCGGCGCTGTCCGCGGCGATCGGTGTCGGCAAGGGCTCGGTGACACTGGCCGATCTGCACCAGGCCGACCTGATCGTGGTCGTCGGGCAGAACCCCGGCACGAACCACCCGCGCATGCTCTCCGCGCTGGAGGTGGCCAAGGGCGACGGCGCGCGGATCGTCGCGGTGAACCCGCTGCCCGAGGCCGGGCTGATGCGGTTCAAGAATCCCCAGCAGGTGCGCGGTGTGGTGGGCAAGGGCACCCCGTTGGCCGACGAGTTCGCGCAGATCCGCGTGGGCGGCGATCTCGCGCTGTTCCAGGCGGTCGGGCATCTGCTGCTGCAGTGGGAGGAAGGGGCCCCGGGCTCGATCGTCGACCACGAGTTCGTGCGGAACGAGACGCTCGGGTTCGAGGACTGGGCCGAGCAGCTGCGTGAGATCGACTGGCCGGAGACCGAGCGCGCGACCGGCCTGCCCCGCACGCAGATCGAGCATCTCGCCCGGATGATCGCCGGGTCCGAACGCACCATCTACTGCTGGGCGATGGGCCTGACCCAGCACAAGCACGCGGTGCCGACGATCGCCGAGATCACCAATCTCGCGCTCGCCCGCGGCATGATCGGCCGTCCGGGCGCGGGACTGTGCCCGGTCCGCGGCCATTCGAACGTGCAAGGCGACCGGACCATGGGCGTCTGGGAGAAGATGCCGGAGAAGTTCATGGACTCGCTCGACCGCGAGTTCGGCATCACCGTGCCACGCAAGCACGGCTGGGACACAGTGGACTCGATCCGCGCCATGCTCGACGGGCGAGGCAGGGTTTTCTTCGCCATGGGCGGCAATTTCGCCTCCGCGACCCCGGATTCCGAGCGCACCGCAGAAGCGCTGCGCTCCTGTGCACTGACCGTGCACGTGTCGACGAAACTCAACCGTTCGCACGTGGTGCCCGGGCGCACCGCGCTGATCCTGCCCACGCTCGGCCGCACCGAACGGGACGAGCAGCAGTCGGGACGGCAGTTCGTGACTGTCGAGGATTCGATGTCGCAAGTGCACGCCTCCCGCGGCAGGCTCGCCCCGGCGAGCGAGAACCTGCTGTCCGAAGTGGCGATCGTGTGCCGGCTCGCCGGGCAGCTGTTCGGGCCGGAGCATGCGGTCCCGTGGCAGTCCTTCGAACAGGACTACGACCTGATCCGCGACCGCATCGCCGCCGTCGTGCCCGGCTGTCAGGACTACAACCGCCGGGTCCGCGAGCCGGACGGGTTCGTACTGCCGCATCCGCCGCGGGATTCGCGCCGGTTCACCGGAACCGCCACCGGCAAGGGCATGTTCACAGTGTCCGAACTGGACTATCCCAAGGTGCCCGAAGGCAGGCTGCTGCTGCAAACGGTACGTAGCCACGATCAGTACAACACCACCATCTACGGCCTGTCCGACCGCTACCGCGGCATCGAGGACGGCAGGCGCGTGGTGTTCGTGCACCCGGACGATCTGACCGCGCTGGGCATCGCCGACGGCGAGATCGTGGACCTGGTCTCGGAATGGCGCGACGGCGAACGCCGGGCGCCGGCCTTCCGCGCGGTGTCCTATCCGACCGCCCGCGGCTGCGCGGCCGCGTACTTCCCCGAAGCGAATGCGCTGGTACCGCTGGATTCCGTGGCGGAGAAGTCCAACACCCCGGTATCCAAGGCGATCGTGGTACGGCTGGAACCCCACCACCACTCCTGACGGATTCTCAGCGCAGGTGCGAGGCCCCGTTGAGATCGAGGATCGCACCGGAGGCCCAGGTCGCCTCCGCCGAGGCGAGGAACACCACCGCGTCGGCGACCTCCTCCGGCTCGGCGACCCGGCCGAACGGGCTCTGCTCGCGGATCTCCTCGGTCAGCCGCCCGGCCTGCCGCTCGGTGGCGGTGAAGCCCGGCGCGACCGAGGTGACCGAAATCCCGTGCGGGGCCAGTGCGACCGCGAGAGACTGGCCGAGCGCGTGCAGCGCCGCCTTGCTCGCCCCGTACGCCGGATGCTCGGGCTCCCCGCGGAACGCCCCGCGCGAGCCGATGTTCACGATCCGGCCCGGCGCGCCGCGGGCGATCAGATGCCGCGCGAAATGGAACGAGATGTTGGCCGCGCCCAGCAGGTTCACGTCCACTGTGGAACGCCAGACCTCCTGCCAGTGCTCGTAGGAGACGTCCGCGATCGGGGTGGCCGTCTCCGCCGAAGTGCCGACCGCGGCGTTGTTGACCAGCACGTCGACCCCGCCGAGCTGCTTCTCCGCGATGTCGGCGAGCCACTGCGCGGCGGCCGGATTGCCCAGGTCGCCGGACACCAGCACATGCCCGGAACCGGGCAACGCCTCCAGCGTCTCCCGGGCCGCCTCCCGGTTCGATCCACAGTGGACGGCGATTCGGTCGCCCCGGGTGGCGAAGGCGACGGCGATGGCGCGCCCGATCCCGCGCGAGGCACCCGTGACCAGGACGTTCATATAGCGAACAACTGCGACTCGTCACGAAACGCCTTGAATTCCAAGGCATTGCCGGCCGGATCGTGCAGGAACATGGTCCACTGCTCCGCCGGCTCCCCGGCGAAACGCTGATACGGCTCGATCACGAACTCGGTGCCCGCGGCCCGCAGCCGCCCGGCCAGCTCGTGGAACCCGGCCACGTCGAGCACCAGCCCGAAATGCGGCACCGGCACCTCGTGCCCGTCGACCGGATTGCGGCCCGCCTCCGCCCGCGCTCCCGGCACCAGATGCGTGACCACCTGGTGGCCGTGGAAGTTCCAGTCCACCCAGGACGGTGCCGAGCGGCCCTCGGCGAGCCCGAGCACCCCGCCGTAGAACGCGCGGGCGCGGCCCAGGTCGTCGACCGGAACGGCCAGGTGGAACGCGGGGCGGACGGACATGCGCACTCCTCGGGCTCGGCTTCGTGACCCCACGTTGACTCGCGAATGTCCAAATGTCAACATTAACCCGTGGAAGTCACCCAGCTCCGGAAGGCGGCCCGCCGCGGGCTCGCCGAGGAGGCCGCCGACCGGGTGCGGGAAGCGATCTTCGCCGGTCACTTCCGTCCCGGCGCCCCGCTGCGCGAGGTCGAGCTGGCCACTTCGCTGGGGATCAGCCGCGGTTCGGTCCGGGAAGGCCTGGCGCTGCTCTCCCGCGAGGGCTTGATCCACGGCGGCTGGCACCGGCCGACCACCGTGGTCGAGGTGACCGCCGCGGACGTGGAAGAGGTCTACTCCGTCCGCGCCGCACTGGACCGGCTGGCCGCCACGACCGCGCACACGCACGCCACGCCGGACGAGCTGGCCGGGCTGGACGCCCTCGTCGCCGAGCTGACCACCGCGGTCCGCGAAGACGCCGACGGCCCGCGCCTGCTGGCCCTGGACATCGCGTTCCACGACCAGGTGTACGCCGCCGCGGGCAACACCCGGCTCCGCGAGGCGTGGCATGCGGTGCGCTCACAGGTGTTCCTGTTCCAGCTGCAGCGGATTTCCCTGAGCCACCGCCACTACCGCGCGCGCGTGGTCGCCGAGCACCGCGAGCTGGCGACGCTCATCCGTGCCGGGGAGACCGAACGGCTCGCCCGCGCCGCCGAGGACCACGTACACTCCGCACGGCAGAGCCTGCTCGCCGAACTCCGCGGGTAACTGCCCGCGGATCAGCGCCGAACTGACCATAAAGGACAGTGTGGCCAGGTGACAGGATGAAGGTCTTGCCGGGCCACCACCTGCGTGCGCAACGGACTTGATCAACGAGCGAGGCTCCGTCCGGGACCGTGCGCCGTGACACAGCGGATCTCTCACACGTCGTTTCCGAGCACCGCGAGCTGGCGGCACTCATCCGCACCGGGGATCGAACAACGCGGCCACACCGCCCAGGACCACGCACGCTCCACGAGCAGGAAACGCGGTGAATCCCTTGCCAAGCAACCACCTCCGAGCGCAACCGGCTTGATAGAGCCCGATCGACGCACCAGACACCCGGACCGAACCACGCGCTCAAACCAGCCACCGACACCCACCCCGCCTCCGAGGCACCCGGCGCTCAAGCCGGCTCCTTGCCGATCCCGGTCGCGGCCACCGTGACCGGCCTGATCGAGCCGGTCGTCGCGCTGGTCACCACCGCCTGGACCGTCTGGTACCTCAAGCGGGTCGCGCAGCGAACGGCCTGACCGCCCGGCTGCAGCGAGCCCCGCACTGACCACAAAGGACAGTGTGGGCGCCGCTGTGCTCAGCCGCCGAACAGGTCGACCACTTTCGCGATCAGCTCGACCACGCCGTAGGCGAACGGGGCCAGCACCCATACCCAGGCGAACACCAGCAGTGCGGTACGTCCGGCGGACCGGCCCTCGGCCGGGGTCGAGGTGCTCATCGGGCCTCACTTCCCACCGGAATCTCCTGGACCGGTTCGTGGTAGCGCGCCTTGACCGGGCGCACGAGTTCGTTGGCGACGAAGCCGACCACCAGCAGGCCGATCATGATGGAAAAGGACGTCGAGTAGAGATCCGGGCCGGTCTTGCCGGCCGCCTTCTCGCTGTCCGCGATCCCGTCCACGATCAGCGGCCCGAGCACCCCGGCCACCGACCAGGCGGTGAGCAGCCGGCCGTGGATCGCGCCGACCTGATAGGTGCCGAACAGGTCCTTCAGATACGCCGGGAGGGTCGAGAACCCGCCGCCGTAGAAGGAAAGGATCAGCATGGCGCACAGCACGAACAGCAGCTTCGAGCTGTTCGTGGTCAGCGCGATCACCAGGTACAGCAGCGCGCCCACGCCGAGGTAGAACCGGTAGATGTTCTTACGCCCGGCCATATCCGACAGCGAGGACCAGACGAACCGGCCGAGCATGTTGGTCAGCGAAAGCATCGCGACGAACCCGGCCGCGGCGGCCGTGCCGACCGGGGCCGAGGTGTCCTTGAAGAAGTCCGTGATCATCGGCGCGGCTTTCTCCAGGATGCCGATGCCCGCCGTGACGTTGAGGCACAACACGATCCACAAGAGCCAGAACTGCGGCGTCTTGATGGCGTTGGCCGCGGAGACGTTCGCGGTGGAGACCAGCGGCTTGGCCGCGTCCGCCTCCGGTGACCAGCCGGCCGGGCGCCAGCCGTCCGCGGGCACGCGCACCAGCAGCACGCCGAGCGCCATGAACACCGCGTACACCAGCCCGTGCACCAAGAAGGCCACCGCGATGTCGCTCGTCTCCGGATGGCCGCCGAGCATCGCCGAGGACCACGGCGAGGCGACCAGCGCGCCGCCGCCGAAGCCCATGATCGCGATCCCGGTCGCCATCCCCGGCCGGTCCGGGAACCACTTCATTAGCGTGGACACCGGCGAGATGTAGCCGATGCCCAGCCCGATGCCGCCGATCCCGCCGTAACCGACCACCACGAGCCAGAACTGCCCCGTGGCGACGCCGAGCGCGGAGATCAGGAAGCCGGCGGAGAAGCACACCGTGGCCACGGCCATCGCCCAGCGCGGGCCGTTCTTCTCGACCAGGGTCCCGCCGAAGGCCGCGGACAGCCCGAGCATCACGATGCCCAGCTGGAACGGCAGACCGGACTCGGTACCCGACAGGTGCAGCGTCTTCTCCAGCGGCGTCTTGAACACGCTCCACGCGTAGGCCTGGCCGATCGACAGGTGAATCGACAGCGCGGCGGGCGGGACCAGCCAGCGGGTCCACCCCGGCGGGGCCACGATCCGGGCACGGGCGAGAAAGCCGGGGACGGCCATTGTCAGAGTCCTCCGAACAGTCGGGTGCCCACGAAATGTATTACCAAACTGTCGACATCGCACCGCCCAAATGTCGTATGTCTGGTTCGCCTCGCCACGATTCCGCGGCCGGGGCAGCGCCGGCGCCCTGGGCGCATGTGCGCACCTGGCACCGCGCTCGACGGGGCTTGTACCGGGAGAATGTCACGATTGGATTCCGGCCCGGTGGAAAGTCCACAAAAGTCCACATGGGAGTCACCGGAACGTCCACAGTGGCCGAGCCGCCCGAAACCGCCCGCGTTGTCCGATGCCGGTTATGACTTGGTTAACATCCGCGAGAAAGATCACCAGACGCAACGATCTTGCTCCGGTTGACGTCCTACCCTGTGCGAAGAGGGAGGCTCAGGTGGACGAACCAACCGGAGAGCGGCGGCGAGTGAGCCGTCGTTCCCTGCTGATCGCGGGCGCGTCGGGGCTCGGCGTGGCCGGTCTCGTGGTGGGCACCGCGACCGGTGTCGTCCCGTTCAGCCCGGCGTTGCAGCGCGCCCTCGGCGTCGCATCATCCACTCCGGTCACCCAGCTGGGCAGCATGCGGGTGGAGCGGGTGTACTCCGCCGCCCGCGGGCGCATGGTGAACCTGGTGTTCCTGCTGCCGAGCAAGCAGCCGAAGCGCGGGCTGCCGATGTCGCTGCTCCTGCACGGCCTGCACGGCAACGCCCGCACCGCGGGTCCGAGCGGTCTGCTCAAGCAGCTCGGCAGCGAAGTCGCGCGCAAGTCCGTGCCCGCCTACGGCTACGTCGCCGTGGACGGCGGCGACAACTACTGGCACCAGGTCCGCCCCGGCGACGATCCGATGGCGATGCTGCTGGAAGAGGTCCCGCAATGGCTGCGCCAGCGCGGGTTCGGCGGCACGGACGGCCTGCCCTTCGGCTGCGCGGGCGTGTCGATGGGCGGCTTCGGCGCCCTGCTGTACGGCCGCCGCCGGGCCGAACGCCGCCAGCCCCCGGCCGCGCTCGCCGCGATCTCCCCCGCGCTGATCACCTCCTGGCCGGAAATGGCCAAGCGCCACATCTTCACCGGCTTGACCGACTGGACGGACCTGGACCCGCTCCGGCACACCGAGGCGCTCGCCGGCATCCCCACCGCGATCTACTGCGGCACAGAGGACTCGTTCATCACCGGCGTCCGCGAATACATCGCCGCCACTCACCCGGCCGTGGCCTACACCGCGAAGGGCAAGCACGGCGACACGTTCTTCCGCAGCGTCGTGCCGAGCATGGTGGGCTTCCTCGGCAAGCACCTACCCCGACCGGTCTAGCGGGTCCGGTGCGCGCCAGGTCTGTGAAGGGGCCCTTCACGGACTCTGAGTCCGTGAAGGGCCCCTTCACGGACCTACGCCGTCTGCGCAAGGCCCTCACACCGACTTTGCCGACACCCTGGACTCTGAGGCCGTGCATGGTCCCTTCACGGCCCGGTCAGGAGACCCAGCGGCCGACCACGGAGACCAGCCAGAACCCCGCCATGGCGGCCAGGGCGGTGAGCATCGACCAGCGGAACCGGTGCGCGCGGGTCTCGGCGGTCCGCAACCGGCGCAACAGCAGGTAGGTGACCCCGAACAGCGGAATCGGCAGCAGCGGCAGCGGGGACCGCCGGGTGGCGATCGCGATCAGGCAGACCACGGTGCAGGCAGCCAGGAAGATCTCGACAGCGCGGAAGAGCCACGGGCAGCGGTTCAGGATGGACGCCACCACGCGCTCGCTGAGCTCGACGAGGCCCACCGGGGTGGGCCTCGGCCCGGCGACTTCGGGAAGCACCGCTTCGGCCGGGTTGGCGGTGTCATCCCCCGGGGGTGCGGTCAGCGGCACGGTCGTCATCCTGTCCATTATCGCGCCTGCCGCACGCACCGTGACAGCCGACTCCTGTTGAGAATCTCCGCGGGTGCCGGGGGGCGGGCCCGGCGTCAGGCCGACTTCTCGCCCCGCTCGCTACGCGTGCGGCGGGAGGGCTGCCGGGCCACGATCGTGGGATTCACGTTCTCCCGGACGGTCTGCTCGGTGATCACGACCTTCGCCACGTCGTCGCGGC
Organism: Amycolatopsis sulphurea; assembly: GCF_002564045.1. Lineage (NCBI taxonomy): Bacteria > Bacillati > Actinomycetota > Actinomycetes > Pseudonocardiales > Pseudonocardiaceae > Amycolatopsis > Amycolatopsis sulphurea. The sequence continues at coordinate 4,615,029 of NZ_PDJK01000002.1, read as the reverse complement.
TCGGGATGTCGTACATCACCGGCTGGAGGACTTCCTCCATGATCGCGCGCAGGCCACGGGCGCCGGTGCCGCGCAGCACCGCCTGGTCGGCGATCGCCTCCAGCGCGGTCTTGGTGAACTCCAGCTCGACGTTGTCCAGCTCGAAGAGCTTCTTGTACTGCTTGACCAGCGCGTTGCGCGGCTGGGTGAGGATGGAGACCAGGGACTCCTTGTCCAGGTGGTTCACCGTGGCCACCACCGGGAGGCGGCCGATGAACTCCGGGATCAGGCCGAACTTGATCAGGTCCTCGGGCATCGTCTCGGAGAACACGTCGCTGCCCTCGATCTCGGCCTTGGTGCGGATCTCCGCACCGAAACCGAGGCCGCGCTTGCCGACCCGCTCGTTGATGATCTTCTCCAGCCCGGCGAACGCGCCGGCCACGATGAACAGCACGTTCGTCGTGTCGATCTGGATGAACTCCTGGTGCGGGTGCTTGCGCCCGCCCTGGGGCGGCACCGAGGCGGTGGTGCCTTCGAGGATCTTCAGCAGCGCCTGCTGCACGCCCTCGCCGGACACGTCGCGGGTGATCGACGGGTTCTCGCTCTTCCGGGCGATCTTGTCGACCTCGTCGATGTAGATGATGCCGGTCTCGGCGCGCTTGACGTCGTAGTCGGCCGCCTGGATCAGCTTGAGCAGGATGTTCTCGACGTCCTCGCCCACGTAGCCGGCCTCGGTCAGCGCGGTGGCGTCGGCGATCGCGAACGGCACGTTCAGCAGCTTCGCCAGGGTCTGCGCGAGGTAGGTCTTGCCGCAGCCGGTGGGGCCGAGCATCAGGATGTTGGACTTGGCCAGCTCGACCGGCTCGTCCTTGGAGTCCTTGGGACCGCTCTTGTCGTCGGCCTGGATCCGCTTGTAGTGGTTGTACACCGCGACCGCGAGCGTCTTCTTCGCCTCGTCCTGGCCGATGATGTACTGCTGGAGGAACTCGTGGATGTCCGCGGGCTTGGGCAGCTCGTCGAGCTTGACCTCGCCCGCCTCGGCGAGTTCCTCCTCGATGATCTCGTTGCAGAGGTCGATGCACTCGTCGCAGATGTACACCCCGGGGCCGGCAATGAGTTTCTTCACCTGTTTCTGGCTCTTTCCGCAGAAAGAACACTTCAGCAGGTCCCCGCCGTCACCGATCCGTGCCATGGCCGTTGACCTCGTCCCCTCCGGTGCGCGGGGGTGCGCACCTGCACTCTCTCTCTGGCGGTCCCGGGCCCGGGGGCTCGCCCGGGCCGCACGCATTGCCACCGACGGTACCCGTCCGGAGCCGTGAGCGGGAGCACCCCGGCCGGTTGCGGGCACGTCGAAGTTCCGACAGTAGACCAGCGGGCCGGTGCGCGGCGAGGATTGCCCGCGCACCGGCCCGTCCGATCAGTTCGCCGAGGCCTTCCGGTACGGGAGCACCTCGTCGATCAGGCCGTAGGCCTTGGCCTCCTCGGCGGTGAGGATCTTGTCCCGCTCGATGTCGGCCTTGATCTCGTCCGGCTCCTTGTTGGTGTGCTTGGCCAGGATGACCTCCATCTGGCGCCGCACCCGCTGGATCTCGTTGGCCTGGATCTCCAGGTCCGAGACCTGCCCGTAGGTGCCCTCGGTGGCCGGCTGGTGGATCAGCACGCGCGCGTTCGGCAGCGCCATGCGCTTGCCCGGCGTGCCCGCGGCCAGCAGCACCGCGGCGGCCGAGGCCGCCTGGCCGAGGCACACGGTCGAGATGTCCGGGCGGATGTACTGCATGGTGTCGTAGATCGCCATCAGCGACGTGAACGACCCGCCCGGGGAGTTGATGTAGATGCTGATGTCGCGGTCCGGGTCCTCGTGCTCGAGGTGCAGCAGCTGGGCCATCACGTCGTTGGCCGACGCGTCGTCCACCTGCACGCCCAGGAAGATCGTCCGCTCCTCGTACAGCTTGTTGTACGGGTTGGACTCCTTCACGCCGTAGCTGGTGCGCTCGACGTAGGAGGGGAGGATGTACCGCGACTGCGGGGTCCGCGGAGCCCGGAAGTCACCCGGGAGCCGGAAGTTGCTCATGATGCTCTCCTGTGTGCTTCGGGACTCAGTTGCCGGAGTTCAGACCGTTGTCGCGGGTCAGCACGTGGTCGACGAAGCCGTAGTCCTTCGCCTCCTGCGCGGTGAACCAGCGATCGCGGTCGCCGTCCTTGATGATCTGCTCGGTGGTCTGCCCGGTCTGCTCGGCGGTGATCTTCGCCAGCTCCTGCTTCCACTTGTTGAACAGATCGGCCTGGATCGCGATGTCCGAGGCGGTGCCGCCGACGCCCGCGGAGGGCTGGTGCATCAGGATCCGCGCGTGCGGGAGGGCGTAACGCTTGCCGGGCGTGCCCGAGGAGAGCAGGAACTGCCCCATCGAGGCCGCCATGCCCATCGCGTAGGTCGCCACGTCCGGCTTGATCAGCTGCATGGTGTCGTAGATGGCGAACCCGGCGGTCACCGAGCCGCCCGGCGAGTTGATGTAGAACCGGATGTCCGATTCCGCGTCGTCCGCGTCGAGCAGCAGGAGCTGCGCGGTGAGCCGGTTGGCCACCTCGTCGTTGACCTCGGAACCGAGAACGACGATGCGCTCCTGGAGCAACCGCTCGAACACCGAGTCGGTGAGGGTGAGCCCCGCGGTGCCGGTCCGCCCCTCGGGCATGTGCTGCGTCACGTGTGCCTGCCTTTTCGCCGGCGCCGACCCTGGTGCAGGCCGGTGCGCCGCTGTCGTTCTTCCGTGCTGGAACCTTGTCTTCGACCCTAACGAACTCGGGCGGTGCAGAATGCCTGACACCGCCCAAGTTCGCTTACAGCTTTACTCTGCCGGGGTCGTGACCGCTTCCTCGGTCGCGGGGGCCTGCTCGGCGTCCTCGTCGCCGCCGAACAGCTCGCTCAGGTCCACCTCGGCGCCCGAGGCGTCCTTGACGGTGGTGCCGCGCACGATCGAGGCCAGCGCCTTGCCACGGCGCACGTCCGCGTAGATCGCGGTGAGCTGGCCGGACTGCTGTGCCCGCTGCACGTACTCGTCCGGGCTGACGCCGAAGCGCTGGGCCTGGTAGAGGATCCGCTCGGTCAGCTCGCCGTCGTCCACCGTGGTCTGCTCGTTGTCGGCGATGGTGTCCAGCAGCAGCTGCGTGCGGACGGCCTTCTCCGACTCCTCCCGGACCTCGGTGTCGAACTCCTCGACACTGCGGCCTTCGGCCGCCAGCGCCTCGGCGAACTTCGCCTCGTCGTGGTCGTAGGGGTGCACCGCGTCGTGCTTGCGGTTCTCCACCTCGGACTCGAGCACCTTCTCCGGGATCGGCACCTCGGTGCGCTCGAGCAGGATGTCCAGGACCTTGTCCCGGGCCTGCACGCCCTGCTGCATCTTCTTCACCCGGCCGAGGCGCTCGCGCAGGTCCGCGCGCAGCTCCTCGATGGTGTCGAACTCGCTGGCCAGCTGGGCGAACTCGTCGTCGGCCTCGGGCAGCTCGCGCTGCTTGACCGACTGCACGGTCACGGTGACCTCGGCGTCCTGCCCGGCGTACTCGCCGGCCACCAGCTTGGTGGTGAAGGTCTTGCTCTCGCCGGCGTTCGCGCCGATGATCGCCTCGTCGATGCCGTCCACGAGCTGGCCGGAGCCGATCTCGTAGGACAGGCCGCTGGTCGTGGCCTCCTCGACCGGGGCGCCGTCCACCGTGGCGGACAGGTCGACGGAGACGAAGTCGCCGTTCTCGGCCGCGCGCTCGACGCCGGTCAGCGTGCCGAACCGGGCCCGCAGCTCGTCGAGCTGCTCGGCGACCTCCTCGTCGGTGGTCTCGACGTCGTCGACGCTGATCTCCAGGCCCGCGAGATCGGGCAGCTCGATGGCCGGGCGCACGTCGACCTCGGCGCTGAACTCCAGCACGTCGCGGTCTTCGAGCTTGGTCACCTCGAACTCGGGCTGGCCCAGCGTGCGCACCTCGCCGGCCCGGACGGCCTCGATGTACTTGGCCGGGATGGCCTCGTTGACGACCTCGTCGAGCACCGGCGCGCGGCCGATCCGGCTTTCCAGGACGCGAGCGGGCGCCTTGCCGGGCCGGAAGCCCGGGATGCGCACCTGCTGGGCGATCTTGCGGTAGGCGCGATCGAAGTTCGGCTTGAGCTCGTCGAACGGCACCTCGACATTGATCTTCACTCGCGTCGGGCTGAGCTGCTCGACGGTGCTCTTCAAGGTCTTCTCCTCGAGCGGTAAAAGATATGGGTGAGAACGTCCCTCGGGACGGCCCCGGTCACCTGCTGACCGGGACATCCGAGTCTAGGCCAGCGGTGTGACGTCACCGGCCCGGGGGCCTTCGCGCTCCCCGCCCGTCCAGCGGCGGGGAGCGGCCGCGGCGGTAGCGTCCGGGTGTGGTTTCCCGGCAGCGCCCCGAAGAACCCGCCGAAGCGGCCGCGCGGCTCACTGGCCGGACGGTCGCCCGCGGCGGGCGCAGCGGCACGCTCAGCGCACTGGCCATGACCGACGGTGACACTCTGATGGTGAAGCACGCTCCGGGTGCCGCGGCCGCCGAAGCCGCCGGATTGCGCTGGCTCGCCAAAGCCGGTGCGGTGGCGGTCCCGCGGGTACACGGAGCCGACGCGGACTGGCTCGTAATAGACGTCGTCGAGACCGCGTCGCCGACGGTCGCCGCCGCGGAGGCCTTCGGCCGTGGGCTTGCCGCGCTACACAACGCTGGTGCACCGTCGTTCGGCGCACCTCCCCCGGACGGCCCAGTGGATGCACGGATCGGGCTCGCGCCGATGCGGAACGTACGCAGGGACAGCTGGCCGCAGTGGTACGCCGAACACCGCGTGCTGCCGTACGTGCGCGCGGCGGTCGATTCCGGCGTGCTGACTGCCTCAGAAGCGACAGCGCTCGAACAAGCCTGCGCGCGGTTCCCTGAGACGGCTGAAGCGCCGGCTCGGCTCCACGGTGATCTGTGGAACGGCAACGTGCTGTGGGGCGAGCACGGTGCCGTCCTGATCGACCCGGCGGCGCATGGCGGGCACCGCGAGACCGACCTGGCGATGCTGCACCTGTTCGGCAGCCCACATCTGGACCGGATCGTCGCCGCGTACGACGAAGCCGCGCCGCTGGCCGACGGTTACCGCGAACGGATCCCGATGCACCAGCTGTTCCCGCTGCTGGTGCACACTGTCCTATTCGGACGGTCATACGCCGCGCAGGCGCTGGCCGCGGCGCGGTCTGTCGGCTGAATCCTCAGCCGCGGTTCATCGGCGGGGCGCCGGTCACACCGGAGCCCGCTTCGGTGACCGACGTGGCGGTGGCGGTGCTGCCGCTTTCCGTCGCCACGACGGTGACGCTCTCACCCTTCGTGATGCCGGTGACCGTGGCCGAGTCGATCGTGTAGGTCTTGGTGAACCCGTCGGTACTCTTCGTGGTCAAGGACGTACTGCTCAGCTCGGTGACCTCGCCCGTCTGCAGGAACTTCGTCACGTATATCCCGTTGTCAGAGGTCACGAACTCGCCGTGCAAGGCCGAGCCGAGCCCGGCCCCTCCCCCAGGTCCGCCGGCGCCGCCCGGCTGCCCGCCGGGACCGGCCTGGCCACCGCCGGCGGTGCCGGACGACGAGGACGAGGTCCCGGCCCACACCGCCGCGCCGCCACCGGCGACGATCACCACGGCCACCCCGCCGGCGATCCATTTCGACCGTGCGGAACGGGGTTTCGGCGCGGGTGAGGTCGGCGGCGCGGCTCCCCATTCGGCGGCAGGCTGCTGCGGAGTAGCCGGTTCGGGATTGCGGTTCGGGGCGGTCATGGTGACTCCTGCGTTCGGTGGACGGTTCGGCTCCCACCGTGGCGACGGTGCCTGTGGCGGCGCTGTGGAATCGGTCAGCCGATGCTGTGACCGGCTTTCCGGACACTCCCGACGGACCGCACAGCGGACTCACAGGCAGCACACATCGCAGCCACACCGACTCCTCGCACGCTCAGGGTATGGAACTTCGCGCGAAGCTCGCTGCCTCCCGGTTCGGGCGGCTTTCGCTGCGCGTGAAGCTGATCGTGTCGATCGTGCTGCTGCTGTCACTCGTGTGCCTGGTGATCGGTGTCGTGAGCGAGTTCGCCCTGCGCGCGTTCCTCCTGGCGCAAACCGACGGCCAGCTGTACGCGGCGGCAACCCGTGCCGAGGAGTTCGCCACGCACGACAGTCCGCTCGGCGGACACAACCCGTTGGACGCTCCTGGGCAAGGCGCGGGCACCGTCAACGTGCAGCTTTCCGGCGGACAGCTGGTGAATGGCGGCGCCCTGTCGACGTACGGCGAGCGCATCACGCTGACCTCGGACGAGCTGGCCGTGCTACAGAGCCTTCCTCCGAACGGGCGCGCGTACACGCGCGCGCTCGGCGACCGTGGTGACTATCGGCTGACCGCGATGCAGATCCCGGGCAGCGTGGTCGTAACCGGGGTACCACTGGCCCAGATGCAGCAAACGCTGTTGACGGTTGGGCTGATTCTGTTCGGTGTCGCTGCAGCCGGGGTGACCGGTGCGGCGTTCGTGGGGGCTTTCGCGGTGCGTCGCACGCTTCGCCCGCTCGACCGGGTGGCTGCGACTGCTTCGCAGGTCTCGGAGCTCCCGCTGGACCGTGGCGACGTCGACCTGTCTGTACGAGTACCGGCCCCGTACACCGACCCACGGACCGAAGTGGGCCAGGTCGGTGCGGCGCTCAATCTGATGCTCGGGCACATCTCGTCGGCGCTGGAGGCGCGTCATTCGAGCGAGCTGCGAGCCCGCCAGTTCGTCGCAGACGCCAGCCATGAGCTGCGTACGCCGCTCGCGGCTATCCGTGGCTACGCCGAACTGGCCGGGCGGGGGCGCGCGCTGGTACCGCCGGACGTCGCGCGGTCCATGACCCGCATCGAGTCCGAGGCAGACCGGATGACAACGCTCGTCGAGGACCTGCTGCTTCTCGCACGGCTGGATGCCGGGCGTCCGCTCGATGTCGCCGAGATCGATCTGGCGCGGCTTGTCGCGGACGCTGTCGGCGACGCACACGTCGCAGGGCCGAAGCATCACTGGCAGCTGTCGCTACCCGACGCACCAGTGCTTGTACTCGGTGACGTACAGCGGCTGCATCAGGTGCTGGCCAACCTGCTCGCGAACGCGCGCGTACACACTCCGCCCGGCACGACAGTGGTCACCGCTCTCACGCAGTCGGCTGACGGCAGCGCCGTCGTGACTGTGACCGACAACGGCCCTGGGATCCCACCGCACCTGCTCCCGGAAGTGTTCGAACGCTTCGCGCGCGGCGACTCGTCCCGTTCCCGCGCAGCCGGATCTACCGGGCTCGGTATGGCCATCGCCGCAGCAGTCCTCGTCGCGCACCACGGCACCATCGAGGTCCACAGCCGCCCTGGGCGTACCGAATTCGCCGTCCGGCTGCCTATAGCGGTACCCGCACAGCGCCGTGTAACCGCTGAAAAGACCACGCGGCGACTAGAGGCGTGAAGCCGCACAGCAGGCGCACAGGCCGGACATACCACCGCCCCAGGTCGTCCCTGGAATCTGACCGTATGACCGCAGTCGCCACCCCCGAAGCACCGCCAAGCAGTCCCGCCGCGCCACGGCGAGAACCGCGGTGGATGCGGCTGTCCCTCGTTGCGCTCCTCGCCGCCACCGCTGCGCTGTACGTGTGGGACCTGAGTGCTTCAGGCTGGGCCAACTCCTTCTACTCCGCTGCCGCACAAGCGGGTTCACAAAGCTGGAAGGCACTGTTCTTCGGCTCCAGCGACGCAGCCAACGGCATCACAGTGGACAAGACCCCCGCTGCTCTGTGGGTGATGAGCCTCTCCGCGCGACTGTTCGGCGTGAACAGCTGGAGCATCCTCGTACCGCAAGCGCTGATGGGCGTCGGCGCGACCTGGCTGACGTACGCGACCGTACGGCGCACTTCCGGCGCCGCGACCGGGCTACTCGCGGGCACTGTGTTGGCCCTCACCCCCGCGGCAGCGCTGATCTTCCGCTTCAACAACCCGGACGCCCTGCTCGTACTTCTTCTCGTAGCTGCGGCCTATTGCACCGTACGCGCCATCGAGAAGGCCAGCCCGAAATGGCTCGTCCTGGCCGGCATGGCCGTCGGATTCGGGTTCCTGGCGAAGATGCTGCAAACATTCCTGGTGGTGCCCGGATTCGCCCTTGCTTATCTCGTCGCCGCGCCCACAGGACCCGGAAAACGCCTGCTGCACCTGCTTTCCGCAGGGGTCGCCCTGATCGTCTCTGCGGGCTGGTACCTCGCCGTCGTCGCGCTCTGGCCCGCCGCGGACCGGCCCTACATCGGCGGCTCGCAGAACAACAGCCTGCTAGAATTGACCTTGGGCTACAACGGTTTCGGCCGGATCACCGGCGACGAGACCGGCAGCGTCGGCGGCGGGGCCGGCGGCGGCTGGGGCAGCACCGGACTGTTCCGGCTGTTCGGCAGCGAGATGGCGGGCGGGATCGCGTGGCTGCTGCCTGCCGCCGTACTCGCGCTGGGCGCCGGACTGTGGTTCACCCGCCGCGCGCCGCGAACCGATCACAGCCGTGCGGCTTTGCTGATCTGGGGTGGCTGGCTGATCGTCACCGCTGCTGTGTTCAGCCTCATGGGCGGCATCATCCATCCGTACTACACGGTCGCGCTCGCCCCGGCGATAGCCGCACTCGTCGGTACCGCCATCGTTCAGCTGTGGCGGCTACGCGACGACCCCGTCGCCTCGGGCCTGCTCAGCGGTGGGCTCGCCTTGAGCGCTGTCACGACGTACGTGCTGCTATTGCGCGAATCGTCGTGGCTGCCCTGGCTCGCCCCCACTGTGCTCATCATCGGGTTGTTCACCTCAGTGGCGCTGTTCTTCTCCAGTCACCTCAGTCGCGTCGCTGCGCGATCCCTTGCCGTCGTAGGGCTTGTCGCGCTACTCGCGGGCACTGGCGCGTACGCCGTCGCGACAGCGACGACCCCGCATAGCGGCGCGATTCCTTCTGCAGGGCCATCTTCCAACCGCGGCATGCCTGGCGGTGGCGGAATGCGCGGTGGCGGCGGACCTGCCGGAGGGCTGCTCGGCACCTCGTCACCTGGGACGGCGCTCACCGCGCTACTGACCCAGAACACCGGAAAGTACACCTGGGCAGCTGCCACAGTCGGTTCCAACAACGCGGCCGGATATCAGCTCGCCAGCGGGCAACCCGTGCTTGCCGTGGGCGGGTTCAACGGTACTGACCCGTACCCGACGCTGGAACAGTTCCAGCAGTACGTCCACGACGGGAAGATCCACTACTTACTCGGCGAAGGGATGACCGTGTTCGGCGGCAACAGCAGTGGCAGTGATCTGTCCCAGCAGATCGTCGACTGGGTCGCGGCGAACTACCAATCGACCACAGTGGACGGTGTCGTGGTGTACGACCTGACCCCCTGATCCCACCTACACCGAACCCTTGGACAACCCGGGTTGTCCAAGGGGTTTCGTCCTGCCCGGCGAAGCCGATCGACGAGTGGCAGACCCACAGCACCCGCACAGGGACGCCACAACGTCACCAAAGCCCCACAGACGACGGTGAACGCCATGAACGCCACCGCCCCCTCCCGCAGCAGCGCCGGCGACGTGCCCGCACCGCGGCCCGGGACGACCCCGGTCGGCCTCGGCGGCCCGCAACCCGTGCTCGACGTCGTCATCCCGGTCTACAACGAAGAAGCCGACCTCGAACCGTGCATCCGCCGTCTGCATGCCTATCTGGCCGAGCGAGTCGGCTACCCGTACCGGATCACCGTCGCGGACAACGCGAGCACCGACCGCACGTTGCAGGTCGCAGAACGACTCGCCCGTGAGTTCCCCGAAGTAGAAGTACACCACCTCGACGAGAAGGGCCGCGGACGCGCCCTTCACGCGGTCTGGTCCGCTTCGGACGCAGCTGTGCTCGCGTACATGGACGTCGACCTATCGACGGACCTAGCCGCACTCGGGCCGCTCGTCGCGCCACTGCTGTCCGGACATTCCGACGTCGCGATCGGCAGCCGGCTCGCGCGTGGCGCCCGCGTCGTACGCGGACCGAAGCGCGAGTTCATCTCGCGCTGCTACAACCTGGTCCTTCGCGGCGCACTGGCCGTGCGGTTCTCCGACGCGCAGTGCGGCTTTAAGGCGATTCGCGCGGACGTCGCACACCGCCTCCTGCCGCACGTACAGGACACCGGCTGGTTCTTCGACACCGAGCTGCTCGTGCTCGCCCAGCGCGCCGGGTTGCGGATCCACGAGGTACCCGTGGACTGGGTCGACGATCCGAACTCCTCGGTCAACCTCGTCGCCACCGCGACCGCCGACCTCAAGGGCCTCGTACGCATCACACGCGCAACCTTCACCGGGCAGATCCCGGTACACCGGCTGCGAGAGCAGCTCGGCCGGGAACCGATCGGAGTGGAGGCACCCGGCGTGTCCCCCAGCCTCGTCAAGCAGCTCGTCCGGTTCGCCGCGGTCGGCGTCGCCAGCACCGCCGCGTACCTGCTGCTGTTCCTGCTCCTGCGCACCATGGTGGGCGCGCAGGCAGCGAACTTCACCGCACTGCTGGTGACGGCAATCGCGAACACCGCAGTCAACCGCCGGGTGACCTTCGGCGTACGCGGCCGCGCCGGAGCCGGACGGCACCAGTTCGAAGGCCTGATCGTGTTCGGCCTCGGACTCGTGCTCACCAGCGGTTCGCTCGCGCTGCTCAACCACACCACGCATCCCGGAGTCGTCCTGGAGACCACCGTTCTCGTGCTGGCGAACCTCGCCGCCACGGTGCTCCGCTTCCTGCTGCTGCGCGGCTGGGTCTTCAACCCCCGCCGCGGCCGCACCGCACCCGAGGAGTCCTGATGACGGCCCTGTCCGCCCGCCCTGCCACTCCGCAGGCGCGGGATCCGCAGCACCGCAAGGAGAATTCGCCGCCGTGGGTGCGCCCGGCGGCGCTCGGGCTGTTGGCACTCACGGCGGTGCTGTACTTCTGGAACCTCACCGCCTCGGGGTATGGCAACTCGTTCTACGCCGCCGCGGTGCAATCCGGCACGCAGAACCTGGAGGCCTGGCTCTTCGGCTCGCTCGACCCGGGCAGTGTGCTCACTGTCGACAAACCGCCTGCCGCGCTGTGGGTGGGCACCGCGTTCGCCCGGGTCTTCGGTTTCTCCAGCTTCACCGTGCTCGCCCCGCAGGCGCTCATGGGCGTCGCCTCGGTCGGGCTGCTGTATCTGACCGTGCGCCGGGTTTCCGGTCCGGTGCCCGGACTGCTGGCAGGGGCGGCCCTCGCGCTGACCCCGGTGGCCGCGCTGATGTTCCGGTTCAACAATCCGGACGCGCTGCTCGTCCTGTTGCTGATCGCGGCCGCCTATTGCACGATCCGCGCGATCGAGAAGGCGAGCCCGAAGTGGCTGGTGTTCGCCGGGGTCGCGGTCGGCTTCGGCTTCCTGACCAAGATGATGCAGGCCTTCCTGGTGCTGCCCGCGTTCGCGCTGGCGTATCTGGTCGCCGCGCCGACCTCGCTGGGCAAACGCTTGCTGCACCTGCTCGCCGCGGCCGGCGCGCTGATCGTCTCCGCGGGCTGGTTCGTCGCGCTGGTCGAGCTGTGGCCTGCCACGTCCCGGCCCTACATCGGCGGTTCCACCGGGAACAGCCTGCTGGAGCTGGCGCTGGGCTACAACGGCCTCGGCCGGATCTTCGGCGGCGAAGGCAACGGCGGGGGCGGCGGATTCGGGGGCGGAGGCGTCGGGAACACGATGTTCGGCGGCGCCTCGGGGCTGGGCCGGATGTTCGGCGAGAGCTTCGGCACCGAGATCTCCTGGCTGCTGCCCGCCGCGCTGCTCGGCCTGGTGGCCGGGCTGTGGTTCACCCGGCGGGCGGCGCGCACCGACCGTACCCGTGCCTCGTTGCTGGTCTGGGGCGGCTGGCTGCTGGTGACCGGGCTGGTGTTCAGCTTCATGGGCGGCACCATCCACCCGTACTACGCGGTGCAGCTCGCCCCGGCGATCGCCGCACTGGTCGCGATCTCCGGGCACGCGCTGTGGCGCGGTCGCGCACACCTCGTCCCGCGCGTGCTGCTGGGCTCGATGATCGCCGTGACCGCGGTGTGGGACTACATCCTGCTGGACCGCACCTCGACGTGGCTTCCGGTGCTGCGCTGGGTGATCGTGGCACTCGGGCTGATCGTCGCCACGCTCGTCGTGGTCGGCCTGCCCCGGATCCGCACGCTGATCGCAGGCGTCGCGGTGGCCACGATGGTCACCCTCGGCGCGGGCACCGCGGCTTACGGCGTGGAGACGGTTTCCTTGCCGCACAGCGGTTCCATCCCGACTTCCGGTCCGGAGACCACTGGCATGGGCCGGATGGGCGGCGGCGGGATGGAGCAGACGAGCAGCGCGCTCGGCACTCTGCTCGCCCAGACCACCACTACGTGGGCCGCGGCGACTACCAGCTCGCAATCCGCGGCCGGCCTGGAATTGGCCAGTGGCAAGGGCGTGATCGGGATCGGCGGCTGGTCGGGCAGCGATCCGGCACCCACGCTGGCGCAGTTCCAGCAGTACGTGGCCGAGGGCAAGATCTCGTACTACGTGGACGGCGGACGCGGCGGTGGCCCGGGTGGCGGATCGAGCGAGATCGGCGACTGGGTCGCGGCGCATTTCACCGCCACCACGGTGGGCGGGCAGACCGTGTACAAGCTGATCTCCTGACGATCTTCCGGGGTGTGTCCGGAGAGACAGCCGCAAGATCGGGAATCCTCAGCCTGTTCCCAGGAATGGAGCGCATTCTGGGTACAGGCGAGGGTTCCCCCTCAGAGAAGTCGGGGAGGTCATCATGACCGGATTTCCACCGTGGCACACCGCCAGCGAGCGAGGGCCACGCGAACGCAATGCGGACGCCGTGAGCGCCTACGCCGCGGCCGGCGCCCCCGGGATCACGTTCGCGCTCGCCGACGGGGTCGGGGACGATCCCGCGGCGGGCCTGGCCGCGCGGACCGCGGCAACGGCCGCGGCCCGCACCCCGGTGGCGGACGGGCCGGTCGCCGCGATCCTGAACGGCCAGCAGGCCGTGCAGAAGCTGGGCGGCACCGGCGACGCGGTGATGGTGGTCGCGATGCCGTTCGAGGGCGGCTACCGGATCGCCTGGGTCGGCGACTCCCGGGCGTACGGCTGGGACGGCCACATGGTCCGCAAGGTGACCGAGGACCACACCATGGCCGAGTACTTCCGCCGCCGGCGGCAGCCTTACACGGCGCGGATGGAGCACGTGGTCACCACCAGCGTGCGCACCACTCGGCCGGACGAGATCGGCACCACCGAGGTGGTCGGCGGCGGTCTGCTGCTGACCAGCGACGGTGTGCACAAGGTCGTTCCGCCGTCCACGATCGACGCGATCCTGGCCGATCCGTCGGGCGGCGCGGCCGGGCTGGTGGCCGCGGCGATCGAGCTGGGCGGACGGGACAACGCGACCGCGCTGTTCGTGGAACCGCCCGCGGTGGACCCGGCCGTGATCGCGACGGAGCCGTTTCGCACGGCCGCCTGAGGCCCGCTGAGCGCGAGCGCTCGGCCGCTCCGTGACCAGGGTTGGTCGGGGACCCGGCGGCGGGCGCTGCGGAGGTGTGTGCGACCACCTCGTGGCGTGCGCCGGACCGGTTTCGGGGCTGTGAAGGGGCCCTTCACGGACTCAGAGTCTGTGAAGGGCCCCTTCACAGACCTCCACACCGACTTTGCCGACACCCTGCGCTCCGTGACCGTGCGCGGCGATCTTCGCGCACGGTCACGGAATGCCGGTGCCGATCACACGGGTACCGGTGTCAGGCCGCTGCCCGTTCCCGGCGGAGCTGCTGGTATTCCCGGTACACCAGCACGATGATCAGCGCGTCCACGGCGGCGAAGAACGGCAGCGCGATCGAGCTGGTCTCGATCGCGCGATAGATCTCGTAGGCCACGAACGCGGCCAGCACCAGCATCGCGACCGGGTAGGCCCGCAGCCACTTCCGGGCCAGTGCCCACACCAGGCCGAGCTTGACCACGCCGTGCGCCAGCAGGTAGACCACCGCGAACGTCTTCGTGCCGCCCGCGGCGAAATGCTCGGCGGCGAGTTCGAGGTGCCGGGCCAGCGTGCCGGACGGATCGCCGAGCAGGTCGCGGGTGATCACCGCATGCGCGAACCCGGTCACCACGGTGGCCGGGACGAAGAGCAGGATCAGCGCGCCGACCAGCTGGAGGGCGCCGTCCAGCCCCTTCAGCGCGATCGCGATCCGGAAGAGCCGCTCCGTGCTGCGAGGCGCCTTCGCCGGTGGTTTCTCGCTCATCCCTCCAGCAAACCGGAAAACCGCCGGTCACGCTCGTCGTCCCGGTTCGGCGCAGGCCGGGCACCGCTCGTGCCGGGCGGTGCGGCCGGCCGGGTCCCGGCCGTAGAACGGGAAACAGGCCGCCCCGCACAGCGCCAGGAAGATCGGCCCGCACCGCAGCGGCCGGGGGCCGACCTGATGCACCACGCCGAGCGCCCGCTGCCGGGTGCCCGCCTCCGGGAGCCAGCCGTGCGCGGGCAACGTGGCCAGTACCGCGGTGTTGAGCTCGTCGGCCCGTTCGACCAGCGCGCCGCCCAGGTCGAGCAGCCGCTCGCCGAGGTCGCGCAGCACGTCCGGGCGGGGTGCCTGCTCGTCCACCGAGCGGGTCAGGAAGGCCAGCTCGGTGGCCAGCGAGACCTGCAGGTCACGGATGCGCGCGAGCAGCCGGAGGTCGTTCATACCCGGCTCAGCCACACTGCGTTGCACTCGGCACAGGTCGGATCGAACCAATGCCCGCCAAGCTGCGGAACGTCGCTGCACGCCACTGTCACCTCCTCCCCGCACAACGCCACGAAGCTCTCGTCGGGCCGCGGCGGGAACGGCCCCTCCAGCGCGTGCCGCTTTCCCTCCGCCTGCTGCCATCGAAACACCGGATTTCCTCCCCTGGACTGCGGAAGGCCATTCCGGCTGTCCGCCGATGCCGACGCAAGCCCCGGTCCGGGTGATCACGGCCGAGCGCGAATCCCCCGGCAGACCTGCGGAATCCGCGGCGAAATCCCGGGGCGACACCGGGATTCCCGCCCCCGGGCCGCCGGCTCGTGCACCGACGTCCGGCCGGGCGTCACCGGATGTCGACGCGAGCACCACGCGGGATCGGCACCGGGCCGCCGCACGGCGGATTCCCGGCCGGGAGGGCCGGAACCGCCATGGTCACGGCCCCGGCGGGCGCCGGAAGCGGCTGCGTCCGGCCCAGGACGACCGGGCTCAGCCCTGAGTGCGGGACACCAGCAGCTCCAGCCCCGGCCCGCTCAGCTCCCCGGTCGCCGCGCGGCGGCCGGCCAAGGCCATCAGGAGGGCTTCGGCCGGGCCGCGGACCTCGGCGCCCTTCCCGGTCGACCAGTCCAGGTCGGTGGCGACCGCGTGCAGGCCGGGCAGCCGGCGGGCGGCGCCGACCGGCACGGCGAACCGCAGCGAGCGCAGGGCGGCTTGCAGCCGTTCCGGCGGGATGGTGCGGGGCAGTCCCAGTGGACGGCGGATGTCCTGCTGGTGGATCAGCCCGTCGAGAAAGCCGATCAGACCGCCGAACGCGGCGGGCAGGCCGCGCGGCTGGGGATTGCGCCGCAGGATGGCGATCAGCTCCTCGGGCGGCCGCGCGCGGTATTCGGCCTGGCCCAGCGCGTTCGCGCGATCCGGGGAGAATCGCGCGCCGGCCAGCCGCCGGACCAGTCCGCGGGCACCGATCTCGTCGTAGCTCACCACGTGGGCCGCGAGGTCGTGCACCGTCCATCCGGCGCACAGCGTCGGCTGTGACCACTGCTCGGTGGTCAGGCTTTCCAGGAGTTCCGCGAGGTCGGCGCGCTCCTCGCGGGCGAATCGGCGCAGGTCCACGGTGGACCTCCCTCCGGTCGTCGGTGGCGGGCCGATCCTGAACGCGCAAACCAGGCGACTCCACCATATGTCCACTGTGGACAAAACAGCGACGGAGAGCGGGCTCTCCGGCCGAAATTCGCTCGCCACCACGACCAGCGTAGGCGACCATCGAAGGCATGCGTACCAGCACCGTGGCGGATCGGATCCGCGAAGCCACCGTCGTGCTCGGGGACCGGATGGACGACGGCCGCTACCCCGACCCGGCGAGCTGGTGGCGTGTGCCCGGCTTGCTGGCCGACCTGGGTCCCGCCCTGGCCGAGCTGTTCGCCGACGAGCAGCCGGACGTGGTCCTCGGCCCGGAATCACGCGGCTGTCTCCTCGGCCCGCTGGTCGCGGTCGCACTCGGCGCCGGTTTCGTGGAGCTGCGCAAGAACCGCCGCCCGGTCTCGGACTCGGACCCCTGGCGGCACCGCACGTCCGCACCGGACTACCGAGACCGCCACCTGACCCTCGGCTTCCGCCGCCGCCTCGTCTCGGGCGGAAACCGGGTGCTGCTGGTCGACGACTGGATCGAGACCGGCGGCCAGGCGAGCGCCGCCCGGTCGCTGGTCGCCGAGGCCGGCGCGACCTGGCTCGGCACCGCGGTGATCGTGGACGGCCTGCGCAGCAACGAACCTCGCCGCAGGCTGGGTGTGCGGTCGCTGCTGCACGTGCGGGATCTGTAACCGGTTCAGCGGCGGATTCACGCCAGGTACACCGGTTTCCCGGCGACGATCGTCGCGGAGACCGGCAGCTCGCGCAGCTGCGCCGGGGACAGCCCGCTCGGGTCCGCCGCGGTGACCACGAGGTCGGCCACGTCACCCACCGCGATGCCCCGGCGTCCGCCCGCGGCCGCGGCGAGCGCGTCCTCCAGCGGGATGGCCTGCTCCGGATGCCACGGCGGCCGGTCGTCATCGGTGCGGCCGACCGCCGCCGCGATCCCATCCCACGGGTCCAGCGGCGCGACCGGGGCGTCCGACCCGATCTCCAGCCGGGCACCGGCCTCGAGCAACGCGCGATACGGGTAGGCCCGCTCGGTGCGGCCCGGCCAGTGGCGATCGGCGACGTCCCGGTCGTCGGGCTGGTGCGCCGGTTGCACACCCGCGGTGAGGCCGAGCGCAGCAAACCGCGACACGTCCTCCGGCCGCAACAGCTGGGCGTGCTCGATCCGGCCACCACAACCGGCCTCGGCGAACGCGTCGAGCGCCACGGTGTTCGCGCGATCGCCGATGGCATGCACGGCCGGGGTCAGCCCGTGCGCCGAAGCCCGCCGCAGCAACGGCACCAGCTCGTCGGGCGGTAGTTCGAGCAGCCCGGTCCCGCCGTCTTCGGGATAGGGATCGTGACAACAGGCGGTGCGGGTGTTGAGCGAACCGTCGGCGAACAGCTTGAACGGGCCGACCGTGAGCAGCCCGTGCCCGGCTTCGAGGACGTCGCCGGTGCGGTGCCCGCAGGCGATGGCATGGTCCAGCAGATACCGGGCGATCACGCAGGAAATCCGCAAGAGCGGCGGCTTTTGGGCGGCCCGCCGCGTCCAGTCCGCGACGGTGTCGGCATATTCGTAGTCGACCACCCCGGTGACCCCGCGCGCGGCCGCCGCGGCGAGGGCCTCGGCGACCGCCCGGTCCTCCTCGGCCACGGACGCCGAAGGCAGCGCCGCGGTCGCGCTCATGCAATCGTTCTCCAGTAGCACGCCGGTCGGATGGTCCCGGCCGATCAGCCGCAGCGCCGCCGGGCTCAGCCACAGCGTGTGCAGATCCGCGCTGAACAACGCGACCGCCCGGCCCGGCAGCGCACGTTCCAGCAGCTGCTTGTGCGGCCGGTCCGGCCACAGCCCGTCGCGGAATCCGGCCCCCACGACCAGTTCGCCCGGCCGCCCCGGCGCGACGAGCAGCCGCGCCATCAGCAACTCCACCGCGGCCGTCGCGGACCGCGCGGCCCCCAGCGGGATCCGCCGCCGGAAATCCGACCACTGCGTCAGATGGGCATGCGCGTCCACCAGCCCCGGCAGCAGCGTGCCACCGTGCCCGTCGACCATCCGGGCGGCGAACCCGGATCCGGCACCGGGTTCCTCGATCGAAGTGATCACCCCGTCGCGGACCCGCACCTCGGCCAGCGGCCCGCGCAACCCGACCCGCACCCGGCGGAGGAGAAGATCGTCCATCCGCCCAGCCTGCCAGCTGCGTGCCGAGCGGGGAAGGCGGCGACCGGTAGGTCCACAGAGGACTCACGGAGCGGGTCAGCCGACCAGGAACGGAGCCGGATCGGCGATCATGCCGCCGCACGGCGGGTTCGCGATCGGCCTCGAACGCTGGGTCGCGCGGGTACTCGGCGTGCCGAACGTCCGCGGCACCACGCTCTTCCCGCGCGACCTGCACCGCCTGCGGCCCTGAACGGCTGTGAAGGGGCCCTTCACGGACTCTGAGTCCGTGAAGGGCCCCTTCACGGACTTTGGTTCGGCCCGCCCGCGCGGGTCCGGGGTGGCGGGTCAGCGTTTGGCCGCCACTCCGCCGAGGCTCAGGAGATGCTGGTGGCTCACCGGAAGCAGCCGCGGACCGCACGGCCACCACTCGTGCAGCGGGACGACGCCGGGTTCGATCAGTTCGAGTCCGGTGAACAGGGAGACGATCCCGGCCCGGTCCCGGCGGGTGCTGCCCAGCCCGGCCTCGCCGAGCACCCGGTCCAGATCGCGGGCCAGCGCCGCACAAGCTTTGTCCGGAGGCAGGCGATCATGCGTGATCAGCACGAACGACCCGGGCGCGAGCTGGTCGATGTAGCTGCGCACGACGTACTGCGCGTGCTCCAGGCGCGGCACGTGGTGCAGCACGTCACACAGCAGCAGCACCACCGGCCGTTCGAAGTCGAGGTGCCGGTAGACGATCGGATCTCCCAGCGTGGCACCGGGATCGGTGAGATCCGGCCCGGTCACGTGCACGCATTCGTTCTCCTCCAGCACGGCCCGCCCGTGCACCTGCACGACCGGATCGTGATCCACGTAGACCACCTGCGCGCCGGGGAGCAGCCGTTGCGCGATCTGGTGCGTGTTGTCCGTGGTCGGCATTCCGCACCCGAGATCCAGGAACTGGTCCACGCCCTCGCTGCGGATCAGGTGCCGCAGCACGCGCAGCTGCCACCGCCGCCGTTCGTGGGCCACTTCGCGGGCGTACGGGGCGACGGTCAGCAGCCGTTGCAGCAGCGCGCGGTCACAGCCGTAGTGGTCGTGGCCGCCGAGCAGCGCGTCGGCGAACCGGGCGAGGCTGGGCCGGTCCATATCCCACAACGTCGCCGGACCGGACCTCAGGTTCGCCCGGATCATCCTGAAACTGCCCCCTACCCAAGGCCGCTCCGTGCCACCGTCGGCAACGGACAGTGTTCAGGTTACGACAGTGCGTTCCCGGGTGAGACCCCAGTCCCCCATGCGGCTCAACCGACGGCCAACGGTTGCCAAGTACACCCACCGTCAGTGGTGCGGTACAGCCGGGCGCCCGATTCGGCGTCCGGCTGGCCTTCCACGAGTACGCCCATCCGGTTGTCCGGGAAGGCCAGGTCCGCCACCCCGTACCCGTGCTCGCTGAGCACCGTGGTGGTCCAGGTGCGGCCGCCGTCGGTGGTGTGGTGGAGGAATTCCGCGGCGCCGCCTTCGGCCGCGACCGTCGCCGATTCCGCGGTCGCCGCACCGAAAGACAGGGTGATCCCGGTGTTCGGCGCGGCCGCGGTCCCGCTGAAGATCCCGCCGAATCCCCGGGCACGCCAGAGCTCACGCATCATGTGCCCCGGCTGCGGTACCGCCGGTCCGCTGTTGCACAAGGCGGTCACCTGCCCGTCCTGCACCCCGCCTAGACTCGCGGTCTCGCCGGCCGGGCACGGCGAAGGCGCGGTGGTGAATCGGATACCGTCGTGGGAAGTCCAGTACCGCTCGGTGCGGTGATCCGCATCGAGGACGATCTGCAGCCCGCCGCGCACCGACAGGTCGCCCCCGGTGTTCCCGCCTTCGATGCGGAGCCCCGGCACCGGGGTCAGAACCTGCGCCCCGGCGGCCCCCGCGTACACGTTCGCCGCCCCACCGTCCCCCGTGACGAGCGCGAAACTCCGTCCCCCGAACTCGACGACCTTCGCCACGTACCGCTTCGCGGCCGCCCCCGCGAGCCCCACCGGGTACCAATGCGCGCCCTGGTCGCGAGTCGCCCGGATCTGCATGCCGTCGGTGACGTACAGATGCTGGTCATCAGCCGCGACAATGCGTACGCGATTGTGGTTGTCCGGATACGGCACCGGCGGCGCTTGCAGCGACCGCCAGTGCGCGCCGCCGTCGTCGGTCGCCTTCAGCTGTGAGCACCACCCGCCACCGCACCGCGCGTACCCGAGCACGAACCCACGCTCCGGACCGACCCACCCCGTCGACGACGGCTCGAACCCCTCCGCAGCCGAAACACCCGGCGGAGCAACGGAAATCGCCGCGGCCCCGGCCAGGACCACAGCAGCACACCGAAAGGCTCTTGTCATGCCGCGGGGACGTTCCGGCCACGCCCAGGTTGCCCTGGCACGGACAGGAGAAGACGACCGGCGGACCGAAGATCACCCGACCGGCCCAGCCTCCTCACTGACGGCGCGCTCGGCGAGTTCTGCGTGCCTGGCGAGTTCGGGGTGCCTGGCGAGTTCGGGTGCCTGGCGAGTTCGAGGTGGCGGGCGAGCTCGGGGTGGCGGGCCGACCTTCGCCCGCCTCAACCCACGCCCTTTGCCCGCGACACCTGGCCGCCCACCCCATGTCACGGACCGAACTCCACCCTGACGCCCGCCGTGGCGGAGACTCTCCCAACGCACTCCTGAAGCGAACCTGCCGCCCGGCCATGGCAACGTCCGCGTAGCCGACAATTCCCTTGACTGCCAGGCCTCACACGGTGAAACGAATCCCTTGACCAACAGCCACCCTTGCCAGGAACCAACTCCCGACCCGCGCGGCGAGTGACCGTCACCTCGAAACCACTGCGTGGTGAGCGAACCTCACCCACAGCGCCCCTCGTGACGAACAGACCTCGCCTCCGACACACGCAGCCGGGCCAAGACACTTTCCGTCCCTCCTCATCGTCGCGCCTGTGCCGCGATCTCCGTCGACGTTCTCGACCTATATCGGGTAGAAAATTGCCGTACATGTACGGCAACTTTGCGGAGAGAGTGGCGATGGTGCGGATCCGTATCGGGGATCGCTGCCCGTGGTGCCGCCGGGGTGAGGTGTGCCGGGCAAGCGGCCGCTTCGGCGCGTTCCTCGGATGCTCGGCCTGGCGGCCGGACGGCTCCGGATGCAATGCCGCCTGGCGGTCCAACGGCTCCCGCCTGCCACCCCACGCGCGCCGGCGATCGCGCCCGACCCACGGCTTCCCGGGTCGCCGCTTCCCGTCTCGCGGTATCGGGTCCCGCGGCATCCCGTCTCGTGACATCCGGTCCCGTGACATCCGGTCCCGTGACCTCCTGTCCCGCAGCATCCCGTCCCGCGACATCCGGTCGCCCGGCGTACCGCCGCACGGCTTCCCGTCCCGTGACCACCGGCCACCCGCAGTGCTGGGGCTCGACGTCCCATCCTCAGGCGTCCCGGCTCGCACCTTCCCGGCTCGCCGTCGACCGCGCGGGTGCTCCTGGCGCGGACTCCTGATCTTGACCAGCCTAGGCTGCGGGGGCTTCCTGCTCCTGATGCTCATCGCGCTGCTCAGCAGGCTGTGGTGAAGCTCCACCGCAGGCAGCGCCAGGACTCCGCCGGGCACCGTCACCGGCTCGGCGAGACATCACCGTGCATCGACGATCGGCTTCCCGACCGGCACCGGACCTCACGCCCTCCGACGACCACCCGGCACCCCTGAAACCCCCGGCACCACCGCACCTGAATCCCGGCACCACCGCGCCCGGCAACGCGTCCGTGACTCACCGTCCCCGGCGAGTACCAAGCCCACCGTCCCTGGCGAGCACCGAGCCATCCCCGGCAACCGCCCGCAACCACACAGCACGTCACTGCTCCCCGCGCGGCTCCGCCACCGGAACCGGCCCCGGCTCCTCCCCTGGCTTGTCCCGCGGACTCTCCGGCTCGACGGATTCCGGCGGCGTCTTCCCATCCCCGCGCTCGAACTGTTCCCGGCATTGGCGGCCATACCGCCGCGCGTTCGCGGTCATCTGGTCCCCTCCCAGCACCCACAAGGGTGCCGCGCCGCGGCGAACGACGCCAGCCCGTTGTCCGTCGTCAGCCGACCGGGTGGTTCACAGCGCCGGAAACGACCCCAGCGACCACGCAGGACACCATCGTCCGGCACAACGGCAACACTGCGGCAGCAACACTGCAGCACCAACGCTGCGACGGCAGCGCCGCGACGACAACGCGGCACCATCGACACGGCAACAAACAACGGTGACAACGACAAAAGGGACAACGACAAAGGCACCGGCAGCCCCCCAGCCCCACACCATCCGCCCGGCCGAACCACCTGCCGGACGCCCCGGAGGTACCCGCTGACCCACCGGATCAATCACCGCGTCGTTCACCGCATCAAACCGCGTCGTTCACCGCATCAAAAAGCACGTCAAGCCGTGCCCGTCATTCAGCGCGCGGAGCCGCCTCGATAGCCAGTACGGCGATGTCGTCGTGGCCGGAATTGCCGAGCCACTCCCGCACCGCCTCGCGCAGCCGGGCCACCACCTCCCGTGCGGGCAGCCCCACGCAGGATTCGAGCACCGTGAACAGCCGTTCGTCGCCGAAGAGTTCGGTCGACTCGGTGCGGTTGCGGGCTTCGGTGACGCCGTCGGTGTAGAGCAGGCAGATGTCGCCCTCGTCCAGGTGCGTGGTCGCTTCGGCGAACCTCGCCTGCGGCGAGATGCCGACGAGCGTGCCGGGCACGCTGACCTCCTCGACCCCGCCACCGCGGCGCAGGACGAGGGGCGCCGGGTGCCCGCCGGAGGCGAGCGTGACGTCGAGCCCGGACTCCGCGGCGGCGACCGAGCCGAGCACCAGCGTGGCGAACCGGTTGCTGCCGCCCGCGATGAGCAGTTCGTTCAGCAGCCGCAGCAGAGTACGGCCGTCGCGCTCGACGAGGTGCAGTGCGGCCAGGGAATGCCGGACCCGGCCGGTGAGCGCGGCCGCTTCGGCGCCCTTGCCGCAGATGTCGCCGACCACCACGAACGCGCTTCCGTCCTCGCGACGCAGCACGTCGTAGAAGTCGCCGCCGACGCCCAGCACCCCGGCCGCGGGCTCGTACCACAGCTCGAAGTTCGCGCCCTCCACCCGGGCCGGCGGGGACGGGCGCAGCGTGGATTCGAGCCCACGGGTCGCTTCCTCCTGCAACGCGAACCGGTGCGCGTTGGCGAGGGCGGTGCCCGCCGCCTCCGCGAAGCCCTCGATCGCCCGCGGCTGCGCCGAGCCGAACACCGGCTCACTCCGGCGCCCGACCAGTACCGCGCCGGGCACGTCGTGCCCGCCGAACGAGGTGACCGACACCTCGCTGTGCGCCTGGAACTGCTCCGCGACCACCGACGGCAGCGCGTCGATCTCGCTGCCGGGTACCGCACGGACCTCGGGACGCGACGTCGCCGCGAAGGCGCCGGCCAGCACCGGCGCCGCCTGCGCGGGCACCCGCCGGATCCGGCCGTGCCCGGGTGTGCCGGCGCCGCTGCTCCACCACTCCCAACGGCCACGGGTCGTGGGCAGCAGCACGAACACGCAGTCGCCGAGCGCGGGCGCGGCCAGCTCGGCGATCAGCCGCGCGGTGCCGTGCCGGCCGCGCGCCGCGGCGAGTTTCGGTCCTGCCTCGGCGAGGAAATCCTCCGGACGGCGGCGGCCACCGCCCTCGTGCAGCGTCCACGCCTGCCAGCCGCCGGGCAGCGCACCGATCCGGGCCGGGCGCAGCACGCCGCCGGCGCCTATCTTCCCCGTGGTCTCGGTCACGTTCACGAACTCCGGGGAAGCCCCCGCCGCGAGCCGTTCACCGGCCGTGTTGGCCCAGCGCAGGGCCCCCGCCGGGTCCCGCACGAACACCGGGTCGCGCACGGCGTCCAGCGCCGCACGCCAGAAGCCGGCGTGCTCGGGCAGCTCAGCGCCGGGTGGCAGGGCCGACGCCGGAGCGGGCCGTGACACCATGCACGAACCTCCTGCCTCCGGGTCGACCTCGCGGTCCTCGTCCTTCAAGGTTGGCACAGCGTGCGCGGGCGGACTGGGTCGAAGTGTAGGGCGAACCGTGGCACGCTGGGTCGACGACCATGGCTGGCACACGCGTGGTGGGAAGGTCGGCAGACATGACAAGCAGTTCGCGGCGGGCGCCAGGGCAGACCGGCGGCACCGGGGCGGACGAGGTCCCGCCGGGCGAGGAAGCCGCACTGGAACGGCTGCTGGCCGCGGTGCACGACCTCGCGGACGGCAACTTCCGGCGCCGCTTCGTCGCGCACGGCGACGGCCTCACCGCCCGGCTCGCGTCCGCGTTCAACGACATCGCCGAGCGCAACCAGCGGCTGGTCACCGAGCTGATGCGGGTGCGCGGCGCGGTGGGCCAGGAGGGGCGGCTCACCGAACGGGTGCGCGCCGAGATCGGCCCCGGCGGCTGGGCCACCGCGGTGGAGACGGTGAACGGCCTGGTGGAGGACGTCAGCAGGCCGGTGGTGGAGCTGGACCGGGTGCTCGGCGCGGTGGCCGAGGGCGATCTGTCCCAGCCGATGGCGCTGCAGCTGGACGGCCGTCCGCTGCGCGGGCAGTACGCGGAGCTGGCGAAGACGGTGAACGGCCTGCTCGCGCAGCTGTCCCGGTTCGCCGCGGAGGTCATCCGGCTCTCCCGCGAGATCGCCGGCGAGGGCAGGCTGGGCGGGAAGGCCGAGGTGCCCGGCGTCACCGGCACCTGGCGCGACCTGACCGATTCGGTCAACTTCCTCGCCGACAACCTCACCGAGCAGGTACGCAACATCGCCCAGGTGACCACGGCGGTGGCCCGCGGCGACCTGACGCAGAAGATCAACGTGGACGCCCGCGGCGAGATCCTGGAGCTGAAGAACACCATCAACACGATGGTCGACCAGCTGTCCTCGTTCGCCGACGAGGTCACCCGGGTCTCCCGCGAGGTCGGCAGCGAAGGACGCCTGGGCGGCCAGGCCCGCGTCCCCGGCGTCGCCGGGACCTGGCGCGACCTCACCGATTCGGTGAACCTGATGGCGGACAACCTCACCGACCAGGTCCGCAACATCTCCCAGGTGGCCACCGCGGTGGCCGCGGGCGATCTGACGAAGAAGATCGACGTGGACGCGCGCGGGGAGATCCTGCAGCTGAAGACCACGTTGAACACGATGGTCGACCAGCTGTCCGCCTTCGCCGACGAAGTCACCCGTGTGGCGCGCGAAGTCGGCAACGAAGGACGGCTCGGCGGTCAGGCCGAGGTGCCCGGCGCGGCCGGAACTTGGCGTGGGCTCACCGACTCCGTGAACCAGATGGCGGACAACCTCACCGATCAGGTGCGGAACATCTCGCACGTGACCACCGCTGTGGCGAAGGGCGATCTGACCCAGAAGATCACCGTCGACGCCCGCGGCGAAATCCTCGAACTCAAGACCACCATGAACACGATGGTCGACCAGCTCTCCGCCTTCGCCGACGAAGTCACCCGCGTAGCCCGCGAAGTCGGCACAGAGGGCCAGCTGGGCGGTCAGGCCACCGTCCCCGGCGTCGCCGGCACCTGGCGCGACCTCACCGGCTCCGTGAACTTCATGGCGAACAACCTCACCGCGCAGGTCCGCAACATCGCGCAGGTGGCCACCGCGGTCGCGCGCGGCGACCTGACGAAGAAGATCGCCGTCGATGCGCGCGGGGAGATTCTCGAACTCAAGACGACGCTGAACACGATGGTCGACCAGCTCTCCGCCTTCGCCGACGAAGTCACCCGCGTGGCCCGCGAAGTCGGCACGGAGGGGAAGCTGGGCGGTCAGGCCACCGTGCCGGGCGTGGCGGGGACCTGGAAGGACCTCACCGACAACGTCAACCTGATGGGCAGCAACCTCACCGGCCAGGTGCGCAACATCGCCCAGGTCACCTCCGCGGTGGCGAAGGGCGATCTGACCCAGAAGATCACCGTCGACGCCCGCGGCGAAATCCTCGAACTCAAGAACACCCTCAACATCATGGTCGACCAGCTGTCGGCCTTCGCCGACGAAGTCACCCGGGTCTCGCGCGAGGTCGGCACCGAAGGCCGTCTCGGCGGCCAGGCCCGCGTCCCCGGCGTCGCCGGGACCTGGAAGGACCTCACCGACAACGTCAACGTCATGGCCGACAACCTCACCGTGCAGGTGCGCAGCATCGCCACGATGGCGAGCGCGGTGGCCAACGGCGACCTGTCGAAGAAGATCTCCATCGACGCGCAGGGCGAGGTCGCCGCGCTCGCGGAGACGCTGAACGGGATGGTCGAGACGCTGCGCGCGTTCGCCGACGAGGTCACCCGCGTGTCCCGCGAGGTCGGCACCGAGGGCATCCTCGGCGGCCAGGCCCGCGTCCCCGGCGTCGCCGGGACCTGGAAGGACCTGACCGAGAACGTCAACTTCATGGCGCACAACCTGACCAGCCAGGTGCGCAACATCTCGCAGGTCACCACGGCGGTCGCGCGCGGCGACCTGTCCCGCAAGATCGACGTGGACGCCCGCGGCGAGGTCCTCGAGCTCAAGACCACCATGAACACGATGGTCGACCAGCTCTCCGCGTTCGCCGCGGAGGTCACCCGGGTGGCCCGCGAGGTGGGCACCGAGGGGAAGCTGGGCGGGCAGGCCGAGGTCGAGGGCGTGTCCGGCACCTGGAAGCGGCTCACCGAGAGCGTGAACCAGCTGGCCGGCAACCTGACCACCCAGGTGCGGGCGATCGGCGTGGTCGCCACCGCGGTCACCGCGGGCGACCTGACCCGGCACATCACCGTGGACGCGTCCGGCGAGCTGGCCGAGCTCAAGGACAACATCAACCAGATGATCGCGAACCTCAAGGAGACCACCTCGGCCAACCGCGAACAGGACTGGCTCAAGACCAACCTGGCCCGGCTGTCCGGCCGGATGCAGGGGCACCGCGATCTGTCCTCGGTGGCCACGCTGATCCTGTCCGAGCTGGCCCCGCTGGTGAGCGCGCAGCAGGGCGCGTTCTTCATCGCGCACGAGGACGAGGGCGGCGAGGGCGGCCCGTCACTGGACTGCATCGGCACCTACGGGCTCGCGCAGGCCCGGACCGGCCTGCGCTTCCGGCTCGGCGAATCGCTGATCGGGCAGGCCGCGGTGGACCGCCGGACGATCCTGGTCACCGAGGCCCCGCCGGACTACACCCGGGTCTCCTCCGGGATCGGCTCGGCGCCGCCGGTGCACGTGATCGTGCTGCCCGTGCTGTTCCAGGGCGAGGTGCTGGGCGTGCTGGAACTGGCTTCGGTGAACGGGTTCTCCCCCGTGCACCTGGATCTGCTGGAGCAGCTGCGGCACACGATCGGCGTGAACGTGAACACGATCCTGTCGAACTCGCGCACCGAGGCGCTGCTGACCGAATCGCAGCGGCTGGCCCAGGAGCTGCGGGCGCGTTCGGAGCAGCTGCAGGCCCAGCAGGGCGAGCTGCGCCGGTCGAACACCGAGCTGGCGGAGAAGGCCGCGCTGCTGGCGCAGCAGAACCGCGACATCGAGGTCAAGAACATCGAGATCGAGCAGGCGCGCCAGGAACTGGAGGAGCGCGCCGGGCAGCTGACCGTGGCCTCGCAGTACAAGACCGAGTTCATGGCGAACATGTCGCACGAGCTGCGCACGCCGCTCAACAGCGCGCTGATCCTGGCGAAGCTGCTGTCGGAGAACCCGGAGGGCAATCTCACCGAGAAGCAGATCCAGTTCGCCCGGACGATCTACGCCGCGGGCAGCGATCTGCAGCAGCTGATCAACGACATCCTGGACCTGGCGAAGGTCGAGGCGGGCCGGCTGGACCTGCAGATGTCCGACGTGACGCTGCAGGAGCTGGTGAACTACGTGGAATCGCTGTGCCGCCCGCTGACCGCGGACAAAGGCCTGGAGTTCGCGGTGCGGATCGACCCGCCGGTGCCCGGCAGCGTGCACACCGACGAGCACCGGCTGCAGCAGGTGCTGCGCAATCTGCTGTCCAACGCCGCGAAGTTCACCGACGAGGGCGGCGTGCGGCTGCACATCCGCACCGCCGAGCCGGAGGAAGTCGAGCAGGAGGCGCTGAAGGCGGCCGCGGGCATCATCGCGTTCGCCGTGGAGGACACCGGGATCGGCATTCCGGAAGGAAAACTGGCGATCATCTTCGACGCGTTCCACCAGGCCGACGGCACGACCAGCCGCAAGTACGGCGGCACCGGTCTCGGCCTGTCGATCAGCCAGGAGCTGACCGAGCTGCTCGGCGGCGAGCTGCGGGTGCAGAGCACACCCGGGCGTGGCAGCACGTTCACGCTGTTCCTGCCGGTCGGTGCGGCGAACCTGATCGCACCCACCGTGCCGGTGCGCCCCACCCCGAAGCTGCCGGTCCTGCCGAGCACGATCACCGTCTCCGAGCCCGACAGCGCGCCCAAGCGTTTCGACGGCGAGAAGGTGCTGATCGTGGACGACGATCTGCGCAACGTCTTCGCCCTCGCCGCGGTGCTGGAACAGGCCGGCCTGGAGGTCATCTACGCGGACACCGGGGTGGCCGGGATCCGCGCGCTGGAGCGGCACGAGGACACCGCGCTGGTGCTGATGGACGTGATGATGCCGGAGCTGGACGGCAACGCGACCATCGCCGCCATCCGCGCCGAAGCCGCCCACGAGGATCTGCCGGTGATCGCCGTGACCGCGAAGGCCACCGAGGAGGACCGCGAACGCACCCTCGCCTCGGGCGCGGACGACTACCTGACCAAACCGGTCGACACCGACCGGCTGCTGGATGTGATCGCGGCCCGCCTGGAGGCGGACGCCGCTTCGAGCGCCCGGCCCGGCGATCCGGGCCGGAATGGAGCGGGTGACGGGAATCGAACCCGCGTAGCTAGTTTGGAAGACTAGGGCTCTACCATTGAGCTACACCCGCAGCGCCCTCGGTGACCCGGGAGCGGACCCAGCTTAGCGTGCGCGCTAGGCTGACCGGCACACCCCCCGGGGAACGCCGCGGGGACCGGGATGTGGCGCAGCTTGGTAGCGCATCCGCTTTGGGAGCGGAGGGTCGCAGGTTCAAATCCTGTCATCCCGACCGAAAGGGGCTGAACCTGCGGGTTCAGCCCCATTTCCGTGCCGCCGGGTGCCCGCACCGGGCTTGGCCGCCGCGTGCGTGCGGCGGCAACGCTCGGCGTTTTCGCTTGCGGCAGAGCCCTTTCTCGGTGACTCAGGGGGTTTCTGCGCGGACCACGTCGAGGTTGCGGTAGCTGGGCTCTCCGTCGACCAGTTCGCTCATCCCGGCGGCTATCCGACCGGTGGCCGGGTGCTTGGAATTGGACATAGCGTCCTCGTAGCTGGGGAATTCCACAATCTGCACGTAGCGGCCCGGTTCGTCGCGGTCGGCTCCGACGAGGTACCAGCCTGCGGTGCGATCGCTTCCGATGTCGTGTTTCCACTGCTGGGCGAGCTCGTCGAAGCGCTCCATCCCCTGGGCATCCGCGCGGAACTCGATGAGCTGCACGAACCCACCGGGCGCGGCCTCGGACGGCGCGTCCCGGAGGTCGTTGCGGATCGCGGCGCGGAGCTCTTCGTTGTCGGTGTGACCATGGACCGTAGCGGCGTGCGCGGCGGCAGCGGCTACCACTTCCTCTTCCTCGCCGGTGATGGCGAGGGTGCAGCCGCTCTCACTGGGCATGTCGCGGCAGTCGGCGATCTTGCGGGTCATGCTGCGCCTCCTTGGCGTGCTGGTCGGATGTTGGCGTTGCGGTGGAACAGATTCTCCGGGTCGTAGCGGGCTTTGATCGCCGCGAGCCGGTCGTAGGTCGCCGGGCCGTAGGAAGCGCGCACCCGGTCCGCGTCGGGTTCGGAAAGGAAGTTGACGTAGCTGCCGGCGTTGCTGGCGAGCGGCTTCAGCGCGGCCCAGGTGCGGCGGACCCATTCCCGGTCGGCCGCGAGCAGATCCGGGCTGGGCGCGACGGCGTTGAGATTGCAGACGTAGTGCGGTTTTCGGGATCCACCGAAGGCGGTCGCGTCCTGGCCGACGTCGCAGAACGCACCGGACAGCCGGAAAATCGGCATGAACGACATCGGGGACGCCTTGGTCGCCGCCGCCTCGACCAGCACCGCGATCGCTTCGTCGGACAGCTCGTCGAGGTCGGCGGCTTTCTCGTAGCCGAGGATGCCCCATGGGGAAGAGTCGTCGAGCAGCTGCTGCAACGCGGTGTACGGCATCGGGGAGACCACTTCGAATCCCGGCGGGACTGCCCGGCGGACCGGATCGATCAGCTCTGCGTGCGCCTCGGCGGTGTCCAGTCCGACGACTACGAGGGCGTGCCCGGCGACGCCGTGGAACGGCTCTGGCACGAACGGCAGCGGCGGCGCGGTCAGCCCCGCCGCGATCAGCACACCGGCCCGCCGTGGCAGGGACGGAATGTAGTCGCGGCAGAACCGCAGCGCGGCGGGGCCTTGGGCGAGGTCCCAGAAGAACAGTCCCACCTGGACCTCGCGGCCGATCGGGTGCAGCGCGAACACGAACTCGGTGACCACGCCGAAGTTCCCGCCCCCGCCCCGCAACGCCCAGAACAAGTCGGGTTCCGACTCCGGTCCGGCGTGCACGATCCGTCCGTCGGCGAGCACGACCTCGGCGCCGACGACGTTGTCCAGCGACAGTCCCAGCGCGCTGGACAGCCATCCCATCCCGCCGCCGAGGGTCAATCCGCCGACACCGGTGTGGCTGATCACCCCGCCGGTGACGGCCAGGCCGTGCGCCTGGGTGGCCGCGTCCAGATCCGCCAGCGTCGCACCGCCGCCGACCTGCGCGGTCCGCGCCTGCGGGTCGACCGTGACGGCGTTCAACCGGCTCAGGTCGATCATCAAGCCGTCGTCGCAGGCCGCGGTGCCGCTGTAGGCGTGGCCGCCGCCGCGCACGGCGATCTCCAGCCCACGCTCGCGGCCGAACTTGACCGCCGCGGCCACGTCGGCCGCCGACGTGCACCGGGCGATCAACGCCGGACGGCGGTCGATGTCGCCGTTCCACAGCGAGCGGGCCTCGTCATAGCCGGGATCGACGGGGCCCAGCACCGGCCCCTTCACCGCGGACCGCAGCTCGGCGGCGGAGCGGACAGTCTGGGTCATGGCGGCGTTCCTTCCGCTCAGGATGCGCCGGACCACCCGGAATCGCCGAAGCCCGGGATGGCCCTTCCATCCTGGGCGGCCGTTCTTCCCGTCCCGCACCCGATGAATCGAACCGGTCTCGACCCGGGCGGATCTCCGGCCGCGGGTCGCGCGTCCTGCTCTCGGCGGCGATCAGTCCGCCGACCATGATCTGCCGCACACGACCGTCTCCTCGCCGAATGGGCATGACCGCGGTCATGCCGGCGGACGACCTCGTGTACGTCGGCTGCCGCCACGAATGACGACCCAAGCTTGTGCGACTATAGCATGGCTTCCCGATCACATGGTAGCCATGCAACGTGGTAACCTCATGATCATGGAAGAGCACCCGGAGTTCACCCTGGCGGTGCGGAACCTCGTGCTGGCGGGCGAACGGTTCCGGGCCCGCGCCAGTCGCCGGCATGGACTGAGCCCCAGCGCCCTGACCACTCTCGCCTCGCTGCGGCTGGCAGGCCCGCAAAGCCCGACCGAACTCGCCGCGCTGCTCGAAATCACCACCGCGTCGATGACCGAACTGCTCGACAAGCTCAGTCACCTCGGCCTGATCACGCGCTTGCCGCACCCCCGAGACCGCCGGATGCTGCGCATCGAACTCACCGACGCCGGCACCGCGCGGATCACCGGCATCCTCGACGAGTTCGCCACCCGGCTCGAACCCATCGCCGAACAGCTCAACCTGCGCCAGCGCACCGCGATCATGCAGTTCGTTCAGGCGGCCAGCACCCGCCTGCTCGACCCCGAACCCGAACCGCACGACGACATCGCCTCGTGACCAGGCACTCGCCGCAGGCTTGCTGTCAACGATTTTCCGCCCGGTCCGCGCGCGCCTGTGTATCACGCAACCGAGGCGGGGCGTCTGCCGCGAGCTGCGGGCCTTTTGATCGGCTGATCCTGCCCGCCTCAGGCGTCGGCGGCGGCAAGGAGCGCCTTGCCCAGGTGGTCACCGTCCCGCCCGGACGCGCCGGGCAGCACGAAGAAGTAGCCACCGCCGAACGGCAGGACGTATTTGTCGAGCGCCTGCCCGCTCAAGCGCCGCTGCACGGTGGCGAACCCCCGTTCCAGGTCTTGCTGAAAGCAAATGAAGACCAGCCCTTCGTCACGCTCCGCGCCGTCCAGACGGTAGGAGTACCCGCGGCGCAGGATGCGATGTTCTTCGGTGCCCGGCGTCCGGGGGTTGGCCCGCCGGATGTGCGCGTCCAGCGCGATCGTCTGTCCACTCTGGTCATTCGCGTAGTCGAACGCCGCGGTCTCCCCCGCTTGCCCCAGCGGCGCCCCGTCACTCCTCCGCCGGCCGATCACCGCTTCCTGCCGCGCCACCGACTCCGCATCCCACAACGACGGCGCGAACCGGATCAGCCGCACGACTTGATACGTGCCACCGACCGCCCAAGCCGGCTCGTCCCCGCCCGGCTGCACCCAGACGAGCCGGTCCATCAGCTCAGTGTCTCGGGGATCCGGATTCCCCGCCCCCTCACGGAACCCGAAGAGGTCACGTGTCGACGGCCGCCCGTCGGCGGTGTTCGAGTTCTCGTCGCGGAATCCGTTGATGCTCCACTTCGGACTCACGCCTGCCGCCATCTTGATGTGCTCGGCCGCTTCGCGCGCCGTCTGTGCGTCCGTGGCGCACACTTGCACGAGCAAGTCGCCGCCGCACCGCGCAGGATCGAGGACGTCGTTGGGAAACCCCGGCATTTCACTCAGCCGACGCGGCTTCTGTTTACTGAGCCCGAACCGGCCGTCGAACAGCGATGCGCCGACTGCCAGGGTCACTTCTGCGTTCGTCGCCGGTACTCGGCTCATACGCTCGAACAGCTCTGCCAAACCCGCCTTGTCCGGCACTTGCAGATCAAAGGCCGAGAGCACTGTCGCTTTGGGAGGAGGAGTGACCACACCACCCTGCCCCCGTACCCGCCGTTGGCGCGGCTCGACCGCGGCCTGTGAACACGCCGCCCCGCTGGCGGCAGTCGCCGTGAGCGAGGATCCCAGGAGGGTTCTTCGCGAGATTTTGGTCTTCCACCACACGGTACGCTCCCCGGCAATCCAAGCCATGGAGGGTTATTCAGGCAGCCGCATAGAAGTGCAGAGCGATTACCGTTGAGATGGTTTCCGCGAAGGTCTCAATGGGCCGTCGGTAGTCGGCGTGCAGGATCCTCCAGGTTTTGACGTTGGCGATGGTCTGCTCGATGACGTAGCGAATCTTGTTGATCTGGGTGTTGAATTCCTTCTCCCAGTCCAAGAGCTTGCGGTGCTTCGGCTTCTTGATCGGGGTGAGCATATAATTTCCCACGTATCCTTTGTCGCCCATCCAGTTGTCCGGATTCAGAGTCAGAAGCGCCCCGGATTCCTTCAGGCAGTACGTGTCGTGCCGGCGTCCTTCGATGGGATCGGAGATCCACGCGAGTCGTCCGTCAAGGGTGCAAGCGATCTGTACGTTCATGCCGGTCGTCTTGTGCTTGCCGGAGTACAGCTCCGGGCGATCGGCCCATGACCAGCACGGCAGCAGGGTTCCGTCCACGATGTACTGCGTCTGGTCGTCCAATTCGTCCGCCGTCGGCACGAACTTCCTGAGAACACGTTCTATCAGAGGCGTCATTCCGGTGATCGCACGACTGATTGTCGGTTGAGATACCTCGTACGCTTCCGCCAGTTCGGCCTGAACCCGATTGCATCGCATGTATGTCAGCGCGATCACCGCCGAGTTGAACAGGCCCAGAATCGGTGGCCACCTACGCTGCTCAGCTGTGGTATCCATGTCGACCAACCCGCACAGGTCGGTGATCTGCTCGATGGTAAGTCCAGTGGTATGATACATGTTAGGCGGTCCGTTTTTGTGAGTACTGAGTGTGGAAACCCAATTCTCTCAATAAACGGGCCGCCGTTCATGTTGACACGCCGGAAACGGCAATCTCAGGTGCCGTGAATAAGCCTCATGGCATCGAAGTTGCTCATGACTTTACCCCGGCGACCCCCTCGCTTTGGTGATAACTCGATCACCACATTTCTCGAGCGACCCTCGGCAGATTACTGGGTCAGACCCGCGGCCGGACACCGAACTCAACCACAGTTGCGCCACTTACTCTCGAGCGGCCGCTCTACACTTTTACCCTGCGCAGCCCAGGACGTCAGCTCATCAAACACCTGCCGGAATTCTGGCATCGTATCACTACGAAGCGTTCGATCCTGATGGAAACCCGTTTCAGCATTCGCGCGACATGGAACGGCACCCCGAACGACGGCGGCAGACCCGCCACGCACACCCGCTGGTCAGCACCTACACGATCGCGGTGAACACCTGCCGCGGCTCCAGCGGCGCGGTCCCCCCGCCCTGCGGACGCACCGCGAACACCGGAATCAACGGCTCCACCAGCTCCCACAACTCGCCCGGCACCAGGCGCACCGATAAACGATCAACCACGACCAAGATCGTCGTATATCAACCGTTGATCACCACGTAAGATCACGCTCTTAATCATGTTCAGAATCAGAACCTCACTCCCGGCCGCACCGAGCAAGGTCCGCCACAGCACTCCCCTGGGGACAACCCGCGTAAGCGACGCAAGCCCTCACGATCACGACGACTCACTCTGTCATGTGCTTGTGTCACGTAGCATGGCTTCCTCGTAGAAACCCAGCTCCTCTTCGATCTCAAGTTCGACGGCCGCGTACCAGCGCACCGGACCCGGCCATTCAGCCGAAACCAGATTCCTTAGGACATGTGATATATCTCTCTAGCAGCTTCTATCGCTAAATCACAGGCAACCTCGTCCGGAATTTCCGGAATGGCATAGTTCATACTTCTCGCATGAGAAATGAACTCACCGTCCAGCGCCAGGTGATGCTTTTCGACAAGATACGGGAGATCGAGTCGCCATACCCACACTCCATCAGTCAACAGTGACGATCCACCTGAAACACCAGATCCATCGTCTGCAACTGGATCATCGGTTCCTTCCATGATATCAAATAGGCCAATGCCCCGTTTAAGGTAATTGATGATCTTCGTTTCATGCGGCTGCAAACGATCGCGGACGGCCTCGAAAATCGATCCTGAAAAGGTCTCGAATTCAGCTTGCTCCTCTAGCTCGGAAAAAAAGCCAACCGGTTTCAGTATCATCATTTCATCCTTTCGGGAAAATCCACGTCCAACCAGCATTGTATTGCACCTGCGGCTCGACCCCTGCCTCACTTACTTTACTGATCCCGACCCGGCCATTCGGCGCGAGCACCGGGACACCGAGCTCGTCGGATACCTGCTGTCCAACGCCCGATACACCGGAATGACAAACGATTAGACGACATGATTGACCGCTTTGATAGGAAGGGTTCGCCCGAATAGCGTCGACAAACTGTCCAGCATTGGTCGTCTCTCCGTCAAATCTCGAGAACCCATTTCTCGTACCGTGACCGAAGACGTCGTGCATTCCGATATTGCGGACATTGGCAAAGTTGTTCATGGTCGCACGGTCACTCCCTACTGCAGTTTTGCCAGCTCCGTACCGGACCCCGTGCCCTGCCGCAGTGTAGTTGTCGGCCGGCCCTGCGTCGAAACCATCGGTGGGATCCCAGCCCCCCATGCTGGATCGCCCTGCGCCGGAGAGCGATTGGTCCCGGGGCTTCGTCCCGAGGGGATCGACCAGATCAGTCGGCCGGTTCGTAACGTACGCGTAGAGGTTGCTATCGCCCCCACCGAACCCCAGCGGGTCACGGCTGAGGAACCGCTGCTCACCAGTCGAGTAATACCGGGCGCGGTTGTAGTAAAGCCCACCCCCCTCATCCTCGCGGCCGGCGAACCGAGTCGGGTTCGCACCATCGGTCCCGGTGAGCGTAGTACCGCCAAAGGGCTGATACGTATACTCCCCCGTCACCGCGCCATTGCCATCCGATACAGCGACGGTGCTGCCGAGACGATCAGTCAGCAGCGACTGCGTGCCACCCCCAGCAGTCCGCGCAAAGACCTGATCCAGGCCACCGGTAAGGGTCGTAGCAGTGACGGTGGAGCCAGACAGCTCGGCAGCAGTATTAAAGATCTTTCGGTAATAGGGTGAGTCGTTGCGGGTGATCTCTCTTGCCTGGTAGGACAATCACGGACGTGTCAGAACCTTCACGCTCAGCAAGCCGAGACCACAAACCCCGCCGCAGCAGAAAAGTAGCTGCCCGCCGTGACTTCGAGGCATTGCGAGAGCGCCGCATGCGGGCTGCGGCGATGTTCGATCGCGGCCAGCGGCAGGTCGACGTGGTGACGGAACTGGGAGTCTCGGCACAAACGGCCTCCCGCTGGTACCGGGCATGGGCCGGGGGTGGGCGCCCAGCGCTGGCTGGCACCGGTCGTGCCGGACGGTTGCCCAGGCTCTCCGACAAGCAGATAGCCGAGGTGGCCGTCGCACTGAAGAAAGGACCGAAGGACAACGGGTTTTCCACCGACATGTGGACGTTGGCGCGGGTAGTCGAGGTGATCGAACAGGTCACCGGGGTGCGGTACTCCATCACCCAGACCTGGGCCATCCTGCGTGAACGGTTGGGCTGGAGCAGCCAGCGCCCTGCTCGCCGCGCGGTCGAACGCGATGACGAAGCCATCGATAAATGGGCGAGGACCGAGTGGCCGCGCATAAAAAAAGCGCCCGGCGCCGGGGAGCCGTGATCTGCTTTCAGGACGAGAGCGGGTTCTCGCTGTTGCCGGTGGTCAGGTCGACCTGGGCGCCACGCGGCCAGACTCCGGTGTTGACCCACCGGTTTTCCTGGAAGCGGATGTCGATGGCCGGCGTGCTGGCCTACCAGCCCGACCGCAGCCAGGCCACGTTCGTGTTCCAGACCCGCCACGGCGCCTACAACACCGAATCGTTGATCGAGTTCCTCACCGACCTGCGGGAGCATCTGGGCGGGCAACCGGCCACGTTGATCTGGGACGGGCTGCCCGCGCACCGCTCGGCGGCCATGACGGCGTGGCTGGCCACCCAGCCGCGATGGTTGCGGGTCGAGCCACCGCCCGGATACGCGCACGACCTCAACCCGATGGAAATGATGTGGGGCAACGTGAAAGCGATCGAGTTGGCCAACCTGTGCCCGGACACGATCGATGAGGCCCAGGCCGCCGCCGTGACCGGCCTGGAGCGGGTGGGCAGCAGCTATGAGCTGTGCTTCGCTTTCCTTGACCATACCGGCCCTTCCCTCTGACCAAGATCACCCAAAAACCGAAAGATCTTTAACACTAGTAGTGTGTCGCTGCTAAGTCTGGATGTATTTGGTGTAGGAGTTCTCAGCAGTTCACGACTGCTGCTGAGAGGATGTCCTCACGATGCCTCGTCCGAAGGTGTTCACGATCGGTTTGTCGGCTGCTGATCGTGAGTTCCTGATCAAGCTGACCACGTCCGGTGCTCACCCAGCACGGATGATCATGCGGGCTCGGGTGTTGCTGGAACTGGATGAGAACGCAGGCTCGGTGGCTGATCGGGCGGTGATCGCGGATCGGGTCGGGATCTCGGTGAACACCGTGTTGGCGATCGCGAAGCGGTTCGACGAGACCAACGGCGACGCGCTGGCCACGATCGGGCGCAAGCAGCGTGAGCATCCGCCGGTGGCTTCGGTGATCACCGGTGAGGTCGAGGCCCGGCTAATACGGCAGCCGCAGTGTGGGATGTTTGGTGCGTTGTCGCTGGTAGTGGCTGTGGCGGGCGCGGGTTTGGTGGCGTCGTCGCCACAGCGACCAGTGATCGGTGTGGGCTTCGGGGTGGGCGGGGTCGGTGAGAGTGGCCCAGAGTCGTCTGAGTTCATTGCAGGATAAGGGGATTAGGTGTTCTTCCTGCGCTGCGCTGCCCCTTTTTCGTCACGGAGACGTTCGGCGTGGGCGGTGGCGGTGAGGAACGCGGCAGCGAGCATGGACAGGGTGATGTGCCGGTACCAGGCGTGGTATTTGCGGACCTGGTAGTGGTCCAGGCCGGTCTCGTTCTTGGCGAACTGGAACGTTTCCTCGACTGCCCACCGGCTTCCGGCGACGCGGACGAGTTCGGCGATCGGGGCCGGGTAGGTGGTGTGGCAGATGTAGTAGGCCAGTTCGGTGGGTTTGCTGATCGAGCGGCGGACCAGTAGCTGCTGTCCACCGGGGGTGGCGGGGTCGATCAGCAGCCAGTCGTAGAGCCGGTGTCCTTTGCTGCCTTCACCGGCGGACAGTCGTTGCCAGCCTTTGCGGGGCGCGGCGGCGGCGAGGTCATCGGCTCGCGCTTTCCCTGCTGTGGTGTCGAAACGATGGCCGCGGGAGATCGCCATGACGTAGTTCAGCCCTGCCTGCTCGCACCAGGAACGCAGGCCGGGGTTGTCGCCGTAGGCTTCATCGGCGGTGAACCACTCGACGTCAGCGCCGGCGTCGAGCAGCCGTTCCAGCATCCGCTGAGCAAGCTCGGGTTTGGTCGCGAAGTCGACCGCATCACCGATTCCGGCTTCCTCGCAGCGTGTCCGATCGTCGGTCCAGGACTTGGGAAGGTAGAGTTCACGGTCGATCAACGCCCGTCCCCGCGGGGATACGTAGGTCAGGAACACCCCGAGCTGGCAGTTCTCGATCCGCCCGGCGGTGCCGGAGTACTCCCGCTGCACCCCGGCAGATTTGGTGCCCTTCTTCAGAAAACCGGTCTCGTCGGCCACCACCACGCCGCCGGGATCACCGAGATGCCGCAGCACGTAGGAGCGAATGTCGTCTCGCGTGGCATCGGCGTCCCAGCGGTAGAAGTTCAGCAGACGCTGCATCCCGTCAGGAGTCAGGTCACCGGCCTGCTCCGCGAGCGTCCAGGAATTCTTCCGCTCAGCCCCAGACAACAGCCCCAGCACATACATCCGCGCCCGCCGCCGCGAGTCCGCCTGAGCGAAACGCCCGGCCACCAGCGCGAACACGTCATCAAACCCAGCCCGCCACCAAGCAAGACGATCATCAGATACAGTCCACGACGCGGCCACCGCGTCCTCTTCGAGATCCAACACACCTTGAAGCCGATCACGCGGTGGCCGCTTTCATGACCACGACACGCCGCAAGGTCACACACTGCGGCTGCCGTACTAATCGCCCTGGCGTGCTCGCAGCCACCCGAGGGTTATGCCCGGTGGTCGCTACGACTGCTGGAAAAGCACGCCGTGCTCACCGAGG
This sequence comes from Amycolatopsis sulphurea, assembly GCF_002564045.1. Classification (NCBI taxonomy): domain Bacteria; kingdom Bacillati; phylum Actinomycetota; class Actinomycetes; order Pseudonocardiales; family Pseudonocardiaceae; genus Amycolatopsis; species Amycolatopsis sulphurea. The sequence goes on along the minus strand of NZ_PDJK01000002.1, from coordinate 4,575,733 downwards.
ACATCCCTGACCTGGACCACTCCACCATCGGCCGGGTCCTAAAAAAAACGGAACTGCGTCCTCATCTGAAGAAGTGCTGGACCATCCCACCGAAGGCGAACGCGGCCTTCGCCGCAGCGATGGAAAACGTCCTCGCGGTCTACGCCCGGCCCTACGACCCAGCCAGGCCAGTGGTCTGCATGGACGAGAAGCCCTACCAACTCCTCGGCCAGGTCCGCGACCCCATCCCCGCCGAGCCCGGACATGACCACAAGGAAGACAACGAGTACGTCCGATGCGGCACCTGCTCGATCTTCGTGTGGGTCGAACCCCTGCGCGGATGGCGCCGCGTCCACGCCCTGTCCCAGCGAACCAAGATCGACTGGGCCGGGCAGGTCAAGCACCTACTGACCGTGGACTACCCCGACGCCAAGACCATGGTGCTGGTCATGGACAACCTCAACACCCATTCGATCGGATCACTCTACGAGGCCTTCGAACCCGACGAGGCCTTCGCGCTGGCCCAACGCCTGGAGATCCACCACACCCCCAAACACAGGTCCTGGCTCAACATCGCCGAAATCGAACTCTCCGCACAGGCCCGCCAATGCCTCGACCGCCGCATCAACGACCTCGACACCCTCAACACCGAACTCACCGCATGGCAGACCGCCACCAACACCGACCAACGCCAAGTCCACTGGCAGTTCACCACCACCGACGCCCGCATCAAACACCGCCACCTATACCCCAAGACCTAACGGCGACGATCTACTAGTACTGCAGTACGGCGAGTACTCCCGTAGAACAACTCTCTTCAGATAGCTGAAAACCGCATAGTCGGCCGGCGCATACCGAAGATCGCCAAGTATATCCACCAGATCTTCAAGATCACCATCAATGTCCTCGCGGCGCAGAGGTGCGGCCAAGGTATCACCGAAACCTTCCGGGTTAAAATGAACTGCAAGATTGCTGAGTTTTACGAAATTTCTCCATTGGTCCTACTCCGCGAAGAACCGCAGAAAATGGACGATCTTGTCTCGAATTCCCGGAATATAGGCCTCGACACCGTGCGCGATCGCCAGATCAATGTACACAACCCCTGTGATCGACTCAATAACGAAAAGAACCTCACCAGCAATGGATTCTCTCTGCATCAGTATGCCGCCGAGTCGTGACGACAGAAGGCGATCATAGTAGTTGTTGGTTCTCCACTAAAGCTCACCGTGAATCCCGGTTACTGACATCGTCTACCAAAATGGCTGACGAGTGCTGCTTTTCCACAGCGCCCAGTGCCATTATCTCACCTCTCAAGAAAACCTCTCCACCGAGACCACTCTTGAGGCCTGCCTCACGCAAAGATAATCTGCTTTCCGCCCCCCCCACTGAACCCCTTGGGATCAAGACCCAATAAATTCCAGTATGCTAGCGTATATTTGCTTGCCACAGGCCGGGCAGACTTTGTTGTATGCATGAGCGCGAGACCGGGAAAGAGTGTCAGCGAACAGCGGCACCACCGAATTGTTCTCGACTATTCGAAACTGTACTCCACACGCCATATGGCTGCTACCAACGGCTTCTCCGACGACGGCACCAGCGAAGTCAGAATCTTCCACAGAACCCGAAAGGATGCGGCCATCGAGCGCAGCCAGATCCGTCCCATCGCTCCAATGAAGGTAGAAGCATCCTAGTGGCCGGTTCGGCAAGATCCTGATCAAGAAACGACGCAGCCGGGGATGATTCACAAGCAGCCGATCATCTGATTCATTGAAGTTTCCGATCGGCTCGCCCGGCCGAATAAGCTGCCCCCGCTGGGAAGTACCTAACTTCCCGCTCAAGAAATCTCAGCTTCAACGCTTCCATAGTTCCACGGCCTCACTGAACTGCCCCGACTACCGATTAGAGATCGGAATCAAATGAATTCAAGTATACTTGCGTAAATTTTCTTGCCACACGAAGGACATGTCTCCTGGTATGCATGGGCGCCCCAGCGGGCACGTGTGTCGGAGAACAACTGTAGGTCCGGATTCAGGTCCACCACCCTAAACGGTGCCCCGCACGCCGGATGGCTGCTACCGACAGCTTCGCCAACGACGGCGCCGGCGAAGTCTGAATCACCGGCCGCACCAGATACGATGCGTTCGTCGGCTACAGCTAGGTCGCTCCCATCGCTCCAATGCAGATAGAAACAAGCAAGCGGCGCTTTCGGCACGACCCTGATAACAAATCGACGCAGACGTGGATGCGCCACAAGCAAGCGATCCTCAGCTTCAACAAAGTTGACGATCGGCTCCTCAAGCTGGATCAATTGGCCAGCCGGAAAATAGAAGACTTCCCACTTTTGAAATCTTATCTTTACTCCACCCACAGCTCCACCTTGATTATATTCGGGATCAGAACTTCACTTTCGCCAGCGCCGGGCAAGGTCTGCCACATCCCTTCGCCCGGATGGATCATGGCGCGGTACACCGAGCCGCCATCTGCGAAGTATTTCGCAAGGTCCGGGTCGGTGGTGAAGGATATAATCGATCTGGGCCCGAAAGCCTTCCGCATTTCTGTTCCAAACTCGGCGTGCGCGTGAGCGAGGTTCTCCACGCCACCCCATTCGGATAGCGCCGCCGCATGAGCCGATTCCGAAGCCCGCAGAGCGTCACCAACCGAGCCTTCTCCCGAGTAGAAGACTTGCCTAGCTGCTTCGCTCATGATCAGTCCAGTATCGCCAGCGATCCAATTTTCCGAGTACAGCTTCGTCCCCCGATAGATGGGGATCCGGCCGTCCCGGGGCTTCGTCCCGAAGGGATCGACCAGATCAGTCGGCCGGTTCGTAACGTACGCGTAGAGGTTGCTATCGCCCCCACCGAACCCCAGCGGGTCACGGCTGAGGAACCGCTGCTCACCAGTCGAGTAATACCGGGCGCGGTTGTAGTAAAGCCCACCCCCCTCATCCTCGCGGCCGGCGAACCGAGTCGGGTTCGCACCATCGGTCCCGGTGAGCGTAGTACCGCCAAAGGGCTGATACGTATACTCCCCCGTCACCGCGCCATTGCCATCCGATACAGCGACGGTGCTGCCGAGACGATCAGTCAGCAGCGACTGCGTGCCACCCCCAGCAGTCCGCGCAAAGACCTGATCCAGGCCACCGGTAAGGGTCGTAGCAGTGACGGTGGAGCCAGACAGCTCGGCAGCAGTATTAAGACCGTCGTAGAGATAGCCCTTCGTGCTCCCACCGGCGGTCTTGGACGTACGCCGACCAAGGCCGTCGTACGCGTAGGTGGTGGTCTGGCCGGAACGGGCCGAAGCGACGAGCTGGCCCCGGGCATTCCAGGTGTACGCAGTGCTGCCATCGGAGGTGAGATTGCCGGCGTTGTCGTAAGTGTGGCTGGTGAGCTGGTTGGCGTCGTCGTAGGTGGCTGGGCCGTACGCAGAGGGAATGGTGGCGCGGGCGTAGCTGCCGCCAACGTGTGTGGGGCGGCCGGAGTTGTCGTACGCATACGTGAGGTCGCCCAGGATAGCTGTGCCGCGGGTATAGCCGATGGAAGTGAGCTGGTCGCCGTTGTCGTAGCCGTAGGTTTCGACAACGCCGTTCGGCAGAGTCACGGTGTCGCGGCGGCCAGCGCCGTCGTAGGTGGTGGAGGCCTTGTTGCTGCCCTGGGTGACGCTGGTGGGGCGGCCGGAGTTGTCGTAGGCGTACGCGGTCTGTGGCTGGCCGGCCACGGTCATGGTCTTGCGGCGGCCGGCGCCGTCGTAGGTGTAGCTGATCTGGCCCTGCGGTGAGCTGGTCTGGGTGAGCTGGTCGAGGTCGTTCGGGGTGAACGTGGTCGTGGCCGAGTCGGTGACTGACGTGACGCGGTTGGCGGCGTCGAAGGCGTAGGTGGTCTGGCTTTCCGCGCCGGAAGGGGTGACGCCGTAGCGGACGTTGGTGGTGCGGTTGAGGGCGTCGTGGTCGGCCGTCGTTGTCTTGCCACGGGGGTCCGTGGTGGTGGACAGGTTGCCGCCGGCGTCGTAGCCGAAGGTGGTTTGGCGGCCCAGCGGGTCGGTATGGGACTTGATCCGGTCGAGCGGGTCGTACTCGAAAGTGGTGGTGTGCTGGCGCGGGTCGGTGACGGTGTGGAGGTTGCCGTTGGGGTCGTAGCTGTAGGAGGTCGTGCGGCCCAGTGGGTCAGTAACAGCGGCGATCCGGTCTAGACGGTCATAGCCGACCACCGTGGCGGCACCGGTGGGGTCTCGGCTGCTGGTGACGCGGCCGAGGCCGTCGAGCGCCTGTTTCGAGGTCCGGCCCAGTGGGTCGGTGACGCTGGTGGGCTCGCCGAGGGTGTAGCCGTACAGCGTGGCGTGGCCGAGGTTGTCGGTGACCTTGCTGACCTGGCCGCTTTCCAGGGTGTCGACGGTGGTGGTGCGCGCCGTCGGATCGGTGACGGTGTGCAGGGCGCCGTTAGGCAGGTAGCCGTAGACGGTGGCGGCGTTCTGCCAGTCGGTGCGGCGGCTGATCTGGTCGAACGGGCCGTCGCGGGTGAAGGTCGCGGTGCGGGCGTTGCCGGTGCCGGCGAGCTGGGTGACGCTGGTGAGGTTGCCGTAGGGATCGCGGCCGAAGTCGGTCCGGCGGCCGAGTGGGTCGGTGGTGCTGGTGACGACGTTGCTGGCCGGGTCGCGCGCGATCGTGGTGGTCTGGGCCAGTGGGGTACCGAACGCCGCGGTGTCGCTGGTGGTGAAACCGGCGGCGTTGAACGTCAGGCGGCGAACGGTGCCGCGTGGGTCGGTCAGCCGGGTTTCGGTGACATTGCCTGCGGCGCCGGCGGTGTAGTCGATCTTGAAGAACGTGCCGTCGGCGTTCGCTTGCTTGGTGACGCGTCCGTTCGCGTCGTAGGTGTTGGTGGAGAAGACGGTGCCGCGCGCGTCCTTGCTCGTGGCCAGCCTGCCCTGCGCGTCGTAGCCGTAGGTGGTGCTGTTGCCGTCCGCGTCGACGAATTGGTTCAGGTGGCCCGAAGAGTCGTAGCCGTAGAAGACTTTGCGGCCGGTGTTGTCGCCGATCAGGGCGAGTTCGTGGTCGTTGTTGTAGGACAGGTCGAGCCATTTGCCGTTCGGCGAGGTGACCTGGGTGATCGGGCCCTTGTTCCGGACCTTGCCGTCGGGATCGGCCGCCGCGGCCGCGCGGTGGATGGTGATCGTGTTGCCGAACTTGTCGCGGATCGCCTGCAGCGGCGCTTCTTCACCGAAGACGTAGGTGGTGCCGTCGCGGAGCCGGACGTCGAGACCGTTGCCGTTCCAGGCAAGCACGGATCCGCTGAACTTCGTCGGCGTCGGGTCCGCAGCGAACACCGCGTCCACAAAGTCGGTGGAACCCGTGCCGCCGGGGGTGATCCGGTGGTACCGCACCCGCCCTCCGTCGGGCAGGATCAGCTGCCCGTCCAGCCATTGCCGGTCGGAGTAGAGGTACATGTTGTAGTCGAAGTCGCCGCCCACGCCGAAGGTGCGCGGCGCGGTGTCGCCCTGCTGGTAGGTGCGGTTGATCGCCAGCGGCAGGGTGTCCTGGACGGCGAGGTCGGTGCGGGTGCCGGTGAGCAGGCCGGTGGCCAGGTCGACCGGGTCGGCGGCGCTGACGATGCCGCCGGGCTTCGACGCGACCGGGGGCGGCGGCGCGGTGCCGGGCTGGATCAGCATGGCGCCGGTGAACTGGTAGACCTCGGTGCCGGCGTCGGGCACGACCTGCTTGCGGTCCGCGGTGACCTTGCCGTGGCCGTAGACGAACCAGCCGCGCCCGGCCGGGTCGTAGTGCCAGAAGTCCATCACCGTGCCGGGCACGGCGTTGGTGTAGTTCGGATACACCACGCGGGCGCCGGTCGGGAACACGTACGCGCTGCCGGGCTGGACGGTGAAGTACACCGGGACGTGCGAGTTCGGCAGCGGGAACGGCGGACGGTCGATCGGGATCGCGGTGATGCCCAGCTCGGTCACCGGTTTCCCAGCCACATCGCGGACCACCGCCCCGGCGGGCAGGCGCACTTCGAGCCCGGGGATCGCGGGGTTGGTGACGACCGTTTCCCGCTTGGCCGGCGATTCGAGCTTGACGGTGTGCGCCGTGTCGAGCGCGGTCAGCCAGATCGGGTGGGACAGCACGGTGGTGCGGCCCTCCGCCACGTCGACCCCGATGTCGTACAGGCCGAACGACGCCTTCGGGCCGTTCGCGCTGCTGCCGTCCACACGCAGGACGCGGTGCCCGGCCCCGACACCGGAAAGCAGGAACCTGCCGGTGGAATCGCTGGTGCCGCGCGTGCCGTCGATCGAGACCGTGACGCCGGGCAGGCCGCGGCCGTCCAGGCTCTGCACGCGACCGGACAACGCTGTGGTGCCGGCCGGTGCGTTCAGCGCGGCGGGCTGTCCGGTGGACACCGCGGCACGATGAGTGGTCCAGTCCTTGCCGGACAGATTCGCCTTGTCCGGGGTCCAGCTCGGCCCGCCGGCTTCCGCGGCCGGCACGGGCTGCTGGAAACCGGACGGCACGCCCGGTGCGCGGTGCGGCAGCACGTCGGCGTTGAGCCGCTGAAGCGGCGCGCCAGGTCCGGGCGACGGCGTCGCAGCAGGCGGTGCCGGAGCGCGGGGTTGCGCCGAGGATCGAGCCGCGGCAGTGGCCGGGGCGAGCACGATCGTGGCGGTGCCGGTGGCGGAGTACGGGCTGAGCAGGATCTCGTAACTGCCGGTCACCGGCAGCGCGGGCAGCGGGGTCGACGCCGCGCTCGGACCGGAAGCGAGAATCGCACCGTCCGGTTTGGACACTGTGTAGTACGGATAGTAGGGCAGCGTGCCGCCGGTGACGTTGAGCGAGAGCCGCTGCCCCGCGGTCCCGGAATAGCGGAGGCGGTTTTCCTGGCCGACCCGCGGGAACGACAGCGTCTTGGCCGCGTTGAGCTGGAGCGCGCCCGCGTCGATCGGCTCGGACAGGGTCGCGGTGACCGAACCGGTGACGAACCCTTCGGGAGTGACGACGATCCGGTGCTGCCCCGCGGTCGGCGGGACGATGACCCCCACGCCGCCCTGTTCGATCCGGTCGTCGAAAATCGCGGCCCCGGTCGGGCCGAGCACCCGGACCCGCAGCGCGGTCCCGGCCGGGAACATCGAGCCGGTCAGGGCGAGATTGAGCCGACGACCGGCGACCGCGGTGAACGCGGTCTCGCCGAGCTGCGCCCGGCTGCCCATCGTGAGGATCTTGGCCGCGCCACCGACGGCGATGGCGCCTGCGTCGACGCGCTGTTCCAGCGTCAGCTGGGTGCTGCCGGTCTCCGCGTACGGGTGGACGACGACCTGGTAAGTCCCGTTGGCAGGCAACGGATCCAGGTCGACCTGGGACTCGGTCAGGTTCCCGTCACGCAGGACCGAGCCGTCCGGACCGATCACCTGGACACGGAAGGTGTGGGCGAACGCCATGGCGGCGAAACCCAGGCTCAGGTGCTGCCCGGCGGTACCCGCGATGGTGAACCTCGTGCCCTGGCCCGCCCGTCCGGCGACGGCCTGCTTGGTGTCCCCCACCGCGAGTGCGCCGCCGGACTTCTCGTTCGACAGCGTCACCGTGACCGCGCCGGTGCTCGTGGGGTCGTTCAGGGAGAACTCCAGCCGGAAAGTGCCGGTGGCGGCCGGGGTGAAGAAGAACGAACTCAGTGAACTGGTCTCGGAGATGCGGGCCGCGACTTTGCCGTCCGGGCCGATCACTTGCGCCCACAACGACGACGACGCGGGGAAGGTCCAGCCGGAGAACGCCAAGGACACCGGCTGACCCGAGGTCGCCGAGAAGGACGACACCGCGGTATGTCCCGGCTGAGCCAGCGTGACCGTCGTGGCGGCATCGGTCGCGCTGAGCGTTCCCGCCGATTGGATGGTGGTGAGCCGCAGCTTGAACGCGCCGGTACCGGAATACGTGTCCAGCGTGATCGTGTAATTGCCGGTGACCGGGAGCGCCGGGACTTCCACGTGGAAATCCGCGACGATTCCCGAGGACACGACCGAACCGTCCGGTGCGGTGACCGTGAGAGTGGGAAGATAATCGAATCCATAGCCGGTCAAATCGAGACTCAGCGCCGTCCCCGCGGTACCGGCATAGGTCAGCCGCGCGTCCTGGCCCGGACGATCGATCTGTACCGTCTTGTCCACACCGGCTTCGAGCGGACCCGCTTCCGCGGCGACCGAAGCCGTGACGGTGATCGACCCGGTGCTTTGATCCGCGGCACCGAACAACACTGAATACGTACCGGTCTCCGCCGCCGTGAAATCGAGATTCCCGTTCCCGTCCAACCGGATCTGACCACGCGTGGTGCCTGGCGACCACTGCAGCGCGACCCCGTACGGCTCGCGGATCGCCGCCGTCACCGCCGAGCCCGGCGCGAACGTGGAACCGCTGAAACCCAGGTCCAGATGCTGGCCCGCCACCGCGGGGAACGACAGTTCCGCCTGCTGGCCCGGCTTGGCCAGGTTCACCTTCGTGCCCGCACCGGTCATGCTCAGCGAACCGGCGATCCGGCTCGAAAGCGTGGCCGTCACCGAACCCGCGCCGGCGGCAGGGGGCGTCAACGCGATCTGATAGATGCCCGTGCTGGGCAACGGCGGAAGCTCGTATCCCCCGTTCAGCTTCGAAGCCGTCCAGAACTGATCATATTGCGCACGCGCGAACTTGGCCCCGTACGGAGTGAACGCACCGACGCCGAAATCCGTGGGAAAGGTCGACCCCGTCAACCCCAGGGTGAGCCGCTGGTCCTTCTTCCCCGCAAAACGCAGCAACGCGATCTTGCCCGCGTTCGCAATCGTGACGACCGTCGCCGCGCCGTCGACATTCAGCTTCGGCGTCGTCGCGACCGCGGACGCAGCGAACCCGTGCGGCGCCACGACCAGGTCGTCCGTGCTCGTGCCCGTCCCGCCGGGCGTTTCCACCGTCACCGGTCCCGGCGCCGCGTAATCAGGCAACTCGACTGCCAGCGACGACGCCGTGGCCGTTTTCACCTTCGCCCGCACCGAACCGACGGACACCACATCATTCGCGGCGACGGTGTCGAAACCGGAACCGGAAATCGTCAGCGTCGCGCCGCCCGCCACCACTGCGGGGCTGAAGCCGGTCACCACCGGAACTCCCGCCGGGGCATCCACCGTGAACGCCTGCTGGCTGCCCGCCGACCCGGCCGGCGTCGCGACCGTCACCGCGCCGTTCGTCGCACCGGCCGGCACCGTCACAGTCAACGACGTGGCGCTCGCAGACGTGACCGTCGCAGCTTTTCCGTTGAAGGAGACGGTGTTCCCGCCGGCCGTGGTGGCGAATCCGGTGCCGGACACCGTGACCGCCGCGCCCGCGGGCGCATGAGCGGGCACCACACTGGTGATCGACACCGACGACGAGGCGTACCGATCGATCGAGGCAAGGTTGCCGGAGGCGTCATAGTTGTACCGGCCCGTCGACCCGCCCGCTTGGGTCACGCCCTTGAGCTGTCCCGCGGCGTCGTAGGAATAGTCGACCGGATTCGACGGAACGGCAGCGGCGGCCGGCCCGGCCGCACCCGCTGCCGGAACCTGCACACCGGACAACACCAGAAGCGCCGACAAGCCCAGCACGAACGCACGCCGCAAGGCAGGCACGATCCCCCCAAAGAAACACCAGGTGAACAGCTCAGAATGGAACAGGAAACGCACGACCGAACCGCAAGAACGGCGTGGCTCACCTGAAACGGCGAACTCACCGAATCAGGACGCTAGATCAACCGGCGCAAAACGCACAAGATCACCCACAGGGCTCCGGAGTACGAACGGGCACTGCGATAGGTATCAACGGGCCACCGAGGCGGCAAAACCGGACAAAGACGACGGCGCAGCGGAAGTAATCACCTGACCGAACCACAACCAAGGTCGCAGTTCACGATTGACATGAAGTCCGCAATTTCAGTTCTTGACCAACAGCACGGGGAGGTCGCGGTAGGGACCGCCCTTGCGGACGCCCCCGCGCAGTTCCCAGCGTGCGGAACTACCGCACTGGGCTCCTGTCTCAGGTTCTAGCGGCGAAGCGCATCTCTGGGAAGGGATGCATCACGCGGGCGGGCGGTAGCCGCCGGTTCGCGATACGGTTCATCCGTCCCCAGTTGATCCGCGTGCGCTGGCTGCGGCACCGCAGCGCCTTATACCGATGCCGCGTCGCCTGGGTGCGGAATGCCGCTACCGCGTCGGTATTGCCGGGCACGGCGTAGTAGGCGAGGTGCCCGCGCACCACAACTTCCCAGCCATTGCCCTTGCTCGGGGATGGACAGATGCCGGCGTCGCTTGAGTTGGTCGTTCACCACTGCCAGCTTCGCCCGCATCCGCTTGTGCCGACCCTCGGCGGCAGCACCACGATCGGCTCACCCACCTACGACAGCGGCACTCCTGATCGCCTGAAACGATCGCATCGTCAGTCTCATCTTCGCCGATGATCGTTGGCTTCCCGCCGCATTTTCAATGCAGGCAATATCGACGCTCAACGCAAGTGCGTGGGCGAGGGGCCGCGGCTTCGACGGGGCAATTGGCCGGAGCGACGACCGCTGAACAGTACCGCGAGGCGCTCCTCGCAGGCAGGATCCACAGCGGGGGCGCTACCCGGCCGCCGCCCGCTCCCCGCTTACCGAGACGCGAAAGAGGCATAAACGCCATGAGCAAAGGAAGTCTCCTACCCGAGGCAGCTGGGAGAAGGTGTTCACCGGCCCCACCAACGACTTCACCGAGTGCGCGAAGCGGACCGCGGCCACCGCGAACAGCTTGCGGGCACAAGGTTTCATGAACGTCACGCCGAGCTGCCACGGCGGGAGGTCGACGAGGTCACGGGCGAGGTGATCGCGACCAAGGGTTGCGCCCGGCACGACTCCGCCTCTCTTTCTCTTCGCTCTCGTCCGATCGATTTCCGTGATTCGGGATCACCTCCGTGTCGATGGGCGCCAGAGCGGGAGGATGTCGTGGGCGAAAACGGTGATGCGCTCGCCAGTCGGTCGCAACCCCATGCGGATATAGAGTCGGCTGTTGCGCTCGCAACTGGCCTCACCGTAGACAGCTCGTCCTTCGCTGTCCGCGAGTGCGAACAGTTCGTGGGCCAGCCGCGTTCCCAGTCCCCGGCTTCGACGGCCGGGGGCGACGCCCATGAACAACGCGTAGTGGTGCGGTGGCTGTTCGGGGTGCTGGAGGTCGAGTACGTTGTGGACGGACAGGACACGCTCAGCGTAGGGCCCACACGCCTCGATGAGTCGGGCGTGCAGGTCCGACTCGTTGTCGAGGGCGGGCAGGGACTCCGACGGAAAGGTCAGAAGTGCCCCCACCGTGTCACCAGTCGTCCAGATGGTTCCCAGGTCGAGTGCCAGATCGGTCCACACGCCGAAGTAGCGGCGAGCGAAGGTCGGGTACAGCTCGTCATCAGGGAACATCGTGCCCGCGAGGATGGGATCCTCGGCGAACCCGAAGGTCAGCGCGTCAACGACGTGGTCCTCGTCGGCGCGGGTAGCAACGCGAATCTCACCGGACGGAGCATCACCGAGCATGGTTCCGGCATCCTTTCTTTCTGATGGTCACGGAGACCACCTTCTGGTTTCACCGGTGACCGCCACCTCGGTAGACTCCGGGCAGGGGGGCGGAACGCAGGGCCCGGTGGCATTCGAGAAGCGAGGCCGCGGCCCGATCAACGTCCTCGCCGGTTGTCGTCCAGTTGACAAAGGAGAACCTGAGCACGGCACGGCCGCCCCACCCGCTGCCGGAGGCCCACGCGACACCGGCGCGCTGAAACGCCTGCGTCACAGCCATCGTGTGCCGGTCGCCATCGCCGCCGGGATGTTCGAAACGGACGAGCACCTGATTCAGGGTGACGTCGTTGAGGATCACGACTCCCGGCTCTCGCCGAAGACACGCCGCGAGACGACGGGCGAGCGCGCAGTGCCGGCCGACGAGTTCGGCGATGCCGGTCTTACCGAGCTGGGTCAGCGTTGCCCACAGTGGAATGACACGTGCACGCTGGGAGAAGGCGACGCCCCACTGAATCGGATGACGAACCCGGCCGGCGTCCTGGTTCAGGTAGTCAGGGTGGATGGCCATCGCACGGCGATGCGCCTCGGCGTCGGCCACCAGTGCCATACCGCTCTCGTACGGGACGTTAAGCCATTTGTGGGCGTCAGTGGACCACGAGTCCGCCAGGTCAAGGCCGTCGAGCAAGCCGTGCCGCAGCTCGGTCGTGGCGGCCCACAAACCGAACGCCGCGTCGAAGTGAGCCCACCCCCCGATGGCATGGATCTGCTCGCACAGCGGCCGCAGCGGGTCCACGGCACCGGTGTGGAGTTCGCCGACCTGGCCGCACGCGATGACCGGCCCACCGTTGGTTCGCGAGATCTCCTTCTCCAGCGGGCCGAGTTTCACGCGCCCTTGGCCGTCGGTGACCAACGGGCGGATATCTCCGCCCAGTCCGAGCAGCCGCAGTGACCGCAGCACCGAGGCGTGTACGTGCTCGTTCACCAGGACGGTGATCGGTGGAGCGCCGTTGAGCCCTCGGGTCACGAGGTCCCAGCCCACCCGGTCGAGCAGCGCGGCGCGGGCGGTCGCCAAACAGATCAGGTTCGCCAGTGTGCAGCTCGACGTGAAGGAAGCGGACGTGCCCACCGGGAGGCCGAACATCTCGACGAGCCACCCACGACAGATGTCCTCCAGGACCGCGGCGAGTGGCGACGTGTCGTACGTCGCAGTGACCTGATCCCATGCGCTGGTAAGCCAGTCGGCGGCCAGAGCGACGGGAAACACACCACCGACCACATAGCCGAAGTAGCGGCTGCTGCCGGTCGGGCCGAGCCCGAGTTCGGCCGCGCGCAGGAGCGTGTCCAACACAGCTTCCGGCTCCGTGGGAGCTGACGGAGCCGGCCCGCCAAGAAGCTGCCTGAGCATGGTGTCGGAGGTGGGCACGGTGACGGGTTGATCAGGCAGGTCGGCGAGGTGGCGCAGCGCGCCGTCGAGCGCAACCGTCAGGAGCCGCCGGTAGACATCGTTGAGAGGGATGTTCGGAGGAATACGATCACATCCTTGACCACGCCACGGTGATTCGCCCCACGGTGGGCGCCGACTTTGGTGTGATGATCACACTGAATCCGAGCACCGGTTCGCACGCCCGCGCTTCGGCGCATGTAGTGATCACCCGAGTTTGGTTACGAGCAGCGCGATTCACCCTCCGCTCTGTCCGCTGAAATATCCTTGATCGGCGGGAGTTCCGCACAATCCCGTAGTGCGATCAATGTCCGATTCCTCTCGGAACCGCAAATATGAACGCCGTCAACTCGCGCGCGGTCCATGCGATACTCAGGCCACGGTGCGGGTTCGACCCTGTCTCACGCTGCCTCACCGCCTCAAGGCCGGTGCCGTCTCCGCACTGCCGGAGGCGAATATCATCGAGTTTCGGGGCGGCCGGCGCCTTATCCAAGAGCTCGGATCCCATTTCGCCGTTTCAGGTGACCGTGCACAGGCAACTTCACCCCAATGGACATCCCCTGTCGAGGGCCTGGTGACTCGGCGCAGTAAAGAACCTGGCGTCGGACAACACCAACGGCCTATTGCTTCAGCAAGGAACATTGGCGTTGTCATCGCGTCGGATGGTCGTCTGTGCCGGCGAATGCGAGGCTTGCTGTGGAAATCCTGACTCCGGCCGCGCCGGCGATTCCCCCCGGCGGCCGGACACCTGGCCCGACCGGTCGGAGCATCGAACGCCGGCTCTCGCCGCGGCGGGCAAGCAGAATCGCGACAGCTCGGCGATGGCCTGGCCGTCCCCGGTATACAGCGCCGAATCGCTGCCTGTGTACCGCGACAGGTAGGCAAGGTGCGGCCACCCGTAGCCGGACGACCCGGTGAGGGCTGACGGCACAGGAAGCAGAGCACGGTGACTACGCCCTGGTAGGCCAGGCCGGGGGCAGGCATCCTCTCGGTGAGCCATTCGCCGGCGAGCGCGCGTAATAACGGAATCGGAATGGTCGGGACCACATGAGTCGCGGCCAGAGTCTCCCCGGCAGGGTGAGTTCCAGAGTGTCGCCCCGATCCTGCAGATCCAGTACGGGAACACCGGTGCGTATCGTCCCTCCGCCCCGCTACCACGCGCACCGTCCTTCACCGCTCACGCAACCCGTCGATGCCGTCGTCCTCGTCACCAGGAGCCACCTGTTCTTTCTCCCTTTCTGATGCGTTACTCCTTGTCCGATGGGGAAGCGAGCCCGCTATGTCGTCACATCCCGTAATAACTCGTTACCGAACGTATCCGCCCGCCCTGGGCGGCGGGTTCCGAGACACCATCCACAACACGAACAATTCATTGTTTCGCTCACGTTTCTGCCGCGACGCGACCGTGCTCCAGCCGATTCCACTCGATGTACATCCCAGGACAGTGTGCCGACGAAATCCGGCGCAGTCCATCCCGCCCGAACGCGAATAATCACCTACCGTCGATAATTACCCAAACGAGTGAACTTGGCTGCCCCACCCGCGTGATACATTTCTTTGACAAAATCAGATCGGAGAAGTCGACGATCGGAGAAGTAGACATGAGCCACACTCGCTGGTTTGCCACGGCGGCGGCATTCACGGTCGCCGGACTCTTTTCCAGTCCCGCCCTCGCTATCGCAGACACGCCGACCCCCTCGGTATACGACGCCACTCCGGACAACAAGGGAATCAACATCGACGTTATCGGCAACATCCGGGTTACCAACGCTGATGGTGTGCCGATAGACCTGAGGACCGTACCTTCCTTGAAAATTTCCCTGGAGAACGTTCCCTATGTTCCCCCTGGCGCCGAGGACTGACCAAAGTGATCTCGCCGGCTTTCGGTTCAGGCGGCCGCGTTCGAGACGGGTGAGCAGGGTCAACGCGCGACCGCGACGGCGGCCTGCCCCGCGCTCGGCGTTCAGCGACCGGCCGAGGCGCCGGGCCGGTGCGCAGAGCACACCGAGCACGGCACACCAGGTGATCAAGGGAATCCTCCGGGCGAAACCATCTTAAATACCCACATGGCGCATCAATCGGACATGAATCGGTGCTAGCCGCACCTCTCAATGCCGACCCCTGACCCCTGACACGTGGGAGCGGAGGCAATGACAGATCGAACCGATGCCGCAGGGCACCGCTGCACTATAGTCCTCAATGGCGGCAGTATCACGATCCAGCGAATATCCGCGCCTCGAAAAGAGATCATCATTCCCCTGCGGGATATCGTCCAGGTATGCACACGCGCACCACACGCATGGTTCAAGGGTGAATTCGAGGTCCACATCAGAGAGTCGGAACCTATGAGCATCAGGTTCACCCGGCGCCAGGCACGCGAATTCTATGATCTCTACGCAACACTGAAGGCCCAGCTCTCGCGGATCGACTGACCGGGCATCACCCCTCTCAAGGAATATCAAAACTATTCCGTCGACCTGCCGGACCGCTGCCCGGATTCTCAATGCCGTGAAATCGAGCCCTCGATGAACTCGATCAGCCGACGGCGCGTGAAATAGCCTCGATAGCTCTCTTCTGCGCCGACGCGAGCCATATCTGCCCGCCATCATCGTCGAGAAATCCGACACACATGAAGCGTCCCGGCGGCTTTGAGAACGCCCCCGCCCCAGATGCGCGCCCTGTCTTATAACGACACTTGGGCAGCCACAAAAGCCCGCCCCGGACGGAAGACAGGCGGGGCGTGCGGCAGGCGTGAGGTCAGCCAGCGCGGCCGGGGTCGAATCGTTTGGGCGGCACCACCAGCGGGTGTCCGAGCGTACGAGGTATGGGCTGAAGAATGCGGTGGTATTTCCTGGGATGGGAGACCGTGGTGGTGTTGCCGCCGAGCAATCAGTCCGGAGGATGCACACGTAGTACTTCGCGGACGAAGACGTTGGTACAGGACAGGCCAGGAACGTCGGCTCGGATTCGTGCGCTTCGGCGCTCGTGCGGTCGGCATCCTCGGACCGGATGGCCACAGGGTCCCGGCAAAGTCGGTCGAGGACCCGTGATCAGCAGAGTGCCGTGGCTGCCGCGTCATTATCGGCGGTACCTGCCCTCTTCATCGATTTCGCTCGGCAGCGGGCGATGCGAAGGTGTTCGCGCGACCACCTCGTGGTGTGTTCCGGACCGTTTTCGAGTCTGTGAAGGGGCCCTTCACAGACCTTCACGGGCCTTCGCGGTCTGCGCAGGGCCCCTCACACCGACTTTGCCGACACTCTGCGGATGGCCAGGTGATACGGCAGCCGG
The DNA here is from genome assembly GCF_002564045.1 of Amycolatopsis sulphurea. Taxonomy (NCBI): domain Bacteria; kingdom Bacillati; phylum Actinomycetota; class Actinomycetes; order Pseudonocardiales; family Pseudonocardiaceae; genus Amycolatopsis; species Amycolatopsis sulphurea. The sequence continues at coordinate 4,559,521 of NZ_PDJK01000002.1, read as the reverse complement.
CCGAAGCAGTGCTTATGGCGAAGACAGCGTTGTGCAAGGCAGCACAGAGGATTCGGCCGGTGAAGTCGCCGGTCATCGAATCGAGCCGGGTGGGCGACCTGTGGAGCAGCGTGGGCGGCAGATTCGTCTCGGCTGAGCACGGCTTGCAGGCGTCGAGCGAGCCGTTTGGTGGCAGTGAGGCCGTCGCGCCGCAGACGGCTGGGCCACCAGCACGGCATGGTGACGGCTTTGCCGGTTACGCGGCGACGGACACGAGAGAGGAACATTTTCGGCCGGCGCGACCATTCGATGGCGAAACGCTCGACGCAGGGGCACGGTGTGCGTTCAGCGGTGAACGGAACCTCCCGGCCCGTTGTGGTCCTCTCGATCCGTGGTCTTCGCGCGACGGGTGGTCGATGGTGCAGAGCGAGTGGCAGTGCGGGTGGAACACCGGTTCACCTTGGAGGAAGCGGTCACCGGAGTACTTGCGGCCGGGTACGGTGACCCGCTCCGGGGTATCGGCGAGTTGTCCGTCCGCCGGGTCCGCGCGGCGCTGCGGGACGTCGTGAGCGGGCGGGCGAGGGAACGGCCGGGCGCACGCCGGCACCGGCTCGCCGACGACGTACAGGCCGAGCTTGTCCGGATCCGGCTGTTCTCCGACCCGGCGGCCGTGCCGCGGCCGCACCCGTACGAGTTCGTGGCGGTGTCCGTGGAACACCAGTTCACCCTCGACGAGGCCACTGCGGCCGTGATGGCGGCCAAGCCGATGGTGCGGCCGGGTCCGGGAAGGCACATCGTGCCGTTGACCGCGCGGGAGGTCCGGGAAGCGCTGTGCTTCGCGGCCCGCCACGGGACCCGTTGCACGCCGATCCGCCGACGGGCCGAATCAAGCCTGGACCGGCTGGCCACCTGGACCCGGGAAGAACTGATCCGCCTGCGAGTGTTCACCGACCCGGCGACCGCCGCGACACCGTGATCACGGACGGTTACGCTTCGGGGACGATCGACCGGCCGGGAGGGATCCGTTGGAGTTCGAGGCGGGCGGCGGGCGGAAACCGTCGTTCCTGGGCAGGCTGCCGGAACGGGACCGCGCCGCACTGCTGGCACTGGGCCGCCCCCAGCGCCTCGGCGTGCGGGAACCGGTGCTGGCGGTGGGAAAACCCGGCACCGACGTGGTGGTGCTCGAATCCGGTCACGTCAAGGTGGCCTCGGCCGATCTCCAGGCCCGGCAGGTGATTCTCGACGTCGGCGGGCCGGGTGACATCTACGGCGAGGCGGCGGTGCTCTCCGGGCGGCCGCGGATGGCCGACGTGGTGGCGCTGGACGAGCTGTCCGTGCGCCGGATCGATGCCGGCAGTTTCCGGCGTTTCCTCCACGAACGCCCGTCGGTCACGCTGGAACTGCTCGTGCTCCAGTCCTGCCGGCTGTTCGACGCCCAGCAGGAACGCACCTACACCCGCGTGCCCGACGCCGTCACCCGGATCGCCCGCAGGCTGGCCTATCTGGTGGACGTCTGCGCCACCGAGACCCGGCACGGCTGGCGCCTGGACGCCCCGCTCAGCCAGGAGGAACTGGCCGCGTTCATCCCGCTCGGCCGGACCACGCTGGCGACCGTGCTGGACCGGCTGCGCGAGCAGGGCATCATCAGCACCGGCCGTCGCGCATTAGCCGTTCTCGACCTGAAACGCCTGCTCATCCTGGCCGATATGTGATCCATCTCACTGTGCCGTGCCCGTTCGGCCGCTGGTTCTGTTCGCGGGTGAACAGAACCTCGGTCCGGTGCTCGCGAGACTCCTGTCTGTCACTGATCAGTGCATCCAGTGCAGGGGGACAGCGGTATGACCACGCTCACGGCCAGTCGGTACAACGCCCGGACCATGGCGGTGCTCGCCGTCGACATCATCGGGTCCTCGCAGGCCAGTGACGACCTGCTGGACCCGATGAAGACCGAGATGGAATCCCTGCTGTCCCAGGCGCTCGACACAGTGGGCCTGTCCTGGGACGCGGCGGCCCACGTGCGGGAGACCGGCGACGGCTCGATGCTCGCCTACCCCGACCACCAGGCCGGGCAGGTCGCCGAGACCGTGTTCTACCTGGATCACCTGCTGCGTTCGCGCAACCGGTACCACCGCGTCCCGATGCGCGCCCGCGTCGCGGCGCATCTGGGGCCGATGGCCGAGCACCACCGTTACCACCGCACCTACATCACCCTGACCCGCCTGCTGAACGCGGCGCCCTTCGGCGAGGTGGTGCGGCACTGGTGCGAGATCGACCCGGACGGCGAGCGGTTCGGGGCCGGGCTGGTGATCTCGAAAAGCCTGTGGCAGGCAGTGATCGAACCGTTCAACGTCGCGCTGGTACCGCCCGCGCGCTGCACGCGGATCGAAGTGGTCACCCCGGATTTCACCGGCGAAGCCTGGATCCACCTGCCCGGCCTCGACGCCGAGGACACGCTCGCGCGCAGCCGGCCGCGATCGCGGCCGGCCACCCGCCCGGCGGTCGTCGAACCTGCGCAGAGCGAGCCGCCCGGTTTCGCCGAGCCCGCGCGCAACGGCACCCGGCTCAGCTCCGGTACCTAGGCCCGGATTCCCCATGCGCATCGAGTGCAAGCAGCTGATACCGCACGAACCACTCCGGAGTACGCCCCCGGACCAGGTCCAGATCCACGACGAGCTGATCGCCGGCCGCGCGGCGCGGGGCGACCGCGCGGCCTTCGGCGTCCTGGTGGGCCGCTATTCCTCCGCAGTCCACCACCTGGTGCAGCGGATGGTCCCCGAAGCCGAGGACACCGACCGCATCGTCATCGAGATCTTCCTCGCGGTCTGGCAGGAACTCCGCGATCCGGGCTGTCGCGGAGATTTCCTGCGCAGCCTCGGCCGTGCGCTCACGGCCGAACTCCAGCGGTACCGGAGTGACTGAGCCCAGCCATCCACAGTGGACGTCCGGGTGAGCGTCACACCTCGATGTGCGAACCCATCACCACGGTCCGGTCCCGGGGCAGGGCGAAGTGCTCGGCGGCGTCGGCGGTGATGTAGGAGGTCGCGATGAACAACCGCTTCCGCCAGCCGGCCATGGTGGGCTCGGGTCCGCGGCGCAGCTCGATCTTCGACAGGAAGTAGGACGCCCCCTCCAGATCCAGCGGCCCCTCGGTGTCCGCGGGCTTCAGCAAGGCGAGCGCGCGCGGCACGTCGGTGCTCTCCATGTACCCGAAGTTCGCGCTGACGTGGGTGATCCGGTCGTCCACGTGGCCGAGGCCGTCGACCACGAACCGCTCCGCGTCCGGGACCCGCGGCACCTGCACGGTCACAACGGACATCACCACGATGTGCTCGTGGCGGACGTGATTGTGCTCGGCGTTGGCGCGGAAGGCCAGCGGCGCCGTCTCGACGCCGCGGTTGAGGAAGATCGCGGTGCCGGGCACCGGGACCGTCTCCAGCTTGCCGGAGCGGAGGTCGTCGACGAACGCCTGCAACGGACCCTCCTCCCGGTCCCGCTGCGCGGTCACCACGGCACGGCCGCGCTCCCAGGTCTTCATCACGGTGAACGCGGTGAGCCCGATCAGCAGCGGCAGCCACGCCCCGTGCACCAGCTTGGTCAGGTTCGCCGCCACGAACACCAGATCCACCAGCAGCAGCACCGCGGCACCCGAGATCAGCAGCCAGCGCGGGACCTGCCACCGGCGAGCGGCGACGAAGAAGAACAACGCCGTGGTGATGGTGATCGTGCCGGTCACCGCCATGCCGAAGGCGAACGCCAGCGCGGCCGAACTGCGGAACGCGAACACCAGCGTCAACACCGAGACCATGAGCAGCCAGTTGATCCACGGCACGTAGATCTGGCCCGCCTCGGACTCGTTGGTGTGCACGACCCGCAACCGCGGCAGGTACCCCAGCCGCGCGGCCTGAGCCGCCACCGAGTACGCGCCGGTGATGACGGCCTGCGACGCGATCACCGTGGCGGCGGTCGCGAGCAGCACCAGCGGCAACCGGGCCCAGGACGGTACGAGCAGGAAGAACGGGCTGCTGATGTTCGCATTGTCTTCGAGGATCAGCGCGCCCTGGCCGAGGTAGCTGAGCGTGCACGCGGGCAGGACCAGGAACAGCCAGCCGCGGGTGATGGCCCGGCGGCCGAAATGCCCCATGTCGGCGTACAGCGCCTCGGCGCCGGTGACCGACAGGACGATCGCGGCGAGCGCGAAGAAGGCGATGTCGGTGTTTCCGGCGATGAAGCTCAGCGCGTAAGTCGGCGACAGTGCCTTGAGGATGCCCGGATCGTGGGAGATTCCGCCGATGCCGCACAAGCCGATCACCGTGAACCAGGCGATCATCACCGGGCCGAAGACCCGGCCGACCGCCGCGGTCCCCCGGCGCTGCACCAGGAACAGCACGACGATGATCATCGCGGTGATCGGCACGATCAGATCGTCCAGATCGCTGGAGACCACCTTGAGGCCCTCGATCGCGGACAGCACCGAGATCGCCGGGGTGATCATGCTGTCGCCGAAGAACAGCGAGGCACCGAAGATCCCCAGCCCGGCGAGGAAGGCCGCGGCCTTGGCCCCGCCCCGGCCGCGCAACCGGCGCAGCAGCGTGATCAGCGCCATGATGCCGCCCTCGCCGTCGTTGTCGGCGCGCATGGCCAGCAGGACGTAGGTGACCGTCACGATGATCATCACCGACCAGAAGATCAGCGAAACCACGCCGAGCACGTTGTCCGGGCTCACCGGCACCGGATGCGGGTCGGACGGGTTGAACACGGTCTGCAGCGTGTAGATCGGGCTGGTCCCGATATCGCCGAACACGACGCCGAGCGCGCCGATGATCACCGCGAGCCGGACCGCCTTCTTCCGGCCGTCCCGCACGTGCCCACCGGACACGCTTTCCTGACGCACTTCGGCCACTCCCGGTCCTCCCGGATCCCGGGCGGGGCCAGCACCCCACCTCGGGCCGGACGATACCGACGATCACCACCCGCCGCCCGGGTATGACGCCAAGGGCATCGTGGGTTCTTGACGTTTTTTTAATGCTCCGTCCGGGTGGACTACGCCTGATGGCCGTCCCCATCCAGGAGTTTCGGGTGTATAGGCGGTCAAACGAGCGAAGCGCTCAGCCCGCCGTCGAGGACGTAGTGGCTGCCGGTGACCCAGGAAGCGCGGTCGGAGGCCAGGAAGACCACCACCTCGGCGATGTCCCGCGGGGTGCCCAGCCGGCCCTGCTTCGCCGCGACGAGATCGCCGAACGGGGCCTGGGTCACCGCCTCGAAATCGGGGACCAGGCGCTCGACCATCGCGGTGTCGGCGAAACCGGGACAGACCGCGTTGACCCGGATGCCCGCCGGGCGCATCTCCACCGCGGCGACCCGGGTCAGCTGGACGACCGCGGCCTTCGTGGCGCAGTAGGACCCCAGCAGCGGGCTGCCGCCCAGCCCGGCGACCGAGGACATGTTGACGATGTTTCCCTGGGACTCCATCAGATACGGGGTCGCGGCCTTCATCGCCACGAAGGTGCCGCGCACGTTGACCGTGAAGATCTTGTCGAAGCTCTCCGTGGACTGCTGCAGCAGCGGCGACGAGACCTCGATCCCGGCGTTGTTGACCAGGACATCGAGACCGCCCAGCAGTTCGGCCGCCTGTGCCACCGCGGACTGGACCTGTGCCTCGTCGGTCACGTCGCAGTTCGCGACGCCGGCCGCGCCGATCTCCCCGGCCGTCTGCTTGGCCGCTTCGGCGTTCCTGTCGCTCACCACGACCCGCGCGCCGCGCTCGGTGCACAGCGCGGCGATCGCCTTGCCGATCCCGGCGCCGGATCCGGTGACGAAGACCCGTTTTCCGTCAAGTTCGGGCATGTCGCATTCCTCTCGCTCGGTCAGGTCTCGTCGACCTTGGGCAGGATCTCTTCTTTGAGGCGCTTCATGTCGTCCAGCGTCTTCGACACCGGCACGTCCTGGAACGGCGGCCAGAGGAACGGCATGGTCAGCCCCGCCTCGCGGTAGCGTTTGAGCTGGTCGGTGAGCTGCCCGGCCGAGCCCACCAGCAGGTTGCTGCCCTTGCCCAGCGGGCTCTGGTCGGCGTCCTCCTCGGTGATCACGAACCAGATCATGCTGGAGATCTCCAGCTCGTCCACCGAGCGTGGGGTGTCCAGCTCGGCCAGCTCGCGCTGGATCTCGGTGCGCCAGGTCCGGATGTCCTCGGGCGAGTCCTGGATGCCGATCCAGCCGGACAGGCCGTACTTCGCGATCCGGGTGGCCGCGCGCTTCGGATCCTTGAGGCCGCTGAAGAAGATCGGCGGATGCGGCCGCTGCACCGGCTTGGCACCGAACCCGCTGGGCCCGAAGTCGGCGAACTCGCCGTGGTACTCGAACACCTCGTTGGTCCAGATGCCCTGCAGGATCTCCAGGGTCTCGCGGACGTGCTTGTTGCGCTTGGGAAAGATGTGCGAAGCACTGGCCGCCGCGAACTCCTCGGGCATCCAGCCCGCCCCGACGGCCACGTTGAGCCGCCCGCCCGCGAGGTGATCGATGGTGGCCAGCTCGGCGGCGAGCACGCCGGGCGAACGGTAGGGCGTGTCGATCACGCTCATCCCGATGCGGACCTTCGAGGTCTTCGCGGCCAGCCACGGGATGAGGGGCATGCCCTGCAGGAACTCCCCGCGCGAGCTGACCGGAAGTCCTTTGGGGAAGCCGGGAATCATGCCGAAGGCGTACTGCAGCTCGCCGCGGTCGGAGGCCTCCGGCACGATGATCCGGTCGAGCGTCCAGACCGAATCGAAGTCCAGGTCCTCGGCTTGCGCGGTGAGCTGCTCCAGCTCGGCCACGGTCACCTTGTCCCGGAAGTTGGGCAGATAGAGCGCGAGTTTCATGGTGGGGCTGCCTCCTTGTCGCGGGTTGTCTTTCAGGTGCCGGAGAACGTCCGGCGGATGTCGGCCTTGAGCACCTTGCCGATCGTGGAACGGGGCAGCTCGGCCCAGACCTCGATCTGCTTGGGTGCCTTGACGCTGCCGATGCGCTCCTTGACGAACGCGATCAGCTCGGCGGCGTCCAGCCCGGCACCCGGCCGCAGCTCGACGACCGCGGTAACGCGCTCGCCCCATTTCTCGTCCGGCAGGCCGATCACCGCGCAGTCGCGGACCGCCTCGTGGGCCAGCAGCGCCTGCTCGACCTCGGCGGAGTAGACGTTGAACCCGCCGGTGATCACCATGTCCTTGGCGCGGTCCACGATGTGCAGATAGCCTTCGCCGTCGAGAAAACCGATGTCGCCGGTGTGGTGCCAGCCGTGCGCGGAAGCCTCGGCGGTGGCCGCGGGATCGCGGTAGTAGCCGGCCATCACCAGCGAGCCGCGCACCCCGATCTCGCCACGTTCGCCGCCGGGTACCGGCTGACCCCGCTCGTCCAGAATCGCCACCGTGACCAGCGGCGAGGGCCGTCCCGCCGAGGACAACCGTCCGGTGTGGACGGTGCCGTCCGGGTGGCGGTGCTCGGCGGGCGACATCGTCGAGATCATCATCGGTGCCTCGGACTGCCCGAACAGCTGCGCCATCGGGCCGATCCGCTCAAGCGCCTCGGCCAGCCGGGTGACCGACATCGGCGCCGCGCCGTACCAGAAGCACTGCAGGGAGGACAGATCCGTGCGGTCCAGCGCTTCGTGGCCGAGCACCAGGTAGATCAGCGTCGGCGGCAGGAAAGTGTGCGTGACGCGATGCCGCTCGATCAGGTCAAGGAACCGGCCGACGTCCGGCTTGGGCATGATCACGATCTCGCCGCCGCGGGCGAGGACCGGCAGGCACAGCACCCCGGCCGCGTGTGTCAGCGGGGCGAGCGCGAGGAACACCGGCGCGCCGTCGAACGGGTAGCTCATCAGCGTGATCGCCGACATCGTCTCCAGATTGCGCCCGGTGAGCATGACCCCTTTGGGCCGTCCGGTGGTGCCGCCGGTGCCGACCAGCGCGGCCACGTCCCCGGGTTGTTCCGCGGCGAGCGCGGGATCGTCGCGGGCGGACGCGAGCCATTCGTCGAAGCCCTGGGCGAGCTCGTCACCCTCGCCGAACCGGATCAGCGTGGTCAGCTTCGGCAGGTCCGGCGCGATCCGGGCGATCAGATCGTCGAACGCCGGTTGATAGAACAAGGTCGAGCAGTCGAACAGGTCGAGCAGCTCCGCGTTCTCCCCCGCCGCGTTGCGCGGATTGATCGGGCACCACACCGCGCCCGCGCGGGAGATGCCGAAGACGCAGGTGAACGCCGTCGAGTCGTTGGCGGACAGGATGCCGACCTTGTCCCCCGGCGCGACCCCCGAGCGGCGCAGCGCGCGGGCGACCGACTCGGCCAGACCGAGGACTTCCCGGTAGGAGCGGGAGACCCCGTCGAGGGTCAGGCAGGGCGCGGCGGGGTCGAGGGAGGCGCCCTTTTCCAGGTAGAAGAACAGTGACATCGTCGTCCTCCGGCGTTCCGGCAAGCGCACCCTGGCTGGTGACGACCCTGACCGCCTTTTGGACGAATGTCAAGATTTTCTTGGACGAGTGGTCAGAACCCGCCCGATGGCGCTGCCCGCCGCGCCACCTGGCGCCGTCTGTCCATTTCGGACCGGAGCAGACCCGGCAGCAGGGTGAAAAGCCCCTCGATCCCCCATTCCAGTGAACGGCTCTCAGCCTGCCCACAGCGCCGATCCGCGACGGTGGGGGCGTGAGAGTCGATCGATCGGGGCGGCTGCCCCGCGTGCGGCGGACGAGGCTCGCCGGGCGGGTTTCGTCGGCCATGGCCGCGGCGCCGGCGCTCGCCCTGACCGGCTACGGCTGGGCTTTCCGCGCTCAGCGGCGGAGGATCCCGTGCGTGAAATGACCGGCAATGCCCGGCGGCGGACGCTGGCGTTCCGGTTCGCCGGTTTGCTCGCAGTTCTGGTCCTGGCCGCCGGGTGGGTCCTGCTCGCCTCGCGACTGACGCAGCCGCTGAAGAGCTCGACGACCACGAGGGTGCCCCCTATGCAGGTGAGCGCGGCGAGCGTCGCACCGGGTTCGGCGACGCCCGCCTCCGCGGACAGCGCCGGGACCCGGCCGTCCACCCTGGCGGGTCTGGCCGGCTGGGCGCATCGGGTGGCGCGGGTGACCGGAGTCCCGGCTCGCGCGCTGGAGGCCTACGGCAACGGCGAGCTGCGAATCCGCGCGACGCGCCCGGACTGCCGACTGTCCTGGGCGACCCTCGCGGGCCTCGGCCGCATCGAATCCGACCACGGTCAGTACGGCGGGGCGAAGCTCGGTTCGGACGGCCGTCCGACCGTCCCGATCGTCGGCACCCCATCGCCCGGCGCGCTGGGCAGCCAAGGCCGCACCCACGCCCGTGCGCTCGGCCCGATGCAGTTCATGCCCGGCACCTGGTCCCATTGGGGCACCGGCGATCCGCAGCAGATCGACAATGCGGCGCTGGCCGCGGCCCGCTACCTGTGCGCGGGCGGCCACGATCTGAGCACCGCGGCCGGCTGGTGGTCCGCGGTGCTCTCCTACGACGATTCGGTCGAGTTCGCGCGGAAAGTCTTCACCGCGGCCGACCGGTACGCCCGTGCGACCGCGAATCTCGGGGGCTGAACCGCCCCGGCGGTCAGGATTTCCACGGTGTGGCACCGGCGTGGCCGGCCTTCAGCGTGGTGGTCAGCGGGCCGAGGATGCCAGGGTCGGTGGTGATCAGGCCGAGTTCGCGGTTGCCGTTGAGCGAGGCGTTGGAGAAGTTCTCCGAACCGACGAACGCGGAGGCGCCGGCTTGCCCGGCGTCGGCGATGATCACCTTGGCGTGGATGTAGAGCTCGGCGGACCGCGCGTAGACGCCGAGGTCCGCGCCGGCCGCGGCCAGGATGTCGAAGTTCTCGGTCGAACTGGCGCTGGTGGTCATCGTGATGGCGACGCCGACCCCGCGTTTCGCCGCGTCGCCGAGAGCCTGCACCACGTCCGGGTCCGCCATTTCCTCGTTCTCCACGGCCAGGCTCGTCCTGGCGCCGTGGATCAGGGCGAGCAGCGCGGACTGGGAGTTCGTCGGCGACCAGACCAGATCGGCTCCGGCAGGCGGGGTGATCACGGTATCGGTGAAATCCGCGCCGAACACTTTCTCGATCGCCGCGACCTCCGCGGAATCGTGGTCGGTCACGCCGAAGTCACGACCGGAACCGAAGTGCTGAACAACGGGACGGTGAACAAGAGCAGCAGTACCCGTGATCTTCTCATCCGGCTCCCCAGGGTCCCGGCAAAGTTGGGTCGAGGCCCCGTGATCAGCAGAGTGAGCCGTGGCTGCCGCGCGTCATAGTCGACGACACCTGCCCTCTCGATCGATTGCGCCCGGCAGCGGGCGAAGCGGAGGCGTTCGAGATACGCGACCACCTCGCGCTGTGCGCCGGACCTGTCTCGGGTCTGTGAAGGGGCCCTTCACAGACTCAGAGTCCGTGAAGGGGCCCTTCACGGACCACCGCGGGCCGCGACGTGATCTCCCGCAGCACGGCGGGATCGGCCTTCGGCTCGCGAGCGGCGGTGAGCAGACCGTTGGTCTCCTGCTCGGTATCGGTCAGCTGCGTGTAGCAGAACCCGGCCACCGCAGCGCAATCCAGCAGCGCGCCGGTGAGGTCGCGGTAACGCTCGACGAGGTCTTCGGACGAGCGCGCGGTGCTGTAGCCGTACCAAAGCTCGTCGTCGGCCGCGTAGCTGACACCGCCGTATTCGCTGAGCATGATGGGCTGTCCGGTACGCCGGACGTCGCCGAGGTGGAGGCGCCGCCCGCCGGGCCGGATCGTCCGCAGCACCTCGTCGATCGTGGCCGGGTCGGCGTAGCGTCGCTTGAGGACATTCCCGGTCGGCGCGTAGTCGTGCACGGTCCAGATGTCGCTGCTGACGTGCTCCCAGCCGTCGTTGGAGATGACCGGGCGGCTCGGGTCGAGAGCACGGGTGAGCCGGTACAGCGCGGCCACATAGTCCTGCTGGTCCGCACGAGTGGCCACTTCGGACACTCCCCAGCTCTCGTTCACCGGGACCCAGGTAACGATCGACGGATGGCTCGCATCGCGTTCGACGGCTTCCGTCCACTCGCGACCGAACCGGCCGATGGCGGCCGGCGAGAAGGCGAAGCTGCTCGGCATCTCCCCCCACACGGCCAGACCGAGACGATCGCACCAGTACAGGAACCTCGGATCCTCGACCTTCTGGTGGATGCGGACCCCGTTGAAGCCGAGCGATTTGATCAGCTCGACCTCTTCGCGTAACGCCTCCGCGCTCGGTGCGCTCAAGTGACTTTCCGGCCAGTAGCCCTGTTCCAACACCATGCGCAGAAAGTACGGGCGGCCGTTGAGCAGGAAATGCCCGTCTCCGGTGCCGACCTCGCGGAAACCGAAGTAGCTGCGCACCGTGTCGGCGGCGGCGCCGTCGTGCAGCAGGGTGATCTCGGCATCGATCAGCGCCGGATGCTCGGGACTCCACAGCAACCGGCCGCTCCGCCTGCTGTCCCTCGCCGCGGGCAACGCGATACGTTCGGTCAGCTCACCGCCTTCGGGCACCCGGAACGTGCTGTCCGCCAGGATTTCCTCGCCGAGGCGGAGTACCACCCGGGCCGCCAACAGGTCGTTCCGCTTCCCCCGCGCGCACAGTCGCAATGCGACACTGCCTTCGCTCACTTCGGGCGTCCAGCGAAGGGATTCGACCCGCCGGGCGGGCACGGTCTCCAGCCACACCGGCTGCCAGATCCCGCTCGTACGGTGGTACCAGATGTCGGTCGGCGCGTCGCCGGAGTGCTGCTTTCCTCGTGGCTGTGCCGGATCACGGGGCTCGTCCTCAGCCCGCACGACCACGACCTGTTCCTCGTCGGCCGGTTGCAACGCGGCGGTGATGTCGGCGTGGAAGCCGACGTGCCCACCCTCGTGCGAGACCACGACCTGGCCGTTGACCCACACCGTGGCCCGGTAGTCGACCGCACCGAAGTGCAGCAGCACCCGCTCCCCCAGTCCCGGCGCGACCCGGAACTCCCTGCGGTACCACAGGATCGGATGCTCGGCGCGGTCCCCGATGCCACTCGCCGGCGATTCCGGCGGAAACGGCACGGTGATCGTCCGATCGAAGTGCGCCGGGTCTCGCCACCAGTGCCCGTCCCACCCCTCGCCGGCGTCGTCGTAGCCGAACCGCCACTGTCCACAAAGGTCGGTCCAGTGCGCGCGGACGAGCTGCGGGCGGGGGTGCACCGGGTCAGTCACAGAGTTCCTTTCGCCGTCCGGGCGGGCGCGGAGCTTTCCCGCACCACGAGTTCGTAGCCGACCTCGGTGCGCACGGGTTTGCGCGCCGGGCCGTCGGTTTCGATGCGATCGGCCAGCAGGGCCACGGCCTGCCGGGCGATCTCCGGCTTGTCCGGCGAGACCGAGGTCAGCGAAGGCACGCCGTAACGGCCCTCCTCGGTGTCGTCGAAGCCGACCACCGCGAGGTCTTGCGGCACTCGGACGCCGGCTTCGTGCGCCGCCCGCAGCGCACCGAGCGCGAGCATGTCGCTGAAACAGAACACTGCGTCCGGCGGCTCCGGCAACGCAAGCAGCCGACGCATCGCGTCGGAGCCTGCCTGCGGGGAGAACTGCGCGGCCGGGGCGACCAGCTCGGGCGTGCCGGCCGCCTGCACCGCCTCCCGGTAGCCGCGCAGCCGCAGATGCGCGGTCGCCGAAGCGGGGCCTTGCTGCGCGCCGATCGCCGCGACCCGTTTCCGGCCGGTCGCCAGCAGGTGCGCAGTGGCTTCCCGAGCGGCCATGACGTTGTCGATCAGCACGTGGTCGAAGGTGTGCGCATAGTCCCGTTCGCCCAGCAGCACCACCGGAACCCGGCCGGGCTTGCCGGACAGATCCGCCTGGCTCAACGCCAGCGGGCTGAGGATCACGCCGTCGAGCAAGGTGGACCCGAGGCCGCGCGCCATAGCCAGCTCGACACTGCGTTCGCCATTCGTGAGCTCGATCAGCACTGTCATGCCGTGCCGCCGGGCCTGCGCGATGACTGCGGTCGCCAGCTCGGCGAAGTATCGTGCGGTCAGATCGGGCACGGCGAGCGCGATCACGCCGGTGCGCCCCGCCCGCAGCTGCCGCGCGGACAGGTTCGGCCGGTAGCCCAGCTCGTCGATCACCGCCTGCACGCGCAGCCGCGTCCCGGGGGCCACCCGGTAGAAATCGTTGACCACATTGGACACGGTCTTGATCGAGACCCCGGCCCGCGAGGCGACGTCCTGCAACGTGACTCGTCCACCCACGCCGGGAAGGTTACAACGTTGTACCACCTGATCGCAACACACCATCTACCATCCCGGGAAATCTTTGCTGGACGGTTGACTCTCGGCGCCGTTCGGCTTACAACGTTGTAATCGGTGGTGGGTCCGCCGCCCCGCTCTCCACTCGGCTGGAGGCGCGCCGCCGCGGCGGACGGCCCGGCCTCCGGCGCTCCCCTGCGACGGGTGGCCGTCGCCGGTTTCATCGGCGCGACCTTCGAGTGGTCGACTTCGGCCTCTAGATCCAGCGGTTCACGGTGTTCCTCGCCGAGCGCGGCCTGCTCGACGACACGCTGCTGGTAACCACTGCCGACCACGGGGATTCCGTGGGCGAATACGGCTTGGTACGCAAGGGGCCGGAGGTTCCCGAGGTGCTCTGCCGGGTCCCGCTGACCATCCGCAGCCCAGGTGATCGGACACGGTATCCGTACCGGCCCGCCCGCCGGCCCTTGCCATGCGGGCCGCACCCTTGGAAGTCCGATGTGGACATACCAGCGGTGACCGGGTGGATCCGGCCAGTTGATCCGGAGGCGTACCATTGGAGCGGTCAGGGGCGCGTTCGCAGCGAGTGACGGGGGTTCGAGGAATGTCAACAGCAGTGGGCGGATCGGCGAAACACGGAGCGCGGCCACGGCGCCGGGCCAGTCCCCCGGTGCCGCCCGACCTTGCCACCGCGCCCGGCTACGGCGCCCGGCGGATGTACCAGGCCTACCTCGCGGCGTGGAACCGCCATGTCGACCCGGTGCTGACCGGCCCGCAGTTCGCGGTGCTCTCCGCGGTGCGCGCCTACCCCGGCCACGACCAGACCTCCCTGGCCAACGCCGTCGCCCTGGACACCTCGACCATGGCCGACGTATGCCGCCGCCTGGAAAAACGCGGCCTGATCGCCCGCGGCCCCGCCCCGCACGACGCCCGCGCGAAGGTCCTCACCCTCACCGACCAGGGCGCCGAGGCGTTCCGCGAGGTCACCCACCGCACCCGCCGGCTGGACGAGGTCCTCCTCGGCCACTGCCCGCCCGGCCGGCGCGAGGAGGTCGCCGAACTGCTCAACGACCTCGGGCAACTGTGGGAAGCGGTCGCCGAACAGCCTGAACTCTGACCGGGGTCTGAGCGGCCGGGGGGTCGGCGGGGCTGGGGCCGACGGGCCAGGGTCCCGGTGGTGCTGCCCCGCCCCCGCACCGCCACCGGCGAGCGCGGTTGCCCCGAAAGCCTTGACCCGACGCAGCTCGCCAGCCACCTCTCGCGGGCAAGTCCGTGAAGGGCCCCTTCACGGACTCAGAGTCCAGGGCCCCGGCAAAGTCGGTCGAGGACCCGTGATCAGCAGACAGAGCCGTGGCTGCCCGACCGGTTTCGGGTCCGTGAAGGTGCCCCTGACGGACTCAGAGTCCGTGAAGGGGCCCTTCACAGCCCCCCCCCGGCACCTGCGCAGGCCCTCCACTCCGGACATCCCCCACCTGCCCGCCCCACCGGAAACTTCCCGTCAACTATTGCGCATCCGGATAATACGTGTTCGGATTATCCGCGTAACGGCGGCGAACGGGAGGTGCTCGTGACGGCCAAGCAGTCCTTCGAGGTGGTGATCGCCGGGGGTGGGCTCGGCGGTCTCTGTGCGGCGTTGTCCTTGCGGCAGCGGGGTCTGCGGACCACCGTCGTGGAGGCGGCGCCCCAGCTGGGCGAGATCGGCGCGGGTATCCAGACCGCGCCGAACGCGAGCCGGATCCTGCTCGGGCTCGGGCTGCGGGCGCGGCTGGAGCGGATCCGGTGCGAACCGCAGGACCAGGTCCGGCGCCGCTGGGCGGACGGCAGCATCATCGCGCAGCTGCCGCTCGGGCAGCGGGTCGTCGAGCAGTACGGCGCACCCTACTGGCACTACCACCGCGCGGATCTGCACAGCGTGCTGCTGGACGCCTGCGTCGACCCGGACGGACCGGGACCGGTGGTGCAGCTGGCGACCGACGCCCGGGTGACCGGGCTGGACCGGACCGACCCGCAGCGGCCCGCGGTGTGCACGGCCGACGGGCGGCGGTTCGCCGGCGACGTCGTGGTGGGCGCGGACGGGATCCGTTCCGCGGTAAGGGATCTCGCCGGTTTCGAGGATACGCTCGCGTTCTCCGGGGAAATGGCCTACCGCGCGCTGATCCCGGGCGATCTGATCGCCGCCGACCCGGCCACCCGGTTCCTGCTCGACCGCTACCACTCCACGATCTGGTACGGGCCGGGCAAGCATCTCGTGCACTACATGATCCGCGGCGGCGAGTACCTGAACGTGGTCGCGATCGTGCCCTGCACCGAAAACGTCGCCCGGGACTGGAGCGCGCCGGCCACCGCGGAGCAGCTGGCCGCCGAGTACGCCGACTGGGACGACCGGGTGCCCACCATGCTCGTCAAGGCCAAGGACGACGTCTCGGTCTGGGCGATGTACCGGCGCCGGCGCGATCCGGTCTGGGTGGACGAGCGCGTGGCATTGCTCGGCGACGCGTGCCATGCGATGCTCCCCTACCAGGCACAAGGTGCCTCGCAGGCGATGGAGGACGCGGCCGTGCTCGCCGAGGAGCTGGGCCAGGTCACCCGGGACGGCATCGACGCGGCACTCGCGCGCTACGTGCACCGCCGGGCCAAGCACGCCGGGATGGTGCAGGACGCCTCCCTGCAGAACATGCGTTTCTACCATCTGCCCGACGGTCCCGAGCAACGCGAGCGCGACGAGAAGCTGCGCAGTTTCGACGGCGAGTCCGATGTGTCCTACGACTGGCTGTGGAACGGCACCCCGCTGCGCGACCCCGACAACGAATCCATCCACTACCAATTCGCCCGCTGACCGGCAAACGGCCACGCACACTTCGCAAAGGAGCAAGCCATGCGTACCGGAGACCAGGTCGTCCAGGACCTGCCATGGAGATGGCGGGTACAAGGGAAGATCTTCCTGATCGGTGGCCTCGGCTACATGTTCGATGCCTGGGACGTCGCCCTCAACGGGTTCCTGACCCCGTTGGTGGGCACTGAATTCGGCCTGTCCGCCGGGGGAAAGGGATTGGTCGCCACGGCCAACCTGATCGGCATGGCGGTCGGCGCCGTGGCCTGGGGCACGGTCGCGGACCGGATCGGCCGCAAGCGCGCGTTCAGCATCACGCTGCTGCTGTTCGCCTTCTTCTCGGTGCTCGCCGCGCTCTCGCCGAACATCGAGGTGTTCCTGGCCCTGCGGTTCCTCGCCGGGGTCGGGCTCGGTGGCTGTATTCCGGTGGACTACGCGATCGTCAGCGAATTCTCGCCACGGCGCCAGCGTGGCCGGGTACTGTCCGCAATGGACGGATGGTGGCCGATCGGGACCACATTGGCCGGTGCGTCGGCGACGCTGCTGCTGCCGGTCTCCGGGAACTGGCGCTGGATGCTGGTGCTGATGATCCTGCCCGCGCTGCTGTTGTTCTGGGCGCGCCGCGGGGTGCCGGAGTCACCGTTGTACTTGGTGCGCAAGGGCCGCGAGGCGGAGGCCCGGCTGGTGATCAACGATCTGGTCGCCCGCACCGGTGCGAAGCCGGAGCCGTACCGGATCCCGCCGCCGGTCGTCGAGGACACCCGTGGCCGCGGCCTGTTCGCCGCGGTCGACCAGCTCCGTCGCGTGTGGACGTTCAATCCGCGGATCACCGGGGTCGCCTGGGCGCTGTTCGTCTCGGTCATGCTGGTCTACTACGCCGCGCTGAGCTGGATGCCCTCGATCCTGCGGGCGCAGGGGTTCGGCGAGATCGCCGCGTTCGGCTCGACCACGCTGATGAACGCGCTCGGAGTGGTCGGTGTGGCGATCGCGATCCTGCTGGTGGACCGGGTGGGCCGCAAGCGGATCATCGCCGTGGCCGGCCCGCTCACCGCGGTCACGCTGGTGATCTTCTCCCTGGTGCTGGGTTCGGCCGGGGCGGCGGTGGCGGCGATCGCCGCGTTCGGCTTATTCTCGCTGGTGGTGATCCCGGTGATGTACGCCTACGTTTCCGAGCTGTACCCGACGGAGCTGCGCGCGTCCGGGTTCGGCTGGGCCTCCTCGGCCAGCCGGGCGGTAACCGGATTCGCCCCGCTGTTGTTCGGCAGTGTGCTGTGGCCGGTGCTCGGGCTGCCGCTGACCTTCGCGCTCCTGGGTGTGCTGGTCGTCGCAGCGGTGCTGTTCATGCTCTTCGCCGCGCCGGAAACGCGCGGCCGCGAACTGGACCGGATCACCACCGAAGCCGAGCCGGCGGCCCCGGTCCTCGAGGTCAATCCGTGAAACCTGCCGCTTTCGAGTACCACCGGGCGCACGACGTCGCCGACGCGCTGGGCCTGCTCGCCGGGCTCGCCGCGCGGGGGCGGGAGCCGAAGCTGCTCGCCGGCGGGCAGAGCCTGCTGCCGATGATGAACTTCCGGCTGGCCCGGCCCAGCGATCTGGTCGATCTCGGCCGGCTGCGGGAGCTGCCGGAGCTGACCGCGATCGAGCAAACCGGGGCGCGGCTGCGGCTCGGCGCGATGGTCACCCATCGTCAGGTCGAGCTGGCCGGGCTCGGAGCGGGGTTCGCGGTGCTGAGCCGGGCCATGCGTTACGTCGGGCACCTGCCGATCCGGTCCCGCGGCACGGTCGGCGGCAGTCTCGTGCACGGCGACGCGACCGCGGAGTGGTGCCTGCTCGCCCTGCTGCTGGACGCGGTGGTGGTCGCCGAAGGCCCGGGCAGACGCAGAGAGATCCCGGCGAGCGAGATGTTCCACGGCTTCTACACCACCGCCGTCGAGCCGGACGAAGTGGTCACGCAGGTGCGGTTCACCCGGCCGTCGCCCCGGGCGGAGCTGACCGAGTTCGCCCGCCGGGCCGGGGATTTCGCCACGGTCGCGGCCGCGGTGTCGCTGGATGACGGACGGGTGGTGCTCGGCGGGGTCGCACCCGCGCCGATCCGGGTGCCCGAAGCGGAAGAGGTACTCGCCGGGGCGGAGCCGGGGCCGGACCTGTTCGCCGCGTGCGGACGGGCCGCGGCCGAGGCGATCGACCCGCCCAGCGACGCGGCGGGCAGCGCGGATTACCGCCGCGCACTGACGAGAACACTGGTCACGCGCAGCCTCACCCGAGCCTGGCAGAACGGAGGGAACGCATGAAAAGCATCATGTCCGTCCTCCTTTCGGAGGTGGCGACGTGAACGCGGAGTTCGACGGCCGCCGTGGCCGTTGGATCGGCGCGCCGGTGCGGCGACGCGAGGACCCGCGTCTGGTCACCGGCCGCGGGCGATTCCTCGACGACATCCACCTGCCCGGGTTGCTGCACGCCGGGTTCGTGCGGGCCACCGTCGCACACGGCCGGCTCCGCGAGATCGACCTCACCGCGGTACGCGAGGTCGAAGGCGTGGTCGCTGCGTACTCGGCGGACGACCTCGAACTCGGTGATATCGTCGCGCTCCTCGAACGGCCGCCCGAGGAGTTCACGCCGACCACGATGCCGATCCTCGCCCGGGACAAGGTGCGCTTCGTCGGTGAGCCGGTCGCCATCGTCGTCGCGAAGGATCCATACGCGGTCGAGGACGGCATCGAAGCCGCGCGCGTGCACTACGACGTACTCGACGCAGTGGTCACCGAAGAAGCCGCGTTGGCACCGGATGCTCCCCTGGTGCACGAAGAGGCAGCGAGCAACGTGCTGCTCGACGTGACCTCATTCGACACTCCGGGCGTCGACGAAGCGTTCGAGGACAGCGATTGCGTGATCGAACTCGTCACCACCAGCGCCCGGCAGAACGCCCTGCCGCTGGAGACACGCGGCGCGATCGCCTCCTGGGACGACCGCGACGAGCAGCTGCTGGTCCAGACCTGCACTCAGGTACCGCACCAGGTCCGCACGGTGGTGGCGCGGTCCATGCGCGTTCCGGAGCAGTCGGTGCGGGTCACCGTGCCGGACATGGGCGGGGGTTTCGGCCAGAAATGCGTTGTCGGGCGGGAAGAAGTCGCGGTGGCCGCGGCCGCCAAGCGGCTCGGCCGTCCGGTGAAATGGATCGAAGACCGGCGAGACGCGCTCACCGCGGGTTTCCTCGCGCGTGAACAGCGATACCGCACGCGTGCGGCGTTCACCGCCGAGGGCAGGCTGATCGCACTCGACGCGGACATCGTCTGCGACATGGGCGCCTACTCCTGCTACCCGTTCACCGTCGGCATCGAGCCGCTGATGGCGGCGGCGGAAATGCCGTCGGTGTACCGGATTCCGGCCTACCGGGTGCGTGCGCGGGCGATCACCAGCACCAAGGCGCCGACCGCGCCGTACCGCGGGGTCAGCCGGCCGCAGTACGTGATGGTGATGGAACGGATCATGGATCTGGCCGGGCGCAGGCTCGGGCTCGACCCGGTGGAGATCCGCCGCCGCAACCTGATCACCGAATTCCCTTACCACGGCGTCAACAACGTCACCTATGACCCGGGCAGCTACCTGGAATCCCTGGAACTGGGCGAAAAGATCCTGCGCGACGAGGGCTGGTACGAGCTGCGTGAGCAGGCCGCCGCCGAGGGCCGTCACATCGGCATCGGCTACAGCTGCTTCTCCGAGCGGACCGGCTACGGTTCGGAAGCGTTCGCCAAGCGCAAGATGTCCGTCGTCCCGGGGTTCGACCTGTCCGAGATCCGGATGGACCTCACCGGTTCGGTCGTGGTCACCAGCGGCACGATGAACCACGGCCAGTCGCACGAGACGACGTTCGCCCAGCTCGTCGCCGAACGGCTCGGTATCGACATCGCCAAGGTCAAGCTGCGCCAGGGCGACACCGAGCGGATCCCCTACGGCTGGGGCACCTTCGCCTCGCGGTCGGTGACCATCGGCGGTTCGGCGGTGGCGACCGCGGCCACCCGGCTCGGCGAACAGCTGTGCGTGATCGCCGCGCATCTGCTGGGCACCCGCGTGGAGAACGTGGAACTCGACGGCGACGGCGGCGTGATCCGGCTCGACGACCCCGCCCAGCGGATGACCTTCGAGGAGCTCGCCGACGTCGCCTACCTGCGCAGCCACCTGCTGCCCAAGGAGACCCCGCCGACGCTGACCGCCACCGCCGCGTTCGACGTCCCGGGTGACGGCACGTTCTCCAACGCCACGCACGCCGTGGTGGTCGAGGCCGATCCGGGCACCGGCGGAGTGAGGATCCTGCGCTACGCCTGTGTCGAGGACTGCGGGGTGGTGATCAACCCCCAGGTCGTGGATGGACAGGCGCGCGGCGGGATCGCCCAGGGCATCGCGGGCGCGCTGTTCGAGGAGGTCGGGTACGCCGAGAACGGCGAGCCTTCCGCGGCGAGCTTCATCGACTACCTGGTGCCGACCGCGGCGGAGATCCCGGACATCTCCGTGGACCATCTCGAAACCCCGTGCGCGTTCACCGAGAGCGGTGCCAAGGGCGCGGGCGAGGGCGGCACCATCGGCGCCCCCGCGGCCGTGCTGAACGCGGTCAACGATCTGTTGTGGCACACCGGTGTCCAGCTGGAGAGCACACCGATCCACCCGGAATCGGTGCTGACGGCGCTCACCGGCGCGGACCGGACGGAGAAGGCGGGCACCCCGGTATGAGCGGCAAGCACTTGATCGTCCTGAACGTCAACGGCGAAGAACACGAGCTGCTCGTCGAGCCACGGTGGACGCTGCTGGACGTGCTGCGGCACCAAGTGGAACTCACCGGCACGCACGTCGGCTGCGAGCACGGGGTGTGCGGCGCGTGCACAATCCTCCTCGACGAGGAACCGGCGCGGGCCTGCCTGATGTTCGCCGTGCAGGCCGAGGGTTACGCGATCCGGACCGTCGAATCGCTCGGCACGCCGGCCGAACCCAGCGATCTGCAGCAGGAATTCTCCGCGCGACACGGCCTGCAGTGCGGGTTCTGCACGCCGGGGTTCCTGATGCTGGCCGAAGGGTTCCTCGCCCAGCAGCCCGCACCCTCGCGCGAAGAGATCCGGGAAGCGGTGTCGGCGAATCTCTGCCGCTGCACCGGGTATCAGACCATCGTCGACGCGATCGAAGCGACCGCCCGCCGCCGCGCGGACCGGCCCGATCCCGAACCGGAGGCAGTCCGATGATCCTGGAGAACACCCTCGACCTGCCGGGCGATCCGGACACCGTGTTCGCGTTGCTCAACGACGTCGAGCGCATGGCCGGCTGCCTGCCCGGCGCGACGCTCGACGGCCAGGACGGCGACGCTTACCTCGGCAAGGTGAAGGTGAAGGTCGGCCCGGTCAGCGCGGCGTACTCGGGCAAGGTCCGGTTCACCGAGGTCGCCCGGGACGAACGCCGGCTGCGCCTGTCCGCGCGCGGTGCGGACAGCCACGGCAGCGGTGACGCCGAGGCGGACGTCACCGTCACCATCGAGGCGGCGCCGGGCGGTTCGGTGCTGAAGCTGCACACCGATCTGGTCATCCGCGGGAAGATCGCGCAGTTCGGCAAGGGCGCGATCAGCGCGGTGTCGAACCGGATCCTCGACCAGTTCGCGCGGAACCTCGCCGGGCTGTTGCACCCCGGCGGCGGCCCGGCCCAGGCGACCACCGCCCCCGCACCGACCGCGGCCCCGGAAGCGCTCGACGGTCTGGCGATGTTCCTTTCACCGCAGGCGAAACGCTATCTCGCCATAGCCGCGGCAGGTGCGCTCGGGCTGTTCCAGGGCTGGCTGCTCGGGCGGATCCGCACCCAGGACAAGCTGATCGAGGAGCTGCGCCGTGACCGATGACCCAGGACTCCACGGAGCCGAGACCGACCGCACATACGCCCGCGCGGGCTTCGGCGCGAAGGTACCCCGCGGGGATCGGCCGGCGCTCGTCGTGGTCGATCTGACCCGCGGCTTCACCGAACCGGATTTCCCTACCGGAGCGGACCTTTCCGCCGAGGTCGCCGCTGCGGGTGAACTCGTCCGGGCCGCACACGCGAGCGGGGTGCCGGTGATCTACACCGCGATCGGCTACGCACCGTCCGAAGTGGACTCGATTGCCTGGCTGCGCAAAGCACCCGGCATGCGCAGCCTGCTCGACGGCAGCGAAGAGGTCGCCCTGGACCCCCGGCTCGAACGACGGGACTCGGACCAGCTGATCGTCAAGAAGGGCGCGTCAGCCTTCCACGGCACCGGATTGGCCGCGCTGCTCAGCGCGTTGCATGTGGACACCGTGGTGGTCTGCGGCGCCACCACGTCCGGCTGCGTCCGCGCGACGGCGGTGGACAGCGTGCAGTCCGGCTTCGACACGCTCGTCGTCGCGGAGGCCTGCGGAGATCGCGCGCAGGGGCCACACGACGCCGCGCTGTTCGATCTGCAGGCCAAGTACGCCGACGTCGTCTCGCTGGCCGAAGGCCGGTCCGTGCTCGCTCCCGAAAGGCCGGCCCGGATAGCGTTCGCCGGCAACGAACGGCTGCTCACGCCCTCTGCGCTGGCCGACCTCGAAGCGACCAGCGTGTGGGTCCGATCCGGCGATCTGCGGCTGCATCTGCTCGACTACGGCCCGGACCACGCGACACCGCTGGTCATCCTGCCCGGGATCACCAGCCCGGCCGTGACCATGGATTTCGTCGCCCGCGAGCTGACCGATTTGGTCCGGCCGCTGGTCCTGGACCTGCGGGGCCGCGGGCTTTCCGACGACGGCCCGCCGGACGGGTACGACCTCGCCTCGTACGCGGCGGACGTCGAGGCCGTGCTCGACGAACTCGGCCTGCAGCGGCCGATCCTGCTCGGGCATTCGATGGGCGCGCGGATCGCTGCGCAGGTCGCGGTGTCCGGCCGGCCCGCGCTCGGCGGCCTGATCCTGGTGGACCCGCCGATGAGCGGCCCGGACCGGCCCTACCCGACCACGCTGGCGACGTTCCTGTCCCAGCTCGAACAGGCCCGCCGGGGCACGGACGCGGACGAGGTGGCCACGCACTGGCCCACCTGGCCCCGCCGGGAGCAGGAATTGCGGGCGCGCTGGCTGGCCTCCTGCTCCCCCGCCGCGATCGCGGGCACGCACGCCGGGTTCGAGTCCGAGCAGTTCCTTCCACTGTGGACAAAGCTCACGCTGCCCACGACCCTGCTGTTCGGCACGCAAAGCCCGGTCGTTACCGAGACGGACGTGGCCGAACTCGGCCGCAGCAACCCGCGCCACCGGCTGATCGGCGTGGCAGGCGCCGGGCACATGGTGTTCTGGGATCAGCCCTCGGCAGCCCTGCGCGCCCTCCGCGCGCTGCTGCCGGCCCAATAGTACGTGTTCGGATAACCTTGGAGGCCGAAATGGATCAGAACCTGTTCAACGACATCTGCCTGCAGCAGTTGCGGCTTTCCGCGGTACATGAGGGCGAGACCGTGGTCGTCCTGACCCGCGGCGGCGAACGCGCCGAGTACGCGGACGCGTTCCTCTGGGCCGCGCAGCAGCTCGGCGCAGCCACCTATCACGTGCGGCTACCCTCGCCCGCGAGCGCGTCCGGCGCGTGGGCGGTCGGCGACTCGGGGCTGGCCCGGCTGCCGCTCGCGGTCGATGCGCTGAAGGCCGCGGACATGGTGGTGGACTGCACTTTCCTGCTCTTCAGCGAGGAACAGTTCGCGATCCAGGCCGCGGGCACCCGGATCCTGACCGCGATCGAACCGCCCGAGCTGCTGGCCCGGCTGATGCCGACCAAGGAGCTGCGCGAGCGCGTCGAGATCGGCGCGGAGCTGCTGGCGAAGGCGAAGACCATGCGGATCACCAGCCCGCACGGCACCGACGTCACCTACCAGCTGGGCGTCTACCCGACACTGAGCGAGTACGGCTACACCGACCAGCCGGGCCGGTGGGACCACTGGCCCGCCGCGTTCGTTTTCACCGGCGGTTCCGACGAGGGGGTGGACGGCAAGATCGTGCTCGCCCCGGGTGACGTGCTGCTGCCGTTCAACACCTATGTGCAGACCCCGGTCGAGCTGACCATCGAGCAGGGTTTCATCCGCGACATCCGCGGTGGCGCCGGATCCTCCGGGCTGGACGCGGATCTGCTGCGCAGCTACATCGAGTCCTTCCACGACCCGCGCGGCTACGGCATGTCGCACGTCGGCTGGGGTCTCGACGAGCGGGCGCACTGGCACGGGCTGACCCAGTTCCCCGGCGGGATGGGCATGGAGCTGCGCAGCTTCTACGGCAACGTGATGTTCTCCATCGGCCCGAACAACGAGCTGGGCGGGCCGAACGACACCGCCTGCCACTTCGACATCCCGATGCGGGGCAACAGCCTGTACCTCGACGAAGAGCTGATCGTGGACGCGGGCGCGCTGACCGTGCCCGAGATGCGGCCGGTGGCGCAGCGATGAGCCGGGACCACCACGTCGGGCTGATCGTGCCCAGCTCGAACCTCACCATGGAGACCGAGCTGCCACGGATGCTGCGGGCGCGCGAGGAGCGGTACCCGGAGGACCGTTTCGTGTTCCACGCGGCGCGGGCGCGGATGCAGCACGTCACGCCCGAGCAGCTGAAGGCGATGAACGCGCAGTCCGAACGCGCGGCGGCCGAACTCGCCGACGCCCGGCCCGACGTGGTGGCCACCGCGTGCCTGGTCGCGATCATGGCGCAGGGACCCGGTTATCACTGCACCGCCGAGGATGCGATCACGGCTGCGTTGCGAGCGGAGGGCGCCGGCGCGCCGGTCATCTCGTCCGCGGGCGCGCTGCTGGCCGGAATCGCCGCTCTCGGCGCGAAACGGGTCGCGATCATCACGCCGTATCTCAAGCCGCTCACCCAGGCTGTCGTCGCGTACCTGGAGGACGCCGGGGTCGAGGTGGTCGATTCGCTGTCCCTCGAAGTGCCGGACAACCTCGCGGTGGCCCGGCTCGATCCGGCCGATCTGCGGGAGCACTACCGGAAGCTCGACCTCGCCCGGGCGGACGCGCTGGTGCTCTCGGCGTGCGTGCAGATGCCGTCGCTGCCCTCGATCCAGCCGGTCGAGGACGCGGTCGGGATCCCGGTACTCTCCGCGGCGACGGCCACGACGTTCCGGATCCTGAGCGAACTCGGGCTCCGGCCGGAGGTCCCCGGGGCGGGCCGGCTCCTCAGCGGCAAGACTCTCCCGGCGTAAGCCCCTCCCCAGCCGCCCGGAAATGCTGTGAAGGGGCCCTTCACAGACTCTGAGTCCGTGAAGGGCCCCTTCACAGACTTCAGCTGGAGCGGGTGAGAACGCGCGGTTCGGCTCAGCCGGAACGGCCGCCGAGGTGATCCGCGAAATGCCGTTCGATCGCGCGGAACATCCGGATCAGGTTCTCCGGGTTCCGGAAGTCGTGTCCCTCGTCATCGGCGACCAGATAGTCGACCGGGACCCCGCGGGCACGCAGTGAGCCGACGATGCGGTCGGATTCCGCTTTCGGCACCCGGGCGTCGCGCGCGCCCTGGACGACCAGCAGCGGGGTGCGGATCCGGTCGACCATCGTGCTCGGCGAGCGGGACAGCAGTTCCTTCTTCTGCACCGGGTCGGCCGAGTCGCCCGCATAACGGTGCCAGTTCGCGCACAGGTAAGGGCGCAGGATCGACGGCATCGCGTCGGTGAACGACACCAGGTTGGCCATGCCGACGTGGTCGACCGCGGCGGCGAAATGATCGGGAGTGACCGTGACACCGACCAAAGCCGCGTAGCCGCCGTAAGAACCGCCGTAGATGCCGAGGCGGTCCGGGTCCGCGTATCCCTGGTCGACGGCCCATTCGGTGGCATCGATCAGGTCGTCGTGCATCTTCCCGCCCAGTTCGCCGACCGCGGCGGTCAGGTGGCGGCGGCCGTACCCGGTCGAACCTCGGAAATTCACTTGCAGCACACCGTAACCGCGGTTGGCCAGCACTTGCGCTTCGCGGTCGTACCGCCAGCTGTCGTGCGTCCACGGGCCGCCGTGCACCAGCAGCACGAACGGCAACGCGGTGGGCTCGACCCCGACCGGCAGAGTCAGGAATCCGTGCAGGGGCAGGCCGTCGCGGGCGGGGAAGGAGACCGCGGTCATCGGCGCCAGCTCCGCCGGATCCAGATGCGGGTACGGGCGGAACAGCAACCGGCTTTCACCGGTGCGATGGTCGTAGAAGTAGGTCAGGTCCGGTGCGCGGTCGTGGCTGAACGTCGCGACCCATCGTTGTTCCGCACGGTCCGAGGACACCGCGGCCAGCACCCCGTCGGACAGCTTCGCCAGCTCCGCGTACACCTCGGCGAAATGCGGGTCCAGCGCCTCGATCCGCGGCCGGTCGCCGACGAACCGTGCCGCGAGAACCTTCCCGGTGTGCCGGCTGGTGAGCACCGACGGCGGATGAGCGACACCGGCCGCGACCGTGCCCAGCTCGCACAGGCTGTGCCCGGCTACCGCGGCGACCACGGTCTCCTCGCCGGTCTCCGCGTCGACGCGGACCAGCCGCAGATCGTCGGTGTCCTGGTAGCTGCCCAGCAGCAGCCCCGTCCCGTCCGGCTCGGCGAGCACGGGGTGCACGCCGAGCGGGTGTTCCGCCCCGCCGGCCCGCCGGAGCAACCGCTCCGCGCCACTCACCCGGTCGATCGCGTAGTACTCGCGCACGCCCTCTTCGGTCAGCGCCTCCCGGAAGACCGGCGTGCCCGCGGCGTCGAACAGGAACGTGCTCCGTGGCTCCCGGATCTCTTGGTGCAGCACGGTTTCCCCGGTGGCGATGTCGACCCGGTAGTAGCCGAAGGCGAGCGCGCCGCCGTTCATCGCGACCAGCAGAATGCCCGGCAGGCCCGGCAGCAGCGTGAAGGCCGAGACCCGGCAGCCGGGCGGCAGCGGGGTCAGATCCACCGGCTCCGCCCCGGGCACGTCCAGATCGACGCGGTAGAGGTGCCAGCCCTCATTGCCGTCGGCATCCCCGCGGTAGAGCAGGCTGCCCGGATCGTCGCTCCAGCAGAACGCCGTGATCCCCCGCCGGGCGTCGTCGGTCACGCATCGCGCGTCCCCGTGCTCCTCGCCGATCCCGCGCACCCACACGTTCATCCGGCCGTGCGCCGGCGCGAGGTAGGCGACCCGCGCCCCGTCCGGGGACAGCTGCGCGGTGGAGAACACCGGGTCGGCGAAGAACTCCGCGACGTCGATGAGCCTCGGCAAGGTCTGCACGGTCATCCGGTCTCCCCTCCGCTGGGTGCTTACAGCAGAGTCCATGCCGTCGGGGCACACTCAAGAGAAACCTATCGTGACGGAGGTCACATGTTGACTATGCCGCAACGGCATGGTTTTCACTGGGGCCGGATGACCGGAACGAGAGGACGATCATGGCTTGGAGCACCCGCGAGATAGCCGAACTCGCCGGGACGAGCCTGCGTACGGTACGGCACTACCATGACGTAGGCCTGCTCGCCGAGCCGTCCCGGCGGCCCAATGGGTACAAACAGTACGGCGTCGCGCACCTGGTCCGGGTGCTGCGGATCAAGCGGCTCAGCGAACTCGGCTTCTCCCTCACCCAGATCGCGGAGATGGGCGAAGACGACGAACATCCGCAGGAAGCACTGAACGCACTCGACGCGGAGCTCTCCGCGACCATCACCCGGCTGCAGCGCGCCCGGGTCGAGCTGGGGTTCCTCCTGCGCGAGTCGACCGCCCCGGACCTGCCCCCGGAGCTGGCCATCGCCGCCCTCGACGCCGACCTCAGCGACGCCGACCGCTCGTTGCTCGTGGTCCTGTCCCGGGTACTGGGCCAGCATGCCATGGAGGCCTTCGCCCGGCTGCTGCAGGACACCGCGGAGGACCCCACCCGGGCAGAGTTCGAGAGTCTGCCCGAGGACGCGGACGAAGCGACCCGGCAGGCGCTCGCCGAGCGGATGGCCCTCGTCACCCGCGAACTGGTCGAACGGCATCCGAAGCTGCGGGAGATCGGGCGCGAGCCGCCCCACGGCGGCCCGTTCGCCGCCCAGACCGTGGAGCGCGCGATCAAGGACCTCTACCGTCCGGCCCAGCTCGACGTGCTCCGCCGGATGGAGAAGGTGATCGAGCAGACGGACCCGCTGCACTCAGCCGAAGCGGATGCCGCGCGCCCGGTCCCGAAGGCAATCCCGGAAGCACCGCCCTGCTGAGCACTGGGGCCACCTCCACCCGGGTCAGCAAGGTGTGCCAGCCGTAGCCGGCCAGGGCGAGCAGCACGACCACCGCCACGGCCATCGTCCCGTCCTCCCGGCTGCGCACCGGGGGCACTCTGCCGCAAGGCCCTGCGCCGCTGCGGCGGGCTGTGAAGGGCCCCTTCACGGACCCGAAACCGGTCGGGCAGCCACGGCTCTCTCTGCTGATCACGGACCCTCGACCAACTTTGCCGGGGCCGTGGTGAACACCGCGACCGCGAGAATGCTCACAGACCACAGTGCGAAGGCCGCGACGGCGACCGATCCCGTTGCGCCGCAACGGCACCAGCAGCGCGAACGAACCCGCCCCGGCCAGCACCAGCGCGATGTCCCACAGCCGGGCGCCGGAGTCCAGGCGTACTCGCTGACCATCGACGTCACCGGGTTGAGCCGACCACCCCAGGCGGGCACCAGGCGCAGGGGCACGAGCAACTGCGAACGCGAACTGCGCGGACCACCCGAGCATCCCGCCCACCCGGTCGGCCCGCGAACGGGCCGCAGGCGCAGGCGGCGAGACGGCCGGGGGACCCCTGGCCCGGCCAGGCCGGTGCGACCGCCCGGAAATCACGGCGCCGTCTTGACACTCGGCGGCGACCGTGGTTACGCTGCCGACCACAACTGAAAATCATGTTACTAGAGACGCAGAGAACAGTAACCCCTTGGCACAAACGGGGAAACTGTTCTCTTTTTTTGTTCCCGGAATACCCGCGGCGAGAAACCGTTCCGGGGCGCGTCGAGCAGAAAGGCACGATTGGCGTTGGAAATCCGGGACTTCTCCCTCGACCTGTTCTCCCTGCACGGCCGCACTGCCGTGGTCACCGGGGGCAACACCGGCCTCGGCCGCGCCTTCACCGTGGCCTTGGCCAAGGCCGGGGCGAACGTCTTCGCGCCGACCGTGACCGACGACGACGGCGAGACCCGCGAGCTGGTCGAGAAGGCCGGCGCCCGGCTGGAGACGCTGGAGATCGACCTGACCGCCCCCGGCGCGCCCGCCGAGGTCGTCGCGTCCTGTGTGGACCGGCTCGGTTCGGTCGACATCCTGGTCAACTCCGCGGGTATCTCGAAGCTCGCGCCGGTCGCCGAATTCGGCCGGGAGCACTGGGATCCGATGCTCGCACTGAACCTCACCGCGCCGTTCGAACTCGGCCGGCTGGCCGGAGCGCGCATGGTCGCGCAGGGCCACGGAAAGATCATCAACATCGCCTCGCTGTTCTCTTTCCTCGGCGGCCGGGGCTCCCCCGCCTATGCCGCGGCCAAACACGGCATCGTCGGCTTCACCCGCGCCTACGCGGACGAACTCGGCGCCCACAACGTGCAGTGCAACGCGATCGCGCCCGGCTATTTCGCCACCCCGATCACCGCGCAGACCCGCGCGGACCCGGTCGCCAACCAGCGCGTGCTCGAGCACATCCCGGCCGGGCGCTGGGGCGAGCTGGGCGACCTGATGGGCGCGGTGGTCTTCCTGGCCGGCCGCGCCTCCGACTACGTGAACGGGCACGTCCTCACCGTCGACGGCGGCTACCTCACCCGATGAACCGAAACCCTGACGGAGCAAAGGAAATCATGGACACCACCGCCATCCTCGACCAGGTGCGCGACCTCGTGGGCGCGGACCGCGTGGACACCGACGAACAGCTGCTGCGCGAGGCGAGCGTCGACCGGTTCAAGAAATACACCGCGGTGCACGGCATCTACGACGGCCCGTTCCCGATCGCCGTCGTGCGCGCGGGCAGCACCGAACAGGTCGCCGCGGTGCTGGCGTTCGCGAACGAGCACGGCGTCAACATCGTGCCGCGCACCGGCCGCACTGGCACCGAAGGCGGGCTGGAGACCAGTTTCGACCGCACGGTGGTGCTCGATGGGTCCGAAATGGACGAGATCGTGCACCTCGATCCGGTCGACATGCTGGCGACCGCGCAGTGCGGGGTTCCGCTGCGGATGCTGGAGGAACGCGCGCGGGAACTCGGCCTCACCACCGGCCACTCGCCGCAGTCCAAGCCGCTGGCCCAGATGGGCGGGCTGGTCGCGACCCGGTCGATCGGCCAGTTCTCCACGCTGTACGGCGGAATCGAGGACATGGTGGTCGGGCTGGAGGCGGTGTTCCCGGACGGCAGCGTCAGCCGGATCAAGAACGTGCCGCGCCGGGCCGCCGGGCCGGACATCCGGCACGTGGTGATCGGCAATGAGGGCGCGCTCTGCTACGTCACCGAAGTCACCGTGAAGCTGTTCACATACCAACCGGAGAACAACCGTTTCCACGGTTACCTGATCGACGACGTGCGTACCGGAATCGAGCTGCTGCGCGAAGTCATCACCGAGGGCTACCGCCCGTCGGTCGCGCGGGTCTATTCCGAACAGGACGCCGCGCAGCACTTCTCGCATTTCGCGGACGGCAAATGCGTCGCGGTGTTCCTCGCCGAAGGACCCGCGCCCCTCGCCGAAGCGACCAGCATCGCGATCGAGGAGATCGTCGGAGAATACCGGCACGAGAAGGTGGACCCGCAGCTGATCCGCGAGTGGTTCGACGAACTCAACTGGGGACCGGACAAGATCCGCGCCGAACAGGCGACCATGCTCGCCGAGCATCGCCTGGGCTACACCACCGAGGTGTCCGCGAACTGGTCGGTGATCGGCGACATTTACGACGCGGTGATCTCCCGGATCACCAAGGAATACCCGCATTTCGAAGATCTCACGATGCTCGGCGGGCACTCCTCGCACAGCTACCAGAACGGGACGAACATGTACTTCGTCTACGACTACCGGATCACCTGCGAGCCCCGCGAGGAGATCACGAAATACCACATCCCGCTCAACGCGATCATCGTCGAGGAAACGCTGGCCCGCGGCGGGTCCATGGTGCACCACCACGGTATCGGCAAGTACCGTACACAGTGGACCGAACAGGAGCACGGCACCGCGTACCCGATCCTGCACCGGCTCAAGGAGGTCTACGACCCGAAGGGGATCATGAACCCGGGCACCGTTTTCCCCGCCGGGGAACGATGATGACGCGGTACCTGCTCGGCATCGACAACGGATCGCAGAGCACCAAGGTCACCGTGTTCGACGAGCGCGGGGTGACCCGGGCCAGTGCCCGGGTTCCGTTGCGTCCCAACGACACCCCGCGCCCCGGCGTGGTCGAGCACCCGGAGGACGACCTGTGGGATTCGATCGGCGCGGCGACCCGTGCCGCGCTCGCCTCGTTCGACGGCCGCCCCGAAGACATCGCGGGCGTCGGGCTGTGCACGATCCGGTTCTGCCGGGCGCTGCTGCGGGCCGACGGCACGCTCGCCCAGCCAGTCCTGAGCTGGATGGACGAGCGCGTCTCCCGGCCGTATGAGCCCACGAACCCGGAAGTGCGTTACGTCAGCGCCTCCTCGGGGTACATCACCGCGAGGATGACCGGCCGGTTCCGCGACACCGCGGCGAACTACCAAGGCGTGTGGCCGATCGACACGGACACCTGGTCCTGGGTGGACGAACCGGCCATTCCCCGGGAGATGCTGTTCGACCTGGTGGATCCGGGCGAGCTGCTCGGCACGGTCACCACGGAGGCCGCCGCGCACACCGGGCTGTCAGTGGGCACACCGGTGTTCGCCACCGCCAACGACAAAGCGGTGGAGGCGCTGGGCAGCGGGCTCGCCGATGACCGCACCCTGCTGCTGTCACTGGGCACCTACATCGCCGGAATGACCACCGGTTCGCGGAATGTCCCGGACGCCAAGGCGTTCTGGACGAACTTCGCCTGCCGTCCCGGCCGGTACCTCTACGAGAGCCACGGTATCCGGCGTGGCATGTGGACGGTCAGCTGGCTGCGGGACCTGCTCGGCGACGAGGAAGCGCTCAACGCGGGCGCGGCCGAAGTGCCGCCCGGCTCGGAGGGACTGATCGCCGTACTCGACTGGCTGGCCCCGGTCGAGGCGCCCGACCGCAAGGGCGCTTTCCTCGGCTTCGACGGCAGACAGGGCCGGTTCCACCTGTACCGCGCGGTGCTCGAAGCGATCGCGCTCACCTTGTGCGGCAACGGCGCCGCGATGGCCGCGGAACTGGGCACGGAATTCGACGAGGTGCTCGTCTCCGGTGGCGGCGCCGGATCGGACGTGCTGATGCGGATCGTCGCGGACGCCTTCGGCAAACCCGCCCGCCGCGCCGAAGGCGGCGCGGAACTCGGCGCGGCGATCTGCGCCGCGGTCGGCCTCGGTGTCCACTCCGGATTCGACGAAGCCGTGACGGCGATGGTCCGGCCGGGCGTGCGATTCGCCCCGGACCCGGGCACCCACGAGCTGTACCGGCGGCTGCGACAGACGTACGAGCAGGTACGCGGCTACACCGATCCGCTGTTCGGCTGGCTGGCCCGGCAGTGAGCTACATCGCCCAGACGTCCACATTGGACGTCGCAATCGCCAGGGCGCCCGCACCGAGCGCGGCGAGCACGTCGTCCTTGTCGCAGACCAGGCCGCCGGCGATGACCGGCACTTCGGTGTCCGCCTTCAGCCAGGTGATCACCCGGGGCACGCAGCCCGGCAGGATCTCGACGTAGTCCGGCCGGGAGATCGCGAGCTGCCGGCCGAAATTGTGGTAGGAGATCGAATCGACGAGGAAGAACCGGTGCACCGCGAGCAGCCCGCGGGCCTTGGCCGCCTTGACCAGCGCGGCCTTGCTGCTGAGCACCCCGTCGGCGGCTGTCTGCTGGGCCACGAAGTCCACCGCGATGTCCCGGCCGACCAGCCCTTCGACGAGATCCACGGTCACCAGCACGGTCTTGCCCGCCGCACGCAGCCGCCCCACCAGCTCGGGCAGCGTCAGGATCGACCCGAAGAGCAGGAACGCCACCGGCGGCCCGGACGCCACGGCGGCCGCCAGCCCCGCCTCGTCCTTGACACTCGCGACGACCGGGTGGTCCAGCAGGAGTTCACGCACAGTCCCACTATGACACGAATGCCCTGCAGGCCAAGGAAAGGCGGTCCTTGCCGACGCGGCGACGGCCGTTCCTGTCAAGTACCGGACGGACCCCCACTAACCCCAGTCAGGTGCGGACGCAGCGGGAACGGACCGAGCCTGCGCCGCCGTCGCGTATCCACGCTCGTCGCCAACCACCGCTGCTCTGCGACCGGGTACCCGCTGCACCGCTCCAGTGATCGCAAGCTCCCCGGTCACCCCTCGAACCTCGCGATGATCTCCTCGCCGAACCTGCGGATCGCGTCCATCTTCGGCCCGGCCGCCGCGTCGAAGCCGAGCCCCTCGAACACCCACGGCATGGTGCTCGCGTCGGTCACCCCGGCCGCCTCCTGCTCGCGGAAACCGCCGGCCCGAACCGGTCCACGCACCCCGCCTGGAACTCGAACAGATCGTGCTCGCGCCCGCGCTCGGCGAGCAGGACCTTCAGCCTGCCGATGGTCTCGCGCAACTGGTCGAGCGTCATCATCGCCGACGACCACCCGTCCGCGACCCGGGCCGCCCGGCGCAGCGCCACGTCGGCGTGCCCGCCGATGGGAAACGGCACCCGCTTCGGCGGAGCAGGGCTCATCTGCAGCCTGCCGAAGTCGAAGAACTCGCCGTGGTACTCGGCCATCCCGCCGTCGAGGATCAGCCGCAGCACCTCGATCGCCTCGTCGAACCGCCTGCCGCGCCGCGCGTACGGCGCGCCGCACCATCCGAACTCCTCCGGCGCCCAGCCGATGCCGAACCGGCCGCCGGTCAGCACCGCGACCGAGGCAACCGGCCGGGCGAGCAGCACCGGATTGCGGGAACCCAGCTTCAACACCGAGGTGCAGAACTCGATCCGCTCGGTCACCGCACCCGTCGCGGCGGTCGTCACCAGCGGGTCGACCCAGGCGTGTCCGCGTCCCAGAAGCGGCTGCCGTCCGGCGTGTACGGGTAGCCGGCGGAGCCCTGTTCGGAGTAGAAGAGCGAATCCGGCAGCACGATCGAGGAGAACCCCGCCTCCTCCGCCGCCCGCGCCAGCTCGCCGAGCGGGTTCATCGCGATCGACAGCGAGAACCGCATGCCGCGGGACCATAATGTGTTCCAGTCCACCCGGCCATCGGCCGGTCGGTGCGGCCGGCGGGAACTTCCCGGGTAGCGTCCGCGTTGTCCGATTCAAGAGGCGGTCACCGTACCGCCGAGTCCGCAAGAGACACGGAGTTAACCCATGGGCACCGCGATCCTGCTGATCGTGCTGGTCGTCGTCATCGTCGGTGGTGGGCTGTACTTCGCCCGCGCGCAGGGCGCCGCCCGGAAACGGCAGCTGGAGGACGCCAAGGCCGACGCGCGGCGGCTGGTGGAGCGCCTCGGCGGCCAGGTACTCAACATCACCGGCACCGATACCGCCTCCCAGCAGGCGATGGCGGATGCGAGCGAGCGCTACAACGCCGCCGGCTCGCAGCTGGAGCAGGCGCAGACGGCGGAGCAGGCCAGGCTGGTCAAGGAGACCGCGATCGAGGGCCTGTACTACGTCCGCGCCGCGCGTACCGCGATGGGCATGGACCCCGGTCCCGCCCTGCCGGACGAGGCCGAACGCGAGCGCGCCGGCAAGGTCACCGAACACCGCTCGGTCGACGTCGAGGGCCAGAACTACCAGGCCTCCCCGGACCCCGGCCAGGACACGCCGTACTACTACCCCGGCGGACGGGTGGCCGGCCGCCCGGTGCCGGAGGGCTGGTACAGCGAGCCGTGGTGGAAGCCCGCGCTGGTGGCCGGCGCCTGGGGCCTCGGCTCGATGTTCCTGTTCAGCGCGATGTTCTCCGGGATGGGCGGCATCGCCAGCGCCTCGGCCTGGGAATCGGGCTACGACGCAGGCCAGCAGGACGCCATGGATGCCGGTGGCGGCGACGGGGGCGGTTTCGACGGCGGAGACTTCGGCGGCGGCTTCGATGGCGGAGGTTTCGACGGTGGCGGCTTCGACGGCGGGGGCGGCTTCGACTTCTGACCACCCGCATCCGCCGCGGTGACCCCCTGACGTTCCGGCCGGGTCCACATCTCGGACCCGACGACGTCCCGGTCCCTCCCGCGCGGGATCCCCCGGACCGGCTTTCCCCGGCCCGGCCACGAGTTTCGGCCGCCCCGCTCAGTTCGCGGGGCGGCCGAGCCATTTCCGCCCCCGGGTGGGGAGGCGCTCCGGCGCGAACCGCACGGCACCTGCGGCACCCGACCTTCGATGGGTGACCTCTGACGGGTGGCCTCCGGCGCGTACGACGGCTTTCGCGTGCGCCTGCCGTAGGAAAACACAGCGCGCCCGGCAGTTAGGCCAAACCCGGACTCCAGCACGCCGGCCACACCAGCGCGCTCAACGCACCCGGTGTGGCCGACGCACCTGGCGCACCGGCCACACCAGCCCAGCCATACCAGCACGCTCAACGCACCCGGCGCACCCGGCACATCCGCCGCACCCGGCGCACCCCGCACACCCGCCGCACCCGGCCACACCCCGCACATCCGCCGCACCCGGCCACACCCCGCACATCCGCCGCACCCGGCGCACCCGGCCACACCAGCATGCTCAGCCACACCAACCCGGCACCCGCGGCACCCGCGGCACCCGCGGCACCCGCGGCACCCGCGGCACCCGCGGCACCCGCGGCACCCGCGGCACCCGCGGCACCCGCGGCACCCGCGGCACCCGCGGCACCCGCGGCACCCGCAAGGATCCTCCGGTGCTGCCCTACCTACCTGCCGCGCGGGCGCAACTCCCCGGCACACCCACATGGCGCGCCGACCCACCTCGCTCGTGCCCGAAACGCCCAAACCAAGGCTGTGAAGGGCCCCTTCACAGCCTTGAGAATCGCCCCTCGGGCACGAGCCGCGCCGCACCCAGCGCACCCGAACGACCCCACGCACCACCCACCGACTCGACAGACCGCCGCACCCGTTCACCCACCAGTGCCCCACCCAAAACACCCCTCACACCCCACCGGCCCCAGCACCCTGGCCACTCCTCGGGCCTGGCCCCGGCAACTCCCGCTGGCCCGGCCACTCGCCAGGCTCGGCCCCGATCACTTCCCCCAGCCACTCATCCGACCCAGCCCAGTCCGGTCCAACCCTGGTCCAACCCAACCAACCCTGCCCAACCTGACCTGCCCTGGCCTGGCCTGGTCCAACCCAACCCAACCCAACCCAACCAGGCCTGGCCTGACCCACCCCGACCCACCCCGGCCACCGAACGCCCCGGCCACCCGATCAACCAGGCTGGCAGGTAGGGCACCAATACAACTTCCGCCCCGCCAAGTCCTGATACGCCACCGCGGTTCCGCACACCAGGCACGGCATCCCGGTGCGCCGGTAGACGTACACCTCGCCGCCGTGCCGGTCTTCGCGCGGGGCGCGGCCCATCGCGGCGGGCAGGTGTTCCGGGGCGACGGTGTCGATCCGCCCCACCCGTACCCCGGCGCGCATCAGAGTCACCAGGTCGGCCCACATGTCGTTCCAGAGCGCGCGGTCCAGCGCGCGGCCGGGGACCAGCGGGGCGACGCCGTGCCGGAACAGCACTTCGGCGCGGTAGACGTTGCCGACCCCGGCCAGCACGGCCTGATCCATCAGCAACGCGGCCACGGACGAGCGCGAGCGGGTGATCCGCTCCCACGCCCGGTCCGGTTTCGCGTCGCGGCGCAGCGGGTCGGGGCCGAGGCGGGCCTTGATCGCGTCGACCTGGGCGGCGTCGAGGAGTTCACAGCGGTTCGGGCCGCGCAGGTCGGTCCAGTGTGTCCGGCCCGCCAGCCGCATCCGCACCTGGCCGACCGGATCCGCTTCGGGCAGCGCCGATTCGGCGAACGTGCCGTAAAGGCCCAAGTGGACGTGCACTGTCCCAAGTGGACCGTAGTGGTGGAACAGATGCTTCCCGTGTGCTTCCGCGGAGGTAAGCACCTGGCCGTCGAGCGTCGCCGCTTCAGCCGTGAAACGACCTTGCGGGCTGCCGACCGAGACCGGCGCACCCGCGTACCGGCGCTGATGCAGGCGGGCCAGCCGGTGCAGCGTGTGCCCTTCGGGCATCAGGCCTCCGGCAGCGGCGGAGGGGTGCCGGTGCGCTCGTAGTCCAGCAGCTGCCGGACCCGGCGCGCGTGCCGCTCGTCCGGCGATGGCGGGGTGGCCAGAAAGGCCTCGACGATCTCCGTCGCCTGGTCCTCGGTGTGCATCCGCGCACCGACGCCGAGGAGCTGGGCGTGGTTGTGCTCACGGCACAGCTTCGCGGTCTCGACACTCCAGCCGAGCCCCGCGCGCGCACCGGGCACCTTGTTCGCGGCGATCTGCTCGCCATTGCCGGAACCACCGATCACGATTCCGAGGCTGCCCTCGTCGGCGACCACGCGGCGGGCGGTCTCCACGCAGAACGCCGGGTAATCGTCGGCCGCGTCGTAGACATGCGGGCCGACGTCGACGATCTCGTGGCCCTGTTCGCCGAGATGGCGGACGAGGTGGTTCTTCAGCTCGAAGCCGGCGTGATCGGATCCCAAGTAGACGCGCACAGGCCGGAGTCTGCCACCCCATCCCGCACCCGGCATGCTCCGGGGGTGAACATCACGAACCAGCCCGGCGCCGCGGTCCGGCTCGAATGGGGTGGCGAAGGAGTCACCGCGCTGGGCCGGGACTGCGCCGTGCTGATCATCGTCGACGTGCTTTCCTTCAGCACCACAACGGATCTCGTCGTCGCCCGCGGCGGCCGGATCCGGCCGATCCGGTGGCGCGACGAACGCGGAGCAGCTTCCGCCCGCGAGGCCGGCGCCGTGCTCGCGGGCGAAACACAGTGGACACTCCGGCCGTCTTCTGTGACGGAGATCCCGTCCGGCACACTGCTCGCGCTCCCCTCCCCGAACGGAGCGACGTTGTGCGCCACGGCAGCGGAAACCGGCGCGCACGTCCTCGCCGGATGCTTGCGCAACGCGTCCGCGGTCGCAGCGAAAGCAAGCGCGCTGGCCGGAGGCAAGCCGATCGGCGTGATTCCGGCCGGGGAACGCTGGGGCGTGGACCTCTTCAACCCAGGCGAAAAGTTCGGCCCGCTTCGCCCCTGCGTCGAAGATCAGCTGGGCGCAGGCGCGATCGTCGCGGCTCTGGCCGAGGACGGCCGGTCCCTCTCGGCGGAAGCAGCGCTGGCAGAGGCGGCATACTCGGCATCCGACGTGCACGCGGCTCTGCTCACCTGTGTGTCGGGCCGCGAGCTGGCGACCGCGGCACACGGAAACGACCTCACGCTCGCCGCGCAGCTCGACGTCAGCGGCAGCGTGCCGGTACTGGCCGACGGAATCTTGGAGGCCCGATGAGCTGGACCGAGGTCGCCGACGGCATTCACGTGCGCCGGTACGAGGAGCTGGACCTGACCGTCGGGCTGGTGCTCGGCGCCGAACGTTGCCTGGTGGTCGACACCAGGGGCGACGTCGACCAAGGTGCCGAGCTGGCCGCCGCAGTGCGCGAGCTGACCGCACTCCCGTGGGCCGTGGTCTGCACGCACGCCCACTTCGACCATTCCTTCGGCACCACGCCGTTCCTGCCGTGTGAAGTGTGGGCGCAGGCCGGATGTGTCACCGAACTGGCCGAACACGGCGATTCCGAACGGCGGAAACGCGCCGCCCAGTACCGCAAAGAAGGCAAGCCGGAAATCTCCGACGCCCTCGAACGCACGTCGATCACACTCCCCGGCCATCCGGTGCATGCCCACGCGGAACTCGATCTCGGCGGCCGCACCGCCGTACTGCGTCATCCCGGCCCCGGTCACACCGACCACGACCTGCTGGTCCACGTTCCGGACGCCGGGGTCGTCTTCGCCGGGGACCTGGTCGAGCACGGTCCGCACGGGTTCACCGCGGACTCCTTCGGCCCGGACACCCACCTCGCCGCATGGCCGGCCGCGCTGGACGCACTCCTCGCGCTGGAACCGCACGTCGTCGTCCCCGGACACGGCGAGCCGGTGGACGCGGCATTCGTCCGGCAGCACTGTGACGGGCTCCGCGTGCTCGCCGGGCTGAAAGCCGCAGGCGTCACGCCTGCCGAGGCGATCGCCGCGTCGCCTTACCCGGCCGACGTGACGCGTGCGGCACTGGCGTCAGCGGGAGTCAGCTGAAGTTCAGCTCACCGCTACGGGTGCGCTTGAGCTCGAAAAAGTCCGGGTAGCTGGCCATCGCCACGGCTCCGTCGAAGAGCTTCAGCGCGTCCTCGCCCCGCGGGATGGAGCCGAGCACCGGGCCGAAGAACGCTACGTCGTTCACGTGAATGGTCGGCGTGCCGACGTCCATGCCCACCGGGTCCATGCCCTCGCGGTGGCTTTTCCGCAGAGCTTCGTCGTATTCGGTGGATTCGCCCGCGACGAACAGCTCCGGCGCGCCGACGGCGTCCAGCGCCTCCTTCAGCACGACGGTGCGGTCCTTGTTGCCCTGATTGTGATAGCGGGTGCCGAACTCGGTGTAGAAAGCACGCACCACGTCCTGGCCCAGGTGCTCGGCGAGCGCGATCGCCACCCGGACCGGCGCCCAGCCGCCCTTCATCAGCGCCTTGTACTCCGCCGGCAGGCCTTCGCGGTCCTCGTTGAGCACCGACAGGCTCATCACCCGGAAGGTCAGATCCAGCTCGCGGTGCTTCTCCACTTCGAGGATCCAGCGCGAGGTGATCCAGGCGTACGGGCAGACCGGGTCGAAGTAGAAATCCACCTTCACCGGTTGGGACGCGACAGTCATCTGTCAGATACTCCTCGACGAAGTTCGGCCGGAGCCGCGGGGACTGTCCCCTCATCAGGCGGCAACGCCGGGCACCGGCCGGATTGTTCCCTTCTCGCCGGGCACGCCCCGGCCATGATTGGATGCTCGGCAGTGTGCAAACCGTAACCGGAATCGAAGACCAGAGGTGCCCGTGCCCGCCCCCAACCTGACTCGTGACGAAGCCCTGCAGCGCTCCGGCCTGCTGGCAGTCGCCTCCTACGACATCGAGCTGGACCTGACCGACGGCCACGGCGGTCCCGGGGAGAAGACCTTCCTCTCCACCACCACCGTGCGGTTCTCGGCCGCCCGCCCCGGCGAGTCGTCCTGGATCGACCTCGTCGCCGAGGGCGTCCGCAGCGCGGTGCTCAACGGCACCGCTCTCGACGTCAGCGGTTACACCGAGGACCAGGGCATCGCCCTGCCCGGCCTCGCCGCGGAGAACGAGCTGGTGGTCACCGCGGACTGCCAGTACATGAACACCGGCGAAGGCCTGCACCGCTTCGTCGACCCGGTCGACGACGGGGTGTACCTGTACACCCAGTTCGAGACGGCGGACGCCAAGCGCATGTTCGCCTGTTTCGACCAGCCGGACCTGAAGTCGGTCTACCGGATCACCGTGCACGCCCCGCGCGACTGGAAGATCGTGTCGAACGCGCTCGCCGCCTCCGCCGAGGACACCGCCGAGGGCGGCCGCCGCACCCGGTTCGCCGAGTCCGAGCGGATCTCCACCTACCTGGTGGCGCTGGTGGCCGGCCCGTTCGCGGAATGGCGCGACGAGTTCCGGGACGAGCACCGGACGATCCCGCTGGGTCTGTACTGCCGCGCGTCGCTGGCCGAATACCTCGACGCGGAGCGGCTGTTCACCGAGACCAAGCAGGGCTTCGCCTTCTACCACGAGAAGTTCGCCACCCCGTACCCGTTCTCCAAGTACGACCAGCTGTTCGTGCCGGAGTTCAACGCGGGCGCGATGGAGAACGCCGGCGCGGTCACCTTCCTTGAGGACTATGTCTTCCGCAGCCGAGTCACCCGCTACGCCTACGAGCGGCGGGCGGAGACGCTGCTGCACGAGATGGCGCACATGTGGTTCGGCGACCTGGTCACCATGCGCTGGTGGGACGACCTGTGGCTGAACGAGTCGTTCGCGACCTTCGCCAGCGTGTTCTCCCAGGCCGAGGCGACCGAGTACAAGAACGCCTGGACCAGCTTCGCGAACATCGAGAAGTCCTGGGCCTACCGGCAGGACCAGCTGCCCTCCACCCACCCTATCGCGGCCGACATCGTCGATCTGCACGCGGTCGAGGTGAACTTCGACGGCATCACCTATGCCAAGGGCGCCAGCGTGCTCAAGCAGCTGGTCGCCTACGTCGGCATCGAGCACTTCCTCGACGGGCTGAAGGTGTACTTCGGCAAGCACGCCTGGGGCAACGCCACCCTGGCCGATCTGCTGGCCGCGCTCGAAGAGGCGTCCGGGCGCGATCTCTCGTGGTGGAGCGCGGAATGGCTGGAGACCACCGGCCTGAACTCGCTGAGCCCACGCTACGAGGTCGCCGCGGACGGCACGTTCGCCTCGTTCGCCGTGGTGCAGACCGGCGCCAAGCCCGGGGCCGGCGAGCTGCGCACGCACCGGGTCGCGGTCGGCGTGTACGACGAGGACGGCGAAGGCCGGATCACCCGGATCAACCGGGTGGAGCTGGACGTGTCCGGCGAACGCACCGAGGTGCCGGAGCTGGCCGGGCAGCCCGCGGGCCGGCTCGTGCTGGTCAACGACGACGACCTGACCTACTGCCGGATGCGGCTCGACCCGGCGTCGCTGACCACGCTGATCGACCGGATCGCGGACATCACCGAACCGCTGCCGCGCACGCTGTGCTGGTCGGCGGCCTGGGAAATGACCCGCGAGGCGGAACTCAAGGCCCGCGACTTCGTCACCCTGGTCACCCGCGGCATCCACGCGGAGAGCGAGGTCGGCGTGGTGCAGCGGCTGCTGCTGCAGGCACAGACCGCGCTCAACTCCTACGCCGAGCAGAAGTGGGCGGCCGCGGAGGGCTGGCCCGCGCTGTCCGGGCAGCTGCTGGAGCTGGC
Organism: Amycolatopsis sulphurea; assembly: GCF_002564045.1. NCBI lineage: Bacteria > Bacillati > Actinomycetota > Actinomycetes > Pseudonocardiales > Pseudonocardiaceae > Amycolatopsis > Amycolatopsis sulphurea. The sequence goes on along the minus strand of NZ_PDJK01000002.1, from coordinate 4,517,509 downwards.
CCGTACCGCCGAGCCCGGCTCGGACCACCAGCTGGCCTTCGTGAACTCCCTGGCCGGCGCGGTGCTCGACGAGGACACCGTGACGGTGATCGCGGGCTGGCTGGACGGATCCGCACCGCTGCCGGGCCTGACCGTGGACACCGATCTGCGCTGGCGTCTGCTGCAAACCCTTGTCGCGCATGGCAAAGCCGGCGCCACCGAGATCGACGCCGAGCTGGCTTCGGACGACACCGCGGCCGGCCGCCGCCACGCCGAGCGGAGCCGGGCGCTGCGCCCGACCGCGGAGTCCAAGGCCCAGACCTGGCAGCGGGCGATCTACGACGACGAGATCCCCAACGCGGTCAGCGACGCGCTCATCGCCGGGTTCTCGCACCCCGGCCAGAAGCACCTGCTCGGCGAGTACGTCGCGCGGTACTTCGAGGTGATCGACGACGTGTGGGCGCGCCGGTCCAGCGAGCGCGCGCAGCCGACCGCGGTCGGGCTGTTCCCGTCGTGGGCGGTCGAACCGGCCACGGTGACCGCCGCCGACGCATGGCTCGCGGGCGAGCACCCGGCGGCACTGCGCCGGCTGGTGTCCGAGGGCCGCGCGGGCATCGTGCGGGCACTCGCCGCCCGCGACTTCGACAGCCAGGCCTGACCCGACCCCGAAAGCTGTGAAGGGGCCCTTCACGGACTCAGAGTCCGTGAAGGGCCCCTTCACAGCTTCTCAAGCGTAGCTAGTGCTTCGGCGCGGGGCCGGCCTGGTCACTGAGCATCCGGAGGGCGTTGACGAGCCCGCCCACCAGGTCACCCTCCTTGAAGGAGGCGACCATGCTCGCCACCGCGAGGTTCGCGCCGCGGTCGGGAAGCCGCAGGTGCGCGCGCTGCCCGGTGACGATCTCGATCGCCCGCTGCGTCGGCGAAACGGCGACGAGCACCGAGTCACGCGGGTCCGCGGTGGTCGCGTGCAGCCGCTCTGCCTCGGCACGGGTGTCCTCGGCCAGGTCGCCGAGATAGACGCTGAAGGCGAGCCCGGTCTCCCGGCTCGCAAAGGTCAGCGCCTCGTCGAGACGAGCCAGCTGCTGCACGCTGAACGGAGTGTCCGGCGGAGCAGGCTCGTACATCTTCGCCGCTGACAGGCGCCCGCTGCCCGTGATCACCTCGCCGAACGCGAGGTCCTTCTCCGCCACCCCGACCGGGTGGGTCAGCTCACCACTTGCCACGAGCGCCTCCCGCTGCCGTCGCGGTGCCCGCGGGCACCGCAGTCTCCGCACCGGCACCGTGGGCGGCACCGACGCCCTCCGGATTGCCGGTCCACCACATCGCGGGGTACTCCCACGGCTGACCCGGCCGGTAACGCTGCGTCCCCGAGGACTTCTTCCGCAGGGTGGCCGCGCCGACCACCAGGTAGATGGCCAGGGGGATGACCGCGTAGACCAGGATCGTCTCGACAACGTTCACGCCGGTGAGCGTATCGGATGCCGGTTTCCGGCACCGCGCGGCGCACCCACCGTTCACCGTCCGGAAAGCGCCGTCCGCCGCTTGGCTCGCCCCCGCTGGCACGTTGGGGCGAAGCCCCGCACGCCGAATGATGGCAACTCACCGTACGGGCGGCCGTACCGGCGGACCTCGCCTTGTCGAAACCCTGAAATGCTCGTAGCTTTTTCACCTGTACGGGCCTTGCGCCCCCTTCATCAGCCCCAGCAGGTCACGCACCGGCCCCAGGAGGCCCCCTCATGCAGAGCGTCCAGCCCCCCACTCAGGCGATCACCGAGACCATTTCGTCACCCAGCGATGTCGCTGCTGTCCCCGGAACGCGTGTGACCTCCGGTACCAGGGTCACGCGGGGTACACGAGTCACCCGCGGAACCCGGGTGACGATGGGGACCAGGGTGACCCGGGGCACCCGCGTGACGAGGGGCACGCGGGTCACCATGGGCACTCGCGTCACCCGGGGCACGCGCGTCACCTGCGGCACGCGCGTGACGATGGGGACACGGGTCACTCGGGGCACCCGCGTCACCATGGGCACGAGGGTCACCATGGGCACGCGAGTCACGATGGTCACCCGCGGCACGCGAGTCACGATGGGCACGCGAGTCACCTCCGGCACCCACGTCACCATGGGCACGAGGGCCACCATGGGCACCCGCGTCACCTGCCGGAACGACTACACCCTCGCCGCCTGACCCGGCACCCGGCACCTGGCCGACACTTCCGATCCGGCCGTCGGCGAAACGGCACCCACCCCGGCAGCCCGAAGGCAGCCGGGGCACCGTGCGGTCCGGACCAGAATCCGCCCGAGCCGGAGCACCGCCGGATCAGCTCACGCGGCGGTCCCCAGGTAGGGCTGCCACAGCGGGTCGGCCTCCTTGGAGTGCGCGAGCAGCCGCCAGTGCGGGCCGTGCGGCGCCCGCGGGACGACGCGCAGCCGCCAGCCGATCTCCGACAGCAGCCGGTCGGCCTTGCGGTGATTGCACTTCGCGCAGCAGGCCACGCAGTTCGTCCAGCTGTGCGGGCCGCCGCGGCTGCGCGGCAGCACATGGTCTATCGTTTCCGCCCGGCCGCCACAGTAGGCGCAGCGGTAGCGGTCACGGTGCATCAGCCCGGCGCGGGTCAGCGGAACCTTCGCCCGGTACGGCACCCGTACGTAGGTGCTGAGCCGGATCACCGACGGGACGGGCAGGGACACCGTGGCGGCGTGCAGCTCCACCCCCTCGGGATCGCCGTGCACGACCTCGGCCTTGCCGCACATGACCAGCACCACGGCACGCCGCATGGGCACCGCGGTGAGCGGTTCGAAGGTCGCGTTCAGCAGCAGGACGCGACGGCGGCCCCAGGCCGGGGCCGCGGGCTCGGCAGCTCTACGCTGTCCGGGCGGACGGGACGCTCCCCCTGGCCGGTTCCCCGGCCCGGACGGGACCGCTCCGCCGGATGCGGAACCTCCCGCGCGGGCACGCAGGAACGCCTCCGGCGGCGTACCGGCCATGGCTTGGCCGCTGCCGCCGAGGGGGATGGGTTGTCGGTCTGGCACTCGACCACCTCCACCGGTGCAGGCATAGTCGACCACACATCGGGCCCCCTGCGCACGTGTGTTCCGTGACGCGTCACGCGTCCGCGACCCGCGAGCCACCGGCGAAGAAGCCGGAAAACGCGACGAAAGGACTGCCTCCGCCCGTGAATGCCGTGCTCAGTGCTTCCCCGCCGCCCTGCATCTCCGACCCGAGCACCTTCTGTTCCCAGGTCTACTCGGTCACCGGTAACGAGTGGCTCGCCGGTTCCGCGGGCTGGCTCGTCACGAAGCCGCTGCGGATCATCCTGATCGTGGTCATCGCCTTCCTGGTGCGCTATCTCACACGCCGGATGATCGACCGGGTCACCCGCCTGCCTTCGGGCGGCAAGCTGCCGGCCCTGCTGCGCCCGCTGCGGGAACGCGCCCCGGAGATGCTCGGCCCGGCGGTGCTCGAACGCCGCCGCCAGCGGGCCAAGACGATCGGCTCGGTGCTCAAGTCGATGGCCACGCTGATCATCTACGGCACCGCGTTCTGCCTCGTCGTGGGCGAACTCGGCTACGACCTGGCCCCGCTGATCGCGTCCGCGGGCATCGTCGGGGTCGCCCTCGGGTTCGGCGCGCAGAACCTGGTCAAGGACTTCCTGTCCGGGATCTTCATGATGATCGAGGACCAGTACGGCGTGGGCGACGTGGTGGACATCGGCGAGGCGACCGGCACGGTCGAGGCGGTCGGCCTGCGCATCACCACCCTGCGCGACCTGCAGGGCACCGTCTGGTACGTGCGCAACGGCGAGGTGCTGCGGGTCGGGAACTCCAGCCAGGGTTTCGCGGTCGCGGTGGTCGACGTGCCGCTGGGGTACTCCGCCGACGTGGACCGCGCCTCGCACGTGCTCGCCGAAGCCGCGACCAAGGCGGCCGAGAGCGAGGCGCTCGCCGCGCTCGTGCTGGAGCCGCCCGAGATGCTCGGGGTGGAGAAGGTCACCCCGGAGAGCATCCAGCTGCGGCTGACGGTGAAGGTGCGGCCGGGCAAGCAGTGGGCCGTGCAGCGGGCGTTGCGCGGGCAGCTGCTCAGGGCGTTGGAGGACGCCGGTTTCGAGCCGCCGCTCGGCCGGTTCCTGTCCTCCCCGTCGGTCGACAAGTGACCGGTGCGGCAAGGCAAGATGGAAGGGTGTCGACTGTGAGTGACCCGGAACCGGCGAACCTGTACGAGGCGGTCGGCGGCGAGCCGACCTTCCGGCGGATCGTCGCGCGGTTCTACCAGGAGGTCGCGCGGGACGAGATCCTGCGCCCGCTGTACCCGGAGGAGGATCTCGGCCCGGCCGAGGAGCGCTTCCGGCTGTTCCTCATCCAGTACTGGGGCGGCCCGCACACCTACTCCGACCAGCGTGGCCATCCGCGGCTGCGGATGCGGCACGCGCCGTTCAAGATCGGCCCGATCGAACGCGACGCCTGGCTGCGCGCGATCCGGATCGCGGTGGACGAGGAGAACCTGCCCGAGCCCTACCGCGAGCAGCTGTGGGCGTACCTGGAAATGGCCGCGCACAGCATGATGAACAGTTTCGTCTGATGGCCGCTGCACCGCATGCTTCCTGGTGGTCCGACGCGGTCTTCTACCAGGTCTACCTCCGCTCGTTCGCGGATTCCGACACCGACGGCATCGGTGACCTGGAAGGGCTGCGCCGCCGGCTGGGCTACCTGGAGCAGCTGGGCGTGGACGCGCTGTGGCTCACGCCGTTCTACCGGTCGCCGATGGCCGACCACGGCTACGACGTGGCCGATCCCCGGGACGTGGACCCGATGTTCGGCACGCTGCGCGACTTCGACGAGCTGCTCGCCGACGCGCACCGGCGGGGCATCCGGGTCACCGTGGACGTGGTGCCCAACCACACCAGCAACCAGCACGCCTGGTTCAAGTCCGCGATGGCCGCCGCCCCCGGCAGCCGGGAGCGGGCCCGCTACCTCTTCCGCGACGGCCGCGGCCCGGACGGTGCCGAACCGCCCAACAACTGGGTCAGCGTGTTCGGCGGCCCGGCCTGGACCCGGGTCCCGGACGGCCAGTGGTACCTGCACCTGTTCACCCCGCAGCAGCCGGACCTGAACTGGGACGACGCCGAGGTGCGCTACGACCTCGAACGCACCCTGCGGTTCTGGCTGGACCGCGGCGTGGACGGGTTCCGTTTCGACGTGGCGCACGGCATGGCGAAAGCGCCGGGCCTGCCGGACATGGACCCGCGCGCAGCGCAGGAGTACAGGACCAGCGAACAGGGCAAGGCCTACGACCCGCGGTTCGACGACGACGGGGTGCACGACGTGCACCGGATGATCCGGAAGGTGCTCGACGAGTACCCCGGCACCATGTCGGTCGGCGAGATCTGGGTGTCCGACGAGGAGCGGCTGGCCCGCTACCTGCGCCCGGACGAGCTGCACCTGGCGTTCAACTTCCGCCTGATGCTCACCCATTTCGACGCGGACGCCCTGCGCACCGCGATCGAGCGGTCGCTGGCCGTGCCGCGGGCCGCGGGCACAGACGCCACCTGGACGCTGTCCAACCACGACGTGTCGCGCACCGTGAGCCGCTACGGCGGCGGCGCGGCGGGCCTGCGCCGGGCGCGGGCGATGGCGCTGGTGGAGCTGGCCCTCCCGGGCGCGGTGTACCTGTACAACGGCGAGGAGCTGGGCCTGCCGGACGCGGACCTGCCGGCGAGCGCGCTCACCGACCCGCGGGCCCGCACGCTGGGCCCGGAGTACGGCCGCGACCCCGAACGGGTGCCGATGCCGTGGGACGGCGACCTGCCGCCGTTCGGGTTCTCCCGCAATCCGCGCACCTGGCTGCCGACCCCGCCGGAGTGGGCCGGGCTGACCGCGGAGCGGCAGCTCGCGGATCCGGAGTCCACGCTGGCCCTGTACCGGCAGGCGATCGAGCTGCGCCGGACGCACCCGGCCCTGCACGCGGGCGACGAACTCGAATGGTACGGCGCGCCGGCGGGCTGCTTCGCCTTCCGCCGGGGCCGCGGCGGGCTGATCTGCGCCCTGAACACCTCGGCCAGCTCGATCGCGCTGCCGCCCGGGGAGGTGCTGCTCAGCAGCAGTCCCCTGGTGCAGGGCAGGCTGCCCCCGGACGCCGCCGCCTGGCTGGTCTGACCATCCGGATGATGTCCACAGTGGACCAAAAGTTGCCCTGGTGCGGCCGCGGCGGGCATGCTTTACTGACCGCGGTCATGTTTTGTGTTCGTGCGGCGGGCCCTCCCGCCACCACGCTCGCAAGATGCAGCGGGCGTAGTGATTCTCCGCGAGCGGAAGATCAAACCGTCGGTGTCCGACCCCGATGCCGAAGCGGTATCGCGAGTTTTTCCGTGTACTGGAGTGGAACATGACGCAAGGCACCGTGAAGTGGTTCAACGCCGAAAAGGGCTTCGGGTTCATCAGCCCGGACGACGGCGGGGCCGACGTATTCGTGCACTACTCGGAGATCCAGGGCAACGGCTTCCGCAGCCTGGAGGAGAACGCCCGGGTGGAGTTCGAGGTCGGCCAGGGCCAGAAGGGGCCGCAGGCCACCGGGGTCAGCGTCATCTGACGCGGATTTCGCGGTAGGACAAGGTTTTTCCGATGGGGCCGGTGCCTGGTGCACCGGCCCCATCGTCCATCCGGGACGCATCGGGCCGGATCCAGGGCCCCGGCAAAGTCGGTCGAGGACCCGTGATCAGCAGACAGAGCCGTGGCTACCCGACCGGTTTCGGGTCCGTGAAGGTGCCCCTGACGGACCCAGAGTCCGTGAAGGGGCCCTTCACAGCCCTCCGCAGCTGCGCAGGGCCCTCCACACCGACTCTGCCGACACCCTGGGGCAGGATCGGTCAGGCCAATCTGCGCCGTCTCGGCTCACCGTGGTCACGCACCGGTTGGGGCGGGATACGAGAGTCGGCATCGTGTGGTGTGGTCAGCAACGCGGCCACGAACCGGCGGACCAGATCCGGTTCGGGAGTCACGTCCCCGTCCAGGCGGGCCACCAGCACCGCGGGTTCGCCGGGCGCGGTTTCCACCGACACCGCCCAGCCCTGGCGAGCGTTCCACAGCAACATCAAGTCCTGCCCCGGAAACTCCGGCGCACGGCCGTTCAACGCCACGTACGCGGTGACTGTGTCGGAGACCTCGCACGAGGCGCACTCCGCCGACACCCCCACGGCCGCGGCGACTTCGCGCACGTAGGCGACCAGCTCCCGGCGTAGCGAATGCGGATCGTCGGCGGCGGGCAGGGACCTCGGACGCTCAGGACCGGAACGCAGCATGGTTCTCCTCTTCCGCCGCCGGGTTCCGCTCCGCGGCCGGGCAGGAGCCCGTGCCACGACCCGCGCCGTGGGAGGAGAACCGGCGGGCTCGGTGATCGGGTGCGCCGAACGAACATCCGGCTGATGAACCGGTCCCGACTCTACCCGCCGGGGCAAGCGAACGGCTCAGCTTTGCGCGCTGCTGCCCGAATCCCCGCCATTTGCCGCATCCGCCACCGACATCGCCACCCACGCGGCGAACAACCCGGCCTGCACGTACGGCGCGGCTTCCCCGACCGCACGCACCACCTGCCGGGCGCCCCCCTCGGGCCGCTCCGGTGTCTCCGGTCCCGGGACGTCCGCCGGGCGATCGGTGCGCCACGGCGTCTCCCCCGGCCGTACCTCAGCGAGGAAGTCCGCCGTCGGGTCACCGTCGGAATCGCTCATGCCCACACCCTGACACCGCGGGCCGCCGCGCGCAGGCACATTCCGCGAATCCCGCGGAAACGGGTCAGAACAGCAACGGCAGCAGCGCCTGCCGCCGCCGGAGCACGGCGCCGTAGCGAGCGTCGAGGCGGAGCCAGGAATCGGTGGCGGACACGCGGACCACATCGCCATCCACCGACGAGTCGAACAGGCCCATCCCGGACAGCGCGAACAAGCAGCGCATCTGGACCTTCACTTCGAGGTCGCCGCCGGTGACGGTGAGCACCGCCTGGTCCATCAGCGACGCGGGCGGGGTGCCGTGCGGGCCGGCATTGTCGCGGGCGAGCGCGACCCCGCGGTCGGACAGCTCGGACACCACGCCGACCGGCAGCTCGTCCACCAGCCGCCACCGGCCGCTCGGCGGCAGCTCGCCGTGCCACAGCAGATCACGTGCCGGGCCGGGATCCATCACCTCGCCGCCGGCCACGGTGAGCGCGGCCAGCAGCTCGTTGCCCGACACCGTGACATCGGCCGGGGTGACGGTCCCCGCCACCGCGCGGGTGGCGAGGACCTCGAACGGCGTTGCCGTCCACGCTTCCACGATCTCTTCCCCGGCGCGACGGCGCAGCCGGACCGCGGTGGTCCCGTCCAGCCGCACCGCGCGGGCCACGAACGCACCCAGCGTCTCCCGGTCGGCGGGATCCGGGATCCGCAGTTCAGGCACCCGCGAACACCCGCTTGAGGAACTCGCCCTCCGCCTCACTGAGCCGCCGTGGCCGCAGTTTGGCGGTGTCATACGGCGCGAGCACGGTTTCCGCGGTGACGGCCACGGGATCGGTCTCGTCCGGACCGCCGTGCACCCGGTAGCCGAGGGTCACCGTCGAAGCCTTCAGCTCGGTGAGCTCCATCTCCACGCGCACCGTGTCTGCGGGGCCGGCGACGATCGGCGCGCGGTAGTGCACCGCGAGCTTCACGACCACGACGCCCTTCGGCAGCTCGGTGAGACCTTCCTTCACCGCTTCGCCGAACAGCACCGGAATCCGGGCCTCTTCGAGCAACGTCACCACGTTCGCGTGGTTGACGTGCCCGTACAGGTCCATATCCGACCACCGCGGACGGACGTGGCTGACGTAGGTCACCGCACAGTGCTCCGGATCTGTCGCGCGGCCACGGACAGCGTCGCGAGGTCGAGCCGCCCCGAGCGGGTGATCTCGTCCAGCGCCACGCGCGCCCGCGAAAGCCGCGAAGCGTTGGCTTTCTCCCACTGCGCGATCTGCTCGTCCACGGAACGGTCCTGATCGCTCTGCCGCAACGCATCGAGCGTGATCGCGCTCAACGAACCGTACACGTCGTCGCGCAGCGAGAGCCGCGCGAGGGCGTGCCAGCGGTTGCCCCGCTCCAGATTGCTGATCTCGGTGAGCATCCGGTCCACGCCGAGGTGATCCGACAGCGCGAAGTACAGCCCCGCGGTGTCCGCCGGAGTGTGCGTGGCGTCCAGGCCGACCTGCTGTTCGGCCAGCTCGGCAACCTCGACCACGTCGAGCAGGCCGTAGCTGTGCAGCAGCAGCGCGACCCGGCGGGCCAGATCCGCGGGCACCCCGTCCTTGACGTAGGCGGCCGCGTCCTCCTCCACCGACTCCAGCTCGACCCCGCGCAGCAACCCGCCCAGCTTCGGGCCGAGTTCGGCGAGCACCGGGCCGAACCGGTTGATCTCGGCCAGCGGCGCGAGCGGCTGCGGGCGGTTGGTGAGGAACCAGCGAGCGGCCCGGTCCAGCAGCCGCCGGGTCTCCAGCACCATCCGGTCCGCCACCTCGGTGGGCACCAGGTTGTCCAGCTCCGCGATCTCGACCCAGAGCTTCGGCAGGTCGTAGACGTGGGTGACCACGGCGTAGGCGCGCACCGCGTCGGTCGCGGTCGCGTTCATCTCCTCCATCAGCCGGAAGACGAACGAGATGCCGCCGCCGTCGACCAGTTCGTTGGTCACCAGCGTGGTGATGATCTGCCGGCGCAGCGGGTGCTGCGCGATCGCCTCGGCGAACCGTTCCCGCAGCGGCGCCGGGAAGTACTCCGGCAGCCGCCGGGCGAACACCTCCGATTCGGGCAGGTCGGACTCCAGCAGCTCGTCCTTGAGGTCGAGTTTCACGTGCGCCAGCAGCGTGGCCAGCTCCGGCGAGCTGAGCCCGTCCCCGGCCTTCTCCAGCGCGCGGAACTGCGAAGTGGTCGGCAGCGCCTCCAGCCTGCGGTCGAACGCGCCTTTGGCCACCAGCGCCGAAACCTGCCGCGCGTGCACCGAGACCATCGGCGCGGCGTGCGCCCGGCTGACCCCGAGCACCGCGTTCTGCCGGTAGTTGTCCGCGAGCACCAGCGCGCCGACCTCGTCGGTCATCGCGCCGAGCAGCTCGTCGCGCCCGGTACGGGCCAGCCCGCCGCCCGCCACCAGGTGATCGAGCAGAATCTTGATGTTGACCTCGTGATCGGAGCAGTCCACCCCGGCCGAGTTGTCCAGTGCGTCGGTGTTGATCTTGCCGCCGGTGCGGGCGAACTCGATCCGGCCGAGCTGGGTCAGGCCGAGGTTGCCGCCCTCGCCGACCACCTTGACCCGCAGCTGGTCGCCGTTGACCCGGATGGCGTCGTTGGCCTTGTCCCCGGCGTCGGCGTTGCTCTCCGAGCCCGCCTTCACGTAGGTGCCGATCCCGCCGTTCCACAGCAGTTCCACCGGCGCCAGCAGGATCGCCTGGATCAGGTCCATCGGCGCGAGCCGGGTGACGCCCTCGGCCAGCCCGAGCGCGGCCCGCACCTGCGGGCTGACCGGGATGGTCTTCGCCGAGCGCGGGTAGATCCCGCCGCCCTCGCTGATCAGCGAGCGGTCGTAGTCGTCCCACGAGGAGCGGGGCAGGTCGAACAGCCGGCGCCGCTCGGCGAACGAACTCACCGCGTCCGGGTCCGGGTCGAGGAAGACGTGCAGGTGGTTGAACGCGGCGACCAGCCGGATGTGCTCGGACAGCAGCATCCCGTTCCCGAAGACGTCGCCCATCATGTCGCCGATGCCGACCACGGTGAAGTCCTCGGCCTGGATGTCCTTGCCCAGCTCGCGGAAGTGCCGCTTGACGCTCTCCCACGCACCCTTGGCCGTGATGCCCATGGCCTTGTGGTCGTAACCGACCGAGCCGCCGGAAGCGAACGCGTCGCCGAGCCAGAAGCCGTACTGTGCGGAGACCTCGTTGGCGATGTCGGAGAACTTCGCGGTGCCCTTGTCCGCGGCGACCACGAGGTAACTGTCGTCCGCGTCGTGACGCACCACGTCCGGGGCCGCGACGGTGGCGCCCTCGACCCGGTTGTCGGTCAGGTCCAGCAGACCGGAGATGAACATGCGGTAGCAGGCGATGCCCTCGTTCAGCTGCGCCTCGCGATCGATCCCGGCGTCGCCGGTCGGCGCCGGCGGCCGCTTCACCACGAACCCGCCCTTGGCCCCCACGGGCACGATCACCGCGTTCTTCACCGCCTGTGCCTTGACCAGGCCGAGGATCTCGGTGCGGAAGTCCTCCCGCCGGTCCGACCAGCGCAGCCCGCCGCGGGCGACCGGGCCGAAGCGCAGGTGTACGCCCTCGACACGAGGCGAGTACACGAAGATCTCGAACTTCGGGTGCGGCTCCGGCAGATCCGGCACCGCGCTCGGGTCGAGCTTGAAGGCCAGGAACGCGCGCGGGTTCCCGCCGGAATCGCGTACGCGATAGTTCGTCCGCAGGGTGGCGTTGACCACCGCGGTCATCCTGCGCAGGATGCGGTCCTCGTCCAGGCTGGTGACCTCGTCGATCATCGCGGAGATCTCCGCGGCCAGCGTCTCCTCGCGGGTCGCACGGTCCACATCGGACAGTTGCGGATCGGAGCGGGTCTCGAACAACCGCAGCAGCTTCGTGGCCACCTGGGTGTGTTTGACGACGGTGTTCTGGATGTAGGACTGGGAAAACGGGCTGCGGGTCTGCTGCAGGTACCGCGAGTAGGCGCGCAGCACGGCCACCTGGCGCCAGCTCAGCCCGGCCCGCAACACGAGCGCGTTGAGCCCGTCGACCTCCGCGTCACCGCGCCAGGAGGCGTGGAAGGCCTCCTGGAAACGGTCGCGCAGCTCGCCCAACGCCGTGCTGTCGGTCTTTTCCAGGCCCTTCGCGTCGATGCGCAGGCCGAAGTCGTAGATCCAGCTCGCACCGCCGTCCTCGCGGAAGAGCTCGTACGGCCGCTCGTCGACCACCTCGACGCCCATCGCCTGCAGCACCGGCAGCACCTTGGACAGGGTGACGCCCTCACCGCGCAGGTAGAGCTTGAACCGCCGCTCCCCCGGCTCGGCGTTGTCGGGCAGATAGAACGACTGGGCGAGATCGCCTTCCTCGGCCAGCGCGTCCAGCTTCCGGAGGTCGGCCAGCGCGTCCTCCGCGCCGAAGTCCTCCTTGTAGGCCTCCGGAAACACCTGGGCGAACCGCTGGCCCTGCTCGACCGCGGACTCCTCGGCGACAACGCCGCCCGCACCCGGCCGCTCGCGGCGCTCGGCGAGAATTGCCTCCGCCAGCCGGTCCTCCCAGCTGCGCACGACCGTGTTGAGCCGCTCCTGGATGTTCAGGACGTCCGGCTCGATCCGGTTCGCCGGATCGGTGTGCACGATGAAATGCACCTGGGCGAACAGGGTCTCGCCGATCCGCGCGCTGTACTCGAGCTGGACACCCTCCAGCTCCTTGAGCAGCACGTCCTGCATGGCCAGCCGGGTCTTCGTGGTGTAGCGGTCGCCGGGCAGGTAGACCAGGCAGGAGAAGAACCGGCCGTACGGGTCGCGGCGCAGGAACAGCCGCAGCCGCCGCCGGTCCGACAGCGTGATCGCGCCGGTCGTGGTGGCATACAGCGAATCCGAGTCGGCGGAGAACAGGTCGGCGCGCGGCCAGTTCTGCAGCACCTCCAGCATCCGCTGGCCGGAGAAGGACTCCATCGGGAAACCGGCGCGGCGGATCACCTCGCGCACCCGCTTGTCCACCACCGGGATGTCGAGCACGTTCTCGTGCAGCGCGGTGGTGGTGAACATGCCGAGGAACCGGTGCTCGCCGGTCACCCGGCCCTGGCCGTCGAACGTCTTCACGCCGACGTAGTACGGGTACACCGGGCGGTACACGGTGCTCGGCGCACTCGCCTGGGTGAGCACCAGCAGGGTCGGCGCGAGCCCGTCGGCCGAGCTGTCCGGCCCGGCCGTGAGACTGCGCGCGGCGAGGCTGTCCTGGCGCAGCACACCGAGACCCGACGCGAGCACCGCACGCAACGCCGGCTCGTCCGTGTCCGGATGTGGATTGTCGACCAGCTCGTAGCGGCGGTAGCCGAGGAAGGTGAAGTGGCCGTCGGCGAGCCAGCGCAGCAACCGGGCGCCTTCGTCGATCTCACTTGCGGGCAGCTTCGGCGGGTTCTGCTCCAGCTCGGCGGCGAGCGCGCAGGCTGTCTGGCCCATCTTGTCCGCGTCCTCGACGACCTCGCGCACGTCACCCAGCACCGAGGCGAGCCGGTTGTCCAGCTCACGCGCCCGGTTCGGATCGGTGACCAGGTCGATCTCGGCGTACATCCAGGATTCCGCCGCCGCGCCCGCGGGCGGATCGCCTGGGTCGGCGTCCAGGTGCAGCCCCTCCAGCTCACCCGTCAGCCCACGGCTGACCACGACGATCGGGTGCACGATGCGGTGCACCTGCACGCCGTCGCGGGCGAATTCCGCGGTGATGCTGTCCACCAGGTACGGCATGTCGTCCGTGACCACCTGCACGACGGTGGCCTCCCGGGTCCAGCCGTCGTCGGCGGCAGTCGGGTTGAGCAGCCGCACCGCGGGCCGCCCCGGCATCCGCTGCCCCGCCAGCTGCAGATGCGACCGCACCGCACCGACCAGCGCGACCGGATCGTCGCCAACGATCTCGTCGGCCGGAATGTGCCGATAATAACGGCGGATCAACTCTGCCATCTCGGGCGCGCGCGCCGCGGCGGCCTCGACCAGTTCGTCCCGGATCTGCTCCGGGCTGGTGGTACCGCTTGGCGCGCCGACGTCCGTGCCGACGCCGGTTCCGACGTCGGTTCCGGACAGGGACGAGGCTCCCGTCGAGCTCATTGAGCAACTCTCCAGTGTGCGAGATCGAGACGCGTCCGTCACCACAACGTGCCGGACACCCCCACCCTAATCGGCCCGCCACCGCGCCCGTACGGCGCGGGGAAAGACTTAAGGTTCCCGCTATTGCGTTGCCCCCGCAGGGTTTGCGCGTGATCGGTTCAGCTACCCGCCGGTCGCTTCGCGGTGCCCCGCCGGGAAACCCCCGGCACCGGCCCGCCGCCGCGGTCGCGGGCGCCGCGGGCGGCTTTCGGGATCGGTTCAGAATCCTCGGCTCGAACGTCTCGCGGGTTGGGAAGGTTGCTTCGGCTGAGCGCGAGGATTGGCACAACACACGATCGTTGCTTACGTGGCCGCTCGTCGATGGCCGTGCTACGCCTCCGGCTTCTGGCTCGCGCTGGCCGATCTTCGCGGCGGTCCACGGTGGCTGTCTTTCCGCGCACCCTTCTGGTTTCCTCCCGGCTCCGGCCGCCCAGTGCCTCCACGCGTGCCTCTCGGCTACTTCCGACCGCGCACCTCGCGAGCCATTCGCGCAACCCCGGTCGACGCCCACTGCGAACCCGAACCCGCCGCACCCTTCAGATCCTCCGGTACGCCATACCCGCACACCAGGCGTTCACCACCAGCCGCGCAACCCTCTGATCTGCGCGGCCCTCCCGCCGGCCGGCCCCCTTCACACCTACGCAGACGGAACTCCGCGCCTGCCTGGACAACCCGGCCGTCCCGTTCTCAAAGCCATCCCCATCGCGGTTTCTGATGCTGCACGGACCCGTCCGACACCGTGGGGTCGTGCAGCTTGGGTCAGTCGGTCCTGCGGTGCCGATCCGCCGTGGCGTGCCCGTTGATCGAACGCTTCGTCCCGTCCTCCGGCCCGAGCCGCTTCACCAGCGCGGCCGCGCTCGCGGTCCCCGCCTGATGCTCGGCGAGCGCGCGGGCGAGCAACTCGGCCAGCCCCGCGTCCGCCGCCGGTTCGTCCTCTGCGATGGCCCGCGCGTAACTGTCCGGGAACGGCTGCGACGACGGCGTCCAGTCCTCCACGTCCGTCAGCGGATCGAGCGCGGGCGGCATCCGCAATCGCGGCAACCACGGCTCACCGGCAAGCTCGTCCAGTTCCGGCTCACGCGCACTCCCGGCCGCCGTTTTCGCTTCTCCCGCACCGGTTTCCCCCGGCTCGGCAGGACCGGCCGCCCGCTGCGTGGCTGCCTCCGCAGGCCACTCGGCCTCGTCCGCCTGCGGTCCGAACGCTGCGGCTCGCCGTCCGGCTTCGTGTGCCCACTGCCCTGCCTCTCCAGCCCACCGCTCCGGTTCGTCGGCACGCCGTCCGGCTTCCCCGTTCTGCTGTCTGGCCTCTTCGACATGCCATCCGGACGCGTCGACTCGCCGGGCGGGTTCCCCTCCGGTCCGCCACTCCGCCGCGTCGGCCCGACGCCCGGGCTCTTCAACCCCGTCTCCGGCCTCCCAGCCAGGCGCGTCTACCTGCCGCCCGGCTTCGTCCTCCCGCTGACCGGCCGCGTCGGCCCGACGCCGGCCACCCACGCCGTCCCCAGCGGAGATCCCCAACCGGTCCAGCACGGACCGCGCCGCGACCGACCCGTGCTCGGCGTCATGCCGCGTCGTCCGGCGAGCGTCCCGGCGGGCCTGTTCCTCGCGCGCCCACTCGTCGCTCTCCCACAACGGCGCCGCAGGTTCGTCCGCCGGCGCCGGCGCCAACGGCAGCTCCGGCAAGATGTCCGAAAGATCCGGCATCCGCAACGAGAACCGCGGCGGCTCGTCCTCGGATCGCACCGCCGGTCCCCGCCGCGCCGAAGCGTCCTGCGCCTCGTCCCATGGTGCTCCCGGCTCGGCCTCCGGCCACCGGCCGGACTCCGCCACGTCCCGGCGAACCGACTCCTCAGCGGTCCCCCGACGCACCGTCTCCGCGACTTCCCCACGGGCCGCCGATTCCCCGGCCTCTACCCGCCGCAGCGACTCTTCTCCGCCCGGCCCTACCGGCTCCGGTCCTTCTCCACGCCCTGCCGACCCACCGACTTCGCGTCGCCGCACCGGTTCCGCGCCGTCACCAGGCCCTGCCGACCCACCAACATCCCATCGCCGCACCGGTTCCGCGAGAGCCCGCCGCGCAGCCTCCTCAACGGCCCGCCAAGCACCCTCCCCACCGGCAAGCCGCGCAGCCGCATCAACCGCCCGCAACGCGGCCTCCTCGGCCGCCCGCAACGCAGAGCCCCCCGCCACCCTCGGCGCTCCGTCGTCCGCAGCCCGCAGCACTGGCTCACCCGTCACCCGCGACTCGGCTTCCGCCGATACCCGCCGCACAGATTCCCCAGAAGTCCCAGGCGCTCCCTCACGGATAGCCCTGGTCACAGCCTCCCCAGCCGCCACATGTTCCTCTCCCGCCGCACGCCCCTGCCTCTCCACACGCGCTCCTCCAGCCCCATATGCCTCACCAGTCCCATGCACCCCATCTACCCCGTGCACCCCACCTGCCCCGTGCACCCCACCAGTTCCGTGCACCCCACCGGCCCCATTCACTCCACCAGCAACATGTGCCACGGCAGTGTCACGGATCACCACAGCATCGCCCGTCACCACAGCATCACGCCCCGCGGCAGCATCACGCACCACAGCGCCATCACGCGCCGCTGCAGCATCACGTGCCGCAAAGTCGACGTCAGCTCGACGTCCTTCCGCTACCCCACCAGTCACCAGCGCCCCCGCTACCCCGCGCCCCTCGCGCAGCCCACGGGCCTCGCCCACCCCACGGCCCTCACGCACCCCGCAGCCCTCACCCATCCCATGGTCCTCACCTACCCCACGGTCCTCACCCACCCCACGGTCCTCATGCACCCCACGGTCCTCACGTGCTCCATACCCCTCACGCGCCCCACGGTCCTTACGTACCCCGTGGTCCTCTCGCACATCACGAACCTCGCCAACCTCACGCACCTCACCTACAGCACGAAGCGCCCGAGCCTCACCAGCTCCACCCACCTCACCCACCACAGATTCCCCAGCAACCCCACGCTCGCCAACCGTCCTCTGCTCACCAACAGCCCCTTGTCCCCCCAGAACCCCATGCGCCACAGGCTCCCCGGCGGCCCCTTGCTCCCCAGCATCCCCTTGCTTCCCACCAGCATGACGCCCCGCACTCGCCCCAGCAGCCGCACGCCGCCCGACGGTCCCCCAAGTCCCGGGCTTCCCACCAGCAGCACGCTTCCCAGCAACAGCTCCCTCAGACGCCACCGTCGCCCGCGTACGCGCTGTACCCGACGAAGCAGCCGAAGCCGTCCCAGCCGCGCCACCCACCGCGCGCCGCTCGGACACCTCAAGCAGGTCCGCCACAGACCGCTCAGCAACGTCCCGCCCCGGCTTCGCGGCGTGAGAACCCGCCGACCGCGAAGCAGGCGCCTCACCATCCCCAGCGGCATCCGGCCGCAACCCCCGCACACTCCCCACGGACGCAACAGTCCCGACGGATGCAACATCGTCCACAGAGACAGCCGGAAACACAGCCGTCTGCTCAGGAGACGTCTCCGCGACAACAGCCGGTTCGAAAGACGGCGAAGCCGACGACGGCTCGTCCCGGATCACCGGCATCACCGAAGTGACCGCCGCCTCAACCCGTGGTTCAACAGCCATCGCCACCGACTGGGCGTCACGCGGCCCACACGTCGCAAGTACCTCGTCCAGATCGAACGACGCCAGCTCACTGGCCCCGAACTCCCCTGCGAGCAGACCGCATGCCTGACGCCGCGCGCGGGCGTGTACGTGCTCCGCAGCGCGCGAGCGGTGTAAGCACGCAATAGCATCTTCAGCGCTGCCGAAGCGTTCCTCGATCTGCGACAGCTCCAGCCACAGCCGCGCGGTGAGCGCGGGCAGACCGTGCCGGTCGGTGGCGCCGACAGCGTGCCCCACCAGCTCCGCGGCAGCGTCGCCAGCCCCTGCAGGCATGTGTACGCGCGTAGCGACCGCGAGCCGCAACCAAGCCGCAGGCGCCACACCAGCAGCGCGTTCCGGCCCCCGCAGCATCGGCTCTGCGATGTCGTACGCCATGTCCGCGTCACCGCGGTCCAGCAAAGTGCTCACCAGCTGTAGCACCAGCCGGATCCGTACAAGCCCACCGTCGTCGCCAGGGCGATCCAGCTTCTCGAGAAAGCCGAGACCGGTGCGCGCGGCGTCCGCGGCCGCCGTGAGATCACCATGGCGACGGCGGTGCGCAGCAGTCCCGTTACGCAGCAACGCGCGCATGAGGAGCCGGCTGTCCGCGTCAAGCGCGTCGTCAGCCACCAGCAGCTTGTCCGCTTCCACCAGTACGCGATCCAGCTCCGGCTTACGGCCGAACTGGGCGAGACAGCCCACAAGGTGACACAGCGCTTCGGCGCGCAACGACGGCAGTACGTCCTTCGACAACGCCGGGCGCAGCGCGGCCAGGCCCATCACCGGTACGCCGAGGCTGCGCGCGCACACCGCCAGGTCGATGCGCAGCCGCGCAGCAGTGCTCACGTACCCGGCGTGCTCGGCTGCGCGCAACGCCGCCACGGCACGGCCGACCGTGTCGGTGCGATCACCGACACGCACCCGCGCGGACACGACCAGGCTTTCCGCCCGGATCCAGTGTCCGTCCGCGCCGGCCGCTTCGGCGAGCGCCGCCGCGCGCTCGCCGAGCACCAGCGCCACCTCCGGCGCGCGCAGGTGCAGTGCCTCCGCTTGCCCGATGAGCCGGGCGAGGTCGGCGAGAGTCCCGCCACCGGCAACGGCGGGCCGCCCGTCCGCGGGTGCGGACGGGCTGGGCCGGTTGTGCCTGCTGGTTTCCACTCTCCGACCCCCCGCGCCGGTCAGTCGCGCGTCAACTTGCGATGGGTGACCCGGTGCGGGCGGGCGGCTTCCGCACCGAGACGTTCGATCTTGTTCTTCTCGTAGCCCTCGAAGTTGCCTTCGAACCAGAACCAGCGGGCGGGGTCTTCCTCCGTGCCCTCCCAGGCCAGAATGTGCGTGGCCACCCGGTCGAGGAACCACCGGTCGTGCGAGATCACCACGGCGCAGCCGGGGAACTGTTCGAGCGCGTTCTCCAGCGAGCCCAGCGTCTCCACGTCCAGGTCGTTCGTCGGCTCGTCGAGCAGGATCAGGTTGCCGCCCTGCTTGAGCGTCAGGGCCAGGTTGAGCCGGTTGCGCTCGCCACCGGAGAGCACGCCAGCCGGCTTCTGCTGGTCCGGGCCCTTGAAGCCGAACGCGCTCACGTACGCACGCGAAGGCATTTCGGTCTGCCCGACGTGGATGTAGTCGAGCTTGTCGGACACGACCTCCCACACGGTCTTCTTCGGGTCGATGCCGCCCCGGTTCTGGTCCACATAGGACAACTTGACCGTCTCGCCGATCTTGACCGAACCGCCGTCCGGCTCCTCCAGCCCGACGATGGTCTTGAACAGCGTGGTCTTACCGACGCCGTTCGGCCCGATCACGCCGACGATGCCGTTGCGCGGCAGGTCGAACGAGAGCCCGTCGATGAGGACGCGGTCGTCGAAGCCCTTGCGCAGCTTCTCGACCTCGACCACCACGTTGCCCAGCCGCGGGCCGGGCGGGATCTGGATCTCTTCGAAGTCGAGCTTGCGGTGCTTGTCGGCCTCCGCGGCCATCTCCTCGTAGCGGTCCAGCCGCGAGCGGGACTTGGTCTGCCGCGCCTTCGCGTTGGACCGTACCCACTCCAGCTCGCTGCGAAGCCGCTTCGCGAGCTTCGCGTCCTTCTTGCCCTGTACCTCGAGCCGTTCGCGCTTCTTCTCCAGGTACGTGGAGTAGTTGCCCTCGTAGCCGACGACGCGGCCACGGTCGAGCTCCATGATCCACTGGGCGACGTTGTCCAGGAAATACCGGTCGTGGGTCACGGCCAGCACGGCGCCCGCGTAGTTCGCGAGGAACTGTTCCAGCCACAGCACGCTTTCGGCGTCCAGGTGGTTGGTGGGCTCGTCGAGCAGCAGCAGGTCGGGCGCGGAGAGCAGGAGCTTGCACAGCGCGACACGGCGCCGCTCACCCCCGGAGAGGTGGGTCACCGGCTCGTCCGGCGGCGGGCAGCGCAGGGCGTCCATCGCCTGTTCCACGGCAGAGTCGAGTTCCCAGGCATCCGCGTGGTCGAGGTCCTCCTGGAGCTGCCCCATCTCCTCCATCAGCTCGTCGCTGTAGTCGGTCGCCATCTGCTCGGCGATCTCGTTGTAGCGGTCGAGCTTCTTCTTCGTCTCGCCGAGGCCCTCCTCGACGTTCTGCCGCACGGTCTTGCCCTCGTTCAGCTCCGGCTCCTGCATCAGGATGCCGACGGAGGCCCCCGGCTGCAGGAACGCCTCGCCGTTGCTGGCCTGCTCGATCCCCGCCATGATCTTCAGCACGGTGGATTTACCGGCGCCGTTCGGGCCCACCACGCCGATCTTGGCGCCGGGATAGAACGCGGTGCTGACGTCGTCGAGGATGACCTTGTCCCCGACGGTCTTGCGCACCTTCTTCATGGTGTAGATGAACTCGGCCATGCCAGCGATCGTAGAGTGGGCCTCTCGGCGCCCCGACGGCGGTCACCACCGCGCTACCGAGGGTCACCTCGACGTCACGCGGACGATATCATTTCCGGAGGTTTCACTCGCTCCGCTTGCCCTGCGCGAGGTTCTTCAGCATCGCGTTGTAGGCGGTCAGCTCCTCGTCACCGGTGTTTTCCTCGCGCCGGTCACGCCGTTTCGCCTCGCGCTCGTCCGCGCGCGCCCACTGCACCAGCAGCGCGATCAGCACGAGCAGCACGGGCACCTCACCGGACGCCCATGCGATGCCGCCGCCCAGCCGCTGATCCGTGAGCAGGTCGCCGACCCACGGCAGCCGAAGCGAGGTGTAGAACTCGCGGCCGATGACGGTCTGCATGTTCATCAAGATCACGCCGAAGAACGCGTGAAACGGCATCGCGCCGAACATCATGCCGAGCCGCCCGATCGGGGGCAGCCGTCGCGGCGCCGGGTCGACGCCGATCACCGGCCAGTAGAAGACGTAGCCGACGAGCAGGAAGTGGGCATTCATCGCCAGGTGTGCCCAGTGGTAGTTCAGGGCGGCGTCGAAGAGGCCCGAGAAATACAGCCCGTAGAACGACCCGATGAAGAGCAGCAGCGCGATGATCGGGTTGGTCAGGAACCGCGACACCGGTGAGTGCACCGCGGCGAGCAGCCACTCACGCGGGCCTGGCGGCGCGTCGCGACCGGCTGCCGGCAATGCGCGCAGCGCGAGCGTGACCGGCCCACCGAGGACCAGCAGCACCGGTGCCACCATCGACAGGAGCATGTGGTTGCCCATGTGCACGCTGAACATCGCAGGCGCGTAGCGGCCGACACCGGACGACGTGGCGAGAAGGATCACCAGACAGCCGGCGACCCACGAGATCGTCCGGCCGATCGGCCACTGGTCCCCACGCTTGCGAAGGCGGCGTACGCCGACGAGGTACGCCGCGGCGAGGACAATCGCGAGAGTGCCGTACACGAGGTCGAAGCGCCACTCGGTAAGCAGGCGCCAGAACGTGGGCGGACCGTCGAGGTTGTAGCCGATGAGCAGTTCGACGGCGGACGGCTGGGTGACTGCGTCCGGCGGTGGTGGCGTACGCGCGAGCCCGGACGCGATGCCGATCGTGACGAACATGATCAGCACCTCGACCGCGGCGAGCCGCAACAGCTGGCCACCGCCCTCGCCGTCGACCAGGTTCGCGACGCCGCGCTGCCGTTGCTGGTGACCGAAGACACCGAGAAGCAGCAGCGCGACCACCTTCGCGACCACGAGCAGGCCGTAATCGGTGGTGAACAGGTCGCTCAGGTTGATCCGCACCAGCGCGTTGATGACGCCGGAGATGGCCATCACGATCCAGCACACCAGCGCAAGGCGCGAGAAGCGCTGCGCGGCGAGTGAAAGGTGCTTGCCCCGGCGCCAGCCGAGCGCCAGCAGCGCCAGTAGCCCGCCAACCCACAGCGCGGCGGCGATGAGGTGGAACAGCAGGCTGTTGGTGGCCATGTCGTGCGAGCCGCCGCTGGCCGAGTGACCGGTGACCGCCACGGGTATGAGTCCGGCGACAGAGACGAAGAAGAGCGTCGCCGTCCAGCCCCAGCTGAGCACGAGACGGCAGCCAAGCGCGAGCAGGATCGCGATGAGCGCCGTCCAGAGCCATGCCTTCGGTTGTTCGATCGCGTCGACGAGGTCGAGCAAGGTCTGTGGGGAAAGAACCTCCGACAGCGGCTTCCCTGCGCTGTCGGCGGCGGTGAAGACGACCGAAAGAATGGAAGCGGCAAACCAAACCCACGCGGCGATACCAGCCGCGCGTACAGCGGCGTACCCCTCGGGAGCGAGCGTGCCATTCTGCTGTGGCGGCACTAGGAACGCAGCCAGCAACAGCGAGCCGACAGCGACAACCGACGCGCCTTCGGCCAGCACTCGGACGACAGTGACGCCGTAACGTGTGACGAGGCCCGGATCAGGCAACCCGGCGATAACGTAACCGGCGCCTCCCGTAAGCGCTACGAGACCGACTGCGACCACCGCGGCTAGCAGGACGCCGACCGAGAGCAACGGCAGCACGCTCGTCCGTCGACGAGTGGGTGCTTCCGGCTTCAATACGGGCTCCGACGTCACCCGTCGAGACTAAGACTGTCCCATTTGCCGCGGCACGGGGGTAGGCCGCTGTCGCTGGATCAACCCGACCGGCACACGGTCGTGTCGTGCCGCCCGCGCCGCGCCGATTGCCGCTGGCACGATCAGCGCGGCAATGAGACCGACTATGAGAAAGGACACCGGCAACGACGTCGCCTGCGCGATTCCTCCGATCAATGGCGGCCCGGCGAGGAATCCCGAGTAGGCGATGGTCGACACGAATGCGCTCTCGTTCACCGCCGCCACCGCCACCGTCGGCACGCTGGCCTGCGTCGCCGGCCAAACTGAGCGCGAGGGGAAACGCTGCGGCCCCCTGCGAGCGCGAATCCGGCGTACGCGAACCCTGCCGGAGACAGTGCAGCGATGACCAGACCTAGTGCGGCGAAACCGGCACCAACGGCCAGGGAACGCGTCGCGCCGAGCCGCTCCTGAATCCACGCGCCCACGGTTCGCGAAAGCGCCATCGCCAGGGCGAAGCTGGCGTACGCGAGCGCGGCCGCACCCTGGCCGACGCCGTGCACCGTAACCATGAGCAATGCAGACCAATCGGAGCTCGCTCCTTCGGCGATAGCCGAGCACAACGCCACCGAAGCAAACAGTCACAGGACCGGGCGTCGGATCGGCGCACGCGCGGGCGTCTGTTGCCGAGCCTCATGGCCGGCCGCCCATCCGGAGCAGCGCGTAGCCCGACAACCAGCACGACCAGCGTCACTGCCGCCCCGGTTGTCAGATGCCTCGCCGGAGACCAGCCCTGTCCTGCAGCCAATCCGGCAAGCAGGGACCAACGAGTGCGCCGAAGCTGGACCCCGCGTGCAATGTCGGCATCACAGCCCGGCCCATACTGCGTCCTACGAGCACCCCGGCAATGTTCATCGCCACGTCTCACGCTCGCACCGAGCACGAACAACGCAGCAGCGAGCAACGGGACCCGACGACGCGTACCCGACAAGCGCGAGCGCGACAACTGCCGCGACCGTGCTCCCCGCAACTGCTGTACGTGCGCCGAGCCATTCCGTAAGCCGATCGGCAAGCGGGGCGCCACACAGCATCCCGACGCTCGCGCCGAGTAACGAGAGGCCGAAGGTTCCCGGTGTAGCAGCGACCCGTGCGGCGAGGCCGGCGTACGCAGCGCCCACGAGCCGAGCGTCGCACCGTTGAGCGCGAAGACCGCCGTCCGATCGCGCGTCGCACCGTTCCTTCGCCCCGTCGGCTCAGCATGGCTTAAGCGCTTCAGGAAACCTAGGGCACGCTATGCTCCGCCGATGAGTACCACCCGGCGACGGCGCCCGACACTGGACGACGTCGCAGAGGCGGTCGGGGTCTCTCGCGCCACCGTGTCCAACGCGTACAACCGTCCGGACCAGCTGTCTGCGAAACTGCGCGAAGAGATCCTTCGTGCCGCGCGGGGCCTTGGCTACCCCGGCCCCAATCCAACAGCGCGAAGCCTCGCTACGAGCCGTACCGGCGCCATCGCGTTCCTGCTCGACCAATCGCTGTCTGCAGCGTTCTCCGACCCAGCACTGTCGATCACTCTCGACGCGCTGGCGAAGACTGTCGACCCCACCGGCCACGCGCTACTGCTACTTCCCGGACGCGAAACCCAGGACGGTCCCCCGGCAGAACGCGTACTAGCCGCGCAGGCCGACATCGCCGTCGCGTACTCCCTAGCCGACGGCACTGCCGCACTAGACGCCGTACATGCCCGAGTCCTCCCCTTGGTGATCATCGACCAGCCCCCGCTACCCGCAACCGCCCGAGTCGGCTGCGATGACCATGGAGGCGCCTCCCTCGCTGCGCACCACCTCGTAGAACTGGGCCACCGCCGCTTCGGAATCCTCTCCGCTCCTCGGGTCGCCGTCACGCCGCCCGCTGAGCTACGGCCTAGCGATACCGCCACTCCCCCAGGATCCGCACCCGCCAACGCTGCACGGCTTTCACCGGGCGACGCCCCGCCAGACCGCTCCGCCAAATCCATTGGCGCCACTCGACCGGCCCCCGTTACGGCCGCGTCGTCCACCGGAAAGCGCAGCCCCGCGACCCCACGACAGCTCCGCACGGACCGCCCTGTCGACAAGCGTCAAAGGCCCCACGTCGGCCCGTGTACGCCACAGACCGATCGCCTCGCCGAGCGGGACACCGGCCGCACGCCGGAACTCACCGGCCCGGCACCCCACACGGGCCTCGAATCCGCCCAGGCCAGCGCCTTCCGCGGGACCCGCGAACGACTGGCGGGCTACCTCGACGTTCTCACCGCCGCCGGAATCACCGAAGTCACTGTCTCCGAGGCACCCTGGCTGGCCGCGTCGACAGCACGGGCCAGCGCCACCGTACTGCTCACCGCGGAGCCCCGCCCGACTGCCTTGCTGTGCATGTCGGACCAACTCGCCTTCGCCGCCATCGCCGCCGCTCGCCGGCTGGGCCTCCGCGTCCCGGAAGACGTGTCGATCGTCGGCTTCGACGACACCCCGCAAGCCTCCTGGTCCGATCCGCCGCTGACGACCGTCCGCCAGGATCTCGCCGGCAAGGGCCGCATCGCCGGCGAACTCGTCCTGCGCCTCCTCGAGGGCGATTCCGCTCCGCCGCCGATCGAACTCCCGGTGTCGCTCATCATCCGGGAAAGCACCACGGCGATTTAGGCAAGGCAACTCGCCGATCTGTGGACAACTCGTCCCATTCGAGCTAAGTACGACTACTTGTCCACAGAAGTAGGATTCCCTGCAGACAAACCCCCACCCACCCGCCATTCTGGAACCAGCCCGATTTCCACGGCGGCCATCCGGTCGCATCCAGAGGGGAATTCACCACTATGTTCCGTCACCTGCGCTCTGCCCGTCCGGCGTTCCCCGGCGATTCCGGCCGACCGGATCGCCCATCGCGCCACCTCCGGCCCGCGCGTCTGCCATACCTCTTTTTCCTGACCGCCACGGGTCTACTCGCGAGCGGAGCCTTGGCACAGGCCGCCCCGCTGCCCGCACCGGCCACCCCACCACCGCCCGCCGCGTCGTGCGCGGTCGGCGAATTCTGCCTGTGGGGAGATGAAAACTATTCCGGAACCACCCATAAGTACGACCTGCGCACCGCGAACCCCAGCGACTGCATTCCCCTTCCCGAGGGTTTCGATGCACATTCGTTCGGCAACCGCCTGACCCGCGACGTCACGATCTACCAAGGCGCCGACTGTTCCACCGAAGGGGATTTCGTCACCTATCCGGGTGGCGGCACCTATGTTCCCCAGTCGCCGTTCGTGGTCCGCGCCGTCAAGATCTGGGAATAACCCCGAAACGGGGACCGCCGAACCGCCCTGCTCCAGGCCGAGTCGACTCGCGGCGTTTCGCCGGCCCCGGGGGCCGCACCCCCGGGCGGCCCCCAGCCCGTGGGCGCGCTTCCCGCAACCAGCCGCGCCCACGGGCCCCACACCCTCGCCTCCCGCACCGGCCCCCGACCCGCGCGCGGGAGGCGAGGCCAGGGCTTCGCTCCTGCTCCCGCCCTTCCAGTCCGCACCGGCACCACCCCACGCTGCCCCTGCCCACGCTGCCCCTGGCCAAACCCTCCCTGCCCGTAACGCCCCCTGCCGCATACCTTCCCTGCCCCACAACGCCCCGTGGCCCACAATGCTCTCGGCCCTACACCATCCCTGCCCCACACCCGTCCCTGCCCCGCGACGCCTCTCTCTGCCCCACAACGCCTCCGGCCCCGGTCACTTCGACCTCCACGCCTCCACCACCCGCCGCCTCCACCGCACCCGCCGCCCCTCGCGCACCCTCCACGTCACCTTCTTCGGCCACCGACGCCACACCTGTTCCCGCGACTACCCGGCGCCACCATGCCCATCACCACCGCAGCAAGCGCCATCACCCGACACCTCAATCGCCTCGTGCCTTCACACGCTCGCGCCACCCCTGCCCAGGGCCATCGCCACCCGACCCCACTCACCCGTCACCACCAGCTCGAGCTGGACCTAGGCACCCTGTGCAACCACGCCACCACTCACCGCACGACCCTGCGAAACCCCGCGCCCCGACCCCACCGGCTCTTCGGCGTGTCGCCACCCCGCACACCTGCACCCACACCGCACAAGAAGCAAATCCGTCCGTCCAGACGTGAAACGATCCGGCGGTGTCGAACGATCGAGAGGATGGCGATGGCTAAGCTGCTGGAGCGCCGCCGTCGCCAGCCCGGGCCCTCGTAGCTCAGCTGGATAGAGCAAGAGCCTTCTAATCTCTAGGTCGCAGGTTCGAGTCCTGCCGAGGGCACACAAAACATGGGCAACGGCGCCAGGTGAGCGGCTGGTACTCGAAGACATCTTCGAGATGTGAGTACCAGCCGCTCGCCTGTTCCTGCTGGTCAGCACAATGACGTGGGGCTACTTGGTACCACTGCAACCGAGCTGACCAGCAGGTCTGCACACCACGAACTACCGCTGGCGGCGCTAGCCACCACCACGGCCCGACCGCTATCCCGTGGTACGCCAGGGCCGGTCTCTGTTCTGCATTTCGCCCCAGAAGGCGGGCGTAGTCGCCGTCGGAGGGAGCTTGCGCGTAGCCGCCCTGGGCTGCCGAGCGGCTGCCCAGCATCGACCACGCTGCGCTAGCCGCGTCACGAACGCCGGGGTCGTCACCGTGGCCTTGAGAGATATCGGACAGAAGGGTGAGGAGCGCCTCGGCCTCGTCGCCACTATTGGTAACCACCGGAATCAGAACTTGCTGAATGGCGGTGTCCGCGTGGCGGCCAGCCGGTGAGGGGCTGGGTGATCTAGTGTAGGCTGATGGCGATCATGTGGTCACGGATCCATGTCGAGCTCGGGCTGTCTCCGACGCCGTTGACCCTTGACATGCTGACGCAGGCCGTCAGCCAGCGTGTTCGCGAGAACGAGGACCTGGACTGGAAGCTGGACCTGGCCTGGAAGAACAAGGACCTGCCGGCCGAGGTCAAGGCGAAGAAGAAGGCGGAGTTCGCCAAAGACGTGGCGGCGATGGCCAACACGCGTGGCGGACTGATCGTCTTCGGCGTCCGGGACGAGAACGAGGAAGCCGCAGACCTGACAGGCCTGTCGAACGATGAGCGCACTCGTCAGTCGCTGCGGGTGCTGATCTGGCATCACGTGAGGCCATTAGTCGACGGCGTGCTGATCGAGGCGATCAACGGCGAGGACGGGGAGCCTGGCTTGATCGCCGTGTTCGTGCCCCCGAGCCCGGACGCGCCTCACCTGGTCGGCGATAAGAACGAGGTGGGCGTTCCGTATCGCTATGGGACCGACACGAACTGGATGTCCGAGGGCCAGCTTGAGCGCGCCTATCGTGATCGCTTCTCTCGACGTGCCGATGACCGGGCGGCACTGAGCACGCTGATGGATGGCTTGGTGCCCGAGATCGACCTGGAGAAGGGGATCTGGGTGGCGGTGGCGGCTCGTCCGGTTGCTCCGTTGCCACTGCTGAGCGGACGCCCGGAACGGGACCAGGCGACCGCGACGATGAAGAACGCGTTGCAGCTGGCGTCCGAGATGTTCGGACAGCCGCAAGGCCGAGTACCGATGCTCGACATGATCGCTTCCGATGCGGTGAACAACCCTCGGAACGGCCTGCGGCGTTGGGTCATCCGGTCGAACCACTACCCGGCGGACCCCCACGAACTGGTCGACTGGGCTTTGGTCGAACTTCACCACGACGGCTCCGTCGCCTTGGCGATCGGGATGGTCAGGGCACTGACCGGTGTGGAGCTCCCCGGCGATGACGCTGCGGTCTGGCATGTGTGGGTCGCGATCGTCGACGCTGTGATCACCGAGGCGGTCGCGTTGGTGTCGGCTCATGTCCGCGGACTTGGTGGCGTCGGCACGATCTTGACCCGTGCCGCCTTGTTGAGGGACGAGACAAGCGGCCGTGCGCCGCTAGTGGCGATCGACAATCGGGCTTCCGGCGGGATGCAGAGCTCGTTCTTCAGTCGTGTCCCCGGATCACGGGCGCTGCGCGAGCCGGTGGCCGTGGAGACCGAGTTCTCCGCCGACGCCGAGGTCGCCACTCTGCGCGGAGTGGCCCGGCAGCTCGCCGATGATCTTGATCAGCAGTTCGGGATGCGCTGTTCGAGCATTCCCGAGTGAGTTCTGCGGCTGTGCCTGGGATCGGAAGGGCCTGCATTCGGGTGGACTACGGGCTTGGGACTCGCTGGCTTCGCTGCGCCGGGCGACCTCGGCGGCGTAGGGCGCCGTGGGCGTGCCGGCTCGGTCGGTCCAGCGGGTCGCCGTGGTGATGTGGACACCCAGCAGTTTGCTCAGGACGACGGAGGGCAGTTGGGCGGCCAGGTCGAGCATGGCCGTGTTGCGTACGGGGCGGGCTCTGATGGCGAACTTCTGGAGTCGGAGCATGAGCTGACGCCTAACGGCACAGTCTGTTATTGGAACTGTCCGAATAGGTCTGTCCGGGTGCTCTGTCAGACGCTGCAGTGCAGACGCGCCATGACCGCGGGATCGGTCATGGCGGCGATGAGGAGGTTTTCGGGACTTGAGGCCTTGCTCTGCTCGTCTGGCTGCATCCGCCGGACCAGCAGGGCAGCGCTGGCGATGGTGCCGTCGTCGCGTCGCAGTTCGATGCCGCCGGTCAGGACGCCGTTGAGGCTGCCGCCTTTGTAGCCGATTCCGGTCACGTCTGGCAGGGTGCTCGGCTGGTGCTCGAGGTGTGTTCGCGCGATGTCGGTGCCGGGGCCGAACGAGCCGGTGGCGATGGCCCGGTGCAGGGCGGCGAGTTGCTGGGCGGAGGCGGCTGCGCCGCTGTCGCTCCACTGTCGTTCGAAGTCTTGGGGCGGTAGTGGCCGGGTGAGCAGATCCGCCCGTAGCACGGGATCGGTGGCGTAGCGCCGGGCCAGCGCCCATTCGGCGAGCGCGCGGACCGAGCGTGGTGCGGTGAGCGGCGGGGCGAGTTCCGGGGCGTAGAGGGCGATGATGCCGCCGACTTCGGCGGGCAGGTCAAGGTTGGGCCAGCCGCCGTCGGCGGCAGCCTGGCGCAGGGCTTCGTCGCCGAGGCGGTCACGCAGAAAGTCTGCCGCGGCGTTGTCGCTGACCTGGATCATCGAGGTGACCAGCTGGTCCAGCGGCACGACGCGTTGCGGGTCCAGGGCGCGCACCCGGTCGTGGGCAATCCCGGCCAGGTCGAGCGCGCGGACGTGCGCACCACCGTCGGTGTCGGGCAGGAACCATCGTTCCCAGTCACCCACCCGGAACGGTTCGTCGGGCCGGACACGGCCCTGCGCGACCGCGCGGCCGTAGGCGGCCAGGGTGACCACCTTCACCGCCGACGCCAGTGGCTGAGGCTGGTCGGGACGGTTGACCACGCGGGTGCCCCGACCGTCGTCGACGACCAACGACACGTCATCGCGGTGGGCCGCGATGTAGCCGGTCCACCCGATCACGGTGGCCACGTCCGGCGGCGCTGTGGTGGGGCAGTGGTCAGGCGCCGCCGGCGTTGTGCCGCAACCTGTTGCGGCAGCAGCACCGAGCACCACTGCCCCCAGCAAGCCTCGCTTGCGTGCACCGAACATTGTTCCCCCTCGCCGTGGCCCGCCCGCCCGCCCGGAGACTCTCCCACTGAAACACACCATATGGTCGGTGACCAACACCGCGAACCGTCGCCCGAAGGCCGTTGACCAGCGCAAACGACGCGCCGACAAGACACCCCCACTGGGGAATTTCAGAGAGCACAAGTCGGGAAATTCGGGGCTCTGGCGCGGGTTCCGTGGTCCGGTTACTCGGTGTGAGTTTCGTTGGGGTTAGGCCAGGATGACTCGTTTGCGGAGGAGGTCGAGTTTGGCTCGGCCGTACATCTGTCGTTTGATGGCCTTGAGTCGGTTGACGTTGCCTTCGACCTTGCCTGAGCTGTAGAGGAGGGTGAGTCCGGCGGTGACGGCGTCGTGGTCGCGGCGGATGCCGATGGCGAATGAGCGCAGGTCGGGCTGGTCGTCTGCTTCCACTGTGAACAGCCAGGTGTCGAGGTCCTCGCCTTGTCGGTGGACCATCATGGTCGCGAAGGCCTTGATGTGCTCGGCGAGACGGTCCAGGTGAGGACTGCGTGACCGGATGTCTGCGAGCTGACGGTGCTCGTCGGCGTCGAGGTCCTCAGGGTGACGCAGGAGCCAGCCGGTGACCTGGCGGACCTTGGGTACGGTCGGCGGTGCTGGGGGCGGGGTGAGCAGCTCGCGGAACGGGTGCAGGTAGCGGCGAACGGTCTGGTTGCTGCCGCGGTATCCCCGGACGGTGATTTCCTTGGTGAGCTGGGCGGCGTCGGTGATGCCCTCGCCCCAGCGCTGGTGCAGATACGGTTTGAACGGCTCAAGCAGGTCGCTGCGGCCGATCGCCTTGCCCAGCAGCTCGTCGACCGTGGTGGCGCCGGCGAACCGTCGGACGGTCTTGCGGTCCAGCGACAGGATCCGGCAGATCGCCGACAAGGACTCGCCCTGGTGCCGCAGCTCCTGGACTGCGGCATAGCGTTCGCGAGTCCGGGTCACCAGCCGCGGCTCAGCGGGCTCAGGCGTCGGGTCGGCAAGAGGGGCCTCGGAACCTCGCGTTCGGGCGCATCAGGTTTGAGACAGCCACGGTGGCGCGCAACGGGGGCCTTCTCCACATAGTCGCCGAGGTTGCGCCACAGATGAAACCGGTCGGCCACCTGGATGGCATCCGGGGCACCGGCTTTCGCGCCTTCGGCGTAGGCGCCGGCACGATCGCGGCAGACCACCTTGGCCCCAGGGTGGTCTCGCAACCACTGAGCCAGCGGGTCGGCGTCGCGACCATCCAGAAGATCGATCGCTTTGCCGGTGGCGATGTCCACTAAGTGCCGTACACGTTTCCCTTACGCAGCGCGAAGTCATCGACACCGAGCACCGGTGGTGCCTCGGTGAGTTCGGGCTCCGGCAGTGCACGCACCAGGCGCAGCAGGGTCGTTCGGTTGACCTTGACCCCCAGCTGCGCTGCCAGCCGCGCCCCGGCTCGCCCGGCCAGAGCCAGACCGACCTGCGCCAACGTGGCCAGCAGCGGGACCGACCGGCGGCGATACCGCTCGGACAGGCCCTCGGCCTGTTCCACAAACGTCGCCGCCGCGCAGTCTGCGTTGCGGCAGTAGAACCGCCGCACCGTCAACACAATCGTCACCGGCCGCCCACCGACCGGCTCATCGGACACTCGACGCAAGTAGCGGCTGTGCACCCGCTCCGACCACGACCCGCACACCCGACACGGCCAGCCCGTGGCGCCCGGCCGCGCGAAGATCGTCACACCCTCGCCCGCAGTCTCCACCCGTTCAACGACCAGCCCGCCCAGATGCGGTAACAGCCTCTCAAGATCAACAGAGCACCGCCGACATGATCAACTACCGCGCTCACCGCCCGTCACCGGACCACGGAACCCGCGCCAGAGCCAAATTCGGAGAGCGCCAACAGCGATCCAGCCGGATCGTGCACAGACCACCGGGGCACAGTCCGACAGGGAGTTATAGCCGCCGGGGTCTCAGAGCCTGTTGGTGGATGGTCAGGCTGTGGTTGGGCTGGGTGGGTGGGGCTGTCCCCAGTGTGGCGGTGGTGGGTCGCCGGCGAGTTCTCGGGCCAGCCGGCGGCTCATGATGGCGAGGGTGGCCCACCAGACCATCGCCTCGTGATGTTCGGGCTTGCGTTCGTAGTCCCGGACCAGGCGCCGGTGGCGGATCAGCCGGCCGAACGTCCGCTCTGCCACCCACCGCCGGGGCAGTACCACGAAGCCCTTGATGTCGTCGGTGCGTTTGACGATGGTGATCGTCAGGCGCAGCACGGCTTTGGCCCACACGACAAGGCGCCCGGCGTAGCCGCCGTCGGCCCAGACCAGAGTGACGGTGGAGAAGTGTTCACGCAGCAACGCCAGCAGGCGATACGCGGTGTCGCGGTCTTGCATACCGGCGGAGGTGACGGTGACCATCAACACGAGCCCGAGACAGTCGGTGGCGATATTTCGCTTGCGCCCCTTTGGTCTTCTTCCCCGCGTCATAGCCGGCGCTGCCGGCGGCCACGGTGTCGGCGCCACGCACGGTCTGGGCGTCGATGACCGCCGCGGTCGGCAACTCGGCCCGGCCGCACGCGATCCGGATGCGTTCCCGCAACCGGCCGGCCAGTCGGCGTGGCAGGCCGCGTTCGCTCCACCGTTCGAAGAACGCATACACCGCCTCCCAGGGCGGGAAATCGACCGGCAACGCCCGCCACTCGATGCCATAGCGGGTCAGATAGCCGATCGCGTCCAGCATCGCCCGCAGGTCATGGCGCATCGGCGCCCCGGCAGGGCTCTTGCGCAGCTCGGCCATCACCGCCCGGGCCTCGGGTTCGAGCACCTGCCACTGCTCATCGGTCAGATCGGAGGGATATCGACGTACCCGGTCACGACACGCGCAACCAGACACGCCGCAACTGGCCTTCGCGGCCTCGACACGGTAGACGGACATCCCGGGGCTTCTGGTGATCAAGTTGGTGGTACATCTCGATTACCAGAAGCCCCACCTTCATGCCCTCACGACACGCTCACGACCAGGGCCACACCATCCACCAACAGGCTCTCAGGATCGGGAAACGATTCTGGGGCGTGGATTCTCCGAGTAGAGTCCTATTCGCCTTCGAGGGGTTGTGTACATGGCGGTCTCTGACCGCGAGGCCTGATCTCGATCCTCGTAGCCGCACGGTCGGGGTGTCAGCGTGGTTGGGCCGCGGTGTGGAGTGCGCGGGTGATGGTGCGCAGCTGGGTGCGGCAGGTTGGGGTGTTGTGGTCGGGGTTTGCGGGGGTGTAGTCGATTTTGAAGAGGGCGTTGTGGTCGAGGACGAGTACTGCGCAGGAGTCCCGGTTGCTGCCGGGTAGCCAGCGTGCCTGGTCCGCGAAGTCGAGTCCGACGGGGCTGTGGTCTTTGCCGCGGAAGGAGAATCCGGTGAAGAGGCCTGCTGTGCGCTTGGTGCCGGATTCGCTGTGGCGCGGTCCGTGCCAGTAGACGTCGAGTGAGATGTACTGTGCTGCCGGGTCGTTCGAGCCGAAGCCGCAGACGAGGAAGCCGGATTGGAACTTGGGAGACCAGTTGCGTGCCAGTTCGGCGGATAGCGGCGGGATTGCGGAGGTGCGCTCGGTGAACTGGTCGCAGGTGGCGAAGTCGGCTTCGTGGTACTTGTCCAGTGTGCTCGCCCCGTCGAGGCGGATCGCATCGAGGCCGAGCTGCGTCCAGGCCACGGCCAGCGTGAGCACGGCGCACGCGACCAGAATGCCTGTCCCCAGGGCGATCTTGGGGCCCGTCTGCCACCGGGGCGAGGCCGCCGGCGGGCGGTTCGCGGGTACCGTCATGCGCGTTCGTAGATGTGGCGGGCGACGCTCTCAACGGACATGTACCGACTCCTCGACTCTTCTGGCGTCCCGCCCGGCCGGCGGTACGAGGGCGAATGGGTTCTGGATCTTTCCGAGGCCCAGCTGGCTGGCGCGGCCCCGGCGTACTGACTGCGGTTCAGAGGTCGGCCATGATGAGGCGGGCGATGGTCGCGAGAGAGTCCCGGGGTGGTTCGGCGAGGTCGTCGAGGCGGTCGGTGATGTCGGTGTAGTGGCCGCGCAGGTCGGGGAGCACGACCCCGGAGGTGGCGTGGTGAGGAATGTGCACAATCGGCGCCGAGTAGGTACTGAAAAGGGTGAACGGGCCGGAGAACCCAGCGGGCGGCGCGTGGTCGGGCAGGACGCGGATGGTGAGGCCCGCGATGGTCTCGAGGCGGTCGAGGTACGCGAGCTGCCGGGTCATGATCGTGGATGTGCCCAGGTGCTCCTGCGAGGTGAGGGCAGCGCGGGAGATATAGGCGGTGACCGGGGTGGTGCCGAAGGCAAGACGCTGGCATCCCTCGCTGGCCGCGAGACGCCGCGCGGTCGGCGGGTCGACGCCCTGCTGTCCCAGGACCGCGATGGTGTACTCAGGGATCTGCAGGATCTCGGGAATCAGACGGGGATGCCACACCCAGATGTCTTTGGCGAGTCCGGCGCAGTCCCGGAGCGCGGCGAGGCAGTGGGGATCGTCCGGGCCGCCGACGATGATCCCATCGTCGATGGTGCGGGCGAGACGGGTGAGCCAACGCTCATCCTCGCCGACAACGCCGAGCGCCCCGACAATCCGCGCCACAGTAGCTGGGTTGGCCCGACGGTTCCCGACTTCCCAATTCGACACCAGGGCCGGGTGCGCGCCGATGCGCCGGGCGAGTTCCCTGAGCTGGAAACGCTGTCGCGTCCGAGCGGCGCGGAGAGCGATACCGAGCACCACGGCCCGGTGCAGTTCTTTCATGGTCGTGTCGTCCTCACGGAGAGGCCGGGTGTGCCGGCCGGGTTCGGTGTGGCCGGAGTGGCAGCCGGGTGGTCAGACGACGCAGAGCCCTGCCACCGGGTCCCGGACGGTGTCGTGTCCGGTATGAAGGTTCGCTGGCGATTCCAGCCCTGTTCATTGTCGCGGTGGCTTGCCGTGTGGCCGAAGCTGAACGCCGGACCGTAGTAGGAGCCGACGTATGGTCTGGTAGCTGGTGTCGTGCCGGTCGCCCAGGGCACGCGTGCTCTGACCGTCCCTGTATTCCCGGATGATGGCCGGCACATCGAGGTTGTGGCGCTTGACCCCCTGGCGACGCTCGGGCATCACTACACCTGCGTCCCTCAGTAGGCGACCTGCCCAGGACAGCGACACTCCGGCCTGATCCGCGATCTCGGTCAGCGACTCGCCGCCGAGGTAGGCCTGCAGCATCGCGGCGTTCCGGGCCTGCCGCGCCACCGCCTTGCCCGCCGGGGCGTCGTCATCACCCACCGAACACCCGCCGGCGTCGGCGGAACGTGCACCCATCTCACGTGTCCCCTCGAATATTGCTCAGCACCATTTCCGCAATACCGCGTGCAGAATCACAAGGATCTTTCTTGCCGACATTCTTCCGATCCTGCCGAACCGAAAGGTCCACGGTCTGCCGATCACTCACGCCGAGCGCGACGTGACATTCACCGGCACTGCGGTTGTCCCGGACAGAATAGGCAGCGATGGGATATCCGTTCACCGGATCGAGCGGCCGGAAGAACCTGTACGCACCACCCGCCGCCTGGTAGACCGAAGTCAGCCCGAGCTTGTCGATATCCGGGAATATCACCTCGACGCTCGCATTACCGTGCGCAGCGTCACCGCCCCAGTAGCAAGACGGCCCCGCCGCGCCGTCCAGGTAGGGCTTCGGTGGCGCGACGCCGCCGAGAAGCTCACTGGCCTGCTGCGCGGTGAGCACCGCGCAGGGCATGCGACTCGGCCTGCCGATATCGATCGGATGCTCGACCTTCGGCACGCCTTTCCCCGAAACCTGCCGCCCGGACGGACCATCCGCCGCCACCGACCTGGACTCCACCACCGAACCCGCCTGCGCCACCGGCTCCGCATTGCCGGGCACCGCGCCGGAACACCCCGCCAGCACCAGAAACACGGCTCCGGCCAGCACGGCGGCAGCCCGCTTCACAGACCTCCTCCCCCGGCCCGCTCGATCTCGACCCCACGTGCGTCCTCGGCAACGGAGTCGGCGCCCAGCGCCGCCCAGAATCTCACACACGATTCGCCGCTGCCGCAAGGATGACTACGGACACCGTGGACACAAATGTCACAACTATCAGCAGAAGGCGCACGAGCCGCCGATTGTCTTCACGCAACCACGCCCAGCGGATCCGAAGGTTACTCATCTTCATTGACTAATTCTCCTCAAGTTTTTTAAGGCACCCGGGTCGAAATACAGAAGACACCACAAAAAAGGCAACCGGCACACTGGAATACAATTTCCCGTCACCAATCTATATGGTTAGCCAGGAAACAGTCGAATAGTCTTTACCGGGTCGAATGTCCGGCCGCAGATCACAGCCGTCGCAATCCGTCCAAGACTCGCTGGAGAAGCGCGAGGTTCGGCTCGATACTCTGTCGAATTGCCCGAGTCGCTGTGGCTCTCTCGTTAGCGAGGGCGGCGTCGCCGATCTCGTCGGACAGCTCGTCGTCGAGCCGCCCGACTCGCGGCAGGTAGGCGGTGACCGCTTCGCATAGGTCGTGATTCGGCAGGAGTAAGAACTCTCGTGGCATGATGGAGTTGTCATCGCAAGGAACAAACCGTCGCAGCCCGGCATCCTCATCCGAAAGATCATGGAAGAGCGGGTGCCCGGTGCCGACGCCGCGGCGAACAGGCGCGATATATACGGCGTCGGCGACCACACGGTCATCACCGACGCCTCACCGCCTGAACGGGCGAAGACCTGTCTCGCAGGGAGAAACCTGTTTCCTTATCCCCCGAAGCCGACAGCGGGGTGGGCCGGTGACCCAGGGCGCGATACACGGCGAGATCGATCGCGCATGGCGGGGCGGTGAGAGCGTGATCACGGTGAGGGAAGAGCATCGAGTAGCGTTCCTTGAGTTCTGCGGGACGCGGCCGCCGAGCGCCGACCGGCCGACGCGCGTCCGGGCGGAGTCCGGACCTACGCGGTCCACAGCAATGGGCGGCGCGCGATGACGAGCCGCGGTGCGAGGCGGTCGCTCGGCGCGGGTAGAGCGATGAGACCGTCGATGATCTCAGTGAGGGTGCCTTCGCGTTGCCAGGTGACGCCACCGGTGTGGTCGTTGCGGAGGCCGGCAGCGTCGGTCGTGTAACGGACACGCAGGGCGTCCGCCCACCCTTCCGCCCAGGTCCGTACCCCGTGCACCTGCACGATCTCCCCATCGACGACGGTGGGCAGGAACATCCAGCCCGCCTCGCGAAGGTCGATAAGCCGCTGTAGCTCGGGAAACTCGGTCAGGGCGGCTGCCTCGTCTGGGGTCATACTGCCTTCACCTCGACTACGCACGCTGTGGGGTTGGTCGGAAACGCGGGGCCGGGGCTGTTCATGGTGCCCACGTCTGCCACGGACGATCGGTCGACAGCGTGCCCGCGATCAGCCCGGCCCTGACCTCCTCGGGGCGAAGAGCGGAGAGTTCGTCGTCGCCGGCCCACCGATGTGGCAGCGCCGAGTCGACGAGGACGTCGGCATCGGTGAGCGTCACGTCAAACAGGAATGCGATCCCGGCAGCCGACGGCTCGCCGGGCTCACTGCTGCCGTGTTCGACAACGGTGCAGAAGTCCAGTTCGGTGATGGTCACGCCAAGCTGGTCGAGGAGGGTCCGGTGGAGGGCCTGCTCGATGGGTTCACCGGCGCGGACCGCGCCGCCGGGCAGTGCATCATGGCCCGGGTACTTGACGAGCAGCAGGCGGTCGTTGTGTCCGATGAGGGCGTAGACCCGGACTCGGGGGCCGTCGTCGGCAGGGGTGTCGGGTTCGCTCATCGTGGACCGCTCCTGTCGTTGGGAGATAGCTCGGGTGGGGGCAAACGCCAGGCGTGAATTTGTGGCCGGCAGACTCGGTTGCGGAAATGTCAGCGGCCACGGTCGTTCTCCCACAGCAACGTGTGGAGCCGGGTCGAGAGGCGCCAGCGGCGCGCCAGCACCGGATCAGCCAGCATCCGCATCCGTGCCAGGACGGTGGTGCTGTCCGTGCCCTCCGGCATGATCCAGACCGGATGAAGGCCATACGTGTCAGCCAGTTCTTGAATCTCGGCCAGGTCGGCGAGTTCTTGAACGACGAACTTCCAGATGGCTTTTCCACCCTCGGCGAAGTCGCGCAGCACTGTGGGGCGGATGCGTTGATGGCGCCGCAACCCCGAATGCGCAAGCTTCGGCGAGACGTTGAACCGTTTCACCGCCGAGGTGATCATGTTTGTGGGCGCGATCGTGCCGGACGTCTCGATCTCGATCTCGGTGGCCAGCGCACGCTCGCGGATCGCGCACAGCAGTCGTCCCAGGAGGTGCGCCTGCAGCAGCGGCTCTCCACCCGTGATCACTAGCAGGTCGGCGGGGTCGGCGGCAAGCCACGACAGGATGTCCTCGATCGAGAGGACCCGCTGTTCGGCGTCGAGGTCGTAGCGGGTGTCATGGGTGTGCGGGCTGTCGCACCAAGCGCACGAGAGGTGGCAGCCGAACAGGCGGATGAAGTGCGCGTAGCGACCGGTGCTCGGCCCCTCGCCTTGAAAGGTCGGCCCGAACGTTTCGTTGACGACAAGGCCACCGTCCGCATCGGACACATCGGGCAGCTTCACGGCGTGGCCACCGGTCCGAAGGTCGCGGTGTTGAGGTGGGTTTCGCGGACGAATACACCACCGACACGGACATCGGGGGCGCAGGGCAGTGCGGCAAGAACGGCCTGGCTCACGCGTCGCAGCAGAACCGCGACAGCTTCGACAGTGGGCCAGCCCAAATCGGCAGCCAGCAGCTCCGTGCCATCGACCGCCTGGTCGTCATCCGCGCCAAAGCGGAAAACCTTGCACCTTTCAGCGTAAAGGGACACAGCGAGCGGATCGCGCACGCCGAGCATCGTTCCGTGGTCGAGGTAAGTGTCGATCCACTCCCGGATCCCGGCTTTGAGAACGCCGAACTCCACGACGGTCACATCGTCACTGAGAGTCGGGGCGATCACCGGCACTACGACCTGCCACGAATGTCCATGCAGACTGGTGCACTTGCCGCCCAGATGCGGCAGTCGATGCGCCGTTTCGAAGGTGTGCTCAATGGTGACCTGGTGGGCGGTCCGTGCGAGATCGCCCGGCAGGAGGTTCGCCAGACGGGCGATGGTGTGATCGGTTGTCGCCGTACCGCGCATCGTGAGCGCCGGATCCTTTCCCGCAAGCGCGTTACCGCGCGCGTACTCATGCAAACAAGGTTCAGATGTGGCTGCGACGGAAGACCAAGGGGGAAAGGGAAGCCCTCCGCCGCAGCCAGGTCCAGTCAAGGACGGATGCCCCGCATTCTCCAGAGCGTGCGTACGGCGTCTCTGAGGCGCGAATAGGGCGTCGACCATCGTGACCAGCAAAGACACGCGACATCAGCGTTTGGTGCGCGGTGCCTGTTCACTTGGTCAGCACCGAAATCCAACCCGATTGTTTGAGGACTGCTTGGCGCCCGCCGCAGTGGCGCAAACCGCCGTACTCCTGCCGCCCATCTTCCGGGGGCCAGCGGCGTGCAAGTACAAGATCGGCTGCTTCGGTCTCTCGACTCGGATCGTTGACCTGTTGCAGCTGTCCGTTCTGGCTACCGCGGACGACTTGCCTGGCCGCACCGTAGTACTTCGACGCATGGGCTTAACCCGAACGAGTGACACTCGCCCACCGGTGACCTGCGCTTATGGCGACTGGCTATGGTGGGATGTCCAGGAACGGGGGTGGTGGCGTGGGGCGCCGACGAGATGAGCTGGCCGCACGACGCGAGGCTATGGGCTTTACGCAGGAGAGTCTCGCGATTCGGCTTGGAGTAGAACTGTCGACGGTCGGCAGGTGGGAACGCGGTACGTTGATACCGCAGCCGTGGCGCCGCCATCGGATCGCCGAATTGCTCAACGTCTCCCTTGAGCAATTGAACGAATTTCTTACCGCCACCGATGATACCGTTGTCGATATCGGCGGCGTACAGGCAACGGCCACGCACACGACAATAAAGACGACGCCTTGGCTGGATCGAGCATTGGTTCTTGACGACGCTCGCGACGCTGCACGGTTTGCTCGCCAAGTCGACGCTTCGAGGGTCAGCAGCACCACACTGGAACGGATCACCATCGAGATTCGGCGGTTTGCTTCAGATTACGTTTCTCAACCGCTGTCAGAACTCTTCGTGGACATTCGCGAACTACGCGCCGAGGTCTTCAGACTAGTCCAAGGCAACCGGTCCCCCGTCCAGATGCGTGAACTCTATTTGTCAGCGAGCCGATTGAGTGGATTGCAGGCGCACATCTGCCTAGACCTCGGCCATTACCGTGCCGCGCAGACTCAGGCGCACACATCGTTTATCTGTGCAGAGTTGGCTGGCCATAACGGAATGCTGGCGTGGGTTCACGGCCTCCAAAGTCTCATTGCCTTCTGGGACGGTCAACTGCTCGACGCCGTCGAGTTCGCCCGCGACGGCGCCCGCTATTGCTCCCACGGTTCAATCGCGGCGCGTCTGCCAAGTCTGGAAGCGCGGGCATCGGCGAGTCGCGGCGACAAGCGCAGCGCGCTTGCTGCTCTTACACGCGCACGGCAAGCCCGCACTTTCGCTGGTACCGAAGATGACGTTGGCGTATTCACCTTTCCCGAAGCCAAGCAGGCTGTGTACGCCGGAACCACGTTGCTCACGGTAGGCGACGAAGATTCCATCCCGAACGCTGTCCAAGAATCGTCGCATGCGCTCAGCCTTTACGAAGCCGCAACACCTGCAGACCGGTCCAGTGGCGACATTCTCGCGGCACGACTGGACATCGGCCGCGCGTATCTCATGCAGTCCGATGTAGACGGTCTAGCTGATCAACTGCGATTTGTTCTCGATGTGCCGCAGGTGAGACGGACCGCCAGCATAGTCAAACGCGCCGCAAGCATCGGCGAGGCCCTTGCCGGCCCCCGGTATTCGGACTCGCCCCAAACTCGTCGGCTTAGGGACGAGATCGCTTCCTTCTGCGCGTCGCCCCCAGCGCTACCACCAGCGTGAGAAGGGGTTCCGACATGAACGAGCCTGACACGACGAGCAGCACCGTTCTTGCCGGGAGTGCTTACCGAGACGACGGCCACCTCGCCGCCCGCCAGTCGCTGTACCACTGGCAGCAGCCTCGCCATGACCTTCCCGGCGTGGTGCTCGATCACCTCTCGTGTCAGACGGGTGCTGTACTGGATGTCGGCTGCGGAAACGGCAAGTACCTCACCCGAATCCGCGCTGAGCGACCGGATTTGACTGTAATCGGGCTTGATATCTCCGAGGGCATCCTCACAGCCGTGGCGTCCCCGGTAGCTGTGGCCGACGCCGCAAACCTACCGATCGCCAACCACTCCGCCACCGCGGTATTGGCAATGCACATGCTGTACCACGTCGAGGACGTGAACGCCGCGCTCGCGCAGGCGACCCGTGTGCTCTCACCCGGCGGAACATATATCGCATCAACCAACGCCCGAGACGACAAAAAGGAACTCGACGAACTCTGGGCGCAAGCTGCAGCCGATGTTCTCGGCGTTGACCGTGGGCCGCTACGCATCTCGCTGAGCAACAGGTTCGCACTGGACGACGCCCCCGCGATCCTGCGCCAGCACTTCGCGGAAGTTCACCTTGTGCA
Source organism: Amycolatopsis sulphurea (assembly GCF_002564045.1). Classification (NCBI taxonomy): domain Bacteria; kingdom Bacillati; phylum Actinomycetota; class Actinomycetes; order Pseudonocardiales; family Pseudonocardiaceae; genus Amycolatopsis; species Amycolatopsis sulphurea. The sequence goes on along the minus strand of NZ_PDJK01000002.1, from coordinate 4,475,904 downwards.
ACTCCCGGGCACCATCACCGTCTACGAGCCAGACCCGGTGATCGCCCATCTCGCGTCCTACCGCACGTGGGCCGGCACCATCGGCGTGCCCTTCGACGCGACGCTCGACCGCGTCCGGCTCTTGCTGGATCGCTTGATTGATCGCGACGGCGAGTTCCGGATCAGTTGCCGCGGAGGCATTCTGGTATGCCACGTGTAGCCGAACATGATCTCAATATCGGCATTGGTTCGCACTCACGGACGCGGGAGACGGACAACCTGCTTCACCCCCGCCGAGCTGTCGCCTACCTCGCCCGCACCCAACTTCGCCTCGGCGACCACCATGACGCCACCCGAGGGCTGGACGCCGCTCGCCGGGGCGCTCCCGCAACACGTCCGCGAACACCCCCAGGTCCGCCGGACGCTGTCGGCGCCGCTGCGAACCCCACAGGTCACCCGACGACCGCCTGGCTACCGATCGAACAAGAGGGCTCCCACCCAATCAGCCCACGCGCGCCACTCGCGTGAATCGTCGAGCAGGGTCTCACCCACGTCGAACACCACCGCACTGATCATGCCCCTATGAGATCAGGCCGGTCTGCCTCGTCGGTTGGGTGTCTCATCCCGACGCGGCCCGCTCGGAGACGCAGTCGTAGGTGAACACGAACCTGCTGAGTCCTGTTGAAAAGAGGGGCCAAGCTCACTGTCCGGGATGTCTGCGTCGGCCTGGCTGCTCGCCACAGTCCGAGACAGGCTCGCGACCACCACAATGAACACGCAGACCATCCCCGTCCTCTGCGGACAGCAGATCAGCGTGAACAACACCGACCCTGGATCAACCGGGATTTCTGGCGCCCCGCGCCTGGACGCACCAAGGCACGCCCACCCCCACGCCAAACCGACACCGACCGCCCGCTCTGCCCGATAGGGGACGTGATCGACCCGGGACCAGGAGACGAGTTGACGGATCCTCCACCCGCACCGGCTCTGCGTGGCACCATGCCAGGGTGAGCGAGACAGAGCACACCGGCCAGGGCGACACCAGCAGCAAGACCTACGGCGACCAGCTACGCGAAGCCGTGGTCTGGGCGTACAAAGCAGTCGACGTCCACACCAAGGCTGCCGACATGTACGACAAGCTGGCCGAACTCGGCCTGCCTCACGCGATCGAACGCAGAGATGAGGCACGGCGCGCGGCCGCGTTCATGGCGCAGGTGTCCAGCGTGAACGCCGCGCAGAGCATCGCCCACGACGAGATGATGGCCGCGGGCGGCCCGGAGAACTCCCGCGCCTACGTCGAGTACGAGGCCATGACCCGCCGCCACCAGGAACTACTTCCCAGAGACCCCCTGGGTTGATGATCACGTTTCTCCCGAAGTGACTACCGCTCGGTGACCGTCCGCTACTGTGATTCGGGGCAGGCGGTCTTGGCTGGACCGCTCTGCCAGCGTTAATGGGTGTCACCAGAGGGGTAAATCAGTGTCTCAACCTGCATCTGGGCCGAACTGGCTCGAAGGACTCGGTTTCGCGATCACCGACCAACCCGGCGGCGGAGGCGCCTCCGGAGGAGGCGCAGCACCGTCCGGGCCGGGCTTCGCCATGAGCACCGACGATGCACGCAGCATGCTCGTCGTGGCCAAACGCGCTCGCGACAAATACGACAGCATGCGTCGTAAGGCACGGTTGACGCTCCGGATGAATCCACCAACAGACGATCCCGGTAGCAGCGGCTACAACAACCTGATGGTGGGCGGAGATCACAACGGTGGAACGCTCGCTGGCGGCAGAGATCAGGTCGAGCTCGTCTACAACTACTCGAATGAGCTGGTCCTTCGGCTGGAGAAGGCGCTGGGGATCACCGAGTCCTCGGACAATCAGGCTGCCACCGACGTCAGGAACGTGGCACCCGGCGGGGACAAGGGGTTCGCATGAGGACATCCCAGTCGCTGGCACCCCTGGTCTGTGTGGTTGCGGGCGTTGTTCTGGTCGCGGGATGTTCAGGGACACCGGCTGCTGCTCCTGCGAGTACTCCACCTCCGTCGCCGACCAGCGAGGCGTTACCGCACAGTGGTGCCCCCAAGGTCGAGCATCCGCTTCCTGTGTCCGTGCTCTCCGGCGACCCCTGCCAAGGCGCGCTGACTCCGGGTCAGCTCCACAAGATCTTCGGCACCGTGCCACAAGGCGTGCCGGACTCCAAGGCCGGCCTCGGCCCGAACTGTGACTGGCAAGCGGACGCCGGTGTGTCAGTGGGCTATGCGACGCAAGATCACCAGGGGCTCAGCGCTGTTTACCAAAACGCCAAGCCGCAAACATCGGTATGGCATGAGCTTCCCCTGATTCAGGGCTTCCCAGCCGTCGGATACATCGACAAGGCCGGGGCTGCCTCGGGCGATATCTGCACGGTGAGCGTCGGTGTTGCGGACGCTCTGTCCTTCGATGTCGTGCTAACCCTCAGCCAAGCCAAGAAGAACGCCCATGCGGATCCGTGTGAGTCGGCGGCGCGGGTGGCGGAGATGGTGGTCACCAACCTGCGGCAGAAGGCGGGTGCGTGATGGGTCTGTTCGATTGGGTTGGCGATGGTGCGAAGTGGTTCAATGATCGGTTCAATGACGTTGAGCATTGGGTTTCGGACGTGTGGCACGGCAATACCGGGGACCAGGCGGTTCCGGCCCCGGAGCTGGTCCAGAAAATCTTGGCCAGCAAGGGTGCCGCCGAGTGGCATCAGGGCGCGGCCTCGCTCGGCGAAATCGCGAAAGACCATGACGAGGCCAGTTCGGATGTGCAGAAGCTGAGCACTGCCCTGGAGTCGACGTGGACCGGCGGCGGAGCTGACGCGGCGCAGGCGAGGATCCGGCCGTTGGCAGACGCTTCGTCCGCGGCAGCGCAAACCTACACCGGCAACGCGCAGAATCTGACGGATCTGGCGCACGGGTTCGATGAGATGAAGGCCGCGCTGCAGCCGATGCCGAACACGCCGCCGCACAAGGATTTCTTCGACACGGCCACGCCGTGGGACACCGACACCGAAGATCAGATCAACACCTACAACAAGCAGGCGCAAGACAATCTCGACCGGTACAACAGCTACGCGAAGCAGGCGCAAACCAGCGGTCAGGGTTTGAAGACCGATTACGGACAGCTGACGAACTTCGACGGCGAAGTCTCGATCACTCCGCAGGATCCTGCTTCCTCGCACTCGCAGCACACGTCGACGGGCGGGCCGAACAGGCATTCGTCGGCGCGGTCGGAGTTCACCGGTGCGAGCGGTGCGGCACATACGCCGCCAGCCGGGGGTTCGGTGCCGAACGGGTACGCTCCTCCCCTCGCGTACACGCCGCCGGGCGAGAACCATGGTTCGGGCAACCAGTCCGGCGGGGGCGGTACCCAGACTGCGGGTTATGTACCTCCGTCGCTGCCGGACACCCGGCTCGGTTCCATGCCGCCGCTGTGGCTACCCGGGTCCTCCCCGGGTACCGGCGTCGGTGGTTCGTCGTGGTCGGGCAGTGGGTTCGTGCCCGGCGGATTCGGCGGTGCCGGTGGCTCGTCGCCCGGACCAGGCGCAGGAGCTGGCGGATCGACCGGCCGCGGACCGGGCGGTGGCGCGCGGTCAGGCGTCGGTCCTGGTGAGGAAGGCACGGCACGCGGCTCGGGAGGCTCGGCAGCGGGGCGCGGCGCGACCGGTGCCCGCGGTGGGACTGGCATGGGCGGCATGGGTGCCGCCAGTGGCAAGGGCAAGGGCGAGGACGACAAGGAGCACCAGCGCAAGTACGGCGTGGATGACGATTCCGCGTTCAGCCTGACCGACGACGACGGCGGTCGGCTGCTGGATCCGCGGACCGGATTACCGCCCACGCCTCCGACCATCGGGGGCTGAGGGCACCCGTGAACATCATCGACAGGCCGGTGCGACTGCCCCGGCCGGTATTCCTCGTGTCCTGGGAGCTGGCCGGACTCGGCGCGCTTCCCGTCGTGGTCGAACCAGACCAGACCTACCGGACCGACGACGGCGCCACCGCCTTCCGGCAGCACGCGCTCGACGAGCTTGCCCGGCTCGGCCTGACCCACGAGAACGGCAGGCTGATTCCGCCGTACCAGGCCACGCTCGGGGTACTCGCGACAGCGCGGCGTGAGGTGTACTCTTGGAGCAACCTCCGAGACGCGAACGTCCAGGCTGCCGCGATCCTCACTGCGGAGTCCGGGCAAGACGCGGTCCGGTTGATCATCGGCCACGAGGTGATCCAGCTTGATCCCGTCCGGCCGCGGGCTTTGGTGGAGAGCCTGGTGGACACGCTTCCGGGATACCGCGTGGGGCGGATCAGGCCGTTGTGTGTGCCGAAGGGACACTACGACGACGGCGGTCGTGACTACGGTGGCGACGATCCGCTCACCGATGTCGCCGCAGATGCCGACGAGTTGCGACGCCTGATGCGTGCCGAGCGGGACGCGATCCACCAGCTCTACGCGGCCACCCGCGACCGTGCCGGCGGGCGCACACGTTCCACACCGCTGTCAGCAATTGACCTCACCCGCGAAGGCCGAGTCCTCAGTTTCGTCAACGACGGCCCCAGTGGTGACCCGCAAATCAACCTCTATCCAGGCCACCGTACTCATCTGGTCGACGCGCTCACGCTCAGCGCGCTCGGATAGGTAGCCGTACCAGTTCCGGCAGACGCGGCCGCCCGCGCCTGCCGGTATGGCCTGATCGCCCGCCTGGCTGGTCGCAGAGGGGACGCGACGACGGGACAATCAAGACTTGAAGACGGCGCACTGCTTCGTTTCGGATGCCGGAGGAACTTGCCGGCGATGTCGTCGATGATCATGACGGGTTGATCAGATGCACCGGGGTCCACCGTGTCGACCAGCGTGATATTCGAGGTCGAACTCCGAGCCCATCTCGACCTCCTGAGCGGAATTCCATCGAATTGCCTGGCAGCCTCACCACCGCTTCCCTCGGCGGCACGTCCCGGGTCAGGGACGCTTCCGGATACTCGGGCTGCGCCGAAGCGGAAGCTCGCCGGACGCAGCGACATCAGTCAAGCCCCTGGTGATCAACAACAGCCAGAGCGCCAACGCGGCGTCGATGAGGCGGCAATGAGGCGTCACCACCTCTGACCTGCTCAAACGCCTTTTCGGAGGCGGTAGTCCGAACGGGTACAGCTCGCCGAGCGGGTGATCAGCCTTGACCCGTAGCTGGCTATCGTGGCAGGTGACCGACGGGGTGAGGTGGTGTTCATGGGTGACCGGCGAGATGCCTTCGCCGCGCGGCGTGAGCAGATGGGCTACACCCAGGAGAGCTTCGGCGCGGCGGTGGGCGTGGAGTTTTCCACGGTCGGACGCTGGGAACGCGGCGCCCTGACCCCGCAGCCGTACCGTCGACCGCGTTTGGCTAAGACCCTCGATGTGAGCCTCGACCAGTTGGATGCGTTGCTCACGCCGAACCGGCAAGCTTCTACCGTTGCCAATGAACCAGCCGACCCTGCGGAGGCCGACGACATGAACCGTCGCGACCTGCTGCGCTTGTTCAGTATGACCGGCGCGTTGCTCGCGCTGCCTGCTGGGGAGACAGTATTCGGCGACGTCGACCGGCTCGCCGCCACAGCTCACACCGGCACGATGGACACGGCGGGAGCAGCCGAGTTCGCCCAACTCAACTCCCACCTGTGGCGCGTGTACGCACTGTCGCCGACCAAGGCCCAGGTGCTACCGCTGGTCCGAGCCCAACTCGGTGTACTCAGCGACTCCTTGCGACGACCGCAGACACCGACCATCCGACAACGGCTCTGCGAACTGACCGCCGACCTCTTCCAGCTGGCGGGGGAAATCTTCTTCGACGGCAACCGATACACCGACGCCGCTCACTGCTACACGCTCGCGGCAACAGCGAGCAGGGAGGCCGCCGCTTCCGACCTGTGGGCCTGCGCGTTGACCAGGCATGCTTTCGTCGCCGTGTACGAGCGCCGATTCGCGGATGCCGCGCCGATGCTCGACGTGGCCGCCACCCTCGCACGCCGAGGCGACCCCAGCCTGTCGACCCGACACTGGGTCTCCGTGGTGCAGGCCGAGACCTTCGCCGGCCTCGGCGACTTTGACTCCTGTCAACATGCCCTCGACACCGCTGCTGAGGTCAAGCACCTACGGGGCCCGGTGCACAACGGCGGCTGGCTCCGGTTCGACGGCTCCCGCTTGGCTGAAGAACGCGGTACCTGCTACGTCACGCTGGGCCGCCACGACCTAGCTGAAGCGGCTCTGGTCGACGCCCTGCAGGGCACCTTGACCGCCCGCCGGAAAGCAGGCGTCCTGACCGACCTGGCGATGATCGGCGTGCACCGCCGAGACCCGGACCAGGTCGTCACCTACGCCGACACCGTCCTGACTACCGCCCGCCAGACCCGCTCGGGGGTCATCGCGCAGAAGCTACGGGTCCTTCAACCACACCTTGCTTCCTTGCTCAACGACCAACAAATCCAGCGACTCGATGCCGAGATCACCGAACTCGTCGGCAACCGCGCCGCGTGATGGAGGACGACCGAATGCACAACGACCGTGGCCGCGTGTTCCGCGAGGCGTGGATCGCCGGAGTCACCAAGCACTACCCCGGTGAGCCGAAGCCTGGCTACATCACCCCGTGGGACCAGACCCCCCACTGGGAACGCGACGCCGCGACCGCCGTGTACGACCAGGTCCTCGCCTTCATCAAGGCCACCGACGGCGCCACCACCAAAATGACCCCAGACCAGAAAGGCCGTTTTGTGGCGTTGTGCTGGATCGGCCAGATCTTCAAGCACTTCCCCGAGCCGAAGCCGTCGTACGTCGCGGACTGGAACGATTTGCCGGACTGGCAGAAGGCGACGGACATCGACATCTTCGAGCGCATCGAACACGATGCCTGACCAGGCGACCATCGACGCTGCGGCCGTCGATGCTCGCCTTGCCGAGACCGAGTACGACGACGCTCAGGCATGGCTACACGCACGTTCGACCGCGTCGGAGCCACTCGCGGCCGAAGTCTGGGTCACCGACCCGGAGCACCGACACGTGCTGCTCGTGCGGCACCGGGTGCGAGGCAGGGTACCGCCTGGCGGAACCGTCGAGCCAGGCGAGACGCCTCGAGCCGCAGCAGCCCGTGAACTCTTCGAGGAGACTGGCCTGCTGGGCGAACTGCTGTCAGTGCCAGCGGCTGTCGCTGTCCGCTCTTTCCGCGCCGCCTGGACGCCAACGCTGAGCCTGTCCTACGGAGCCGTCATCAGCCGCGACGCGCCACTCGGCGGGGAGACGGGACGGACAAGCACAGATCGTCCCAAGCGCCATCCCGCCCTGGTGCTTTCATGGACGTCTGGGTCGCACGTCCGGACGTGAACGTCTGCCTTTCGTCGTTGACATGGCAGCTGATCAGGTCCGATCAACGCCGGGTAGCGTGGGTGAGCTAGCGAATCTGGGAGTGATCATGGCGATACGACGAGATGCCCTCGCAGCGCGGCGCGAGGCTCTCGGCTTCACCCAGGAAACCCTCGCCCAGGAGCTTGGGGTGGAGCTCTCGACAACCGGGCGGTGGGAACGCGGAACGCTGACGCCGCAGCCCTGGAGGCGTCCGGATCTAGCCAAGTTGCTCAAGGTGTCCCTGGATGATCTGGACATCCTGCTCAATCCGCCGGGCTCAAAGATTGCGACTGGCCACGCCTCGGCGACGCGGTGCGAGGTCATGGTGGACGCGGCCCTTCTCACTGGCGTGATTGCCGCCGACCACATGTTGGGCACCCGCAGCGAGGAGCCACTGCGGCGTCATCGGACGACGCTCTCGAGCGCGTCAGCGCGGGTTGCAGATCTCCATCGGAAGTATCAGGCCGCCCACTATGGCGACGTTGCCCGGCGATTGCCTGAAGTCAATGCGGCGGTTGATGCCCTGGTAGCCGACGGGCCAGCGCGAAAACGGCGAGAAGCGCTCGGGCTGCAGTGCAGTGTGGCCATCGTGGCGGCCAAGCTGGCGACCAAGGCGGGCGACGGTGAGGAGGGTTGGGCCGCAGCCGAGCGGGCTCGGGAGGCGGCCGAGTCGGCCGAGGACACCTTTGGCCTCGCCGCTGCGGCATATCAGCGGGCGTGCGCTCTGCTGCGTGCGGACAATGGCGAGATTGCTGAGCAGATAGCAGTCTCGGCCGCTGCCGAGCTGCGTGGCCAGGACCCGCAGTGTGCGACCTGGCGAGGCGCGTTGACCCTGATCAGTGCGGTCATCGCCGCGCGCCGCAACGATTTTGCCGCAGCAGGCGAGCGACTCGATCACGCCGACGCACTGGCGCGGCGGCTCGGCGCTGACGGCAACATCGGGTGGACCGCATTCGGCCCGACGAACGTGCTGATCCATCGCACGTCAGTCGCGGTCGCCCTGAATGATCCCCGAGGTGCGCTTGCGACGGCAGAGCAGTTGGACATCACCGCGTTGCCGGTCGGTCTGAACGGACGGCAGGCTCAGTTCCACCTGGACAGCGCGTGGGCGCACGCGCAGCTCACGGAAGACCCGCAGGCGGTGATCCATCTGCTGGAAACCGAGCGGGTGGCGCCCGAACTGGTCCGGGCCAACCCGAACGCTCGCTCGTTGATAGAGGGCTTGCTCGCCCGCGAGCGTCGCCGCGACGTGCCGGCCTTGCGCGGTCTCGCCTTGCGCGGTCTCGCCTTGCGCGCTGGAGTCGCCGCGTGAACGTCGACCTGCGGTGGCTGTACCTGGTGACCTCAGCTGCCCCGCCGGTGTTGCGGCTTGAGGAGTTCATTCCCGCCCTGTACGCCGACGGCTGGGCGGTGTGTGTGATCGCGACACCGACTGCTGCGACGTGGATCGACCTCGATGCCTTGGCCGCAACCACTGGATGCCTGACAAGGGTGCACCCGCGACCGCCCCGACAGCAGGAAGAGTCGCTCCCGCGAGCCGAAGCGGTCCTGGCGGCCCCGGCGACGTTCAACTCGATCAACAAGTGGGCATCTGGCACCAGCGACACGCTCGCGCTGGGCGTGCTCAACGAGATGCTCGGTGCCGGAGTCCCGATCATCGCGGCCCCGTGTGTCAAACCGGTACTCCGCCAGCATCCTGCTTACGCCGACAGCATCGCCCGGCTTGCAAGCGCCGGCGTGGTGCTACTCGATCCAGACGCCATAACCAGGCGCGCTGAGGACGGTCTGGCGACCTTCGATTGGTCGCAAATTGTCGCAGCTCTGCGCGACGCAACAAAGTCTGTTGCGGACAGGTAGCGAGGCGCTTGTGCTGCGAAGGTTCGGTTTTCCGTTCTCACCGCGCACGCTGTCATCGACCGTCCAATGTAGATCATCGGAGCATCAGTCATCCAGTAGCTGTTGTCGATCACGCCAGCCCAAGCGGAGCAAGGTGAGTGCACTGGCTGACAACCGGGGGCCAAGCCGGTCGATGGCCTCGGCTGTGAACGGCATGTCGGTTCGTCCACCGCGGCCGATCACCCGTCCCTCGTCGTTGGTGTCAACGAGATCGGCGAACAACCGGTCGAATACCACGTCGTCGACCACGGCCACGGTCATCTGGACGGCCCCGAGTTCCAGGGGCTCCATCGCCAGGCCGTAGTGCCAGAGTCGAAGCCCACCCTCGGCGCGTGCTCGATCGAATGATCGGAACGGCTCCTCATGTGCGTAGTCGATCGGCCGGGACGTAGAGCCGTCGTGCTCGGGGTTTCCGAGGAACTCCTCGGAGAACTCGCGCATGATGTTGCGCCACAACGAGAAGTCGTTGCGCACGTCGGCCAGATCGACCGAGGAGGGCTGGAATTCACCGGCCGGCATCACATGGCACAGGCCGCCACCGTCCGCGACTCTTCCGCCGTCGCGCTCGTGCAGCACGAACCTGTGCTGACCGTCCGACCGGTCACGCCGGATGGTCAGTGTGCTGATACCCGGCGACATCAGCAGCCGCTGAGGGTCGAAAGGATCACCGATCGCCGCGCGCAAGGGAAGGGCGCTCCAGCCGGGCACTGAGTGGTTCGAGGCCAGCCACGCAGCCTTGAACTCGTGTGCGAGGGCCTGCTTGACGTCGAACACCTCGAAGAAGGTGGTGGTTCCGAAGCTCAGCGCCAGTCCGTGATCGGATTGCAGGTCGAGTAGCCGGTAGCTCAGCCGGTTCTCCAGCAGCCGTGGGCGGACGAGGTCCCGCACCGCTCGGCTGTAACCCGCGTACAGCTCGCCCCGGTCGGTCAGCGGCAGGACGTGTTCCAACGATCGCAGTGGGCGAGTCGGCCGCTGCTGGTCCGACCACGCCAGCCGCACCGATTCCAAGGGAACTGGCTGCTCGAGCAGCCAGCCGGGGCCGGCGAGCACGTGGCCGCCGGGTGCCCGTTGTGATTCCGGATAGAGCCAGGCGGCCAGTTCGGACAGCTCGCGGCCTCGTACCCCTGGCGCGTTTCGCACGTGGAGCCATTCCTGCTGGCTGCGCCGTACGTCCGCTGGAGCGGCCTTGTTCGACGTCGGGGTGGCAGACCTGGAGCCGGTCTGGCGTTTCGTCCGGTGCAGGATGTCGTCGAGTTCAGCGAGGGAGATCCGCAGACTTGTCGCGAGGTCGGGTCGTTGCCAGGGCTGGGGTGCTTGGGTACCCCGTTCCCATCGGCCGATGGTGCCGCGGTCGATACTCAGTTGCTCGGCGAGGCTTTCCTGCGTGAAGCCGGCCGCCAAGCGGTACGCGGCCAGCGGACTCACCGACTCGCCCATCAGCAGACCACCCCGTCAGTCACCGACGCATCGTACCGACATCTCACGTATGCGCAGGTCACAGGGGCCGCGCGGCTCCGCTTGATCGGAGCCTGGTCACAATGACGACGCCGCTGGGAGCCGACCGAGGATGGGCACCGGTACGAAGTTCTCCGCGTAGCGCACGCCGATTCGGGAGCCCCATAACCGGGCAAGGATCTCGGCCATGGGACCGAAGTGGTCGCTGATCGGCTGCGAGGTGTGGGCCGCGAGCGCGCGCTTCTTGATCTCGTAGGTGTCGGTGATGTCGATGGTGGTGTGTGCGGGTACGGGGCCGTCGGCGGTGAGGCTGTTGTAGGTGTCGGCGGTGTAGACGCGGCGTGGGTACCCGGTGGCGATGACGACGTCGGGCAGGGCGGCGACGAGCGTTTCAGCGAGGCTCCGGTGATCGGGGTGAACGTCGCGGATGGGGTGAGTGATGACGATCTCGGGTCGGACGGCGAGCAGCAGTTCGCCCAGGGCCGTCACGGTGGGTTGGTCGTACTGGTACAGCTTGGCCCCCAGGATCGCCGCTCCGGCCGCTGCTTCGGCATCCCGCGCTGGTTCGGGGTGATGCGGGATCGCGATGGTGACGGCGGCCCCGGAGGCGGAACAGCGGGCGAGGGTTCCGCCCGCCCAGAGTTCGGCGTCGTCGGGGTGTGCCATCACGGTCAGCACGGACGCTGGAGCGGTGAACGGCGAGGCGGTCACCAGAGTCCGAGTTTCTCGATGACGTCGGCCGGCTTGGGCAGCTCGCGCGTGGGGTGGCCGGTCGGGTGGTGTGGGAGGTCGAGGCCGGTGCGCATCCGGATGAGGTCGCGCCAGGCGAGCACCTGCTCCCAGGCGTCGGTGACCTTGGTCTTCTTCGCTCCGGTCAGCCGTCCGGAGGCGGCAAGCTGGTCGAGGCGCAACCCGCCGGCCAGGAGCTTGGCGGCCGTGCCTTCACCGATTCCCTTCACCCCTGGGATGTTGTCGGCGGTGTCGCCCTTCAGCGCGCAGAAGTCGGGCCACTGGTCCGGTGTGACGCCGTAGCGGTCGACGACCTCGGCCGGGCCGATGTGCCGTCGGCCGCGCTTCATCACGGTGTTGAGCGCGTGGACCCGGTCGTCGACGAGTTGGTAGAAGTCGCGGTCGCCGGACATGATCCGCACGTGCCGCTCGGGGGTTCGATTGCGGGTGGCGGTGACGAGGGTGGCGATCACATCGTCGGCTTCGGCGGTGTCGATCTCGATCCAGGCGATGCCGTAGTCGGTCAGTGCTCGCTGGACGTGCGGGATCGCGCGCAAGGGTTTGAGCGCGGCCTCGTCGAGGACGCGGTTGGCCTTGTAGTCAGCATCGCTGTCCTTGCGGTCGGCGGCGCCGTGCTCGCCGTCGAACACGACCAGCACCTCCGGCGGCTCCGGCATCTCCTCGCGGATCGCGACCCTGAGCAGGGCGAAGAACCCGAACTCGGCGGTCAGGTCGCGGGTCTTGTCGCGGGAGAGGATCGCGGCGGGGAACCCGAACGCCGCGCGCCAGAGGAGGTTGTGACCGTCAACCAGGAGCAAAGGGACGCCAGCAGGCATCACCGCACCGCCTTTACGAATGTCTCGGCGACTGTGGTGGGCAGATAGTCCCGCGAGCGGTAGTACGCAGCCCTGGATCGTTCGGCGTAGCCTAGCGGGTCTTCGAGTAGATGCTCGGCGGCGCGCCACAGGCCGTGCTCGCCCCAAGATCGGGGGACGATCACCCCACCGGCCCCGTCGCCAGTGCCGACTAGGGCGGGAAGGTTGCCTACGTCGAAGGCGACGACGGGGGTGCCGACGCTCATCGCCTCGAGCGCGACCAGCCCGATGGTCTCGCGCAGCGAGGGCACGATCACCACCGCGGCCTGCGCGAGCCAGGACGGCACCTGGTCCCAGGTAAGGCCGCTGCCGTGGATGGTGCCGAGCTTGAGATGGGCTGCGGAGTAGCGACACTTATCCAGTTCAGCCGCCTGGCCGCCGGATGCGTCCTCGAATCCGGCCTCGCCGACGATCACCTCGATCGTCCGGTCAACCAGTCGTCCGGCGTCCAGCAGGGCTCGAATGTTCTTCTCCGGCCCGAGCCGGGCCAGGATCCGGAGGGGGCCGTGCCGTCGCAGCGCTTCCCGTCGTGAGCCGGGTGGCGGCTCGTGGTCGTAGAGCAGGGCGTTGGGCACGATCTGCCAGCAGTCGGTGTCGTAGTCGCGATCGTGTGCTTGGTCGAGCACCGTCTGGGAAGGCGCGATCACCAGGTCGGCGCGGTCCAGGGCGGGTTGGAGGTCTTGGTCGTGCCCGACGACGTGCATGGCCAGTACCGAGCGCGCGCGGCTGACCGGCGCGGCTCTGCCGAGGCCCCACAAGCCGTCGGTGTAGACAGCGATGTCGACCCGGTGCTCGCGGTACAACTCGCACAGTTCGGCGGCGAGCAGTGCGTCCTGCCCATGGGTGCTGATCGCGTCGCGCAGTTCATCGTCGTCACAGGGGAAGTCGACGCCCACTGAGCAGATCTTCATCACGCCGTCGTCCGGGGTATCGGTCGGGGCGGCGGTCAGGATGAGGGTGCGGTGACCGAGCTGGCGCAGTCCGTGCGCGAGGGCGGCGGTGGCGCGCTCGATCCCGGCCGGCGCGTTCGCCGTGTAGGAGACCAGGACGAACGCGAAGGTCAACGGATCCAGGCTAGACATGGCGATCGACCTTCTCTGGGAGCGGCAGCGGATTGGTGTCCTGGTCGGCGGGCGGCTTCTCCCAGGGGAAGACCACCCAGTCCGAGACGGTCCAGACCGAGTAGTCCGGCGACCGGGCCGCCCCGGCGTTGAGGCACAGGACTGCGGTCAGCAACTGCGCGCTCGGGCTGAGCAGGGGTGCAAGCTCGTGTCGGAGATGGCGAAGGGTGGCGCCGCTGCCACAGATGTCGTCCACCACCAGCACTCGGCCCTTCATCCGTTGACCGTTCAGGGTGCGGGTCAGCGGGTCGAGGTCGAGGGTCACCTTGCCCGTTGCTTGCTGGTAGGCCGTGTCGCTGGTGTTGTGTCGGGCGTGGACGGTGCGGGCTTTCAGCCCGAGAGCGGCGGCGATCATGCGGGCAGGCGCGACACCGCCATGGGCGATGCCGATGACGTGCTGAACCGCTTGATGATCGCGCAGGATCGCGCCGGCCAGCAGCGTAGTGGCCTCCCGGAGAGAGTCAGGGTTCACGCGCCAGATCTGGTGGTGCTCGAAGACGCGGCGTCCGGCCGTCATTCGTGCTTCCGCTCCTGGAGGGCAAGGGGTTGCCTCGCCGAGGTGACTGCGGGTGCTGTGCGTACCCGCGGTCCTCCTGGCCGGTTTGACGAACCCACTCATGCCGAGCCGTCTCGGGCAGTCAGTGCGAGGTCGATGACTCCACGCAGTGGGCGTAGGGAGGTGATGGAGTGCGCGCCCGGCTGATTACGCCATACCTGGCCGTCCGCTCGGATCACGGTGAACCCCCCGGCTGCTTCACGGGTGCGCAGCCGTACCGGCACGGGCGAGCTGGTGGTCAGATCTGCGAGGAGGTCGGTGGCCTCGACGTCGGTCAGCTGCTCGTCGCCGGCCAGCCGGGCGCCTTCCCCGATGAGGAGCATTTGAAGGAAGGTCACCCCGTGCAAGCCAAGCGCGGCGGCCAACTCGATCATCGGCCGGACGCTGGCTTCTGCGGTGGACCGCAGCAGGACGGTCTGGATCTGGGTGGGGATGCCGTGGGCAACCGCCGCGCGGATTCCGGCGATGGCGTGATCGAAGCTGCCCGTGCCGCGCCAGTGGTCGTGGCGTTCGGCGTCCGGGCCGTCCAGGCTGACCCGGACGGCGTCCACGCGGGACGCTAGGGCTTCGACGCGGCGTGCCAGGTGGGTGCCGTTGGTCGTGACGCTGACCGCGCTGCCGCCCGCGACGAGGATGTCGATCAGCTCGGGCAATTCGCGCAGCAGCAGTGGTTCGCCGCCGGAGATGTCCACGCCCAGGACCGCGGACTCGGCGAGCAGGTGCGCGATGCGACGACGGTCGGACCGCGCCAGTTCGGACACGGACTTGTCGTCCAGGCAGTGAGGGCAGGTGAGGTCGCAACGCACCAGGGGCGACCAGCACACGCTGATCGGCTCGTCGGCATGCACGGCCGCCGGGTGGATCTCGAGCCAGGAGGCAACATCGGCGTCGGGCAGCCTTATACGGCCAGAGCCGACTTCGGTCCCGGCACGGTGGGTCAGCCCAGTGAGCGGGTCATGGACGACGCGCTCGGTCCCGTATGCCCCCGCCGTGAAAGTCCGCGTCGTAGCGGTACATCGCCTGGTCACAGGTTGTCCTGCGGTGGCAGCAACGACGGGGAGAACAGCTCCTCGAACGGCTTCGGGCCGACATACTGGCGGCACGTGCAGGACACCCACTGGTTGCCGATCCACACGCCGAACTCGGTCCGAGCGTCCCTGTGCAAGATCTGGCCGTGGCATTCCTTGGTGTCGGCGTCGTGCTGTTCGAGCCCGTGCGAGCAGCCGCAGACCGGTTTCGGCGTGGTGTCTGCGGGTGCGCGGCGGCAGGTCAGCTTGCCGGCCAGCAGCCCTGTGGCGAGCAGGCCAGCGCCGACCGCGAGGGAAATCGGGTCGATCATCGGGCAGTGTCTTCTTTCTCGTCGTCGTGGCGGCTTTCGATGCAAGGGGCCCGTCTCTGGCGCTAGTGGGGTCGCAGCACCTCGCAGGTGTGCAGCAGCTCGCTTACCTCAGCGATGAACGAGTGGGTGCGGCCGGTCGGGGCGGGCCGTCGCATCAGGTCCCAGTAGCGAGCGAGGGTGCCGGGCCAGGTCGCGAGCTTTCGTTGCCACTGCTGTTCCGCGTCCGGTGGATCGAGGTGGAACCCGACGACCTGCCGTAGCGGGATCACTAGCAGCCCGCTCGCGATCAGGCACGCACCGAGGTAGGTGTCTTCCATGCCCCAGCCGATCCGCCCGAACTCGGGATCGAACCCCCCGATGTCAAGGACCGCTGCGCGCGGCACGGCGACGAGGCAGGTGACGACCATGCGGGGCAGGTCCCAGTCGACATAGCGCCGGCCATAGCCGAGGTCGACGAAGTCACGCGTGTGGTCCAGCGGACGGCCATCGAAGCACTCGGTCAGCGTGATGCCGCTGTAGAGCAACGGGCGGCCGACCGGGGGCCGCCATACGACCCGATGGTCTGCGCCGAGTTGGGGATGCTCGGCCAGGACGCCGCGTCCGCCTTGGTGCAGGTAGTAGGGCAGGTTGTGGCGGAACCCCACGAGCACCGTGGTGTCGGTGGCACGGGCGGTGATGTCGGTGATCGCGTGCGGGGGCAGGACCATGTCGGCATCGAGGTAGAGCACCGTCTCCCCGCAGGCGAGCGCGGTGCCGAGGTTCCGTGCGATGGCCCCACCCACGCGTTCTGGGAGCCGCAGGACAGTGGTGACGATCGGGTGTCGGACTGCGATAGCGGCTGTGGCGTCGGTGCTGGCGTCGTCGATGACGATGACCTCGAACCGGTGCCGGCAGTGCTGGCCTTCCAGGGCATCGAGCACGGCCGGCAGGCAGTAGCCGACATTGTGGGCCGGGACGACGACCGAGAGAGAACGCGCGGCAGCTGGAAAGAGGTCCAACGGCGTGGGCTCATGCCAGCCGATCCCTGATGTGGCTTCCCAGCTACGGGTTTTGCCGGTGTGAAAGTTGCTGCGGGACCGCAGATTCTCGTGCAATGAGGTCACGCCCACCCCCACCGGCGCAGGTGAATCAACCCGTCCTGCCATCCCCGGGGGTCGGGGATGATCGCGATCTGTTCGACGCGGTCGAGGTGGTCAAACACGCGCTGCAAGGCGAGCAGGTACAGCGGCTCGACCAGGATCAGCATGTGCCGCAACGACGGCGTCTCGGCGAGCTCGGCGTCCAGCTGCGCGGAGACCGTTCGTTCGTGCAGACGCACTGCATCGGTCCTGCTCGCGAGCCTGCGGTCGTACGTGTGGATTGCGTCGTCAGGGTGCAGAAGGCCGTGCGCGGCCGAAAGGATACGGATGCGGGCTCGGCGAGCTGCATCAGTAGCGAAGTGCTCACGCGCACCCGGAATGCACGCACCCCGGTAGAGCTGAAGCGCCGGGACCGGAACGCTCGTCACGAGCTTCCGCCGCGAGCAGTTGAGAATGATCAAACCCTGGTCGGGTGGCACGACCCGTGGGGCCAGCGACCGAAGTGTCATGGCTCGCGCACCACCCGTACGCCGATACCGCGCGAGCGCAGTTCAGCGGGCGCGGCGTTGAGGAATGTGCACTGGGCATACAGCGGCAGCGCGGCGTACGAACCGCCGCGGATGACGACTCCGTCGCTCATCGCGGTACTGGAGGTCCATTCCCACACGTTGCCGGCCACGTCGAGCACGCGTTCAGGCGTCGCCCCATCGGGGTGCGTGCCGACTGGGGTGACCGTGCCGTGCCCGGAGTCACGTAGGTTCCCAAGCGTCGGCAGCCACGGTGCATTGCCCCACGGCCAGCGTCGACGGTTCGGTCCGGCGGCCATCCATTCCCACTCCACCGAGCGAGGCAACCGCCCGCCCAGCAGGCTGGCGATCTCGACGGCCTCGGCGTGACTGATCCCGGCGACGGGAAACCTTTGCCCGAGGCCAGAATACTCGCTTGGCAGGTGGCCGTAGGCAATCGGAGTGCGCGTCCACAACAAGGTCGGGACCCGGATGGGACGCGCGTCGTCGCCGAACGCGCAGACTCCCCCGTTGATCTCGATCCATTCCAGGTTCATACCTCAGCCGCCGATCAGGAACAGGTCTTCGACATTCACGTCTTCGCGAATCCGGCTCTTGATCTCATTGGGACACAACCGGAGCGTGAGGAGCGCGTCGCTGATCGCATAGAACGCCTCGTGCGCTTCCTCGCGGGCTCCGGCGAAAGCAACGTAATTGTCGGCGAAGCGCACGACACGGAGCCCAGAGACCCTCTTGTCCACTTGAGACAGTCGGAGGTTGATCAACATGGGTGCGAGGCCGGAGCCCGGCGCGATCGGGCTCGGCATCGCGGCGAGCGCCGTGCGCAAACGGGCCAGAAGAGCGCCGTCGTGAATGTGTTCGGCGTGCCAGTCGATGACTTCGTCGACTATCGCGCCTGCCGACACCGAGGCGACGTCGAGATCGGCTGCCCACCGGAAACCGGCCTGGTGATACATGGCTGCCTGACGGAGGGAGGTGATGCGATTGCGGCGCGGACGGAACCCTGAGACCCAGCCGCGGAAGGCGCGCGCCTCCAGTATCGGTTCGATGGCGTTGCGGAGCGCACGGTGCACCAGCCGGTCCCGCACGGTGGGAACGAAGGCGTGAATCTGTTTACCAGTATAAGTGGAAAGCGGCACGTCGCGGACCGGTCCCGGTTGCCAGGTTCCCTCAGCGAGTTCTATGGCGAGTTGCGGTAGCACCGTTTGTGCTTCGCGGCGGAGGTCGCCCCAGGTCATGCCGTCGGCACCGGGTGCTGACGCTCGCTGGCCGCACTGTCGCAACGCACGTCGCAGGCGCGGTTCGGACAACAGCGGCATCAGCGAGTGCGATTGCAGTCCGGAGGCGAAGGGCACTGGCGCAATCCCGGCCCGCTGCGCTACCGTGCTCGGTGCTTGGGCGGCAGGAACGATCCCTTCGCCACGCTGCACTGGTTCGCAACCCGACACGCGCGAACCGTGGCGCGGGGAACGACGGCCCCGCCCAAGCCCGGCCGGTAAACCGAGTTCTTCCCCTGTTTTCATGGCCATCTCCTCACGCACACGCATTGCGATAAGTGGTGGGGTCGGGGAGGCCGTTGCTCTCGAAAGCCTCCTTGCGCTCGATGCAGGTTCCGCATGTCCCGCAGTGCATTGCCTGGCCCCGGTAGCAGGACCACGTCCGTTCAAAGGGAACTCCGAGCGCCGCACCGATCCGGACGATGTCGGTCTTGCTGTGAGCGAGAAACGGGGCGAGGACCTCGAAATCGCTGGCCAGCAGGCCCTCGTTCGCAGCACGAACCGTCCGGGTGAACCGTTCGACGAACTCCGGTCGACAGTCTGGATAAATAGCGTGATCACCAGCGTGCGCACCGAACGCCACGACATCGGCCTTGCTGACAATCGCCACTGCGACCGCGATGTCGAGTATGATCGCGTTCCGATTCGGAACGATCGTG
This sequence comes from Amycolatopsis sulphurea, assembly GCF_002564045.1. Classification (NCBI taxonomy): domain Bacteria; kingdom Bacillati; phylum Actinomycetota; class Actinomycetes; order Pseudonocardiales; family Pseudonocardiaceae; genus Amycolatopsis; species Amycolatopsis sulphurea. Next base: position 4,457,035 of record NZ_PDJK01000002.1, on the reverse strand, counting down.
GCACGCATCGACTCGTCGGTGTAATGACCATCGGGCACCGGCACGACGGTGTCGGTCAGGGCCGAGCCAGCCAGCAGCCGCCCGAGCGTCGCGAGCTCAATGGTCTTCTGTGGACAGCCAAGCAGGCTTGCGATGTCGGCCGCGTGCTCCAGTTCAACCCGATGCCGTTGGCCGTAGTCGAAGGACAACAACGTCAGCTTCGCTCCGCGCGCTGCCAGCCAGTACGCCAGCACGGTGGAGTCCAGCCCGCCGGAAGCGATCACGATGGCGTGGCGCGGATGCCGGTGGGCAGGGGTGCCGATCGGCATCTTCACCGCCTCCCGCGCAACGAGGACGTCAAGCGCGCAGCGCCGGCCACCGCAGTCCACGGCGGGAGGGTCATATTTGGCTGCGGCCGTTGAAGCCACCGCACGCCGTTCTCTACGTGGCACACAGCAGGAAGCAAGATGGTGTCGCCGCGTCGTTTCCACCCAACGCCGATGCGGATCAAGTCGTCCCATGACGACTGCCGCATCGTGGTCCGTGGCTGAGTGAGGAAGATCCAGTCGTCAGGATCACCAGGAACCACAATGACGGGGGTACGCAACATGTGCCGCGCAAGAAAGTTGTTGACCTCCCCGGCAAATCCGGCGTGCATGATGAGCGCGTCGATACTCTCGCCGAGCGGAAGGTGGACGTTGCCAGTGGCGCTGTCGATGGTGGTTGGCCACACGAACCCGTCGCTGCGGTCCCGTACGGGTTGATCGGATTGCTGTATGGCCTGGGTGTGGTGGTCGTCGATGACAGCGATCATGAGCAGGTCCTCCTCTAAAGACATGAGTGCTGGTGACGGCTGAACGGAAGGCGTCGTGGAACCACTTCCGCCCAGCCGCAGTCGGTGGTGCGAGGGCGCGCGGCCGTCCGAAGGCATGGCGAGAACTCCGGCCGAGCCGTCACATTCGGTTAAACGGCCCCCGCTCGGTGCGGCGAGTGCTCGGCGAAGAGCACCTCACGCAAAGCTGCCCGGAGTCTCCCGGCCTCGGCGTTGGTCAGCCGGGCGAGCCGTCCGCCGGGCAACTCGATCTCGACGTCCGAAGGAGTCAGCCGCCGCAGGTGCAGAGCGGATCGATGGCCGTCGCCGTCACGACAGTCGACTCTGCGGTGGTACCACCCCAGGCGACGGAGCAAGATCGCGGCGGGCACGGTCTGACCTGACCGCCTCATGAGCCTTCGGTCTTTCTGATCAAGCCGAGGCCGCGCGTTCCAGCAGTCGCGATCGCGTGCCGCAAGACCCGGTTGGGCGGCTGGCGTGGCGCGCGGCGGTGCGAACCGTCGTACTCGGATGCGGGCTGCTGCATACTTCGCGATGCCAACCGCAGCAGGCAACAGACAAGCAGGGCGCCAGCCGTGATCATCCGAGCTCACCCCCGGTTACGGGGATCGCGGCGGGACCACGCATCGGGATCGTGGTCCCGCCGCGATATGGCGACGGAGCAGGGCACTGCTCAGCGGTTGGGCGAAGACCGCCGTTGTTTTGCTCCGCCGTGCTCGCCAAGCCGGTTGTCGTGGGTCCAGAAGCGCTTCGCGCGGGTGTGGTCGCCGCCTCAATCGCTTGCATGACCGCAGAGCGGAATTGGGCGGTGGTGGCGTGGTCGAAGACCGCGACCTCCGAGCCACGCACGACAACACGCAAGGCCCGCTCGCGACCGACGACATCCCGGCACGCGATGGACCAGGATCCGGTGTCCGTCATGCGGCACCGCCTCGCGCGGTGTCGCTATTCCATTCCCGTCGACACATCGGCTGCACGAACAAGCACGGCACAGCGAGCTGAGTCTGTGGGCATCGCGGCGCGCAGGGCGTCGCGAATCGCTGGGAGAGCATCATCCACTCCAATAGTCAGCGAGTCCCTATTCGGCCTGTTGAGTTATTCCGTCCACCCAGGACGCTAGAAGCGGACAGCGAATCAGCACCCGGCGACCATTCGATGCGCCTGCCAGGCGATGCCCGTGGCCGGTTCCAACTGTTTGATGGTCACGGCTGCGAACACCGACCTACTAAACGATCGCCACGGGGATCGGACCAGAGCGGCTATGCGGCGGCGATAGGGCGCAGATGGAGCGTCACCCCCGATGAACTGCACAAACGCGGACCTAACCACTCCAATACCCGACGGGTGAAGCGGGTTGGAACCGTGCAACCAGGCTTCTCGACGGCGCATCCGCGGATGCCACGGCACCCCCAGGAGGAACAATTGATCGGTCGCGTTCGGAAGCGTGAGCAAATGCTCCTCACGCCATCCCGCAGTGGGCGATGCTTCCCGCCGAACACAAAGGGCGTTCGCCAGCAAAACAGGCGACGGGTGTTCGCCGCCGGCCAGCTCGTCAAAGCGGCGCTGCCGGAGAACGCGGTGGACAGTGCGCACACTATGACACCCAAGGCGGCCGAAGCCGCTGCGGCTGCCGAATCGAAGCACTCGCACCGCATCGTCCACGACCTGCTCGGCCAGCTCCATGGCCACCGGCAGCTGCGGCCGGTGCGCGAGCTGACTGAGACGGTGGCCACGCTCCTACCGAGCGAGGAGCCTTGAGCGACAAGCAGCCGAACCACTGCAGCGACCGTGCGGTGTTCGCGCATGACCTGCGCGATGAGGGCAAACCCGAGGTGGAGTTCAATCCCGGCATCGCCGCCTGGCTGCCTTGCAAGAACGTGGCCGCGGGCGTACTCATCCGCGATGAGGCCGGGCGGGTGCTGTCCGGTTCCGAGCTGCTCGTGGACCAACGCCGAAACCACCGCTTCCATAGGAGTCTCCTACTACCCCGCGCGCAACAAAGGTCTCAGCAACGCCTACACCAACGTCAAGCCGCAGATGAAGCGCTGGGACGTGCTGCCACCGATCCAAGGTTTTCCGGCCGTCGCCTACGCCACTCAGCCGGGATCGACCCCCAACACCTGCGATGTGCTGGTCGGCGTCACGGATCGGCTGTCGTTTCTGGTCGATGTCGCACCCCGAACGAGCAAGATGGGCAAGATAGACCCATGCCCGCTCGCGGCCGACGTCGCCAACGACGTCCTCACCACGCTGAAGAGAAGAACTGACCACACCGCATGCGATCATGTCAACGCAGGTCCGGTGCCCACCCTCCCCTCCCTCGGCCGGCGGCAGCACATCGCGTAGCCCTTGTTCCAACCACGGGAAAACCGGGTAGAACGCATCTTCATCGTCGTCCTCGCCGTGGTCGAGCAGCGAGACGATGCTCGGATGGCTCAGCCGCGAAAGAGCGTCGACTTCGCGCCGGAAGAACACCCGGTTCGTCTTGTCCGCGCCCGCACGCGGGATGAGCTTCACCACGACGTGCTTCGCGGTGACACCGTCAGCCGCCTTCACGACCGTGGACGCACCGCGCCGGCGCTCGACTTGAGGAAGGACACCGTGCCTCCACGGATCAACAGAGTCCGGCTGCGCAGCGAGAACCACGGCCACCGACCCTGCAGCGGTGGGCTTTCTTGATCCCAGTCGCGGCTGGTCACGATCGCCGACTCCCATCAAGGCCGCCACCTACAGCGTTGCGAAAGCGTCGAGGATTCATCGGGACGCAAGATTGTCGGACCCCTGCCCTACAGTGGCGCCCTGTGAACACAGTGAGTTCTGACGCAGGCGCGATCGGTGATATCCGTGGTCGTTGCTCGATGACGGCTGCGGCGGAACCGGTCGATGAGCAGCAGAGACCCCACGCCTGTGCGCGTGCCCGGCGCGACGGTGGCGGGGTGGTCCGCGTCGGCCGGCACGGAGAGGCGCGGCCGGCGATCGGCGAGGACAGGGAAGGGGGCCGGCTGTGACGGTGGGGAGTTTTGAGGATTTCGTCGCGGTGGCGACGGGCGGGAAGATGAGCCCGTACCGGTATCAGGTGCGCCTGGCGGACGAGGGGTTCCCGGACGTGCTGCGGGTGCCGACCGGTACGGGGAAGACGCTGGCGGCGGTGCTGCCGTGGATGTACCGGCGTCAGGTGCATCCTGACACGACTCCGCGGTGGTTGGTGTTCGTCGTGCCGCAGCGGGTGCTGGTCGAGCAGACTCTCGGCAAGGTCCGGGAATGGGTTGAGCGGGTGGAGTTGCCGATCAGTGTGCATGTCTTGATGGGCGGGGAGGATTCCGAGACCTGGGAGTGGATGTCCGGTCCTGTGCGTGATCGGGTTTTCGTGGGCACGCAGGACATGGTGTTGTCGAGGCTGTTGATGCGCGGCTTCGGGGAGGCGCGGTCGAGCTGGCCGCGCAGTTTCGGGTTGCTGCATGCCGGGGTGCAGTTCGTGTTCGACGAGGTGCAGCTGATGGGGCCGGGGTTGCCGACATCGTTGCAGCTGCAGGGACTGCGGGACAGCTTCGGTGCCGCGTTGCCGTGCCGGTCGATGTGGATGTCGGCGACGCTGGACCCTCAGCGCTTGCGGACACCGGATTTCACCAGGGAATTGTCTGTTGTCGAGCTGGGAGACGACGACAGCGATGAGGGTTTGCGGAAGCTATTGGACGCCCGGAAAACGGTCGCGGAGGTTCGGCTGGGCGACCCGGACGGGCGGCGTTATCCGCGGGAGCTGGCCAAGCGAGTGCTGGCCGAGCACCGGGCGGGGACCCGCACTCTGGTCGTGGTGAACACCGTCGACCGGGCCGCCGCGATGTTCGCCGAGCTGCGCGGAGCAGCACCGGCCGCACGACTGGTGTTGCTGCATGCGCGGTTTCGGCCCGGGGATCGGGAGCACCATGTCGAGGCTGCGCTCGCAGAGCCGGGCGGGGCGGGCACGATTGTGGTCAGCACGCAGGTGTTGGAGGCGGGTGTCGATGTCACGTCCGAGACGCTGGTGACGGAGGCGGCGCCGTGGTCGTCGCTGGTGCAACGCGCGGGGCGGTGCAACCGCGACGGTAAAGCCAGCGAAGCCCGGCTGCTGTGGGTGGTGCCGCCGCGGAGCCGGGACATGTACCTGCCCTACGATTCCGGCGATGTCGACGCCACCGTGGACCAGTTGCGCAGCCTGGAGGGGCACGGCCTGACGGGGCCGCAACTCGCGGCGCAAGACGTCCTCGAGCGCGACCAGCTGCATCCGGTGTTGCGCCGCCGCGACCTGATCGATTTGTTCGACACCGCACCAGACCTGTCCGGCAACGACATCGACGTCAGCCCGTTCATCCGGGACACGATCGACCGGACGGTGCCGGTCGCCTGGCGTGACCTCTCGGGTGACGGGTGGACGGCGATGCCCGCCCCACGGCGCGAGGAACTGTGTCCGGCACCAGTGGGCGCGGTCAAGCGCGTGGTGTCCGCGGGGACCTCGGTGGTGCTCGACCAACGGGACGGTGACTGGCGCATCGCCCGCGAGGACGACGTCCGCCCGACCGCGCTGCTGGTCCTGGACGCGGCGCGCGGCGGCTACACGTCCCAGACCGGATTCGATCCGCGAAGCACATCCCCGGTCGACCCGGTCGAGCCCGCCGAGGACAGGCAGCGGTCCGGACCGGACGGGCTGGACCGCGACCCCGAGTCCGGCGGACGAGCGTGGACCGGGCTGGCCGAGCATCTCGCCGACACCGAGCACGCCGCACGCGTATTGCTGGACGGCCTGAACCCCGACCTCGGGCAGGACCTGCGTGAGGCGATCGCGCTGGGCGCGCGCTACCACGATCTCGGCAAGGCCCACCCCACATTTATCGCCTCGCTGGACAAGGCCAACCCGGACACCCCGCCCCCGGCGACCGCCACGGTGTGGGCCAAGTCGCCCAGCCGGACACCGCTGCGTCACGATCCGCGGCATTTCCGGCACGAACTGGTCAGCGCGTTGCTGCTGCTCGATCCCGACACCGGGCTGCTGGACGGTGTGGCGGAGCGTGACCTCGTCGTGTATCTCGCGTTGGCGCATCACGGAAAAGCACGGCTGACCGTGCGTGCCGTCGAGGACGAGCCGCGCGACACCGTGCTGGGCGTCCGGGAAGGCTCCGTGACAGCCGCGACCGACCTGCCGGGCACGCGCCTCGAGGAGCGGACCCTGTCGCTGGCCGCGACCCACCTGGGCGTCGGCTCGCTGACCGACCGGGCGCTTCGGCTGCGGGACCGGAAGGATCTCGGGCCGTTCCGGCTGGCGTTCTGCGAAGCCCTGGTCCGCGCCGCGGACGGCCGGGCAAGCGACAAGGACGGTGTGTGATGCCCGACCTCGCCCTGCCGGGCTGCCGGACGACGCCGCTGGCCGGATACCTGTCCGCTCTGGGGATCTTGCGGGCCGTGACGCGATGCGTCGACGACGAAGCGGCCGGATACTGGCGACGCGGCACATTCGTCCTGCGCAGCACGGTGCCGACCGTCAAAGCGCTCGTCGCGGTGCTGGACGAGAGGTTCGAGCCGGAAGCGATCGTGTCGCCGTGGAACGCAGGCTCAGGATTCGCGGGCAACGGCAAGAACACCACCGCCGAAGCCGCGCTCGAATGGGTACGCGCCTCGCACGAACCCCGGCTGGCCGCTCTGCGCGACGCTGTCGACGCGGCGGACCGGGTGATCGCACAAGGACAAGAGCTGGGCTGGGGCGGCAAGAACGGCGCGCTGTGGGACGCGGCCTGCAAGCGGGACGTGCTGCAGTTGTGCCGCAACGAGTTCCCGGACGCCGCGCTGGCCTGGCTGGACGCCGCGACGGCACTGGCCGGCGATGCGGATGTCGCGTTCAGCCGCCTGCTCGGGACCGGCGGGAACTTCGGCCGCCAGGACTTGTCGGTCACCTACCTGTCCCGGCTCCGGACAGTCACAGCCGACCGGCGCAGCCGCGCCTGGCTGGCCGCGCTGCTCACCGGAGACGAATCAGCGCCGTATCTGCGGGACGCGGTCGGGCAGTTCGACCCGGGCCGCGCGGGCGGCATTCAATCCTCACCGCTGGAGAAGACGGACGACAAAGGGTTCGTCAACCCCTGGGCATTCCTGATGACGGTGGAGGGAACGCTGCCGTTCGCCTCCGCGGTGGTCCGGCGCCACGGCAGCGATTACGCGGGCGCCGCGCTGCCGTTCCAGGTGCAGGGCTCGGCCGGTGGGTTCGCAACCGCGGCGCCGGGAGAATCGATTCTCGGCGAGTTCCTGGCCCCGGAATGGGGCGCTCCGGCCCGCCTGCCGGAACTGGTGGCGCTGTTCGGCGAGGGCCGAGCGCAGTGGCGGGGGAAACCGGCACGATCAGCGCTCGACCTGGTCCGCGCAGCCGCGAATCGTGCTGTGGACCGGCGTATCACCGCCTTCCACCGACACGTTTTCGTCGACCGCCATGGCCAGAACCCGCTCGCCGTGCCCGCCGGAACCATCACTGTCCCGAGGACACGGCGTCCGGTCCAGCTGCTCGCCAGTCTTGATCCGTGGCTGGACGCGCTGCGCGGCCCGGCGAGCAACGCGGTCGCCGCCCGGATTCGCGGCGTCGAGCAAGCACTGTTCACCCACGCGGACACCGGACACGCGACCGACCTGGCCGCCGTGTTCGCCGCCATCGGGCGATGCCACGAGACGACCGCCCGCGCGGGGAGCACCCGCACGATCGTGTCGCCGCTGGTCCTCCCCCACGGCCGCGCCCTCGCCGACGAACTACGCCCCGCCTTCGCCGATGATTCTGAGCTGCGGATAGCGCTCGCGCTCGCGACCGCGCGGGATCCCGGTGCCGAATGCCCGACGCTGGGCGGACTGCGCCCCTTGCTGTCCCCGGTCACGGTCGGCCCGCGCCGGCGGCCAGTGTGGTCAGGCCGCCCCAGTACTGCCTCGCTCGGTGCGGGACTCGTTGCGGCGTTGGCGTCCCTGGCACGGCGCCGGTCGATCCCCCGCCCCGACGAACCCGGCGACACCGCTCCGTTCCCGGCAGTACGCGGCGCCAGGATCGCGTTCCACCAGGGCATGTTCGCCCGGCCCCCGGATGTGCAGGCGCTGCTCGCCGGTCACCTCGACGAGCCGAGAATCGCCGACCTGCTGGCCGGGCTGCTCACCGTCGACTGGACAGGCACCGACTTCCGGCTGCCGCCTGACGAGCACGGGTTCCTGAGCAGCGCAACGAACTACTTGCTGCCGTTCGCGTCGACCGCGCCCCTGGAACTGCCCCGCGAAGACGGTGGCACGACACAGATACGACTTCGCCCCGGCAATGCCTGGCCCGCCCAGCTGATCGCGGGCCACGTCCCCGACGTGCTCGACAACGCGGCCCGCCGCCTGACGATCACCGGTATCCCCCAGGTCCTCCGGCCGCCCGAAGCCCGCATCAGCGGCGACCGGCTGACCGCCGTGCTCCTGTTCCGCATCAGCGAACGCGACCGGATCCGGGCACTGAACCGGATCTCCGTCCTGCCCACTCCAGAAAGGTCAACACAGTGACAACCCGCCTGGCCTACGAAGCCGATCTCGTCCCGATCCTGGGCAGCACCTTCCAGCCGACCGGGTTCCCCGACCTCGGCGCGGCCACCTTCACCCGGTTCGAGGACGGCCAGGACGTCCCGGCGCTGCTGGTCGAATCGGTGCAGTCGATGGCCAACCGGCTCGAAGCCACCGCCTGGGACGAGCCGGGCAACCAGCCGGTGCCCGCCATGAACGGCCTGCCCTGGATCCGGGTGGTCCGCGACAGCACCGGCGAATTCCTCACCTCCAGCCGGCTCGAAGCCCACCGGCTCGCCTCCCCGTTCGTCCACGCCTCCACAGTGGACGGAAAACCCGTATTCGACCTCATCGGCGAACGCCTCGGCCTGGCCAAAGACACCCCGCTCAACCGGTCCGCGATGGCCGCCGCGATCGCCGGACTGGACCCGTTCTGCCTCATCCACGGCGTGTTCTTCGCCCACAAGGCCTGGTGGGGCCAGCCGAAATTCCCCCGAGCCCTCTCCAGCGTCATCGAAGCCCACCACGTCGAGCGAGCCGACAGCGGCGGACGCAAATCCGACCGCGTGCGCCACCAGATCTCCGACGACACCGAAGGAACCTCCGAAGGCTACGGATCGGTCCCGTTCGCCCGGACCGAATGGACCGCCAAACACATCCGCGCATCCTTCGTCCTCGACACCGAACTGCTGCACTCCTACGGCCTGCCCGCACCCACCACCGACCTCCTCGAAACGATCGCGTTATGGGAAATCCGGTCCCTGCTCTCCGGAGGTCTCCGGCTGCGCACCGCCTGCGATCTCGACCTGGACGGCGACGTCCGAGCCCGCCGCAACAGCCCACCGCTGCCCGCCCTCGACCACCTGACCGCAAAGATCACCGAACTGGTGCCCCACTGCGCCGACATGCTGGGCAGCGGAGAGCCCCTGACCGTGCACTGGACCGGCAAAGGCAAGAAAAAATGACCGTCACCCTGGCCCTGCGCTTCCCCTGGGGCCGCTACCACGCCACCCCCTGGGGACGTCACGTCAACGAAGGCGCCGTCGAACTGCCGCCGTCGCCCTGGCGGATCCTGCGCGCGCTGTATGCCGTGTGGCGCACCCGGGCACCCGACCTCGACGAGCACGTCGTGCACCCGCTCCTCGACAAGCTCGCCGCCGTGCCTCCGACAGTGTTCGTGCCCGCCCACACCATCGCCCACACCCGCCACTACTACCCCGACAGCAAACACACCACCGCCGGCATCAGCGTCGACCAGACCCTGGACGCCTTCGCCGTCCTCGACCCCGACGCCGAACTCGCGCTCCAATGGCGCGGCCTCGACCTTACCGGCCCGCACCGCGACGCCCTGGCCAAACTCGCCGCGTCCCTGCCCTACCTGGGCCGGGCCGACAGCATCTGCGAAGCCACCCTCGCCGACCACTGGGAACCAGCCGGTCACGACATCTGGCAATCCGTCGAAACGGCCGAAATGATCCCCGCCGACGCCGAGGTCACCGCCGTGCTCGCCGCCGAACATCCCCTCGACCTGGAGGCACTGGTCGCACGGCCGGTCGACGTCCGCAGAGGCGGGCTGCTGTTCCCCCGCGGCACCCGCTTCGCCGGCTACCAGAAAACACCCGCGACCACCCGCCCGCGGCGACGGCCCCCGACAACCTCTGTGACCGCCATCCGGTTCGCGATCGCCCAACGCGTAAAACCGCCCAGCACCGACGCGCTGATCTACACCGACCTGCTACGCAAAGCCGCGCTGCGGAAACTCGGCGACCTCCGCACCGAACCCGCGGACACCCTCCTCGGCGGCAAAACCGCCACCGGCACCACAACCCGCGACCACCACCGGCACGCGCACTACCTGCCACTGACACAAGACCGCCACCTGAGCGGGCTGCTGGTCTGGGTCCCCGCCGGGCTCAGCGGCGACGAACTCGACGCGCTGACCGCCGCGACACGACTCCACACCGGCATGAACGAAAAATGGCGCCTCAACCTCCGCGCCACCGACACCGGCAACATCCACGACACCGCCCCGGAACTGGCTCGGCCGTCACGCCGCTGGACCTCGCTGACCCCGTTCACCCCAACGCGATACCCGAAAAACAAAGACTGGCCGGAATTCCTCCGCACCGAAATCGAACGAGAACTCGGCTACCGCGGACTCGACGACCTGCACATCCGCGACCTGAACCTTCGAGAAGAAAGGACCCCGTTCAGACGCACCAGGCCCTCCGCCCCGGACCGCCGGCGACCCTCCGCATTCGTCACCATCACGGTGAACCGGGAAATCGCCGGCCCTCTGGCACTGGGACATCTGAGCCACTTCGGACTAGGCTTGTTCATTCCTCGACCGTGAGGAGCGGTCATGCTGGAAGACCTGTTGCCCGCGCGGATGGTCAACGAGTTCGTCTACTGCCCGCGCCTGTTTTACCTCGAATGGGTCGAGGCCCGGTTCGCCGACAACGACGACACCCGTCTCGGCCAACAGGTCCACCGCAAAGTCGACCAAGCATCCGGCGCCGTACCACTACCGGAGGACGGCCCGGTGACAGCCGCTCGATCGATCACGGTGAGTTCGCCGCGGCTCGGCGTGATCTCCAAGCTCGACCTGCTCGAAAACGACGGTAACGGAGCCGTTGTCCCGGTCGACTACAAGAAAGGCAAGCCGCAGCCGGACGGCAGCCCGTGGCCAAGCGACGAAGTGCAGGTATGCCTGCAGGCGTTGGCATTGCGCGACAACGGATATTCGTGCACGCACGCGGAGCTGTACTACGCCGCCACTCGGCAACGGGTCCGCATCGAGCTGACCGGGGAACGCGTTGCCCGGGTCGAAGACGTCGTCGCCGGCGCCCGCCGCGTAGCCGAGCGCGACACAGCACCGCTTCCGCTGGTCGACAGCCCCAAATGCGTTCGATGTTCACTCGTCGGCCTGTGCCTGCCCGACGAAACGAACGCACTTCTCGCACGCCGAGACCAGCCACCACGTCGCCTGGTTCCTCGCGATCCAGACCAACGGCCGGTATATGTCACCGAACCAGGCTCGTTCGTCGGAGTCCGCAGCGGACGACTCGAGATAACCCGGGACAAGGAGAAGCTCGCCTCGTTCCGGCTGATCGACGTCGCTCAGCTCGCCGTGTTCGGCCGAGTCCAGGTCAGCACCCAGGCGTTGCAGGCATGCTTCGCCCGCCAGATACCGGTCCTCTGGCTAAGCACCGGAGGCTGGCTGCACGGCTATGCGCTCGGACAACCCCCCAAATACGCCGAGCTGCGAAGGCGCCAAACCGCTGCGCACGCGCAAAGCCGCACCGGATACGCACAGAGCATGATCGCCGGCAAGATCCTCAACGCCAGAACTCTGCTCCGGCGCAATGCCCGAGGAGACGTGAACGTCACCGTAGCCTCGCTGAAGCGGCTTGCGGAGCAAGCACGATCCACCAGCACCTTCCCCACTCTCCTGGGCATCGAAGGCACCGCAGCCAGACTGTACTTCGCTGCCTTCCCAGCCATGATCGCTCCCGCAGCCGATCACATCGCCCACACGTTTTCCCAGCTCGGACGCAACCGGCGGCCACCACCAGACCCGCTCAACGCTCTGCTGTCCTTCTGCTACGCGATGCTGACCAAAGACCTCGTCGCGATCACGCTCGGTGTCGGCCTCGACCCCTACCTCGGGATCTACCACCGCTCACGCCACGGCAGGCCCTCCCTTGCCCTCGACCTCGCCGAAGAGTTCCGGCCGCTGATCGCAGACTCTGTCGTGATCAGCCTGCTGAACAACGGCGAAATCACCAGCTCAGACTTCCTCCGCCGCGCAGGAGCCGTCTCATTGACCGCCAACGGCCGACGCACCGTCCTGCGCGCCTACGAACGCCGGCTCGACACCGAAATCCAACATCCACTCTTCGGCTACCGCATCTCCTACCGCCGCGTCATGGATCTACAAGCGCGGCTCCTCTCCGGCGCCCTCGTCGGAGAGATTCCCGAATACAAGCCAATGATCACCAGGTGAAAACCCATGGCCCGGCATCGATACGTCATCGCCTACGACATCGCCGACCCCGCAAGGCTCAGACGAGTCTGCACACTCATGGAAGACCACGGCGAACGCCTCCAATACTCGGTCTTCCTCTGCGACCTGTCCCCCGCCGAACGAGCCGAACTCGAATCACGCGCCACCGACGTCATCGACCTGGCTCACGACAGCATCATCCACATCGACCTCGGCCCGATCCCGTCCGCGCCACCCATCCATACCCTCGGAAAACCCCGCACGCTTCCGAACCCTCGCGCCAAGATCGTATGAACCGCGAGCGGTCCAGTACCCACCCAACCCCCAGCCACCGCTCGCACACAGATCAGACCCCCAAAACCCACCCCAGCCCAGCCACACCCCAGCCAATTCACAGCCTGCACCGACGACCGCTCGCATCCTGGAGTAAAATCCCAGGTCACGACCCGCAAAACCAGCGAGCCGTGCCTCCGGCGCACAGCGCCGGACTCCATTGCGGCGTGGTCGGCGGGCGCCAGTTTCGGCGCGGCGCTCCCGGAGTGCCTCCGGCGCACAGCGCCGGACTCCATTGCGGCCTAGATTCTAAGTGTCGGTGTGCCTGAGCGGTTCCGGTGAGGTGCCTCCGGCGCACAGCGCCGGACTCCATTGCGGCCCGAGCCCTCCACGCGGCGGCTCGGTGGTGTTTCGGGTTGTGCCTCCGGCGCACAGCGCCGGACTCCATTGCGGCGCAAAAGAAGCGGCGGGTGACACCAGTCCGGAACCGCCGGAGTGCCTCCGGCGCACAGCGCCGGACTCCATTGCGGCACGATCTGTCCGTGCGTGAATGCCTGGGCGTCCAGGAGCTTGTGCCTCCGGCGCACAGCGCCGGACTCCATTGCGGCCGCATGAACAAGGTCGGCTGACCTTCCCTCTGAGTTTCGGGGTGCCTCCGGCGCACAGCGCCGGACTCCATTGCGGCGTCTCCGGTGCAATCCGCTGCAGCTCGTCGGCGACGTCGCGATGTGCCTCCGGCGCACAGCGCCGGACTCCATTGCGGCGACTTCCTGAGCGAGCAGCTCGCCGGGCTGCTCCAGGTGCCTCCGGCGCACAGCGCCGGACTCCATTGCGGCGATAACTCTCGATGCTGTAGGGGGGCCCGCCCTGCGGTGCCTCCGGCGCACAGCGCCGGACTCCATTGCGGCGTGTCACGTGCGAGCCGCCGCCTCAGAGACGCCTCCGTGCCTCCGGCGCACAGCGCCGGACTCCATTGCGGCCACGCGTAGTCGGCAACCCGGTCCTCACCGCACCGGGTGTGCCTCCGGCGCACAGCGCCGGACTCCATTGCGGCTATAGGTAGAGGCAAAAAACCTTAGGTCCATGATCCGGATGTGCCTCCGGCGCACAGCGCCGGACTCCATTGCGGCGCCGGAACCGAGGCGACAGGCGGTTCTCCCGCCTAGCCCGGATCTTTCGTGTGGGTGACGGCCGGGCTTGAGACCGCGACCAGTGGCTGTTGCGCGTGCTCCTTCCGTTGTTCGGGATGGCCAAGATGGCCCGCTGTCGACCGGGTGTCGCCGGGTTCCACTGCCCGATGGTGATGCTGGTTGTTCGTAGGAACAGGGTTCTGGCTGGTCAAGCCAGTCGCGGTAGGTCGTGTAGGCGCTGGTAGGCGGTCAGGACCAGATCAGCCCAGGGCGCGTGGCCGGCCAGCCGGAGGTGGACCCGCCTGGCGTGGCAGGCGATGCGCCCGGCGATGGAGAACAGGCGTAGCCGCAGGCGTTTGGGCTCCCATCTGCGGGCGTGGTGGCCGGTGAGGGCGAGTATCTGGGTCCATGCGGTCAGCTCGACCGCCAACGCGACGATCGCGACCCAGATCTGGTTGTGGGCGAATCCGCGCATGGGCAGGTTGGTCAGACCGGTGGCCTTGCAGCCGCGGATGCGGTCCTCGGCACGTGCCCGTCGGCGGTGCCGCAACTCCAGATCGGCGAGTTGTCCGCGGGGTGTGTTGGTGGCGAACGCGGTCAGCCTCAGCCCGTCGGCGTCGGTGAACCGCAACTGCGCGCCGGGGTGCGGTCGTTCCTTGCGGACGATGACCCGCATCCCTTTCGGCCAGCCCGTCAGGTCCAGGACTCCGGTGGCCTCGGCGACCCAGGCCCCATCACGGGGGATGCGGTCGTCGTCGTAGGCCGGAGTCCATGCCTGCCGTGGGATGCGGGCCAGGCGCTCGACGGCGTCGTCGGGCAGGGTGAATCCGAGTGAGTAGCCCAGTTTCCGGGCGACCAGCCAGTCCAGGAAGTCGTGGGTGGCCCCGGCGGCGTCGGTGCGGATCAACACTTTTCGGCCGACGCGTCCGCCCTTGGCGGTGAAAGGCAGTTGCCGCAACGCATCGCGGGTGACGGTGATGTGGTCGGCGGCGGTGTTGGAGCCCGCGTTGCCGGGGCGTAGCAGGAACGCGAGTGGTTCGCCGGTGCCGTTGGCACCGTGGTCGACGAACGAGCACAACGGGTGAAAACCGTAGCCCCGCTTGAAGGTTGGTGCTGCGGACTCCTTGTCGGAGTGGGCGGTGAGCAGGGTGGCGTCCAGGTCGACGATCACCGGGTGCTCGGGGGTGATGTTGTGGTCGGGCGCCTGGTCGCCGGCCAGTGTCCAGGCGGTTGCTCGTGTGGTGGCGCGGGCGGTGTTGATCGCGGCCAGTGCCGCGTTGACGTCGTCGGCGAGGGTGGCAATCAGACGGGAGACGGTGGGGTCGGAGGCGACCGGGCCGAACAAGCCGGGTTCGGCGCGCAGGATGGAAATGTCGGCCAGGCAGTCACCGCCCAGAGCCAGTGTGACGGCCAGGTCGCAGATGATCTTGGCGGGGTCGTGGATGGCGTTGGGGTGCCGCCAGCGGGCCATGGCTGTCGAGAGTGCCTGGTAAAGGCCGGTTTTGGTCACCGTGGTGGTCAGCAGTGTCGCTCCTGCCTGCGACACGATCACTGTTCCCGTGGTGTCGACCGTCAACGATGGGTAGGCCCCGGTAGGCTTGCTCACCAGAAAGGTGCTCCTGTGCTGGTTCGGACATGACCCTCGACAAGTCATATCCTTGCAGCTCAGAGCACCTTTCTCCTGTATTGACACCCATCACGCCGAATCGGCACGAAAGCGGCGGGCTAGTGCCTCCGGCGCACAGCGCCGGACTCCATTGCGGCCCGGACCGGGTTGCCCCGATCACCGCGGTCGGCACCGTGCCTCCGGCGCACAGCGCCGGACTCCATTGCGGCTTCGAATCCCGTCTCCACCTCGCGCGATTAGCTCAGCGGTGCCTCCGGCGCACAGCGCCGGACTCCATTGCGGCACGCCGAGGCCTCCCCGGGTTCGGCGGCGCCGTCGATGTGCCTCCGGCGCACAGCGCCGGACTCCATTGCGGCGTTTCGCCGCTTCGCCTCGTCGATCCATTCCGGGATGTGCCTCCGGCGCACAGCGCCGGACTCCATTGCGGCACGCCGAGGCCTCCCCGGGTTCGGCGGCGCCGTCGATGTGCCTCCGGCGCACAGCGCCGGACTCCATTGCGGCGTTTCGCCGCTTCGCCTCGTCGATCCATTCCGGGATGTGCCTCCGGCGCACAGCGCCGGACTCCATTGCGGTGAGCGGGACGAAGGGCCGCACATCGCTTGGCGGCGCGTGCTGGTGCCTCCGGCGCACAGCGCCGGACTCCATTGCGGCCAGGGGCGGCCATCGCGGTAGGCCAACCCATCAACGTCGCGACTTGGGTGTCTTTGCTGGGGATCACTGCGATCGGCGACATGCTTCGTGATCGAACGTCCGCGTCACCAGAAGAGCCACAAGAAAAGTCGTCAGCAAGACGGAGCGGCAGCACAGCAACGTGAGCCGCCGAGGACCCGCAGCTTCGCCTGGAACAGGTCCGGGGAGGCTAGGGAGAAGCTCTTCGATGACGCCGAGGACTGGTCGACCGCTCCTACCGGATCCAGCTGACCGGCCGAGCCGGTGGTGCCGACCGGCACGGTAGCGCGAGAGGCGGGGAAATTCACCCAGATCGGTTACGCCGTAGACCCGGTTCTCTCAAGTTGTCGGAAAAGCTCTCGCTTAAAGCGAGAGGACGGCTCGCGCCTTTGACCTGCACGGATCAGGTCTTACGATCGAACATGTGTTCCCGCGTGGCGTGGGAACGGTCATCGCTGTCTTCCCCGCAGCGGTCGGGCACGGGGGGCAGGACTGCGCAAGGTGAGTGACAACCGGTCGACGGGCGGTCGTGGACCGTCTGGTTTCACCAGCCAGATGCGGTGGAGCGAACTGGCCCGTATCTCAGCCGGGCGCCCAGCACCACGGGTGCGGGGCGATGGCGGAGATTCTCCGGCGTGGTCACGCAAGCCCGACGGCAACCGGCCTCCGGAGCGGTCCGCCGAGCCTCGTCGTTGATGTCGCAGACGGAGCAACGTCATGTCGGAACGGCCGTGATCGTGATGAAAGCACCGAGCAGCAGGAACGGCCCCATCGGAAGCAATGAGCCCTGCTGCCGTCGTCGAGTCGCTCGAAGCAGCAGCCACACCAGGGCGGCTGCGAACCAGCCGAGGACGGTAGCCGTGGCGAGTGCCGACCAGCTCAGCCAGCCGAGCGCCAGGCCGAGCAGACCGCCCAGTCTCACGTCGCCGGCACCGAGCCCGCCTCCGGACGCCAGCGCGAGTACGAGGTAAAGCAGGGCGATGATCACCATTCCGACCAGGGCGCGCAGGAGATCCGGCCCTCTGGAATGAAGGATCGCCGAAGTAGCCAGAAGTGCCCCGACGACGACGATACCCGAATAGATGAGCACGCTGGGTAGCCGTTGCTCGAGGGTATCGATCACGCAGAGTTCGACTCCGAGTGCGGCGAGGACACTGTACGGCAGCAAATCGAACTGGTGACCGAAGTGCCAGGCAAGTGCACCGAACGCGAGTGCGGTCAGCACCGCAGTCGTGAGCCGCGTTGCATTGCCCGCAGGTGGAGCCACCCGGAGCAGGCGTGAAACGCCGAACGCCGATGCCGCGCCCGCGAGGATCCCCATGCCTGCCCACGCCGCAGTGAACAAGGTGAGCATCAGCCAGCGCCGCAATCAGTTACTTCTGGTAGTCGATGTGCCAACCTCCACCTCCGGAAAGCTGCTGGCCACGCCTCAGTCTCACCCGCGGCAACCTCAGACAGTGATACCCGTGCCTCGAAAGAGTGAAGATCTGTTGAAACCCCATTCCGACTTTAAAGTCAGTCACATACACGCTTTGCAGTCGACCGGGCGAGTGGTGTAGTCGTGGTCTGTACCACAGTGAGAACGACGATCTTCATTGATGTCCGGGGGTGGGGCGTGGTGGCTTCCAAGGCCGTGATCGTAGGCGGGCACCAGATCGGGTCGATGCTCGGGCTCGGGGCCATGCTGGTGATCGTCGCCGCCTGCGGTGCCGGCACCGCCTCTTCATCGCCTGGCACGACAACCCTGCCCACCGGACCGGTCCAGCCGACATCGGCTGGACCGGCCACTGCATCGCCCGTTGCGGGCAAAGCCAAGCAGGATGCCCTCGCGTCCTACCGCGGCATGTGGCGGGACTTCGTCACCGCCGGGACCACGTCCGACTGGCAGTCGCCGAAGCTGGGACGGTATGCGACGGGAATCGCGCTGACGAACATGTCGCGGGCCTTGTACGCAGATCACTACAACGGCCTGATCACCAAGGGCGAACCCACGTACGAGCCTTCGGTGTCCTCTGCCGAACCTCCCGACGACCCGAACAAGATCGTGATCACCGATTGCTCCGACAGTACGAACTGGCTGAAGTACAAGGCCACCACCGGGCAACTGGCCAACGACACCCCGGGCGGCCGACACCTCATTAACGCCATTGCCCAGAAGCAGGCCGACGGATCATGGAAGGTCTCGGAGTACGGCGTCCATGGGGCGGGGACATGTTGAAACTACGACGTGTCTCGATTGCGACAGGAATAGTGGTCGTCGGCGGTATCTGCGCCGCCGGACCAGCTCTCGCTGACGATGGCTACGGCAGCACCACGTGCAACCAAACGCCCGCGCCGGTCTGTGACCTTGGTGCGGGCAGAGGCGGCGACACCAAGCCGAGCAACCCGGGAGATGGCGCCAAACCGGGAACCGGCCGCAAGCCAGAGCGTCCGGGCACGGGCAATCCCGACACGAGCCATAGCGGCCCCGGCGACACGCTCATCGACGGAAACTCGAACCTGGCGAAGTGCTCGTACGTGAAAAGCGACTTCCAGCCTCCATCCGGCGGCGTGATCACCGCCGCGGTCGCCAAACCGTTGAACGCAGACACCGGGACCTCTCAATCTGCTGTGTTGACGCGCCCCGCAGCAGGTGGCGTGGTGCTCGCGCAGGCCGCTCAACCGGCCCAGGGGCCGCAAGGTGCCTGGTACGTATGGAAGTGCGCCGGTCCGGGTGCCGTCGACGCCCTATATCGGCCGCCGAAGTGGATCGCGGATGGGCAGCAGCCAGTGCAGGCACAGTTGCCCTCACCAGCCGAGTTGGCGCAGATGGCGCGCAAACAGTTGCGGCTGCCCACACCGACGATCGCGGCGAACCCTGTCGGTGATCAACTGGTGAACCTGCCGACGTGGATGTGGTTGGCGAGCGGGTGGGGGCCAGTGTCGGCGACAGCCTCCGTGCCGGGTGTATCCGTGACAGCTACCGCGACACCGACGTCTGTGACGTGGTCCATGGGCGACGGCAGCACCGTGACGTGTACTGGGGCGGGTACACCGTTCCGAACGGGCAGTGATCCGAAAGCTCCCTCGCCGGACTGCGGCCACACCTACCGCACCTCGTCCGCAAAGCAAGCGGGGCAAGCGTTCCCGGTCGCCGCGACGGTGCGCTGGACAGTCGCCTGGGCCGGTGCAGGCCAAGGCGGAACGTTCCCGGGCCTGACCACGACCGGTAACGCGGTCCTCCGTGTCGCGGAGTCCCAAGCCCTCAACAACGGCGGCGGCTGACCTCGCTCGGGTAGCACCTCCTTTCATAACAACACAAACAACAACTCGTCCTTCCGCTCGCTGAAGAACCTTGGCGACGCGGCGCACTACTCCCATGCCCGGAGGAGGTACCGGCGTGACCACGAACATCTCGACCCAGCCGAACAGCGACCGACACACGAAGTCGGCCAGCGGTCCCTGGGTCTCGGACGGCAAGAAGCCTGCCTCGCGGCTGCGCGGAACGAAACGGCGGCGCAGCCTCCCGCACCTGCTGCTGGGTGCGCTGCTTGTGCTGGCGTGCGCCTCCGCTTTCCTGCTGGTGTCGCTGAACTCCGGAAACCGCGAATCGGTCTTGGCGTTGGCTCGGCCGGTGGCGGTCGGGCAGGTGCTGACTGTGCAGGATCTCAAGCAGGTCAACGTCGCCGTCGACCCCGGTGTGTCCGTTGTGGATGCGAACCAGGCGGTCAGCGTGGTGGGTAAGACGATGTCCGCGAGCCTTCCCGCCGGCGCGCTACTGACCTTGGACGCGGTGCGCGGTGCCGGTGCTCCTGCAACGGGGCAGGCGATCGCAGCGTTGTCGTTGAAGGCGGGCCAGT
The DNA here is from genome assembly GCF_002564045.1 of Amycolatopsis sulphurea. NCBI lineage: Bacteria > Bacillati > Actinomycetota > Actinomycetes > Pseudonocardiales > Pseudonocardiaceae > Amycolatopsis > Amycolatopsis sulphurea. Next base: position 4,437,147 of record NZ_PDJK01000002.1, on the reverse strand, counting down.
TCCCGGTGGAGGTGTCGCCGGGCGCGCACGTGTCTGTGGTGTTCGTGCCGGGCCAGGCGGGCGCCGCGCTGGCCGGTCCTCCGACGCCGGACTCCACGATGGTGTGGCCGGCGGTGGTCACCAGCGTGACCTCGCCGCCGAACCAGCAGATCACTGTGGTGTCGGTGCAGCTGAGCCAGGCCGCCGCCCGCCAGGTCGCCGCCGTGCCCGCGGGCCAGTTGTCGATCGTGATGCTTCCGGGGATGGGTCAGTGATGTTGGTGGCGGTCTTGTCGGTGAAAGGGTCGCCTGGGGTGACCACGTTCTCGGTCGCGCTGGCCGCGCGCTGGCCAGCGCCCACGCGCGCGCTGCTGGTGGAGGCTGACCCCTCTGGCGGGGACGTCGGTACGCGGTTCTCGCTGAAATCGGCCCCAGGGCTGGTGAGCTTGGCGGTCGCCGCCCGGCGCAACGACGACCGGGCGTTGGTGTGGCAGCACACGCAAGCTCTGCCGGGCGGGCTGCCGGTGGTGGCCGCGCCACCGGACGCGGACCGCGCCCGAGCGGCGTTGTCCGCGCTGGCCGACCCAGCGACTGGAGTGGGCATCCTGCGGACGGCGGCGAGCGCGCCGGAGTCCGTTGTCATCGTGGACTGCGGCCGGATCGATGCCGGGTCTCCGGCGATGTCGATCGTGCGCTCGGCCGACGCGATGATCTTGCTGACTCGTGCGCACGCCGACGACCTCGCGCACCTCGCCCGTCGTCTGCCGGCCATCGGCCGATGGACCGCGCATCCGGCGATGGTGCTGGTCGGCGACGGGTACTCCACTGCCGAAGTCGCCCGCGAACTCGGAGTCCTGCCGCTGGGCCGCGTTCCCAACGATCCGCACGGCGCCGCAGTGCTGTGCGGACGGCCCGGTCCGGTGCGGTGGGGTCGCAGCGGACCGGCTCATTCGGCTCTCGGGCAGGTCGCGCACAAAATCGCGGAAATGCTCATCTCCGAACACGCATCGCCACCCGCGTTGTCCCAGCGCCTACCCGCCACCAGCCAGCCGATGCAAGTGCTGCGCGCAGTGCCCGGCGTGCCCGCCAGTCCGGTCTCGGAGAACGGTCTGCGACCCGCGCCCGCGCCCCTGCCGCCGAACCACGAGAACACCTCGCGCGGAGGGCAAGCGTCATGACCTATCCGTCCAACGGCTATCCGCCGCCGGTGCCTCTGCGCCCCCAGCAGCAGGGACAGCCACCCGCCTGGCCAACGACTCCGGCCGGCCATCCCAGCTGGGCGCAACCGTTGCGACAGCCTGCTCCGAGCGGCCCGGAGCCAAGGCAGGCGACCGAGGCGGTCGGACGGCTTCGCCAGCACCTGCGAGACACACTCGGTACCGAACTGCCGCTGCGAGTGGATGCACAGCAGAACCGCACCGGCGCCCCGGTCACCAGGGAGGGCCGCCGCGAGCTGGCGCAGGCGATCCTGGAGGACGCGGTGGCCGCGCACAGCGAGAACGAGCTGATGGACAATCGGGCGTTGGTCGGCCGGGATATCGAGCAGCGGGTGATCACCGAGGTCATCAACGAACTGTTCGGCATGGCCGGGCTGCAGCCCCTGCTGGATGACCCGGCGGTGGAGACGATCAACGCCAACCGGTTCGATCGGGTCTTCGTGCAGTACAACGACGGCCGCCGCGCGCGGGTCGCTCCGATCGCGGGCTCGAACGAGGAGCTGACCGATCTGGTCCGGCTGCTCGCGGCGCGCGCATCCAGCCAGGAACGCCGCTTCGACTACGGCTCCCCTGCGGTCAACCTCCAACTGCCCGGCGGGGAGAGGTTGTTCGCGGTGATGGGTCTGACCGCGGGCGGGGTGACCTCGCTGTCGATCCGCCGGCACGGCTACCTCACGGTGACACTGCCTGAACTGCGCGCTCGCGGCACCATCGACCCCGGTCTGGAGCAATTCCTGCGCGCGCTGGTGCGGGCACGCAAGAACATCCTGATCACCGGCGGCACGGGCGCGGGCAAGACCACCCTGCTGCGGGCACTCGCGTCGGAGATGGACTCGATGGAGCGCATCGTGACCATTGAGGACGCCTTCGAGCTCGGTCTGGAACTCGACCCTGACGTCCACGCCGACGTGACCGCCTTCCAGGCCCGTGAAGCGAACGTCGAGGGCGAGGGCGCGATCTCCCAGGCCGAGCTGGTGCGCTGGGGCCTGCGCATGTCGCCGGACCGGGTGATCGTCGGTGAGATCCGCGGACCGGAGGTCATCCCGATGTGCAACGCCATGAGCCAGGGCAACGACGGCTCGATGGCGACGCTGCACGCCTCCAGCTCGCGGATCGCCTTTACCCGGCTGGCGTCCTATGCCGCGCAAGGCGTCGAGCGCCTGCCGCTGGACGCGACGAACCTGCTGGTGGCCTCGGCGGTGCATTTTGTCGTGCATCTGGCCCGCGGCACCGACCGCACCACTCGCGTCGTGTCCTCGATCCGCGAGGTCGTCGGCGCCGACGGCCCGCAGGTGGTCTCCAACGAGGTCTACCGGCCCGGCGCGGACCGCCGCGCCCGCCCGGTGGCCGGAGCGCTGCGCACCGACACCCTCGACGACCTCGTCGACGCCGGGTTCGACCCCGGCCTACTGGAGCAGCCGGAAGGCTGGTGGCCGCGGTGAACATCACGATCAGCGCCACCGCCGCCCTGTCTGCCTTGCTCGGCGTCGGTGCCGGGGTTGGGCTGCTGCTGGTCATCATCGGCTGGCGCGGCGTGGACCCGAACCGGCGCTCCGGACTGTTCCGCCGCGGGCAGACGCGCCGCGCCCAAGCCGCGCCGCGAGACCAGCGCCAGGCGCTGCGGATCGGCCTGGCGGTCGCGGTGGGTGTGCTCACCGGGGTGTCCACTGGCTGGATCGTCGGCGCCGTGCTTGCCGGGCTCGCGGTCTGGGCATTGCCCCGTGTCCTGGGCCGCGACCCCGAGCACGCCCGCAGAGTGGCGCGGATCGAAGCGATCGCGACGTGGACGGAGATGCTGCGCGACACGCTCTCGGCCGCCGCCGGGCTGGAGCAGGCCATCCTCGCGACCGCTCCGCTGGCGCCGCCCGCCATCCGCAGCGAGATCACCGAACTCGCGGTGCGGATCGAGAACGGAGACCGGCTGGCGCCCTCTCTGCGCCACCTGGCCGGCCAGCTCGCCGACCCCACCGGCGACCTCGTCATCGCCGCGCTGGTGCTCGCGGCAGAACAGCGGGCCCGTCAGCTCGGCGACTTGCTCGGCTCGCTGGCGCACACCGCGCGCGAGCAAGCCTCGATGCGGATGCGGGTCGAAGCCGGACGCGCCCGAACCCGAACCAGCGTGCGGGTGATCGTCGGCACCACCTTGTGCTTCGCCGTGGCCGTCGTGCTGCTCAACCGCCCGTACCTGTCGGCCTATGACTCGGCTACCGGGCAGATCGTCCTGCTGGGCATCGGGGTCCTGTTTGGACTGGGGTTCGCGTGGCTGGTGCGGGTCGCCAGGGTCGCCGAGCCCGAACGGTTCTTGTCTCTGGCCGCCGATTCCGAGGACCAGCCCGCACTCGTCGCCGAGAGGCAGGTGTGACCACCGTGATCACCGCACTGATTCTGGGAGCCGGGCTGGGCCTCGGCCTGTGGGCGCTGGCGGTGTGGGCTTTCCCTCCCCGGCCCGCTCTGGGCGCGGTCCTGGCGCGCAGCACGGCGGCGCCCGCGCCGACGCCGATCCTGGCCGCCAAGGACACTGGGTGGGCGGCCCGGCTCGGTCGCCCGTTCATCGCGCCGTTGCGGGCGCTCGGTCTGCCCGGCGAGCGGCTGGCTCGCGATCTGGCGGTCATCGGCCGCCCGGTCGCGACCCATCTGGCGGAGAAGGCAACCCTCGCGATCGCCGGGCTGCTCGCCCCCGTCCTGCTGCAACTGCTGCTCACGCTGGCCGGGTTGTCGCTGGGAATCGAGTTCCCGATCATCGCCGGACTCGTTCTGGCCGCTGCGGGATTCGTCCTGCCCGACCTGCAAGCGAAGTCCGACGCGGCGAAGCTGCGCACCGGGTTCCGCCACGCCCTGTCCGCCTACCTCGACCTGGTGTGGATCACTCTGGCCGGTGGCGCCGGGGTCGACAGCGCGCTGAACGACTCGGTCGCCATCGGCCGAGGCTGGGCGTTCGAGCAGATCCGCCGAGCCCTGGACACCGCCCGGCTGACCCGCACAACACCATGGGCGACGCTGCGCCAGCTCGGCGAGGAACTCGACGTCACCGAACTGTCCGAGCTCGCCGCCTCGGTCAGCCTGGCCGGCACCGAAGGCGCGAAGGTCCGCACCTCACTGGCAGCCAAGGCCGGTGCCCTGCGTACCCACCAGATCACCAACGCCGAAGGCGACGCCCAGGCCGCCACCGAACGCATGTCGCTGCCGGTGATGGCGTTGTTCCTGGGCTTCTTGGCGTTCATCGCCTACCCCGCTCTCACTCAAGTCCTCAATGGACTGTGAGCTGCGGGACCACGTGGAAATGGGAGGAGAAACGCGATGCACCTCTACCTGGTGACATTGTGGACGACGGTAAAAGCACGGTGGGAAGTGCTGCGCCGGGAACCCGAGGCCGGGTACTCGACCGAGACCGTGCTGGTGACGGCGCTGCTGGTGGTGGCCGCGCTGGCGATCATCGCGATCATCATCGCGAAGGTCACCGCCAAGGCCAACGGCATCAACCTGTAGCCGTGATACGCGGGGAGCAGGCACAATGGTCGCGCCGCCGCCGTCACCGTGCCGACAGAGGCTGCGGTGATGGCCGGTCGCGGCCTGCGCGCGGGAGGACGGCCTCACGAGCCCATATCCGGCTGCTGCTGCGCGGTGACCGCGGCGCTGTCAGTGCGGAGCTGGTGATCGCGACACCGCTGCTTCTGTTGATGCTGCTGGCGATCGTGCAGTTCGCGTTGTGGTCGCACGCCACGCACATCGCCCAGGCAGCCACATCCCAGGGGCTCGCCGCCGCACGAGCCCAGAACGGAACCGCGGCCGCGGGCAGCGCGAGTGCGCAGCAGATGCTCGATCAGCTCGCACGCGGCCCATTGACCGGAGCCAGTGTTGGTGCCGACCGCACCTCCAACTCGGCGTCGATCCGGATCTCCGGAACCGCGACGTCGGTGATCCCGTTCCTCAGCTTGCCGGTGCACGCCGAGGCGTCCGGCCCGGTCGAACGGTTCGTCCCCGATCTGGCCAGCGGTAGGTGATCGGACGCCATGACGACCACGAACACGCCCACCGCCCGGACCGCCACCACGTGCCCGTCCGGTAGTCCAGAACGCCCCCTGCGGCGCGATCACCCCCGCTGGAGTTGGTGGGTGGCCTGGTGGCGCGCGGACCGGGGCTCCGTGGCTACGGAAGTCACCCTAGCGGCGCCGTTTCTGGTCATGCTGCTCGTGTTCGTCGCCGTGGTGATCCACCGAGGGGTGGATGCCCGGCTGCGGCTGGACGATGCCGCGCACCAAGCGGCCCGCGCTGCGAGCATCGAACGCATCACAGCCACCGCGACGGCGGCGGCCCAGTCCACCGCCGCCAACGCGCTGTCCTCGGCCGGAGTCTCGTGCGCGTCCCTGAGCGTGGACACCGCCACCGGCGGAATGCGACCAGGCGGCACCGTCAGCGTGACTGTATCGTGCGCCGTCGACTTCGGCGACGCATTGATCCTTGGAGTTCCCGGTCAGAAACGCTTGTCCGCCACCGCTGTCGAACCAGTCGACACCTGGCGCTCGATCTCGGGGAACGCCTCCGGAGGCGGCGCATGATCCGCCAGGCACACGATAAGTCGACACTCTGGTGGACACGGTGGAGCCATTGGTGGCGAACGCAGCGGCGGACCTGGTGGCGAGCCGACGACGGCCGGACGACCGCGTTCGTCGTGGTACTCACCATCGGGATCCTCGCGCTGGCCGGGCTGACCCTGGACGGTGGCTTGGCCTTGTCCACCAAGGTCAAGGCCAACGGGCAGGCGGAGGCCGCCGCCCGCGCAGGCGCCCAGGCCATCGACCTCTCCGCATACCGCAGCACCGGCACCCTCCAACTGGTGCCGGCCCAAGCGGCCGTCGACGCGCAAAGCTACCTCGCCACCGTCGGCGCCTCCGGGACCGTGTCCGTCTCCGGAGACACCGTCACGGTCACCATCACCGCCTCCCACAACACGCAACTGCTCGGCATGGTCGGGATCTCCAGCCTCACCGTCCATGGCAACGGCAGCGCTCATCCCCAGCGCGGGGTGGTGACCATCGACCCATAGCCGCACCAAACGCTCACACCAGTACGTCAACACAGAGGAGATCAGGATGGCTACGACCGACGAGATCGCCACGGCCGAGGAGATCGACCGCCGAGTCGAGGCGGCCGACACGGCTCGGCGACTGAAGCGAACCGCCGCGGCAAAGCAAGTCGGCGAACTCGCCAAGACCCGAACCGAGCTCGCCGCGCAACTCGATGAGGTCGAACGACAGCTCGGCGAAGTACTCGCTGACGCGAGCGACGTGCTGGACATCGACGAGCTGGCGCGGTTCACCAACATTCCGGCAGCCGATCTGACGGGATGGCTCACGACCCGGAAACCGAACCGCACCACGAAAAAGAAGAAGCCCGCTGTGACTGCGGCGAGCACCACAGCCCGAGGACCGTCCGCGACGAAGGGACCGACAAACGGCCTTGCGTCCGTGCCGCGCGAGCCCGCCGCACCTCGCACCGACACCGCGGGCACGCCCGAACGCGTCACGGCGGGGGTGACCTGAAAGGCGATTGTCACCAAGACACACCCGACGCGTGCATCCGTTGCCCCGTGAAGTGGTGAGCATCGAACCCTAAAGCCCTGTACTGCCAAGGAAACGAGTCAGCTGTGACCTCGACATCGCACCAGTCCGGCCGGGAGCCGACGCGGTCACCCGGCGCGGGCCGCCGCGTGTGGTGGGCGCTGGCCAGCATGTTCCGGTTCGGCGGCCGGGTGCTCCGCGGGCTCATCGGAGCCGCGGTGCTGCTCGCGCTTGTAGCGGGCTTGCCCGGGGCCTTGTGGCGCTACGTCGGCTGGCCGTTGCCGAACCACGTCCCGACGTGGGCCGAGGTCCAGGGCGTGCTGCTTGGCCCGATGACGACCACGTTCCTGCTGGACTTCCTCGCCTGCCTGTGCTGGATCACGTGGGCCGCGTTCACCATCGACGTCCTTCGGTGCACGGCCGATCTGGCTCGGAGCGGGTTCGACGCGGCCCGGTTGCCGGCCTTCTCCGCCGCCGGTCCGATGCACGCGCTGGCGGCCGTACTGGTCGGCGCGGTCCTGCTGGCAGTACTGGGCAATCGGCCCGCCCCGGCACCACCCACCTCGTTGTCCACGGCGCTCGGGACCGGATCGCAAGTCGTGGCGACCGCCCCGGCCTGGCAACACCCGTTCCCCGCCGGTGAGACCCCGGTGGCCCGCAACGCGGTCTTCACTACCCAGACCACCACCGGAGACAGCACCACCGTCGCCGCACCCACACATCCGGAGTCGGTGGTCGTGCTCGCACCACAGAACGGGGTGCACGACTCGTTGTCGCGCATCGCCGAACGCACCCTCGACGACGGCGCGCGCTGGCCGGAGATCTTCGCCCTCAACAAGGGCAAACCGCAACCGAACGGGCACACCTTCACCAAACCCAGCCTGATCTTCCCCGGCGAGGAACTCGCACTGCCTCGCGACGCGAGCGCGCCCGCGATGCCGCCGCAACAGCCAGCCGACCCAGACCAATCCGCTCCCGCCCCGCCGACCACCACTGTTCCACCACCAAGCATCCAACCGTCCACGCCAGCGCAACCAGCGCCGTCCCCCCAACAGGCACCACCGCCCACGAGCGGCACCACCTCGGCTCCCGCAACGAGTGAACCCGGCTTCCGCTGGGGACCGGAGCTGTTCGTCGGACTCGGCCTGGCCGCCGCTATCAGCACGGCATTGCTCGTCGCCCGCCGCCGCCACAACAGCCGATACCGACCCGGCAGCGGCGACCGCGACGACCTGCCCGTCGCCCCGGTGGTCTACCAGTTGCGGCTGGCACACCTGCGCTCCGAGACCGACGACGAGATCGACCTTGACAAGGACTACCCGGACGACGAGGAACAGCAGCGTCCGCAGCGTGTCCCGCCCGCGCCGCCCCTCGTGGTGGGCACACCCCAGACCGGCGGCGGCCGACCCCCCACCGTCGCGCCAGGTCTGGGCGTCCGCGACGGTCGCGAGGTCGCCCTCGACCTCGCGACCGCCCGCGGCCTCGGCCTGGTCGGCGCCGGCGCTCCCGCCGCAATCCATGCTCTGCTGATCACCGCGCTCACCACCTCCCCTGACCACCCGGCAACATCGGCCGGGACGATCGTCGTCCCGGCCGACGACCTGGTCTCCGTGCTCGGACGCGGAGCAACCCAAGCTCACCTGCCCTCGGCCGTGCGAGTCGTCGCCAACCTGGAGGACGCGCTGGACGCGCTGGAGGCCGAAACCCTGGTGCGAGCTACGGACAGCCGTGAACCCGACGCGGAGCCAGGAACCTGTCCGCCTCTGGTGCTGGTGGCACGACCACCAGCACACCACCCGCGGTTGCAGGCGATCCTGGACAACGGAGCGCCGTTCGGCGTCACCGGTCTGCTGCTGGGCCAGTGGCAACCCGGCGTCACCGCCTACGTCCGCGACGACGGCACGATCTCGGCCACCGGCCCCGGCCTGGGCGAGGCCCTGCGTGGCACCCAGATGTTCCGCCTCGGCGACGACGACGCGGCCGAACTGCTGGCCCTGCTGCGTCAAGCCGAACCCGACCCGCCGGCCACCGACGACCTCGTCGCGCCGCCCGTGCCGCGCCCTCGCATCGTGGCGGCACACCCCGCCGGCAACGACCAAGCGCCGGGCGATGCCGACCCTCTTGAGACCGGCGGCTCGGGCGCGGACGAGATTGAACTGGAAGTCACGGCCGCGGCCATGGCACCGGCAGCTCCGGACACTGAGCTGGAGATCCTCGGGCCCGCTCAGGTTCAGCCGCCCGGCGTCCGGCTGCGCCCACCGGCCCCCAGCGGCCGGCAGGCCGCGCCGCGCCTGGCCGACGACGAGACCGAGCACCACGACGAGGGCGAAGCCGACGAACCGGCGTCCACCAGCGAGCCCGCCAAACCTGTGGCCGAGACACCGCCGACCACCACCAGCAGCAGCAGCGGTGAACAGGGCACCAGCGCAGCGCTCATCACCGTGACCGTGCTCGGCGACCTGCGCGTGCACTGGCACCCCGAACCCGGCGCCACCAGCGATGCGCACGAGATCACCGGCGCCTTGCAGCCCCGGACCAAGGAGTTGCTAGTCCTGCTGGCCCTGCATCCGGACGGTGCCACCCGCGAGACGCTCGTCTCGGCCTTGTGGGGCCAGCACCCGCCGGCGCGGCCAACCAACGCCCTGCACACAGCGCTGTCGCGGATGCGCAGCACGCTCGCCGCCGCCACGAACGGCACGGTGACCGACATCGTCTCCGCCAGCAACGGCCGCTACCAGCTCGATCCCACGAACGTTCGCAGTGACTACTGGCGCTTCGCGAACGCCGTCGCCGCCCGCCGCGCCGCCGCCACCGACTCCGCGCGTGTCGACGCATACCGCGACGTGGTCAGCAGCTACGGCGGCCCACTAGCCGAAGGCATGTCGAACGAGTGGATCGAGCCCGCACGCGAGGCGATCCGCCGCGACGCCATCGACGCCGTCGCGGCGCTGGCTCGAGCGCTGGTGGACTCCGATCCCCAGCAGACCCTGGACCTGCTGGAAGTCGCGCGAGCCTTCGATCCGCACAACGAACTGCTCTACCGCGACATCATGCGGCTGCAGGAACGCCTCGGGCAGCTGGACGCCATCCCGCGGACGCTGACCCTGCTGACCACACGGCTCGCCGAAATCGACGTGACGCCGACTCCGCAGGCTCGGGGGCTGGCTGCCCGGCTGGGACAGCGCCACGAGGACGACTCAGCCGGCGCCACGAGTGCACAGGCCCAGGGCGAACGTGGGCGCATCGCAGCCAGCTGAGACCGTGGGGCAACGGCGGCGCGGGCCTGCCGATACCCGGCCCCGGACCGTTCGAACGTCTGCCTATTCGTCGTCCTCGTCATCAGTGAGGCCGACTTCTTCCAGCTCACCAATTCCCGTCAGCGTACCCGTCTCGTCGCCATTCCGGCGACTGTACGCCTGAGCTTGCGCGATGAGTCCCTGATGCTCATCAGCCCAGGCCACGAGCGTCTCCGTCAGCATCAAAAACTCCAAGGCTTCCGGCTTCAACTCATAAGTAACCGTGACCGGGAAAGTCTTTGTGCACCGGATGCGCGCCAGAAGACCTTCTTCGGTCATCTTCTTCAATGTGCGCGCCAGCATGCTATCGTGCAGGACGGCGTGTTTATCCGACCATTCTTCACCAATGGAATACGAGCTGATCGTGGAAAGAATCTCTTTTCGCCGCATGGGGCCACCCGAGAGCGCGACCAGGATGGCCGGCGCCCACTTGTCCCCGAAAAGGTACTTCAGATCGTACAAACCCCGAAGGAACCTCTCGTCCCCCACCTTCATAGCGCCTCCCCGCGTGCACTGACCCGGCCCTCGCGCCGCGCCCGTCGTCCCCTCGTCCGGCGACGCGCCCCCTACGGCAGCCACCTGAACGGTCGCGCCTGCTCAGCACGACCACAGAGCCGGTCCTGGCCTCCTCGCCTCGTGGCGATAGAGCCCTCCACGTTACGCCGAACGGCGGAACCAGCCCACCGTATTCCTACTCAAAGCGAACGACGACCGAATATCACGCCAAGTAGTCGTTTCGGACATCATCGCCACGCACAGTGGCTTCCGTTGATGGTTCACACGGGGGATCATGATAGTGTTCATGCGGGGGGTCAGATTAGAGGACCACCCCCAACAGCCTACGAAGACGCTGGTCATGCGGGCCATCGGAGGATCCGCTGGTATCCCAGACTCGCTTGTCCACAAGCCGGTAGACACATCGGGGCAGGCTGGATGGTCGTCGCTTCCATGCTGCCCCCCTTGGTCACCCTTTCTATTCATCTTACGCTCACTCCTGACCCCCTTTCCTATTTGTTTGTTTTACTTCTTGCCTTCATTGACGTCATTCCCCGCGTCCCGCCGAACCATTCCTATCCGCGGTGGCCGGCGCACAGCCTGGTCGCCGACCTGCGGAAATCGGGGCAACGGCGGCCGAAGTTGTGACCGTACGGACGGCTTTCCATTCGCCATGAATGGCGGCGGCGAACATCGCGAAAAGAGTCTTGAAAATGGGCGGCTATTTCTATTGCGCGCGGCGCGTGGCAGAGTCATAATTGAATTACCGTCGGGGGAACCGGAAACCACACCGAATACCACACCCGGCGCGAGCTATGTCCGACGAATGGGGCCGATTATGTGTTACGCCGACACCGCCACCGAAAACGACAACACGGTGACCGCCGCCGCCGAAACCCATCAGAACGCGCCCGACGTCATCGACGACACCGCCGCCGTGGCGGCCTGACCGTTCCCCGCCGCCCCGCACTAGATCGAAAGGACCTACCCGCGATGACCACGCCAGCCACGCCGACGACCGCCCCGGTGGCATCCGGCACGACGACCACCGCCCCGGCGGGCGGGCGGTTACCCAACGGCGAACTCCGCCGACAGGTGGCGCAAGTCCTCACCGATCAGGCGGGCACCGAACTGACCCCGCGCAACATCGCCGCCGCACTCGGCGGGAAGTCGTCCGGCGCGATCGGCAACGCGCTCGCCGCGCTCACCGCCGGGGGCTACGCCGAACAAACCTCGACCAAACCGGTCCGCTACCGGTCAACCCCGACCACCGCCGACGCCGCCGCCGCGCCCGTCGCGGTCCCGTCCGGCACACCTCGCCCCCGCACACCCCGCCCGACGACGCCACCGCCCGCGACGACCACGCCCGCCGCCCCGGCAGCTCCGGCCGTCACCGGTCCGGTCACGCGCCCGAACGGGCAGCTCTACCACCCGCGCAAGCTGTCGGGACTTCCGGACGTGACCGCGTTGCGCAAGTTGCGCGACGCCGGGGTCGCCGCCCTGATGTACGGACCACCCGGAACCGGGAAAACCTCGGTCGTCGAGGCCGCTTTCGGTGACCTGGTCACGGTTCAGGGCGACGGCGACACCACGGTCGCCGACATCGTGGGCGAGTACACCCAAACCCCGGACGGAAAATTCGTGTTCGTGCACGGTCCGCTGGTCCGCGCGATGCGCGAAGGCCGGACCCTGTTCATCGACGACGCCACGCTCATACCGCCGACCGTGCTCGCCGTGGTCTACCCCGCGATGGACGGCCGCCGCCAAATCATGATCAAGGCCAACGGCGGCGAGGTCATCGACGCCGCCCCCGGTTTCTACGTCGTGGCCGGACACAACCCCGGTGTGCACGGTGCGGTGCTGTCCGATGCGTTGGCGTCGCGGTTTTCCGTGCAGATCCAGGTGTCCACCGACTACGATCTCGCCACCCAACTCAAGATCGACACGCGCGCCGTGTCCGTGGCGCGCAACCTGTCCACCCGGCAGGCGGGCGGCGAGATCCGGTGGGCACCGCAACTGCGCGAACTGCTGGCATTCCAGAAGATCGCCGATGTGTTGGGCACAGACGCCGCCGCCGGGAACCTGATCGGCGCCGCCCCGGAAGAGGACCGCGACATCGTGGCCACCGCCGTCAAGATCGTCTTCGGTAAAACCGTTGCCCCGCTGGCACTCGGTGCCCGTATCTGACCCACCGCCGCCCGCCCGAACCGTCCGGAAAGGACACACCGCGATGACCGCGCACATGATCGCCGACCCCGCCGCCACCGCGTCGGCCGTGTTCCCCGCTGCCCCCGGATGGGACGCGCTGTCCGCCGCACTGACTGCCGAAGTCCCCGCGATCGCCGACCGCGACGACCTACTGGTCACCATCGCGCCCGGTGCGGGACAGGGTGCCCCGGCGTGTTTCCTGCCCGCCACCGCCATGATCGAAGTCGACGGTACGCAGCTACACCCGGTCGACCCTGCCACCGCCAAACCCCACCGAATCAGCGACCGGAAACGCTACGCCCCCACCTGGGGCGCGCTGACCCACGAATGCGCGCACAGCAAACACACCCGGTGGCTCGCCGCCGTCCCCGACGACGCCGACCCCGGCGCGGTGGACGCGGCGCTGCTGCTGGAAGAGCCCCGGATCGAACGGGCACAGATCCGCCGCCGCCCCGATGACCGCCACTGGTTGCGCGCGTGCGTGAAGACCATCGTCACGGGCGGCATGAAACTCGACGACCTCGCCTTCCCCGCGAAAATGACCCCGCGCGACGCCGCGCACACGGCCGCACTGTTCCTGGGACGCACCGACGGCGGCATCCTCACCCGCACCGAAAGCGCGCCCGTTGCTCGTGCCGTGGAAACCGTGCTCGGCGAGGAGAAACTCGCCCAACTACGGGCGGTGTGGTGCGCGGCGTTCCGGGTCGCCGACGACGACACCGACGCCATGCTCGCCCTCGGCCGTCGGTGGTGCGAGATCATCGGACCCGATCCAGACACCACCCCGCCGTGCCTGTCCAACCCCGCCGACCCCGACAGCGACGACCCATCCGGCACCGGATCACCGTCTCCGTTGGCGGATGCGATCGGCAAGACGCTCGGCAAGGTGGCGCGCGCGGTCGCGCGGGCGAAGCTGCCCGAGGACCCCGCCGAGATCGCCGCCCGCGAGAAGGCCGCCGCCGATGCCGCCCGCGCGAAAGCGGAGAAGACCGCCGAGAAGGTGTTCTCCGCCGCCCCCGGTAGTTCCCGTGACGGCGACACCGGGATCAGCGGCACCCGCCTGCCGACCGCCGCCGAACGCACGGCCGCGCGGGTGCTGTCACGCTCGTTGACCACCGCCGGGGTCCGTGACCGGATCGCGACGAAGTCGACCTCACCGATCCCACCCGGTCGGTTGCGGATGCGCGGCGCGCTGGCACGCGAGGCGCAACTCGCCGCCGGGGCAATACCCACCGCCGAGCCGTTTACCCGCACTACCCGCACATCCGTACCGACCCCGCCGCTACGGCTGGGCATCGCGTGCGACGTGTCCGGGTCCATGGGCGGCTTCGCTGGTCCGGTTGCCTCGACGGCGTGGATCATGGCCAACGCTGCCGCGCAGACCCCCGTGCCCGCCGACACCGCAACCGTGATCTTCGGCAACCATATCCGCCCGATCACCCGCCCCGGCACCAGGCCCAAGGCCGTGACCGAGTTCGTTGCACGGGATGACTGGGAAGCCATCGACACCGCAATCGATGCCCTTGACGGTGCGCTCGGCCTGTCCCAGTCCGGTGCCGCGCGGCTGCTGGTGATCGTGTCCGACGGGTTCGTACCCGACCTGTTGCGGCGCAACGCCCAGCGGCTAGTCGATCGGTTGCGTGCCAACGGTTGCGCTGTCTTATGGATCGCCCCACACGGCCACGGCGAACCGCTGACCGGGACGACCGTGCACGTGTTGGACGACCCCACCACCACCGCGCAGGCCATTGGCCGCGCCGCCACCGCCGCCCTGCGCGCCACCCACTGACACCCGCACCCGGAGCGCTACACCGACACCGTAGCCGACCTGCTCGACGTCCGGGCCGACGAGTACCACGGACACGGCTACCACCTACGCAACGGCTGTCCGTCGCTATGGCCAGACAGCCACGACACGGGCTGGGTGTTCACGTTCGCCCACGGTCGGGTGTGGATCACGACCAGGCGCGCGTGGCTACGTGTCCAACAGCGCGCGTCGCAGTAAGACCAATCAAACGACCTCATCCCTACGAGCGCACAGGAGTTCACGATGTCGGAAGCCTCAACCGAAACACCCATCGCACGGCAGACCCTGTCCGCCGCCGAACGCTGCGGATCACCGAGGTGACAACCCAAAGGGTCCTCGCTGTCACCGAGATCGCGATTGCCGAGACGAACCCGGCAGGAAGTCGACCGGATGAACACGGCGCACTAGGCCGAGCGTGGAAACGAACCTCTCGGACGAGTCCGACGATGACCCCGATTGCTGAGGGAACGCGATGAACGACAACAGCGAAAACGCTCAGGGCAAACAGTTCCGTCTCCTGGACTTCCAGTCGAACTGCCCGGACTGCACCGTCGCGGTCGGCGAGCCACACGAATACGACGAGTACGACGGCGGCTGTGACGTCGCGCGCTGCCTGGTGACCGGGCTGCAGCGGCTGATATGCGACCTCGACCACGACTGCGGGCGAGACGTCTGGACCGGGTGGTGGCCCGGTCAACTCGACTGCGAGCAACTCGGCTGGATGATCAGCCCCGGACTTCCCGACCTCAACCGCCTCTACACCCAGGCAACCTGGGATCCCGCACGGTGCGCCTGGGTGAAGCCCCGCTGACCTCGGCTGCGCAACCGACCGGAGGGCTCAAAGCATGGCCACCGATCACGCAGACTTCCACGTCGGCACCGCCCGGAGGCCCGTTGGCTGGGCTCACGGGCCGACCTCGACGGCCCGGTCGAACTGACCCGGCTCCGTACTACGGACAACGCCGTCACGGCCACGAGGCTCGCCCGCCGTCGGCGACCCAGGCATGTACGCGCCCGTCGCCGCGCTGGTGCCACGGCTCACCAGCGAGCCGCCGAGGTCGGTACGCCTTCGCCTTCGCCGACAGACAGGCGCGGATGTCGGCCCACGACGGTCCGTGGTTCTGCCTGACCTAGACCCGTCCGACGGCGGCGCCGGAGTCGCAGCCGGTCCGGACGCTGACCTACCCGTCTTCGGTGACACAACGCAGAAGACCGCGACTTCACCTGGACTCGCTTCCGGGACCTTGCCGATCCCGATCCGAGCCAACATTGGCCCCCCTCCCGGTGCCGCCGGCTTACCTTTTTGGGCCGCACCGCCGGCGAGGCCCCCTCGGGCGTGGCCGCGCAGCCGAAGTACGTTGCTGAGCCAGCGTTAGCCGGTGGCCGACCTCGCCACTCCGGCGATCCCCGAGATCCTGCACGGGCCTGCTGCGGCCCGGCCCCGCTCGCGGCCTGCACGTGCTGCCTGCCAACGCGCCGTTCGCCCACGAGCACGTGGTGACGGCCTGCGGTTCGGGCTCGACGCCGACCACTACGCCGAGAGCCGCAACTCTGACTACGCCCGTGAGCTGTTGGAACCCGCCGCCGACGTCGCCGCACAGGCCATCACGCCAGCCGGATAGCGATCGGACGCGAATGTGGTTGTTTCCCAACGGAATTCCGTTGGGAAACAACCACATTCGCCATACCGTCAGAGCGTTAGTTCGTCGGTGTAGGGGCAGCCTCCCGCTCGGCCGGGGCGAGCGCGAACCGCCTCGGCTTGTCCTGCGTCTTCGCCGCCACGCCGCTCGCGACCAGCTTGTCCAGCGCGTTGCTTACTGCGCCCGACGACTTACCGCCCAGCGCGTTCGCGATCGCAGTGGGGCCGGACTCCTGGTCGGGGTGGTCGCGCAGGTAGTCCTCGACCATACCGCGCAACCCACCGGGTGCCAGCCGTACCTTCTTCTCGCTCGTCGCGTCCGAGCCGCCCTCGGTTGGCTTGTCGACGTCGGTCGCCGCGCCGTCGGCGGCGAACTGGCTCGCCTCGGCGACAGGCTCGGGTGCAACGACGTCAACCGGGACCTGCGGGTCATCGGCTGCCGTTTCCGTCTGTTCGGCGGGGTCTTCCTCGGCGACCGTGGCGTCAGCGGCGTCAGGCACGTCCTGGGCGACCGGCCCGGCCTGCGTGACGTCCGTCGTGTCGACGTGCTCCGCCGCAGGGGTGTCTGCGAGGGTCAAGTCGTCCTGGGCGTCGACTTCGGTGATCGCCCACAGGTCGGCGGCGCGCCGACCGCCTTCGGCAATCCCGGCGGTGCGGGTGACGCTGCCGTCGGCGGCCCATTTGACGAGGATCTTCTGCGCGGTCGACTTCCCGACCTTCGCGGCCGTGGACAGGTCGGCGGCGGTGCTGTTCGGGGCGGCGTACAACGCCTCCCACAACTTGTCTTCGGTGTCCGTGCGAACTTTCGAGGCGACGGTCTGCTCGGGAACCGATCGCAGCATCGGAGCGGATCCGGTAGTGCTGGTGGTGGTGCGGGATTTGCGGGTGCGGGTCTTGCTGGACATGACATCCCTCGATTCGCGTTCATGATCGGTGGTGGGTGGTCATGCCCCGGCCGGAGCGGGCGTGGCCCCCGATGCGCTGCCGTTGTGTTCGGGCCACACGACTATGAACGCTTCCTTCGGCCCATGACGTCAAGCTGGTTCGGCAAAGAAGACGTCTGTCTCGTGTAGACGGTGGCGTGGGATCTGGGAATCGTTGCGCCACACGGGTCCACTTCGCACCCAACGCACACATGCCCGTTGACAACCACGCGGCCGGGAAGCGTCCATAAATGTCAGCAACCCGACCGACCACACCGGAAAACGAAGGGGCGCATAGACAATGAAGATCGACCGCGACATCCACGAACCACCCGACCTGGCCACCGACGCGGCCGTGGACGCGCAGCGAACCGAACCCCCGATCGATAACACCACCGCCGGGGCGTCACGGCCGCACGACGAGGCGACGATGCGGACGCGGGAGGGGCTGCCGCCGGACACGATGATCCTCGCCCCGACATTCGCTCCTCCGCCGATGCGATGCCCCGACGGCGTGTGGGCGATGCTCGTGACGGCGGCCGACATCATCGGCGATGCCGACCCCGACCGCGCGGGCGAGGTGACGTTGTTCGCAGGAAACTGGGTGACCGAACAACCCCCGGCCGACGGCTTGTACGACGGCGACCTCGTCGTGCGCCTGACCCACCCGGCCGACCCGGCGCACCGGTTATCCCGGGACCACACCACCGATGTCGAGATGCTGCTGGCGCACCAGGGACAGTGGCAGCGGGTCGGCCAGTGGCGCGGGCTCGACGACGGCTGGCCGAATCTCGTCGCGCCGACAGCCGCCGCCGTCATGAGGCTGCACGGCGACGACACCGATGCCACCATCGCGTCGGAGACCACGCCACCGCCGACCACGCCACCGAAGTGGGCACGCGGCAGCATCGCCGAGCTGCTGGACGCCGGACTGGTCACTGCAGGCGAGGAACTGGTCTGGAACCGCCCCAGCCTCGGAATCCGGCACACCGCCCGCATCCGGATCGACGGCACCCTCGTCCTCGCCGACGGCCGTGTCCTTGGCAACCCGTCTGGCGCCACTGCGGCTCTGGGTGGCAACCACCAGAACGGCTGGAACGCGTTTCGGCGCGCATCCGACGGCCGCACGTTGGGCGACCTTCGCGGGGAACTCCGCGCACGACGATGGACGTAATCCGCCCCCTTCAACCCCGATGCTGGTCCGCGCCGGATCCGCTGAGTGGTGGCCAATTCACCTGCCATACAGCGCATCCGGCCGACCATAGGAGAGCACCATGACGCGCTTTGAATCCACAGTGGATTGCCTTGTGCTGCGGGGCGCACGTGCCGGGGTCGGCCTTGGTTACACCTTGGAGGCTGCCGCCGTGCGGCTGGCCGACGACATCGCCGAGCTGCGTGTCGACGGGGGCCTCCCCGCGCACATGTGCACCGTGATTACCGTGCTGCCCCAGCAGCGCGTCCTGGAGATCCGGGTCGAAGGTCTGTCGGTCGAGGCTGACCCGGATCGCACCACCATCCGCGAGGTGACCCACGCGCTCTTCGAACTGGCCAGCTACCACAACATTGTTGCACTCGATGCCACCACGCCCCCGTTTTTCACGCAACGCATCCTGTTCGTCGACCGCGAAGGCCGACCGTTCTCTGCCATGATCGGCTCCGGCATCGGCGATGTGGAATCCTTGACGTCGCCCCCAAAGAATCAGCCGGGACGCGTAGCACCTGCGTAGTCATCTGCCTTGTGCCGGAAGGGTTGTACCTTCACAACCTGACGGAAGTCTGGCGCGTCCACCATGAAACCTTTACCAATGTAGAGACCTACGTGGTGGATATTGTTGGGCGTGCCGTAGAAGACGAGATCACCCGGCAACAGCGACTGCCCAGCCGGGACGTGCGGACCGGCGTTGAACTGAGTCTGGGCGGTGCGCGGCAGGATCACTCCGGCGGCGGCATAGGCTGCCTTGGTCAACCCCGAACAGTCGAAGCCCGCGTGCCCGCCATCGGGCCCGTTGCCGCCCCAGACATATGGAAGCCCTCTCTGCCCGCAGGCATAGTTTATCGCGGCTACCGCCACCGCGTTGGTGGCCTGGACGGCGTCGCAGTCGCCCGTGCCGACCGACGCAGCGGCGTCGGCGTCGGCGTAGTGCTTGGCCTGGCCAAGTACCCGCTTGACGTACCAGTCGGCATGGTTGTAGGCGAAAATCGCCGCGTGCAAGTCGCCTCGCCTGACACCGTTGTCGCACAAGTAGTACGCGGCGGCATAGATCGCGTCGTGCGGGTTGTACCGCGAGGGTGGGCTGGCACCGCCCGACGGGATCTGGTGGCGGGCAAGCACTCCGTTGAAACTTCCGGACAGGAACTGCATCGGCCCGCCCGCGCCCGCGAAGTTCTCCCCGGTGCCCACGCCCTGCTGGGTGGAGCGCCCATGGTTGGTCTCGATTTTGCCGATAGCGGCGAGGACCGACCAGTCCAGCCCCGGACATACCCCGGCCGCTGCGCGGTACAGCGCGAGGTAGTCGGGTGGGATGTCGGCGAGCGCGGTCGCGCTGGGCTGGCTACCGGCGTTGCCGAAGATGGCTGAGATCGCGCTCGATACCCCGCCGCCGATCAATATCAGGATGAACAGGACCGCGCCGATCAGGATGGCACCCACTTTCAGGATCATCGGGCACTCACCGCCTTCCGGTGCTCGATTCGCTTGAGATGGGTGCCGGGGGCATCGGCGCGGGCGCTACGGCCATCCGCGCGGGCGTCGAGTCCGGCCTGAGAGCCGACTGGCTGTCCGTGCTGAGGTGGGGAGGTACGACGTGCGGCCATGCCTCGAGCAATCGGTGCAACTCGCGCCGGGCGCTCACCGCGTTGCCGCTGGTGGTGTCCAGGGATAACCAGACCTCGTCAGCGGGGCTGGGGTGCGCGGCCTCGGGGTTGAGCAGCTCGGCCGCGGCGGTGGCGACCGGGACCGAGCACGGATCGTCGAGTTCGCGCCAGGCCCGCGCCAGCAGCCGGCGAGCGGTGGCCTCGCGCCGCGAGGTCGGCAGCCACACCAGAAGCGGCGTGGTGATCCAGGTAGCTTCGGCGAGTGCGGCGTAGCCGGCCAGTTTCCCGGCGAGTTTGGCCAGGGCCTCGGTGCCGAAGTCGTACTCGAGGAAGAACTCGATCTCCCCGCCGGCGCTGGCCCACCGGCCGTAGGCGTCGGGCTTGATCAGGTCCCCGAAGTGCCGTGCGCAGCGGGCTTCCGACCACCACGCGCCGAGTGTGCTGCGCTCCTCGGCGTGGCTGTGGCGAGCGCGGTCGACCAGGGCGGTGAACCACTCCGCGACACCGACAGTGTGCGCGAGCCGCAGCGAGTGGGCTATCCCGAAGGCGCGGTCATGGCGGTAGCCGAGTTCCTTGACATCCAGGCCATCCTCGGCTGCAAGCACCGCGGCCCCTGCGGGCGCGAGGACGTAGTGCATCGGTGCGGTGCCGACGGTGATGAACGGCTGGAACCGGTCCACCACGCCCCACTGGAACAGCTCTCGCAGCCGCATCCGGCCGGACCGGAACGACGGGAACGCGAGCGCGGTGATCTGGTGGGAGGTGAGCACGTGGTGCTCATGCAGCATCCGGATGATCCACCGATCGCGCAGGGTCAGCCGCCTCGCCAGCATCGCCTGGTGATCGGCGTTGTTCGCCGCGCGCGGGGTGGGCCAGGTCGCCTTGTGACCTCGGAGAGTGCGCTGCCTGGTGGGATTGGTGATCATGACGCGAGCCTCCGGGAAGTGTTGGGCGGAAAGGACTGCCGTCCGTCTTTGTGGTGTGGCCGAGTCGGGTCAGGACTGCTGGCGGCGTGGGTCGGCGCTGCGCGCCCGGACGCCGGACTGGCCTCGGCGTTCACCGCTGGCTAGCCGCGGCTGCTCCGAGGCCCCGGCGGGCCGCTGCGGAGGCCGGGTTGGTGCCTGCGAACCGGACGCGGTGGCACCGGGAACTCGGCTGCGCAAGGCGCGGCGGGCGATGCCGCGGATTTCTCGTGCGCGGCCGGGAATCGCGCGAGGAAGCGGCTGGGTGCGCATGGTGAACGGCTGGGCTTCTTCGCCGTTGAGCACGAGCCGTACGGCAGCGTGGTAGACGCCGAGGTGCGCCAGGTCGTGATCAGACAGCCGGGGTGCGGTGTGGCGGGACAGCTCGCGGGAGTCCTCCGGGGAGGCGTTGAAGAAGATCTTGCTGCGGGCGTTGGTGGACATGCCTTCCCGCAAGTCACGGGGAAGCTGGCCAAGGTGCTGATGCGCCAGCGTCATCGCGACGCGGAAGCCCCGCGCCTCAGCCAGCATGTCCTCGATCGGATACGGCAGATTGAGGAAGTTGTGACACTCGTCGATCACCATCGACGCATCTCGCCGTTGGCGTTGCGGTGTGCGGGCGCGGGCGGTGGTGGCCTGCCAGGTGCGGGCGACCACCAGCGACCCGACCAGCCGGGTGGTTTCCTCGCCGAGCGAGCCTTTCGGGATGCGCACCAGGCAGATCCCGCCGTCGAGCACCTCCGCCATGTCCACTGTGGAATGTCCGCCCGCGATGGCGTCGCGGACGAACGGGCGCAGCAGGAAAGCGCGCAGCTTGTTCATCAAGGGCGAGATGACCTGGCTCCGGGAGGAGTCGGTGAGTTCCTCGTACCAGGACCAGAACCCGCGCAGCACGGGGTCGGTGATCCCGGCGGTGACGCGTGATCGGAAGGCGGGATCGGCCAGCAGCTTGGGCAGATCGGCGAGGGTGGCGACGCCTTCCTGGGCACGCAGGGTCAGGCAGGCGGCGCGCATCACGTCGTCCGTGCGCGGCCCCCAGAACGCGGAGTAGACCCGCCGGAACACCGAGACGAGGTTGTCGACGGTCAGGTCGGTTTCGCCGCCGTCCAACGGGTTCAGGCACGGCGGCCGGGACTTCGAGTCGGCGTCGAAGATCACGACACGATCCGCCACCGAGCGAGGCAGGCGGGAGAGCATGTCGGTGACGAGGTCGCCCTTGGGGTCGATCAGCACGATCCCGCGCCCGGCTTCGGCGTCGGCCAGGATCATGTTGCCCAGCAAGGTGGATTTGCCGGAGCCGGTGGCGCCGATGACGTGCAGGTGGTGCCGTGCGTCCGGGATGCGCAGCGCCACGGGGCGTTCGTGTCCGGTGTCGGTGACCCCGATCGGCTTGGCCTCCGGGCCGGGCGTGGCGATACCCGGTGGCGGCGAGATCGCGCGGGCGCCGGCACGCTGCACGCCGGGGATCGCCTCGTCGGTCGGCAAGTGCGCCAGTGCCGCCAGCTCGGCCACGGACAACAGGTCGCCCTTGCTGAGGCGCCGGCCGGCCAGCACGGGGCCGGGGTGGCGGACGCGGTGGCGGGTGTAGTGGTTGTGCTCGGTGTAGGAGGCGAAGCTCGCGGCCAGCGCGTGTGCCCGGCCGCGGGCGACATCCCGTGCCTGGCGGACCTCACCCTCGGCGGCGTCGGCGGGCAGGAGGGTAGCGACGGCGTAGCGGATGACCGTCTCGTACTGCGAGCCGCGCTGTTTGGCGACGATGGCGCGGTTCTGCGCCGCGTACTCCAGCGAGGTCTGCGGATCACTGTGCAGCGCAGGGGACTTCGCTGTGCGCCGGGCGGAACCGGACTTCACGCCGGGAGTGACCAGGTCGAGCAGGCGGCCGACGACGCGGGTGGAGCCGCCGGTGTGGACTCGCCGCGCGGAGCGCCGGGCTTGGGCGACCCGGTGGCCGGTGACCGGGCGGGCGAGGATCTGCACGCAGGCGTACTCGTCGCGGCCGAGCCCGACCGGGGCGCCGATCAGGGCGCGGAGCGGGTCGGCGTCGAAGTCGGTGCGGATCGGCAGCGCCTCGGAGCGGGCGAGACGGAGTTCGCCGCCGACGACCAGCCGCCGCTGCCCATCACCGGGCGGTGGTAGGGGCGGGTCGGCGGTGCCGACGCGGGTGTGGGAGCCGGGCCAGGCGGCCTCGATGGCGCGTTCGACCAGGCCGGGTGGGATCACGCCGGGCACCCACAGCCGGATGCCGACCCCCGCCTCGGAGAACGTGTACTCGCAGGCCACATGCGGCTGCCCAGTGAACCACCGGCGCCAGGCTGGGCGCAGCAGCCCGACGAGGTTGGACCACAAGGCCGCGCCACCCGCGGGGTCGACGGTGGGTGGGGCGAGGACGGTGACCTGGCGGGCGTCGGCGCAAAGCCTCGCGTGGCAGCGTCGCGCCCACCGGCGCCGGCCGATCCCGAATCCCGCGATGCCGGCTGCGAGCACCGGGCCGACGAACGGCCCCCAGGTGATCGCCCAGTCCCGTACGTGACCCAGCAGCCGCAGCAGCGCACCGCCGGGGTCGCGCAGGTAGTCCCCGACCCACCCATTCGTCAGGCCAGTCCGCACGATTCCAGCCAGCGCAGTGGACAGCTCGGGGTGGTTGAGGGCAGCCGGTATCCAGGAAAGCATTACGGATCCTTCCAGAAGGTAAGAAATGGCCCAAGCGGAAAAGGGACGGCCGGTGTCAGGCGGCGTCGAGTTCGATGTCGTCATCAGCACCGACGGAACCGAACTCATCGCCCTCAGCCGCATACGCCTGCTCGCTGGCGAAACCCAGGTCCACAAAGGACTGCTCTTCGGTGTCGGCTTCGCCGGGGTCGACCTCCGCGGCGTATCCGGCGAGTTCGGCCGGATTACTGGTGACGAGGTAGTGCTCGGCGGGCGAGGCAATGCTTTGGAACGCGACGCGCTGGGTGCCCGCCGACAGCAATCCCTGGCCTCTGTCTGCCGACAGCAGGAATTGCCGTTCTCCGGCTGACAGGTCGAAGGTTTGGGTGATCTCGTCGATGGCTTGGGACGCCTGCCGCAGCAGCACTTGGGTCGCGGCGTTGGCTACCACGGCTTTGCCGAGATCGTTCCCGAGAACGTCGGCGGTGTCTTGGGTCGCGACCGTCAGGCCCGCCCAGTGTTTCCGGGAGGCTTTGGCCATCCGGAACAGGAACTCCGCGCCCGACTTCTCTTTCATGAGCAGCCATGCCTCGTCGACGACAACCAGGCGCGGGTGGCGGATCGCGGGATTGGACACCCGCCGCCACACCACGTCGAGGGTGAGCAGTGTGCCGATGGCTTTCAGCTCGTCGGGCAGGTCCCGCAGGCTGAACACCACCAGGTGGCCTTCGGGATTGGTGGTGGTCGGGCCGTCGAACAGCTGCTTGAACGCGCCCTCGACGAACGGGTGCAACCGAGCGGCGAGCTCGACGGCGGCCCGGTCGCCGGCCTGGCCCGCGGTGGCCAGCTGGTCGCGCAAGGTCCGCAAGGTCGGTGAGGGCCGGGTCCAGGTGCGGGCGTCGGCGGTGATCCCCACCGACTGGTACGTCGCGGCGATGCCCCGGTCCAGGGCGGCCCGCTCGGCAGCTTCCAATTCACTGCCGACGAGCACCGCGATGACGGTGTGCAGGAACAGCGACCGCCGCACGAGGGCGTCTTTGGGTGCGGTCCGGCGGCCGTCGGCGCGGGTGTGGATGGGCAGGTCGAACGGGTTGAGCCGGACTCCCGTGGCACCGAGATGGACGTAGGTGCCGCCGACGGCAGACGCCAGTCGGGCGTACTCGTCCTCCGGGTCGACGACCGCGATCTCGATTCCCCGGTACAGGCTGCGCAAGAGTTCGAGCTTGACCAAATAGGACTTGCCCGCCCCACTCCTGCCCAAAATGACGGAGTTGTGGTTGTGCATCCCGTCGCCGAAACGATCCCAGAGCACCAGCCCCTGCGATCCGACGTTGTAGCCGTAGAGCACACCCGACGGTGCGGCCACCGAGGTCGGGTCTGCCGCGGGCAGGTCGGGCGAGGTGAACGGGAACGCCGCCGAGAGCGCACTCGTGTCGAAGGTGCGGCGCATCCCGATCAAGTCCAGCCCCATCGGCAGGGTCGACACCCACCCCTGCAGCGACCGGTAGGTGGTGTGCTTGGCATCCAACAACAGGCTCGCCGCCAGCGAACGCAGCGCCGCCACCTCGTCGGCCAGCGCCCGCTCGGACGGGGCGTGAATGGTGAGGTACAGCCCGACGCGGAACAGCTTGCCTTCACCGCGCGCCACACGGGAGGACAGGTCGTAGGCATCCTCAGTGGCGGCTTCGACCTGCGGGTCGTAGAGGCGGCCGCGCTCGGCGGTGTGCCGCCGGCCGCTCTCGAGTCTGGCGAGCTGCTTCTTCAACCTGGCGGCGGCCGTGGCCGGGTCGATCGGCTCGACATAGAGCGCGACGTCCAGGCGGCCGGGGTAGGTCAACAACGGCGCGAGCCAACCGGGGTGCACCTCACGCGGGAACCCCGTCACGGCGAAGCTGGACACCCACTCGTTGCCGACTTCGAGATGCCTCGCCCCGACGGACAGAGCGTCCGGCGTGAACGCGGCTACCCGGGGGTGCGCGGCGGGCCGAGTGCTGGGATGGCGCTGGCCGCGCCGTGTTCGGGTGGTCATCACAACCGCCCCCTCTCCGGGTAGTCGTCGTCTTCGTCCTCGTAGTCCCAGTCGTCGACCTCGCCGTCGTCCGGGCCGTACTCGTCCGGGTCCACCGCGGCGCGGCCGTCGCCCTGCCAGAACGTGCGGTCGTCGGCGAGGTCGCCGTCGTCGGAGTCGGTGCCGCCGGCGGTGGTGATGACCTCGTCGGCACCGGCCAGGGCCGCCGAGGGCGGCAGCAGGGTGTCGGGGTTGCACGCCGAGGCGAGGACGGCGGTGGCCTGCCCGGCGTCGAGCGGGGTGACCACGATCCCGGCGGGCGAGAGCAGTTCGATCGCCTCGCTGAGGCGGCGCACCAGCCGTGACTCCGCCGCCCGTCGCGCGCCAGCGCTCGCCTGGGTGTTCTCGGCATTCGGGCGGCGTTTGCCGCGGGTCAGCGAGGACAGCATCGCCAGCGGGCCGGGGCCGCCGAGCCCGTCGGTCGGCCCGGCGGCGTCCATTGGCTCCCGCAGGATCAGCAGCACCTGACGGCGCAACAGGTCGGTCTGCTCGCCAAGCTGCACCAGGTAGTCGGCGTGCTCGATGGCGGCTGCTTCCAACGCCGGGTGCGGCAACCCGCCCGCGCGCGCCCGCAGCTCACTGATCTGGCCGGACAGGTCGAGTCGTTCGGTGCGGACCAGCACCTGTACGGGCGCGGTCAGGCTGTGCAGGTAGCGGCCGAAAGATTCGACCAGGGACTCCTGCTCGGACGGTGTCCGCAGGGCGAAGTTCACCGTGGAAGCGACCGCGACGACGGCCAGGCCGTCGGTGCCCAGGTCGACCACGCCGGTGTCGGTGACCGCCTCGGCGGGCAGCCGCAACGCCGACGGCGAGATCTGCTCCGGCACCGCCGCCTTGCCTGTGGCCTTGGCCGACTTGCCCTTGCCGGTGCCCGCGGTCCGGCTCGCGCTCGTGGCGGCGGTCTGGCTGGTCAGCCATTCCGGCGCGGGGCGAACGCCTTCGGGGGCGGCGACCCGGTGGCGCGGTCCCATGCGTTGCCGGATCGCAGCGACCAGCAGCCGGTCCATCGAGATCCCGTCGCGCTGGCCGAGCGCGATGACGACCGCGCTCACCCCGACCGGGATGGCCAGCGCGAGGAACACCGGTAGCGGCACGACCGCGCGAGTGGTGGTCCACCCGGCGTAGAGCACGAGACCGGTCACCGCGAGAATCGCGAGTTGGCGGGCGGTCAGCGGGCCGATCACTTTGTCGGCCATGTCGACGTCGGCGGGAATGCGAACAGGCGAAGTCACGACTTACCTCCGGGCTTGGGTGGCGGCGGGGTGCGCCGCGGCGGTTTCGGCAGGTCCAGCGGGAGCCGGAGCTGCTGCCCGGCGGGCGAGGCCGGTCGCGGCGGTGGCGTCGCCGGTGGTGGGCTCGACGGGCGCGGTGTTCGGCGCACGCCGTCCAGCGGGAGCGGGTACTGCCCGGAGCGGGTGGCCCGGTTGCCCTTGTACGGATCGAAGGGCAGCTCCATCTGAGTGCCGCGCGCTCGAGACCGGGGCGGCGCCGGGGGCAGCGGACTCGCCGGGCGCGAAGTACGGTGCACGCCGTCCAGTGGCAGCGGGTACTGCCCGGAGCGCGTCGGCCGGTTGCCCTTGTAGAGGTCGAACGGCAACTCCATCTGCTGCCCGCCCCGACGCCGACCGCCCGATTGGCTGGGTGATTCCGGAAGCGGCGGCGGCTTGACCCGCTCGGCGTCCAGCGGCAGGCGGTACTGGCCGTCGCGTCCGAGGACCGGTTTGTTCTCCGGCCAGTCGTCCCCGAGTGGCAGCGCCAGCTGGCGGCCCTGCCCGGCCTTCGGTTTCGGCGCGGGAGCGCGCTTGGGCTTGGCGGCCGGTCGGCTGCGGCGAACACCGGCCAGCGGCAGCACGTACTGGCCGTCAGAGGTGGTACGGGTGCGGGCGTACGGGTCCGCCGGTCCGCGACTACCGCCGCCCCCGTTACCGCCGCGACCGCTACTTCCGCTAAACCGGCGAGGCTTACGGCCACCGCCGCCCCGCCCGCCGAGCAGGCCGAAGGTCTTGTAGGCGATGACGCTGCGCGCCAGCGAGCCGAGTAGCGAGCGACCGCCGCCGCCCCTGATCGAGGACAGCACCCAGAACGGGATCTTGAACAGGATGTACATCAGCGCGAGCGCGACGAGCAGGTTGACCAACCCGCTCACGGTCGGGCCGAACAAGGTGAACCCGCCGGGTGCGAGAAACACCTTCATCGCAGTGATCAACGTCAGCGACTGCACGACCTGGATGGCCAGACAGCCACCGAACGCTTTCCACCACCCGCGCGCGATGCCCTCGGTCTGCGGGAGCACATGGAACATCAGCGCGATCGGCGCCCCGGCGATCAGGATCACCGTCAGCGCAACCCGGACGACGTAGGTGACCAGCAGGACGACCAGCATCCCGGCGAGGAAGATGCCGATGAAGATGATGAAGATCCCGCCGTTGAGCGACCCGAGGACGAGGTTGCGCAGCGTCTCTCCGGCCGAGCCGGCGTCCAGGCCACCGCCCATGACCCCTTGTGCGAGTCCGTTGGCGAGCTGAATGCCTTTGGTCGCCACCCACAGCGACAGGGCTCCGGCGAGGAACCCGACCACGATCCGGGGCGCGATCTCCTTGATCGAGTGCCGGGTCTGCAAGGTCTGATAGCCCATCACCAGTATCCCGGCGATGAGGATCAACATCCCGTAACAGGCGAGCAGGATCTGCCAGGAGTTGTCCCACAACTCCCCGATCCGCGGCAGCGAGTCGGGCATAGGGGTAGTAAGCAGCGTCTTGGACAGCAAGTCCAAGAGCGGGTTCAGCGCGGCGGTGACGATGCCCCGGAAGAAGGCGTTGATCGCATTCGTGATGCAGCCACCGATGTCGGTGATCCCGCAGTCGGCCTCGCCGTCATCGCCGTTGCCGGGCTGGCCGGTGCCGGAATTGGTGGGCGGCGCCGAGGTCGGCGGCTGCGGGATGCAGCCCTCCCCCGCGCACGGTGAAGGAGCCGGTGCCGTGGTAGACGGATGCGTGCACTCGGACTGCAGCGAACCGGGGAAGCACGTCACCGGCGTGCCCGGCCCGGCCGGGACTGGTAGCAGACCACCGGTGGGCGGCGGACTGGTCGTGGGCGCGGGCAGATGGCAGACCGGCAACGGCGAGTCCGGTGCGCACAGGTCGCCGGTCGGCAGCGGCAACGGTGGGGGCGGCGCAGGCTGCGCGGCGGCCGGACCGCCCGGCTGCGCGGCGGCGCTCACGGCGAGGGTGCCGCCCAGCACGACGGCCAGACTCAGCCCGAGCATCACCAGCGCTCGGCTTCGCGTCATGCTCAGCCGCCGAACCCATCGTCCGGGCCGACTGCGCCGGCCACCGGCACGCCGCGTGCTCACGACCGGAGGCGCGAGCAGTTCCCGGTTGGCGCCGGTGCCCTCCGCGTGAGCCTGCGCGGACTCGTCCGGGTGCAACCTGTGGAGGATCGGAGCGGCCGACGTCCGACGGCGGACGGGCCTGGTCAGCGCTGAACGGCGAGACATGGCTCAGGCCCCCACGATCCCCTGGAGCACGGTGACGACCAGGGGTGCGAGCGCGGCCAGGCCGTAGCCGATCGCGGCGGCCTTGAAGCACTCCTTGGCCTTCTCCTGCTCGCCGGGATCACCGCCGCCCATCACCCGGCGGACCCCGCCGATGGACAGGAAGACAGTCGCCAAACCAGCGAGAATGCCCATCACCCAGTTGCGAATGCTGGTCAGAACCTGATCAACAGATCCGGCCAGAGCGACCACGACGGTGTCCGCGTGCGCGGCCGAGACGGGCACGAACACCGCGACAAGGACCACGCCCGCGAGCAGCACGAGGGTCCGCCGAAGCGTTGTCCAGTGACGGCCAGCCGACACGGAAGACATCCGAGGTGCAGCGGGTGCGTCGGCGGAAGGCAGAGTGATGCAGGAGGCAACTCGGCGAGCTGCTCCGAGCGAGAGGGTGACGGGTCCACAGCGAGGCCGACGGTCGCTAATGCGACGGTCTAGCCGACGGCGGACGGGCGATTGGGGCAGGCGCATCACGGCACCTCCGGAGTCGTGCTCGACAGCCGCCGCGGTGTTCCGGCCAAGCGGTCGAGCGAGGTGGTCTGCGCGGAAGTGACTGAGGGCCTCCCGCGACCCTCGACTCCGGATTCGGGGACCTTTTTCCAGGCGCGTGACCGAACCGTGACCAACGACTTTCCGCCGATCCTGGTCACGGTGCGTGACTTTCGGGTCGGTCGGTGTGGGGTACGGCTGGCGTCACTCGCGGCGGTGGTGATGGCTGTCGCGTTCACCGCGCGGATCTCCACATCGCGCTCGCGGCGGTCGGCGGGGTCGTCGTGCGGGGCTTGGTCGGTGAGCCAGGCGAGCAGGCGTGCTTCGGCCTGGCTGCGGACCCAGTGCAGGGCGGTGACCTTGACTCCGCGGTCGGCCGCGGCGGCGGTGAGCGTGTAGTCCTCCAGCCGGGTGGAGCCGATCAGTTCGGCCTCGTCGCCGGTGATCGCCCCGTCGGCCACCGCGCGGGCGAGGACGAAGTCCGGGTGTCCCCACGGCGGGGTGGGTTCGCTGGAGTGGAAGTCCTCGTCGGTGGGCATCGGGCGGTCGAGCGCGTCGCGGATGAACAGGTGTCCCGCGCGCAGCCCGGCGCAGCGCAGCCGCCACATGACCCATGGCCGGGCGAGGTCGATGCTCGCCAACTCGGAGAGGAAGCCGGTCAGGATCGCGGCGTGGATGTCGCGGTGGTCGTCGGCATACGGCGCGGACAACTCGGCGGCGATGGCGAACAGTGCGGGCAGCGCGACCCCGACGCACGCGACGGTCCAGGTGCCGCCCTCGTCGCGGGAGCGGGTGACCAGATGGACCCAGATCGGGTCCACGGTCGACATCGGAAGGGTGGCGTCGAGCAGTAGGTCCCGCAGTTCGTCGAGGGGCACCCGCCGGCGGGGCAGGCCGGGAAAGCGCCAGCCCTCGATGGAGACCGGGCTCGGCCCGGTGACCAACCACTCGAACGCCGTACGCGCGGAATCCAGCGGCAGCGAGTCACGCTCGAAAGACGTGCGGCGGAATATGCGATTCGGGGCCATGTCGACTCCTTTACGTGGTCCGGAAAACATCGACCAGGCAAGGAAGTCAAATCAGGTCCACCAAAACGCCACGAAACCGCCACCAAATAGCCTCCAAAACGCCACCGATGATCTTGACTGACCACTTTCAGTCGCCACCAAGATCATCTACAGTCGTCGCGCACGCTCACGTGGAAGGCCGGAGCAAGATCATCTGATGATCACCGGCAATAGCCTATGAGCTGAGAAAACGGTGTTCTGGTGGCGTTTTGGTGGCGATCCGGTAATAGCTCGCAGGGCAAGGAGTGGGCCATGACGCAAGCCTCAACCGTCCCCATGCCTTCAACGTCGCCGGAAAATGTTGATCCTTCTCGACGCTCGGCTCAAACACAGGGCTCAACGCGCACACGCGCACGAGCCTCATATGCACTCTTTGCTTCCGAACAACAGCGAAGTTCGACAATAAAGATTAGATAACAGCCCTGGAAAAGTGGGTCGTTTTTCGGAGTTGGGGGGTGTCACAGGGCGCCAGGTATCGCGGCGCGCACCCCAGAGGTTCTGCGAGGATTCCATGACCCAGTCCGACCACTCCACGAGCCGCGGACCGAAGCGGCGCGGTGACACCACCCGCCCGGCGAGCACCCGCTCCGGGACCCGCCGAGGCGGGGATCGCCGCCCCTATCCGACCGCGTCGACCACCACGAGGGTCAGTCCCGCCAGGCCCGGTTCCGCGAGCACCCGCTCCCGGTCGCGCGGGTCCACGTCGTCGCCCACCCCGGCGACGGTCTGGACGGCCGGCCCGGCGCCGATCGAGCTCGGCACGGCCTGGCCGGGACCGATCGTCAGCAAGATCGTCAGCTCGTTCAGCGAGTCCGGCGCGCGGGTCGCGCTGCTGCCCTGGCCGACCTCCGGCGGCCGTGCGCCGCTCGCACCGGTCGGCGCGGATGGGGTGATCGACCACGCCCCGGCAACCGAGCCGGACCACGCGCTGGCCGACGCGCTCGCCACCGTCGAGGGACTCAACCGGACCGGCCGCGTAGTGCGCGTCGCGGCGGACCCGACCGCCACCGGTCCGGGTGCACGACCGTTCTGGGCCGACCTTGTCGGCGACTCCGATCGCTCGGCCGTGACCGCCTTCCCCTCGGCACGATCGGACCTCGGCGACGAGGTCTTCGACGGCGCCGAGGACGCGCCGGCCGACACCGACCTGATCATCACGAACCTGCGCCCCGAGCACGGCGGCGACCAATCCAGCGACCTCGTGGCGCTGGTCGCGGCACGACTGCTGCGGGTCGGCGGCATCCTCGTCGTGCTCACCCACTGTGACTGGCCCGCCGGTGAGCTGATCGACCCGACCGGCGCGGTCGTGGCCTCGGCGCAGAACGCCGACCTGCTCTACCTCCAGCACATCGTGGCCCTGCACGCGCCGGTGCGCGGCGGCCGGTTCGCCACCGAATCCCTCACCGCACCCAACAGCCCGGCGGCCGAGAACGACGCACGCGCTCGACACCGCGCGGCCGTGCGCGGGCTGCCCGAGCCGCATCGGCGCATCCACTCCGACGTCCTCGTCTTCGCCCAGCCGCACGACTACGAGCCGCCTCGCCGCAGCCCGGCCGACGCGGCGCTCGAGAGCGGAGTCATCCGATGAACAGCGCCCACGTGCCGAACCACACCCAGCCCGGAGACCACCGCCAGGAAGGCACGACTGTGGCCGACGACCGCTTCCCGCGCGCCTTGTCCGACACCCGCACCAACCCGGTCCCGGCCGGTGCGGAGAGCCCGGTGGACGGGCCGACCCAGCGCGTCCCGCGCGCGCTCATCGACGACCTCGACGGCACTACAGGTGCGCCGCCCGAGCGGGTCGCCGACGACTCGGCGGGAGACGTGGCGGTGTCGGTGTGGACGACCGCGCAGACCTCCC
Organism: Amycolatopsis sulphurea; assembly: GCF_002564045.1. NCBI lineage: Bacteria > Bacillati > Actinomycetota > Actinomycetes > Pseudonocardiales > Pseudonocardiaceae > Amycolatopsis > Amycolatopsis sulphurea. The sequence goes on along the minus strand of NZ_PDJK01000002.1, from coordinate 4,404,566 downwards.
CGGCCGCGCAGCGCAAGGGCCGCTACACGCCCGAGTCGACCGCGCACCCCGCGAAGATGCTCCCGGCCGTGGCCGCGCACGCGATCGCCCACTACACCGAGCCGGGCGACCTGGTGCTCGACCCGATGTGCGGGATCGGCACCACCCTCGTCGAAGCACTGCACGCTGGCCGGCGCGCGGTCGGCATCGAGTACGAACCGCACTGGGTCGACGTCGCCCGCGCCAACCTCGCCCTCGCGCACGACCTCGGCGTAGAACACGAGGGCCGGGTGTTCCACGGGGACGCCCGCCAGATCGCGTCGCTGCTGCCGCCGGAGTACGTCGGGCAAGCCGCGCTCGTAGTCACCTCACCTCCGTACGGACCGTCCACCCACGGGCAGGTGTCGGTCACGCCGGGCGCGGGGGTGCAGAAGTACCACCACCGCTACGGCAACACGCTCGACCGCGGGAACCTCGCCAACATCGGGCACCACCGGCTGCTGGCCGGATTCACCCGTATCCTCGCCGGGCTCACCACCTACCTGCGGCCGGGCGGGCACATCGCCATCACCATCCGCCCCTGGCGAGAACACGCCGAACTGATCGACCTGCCCTCGCAGATCCTCGCCTGCGGCCTGCACGCCGGCCTGATCCCGGTGGAGCGGTCCGTCGCGCTGCTGGCGCGCGCCGCCGAGCACGACCTCGTCGCGCGCGGCAGCTTCTTCCAGCGCGACTTCATCCGCAAGCAGCGCGAAGCCGGGCTGCCGCTGCACCTCATCAGCCACGAGGATGTGCTGATTTTCCGCACGGCGCTGCGCCGCTCGGCGGGTTCAGGAATCTCGACGGACCGTCAGAATTCGCGACGGTTCCTCACCGTCCGAGGCGCGACACACCGAGAACCCGAGGTGCGAGTCAGGTGTGTCGAAGAGCTGGGCGGCATGACCACCCGGCCACGCCGCACCCGAGCTCGGTCCGGGCGCGACTCCGTCCCCGCCCTCGTCGCCGTCACCACGACGGCGGCGGGGGCGGTGCGGGCGGCCACGTCGCCGACCATGCAGGACGACGCGACGCAGAACGTGTCGGCCGTCGCGAGCCACGGGCCGGTCGTCGGGTCGGTGTGCACCGGCTACCTCGGACTGGATCTCGGTGTGCTCGCCGCGCTCGGTGGCGGACGCATCGCCTGGGTCGCCGACCCGGACCCGCACATCGCCCAGATCCTCGCCGCCCGGCTGCCGGGCGTGCCCAACCTCGGCGATGTACGCGCCATTGACTGGGCCGCGGTGGAGCCGGTCGACGTGCTCACCGCCGGGTTCCCCTGCCAAGACATCTCCGCCGCCGGGCGGCGCGCGGGCATCGAGAACGGAGCGCGCAGTGGCCTGTGGACCGACATCGTGGCAGGCGTTCGCCTACTACGACCCGCGCTGCTCGTCGTGGAGAACGTCGCCGCGCTTCGCTGGAAAGGCGGAGGTCTCCACCGTGTACTCGGCGACTTGGCCGAAGCAGGGTACGACGCGCTCTGGCGTAGCGTCCGCGCCGCCGACATCGGCGCGGCACACCGCCGCGAGCGGGTGTTCCTGTGCGCTTGGCCCCGTGCCGGCGCTGCCGAGCGCGGAGGCGGAGATGCTGCCGACGCCGACCGCGCACGACGGTTCCTCCAACGGCGTCTCGGCGGCCAGCCGACAGGGCGGCCCGTCGCTGTTGGACCGGTTGCGGTTGCTGCCGACACCGACCGCCTCGGACTCGAAGAACTGCACCCCCAGGACGCAGAGTGGTGGGCCATCGCTGCCCGACGAAGCGCGGCTGCTACCGACGCCGAGGGCGTCGGACACCGGCACGGCCGAGCGTCGGGCGAGGGCCGGGTTCCGGACGCCGATGTCACAGCAGGTGCTCCCACTGGCCGACCCCGAAGCGTTCCTGCCGACGCCTCGGGCGACCGACGGGACGAAAGGCTGCCCGGCGCAACGAGGGTCGAAGGGCGACCTGATGCTGCCCTCAGCGGTGATGCGCCTGCTCGCCCCGAAAGCGGACGGCGGCATCTCGTAGCCATCGCAGACACGAATCTCGACTCATCACCAGCAGCGCACCGCGAGGGCGACTGGGGCAACTACGCGCCGGCCATACGGCGCTGGGAGCAGGTGCTCGGGCGACCAGCACCGTTCCCCACACAACCGGGCGTCCATGGCCGTCCCGTCCTGGCCCCCGCCTTCGTCGAATGGCTCCAAGGGCTTGAGCCGGGCTGGGTGACAGGACTCCCGCTGCCGCGCACCGCGCAACTTCGAGCGCTGGGCAACGGCGTCGTCCCCCAGCAGGCCACGTACGCCGTCGGCTTGCTGCTCGCCGACCTCGCCGTGCTCCTCGGGGCCAGTTCCACCGAGCACGCCGGATACGTGGAGGAGGCAAACGCGGCATGACCAATCCAGCCTCCGCTGACGACGCCGGCCCGGTCTTGCGATGCCTCTCGCTCGGCGCCGGAGTCCAGAGCAGCGCCGTCCTGCTGCTGGCCTGCGAGGGTGTGATCCCGCGCTGCGATGTCGCGCTGTTCGCCGACACCGGCTGGGAACCACGCGCGGTGTACGAGAACCTCGCCCGGCTCCGTGCGCACGCAGTGAAGTTCGGCATTCCGGTGCGCACGGTGTCGGCGGGCAACATCCGCGACGACGCGCTCGATCCGGCCCACCGGTTCGTATCAATGCCACTGCACGTCCTCAACCCCGACGGCAGCCGGGGCTTGGCGCGCAGGCAATGTACTAGCGAGTACAAAATTTCGCCACTGAAGAAGGCCGCGCGCCAACTGCTCGGCTACCCGCACCCGCGACGGGTTCCGCGCGGGGTGTACGTCGAGCAGGCCATCGGCATCAGCACCGACGAGTTCACCCGCGCCAAGGATTCCGGCGTCAAGTACCTGCGCAACGTGTTCCCCCTGATCGACCTCGGCTGGGACCGCAACGCGGTGCGCCGACTATCTCGCCGAGCGCGGGTTCGGTGAGACGGTGAAAAGCGCCTGCGTCGGGTGCCCGTTCCACGGCAACGCGGGCTGGCGCTGGCTGCGCGACAACGATCCGGACGGCTGGGCCGAGGCGGTCGAGTTCGATCACGCCATCCGCGACGGTTACCCGCACGCCACCAAGCAAGGCCAGGAGTTGCGCGGGCAGTACTTCCTGCACCGGTCTTGCCAACCGCTCGACGAAGTCGACCTCGACCCGCCCACTCTGGGAAAGCGGCACCTGCGGCTTGTCTCCACCAGGGCGGTGGAGGAGGACGATCCCGACGGCTGCTCGCCGTGGTCGTGCCGCTCCGGCGCCCCTGCCACCGAGGAACGTGCGGCATGACTGGGCTACGGCGCTCGCCCGTGGAAGCGCGGCACCACCAGCGCGACCGCGAGGCAGACATCCACGCGGGGACAAGGGACCGCGAGCACGCGGCCCGAGGACCGGACGCACCCGGCCTGGCTCGCTTCGCCCGCGCCAGGCCGGAGGCCGGTCGGCCGCCCGCGCGCAGAACTCGCGCGCCTCGTAGTCCTTCACGGAATGGGAGATCCGCCATGCCTTCGAACAACACCGCGCGGGATGAGTCCGGCGACCGTATTCCGCGTTGGGCTGCGACCGCCGGCCGCCAGACCTTCGGGCAGCGCCTCACCGCGATGGGTGCCAGGCTGTTCGGTTCGGCAACGGACCCGGACACCGGTGAGGCTACGCCCTCGTGGCGCGTGCGACAGCACGTCTTGCGCGACTACCACGCCGCGAACCTCGCTGCGGCCCGCACCGTGTCCGAGGAATTGGTGCGCGCCGGTTTCAACACCGGAGACGTCCCCTACGGCTATCGCGCACGGCGAGTCCAGGTCACTCCAGCGGGTCGACGACCGCGCTGGCGCACCCGGCTACTGATCGAGCCGGTCGAAGCGTCCACGGTGCGGATGATATTTGTGTGGAGGGGCGAGGATCGCTTGTCCACCACGGAGATCCGCCGCCGACTCGCCGCGTCGCGCTACCCCGCGCCGCTGGACGCCGAGACGGGCAAGCCCGGCGTGTGGACGGTCGCGATTGTGCGGGCAATCCTGCGCAACCCGAAGTACCTCGGCCGCCAGGTCTGGGGACGCACCCACCACGGAAAGCCGACTCCGCGAGCTGACTGGGTCTGGTCGGAGGTGTGGGTGCACCCACCGCTGGTGACCGTCGAAGAGTTCGCCGCTGCCGATCATCGCTCGTGGGGTGTCCCTACCTCGGCCGAGGCAGGCGACTCCGCGAATGCGCTGTCGCCCGATCACCGGAGGGCCGCGTGATGGCCACGAACCACTACCCGGACGGATTGACGATCGAAGCCATCACCGCACTGCAGAGGGAAGTCAACGATGAACTCCGGCGGGAGGGCTACCCCATTCCGCAGGCTGAGCCCGCGGTGGTTGCGGGCTGGCCAGCCCAGTCCCGAAGGCGCCGGGACGCTCGCTCGTCGCCGCGGCGCGGCGGTTCGCGCAGGCGGGGCGCGGGGCGACCGGGGTCACTGCGCCCGCTGTGGCCCGTACTGCCGACGGTTCGGCGGCAGCACGGATGACACGTCCGGAACGGGGGTCCCGCCCGGCAGCGCCCGTGCACGAGTAGCGCCCGGCAGTAGTTCTGTCCCTTCGACGACCGCCCTGCCACAGCCGTGCAGCACGAGTCGTTCGCGACAGTGCGCACGCTGTCTCCGGCCGGCATGAAATGTCTTGTGCCGCAGGGAAAGTAGGTCGTCGAAGGTGCTTGCCTGCTCGATGTGGACAGAGGTGTCGTGGACCCAACCATGTCGATCAGCGATGACTTTCAGGAGGACCTTCGTGACCACGGTGCCGGAAAACCACGTCGCCACGCAGCCCGTGCGGCGTGGCCGGGCCTCGTCCCGGCCACCGGGCGCGCCCGAAGATCAGTCCCAGCGTCGGCCGCCGTCTCGCCGCCGGCCCGAGTCAACCAGCAGCTCACCGTCGACGAGGCGTAAGTCGGCTTCCGCGCCGAGAACTCGCCAGCAGGTGCCGCTGCCGCCGGGTGTCGACGCGGTCTGCGACGGGCTCACCGTCACCTTCGACATCCGCTACGTCAACGGCGAGGAAGGCGAGCGAGTGGCCGCCGCGCAGGCAACCGCCGTCTCCGCGTTGCTGAACTGGCTCACACATCGCGACACTCCGAACACCTCGGACCAGGGCGGCAGCGGCTGGGCGGGCAAGGAAGGACGAGCGGCATGAGCGCCCTCCACTCCGACTCCGCGCCACTGGCCCTGCGCCGCCCGCAGCCAGCCGAAGAGGACATGACCGCATTGGTCGGGCTCGGCGGCGGGGTCAGCGAAGTCCCGGTCGCGGTGTTCCTGCGCACCTCGACCCGTGACCTTCAAGACCCGACGCTGTCGCTGCCCCGGCAGCTCGACAACTGCCGCAAAGTCCTGCCGCCGGGGTTCGTCATCGTCGCGTTCTTCTACGACGTGGAGTCCTCCCGCAAGGATCTCGACCAGCGCGGTCTGGGCAACGCCCACGAGGCGTTCAACATCCCGATCCCCCGCGACGGCGGCTTGGCCGACCTGCTCGCCGAAGCCCAACACCCCGGCCGCCGGTTCGAAGCCGTCGTGGTCGAGGAGATCGAACGCGCCGCCCGATGGACCCACCAGTCCACCCAGCTCGAACACACCCTGGAGAAAGTCGGCGTCCCGCTGTTCGCCGCCGACGAAGGCCCGATCTCCATCACCGAGAAGCGCGCGACCCAGATCCTGGTCCGCCGGATGAAGCAGGGCGTCGGCGAGTGGTTCCTCCGCCACACCCTCGAGCAATCCTGGGAAGGCTTTCGCGAACACACCAAGCAGGGCTGGAACATCGGCAAGGCCCTCTACGGCTACACCCTCCAGAAGGTAGAACACCCCGTCGCCGCCAAGCGAGAAGAGGGCAAGACCAAGTCGCGGCTGCTGGTGGACTCCGAACGCGGGTCGACGGCGACGCAGATCTTCCTCTGGCGACACGACGAGAAGCTCGCCTACAAGGTGATCGCCGAACGCCTCAACCTCGATCTCGACCGCTACCTGCCACCCCAGCCCAATCGACGCGAGCGGGCGCGCAACTGCTGGACGGTCTCCTCGGTCCGCGAGATCCTCTGCAACCCGAAGTACACCGGCTACATGGTCTGGAACCGGCGTGCGAGCAAGAAGGGCGGGAAGCTCAACCCGCCCGACAAGTGGATCTGGTCACCCGAGCCCACCCACGAGCCGCTGGTCACCCTGGAGATGTGGAAGGAAGTCCAGGAGATCGCCACCGGTCGGCAGGGCTCCCGGATGGCCGGACCGAACCGGCACCCGGCCACCCGACGCACGTACGTCCTGCGGCACTACGTCCACCACACCTCCTGTGACAAGCGCATGTTCGGCAAGACCCGCCGGGAGCTGGCCTACTACACCTGCCAACCCCAGCTGGACCGCGTCGGCAACCCACAGGACTACGCCGACCACCCCCGCTCCGTGTACGTACGTGAAGACCGGCTACTCGACTGCGTGCAGACCTTCTTCGCCCAGCGGGTCCTCGGCCAAGACCGCACCGTGCTTCTGCGGCACCAGATGGCGAGTCAAGGCATCCATGAACGCCAGGACCACAAGAAGCGGATCGCGGCGATCGAGAAGGCCATCGCCGAGCTCGGCCGCCGCCAGGACAACCTCATGGACGAGCGAGAAGCAAAGACCCTCGACGACAACGACGAGGCCGGACGCGCGTGGGCCGAACGACTCCGCACCCGCTTCGCAGACCTGGAGAACCAGCGACGGACCAAGCTGGCCGAGCTAGACGAACTCCGAATCGTGGCCGAACGGGAACAACCTCAACAGCCCGAACTGCTCGACATGCTGCCCCAACTGTCGCTCGACCTGGCCGACGCACCCGACCCGCTGCAGCGCGGTCTGTACGAAGCCTGCGGCATGAAGGTCTACTACGACCACACCACGCGCAACGTCACCATCCGCGCCACCCTACGCGGTGAAACGGTGCCAGCCGTGGAACAAGCAGCCGCCATCATCGCCCTGAGCAGCGCAAACACTGGCGCCGAGGTGCAGGTCCCGCCGCAACCGGCATCGGGCGATGATGTTGCCCATGTTTTGCGTGTCCTGCCGGGGGCACAACGGGCCTGGTCGAAGCACCTTTCGACCAGGCCCGGCGACGGCCGCCGAGCCCCCCGGCCACATATGGACCATAAACGGACCGGCCCGGGGCACTCGGCGAGTCGCGGCGAGCCCGACGCGACCACCAGCGGAAACTCCGCGGAGCGAGCGCATCGATCACGATCCGTTCACCCGAACGGTTTCCGCTTCGAAACCCGACCGTGGCCCCGAAGATCATTCTTCCGTGCGCCCACAGTGGACACCGCCTGCAGACGGTCGGACCCCGGCCCGCAGCACAACCGAACGGCACGGCGCCACCAGAGCCGCCGGACTGATCTCCACTTGAGACACACCCGTTACCTCAGGCCGGAAAGCCCACAACGGCACCGCATCCAGTCGGCACAGTCCGTCGCCACCAGCCAAAGGAACTCCCTATGAATCTGCACCCACCGCCCGGCCGCCGCGCGCCGAACCACGCCATGCGCGCCGCCTTCTTCGACGAAGCTCGGCGAGCCGGCCTCGTGCGCCGCCGCATCCTGAAGCTGCAGCACTTCGCTCACCATCCACCCATCGCCGCGCCGGCGCGGCGCGCGGAACGTCCGGCCGGCGGCGATCTCCGGCCCAGAACCGAGACTGCTCTGCTCCGTGCACGAGCCCGGCAGGCACCGATACAGCTCCGCTCGACTTCGGCAGCTCGAACGATTCATCCGGATCTCGGCTGGACCACGCAGCATGAACCCATCAGAACCAAAGAGATGGCGACTTCCGTTGCCCCGAACAAGGTTTCGATAGCCGATTACCAGCGGGGAGAACCGATCCGGTACACACAAGGCACTGCCGGGGTCGTCGACATGCCTGACGACCCCGAGAGAGGAAAGCGGTCAGCCCTTCGGCTCGAGCACGAACACCGGGATCAGACGATCGGTCTTCGCCTCGTACTCGGCGTACCGCGGGAAGGCAGCGACCGCGTGGCCCCACCATCCCGCACGCTCGTCGCCCTCGACTTCGCGAGCGACATAGGTCTTGGTGACGGTCCCGTCCTGAAGCACAACCTCCGGGTGAGCCCTGAGGTTGTAGTACCAGATCGGGTGAGTATCGGCCCCTCCCCGGGAAGCGACCACCGCATAGCTGCCCTCATGCTCCACGCGCATCACCGGGGTGTAGCGGAGCTTTCCCGACTTTGCACCCTTCAAGGTCAGCAAAACGATCGGAGAACCCTGCACGGTCAGACCCTCGGTCGTGCCGGTTTCGAGGATCTTCTTCGTCTGGTCCTGTACCCAGCCAGTGGGGCTGAGTTCAACAGCATTTTCCGTCATGTCCGTGAGCAACCCACTTCACACCGTAACTATTCCACCGAACCGGGCCGATGCCCTCCCCTCGCCGGACCGGCCGAAGGAAGCCCGCCCACGGCGACGGCCGGTTCCCCGGGCTAGCCCGATCCGGGCGGCCCGGTAACCGGCAGCGCCTGGCATCGGCAGTATTCAGGAAGAGACTCACCGCTGGAGGCCACCAGGTACGTCCACCTCGCGACTTACTCGACAGCTCCGCCCCACCCGACCTCAGCACCCCGTTCGAGATCTTCCATCCCGACGAAGCAGCGGCCACGACGGAATCACAACCGAACTTCACCCCGAGAACCGGCGGCGACACGCCCTCCGACACCCGACACCCGACACCCGCCGCTCGGCGCTGCATCCGGCTGCCACGCTGAACCCGGACGCCCCGCTGCAGTGGCGGCGCCCGACACGGCCGGGCGGATCGGCAAGCCGACACTCAACCGTCCGAAAAGGACACCACAGGTGACCCTTCGCCGACGCAATCCTGGAACGGACGAGGACCACCCCCCGTCCGGCCAAACCCTCAGATGTCCACGCAAACCCCACCAGCACACCGGCCACGATCTACGGCGGACTCCCTCCTCCGCACATGCCGGTCTGGCAGACAGACACAAACGACCCACACCACATCCACGACCTGCTCACCTCCACCAGCACCCAGCCCTACCCGCACGCCGGACGCTCACGACACAAGGCACGTCTCGAATAATCCGCCGCATCCCTTGCAGCCTCCCAACGGTCCACAATGGCCAGAATCAGAGCACGCCCGAACCATCCATGCTGAAGCCAATTTCACCAGACGTTCAATGGACACCACTTAAGCACCCGTTCAATCCCATCAGAGTCACCTTTCCGCCAGCGTTCTTGTTGCCCCGAAGGTCCTGGGCAACTTGCCGACTATCTGCACCACCTGCCTCCTGATCGCACCCGGCCTTCAGCAGCGGATCGGCAACCGTCACCAACCTCGCGTTACCGGCAGGCACCTGCGGTGGAACCCGAGACCTGACCTTTGGCGAAATGACGTTCTCCGAAAGCTGGCACCGGCCTGGTCACCGATCAGTGACTTTCCTCAAACCGCCCCGAATCCGCCTGGCTACCGCTGCCGGTAAGGTCTCCTGCACAAGGAGGTGCCATGACCGACGATCGCTGGCTACGGCGTTATCACCCTGTGGAACATGCTGCAGCGCGCCTGGTCTGCCTGCCGCACGCAGGTGGTGGCGCATCCTTTTTCCACTCTCTGTCACAAGAGATTTCACCGGCGGCCGATGTCGTGGTCGTGCAGTACCCGGGGCGGCAGGATCGGTTGTCCGAACCGCCGCTGTACTCGGTGGCGGAACTTGCGGACAAGGTCACCCAAGCTCTTCTGCCGCGGCTGGATCTCCCCATCGTGCTCTTCGGGCACAGCATGGGCGCGACGGTCGGCTACGAGGTAGCGCGACGCCTGGAAGCCCGCGGTATCGCGGCGCACGCACTGGTCGTTTCCGGGCGCCGGGCGCCCTCTCGACTGGTCAAGGAAACCACGCACCTGCTGGACGACGACGCTCTCCTCGCCAAGGTCGGCAAACTCGGCGGCACCGATCCGCAGGTACTGCGCGACCCGGAGCTCCGCAGCATGGTCCTGCCTGCCTTGCGCGCCGACTACACCGCCATCGGCACCTACCAGCCGGACAACGAGGGTCTGCTCACCACCCCCATCCACGCACACACCGGCACCGAAGACGACCATGCACCCGTCGACGACGTCCGCGCGTGGGCCGGCCACACCACGGGTGGCTCCAGCTTGGAGACCTACCCCGGCGGGCATTTCTACCTGATTCAGCAGACCACCGCGCTGGCCACGTGGCTACGCCGGCTGCTCGCCCAGGTCTGACGCCGCGGACGGCCGCCTGTGCGCCCGAGCGGACGGTCAGTCCGCGGGTAAACACTTCGCCGCCTGTGACTGAAGGTACTGCCGTTCCGGGACGCTGCTCGTCCGTTTCGCTGCGCGAAGGTAGTGCTCGTGGGCGCCTGCCTGATCACCGGCGAGTTCGAGCAGATGCGCGCGTACGGCGTCGAACCGGTGGCCTTGGCTGAGCCGCTTGTCTCCGTCCAAGGTGGCGAGCAGAGCCAGAGCAGCCTCAGGGCCGTGCACCATGGCGACCGCGATCGCCCTGTTCAAGGTGGTCACCGGTCCCGGCGCGAGCTGCTCCAGCACCCCGTACAGCTCGAGGATCTGTGGCCAGTCGGTGGTGTCGGTACTTCGGGCTTGATCGTGCAGCGCGGCGATGGCCGCCTGCACCTGATACGGGCCGACCGCGCCGCGCTCCAGCGCCCGGCGCACCAGCTCCACCCCTTCCTCGATCAGCGGCGCGATCCACTTGTCGCGGTCCTGCTCGGCAAGCGGCACGAACGCGCCGGCCTGCCCGGTCCGAGCCGGGCGGCGGGCGTCGGTGAGCAACATAAGCGCCAGCAGCCCGGCCACCTCGGCGTCGTCCGGTAACAGCGTGTGCACGGCGCGCGCGAGCCGGATCGCCTCCCCGGACAGCTCTGCCCGATGCAACTGCTCGCCGGACGAAGCGGTGTACCCCTCGTTGAAGATCAAATAGAGGGCGCGCAACACCACCCGAAGCCGATGCGGCCAGTCCTGCACGGATGGCGCTGCGAAGGTCGCACCGGCAGCAGCGATGCTCTCCTTCGCCCGGGTGATCCGCCGGGTCATGGTCGCTTCCGGCACCAGGAACGCGCGCGCAATCTCCGCAGTGGTCAGCCCACCGACGGCGCGCAGTGTCAGTGCCACCTGCGAGCTGGGCGTGACCGCCGGATGGCAGCAGAGAAACAGCAGGGTCAATGTGTCGTCCTGCGCGCCCGGCCGGTCGTCCCCGGGCCCGGGGACCGCGGCGGTGAGCGCCATGTCCTGCACGGCGACCACCTCTTCGCGTCGCCGCCGCGCACTCTCACTGCGCCACAGGTCGGTGAGCCGCCGGGTGGACACAGTCAGCAGCCAGGCCCGCGGATTGTCCGGCACTTCCCCGCCGGGCCACTGCTCGGCTGCCGCCAGCAAAGCCTCCTGAACAGCGTCCTCGCATGCTTCGAACTGCCCGTATCGGCGTACGAGTGTGCCGAGCACCTGCGGCGCGAGCGGACGAACCAGCTCCCCGACGTCCATCAGCCGACGTCGATTCCGGGTCCAGTACCGACGAGGACCACCGATCGGCCTCTGCTGCTGAGCCCGGCAACCTCCGTATCCGGGATCGGTGCGAAACCGCCGGCCCCTCGGCTCAACCTCGACGCCGCACACCAGCGGATCGGGACCTCGCGCGGCATACCGTCGTTCACCTCCCCGCAGGCCGGCGCCACCACCCCGTCCCGCAGTCCACCCGGCACCTCACCGGATACCGACCGCGCCTTGGTGTCCAACCGGAATCCCGCCACCAGGCGCCGAACCCCTGCGAGCCGCCCGGCAGGCGCGTGCTCCAGGACGGCGGTCACCAGCAATTTCATATCGTTCACCCCCCACACTGTCCCCAACTCCAACCTAATCCAGCCTTGCTGTCACACCGTCGAGCAAGCAGTCGAGCCCCATCCTGAACTGCGTGTCCTCCGGTGACTCGCCCGAGGGTTCGGCTTCCGCGGTCAAGAAACTTTCGAGCACCCGGCCGAGCAACGGGTACGGGCCCGGGTCACGCGCGATCTCACCGAACCAGGATTGCGCGAGTTGCTGCACCTCACCAGGACTGTCCAAGTCGTTGCGCTGCCACATCGCCCGTTCCTCGGCCCGTTGGAGAGCCTCTCCGGTGACGTAGCCCTCGATCAGCCGCGTGTACCCCATGGCCGAGAGCAGGTCCTGACCCAGCCGATCGAAGGTGGCCAGCACGAACTCGGTCCGTCGGCTCGCGTGCGGTCCGGCCGGCGGACGCCGGTGCACCAGCCGTGCGAACCACGGGTGCCGCTTGGTCATCGCCCACATGTCGAGCGCCAGCGCGGTGAGCTCGCCGCGCCAATCCGCACCCGGTTCTTCCGGGGTCGGCACCTCGGCGTTCGCGAGGTCGAGCATCAGATCGACCAGGCCGTCCTTGTTGTACACGTAGCGGTAGAGCGACATCGGCGTGGCAGCGCCGAGCTCTTTCGCCACCGCGCGCATCGTGAGCGCATCAGCGCCGCCGACGTCGGCCAGCCGCACCGCAGCGTTCACGATATCGATCCGGCCGAGGCCCCAGCTCCGCTCCGGCGGCTCAGGCAGCAGCCAGATCGGCGGACTCGGTTCCTGCTCTCCCACGACCTCTCCTTTTCGGTTGCCGCCCGTTCCGAGAACAGTGTATAAAAAAAATATACGACGTACAACCGCGTCGGTGGACCCCTTCCAAGGAGCAGCCATGAACACCCGAATCCCGGTTCTGACCTGCGGCGAAGGCTGCCACGAACCCAGTCTTCCGTCAGTGAGGGATCGTCACCTTCAACCCCCGATCATGCCCCGCCCGAATCGTGCTCAGCCCTGGCCAGGCACAGCGGTAGGGGGCTTGACCGGCGACGCTCCCGGCCCAGCCGCGCGAGTCCGGCCCTAAACAGCTGATCACGGTGCATCTGCACAGAGAGGAGGTACTGCTTATGACATGAGTCCGTCCGGGAGATCCAGCCGGCTTGTGACCAGGGCGTTGCAACGCTGTCGGCGTCCGGTCTGGCCAGGTCTTCGTGGCAGCGTCGACCGGGTCGTGCGGCAGCCAGGCAGTGGGCTATTCGAACCGGGTGGCGTCGCCTGCTCCGTGGCGGACGACCTCGGCCTCGCCGGAGGAATAGTCGATCACCGTGGTTGGCTCCACCCCGCAGTCGCCTGAGTCGACCACCGCGTCCAGCACGTGATCGAGCTCTTCCTTGATCTCCCAGCCCTGAGTGAGGGGTTCGCCGGAGTCGGGCAGCAGCAGCGTGCTCGACAGGATCGGCTCACCCAGCTCGGCGAGCAGAGCCTGGGTGACCAGGTGGTCGGGGATCCGCGCGCCGACGGTCTTCTTCTTGGCGTGGAGGAGCCGGCGCGGTACCTCCTTGGTCGCGGGGAGGATGAACGTGTACGGGCCGGGAGTGCTGGCCTTGATCGCGCGGAACACCGCGTTGTCGATGTGCACGAACTGTCCGAGCTGCGCGAAGTCCTGGCAGACGAGTGTGAAGTGGTGCCGGTGGTCCAAGCTGCGGATGCTGCGGATGCGCTCCATTCCCCGCTGGTTACCGAGTCGGCAGCCGAGTGCGAAGCACGAGTCCGTGGGGTAGGCGATCAGGCCGTCCTCGCGCAGCAAGTCCACTACCTGCCCGAGAGCACGGCGCTGTGGGTTCTGCGGATGCACGTCGAAGTACCGGGCCATGCGCCGAGCTTAGGCGGGACGACTGAGCCGGGCGCGCAGGCAGGCCGCATACCGGGCACAGTGGCCACAGAGGAGGTTCTCCGTGCACGCGTTGTGGTCCACCGGCGAACAGTGGTCACTGCTTCCGCCGGTCCTGCTCGCGCTGGTGCTGAGCACGGTAATCGGACTGGAACGCGAGGTCGGGAACAAGCAGGCCGGGCTGCGCACGCACACCCTGGTGGGCGTCGGATCGGCGGTGTTCATGCTCGTGTCGAAATACGGGTTCGCGGATCTGCTCGGACTGGAACACGTCGCGCTCGATCCGTCGCGGATCGCCGCGCAGATCGTGTCCGGGATCGGCTTCGTCGGCGGTGGGCTGATCTTCGTGCGCCGCGACGCGGTGCGCGGACTCACCACGGCGGCCACGGTCTGGCTCGCGGCGGCGGTCGATGTCGCGTGTGGTGCCGGGCTGCCGGTGCTCGGTGTCGCGACCACGGTGGGGCTCATCGTGATCACTCGGGGTTTCCCACCGCTTTCCCGGTTCGTGGCCCGGCACCGGCGGCAGCCAACGATCCTGCGGCTGAGCTATGCGGACGGCCACGGGGTGCTGCGCGTGGTGCTGACCACATGCACCGACCAGGGGTGGGCCGTGCATCGCGTCGCGGTCGACCGTGAAACGGTTTCCGAGGAGGGGCAACGGATTGCGGCCGTCATGCTGCTCCTGCAGGGACGCGGTGACCTGACCGATCTCACCGCGGAACTCGCGGAATTGCCTGGTGTGCACAGCACTGCGACCGGCACGGAGGACCCGCTCGAAGATTGATCGACCCCGATTCCCCACTCGTGGTCCTCCTTCGGGCACACTGGGGGCAGGTGAAATTCCCCGTGCGGCAGGAAAAGCGAGCAGCCGAGGAGAAACCATCCAAATGGGAGGTGAGCGCATGGCCCCCGGCGGTGGCGAGGACCTGATGCCCGTACGACCGGCTTTCGATCCGGCGTGGCGCGGCTACCACCGTGGCCAGGTCAAGGAATTCGTGGCCTGGGTCGAGGACGAGTTCCGGCGGCTGGCTGCCGAACGGGACGCCGCCGCCCGGCTGGCGGCTGAGCTCGCGGAGCGGAATCGTGAGCTGCACGCGACGATCGACCGGATCAGCCGCACCCCCATCGAAGCGGACGCTCTGCAGGAACGGTCGCGGCGGATGATCGAGCTGACCCGGGAGGAAGCCCGGGAGATCATCGGTTGTGCCGAGGCGACCGCCGAGCGGATCGTCGTCGACGCGGAAGCAGAAGCCGTGCGCCTCACCGAAAAGGAACGCGCGCTGGTCGAAGCGGTGGAACAGGACCGTGAGCGTCAACTGCGCGAGCACGAGAAATTCATGCACGACGCGGCCGAGGAACGAGCAGCCGCCGACGAGGCCGCGGCGAAGGAACGGCGCAGATTGGACGAAGAGGTCACCCACACGCTCACCGAGCGTCGCACGGACGCCGTCCGTGAGATCGCCGAGCGCACTGCTGCCGCCCGGGCCGAGGCAGACGGTCTCGTCAACGGAGCCACCGAGTACGCCGGCCGAATCGTGACCGAAGCCGAAAGCCGGGTCGCCGAGCTGGCCGCGATCCGGCAGCGGCTGACCGCCGCCTTGCGCAGCACCCGCGAACTCATCGCCACCGCGAACGCGGCATTGGATCCGGACGGTGCACCAGTACCGAGTCAACGCCGCACGTCCGCCCTCACGAAGGCCACCCCCACCGGCTGACAGCGACGGCAGATACACCAGGAGGGTATGCTTGACGTCGAGGGCAAGCTGACGAAGGGGACAACGCGCGATGACCGGTTACGGCAGTGAGCGGGAGGCCTACCTCAAGCGGCTCCGCCGGATCGAGGGCCAGATCCGCGGTCTTCAGCGCATGGTCGAGCAGGACAAATACTGCATCGACATCCTGACCCAGGTCTCCGCGGCGACGAAGGCCCTGCAATCGTTCTCCCTGGAGCTGCTCGACGAACACCTGGCGACGTGCGTCGTCGAGGCCGCGGCAGCAGGTGGCGAGGAGGCGGATCTGAAGGTCCGGGAGGCGTCCGACGCGATCGCCCGGCTCGTCCGTTCCTGAGCATCGGCGCGTCTGACCTCGGGTCCGTGGCTGCTCGATGGCGACCGGGCAAGCCCGGCGAGGTCCGATCACTCAGATCAACCACGCCGCCTACCGTCCAGTTGCAAAGTACGCCACGGCTCACGGCTCCCCGATCTGAGCTGCCGGACACCTGGCCCCGGCCTCGCCGACCCGCCCGTCAAACCGAGCGAATCACCTTGTGACCAGGTCACGACCGCCGGTCCTGCTCGCGCTGGTGCTCAGCACGGTGATCGGACTGGAACGCGAGGTCGGGAACAAACAGGCCGGGCTGCGCACGCACACCCCTGGTGGGCGTCGGATCTACGAGGCAGCCCGGAAGCGACGCAGGCGAAGGCTGTTCGACACGACGAAGACCGACGAGATCGCCATCGCGGCGCCGGCGATCATCGGGTTCAGCAGGCCGAAAGCGGCCAGGGGCAGGGCGGCGACGTTGTAGGCGAAGGCCCAGAACAGGTTGCCCCGGATCGTGCCGAGGGTGCGGCGGGAGAGGCGGATCGCGTCGACGGTGGCGCGCAGGTCGCCGCGGACGAGGATCAGGTCGCCGGCTTCGATGGCGGCGTCGGTGCCGGTGCCCATGGACAGGCCCAGGTCGGCCTGGGCCAGGGCGGCGGCGTCGTTCACGCCGTCGCCGACCATCGCGACGGTTCGGCCTTCCTGTTGCAGGCGCTGTACGGCGGCGACCTTGTCCTCGGGCAGCACCTCGGCGATGACCTCGGTGATTCCGGCGGCCTCGGCGACTGCGCGGGCGGCACCTTCGTTGTCACCGGTCAGCAGGATCGGGCGCAAACCGAGGGCACGCAGTTCCGATACGGCTTGCGCAGAGGTCGGTTTGATGGTGTCGGACACCACCAGTACGCCGCGCGCGATGCCGTCCCAGGCGACGAAAACCGCGGTTGCGCCCTCGTCCTCGGCAGTGGTCTTCGCAAGCGCCAGGCGTTCGTCGATGGTGACGCTCCAGTCTGCCAGGAACGCTGCCCGCCCGGCGAGCACGGCGGTCCCGTTCACGAGGCCGGAGACGCCGAGGCCCGCCGTGTTCCGGAAGTCCGTGGCGGTCGGCAGCTCACCTAGGCGTTCCCGGGCACCGTCCGCGATCGCCTTCGCAATCGGGTGCTCGGACGGGTGTTCGATGGCACCTGCGTAGCGCAGCATTTCCGCTGCCTCGACGCCGTCCGCGACGTGCACTTCGGACAGGCTCATCCGCCCGGTGGTGACGGTGCCGGTCTTGTCGAGCACGATCGTGTCGACCCGGCGAGTGGACTCGAGCACCTCCGGTCCCTTGATCAGAATCCCGAGCTGGGCGCCGCGACCGGTACCCACCAGGAGCGCGGTCGGCGTGGCGAGCCCGAGCGCGCAGGGGCAGGCGATGATCAGCACAGCGACCGCCGCGGTGAACGCTTCCGTCGCGTCTCCCCCGGTCGCGAGCCACGCGATCAACGTCCCCAGCGCCAGGACCAGGACAATCGGCACGAACACGGCGGAGACCCGATCCGCTAGCCGCTGGACGGCGGCCTTGCCGCTCTGCGCCTCCTCGACGAGCCGGGCCATCTGCGCGAGCCGGGTGTCGGCACCGACCCGCGTCGCGCGCACCAGGACGCGGCCGCCGACGTTGACCGTCGCACCGGTGACAGCGTCACCCACGGCGACCTCGACCGGGACCGACTCGCCGGTGATCATGCTGACATCGACTGCCGAACTACCCTCGGTGACCACGCCGTCGGTGGCGATCTTCTCCCCCGGCCGCACGACGAAGACGTCGCCGACCCGCAAGCCAGCCACTGGGATTCGCTGTTCACGGCTGTCGCGAAGCACTGTGAGGTCCTTCGCGCCGAGCTCCAGCAGCGCCCGCAGCGCGGCACCGGAACGTCGCTTGGAACGGGCTTCGAAGTAGCGGCCGGCGAGGATGAACGTGGTGACGCCGGATGCGACCTCAAGGTAGATGTTGGCGGTGCCGTCGCCGGGCGTCACGGTGAACTCGAAACCGTGCCGTATCCCGGGCATACCGGCCATACCGAAGAACAGTGCGTACAGCGACCACAGCGTGGCTGCGATTACCCCCAGTGAGATCAGCGTGTCCATGGTCGCCGCGCCGTGCCGCAGGTTGGTCCAGGCGGCGCGGTGGAACGGCCAAGCCCCCCAAACGACCACGGGCGCGGCGAGCGTGAGTGACAACCACTGCCAGTTGTCGAACTGGGCGGCGGGAATCATCGCGAGAACGATCACGGGCAGGGTCAGCAGGGCGGAGCAGATCAGCCGGTCACGCAGGGGCCGAGTCTCGTCTTCTTCGCGCTCGGACTGGTCGGCCTGCGATTCGGGGGCCTGCGCGGTGTAACCGGTGGCCTCGACGACACCCACCAGGTCGTCGACCGAAACGGTGGTGGGGTATTCGACGTGTGCCTTCTCGGTGGCGTAGTTGACGCTCGCCGTCACGCCGTCGACCTTGTTGAGCTTGCGTTCGACGCGGGCGGCGCACGAAGCACACGTCATCCCGCCGATGATGAGCTCGACCGTCCGTGAAGTGTCGTGTGCTGTCGTGTTCATACCGCGCCCCCTACGCGACGAGCCGGTAGCCGGCCTCGGTGACCGCGGCTTCGACCGCGTCCCGGGCCAGCGGCTGCTCGCTGGTCACCTTCACTGCGCCAGCGCCGAGGTCCACCTCGACCGAGTTGACCCCGGTCAGCTCGCCGACCTCCTCCTTCACCGCGCCGACGCAGTGCGCACAGGTCATCCCCTCGACGGTGTACGTGGCCACAGTCATCGCCGCATCCTCCTCTGGTCGCGTCGTCCGATGGCTCCTTTATACCCCTTGGGGGTACGTGTATGCCATCCGGCCCGGCTGCAGGACCGATCGCCCCGCGGGGCAGACTGCGAGCATGCGGAGGATCTATGCGATCGGGATCGGCGCCGGCGACCCGGAACACCTGACTGTCCAGGCCATCGATCGGCTCAACCGGGTCGACGTGTTCTTCGTCCTCGACAAGGGGGAGGCCAAGGCCGACCTGGTACGGCTGCGACAGGACATCCTGGACCGGTTCGTGACCCGGCCGGGGTATCGAGTGGTGAGCGCGCAGGACCCGGACCGGGATCGAACGCCGGCCGACTACCGCGTCGCGGTCGCGGACTGGCACCAGCTCCGCACGGACGTGTACGAACGGCTGATTCGTGACGAGCTGGGCGAAGACGAGACCGGCGCGTTCCTGGTGTGGGGTGACCCGTCGTTGTACGACAGCACCATCGCGCTGATCGAAGCGGTGCTGGCGCGGGAGACGGTGGAGTTCGACTACGAGGTGGTGCCCGGGGTGAGCAGCGTTTCAGCGCTGGCCGCCCGGCACCGCACGACGATGAACCAGATCGGCCGCGCGGTGCACTTCACGACCGGGCGGCGGCTGTCCGAAGGCTGGCCTGCGGATGCGGACGACGTTTTCGTGCTGCTCGATGCCCACACGACCTTCGACCGGTTCGCCGATCAGGGAGTGTGGATCTACTGGGGGGCCTATCTCGGGACGCCGGAGGAGATTCTGGTGTCGGGCTTGCTGGACGCCGGGCTGGCCACGCGGATCCGCGAACTGCGAGCGGAGGCTCGGGAACGGAACGGATGGATCATGGACACCTATCTTTTGCGACGGCCTCGTTGAGTGGAGTTGAGCGGGCTCGTCGGAGTCTCGGCTGCTGTTGAGGTGGGCGGGACCTCTTGCCGAGGTGGGCGGAGGCCCTGACATCGGGCACGTCCGGGCATGGGGTCCGCCTGTGCGGCCCGGCGGCCTGCCCGGGCCGTGGCCGCTGCGTGGCACCGAGATCTGACCAGCTCGGCACGCCTCTTGATGGCGCCGGAATGGTGACCGGCGAGTCCTTCATGCTGTCGGCTTGGCCTGGGGAGCGGGAACCTGCGGAGTTGCTGACCGAGCCGCTATAACGCTGGAAGATGTGCAATGGCCCGGGAAGCGAAGTATTCGGCTCTCAACCTTCGTGTGCGGCTGGGTTCTGCCCGTATATGAGAAAGGACCAGGCTGGTGGCCTGGTCCTGAGGTGTGTCGCCGCCGCAGGCTGGGGGTGGTGCCTGATCCGGTGAGCACTCTCTCCGCCGTGGTGTGCGGGCTGGGCTTCCTTCGGTATATGAGGAAAGGTCCGGGTTGGAGTGGTCTGGTCCTGGGTTGCGGTGGCGTGATGTTGTGGGCGGGTCGTGCGGTGTTTTGCCGGGTGTTGTGCTCCGGTGAGCACGCCCTCGGTCGTGGTGTGCGGGCTGGGGTTCTTCGCCCGGATAGGAGAAAGGACCGGGCTGGTGGCCTGGTCCGGGGTTGGGCTGGTGTGAGGGTGCGGGCGCGTCCTGGCGTGGTTTTGGGCCGTGTGTTGTGTGGTTGGGTGGGCACGTCCCTGCGGGGGTGCCGGGCTTGCTGTGTGCCGGGGGTCCGCAGGGGGGGTGTCGGGGTGAGTGGATGGGGGGTGGTCTGAGGTGTGTGGAGGTCGGCCGGTGACCCGAGGGGGGTGCGGGCATGCAGGGAGGCCCCGGGAGAACCTGTGGGGGTTCTCGACCGGGGCCTCGCCTGTTCATGGTGAGTTCGGCGGTGTCCTACTCTCCCACAACCCTTCGGTTGCAGTACCATCGGCGCTGTCAGGCTTAGCTTCCGGGTTCGGAATGGGACCGGGCGTTTCCCTGACGCTAAAACCACCGAAACACTCCGAAACAACACACACCCACCACCCACCTCACGGTGATGATGCTGGTGTGGTGTTTCAGAACCGTAGAGTGGATGCGTAGCCTCTTCGTGGGCAAGTCCTCGGCCTATTAGTACCAGTCAACTCGACAACACATTACTGTGCTTCCATTTCTGGCCTATCAACCCAATCGTCTCTTGGGGGCCTTAACCCACAGGGGGTGGGATACCTCATCTTGGAACAGGCTTCCCGCTTAGATGCCTTCAGCGGTTATCCCTTCCGAACATAGCCAACCAGCCATGCCACTGGCGTGACAACTGGCACACCAGAGGTCCGTCCGTCCCGGTCCTCTCGTACTAGGGACAGCCTTCCTCAAGTATCCTACGCGCGCGGCGGATAGGGACCGAACTGTCTCACGACGTTCTAAACCCAGCTCGCGTGCCGCTTTAATGGGCGAACAGCCCAACCCTTGGGACCTACTCCGGCCCCAGGATGCGACGAGCCGACATCGAGGTGCCAAACCATGCCGTCGATATGGACTCTTGGGCAAGATCAGCCTGTTATCCCCGGGGTACCTTTTATCCGTTGAGCGACACCCCTTCCACCAGGAGGTGCCGGATCACTAGTCCCGACTTTCGTCCCTGCTCGACCTGTCAGTCTCACAGTCAAGCCCCCTTGTGCACTTGCACTCAACACCTGATTGCCAACCAGGCTGAGGGAACCTTTGGGCGCCTCCGTTACCCTTTAGGAGGCAACCGCCCCAGTTAAACTACCCATCAGGCACTGTCCCTCACCCAGATCATGGGCGTAGGTTCAGATTCCCAATCCGACCAGAGTGGTATTTCAACAACGACTCCACCAACACTAGCGTGCCAGCCTCACAGTCTCCCACCTATCCTACACAAGCCGAACCGAAAACCAATACCAAACTATAGTAAAGGTCCCGGGGTCTTTCCGTCCTGCCGCGCGTAACGAGCATCTTTACTCGTAATGCAATTTCGCCGGGCCTGTGGTCGAGACAGCCGGAAAGTCGTTACGCCATTCGTGCAGGTCGGAACTTACCCGACAAGGAATTTCGCTACCTTAGGATGGTTATAGTTACCACCGCCGTTTACTGGCGCTTAAATTCTCAGCTTCACCCCTCCGAAAAGGAGTTAACCGGTCCTCTTAACGTTCCAGCACCGGGCAGGCGTCAGTCCATATACATCGTCTTGCGACTTCGCATGGACCTGTGTTTTTAGTAAACAGTCGCTTTCCGCTGGTCTCTGCGGCCACACACCGCTCCACCCGCACGGGGTATCACAGTGCCTGGCCCCCCTTCTCCCGAAGTTACGGGGGCATTTTGCCGAGTTCCTTAACCACAGTTCACCCGATCGCCTCAGTATTCTCTACCTGACCACCTGTGTTGGTTTGGGGTACGGGCCGTGCATGCACTCACTAGAGGCTTTTCTCGACAGCATAGGATCACCCACTTCACCTCAAACGGCTACGCATCACGTCTCAGCCCATTGCCAGGCGGATTTGCCTACCTGACGGCCTACACGCTTACACCAGTACAACCACTCACTGGCGGAGCTACCTTCCTGCGTCACCCCATCGCTTGACTACTACGGAATCAGATCCCACGCTCCACACACACCATCCACCCCGAAGGGCATCCAGCGTGGCTTCAGGTGGTTAGTATCAACCGCCTCGCCATGGGCGCACATGCTCGGGTACGGGAATATCAACCCGTTGTCCATCGACTACGCCTGTCGGCCTCGCCTTAGGTCCCGACTTACCCTGGGCGGATTAGCCTGGCCCAGGAACCCTTGGTCATCCGGCGGCAGAGTTTCTCACTCTGCATTCGCTACTCATGCCTGCATTCTCACTCCCACACCCTCCACCACTCGTTTCCACGGCGGCTTCACCGGATGCAGGACGCTCCCCTACCCACCCACACCACTAGACACAACCCCGAAGAGTCGAGCCGATGTATCGTGTGAGTGACACAGCTTCGGCGGTGTGCTTAAGCCCCGCTACATTGTCGGCGCAGGACCACTTGACCAGTGAGCTATTACGCACTCTTTCAAGGATGGCTGCTTCTAAGCCAACCTCCTGGTTGTCTGGGCAATCCCACATCCTTTCCCACTGAGCACACACTTAGGGGCCTTAGCTGGTGTTCTGGGCTGTTTCCCTCTCGACGACGAAGCTTATCCCCCGCCGTCTCACTGCCACACTCTCACACCACGGTATTCGGAGTTTGGTTGATTTCGGTAACCCGGTAAGGCCCCTAGACCATCCAGTAGCTCTACCCCCGTGGTGAAACATGCGACGCTGCACCTAAATGCATTTCGGGGAGAACCAGCTATCACGGAGTTTGATTGGCCTTTCACCCCTACCCACAGCTCATCCCCTCAGTTTTCAACCTAAGTGGGTTCGGCCCTCCACACGGTCTTACCCGCGCTTCAGCCTGGCCATGGGTAGATCACTCCGCTTCGGGTCTAGACCACGCGACTAGAACGCCCTCTTCAGACTCGCTTTCGCTACGGCTACCCCACCCGGGTTAACCTCGCCACGCAGCACTAACTCGCAGGCTCATTCTTCAAAAGGCACGCCATCACCCCACGACAGGGCTCTGACGGCTTGTAGGCACACGGTTTCAGGTACTCTTTCACTCCCCTCCCGGGGTACTTTTCATCTTTCCCTCACGGTACTCGTCCGCTATCGGTCTCCAGGAAGTATTTAGGCTTACCGGGTGGTCCCGGCAGATTCACAGCAAATTCCACGAGCTCGCTGCTACTCGGGAACACCACCAAGAACAACAACACACGTTTTCGCGTACGGGACTCTCACCCACTCCGGTCACCCATCCCAAGGCGTTCCACTAACGCATGCGTCATCCCGAAGACCTGTCAGAATCTTCAAGGCGGGCCCCACAACACCATCTGCACAACGCCTGACAGCTTGACATGCAAACGGTTTAGCCTCTTCCGCTTTCGCTCGCCACTACTCACGGAATCACGGTTGTTTTCTCTTCCTACGGGTACTGAGATGTTTCACTTCCCCGCGTTCCCTCCACACCGGCTATATATTCACCGGCAGGTAACACCACATCACTGGTGCTGGGTTTCCCCATTCGGAAATCCTCGGATCACAGCTCGGTTGACAGCTCCCCGAGGCATATCGCAGCCTCCCACGTCCTTCATCGGCTCCTGAAGCCAAGACATCCACCATGTGCCCTTAACAACTTGACCACAAAGATGCTCGCATCCACTCTACAGTTCTCAAACACCACACCAGAAACAACAGTGCGTTGCCTCAGAACCCAACAGTGCACAGTGAACAACCCACCACCCGAACACGCCCAACCCGTTCCACACAGAGAAAACCCTGCAGTACTAGACATCGAACACATTCACCGTGACCGGCGATAACCAGTAGTTCCACAATTCCTTGAGCAACCCGAGCAGAAACACAGTCGGCTTCCAAACTCAGGCCACCCCCAACCCGTGGGCTGGGATGTGTTGTGCTCCTTAGAAAGGAGGTGATCCAGCCGCACCTTCCGGTACGGCTACCT
Source organism: Amycolatopsis sulphurea (assembly GCF_002564045.1). NCBI lineage: Bacteria > Bacillati > Actinomycetota > Actinomycetes > Pseudonocardiales > Pseudonocardiaceae > Amycolatopsis > Amycolatopsis sulphurea. The sequence continues at coordinate 4,380,513 of NZ_PDJK01000002.1, read as the reverse complement.
TGTTACGACTTCGTCCCAATCGCCAGTCCCACCTTCGACCACTCCCTCCCCTTACGGGGTTGGGCCATGGGCTTCGGGTGTTACCGACTTTCATGACGTGACGGGCGGTGTGTACAAGGCCCGGGAACGTATTCACCGCAGCGTTGCTGATCTGCGATTACTAGCGACTCCGACTTCACGCAGTCGAGTTGCAGACTGCGATCCGAACTGAGACCGGCTTTAAGGGATTCGCTCCACCTCACGATATCGCAACCCTCTGTACCAGCCATTGTAGCATGTGTGAAGCCCTGGACATAAGGGGCATGATGACTTGACGTCATCCCCACCTTCCTCCGAGTTGACCCCGGCAGTCTCCCACGAGTCCCCGCCATGACGCGCTGGCAACATAGGATAAGGGTTGCGCTCGTTGCGGGACTTAACCCAACATCTCACGACACGAGCTGACGACAGCCATGCACCACCTGTACACCAACCACAAGGGAAACCACATCTCTGCAGCTGTCTGGCGCATGTCAAGCCCAGGTAAGGTTCTTCGCGTTGCATCGAATTAATCCACATGCTCCGCCGCTTGTGCGGGCCCCCGTCAATTCCTTTGAGTTTTAGCCTTGCGGCCGTACTCCCCAGGCGGGGCGCTTAATGCGTTAGCTACGGCACGGACAACGTGGAATGTCGCCCACACCTAGCGCCCAACGTTTACAGCGTGGACTACCAGGGTATCTAATCCTGTTCGCTCCCCACGCTTTCGCTCCTCAGCGTCAGTATCGGCCCAGAGACCCGCCTTCGCCACCGGTGTTCCTCCTGATATCTGCGCATTTCACCGCTACACCAGGAATTCCAGTCTCCCCTACCGAACTCAAGTCTGCCCGTATCGACCGCACGCTGAAGGTTAAGCCTCCAGATTTCACGGCCGACGCGACAAACCGCCTACGAGCTCTTTACGCCCAATAATTCCGGACAACGCTCGCACCCTACGTATTACCGCGGCTGCTGGCACGTAGTTAGCCGGTGCTTCTTATCCAGGTACCGTCACTCTCGCTTCGTCCCTGGCGAAAGAGGTTTACAACCCGAAGGCCGTCATCCCCCACGCGGCGTCGCTGCATCAGGCTTCCGCCCATTGTGCAATATTCCCCACTGCTGCCTCCCGTAGGAGTCTGGGCCGTGTCTCAGTCCCAGTGTGGCCGGTCACCCTCTCAGGCCGGCTACCCGTCGTCGCCTTGGTAGGCCATCACCCCACCAACAAGCTGATAGGCCGCGGGCTCATCCCGTACCGCCGAAACTTTCCACTCTCGAAGATGCCCCCAAGAGTCATATCCGGTATTAGACCCAGTTTCCCAGGCTTATCCCAAAGTACAGGGCAGATTACCCACGTGTTACTCACCCGTTCGCCACTCATCCACACCCGAAGATGCTTCAGCGTTCGACTTGCATGTGTTAAGCACGCCGCCAGCGTTCGTCCTGAGCCAGGATCAAACTCTCCAACAATGAACGAGTCAAATCCAGACTACTTAAATGTAATCTCAAAGGAAACCCCAACGAGGGGTTTCAAACATAAAGCTCTACTGGCTTAGTTCACTAGCACACTGTTGAGTTCTCAAGCAACACACCCACAGTCACAGCCAACCCCACCAAGGGCAACCACAACCAAAGCAGTCATACCTAGCAGTCTCAAAGCAGAACACCCACTCAATCACCCTCAAGGTGAGAGCTTGGTTCGTGTCCCGCAGCCACCCGGTCTCCCTGGCGACCTGGAGAACATTACACGCCCCACAACCCCCCGAAACACGGGGGTCCCTTAACCACATCACCGCAGGTCAACGTCGGAAAAGGCGGGACAGGGCGGGCCGGTGTCCGGGGCACTGCCTAACCTGGGCCGCGGCGGCCGGGACCGAAGTCGGGGCGCGGCCGGGGACTGGGCAGGTGGTCCGGCCGGGTGGCCGGGCCGGTGGAGGAAGAGCGGTGACTCATTCGATGAAGACCGTGTTCGTGACCGGGGCCAGTGCCGGATTCGGGGCGGCGATCGCGCGGCGATTCGTGGCCGAAGGAGACCGGGTCGTCGCGGCGGCGCGTAGCTCCGAGCGGCTCGCGGAGCTGGCCCGGGAACTGGGGGACGCCCTGTTGCCCCTCACCCTCGACGTGCGGGACCGGGAGTCGGTCGCCCGCGCCGTGGACGTGCTGCCCGGGGACTGGGCGAGCGTCGACGTGCTGGTCAACAACGCGGGGCTGGCCAAGGGGCTGGGGCCGGCGCAGGCGGCCGAGCTCGAGGACTGGGACCAGATGATCGAGACCAACGTGACCGGGCTCGTGCACCTCACTCGCGCGCTGCTGCCGGGGATGGTCGAGCGCGGGCGCGGTCACGTGATCAACATCGGGTCGATCGCCGGGACTTACCCCTACCCGGGTGGCAACGTCTACGGGGCGACCAAGGCGTTCGTGCACCAGTTCAGCCTCAACCTGCGCAGTGACCTGCACGGCACCGGCGTCCGGGTGACCAATGTCGAGCCGGGCATGGTCGGCGGGACCGAGTTCTCCACCGTCCGGTTCGACGGTGACCGGGACAAAGCGGACCGGTTTTACGCCGGCACCACCCCGCTGACCGCGGACGACGTCGCGGAGTCGGTGTACTGGGCGGCGAACCAGCCGGCGCACGTGAACATCAACGTGATCGAGCTGATGCCGGTCGTGCAGAGCTTCTCCGCGCTGCAGATCCACCGCGAGGGCTAGCGGGGCGCGAACCGGGCCAGGCCGAACAGCTCGAACAGCGCCTGCTGCCGAGGGGTGCGGTCGGAGAGGATCCGGCGGGCGCGCGGGCGCCCGCCGGTCGAGCGGTGCCGCAGCACCGTTTCGCCGATACCGCGCAGCTGGTCGAGCAGTTCGGCCACGGACAGGTTCATCCCGGCCCGGTCGGCCTCACGCCGCATCAGGTGGGTGACCGTGGCGGCGAGCACCGAGACCAGGGTGTGCACGGCGATCCGGTGCGGCGTCCACTGCCCGTAGCCGGCCGGGGCGACGCCGGTCAGCCAGCGGAAGGTCGATTCGAGGTGGGTGCGTGCGCGGGCGGCCGTCACCACCTCGGCCACCGGCCAGTCCCGGTCCGTGGCGAGGACCTGCTTGCCGAAGAACTCGTCGCCGAGCCGGGCGACGGCGGCTTCGTCGACCCGGTGGGACAGCCGGATCTCGCCGGGACGGGTGCCCTCCAGCGTGATGCCGAGCACCCGTTCCACCCGGCGGCCCCGGATGATCCGGGAGATTTCGGCGTGCACCTGCGTCCGGTCGCCGCGGTGGGTGCCCGCCGCCAGTGCCGCGGCGAGGCCATCGAGGTCGCGTACCGCGGTGCTCAGTTCGTCGGTGAACGCCCGGTGCTGCGCGGCGTGCAACGTCGCGGAGTGGGTGACGATGACGCGGCGGCGGACGCCGTCCACGGTCGCGCGGGTGTCCAGCGCGGTGAGGCCGGCGAACCGCTCCGGGTCCACCGGCCGGTACCCCGAATCGGTGCGGGCGCGTAGCTCCCGGTGGTCGGCCAGCGGGAGCGAGCCGACGAATCCGCTGCGCGCGCCGAGGTCCAGCTGCGCGGCCTGCCCGGCGTGGAAGACGAGCGTGACCTCGGCATCCGGGTAGCGCCCACCCAGCTCACCGGCCAGCGCGCCGAACGTGGGCGCCGAGTCGCGCCGGTACACGCGCGAAGCGAGCGGAATGGCGCCGTCTCGGGTGATGACCAGGCCGAGCCCGGCGAGGACGTCCTTGCCAGCCGACGACGTGCAATCCGCAGCGGTGAAGGCGGCGAACTGCGCCACGTCGACGGCGAGTGCTTCGGTGCCGTCGTCGCCGAGCAGCTCCCGGACGGCCTCGGCGACGGCCACTTCGACGTCGCTGATCCGCTCCTGGGTGAGCCGCCGGAGCGCGCGATGATGGCTAGCCGCGGTGATCGTGTCCTTCCGCGGGCGCGGGCGGATCAGATCCTGGGCGACGCAGCCGGACCACCACTGTTCGAGCTCGGTGCCCGGGGCGGTCGCCCGGTGCAGCACGGCCAGCGCGAGGTGGAACCCGAGCGTCGGCTTCGCTCGCTGGGCACCGGCCGCCTCGTCGACGCGGCGGATCAGTTCGAGCCGCTGCAACGTGCCCCATACCGCTGCGACATCGCCGAACGTCCGGTGCCGCGCGCCGGCCGCTTCGGCCGAGCCGCCGGCCATCGCCGTCGCGATGTCCTCGGCGGTGCCGAGGTAGCGCTGGCCGACCACGCGTGGTTTCCCGTTCACCCGCGCGGACTCGGCCAGGTAGTAGTAGACCCGGCCGCCGATTCGTTTCCCGATCACCGATGCCACTCTTTAGGTAATACCGGCGCCCGCGGTCCGTGGCAACCGGCACAGTGCGCTGACCTGCGTCAATGATCACCGGACTCGGATGGGTGAGCGCTGGGCGCGCGACGCACTGGCCGGTGGCCGCGGGCGAGTCCTAGCGTGGCGGGAATGGAACCCGACCCGGACTCCACCGCTCCGACCGCCTCCGCGATGCGCCGCGCGCTCGCTCGTGCGCGGGACGGGAAAACGCTCGACCTCGCCGAAACGACGGTGCTGCTGCACGCCCGTGGCGAAGACCTCGTGACCCTGTCCGAGCACGCCTCCCGGGTCCGGGACGCCGGGCTCGAGGAAGCCGGCCGTGCGGGCGTGATCACCTACAGCCGCAAGGTGTTCATCCCGCTGACCCGGTTGTGCCGTGACCGCTGCGGCTACTGCACGTTCGTGACCGTGCCGGGGCGGCTCGAATCCCCGTTCCTCTCCCCCGACGAGGTGCTCGACATCGCTCGCAAAGGAGCGGAGATGGGCTGCAAGGAGGCCCTGTTCACGCTCGGCGACCGGCCGGAGGACCGGTGGACGGCCGCCCGCGAATGGCTCGACGCGCACGGCTACGACGACACGCTCTCCTACGTCCGCGCGATGGCCATCCGGGTGCTGGAGGAGACCGGTCTGCTGCCGCATCTGAACCCGGGAGTGTTGTCCTGGCAGGATTTCCAGCGGCTCAAGCCGGTCGCGCCGTCGATGGGCATGATGCTGGAGACCACCGCGCGGCGGCTGTGGAGCGAGCAGGGCGGCCCGCATTACGGTTCGCCGGACAAGGATCCCGAGGTCCGGCTGCGCGTGCTCGACGACGCGGGGCGCAGTTCGGTGCCGTTCACCACCGGGGTGCTGATCGGCATCGGCGAGACGCACGCGGAACGTGCGGAGGCGCTGTTCGCCCTCCGCAGGACCGCCCGTGAGTACGGCGGGATCCAGGAAGTGATCGTGCAGAACTTCCGGGCCAAACCGGACACGAAGATGCGGGCGACCCCGGATGCCGATCTGGCCGAGCTGGCCGCGAACATCGCGGTGGCGCGGCTGGTCCTCGGGCCGCGGATGCGGATCCAGGCGCCGCCGAACCTGATCGGCGACCAGTACGACCTGATGATCCGCGCGGGCATCGACGACTGGGGCGGCGTTTCGCCGCTCACGCCGGACCACGTGAACCCGGAGCGGGCCTGGCCGCAGATCGACGAGCTGGCCCGCCAGACCGAAAAGGCCGGGTACGCGCTGAAGGAACGGCTGACCATCTACCCGGAGTACATCCGGCGCGGCGAGCCCTGGCTGGATCCGCGGATCACTCGGCACGTCGCCGCGCTGGTCGACGGGGAGACCGGGCTGGCCCGCGAAGGCGCTGTCCCAGTCGGTATCCCGTGGCAGGAGCCGGACGGCGGCTGGCAGGAGTCCGGCCGTACCGATCTGCACACCGAGATCGACACCACCGGCCGGACCGGCGACCGGCGTGGTGACTTCGATTCGGTCTACGGCGACTGGAACGAGCTGGCGGGCAAGATCAAGTCCGGCCCGCGGCGGTTCGACACCGACATCCGGGATGCCTTGCGCAGCGCGGAAAAGGACCCGGCCGGGCTGTCCGACGATGCGGCCCTGGCGTTGCTGCACGCCGACGGCCCGGAGCTGGAAGCGTTGACCGGGCTGGCCGATGACCTGCGTCGCGAGGTCAACGGCGAAGACGTGACGTTCGTGGTCACGCGGAACATCAACTTCACCAACGTCTGCTACACCGGCTGCCGGTTCTGCGCGTTCGCGCAGCGGCGCACCGACGCGGACGCGTTCACGCTGTCGCTGGAGCAGGTCGGCGATCGGGTGGACGAGGCGTGGGCCGCGGGCGCGACCGAGATCTGCATGCAGGGCGGGATCCACCCGGATCTGCCCGGTACCGCGTACTTCGACCTGGCGGCCGAGGTGAAACGACGGCAGCCGGACATCCACCTGCACTCGTTCAGCCCGATGGAGGTGGTGAACGGCGCCTCGCGGACGAATCTGTCCATTCGCGACTGGCTGGTGCGGGCGAAGGAGTCCGGAGTGGACTCGCTGCCGGGCACCGCGGCGGAGATCCTCGACGACGACGTGCGGTGGGTGCTCACCAAGGGCAAGCTGCCCACCTCGGCGTGGATCGAAGTGGTCACCACCGCGCACGAGATCGGGCTGCCGACCACGTCCACCATGATGTACGGGCATGTGGACAATCCGGCGCACTGGGTCGGGCACCTGAAGCTGCTCGCGCGGCTGCAGCGGGAAGGCCTGGAGCGGCACGGAAAACGCGGCTTCAGCGAGTTCGTGCTGCTGCCGTTCATTCACCAGAACGCACCGATCTATCTGGCCGGGCTGGCGCGGGCGGGCGCGACGATGCGGGAGAACCGCGCTGTGCACGCGCTGGCGCGGCTACTGCTGCACGGCACGATCGACAACATCCAGAGTTCCTGGGTGAAGCTCGGCGAGGAGGGCAGCCGGGCGGTGCTGCAGGGCGGCGTCAACGACATCGGCGGCACGCTGATGGAGGAGACGATCAGCCGGATGGCGGGCGCGGCGAACGGTTCGTACAAGACGATCAGTGACATGCGGGCGATGGTCGAGCCGCTCGGCCGTCCGCTGCGGCAGCGCACGACGTCCTACGGCACGCCGTCGGACGAGCGGGTCGCGGCCGCGGCGGCGTCGGACGGGGTGGCGACTGCGGTGCGGAAGCCGCTGCTGCCGTTGCTCGCGCCCTGAGGCGGCGGGACGCTGCTCGATGGCGGTTCCAGCGCGGGTTCCTTCGTGGAGGTTCGTCCAGCAGCGGAAACGTTCGCGGTCACGGTGTCTTCGCGGCACCAGGCACCGTGACCCCCCGCGTCGCCCCCAGGTCAGCCCCGGCCGATGAACCGCATCGTGGTCGCCGTGATGGTGAGGAACTGGACGTTCGCGTCCAGCGGGAGCCCGGCCATGTACAGCACGGCGTCCGCGACGTGGCCGGGGTCGAAGGTCGGCTCCGCGATCACCCGGCCGTCCGGCTGGGGGACGCCCTCGGCCATCCGCTCGGTCATCTCGGTGGCCGCGTTGCCGATGTCGATCTGTCCACATGCGACATTCCAGGCGCGGCCGTCGAGCGAGATCGAGCGGGTGAGCCCGGTGACGGCGTGCTTGGTCGCGGTGTAGGCGACGCCGGCCGGGCGCGGGACGTGCGAGGAGACAGAGCCGTTGTTGATGATCCGCCCACCGCACGGGTCCTGCTCGCGCATCAGGCGTACGGCCTGTTGCGCGCACAGGAACATGCCGGTGAGGTTGGTGTCCACGGTGCGGCGCCAGTCCGCCACGGACAGGTCGGCGACCGTGCCGCCGAGTGAGATGCCGGCGTTGTTCACCAGCAGGTCCAGCCGTCCCCAGGCGGAGCGGACCGTGGTGAAGAGCGCGGCCACGGATTCCGGGTCGGCGACGTCGGTGGGCACCACCAGCGCGTGCGGCTCGTCGCCGGCGGTCTCGGCGAGCGCGTCCGCGCGCCGCCCCGCCAGAGCGACCCGGTAGCCGGCGGTGAGCAGAGCGCGGGCGATACACCGTCCGAGCCCGGACCCCGCGCCGGTGACGACTGCGGTGTCGGCTGTCAAGGCACCCTCCTCGCTCGCCGGTGACCCTACCCGGCGGCTCCCGAGCGTGGCGCTGTGAAGGGGCCCTTCACGGACTCAGAGTCCGTGAAGGGCCCCTTCACAGCCTTCAAGGCTGAGCGCGCTGCTGGGCCAGGTTCACGGTCACCGCGCGGCTGAGCATGCCGAGGAACCGCCGCTGCGCGTGCTCCGGATGCTGCAGCTCGCGCCAGGTCGCGCAGAAGACCTCTATCGTCCGGCGCTCGGCTTCGGCGGGATCACCCACGCGGCGGCGGATCAGGCAGAAGATCACCCCGCAGTAGCGGTGCACCAGCTCACCGAACGCGTCCACGTCGCCGGTGCGGGCGCAATCCGCCAGCCGCCGGTCCTCGATCTCCGCCGAACACCGCGCCCGCGGGACGAGAACTGTTCTGCTTTCGAGGCGCACGTCGAATCACCGATCCTCGTGATATCGCTTCGGATTCATCCGATGAACGCGAACCGAAACGCCATCCCCGCGGCGGCCGGGCGCCCCGGACGGGAACCGCTGCCACGGGTTCCGGCCGTTCACGACGCAGCCTCCCTCGCTGCCCCAGCCTTCCGGCCGGAGCCGGATTCCGCAACGGGATCTCCTCGGCGGAGTGACGCTCACCCGGGGGAGCCGAAGCCCGGGATCGCCGATCGGCGGATGCCCGATCGATACGGAATGATTCCGGATCGCGGAAGTCGTTCCGGCTGGAAACGACGAACCCGGGGCGAACCGGTCCAGGAGCGACCCGGGCACCCCTTCGGGTATGAACTGGGCATGGTCACGCTGGATCGGCTCGTCAACGTCCTCGGTGGGTACGGCGCGTGGTTGTGCTGCTGCCCGGTCTCGCGGGAAGTGGCGTTGCGCGACGTGGTGATGGACGATCCCGCTGATCCGCGGCGGTCGCGGGGCGACGTCTACCTCGCGGTGGGGGCAGAGTCGGTGCTCGAAGCCGTCGAGCGGGCGGCTGCGGCGAGGGCGTCGGTCGTACTGGTGCGTGGGTCGGCGCCGCCCGGGCCGGACGCGGTGGAGCGGGCCGAGGACGGCCTGGTCGCGGTGCTGCTGGTGGATCCGGAAGTGTCGTGGGGACAGCTCGCCGGGGTGGTCTACGGACTGGTGCTCGAAGGGCGCGAGACGGAATCCGGCCGTGGCCCGACCGACCTGTTCGCGCTGGCCGACAGCCTGGCCGACGCGCTGGGCAGCGCGGTCACCATCGAGGACCAGCTTTCCCGCGTGCTCGCGTATTCCAGCCGTCAGCAGGGCGCGGACCGGGTGCGGCTGGAGACGATCCTGGGCAGGCGGGTGCCGGAGCCGGCCCGGGAGTTGTTCGAGCGGCGTGGCGTGTTCGCGCACCTCGCCGAGTCCGACGAACCGCTGTTCGTCGAGGCCGCGCCCGAGCACGGGCTGACCGGGCGGATGGTCGTCGCGGTCCGGGCCGGGCACCAGACGCTCGGCTCGATCTGGGCGGAGTGCCCGGCCCCGCTGTCAGAGGTGCGGAGCGCGGTCCTGCACGACAGTTCCCGCACGGTCGGGCTGCACCTGCTGCGCTCGCGGGCGAGCGCCGACCTCGAACGGCAGGTCGAGTCGGACCTGGTGATCAGGCTGCTGGAAGGCACCCCGGACGCGGCGGCGGTGCTGAGCAGGCTCGGCCTGCCGCCGGGGCGGTTCCGGGTGCTCGCGCTCCAAGCACACATCGCGCAGGAGCGGCACGCCGCGCTGTTGCTCGCCTTCGAACGCGCGACCACCGGGTTCGGCTGGTCGCGGCCGGGCCGGAGCACGCTGTTCAGCAACACCGTCTACACCATCCTGCCCGGCGAGGACGTGGCGATCGCCCGTGCGTGGCTCGACGGCATCCGGGCCGCGCTGCCCGCGCAGGTCACCGTCGCGGCCGGGATCGGCGGGGCCGCCACGACCGCGGAACTGCCGGCCAGCCGCCGGGAATCCGACGAATGCCTCGCGCTGCACGACATTCGCCCGGAGCCGGGCGCGACCCTCGCCTACGACGAGTCCTGGGACGACATCCTGATCCTGCGGCTGCGTGCCGCCGCGGCCGCGGGCCGGGCCCCGGCCCGCGGGCCGATCGCCGACCTCGCCCGGCACGACGCGGCGAACGCCACCAGCTACGTCGCGACGCTGCGCGCGTGGCTGGAAACCCAGGGCGAGCTGACCGAGGCCGCGGAACGGCTGGGTGTGCATCCGAACACGGTCCGTTACCGGTTGCGGAAGATGGCCGCGGTGACCCCGTTGCGGCTCGACCTGCCTGCCAAACGGCTGGCGATGATCATCGAATTGGCCGTCGCCGACCCGCGGGGTTGACCGAACCGCACAAAACCAGGCCGCCGGATTGGCCGGATCCGACAACGCATGCCCGCCGGATCCGGGTCATCCTGACCGCATCGGCGGTACGCCGGTACGGCAGCACAGCTTGGCGGAGGAAGACGGATGGGCGCTCACGACCAGATGAACGGCGGACCACGCTCGGTGATCGTGGTCGGTGCAGGCATCGTCGGCCTGTCGACCGCGTGGTTCCTGCAGGAACGCGGCGTGCGGGTGACCGTGGTCGACCGTACGGGCATCGCGGCGGGCTCGTCGTGGGGCAACGCCGGCTGGCTCTCCCCTGGGCTCGCGATCCCGCTCAACGAACCCGCCGTGCTCCGCTATGGGTTGCGCAGCCTGTTCGACCGGCAGGCGCCACTGCACGTCCCGGCGAGCCCGGACCCGCGGTTGTGGCAGTTCCTCGCCCGGTTCGCGGCCAACTGCACCCCGAGGTCGTGGACCCGGGCGGTGCGCGCCAACCTGCCGTTCAACGAAAAGTGCCTCGAAGCATTCGACGTGCTGACCGAGCACGGGGTGGACGCGCCGACCATCGACGCGCCGATCACCGCGCTGTTCGAGAACGCCGCGCAGGCCGGGACGCTCGTCGCGGAGCTGGACCGGCTCGGCGACGCCGGGCAGAAGGTGTGCTGGACCCGGTTCGACGGCCCGGCGCTGCGCGAGCACTTCCCACAGGTCACCGAGCGGATCCAGGCCGGTATCCGGATCGACGGCCAGCGGTACGTCGATCCCGGGCGGTTCGTCGAGTCCCTGGCCCGTGCGGTGGTCGGCCGCGGCGGGACTATCCGTCACCGCTTCGAGGTCACTGCGCTTCGCCAGCACGGGCACGCGTACACCGTGCAGTCCGCGAGCGGGCGGACTGTCAGCGCCAACGCCGTCGTACTCGCCACAGGCGCGTGGCTGGGCGAGCTGGCCGGCAAGTGGGGCGTACAGGTGCCGGTGCGCTCCGGGCGTGGGTACTCCTTCGCGGTACCGACCGACGAGCCAGTACCCGGCCCGATGTACCTGCCGGGCATCCGGGTGGCGTGTACGCCGTACCAGGGCAAGCTGCGCGTGGCCGGGACGATGGAGTTCCGCAAGCCCGGCGACCCGCTCTACCCGGCGCGAGTGGACGCGATCATCGCTTCGGCACGGCCGCTGCTGAAGGGCCTGGACTGGTCGCAGCGCACCGACACCTGGGTCGGCTCTCGCCCGGTCAGCGCGGACGGGCGGCCGGTGATCGGCGCGACGGACGCGGACGGGCTGTACGTCGCAGGCGGGCACGGCATGTGGGGCCTGACGCACGGCGCCGTGACCGGGCAGCTGCTCGCCGAGCAGATCACCACCGGCAGGCAGCCCGCGGCCCTGCGCCCGTTCGACCCCCTGCGATGACGCGGCCCACCGACCGGCCGGTGCTGACCGGCGACGAACAGGCCGAACTGATCTTCTTGCGCGCGGAGAACACCTTGCTGCGCATCGAAAGGGACATCCTGATGAAAGCCGCGAGCGGCTTCGCCGCCGAAGCCGGCGCGCTCGTGCACAAGCCCGAGCCTCGCTGAGGCTCTTCCGCAAGTCCGTGGGGGCCGGGCCATCCCCGCCCCCACGGACGACCATGTGTCCCCGAAAGGCCATGTGTCTCCGAAAGGCATTGCCATGACGTTGACTCCTTCGCCGCACTGGCTGACGTCGGAAGCCCACGCCCGTCTCGTCGCGGAACTCGCCGAACTGCACCGCGAACGCACACCCAACGGGGAGCCGGATCAGCTGGTGCACGACCGGCACCGGCAGAAGCGGATCCGCGAGCTGGAAGGCCTGCTGCAGCACGCCGTCGTCGGCCAGGACCCGCCCGACGACGGCATCGCCGAGCCCGGCATGGTCCTCACCCTCGGCTACGACGACGGCGCGACCGAGGTCGTGCTGCTCGGCGCTCGGGCGGTCGATGATCTTGAGGTCTGCTCGCCGGACTCACCGCTGGGGCAGGCTTTGCACGGCGCGAAACCGGGGGAACAGCGGGAGTATCCGGTTCCGAGCGGGGCGGTGGTGCGGGTGACGCTGGTCGATGCTTGCCCGTATGGTCACTATCGGAAGGGCCGGTGCGAGTGGTTGGTCCATAGTGGACTGAAATTCGGTGCCGGTGGTCAGCTGAAGTGGACTTCTTGTCGGCGGACAGGGCGTTCTCCGGCCGCAGCCTGATGGACTGGATGGTCAGCTTTTCCAGCTGATCTCGCGATACCCAGGCCGCCTCTTTGCTTTCCACGCTCTTACGTGGTGTGCCACCTGCATAACTCGCCCGAAAACAGATCGAGAACTCCTGCCGCACCTCGCCATCGCCGTAGGCGATAACGTGGCCGGGATTCGAGTACGGCTTCGAAGCACGGGACGGCCCGAACCCCTGCTCTGACCCGCGAACCCCGCGGGCCAGAGCAGGCTCCCCCTCAGAAGTTGATCATATGCCCGGCCAGCCCGTGCACGGCTTCCTTCACCGCTTCACCCAGGGTCGGGTGCGCGTGCACGTTGCGCGCCACCTCGTGCACGGTCAAGTCCCATTGCTGGGCCAGGGTCAGCTCCGGGAGCAGCTCGGTCACGTCCGGGCCGATCAGGTGCGCGCCGAGCAGTTCGCCGTATTTCGCGTCGCTGAGGATCTTCACGAAGCCGGCGGCGTCGCCGAGGCCGTGGGCCTTTCCGTTGGCGGTGAAGGGGAACTTCGCCACCTGCACGTCGTAGCCCTGGTCACGGGCCTGCTGCTCGGTCCAGCCGAAGCTGGCGATCTGCGGCTGACAGTAGGTGGCCCGCGGGATCATCACGAAGTCCAGTTCCATGGTCTCCGTACCGGCGATAGTCTCGGCGGCCACGACGCCCATCGACTCCGAAGCATGGGCGAGCATCAGTTTCGCGGTCACGTCGCCGATCGCGAAGATGTGCGGGACGTTCGTGCGGCCCCGGCCGTCGACTGCGATCGCACCTCGGTCGGTGAGGGCGACGCCGGTGTTCTCCAGGCCGTAGCCTGCGACGTTGGGCTGGAAACCGATGGCCTGCAGGACGCGGTCGGCCTCCAGCACCTGCTGGGCGCCGTCCTTCGAGACGGTGACGGCGACCTTGGGCCCGGCATCGTCGATCGCCTCGACGCGGGTGCCGGTGAGCACCTCGATGCCGAGTTTGCGGTACCGCTTGGCCAGCTCCGCCGACACCTCGGCGTCCTCCAGCGGGACCATCCGGTCGAGGAATTCCACAATGGTCACGTCCACGCCGTAATTGCGCAGCACGTAAGCGAATTCGACACCGATCGCGCCGGCCCCGGCGATCACGATGCTTCCCGGCACCTCGCTCTCCATGATCTGCTGCTCGTAGGTGACCACGCGCGCGCTGCGCCGGGTCCCGGGCAGCAGCCGCGCGGTGGCACCGGTCGCGATCACGCAGTGGCCGAAGGTGATCCGCTCGCCGCCAACGTCGAGCGTGTGGTCGTCGACGAAGGTGCCGTGACCCTGGTATTCGGTGATCTTGTTCTTCTTCATCAGGAAATGCACGCCCTTGACGCGACCGTCGGCGACCTTGCGGCTGCGCTCGTGGGCGGCCGCGTAGTCGAAACGGATCTCCCCGTCCGAAGAAATGCCGTAGGTGGCGGCCTCATCCCGCACGGTGTGCGCCAGCTCGGCGTTGCGCAGCAGCGCCTTCGAGGGAATGCACCCGACGTTGAGGCATACCCCGCCCCAGTATTTCTCCTCCACCACGGCCGCGCTCAAACCGAGCTGGGACGCCCGGATCGCCGCCACGTACCCACCGACCCCGGCACCGAGGACCACCACGTCATAGTGTGCGCTCATAGCCTCGAAGCTACCCGGCGAAGCCGATCAGCGCGGTGCCGCGGCCGAGAAGCGACAGTGGCGTTCGGCACCCGGACAGACCGGTCGCGCCGTCAGGCTTCCCGGGGCGCCGAAGGCGGCTGCTCACCGCGGATTTCGCCGAGCAGCGCCGTAACCGCGGCCATGATCCGGGTGGTCGCCTCGGCCAGCACGGCGCGGGTCGGCTCGCGGCCGGTCAGATCGGACAGGTCCACCGGCGGCCCGGCGAGCAGCTGCACGGTGCGCCGTGGCGCCATGCGCGGGAACCAGGCGCCCGCGGGCAGCAGGTCGTGCGTGCCCCAGTTCGCGACCGGGATCACCGGTGCGCCGGTGGCGAGCGCGATCCGGGCGGCGCCGGTCTTGCCCTTCATCGGCCAGCCGGCCGGATCGGCGGAGAAGGTGGCCTCCGGGAAGATCGTGACGCATTCGCCCCCGCGGACCGCGGCGACGGCGTCGCGGTAGGCGTCGGCGGCGGTGGCCGCGCCGCGGTGCACCGGGATGTGCCGTCCCGAGCGCATCACCGAGCCGATCACCGGCGCCCGCCACAGGCTCGCTTTGGCCAAGTAGCGCGGAACCCGGCCGGCTCCGAGACAGAACGCGGTGAGGGTGGCCGAATCGGCGAACGACAGGTGGTTCGAGACCACCACCGCGCCACCGGAGGACGGCAGGTGCCGGGCGCCGCGCACGCGGAACCGGGTGCCCAGGGTGAGCAGCTGCCACACGAACTCGATCGCGAAGTGATACCAGGCACCGCGGCCGTGGCGGGCGAACCTCCGGCCGTAGGCCTGCATCCGGCCGAAGCCGAGCAACTCCCCTTCGAGCGGGGTCCAGCGGTCTCGGGTGCGCAGCAGTGCCATGACCCTCATTCGTAGCCGACCCGCCCCTGGTTCGGTGCTCCGCCACGCCTTCCCGCGGCACGAATCACACCCGGGCGAAAGGCTGTGAAGGCCACCTTCACGGACGCTGAGACCGTGAAGGGACCCTTCACAGCCCTGGGACGGCGCGGCGATCAGGCGCGGGCGAACCGGTCGGTGGTGCCGATCAGTTCGTGCAGGATGCCGGGCTCGTCGAAGGCGTGGCCGGCATCGCCGATCAGGTACAGTTCCGCGCTGGGCAGGACCTGGGCCAGCTCCCAGGCGGTGGTGGGCGGGGTGACCACGTCGTAGCGGCCCTGGACCAGCACGCACGGGATGCCCGCCAGCTTGCCCGCCTCGCGCAGCAGCTGGTCCTCGGCGAGCCAGCCGCCGTGGCGGAAGTAGTGGTTCTCGATCCGGGCGATGGCCAGCGCGAACTCCGGTTCGGCGAACGCCTCGACCACGCCGGCGTGCGGGGTGAACTTCACCGTCTCGCCCTCCCACCGGCTCCACGCCTGCGCGGCGGGCCGGTGCACGTCGGGGTCCGGGTGGTGCAGCAGCTCGTGGTAGACCTCGATCAGGTCCGCCCCGCGGCTGGCATAGGGCACCGGGGCCAGGAACCGCGACCAGGCCTCCGGGAACAGGCAGGCCGCGCCGCCACCGTAGAGCCACTGCACCTCCTTGCGCCGCAACGTCGCTACGCCGCGCAGCACCAGCTCACTCACCCGATCCGGATACATCTCGGCGTACGCCAGCGCGAGCACGCAGCCCCACGAGCCACCGAGCATCTGCCACTTCTCGATCCCCCGCGCCTCGCGGAGCCGTTCCAGGTCGGCCACCAGGTGCCAGGTGGTGTTCACCGCCAGGTCGGCCTCCGGCGTGCTGCCGTGCGGGGTGCTGCGCCCACAGCCGCGTTGGTCGAACAGCACGATCCGGTAGCGCCGCGGATCGAACAGCCGCCGGTGCCGTGGGAGGGTCCCGCCGCCGGGCCCGCCGTGCAGGAACACCACCGGCTTGCCATCGGGATTGCCGCATTCCTCCCAATACAGCGCGTTACCGTCACCGACCGGCAGCATCCCGTGGTCATAGGGCTCGATTTCCGGGTACAGAACGCGCATGTCCGCCACTATGCCCGAGGGGCGACTGCGGTTGGTTACGCTTCGGGCGTGGCCAAGGTGCTGGTGGTGGAAGACGACCCAGCCATTGGCACCGTGCTCGAATCCGCGCTGCGCACGCACGGTCACGAGGTGCACTGGTGCCGGGACGGGCGCGGGGCGCTGCGGGCGGGGCCGGTCGAGCTCGTCCTGCTCGATCTGGGCCTGCCCGACCTCGACGGCATCGAGGTCTGCCGCAGGCTGCGCGCCACGATGCCGTCGGCGGTGCTGGTCATCCTGACCGCGCGGGCGGACGAGATGGACGTGGTCGTCGGGCTCGAATCCGGCGCGGACGACTACCTGACGAAACCCATCCGGCTGACCGAGCTGCTCGCGCGGGTGCGTGCGCATCTGCGCCGCGGTGCCCCGGCGCCGCCGTCCGCACCGGTGCTCACCATCGGCGCGCTCGTGGTGGACGTCGCCGGGCGGCGGGTCGCCCTCGGCGGCCGGGAGGTGCCGTTGCGGGCGCGGGAGTTCGACCTGCTCGCGCGGCTCGCCGGGCAGCCGGGGGTGGCGGTCAGCCGGGACACGCTGATGGCCGAGGTGTGGGACGCGCACTGGCACGGTTCGACCAAGACGCTGGACGTGCACATCGCGGCGGTGCGCCGCAAGCTCGCCGCGGCGGCCGGCACGCCCGGCGAGGTGCCGCGGATCGCGACGCTGCGTGGGCATGGGTACCGCCTAGAGGAGGCCTGATTCGTGCGCCGCCGGATCGTGACGATCACCGTGGTGGTCGCGGTGCTGGCGACGGCCCTGTTCGGACTGCCGCTCGCGGCCGGGCTGCTGTGGTACTACCGGACGCACACGACATCCGAGCTGGAGCGTGCCGCCGACCGTACGGCAATCGTGGTGGCCGATGCGCTGGCCAACGGCCGCATTCCACGCCTGCCCGGCGAGGACCTGCCGGCGGGCGCGCAGGTCGGCGTGTACGACGCGGCCGGGAAGCTCGTCACCGGGCAGGGTCCGGCGGAGGCCGACGCGGTGGTGCGCGAGGTCGTCAACACACGTCGCGACATGGTCGACGGCCAGATCGGCGCGGACGACGTGCTCGCCGTTCCGGTGGTCGCCGGTCCGCACCTCACCGGGGTGGTGCGGACCGCGCTCCCGCAGTCCGAGCTGACGCGCGAGGTCGGTCTGAGCTGGCTCGCGATGGCCGGCTGCGCGGCTGCCGCGGTGGTGGCGGGCCGGCTGGTCGCCCGGCGGCTCGCCGGACGGCTCACCCGCCCGCTGGAGGAGCTGGCCGCCGCGGCCAGCCGGCTCGGCGAGGGCGATTTCACTGCCAGAGCCCCGAAATCCTCGATTGAGGAGATCGACCGGGTCGGTGCCGCACTCGACGCCACCGCCGAGCGGATCGGCGAAACGCTGGCACGCGAACGGGCGTTCTCCGCGGAGGCTTCGCACCAGCTGCGCACACCACTGGCCGGGCTTCGGCTGCAGCTGGAAGCCGCGCTCGAAACGCCGGGCACGGACCCGTACGCCGCGGTGCGCGCCGGCCTCGTGTCGGTCGACCGGTTGGAACGCACGGTCGAAGATCTGCTCGCGCTGTCCCGGGAACGCCGCGCCACGCGCGCGGTACTGGATTTGCGCGCGTTGCTGGCCGAGCTGCAGTCCACCCCGCTGCCCGGCGGGCGGGCGCTGCGGGTGGAGCTGCGGGATCCGCCGCCGGTCCGGGCTTCCGCGGCGGCGGTCCGGCAGATTCTGGCGGTACTGCTGGACAACTCGATCACCCACGGCCGCGGCACGGTCACCGTGCTCGCCCGCGACGCCGGCGAGGTGCTCGCCGTGGACGTCTCCGACGAAGGCCCCGATCTGGGCGAGCATGACCCGTTCGAACAGCCGGAACCCGCGCCGGGGCACGGCATCGGCCTCCGCCTGGCCCGCGGCCTCGCCGAGGCGGAGGGCGGCCGTCTGCGGCTGACCCGCCCCGATCCGCCGACGTTCACCCTGCTGCTGCCCACCGGGGACGACGGCCCCGAACCGGGGCCGGAATCCGCTGGGAATTCCACCCGGCGGTGAACTGCTTCGCCGATCCGGTTTCGGCGCACAATGCCGCACCATGCTCGCCGGATTCGCGCAACACTCGCCCGGTTTTTGTGGTCCGCCCGATTTTCTGGTGCCGGGCCACGCTTCGGGGCAAAGCTCCGGTAATCGCGGTTTTCCCGGTTCCCGGGCCGGACGAGGCCGATGATCTTCGCTGGTCAGCCACCACGATGGTGCGCGTCCCCTTTCCCGGACGCGCGGGGCGAAGCCGTCAAGCCGTACCCGGCGGTAGCCCTCCGAACGTGTCTGCCCGGCCGACATTCCCACGATTAATCCCCAGCCCTGAACCGATCATGAGACCATGACCGGATGAGCATCGAGCCGGCGCCGAAATGGCGGAGATTGGAACCGGATCAGCGCAAGGAGCAGATCTACGCCTGCGCCGCCCGCCTGTTCGGCGCCCGCCCGTACTCCGACGTGTCCACTTCGGACATCGCACACGAGGCGGGCGTGGCGCGCGGGCTGATCAACCACTATTTCGGCACGAAACGCGAGCTGTACCTGGAAATCCTGCGGCGGGCGCTGACCGTGCCGCGGCTGGCGCTGGAGGGTATCCCGGAAGGCCCGCTGGAACTGCGCGTGGAGGTGGCCATCGACTTGCTCCTGGACATGGTCTGCGGGCAGGAGAAGATGTGGCTGGCCGCGATCGCGCCGGAGGGCATCGGCCGCGATCCGGAGGTGGACCGGATCCTCGTCGAGGGCGATCGCGCCTCGGCCGACCGCGTGCTGGCGATGGTGGGGCTGTCCCGCGAGAGCAACCACGGCGAGGAACTCAACGCCGCGGTGCGCGCGTTCGCGGGGATGGTGAAGGCGGCCGGCCGGGAGTGGCTGGTGCTCGGCTCGCTCTCCCGCGCCCAGGTGCATACCCTGCTGAGCCGATCCCTGGTGACGCTGGTGCGGGAAGTGTTCCCGACGATTCAGGACCCGCACCCAGGCTGAGGGAGTGCCCCCGGCACCACGAGGGGGAGGGAGTGCCGGGGGCCCCGCCGGAGGCGCGAACCCCCGGTACGGTCCACGCTACGCCAATCCTCCGAGGCAGGGGGCGGTTCGGGAAAGCCCGGCGGGCGCTGCGGCCCGGCGGTTCGGGCCGCAGCTGCTCCGGTCTGGCGGGCGTTGCCCAGCCGGGCGGATGTGCTTCGGCAGGAGTGAGGCTCTGCTGCCATCGGAAAGCGCCTTGGGCCGACCCGATCCAGCCGCTGGTGAGCCGGCGCTCGGCGTAAGGATTCGGCCGGACATGGCGGCACTGGGCGATGCGCACCGCGACCGCTCCGGAGACGCGCGGGCGGCCCCGCTCTCCGGCAAGTTACTCGCCCATCGGCCCTGCCTCAGGGTGTCGGCAAAGTCGGTGTGGAGGTCTGTGAAGGGGCCCTTCACAGACTCTGAGTCCGTGAAGGGCCCCTTCACAGACCCGAAACCGGTCCGGCGCACGCCACGAGGTGGTCGCACACACCTCCGCAGCGCCCGCTGCCGGGTCCCCGACCAACCTTGCCGGAAACCTGGGCCCTGCCTCGTCAGGGCGAGCCTTCGCGCAGCCACCGGTGAACGGTCAGTCATCACAAGACGCCGACCGCGTCCCGCGAATTCGCTCCACGACCCCGCGATCGCGGCGTAGCCACACAACTGACAGGGTCTCCGCAAGACAGGGTGCCGCCCCTACCTCGACGGGGCGAGCCGTCCCCCGTCACCGGAAAGCACGGCACACCCACCCGGTCCGGCCACCGGCGACCCGTCGCAAGGATCCGGCCGCACCGCGGCCGCGCGATCGTGGCGCCGGTTCAGCCCTTCAGTTCCGCCAGCCGTACGGCCAGGCCGTCCAGGCAGCGGCGGATCGCGTACTCGTACATCTGCGCCTGATAGTGCATGGCGAGTTCCGGGTCGGCCTGCCGGGCCTTCATCATCTTGGCGTGGGTGGCCAGGCCGGGATGGTCCGGGTCGTCGTGGTGGCGGGCGTACTCGGCGGCATTGTCCAGGCGCTGCGAGAAGGCGGGGCTGTTGCGGTCGTCCTCCGTCGCGACGAACTGACAGGCGGTCGTGGTCAGCATGTGCAGGATGAGCGAACTCTCCTCGCCGAACCCGGCGTCCTGCAGCAACCGTATGCCGCGGTCCACCAGGGTCGTCGCCGCAGTGACCGACGGGCTGAAGCGCACCATCCAGCGGGCTGTGCCCGGATACCGGTGCAGCACCACGCGCACGTCGGCGAGCAGCTGGGCGAACCACTCCTGCCAGTGCAGTCCCTCGTCCGGGATGGGCAGGGTGGCGACCACCCGGTCGAGCACGGCGCAGATCAGCGCGTCCCGGTCGCCGACGTGGTGGTAGAGCACCGCCGGATAGGCGCCGAGCGCACCGGCGAGCTCGCGCAGTGTCCAGTTCTCCAAGCCGCGCTCGGCGGTCAGCTCGACCGCAGCGTCGACGATTCGCTCGGCGGTGATCGCCGGGCGCGGGCCGGACGGCGAGGACGATGACCCCATGCCAGTACCGTAGCGGTGACCGGTCCCGCGACGGTGCCCGGTGCGGCATGATCGGGGTATGCCACGCGCGAAGGCCAACGGCCTGGACCTCGAATACGAAGCCTTCGGCGACCCGGCGCACCCGCCGATCGTGCTCGTGATGGGCCTCGGCGCGCAGATGGTCACCTGGGAGACCGAGTTCTGCGAGCTGCTGGCCGAGCACGGTTTCCACGTGGTCCGGTTCGACAATCGCGACTGCGGGCTCTCCACCTGGCTCGACGAGCTCGGCACGCCCGATCCGGCCGACCTCCGCCAGGCGGAGGCGCCGTACTCGCTGTCCGACCTCGCCGACGACGTGGTGGGCCTGTTCGACGCGCTCGGGTTCGCCAAGGCGCACGTGGTCGGCACCTCGATGGGCGGGATGATCGTGCAGCGGCTGGCCCTGGACCACCCGGACCGGCTGCTGAGCCTCACCTCGATCATGTCCACCACCGGCGATCCGGCGGTCGGCCAGACCTCCCCGGCCGCGCTCGCCACGCTGACCCAGCCACCCGCGCGCACCCGCGAGGCGGCCATCGAGCAGAGCATCGCGAACTACCGCACCACCGGCTCACCCGGTTATCCGGCGTCGGAAGAGTACTTGCGGCACAAGGCGACCCGTGCCTACGACCGGGCGGTGCACCCGGCGGGCACGATGCGGCAGCTGATGGCGATCCTCACCGCCGCCGACCGGACCGAGGGGCTGCGCGAGGTCCGGCTGCCCGCGGTGGTCGTGCACGGCGACGCGGACCAGATGATCGACGTGACCGGCGGCAAGGCGACCGCGGCCGCCATTGCGGACGCGGAGCTGGTGATCCTGCCCGGGATGGGCCACGATCTGCCGGAGCCGCTGTGGCCGGAGCTCGTGGCCGCGATCGTGCGTGCGACCGAGCGCGCGGCCGGTTAAGAAGCCGTCAAGAACTCGCCGCGGCGTGTACGGATGCCGTCCGCGCCCGCGGCGCCCATGCCCGCGCGCGGTCCACTGGGCGCATGGACGGACGGCTCCCCGGAGGGTTCGGGTTCCCGATCGGATGCACAGTCGTGGCGGCCGTCGCGATAGTGGCGGACCTGGCAGGCGCCACCGAGCATCCCGGGTACGCCGTGGTCCCGCTGACTCTCGTGGTGTTCACCAGCGGCGTCATGACCAGATTTCCTGCCGCGCTGGGGGTCACGGCCGTGGCGTGGGCGGTCGTTTCGGGCTTTCTCTACGGACGCTCGGGTGGCTTGGTCTTCGACGGAGCGACCGGACGGCTCGCGCTCGTGCTGTTCAGCGCGTTGGTGCTGGGCGGTGCCGTCAGGATCGTGGTGGCCAGGATCCCGCTGAATACGGATCCGTCGCCCCGGCGTTCGAACATCGGCAACGCCCTCGGCCGCCTGCAGGATATCGTCGCGCCAGGGCACCGCGGATAGCTCGGAGCGGAAGGCGAAGCTGTCCGGTTCGGGCACGCCGGAATAGCTGATCGGCTGAATTTCCTTGCCCCGCAGGAGTTCCGTGGTATCCGCCGGAAATCGGCTCGCCAAGCTCCCCGGTCGATGGCAGGCTGAACCGGTCCCCACGTCGTCACCCTCCGGAGGTCAGCATGAGTGAACCGCAACCGTCGCGCAGCGGCGAGGAGGACGACACCAAGCGCAAGTTCCGGGAGGCGCTCGAACGCAAGCAGGCGCAGAGCCGGTCCGGGGCCTCGCACGAGGACGGCGGGGCACGCAACCGGCAGGCACACGGCCCTGCCGCGAACAAGCGCACCTTCCGCCGCAAGAGCGGCTGACGCGAGTGCGGGGAACCCCGGGGGCTGCCGGGAGTTCCCCGCACCAATCGTCCGGAGCGGAGCGAACCGTTCAGGCGGTCCAGGCCGGTCAGACCGTGCGGATGCTGCGCAGCCGGCGGAAGACAATCCAGCGCGGCCCCGGTTACTCCCGGAGAACGTCTCGAAGCGTGGACATCGCCGCTTCCAGCTGTGCGTCGGACAAGTACGGCGCGGGACCGAATCGCAGGTGGTGCCCGCGGCTGTCGGTACGCACGCCCCGCTCGGCGAGCGCCCCGCACAGCTGCGCGGCCCGCGCGCTGCGCAGGGAAAGGAACCCGCCGATCCCTTCCAGCGGCGACTCCCGGTCGCGGGTGATCACGTCCTGGGGTAGCCGGAGTTCGTCGAAGCACCGGGCGAGCAGCCCGACCTGATGCTGGGAGACCTCACGCAGGAATTCCGGGGTCAGCCCGTGCTCGGCGAAGAACCGCTGCACCCGCACGCCGCGGTAATGGCTCGACGGGTCGTAGGTGGCCCCGGCGAAACGGTCGCCGCCGGTGGCGTAGACGACCTCGCCGGGCCGCGGTTCACCGGCGAGCGCGCCGAATTCCGCGTACCAGCCGGTGATCACCGGGCGCAGCTCCTGCGCGTGCGCGGGTAGCCGCAGGAAGCAGTTGCCCTCGCCCAGCTGCAGGTATTTGTAGCCGCCGCCGAGTATCCAGGTGTTGGTGAATCCGCCGTCGTGCACCGGGAATGGGACCACCCCGAGCGCGTGGTAGGCGTCGACGAGCAGCTCCACCGAGCGGCCACGGCAGGCGCCGGCCAGGTGTACCAAGCCGGGCACGATCCGCGCGGTCTCGAACAGCACCGCCGAGACCAGCACCGCGGCGGTGCGCCCGTCGATCTGCTCGGCGAGCCGCCCGGCCAGCGTCGCCACCGGTTCCGCGGGGACCCGGACGACCTCGATGCCCTCCTCGGCCAGCCTGGCCAGCTGGCGGCGCAGGGTGTGGAACTCCCCGTCCGTGGTAACCAGCCGGGGCCGCTTCGGCAGCTCGATCGCGGACAGGAACCGCAGCACCAGCTCGTGGGTGTTCGCGCCGAGCGCGTACTCTCCGTCCGCATCGGACAGCAGATCGCGGAACCCGGCACGCAGCTCGCCGGCCTTCGCGAAGGCCCGCTCCCACTTGTCGTCCACGTCGCGCGCGGCGTCCGCGAACGCTTCGAGCAGCCCTTCCTCCGCAACGTCCGGCCAGGCCTGGTGCGAATGCGCGGACAGCAGCAGCCGCCCGGCCACGCCGAAGCGCGAGTAGTGCGGGGCGAGCGCGTTCGGCTCGGCGCGCAGCGAGTCGAGAGTGGTCACAACCGGCTCCGCACGGCCCACAGGTCCGGGAACATCGGCTGGAACAACGTCGCGCGCAAGTAGTTCGCCCCCGACGAGCCGCCCGTCCCGGTCTTGTCCCCGATCGTGCGCTCGACCATCTTGACGTGCCGGTACCGCCACTCCTGCATCCCTTCGTCCAGATCGACCAGGCATTCCGCGACCGTCGAGGGGCCGCCGTCGTCCTGGTACACCTTCAGGAGCACTTCCTGCAGTTCCGCGGACGGCTGCAGCGGCGCGGTGACGTCGCGGCCGGTGCGGACCGGGTAACCGTGCCCGGCCAGGTAGGTCAGGAACGAGTCGAAGACCGAGGGCCGCCGCATCGCCGCGGAGATGCGGGCGCGCTGCTCTCCCCCGGCGGGATAGTGCGCGAACACCCGCTCGTCCCGGCGGCCGAGCACCGCCTCCAGCTCCCGGAACTGCGCGGACTGGAAGCCGCTGGAGGCGTCCAGCCGGGCGCGGAAACCGGTGAACTGGCTGGGCGTCATCGTCTCCAGCACGTCGATCTGCGCGACCACCACCTTGAGCACCGTCAGGATCCGGCGCAGGGTGCGCATCGAGTGCGCGGTGCTGCCCGCGGCCAGGTGCTCCTGCAGGAACGCGGCCTCGTGCAGGATCTGTTTGAACCACAGCTCGTACACCTGGTGGATCACGATGAACAGCAGCTCGTCGTGCTCGTCCGAACGCGGGCGCTGCGCGGCGAGCACCTCGTCGAGCGCCAGGTAGGAGGTGTAGCTGAGCGCGGCCCGCGGGTCGTCGATACCGGTCATGATGTCCTCACTGCTTCGGGGAGAGTGCGCGATCGAAGTGCCGCTGGGCCGCCGGGGCCAGCGTGCGGTAGCGGTCGTGGAACAGCTCGACGGCCGCGGCCCGCCGCCCGGGTACCGGGATCAGCTCGGCGGGCAGTTCCGGATCGAGGGACGGGAACTCCCGGAAGGCGTGCACCAGCCGGGTGCGCACGACGAACGCCTCGGCGTCGGGCAGCTCCCGCGGGCAGCCGCCGAACTCGGTGACGAATGCGTCGTAACGGGCGGAGAGCCCGTCCAGATCCCAGGCGCGGCCGGCGAACCGGCGCACGTCCAGCCCCGCGGACGGGGTGCCCAGCATCAACCCGGCATAGCCGGTCACGTCCAGCTCGGCGAGCAGTTCGAGCACCTCGGCCTCCCGGTCGTGCGGGGCCAGCCAGGTGCCGTCCTGCACCGGGCCGAAGCCGAGGAAACGCAGCCGCCGCACCAGCTGTTCACGGGCGGGACGCCGGGTCTCGGGGATGTTCTGCCACAGCACGGTCCAGGTGCCCGCCTCCCGCTCGCCTCGGCCGAGACCGAAGATGCGCCGGTCGCCGTCGGCCAGCAGGGCGACCGTGCGGCGGGTCAGGGCGTAGTGCACCAGGCGGCCCTCGCGGTGCCGGGCGAGCAGCCCGCCGCGCACCAGCCGGGTCAGCGCGATCCGGGCCGCGCCGTCGGAAAAGCCCAATTCCTGCAGGAGGGCGACGAGTCCGCCGGACCACACCCGCCGGGTCTCCCGCGGATGCACGTAGCTGCCGAGCAGCGTCATCACGAGCTGCTGTGGCGTGCGCGCGGGTTCCTGGCCTTCAGGCACGGCCCAACTCTATACACCACAGACCGCTGCGGTGTAGATTTCTTGTGTGAGCTTCTTCTCCGGAGGGACAACGCGGGTCGTCGTGGTCACCGGTGGTACCCGCGGGATCGGCGCGGCGATCGCGGAGTGGTTCCGCCGCGCCGGAGACACCGTGTACGCCCCCGGCCGCGCCGAGTGCGACGTGACCGACGAGGCCGCGGTACACGCGTACTTCGCGAAACTCGGGCTGGTCGACGTGCTGGTCAACAATGCCGGGGTGTCGTCGAGCGCGCCGCTGGCGAAGACCACCGTGCACGATTGGCACGACCAGTTCGAGGTGAACGCGACCGGCGCCTTCCTGTGCACACGCGAGGTGCTGCCGGGCATGCGGCAGCGGGATCACGGGCGCGTCGTCACCGTCGCCTCGACCGCGGGGCATGCCGGTTTCCGTTACACCGCAGGCTACACGGCGTCGAAGCACGCTGCGGTGGGGCTGACCCGCGCGGTCGCGGCGGAGGTGGCGGGCAGCGGGGTCACGGCCAACGCCGTCTGCCCGGCCTTTGTGCGGACGGACATGACGGCCGAGTCGGTGGCCCGGATCCGCGCGCGGACCGGGCGGAACGAGACGGAGGCGGAGGCCGCGCTGGCCGCCGCAGCACCGCTGGGCCGATTGCTCGAACCCCGCGAAGTCGCTTACGCAGTGGCGTTTCTCGCCGCCCGCGAGACGGCCGCGATCAATGGGCAGACCCTTGTTCTCGACGGTGGAGGCATCCAGAGATGAGCCCGTTCCGTGCCAGCGCCCCGATCACCGGCGCGTGGCGGCACTTCGAGTTCACTGTGGACGATGGCGTCGGGACGCTGACCTTCACCCGCCCGGAGAAGCTGAACGCGCTGACCTTCGACGTCTACGCGGACCTCCGGGACCTGATCGGCGAGCTGCCGCACCGGGGCGATGTGCGGGTGCTGGTCATCTCCGGGCAGGGCCGGGGCTTCTGCTCCGGCGGCGACGTCGAGGAGATCATCGGCGAACTGCAGCGGATGGAGACCGCGCAGCTGCTGGAGTTCACCCGGATGACCGGCGCGGTGGTGAAGGCGCTGAGGGAGACCCCGATCCCGGTGATCGCCGCGGTCAACGGCGTCGCCGCGGGTGCCGGTTCGGTGCTCGCGCTGGCGAGCGACTTCCGGCTGCTGGCGGAATCGGCGAAGTTCGCGTTCCTGTTCACGAAGGTCGGACTGGCCGGCGCGGACATGGGTTCGGCGTACCTGCTGCCGCGCCTGGTCGGCCTCGGGCGAGCGACCGAGCTGCTGATGCTGGGCGAGCAGGTGCCCGCCACCCGTGCCGAGGCGATCGGCCTGGCCACGCGGGTCGTCCCGGACGCCGAACTGGCCGCGGAGACGACGGCGCTGGCCCGGCGCCTCGCCGACGGTCCGGCGCTGGCCTACTCGACCACCAAGGTCTTGCTCACCCGGGAACTCGACAGCGACCTCGGGGGTGCCATCGAGCTGGAGGCGATCACCCAGGCGCTCCTGATGACCGCGCGCGACCATCGGGAGTTCTATGCCGCGTGGTCCGCCGGACGCCGTCCACAATGGACCGGCCGGTAACGTTCGGGGACACAGGCTGTGAGGGGGTCCTTCCCAGACTCAGCGTCCAGGGTTCCGGCAAAGTTGGGTCGAGGACCCGTGATCAGCAGAGTGAGCCGTGGCTGCCGCGTCGTCATCGACGGCGCCTGCCATCTCGATCGAGTGCGCCCGGCAGCAGGCGAAGCGGAGGTGCTCGAGACGCGCGACCACCTCGCGCTGTGCGCCAGACCTGTCCCGGGTCTGTGAAGGGGCCCTTCACAGACTCAGAGTCCAGGGTCCCGGCAAAGTCGGTTGAGGGCCCGTGATCAGCAGACAGAGCCGTGGCTGCCCGACCGGTTTTCGGGTCCGTGAAGGGGCCCTTCACAGCCCTCCGCAGCTGCGCAGGACCCTCCACACCGACTTTGCCGACACCCTGGTCGCAGAGTCCGTGAAGGGGCCCTTCACAGCCCTCCGCAGCTGCGCAGGACCCTCCACACCGACTTTGCCGACACTCTGGCCGCAGAGTCCGTGAAGGGGCCCTTCACAGCCTTGGCACTCAGAGGTCGAGGTAGGCGATGGCCCGGCTTTCGAGGGAGCCGAACCAGACTCGGCCGTGGTGCTCGCGGACGCCGACCAGGACCCGGAAGCCGGGGATCTCGCCGTCGAAGTGGTGGACGACCTGGCCGTCAGCAGTCAGCGCCATGGTGCCGGCCCTCGGGTGCGGATTCGGCTGCAGGGCAGTCGGCAGGGCGCGGATCGCGGCCCGTAGCGGCGACGGCAGCCGCCGGGCGACGGCCAGCGCCGGGACCATCGGGCTGGCCAGGGCGACCCAGATCAGGCCGTCGCTGCCCGTGGCGAGGTTGTCCGGCAGGCCAGGCAGTCCGTCGATCAGCAGGTCGCGCTCCCCCGCCCGGGGGCCCGTCAGCCACACCCGCGCGATCCGGCAGCCGCCGGTTTCGGCGACCGCCACGTACGACTCGTCCGGCGGGAGTGCGACGCCGTTGGCGAACTGCATGCCGTCGGCCACCAGGGTGATCTCGCCGTCCGGGGTACGACGCAGCAGCCTGCCGCCCGCGGTCTGCTCGATCAGGTCGTCGCGCCAGCGGTCGATACCGAAGCGACGGGAGGAATCGGTGAAATAGACCGTGCCGTCCGCGGCGACCGCGGCGTTGTTGCAAAAGACCAGGTCCAGCCCGGCCGCGGACGTGGCCAGCGTCCGGACCGGGCCACCGGCCAGCGGCATGGCCAGCAGGCCCGCGCGAGCATCGCAGATCAGCAGCTCGTCTTCGCCGTAGAGCTCCAGCCCGAGGGGGCGGCCGCCGGTGTCGCCGAGCAGGTCGATCCGCCGTCCGTCCGGGGAGATCCGCAGGATCCGCCCGTCGTCCACGCCGGTGTACACCCGGCCTTCGGCGTCGACCACCACGTCCTCCGGCGCGTGCCCGTTCACCGGGACGAGCGTGACCTCACCGAACCGCAATTCCGACGCCTCCTAGCGATAGCTGAGCAGCCGCGCCGTCTCCCCTTCGAGATGCGCGTGCTCGTTGAACGACAGCAGGTTCACCCCGCCGCGCCCGGACGTCAGCTTGGTGATCCCGGTGTTCACGGTGACGCGGTTGAGCTTCAGCAGCCCGGCCTCGGGCACGCCCATCAAGGTACCGGCGAGCGCACTGATGACCCCACCGGAGGTGAACACCAGCGCGTGCTCCCCCTTGCCCAGCGACGCGACGAGGTCCGCCAGCACCGCACTGCAACGGGTGCGGAAGGCAGGCCAGGTCTCCGCGCACGGACCGCCGTCCCCTGCCGTCACCCACGCCGTCAGCGCGGCGTCCAGCACGCCCTGGTACGCCCGTGAGTCCTCCTGCGGCGCGCCGCCGGCGTGGTGCGCGGAGATGTCCACGTGGTCGTACTCGTTCCAGCGTTCGTCCTCGACCACCGGCGCGTCACAGCCGAGCGCCTTCCTCGCGGTCGCCGCGGTGTCGCGCTGCCGCGCCAGCGTGCCGGAGCAGACCCGGGTGAACTCCACGCCGCGGCGGCGCAGGTCCGCACCGACCACTGTGGACTGTTCAAAACCGAGCGGGGACAACGCGTCGTACTCCGCCGCGCCGAACGAGGCCTGACCGTGCCGGACCAGGTAGATCGCACCCAATTCAGTGTCCTTTCACGCGAACATTCGCAGGAACAGACCGCGCTCCGGCGAGGACCATGCCCGGATTCTACTGGGTGGTAACAAGAGCCGCGGAACACTGCGAGGACACCGGCGGATGACCGGTGGCCCGGCGTCTTGGGGGCAAGCCGGGCCACCGGTTCCGGGCACGGCACCGGCGGGCACGGGGCGCGGGCCGTGCGCCGGGAGCCGAAGCGTCCGGCCGTGCCGGGCAGCCCGGCACGTCTGCTCCGCCATCGAAGCGTGCCCGCGCAGGTCCGGGCAATGGTTCACAGTTGCCAGTACTAGTCCGTTCGACCCAGTCCCGCCCGAATGTGCCTGCTCCGGCGGCTGCTACGGTCTGTATGGCGAGTTCGGCACGGTCGGTTACGGGCGGGGGCGGTCGGCGGAACCATGGCGCAGCGGCAGGCGGGCGGAACGGGTCCGGACCCGGTGGAGGGTGCCCGGACCGTGTTCGCGAGCGCGCTGCGCACGGCGATCGCCGACAGCGGCCTCTCCCTCGACCGGATCCAGGCACGGCTGCGGGCCCGCGGCACCGCGGTGAGCGTCACGGCGCTCAGCTACTGGCAGTCCGGCAAACGCCAGCCGGAGCGGGCCGGCTCGCTCGCCGCGGTGCAGGTGCTGGAAGAGATCCTGGACGTGCCGGCCGGTGCGTTGCTCGGGTTGCTGCCGCCGCCGCGTCCGCGCGGCGCGAGCCGCCGGGACCGGGCCGGCGAGGAACCGCTGACCTTCACCCGCGAAGTCCTCCAGCCGCTGCTCGACCGGGTCGGCGCGCCGGACGCGCTCGACCAGCTCCATCAGCTCAAGCTCGTCGGCCTGCACGACCGCTGCGAGATCGCCGCGGACGGCGGCCAGCGCGAGGTGACCTCGCGCGCGGTGTTCCAGGCCGCCGCGGACGGCCAGGACCGCTGGCTGCTCGTGTACGCGCAGGGCGACGAAGCTCCCGTACCCGCCCTGCACCCGGTGCGCAACTGCCGGACCGGCCGCGTCGAAGTCGACGAAGAAAACGGCATCCTGGTCGCCGAGTTGCTGTTCGAGCACCCGCTGGCCCGCGGCGAAACGCACCTCATCGAGTACACGCTGGCCAACTCCGGCCCGCCCTATCCGCAGTGCCGTGCCACGCACTATCGCGAGTTCCGCCGCTCGGTCCGCGAGTACCTGCTGGAGGTCCGGTTCGCCCCGGAGGCCGTCCCGTCCCGCTGCTGGCAGTATTCCCGGGCGTCCGACGGCACTTCGTCCCGCCGCGGCCTCCGGCTGGACAGCAGCCACAGCGTCCACGCGGTCGCGCTGGATTTCGGGCCGGGCATCTTCGGCATCGACTGGGACTCGTGAGCGGGCACCTGTGTACAGGTCGATGCAACGGTCGACGAGAGGATCACCAGATGTACGGAATCGAGCGCGGGACGTCGCCGGCCAAGCTCGGCAAGGGTTTCGCGCTCTACATCCAGCTGCGTGACGACGTGGTCAACGGCAAGTTCCCGCCGGGAACGCGGCTGTCGGAGTCGTCGCTGGGCCGCGAGTACGGGGTGAGCCGCACGCCGATCCGCGAGGCGATCGCACGCCTCGAACACGACGGCTTGCTGCTGCAGCAGGGCGCGTACGCCGGCGTCCGGTCACGGTCGGCGGAAGAGATCATCGACATCTACCGCATCCGGGTCATCCTGGAGAAGGCGATCGTGCGGGATGCCGCGTCGCGTCGGCGCGAGGTCGATTTGATCCAGCTGCGGCGGGCTTTCGACGCCGAGGCCACAATGGCGTCGTCGACGCGCTCCGGGCCGGAGGCATCGAAGTGCCGACCGCCACTCTGTCCGATGTGGACTTAATTCTGGAAGCCACGGACAGTACAGACGTGCCGCTGGTGTTCGCGTCCACCGGCACGGGCGAACCAGTGACGGTCCGGTTCTCCCGAAAGCGGGGCGAGGTGGCGGAGGTGGCCTGCCGGCCGTCCCACCCCGGCGCCGAGCACCTCGTGGCGACAATCCGGCGCGTGGGCGGAGTCCCGGTGGTCGTCCATGGCCCGGCCGGTTCGGTCGGTGAGCGGATCCTCGCCGCGTACCGTGACCAGGGCGCGATCCCGGCCGCATCAGCCGAG
The DNA here is from genome assembly GCF_002564045.1 of Amycolatopsis sulphurea. Classification (NCBI taxonomy): domain Bacteria; kingdom Bacillati; phylum Actinomycetota; class Actinomycetes; order Pseudonocardiales; family Pseudonocardiaceae; genus Amycolatopsis; species Amycolatopsis sulphurea. The sequence continues at coordinate 4,349,376 of NZ_PDJK01000002.1, read as the reverse complement.
GCGGCCCGGATCCTGGCCGAAGGGCTGGTGGCCCGGCCCGGCGACATCGACCTGCTGCTCACCCACCTCCACGGATTCCGCAGGACACCGGCGGACCGTGCCACTCGGCCGGAGATCGCTGATGCTCACGCCAGCTTCGAGCGAAGCAGCTTCCCCGTGGCGTTGCGCGGCAACTCGTCCAGGAACTCCACATCCCGCGGAACCTTGTACCGGGCCAAGTTCGCCTTCACGTAATCGCGAACCGCCGCCTCGTCCAATGTGGACTCTACGGTGCGCACCACGAACGCCTTGAGCCGCTGACCGAAATCCTCGTCGGGCACGCCGATCACTGCCGCTTCGACCACTTCTTCGTGCGCCACAAGGAGGTTCTCCACTTCCACCGGGAACACGTTCTCCCCACCGGAGACGATCATCTCGTCGTCGCGGCCGTCAATGAACAACAGACCGTCGGCGTCGAAGTGGCCGACGTCGCCGCTGGAGAGCAGGCCGTCGATGACCTCCTTGTTCCGGCCGTCGGTGTAGCCGTTGAAGCTCAGCCCGCTGCCCACGAACACGCGTCCGGTCACGTTCGCCGCGGTGATCGGGGCGCCCTGCTCGTCGTAGAGCATCACCCGGCAGCCGACCGGCGGGCGGCCGACCGTGCCGGGCGCGCGCCGCCAGTCCTCGGGTGTGGCGACCGAGGCCACCGCGATCTCGGTGGAGCCGTACAGGTTGTGCACCACGTCGCCGAACTCCTCGCTCGCCCGGTTGCCCAGATCCGGCGAAAGCGCGGAACCGGCGACGAAGATGATCCGCAGGCACGAGGTGTCGTACTTCGCGCGGACCTCCGCGGGCAGGTCGACGATCCGCTGCAGCATCGTGGGCACCAGCACCAGCGCCGTGCACCGCTGCTCGGCCACACCCCGCAGCGTGGCCTCCGGGTCGAACTTGCGGTGCAGCACGACCTTGCAGCCCAGCGCGAAACTCAAGATGGCCTGGGACAACCCGGTCGCGTGGAACAGCGGCGCGCCCAGGTAAGTCGACTCCCCCGCGCGCAACGGGATCCGGTCCAGGAACTGCGCCGAGGACAACGCCGAGGTCCGCGGCCGCGGCGCCCCCTTCGGGGTACCAGTGGTACCACTGGTGAGCAGCACGAACCCGCCCGGCCGGGCCGGCGCCGGGAGCGGGCGGTCGTCCGTGCTGGCGATCAGGTCGGCCAGCTTCGTGATGTCCTGGCTGTCCGGTTCGTCCACCCAGGCCAGGTAACGGTCGGTGGCGGGCACCGCGTCGAGCAGGCCGGTGAACTCCTCGTCGTAGACGAGCGCGTGGACCTGCTCACGCTGGGCCACGTCGGCCAGCTGCGGCTTGGCGAAACCGGTGTTCATCAGCAGCAACGGCGCGCCGAGCTTGCCCGAGGCGGCCATTGCGAGCACCAGCCCACGATGATCGCGGCACAGCGTGGCGATCACCGTGCCCGGCCCGAGTCCGCGCTGCGACCAGGCCCTGGCGAGTGCGTTGGACTGGTCGTCGAGCTGCTTGTAGGTGAGCGACCCGCGGTCATCGGCAACGGCCACCGCGGCCGGATCGCGGCGGGCGGCGATGTGGCAAGCACCGGCGAACGGCCCGTACTTGCGGACCACGACGAGCGAACGCAGCCCCTCGTCGAGCCGGGGAAAGGGCACCAGCCCCGCCCGGTGCAGCACCTCGATGCTGCGCACCGTTTCGGTCACCTTGCCGGCCAGCTCGGCCACACTCATCCGGGCACCTCCGTTGCTGCGACGGGAGTGCCTCCATCGCGGTCGGCGTACCGACGGTATGGGGGCTACTCGACAGTAGCAACGGGGTCCGGGACACACCAGACTCCGATCGTGGGCTCGGCGGTGGAGTCGTTCGCCGGTTTTTGTCGGTGGTTGCCCGCACAATGCCGGGGTGCAGGTGATCACCGGCCGCGAGGAGGACTCCGGCTACACGATCGACGCGCCGGACGGGACCCGGCGCGGGCTTTCGCCTGCCGAATGGGTGGCGCAGGTGCGGGAACTGGAGGCCGCGCACAGTCCGCGCTGGGTGCTGCCCTCGGTCGAGTCGGACTATCCGGTGCTGGTCGAAGCGGGGGTACGGCTGGGCCGCTGCCACGATCTGCTGCTGGCCGAGGGATTGCTGCTCGCCTGCGAGGAGCGGGAGAGCGAGTCGCGCAGCCTGCGTGCCGCCTGGGCGCGAGCGCAAGGCGAGGAGCCGCCGGACGACGGGCCTGCGTTCGGCGAGGAAACGCAACCCACCTTGTTCTCGCCGCGCGGCCCGGGGCTGCCCGCGGGCGTCACCGTCGCCATGGCCGCCCGCCGGGTGCTCGCCGAGCAGGAGAAACGCAGTGCCGGGCTCGGCTCACCCGGCCGGATGCGCCTGTTGCTCGCCGCGGAGTCGGCGAGCGCGCTGGCCGCGGTCGAGATGTCCGCGGCCGGGCTGCCGTGGCGGGCGGATCTGCACCGCGAGCTGCTGCAGGAGCGGCTCGGCGCGCGGGTCCCGGCCGGGCAGCGGCCGAAGGCGCTGGTCGAGCTGGCGGCGCGGATCTCCGGGGCGTTCGGCGGGCGGGAGGTGAACCCGGATTCGTCGGCGAGCGTGGTGCGGGCGCTCGCACGGGAGGGCATCGAGGTGCCGGCCGCGCGCAAGTACCTGCTGCGCGAGATCGACCACCCCGCGGTCGCGCCGTTGCTGCAGTACAAGGAGCTGTCCCGGCTGCATTCGGCCAACGGCTGGGCGTGGCTGGACGAATGGGTGACCGACGGCCGGTTCCGGCCGCACTACGTGGTCGGCGGGGTGGTGTCCGGGCGGTGGGCCACCCGCGGCGGCGGTGCGCTGCAGATCCCGAAAGTGCTGCGCACCTGCGTACGCGCGGATCCAGGATGGAAGCTCGTGGTGGCCGACGCCGCCCAGCTCGAACCCCGCGTGCTCACCGCACTGTCCGGCGACCGCCGGCTCGCCGAGGTCGCCGCAGCCACCGACCTGTACGCACGGCTGGCCGAGGCACTGTTCTCCGGTGCGCGATACGTCCCCCTCCGCCCCGGCGACACCCGTGACGACCGATCCCGCGCGAAGATCGCGATGCTGTCGGCCATGTACGGCGGCACGTCCGGAGAAGCAGGCCCGCTGCTCGCCTTGCTGCGCCAGCGTTTCCCGACCGCAGTGTCCTATGTGGAGCATGCCGCCGCCGCAGGCGAACGCGGCGAACGCGTGCGGTCGAGACTCGGACGCACCTCCCCCGCTCCGTCCGCCGCGTGGCGCGCGCTCACCGGCGGCGCCGCCGAAGACGAGGCCGCCGAGACCCGCGCCCGCCGCGCCTCCCGCGGCTGGGGCCGGTTCACCCGCAACTTCGTGGTCCAGGCGAGCGCCGCCGACCTCACGGCGGTCCTGCTGGCCACCCTCCGCCGCCGCCTGCCCACCCCCGCCCACCTCGTGTTCTTCCTGCACGACGAGGTCATCGTGCACACCCCCGCCGACCTGGCCGACGAGGTCGCCGCCCTGGTCGAAGACGCGGTGACCGAATCCGCCCGCCTGCTGTTCGGCGAAGCCTGCCCCGTCCGCTTCCCGATGCACGCGATCCCGGTGGACACGTATGCGGAGGCGAAATGAGCGCGCTTTCCCACCGGACGCACTGACCACACGGCGGAACGGGGAACCCTTTCGGTCGAATACCGGCACACCGCGAGCATATTTTCCGGGCCGGAACCATGGCCGGAATTCAACCTCGCGGAGCTAGCGCGGCCGCGACGGCGAGCAGTAACTTCAGCCGTCATGATGGGGAGAAAAACAAAATCTCAACTGGCCAGGCGGTCGGGATACCTGCTCCTGCCGATCATCGCCTTGCTGTGGCCGCTCCGGGGCGTCGATCCCGGGATCATCGCCATCCTGTCGACCGGCGTGGTGCTCTACTGTCTCTTCCAGGCTCCGACCTGGTGCTGCGCAACCACCCGCAAAGGTCAGTTCTGCCGCAACAACGCGAACGGCATCCTGCTCGGATGCCGCTTGCGTCAGCACAAATGGCAGAAACTGAAGATGGCGTTCCGGGAGCAAGCTCTGAGCGAAGCAGGCCGGCGGATGCTCAGCGATCTCAGCGGTAAAGCGGCGTCGCTGTCCGCCATCGCAGGGACGGTTTCGGCCGGCGCGGCCACCGTGACGTTGCTCGTGAAATAACGCGTCACTCCAGCTTCGCGTTCACTTCCCGCAACCCCCGGAACACCGCACGGGTCAACTTCGGGAAATCTGCCTCCCCGGACGGGTCGACCCAGCGCACATAGGCATCATGAAACGCCCGGACACCCAGATCCGCTGCCAACGCCGCAGCCGGATCCCCGACACCCCGGCTCCGCAATGCCCCAGCAATCGCGGCGGCGAGCACAGATTGCTTATACACCGAGCGTTCGCGAAGTTCAGGCGTGCTCGCGGTGACTTCAAGAAGCCGAGGCCCGAACTCGCGCTGCTCGGGGGCGAAGGACGCGGTGAGCGCATCCAGCCCCGCTTCGACCGCCTCCAGCGGCGTGGCCGAAGCGGGAGCCTCCGCAACCCCGTTCGCCAGCAGCTCGGCGTGCACCTGCTGACCGGCGAACAACACCTCCCGCTTGTCCCGGAAATGGCGAAAGAACGTGGTCCTCGTCAGCCCGGCCCGCTCGGCGATCTGCGCGACCGCAGTGCCCTCGTACCCCTGCTCGGCAAACAGATCCACGGCAGCGACCACCAGGCGCTCCCGCGCGTTCGGTTCCCATCGGGCCATGGCTACATCCTAGGTGATGTGCCTCAGTACCGTCACCCCTGCTATAGTGATGATACTGAGTCACATCACCTAGCGGGGAGTTCCGACATGCGTGTTTTCGTCACCGGCGCCAGCGGCCACCTCGGCTCCGCCGTGGTCCCCGAACTGCTCCGCGCCGGCCATAAGGTCACCGGCCTCGCCCGGTCCGACGCCTCGGCCGCCGCCGTCACCACACTCGGCGCCCAGGTACACCGTGGCAATCTCGATGACCTAGACGACCTGCGCCAAGCCGCGCAGAAGGTGGACGCCGTCATCCACCTAGCCTTCGATCACAGCGGCATCGCGACCGGCAAATTCGCCGAAGCAGTCGAAGCCGACCACGCAGTGGTCCAGACCTTCGGCGAAGCACTTTCCGGCACCGGCAAGGCTTTCTTCGGCATCGGCTCCACCGGAAGCGACGACCCGGACCGCAACGCGGCGATCAACGCCAACCCCCGAGCCACCGTCGCCCGCACCCTCGCCGAATTCGCCGAACACGACGTCCGCACCGTCCTCTTCGGAATCCCGCCCGTCACGCACAGCTCCCGGGACCGGCACGGTTTCATCCCCCGAATGATCCAGATCGCCCGCGAGACCGGCGTTTCCGCCTACGTCGGCGACAACCGCTGGCCCGCCGCCCACACCCTGGACGTCGCCCTGCTCTACGCGCTCGCGCTGGACAAGGCCCCGGCCGGAACCGAACTGGGCGCCGCCGCCGAGGAGGGCATCCCGGTGCGCGAGATCGCCGAGGCCATCGGGCGGCATCTGGACCTGCCGGTGAAGGGCATTTCGGCCGAGCGGGCCGCGGAACACTTCGCCACGTTTCCGTTCGTTGGCATGGATATCACGATGCCGAATGCGGAGACCCGGCGGCTGCTGGGCTGGGAGCCGACCCATCCGGGGCTGCTGGAGGATCTTGAGGAGGGGCACTATTTTGCGGCCGGTCGGTAGGGCCGGAGTCGGCTGTGGCGGCAGGGCTGGCGGACTCGTCCACCGGTACGACGACGCTTACCGGTCCCGCCCCAGCGGATAGACTCCTCGAGGGGTGCGAGCAAAGTGAAGTAGAACTGGGCACCTTGAGGGTAAAATTGCAGGTCAAGAAGTGTCTTCCCCGCGCGAGCGGGGGTGGTCCCGAATGGCCGGCCAGGTACGACCGGGACCGGTAGTCTTCCCCGCGCGAGCGGGGGTGGTCCCCGCGCCGATATGGGCGGACGTCGATCCTGTGGGTCTTCCCCGCGCGAGCGGGGGTGGTCCCTTCTGGAACGTCTCCGCCTTGTTGATCCCGCGTGTCTTCCCCGCGCGAGCGGGGGTGGTCCCTTCCAGCGGGACCTGGACTCGTTGCCGAAGCTGTCTTCCCCGCGCGAGCGGGGGTGGTCCGGGTTTTCGCTACGTGATCTTTTAGCGGCAAGCGTCTTCCCCGCGCGAGCGGGGGTGGTCCGCGCCCGAGGGTGCGGTTGGCGTCGATCACGATGTCTTCCCGCGCGAGCGGGGGTGGTCCTGATTGCCAGTAGCCCGCACGCTGCCGCCGTTCGTCTTCCTCGCGCGAGCGGGGGTGGTCCGGTCGCATCCGCAACGGAAAATCGCAAGCCGTAGTCGGCTCCGCGCGACCGGCGTGGCCCAGGGCTGAGCCCACCTCGCCGCCGCCTCCGTCTGTGAAGGGCACCTTCACAGACTCTGAGTCCGTGAAGGTGCCCTTCACAGCCCACCGAGTTCAGCGCGGCTCCAGCGGGTAGTTCACCGCGGATCTTGCCGGGCACCTGTTCCTGGCGTCGGCGGGAGCGAAGGCCGATTCGCCGTCGCTGGAGATCTATCGCGAACGAGTGTGCATCGCAGTCCGCATCGTGCTCAACGGCCGGGCGGGCGCGAACCTCAGGCCGGCGCCTCGTCCAGAGCCTTCGTGATCCGCTTCAACGACACGGGATAAGCAGTGCCGAGCGTCTGCGCGAAGAAGCTCACCCGCAGCTCCTCGATCATCCAGCGAACCTCCGCCAGCGCCGGCGACGACGTCCCCGGCGGCAAGGAAGCGAGTGCGGCCTCGTACTCGCGCGTGATCCACGCGATATCCGCGGTCCGCTGCAGATCCCGGGTCGGGTCGGTGGGCAGCTTTTCCAGCCGGCGCAAGGCACCACGCAGGTAGCGGACCAGGTTCGGCAGCCGGGCCGCGCCGGTCTCGGTGACGAAACCGTTGTGTACCAAGCCATCGATCTGCGCGCGGAGGTCGGCGAGCGATTCGGCTGGGCCGCGGGCGCCGTCGAGATGGGTCTCCACGTCGTTGGCCGCGCGCAGGACCGCCTCCACATCGGTGAGGACCTGCAGAACCTCCGCGTTCAGCCCGGCACGCACCTTCTCCTGCAGCACGGCGAAGCCCGCCTCGTCCCATACCGGGCCGCCCGCCGCGGTCATCAGGGCGTCGACCGCGCAATCCACGCAGTCCTCCAGCAACCCGGCCACGCTGCCGTGCGGATTCCGGTTGAGCACCAGCTTCGCGGAGTTCGACAGGGAGCGCGTGATGAACTTCATCGGCGAGTTCAGGTTCAGCCGCAGCATCCGCCGGGTGCCAGTCCACATTGCGTGACGCTGTTCCGCGGGGGTGTCGAGCAACCGCACGGCCACCGAGGCGCCCTCGTCGACCAGCGCGGGATAGGCCTTCACATCGTGCCCACGCCGGGTCGAGGCGAACACCTTCGGCAGCTCGCCGAACGACGGCCGGGTCAGCCCGGCCTGCTCGATACTGTTGGCCGCCTTGGCAATCGTCTCGCGCACCCGGGGCGCCATCCGGCGCTTCAGCTCGTCGAGATCCTTGCCCTCGGCGACCCGCTTGCCCCGTTCGTCCACCACCCGGAAGGTCATCCGCAGGTGGTCTGGCACCGCCGAAACGTCCCATGCGGACAGTGGCACGTCCACGCCACGCAGCGCGTGCAGCTCGTCGGAGAGCACCTCCGGCAGCGGACCATCCGAAGAGGACACTCGCGAAAGGACTTCTTTCGCGGTGTCCGGCGCGGGCACGAAGTTGCGCCGCAACGCCTTCGGCAATGATTTGATCAGCTGGGTCGTCAGCTCCTCGCGCAACCCGGGCACCTGCCAGTCGAACCCGTCCGGCGTCACCTGGTTCAGCACCGGCAACGGCAGGTGCACGGTGACCCCGTCGGCGTCCGCGCCCGGTTCGAACTGGTAGGTCAGGCCGAAGACGAGCGCGCCCTGCGTCCACGAATCCGGGTAGTCCGTTTCACGCACACCGTCTGCGGATTCGTTGATGAGCATGGACTTCTCGAAGGACAGCAGATCCGGATCCCCGCGCCGCGCCTGCTTCCACCAGCTGTCGAAATGCCGCACGGACACCACGTCCGCGGGCACGCGCCGGTCGTAGAACTCGAACAGCGTCTCGTCGTCGACCAGGATGTCGTGCCGCCGCGCACGGTTCTCCAGGTCCTCGACCTCGTCCAGCAGCGCGCGGTTCTCCGCGAAGAACTTGTGGCCGGTGTGCCAGTCACCCTCCACCAGCGCATGCCGGATGAACAGCTCGCGCGAGACCTCGGGATCGATCCGCCCGTAGTTCACCCGACGGTCGGCGACCAGCGGCACGCCGTAGAGGGTCACCTTCTCGACCGCCATCACCGCGCCCTGTTTGCGCTCCCAGTGCGGTTCCGAGTAGGTGCGCTTGACCACGTGCCCGGCCAGCGGCTCGACCCAGTCCGGCTCTATCCGCGCGTTCACCCGCGCCCACAGCCGCGAGGTCTCCACCAGCTCCGCGGACATCACCCAGCGCGGCTGCTTCTTGAACAGCGCCGAACCGGGGAACACCGCGAACCGCGCGCCGCGGGCACCGAGATAATCGCCCTTCGCCGGGTCCTTGAGCCCGATGTGCGAGAGCAGCCCGGCGATCAGCGAGGTGTGCACGCGCTGCGGTTCGGCCGGGGTGGTGCTCAGCGCGATGCCGAGCGGTTTGGCGAGCTGGCGCAGCTGGCCGAAGATGTCCTGCCACTCCCGGATGCGCAGGTAGTTCAGGTACTCGGTGCGGCACATCCGGCGGAACTGGTTGCCGCTGAGCGTTTTCTGCTGCTCGCTCACGTACTCCCAGAGGTTCAGGTAGGCCAGGAAATCCGAGGACGGGTCGGCGAACCGGGCGTGCTGCGCGTCCGCCGCCTGCTGCTTCTCCGCGGGCCGCTCCCGCGGGTCCTGAATGGACAGTGCCGCGGCGATGATCATCACCTCGCGCACGCAGCCGTTGCGCGCGGCCTCCAGCACCATCCGGCCCATCCGCGGGTCCACCGGCAGCTGCGCGAGCTTACGGCCGACCTCGGTGAGCTTCGTGGTCTCCTGCTCCTCGAACGCGCCGAGCTCCCGCAGCAGCTGCACGCCGTCGGCGACCTGGCGGCGATCCGGCGGCTCGACGAACGGGAACGCGGCCATGTCGCCGAGGCCGAGCGAGGTCATCTGGAGGATCACCGACGCCAGGTTGGTGCGCAGGATCTCCGGATCGGTGAACTCCGGGCGGGATTCGAAGTCCTCTTCGGAATACAGCCGGATGCAGATCCCGTCCGAGGTCCGGCCGCAGCGGCCCTTGCGCTGGTTCGCCGAAGCCTGCGAAACGGGCTCGATCGGCAGCCGTTGCACTTTCGTGCGGTGGCTGTACCGGGAGATGCGCGCCGTACCCGGGTCGATCACGTACTTGATGCCGGGCACGGTCAGCGAGGTCTCGGCGACGTTGGTGGCCAGCACGATCCGCCGCCCGGTGTGCTGCTGGAACACCCGATGCTGATCGGCCGAGGACAGCCGGGCGTAGAGCGGCAGTACCTCGGTGTTCGGCAGGCTCAGCCGGTTCAGCACGTCCGCGGTGTCGCGGATCTCGCGTTCGCCGGAGAGGAACACCAGGATGTCGCCGGGTCCCTCGGCGGACAGCTCGCGCACGGCGTCGGTGATCGCCTGCGTCTGGTCGCGGTCCGGGTCGGCCGCCGGATCCTCGGGATCGGCGAGCGGCCGGTAACGCACCTCCACCGGATAGGTGCGCCCGGAGACCTCGACGATCGGCGCGTCCCCGAAGTGCTTCGAGAACCGCTCCGGGTCGATGGTCGCCGAGGTGATCACGACCTTGAGATCCGGGCGGCGCGGCAACAGCTGCTTGAGGTAGCCGAGCAGGAAGTCGATGTTGAGGCTGCGCTCGTGCGCCTCGTCGATGATCAGCGTGTCGTACTGGCGCAGCATCCGGTCGGTCTGCACCTCGGCCAGCAGGATGCCGTCGGTCATCAGTTTGACGAGGGTGTCCTGGCCCGAATGATCGGTGAACCGGACCTTGTAGCCGACGGCCTCCCCCAGCTCGGTCTTCAGCTCGCCGGCGATCCGATCGGCGACCGTGCGCGCGGCCAGCCGGCGCGGCTGGGTGTGCCCGATCTGCCCGCGCACCCCGCGGCCGAGTTCGAGGCAGATCTTCGGCAGCTGAGTGGTCTTGCCCGACCCGGTCTCCCCGGCGACGATCACCACCTGGTGCGCACGGATGGCGTCGGCGATCTCGTCCTTGAGCCGGCTGACCGGCAGCTCGGCCGGATACTCGATCTTCGGCACGCTCTCGCGGCGCGACCGCACCCGCAGCCGCGCGGTCTCGACGTCGGCCGCGATCCGATCGGCCGCGTGCTGCTTGTCCCGGGAACGCCGGGCACCGTCGAGCCGGCGGCGCAGCCGGTGCTCGTCGCGCAGCATCAGCTCGGGCAGCTGGGCGCGCAGCTCTGGGAGAGAGGATGGAGTGGACATACCTCGGCCAAGGATAGCCGGGCCGCTCCGGCAGGGCTGCCGAATATCCTGTGACGGAGATCGGCCTGGCCGGTGGGGCTGGTGGGCAGGTCGGGCCGGGTGGGGTCGGTGGGGTTGGGTTGGGCCGGGTGGGCCGGTCGGGTTGGGTCGGTCGGGTCGGGTTGGGTCGGTCGGGCCGGGTCGGGTTGGTCGGGCCGGGTCGGGTTGGTGGGGCCGGTGCCTGCCGGGTCGGGTTGATGCCTGCCGGGTCGGGTTGGTGCCTGCCGGGTCAGGTCGCCGATCAGGCGGCCGGGACGGCAGCCACCCCGGGGTCAGCCTGCGACCGGCCCGGCAAGCCGGAAAGCTGTGAAGGGGCCCTTCACGGACTCAGAGTCCAATGCCAGGAACTTAAGGTCTGGTGGGTGGTGTTGATCACGGTTTGGGTGTGATCGGCGTGGTGGTGTGGATAGGCAACGAGGCTCCGGCTAGAGCTGGTGATTGTCGAGATCATCAGCAAGCCAGGAGCCTCGTTGTCCGTTCATGGTGTCATGCCCTCGGGCTGGTCCTCGCCGGTGGGTCGGTTGTTGTCACAGGCCGGGCTGGGGTTGCTGTCGTGGGTCGTCCCGCCCGCGCTGGTTGATGAGGCGCTGGCCGTCGCCGGCCGGGACGAACGGCGGTTCCGGGCACTGCCGTCGCGGTTGGGCGTGTACTTCGTGCTCGCGTTGTGCCTGCTGCGCACCAAGTCCGGCAACGCGACGATCAGGGCGATGTTCTCGCAGGAGAGTCTGCCCCGGTTGTCCGTGCTGGGCTGGTGGCCGCCGGCCAGCACGGCGCTGACCAAGCTGCGGGACCGGATCGGCGTGGTGCCCTTCCAGTTGTTGTTCGGCGCGCTGGCGCGGGCGGCGCCTACCCGGAACAGGCCGTGGTCGCACGCGTTCGGGCTGGAGGTGTGTGCCTGGGACGGCACCGAGGTCGAGCCGGCCGACACCGCGGCCAACCGTGAACACTTCCCGCCCCATCACCGCACAGGCGTGGCCCGCGGGCCGTCCAAGATCCGGGTGCTGGTGCTGCTGTCGTGTGGCAGCCGCCGTCTGCTCGGCGCGGTCACCGGCCCGCTGAGCCAGGGCGAGCCCACCCTGGCCTATCAGCTGCTGCCCCGGCTGCACGACCGGATGCTGCTGCTGGCCGACCGCTGCTTCCTCGGCTATCCACTGTGGACCGCGGCGCGGGAACGGGGCGCGCATCTGCTGTGGCGGGCCAAGCAGAACACCCCGAAGCTGCCCGTGCAGCACGCGTTGCCGGACGAGTCCTGGCTGTCCACCCTCCACGCCCCGGCCGACGCCCGCCGCTGGGCGCGCAACGTGCGCCGCAACAAGCAACGCGGGCACCGCCCGCCCACGCCCCGCCCGATCAACGGCATCGTCGTCCGGGTGGTCGAAGCACTGATCACCGTCACCGTCGACGGCGTCACCCGCACCGAGAAATACCGGCTGGTCACCAGCCTGCTCGACCCCGCACACGCACCCGCCGGCCAGCTCGTCGCCCTCTACGCCCGCCGCTGGACCGCCGAAACCGGCATCAAAGAGATCAAAACCACGCTGCTGGCCAAGCGGCCCCTGCGCGGCCACACCCCGATCCGCGCCCAGCAGGAACTCTGGGCCACCCTGATCGTCTACCAGGCCATCCGGCTGCTGATCAGCCACGCAGCGCTCACCCAGAACCTCGACCCGTCCCGGATCTCCTTCACCTCCGCCCGCGACGCCGCCGAACACGCGATCACTACCACACCCGCCGACACATCCCGACACCTCCAATGGGTGGCCCAGGACTTATGCCGACAGCTGATCACCGTCCACACCCACCACCGCGTCTACCCCCGAGCACTCAAACGCACCACCACGCGCTACCCCCACCGCAGCAAAACCCCGCAACCGACCAGCACCAAAGCCAGCTACCAGGTCCACATCCTGCCCACAGCAGAAACAACACCACCCACCACAACCAAACCAACACCACACCAACCCAGAACCGACCTAAGTTCCTGGCATTGGACTCAGAGTCCGTGAAGGGCCCCTTCACAGCCTGCCCTGGGCGACCGAGACCTGCCCTGAGCGACCGAGGCCAGCCCACCGAACCAGCCCACAAAAGCGGACCGCCCCGCCGAACGGGCACCCCCAGAGCGCCCCGCCTCAGCCCACCGGCGCGGGCTCCTGCCGCGGCCGGATGAGCCGGGCTGGGACCAGCCAGGTCAGCCGGTCCGAGCGGAGTACCGCGAGCGGGCCGATCACGGCCAGCAGGAGCACGTACCCGGCCACGAACGGCGCCACCCGGGAGTCCAGCCCGGCTGCGGTCGCCAGTGTCGCCAGTACCAGTGAGAACTCACCCCTGGTCAGCACCGTCAGGCCGATGTTCACGCCCTCCTGCCGGTCGAAGCCGTGCAGCCGGGCGGCGACCGTGCCGGCCGCCAGGTTGAGCACCAGGGTCAGCATCACGGCGGCGAGCACCGGCAGCACGACCGTGCCTACCGCGCCGGGGTCGATCGACAGGCCGAAGATGAAGAAGAATAGTGCGCCGAACGCGTCCCGCAGCGGCAGCACCAGTTTGTGTACCCGAGGCGCGACCTTCGAGCCGCCGAGCATCATGCCGACCATGAACGCGCCGATCGCGTCGGACACCCCCACCTCCTCGGCCACTGCGGCACCGAGCACCGCCACGCCGACGAAGCAGACCGTGAGCAGTTCGTCGTCGGCCGAGCCGAACAGCCGGGAGACCAGGCGTCCGCCCCAGCGGGCCAGCGCGGCGAGCACGAACAGGAACCCGAAGGCCTTGCCGAAGTCGGCCAGCGCGGCGCCGAAGCCGTCCGCCCCGCTGAGCACCGGCTGAAGCAAAGCGAGGTACAGCGCGAGGAACAGGTCCTCCAGCACGATGATGCCCATGATCAGCCGGGATTCCCGGTTCTCCAGCCGCCGGGTCTCCAGCAGCAGCTTGGTCACGATGGCCGAGGACGAGATGCCGATCGCGCCGGCGATCACCAGCGCCTCGCGGGTGCCCCAGCCCAGCGCGAAGCCGAACGCGAGCCCGCCGCCGACGTTGAGCACCAGGTAGGCCAGTCCGGCGCCGAGCAGCCGGGTGCCGCCGCGGGCCAGATCCTCCAGCGAGAACTCCAGGCCGAGGTAGAACACCAGGAACACGAGGCCGAGCCCGGCCAGGACGCCGAACTCGGCCGGATCGTCCACAAGGGACAGTCCGGGGGTGTAGGGGCCGAAGACGAAACCGGCCAGCATGAACAGGGGAATGGTGGGCAGCCCGATCCGGGCTCCGACGCGGGCGAGGGCTCCGGCGGCGAGAAACGCGCCGCCGACGGCCAGCAAGGCATGACCGTTGCTCATGGGGTCCTCCGAGCGACAGCTGGTACGGGTGAAAGGAGACGTACTCAGCAGCCAGGCGGCGCACGGGCGACAGCGGGCACGTACGCACGGCACGCCTCGGCGGGCGAGCGGAGTACGAGCGCGTACGAGACCTCAGCCGGGCGCGAAAGCCGGGACTCCCCCGGCACCTCGGCGAGCGGCAGCGGATGCGCGACCGCGGAGTGGGCCTGCTGCTGCACCAGAGCAGGCCCGGAACCGGCCGGGCGCGGGCCTTCCGGGACCGGGCCGGGCACGGCCACCGCGAGCAGGAGCAGCGTGGCGAGCAGGAGGCCGAGGATGGACCGGTGCCGCGGCACGGAGCGGGCGGCAGCAGTCATCTCCCGCCGAGTTTACCATGCCTTTACTGTCCACTGTGGTCTTCCACCGGTGGGCTACCCTGACGACATGGCCGATTACGACCTGGTGGTGTTCGGCGCCACCGGCTTCACCGGTGCCCGCACCGCGGAGTACCTCGCCCGCACCGCGCCGCGGGGCTGCCGCTGGGCACTCGCCGGACGCGACCCGGGCAAGCTGGCCACGCTGCGCGATCGGCTCGCCGCGATCGACGACCGGTGTGCCGCGCTGCCGTTGCTCACCGCGGACTCCGGCGATCCGGCGTCCCTGCGCGAGATCGCGGCCGCGGCGGAGGTCGTCGCCACGACGGTGGGTCCCTACTTGGCGCGAGGCGAAGCGCTGGTCGCCGCCTGCGCCGAGGAAGGCACGGATTACCTGGACCTCACCGGGGAGCCGGAGTTCGTCGACCGGATGTACTTGGCACACCATGCGAAAGCGGCCGAGAGCGGAGCGCGGATCGTGCACTGCTGCGGCTTCGACTCCATCCCGCACGACCTCGGCGTGTGGTACACCGTCCGGCAGCTGCCCGAAGACGTTCCCCTGGAGGTGGACGGCTACGTCCGGGTGCGCGCGCGGCCGTCCGGCGGCACTCTCGGCACGGCGCTCACCGTCCTTTCCCGGCTCCCCCAGTCCGCGCGGGCCGCCAAGGAACGGGCCGCGCAGGAGCCGGGGATCCCGGGCCGCTCGGTGCGGATCCCCGCCGGCCACCCGCACCGGATGCCCGGCACCGGACACTGGGCGCTGCCGCTGCCCACCATCGATCCGCAGATCGTGCGCCACTCCGCGCGAGCGTCGCAGCGATACGGGCCGGACTTCCGCTACCGGCACTTCGCCGCGTTCGAGCACCTGTCGTCGGCGGCGCTGTCCGTGGCCGGCGCCGGTGCACTGGCCGTCGCCGCCCAGCTGCCCCCGGCACGGCGGGCGCTGTCCCGGCGGCTCGCCCCCGGCGACGGACCGGACGCGCACAAGCGCGCACGGTCGTGGTTCCGGCTCCGCTTCCTCGGCCGTGGCGGCGGTGAAGAAGTGACCACCGAGGTCTCCGGCGGCGACCCCGGTTACGACGAGACCGCGAAGATGCTCGCGGAATCCGCGCTCTGCCTGGCTTTCGACCAGTTGCCGGACGCCGCGGGCCAGGTCACCACGGCCACGGCGATGGGCGACGCGCTGCTCGGGCGGCTGGCCCACGCCGGGATCACGTTCCGTACCGCTGTCCACTGACCCTGAGGAATCCCCTTCATGCGCAAGACGATGTGGCCGGTGCTCGCCGTGGCCGCGATCCTGGTTCTCGGGCTCGCCGTCTGGACGGCCACCCGGCCGGACCCGCCCGCCGCAGTGACCGCACCCGTGCCCGTGCCGAAGCCCGCCACCAGCCTCGCCTCGCCGGAGAAAAAAGAAATCGCCATGAAACTCGTGTCGAGCGCGGAGAACTCCTCGCTCGACTGGAAGGCCCAGTACGGCTACATCGAGGACATCGGCGACGGCCGTGGCTACACCGCGGGCATCATCGGGTTCTGCACCGGCACCGGGGACATCCTCGAACTGGTGCGGGCCTACACCGCGGCCGTACCGGACAACCCGCTGGCGAAGTTCCTGCCCGCACTGGAAAAGGTCAACGGCAGCGATTCGCACGAGGGCCTCGGGCCGGGCTTCGAGAACGCCTGGCGGCAGGCCGCCGGGACCAGCGCGTTCCAGCAGGCACAGGACACCGAACGGGATCAGGTGTACTTCGACCCGGCGGTGCGCCAGGGCGAATCCGACGGGCTGGGCGCCCTCGGGCAGTTCATCTACTACGACGCGATCGTGATGCACGGCGCCGGAGAGAGCGCCGCCGCCTTCGGCGGCATTCGCAAGACCGCGACGGAGAAGGCGAAACCCCCGTCGCAAGGCGGCGACGAAACCACGTACCTCAAGGCCTTCCTGGACGCCCGCCGGGTGATCATGAAACAGGAGGAGGCGCACGCGGACACCCCGCGGATCGACACCGAGCAGCTGGTCTTCCTCAACAACGGCAATCTCGACCTGCACACCCCGCTGAAGTGGCAGGTCTACGGCGATCGGTATGAGATCGGCTGAGCCCGCCCGCGTTCCCGGGCAGCACTCACCCGGCGAGCAGCTCGTCCACGCTCCGGGTGTTCACGATCCGGTCCGGCCCCAGCTCGGCTTCCGCCGCACGGACGCAGCCGTACCCCTGCCAATCGAGCTGCCCCGGGGCGTGTGCGTCGCTGTCGATGGCGAACTCGCAGCCCAATGCCACGGCCTGGTGCAGCAACCGCATCGGCGGGTCGAGACGTTCGGGGCGCGAGTTGATCTCCACGGTGACCCCGTTCTCCCGGCAGGCCGTGAACACCTTCTCCGCGTCGAACTCCGATTCCGGCCTGCCGCGCCCATGGACCATCCGTCCGGTGCAGTGGCCCAGTACGCGCACGTACGGGTTCGCCACCGCAGCGAGCAGCCGCGGAGTCATCTCACGAGCCGGCATGCGCAGCTTCGAATGCACGCTCGCCACCACGAAATCCAGCTGTGCCAACAGCTCCTCGGTCTGGTCGAGCGCGCCGTCATCGAGGATGTCCACCTCGATCCCGTGCAGCACGCGGAACGGCGCCAGCTCTTCGTTCACCTGCGCCACCTCGATCATCTGGTCCCGCAGCCGTTCCGCGGACAAGCCCCGGGCGACGGTCAGCCGTGGCGAGTGATCGGTGAGCACGATCCATTCGTGCCCCAGCTCCTGCGCCGTCTCGGCCATCTCACGGATCGGGCTGCCTCCATCGGACCATTCGGAGTGGGTGTGGCAATCCCCGCGAAGGGCGGCGCGCAGCGGACCGCCGTCCGGCACGTCTGCTTCGTCCAGCTTCGCCGCGTACGCAGGCGTACGTCCTTGTGACGCGTCCTCGATCACGCCGGCGGTCGCTTTGCCGATGCCTTTGAGCGCCTGCAACGTACCCGCCCGTACACGGGACTCAAGCTCTTCCGGAGCGAGGCCGTCGACCACGGCAGCAGCTTGCCGGAACGCGCGCACGCGGTAGGTCGGCTCCCCCGCGCGTTCGAGCCGGAAGGCGATGTCCCGCAGAGCGCGTGCCGGATTCATGGGTTCTGTCTACCCCTTCGGTGGCAGCTCGTGCAGCTCGACATCACCCAGCTGGCCATCCCTGATCTCCGCGGTCTGGTAGGTGCAGAATGGCTGCCGCCGCCGATCCGTGAGCGAACCCGGGTTGAGCAGCCGCAGCCCACCGGGCGTCGTGGAGTCCCACGGGATGTGGCTATGGCCGAAGACGAGGATGTCGGCGTCCGGGTACTGCGCGTCGCAGCGAGCCGCGCGGCCCTTCGCGTCGCCGGTCTCGTGCACCACAGCCAGCCGTACGCCGCCGAGCGTCACCCGCGCCACCTCGGGCAGCCACGCGCGCAGCTCCGGGCCGTCGTTGTTGCCGTACACGGCGACCAGCCGTTTGCTGTGCATTGCGAGTGCGTCGAAGGTGTCCAGATCGACCCAGTCGCCCGCGTGCACCACGACGTCCGCTGTCGCCACCTCGTCCCAGACCGGCTCGGGCAAGTCCTTCGCCCGCTTCGGCAGATGGGTGTCCGCGACGAGCAGCAGCCGCACGCCAGTCCTCCTGTTCCCCGACCGTCGCGAGGATCCGTCGAGGAACGCCGCGAGCTGGTCGCGCAGCAGGCTGGCCGCCTCGTCCGCGTCGCCCTTGCGTGCCACGGCGAGGACTGCCTTGTGCTCGCTCCAGCCCCGGCAGAGCCCTGGATCGACACGCAACAGGCCATCATATATCAGATTTCCCAGCCAAGACCCGGCGAACCGGGCACCCGCCACCGCCGGTACGGTGCCCGCTGCTCGCAAGCCGGCGGAACCGGACACGAGCTGACCGGTTTAGGGGCACTAGTCCGGCATGTCCGGCTCTCCCCGTACGCTGGGCCCGGACACGGCGAACGGAGGGGCGTAGAGGTGCAGGAACCGCGCTGGCCGGATTCCCACGGTGAGCAGACCGACATCCTGCCGGTCGTGCGCCTGGACGAACCGGCGCCCCCGGCCCCACGACGTGGGCTGCGGCGGGCGGGCTGGATCTCCGGCGGGGTGCTCGCCTTGCTCGTCGTCGCCTACCTGATCGACCTGCTCACCAGCCAGGGCCGGGTACCGCGCGGCGTCGTCATCGCCGGGGTGGACGTCGGCGGGCTCGAAGTGCCGGTCGCCGAACGGGAGCTGCGCAGCAGCCTCGAACCCCGGCTCGCGCAACCGCTCACCATCACCGCGGGCGAGGCGCGGACCACCTTCACCCCGGCCGCCGCCGGCCTGCGCCTGGACTGGAACGGCACCATCGAACAGGTCGGCGACCAGCCGCTGAACCCGTTCACCCGGCTCACCTCGTTCTTCGGCACCCGGGAGATCGGCGTGCTCTCGCAGGCCGAGGACGGCCAGCTCGGCGCCGCGCTGGAAGACCTGCGCAGCCGCGTCGACCGCGCGCCGGTGGAGGGCGCGGTGCACTTCGCCGGGGCCACACCAACCGCCGTCGAGCCGCGGGCCGGGCAGAAGCTCGACGTCGCAGCGGCCCGGCAGGCGGTACTCACCGGCTGGGCCAAGGGCGGAGAGCTGACGCTGCCCGTGGCGCCCGCGCCGGTGTCCACCACAGCGGCCGGGGTCCAGGCCGCGCTGGACCAGTTCGCCCGGCCCGCGGTGTCCGGCCCGGTGCGGTTCAAGGGCGAGGGCTCGGACGCCACCGCCCACCCGAAGGACATCGCCGCGGCCCTGACCTTCACGCCGGGCGAAGGCGGCGGCCTCACCCCGAAGCTGGACACGAAGAAGCTCACCGAGGTACTCGCCCCACAGCTGAAATCCACCGAGCAGGAGGGCCACGACGCGAGCATCGAGTTCGCCGGCGGCAAACCGGTGGTCAAGCCCTCGGCCGAGGGCAGCACCGTGGACTGGGACAAGAGCCTCGAACCGCTGATGGACACGCTCAAGCGGACCGACGCGCGGGAACTCAAGGCGGTGTACCGGAAGGAGCCCGCGAAGGTCACCACCGAACAGGCGGACAAGCTCGGGGTGCGCGAGGTCGTCGGCGAGTTCAGCACGGGCGGGTTCGCCACCGATTCCGGGGTCAACATCCGGGTCGTCGCGAACAAGGTGAACGGCGCCATCGTCAAACCCGGGGAAACGTTCAGCCTCAACGAGTTCACCGGCCCGCGCGGAAAGCCGCAGGGGTACGTGGAGGCGGGCGTGATCGCGAACGGCGCCCCGGGCCGGGAGGTCGGCGGCGGCATCTCGCAGTTCGCGACCACGCTGTACAACGCGAGCTATTTCGCCGGGATGAAGGACGCCGGGCACAAGGAGCACAGCTACTACATCAGCCGCTACCCGGCCGCACGCGAGGCGACCGTGTTCCAGAATCCGGGTGGCGCCAGCGTGATCGACCTGAAGTTCACGAACGACTCGGACACCGGCATCGCGATCCAGACGATCTGGACACCGTCGTCGATCACCGTGAAACTGTGGGGCACCAAGCGGTACACCGTGGAATCGGTGCCCGGGGAGCGCGCGAACCCCACGCCCCCGCCGACGAAGCCCGGCCCGGCGGAGAACTGCCACGCGTCCGCCGGCGCCGAGGGGTTCACCACCAGTGACACCCGCGTGCTGCGCGACGCCGGCACCGGCCGTGAGGTCTCCCGGCACACGCGCACGGTCCACTACAACCCGCAGCCCAAGATCGACTGCGGCTGACCCGCCGCGCCGGTGCTGCCGGGCGTTCCCGCCCGTGCTGTCCTGCCCCGATCACCCCGCGCCTGCGCGTAGGGTCTGGCAGGACCACACGGAAAGGGGGAGCCGATGGCGGACGAAGCGGCAATGGGGCTCTACGGGCTCACCAAGCGGTTCGGCACCACCGTCGCGGTGGACGAGGTCCGGCTGGAGGTGCCGCGCGGATCGTTCTTAAGTCGGTGTGGAGGTCTGTGAAGGGGCCCTTCACAGACTTCGGGACAGGTCCGGCGCACAGCGCGAGGTGGTCGCGCATCTCGAACACCTCCGCTGATCACGGGGCCTCGACCAACTTTGCCGGGACCCCCCGGGGGCCGGTCGCCCACGCGACCGGCCCCGTCCGGTCACCGCTCGCCCAGATCGGCGAAGACCACCGGGCGCAGTTCCAAGGCGAGGCCGGGGATGTCCAGATCCGGGATCTGCTTGGCCAGCTCCAGCGCGCGGGCCTCGTCCTCGACCTCGATCAGGTAGAAGCCGCCCATGAACTCCTTGCTCTCCGCGAACGGCCCGTCGGTCACCTCGGGCACGCCGGCCGACCCGCGCAGCACCTTCGACCGGGCGGGCTCGGCCAGTGCCTGGGTCGCGATGAACTCGCCGCTCTTCTTGATCGCCGCCATGAACGCGGTGTGCCCCTGCTCCAGGTGCTTCTGCTGCGCGTCGGTCAGCTCGCTCAGCACGGTGGGGTCGACCTGCATCAGAATCAGGTACTGCACGGTTGTCCTCCTCGTCCGGTGCCGCCCTCGGTGGCGGCACCCGGTGGTCGGCGCCGTCCGGGCGGATCGGACACCGGCGGGGGAAAATTCTTCCGGCCGGGCCGTCCGGTCCGGTCGCCGGGTTCCGACCGCAGGGTGACAACGGCCCTTTCCGAGGAGGACAACGATGGACCAGCGACTTCGGGTGCACTGCTTCACGATCAGCCGCGACGGGATCGGCGCGGGCGAGGACCAGAGCTTCGAGCGCCCGTTCGGCCATGTCGACCCAGGCGAGCTGATGAGCTGGGCGGGGGCCGCCGCGGGCTGGGCGTACCGCGGCGACGGCGGCACCCGTGGCCTCGACGACTACCTGGTCCGCGCGATGAACCGGAACATCGGCGCGGAGATCATGGGGCGCAACAAGTTCGGCCCGTTCCGCGGTCCGTGGGCGGATCACGAGTGGCAGGGCTGGTGGGGCGGCGAACCGCCGTTCCACACGCCCGTCTTCGTGCTCACCCACCACGTGCGACCGTCGTTCGCGCTGGGCGAAACCACCTTCCACTTCCTCGACACGACGCCGCACGAAGCGCTGGCCCGCGCCAAGGAAGCCGCCGCGGGCCAGGACGTCCGGCTCGGCGGCGGAGTGACGACGATCCGCGAATTCCTCGCCGCCGACCTGGTCGACGACCTGCACATCGCGGTCGCGCCGTACGACCTCGGCCACGGCCTCAAGCTGTGGGAAAGCCCGGACGAGCTGGCCGACCGGTTCCACACGGAACGCGTGCCGAGCCCCAGCGGCGTCGTGCACTATTTCCTCTGGCGGCGGTGAGGCGCGGTTCTTGTCGGGGGGCGGCGGTAGGTTCGAGGGCATGGCGACATTGGTGACGTTCCACGCTCATCCTGACGACGAATGCATCCTCACCGGCGGTGTGATGCGCAAGGCGGCCGACGAAGGCCACCGGGTCGTGCTCGTCGTGGCGACCCGCGGCGAGCTGGGCGAGGTCCCCGAAGGCTTCCTCGGCGAGGGCGAACAGCTGCGGGAGCGCCGGGTCCAGGAGACCCACGCGGCGGCGGAGGCGCTCGGCGTGGCGCGGGTGGAGTTCCTGGGCTACCGCGATTCCGGCATGATGGGCGAGCCGACGAACGACGAACCCGGCACGTTCTGGACGGCCTCGGTCGAGGAGGCCGCGGCCCGGCTGGCGGAGATCCTGCGCGAGGAATCCGCCGAGGTGTGCACCATCTACGACGATTTCGGAAATTACGGGCACCCCGACCACATCCAGGTGCACCGGGTGGGCATGCGGGCCACCGAGCTGGCCGGCACCCCGCGCGTCTACCAGGCGACCACCAACCGCGACCAGCTGCGCCGGGGCCTGGAGCAGGCCGTCGAGACGGGCCTGGTCTCCCGTGAGAACCTCCCGGACCCCGATGCCGAGCAGCCGATGGGCAAGCCGGAAGCGGAACTCACCGCGGCCGTCGACGTCACGTCGTATCTGCCGGCGAAACGAGCCGCCATGCGCGCCCACGCCAGCCAGATCGCGGAGGAGTCGTTCTTCCTGGCCATGCCCGAGGAGATCTTCCAGCAGGCGTTCGGCACGGAGTGGTTCATCCGGCCGGGTCACGGTCCGGGCATCACGGAGAAGGACTTGACGGCCGGGCTGTAGTGGATCTTTCCCGGGGTAACGGGGGGTGTCGGCAACGTCGGTGTGAGGGGCCCTGCGCCGCCGCGGAGGTCCGTGAAGGTCTGTGAAGGGGCCCTTCACGGACTCTGAGTCCGTGAAGGGCCCCTTCACGGACCCGAGACAGGTCCGGCACACCCCACGACCCGGAAAGTACGGCAGGTAATCATCCGCTTACCTGCCGTCCTCGAGTGATACGCCACCTCAGGTTCGGCTGTCGGGCACGGCTCAGTCTTCCGCGTCGCGGACCAGGAGGGCGACCTGGACCCGGTTGTCCACGGCCAGTTTGGCGAACAGGCTCCCGGTGTGTGCCTTCACCGTGGCCACGCTGATGTGCAGCCGGGTGGCGATGTCCGGGTTGCCGAGGCCGTCGGCGATCGCGCGGGCGGTGTCGAGTTCGCGTTCGGTGAGGGTGGCCAGGCGGGTGCGGGCCTCGGTGCGGGACCGCTGCCGGGCGTCGGAGGAGTGCGGACCGGTGGCCGCGGCGATCACCCGGGCGGTCGCGGCCGAGGAGAGTGCCGGGTTGCCGCCGGCGACGGTGCGCACGGCGGTGATGATCTGCGGCGGCGGGGTGTCCTTGAGCACGAAGCCGAGCGCGCCGGCGCGCAGTGCGCCGAGCACCAGCTCGTCGGAGTCGAACGTGGTCAGCACGAGCACCCGCGGCGGGTCCGGCCAGGACAGGATCTCGCGGGTGGCGCTGAGCCCGTCGCGGCCGGGCATCCGCACGTCCATCAGGACCACGTCCGGGCGGTGCTGCTCGACCACGCCGAGCGCGGCCTCGCCGTCGGCCGCCTCGGCGACCACGGACAGGTCGGGTTCCCCTTCGATGACCAGCCGCAGGGCCATCCGCACCAGCTGGTCGTCGTCCACCAACACGATCCGCACTTCGTCCACGTTCACCTGTTCCTCTCCGGCCAGGGCAGCTGGGCGCGCAGCACGAACCCGCCGCCGGGCACCGCGTGATGGTCCAGTTCGCCACCGGCCAGCCCGACCCGCTCGGCGAGGCCGAGCAGCCCGAATCCGGACGAGGGCACACGGATGCCCGCGGTCACCGCCCCGGAATCGCGGATCTGCACCCGCAACCCGTCCCCGGCCACGCCTTCCACGCTCACCCGCACCCGCGCGCCCGGCGCGTGTTTGCCGGCATTGGTCAGTCCTTCTTGGACGATCCGGTACCCGGTCCGCCCGGTCAGTTCCGGCGGGGTCCCTTCCACGGTGTCGGTGAGCGTAACGGCAAGGCCGGACGCCCGGGCATCGGCCACCAGCTCGGGGATCCGGTCGATCGAGGGCTGCGGCGGCTCCGGCTGCTCGGGTCCCGCGCGCAGCACGCCGAGCACGTCCCGCAGCTCCTCCAGCGCCTGATGTGAACCATCCGCGATGCCCTGGGCCAGCACCTTCACCTCCTCGGCGGTGAGGTTGTCGCGGTGCCCGAGCACGCCGGCCTGCATGGCCACCAGCGAGACCCGGTGGGCGAGCACGTCGTGCATCTCGCGGGCGATCCGGTTGCGCTCCAGCACCCGCGCCTCCGCGGCCCGCGCCGCCTGCTCGCGCTCCGCGCTGTCCGCACGCTGGCGCAGGGTCCACACCTCGTCCCTGCGAGCCCCCACCGCCACTCCGACGGCCACCGCGATCCCCGCGGTCAGCGCCGGGACCAGCAGCTCGACCCAGTTCCCGGGCGTCGTGACCTCCGACGGGAAGAACGTAACGGAGAACTTCGACGCGGCGATGTAGGCCACCACGACGACGCCGATCTCCAGTGGACGGCGACGCGTGGAGATCGAGCAGAGCACCAGCAGTGCCGAGCCGATGGCGAGGGTGGATGCGGTCGAGGCGACCGAGATCAGCATCGCGACGGTGAGCGGGAACCGCCGCCGCCACAGCGCCAGGACGAGGCAACCGAGCGCCACCAGCGGATCCCCGTGGTAGTACCAGGACCCGCCGACCGACACCTGCCCCTTTGCCGCCATCGCGGCGATGTAGACCCAGGTGATCGCACCGATCGCGACCACGGCGGCCAGCCGCCACGACTGCTGCCACGGACCGAGCCGGGGCACCGCCTCCTCGTTCACCCGGACATCATCGCCGAACCGCCGCCGCGGCGCAGCGGACCCCGGTCCAGCACCCATGCGACCGGAGGTGGACCGCGGCACCGCCCGCGGTCGAACCCGGGTCGAGACGCCGGGCCGATGTGCCGCGGCGCCGCCGGTACCACACTGAGCACAGAACGAAAACGAGAAGGGGAATCGGGACATGGGTAAGAATGGTTTTGCGGCACTCGAAGCCGTCGGGCTGATCTCGGGCGGGCTCGCCGGGCAGGCGATCGTCCGCAGCTTTTTCGACAAGGACGCCGAACCGTTGTGGGGAGCGATGTCGTGGGTGCCCGGCGGGCGCACCTGGGAGCTGGTCGTGCTCGGCTTCTTCGGCGTCGTCGGGCTGGTGATCGCCGGAATCGGGATTATGGGCCAGAAGAAGGTCAAAGCCGGGTGAGCCGGCCACTGGCACCCCCGAGGGAAAGGACGCAGACCATGAGCAAGAGCAACTGGGCATTGCTGCAATGCCTCGGATTGCTGGTACTGGCCGGCGCCGGCCAGGCGATCGTCCACGGGCTGATCAGCCCCGGTTCGCCGCTGCTGTGGGGTGCGTTCGACTGGGTGCCGGGAGGCTGGGACGGCCAGCTGATCGTCCTCGGCAGCATCACGATCATCGGCCTGCTGATCACCGTCGGGGCGAATCTCGCCTCGACGAAGACCTACCGCTGAATCACCCCGGGTACGCGCAGGACCGCAAACCCCGGGGTGTGCTCGCCTTCTCCCCGGCACCCACCGCCACACAGTGCGCGCGCACCATTCCCCGCCACGGCCCGTCCGTGGCGAGCGCCCGCCGGTGTGGCGGATCCCCGCCCTCGGCGTTCCCGGCCCATGCCGGGGGCGCCGAGGAGCCGTTTCAAGATCGCCCTCCGCGCCTTCCGGGTGCCGTTACGTCCATGATGGTCGCAGCGGCCGACCGGCTTCGACGGACGTCGGATGACACGGGGCGGCCTCGCCCACGAAGCGACACCGCCCGAGAGACTGTTCGCCGAACTCCGCGCGGACCTCGTCCTCTCCTGGCCGGTGGGCGTCAGCTTCATGTGCGCGCCCGGATGGAACCGCTGGCCCTGCTGGAGCACAGCGAACGGCCAGCAGCTATCGCAGCGCCCGGCGGAGCAGCTGGGCCAGATGCACGGCCGGGCGGCCGGCCTCCTGGGCGATCTGGGTCCGGCAGCTGAATCCATCGGAAAGGACCACAGTGGACTCCGGCGTCGCGCGCAGCGCGGGCAGCAGCCGGTCTTCGGCGCAGGCCAGCGAAACCTCGTAGTGCCCACGTTCGAAGCCGAAGTTGCCGGCCAGCCCGCAGCATCCCGCGTCCAGCGTGGTGTTGCGGACGCCCGCGGCGGACAACGCGGCCTCGTCCGCGTCGAAGCCGAGTACGGCGTGCTGGTGACAGTGCACCTGGGTGATCGTCTCGACGTCCAGCTTCGCGGTGAGCGGTTCGGGCGCGTCGGCGAGCAGTTCGGCGAAGGTCCGGGTGCGGGTGGCCAGCAGCTCCGCGGTCGCGTCGCCCGGGAGCAGCGCGGGCAGGTCGCCGCGGAACAGCGCCGTACAGCTCGGTTCCAGCCCGGCCACCTGGTATCCGGCGTCCAGATACGGCTTCAGCATGGCAAGGGTCCGGCGCAGCACTCGCCGGGCTGTGGTCAGCTGCCCGGTGGAGATCCAGGTCAGTCCACAGCAGACTCCCCGGTCCGGCAGCACCACGGCGTATCCGGCGGCGGTGAGCACCTCGGCCGCGGCGTCGAGCACGTCCGGGGTGAGGTAGTTGTTGAAAGAATCCGGCCACAGCACGACCCGCCGCTCGCCACTCGCCCAGCGGCGGAGATCGGCCCGTGCCGTGGTGAACGGCACCGGGGCGAACTCCGGCAACGCGCGTTCCGGCGCGATTCCGCCGAGCCGCTTCATCGCGGCCGCCGCCCAGCGACGGCGGGCGAAGAAGTTCGCCACGCGCGGCGCCAGCGCGGCGCCGCGCAACCACAGCGGCAGCCAGCCCATCGAATAGTGCGACGCCGGGCGCAGGCGACCACGGTAGTGCTGGTGCAGGAACTCGGCTTTGTACGTGGCCATGTCCACATCGACCGGACAGTCGGAGAGACATCCCTTGCAGGACAAGCACAGATCGAGCGCCTCGGCCACCTCGGCGGAACGCCAGCCGTCCTTGATCACCTCGCCGTTGATCATCTCGGCGAGCAGGTGCGCGCGGCCGCGCGTGGAGTGCTGCTCCTCGCGGGTCGCCCGGTAGCTCGGGCACATCACGCCGCCACCACTGGTGTCGCGGCATTTGCCGACCCCGACGCAGCGGCGCATCGCCTGCCCGAAGCTGCCGCGGTCCTCCGGATAGCCGAGCACCGTGACGTCTTCGATCGCCAGCGGCGCACGGCGCACCCGAAGATCGGCGTCCACCGGTCGGGGCTCGACGATGATGCCGGGGTTCATCCGCCCGTCCGGATCGAAGATCCCCTTGAACCGGGCGAACAACGCCAGCATCTCCGGGCTGTACATCCGCGACAGCAACGCCGAACGCGCCTGTCCGTCGCCATGCTCACCGGAAAGCGAGCCACCGTGCGCGGCGACCAGATCGGCGGCTTCCTCGACGAATTCACGGAATTGCGCTTTGCCCGCCGCCGACAGCAGATCGAAGTCGAGCCGTAAGTGCAGGCAGCCCTCGCCGTAGTGGCCGTAGACGACGCTGCGGCGCCCGTGCCTCCGCATCAGATCCTTGAAACCGCGCAGGTACGACCCGAGCCGTTCGGGCGGTACCGCAGCGTCCTCCCAACCCGGCCAGGCCTCGGAACCGTCGGCCAGCCGGGTGGCCAGGCCCGCGCCCTCCTCACGGATGCGCCACAGCCGGCGTTGCGCCGCCGGATCGTCGAGCACCACCGAACCGGTCAGCGCGGCGCCGAGCGAAGCGGCCAGCTCTCGCGCCCGGGCCGGCGCTTCGGCCGGGGAATCCCCGGACAACTCCACGAAAAGCCAGGCACCGCCCGGCGGCAGCCCACGGTCTCGGCCCGGTTCGAGCAGGCCGACGAGTTCCGCGTCGACGCCTTCGACGGTCAGCGGCGACCACGGCAGGATCTCCGGAACCGCGTCGGCCGCAGCGACGTCCGAGGGAAACCCGAGCACCGCCAGTACCCGATGCTTCGGCAGCTCGGCGAGCGCGACCGTCGCGGCCACCACGGTGACGCACGTGCCTTCGCTGCCGACCAGCGCTTTCGCGAGGTCGAATCCGTTCTCCGGCAACAGGTGTTCCAGTCCGTACCCGGAAACCCGGCGAGGCCAGGTGGACAGTTCGGTCCGCAGCAACGCAAGATTGTCCCGCACGAGCGACCGCAGCTGCGTGAACACCCGGCCTTCGGTACCCGGCAGCGCGGCCCGACGGTCCACTTCGGACGGATCGGCCGGACCGGCGGTGAACCGGGTGCCGTCGTAGAGCAGCACGTCCAGCTCGCGCACCACGTCCACGGTGCGGCCCCACGCGACCGAATGCGAACCGCAGGCGTTGTTGCCGATCATCCCGCCGATCGTGCACCGGCTGTGCGTGGAGGGATCGGGGCCGAACCGCAGCCCGTGCGGCGCGGCGAGCGCCTGCAGGTCGTCGAGCACGGTGCCGGGCGCGACCCGGGCGAGCCGCGCCGCCGGGTCGAGCCACTGCACCCCGTGCACGTGCCGTGAAATGTCGATGACCAGGCCAGGACCACACGAGTTCCCGGCCACACTGGTGCCGCCGCCACGGGCGACCACCGGCAGGCCGCGTTCGCGGGCGGCGGCCACTGCCGCGACGACGTCGTCGCCGGTTTCGGGCAGCACCACGCCGAGTGGCACGTGCCGGTAGTTCGACGCGTCGGTCGTGTAGAGGGCCAACGTCGCAGGGTCAGTCCGGATCTCCACCCGGACCATTCAACAAGATTCCCGCCGCCTACGCCGCCGGACGGGGCACACTCAGCCTGCTCCGGACCAGCTCGCCCCGCCCCGGTGGCCGCGGGTCAGGCCGAGACCAGCCGCAGCTGCGCATCCGATCTGTTCGTGGACGGACTGAACTGCTGCGACCAGACCTGATGCGCCCGCGCGTAGGTGGCGGGGATCGTCATCGTCGCCTACGCCCGCCGCGTGCATGATCGCGCGGCGTTCAAGCAGGTCGACGCGACGGGTCAAGGTACGCATCAGCGGCGACTGCGCACAGGCTGACCGCCCCTACATATGTTCTCTAGAACGTGACCGGGACTGGTCGCGGGATCGTGTTCGTCCTCGGCGCCGGTCATTCCGCTGGTCTGCGATCGGATTCGACGATTCTTGGCACCTGGCGGTGACTGATCGGCTACGGTAGCGGCTGGGGTGGGCTCGGGAGGGCTGCCCCGAATCAGTGTCGACGTTTGCTTCGAGGGGTGTGCATCGTGGTTCAATCTGCGCCGGAACCTGGCAACTGGCTGGATGGTCTGGGGTTTGATATCTGGGACCCGACCGGCGGCGGTGGCGGTGGTGGCGCCGCGCCCGGCGGTTTGGGGCCGAGCGGGCAGGGGTTCAGTCTCAGTCGGGACGAGGCCATGAGCATGCTCAACCAGGCGAAAGGCATCCGCGCCGACCTGTGGGCAATGATCAAGGAAGCGGAACAGCTCACCAAGATGAAGCCACCCGCTGATGAGCCGGCGAGCAAAGCATTCAACGTTCTCGCAGCCGGTGGCGGTGGGAATCCGGGCGCATTCGGTTATGGCGTCGGGCACATCAAGAGGGAACACGGCTACGTGGACGAGCTGATCACGCGTCTCGAAGACGCTCTCCATCTGGCACAATCCAGCGATGAGAGCGCCGCAACTGATATGAACAAGACAGCCTCCTCCGGGGGTTACGCCTGATGAATTATCGTGCTACGTGGTGCGCCGCGGTCATCGGCGCGATGGCAGTCCTTGCAGTTGGCTGTAGCGGACAGAAAGCGCCGTCTTCTCC
Organism: Amycolatopsis sulphurea; assembly: GCF_002564045.1. Taxonomy (NCBI): domain Bacteria; kingdom Bacillati; phylum Actinomycetota; class Actinomycetes; order Pseudonocardiales; family Pseudonocardiaceae; genus Amycolatopsis; species Amycolatopsis sulphurea. Next base: position 4,319,981 of record NZ_PDJK01000002.1, on the reverse strand, counting down.
GGGCGGTACAACAAGTACTGCGCCGTCCTCGTCGCCGGGTGAGAGTCTGCCGCACAGCGGAGCCCCGAGGGTGTCAAACCCTTTGCCGGCGTCCGTGATCGGTGGCGACCCTTGCCAGAGCATGACAGCTGATCAACTGAAGGATGCACTCGGGCAGATTCAGCGGACCAAGCCGGGTACCAATTCGGGTGTCGGGCCGGGCTGCACTTGGTCAAATCTCGATACCGATGCAAATCTGGACGTAAGCTTCGACTCGGGGAATAACAGTGGGTTGAGCGGGTGGTATGAGAATACGAAGCCACAGGCTGTGGTGTGGAAAGAATTGACGGTTCAAGGGTTTCCTGCTGTCGCGCATGTGACGCCGAGTGGTGGTGATCCGAAGGATTTCTGCCAGATCAGCGTGGGTATCAATGATCGGCAAACAGTTGACGTTACGATCGGTCTCAGCGACAGTAAGAAGGGTAATACGGACCCTTGTCAGGTGACGGTACGTGCCGCTGATGTGGTGGTGGCGAACTTGAAGCGGAATGCGGGTTCGTGATGGGGTTTTTTGATTGGGTGGGCGATACGGCGAAGTCGGTGGGGCATGCGCTGGAGGATGCTGCGGATTGGGTGGGGGACTGGGCTGAGGATGTGGGTGGCTGGTTCGGTGACTTGTATCACGGGAACCTGGGTGAGCAGGTTGTTTCGCAGTCGGACTTGGTCAAGGCGGTCATGGCGAGCAGGGGCGCGCCGGAGTGGCATGGTGGCAGCGAGCGGGCTGCGAAGCTGGCTGAGCAGCATTCCGAGATCAGTGGCCGGGTTCAGCGGTTGAGTTCGGGCTTGGAGTCGGTGTGGCCGGTGGTGGTGCGGATGCGGCGCAGCAGCGGATCCGGCCGTTGGCGGATGTGTCGGAGTCCGCGTCGCAGGCATTCACGTCGAATTCGCAGACGGTGAGCGGGGTGGCGCATGGGTTCGATCAGATGAAAGCGTCGCTGCAGCCGATGCCGGAGACGCCGCCGCACAAGAACTTTTTCGACGAGATGGCGTTCTGGAAGACGACCGACACCGAGCGGCAGATCAAGGACTACAACGAGGTCGGGCAGCAGAATCTCGCGAAATACCAGGCCTATGCTGACCAGGCTCAGTCAGCGGGCCAGGGTATGAAGATCGACTACGGGCAGTTGTCGGATTTCGGCGGCGGTGACGTGACGATCGGTTCGCCCGAGCCCGGCAAGGGTGGGGTTGACCACGGACCGGGGCGGGGTCCGTCGCCGCACGGGCCGAGTGGCCCTGGGCCTGCTGCCAGCGGTCCGTCGCCGGCGTTCTCTCCGGGGTATTCCGGTGGTCCAGCGGCACCGCCCGGCGGTGGTGCGCCGGTTCCGCCGGGTCTTCATCCGCAGGGCACCGGACCGGATCCGCAGGGCACCAGGCCGGGTGATGGGACGATGACATCCGGGTGGGCGCCGCGTTCGGCCAACCCGGTCGGCGGGCCGGGTGGTGGCCCGGGCTGGGTGCCGTCCTCGACGCTGCCGCCGGGCAGCGGGAGCGGCGGTGGTTCGTGGTCGCTGGGGCTGGTCGGAGGGTTCGGTCCCGGCGGCGGCCTGACCGGTGGTGGGCCGGGCGGCGGAAACGGTGGTTCCGGTACGGGTGCGGGTGGCCGTGGCGGCAGCGGCGCTGGCCGGTTGGGCGCCGGTTCGGGCGCGGGCGCCGCGGAAGTGGCCGCGGGCCGTGGGCCTGCTGGTGCTGCCGGGCGGGGTTCGGCCGGCTCACGTGGCGCGTCTGGGGTGGGTGGCATGGGCGCCGGCGGCAGGGGTAAGGGCGAGGAAGACAAGGAACACCAGCGCAAATACGGGGTGGACGACGATTCCGCGTTCGACATCACCGACGACGAGGGCGGGCGGATTCTGGACCCGCGTACGGGGCTGCCGCCGGTGCCGCCGACCATCGGCGGTTGAGGCGCGCGGATGGCGATCATCGACAAACCGGTCCGGGTTCCGCGACCGGCGTTCTTCGTCGCGTGGCAGGACGCCGGGCTCGGCGGACTTCCTGCGGTGGTGGATCCGGACGACGAGTACGCGACCGCGGAGTTTGCCGCGGAGCGGCGTACGCGGGCGATGTCCCGGTTCGCTGCGATGAGGCTGGCCACGCCGGACGGGCGGTTGACCGCGGAGTTCCGGGCGACTCTGGAGCTGCTCGCAGCACCTGGCAGGGAGGTGTACGCCTGGACTGCGTTCGGCAGTCACCCCGGCGACAACGGTGCGGTGTTCGTGGCTGCGTCCGGGCGGGACGCGGTCCGGTTGATCACCGACGGCCGGTCGATCCAGCTCGATCCGATCCTGTCGCGCAGCATCACCGCGGCTCTGGTGGACACGTTGCCGGAGTACCCGCCAGCGCGGATCGGGCTGTTGCGGGCACCGACGGCCTATCTCGACGGGAGCAACGCCGATCCGCTGTCGGAGATGTCGGGCAAAGCCGACGAGTTGCGGCACTTGATGCGGATCGAGCGGACCGCGGTGCACAAGCTCTACTCCGCGGTGCGCAACGGGCCCGGCCGGTCCAGCAGCACTCCGTTGACGGTGTACGACCTTGCCGGGACCGGCCGGATCCTGACCTTCACCAGTGACGCCGACAACGGCGGGACAGATGCCACCGCCTGCAGCGGGACCCACACCAACCTCGTGGACACGCTCAACCTCACCCTCGACGGGCTCGGGTGACGGTAGGGCGGTGAACCGGTCCCGGCCGGCGCAAGGCCGCGCCTGCGGAACGGCCCGGCCGCTCCGAAATGTGCCGAGGGACGCGACAACGGAACGACCAAGACTCACCTGATCCCGCGCTGTGTGGAACCCGGCCGCCGCACCCGTATCGGGTCCGGTGCGGCGACCGGGAAATCAGTCCCGCCGGTCAGCGGGGCGTAGCGCGGCACGGCTGGACCTGTGCCCGGGCGGCAAGAGCAGACCGAGGTGCTTCAGCACTTCCCACACCCTGAGGTAGCCGACCCCGGCTCGAGTTGCGATCTCGCCGACGGTCAGGCGCTGCTCCACGTACTGCTGGTCGCGTTCGAGATTCTCGGCACGTGGACCGGTCACTTCCATTCCTCCGGCAGGGCCGTGATTCGCCACCCTTGGGCCAGTGGAAAGCGGCGATCCGTTCCACCGCTTTCATCTCGTCATCCAGGATCGGCTCGCCGGGCTTTTCGGATGAGACGCCAGCCGGTAGTCCTCGTCCGTCGGCCGCCCCGGTCGGATGCGGCCGCTCATCAGCGACACCCACCGCTGTCGACCAGGTCCAGCAACGACGTACGCAGGTTCGCCAGCACCCCCGCACTACCAACTACCGTGATCTCCGCCGGCGGCCCGTCACCGATCGCGAGGCCGACCACCAGCGCGCTGTGGACGTTCTTCGTCAGCCCGTTAGTGATCGCGGCCGGCCGACCGAGGGTGTCCCTCGCCACCAATACCCGCTCACCCCGCCACCCCCGGCCGGTCACGACCCGCCTGCGTGGCTGTTCTGCCCCTTGGACAGGCAACCGGCAGTGCAGCGCCAGCTGCGTGTGGAGACCGAGCCCCGCACCGGCCGCGGGGCGCGGGTGCCCGGTCAGCCGATCCAACAGCCTCCGCGTGTATTCGTCGGTGAGCAGTACTTCGACGTGATCTCTTCGACCGGCATACCCGACTGGTGATCGCGCACCATCGCCGTGTTCCGCACGGTACAACCGAGCCTCTTCCACGGCGCGGCTAGCCGCGGACCCAGTCCTCCCCCAGCTCCACCGCTTCTGAGCTGCCACCGGTCGCCTCCGCCAGCCAGGCGGCGAACCGCTGCTCCTCGCCGGGCAGCACGCCGACCTCGAAGTGCGCCGAGGCCTCGAAACGGGCCTCCTGCACCGAGTACGAGGACGCGCGTAGCTCGTTCTCCAGCCGGCCGGCACGGGTGTAGTCCACCTCGATGTCGAACAGCCGCAGCCGCCGATACTCCACCAAGCCGACCGTGTCCAGGGCTTCGGACACGGACTGGCCATATGCCCGAACCAAGCCACCCGCGCCGAGCAGGACGCCACCGAAGTGGCGGGACACCACCGCAACCGTGTCGGTGACGCCGCGGCGGCGCAGCACTTCGAGCATCGGCACCCCGGCGGTACCCGCGGGCTCGCCGTCGTCGCTGGAACGCTGAGTACGGCCGTCCGGACCCAGCACGAAGGCGTGACAGTGGTGCCGCGCCGTGGGTTCGGCCCGGCGACGGGCCGCGATCGCCTCGCGCGCGGCCGTTTCCTGGCCCACCGGGGCGAGTGCGCACAGGAACCGCGAACGCCGGATCTCGATCTCGTGCAGCCCGGCGGCCGCCACCGACAGAAAACGATCAGTCATGCGCACGCTGCCTCACCGGTTCAGTCAAGCAGGTCGTCCGCGCCGGTATCCACCGGATGGGTGAAGGAAAAACCGCAGGTCAGCGGGGCTTCTCCCGGCTGGCGGGAGACCCGGTCCGACAGATGGGAGTACCCGGACGGGTGACAACACAACCGTGGCATTTCCCACGTGGACACGACGACGTATGTCGATAACGACGATTTCACACTATCGTCATAAGACCCGGCGAACCCGGGGACCGGCACCACCACGCCCGGACGGCCCCCACCACCACCAAGGCCGGCCGACGTGCGCACCACGCCTGTACAGCGACGTGCAGTATCTCGACTGCCGCCCACTGCCGTGCGGCCGTACTCTCCTGCCCTGTCCCGGGCGGAGGGTTTTCCCTTCTCGACTGACCATCGCGGTTCCGAACCACTTCGTTAACCGGTTCAGTGACGAACCCCACCGATGGAGTGAAGGAACGCGCCTACGCCCTGGGAGGCGGCCAGCCGTGACCCCTAGTTCCAGCACTCCGGCCACTGGTGGCCTGTACGACCCCGCGTCCGAGCACGACGCCTGCGGGGTCGCGTTCGTCGCGGACCTGACCGGCCGCCGAGATCATCAGATCGTGGCGAAAGCCTTGGTCGCACTGCGCAACCTGGAGCATCGCGGGGCACGCGGCGCCGAACCGGACACCGGGGACGGGGCCGGTCTGCTGATCCAGGTGCCCGACGCGTTCTACCGCGAGGTGGCCGGCTTCGAGCTGCCGCCGGAGGGCCAGTACGCGGTGGGCACCGCCTTTCTGCCACAGGACGAGAAACGCCGCGGCCGGGCGATGACCACCATCGAGCGGATCGCCGCCGAGGAGGACATGCGCGTGGTCGGCTGGCGCGAGCTGCCGGTGGACCCTTCGCACTGCGGGCCGACCGCGGCCGAGTCCATGCCGCACTTCACCCAGCTGTTCCTGGCCGGGCGCCGGCACAACCGCGAAGGTCTCGAGCTGGAGCGCGCCGCCTTCTGCGTGCGCAAGCGCGCCGAGCACGAGCTGGCCGAGGACGACCTGTACTTCCCGAGCCTGTCCTCGCGCACCATCGTCTACAAGGGAATGCTCACCGAGCCGCAGGTGGAACGGTTCTTCCCGGATCTGACCGACGAGCGCGTGACGAGCGCGATCGGGCTGGTGCACTCACGGTTCTCCACCAACACCTTCCCGTCCTGGCCGCTCGCGCACCCGTACCGGTACGTGGCGCACAACGGCGAGATCAACACGCTCAAGGGCAACCGCAACTGGATGGACGCCCGTGAGGCGCTGCTGGAGACCGACCTGATCCCGGGCGATCTCAAGCGTCTCTACCCGATCATCACCCGCGGCGCGAGCGACTCCGCCTCCTTCGACGAGGTGCTCGAAATGCTGCACCTGTCGGGGCGGTCGCTGCCGCACGCGGTGCTGATGATGATCCCGGAGGCCTGGGAGAACCACCAGGAGATGGACCCCGCGCGGCGGGCGTTCTACGAGTTCCACTCCACGCTGATGGAGCCGTGGGACGGGCCGGCGCTGGTCGCGTTCACCGACGGTACGCAGATCGGCGCGGTGCTCGACCGCAACGGCCTGCGGCCGGGCCGGTACTGGGTGACCGACGACGGGCTGGTCGTGCTCGCCAGCGAGGTCGGCGTGCTGGAGCTGGACCAGTCCTCGATCGTCCGCAAAGGACGGCTCGAACCGGGCCGGATGTTCCTGGTCGACACCGCGCAGGGGCGGATCGTCGAGGATGAAGAGGTCAAGGGCGAGCTGGCCGCCGCGCACCCGTACGACGAGTGGGCCGAGGCCGGGCTGCTGCGGCTGGAAGAGCTGCCGGAACGCGACCGCGAGGTGCCGCTGCACGCCGCGCTCGTCCGCCGGCAGCAGTCCTTCGGCTACACCGAGGAGGAACTCGACACCATCCTCGAACCGATGGCCCGCACCGGCGCGGAGCCGATCGGCTCGATGGGCAACGATTCGCCGCTGGCCTCGATCTCCTCGCGGGCACGGCCGTTGTTCGACTACTTCATCCAGCTGTTCGCCCAGGTGACCAACCCGCCGCTGGACGCGATCCGCGAGGAACTGGTCACCTCGCTGGGCACCCAGCTCGGCGCGGAGCCGAACCTGCTGGCCGCGGACGCCTCCTCGTGCCGCCGGATCGTGCTGCCGTTCCCGGTGCTGGACAACGATCAGCTGGCGAAGCTGGTGCACGTCAACGACGACGGCGACCTGCCGGAGTTCCAGGCGGTCACCGTGCTCGGCCGGTACCACGTGCACGGCGGCGGCGAGGCCCTGCTGCGGCGGCTGGACGAGATCCGTACCGAGGTGTCCGAGGCGATCGAGGACGGCGCGCGGCTGATCGTGCTGTCCGACCGCGGGGTCGACGAGGACCACGCGCCGATCCCGTCGCTGCTGCTCACCGGCGCGGTGCACCATCATCTGGTCCGGGAGAAGACCCGCACGCAGGTCGGCCTGATCGTGGAGGCGGGCGACGCCCGCGAGGTGCACCACATCGCGCTGCTCATCGGGTACGGCGTGGCCGCGGTGAACCCGTACCTCGCGATGGCGACGGTCGAGGAGATGGCGCACCGCGGCCTGATCCCCGGGGTGACGCCGAAACAGGCGACCGCGAACCTGATCAAGGCGCTCGGCAAGGGCGTGCGCAAGACCATGTCGAAGATGGGTGTGTCCACTGTGGCCTCCTACACCGGGGCGCAGATCTTCGAGGCGGTCGGGCTCGGCGCCGAGGTGATCGACACCTGTTTCACCGGCACCACTTCCCGGCTCGGCGGCGTCGGCTTCGACACCCTCGCCGACGAGGTCGCGCAGCGGCATCTGCGGGCGTTCCCGGTCGACGGCGTCCGCGCGCACCACCGCGAGCTGGAGACGGGCGCGGATTACCAGTGGCGCCGCGAAGGCGAGCCGCACCTGTTCAACCCGCAGACGGTGTTCAAGCTGCAGCATTCCACGCGCAGCGGAAAGTACGAGATCTTCAAGGAGTACACCAAGTCCGTCGACGACCAGTCCGAGAAGCTGCAGACGCTGCGCGGGCTGTTCGACTTCAAGCTCGGCGAGCGGGCTCCGGTGCCGATCGAGGAGGTCGAACCGGTCTCCGAGATCGTCAAGCGGTTCGCCACCGGCGCCATCTCCTACGGCTCGATCTCCATGGAGATGCACCAGACCCTGGCGATCGCGATGAACCGGCTCGGCGGCAAGTCCAACACCGGCGAAGGCGGCGAGGACCCGGAACGGCTCTACGATCCCGAGCGCCGCTCCGCGGTCAAGCAGGTCGCGAGCGGCCGGTTCGGCGTCACCAGCGAGTACCTGGTCAACGCGGACGACATCCAGATCAAGATGGCGCAGGGCGCGAAACCCGGCGAAGGCGGGCAGCTGCCCGGCGGCAAGGTGTACCCGTGGATCGCGAAGACCCGGCACTCCACGCCGGGAGTCGGCCTCATTTCGCCGCCGCCGCACCACGACATCTACTCCATCGAGGACCTCGCACAGCTGATCCACGACCTGAAGAACGCCAACCCGGACGCGCGCATCCACGTGAAGCTCGTCTCCGAGGTCGGCGTCGGCACGGTCGCCGCGGGCGTCTCGAAGGCGCACGCGGACGTGGTGCTGATCTCGGGCCACGACGGCGGAACGGGCGCCTCGCCGTTGTCCTCGATCAAGCACGCGGGCGGCCCGTGGGAACTCGGGCTGGCCGAAACGCAGCAGACGCTGCTGGCCAACCGGCTGCGCGACCGGATCGTGGTGCAGGCCGACGGGCAGCTCAAGACCGGGCGCGACGTGGTGATCGCGGCGCTGCTGGGGGCCGAGGAGTTCGGGTTCGCGACCGCGCCGCTGGTCGTGTCCGGCTGCATCATGATGCGGGTGTGTCATCTGGACACCTGCCCGGTCGGCGTCGCGACCCAGAACCCGAAGCTGCGGGAGAAGTTCAGCGGCAAGGCCGAGTACGTGGTCAACTTCTTCCGGTTCATCGCCGAGGAGGTCCGGGAATACCTGGCACAGCTGGGTTTCCGGTCGATCGCGGAGGCGGTCGGGCACGCCGAGGTGCTGGACAAGCGCAAGGCCGTGGCGCATTGGAAGGCCGCCGGGCTGGACTTGTCGCCGATCTTCCACGTGCCCGCGATGGCCCCGACGGGCGCGCGTCACCAGCAGGTGAAGCAGGATCACGGGCTGGACAAGGCGCTGGACAACACCCTCATCCAGCTCGCCGAGGGCGCGCTGGCCGCCGGGGACAAGGTGCGGCTGGAACTGCCGGTGCGCAACGTCAACCGGACCGTGGGCACCATGCTCGGCTCGGAGCTGACGAAGAAGTGGGGCGGTGAAGGGCTGCCCGACGACACCATCGACATCACGTTCACCGGCACCGCGGGCCAGTCGTTCGGCGCGTTCGTGCCGAAGGGCATCACCCTGCGGCTCCACGGCGACGGCAACGACTACGTCGGCAAGGGCCTGTCCGGCGGCCGGATCGTGGTGCGCCCGCCGAAGGAATCGCCGGTGGTGGCGGCCGCGGAGAACCACATCATCGCGGGCAACGTGATCGGCTACGGCGCGACCGGCGGGGAGATCTTCCTCCGCGGACAGGTCGGCGAGCGCTTCTGCGTGCGGAATTCGGGCGCGCTGGCCGTGGTCGAGGGCGTGGGCGACCACGGCGCCGAATACATGACCGGCGGCCGGATCGTGGTGCTCGGCGGGATCGGCCGCAACTTCGCGGCCGGGATGTCCGGCGGCGTCGCGTACGTGCTCGACCTGCCGGCGCACCGGGTGAACCCGGAGATGGTGGACTTGGATCCGCTCGATTCCGAAGACGCCGGCTTCCTCCGTGAGACGATAGAAAAGCACTACAACGAAACGGAATCCGCCGTCGCCCGCGAGCTGCTCGCGGACTGGGACGCGGCCGTCGACCGATTCGGGAAGGTCATGCCCAAGGACTACAAGCGCGTGCTGGCCGCTCAAGTGCAGGCGGAACGCGATGGACGTGATGTGAACGAGGCGATCATGGAGGCCGCTCATGGCTGACAATAGCTCGCCTGCCGTGAAGGGGCCCTTCACAGACTCAGAGTCCGTGAAGGGTCCCTTCACAGACTTTCACGCTAGCGAAGCGGAGGCCGCTCATGGCTGACCCCAAGGGCTTTCTGACCACCACGCGCGAGGAACCGAAGCGGCGTCCGGTGGATCTGCGGCTGATGGACTGGCGCGAGGTCTACGAGGACTTCGCCACCAGCCGGCTGGAGAAGCAGGCCGGGCGGTGCATGGACTGCGGGATTCCGTTCTGTCACCAGGGTTGTCCGCTCGGGAACCTGATTCCGGAGTGGAACACCCTGGTGTGGCGGGAGGACTGGCGGGACGCGATCGAGCGGCTGCACGCGACGAACAACTTCCCGGAGTTCACCGGCACGCTCTGCCCCGCACCGTGCGAAACCGCTTGTGTGCTCGGCATCAACGACGATGCGGTGACCATCAAGCGGGTGGAGATCTCCATTGTGGACCGTGCCTTCGCCGAGGGCTGGGTACAGCCGCAGGTGCCGCCCGCGCGGACCGGCAAGAAGGTGGCCGTGGTCGGGTCGGGCCCGTCCGGGCTGGCCGCCGCGCAGCAGCTGACCCGCGCCGGGCACAGCGTCGTGGTGTACGAACGGGCCGACAAGATCGGCGGGCTGCTGCGGTACGGCATCCCGGAGTTCAAGATGGAGAAGTTCCGGCTGGACCGGCGGATCGAGCAGATGCGCGCGGAGGGCACGGAATTCCGCACCTCGGTGCGCGTCGGCGTGGACCTGTCCACAACGGACCTTCGCGAGAACCACGACGCCGTGGTGCTGGCCGGCGGCGCGACCGCGTGGCGTGATCTGCCGATCGACGGCCGGGAGCTGGACGGGATCCACCAGGCGATGGAGTTCCTGCCGCCGGCGAACCGGGTCGCGTCCGGGGAACTGGACGCCTCGCCGTACTCCGCGGCCGGGCTCGACGTGGTGGTGATCGGCGGCGGCGACACCGGCGCGGACTGCGTCGGCACCTCACACCGGCAGGGCGCGAAGTCGGTGACGCAGCTGGAGATCATGCCGCAGCCGCCGGAGACGCGCTCGGCCGCGCACCCGTGGCCGACCTACCCGATGCTCTACCGGGTCACCTCCGCGCACGAGGAGGGCGGCGAACGGCTGTACTCGGTCAACACGCAGGAGTTCCTCGGCGACGAGCAGGGCCGGGTCCGCGCGCTGAGCCTGGTCGAGGTGCGCAACGAGGACGGCCGGTTCGTACCGGTGCCGGGCACCGAACGGGAGCTGCCCGCCCAGCTGGTGCTGCTGGCCATGGGTTTCGTCGGCCCGGAGCGCGAGGGCCTGCTCACCGAACTCGGCGTAGACTTTGACCAGCGCGGCAACGTCGCCCGCGACCGGGAGTTCCGCACCAGCCTGGACAACGTGTTCGTGGCCGGGGACATGGGCCGCGGCCAGTCCCTGATCGTGTGGGCGATCGCCGAGGGCCGCTCCTGCGCGGCCGGGGTGGACGCCTACCTGACCGGCCGGAGCGTGCTCCCGGCCCCGATCGCGCCGACCGACCGGCCGATATCCTGAAACCTGGGGTGGGGCAGGCAACGTCGCCTCCCCCGCCCCACCGGACGGGCGGGTGCGACAACGGCGTCGCATCCGCCCTTTCGATGCCACCCGGTCTTCTCGGCCGGGCCGGTACGGCAGCTGCCGCACCGGCCCGGGGCGTTGGCTTCGGGACAGCGGGGCTGTGAAGGGTCCCTTCACGGCTTTCCGGGTCCGGGGAGGTGCCCCTCGCGGCCTTCCGGATCCGTGAAGGACCCCTTCACGGCCTTCGGGAATCGCGACGACGCAACGCATCCAAGGCCAGCAACCCCGCACCGAACCGCCCCGCCTCGTCACCCAATTTCGCGACTCGGAAGTCCGGCATGCGCTGGAAAGCCAGTTCCGAACCAAAGCATTGACTTGAGAACAGCGGCGCTGTGAAGGGTCCCTTCACAGACTCAGAGTCCGTGAAGGGACCCTTCACAGCCCTCCGGATCCGCGAAAGCGCCCCTCACAGCCCTCCGGTCCGTGAAGGGGCCCTTCACGGACTTCAGGAATCGCGACGACGCAACGCATCCAAGGCCAGCAACCCCGCACCGAACCGCCCCGCCTCGTCACCCAATTTCGCGACGCGGAGGTCCGGCATGCGCTGGAAGGTCAGTGCCGAGCCGAGCCGTTCGCGGATCGGGCCGAGCACGTACTCGGTCGCGGTGAACAGGCCGCCGCCGAGCACGATCGCCTCTGGTGCCAGCAGGGTCAGCAGCGTCCGCAGGCCGTGTGCGAGCGCTTCGAGGGCTTCGGACAGCACGGTCTGGGCCACGTCGTCGCCTTCGCGGGCGGCGTCGACCACGGGGCGCGCGCCGTCGGCGGGGCGGCCCGTGCGTTCGGTGTAGCGGCGGGCGATCGCCGAAGCCGAAGCGATCGCTTCGAGGCAGCCGATCGCGCCGCAGCCGCACCGGCCGGAGTGGCCGACGTCGATGTGCCCGATCTCCCCGGCCAGCCCGTGCCCGGGGTAGATCCGGCCGTCGAGCTGCAGCGCGGCGGCGATCCCGGTGCCGACCGCGACGAACGCCGCGTCGCGGCAGCCCTGTCCGGCGCCGGTCCGGAACTCGGCCAGCCCGCCCGCGCGCACGTCGTGGCCGAATGCCACGGGGCGGCCGAGGCGGCGTTCCAGGAGTTCGCCGAAGGGGACGTCGCGCCAGTCCAGGTTCGCCGAGAACCGGGCCACCCGCGCTTGCTCGTCGACGATCCCGGGCACCACCACGCCGACCGCGTCCGGCGCCGCCGAGCCCGCGTCCGCGGCGAGCGCGGCCACCACCGACGCCACCTGCTCGGCGAGCGCAGAGCCGTCCGCGCCACGCGCAGTGCGTTCGCGCCGGGTCGCGAGGACGTTCAGGGCACCGTCGAGCAGCGCCGCCTTCACCGTCGTCCCGCCGACGTCCAGCGCCGCCACCAGTTCTCCCATGGCCACGATTCTTTCACCCACCGGGGCGGCCACATACCGCGCCGCGGACGGCTCCTACGGTGAACAGGTGCGGAACCACCTGATCGACCTCGGTCTCGCGCTCGCGGCGGCCGGGCTCCTGGGGTACTCCGGGCTGGAAGGGCTTCGGCATCCGCCGCTGTGGCCGCTCGCCGCCAATCGGACGCAGGTGGCCATTCTGAGGCACAACGCCGGGCTGACCTGATTTTTGCCGTCCCGGTATCGTCGTCCGACCCGGGGAAATCCGGAAGCGCTCCCGGCGACCTCCTGACCATCGGATTCCGGCCGAATTCGTCCATTGTGGAGATATTCCCGGAACCACGGAACCGCAAATGTGAGTGCTCAACTACTTCGGCGACCGGCGGGCATGGGAAGGTCTCCACCGGATCCCGTACCCAGCCGATATGCCTTGACGTTTCAACAGGCTGGCCGTACGTTGGTGCTACGCATTCCGTGGGGGAAGCAGGTGACTTTCATGAGCTTGACAAGCCGGCTCGGCCGCGACAGCCGAGGAGTGCTGTCCGTCTGAGCAGGCCGCGACAGACAGGTCTTGGCAGACACTTTTGTGCACGTCATTGCCGGAAGCGAGCCTCGTGCCGCTTCCGCCAATTTTTATGCCACGCAGTCGGGGGACTATACGAAGGAACCGCCAGCCGCGCGGGCTGGCACGGTTGACCATACCGGGGGAGTGTTATCACACCATGATAACTGACCGTGTAAGAATTCTGATCGTCGAAGAGAGTTCCGTTTTTCGCGTCGGGCTGCTTTCGCTGATTCAAGGCGCCGACGATCTGGCCGCCATTGACGCGGTGGCGACCATCGGCGAAGCACTCGACAGTGTCTCCAGGGGAATTGTGGACGTCATTCTCTATGGAGTCGACGGCTGGGGTCCGGAAGTCGAATCCGGCCTGCTCGAATTGTCGGCGGCGGCTCCGGGGAAGCCCGTCGTCATCCTGAGCCAGGAGAACAGATTCGGTTTCATTCAGGAATTCCTGGGCATCGGCGTCCGGGGTTACCTGCCCAAGAATGTCTCCGACATGTACCTGCTCTCGGTGGTGCGCGAGGTGAGCCGCGACGAGCGCTGCGTCTTCCTCTCGGTGCCGAGTGTCGACGTCCGGTCGCTGTCCTCGAACCTGCGTACTCCGCTGTCCAGGCGCGAGCACGAGATCATGTCGCTGGTCGCCCGCGGGATGACCAACGCACAGATCGGGAATTGCCTGGCCATCACCCAGGGGACGGTGAAACGCCACCTGCGCAACATCTTCGTGAAGCTGAACGCGGTTTCCCGGCTGGACGCGGTGAACAAGGCGCAGACCGCGGCGCCGCTGGTCCCCGCGTGAGGCCGGAGACGGCGGCGGCCGCCGTCTCCGGCTCCACCGCAGGTCACACATGCGCGGGTGCCCGCCGGACGTGGCCGGTCAGCAGGTCCTGCTGGAGCTTGCGCAGCGGCTCGGAGGGCGCCACGCCGAGTTCGTCGGCGAGGGTGCGGTGCAGGACCCGGCAGGCGTGCAGGGCGTCTCCCCTGCGCCCTGCCTCGGCCAGTGCCGTGATCAGCTGCTGGTGAAACCATTCGTCGAGCGGATGCTCGATCACCAGTGACCGCAGCTCCGGAATCAGATCCCGGTGCCGCCCGAGTGCCGCGTCGGCGAGGATGCGCACCTGCACGGTGCGCAGCCGGGCCTCTTCCAGGTAGGCGACGTGCGCCTGCAGCATGCGGCCGGGTGCGATGCCGGCCAGCGCGGGGCCCCGCCACAGCCGCAGTGCCTGCCGCAGCACCTCGTCCGCCCGTTCGGCGTGGCCCGCCGAGAACAGGGCGCTGCCCTCGGCGCTGAGTCTCTGGAATCTTCGGACATCGAGCTGATCGTCGTCCAGCTGCAGCAGATAACCGGGCGCCCGGGTGACGATGAAACTCTTTCTCCCCTCTCGTTGTGCGTAGTAGTCGTACTTCTTGCGCAATTGGTAAACGTAGGTCTGCGTGGTGGTCACCGCACTGCGCGGCGGGTGATCTCCCCACAATTCGTCGATCATCGAAGCCTGATCGACCACTCGATTTCCGTGCAACAGGAGCAATGCCAGAATCCAGCGCATTTTCGCGGCGCTGGGCGTCACCGTGCCATCGGCGCACAGAACTTCCATCGGACCAAGCAGGTTGAATTTCATACGGTATTGGTACTCCCCCAGCCGAGGGCCGCTCAAGAGGAGTACATCCAAGGAAGGGCATCGCCCGACGCCGGCATGTATCTCCCGATACATCGGTCACCGCGGCTGTGAAGGGGCCCTTCACGGACTCTGAGTCCGTGAAGGGCCCCTTCACGGACCTTCCTTCCTAGTCCAGCAGGGCAACGGCCCGGGTCCAGCCGGCGCCCGCGCCGGCGATCTTGACCGGCAGGCAGGATACCGAAAAACCGGTCGGCGACGGCAGCGCGGCCAGGTTGGTCAACCCCTCGATCTGACAGTACTCCCGGTCCCGGCCCGCGAAATGCGCGGGCCACAGCACGGAGCGATCCCCCGTACGCCGGTATTCGGCGATCATGTGACCGAACGGCGCGTCCAGGCTGAACGCGTCGGTACCGATGACCCGTACCCCCAAATCGAGCAGCAGCTCGGTGGCCTTCCCGTCGAGCCCGGTGAAGTCGGTGAAGTACTTCGGGCTTCCGGCCAGCGCGTCGGCGCCGGTGTTGAGCAGCACGATGTCCAGCGGCTTCGGGGTATAGCCGATTCGCTCGAACTCCTCGCGCAGCCGGTCCGCACCGGCCGCGCCGACCGGCTCGCCCGTGAGGTCGAGGACCACCCCCGGCCGCAGGAACCACTCCAGCGGCATCTGGTCGATGTGCCTGGCCACGCCGTCGCGGGGAGTCCCGTAGTGCGACGGGGCGTCGACGTGCGTGCCGGTGTGCGTGGTCAGCGTCAACGTGTCCAGCGTGAGCAACTCCCCGCCGGGCAGCACCGAGGGGTCGAAGTCGATCCCGAAGTGCTCTTTCATCTCCGCCGCCATGTGCTGCGCGCCTTCGGCGGCCGTGAGCACCTCGTGGGTGACCGGGTTGGCCTCCCAGCGATCGGCAGCGTCCATGGTCGCGGACAGGTCGATGATGCGCATGCGTGATCCTTCGGAATCGAGGTGGTGGGCCGGGTCTCCCCCGGCATCGGCCGGCACGAGTCCCAGAGCGCCGAATGCGCCATCCAGGTCATCGCTCAGCCGCCCTTTCGCCGCCAGGTGGCCGTCCGGCCGGATCAGCACGAAATACCCTGCCCGCATGGCGAAATCTCGTGCTAGGTCATCGCCCGGGTCGGCAAGAACCCGCTCGCTCGTGGCGGCCTCGGCCACCACCCGCACCGAGACGGCCTTGCCGTAGCGCCGCTCGACTTGCGCGGCGATCTGCCGCTGTTCCTGGGAATCGGCGAAGGCGAGCAAAGTCCACCGGGGATCGGTCAGTTCCGTGACCAGCCCTTGCCATCCCGGTGAGGTCCGGGCACGATCCACCGAGCAGCCCACCCGATGTCCCGGCTGGATGCCGTCCGGGGTTGCGCAGGCCAGGCTCAGCGGGCTGTGGGTGTAGTTCAGGGTCAGCCCGCAGAAGCCCCGGATCATGGTGCGCTCGATCCGCCGTTTGAGTGGCTTGAGCGCCCCCAGCAGCCGGGTTCCGGCCGGCATGACCAACGGCGCGACGGTGTTGCGCAGGCTCACAAGCGCAGTGGCGGTCCTGGTGGTACGCAACAACGTCTCGCCGATCGGCACCCGCTCGGCCCCATAGCTGTCGAGCAGGCTCTCCTTGGCGTGGCCGCGCACCACGTCCGCCAGCTTCCACGCCAGGTTGTAGGCGTCCTGGATCCCGGTGTTCATGCCCTGCCCGGACGCCGGGCTGTGCACATGGGCGGCGTCACCGGCGACGAAACAACGGCCGGCCCGCATCCGGTCGATCATCCGCTGCTGCACGGTGAAAACCGAGATCCAGCTCGGCTCGGGCACCTCGATGGGGCGGCCGAGCGCCCTGGTGAGCTTGTCGGCCAGCCTGGCCCGGACGATCCGGGCATCGTCGGCGTGGTCGGTGTCCTCGGTGTCGACCACCCGCCACTTTCCCGGTTCTGGAAAGGGAACCAGCAGCAAGGTGCCGCGTCCGGTGTGCAGCAGGTGGTTGCTGTCGCCGGCCAGATCCGTGTCGAGCACCACGTCGGCGTTGAGCCAGGTCTGTGTGGAGTCCCCCTGCAGGCGCAGGTCCAACCGCTTGCGGACGGTGCTGCGGGCACCGTCCGCGCCGACCAGCCAGGCCGCGGTGACCTGCTCGACTGTCCCGTCCGCATGCCGCAGCTCCGCCAGGACCCCGTCCGGCTCCTGGTCGAACCAGGTCAGCTCGACGCCCCACTCGACCGTGACCCCGAGTGCCCGCACCTGCCGGCGCAGCACTTCCTCGGTCACGACCTGGTCCACCATGAGGCTGAACGGGAACCGGGTCGGCATGGTGTCATAGTTGGTGTCGAAGCACATCAGGGTTTTACCCTTCAGATGCAGTGTGAAGTGCTCGACCCGCCGGCCCCGCGGCAGCAGCTCGCCGAGCAGCCCCATCTGGTGCCAGATCTCCAACGTGCGGGCGTGCGTCGCGAGCGCACGACTCGTCGTGGCCGGGCCGGCGCTACGGTCCACCAGCCGTACCCGCACCCCTCGGCGGGCCAGCTCGTGCGCGGCGGTCAGCCCGACCGGCCCCGCCCCGGCCACGAGGACTTCGGGCTCTTCGCCGGAGTCCTCAGGCATCGGTCGCCTCGGCGAACGCCTTGGCATGACGCAGCGTGGCCTGGCTGTTGCCGCTGATCGCGTTGCGGACGAAGTCGCGCGTCGACTCGACAGTCGCGGCCGGGCCGGGCACCGTGCCGATGTTGGCCTCGTTGAGCACGACCGTGTGCGCGGAAGTCACCAAAACACCGTCCGCTGTGTCCTCGAACGTCCACACTCCGGTGTGGGTGGTCAGCAACGCGGGCGGCACGAGTTGCTTGTAGACGATCCGGGCTTCGGGGAAGCACACCCGCACCGACACCGTGGTGTGCGTCGATCCGTCCTTCGCCTTGGTGTCCATGGACATGTGCTGAACTCCGGGCACGTCCTCGCGCAGCTCCAGCCTGGCGACGTGGGGCAGCCGGTCCGGCCACAGG
The DNA here is from genome assembly GCF_002564045.1 of Amycolatopsis sulphurea. Lineage (NCBI taxonomy): Bacteria > Bacillati > Actinomycetota > Actinomycetes > Pseudonocardiales > Pseudonocardiaceae > Amycolatopsis > Amycolatopsis sulphurea. The sequence continues at coordinate 4,302,473 of NZ_PDJK01000002.1, read as the reverse complement.
TCCACGCGGTCCAGGAAGTGGTACGCCCGTTCCTTGGGCGCCCGTACCAGCACGGAGTCCTCGAAGTCGAAGGCCAGCCGGTCCATCCGCTCCCAGCGCTCGGCCAGTGCCTTGATGTTCGCCAGTTCGGTGTCACTGTTCCCGTTGGTGGCCTTGGTGATCCATTCCACTCCGGCGGGATCGTCGTCCACCGCGGCGAAGTCGTGCGTCAGCACCAGCGTGGTGCGCTCCGCGACCCGCTCGGACACGATCCACTCGCCGCTCATCGAGGCGACCGGGGGCGCGGACACCTCCTGCCGGAACCGGATCCGGCCGGCCCGCTCGTCGAGTTCCCGGAGCGAGGTCCAGCTCTTCAGCTGCCCGTTGGCGTTGGCCCAGATGTGCAGGCGTTCGGTGTGTCCGTCCAGTTCGGACTGATCAACGTGGACGGTCGGGGTGAAGTGCCGCGGCCACTCGGTCGCGTCCGCGATGATGCGGTACACCAGGCCGGCGGGAGCGTCGATGTCGATCCGGTGTTCGGTGTGCTGCTGTGCTGCGGCGGGCATGGCTGTGCCTTTCCGTGAGCGTGCGGGGTCAGTAGTTGCCGAGGCCGCCGCAGACGTTGATCGCCTGCGCCGTCACCGAAGCGGCCGTGTCGGCGACCAGGTAGTCGACCATGCCCGCCACCTCTTCCGGAGTGCAGTAGCGGCCGAGCGGGATCTTGTCGTTGAACCGCGCCAGCACGTTTTCGTCGGTGGTGTCCCAAGTGCTGGCATACGCCTGCCGGACGCGGACGGCCATCGGCGTTTCGACGTAGCCGGGGCAGACGGCGTTCACCGTGACCCCGGTCTTGGCCAGTTCCTTGCCCAGCGCCTTGGTGAAGCCGATGACCCCGCTCTTGGCCGCCGAGTAGGGCGCGCCGAGCGGGACGCCCTGCTTGCCCCCGGTCGAGGCGATGTTGATGATCCGGCCGCCGTCGGCCCCGTCGAGCCCGCCGGTGGTCAGCACCTCGCGGGTGACCGTGAAGACGCTGTTGAGATTGGTGTCGATCACGTCCTGCCACAGCTCGTCGGTGATCTTCGCGGTGATCCCGCCCCCGCTGCGGCCGGCGTTGTTGACCAGCACGCTGATGGTGCCGAACCGGTTGACCGCGGACTCGACCACCTCGCGAACGGCGGCCACCGACCGCACGTCACCGGCCTGGCCGTCCACGTCCAAACCCTGCGCCCGCAACTCCTTCACCGTGGAAACGACGTTCTCCCGGTTGCGCGCGCAGATGAACACCCGCAGTCCCCTGGCGGCCAGCGCCTTGGTGACGGCGAGACCGATCCCGCTGGTCGCTCCCGTGACCAAGGCGACCCGCGGCTCCTCGGTGCTCCTCATCAGCCTTCCCTCCAGCCCGTCCGTTGTGAACGGGACCAGGCTGTACCCGGCGGCTCAAGTCCGATCAGCGCCCGGTTCGAGCCGGTGCCGGTCGTCCTCAGTTGAGTGGCGTCCGATGCCCCGGTGCCATCGTTTGCCGACCACGAGCAAGCGAGGGAGCAGTCATGTCACAGGCGGTACAGGCAGTCGGCAGCACCGAGGACATCGCGCTGTACGTGGAGGTCCAGCAGTTCTACGGGCGCCAGATGCGCTACCTGGACGAGGGCCGCGTGCAGGAGTGGGCCAAGACCTTCACCGAGGACGGGATGTTCGCCGCCAACGCGCACCCCGAACCCGCCCGCGGCCGGACGGCCATCGAGGCCGGCGCGCTCGAAGCGGCCACCCGCCTGGCGGAACAGGGCATCCAGCGGCGGCACTGGCTGGGCATGGTGCAGGTCGATCCGCAGCCCGACGGCAGCATCGTGGCCAAGAGCTACGCGGTGATCATCGGTACGCCGCTGGGTGGCAAGGCTGCGGTCGACCTCAGCTGTGACTGCGTGGACGTGCTGGTGCGCGAGGGCGGCGCGCTCCTGGTGCGCGAGCGCCAGGTGTACCGCGACGACCTGCCGAGGAACTGAAACCCAACCAGCGGAGGAGGGATACATGGCTACGCCCGAGACGACCGTCGCCCAGGACAGCACGGTGTCCGGCGACCCGTTGACCGGGATCGCGGGGTTCATCGGCGGCCCCAGGGTCGACGACCTGCTGCGTTCGGCCGCCGAACGCGCGCCCGAGCACGTGGCGATTCGTGCGGCAGCCTGCGAACTGAGCTACGCGGCGCTCGATGAGCGAGCCGGCAGACTGGCGCGGGCCGTCCACGCGCAGCTGGCCGAACCGGGGCAAGTGGTGGCGCTGGCGGGGGTACTCGACCCGGCGTTCGCCGTGTCGTTCTTCGGTATCGCCAGGTCGGGGGCGGTGCCCGCGCTGATCAACCCGCTGCTGCTGGCGGACGGACTGGTGCACGTGCTGGGCACGTCGGGCGCGGTCACGGCGATCGTGCCGCCGGAGGTGCATCGCAGGCTGGTGCCGGTGCTGGACCGGCTGCCCGAGCTGCGGCACCTCGTGCTGACCCATCGCGACGACCAGACCGAACCGTCCGGTCCGCCGACCCTGGACGAGGTCCTCGCGTCCGCACCGGACGGCGTGCTGCCCGCCACCACTTGCGACGAGAATTCCGTGGCCTGCCTGCAGTTCACGAGCGGCACCACGGGAGCAGCCAAGGCGGTCCGGCTCAGCCACCGCAACATCACCGTCAACGCGGCCCAGTCCGGACACGCGCACGGGATCACCCCGTCGTCGGTGCTGTTCAACTATCTGCCGACCTTCCACCTGATGCACCTGACGATGGCGGTCACCTTCGCCGCCACGCTGGTGCTGCACGTCGGCGACGACGTGGCTCAGGCCGTGGACGCCGCCGACAATGAGAAGGCCACGCACTTCTACAGCCTGCCCATGCGACTGTCCCGACTGGCGGTGCACCCGCGCCTGTCCACGCTGGCGGCGGACGCACTGCAGGTCATCCTGTGCGGCGGCTCGGCGCTGCCGCTGCCGTCGACCCGCGCGCTGACCGGCTGTTTCGGGGTGCCGGTCGTCCAAGGGTACGGACTTCAGGAGACGTCGCCGTCGACGCACTTCGATTCCTTGTCCTGCCCCAAAACGGGCTCGTCGGGACGGCCGGTGGCGGGCACCGGCTGCAGGATCGTCGACGTGGACTCCCGCGCGGTACTGCCGGTGGGAGAAAAGGGCGAGATCCAGGTCCGTGGCCCGCAGCTGATGCTCGGCTACCTCGGCCGCGAGCCGGGCCAGGACGTCGATCCCGACGGCTGGTTCAGCACCGGGGACGTCGGCTACGTCGACGCCGAGGGCGTGCTGTTCGTGGTCGACCGGATCAAGGACGTCTTCAAGTGCGACAACTGGCTCGTGTCGCCGACGGAGATCGAGCGGGTCGTGCTGAGTCACCCCGAGGTGGCCGACTGCGTGGTACTGGACTACCCCGACGATTTCAGCGGATCGGTCGCGTACGGGCTGGTGGTGCCCAAGGGCGCCGGGCTCAATCCGGCGCAGCTCGCCGAGTTCGTTGCCGAACGGCTGCCGTACTACGCGCACCTGCGCCACGTCGAACTGACCGACCGGATTCCCCGCTCCCCCAACGGGAAGCTGCAACGCCGTGCGCTGCGCGAACAGATCCACGCGAGAAATGCCGATGGCGCATCGGAAATCGCCCGACAGAACAGGAGCAAGACCGTGTTCACCTTCATCAACCGGTTCACCGTCACCGGCGACGCCACCGAGTTCCGGCGGCTGCTCGGCCAGATCACCGCGCACATGACCGCGCAGCCCGGCTTCCGGTCGCACCGGCTCTACCAGTCGGCCCGGGATGAAGCGGTGTTCACCGAGATCGCCGAATGGGACAGCGCCGAGGACCACCAGCGGGCGACCGCGGGCAAGGGTTTCCGCGAGCCGGTCGGCGAGGCCATGAAGCACGCGACCGCGGAGCCCGCTCCGTTCGTGCTGCGCGCCGAACACGGCGCCTAGCTCCGACCGCCACGAAGTCCGTGAAGGGCCCCTTCACAGACCTCCACAGCCCCCACCCAGCAGAAAGGTAAGCAGTCATGACAGGTACCGTTCTTCCCGCCGCGGTGATGCGAGTCCGCGAGCTGGCGCTCAGCGCGGCGTGCGCCGCCTCGGTCCGCGCTGCCGCCAAACTCGGCCTCGCCGACGTTCTCGACGACCAGCCCGCGACGGTGGACGAGCTGGCCAAGGCCGTGCACGCGGACCCGGGCGCCCTGCGCCGCCTGATGCGGTCGCTGACCTGTTTCGAGGTGTTCGCCGAACCGGAGCCGGACAAGTTCGTGCACACCGACGCCTCCCGGCTGCTGCGCGAGGACGCGCCACGCAGCCTCAAGCACATCCTGCTGTGGGGCACCGAGCCGTGGACCTGGGAGCTGTGGCCCCATCTCGACCAGGCCGTCCGCACCGGCAAGAACGTCTTCGACGACTTGCACGGCAAGGACTTCTTCGAGTACCTGCACGAGCAGTGGCCGGAGTCGGCCGAGGTCTTCGACAAGGCCATGACCCAGTCCAGCAAGCTCTCCGCCCTGGCCATCGCCGACCGGCTCGACCTGACCGGGGCCGAGCGGCTGGCCGACATCGCGGGCGGACAGGGCAACGTCCTGGCCACCCTGCTGTCCCGCAACGAAAAGCTGAACGGGGTGCTGTTCGACCTGCCCGCGGTGGTGGCGGGCGCCGACGAGCGGCTGCGCGTGGGCGGAGCCCTGGCGGACCGGGCCGAGCTGGTGGCGGGCGACTGCCGCCGGGAGATCCCGGTGCAGGCCGACGTCTACCTGTTCAAGAACATCCTGGAGTGGGACGACGAGAGCACCGTCCTCGCGCTGCGCAACGCGGTGGCAGCCGGTCGGCCCGGCGCCCGCGTGGTGATCATCGAGAACCTGGTCGACGGCACTCCGGAGATGAAGTTCGCGACCGCGATGGACCTGTTGCTGCTGCTCAACGTGGGCGGCAAGAAGCACACCAAGGACGGCCTGCTCGGGCTGATCGGACAGGCCGGGCTGCAGGTGGACCGGGTCAGCGCGGTGAACTCCTACCTGCACATGGTCGAGACGACCATCCCGGGCTGATCACCGGTCAGCGGCGGGCGAACAACTCGGCGCGGATCCGGATCCCGGTGTTGCCGAACGCGATCTGCCGCAACATCGCGCGGTAGATCGGGGTGCGGGCGACCACCATCGCCAGCCTCGGCCGGACCACCGACGAGACCCGGCCCGCGGACAGCATCGCCTTGCCCTGGACGGCCTGGATCCGGTTCATCCGGTCGATGTCCCGCTTGCGCCCGGTCACGAACCGGCCGAGCATCGCCCCGCTGGAGTCGTTGGCACGCAACGACTCCAGCAGCAGGGGATGTGCGGCCACAGCATCCTGGATGGCCAGGTTGATCCCCTGCGCGCCGATCGGGCCGTGGGTGTGCGCACTGTCGCCGATCAGCAGCAGACCGTCGCGCACCCACTGCCGGGCGCCCCCGGAGAAGACGTCCAGCAGGGAAAGGTCCCGGAAGCTGGTGATCTCCTCGTCGATCCGGTCCGCGTAGCCGGGCACGGCGGCCCGCAGCTGCTCCTTGATGTGCGCGAGGCCCTGCTGCGCCAGCAGCTGATAACCCTTGTGCGGCAACGTCCAGCCGAACTGCACGCGGTCACGTACCGACGTGTAGGCCAGCACCGGGTTGCCGCCCGCCCGGAACACCCGCACCTCACTCGGCAGCTCGCCGTCGGCGGACAGCTTGAACCACAACACGTCCTGACGGAAGCCCTCGACCCGGTCGGCGGGAATCCCGGCGAGCTGCCGCACCTTCGAATACCGTCCGTCGGCCCCGATCACGCAGTGCGCGAGCACCACCTGGTCGTCGCCACAGACCACGCCCCGAACCCGGCCACCGTCCTCGACCAGACCGGTGACCTTCGTGCCGGACAAGTACTGGAAGCCCGCGTGCTCGTGACACTGCGCCAGCAGTTCCCTCAGCAGGTGCCGTTGCGGGATGCTGAGCAAGCAGTTGAACGGGCCGGGCAGCCGCCGGTAGTCGCCGTTGATCAGGACTTTTCCGTGCTCCTCCAAGAGAAATCGGTGATGCTCGTGCGCTCCGTGCTCCCGGGCCGGAGTCAGCACGCCCAGCTCGGCGAGCAAGGCCTGGCCACCCGGTTGCAGGATCTCGCCGCGATATTCCCGATCGAAGGAACGGGACCGTTCGACCACGACGACCCGTACGCCGGATCGGGCCAGCAGCAGCGCCAGGGTCAGCCCGGCCGGTCCGCCACCGACGACGCAGAAGTCAGTCCGGATATCCGTCATGCCGGGACCGTAACCGGCACGGCTCGATTGTCGGTCGGATCCCGGCACTCGCCGTTCCAACCGGGCGAGACCACCTCTTGAGGCGAGCAGTCCACAGTGGCCACCGTCGCCGCTCCCCCATCAGAAGGCTGGATGACCATGACGAAGGCTCGGGAAGACCTGACCACCGGCTCGGCCGTGACGCTCGAACTGGCCGGCCTGCACACGGGGGTGTCCGATCCGCGGATGGACTCGATGCGGTTGCTCAGCGAGACGGCTTTCCGGTATCCGCAGGCGGTCTCGTTCGCCTCCGGCCGGCCGTATGAAGGTTTCTTCGACATCGCCAAGCTGCACCACTACCTGGACCGCTTCGTCGAGCATCTGCGTGAGCGGGGCATGCCCGAGGAACGGATCAAGAAGGCGCTGTTCCAGTACGGGCCGATCAACGGGCTGATCCGGGACATGATCGCGCGCACGCTGGAGGTGGACGAGGACATCCACGTCGCGCCGGAGGCGGTCATGGTGACCCACGGCTGCCAGGAAGCGATGATGATCGCGCTGCGCGGGCTGTTCGCCTCGCCGAGCGACGTCCTGCTGACCGTTTCGCCTTGCTACGTCGGCATCGCGGGAGCCGCGAAGATGCTCGACATCCCGATGGCCGCGGTTCCGGAGGGCGCCGAGGGTATCGATCCCGAGCAGGTCGCGGCGGTGGCCCGCGAGGTACGCGCGTCCGGTCTGCGCCCGGTGGCCTGCTACGTGACCCCGGACTTCTCCAACCCCTCGGGACACTCGCTGCCGATCGCCACCCGGCACCGGCTGCTCGAAGTCGCCGCCGAGCAGGATTTGCTGCTGCTGGAGGACAATCCGTACGGTCTGTTCGGCCGGGACGGTGCGCAGGTGCCGACGCTCAAGGCACTCGACACCCAGCGCAGGGTGATCTACCTCGGCTCCTTCGCCAAGACCGTCTTCCCCGGCGCACGCGTCGGCTACCTGGTCGCAGACCAGGAAGTGACCGGCGGCCCCGGCGCGGCCAAGCCGCTCGCCGAGGAACTCGGCAAGGTCAAGAGCATGTTCACCGTCGGCACCTCGGGCATCTCGCAAGCCCTGGTCGGCGGGGTGCTCCTGGACGCGGATTTCAGCCTGCGCACCGCGAACCGGGAGCTGGCCGACCTGTACGTGCGGCACCTGGAGGTGACGCTGAGCAGCCTCGCCGAACACTTCCCGCCGGAGCGGTTCGCCGAGCACGGCGTGCGCTGGAACGTGCCGGGCGGCGGGTTCTTCCTCTCCGTCGAGGTGCCCTTCGTCGCCGGCCTCGAAGCACTGGACCGCTCGGCCCGCGACCACGGGGTGGGCTGGGCGCCGATGAGCATGTTCTACGTCGGTGACGGCGGCGAGCACATCGTCCGGCTCGGCTTCAGCCCGCTGACCGCCGAGGAGATCCGCGAGGGGGTGCGCAGGCTGGCCGAGTTCGTCAAGGCGACCCCGCGCACCGACCGCTGAACCCTCCCGGCAGTTATCCGGCGCTGTCGGGTACCCGTTCCGGCAGCCGGGCCCGCAGTCCGGCCAGCAACGCCTGGAGCCCGAACTCGAAGGTGTCGTCGGCACCCGGGCCGGGCTGCGGGGCGGGCTCGCCCGGCCGCTGCTCGTCGATCACACACCCCAGCGTGTAGCGGCCGATGGTGATGATCACGGTGAGTGCTTCCTTGTCGCTGAAGCCCGCCTCTCGCAACGGCCGCAGCAGGGCCGGGATCGCTTCGGCGCCGTCGGCGGTCGGCCGGGATCCCGCGTGCAGCAGCGCACCGTCCCGATAGGACAGCAGGGTGCGCCGGATGGTCCTGGCCCGTTCGGCCAGCCACCAGTGCCAGTCGGCCACCTCGGTCATCGCGTCCAGCGGGGCGAGCGCCTCGTCGAGCATGATCTCGGCCATCAGGTCGAGCAGCTCCTGCTTGTTCTTGAAGTGCGCGTACAGCGCGGGCCCCTGCACGCCCAGCTCGTCGCCGAGCTTGCGCAGGCTCACCCCCTCCAGGCCGGATTTGTTGAGCAGCTTCAGCGCGGCGCGCGCGAAGGTTTCGGGACTCAGCCGCACGGCATCCCCTCGGGTTGCGTGCACCGACTTGACGTATCGGTGTCTCGGGGGCCATATTAGCACCGCTAAGACTTAGCGGTGCTAAGTCGACGCTCGGTCACCGGGCGGACACGGATCGCACCACCACGACGACTCACGCAAGGAAGCTCGATGAAGGACAATCTCGCGAGACCGGACACGGTCGGCGCCGACGAGAACCGGATCAGCCCGGCGCTGTGGGGACTGGCGTCGATCCTGATCCTCGGCGGGTTCACGTCCATGTTCACCTCGACCATCGTCAACGTCGCCCTGGACACCCTCAGCCAGAAGCTGAGCGCCCCGCTGGGCACGGTGCAGTGGACGGCGACCGGGTACCTGATGGCGCTGGCCACCGCGGTCCCGGTCAGCGGGTGGGCGTCCAAGCGCTACGGGGCGACCCGGCTGTGGCTGGGCAGCGTGGCACTGTTCACCCTGTTCTCGGCGCTGTGCGCGCTGTCGACCTCGGTGGAAATGCTGATCACCTTCCGGGTCCTGCAGGGGATCGCGGGCGGCCTGCTGGTGCCGGCCGGGCAGATCCTGCTGGTCACCGCGGCCGGGCCGAAGCGGATCGGCCGGATGCTGACCGCGGTCAGCGTGCCGATCTACCTGGCGCCCGCGGTGGGCACCACGCTGGGCAGCGTGCTGACCCAGGGCCTCGGCTGGCCGTGGCTGTTCTGGATCACCGTGCCGCTCGGCGCGCTCGGCTTCTTCGCCGGCCTGCGCTGGCTGCCGAAGGCGCCGCCGAAGGGTGCGCCCGCGCTGGATGTGCGCGGCCTGATCATCCTGGTGGCCGGCCTGCCGCTGCTGACCTACGGCGTGGCCGGGATCGGGGAGAACGGCGGCCGCACCGAGACCATCGCGGTGATCGCCGCCGTGGCCGGGGCGCTGCTGCTGGCGCTGTTCACCCTGCACGCGGTGCGCTCGAGGAATCCGCTGCTGAACCTGCGGCTGTTCAAGGACCGGGCCTTCTCCTCGGCGGCGGTCGTGATCTTCTGCATGGGGATCGCGCTGTTCGGCGCGATGATCGTGCTGCCGATCTACTTCCTCCAGGTGCGGCACGAGGATCTGGTCACCGCCGGTCTGCTGACCGCGCCGTCGGCGATCGGCACCGTGCTGGCGCTGCCGCTGGCGGGCAAGATGACCGACAAGATCGGCGGCGCCCGGGTCATCTTCGCCGGCCTGGTCGTCACCATCATCGGCACCATCCCGCTCGCGCTGGTCACCCCGCACGACAGTTACGTGTGGCTGTCGCTGGTCCAGATCGTGCGCGGCATCGGGATCGGGATGACCACCACGCCGGCGATGGCCGCCGGGCTGGCCATGATCGGCAAGGAGGACGTGCCGCACGCCACCCCGATCTTCAATGTGCTGCAACGGGTCGGCGGCTCGTTCGGGACCGCGCTGACGACGGTGCTGGTGGCCTTCCAGCTGGCCTCAGGTCCGCAGACGGACGAGGGCGCGGCCGACGCGATCGGCTACACGCACTGGTGGATCGTCGCGTGCACCGCGATCGTGCTCATCCCGTCGATGCTCCTCGTACAGGTGGAAAGCCGTCGCAGGCAGGCCGCGGCCGCCTGATGCGGAGGTCCCCCGGCATGGGGGATCTCGTCCGGGCCGCCGCCAGGGGAACCCCCACTCCTGGCGGCGGCCTGTTCGTGGCCTCCGGGCAGGCCGTGGCGCGCCTCGACCAACCGTGAAGGGCTGTGAAGGGCCCCTTCACGGACTCTGAGTCCAATGCCAGGAACTTAGGTCGGTTCTGGGTTGGTGTGGTGTTGGTTTGGTTGTGGTGGGTGGTGTTGTTTCTGCTGTGGGCAGGATGTGGACCTGGTAGCTGGCTTTGGTGCTGGTCGGTTGCGGGGTTTTGCTGCGGTGGGGGTAGCGCGTGGTGGTGCGTTTGAGTGCTCGGGGGTAGACGCGGTGGTGGGTGTGGACGGTGATCAGCTGTCGGCATAAGTCCTGGGCCACCCATTGGAGGTGTCGGGATGTGTCGGCGGGTGTGGTAGTGATCGCGTGTTCGGCGGCGTCGCGGGCGGAGGTGAAGGAGATCCGGGACGGGTCGAGGTTCTGGGTGAGCGCTGCGTGGCTGATCAGCAGCCGGATGGCCTGGTAGACGATCAGGGTGGCCCAGAGTTCCTGCTGGGCGCGGATCGGGGTGTGGCCGCGCAGGGGCCGCTTGGCCAGCAGCGTGGTTTTGATCTCTTTGATGCCGGTTTCGGCGGTCCAGCGGCGGGCGTAGAGGGCGACGAGCTGGCCGGCGGGTGCGTGTGCGGGGTCGAGCAGGCTGGTGACCAGCCGGTATTTCTCGGTGCGGGTGACGCCGTCGACGGTGACGGTGATCAGTGCTTCGACCACCCGGACGACGATGCCGTTGATCGGGCGGGGCGTGGGCGGGCGGTGCCCGCGTTGCTTGTTGCGGCGCACGTTGCGCGCCCAGCGGCGGGCGTCGGCCGGGGCGTGGAGGGTGGACAGCCAGGACTCGTCCGGCAACGCGTGCTGCACGGGCAGCTTCGGGGTGTTCTGCTTGGCCCGCCACAGCAGATGCGCGCCCCGTTCCCGCGCCGCGGTCCACAGTGGATAGCCGAGGAAGCAGCGGTCGGCCAGCAGCAGCATCCGGTCGTGCAGCCGGGGCAGCAGCTGATAGGCCAGGGTGGGCTCGCCCTGGCTCAGCGGGCCGGTGACCGCGCCGAGCAGACGGCGGCTGCCACACGACAGCAGCACCAGCACCCGGATCTTGGACGGCCCGCGGGCCACGCCTGTGCGGTGATGGGGCGGGAAGTGTTCACGGTTGGCCGCGGTGTCGGCCGGCTCGACCTCGGTGCCGTCCCAGGCACACACCTCCAGCCCGAACGCGTGCGACCACGGCCTGTTCCGGGTAGGCGCCGCCCGCGCCAGCGCGCCGAACAACAACTGGAAGGGCACCACGCCGATCCGGTCCCGCAGCTTGGTCAGCGCCGTGCTGGCCGGCGGCCACCAGCCCAGCACGGACAACCGGGGCAGACTCTCCTGCGAGAACATCGCCCTGATCGTCGCGTTGCCGGACTTGGTGCGCAGCAGGCACAACGCGAGCACGAAGTACACGCCCAACCGCGACGGCAGTGCCCGGAACCGCCGTTCGTCCCGGCCGGCGACGGCCAGCGCCTCATCAACCAGCGCGGGCGGGACGACCCACGACAGCAACCCCAGCCCGGCCTGTGACAACAACCGACCCACCGGCGAGGACCAGCCCGAGGGCATGACACCATGAACGGACAACGAGGCTCCTGGCTTGCTGATGATCTCGACAATCACCAGCTCTAGCCGGAGCCTCGTTGCCTATCCACACCACCACGCCGATCACACCCAAACCGTGATCAACACCACCCACCAGACCTTAAGTTCCTGGCATTGGACTCTGAGTCCGTGAAGGGGCCCTTCACAGCCTTGGTCGGGGGCTCGGCGCGCAGGCCGAGCGCAGGCTCAGCGGGTGGCGGACTCGATCCGGCCGAGCACGGCGGACGGGAGCGGGAGTGCCAGCGTTTCCTCCTGCAGCTTGCGGGCCGCCGCTCCCCCGCTTTCCGGTGCCAGCAAGGCATCCAGCACCGCACGTTCGGCCGGAACGTCCACGGGTTCGGACAGGCTCCGGTAGCCGCCCGCACCGGCTCGGTGCAGCTGGTGCCCCACCAGCTCCTGCTCCGGACGTGGCGCCAGGACGTACTGGGGAACCCCCGAATTCAGACCGGCCAAAGTGGACAGCCCGTCACCCTGGTGCACGGTGAGCCGGCAGGCCGGGACGAGCAGATGCGCGGCCACCGGGTCGACGATCCGCGCGGTGTGCGGAATCTCGGCCAGCAGCGTGCGGGCCGCCGGACCCGCGGGCACCACGACCTCAGCGTCCACATCGGACAGTACGGTGAGCGCGTGCCGGTAGAATGCCCGTACGGCTTCCGGCCGCAACAGACCACCGGGTTCCGCGCTGGTGACGCAGATCCTCGGCCGAGCCGAGTGTTCCCGGAGCCAGCCGGGTAGCGAACCGGCGTCGCCGCCGGTTCCAGGCACGAAGCGCATCGCCTGCCGCGGCAAATCCGGTTCAGCCAGCCACAGACCGGCGGGGAACGGGTCGAACCAGGAGGCGGGTCCCTGCGGGGCCTGGCACCCGAACCGTTCAAACAGCCGCGCGTAGCCAAGCAGCGGCTCGGAGCCCAGACCCCGCTCGATCCGGACGGCCGCCGCGCGGCCCCAGGAACAGGCGAAGGCGGGCACGCCGAGCACGGTGGCCGCCACTTCGCCGGCCAGGCTGGTCGGGTCGTACACCACGACGTCCGGCGACCACCAGCGTGCGAACTCGATCAAGTCGTCCAGCATCGGCTCGGCGGCGGCGAACTGGCGCGCGGCCAGCGAACGCAGAAGCTCGTGCCGGCTGTCGTCGAGCAGTTCGGGATGCACCGCCCAGTCGACCGGCCAGCGACCGCTGGGCGCTCCCGGCGGAGGCCCGGACGGCGCGGCCGGACGCTGCGTGCCGACGGGTACGGCGGTCAGGCCGGTACGGCCGATCGCCTCGGTACAGGAGGGCGGAGCCGCGACGCGAACCTCGTGCCCGGCTACTTGCGCGGCCCAGCCGAGGGGCACCATCGCGAACAGGTGAGCCGGCGCATTCCAAGTGACCAGCAACAGCCGCATGTCCGCTCCTTCTTGTCCCGGGTCGGTGGTTTCGCCAGCCTGCCGAGGCAGGCTCGACCCGGACTCGTGGAGCCGTCCATCCGTGGCCGTCCGCTCTATTGCTGCACTAGCCGCCCTGAGCACTATGGCTTGCGGGATCAAGGGGATCGACGAGAGGACGGTCATGACCGAGACGGAACCGACCACAGTGACCGCGAAGAAGCTGCACGAAATCATGCGCGGCTATGTGAAAACGGCACTGCTGCGCACGGCGATCGAGCTGAACATCTTCGACGGCATCGGCGACCGTACCGTCGACGCCGACGGCCTGGCGCGTGCGCTCGGGGTGGACGCCAGAGGACTGCGCATCACGCTGGACTCGTTGGCAGCCATCGGGTTGCTGCGCACGGTCGACGGGAAGTACGCGTTGCCGGTGGACGGCGACAAGTTCCTGCTCAGCTCCAGCCCGACCTTCTTCGGGCCGTCGTTGAAGCTGGGCGCCAGCGACTGGGAATGGGACGCGCAGAAGCGGCTCACCGAGGCGGTGCGCAAGGGCGGCGCCGTGATGGACAGCCACGCCCTGACCCCGGAATTCGACTACTGGGAGGACTTCGCGGAGAACACCACCTGGTTCAACAACGGTGCGGCCGAACTGATGGCGGAGCAGTTGCTGCCCTGGGCCAAGGACCGCGACAGCGTCGACGTGCTCGACGTGGCCTGCAGCCACGGCTACTACGGCGTCAACCTGGCCAAGGCCGAGCCGAAGGCCCGGGTCTGGGGCGTGGACTGGCCGAACGTACTGCCGATCACCGCGAAGAACTACGAGCGCAACGGGATCAGCGACCGGTTCGAGGGAATCCCGGGCGACATGTTCAGCGTCCCGCTCGGCGGTCCCTACGACGTCGTGATGATCACCAATGTGCTGCACCATTTCTCGGCGGACACGTCGACGAACCTGTTGCGCAGGCTGTTCGACGTGCTCAAGCCGGGTGGGCGGATCGCGGTCACCGGGCACACCTTCGTCGAGGGCGAGCGCCCGGAGGACAAGCCGCTGCCGTACCTGTTCTCGCAGATCATGCTGGTGATGACCGACGAAGGCGAGACACACTCGACCAAGACCTACGAGCGCATGTTCACCGACGCCGGTTTCGTCAACCCGCAGATTTTCACCGCGGAGAAGGCCATGCACACGGTATTCACCGCAGACAAGGCCTGAACCCGCCGTTTTCGTTTCCTACGAGGGCGTTCGCCGGGTCCGCCCGGTGAACGCCCTCTTTCCCACACCCCATTCGCGAGGAGAACCCATGTCACACCCCGAGGCCGAGCAGACGCAGGCCAGTATCGTCGTGGACGCGCCCGCCGAGATCACCTACGCCATGCTGGTCGACGTCGCGAACTGGCCGCTGCTCTACCCGTGGATCGCGCACACCGAGTTCGTGGAGCGAGCGCCGACCGAGGATCTGGTGCAGTTCTGGGCGGTCAACCCGCTGGGCAGGATCCGGATCTGGACCTCCCGCCGGTACCTGGACGCGAGCGCGCTGCGGATGGACATCGAGCAGCAGGGCTCGGTCGGCCCGATCACCGGGCTGACCGGGTCGTGGACCTTCAAACCGCTGCCGGGTGACCGGTGCCTGGTGGAGTCCCGGCACGCCTTCCACGCCGCCACGCCGGAGGATCGCGCGGCCGGGGTCACCGAACTGAACCGGCACGGCAAGCTGCAGATGGAGACCCTCAAGAGCCGGGTCGAGAACCGTACCCGGCTCGCGGAGCTGACCTGGTCGTTCGAGGATTCGCTGGTGATCGAGAGCGAACTCGGGCAGGTCTACCGCGCGCTGCGAGACGTCGGGTCCTGGCCTGCACATCTGCCCTGCCTCACCGCGCTTGAGGTCACCGAGGACGAGAACGACGTGCAGTTCTACGACGTGCGCACGCAAGATGCGGACGAGCCGAGCCGGTTCGTCCGCATCTGCTTGCCGGACAAGGGAATCGCGTACAAGCAGCTGACCGTGACCGCACCGGTGGACCTGCACCTCGGCCGGTGGACCCTGACCGAGACGCCTGCGGGAGTCGCCGTCACGTCCGCGCATACGGTGCTGGTGAACCCGTCGGCAGCCGAACAGCTCCCTGAATTGCGTGACCGGCTGCACAAGACGTCGAGTGCGGACAGCCTGGCCGAGCTGCAGCTGGTCAAGCGGCTGGCAGAAACCCGCTGAACGGGCGAGACGAGTCCGTGAAGGGCCCCTTCACGGACTCTGAGTCCGTGAAGGGGCCCTTCACAGCCTTTTCAGTCGGCGGCAGCGGGCGACGTGCGACTGCTGTTGACCAGATCGACCAGCGCTCCCGGCGTGGTCGCCTGCCACACTACGTCCTCGGGGAGGTCCACAGTGTACTCACGCTCGATCCGCCCGATGGTGTTGAACAGCGCGAGGGAGTCGTAGCCGAGTTCGTCGAACGGCAGGTCCCCGACCTCGCCGTCGAGGTCCACGCCTTCCTCCTCTCCGGCGCATTCGCGCAGCAGCCGCACCAGCTCGGCGATCGTGAACTCTGCCATGGTTGCCTTCCTTTCGTGTGGGGATCAGGTGGCACCGCGAAGCACCATCGCGGAGTTGAACCCGCCATACCCTCGGGCCAGCACCAGCGCAGTCGACAGCGGCGCCTGCCGGGGGCTGTCGCGAACCAGGTCGATCTCGTCCCGGTAACCGAACTTTCCTATGTGGACGGTGGGCGGAATGACCTTGTCCCGCAGGGAGAGCAACGCCGTGGCCAGGTCCAGCGAGCTTCCACCGGCCAGCAGCCGGCCGGTCATCGTCTTGGGTGCAGTGACCGGGACGGCCCGCGCGCCGAAGATCCGGACCAGCACTTCGATCTCGGCCCGGTCGAGGTCGGGCAGACCGGCGGCGTCGGCGAACACCACGTCCACTTCGGACGGATGCAGCCGTGCTTCGGCCAGCGCCTGCTCGACCGCCCGGCGCAGGCCGGGCGGACGACGTGAACCCGGGCCGGGGTCGAATGTCGCGCAATAGCCGGCGATCTGCCCATAGATCCGGTCCACGCCACGCCGTTGTGCCGCGGCGGGATCCTCGATCACCAGCAACGCGCCACCCTCACCCGGCACCATCCCGGAAGCCTCGGTATCGAAGGGCAGATAGGCGCGCTGAGGATCACTCGCCGTGCTCAACCGGCCGGAGCGCAGCATGCACAGCCAGGACCACGGGCACAGCGATCCGTCGATGCCGCCGGTCACCATCAGCGGTGTTCCGTCGCGCACGTGCCTGCGGGCCTTGGCGACCGCGTCCAGCCCACCGGCCTGTTCGGACACGAGCGTGCCGCTGGAGCCGCGCATCCCGTGCCGGATCGAGATCTGCCCGGTGTTCACCGGGTAGAACCAGGCGAAGGACTGGTACGCGCTGACGTAGGAGCCGCCTTTGCTCCACAGCTCCTGCAGTTCCCGTTGCCCGAACTCGAATCCGCCGCCCGAGGCCGCGGTCATGACCCCGGTCGCGTAGTCGGGCAGGTTCCGCGGATCGGCACCCGCGTCGGCGAGTGCCTCCTCCGCGGCGATCAGCGCGAGCCGGGTCATGTGGTCGGTCTGCGGCAACAGCCGGTCGGGCAGCCGCCCGGCCGGGTCGAAGCTGACCTCGCCCGCGATCCGGGCCGGGTAGCCGTCCGGGTCGAACCGGGTGATCCGCCGCAGTCCGCTGTCGCCACGAAGGGTCGCCGCCCAGTAGGCCTCGGTGCCCATACCGTTGGGCGCGATCACGCCCAACCCGGTCACCACCGGCCGTACCGTGCTGCGGCCGGGCACCGGCGCCGGTTCTGTCTCCACGCTCATCGCTGCGTTACCCGCTTCCCGGTTCTGCCGTCCGGGCCGGTCAGCAGGATGGCACTCTGGAAACCGCCGAACCCGCTCGCGACGCTGAGCACCACGTCGACCTCCTGTTCCCGCGCCACCAGTGGCACGTAGTCCAGGTCGCACTCCGGGTCGGGCACGTGCAGATTCGCCGTCGGCGGGATCACCGAATGCTCGATGGTCAGCGCGCAGGCCGCGACCTCCAGCGAGCCGATCGCGCCGAGCGAATGCCCGACCATCGACTTGATCGAGCTGACCGGCACCTGATAGGCGTGCGCTCCGAGGCTGGTCTTGATGGCCGCGGTCTCGTGCCGATCGTTCTGCCTGGTCGACGACCCGTGGGCGTTGACGTAGCCGATCCGGGACGGGTCGATCCTGGCCTGGTTCAACGCCCCGTCGATCGCGTCGGCCATCTCGCGGCCGTCCGGACGCAACCCGGTCATGCTGTAGGCGTTGCACCGGGACGCGTACCCGACGATTTCGGCGTAGATGTGCGCGCCCCGCCGCTTGGCGTGCCTCAGCTCCTCCAGCACGAAGACGGCCGCGCCCTCGCCGAGCACGAACCCGCTGCGGGTCTGGTCGAACGGCCTGGAAGCCGACTCGGGTTCGTGGTTGCGTGCCGTGGTGGCCTTGATCGCGTCGAAGCAGGCCACCGTGATCGGCGAGATCGGCGCCTCGGAGGCACCGGCGACCATGATGTCGGCCTCGCCGTCGCGGATCAGGTCGGCGGCGTGCCCGATCACGTCGACCCCCGACGTGCATCCGGTGGAAACCAGCCCCACCGGTCCTTCCGCCTCCACCAGCCACGCGATCTCGGTGGCCATCGAGGACGGCAGGAAGTAGTCGTAGAGCTGGGGCACCCCGTAATCCGGGTCGACCAGCCAGCTGCTGCCCTCGTCGCTGACCACCGCGTACTCGCGGTCCAGGCTCTGGGTCATGCCGCAGGCGGTGCCGATCGCCACCCCCGTACGCAGGGGATCCTGCTCCCCGAGCATCCCGCTGTCGGCCACCGCCTCCCTTGCCGCCACCACGCAGAACTGCGTGGTGCGGTCCCATTTCCGGATCTGCCGCTGGCTCAGCCCGGCGGCGATCGGATCGAAGTTGCACTCGGCGGCCACCCTCGACCGGAAGGAACTCGCGTCGAACAACGAGATCGGCCGGGTGGCCGTACGGCCCGCCGTGATCAGCTCCCAGAACTGCTTGGTACCACGGTCGCCCGGGGCGACCACCCCAATCCCGGTAATCACGACACGATGGGCATCGCTTGGTCCTGTCACCGCGTCTCCCTCTGTCGCCGGTCAGCCCAGTCACCAGCAGAGAGCCTGCCCGGCGATCCTCAAGCCGCCCTGGAAGCCGGGTGGGGCGACCGCGCATCGGCCCTGCGCGCTGGCCCTGCGCCCTTGGGCTGCCTTTCCGTGAAGGGGCCCTTCACGGACGGCTCTGAGTCCGTGAAGGGCCCCTTCACAGCCTTCGAGACGGGCTTACGGCGCCCCGGGAGGCACGAACGGAAGGCCCGCGGGTGCGCCGCCGGTGACCAGGTCGAGCAGGCGTTCAGTGTCCACACCGGACTCGATCGCGTCCGCGAGGCGGTCCAGCATGTCCTCCCGCAGCGCGGCGAAGCCGGGCGCGCCGGGAGCCGGCGCCCAGGTGAGCCCGGCCTGCGCGGCCACCTCGGTCAGCCAGGCCCGGCGGAAACCGTCGTTCTCCAGCGCACCGTGCCAGGTGGTGCCCCACACCGCGCCGGCCCGGTAACCGTCCAGAAAGGACTCCGCGTCGGCAGGACCGGCGCTGCCGTGGTGGATCTCGTAGGCGTCCACCGGATGCCCCCGCCAGGAACCGGACGGGCGGCCGAGCACCTTCTCCCCGGCGAAGCTTACCTTGGTCGGCAGCAAGCCGAGCCCGGGCACCAGCCCGGCCCCGGATTCCACATCGTCCTCAATGGACTCGGCGAGCATCTGGTAACCACCGCAGATACCCAGCACCGGACGCCCCGCCGCCGCCCGCGCGGTGACCGCGTCCGCGAGACCGCGGGCACGCAGCCAATGCAGATCGTCCACAGTGGCCCGGGAACCGGGCAGCACCACCAGATCGGCCGCGGCCACGGTGTCCGGATCGGCGGTCAGGCTCACCGTGACCCCGGGCTCGGCGGCCAGCGCGTCCACGTCGGTCGCGTTCGACGCGCGCGGGAAGCGGACCACGGCGACCCGCAGCCCGCCCGAGGCCGCCTCGTGCCGCCAGCCCGCCGCGGCGAGCGCGTCCTCGGAGTCGATCCACACCCGGTCCAGCCACGGCAGCACACCCAGCACCGGACGTCCGGTGACCTTCGCCAGGCTGTCCAGGCCCGGCCGCAACAGGCCGACGTCGCCGCGGAACTTGTTCACCAGCCAGCCTGCGACCAACGCCTGGTCCTCGGCCGAGAGCAGCGCGAGGGTGCCGAACATGGCCGCCAGCACCCCGCCCCGGTCGATGTCGCCGACCACCAGCACCGGCAGCGAGAACCGCCGCGCCAGGCCGAGGTTCACGTAGTCCCCGCGCCGCAGGTTGATCTCCGCGGGACTGCCCGCGCCCTCGCACACCACCACGTCGAACCGCTCACGCAGCCCCGCGAACGCCGTGAACGCGATTTCGGCCAGCCCGGCCCGTCCGGTCGCGTACTCACCCGCTTCGAGCGTGCCGAACGGCTTGCCGAGCGCGACCACGTGACTACGCCGGTCGCTGCCCGGCTTGAGCAGCACGGGGTTCATCGCCGCCTCGGGTTCCACCCCCGCGGCCCGCGCCTGCAGCCATTGCGCACGGCCGATCTCCGCGCCGTCGGCACACACCATCGAGTTGTTGGACATGTTCTGCGCCTTGAACGGCGCCACCCGCACCCCGCGCCGCGCCAGCCACCGGCAGATGCCCGCGGTGACCAGGCTCTTGCCCGCGTCGGAGGTGGTACCCGCTATCAGCAGCCCGCTCATCGCGCCCTCACCCCGAACACCCCTGCCGCAGCCACGACGAGCGCCGCTGCTCCCACAACGCGGGACAACCGCACCGCCCTCCGCAGATCCGCCGGTCCCGGCGGACGGCCGTCGCCGAGGGTGCCGCGACGCTCCGTCTCACCGTGATAACTGTTCGTACCACCGAGGCGGATTCCCAGCGCTCCGGCGAAGGCAGCCTCGACCTGTCCGGCGTTCGGGCTCGGGTGCGCGGATCCGTCCCGCCGCCAGGTCCGCCACGCGGTCCGGGACCGGCCGCCCGCCAGCGGCGCCACGGCCGTGGTCAGCAGCGCGCCGGCCCGGGAGGGCACGAGGTTGACCAGATCGTCGGTACGGGCGGCGAACCAGCCGAAGTTCCGGTGCCGCGGCGAGCGGTAGCCGACCATCGCGTCGAGCGTGTTGACCGCGCGGTACCCGAGCAGCCCGGGGATCCCGGCGACCGCGCCCCACAGCAGCGGCGCCACCACCGCGTCCGACGTGTTCTCCGCGATCGATTCCGTGGCCGCCCGGCTCAGCTCCGCGGCGTCGAGGCCGGTCGCGTCGCGGGCACAGAGGTGGCCGAGCCGCTCCCGTGCGGCGGGCACTTCGCCCGATTCGAGCAGCCGCGCCATTTCCCGGCCCTCGGCGGCCAGCCCGCGCCCGCCGAGCACCACCCAGGTCGCCGCCGCGGTCAGCGCGAACCGGGCGAGCGGACGCCGCCGGGTCGCCATCTGCGCGGCCAGCCCCAGCCCGGTCGCCGCACCCGCGCAGGCCCCGGCGTACACAGCGCCACGGCTCTTCGAGTCGGCCCACCAGCGCTGTTCCAGTGCGGCCGCGACGGTGCCGAACCCGGCCACCGGATGCCCCCGGCGGGGGTCCCCGAACCAGGTGTCGGCGAAATATCCGGTGATCAGGCCGGCTGCGGTGGCGGCTTGTCGGAGTGGCACGTGGCGAACGGTAGCGCGCACGAGAGAATGCCGGGTATGACCAAGCTGACGCACCGGCTCGCCAGGTCGCTCGAAGCCCTGGCCCGGACCCTCCGCCGGTACGGTCGCGACGAGGCGAAAGTGCTGGTCCTCGGCGGTGTCCGATCCGGGAAGTCGCGGTATGCGGAGCGTCTCGTGGCCGGCCACCCGCACCTCGTCTACGTCGCGCCGGGGCTGCCCCCTTCCGCCGACGACCCGGAGTGGGCCGCCCGCGTCGAGGCGCACCAGGCCCGCCGGCCGCACCACTGGACCACGGTGGAGACCACCGACCTGGCGAAAGTGCTGCGCACCGCGACCAGTCCGCTGCTCATCGACTGCCTGGGCACCTGGCTGTCCAGGGTGCTCGACGAGGTCGGCGCGTGGTCCGGGCAGGCCGGCTGGGAGCAGCGGCTCGACGAACGGCTGGAGGAATTCCTCGCCGCATGGCACGAGGCGAAGGTGCCGGTCGTGGCGGTGAGCAACGAAGTGGGCAGCGGTGTGGTGCCCGCTACTGTCTCCGGACGCCTGTTCCGTGATGTGCTGGGCGCACTCAACAACCGGGTGTCCGCCGACTGCGACCAGGTGTCGCTGATTGTCGCCGGGCGGGTACTCGACCTGCAGTGAGGAGACCGCCGTGTCGAGTTTCGCCGTTCCCGTCCCCGACCCCGCCGCGCACGCAGCCGCGGTAGAGCGGCTGGACGGGCTGGTCAAGCCGCTCGGTTCGCTGGGCAGGCTGGAGGAGCTGGCCGCCTGGCTGAGCGCCGCGCACGGGGTGGTCCCGCCGCGGCCGCTGGACGACGTGCGGGTGGTGGTGTTCGCCGGTGACCACGGGGTCTCCGCGCAGTCGGCCTACCCGCGCGAGGTCACCGCGGCGATGGTGCGGGTGTTCCTGGCCGGGCGCAGCGGGGTGACCGTGCTCGCCGCGCAGGTCGGGGCGAGCGTGCGGGTGGCCGACCTGGCGGTGGACTGGGACGCTTCGGACGTTCCGGATGAAGTCACCTCGCACAAGATCCGCCGCGGCTCGGGTGCGATCGACGTGGAGGACGCGCTGGCCGCCGGCGAAGCGCAGGCCGCGTTCGAGGCGGGCCGCACGATCGCCGCCGAGGAAAGCGGCGCGGACGTGCTGATCCCCGGCGACATGGGCATCGGCAACACCACGGTGTGCGCGGCCATGGTGGCGGCGTCGCTGGGGCTGCCCGCGGCCGAGGTGGTGGGCGCCGGCACCGGAGTGTCCGGCGGGGCGCTGGCGCGCAAGACCGCCGTCGTCGCGACGGCGCTGGGCCGCGCGGCCGGGCGGGGCACCGACCCGTTCGAGCGGCTGACCGCACTCGGCAGCGCCTGCCTTGCCGCAACGGCAGGCTTCCTGGTGGAGGCCGCGATGCGGCAGATCCCGGTGGTGCTGGACGGGATCTTCTCGGCGACGGCGGCGCTGGTCGCGCGGGACATCGCACCGGGCGCGGAGCGGTGGTGGCTGGCCGGGCACCGTTCGACGGAACCGGCGCAGGCGTTCGCGTTGAAGGCATTGGGCCTCACCCCGATTCTCGACCTCGGCCTGCGCCTGGGCGAGGGCAGCGGCGCGGTCCAGGCGATCCCGACCCTGCGTGCGGCCCGCGCGATCATCGCCGAGATGGGCCTGCTGGCGGACCTCGCGTGACCGAGGCGTCAAAATCGACCTGGACGGGTGGTTCCGGTTGGGGGAATGGCCGATGACGCGTCTAGGCGACGGCGTCCGCCTGGCCGTGGGGACCCTCACGGCAGTCCCGGTACCGGCGCCACGGCAGATCGACCGCGCCGTCGCCGGTGTCGCCATGGCGCTCGGCCCGTTCGCCGCGCTCCCCCTCGCCGCTGCCGCCGGGCTCATCGTCCTCGGCGGCGCGGCGATCGGCCTGCCCGCACCGGCGGTGGCCGCGCTCGCCCTGGGCGCCGTCGCGCTGGGTAGCCGCGGTCTGCATCTCGACGGACTGGCCGACACAGCCGACGGCCTCGGCGCCTCCTACGACCGGGCGAAGGCGCTGGACGTCATGCGCCGTGGCGATTCCGGGCCGACCGGGATCGCCACGCTGGTCCTGGTCCTGCTGGTCCAGTTCGGCGCGCTGACCGGCGCGATCTCGGCCGGACACGGCGCCGCCGCGGCGGTCGTGGCCGTCCTGTGTGGACGGTGTGTGCTCTCGTTGTGCTGTGCCAAGGGTGTGCCGTCCGCGCGCCCCGAAGGGCTCGGCGCAACGGTGGCCCAGTCGGTGCCGAGGGCCGTGGCCGCATTGGTGTTCGTCGTGGCCGCGGGCTTGGCGACGCTGGCGCCGGGTCTGCCGTGGTGGCGCGGGTTGCTTGCCGTGGCCGTCGGATACGCCGCCGCGGCGCTGGTGCTGGCCCGCTGCGTTCAGCGAATCGGCGGGATCACCGGCGACGTCCTCGGCGGCTGCGTGGAGGCCGCGGTGGCGGGGGCGCTACTGGCCACCGCGTAAAAACGGCCGCAAGACACGGAGAAAAGCGTCAGTCGTAGCTCGATCGCGCACCGCCAACCGCAGATGATCCGGCCCCAGCCCCGGAAAAGTGTCACCACGCCGGACCGCGTAACCCTCCGCACGCAACCCCAACCGGATGCGCTCCCCCTGCTCGACCTGGATCAGTACGAACGGGCCGCGCGGCACACCCAGCACGGCCACCCCGGCGGCAGCGAGCCCGGACACCAGGTAATCCCGGTCGGATTCCGCGGTGACGGCCAGCTTTTCCGCTTCCTCCAACGCCTCCGGGCGGCAGCACGCCTCGGTCGCCACGGCGCCCAAAGTGGACACCGACCACGGCGGCTGCACGGCGCGCAGCCGTGCGATCAGGTCTTCTGGCCCAAGCACGTACCCCGCGCGCAGACCGGCGAGCCCCCACGTCTTGGTGAGGCTGCGTAGCACCACGACGCCGGGGAGTGCTTCCCCGGCAAGGCTTTCGACCTCGCCGGGCACGGCGTCCAGGAACGCCTCGTCCACCACGAGCACCCGGCCGGGCCGGGCCAGCGCGCGCACCGCCGAAGCGGGGTGCAGCACGGACGTCGGGTTCGTCGGGTTGCCCACGAAAACCAGATCCGCCGAGTCCGGCACCACGGCCGGGTCCAGCACGAAACCGTCCGAAGAGGACAGAATGACGCGGGTGACCGCATGCCCGGCCGCGCGCAGGGCAGCCTCGGGTTCGGTGAACTGCGGATGCACCACGACCGCCTGCCGCGGCCGCAAAGCCGAGGCCAGCAACGTGAACGCCTCCGCAGCACCGGCCGTCACGAGGACTTCGCCGGGCGGGCGGAGGTGCCGGGCGGCCACCGCGTCCCGCGCGGCGGACGCGTCGGGGTAGGCGGCGAGTTCGTCCACTGCGGACACCAGCTCCCGCCGGAGCCAGTCCGGCGGGCGGGGCAGCCGGACGTTCACCGCGAGGTCCACCAAGCCGGGGCCGGTCTCGCGGTCCCCGTGATGGCTCAGATCGTAGTCAGTCATGGGCCGCGAACTCCCGCACGTGCCCGGCGAATCGCGCGGCCAGCTCGGGATATCCGGCCCAGTGCACGTGGAGGTAGGAGGCGTGCACCGAAGCCGAGGCGAACCCGTCGACGATCCGGTCCCAGCCCCAGGCGGCGGACGGACCCGCGGCCGGGGATACCTCGGTGCGGTGGAACTCGTGCCCGGTGACCCGCTGCCCGGCGGTCGCCAGCACGTTGTCCCCCAGCGAAACCGCGCGACGGTAGCCGAGCTTTCCGCGTTTGGTCATCGTCGCGGTCGCCGGCAGCGCGCCGACCATCGGCTCACCGTCGAGTTCACGGCACAGGTAGAGCAGCCCCGCGCACTCAGCGCTGACCGGCATCCCACGGCCGATCGCGTCGGCCACCGCGGTGCGCAGCGGCACGTTGGCGGACAGCTCGGCGGCGTGCACCTCGGGAAAGCCGCCGCCGAAGTAGAGCCCGGCACACCCTTCGGGAAGTTCCTTGTCCCGCAAAGGATCCACATCGACAACGTCCACTCCGGACGCGGCGAGCAGCTCGACGTTCTCGGTGTAGCGGAAGGTGAACGCCGGACCGGCCGCCGCCGCGACCACCGCGCGGGGACCGTCGTACTGCACCGCCGGTGTCCATTCCGGACCGGACAGCGCCGGTGCGGAACTCGCGATCCGCACCACGGCGGCCAAATCGACGCCACCGGACACCCACGCGGCCAGCTCCGGCAGCACCCGTTGCGAATCCGACGCCCGCTCGGCCGCCGGGACCAGCCCGAGATGCCGGCTCGGCGCGTGCACGTTTTCGTTGCGCCGCAACGCGCCCACGAGCGGGACCCCGGTCGCCTCCAGAGCGGCGGCGATCTCGTCCTCGTGCCGCTGCGAACCGAGTTTGTTGAGAATCACTCCGGACAGCCGCACCCGGGTGTCGTACTGCGCGAAGCCCAGCACGGTCGCCGCGACACTGCGCGAAGCGGCCGAAGCGTCGACGACCAGGATCACCGGGGCGTCGAGCAGCCGGGCGACGTGCGCGGTCGACGCGTAGCCTTCCGTGCCCAGCGCGCCGTCGAAAAGGCCCATCACGCCTTCGATCACCGCGATGTCCGCGCCGGCGGAACCATGCCGCAGCAACGGCATCAGGACATCCTCGCCCTGCAGAAAAGGATCGAGGTTACGGGCGGGGCGGCCGGTGGCGAGCGCGTGGTAACCGGGGTCGATGAAATCCGGCCCCACCTTGTGCCCGGACACGCGGTGCCCGGCCGAGCGCAGGGCGGCCATGAGCCCGGCCGCGACGGTGGTCTTGCCGTGCCCCGAACCGGGCGCGGCGATGACCACCCGCGCTACCATTCGATCCCCCGCTGCCCCTTCTGCCCGGCGTCCATCGGGTGCTTCACCTTGGTCATCTCGGTCACCAGGTCGGCGGCCTCGATCAGCTCCGGCGGGGCGTACCGGCCGGTGATCACCACGTGCTGGTGGCCGGGCCGGGCGGCCAAAGTGGACGCCACGTCGACGGGATCGAGCCAGCCCCATTTGAACAGGTAGCTGAACTCGTCGAGCACGTAGAAGTCGTACTTCTCGGCGGCCAGGCAGCGTTTGATCTCGGCCCAGCCCTCGCGCGCGTTGGCCGCGTGGTCCTCTTCGCTGCCCTGCTTGCGCGACCAGCTCCAGCCTTCGCCCATCTTGTGCCACTCGACCGGCCCGCCCTCGCCGGTGTCCTCGTACAGCTTGCCGAGCGCGCGGAACGCGGCTTCCTCGCCGACGCGCCACTTCGCCGACTTCACGAACTGGAACACACCGATCGACCAGCCCTGATTCCAGGCCCGCAGCGCCATCCCGAACGCCGCCGTCGACTTGCCCTTCATCTCCCCGGTGTGCACGGCCAGCAACGGCCGGTTGCGACGCTGGCGGGTGGTCAGCCCGTCCTGCGGCACGACGGCGGGTTTTCCTTGCGGCATCAGGCAGCCCTTCCGGTTCGCTCGCGCACCGCCGAGGCCAGGGACTCCGCGGCGACGTCGGTCAGCGGTACGTGCTCGGCGCCGAGGTGCCCGGCCAGCTCCGCAGCGAGACCGAGGCGCATCCGGCCCGTCTCGCAGTCCATCACAACGGTGGTCACCTCCGCCAGCAGCCCGGCGGCGGCCTGCGCGCGGACGACCGCGCCGGCACCGCTCGTGGCCCGGCCGTCGGTCACGACCACGAGCAGCGGACGCCGCCGCGGGTCGCGGATGGCCTCCACCCGCAGCACCCGCGCGGCCTCCAGCAGCCCCTCGGCCAACGGCGTGCGTCCGCCCGTGGGCAGGCCTTCCAGCCGGGCCGCGGCGGCTTCCACACTGATCGTCGGCGGGAGCGCCAGCTCGGCCGAATCGCCACGGAACGTGACCAGACCGACCTTGTCGCGCCGCTGGTAGGCGTCGAGCAGCAAGGACAGCACCGCGGTCTTCACCTCCCGCATCCGCGCCCGCGCCCCCATCGAGCCGGAAGCGTCCACGCAGAACAGCACCAGGTTGCCTTCGCGGCCCTCCCGCAGCGCGAACCGCAGGTCCGCCGGCCGTACTTCCAGCCCGGTCTCCCGGCGGCCCCGGGCACGCTGGTGCGGCGCAGCCGCGCGGATCGTCGCGACCAGGTGCGGCCTGCCCTCGCGCACGCTCGAAGGCTGCACGCCGATCGTCCGGCCGGTGTCGGTGATGGCCCGCGACCGGCGGCCACGCTCGCCCTCACCGGTGCCCTTCACGCGGAAGACGCGGGCGCGAAAGGTGTCCCCCGCGCCGACGGTGTTCTGCGGGGCGGAACCGGTGCCTTCGCCGGGAGGCGGGGGCGGGCTGGGTGCTTCGGCGCTCTCACCACCTTGGGAGTTTTCAGGAGGCGGAGGTGTGCCGCCGGGGCCACCATCGTCCGGACCAGGGCCGTTGTCGTCCGGATCGGGGCCGTCGTCCGGTGGCTGAGCGTCGGACAAAGCCTGTTCCAGCTGCTCCTCGGAGATCCCCGGAGCGTCGAAGGGGTTCCGCCGCCTCCGGTGTGGCAAGGCGAGCCGAGCGGCCACGCGGATGTCCTCCGTGGTCACCTCGTTGCGCCCGGCCCAGGCCGCGTGCGCGACGGCGGTCCGCGCCGTCACGATGTCCGCGCGCATCCCGTCGACCTCGAACGACGCGCACACCTCGGCGATCTGCCGCAGCGCATCGTCGGGCAATTTGACCGCCGGCAGAAGGCGTTGCGCTGCTTCGATCTCGTCGGCGAGTGTGGCGTCCGTGCCGGCGTACGCGGCCGCGAAGCCGTCCGGATCCGCTTCGTAGGCCAGCCGTCGCCGCACGACCTCAACGCGCTGTTCGGGGTCACGGCTGGAGGCGACCTCGACGGTCAACCCGAACCGATCGAGCAGCTGTGGGCGCAGCTCGCCCTCTTCCGGGTTCATCGTGCCGATGAGCACGAACCGTGCCGCGTGCGACACCGAGACGCCTTCGCGCTCCACTGTCGCGCGGCCCATCGCCGCGGCGTCCAGCAAGGTGTCCACGAGGTGGTCGTGCAACAGGTTGACTTCGTCCACGTACAGCAGCCCACGGTGCGCGGCGGCGAGCAACCCGGGTTGGTAGTCGGTGACGCCTTCGGAGAGCGCCTTCTCCAAGTTCAGCGAGCCGACGACCCGGTCCTCGGCCGCGCCGACAGGCAGCTCGACGAGCTTGGCCGGCCGCCGGTGCGCGGGTACACCGGGCTCGTGCGGGCCGTCCGGGCACAGCGGGTCGGGCGCGACCGGGTCGCAGGAGAACCGGCAGCCGTCCACGGCGTCGACGCCGGGCAGCAAGCCCGCCAGCGCCCGCACCATGGTCGACTTCGCGGTGCCTTTCTCGCCTCTGACCAAGACCCCGCCGACAGCGGGCGAAATCGAGGAAAGCACGAGCGCCAGGCGCAGATCCGGCATTCCCACGACGGCGGTGAACGGATAGGGCTTCAAGAGCACTCCCTTGTGTTCGGCGTCCGGCCGATCATCGCACAGAGAACGCGTCGTCTAGCGTGGCGGACGTGCGCGAAAAATCACCCCGCCTGACCGTGGTCGGCATCGGTGCGGACGGCTGGTCGGGGCTGTCCGCGAGAGCGTGCGAAGCAGTGCTGCACGCCCACGTCGTCCTTGGTGCGCCGCGTCAGCTCGCGTACCTGCCCGCAGACGTGCGTGCGCGGCCATGGCCGAGCCCTCTGCTGCCAGCGCTCGACGAGGTGCTCGCCGAGTACGAGGGTCACCAAGTCTGCGTACTGGCCAGCGGCGATCCCCTGTTGTCCGGGATAGCCACCACGCTGCGCGACCGCGGCTACGAGATCGACGTCCTGCCCGCGTTGTCCTCCGCGACGCTGGCACGCGCGCGGCTCGGCTGGTCTTTTGAAGAAACCGAAGTGGTCACGGTCGTCGGGCGGGCTATCGATCGCGTCGCGCGGGCTCTCGCACCGAACCGGAAAATCCTGGTACTCGGCGGTAGCGTCACCGACCTGCGTGCATTACTCACCGAACGCGGCTATGGCAAGTCAACGCTGACCACGTTGGAGAATCTGGCCGCTGACAACGAACGGATCGCCGACGGCTGGGCACACGAGCCCGGTCCGCTGACGGTATTCGCACTGGTCTGCGATGGCCCGCGGCTGCCACTTATCGGGCTGCCCGACAGCGCGTACGAGCATGACGGCCAGCTCACCAAACGCGACCTACGCGTTACGGCACTGTCCAGGCTCGCCCCTGCGCCCGGTGAACTGCTGTGGGACGTCGGCGCAGGCGCCGGCAGCATCGGGATCGAATGGTCCCGCGTACACCCACTCAACCGGGCCGTCGCGATCGAGCGCGATCCGTCGCGTGCCGAGCGCATCACGCGCAATGCGAACGCTTTGGGCGTACCCGAACTGCAGGTGGTCACCGGCGCCGTGCCGGAGGTACTGGCCGGACTACCGCGACCGGATGCCGTGTTCATCGGTGGCGGCCTGACCGCGCCCGGAGCGCTCGACGCATGTCTCGCGACCGGCGCACGCGTCGTCGCGCATGGCGTGACTTTGGAAGCAGAACAGGTCCTCGCCGCCGCGTACGCGCGGCATGGTGGTGAACTACACCGGATCAGCGTGGAACAAGCAAAGCCGCTCGGCGGGTTCACCGGGTGGACCCCGTCGCGCACCGTGACCCAGTGGAGCCGGGAATGACCGTCTACTTCATCGGCGCCGGACCCGGCGCCGCAGACTTAATCACCGTACGCGGCCGAGATCTCCTCGCCCGCTGCATGGTGTGTCTATACCCGGGAAGCATGACGCCCACCGATCTACTCGCGTACTGCGCGCCTGAAGCCGAATGCGTCGACACGGCGAACCTGAGCCTGGACGAGATCGCTGCAAAGCTGGTTTCGGCACACCGCGCAGGGCACGACGTCGCACGGCTGTGTTCCGGGGATCCGTCGCTGTACAGCGCAGTTGCCGAACAGGCTCGCCGGCTCGAAGCGGAAAGCGTGCCGTACGAGATGGTGCCCGGCGTACCCGCCTTCGCCGCTTCTGCCGCCGTACTCGGCCGCGAACTGACGGTGCCCGGCATCGGCCAGAGCCTCGTCATCACCCGCGCGCAAGCTCGTTCCACCGCGATGCCGGACGACGAGACGTTGGCGAACTTCGCACGCAGCGGCGCCACCCTCGCGTTGCACCTCGCGATCAACCACATCGAGCGGGTCACCGAAGAACTCGCCGAGTACTACGGCGAAAATTGCCCGGCCGCCGTAGTCGCTCTGGCCACCCAGCCCGGCGAAACGGTCGTACGCGGCACCCTCGCCGATATCGCCGGACAAGCCCGCGCAGCCGGAATGACCCGCGCTGCCACGATTTTCGTAGGCCAAGTCCTCGCTGCCGCCGGATTCCCGGACAGCTTCCTGTATTCGAGCACCCGCGACCGCGCCACCCAACCGGACTCCCTGTGACCGCCCGGCTCTCGGCGCCCGGCATCAAGGCTGTGAAGGGTCCCTTCACAGCCTCTGAGTCCGTGAAGGGACCCTTCACAGCATTCGGACGCGGCCGATGACCGTCCTGGTGCTAGGCGGTACGGCGGAAGCACGTGCCCTCGCGGCACAGTTGCACGACCACGGCGTCACGGTGGTCTCATCGCTCGCCGGTCGCGTCGCACGGCCTCGGCTCCCAGTCGGCGAAGTACGCGTCGGCGGCTTCGGCGGCGTCGACGGACTCACCGCCTGGCTGCGGGAACACGACGTACGCGCGGTCGTCGACGCCACGCATCCCTTCGCGGAACGCATCGGCACCAACGCATTCCACGCGACCCAGGCCGCCGGCGTGCCGTTGCTCCGGCTCGCACGGCCGGGTTGGCAACCTCGCTCCGGCGACCGCTGGCATTGGGCAGCAGACCTCGACGAAGCAGCAGCGATGCTGCCCAATCTCGGCACCCGGGTCTTCCTGACCAGCGGACGGCAAGGGCTCGCCGCGTTCGCCAGGCTCGACGCGTTGTGGTTCCTGATCCGCTGCGTCGACCCACCCGGCCCCCCACTGCCGCGTCACCACGAAGTGCTGCTCGCCCGGGGACCGTACGAAGTAGCCACCGAACGCGCGTTGCTGACCGGACACGACATCGACGTACTGGTCACAAAGGACAGCGGCGGCGCGATGACTGCTGCGAAACTCACCGCTGCGCGCGAACTGGACTTACCCGTGGTCGTAGTACGTCGGCCCCCGAGGCCGCGCGCCGACCAGACCGCCGAAGTCGCCGAAGCAGTGAAGTGGGTGTTAGGCCAATGAATGAGCAGTTCTACGAAGTGCTCCACCGCCGTCGCGACGTACGCGGCGAATTCACCGGTGAGCCGGTCGACGAAGCCGTACTCACGCGGGTGCTGGCTGCCGCGCACGCCGCACCGAGCGTCGGCCTGAGCCAGCCGTGGGATTTCGTCCTCGTACGCGACCCCGAGACCCGCGAAGCATTCGCCAAGCACGTACACGAAGAGCGTGCGATCTTCGCCGATTCGCTCGACGGCGAGCGCGCGGAGACCTTCTCCCGGATCAAGATCGAAGGCATCCGCGAATCCGGCCTCGGCATCGTGGTCACCTACGACGAGCAGCGCGGCGCCCCGGCGGTACTCGGCCGGCAC
The DNA here is from genome assembly GCF_002564045.1 of Amycolatopsis sulphurea. Taxonomy (NCBI): domain Bacteria; kingdom Bacillati; phylum Actinomycetota; class Actinomycetes; order Pseudonocardiales; family Pseudonocardiaceae; genus Amycolatopsis; species Amycolatopsis sulphurea. The sequence continues at coordinate 4,271,160 of NZ_PDJK01000002.1, read as the reverse complement.
GCCATCGCGGACGCCGGACTGTACTCGGTGTGCCTGGCCATCCAGAACCTGTGGCTGGCCGCGACCGCGGAAGGCCTCGGCGTGGGCTGGGTGAGCTTCTACCGCGAACCGGTGCTGGCCGAGCTGCTCGGCATTCCGGCCGGAATCCGGCCGGTCGCCTGGTTGTGTGTGGGGCCGGTCACCGCGCTGGCCACCGCCCCGGATCTGGAACGCCACGGCTGGCGCCGCCGCGCGCCGTTGGCCCAGGTGCTGCACCATGAGCGGTTCGCCCGCCATGATCAGGGGTCGGAGTAAGCGCGAAGTGGGGACCCATTAGTTTTCCTCCGATGCGTCCGATCGCCGTAGTGCTGGGGCTGTTTTCGGCGTTGTGTGCCCTGGCCTATCCCTTCCTGCCGGTCGTGCAGGACACCGCCGAGATCGTCTGGCCGGCCGGGTCCGACACCCGGTCCGTCAACGCGCCCTTGACCGGGTACTGGGCCCAGGAGATGCGCGCCGACCTGCCGTGCGCCACCATCCGCTCGGTCGACGCACGCAGCACCGGCCCGGCACTGCTGTTCGGCACCGTGCCCGACGAGCGCACCGGACCACAGGCCGGCAACGGCGTCGGGCTGCAGCTGCGCGTGGACAACGGCGTGCTGGTCGCGTCCAGCCAGGGCCAGCAGATCGCGCAGCAGCCGCTGCCGCAGGACGGCTGCACGGTCACGCTCACCTCCGACGCACGCCAGATGACGCTGTCGGTGGGCACCACCCCGATCTTCCACACCACCGGCGACGTCCGGCCGCGCGTGGTCGGCATCTACTCGACGATCAGCTCGCTGCGCGATCCGATCGCGGGAGTGCACGTCTCGGTCACTCCGGACACCCGCTACCAGACCTCGCCGACCGCGCTGAAGCTCGTCATCGGCATCCTCGGCGTGCTGTCCCTGCTGGGCTGCCTGATCGCGGTGTGGCGGATGGACTCCGGGTTCGCCCGCCGGGCGCCGCGCTGGGCGCCGCTGGGCTGGTGGCGGCTGACCGCCCGGGACGCCACGGTGTTCGGCGCGCTCGGCGCCTGGGTCTTCATCGGCCCGGCGACCTCGGACGACGGCTACATCCTCACCATGGCCAGGGTCGCCGAGCAGACCGGCTACCTGACCAACTACCACCGCTGGTTCGGCGTCGCCGAGGCCCCGTTCGGCTGGGTCTACCACCTGTACGAGCTGATGACGCACATCAGCACCGTGCCGCCGTGGATCCGGCTGCCCTCCTACCTGCTCGGCGTGATCAGCTGGCTGCTGATCAGCCGCGAGGTGATGCCCCGGCTGGGCACGCAGGTACGCGGCAGCCGCGCGGCGGGCTGGGCCGCGGCCGCGGTGTTCCTGGTGTGGTGGATGCCTTACAACAACGGCGTGCGGCCGGAACCGGTGGCGGCGCTGGGTTCGCTGCTGGCCATCTGCGCGGTGGAACGCGCGCTGGTCACCCGGCGGCTGCTGCCGTTGTGCCTCGGGCTCACCGCGGCCGCGTTCACCCTGGCCGCGACCCCGACCGGGCTGATCGCGGTGGCGCCGTTCCTGGTCGCCGGACGGCCGTTGTTCAAGCTGGTCCGGCAACGCTCGGCGAACGGCTGGCTGCCGATCCTCGCGCCGATCGCCGCGTCCGGGCTGCTCGTGCTGGTCGTGGTGTTCGCCGACCAGACCTTCGCGACGGTCACCGAGGCCACCCGCATCCGCACCGCGGTCGGCCCGAACCTCTCGTGGTTCCAGGAACTCGCGCGTTACCAGCTGCTGTTCGCGGACCTGCCGGACGGCTCGGCCCCACGCCGGTTCCCGGTGCTGCTGGTGCTGCTGTGCACGGTCACCTGCCTGGTCGTGCTGCTGCGCCGCGGGCGCATCCCCGGCGCCGCGCTCGGCCCCAGCCGCCGTCTGATCGGCACCACGGCGCTGTTCTTCCTGCTGCTGGCACTCACCCCGACGAAGTGGACACACCACTTCGGCGCGTTCGCCGCGGTCGGCGCCTCGATGGCCGCACTGACCGCGCTCGCCACCAGCTCCACCGTGCTGCGCTCGAACCGCAACCGCGCGGCGTTCCTCGCCGTGCTGCTGGTGGTCGGCGCGCTCGCCGCGACCGGGCCGAACACCTACTGGTTCGTCTCCAGCCTCGGTGTACCGGGCAACGACTCGACACCGTCGGTGGCCGGCGTCCCGCTGTCCACCATCCTGCTCGCCGCGGCCGCGATCGCCGGGATCTACGCCTTCGTGGAGAACGTGCGTGCGCACCGCCCGGGGGCCGGGGCGAGCAAGCAGGAAGGCCGGAGCCGGTCGCTGCGGCTGGGTTCGCTGTCGCTCGTGGTGGTCTGCGGACTGGCTGCGGCCGGCGAGTTCTACTCGATGGTCATGGCGATCAACACCCAGAGCGGCACCTACAGCCTCGGCGCCGAGAACTTCCGGCACCTGCTCGGGGACAGCTGCAACCTCTCCGACCACGTGATGGTGGAGACCGACCCGGCGAAGAGCATGCTGCACCCGCAGGCCGAGCAGCGCACCGTCGCCCCGAAGCAGCCGGAGGATTCGCCGCTGCCGGAGCCGAACCGGGACAACGGCCGGACCCAGTTCGGCTTCCACACCGCCCCGATCGACGAGGACGATCCGCTCGCCCAGCCCCCGCACGGGTTCACCCGCCACGACGTGCCGATGTGGAGCAGCTACCTCGATCCGCAGACCCGCGCCGGACGGCTGCGCAGCGACTGGTACGCGCTGGCGGACAAGCCCGCGGACGGCCAGATCGTGGTGGCCACCGCCGCCCAGCCGCGCGGGCCGTCCTCGGTCAGCCTCGAGTACGGCGTGAACACCCCGGACGGCGTGAAGGTGCTGCGCAGCCAGTTCGCACTGCCGCCCGGCGCGGGCAGCGGATCCTGGAACGACACCCGGATCAACCTGCGCGACCTGCCGCCGCAGACCACCTCGGTGCGCATCGACATCGTGGACAACGACCTCACCCAGGACGGCTGGATCGCCGCGTCCGCACCCCGCGTGCCGACCTTCACCACGCTGACCGACAAACTGGCCGGGAAATCGGTCTACATCGACTGGCCGGCTTCCTTCGTCTACCCCTGCGCCAACCCGGTCACCTCGCACGACGGCATCTCCGAGGTGCCCGACTACCGGATCACCTCCGGGCGGCTCGCCGAGGAGTCGGGCTGGGCCTCCAGCACGAACGGCGGCCCCAACGGCTGGCTGGAGGAACTCGCGGACGAACCCGAGGTGCCCAGCTACCTGATCGGCCAGCCGAGCCAGTCCTGGGGCCAGCTCAAGCAGATCGAGCCGTTCACCACCGGGGTGGCCCCCACCGTCCGGCACGGCGAGCAGACCGTCTGGGGCTGGTGGTCCCCCGGACCCGGCCCCTCCCAGCCGAACGGCAAGGACGCCACCCGCTGAGCGTCACCCCGGCAGGAAAGCTGTGAAGGGTCCCTTCACGGACGTAGAGTCCGTGAAGGGACCCTTCACAGCCCTTGCCCGGGAGCTCAGGCGTAGGTGCGCGGAGTCCAGACGGTGGGCGCGCCGTCCGGCCCGGTCTCGACCACCGTCTTCGACGAGCCCACGATCAGCAGGCATCGCATGTCCACTGTGGAGGGATCGAGTTCGCCGAGCGTGGTCACCCGCACGTCCTCCTCCGGACCGCCGACGTCCCGGGCCACCACCACCGGCGTGCCCGGAGAACGGTGCCGCAGCAGCACTTCCCGCGCGGATTCGAGCTGGGTGACCCGGGTCCGCGACGCCGGGTTGTACAGCGCCAGCACCAGATCCGCGGCACCCGCCGCGTCAAGACGGCGTTCGATGATGTCCCACGGCTTGAGCCGGTCCGAAAGGGACAGGACGCAGTAGTCGTGCCCCAGCGGCGCACCCACCCGGGACGCCGCCGCCTGCGCTGCAGTCACCCCCGGCACCACGCGCACGCGCACACCCTTGCCGTGACCAGCCGAAACCTGTTCCAACACCGCCGAAGCCATCGCGAACACCCCTGGGTCCCCGGAGGAGACCACGGCCACCCGCGCACCCGAGGAGGCCAGCTCCAGCGCAGCCGCCGCACGATCGGCCTCGACCCGGTTGCCCGACGCATGGCGCTGCTGCCCCGCCCGCTGCGGCACTCGAGCGACATACGGGCCGTAGCCCACGACGTGGTCGGCCGCCGCCAGCTCCGCCGATGCCTCCGGAGTGAGCCACTCCGGCCCGGCCGGACCCAGCCCCACCACCACGACCTCGCCACCTTCGGCGTCCACATCGGACGACTCCGGTGCACCGTCCACTCGGGACCGATAGGCCGGGCTGGGCAACAGGGCCAGCGAGAAGTACGGCACGGTCTCGGGATCCACCTCGGCCAGCGGCTCGACCCGCTGCTGCCCCCAGGTGGCCCGCTCCACGTACCAGGCGTCGTCCAGCTTCCCGGATTCGGCCAGCGCCTCCCGCACCGAACCGAACGTCCGGCCCAGCTTCAGCACCGCCGCCGCGTCCGTGTCCGCCAGGCGCCGGGCCAATTCCGGCGCAGGCAGGGTGCCCGGCAGCACCGTCAGCACTTCGTCACGCTGCACCAACGGCCGCCCCAGCACCGACGAAGCCGCGCTCACCGACGTCACACCGGGCACGACCTCGGTCTCGAACCGGCCCACGAGCCGCTCGTGCATGTACATGTAGGAGCCGTAGAAGAACGGATCTCCTTCGCACAGCAGCACCACATCGCGCCCGGCGTCGAGGTGCTCGGCGAGCCGCTTCGCGCTCAGCTCGTAGAAGTCGGAGATCGCCCCCTCGTACCCGCCGGGGTGATCGGTCGTCTCGGTCGTCACGGGGTAGACGAGCCGCTCCTCGGCCTGTCCCTCCCGCAGATACGGCTCCGCCACCGACCGCGCGATGCTGCGTCCGTGCCGCGCACAGTGGTAGGCGATCACGTCCGCCTCGCCGATCAGCCGCGCTGCCTTCACCGTCATCAGTTCCGGGTCGCCGGGACCAAGCCCGACGCCGTACAACCGCCCGCTCATTCGACCGCACTCGCCATCGCGTTGACCGCGCCGACCGCCAAGGCACTGCCCCCACGCCGGCCCTGAACCACCAGGTACGGCGCGGGTGCCCGCTCGATCAGCTCCGCTTTGGACTCCGCGGCACCGACGAAACCGACCGGCACGCCGATGATCGCGGCCGGGGCGCCGGCCCCTTCGGCCAGCAGCTCCAGCAGCCGGAACAACGCGGTGGGCGCGTTGCCGATGGCCACCACCGAGCCGGGCAGCCGGTCGCGCCACAGCTCCAGCGCGGCCGCCGACCGGGTGGTGCCCATCCGCTCGGCCAGCCCCGGCACGCTCGGGTCGTCCAGCGTGCACACGATCTCGTTCGCCGCGGGCAGCCGCTTGCGCGTGATCCCGCTGGCGATCATCTTGGCGTCGCACAGGATCGGTGCCCCGGCTTCGAGCGCCGCGCGGCCCGACTCGACCACGTCGAGCGAATAGCGCAGGTCGTCGACCAGGTCGACCATCCCGCAGGTGTGGATCATCCGCACCGCGACCCCGGCCACGTCGCCGGGCAGAATCGCCAGGTCGGCCTCTTCACGGATGGTGGCGAACGAATGCCGGTAGATCTCGGCCCCGTCCCGCAGGTAGTCGATCACGCAAGTACCTTTCTCGCCAGCGCATCCGCCAAACCGGACGCCGGGGTCCATTGCCCGTCGACACGGTAGCCGCCGCCCTCGGCGACGACGTCGTGGTGTGCCCCGGAAGGCCGGCCGCACCGCCGCGCACACCCCGAAACGTGCACGCGGGCACCACGCGGCGTCACAGTGCGCGCGTCGGCCCGGACGTCCGCGAGCGACTTCGCGCACCCCGGCGCACCGATGCAGGCAGTGATCTCGGCTGTCGCCGGATCCGTCGACAGCCCCGCTTCGTGGAGCCGCTCGACCTCGGCCCCGCCCGGCAGCAGCACCGAACGCCACGGCGTGACCACGGCGTCACCGAATTCCGCGAGCACCCGCAGCTGCGCCGCGGTCAACAGCCCGAATCGCGGCGCGACGCCCACCGCCTGCCCGATCCGGCCGACCGTCGGATCAACCCGGCACGGACGCACTTCCGGCGCCGCCCGCGGCCTGTCCGGCAGCACTGCCGCCGGATTGTCCAGCTCGCCGATCCGCCACGCCGGACCTCGCACTCGCGCAAACGCTTCCGCGACCGTCACCAGCACGGACACCGCTTCCGCCCGGGAGACCGCCAGCCCCGAATCGAGGCCCGCCAGCAGCACCACCCCGGACGACGGCGTGACCGCACGCCAGCACACGTCCGCGCCCTCCCCGGCGATGTCGCCCCGGCCGTCGTCGAACGCGAACAGGAACCGCCCCGGCAGCTCCGCGAGAGCACGGCGAGCGCAGAGTTCGCGGTCAAGCTCCGCCGCCAGGCCACGGACGTCGGCCACGCCGCCGTGAATTCCGCTGAGCGGCGAGGCCAGCACGTTGCGGACGCGTTCATGCGCAGGCGCAGGCAGCAGTCCCGCCTCGGCGAGCCGACCGGCCAGCCCGGCGCGCCGGACCCCGCGCAGCTGGACGTTCCCGCGCGAGGTCAGGTGCACGTCGCCGTCGCCGAAGTCTTCCGCGCACGTGGCCAGCGCCCGCAGCTGCGCCGCCGGCACCACGCCACCGGGCAGCCGCACCCGGGCCAGCGGGCCGTCCGCCGCATCATGGGTGGCGAAAACCCCCGGACAAGCGTCCGCACGCACTCGCGACATGGCGCTCACTCTAACCCGACTCACCGCACGCGACTTCACGATCGGAAACGCGTTCATACGCGCTGCCGAGACGGGAGAGCGCTGCCGAACCCGGACGTCCGGGCACACCTCGCCTGTCCGCTGTCTCGATCGACACAAAACGTACGTGTACGTTAATCTCCCCGAGAGAACCACCGACGTACTCTCCACAGGATCGTCCCAGCGGGCAAAACACCAGGTACCGGCGCCTGATGCGGCCCGCCTCGCCGTTCACCGGTCCCGCGGGGAGCGCAGCAACCGGGCGCCGCGGCACCGCACCGTGACCAGCCCGCCACGGAAATGCGGATCCCGTCACCTTGACGCCGCCCCCGCGCCCGGCGAGAGTGAGCAGGAACCACACGTCGGCCTGCGGAGGAACCCGGTGCGAGTCCGGGACGGTCCCGCCACTGTGACCGGGTGCCCGGCACCCGGGAGCCAGGAACTCCGGTCCGGCGTGCCCGACGACCCGGGGCGCGGACACCCCGAGTGAGGAACCCCCGTGATCCTGCTGCTGTCCACTTCGGACACCGATCTGCTGAGCGCACGGGCGAGCGGGGCGGACTACCGGCTCGGCAACCCGTCCCGGCTGCCGCTCGCGGACCTGCCGGACCTGCTGGATGGCGCGCCGATCGTGCTGGTCCGCATCCTGGGCACGCCCCGGACCTGGCAGGAAGGCCTCGACACGCTGCGTGCCTCGGGCGCGCACGTGATCGTCCTCGGCGGGGAGCAGACCCCGGACGCCGAGCTGATGAAGCTCTCCACCACACCGGCGGGCATCGCCGCGCAGGCGCACGCGTATCTCGCGCAGGGCGGGCCGGAGAACCTCACTCAGCTGCACCGGTTCCTGTCCGACACGCTCCTGCTCACCGGTGAAGGCTTCGAACCGCCCGCCGAACTCCCGTCGTGGGGCGTCCTGGAGCGGCCGGTCCCCGCGGCGGACGGTCCGGTGATCGGGATCCTGTACTACCGCGCGCACCACCTGTCCGGAAACACCGCGTTCGTGCACGCGCTCGCCGACGCCGTCGAAACGGCCGGTGGGCGGGCGTTGCCGATCCACACCGCGTCCCTGCGGACCCGTGCCCCGGAGATGATGGCCCAGCTGGGCAAGGTCGATGCGTTGCTGGTCACCGTGCTCGCCGCGGGCGGGACGCGGCCGTCCGAGGCAGGCGCGGGCGGGGACGACGAATCGTGGGACGTCGCGGAGATGGCCGCGCTGGACGTTCCGGTGCTGCAGGCGTTGTGCCTGACCAGCGACCACGAGACGTGGCAGGAGAACGACGAGGGCCTCTCGCCGCTCGACGCGGGCAACCAGATGGCGGTACCCGAGTTCGACGGCCGGATCATCACCGTTCCGTTCTCCTTCAAGGAATTCGACGACGACGGCCTCCCGCGCTACGTCGCCGACACCGAGCGTGCCGCGCGGGTCGCCCGGATCGCGCTCGCGCACGCGCGCCTGCGTCACACTCCGCCCGCTTCCCGGCGGATCGCGCTGATGCTGTCGGCGTACCCGACGAAGCACTCGCGTGTCGGCAACGCGGTCGGTCTCGACACCCCGGCGTCGGCGATCAAGCTGCTGCGGCTGATGCGCGAACGCGGCTACGACCTCGGCGCGGAGACGTTCCCCGGCGTCGACCCGACCGGCACCGACCAGCCGGACGGCGACGCACTGATCCACGCGCTGATCGAAGCCGGCGGTCAGGATCCGGAATGGCTGACCGAGGAGCAGCTGGCCGGCAACCCGATCCGGGTGCCCGCCGCGCGATACCGCTCCTGGTTCTCCCAGCTGCCCGCCGCGCTGCGCGAGGCGATGGAGGAGCAGTGGGGCCCGGCGCCCGGCTCGCTGTATGTCGACACGTCGGCAAACCCCGAGGGCGACATAGTGCTGGCGTCGCTGCAGTCGGGCAACGTCGTGCTGATGATCCAGCCACCACGCGGGTTCGGGGAGAACCCGGTGGCCATCTACCACAACCCGGACTTGCCGCCGAGCCACCACTACCTGGCCGCGTACCGCTGGCTGGAGGAGGAATTCGGCGCGCACGCCGTGGTGCATCTGGGCAAGCACGGTTCGCTGGAATGGCTGCCCGGCAAGACCGCCGGGCTGTCCGCCGAGTGCGCCCCGGACGCCGTGCTCGGCAATCTGCCGCTGGTGTACCCGTTCCTGATCAACGACCCCGGCGAGGGCGCGCAGGCGAAACGGCGGGCACACGCGACGATCGTCGACCATCTGGTGCCGCCGATGGCACGCGCCGAATCGTACGGCGATCTGGCCCGGCTGGAGCAGCTGCTCGACGAGCACGCCAACATCGCCGCGATGGACCCGGCGAAGCTGCCCGCGATCCGCGCGCAGATCTGGACCCTGATCCAGGCCGCGAAACTGGACCACGACCTCGGCGTCGACGCCCGGCCGCACGACGCGGAGTTCGACGACTTCCTCCTGCACATCGACGGCTGGCTGTGCGAGGTCAAGGACGCCCAGATCCGCGACGGCCTGCACATCCTGGGCGAGGCGCCGGTCGGCGAGGCGCGGGTCAACCTGGTGCTGGCCATGCTGCGTGCCCAGCAGATGTGGGGCGGCAAGCAGGGCGCCGTGCCGGGCCTGCGGTCCGCACTGGGGCTGAAGGAGAACTCCGACGCCCCACTGTCCGAAGTGGACACCATCGAGAGCACCGCCCGGTCGCTGGTCGCCGCGATGGAGGCGCGCGACTGGTCGCCCGCCGCCGTGCCCGCCGTGGTCGCCGAAGTCTGTGAAGGGAGCCTTCACGGAATCAGAGTCCCTGAAGGTTCCCTTCACAGCCCTTCCGCGGACGTGGCCGCCGTACTGACCTTCGCCGCCACCGAGATCGTCCCGCGGCTGGCGGGCACCTCCGGCGAGATCGACGCGGTGCTGCACGCACTCGACGGCGGGTACATCCCCGCCGGGCCGAGCGGTTCGCCGTTGCGCGGCCTGGTGAACGTGCTGCCGACCGGCCGGAACTTCTACACCGTGGACCCGAAGGCGATCCCCAGCCGGCTGGCCTGGGAGACCGGCCAGGCGCTCGCCGACTCGCTGCTGCGCCGCTACCGCGAGGACAACGGTGACTGGCCCCGTTCGGTGGGCCTTTCGGTCTGGGGCACCTCGGCGATGCGCACCTCCGGCGACGACGCCGCCGAAGTCCTCGCCTTGCTGGGCGTGCAACCGATCTGGGACGAGGCGTCCCGGCGCGTCACCGGCATCGAGGCCATCCCGCTGTCCGAACTGGGCCGCCCGCGCATCGACGTGACGGTGCGGATCAGCGGCTTCTTCCGGGACGCTTTCCCTCACGTGATCGCCCTGCTCGACGACGCCGTCCGCCTGGTCGCGTCACTGGACGAGCCGGAGTCGTCGAACTACGTCCGCGCCCACGTCGCCGCGGACGTAGCTGCACACGGCGACACCCGCCGTGCGACGACCCGGATCTTCGGCTCGAAGCCCGGCGCCTACGGAGCCGGCCTGCTGCCCCTGATGGACTCCGGAAACTGGCGCGACGACAAGGACCTGGCCGAGGTCTACGCGGTCTGGGGCGGTTTCGCCTACGGCCGGGACCTCGACGGCCGGCCCGCCCGCGAGGACATGGAAACCTCGTACAAGCGGATTGTGGTGGCCGCGAAGAACACCGACACCCGCGAACACGACATCGCCGACTCGGACGACTATTTCCAGTACCACGGCGGAATGATCGCCACCGTCCGCGCCCTGACCGGCACCGCACCCACGTCTTACGTCGGCGATTCGACCACCCCCGACGCCGTGCGCACCCGCACTCTCGGCGAGGAAACGGCCCGCGTGTTCCGCGCCCGGGTGGTGAACCCCCGCTGGCTGTCGGCCATGCGGCGGCACGGCTACAAGGGCGCCTTCGAACTCGCCGCGACCGTCGACTACCTCTTCGGCTTCGACGCCACCGCCGGCGTGGTCGGCGACTGGATGTACGAGAAACTGACCGAGTCCTACGTCCTGGACGAGGTCAACCAGCAGTTCCTGAAGGACGCCAACCCCTGGGCCCTGCGCGGCATCATCGAACGCCTCACCGAAGCCGCCGACCGCGGCCTCTGGTCCACTCCGGACCCGGACCTGCTGGCCCGGATGCGCGAGGTATACCTGACCTTGGAAGGCGATCTGGAGAACGACTGAGGTTCCGGTCCCGCCGGGGGTTCCCTCTGGCCTGGCGGGCTTGCCGGGCTGGCGTCTTTGGGGGCTGTGGGCTGTCCTGGCAGAGGGCTGTGGCCGCCGGTCACAGCAACGGCCATGGGCCGCCCAGGCAGAAGCCTCCCAGTAAAGGCCGGCCCGTCCCGACGAAGGGCTGCGGCGGCCCGGGTCACAGCAACGGCCATGGGCCGCCCAGGCAGAAGCCTCCCAGCAAACGCTGGCCCGTCCCGACGAAGGGCTGCGGCGGCCCGGGTCACAGCAACGGCCATGGGCCGCCCAGGCAGAAGCCTCCCAGCAAACGCTGGCCCGTCCCGACGAAGGGCTGCGGCGGCCCGGGTCACGGCAGACAAGTCCCCATCCGGCCAGTCCCCTTTCCCCTCCAGCCCAGCCCAGCCAATCCCGGCGCCACATCGGCCACCCAGCCTCTCCCCGGCGACACTCCCGACTACACACCGGACCACCACCCTCCGGCGGTCCTCCCCCGAATGCCCGGAAACCGTTGCGCCGCAAGGGTGAAGTGACCCCTCCGGATTCCGGCATAACCCCCGAACACCCCACCCGCCGCCAGTTCCCGCCACCCGGCGCCTTGACTTGGCAATGGTCTAGTCCAATGCTTACCGCACTCGTCCGCTCGACCGACGGAGGACAGATGCAACGAAGCAGACTGGCCGCCCCTCTTGTCGCCGCCATCACCGTGCTCGGCACAGCCGGTGCACTGACCGCGACGGCTCAAGCGCAGCCGGAAACACCGTCACTCAGCAGCAATTGGTACGCGTCCGCGCCGTACCTGATGCCGCAGAACAACAACCCGCCCGACCCGGTGACCGTGATGAACGCGACTGGGCAGAAGGCCTTCCAGCTCGCCTTCATCCTCGCCCCCGACAGCGGTGGCTGCACACCGACCTGGAGCGGCACCACGGCATTGCCGGACGACGCCGCGGTCGCCGGCGCGATCGGCAAGATCCGCGGCAACGGTGGCGACGTGTCCGTTTCCGTCGGCGGTTACACCGGTACGAAGCTCGGCCAGACCTGTGGCACGGTGGACGCGACCGCCGCCGCATACCAGCAGGTCGTCACGAAATACCAGCTCAAAGCCATCGACTTCGATCTGGAAGAACCAGAATACGAGAACACCGCGGCCATCGCCAACGAATTGGGTGCGGCCAAGAAACTGCAAACGGACAACCCCGGATTGTTCGTTTCGGTGACCATGCCCGGCACGTCCGCGGGCACCGGCTGGTTCGGCACGCAGCTGCTGGATCAGGCGAAATCGATTGGTTTCACCCCGGCGAACTTCTCCATCATGCCGTTCGACGGAGGGTTCAACGGCGCGTCATCCCAGGTTTCGGCATTGGAAGCGTTCCACGGGCTGCTCCAAAGCCACCTCGGCTGGGACAGCGCGACCGCGTATGCACACGAAGGCTTTTCCGGGATGAACGGAAAGTCCGACGCTTCGGAAATCTTCACCGTCTCGGATTTCCAGACCGTCTACGATTACGCGACGACACACCACCTCGGCCGATTCACTTTCTGGTCGGTGAACCGCGACCGTCCCTGCGCCGGCACGACGGACAACGGTGTGTGCTCGAACGTCCAGCAGAACGACTGGGACTTCACAAAATTCACCACCAGGTTCGCCGGCGCCACGCCGCCGCAAACGAACCCACCCGCCGACCCGCCGGGCACCTGCAACGCAACGGAATGGCAGAAGCCTCAGGTATACACGGGCGGCAGCACGGTCAAGCACAATGGACACAAGTGGACCGCCAAGTGGTGGACGCAGGGCGAAGAACCCGGCGCCACCGGCGCGTACGGAGTCTGGACTGACAGCGGCACCTGCTGACCCCGCGACCGTGCCCGCCGCACCTGGCGCGGCGGGCACGGCTGGCACGGCACAAACCCTTGCCCGGCACCAAAACCGTCAGGGGCGTACGCCCGGCAGGTGGGTATTGACCCGGCGTACGTCGGCAGCCAGCGCCGGAACCTCGATCACCCGCCGTCCAGCCGCCGTGAGCCACTCCACCCCTTCGCAGTCAACGAACAGCGACGGCTCCCGCCACGCCATGACCACCCGGGGAATCGGACTCTCCAGAATCAACTGCGTACAGCTCTTCGGATGCGACGCGCGCGCACTGCACGGCTCAAGCGAGCTGTACATGGTCGCCTCAGCCAACCGCGGATCGTCCGGCGCCACCTTCGAAAGCGCGGCCTCCTCGGCGTGATTGCGCGGGTCGCCTTCGCCCGAATGCCCGGTCGCGAGCACCGTGCCATCCGGCAGCCCAATCACCGCCCCCACCCGAAACGTCGCGCTCGGCGGACACCGGTCGGCAAGCTCGATGGCCTCCCGCAGCCGCCGCACGTCAAGCGCCGACGGTTCGTCCGCCGCCCGATAATGCAACACCGCCACGTCACCCAGCCGCCGTACCCCGGTCAGCTCCAACGGCCGCGGAAACGCCCCACCAGCCAAGAACCGAGGCGCCCGCGGATCCCCGACGATCAGCGGCGCAACCGCAAGCCGCACCTCATCGGCCAACCCCTCGTCGAGGAACCGAGTGTGCACCGCCCCACCCCCCTCGACCAGCAACTTCCGGACGCCCCGCGCGGCGAGATCGTCAAGCACGTCCCCCAGCCACCGTGCCGCACCGCTCCCTCCCGCCCCGACAAGCCCTTCCTCAACCGGCCGCGCCCCACCGGTGGTTGCGTCAGCCCCAGCGCCGACCTCCACACCTTCGGACGGTGGGATAGTTACCACGGTCGCCACCCCAGCCAGCCCATCAGCGACCCCCGGCGGCGCATAGACCAGCTTCGGCGCGTCACCGGTTGTGAAGAAGTGGGCGGCCGGGTCCAGTTCTCCGCCGGCGGTGATGGTCACCTTGATCGGCTGCTCCGGTTTGCCCGCCGCGAGACGCTCCTGCCGCAACTCGGCAGAACGCACGAGTAGCCGGGGATTGTCCGCACGCACCGTGCCCGCACCGACGAGGATCGCGTCGGCTTCGGCGCGCAACCGGTCCACCTCGGCGAAATCGTCCTCATTGGACAGCAGGAGCCGGGTGTCGCTCGCGTCGTCGAGATAGCCGTCGAGGGACTGCGCCGCGGACAGCAGGACGTGCGGCCGCCCGGTCATCGTGCCCGCTCGATGGAGTGCATGCGGTCCCCCGGATCAGGTCACGCCGGCAACACGGCGTATTGGCGGACGTACAGGTCGGTGTAGGTCACCGGCCCTCGTGGTCCCGGAACCCGGTCCAGGTTGATCCCCGTCTCCGGGACGGCGAGCAGCTTGAACCCGTCGAGCAGCCGGGTCGGCGCGTTCCAGAACACGCCGGTGCCGGTGTAGCCGTCGAAGAACGCAGTGGCCGCGTCCGGATCCTCGGTGGCGATCCCCGCCGCGAGGCCGGACGTTCGCTCGTTCGCGATTTCGACGGCGTCGGTGAGATCACCCACCTTTTCCACCGTGACGGTCGCTTCTCGCTCAGAATCGAGCGCCCACTCGTAGCCGATCGGGTGCTCGTGCGGAGCAAGCGACGGGGTGACCCGACGTTCGGCCAGCGCCGTTTCGATCAGCGGCCACACCGCATCGTGCACTCCCTCGTGGATCAGCAGCAGGTTGAGCCGGTTGCAGACACCGAGCCGATCGAGGCTCGCGTACACGAGGTCACGCGCCTTACCGGCGTCGGCCGCGGCGTCGATGTACAGCACACCTCCGCCGTCCGCGTGCGCGAGCGTCCGCACGCCGTGTACCGCAGCCTCGGTCGCGAGGGCGCGAGTGCTGTCACCGCTACCGCGCAGGATCACCAACGGCACCAGCCCCGGCAGCCGCACCAGCGCCGACGCCGCCGCCCGCTCGACCCGCGGCACGAGCTGCACCACGTCCGGATCGATCCCCGCCGCTTCGAGCGCCGGTGCGATCACCACGTCCCGCAGCCGCTGCGCGGACCCGAGCGCCGCCGAGCCCGTACGCAACACGCCGCCGTTACGCGACTTCACCAGCTGCGAGGCGACGTCGACGGTCACGTTCGGCCGCGCCTCGTAGTTGGCCCCGATCACCCCGACCGGACGGCGCCGTTCCACCAGCTTCAGCCCACCGTCCAATGTGGACACGTCGACGGACCGCTCCTGGTGCGGCGCCCCGGCCAGCAGCCGGAGCTGCCCGGCCATCCCGTCGAGCCGCTCCGGCGTGATGGCGAGCCGGTCGAGCAACCCGGCGCTCATCCCGTCCGCCTCGGCCTTGGCGACATCGGCCCGGTTGGCGTCGAGCACCACGTCGCGGTGCGCGACCAGCCGCTCGGCCATGCCCAGCAGCGCCGCGTCCACCGCCTCGTCGCCGGCCGCCGCCAACGACAGCGCAGCCGCCTTCGCCGCCCGAGCACACTCCTCGACGGCCTTCGCGACCTCGTCCATCGTCTTGCTCCCTCCGCAGGTCAGGCAGATACCCAGTCTGCCGTATCGGCCCACATCGGAAGACGACGGGCTCATCCCCCGGGACGCAGGCCACACCCACGAGGTCACTCGCCTACCCGCGAGTGGCCTCCTCACCACCGCCAGGCGCGGCAACCACACCCGACCCGCCGCGAGCACAAGGCCGACAACCCCAACCCACGCGCACGCCCGTCTGCCCGCATATCGCACCGCCGCAGCCGTCCCCGCGCCAAAGCCGCTGCGCAGGCCGACACAAAGCCGCCAGCGGTCCGCATCGTGAACGTCCACAAGCGCAAGTACTGGCAGCCGAGGCAAGCACCACAGCCAGAGTCCAGAACCAACGCAGGCTGCCAAGAACCCGAGCACCCAAGACCAACGCAGGATGTCAACGAGGGAGCGTCCAGACCCCACGCAGGCCGCAAACAGCCCGAGCGCCTTAGCCTGCCGGCACACAGCACAGGCGCACCCAGCCCGCCAAGGTCGACAGCGCTGACTCACCTCAGTCAGTAGCCAGCCGGCAACGCGAACGCCCTCAATCAGCCAGCGGTTGCAGCAACCACAGCCCACCTGAGACAACGCAGCTGAGGGTCAGCACCCCGAACACCAGTACCCACAGCACCGCGGGCACGCCGGTGAGCCGGCCCAGCTGATCGGCGTCGGAGTCACGGGCCTGGCCGAGCCGCCGCTTCACCTGCAGCTCGACAATCGGCCGGACCCCGCCGAACAGCAGGAACCAGGTCAGCAGGTACACGAACGGCGCCTGGACCACCGTCGGAGCGACCAACGCCACCAGCCCCAGCACGACCGCGCTCGCGACCACCGTGAACACGCCATGCGCGTTGCGCACCATGATCAGCACGCCCAGTAGCAACAGGGCGACCAGCACAAGCACCGCAGTGACCAGGTCCGCGCCCACCAAGGTCGCGAACAACAGACCCAGCACCGAGGGCGCGACGTACCCGGCCATCGCGGTGAACGCCATGCCCGGTCCCTCGGGCCGGCCACGCGAGACGGTCACCCCGGAGGTGTCCGAGTGCAACCGGATCGACTGCACTCGCCGGCCCACCAGAACCGCGGCGAGCGCGTGACCCGCCTCGTGGACCAACGTGACCACGTTGCGCGCGAATCGCCACGGCGTCCCGCCGACGAACACAATGAGCAACGCAACCACACCGGTCACCAAGGTGATCACGCTTGGCGTGTTCGCCTGATCCAGCGCTGCACCGACCGTTCCGGTACCCGCCGCCGCAGCGGCACCGGACAGATCTCCGGCAGCTGGGCGAGCACCGAGAACCGACGAAGCAACGAAGGCGGCAATCACGCCGACACCTCACCACAGATCGCATCTGGCCCATGTGAGCGCCCAGGCGCGGGTCATCCGCGGCTGTTCGGTATAGGCGGGCCTCAGTTCATGGCGGCTCCCTCCTCCGCAAAGGTGCCTGTGTCAGCCGATTTCGTCCGCTCCGACCTTCCTTCCTGCACTGGCCGGCCCCGGTGGAGCCGGAGGAGGTAGGCCACCCACGACCGGTACGGCCGCCATTCGCCGGCCAGCTGCTCGAGTTCCGGGACCGAGGTGCCGGCCGGCAACCGGTACTGCTCCCGCATCGCCTGGTGGAGATCGGTGTCCGCGCGAGGGAACAGATCCGGGTGCCCGGCTCCGCGCTGCAGGATCTGTTCAGCGGCGAACGCGCCGATACCGGGTATGGAGCAGAGCTCCGCCAGAGCGTCGGCAATGGGCATCGCACGGAGGTGCTCGGCGTCGAGGAGTCCCTCGCTCGCCGCCCGCGCCACCGCACGCAGCCGCGCGAGCCGCAACCACCCCAGCCCAGGTTCGTCCGACAGACAGGCCAGCACGGCCGGCGAAGGAAAGGAGGCCAAGCGGAAATCCTCGTGCTCGACGATCCGGCCATGCCGCTCGACGAGCCGCGCCCGGAACCGCTTTGCCTGCGCAGCCCGCATACCCTCGGTGAGGACCGCCCAGCAGGCTGCCTCGTAGGGTGACGAGGACAGCACTGGACGCACTCCGGGATGGCGGGCCATCAGCCGCCACACCACCGGATCCCGTACCGCCACCTCCGGAAAACCCGACCCGTCTGCGTCCAGGGACAAAATCCGGCTCACCTGTCCGACGACGCGAGCGGCCACCTCCACCGGCGCGATGACCTCGGCCTCCACCGTGCACGGCGATCTCCGCCGAACCGCGGCACCGGTGTGCAGCCAGAGCCCGTCCACCGGGAAGGCCAGGCGGATCGCGTCCGGACCGGAGCCAGGGCACTGGCGGGCCGCGGCAGCCGGATCGAAGGCACCGTGCACGGCGATCTCGCCGATCGGCAGGTCGATCGGCAGCAGGATCGGGGCACTCATCTGTCGTCCTCCTTGCTGGCCTCCGCGAGTCGGGGACCGCGCCTATGACGTTAGACAAAAGATCGGCCAACAGGGCCGTCGAACGCCTGATCGGCGCTGTTTTCACCTGAACGAGCTATCTGAGTGGGCGGCATACTGCCGGCATTCGAAGGAGAGGACCGCCGTGCCCCACCTTCCGAGCGCCCAGGAGCAACTCGCCGCCCTGGTGCGCAAGCCAGCCGGAGCCGCTGACGGATTCGTGGACGTCCTCGGCGAAGCACCCCAAGCAGGTCTGTCCACCGGACTCGCCCAGCGGCTCATGGGCACAGCCCTGCTTCCCCGAGTTTACGAGCGCTATTGACGGCAACTGGCCGGCCGAGTGGTCAAAGGCGTTACCGGCAGCATGGACGAGGAAGTGCGGCTGGCCACCGAACTGCTCGGATTGCAGCCTGGCGCGGTGGTCTTGGATGTCGCGTGTGGCACAGGCCGTTTCACGCACGCCTTCGGTGACGCGGTGGGTCCAGATGGGCTCGCTATCGGTCTCGATGGCACCGTCGGCATGCTTTCGCGCGCACTCGACGAACCCTATCCACCCACCGTCGCCTACCTTCGCGCCGATGCGGTCCAGCCACCTCTCGAATCGTCCACTGTGGATGCAGTCTGCTGCTTCGCCGCACTGCACGTATTCGCCGAGCCCGAACGTGCCCTCGACTCCTTCGCCCGGGCGGCCGAATCGTACTGCTCACCAAGGCGCGTCAAGACTGGCAGCCTGCCCGATTCGTTGACACAGCAGGAGGAATCGTCAGCGGGCAGCGGATGTTCGACCGCGGGGAGATCGCGGCCGGGCCCGCGTGCACGAGGGTTCCAAGACGTGTGGGAGCGGTACTTCGGACTGGCTCAGCTCGTGTCCGGAGGTCTGGCGGACGGGGAGCGATCGGTTTTTGTCGGACCCCGGGGTTAGCATTCGCCGCATGACCCACGCCGCACCCGTCCCGCCCGACGACAGCCACCTCCGCGCCCTGATCGAAGCCACCGCCGACGCCGTGGCCGCCGCCGAACCTCTCGGCTCCGGCCACGCCGGAGCGCCGGTGGAAGTCCGTGCTGCCGTGGAACGGGAAGTGCACGCGCGGGCAGCCGAACTGGTCGCACTCAGTCAGGATCTGCACGCGCATCCGGAAGAGGGGTTCGCCGAACATCGTTCTGTGCGGGCGTTGGCGGAGTTGCTACGAGCGCACGGCCACGAGGTGACAGTCGGGCTCGGCGGTCTGGACACCGCCATGCGCACCGGGAGCAGCGGTCAGGAAGGCCCGCACATCGCCGTCCTGTCCGAGTATGACGCCTTGCCCGACCTGGGCCACGGCTGCGGGCACAACGTCATCTGCACGGCCGGCGCGGGCGGGTTCCTCGGCGCGGCAGCAGTCGCCGAGCAGCTCGGCGGACGGGTCTCGCTCATCGGCACGCCGGCGGAGGAAGGCGGTGGTGGCAAGGAAACCCTCGCCAGAGCAGGCGTTTTCGACGACGTCGACGCAGTGATCATGCTGCATCCGTTCAGCCATGACATCGCTTTGCACCCGTTCCTCGGGCGCCGTCAGCTCGAGATGGTCTTTCACGGGGTCGGCGCGCACGCGTCCGCGCAGCCTTTCATGGGCCGCAACGCACTCGACGCCGCGGTGGCCGCTTACCAGGGTGTCTCCGCCCTCCGCCAGCAGTTGCCGTCGACCGACCGGGTCCATGGTGTGTTCACCGACGGTGGCGCGCGGCCGAACGTCATCCCCGCACGGGCGGCGTTGTTGTTCTATCTGCGTTCGGCGGATCCGGAGACGCTGCGGGACCTCGCTCGCCGGATGACCGCGATCGCCCACGGCGCAGCCGAAATGACCGGCTGCGGAGTGGAGCTGCACTGGGATCGGCAGCCGGCGTACCTGCCGATCCGGTTCAACACCACGCTCGCCGGCCGATGGACTGTCAATCAGGCGGGCACCGGCCGTACCCCGTTGCCGCCGGGCATCGTGCCGGAATTCCTGACCGGATCGACGGATCTGGGCAACCTGTCGTACCGGATGCCCGCTCTGCACCCGATGATCGCCATCTCGGAGCCGACGGTCGCCTTGCACACCAAGGAATTCGCTGCGGCTGCCGGTTCCCCCGCCGGGGACAAGGCGGTCGTGGACGGCGCGCTGGGGCTGGCGCTGACGGTCGCGGACTATCTGGCGGACGCGGACCTGCGAGCGGCAGTGCACGAGGAGTTCGAGGCAGCGGGAGGTGCATTGGACGTACCCGGGTTCTTCGACTGAGCTTCGCGGGGCCTGCCGCTGCCGACAGTGCTGGGGCGGGCCGGATCAGTTTCGACGCGCAGAGTTCGACACGCAGGGGACGTACCCAGACGTGCACTCGTGAGGGGAGAGGAGGAGACCGGCTGGGCTGGGCTGGGCTGGGCTGGGCTGGGCTGGGCTGGGCTGGGCTGGGCAAGCATGCCCCGACTCAGGCCGCACGAGCACCGCGGGACCGGCTGAGGAATACCTGAGGATTCTCAGCTGATTCTTCTCAGCAAAGCCCCAGGGATTTCCACAGGATTCTCACAAGCTGGGGCGCGAATCTCGGTTCCATGAGCGAGAACGAGAGCCGGCCCGGCCCCGCCGCCTCCGGTGGGCACCAGCCGCACCAGCACGATGAGCAGCAGTACGGGCAGTACGGGCAGTACGGACGTCAGCAGGCCGGGCCGTACCCGCTCTCTTCCGGACAGGCGTCGCCGCAGGGTGCGGCGGGAACGTCAGGCGGGCAGCCGCCGGGTTATCCCGGGCAGCAGGCCGGCCAGGCTGGCGGCCTTCCGTACACCGCATCAAGCCAGGCAGCCAGCCAGCCGCACCCCACGGCCGGTCAAACCGCCATCCCACCGCACTTCGGCCAACCCGCGGCAGGTCCGGTTCTCTCGCCGCCCGGTGCGCAACCGCCCGCCGCATTGGCGGGTGCAGGACGGAAGCGGACCGGACGGATGACCGCGATCATCGGTGCGACCGCGCTCGCGGCGGCGCTCATCGGCGGTGGAGCCGGGGCGGCGATCGTCGGGCTCACCGGCGGTGGCTCCGCCGGGGCGGCGGCAACCTCGTCGTCGGTCACCGGGCAGACGGTCAGCGACGCCACATCCTCCGGGGACGTCAGCGCGGTCGCGGCGAAGGTCGTGCCGAGCGTCGTGCAGGTCAACGTAACCACGTCGCAGGGCGAGGCGATCGGCTCCGGGGTCATCCTCACCCCCGACGGCCGGATCCTCACCAACGCACACGTCGTCGAGGGGGCCCAGAACGTCACGATCACCACGTCGGACGGGAAGAAGTACCAGGCCAGTGTGGTCGGCTCGGACACGAAAGGCGATATCGCGGTGCTACAGGCCCAGGGCGCCGACGGGCTCACGGCGGCCACGCTCGGGGATTCCAGCAAGCTCGTCGTCGGGCAGGAGGTGGTCGCGATCGGGTCGCCGGGCGGGCTGCAGAACACGGTGACCAACGGCATCGTCAGCGCGCTGAACCGGCCGCTGTCCGATGTCGGCGGCAACAAGCAGCAGCAGAGCCCGTTCAGCAGGCAGACCTCCAACGGCACCTCGGCCCCAAGCTACACCGCGATCCAGACCGACGCCTCGATCAACCAGGGCAACTCGGGCGGCGCGCTCGTGAACGCCCAGGGCCAGGTGATCGGCATCAACTCCGCGCTCTACAGCCCCAGCGCGTCGGCCAACGGTTCGGCGGGCAGTGTCGGGATCGGCTTCGCCATTCCGATCAACGACGCGAAGACGATCGTGGACCAGATCGTGAACGGCTGACCGGATCCGGGACGGACCGCGGTCGGGGCGGTCCATCCCGCACCTCTGCTGCCGGGGGCAGCACGGGAAACGAAGGCCGCTCTCCCCGGGAATCGGGGCCTGGGGAGAGCGGCCTTCACCAGGTCGGGAACCGTCGATCACCGGCGCCGGTTGCCGAACAGGCCGCGCGTGATCTCCCGTCCCAGCGAACTTGCCGCCGAGCGCATGAACGACTTGACCGCCGGGTTGCCGATCGCCTGCGCGATCAACCCCGGCTCGTCTTTCTCCGGCTTCGCGGCAGGCGCCTCGGGCGCAGGCTCCGCCGGGGCCACCTTCGCCGTCAGCTTCTCGTACGCCGACTCCCGATCGATCGTCTCCGCGTACTTCCCGTGCAAATCCGACGCCGTGACTGCAGCCTCGATCGCGTCGGCGCCCACCGAGCCCATCTTCGACCGCGGCGCACGCAGCCTCGTCCACGCCACCGGCGTCGGCGCCCCGCGCTCGGACAGCACGGTGACGACCGCCTCCCCGATGCCCAGTGAGGTCAACGCGGACTCGAGGTCGTAGTGCGGGGTCTTCGGATACGTCTTGACCGTCTTGACCAGTGCTTTCTGGTCGTCCGGGGTGAACGCGCGCAAGGCGTGCTGCACCCGGGCACCGAGTTGCGACAGCACGCGGTTCGGGATGTCGGTAGGCAGCTGGGTGCAGAAGAAGACGCCGACGCCCTTCGATCGGATCAGCTTCACCGTCTGCTCGATCCTCTCCAAGAAGGCCTTCGACGCGTCGGAGAACAGCAGGTGCGCTTCGTCAAAGAAGAACACGAGCTTCGGCTTGTCGAGGTCGCCTTCCTCGGGCAGCTCCTCGAACAGTTCCGCGAGCAGCCACATCAGGAAGGTCGAGAACAGGGCCGGCTTCGACTGCAGATTGTCCAGCTCCAGCAAGGTGACCACGCCTTTGCCGTCCTGCTGGCGCATCAGGTCGTGCACGTCGAGTTCGGGCTCGCCGAAGAAGTCCTCGCCGCCTTGCGCCTCCAGATTGGACAGCGCGCGCAGGATCACCCCGGCCGTGGCCGCGGACACCCCGCCGATGCCCTTGAGGTCTTCCTTGCCCTCGTCGCCGGTCAGGTGCGTGATCACGGACCGCAGGTCCTTGGTGTCGAGCAAGGCGAGGCCACGCTGGTCGGCCCAGTGGAAAATGAGACCGAGCGTCGACTCCTGCGTCTCGTTCAGGCCGAGCACCTTCGCCAGCAACACCGGGCCGAAGCTGGTGATCGTCGCCCGGATCGGCGCACCCTTGCCGCCGGTGCCCAGCGACAGGAACTGCACGGGGCTCGCCGCGGGTGCCCAGTCGTCGCCCAGCTCTGCGGCCCGTTTCGTGATCCGGTCGGTCGGCTCCCCCGCTACGGACAGTCCGGACAGGTCACCCTTCACGTCGGCCAGCACCACCGGTACCCCGGCCGCGGACAGCTGTTCGGAGATCAGCTGCAAGGTCTTGGTCTTGCCGGTCCCGGTCGCCCCGGCGACCAGGCCGTGCCGGTTCAGCGTCGCCAGCGGCAGCCGGACCGCCGCCGTGGACTCCGCCGTCCCGTCGACGACGACCGCGCCCAGCTCGACCGCGGCCCCGTCGCTCAGATAACCCCGCGCGATCTCCGCAGCTGCTTCCGACCCCTGCCCGGCCACCGACCGCACCCCGATTCTGAGTCCGAAATCACACTTTTCCGCTGGCCGCCCGAGCGTAACGCGCCGGAAGCCCAGGTAACGGCGCCGCTATCCCCGTGTCGGGTTAGGGTGATGCGGGTGAACGACCATCTTGTCTGGATCGACTGCGAGATGACCGGGCTCGACCTCGGCAAGGACGCGTTGATCGAAATAGCCGCGCTGGTGACCGACGCGGACCTCACCATCCTCGGCGACGGCGTGGACATCGTCATCCACGCCGGCGATGCCCAGCTCGACGGCATGCCCCAGGTCGTCCGCGACATGCACGCGAAGTCCGGCCTGACCGACGAGGTCCGCGCCTCCGCGGTGACGCTGGCCGAAGCCGAGGAGCGCGTACTCGCCTACATCCGGGAGTTCGTCCCCGAACCGGGCTCCGCCCCGCTGGCCGGCAACTCGATCGCGACCGACCGCGGCTTCATCGCCCGCGACATGCCCGCACTGGACAACCACCTGCACTACCGGATGGTCGACGTGTCGTCGGTGAAGGAACTGGTCCGCCGCTGGTACCCGCGGATCTACTACGCCAAGCCGGAGAAAGGCCTCGCCCACCGCGCGCTGGCCGACATCAAGGAGTCGATCGGGGAACTCGACTACTACCGCAACGCCGCCTTCGTCCCCCAGCCCGGCCCGACCAGCGACCAGGCCAAGGCCACCGCCGCCGAAGTGCAGGAACGCCACCGAGGGTGACCCCCTGAAAGGGGTTCGCGAGCACCCGCTAGGATTGCCTGCAGCACGATGGATCGCAAGATCCTCCTGCTTCAGATGGTGGCTGTAGCTCAGCTGGTAGAGCACCTGGTTGTGGTCCAGGAGGTCGCGGGTTCGAGCCCCGTCAGCCACCCCAGTACCCCGGCCCGTGCCGAGACTCTCTGGTCTCCGCGCGGGCCGGGGTCTTTTTGTTGTCCGCCCGCCCACGGCAGCCCCCCCGGCCCGCGCGCCCACGGGGACCCCCCTGAAACGGCTCCTGAACGGGCTGCTAATCTTTTCCACGTCGCCAGGGAGACCACGGCGGCAGGAAACACCAAGCGCCATTAGCTCAATTGGCAGAGCAGCTGGCTCTTAACCAGCGGGTTCGGGGTTCGAGTCCCTGATGGCGCACAGTCGGAAAGCAAAGCCCACCAACGGATTCCCTGAATTTGAGGGTCGCTGTTGGTGGGCTTAGCTCGTGTGTGCAGCCCGGGTGCAGCCGACGTGTCACCCCCGGTTCAGTGACTGGCCGTCACCAGCCGTGCCTGTGGCGAGCCGCTGCGCTGCCCGGGCACCATCACCTTGTGGATCTTGGCCCCGCGCTGGTACCCGGCGCGCCGGACCAGCGCCGCGGTCGCATCAGCCGCCTGCTGCGCCAGGCAGGGCAGGACGCTGGTGTAGGTGTCCGCAGTCAGCACGATGCTGGAATGCCCGAGCAGGGCCTGCACCACCCGCAGCTCGTTCCCGGCCGCGAGCGAGAGAGTCGCCGCACCGTGCCGCAGGTCATGAAACCGGATCGGCGGCAAGCCGGCCTCGTCCACCAGGGCCCGGAAGGTGCGGGAGACATAGCTCGGGCTCCACGACCGGCCCCCGTCATGGGAGAACACCCACTCGCCGGCCAGGTCCTGCCAGGCGAGCCGGCGCAGCAGGGCGGTCGTCCCCCGGTCCAACGCGACGGTCCGGCAGCTGGCGTCCGTCTTCGGCAGGCACACACCGCGGCCATCACGTTCGACCAGCTGCCGCACCACCGACAGCGTCCGGTTCGCCAGATCGACATCGCACCACCGCAGACCGACCGCCTCCCCGCGGCGCAACCCCAGCAGGGCCGCCACGTGATACAGCGGGTACAGCTGGTGATCGCGGACCTGCTCGAGGAACCTTGCGGTCTGCTCGGCTGTCCAGACCGCAACCGCAGGACGTTCCCCGGTCCGGCGCCACAGCTCGACCCGGCCCTCGGTCCACACCACCGCCCGCGGGCGACGTGCCGAGGGCAGCTCTACCCACCGCGCCGGGTTATGCGTGATCAATCCACGCCGGATCGCGCCGTTGAGCGCGGCCCGCAGCACCTCACGAATCCGCTGCAACGTCGTCGGGGACAATGGCCGCGGCCGTACCGCGTTCGCCCGCAGCAACGCCGTGAACGCCGCCTGCACCTTCCCGATCGTCAGCTCCGACACGGCGAGCCCACCCAACCGCGGCTGCAGATAATCACGGATCAGCTGCTCATACAGCTGACGTGTCGACGGCCGAAGCGTGTTCCTCGTCGCCAGCCACACATCCAGCCACTGGCCTATAGTCACCAAGGCCCGCCCGGGATCGACATCGTCACCCAGCCAGAACCCGCGCGCACGTTCCGCCGCAGCTCGCGACGCAAATCCGCCGCGCTGCACCCGACGACGACCACCGTCCCGGCCAGCAGCCAGCTCGACCGCAAAATACCACCGTCCGTGACCACGCTCACCCAGCCGCGGACAACGCAATCCCCAGCGGCGACCATCGTCCGGATTGACACAACCACACCGCTTGAACACCCGCCCACCTGATCGCTTCGTCATGATTCCTCCGTCTACAGAGCACATCAACGCATCAACGATGCGCGCGTCGTGAGGAACTCTCCAGTTTGGACGACGCTACGAACAGCGCGACAGAGTCCAGCACCTGCGAAGCCGGGATGTCCGAGACAAGGCGAAACGAGGCGTACTCGATACTGTCGGCCACGCCTACTCACCCGTCGCACCCTGCTCGCCTGGCCCAGGACGCACAGACTGCGTGATCACCCGAGTTGCGCGGAGTCACTAACGCACACTGCCACGATGGGCGGCGATTCGGCTTACGAAGTAAGCCTCGACGTGGGGAGGTTCGATCTCGCGCTGCACGTGCTCAGCGGCAGGTTGCTCCCGGACCGCCGAGGTTTACCGGTCTCCTCTCGCCTGCACACGTCGCCGCGGTGTCGCGGGCGCTCGAAGCCGGAGACCGCGGGGTCGCAACACGGTGCGCCTTCCCGGAATCGCGCCTGACCATGGACCGGAACAACGGCCTCGGCGCAATCGCGACGATGACCGACATCAGGCCGTCACCTTCTCTCGCAGCAGCTGCAGGGAGCCGCTGGTGACGGGGTTGGGATCGGCGTCGAGGATCGTGCGGCCGAATTATCGGTGCACCGACGCCTACCACCCTGCTGGGGCGGCACATCCGCGTCGCGCACGGCCAACGTGCTGAACCAGCCGGCGGTCGCGGCTGCCGGAATGCTCGGCAATGGCCGAAGTTTGCCTATTTGCGGACGTGGTAGTGAATCGCCATCACTTGACCTTCAGGCAAGAGCGCCCCTCGCGATATCCGGGGGGAACCTCACACCGCCTCCCGCCAGAGTGCCATCTGACAATCTGGGCGCTGGTGACCACCAAGGTGCAAGCACAGGCGCAAGCCTCGCGTTGCCCAATGACCCACCTCTGCAGTCGGCTCCACCTGCTGATCCGTTACGCCTGAAGCACCAAGCACGGGGTGACGGAAAAGTCACGATCCACTAACGCCAGTCACGAAGTCGACCTTGTACGCGATGAACCGACGGCGAAAGGAGGTACCAGTGGTTCGCGCTGCACAAGAGTGCTCGACCAGTACGTGTTCGAACCCGGCCGCGTTTTCGACGCGCACGAAGCCAGCCTGGTGTCTCGACTGCATCGGCGAACTCGTCGACCAAGCCGGACTCCGAGCCGACGAGCCGTTCCCCGGGCTTCGGGCCTGGTGGCTCACAACGTGTTCGACCTGCGGCGTACAGGCGCATTACCGGCTGGAGCACGTCCTCAACAAGATCCGATCCGGCGAGAAGGCCTGCCGCGCATGCTTCCTGTTTCACTGGCGGGCCCGGCAGCTCGACGCTCCCGGGGAGGGCGTTGAACGGGCGATGTGTACCTTGCTGGAGAAATACACGCCGGAACAGATTCTCGAAGCGGCACCCACCGACGAAGTCCGGGACTTCCTGGCGTCCGAGTGGTGGTCCAAGGAACGACTGGCTGCCCGCCTCGATACCAACAACCTGGATCTGGTGAAGCTTCTCGACCAAGTCACCACTTTCGACGCCGTCCTGGTCACGAAGTGCCGGGCTTGCGGGCGGCTCAGCGTCGAGCGCATCTCGGACACCGGTTGGGGGTGCACCTGCTCGCGCAACACCCGTTCCTCGCACCCTGCGGCACCCGCCGTTGCGAAAACGTTCCTGAACGAGTCCGGCTCACCGGCCGTCCGGTGGTGGGACTACGAACGCAACGACGAGACGACCCTCCGGGCAGTGACCGTGCGAGCGACCCGGAACTGTCACTGGGTCTGTCCACGGTGTTCGCATCGCTTCACCGCCAAGGTCAGCGAGATGACAAAGACGCCGTGGTGCCCGCAATGCGCGAAGCGGGACCAGGATGAATGGCAGGAAACCCTCGCGCGCTGGAAGATCACCCCGGTCGCCGAAGTCCCTCAACTACTGGACATGTGGGCCGATGACGCATCTCCCAGCACAGTCATGGTCGGCGACTCGACCCTACGTCGATTCCGTTGCAACATGGGACACCACCCACGGATCGCACCCGCGCGTTTGCTCGACATGGGCTGCCCGCACTGCCGCGGCAAGAAGACAGCTTCCGACAAGAAGTGGCTGGCTGACACGCTTCCCGAGATCGCAGCCCAGTGGCACCCGACATTGAACGGCAAGCTCGCGCCCCAGAATGTGGTCTGGGACTCGAAACGGACCGTGTGGTGGACCGCGGAGTGCTGCGGACATCAGTGGCAGGAGTCGGTACGCGACCGCGACAAATACCAGCGTCTCCGCTGCCCCTCCTGCCGCACCATCCTCGGCTCGCTGGCGTGGGAGAATCCCGAGCTCGCCGGCACGTGGAGTCCGGCAAACCCGGTCAGCGCCTGGCACGTGCGCCCGCACGCCGCACTCTCCTTCACCCCCGAGTGGATCTGCGCAGGCAATCCGGCGCACACATGGCAGATGTCGCTGGCTTCACGCTCGACGGGGGCAGGCTGCCCGGAATGCCGCGAGGCGGGAAAGTCGCGCGTCGAGCTGTCCCACTACCAGGCCGCAGTCGACGCATTCGGGCAGGCACGCTCCGGCGCGATCGTGCGCCTCGACGGACCGCCGGCCCGTTCCTGGACAGCCGACATCATCGTCGAGGTGGACGGTCAGCCGGTGGTGATCGAGTACGACGGATCATACTGGCACACCGATAAGGTGGAGATCGACGAGCGTAAGAGCCATGACCTTCTCGCCGCCGGTTACCTGGTCGTACGCCTGCGCGAGGACGACCTACCCTCCTTGAGCGTGGACCACCCGGGGTATCGGGAGCTCCGCGTACTTTCGTCCGCACCCCGTCCGACGCAGGTGATCGAAGAGATCCGGACGTGGTTGGCCGTTCCGTTGCCTGACGGCGACGCACCAGGCCCCGATCGGTAGCCGGCATTTTAACCGGCGGCAAGACTCGATTACCGCGATCCTTTTCAGTTCCGCACTTAAACGATTGCGCTCGGTTTCTTTTCGCGTCTGCCTAGGGCTTTCTGGCCGCAAGGCTCCGGTTCCTTTCGATCTACAGAGGCGGACGTGCTGGAGTTACCGGTAGCATACCCAGCGACCTCAGTATGCGTCCGGTATCAGCCCCGTCGATGATCATGTAGAAGCGGGGGTGCCGGGCGTCGTGGGCGTAGGCGTCCATCATGCCAACCACGCTCGGCTTGATCTGATGACAGTGCTGCAGAACGAGTAGCTCCGCGGGCTCGGTGAACAGCCGGTCGATCTGGTCGCCGTTCTTACCCAGGGCCTTGACGTCCATCGCGCGAGGGAAGCCCGGCCCCTTGAACAGCCACGCGGCCGACATCTGGCGCCCGCGGGCGAACACTCGTGACGTATAGAGGTCGGAGCGCTCGCCACCCCAGTCCTTCGGAACGTACGATTCGCCGATCAGTCCGGCAAAGGCGCGCTTCACTGTGTCCTCCGGCACATGCAGCACCGCGTCACCTTCGGCGTCGGCGAAGGGAGATGCGAAGTCGATCCCGCTGAACTGGCCGATATCGCTGGGGTAAACCCGCGCTCCCGGCGCTGGACCTCTGGCGGCAAGTTCATCGTCGACGAACGATCTGATTCCGATGAAGGCCGGCCTGAGCTCGATTTGCTCGGCGCTTAGATTGGTGACCGTCCCGATAACGTAGACCCGCCTGTTTCCACTGAGGTTGCCGGGCGCGGAGGAACTGGCCTTTCTTGCCGCGTTGAATGTCCCGGTGACCCGCACAGGCTCGCCCGCGTCGAGCACCGCCGTGAAGCTGGCAGGCTTGAAGCCTGGGGCGTCGCGGTCCCGGTCTCGCTGGAACGAAAACTCCAGCTCCGCGCCGACGACTTGCCCCGCACGTATGTCCCGCTCCAGGACAAGCCTTGCCAGTTCGCCGATTCCCAGCGAGGAGAGCGCCTCGGCGAGTTCTGTGGCGAGCACGTAGGGCAGCGCTGCTTCGGGATCGCTCCTGCGGACCGCCCGCGCTCGTGCGGACTCCGTTCGCTGCTCTCCGAGGAGCGACTGAACCTGGTCTTGGTGCAAGAAGTACGGCTCGAGCGCAATGCGGCTCATCGGCAACATGATCCTAATCGGTAGTAGGGGTAGTTCTTCCGGCTCGTAACCGGGTTGGTTGGTGCTGGTCCGCCGGCGGGCGACGCCTATGTGTTCCCGTCGTTCGACGACTTCTGAAAGAACGGCGCGTCTGCCGGTGGGCTGGTGATCGTGGTGGTGGGATGTCGTTGCTCGAGTCCGCCGCAGGAGGTGACCTCTCGATGTGTTCCCGAGCTTCGAGCTCTTCGACAGAACGAGGTCCCTGCGGTGTGCTGGAGTCACGAACGGCTACTGAGATGACGGACCGTCGAGTCCCGCGATTAGGGCGCTGCGTGACCCCGCCTGGACCCGTAAGCAGCAGAAACATCGAAGGAGGCAGAGCAACTTGACACTGTTCTGCGGCATCGACTGGGCCGAATCCCACCACGATGCCGCCATCATCGACGACACCGGAACCGTGGTCGCGAAGGCCCGGATCGGTGACGACGTGGCGGGCTTCGCTCGCCTGCTGAACCTGCTTGCCGAGGCCGGGGATACCGTCGAGAACCCGATCCCCGTGGGCATCGAGACCGACCGCGGGCTGCTGGTGGCCGCGTTGCGTTCCACCGGCCGCACCATCTACGCGATCAACCCGCTCTCGGCGTCGCGTTACCGGGCCCGCCACCAGGTTTCGGGTGCGAAGTCCGACGCCGCGGACGCGGTGATGCTGGCCAACATCGTGCGCACCGACGCCGACGCGCACCGGCCGCTGCCCGCCGACACCGACCTCGCCCAAGCCGTCCGGGTGCTCGCGCGAGCGCAGCAGGACGCGGTCTGGGCACGTCAGCAGCTGGGCAACCAGCTCCGCTCGCTGCTCAAAGAGTTCTACCCCGCCGCGCTCGACGCGTTCGCCGGGCTGCCCGAGGGCGGTCTGGCGCGCCGCGACGCCCGCACCGTCCTCACCGCGGCCCCCACACCCGCGCTCGCGGCGAAGCTGACCCGCGCACGGCTGCGGACGCTGCTGACCAAGGCCGGGCGCCGACGCAACGTCGATACCGACGTTGATCGCCTCTACGGAATCTTCCGATCGCAGCGGTTGCGGCAGCCACCGATCGTGGAAAACGCGATGGGCATCCAGTTTTCCGCTCTGCTGAGCCAATTCGAAGCAGCCTGCACGGCCGC
Organism: Amycolatopsis sulphurea; assembly: GCF_002564045.1. NCBI lineage: Bacteria > Bacillati > Actinomycetota > Actinomycetes > Pseudonocardiales > Pseudonocardiaceae > Amycolatopsis > Amycolatopsis sulphurea. The sequence goes on along the minus strand of NZ_PDJK01000002.1, from coordinate 4,240,273 downwards.
CGACAGTCTCGCGGAGGCGACGCGGACCCATTTTGAGCGGCACCCGGACGCCGAGATCATCACCAGCTTCCCCGGCCTGGGGTCGCTGGCCGGCGCCCGGGTGCTCGCCGAAATCGGAGACGACCGCACCCGCTTTGACGACCCACGCGGCCTCAAGGCCTACGCCGGAGCCGCCCCGATCACCCGCGCCAGCGGCAAGAAAACCGTGATCTCGCACCGGCACATCAAAAACCGGCGTCTCGCCGCGGTCGGCCCGATCTGGGCCCTCAGCTCGCTGCGAGCCAGCCCCGGCGCGAGAAGACACTTCGACACCCGCCGCGCCGCCGGAGACTGGAACCACCAGGCCCAACGCCACCTGTTCAACAAGTTCCTCGGACAGCTCCACCACTGCCTCCAAACAGGACAACCTTTCGACGAACATCAGGCCTTTCCACCTCCACTCGCTGCTGCGGCTTGACTTTTAAGAACCTGAGATGTCTTTCAGCTGAGGTGGACCAGAACTTTCTGTGCCTAGCAGCGCTGGGAACGGCGCGGGAACGGTCACGGGATGTCCTTGAGCAGGCGGAGGAATTCGCCCACGTCTTGTGGCCGGTCGGTTGGCTTGTGGTGAGTTGCCTCCGCCACTACAGCTATCCATGGCCCGCTGGCGGGCAGCAGTGGGAGATTCTGCTCCGGTCGTTCCCCGGTTAGGATGGCTGCGATGAGACGCCCGATGCTGTAGATGTCGGCGGCGGCCGTAACATTGTGGGGGCTTCCGGACGACAGCTCCGGTGCGGCGAATCCCTCGGAGCCGAAGCCGGTGCCGGTTCGAGTCCGACGCGGAATGCTGGTTTCCCCCCGGGGCTGTCGGCCTAGCCCCCAATCTGCTACGACCCACTTGCCGTTGAGGAGCAGGACGTTCGCTGGCTTAATGTCGCGATGGATCCTGTCGTCGGTGTGTGGGCAGCGCAGTCCTTCGCAGACCGCTGTGACGAGGTCCCGGAGGGCTCCTGTTTCTCGCTGTAGGCGTTCCACGTGGCTGGCGGCACTGCCGTTCGCGAGCGGCATGACGAACCACCTCCCGTCCGGATCGGAGTCCAGGACCGGCATGACGTTCGGGTGCTCTCCGTAGAGGTGCCCGATGGAGATCTCGCGGCGCATGCGGTGTAGGGCGTCTTCATCGCTGAAGCGGAGCTGCTTCAGCGCGATGGGTATGCGGGTGTATTTGTGCGCGCCGCTGTAGACCGCACCCTGACCACCTTCAGCAAGCGGCTCGTGGTCCCTGTTGTAGTCCGCCTTCGCTCCGCGCTTGAGCCAGCGCACAGCGGCCCACGGCGCGGCCCGGCTTGTGCCGGTCGTGATGTCGTCGGTGAGGAAGGCTCGGGCAGCGTCGATGACGTGGTCACGGTAGGGCCCGTCCCGTTGTACTTTGAGGATGGCTACCAGTGGCCCGGCGGCCGGATAGTGGGCGAGCTCGGCAGCGAGACGGCATACCTCGTCGTCCTGAGCGGCCCGGCGAGCGGCGCGCTGGCTGTTTTGCTCTTGCCGGGCTGCGCGCAGGTCAGGGTGAGGGGCCCAGCCTCGGGGTGGATGGCAGATTGTGCCTGATCGGTAGTCGTGTTCGAGGTCAACGCATCCTGCTCGGGCCAAGGCGAGCGCCACGTCATCAGCACGATCATCGAGTTTGTTCCTGATGGTGGTCCATCGTCTGGGCGCGCTGGTGGCCCAGTTCCAGTCGGCGTCGTTGACGAGACCGTCTGGCCGCTGCGGTGAAGTGGGTGGGTGCGCGCGCAGGTGTACCCGCCGGACTTTGGGGCGGCCGGCTCGGTCGTGGTTGAATGTGCCGTCTGCGTGTGTTGGCTGCGCGTAGGCGCGGAGTCCCTCTGGCACACCGGGGTGGCCGGGCATGGGGAATTCCCCTTTTGGATGAAAAGTTTCGGTCACGCCACACCGTCGCCAGAATGGTCCTTACCGCACTCATCGTCGGCAATGTCGGTGACAGGGCGATAGGAGGCCAACCATTCACGGAGTAGTTCGACGCGGGCGCGGTTGGTTTCGTCTCCGACGATGACAGGTGCTTCGTTGTAGGCCATACTGTCGGACCGGCGGCGGAGTTTGATGTAGAGCCCAGATGCCTCGATGGCGTAGCGCTCCATGTCGTCCTGTAACGCACCGATCACGGTGATGTTGCGGTCTTTCCCGATTTGCTCGAACAGCGCAACCGCCTCACGGCGATGCTGCTTGCCGAGGTTGCGGCCGAGTTCATCGAGAACGAGCAGCAAGGGCCGACTACCTCCTCCAGCAAGCGCGGCGGCACACACCAACTTGACGGCCTTCTCGTCCATTTGGGCGGTGTTGCTACGAAGGTTGTAGCCCGACATCCGTTGTCCCTCGGCGCGCCGCCACTTGGGTGTGACGGTCCACCGCCACGGCCGATCAGGCTCTGCGGGTGGCTCGGGTTCCGGGTAGTCCAGGCTCGCCCCGTAGCCGCCGTACCGCTGGTCGAGGCGGTCGAATTCTTCGCTGACTTTCTTGAGCCTCGCCTTGATTCCGAGAGCAAGCGAGGCCCGGTGCGCACGCGAGGTCTGCTCGGCCTCGCTCAAGCCTTTCCGTGCCTTCGCCAGGTCACCGGTGCGCTGCGCACGCTGGGTGGCGATTTGCTGCTGCTGGTAAAGGTCGTGTTGTTCGGTCTGGGATAGATGGGTACGCAGCGCGCGGATGAGCGCAGGAACCAGTCCGGCTCGAGTGTCCAGTCCGCCGCGTTGCCATCGTTGTTCGATGAGCAGTTCCCGGATCTCGGCGGGCATCTCGTCGTGTGGTGTGCCCTCGGGGAAACACCGCCGCACTACCTCGTTGACTTGATAGCAGGTCTCGTCGTTCCACGCTGCGGTAGTGCGGGACTGCTGCTCGGCAGGCAGGGCCAGCAGGAACCGGTGCGCGCCCCCGGGCGAGTCCCCCCAGGCCGCTTCGCGGCCGGGAAGGTCCAGAGCCGACCGCTCGTCGGTGAGCTTCGTCTTGGTTTTGTCCTGCGCGGTCAGCTCACCCTCAAGGCGACTTTTGGCGCCATTCAGGTTCTTGATCTGTTCCTCGCGTGCTTTCCCTGCGCCCAGCGCGTCGGTATAGGCCACGCGGGCCGCGTCCAGTAAAGGCTTCAGCTTTTCGCGCTGTTCCTCTCGCACCTCGTTGGCCCCTCGCAGTTCCGACATCTTCAGCTCGGTCGCGTTCGCTTCGTCACCGGCCATGGCTGCTTCGGTACGGGTTTTGGCTCGGGACAGCTTGCGCCGGGCCGCAGCGAGAAGCTGGTTGGCTTCGGTAAGAAGACCAGCTTTCGCGCGATGTTCAGCGCGGGCTGCGGCGATGCGCGCGGCCCGGCCGGTGAGCGGTTCGGCGAACTCGGCCACGACGATCACGCCGGCGGCCACGTCGACCTCCGCAGGTTGAGCGCCAGTCCGCTCGAGGATCGTGGTCAAGAACGTGGTGAGGTCGAACCTCATATCGGCGCTCGCCGGCAGGCTGGTGCTCTGGGTGGGCGCGTGCGTTCGAGGCGGATCGGCGACGACGAGCGTCGCCGATCCTGGCCGCCCCGCCAGTTTCTCCTGAGCTTGGCCTGCGTGCCCGCGTGGGATCACGACGGCATCGCGATAGGGAACGAGGCGGGGTTCCCAAATGTGTCGCTGGTCGGGGTCAAGTTGGACGACGTCCAACAATGTGGCGGCAGGGATCCCCGCCTCGCGCAACGCCTGCAGCTCGTCCGCGGCAACGTCCTCACCGGATTCGGCGGCGGCCAGCCGCCTACTCGCTTGGTTCTCGGCCTCTTCGGCGACTCCCCTGGATCCGAGAGCCCGTTCCACGGCTGCGTGAGCGTCGGCTTCCTCAGCCTGCGCGGTCTCGACGTTGCGTCCGTCGGCAGCGCGAGATTTGGCCGAGAGGTCCCGATGTTTCACGCCGAGGCCCTCCAGCTCTTTGGCGGCGATCTGATGTTGAGTGTCCAGGTGCTGGTCACGCGCGCTGAGTGTGTTCCAGCGTCCTTCGACTTCGCGGAAGTTGCGATCAAACTCCTCATCGTCGGTCAACCCTGAAAGGTCGTCTTCCACGGTGGACAGCTGTGCCTTCAGGCCCGTGGTGTGGTGCTCCAGCGCGCTGAGGTCAAGGCGGATCTCGTCGATGCGGGCGACTGCGTCGAGGAAGCGTCGGGCGCAGCGGGCTCGCCACGACGCGTTCGCATCGTCCAATAGGTGGCGAGCTTCGCCGCGCAGGGCAATGCCGGCCTCAACGACCGCCATTTCGTGTTCCCAGCTTTTGAGATCTCCGTCGGCATTGAGGACGTCGGTGCGGTGGGTGTACTCCGTCGACCGGAGGGCCTGCTCTTGTTCGAGTTCGCGATCCAGCCCGGTCAACGTGGCGATGGCGTCGAAGATCCGTCGGGGGGCCAGGTCGTTGAGAGGTTGTGCGAGCAGGTTGGCCGCTGGGCTGGAACGCACCGAGGTTGACAGGAATGACACGCACCGCACGTGGCTGCCGTACAGGACGGACGCGAGCCGGTTCGCGTGGAAGTCGGTACGTCCGTTGCTGGTCGGGAGACGATCCCACAACGTGTCGACTCCGGCGGCGCGTTCGGACTCGGTCGCCCCGTAGGGGACGTAGAGCCCGTCCTTCCAGCGCAGGTGTACGTGTGATGCCTTGCGGTTAATCCGCAGCCACACCGTCAGGGCGCTGGCTGACAGCTCGTCGGTTGTGCCGGCGCGGGGGTCGGCGAACACGCCGATGACGTACCCCCAGTCGACGTTGGACCAGCGACCTTCTTGCGCGGCGAGTTCGGCGGTGAACAGCAGCTCCGCAGCCCCGGCCGCCCCACTGGCCAGTCGCCATTGCTCATCTGCGTGCAGCAAGCTCACCGCGGCAATCAATGAGGACTTCCCGGCACCGTTGGAGTCCTTCGGGCCTTGGCCCGCGACTGTGACCAGTCCCTGGCTGACCATCGGTACTGGGTGCGTGGACAACCGAGAGATGTCGACCACTTGGATGCCGACCAGCACCCGCTCGCCGACGACGTCGAACGGGCCAGAATCGCCGCCCGCCGCAGACCAGGTTCGGGCTGTGCTCACTGTTCTCCTCGGGGATGCGCGCGGCGTGCTCGTATCGCGGCAGCTAGTGGGCTGTGCGGTGCGGCAGCCAGAATCAACTCTTGCTGCAGCGCGCGACGCGCCACGGGTGTCAGCCGGTGAAGTTGGGAACCGGGCACGTAGGCGGCCCCGCCGACGGAGCCCCGGCCACGAGTGGGCGCGAGCTGTACGAGTCCAGCAGCACGCAACCTCTGCAGAGCCGCGCGAATATCACCTTTTCCTAGCCGCGCGTGGCGAAGAAGCTCATCGGCTGGCGTCGGTTGCGCGGAGATCCAGGAGTCGCCGGACAGTATTCCCTGGCTACGGGGAATCGCGACCGAGTGGATCAACACCAGTACAAGCACAGCTCGATCGATGACCGGGAGGGCGTTCCAGCCCGCGGCAGTCAGTTCGGCGGCAATGTCGTCGCGGTACCCCGACGTCCAGTGCGCACCGCCCACCGGGACCAGCGTCCGTCCCACTGGATGTAGCAGCCGCTGGAGGTCCCGGCGTAGTGTGGCATCCCGCAATGCCAGCATCTGCACCTCGGGCACCGGGTGGGCACTGTGTTCTACCGCCGCGAATGCGGCGAGGACTTCGTCGCGGTGGTGTTCACTCAGCTCGGCGAGGATCGGTTCGAACACCGGATGTGCCACGTTCGCGCTGGTCATCGTAGCCCTCCGGCGTCGCTGCGGCCGATTTCGGCGAAAGAGGGCAGCATCCGCCACAGCTCGCGTAAGGTGCTCAGATCCGCTGATCCCCATGCGGCGACTCGCGGACCGAGGCTCACCGTCTGGCCTGGTTCGTCCCACAGCAGCCAGGCGGCGCCAGCCAGGCGCCGGATCGCCTCGAGCAAGGCTCGGTTGGAAGCGGCCTCGTCCCGGTTGGTGATCTCCCCGAACACCGCGGCAACCTCATCCTTGGACGCGGGCATTCCTGGCCAAATCGGTCCGGTCGGTTCCGCCCAGCAGCAGCGCAGGCACGCGGCGAGCACGCGCGCGGTGTCATTGGGCTTTTCAACGGTAAGCGCAGGTAGTCCCAACTCTTCCGATACGCTGGGTCTCGCGCCCTCGGGAACCACTGTCAGCAGCCACACCGCCGTGACGTCGGGCTCGACCAGGCGCAGCATTCCCGCGGGGAAAGTGCTGTTCGGTGACACGCATTGCGGGCCAGCGGCGCGGACACGCGCCCACCACAGTGCCGTTTCAGCCTCGTTCACCCCGCGTCTCCCCCCGCCCGGATGCTGCGCCGGAAATGTCCGTGTGAGGTCCATGTCGGGGTGGCGGCGACCTCGATACGTACGCCGTCGCGCCACGCGAGTTCGTAGTCGAGGTCAGGGTGGTGATGGATGGCGGTGACCTCGGAGAGCACGCGACGTGCCGACATCCAGTCACCGGCGTCATCCAGTACATCGACAATGCTCACCGAGTCCGAGTCCGCCAGCAACCGCTCCGCGATGGTCCTGAGTTCCTCCACGTCGTCGGCGAAACCGGTGTCAGCCTCTGGCGCTGGCTCGGCGTCATCCGATCGAGGAGGCGGAACCCGTGCAGTGTTGATCTGGCGTCCCGCTTCCACTGCCTCGATCAGCGCTTGCGGTGAGAACCACGGCGCCGGGGCGTCGAAGACGAACCGGTCGAGCACCGCGGCCAGCACCTCCGGGCTCGACTCGCGGCCGAAGGTACGCCACGCCTCTACCGGAAGCAGCCCCAACGCGCGAGTGGTGCCGGCTTGCGCGATCAGGCGGCCGGCCGCCGCGTCGATCGCGTCCGCGTACGCGGCGAGCGAGACCCTGAGCTTTGCGCAGTCGCGATCGAGTTCGTGCCACCTGTCGAGCACGACTGCGTGGACGTCCTTGGCCTGGTCAATCAGCGACTCGTTGCCCCACAGGAGTTGAGCGTTCTCGCCGAGCGTCTCGGCCGTGCTGCCCGCCGCCAAAATGGCCAGTTCATTACCCAGCAACCGAAACATCTTGGTCAACCGGCGCACCGAGGCCACACCGACGACTGCTGTGGCGTTGGCGCTCTTGACGTTCAACTGCTCCAAGGTCAGCAGCTGGTGCAGTTCCGACTGGCCGCCCTGCTCCGCCATGCGCCGCAAGAATAACAGCATTATATAGGGCGCGAACGCGGCCCGGTGGTAGAGCTCATTCGGCCGATTATTGACCCGGCTGATCGCACCGTAGTCGCGCAAAACGTCGAACCGCCGCCTCACGATCGGAGCATCCCATCGTCGACATTCGGCAACAGTCTGTTCCACCGTCAAGCCTTCGCTGCCCGCCTCAGCGAAGGCTTCCAAGATCGATTCATCGACATCGATCGTGATGGGATCCACGATCATTGCTCCCGCCTCGCGGGCGAGCACCGCGAAGACCTGACGGTAGATCCGCAGCACTGCCGCTTCACCGGCGAGATCGTCCAATGCCAGCTCTGGCGGGTCAGTCAACGAGATCACTCCCTATCTCCAGGCCGGTGCGAACACCATTCTGCCGCGCACCTGACGCGAGCGCGGAATCCCCCCGGTTTTGAACAAACCAAGATCGACTATAGGGATGCAATCGACGAACCGCCGGATCGAACAAATGTTCGCGCGACTGTATGCGTCGACGGTCTGTGACCACCGGCCTAGCATCTGTCGCTACACGGAGATACCGCGCTCTGCGCGCGCCCGCTTGACCAGATCGCGAGACTGCTCTGCGCCCACTCTCAGCGCCTCGCGGAGCCACTCAGCAGAGACCAGAAGCAGATACAGCTCACGATGCCGCCGATCCTCATGCCGTGCCCGCTCCAGCAACTCAACGTCCACACCTGCTGCCTGCGTCACCACAGCACTGTCTGAGTCGGCGGTCTGGGCAACACCGGCCGGACGACCGGCCACTGGTACAGCGGCCAGCGCCTGCAGCAGGACCGGTCCCACCTCCGACCAGCCGATCAGCAACAACGGACCCACCGCATCGAACAACGCCTTCGCCACCTCACCGACGATCAGAGGCTCGGCAACGTTCAATGCCAACGTCACCACACTCGAGGCCAACAGCAGCCGCCGAGCCGGCCGAATCACCTCAGCGGGAGCGCCCCGCAACGACAGGTACCGGATGGCGATCAGCAGACCGACCACCGACAGATCCACTGCAGGCGCCACCAGCGGCGCCACCCAGCCCGGTACCCCCAGCCGGAGGGCCAGCGCCCGAACAGGAACGTCAGCCCGACCACGACACCCAACCATGACGCTCACTGCAGACACGACCGGATCACGCCGAGCACCCGGCATTTGCGAGCCCGAGGCGAGCCCGAGACCTCCAGCACACGACAACAGCAGCCGACACAGCACGACACCACGGACGCCCCTCGACCAGACGAAAAGGTCTTGTCTGACATCACTCGACACCATCCGACAGGTCAAACCGTGGACTCTTAACCAGCGGGTTCGGGGTTCGAGTCCCTGATGGCGCACCCTCACTCCCCAGGTTCGAAGGCTCTTCGGCCTGGGGATTTGTGTTATCTGGACTCATTTCTTCCGTTTCTGGACTGTCCATTGTGGTCGTTGGCGAGCCCGAGGCGAGCCCGAGACTTCTCGCCGACTGCCGCGGGATGATCGCCGCCGTCGCCTCGGCTGCCGCGAACGCGACCTGAGGCAACACGGTGGTGTAGATGTCCGAGGTCACGGTGATCGAGGAATGCCGCAGCATCCGCTGCACCACCTTCATCTCCACCCCCGCCGCCAACGCCAACGTCGCCGCACCGTGACGCAGGTCATGCAGCCGGATCGGCGGCAACCCGGCCTGGCGGGACAGCTCGTAGAACACGTCGGTCACGTGCGCGGGGTGCAACGGGGAACCGTCGAACTGGGTGAAGGCCAGATCGTGCTCTTTCCACTGCGACCCCAGACGCCCCCGGTCGGCGTCCTGGACCGCGAGATTGCGGGTGCCGAAATTACATCCATGCATGTCAAACGGCATGTCCGTACTCGTGGAGGACTCCGCCGAGGCGGTCATGCCGGCGTATCACGAGGCGTTCGATCCGGTCGGGTTCAAGTGCCTGGGGCCGGGCTCGCAGGGGTGCCGCGGCGGCCAGCGATCGGTGGGTTCGATGCTGGTTGTAGTGCCGTTCGTACTCACGAAGCGCATGCCTGAGGTGAGTCTCGTTCCAGATCAGCGTGCGGTCCAGCAGTTCGGCCCCGCAGCGTCTTCACCCAGCGTTCCATGATCGCGTTCATGCGAGGCATCCGGACACCGGTGCGCACAGTGGCGATCTTGGCGTCGCGGAGGATCTCATCGATCAACGCGGGGTACTTGGCATCGCGGTCGCGGATGAGGAACCTGACCTTCGCAACGTGCCCGGCATCCGCCAGGTCCATGAGCAGATTGCGGACAGCTTGCGTCACCCAGGCATGGGTGGGGTGCGCGGTGGTACCGAGAATGCGGACCCGCCGGCCAGCGTGGTGGACGGCAGCGAGTATGTACTGCCGCTGCCCAGCCAGGGTGACGGCCTCGACGAAATCCATCGCCAGGATCGCCTCGGCCTGGGACCGCAGGAAGTCCGCCCACCTGACCGTCGCCCGTTGCCGGGCCGGATCGACACCGTCGGTCTTGAGGATCTCCCACACGGTGGAGGCAGCGACCTTGACACCGAGCAGGGCGAGTTCGCCGTGGATGCGCCGGTAGCCCCACGAGGGGTTCTCGGCCGCCAGGCGGAGGACGAGGCGACGGACCGAGGCGAGAGTACGCGGACGCCCAGGCCCCCGGTTCACGCTCACGCGGGCGTGACGGTGTTTCACCAGGTCGCGATGCCAACGCAGCACCGTGTCCGGGCTGACCACAAGCCGGAGCCGACGCAACACCCCACGGGCCAGCGGCACCAGCAACATCGAGAGGAACATCCTGTCCTCGGGCCGAAGTCGCGGGCACTGGCCACCGAGCTGTCGTTGCAAGATGGTCAGTTGGTGGCGCAGGGCGACGATCTCAACGGCCTTCTCGCGGTCGCCCATCGACAGTAGCCGCAACACCGCGAACACATGGACAACGGCAAGATAGACGAAGCGAACCAGCACGAGACGCGATCATGCCGGACCGCGAGCGGTCACCCGCCGATGACCCTTGACCTGCACGGACGCATTTCTCGGCACGTACAGCGCGCCGCCAGTGATGCGCACTACTCGGTGCATGCGTAGTCCAGCCGCGATCACGGCTGCTGCGGATCTCATCCGGGAGATCTGCAAACCCAGCGTAAAGCCGTGACCACAAGGGTCCCCCGGGGCCTTATAACCCATACCCCGGACAAAGATCATGGAAACGCTGCTCCCGAAGCTCCCCGAGCTTCGCCACACCGGCCGCGCCGCCCGCGGACTGCGGCCGGTCGCCGGCGTCGGGCACCACGATTATCAGTAAGAATGCGGCGGCGGTCCGACTGTGCTGGCCGAGCTGAAGAATCTCAACCAGCTCGCAATCGACGCGGGAGGCAACTTCTACCTCACTGGCTGCGGCTGGGTCCGGAAGGTGTCTGCGCTGTAACGAAAATACGAAGGCGGTCCTTGCCACGCAAGGGCCGCCTTCGTCATGTCCGCGAGCTTGACCTAGCGTATCAAGAGTCTCGCAGTTTCCGGAATTCCATTCGGTTTCCCTATCTCAGAGACCGATCGACTGCATTTGCTCCTCAGTGAGCTTTTCCGGGTAACGGTTGGTCGCTGTGGGTGATCATGTTGTGCGGTCGTGCTCGATGTGGAGGATGACGAGGGCGGCTGCGACGATGGTGCCGATCTTCCATGGACAGAGGCTGATGTTGAGCAGCGCCTTGAACGTGGTCTTCAGCAAGGAGTTTCCGCGTTCGCCGATCGCTCGTTTCCCGTTGTGGGCTTTGTTGTGGGTCTTCTGTTCCTTGGTGAGTTCGCCGCCTTTCGGTTTTTTGAACGCGACGGTGATGGTGTCGGCTTCACCTTCGTAGCCCAGGTCGCCCAGGGCGGGCGTGTTCTCGGCGATCCAGGTGGCCAGGGCGGGCAGGATCTCGGGGTGTTCGCGCAGTGCGGTGGTGTCGTGCTCGCGGCCCGGCCGCACGTCGGAGGTCCACAGGGGCCAGCCGTCGGGGGCGGTGATGACCTGGATGTTGCCGCCATGATTGGAGTGTTTGCCCGACCACCACAGGTCCACCCCGTCGGTGGGTCCGGGGGTGCGGACCCGGTCGGTCTCGATCAGGGTGCCGTCGATGGAAATGTGGCTGTGCCCGGCCATTTTCGCCGCCAGTAACGCTGACTCGAGCGCGGGTGCCTGGGCGGCGAGCACCGTGAACCCCTCCTCGAGATAGGTGTACACGGTGGACTTGCCGATCGCGTTGTCGACGGCGAGCTGCTTGACGCGAGTGCCGTCGAGAAACCAGCGCAGCACCAAGACCGCCTGCTTGAACGTCGTCAGAACCCGGCGATCTTTGCGGGTACCGCGCCGCACCCGTTCGGCGTGCAACAGGCTCGACAGGTACAGCACGGTCTGGTCGCGTACCGGCAAGGTCGCGGTGTATGACACACTCATCAGGCGCGGAACCTCTATGAAGTTGATCTGTGGTAGGACCAAATTCATACCGAGGTTCCGCGTCTTTACGTTGCACCACAACAACTTCGGCGTGTCACCACCGCCAGCAACGACCACACCCAGGCTGTCACCCAGCGTCACAGATGCTTACCCGGAAAGCCTCACTGATCAGAGCGCCTCGTACACCATCGTTGTCGAACGCCGGTTCACCCTATTCAAGCAATGGCGGGCTTGGCCACTCGTGACGACAAGCTCGCCATCGTCTACCGATCAGCGGTCCTCTTTGCGATGCCGTGGACACTTGGAGCAAAGAATTTCCAGACGCGCCCTATCCCCTACTCATCTTCTTAAAGGTGCCGGGAGGGCATCGTGCGCGCGTTGCGGTTTGTTCGTTTGCGCTGGATTTCCTACGTGTTGAGTCGTTTCGCGTGCTTGAACCGGAATGACTGGTTCTCCGGTCGCGTTCCACGTGCCGAGGGTGATTTCGGCGGTGATGCCCGGACCGAAGCCGGCAATGATTCCCTGGTCGGCGTGGTCGACGCTTTCGGCGTCGAAGAAGCGGTCGAGGGCGTCGAAGATCACGGCACTCGCGATGTTGCCGCGCTCGGTGAGGGTAGCCCGGCTATAGCGGAACATCGCCGGTGGGAGTTTCAGGTACGTGCACAAGTCGTCCAGAATTCTGGGCCCGCCTGCGTGGATGATGTAAAAGGCGAGCCTGGAGATATCCTGGCCGCGCAATCCGGCCATCTCCCGCAAGGCGGGGGCGAGGTCGGCCATGGTGCCGGGTACTCGCTTGTCGAGCATGAAGTGGAAGCCGGTCTCGCGGACCGTGTAGGAGATCCATTGTTCGGTGCCGGGTACCAGGTGGGAGCCGTTGTGGTCCAGCCGGATACCTCGGCAGCTCTGGCCGCGGACCACCGCGGCGGCGATGGCATCCCCGAAAAGGCCGTTGGACAGCAGGTTGCCCACTGCCAGGTCGGTCGGCTGGTAGCACAGTGAGCAGAATTCACAGCACAGGATCAGCACATTTGCCTGCGGGTAGGCGGTACAGAAATCGTGGGCGCGGTTGATGGCTGCGCCGCCGGCGGCGCAGCCGAGCTGGGCGATCGGCAGTTGCCGAGTCTGCGGCCGGAAACCCATGGTGTTGATGAGCCATGCGGTCAGCGAGGGCATCATGAAGCCGGTGCAGGAGACATAGATGATCATGTCGATGTCGCAGGGGGCGAGGTCCGCGTGGGCCAGGGCGCGGTACGCGGCCTCAGGTACCCGGGCTTTGGCTTCCGCCTCGTATCGGGCGTTGCGCGAGGTCAAGCCGGGGTGGCGGAGGGTGTCTTCGATGGGCTGTACCAGGTGGCGGGTCCGCACTCCGGTGTTGGCGATCAGGCGTAGTGCAAGGTCCAGCTGGGGGTGGCCCGCGTGCAGCTCCCGCGCCAGGTCAAGGGTCTGCTCCTGGGTGATGACGTATTCGGGCACGGCGATGGCCGGCCGGCACAACGTGGCCATGTCCGCCCCTACCAGGTCACTGGCAGGGCCAGCGGGTAGCGCCAGATGGACACGGTGTTCCACTGCACCTCGTCTTGTGGCACGGCCAGGCGCAGCTTCGGGAAACGGCTGAGCAGCGTACCGATGGACACCTGCAGGACCATGCGGGCCAGGTGGGATCCCAGACAGTGATGGCTGCCGTAGCCGAACGTCATGTGCCCAGCGGGCGCCTGCCGCTCGAAGTCCAGCTCGTCGGGCCGCTCATAGGCGAGCTCGTCCCGGTTGGCGGTCAGATACGACACGTGCACGATGTCGCCCGCCTTGATGACCTGGCCGCCGAGTTCCACGTCCACCAAGGCAACCCGGGGAATGCCGACCCCTTGCCGGAAGGGGATGTAGCGCAGCAGCTCCTCCAGTGCCTGAGGCAGCAGGCTGGGCCGCGTTCGCAGGTGCGCCAGATGGGCGGGATGAGTCAGCAGCGTGTAGACGATGTTGCTGATGTTGTAGGTGGTGGTGTCGTGCCCGGTCACCACCAGCAGCATCGCCAGCACAGCCAGTTCGTCGGCGCCGAGGGCGTCCTCGCCGATCCTCGCGGTCGCCAGCGCACTGATCAGATCGTCGCCGGGGTTGCGGCGTCGCGCGGCGGTCAGCTCGGTGAAATAGGTGCGTAGCGCGGTCTTGGCGTCGGCCGCGGAAGACGTGTCCTCGGCGCTCATCGACATCATGGCCATGGCCCAGCGCCGCAACTGCGACCGGTCCGCCGCCGGTACGTCCATCATCTGGCTGATCGTCATCACGGGCAGTTCGCCGGCCAGGTGTGCGGCGACATCGGCAGGCGCGCCGCGCTGGACCATGTTGTCCAGCAGCCGGTCCGTGGTGCGCTGGGTCCACGGGCGCAACGCCTCGACCTGCGCAGTGGTGAACGCTTTGACGACCAGCCGGCGCACCCTGTTGAGCGCCGGTGGGTCCATCAGGTTGATCGCCTCTGATTGCGCGATCGGAGCCGGGGTGATGCGCGGGAAGTCCCGGCCTACGAGCGCGGCCCGGCTGAAGCGCCGGTCGGAAGTCACGGTTTGCACGTCGGCGTAGCGTGTCACCAGCCAGCACGGACCCATTCCGTACGGCATGTGCACCCGAGCCACCGGCGCCTCGGTCCGCATCCGCGTCATGAACGGATCGGGCTCCAGAGCGTCATCGTGGCGGAACGGACACGCTCGCCCGGTATTCACAGCAGTCATCGGCTTACTCCCCCGATCATGCAGCACCTCCCACCGTAGCCCTCGCCCGGTACAGAACCGCCCCGGTCAGAAGAAGACCACTCGTAAGAGATCACTCGTACCCACGCATTCCGCGGCGCCAGTCCGCACGCCCGGGCGTCACCATCCGGGCGCAACTTCCACCAGCGTGACCGCCGCATTACGATTCGCGGGTCCGCGAATCCGTGGCACCCTCCCCGGCTGGATACCGTGTTCCTTCCATTGTGCGCCACGAATTCGACCTTCATCGCGATGGACGGTCCCGCGGCGAGGAAAGACGCCGCTGACTTCAGGATCTGCTTCGCCGCTTCCGCCGAGGCCCCCCTCCTCGGCCTCGGCCTGCTTCACCCACATCCGCGACACTTCCGGATGTACCCCGAACTGGTCGGCGATCCACTTGACCGCCCGGCCGACCGGCGCGGGTCCCGTCTGGCCTCAGCTGCCTGCCGAGACGCCGTTCACACCGACTCGTCGGGATACATCCGAGGTGCCGCCATGACTGCGAATCCTCCGGGTGTTCGATGTCTACAGCCCCATCTGGTCGGCCTGCGTCACGATGTGAGGGTGGCGCTGAAGACGGCTGCCGTTCGGTGCCGGTCTCCCGGACGACAGCCGCCCGATCTGCCCCAAGGAGCACTGCATCACCAGGGGGCAGGGCCAGTTTGGCTTGCCACACCGGTGAAACAGCGGCGAGTAGCGTGTCGCGACCAGCGATCAGCCACCGACCGACACCAGTTTTGCTCGCGGCGATCCGCTGCGCTGCTACGGCAGCACGACGTGACGGATCTTGACTCCTCGATGGCAGCCGGCCCGGCGCACCAGCGCCGGAGCGCCGGCAAAGAGCCTGCAGGAAACCCGGGACGGCCAACGGGCTGAGCCAGGGCCCCCGGCAAAGTTGGCCGAAGGCCCGTGATCAGCAGAGAGAGCCGTGGCTGCCCGACCGGTTTCGGGTCCGTGAGGGTGCCCCTGACGGACTCAGAGTCCGTGAAGGGGCCCTTCACAGCCCTCCGCAGCTGCGCAGGGCCCTCCACACCGACTTTGCCGACACCCTGGGGCCTGAGCAGTCAGCCGATCGTTCACTCTTTGTGGTGCCTGTCGACGACGATCTCGCCATTCAGGATCGTCATGCTGAGTTCGCGGAGGTTGCCGATGTCCTGGGTGGGATCGGCGGCCAGCATGATCAGGTCGGCGCGCTTGCCGGGTGCCACCGTGCCGAGGTCGGGGCGGACGCACTGCCGCGCCGCGCCGCTGGTGCCTGCGACAAGTGACTGGATGGGCGTCATCCCCGCCGCGACCATCAGCTCGGCCTCTTCCAGCGTGTTCGCCCCGAACCGGCCCGGGCCACAGAAGGTGTCGCTGCCCAGGGCGATGCTCACCCCGGCATCGGCGACCTTCTTGACGTTGCCGCGAGCGTCCGGATGGATCGCGTCGTGAATCCAGAGCGTTGGTGTGTAGCTGACGTCGCGCTCGAGCATCAGATCGATCAGCGCGTGATCGGTGATCGGTTCGACGGTGACACCATGCTCCAGGCCGTCCGCGCCGGCCTCGAGCGCTTCCCGTGCCGCGTCCTGCTGGGCCGTGTGAACGGTCACCCTGAGGCCTCGCTCGTGCCCGGTTTCGATGCCCGCCCGAAGGAAATCGAGGGGTAACCGCACAAGCTCGACTGGATCCGGAAAAGCGGCGTTTTGCCAGACATACTTCGGTGAGCCGTGGGACGCGCACGCGCCTTCCGACAGGAGTTTGATCGCATCGACCTTCCGGTCGGCCAGATGATGCACCAGATCACGCATCTGCTGCACGCTGCCGATCTCGCCGGTGAATCGGGCACGTGCCCAGGCATTGCCGCTGAAGATGGTGGACGCGGGATGCCCGTCGCGTACGGTGATGCCGCAACCGGTCGCCAGCAGCCGGGGACCCCGTAGCGTGCCCGCGGCGATCTTGGCGCGCGTCTCCAGTATTCCCCCGGTCGGATCGCCCACCGACTTGATGGTGGTGACCCCGTGCTGAAGGAACAAATCAAGCCGTCCGGGAAGCTCGTTCTCCTCGAACGCTCGCATCGATTCCGGATCGGACACCGCACGGACATCGTAGAAGTGCAGGTGCGTGTCGATCAGGCCTGGCAGCACCCAGGCTTCGGCCGCGTCGACCTCCTTCGTGCCGCTCAGTGGTTCTGCCGAGACGGCGGCGATCTCTCCACCATTGATGGCGACATCGCGTAACCCGGTGTGGACCTTGTGGCCGTCGAAGACGTGCGCATGGTGGATCACGAGGTCGTAGGCCGCGGGGCCGTGCACTCCGGTCCTCGTGATCACCTCGGGTTCGTGGGCCATCGCTCTCACTCCTGATCGGGCGGTATTCGATACGGGTCGGGGCCGGGCAAGTCGTCGGAACGAGCATCGACGATAGGCCGGGAAAGAGCCAGCACCCCGTTCATGGCGAGCCAGGACAGGGCCGCGTACCCCAGCGTGTCGGCAAGTCGGTGTGAAGACCCCGGAGGTCTGTGAAGGGGCCCTTCACGGACTCTGAGTCTGTGAAGGGCCCCTTCACAGACCCGGGACAGGTCTGGCGCACAGCGCGAGGTGGTCGCGCCTCGAATACCTCCGCATCGTCCGTTGCCGGGCGCAATAGATCGAGAGCGCAGGCGCCGTCGATGATAACGCGGCAGCCACGGCTCTCTCTGCTGATCACGGGTCCTCGACCAGCATTGCCGGGGCCCTGGCCGCGTACCCGCGGTCATTTCCAGAGCGACCGGTAGAGATCCTCGATCTCGGCGATCGAGGCCAGGCGAGGGTTGTTGTCCGGCGAACCCGAGGCCTTGGCCTGTTTCGCCATGACCGGAATCGATTCCCGCCAGCTGTCCTCGGGGATGCCGTACTGGCGTGGTCCGGGGACCTCCAGGTCGGCGTTGAGGTCGTGCAACGCGGTCACCAGTCGTTGTGCGGCCTGGCTGTCGGTCAGGTCCGCGCTCGCCACCCCGATCGTGCGTGCGCAGGTGGCGTAGCGGTCGGGGGCGGCCTCCACCGAGTACGCGGTTATGGTCGGCATCAGCATGGCATTGGACAGGCCATGCGCGACGTGAAAGTGCGCGCCGATCGGGCGGCTCATCCCGTGCACAAGTGCGACGCTGGAGTTCGAAAACGCCATACCGGCCTGCGTCGCGGCGATCATCATCTGCGCACGCGCCTGCTCATTGGCCGGCTCGGCATAGCTGGTACGCAGGTTGGCGAACAGCGTCCGCATGGCGGTAAGCGCGAGGGCGTCGGTGAACGGATTGGCTTTGCGGCTGACGTATGCCTCGACCGAGTGCACGAGGGCATCCACGCCGGTGTCGGCGGTGAGACGGGACGGCATCTGCATCGTGAGCGTGTAGTCGATCAAGGCGATGGCGGGCAGGAAAGCCAGGCCGGCGCAGAGCATCTTCTCATTGGTGGCGCTGTCGGTGATGATCGTGAAGCGGGTGCATTCCGATCCCGATCCGGCCGTGGTCGGGATGGCGATGACTGGCAGCGTCGGCGCGTCGGTGATGGCTGGTGCCTTGTAGTCGCGCATGACGCCGCCGCGCGATCCCAGCAACGCCACCGCCTTCGCCGTGTCCATCGGGCTGCCGCCGCCGATACCGACGACACAGTCGAACTCGCCCCGGCGCAGCGCGCGCGCGCCGAGGTCGATGGAGTCGGTGGTCGGGTCGGGGCGCACCTCGGAGAACACCTCGGCCTCGATCCCGGCTTCGGTCAGCCGGGCGGTGATCCTGGCCAGGAACGGCTGGGTGGCCAGGAACGGGTCGGTGATGATCAGGGGACGGGCGAGCCCGGCTGACTCCAGCACCTCGGCCAGCTCCATCGAGCAGCCACCGCCGATGCGGAGGATTCGGGGCAGGGCAACGGAAGCAGTGTCGGTCATCGGACTCACCCGTGGCCCGGGAAGCTGAGATCGACGCCGGCCCGGGGTGCCGAGCGTTGCGGCCAGCGACTGGTGACGACCTTGCCGCGGGTGTAAAAGCGCACGCCCTCGTCGCCATAGGCGTGGGTGTCGCCGAACAGCGAAGCCTTCCACCCGCCGAACGAGTAGGCGGCGGCCGGCACCGGGATCGGCACGTTGATGCCGACCATGCCGGCCTGTACCTCGTTCTGGAAACGCCGGGCGAGGCCGCCGTGCTCGGTGAACAGGGCCGCGCCGTTGCCGTACGGGCTGGCGTTGACCAGGTCGAGCGCGGCGTCGAACGTCGGCACCCGGACGATGCTCAGGACCGGCCCGAAGATCTCGTCCCGGTAGATCGAGGACTCGGTGGGGACCTCGTCGAACAGGCTCGGGCCCAGCCAGAAGCCGTCGTCCTCGCCGTCGGGCCGCCCTTGCCTGCCGTCGACGACGAGCTTGGCACCGGCCTCGACCCCGGCGTCGAGATAGGAGGCGACACGATCGCGGTGGGCGCGGGTCACCAGCGGGCCCATGTCGCAGCGGCGCCGGCCGTCGCCGTACCGCAGCGCCGCCATCCGCTCGGTGATGCGCGGGACCAGCGCGTCTCCCACGGAGTCGACGGCGACGATCACCGACACCGCCATGCACCGTTCCCCGGCCGAACCGAACCCGGCGGACACGGCCGCGTCCGCGGCGCCTTCGAGGTCCGCGTCGGGCAGCACCACCATGTGGTTCTTCGCGCCGCCGAGCGCCTGCACCCGCTTGCCGTTGCGGGTACCCGTCTCGTAGACGTGCCGGGCGACCGGCGTCGAGCCCACGAAGCTGACCGCGGCTACCTCGGGATGCTCCAGCAGGCGATTCACCGCGACCGCGTCTCCGTTGACCACGTTGAACACCCCGTCGGGAAGCCCCGCTTCCGCCCAGCACTCGGCCAGCAGCCGCGCGGCCGAGGGGACCTTCTCACTCGGCTTGAGCACCACACTGTTCCCGCAGGCGATGGCGATCGGCGTGAACCACAGCGGCACCATCGCGGGAAAGTTGAACGGGGTGATCACCGCGCACACCCCGACCGGCTGCCGAATCGCGGTGACGTCGACGTTGGTCGAGACCGATTCCGAGAACCCGCCTTTCAGTTGTGCGGACAGGCCGCAGGCGTACTCGACGACTTCGAGCCCGCGGGCGATCTCCCCGGCGGCGTCGTCGAGCACCTTGCCGTGCTCCGCCGTGATCACGGCGGCCAGTTCGTCGCGACGGTGCTGGAGAATCGTGCGGAAGTCGAACAAGACCTGCGTGCGTTTGGCGAGCGTCGAAGACCGCCACGTCGTGAACGCGGCGGCCGCGACGGCCACGGCCGCATCCACCTCTTCGACGGAAGCCAGATCGACGTGGGCGGTGACCGTGCCGAGCGCGGGATCGAACACCTCTCCCCGGCGATGAGCCGGACCGGTCCACGGTTTGCCGCCAACCCAGTGGGTGATGCGCTTGCTCAACGGTGAGACTCCTTCGCGAGGTCGCAGTGCGTTCGGCTACGAGCGTCGCTCCGCAGAAACGCACAGGCAAGGACCAATCGCGCAGGCATGTGTGCGAATCTGCACACATGCCTTGTAGGGTCGGGCCATGACATCCGCCGACGGTCTCCGCTATTTCCTGCAGGTGGCGAAGCGGGGGCGGCTCACCGTCGCGGCCGACGCCCTCGGGGTCGACCACACGACGGTCGGCCGCCAGGTCGGCAGGCTCGAACGAGCTCTCGGCCACCGGCTCTTCGACCGCAACCCCTCCGGCTGGACCCTCACCGAGGCCGGCCACCGGCTCCTGCCGCACGCCGAGGCCGTCGAAGCCGCGGTCACCGCCGCTTCGGGACTCGGTGCGGCCGGCGCCGGGCAGCTCGACGGCACCATCCGCATCGCCACGCCCGACGCGTTCGGCGCCTTCCTGCTCGCACCGGGACTGGGGCCGCTGCGAGCGCGGCATCCTCATCTCGACGTGCAGATCGTCACGTCGACCCGCACCGTCCCGTTGGGCATGCGCGAGTTCGACGTCGCGGTCACCCTCGAAGAACCGCGAAGACGGCACGCCTTGTACTGCAAGCTCACCGACTACATCCTCGGCTTCTACGCCAGCCGGTCCTACTTGGCGGAGAATGGGCCCGTCGAGCGGCGCAGGGACCTGCGCGACCAGACCCTGATCTGGTACGTCGACGATCTCCTCGACATCGCTCCCTTGCGCCTGCTCAACGAATTGCTCCCCGATCAGCGGGTTTCGATCCAGGCCAACAGCGTCACCGGGCACTGGCAGGCGGCCGTCGCCGGACTCGGGATAGCCCTGCTTCCCCGTTACCTCGGCAGCCAGGACCGGCGCCTGGTGCCGGTGCTCTCCCACGACCTCACCTTCAGCCGCAGCTACTGGCTCGCCGTCCCCCGCGAACTGGCCCGGCTCGACCGCGTGCGCGCCGTCATCGACGTCCTCGAAGAGATCGTGGCCGCACGACACCACGACCTTCTCGGTGCCCGGGGGACGCCGCCGGCGCCAGGTACTTTGCGGCGAATACTGGGCCTGGGGTCGCTCCCCCACACCGCCAGAGGCCCGGCAAAGTCGGTCGAGGACCCGTGATCAGCAGAGAGCCGCGGCTGCCGCGTCGTCATCGACGACACCTGCCATCGTCGTCGATCACGCCCGGCAACGGACGATGCGGAGGTATTCGACGCGCGACCACCTCGCGCTGTGCGCCAGACCTGTCCCGGGTCTGTGAGGGGCCCTTCACAGACCTCCACGGACCTCAGCGGTCTGCGCATGGCCCCTCACAGACTTTGCCGACATCCTGCCCCGCACCGCGGGGACGCCCTTGTCTTGACGAGACAGCCGATCTCATGATTCTTGGTCTCGTCAGGACGTAGTCGATCGATTCGGGTGACGTCGATACTGAGGCCGTGCAACCGCTCGCGCGTCGTGCGCGCTGACAGCCCGCCGCCGACGCCGGTCCACCTGGTTGAAGAGCTGCCACCCACCGCGGTGCGGATCGCGCCGACACACCCGAGAACGGAGATACTCAATGACGATCCCCACCAGAGTCCTCGGGCGCACCGGCGTCGAGGTGTCCATCCTCGGGTACGGCTCCATGGAACTGCGTGGGCCGGATGCCATAGGAGGGCCGGCGATCAGCGACGAGGACGCGGGGCGGCTCCTGAACGAGGTGCTCGACGCCGGGGTCAGCCTCATCGACACTTCGGCCGACTATGGCCGTAGCGAAGAGCTCCTCGGCCGGTATCTCGGCTCCCGGCGTGACGAGTTCTTCCTGGCCTCCAAATGCGGTTGCCCGCTCACGATCGAGCCCGGCTGGGATCCGCCGGCCGTGGCCGCCGCGCACGACTACACCGCGGACCGCATCCGGACAGGTGTCGAGCAGAGTCTCGGCCGCCTTCGGACCGACCACCTGAACCTGCTCCAGGTGCATATGTCTCCGGCGAGGACGCAACTGGAGTCGGATGGCACGATCGAGGAACTGGAGAAGCTCCGTGCTGAAGGCAAAGTCCAGTTCATCGGGATGTCGGGCGTTCTCCCCCACCTTCCGGATCACATCGCCATGGGCGTCTTCGACGTCTTCCAGATCCCTTATTCCGCGGTCCAGGACGAGCACGAGCCCTACATCGTGCGGGCGGCACAGGCCGGTGCGGGCATCCTCATCCGGGGCGGGACGGCCCGCGGGACCGCGTCGGACGACAAGAGCTGGAGCGTCGAGCCCCTGAGCCTGAGCGGCGCCAAAGCACCGGCAAAGGACCTCTGGAATGCGGCGGGGCTCGACGACATCATTCCTGGTGACATGAGCCGCCATGAGTTCCTTCTGCGTTTCACGCTCAGCCATCCGGCGTTGTCGAGTGCCATCGTCGGCACGAGCAGCCTTGCGCATTTCATGAGCAACGCCGAGATCGCGTCACGGGGTCCGCTTCCAGCGGAGCTTTATGACGAGGCGAAGCGCAGGCTCGCCGCGGGTTCCGGTGACCGCGAAACCGATCACCCCCGGTAATCCATTCTGAATGATCACTCAGTCCCGCGAGGTGGGCATGAAATTCGTGACCTTTGCGGCCAATCGGCCGGGCCGGCCCGTGCTGCGTGCCGGGGTTCTGGGAGACGGTGTGGTGGTCGACATCGACCATGCCATCGCGGCGCGCGGGGGCGAGCCGCTCGCCGGCAGCTCCTCCGACGGCGGCTCGGAGCTGCTCACGCTGATCCGGGCCGGAGACCCTGCCATCGAGATCGCGCGTGCGGCCACCGAGCACGTGGTCGCAGCCGGCGACGAACACAACGGTGATGAGGTGATCATCCACCCGGCCGGTGATGTGCAGCTGGTGTCACCGCTGCCCCGGCCCAACAGCCTGCGTGACTATCTCGTCGTCGAAGAGCATCTCCGCAACTGTGTCGCGGCCGGGTTGATCGACTCGATCGCCGACGAGTGGTACAACATCCCGGCGCACTACAAGGGCAACGTCGACGAGATCTACGGTCCGGACGACACGGTGCCGTGGCCGGCCTATACCGACAAACTCGACTATGAGCTCGAGATCTGCGCGGTGATCGGGACCCCCGGGCGACGCATCTCGGCCGAGGACGCGGGGCGGCACATCCTCGGGTACACCCTGTACAACGACTGGAGCGCGCGCGATCTCCAGGCCAGGGAGATGAGCGTCGGCACCGGTCCGGGCATCTGCAAGGATTTCGGGAGCTCCATCGGGCCTTGCATTGTCACGCCCGACGAGTTCGACCGCGACAACGCCCACCTGGAAGCCAGGATCGACGGCGAGGTGTGGTCGAGCGGCGTGCTCGGTGCGATGCACTTCTCTTTCGAGGAAATCATCGAATGGACCAGCCAGGAGGAGACCTTGCGGCCCGGCGACCTGCTCGGGAGCGGGACGGTCGGGCGAGGCTGCGGCGCCGAGATGGACCGCTGGATCACCGAGGGGTGCGTGGTCGAGCTCGAAGCCGAAGGGATCGGCGTCCTGCGCAACCGGGTGGGCCGCAAGGGCGCCGGTCCCACCCGCATCATCGACGTAGACGCCTTGCGCTAGACCACTTTTGCGGCAAGCAGGTCGAAAACGCGAGACAGCGAAAGGCAGCACAGATGCGCGGAGTCACCATCCACGAGGCCGGCGGTCCCATCACCGTGCAGGACAGGGAGGTCCGCGCGGCCGGTCCAGGAGAGATCCGGCTCCGCGTCGGCGCGGCAGCGGTCAATCCGATCGACACCCTCATGTGGCGGACATTCGCCCCCGCCGGACCACAGTCATCGCTCACTCCGGGAATGGACGCGGCGGGGACTGTCGAGTCGATCGGTCCTGACGTCGACCGGCTTTCGGCCGGGGACGCGGTGATGGCCGCGATCAACGCGCGTCTGCCCGAGGGCGGCGGTCAGGCGGAGCTTGTCGTCGTCCCGGCCTCTTCCGTCGTGCCCATCCCGGACGGGCTCGCTCCGATAGCGGCCTCGGCCCTGCCCATGAACGGGCTCACCGCACTCGAGGGACTGCGTCTGCTCGACCTACCGCCGGGCGCGACGCTCGCGGTGACGGGTGGTGCGGGACAATTGGCGTCCTACGCCATCCCGCTGGCCAAACGTCAGGGCCTGGTGGTCATCGCGGATGCGAAGCCCGAAGATGAGGCACTGGTGGCCGGCTTCGGCGCCGATCAGGTGGTTTCGCGCGGCGGCGGCTTCGCCGCCGAGGTGCGGCGACTGGTCCCCGAGGGCGTCGACGCGGTTTTCGACACCGCGTTGTTGACCCGCGCAGCACTACCGGCGGTTCGCGACGGCGGTGGGATCGCCGTCGTCCGCGGCTGGGACAACGGCGCCGGCCCGGAGCGCGGTGTTCGCGTCTTGCCCGTGAGGGTGACCACGGCGCTACCCAATACCGACTGGCTGGAGCTGATTTCCGCCGAGGCGGCCGCCGGGCGCTTGGTACCGCGAATTGCGGGCACTTATCCGCCGGAACGCGCCCAGGAGGCCTACGAGCGCATGGATGCCGGCGGCCTCCGCGGACGGCTCGTCATTACCTTCTGAATTCCGGCTCTCCGCCATATGCGGGCGGGATCGCTTCGTCTTCGGCGATCCGGCCCGCATACGGCGTTACGACCCGGCCGGCGCGGCGCCGGAAGAGATGCTCCCTCGGACCAGAGTTGGGCCTGCTACCTGACCGTGCTCGGTGAGGTAGCAGGCCTAACTTGCCTGAGTGCCCAAAGCGTATCTTCCATGGTGATCGGTTGCCGGTGAACGATGATCCTGGTTGTGGTGGATTCGTTGCCGTTGCGGTCGGGGTGACCGTGCCGGTCGCGCACCGGACATCCACGGAGTGGACCGAGGCCGGGCGGTGCTCGACGAACCGGGTAACCAAGGGATGATCGACTGGTCCAGCGCGGTCCTCGACGGAGCATCCGTCAGGTCCGAAAAAGGGGAGCTTTGACCGAACCGAGCCGGGTCGACCGCGGCAAACCAGGCTCGAAGATCCATGTCCTGTCCGACCGTCGCGGGATTCCCCTCGTGACGCGGATTTCGGCGCCGAACACGCACGGAGCACCACGCTCGCCCACTGGCCAAGGCCTACGAGCGTTCCCCGCTCGGACACCGGAGAATCGCGCAGCGCATTGCCCGCAAAGGCATCGAATCCAGCGACAAGCCCGGTCGGCACCGCTGGGTCAGCGCCAACTTCAGGTGGCCGACTCGACGTCGGCGAAGAGCGCGGCTTGCGGTTTCCGCTGAATGAGCGCCTCGAGGCGCGAAATCAATGCTTGCACCTCAGCCGGGCTGTTCGCAGTACCGAACACGTAGCGATCGGGCCGAACCAGGACCGCGCCCGCACCGAGCCGCGAGAGCCATGCCGCGAACTCGTCGGAGGAGGCACTGACCACCTGGATCCCGAGCCGCTGCAGACTCGGTCCCGCCGTATCGAGCACACCACCCAGCACCGAGTCAGTTCCGACGAGAGCGAACCGGAAGCCCACTACGTCGTCCAGGAGAGTGCCGTCCGCGAACCGGGGCTGCTCGCTCAGGGTGCCCGCCCAACGATCGCCGGCGGCGAAGACGCCTGGGCCCATCAGGGGGCGCAGCGGGCCCCGTTCTTCGACCGGTGGGGGCTCCAGGTGGGCCGGGACCTCGACCATGTCCTCGATCTGGTTCGCCATTTTGGCGGCCGTCTCGACGAACACCGTCATATGCGGCTTCCGCTCGCTTTCGTAGGTGTCGAGCAGCTCCGGCGGCGCGTCTCCCCGGACGACCAGCGGCAGCTTCCACGCCAGGTTCGTGGCGTCCCGTACCCCCGAGCACATTCCCTGGCCGAGATGCGGCGGCATCTCATGGGCGGCATCGCCTGCGATGAACAGCCGGTGGCTCCGCCAGCGATCGGCGACCACGGCCCGCCACTGATACATGTCCGCACGAGCGATCCGATACTCGCTCGGCCGGAACCAGGGTTCGAGAAACCCGTATATCCGGTCCAATCGCTCGAACTCCCGCGTATCGTCCTCCGGCCTGAGGAGCCATTCGAACCGGAGCATCCCCCGTGACAGGTACAGAAAGGTGACCGGATTCCTCAGCCCGGCCTGAATGAACGTATCCAGGTTCGGCGGCAGGCCCGGTGAGGTGACGAACGGCTCGATGTCGACGATCAGCGATCGATGAGTCGCGTCATAGTCGACGTGCTCGGATCCCATGACGGGGCGAACCACGGAATTCGCACCGTCACAGCCGACCACATAGCTCGCCGAAATTCCCGTCTCGGCACCCGACGACGCGTCACGAAGGAGGAGGTGCGCGACATCGTCGCCATCTTCGATGGCGAGAACCTGCCATCCGTAGTACGCGGATGCGGAATCTGATTCCTGGATGAATCCCCGCATCACCGACTCCCAGTCCGGCTGATGGAACATGTAGTCCGAGTTCCACCCTTGCTCCGTCTTGCCCCGATGCATGTCGAACTCCATGACCGCGCGGCCCTCGGGGTCGAGAAAACGGTACGTCCCGACACCGATGTAGCGCGGCTCCATGTGGGTGAGCCCGAGTGTCTGGAAAGTACGCATCGTCTCGTCATCGAGATGTGTCGCCCGCGGGAACGAGACGGGGAGCCGCCACCGATCGATGACCGCCACGCGGACACCGGCCGACGCCAGCAGATGGGCGAGCGTCAGACCGGTCGTACCGCATCCGACAACCGCGACGTCGAAATGCCGTGCAGAGTCACTCATGGCTGCTCGCCCCCGCCCGATCGCCGTGATCTGCTACGAACAACCCGGATATCGACGGTGCCACCAGGGGTGACTGGACTCGCACACTCATTCTTCGGCCCTCTCTTCTGCTCGCACACGCTCGGCGTATGGCGAAATTCAGCCTGACATATCGAATAGCTCTTGAGCGGTCTGGCCACCATCGCAGCCGAGACATAGCAGCCCGCGGAAGTCTGTGAAGGGGCCCTTCACGGACTCTGAGTCTGTGAAGGGCCCCTTCACAGACCGCGACCTCACGGTTCACCCTGCCTTGAATCCGGGTTGTGAACGTTCGGACGTCTGCCCCGCGCGGTCACGCTTGACCAGTTTCCGGATGCGGGCTGCCCACGCACTCGGTCGTCGTTGATACTGCGCCAGCGCGACGACCGCGATCAGGATGACACCGTCGAAAAGCACCGGGGACCAGGTCGGCGCGCCCGCGAGTTGCAGTCCCTTGACACCGGTCGCAATCACGTATGCGCCGACGACGGTGCCCCACACGTTCATGCGGCCATTCTTGAACTGGGTCGAGCCCAGGAACACCGCGGCGATCGTAGGCAGGAGATAGCCAGGACCGACCGTGGGATCGCCCGTACCGAGTTGGGCGCTCTCGAGCACGCCGGCGCCGGCGGCGATCACGGCGCACGCGATCGTGGCGAGCAGGATGACCCGGGAGGTGCGGATACCCGCCAAGAGGGCCGCAGCGGGGTTGGCTCCGGTCGCGTAGAGGTGCCGGCCGGCCGGCGTGCGCTCGACGACGTACCACGTGATCACGGCAATCACCACCAGGATGTACACCGGCAACTGCAGCCCGAGAATCTGGTGGTTCCCGATCTTCTGAAACCCCGCGGGCAGGGCGAGAATCTGCGTCCCGCCGGAAACCCACGCGATGACCGCCACCAGCACGGAACTCATGCCGAGGGTGGCGATGAAGGGAGGGATTCGCACGCGCACGATCAGCGCCCAGTTGATCAGCCCGACCGCGACCGCGCACAGCAGCGTGACGCCGATGGCCATCGGCACCGTCAGGTGCCAGTCGGCCAGCAGCCAGGCGACCAGAATGCCGCCCAAGCCGACTTCCGCGCCAACCGCGAGATCGACGACTCCCGCCGCGATCACCGGCACCAGAGCAACCGCGGCCAGACAGGTGATGGCTTGGTCGGAGACGAGCGACCGCCAGGTCCCGGACGTCAGAAACGTGGCCGGGACCCAGAGGGAGAAGACCACGACAATGAACGCCAAGAGATAGAGCGCACCAATGTTACGGATGGACAGCCTGCGCAGCACACGTACGGCAACGGTCGGCGGTGTCCAGGCCTTGCTTGGCACCACCTTTCCGCCGCCGGCGACGTTGAGATCGCCGGCGCCGCCACGCACGCGCGCAAGCTGCTCGGCGCGACGTGCGCGCCGGGCGGAGCGCACCGAACGGGTAGCGGACCGCAAGAGCCGGCGAACCGCGGCGGTCCGGGAGACCGGCGACTTCTGGTGTGCCGCTATGCCCACCGCGACCAGGAGCGCGGCGCCGTTGAATAGATCCGGTATCCACGTCGGCGCACCGGCGAGCTGCAGCCCCTTGACGCCGGTTGCGATCACGTACGCGGCGACGACGGTACCCCATACGTTCATACGGCCGCCGCGGAACTGCGTCGAGCCGAGGAAGACGGCGGCAATCCCGGGAAGCAGGTAGCCAGGCCCGATCGTCGGGTCGCCCGTCGACAGCTGCGAACTCTCCAGAAGGCCCGCCACGCCGCCGATCACGGCGCACGCCACGGCTGCGCACAAGATCACGCGAGACACGCGCACGCCCGCCAACGCCGCGGCGTCGGGATCCGCTCCCGCCGCGTATACGCCACGACCGGCCGGAGTGCGCTCCAGCACGTACCACACGAGGATCGCGATGGCGAGCATGACGTACACCGGTAGCTGCAATCCGAAGATCTGGTGATTCGCGATGCGCTCGAAGCCCGCCGGAAGGTTCAGGATTTGCGCGCCGCCGGAGAGCCACAAGATCACCGCGGTGAGAACCGAGCTCATACCGAGCGTCGCGATGAACGACGGTACCCGCGCGCGTGCGATCAACGCCCAGTTGATCACGCCGACGAGAACCGCGGCCGCGATGGTCAGGGCGATCGCCAGCGGAACGGGGAGGTGGCGGTCGGCGAGCAGCCACGCGACCAGGACCGCCCCCAGACCGACCTCGCTGCCGATCGCCAGCTCGAAAACGCCCGCCGCCAACGCCGGCACCGCACCCAGCGCGACCAGGCACGTGATCGCCTGGTCGGAGATCAGTGAACGCCAGGTGCTTGCGGTCAGGAAGGTGCTGGGCACCCAGATCGCGAACGCGGCGAAGAGCACCGCGAACAGATACAGCGCGCTCATGTTCCGAAAGGACAGTGCCTTCCGCACGCGCGTTGCCAACGGGGGCCCCTGCCATGCGCGCACCTGGATCTCCCCGGCACCGGACTCCCCGGTCCGCGGCGAATCACTCGCGTCCCGCGTCTTCGTCAGACCCTTAGGAGCCATGCCGAACCTCCGTCGTGGTGAGCCCGTCCGAGGAAGCGCCGGCATCGAGCCCGAGTTCAGCGCGGACGAGTCGCGCCTCGGTCAGGTCCCCGCGGTCGATGGACTCGAGAATGCGTCCCGCTTCCAGCACCAGGACCCGATCGCACAGCGACACGAGCTCCTTGGTGTCCGAAGAACAGAGGAGGACACCGGCGCCTGCTGCCGCGGCCGCCGCGATCAACTGGTAGATGGACGCCTTGGCACCGACATCGACGCCCTGAGTCGGCTCATCGAGAAGCAGGACCAGCGGTTTCGTGCGCAGCCATTTGGCCAGCACGACTTTCTGCTGGTTACCGCCGCTGAAAAGCTTGAGCCGCTGGCCGGGATTCGGCGGGCGAAGCTCGACCGTGTCCACCCACCGCTGGGTTTCCGCACGCTCCGCTCGCCCGTCGAGGCGGCCCAGCCGCCGCCGAAGTGGACGCAGCAGCGAAAGCGTGAGGTTTTCCCGTACGTCCATGTCCATGACCGCGCCGTCCCGCCGCCGATCGGCCGGAACATAGGCAAGGCCGGCCTCGATCGCCGCCACCGGATCATCGGATACCAGCAGGTTTCCCGCGACATCGACCGTCCCCCGCGAACGATGAGCCGCACCGAAGATCAACCCGGCCAGCTCCTCGCGCCCGGATCCGAGGATCCCGCTCACGCCGACGATCTCACCGGCGCCGAGTTCGAGCGAAATGTCCTTGATCTTTTCGCCTGCGATCCCGCCGACGCTAAGAACCCGCCGCTGGGGCTGGGATGTTCTCGAGACGTCGGTGTTCGCGACCGCGCGGCCGGCGATCAGGCGAATCATCTGGTCGTGGTCGAGCGAGGCCGCCGGCTGGTCGGCGACGACACGGCCGTCCCGCAGCGCGACGACTCGGTCTGCGAGCCCCAACACCTCGTCCAGCCGATGGGAGATGAACACGACACCGGCCCCTTCGGCCGCTACCCGGCGCACCGCGCCGAACAGCACCTCGACTTCGTCGCCGTGGAAGGCGGTGGTCGGCTCGTCGAGCACGAGGACGTTCTCGGACCGAGTCCAGCCGTCCATGGCGCGGGCGATCGCCACGATCGCCCGTTCCGCCGGCGACAGGAGGGCCACGGGCGTCGTGGGATCGAACGCAGCGCCGAAACGAGCGATGAGGCGCCTGACTTCGTCCCGTTCCCGAGCGGTCCGGACGGGGCGGAACCCCCTTCCCTTCGCCGATCTGCCGAGCCCCATGTTCTCGATCGTGGTGAGCATGGTGATGAGGCCCAGGTCTTGATGGATGAAATGCAGGCCATCCCGGGCAGCGTTGTCGGCCAACGGTTTCCCGCTCGCGTCCCGGACCTCGATCACCGATCCGGGATCGGGCTGGTATACCTCGGCAAGGACCTTCACCAAGGTCGACTTGCCCGAGCCGTTGTGTCCGACAACGGCGACGATCTCACCGGCGCCGACGGTGAACGACACGTCATCCAGTGCCTTGAGTCCCGGAAAGGTCTTTGAAAGCCCGTCGATACGGAGCAGGGTCGCCCCGTTCGACGGCTTGTCTGCGATCGCCGGCATGTGGCTGCTCCTAGGGATGCCAGAGCGCGGTAAAGCGTTGGACGTAGTCCGGGTAGCCGGAGAAGCCGCGACTCGGATCGAACGTGATGTCGCCGCGCTCCAGGATCTGAATGGGCGAGTAGATTTCGCCTGCTTCAGGCTCTTGGCCCTGCATCAGACGCGCCCCGGCATCGACCATCGTCCAGGCATAAGTGGGGAGGTCGATCGCCACGCCCGCGGTCAGCTTCCCGGCCTTGATGTCCTGGAGATTCTCCGGTGTCGGAGCCCCACCGATGGTCGACACGTCGAGACCCGCGGCACTCATGGCCCCGGGGAGACCCTGGGCCATGTCCATCGTCGAAAAGACCGCGACGGTGCTACCGGCGTGCGCCTGCAGGTCGTTCACGATCGTTCGCGGAGCGGTCGTGCCGAACGTCGATACGTCGATCGGGACGTTGCGCACCGGGCAGCCCGGGCACAACTTGGCCATCTCGTCCTTGAAGGCCGTCCACATCGTCGGGGTGAAGGACAGCTGGGGCACGGTGTAGAACACGGCGTTCGCACTCGCGCCCTTGGTGGCGACCACCCAGTCGGCCATCACCCGCCCGTCCAGGGCGTTCATCTCCTCGCAGCCGTCGCAGAAGTCAATGCCGTACTGCTTCGCGCCGATCATGCCCGCACCGATGATCTTGGCTCCTCCCTCGCGGAGTGTCTGGAGCTTGCCCCCGAACTGCGAAGGGATGAACGCAGGCAGCAGGACGACCGCGGGCTTCATCGCGATGGCGCTGGAGGCGGCTGCCTGCACCGACGATGCCGTCTGGCCCGCCGGAATGGCGACGAACTGGCCACCGGCGGCCCGCACGGCCGGCTCCAGGAGAGAGCCGAGCAGGGCACCGATGGGGTCCGACGCCTGGAGATAGACGAACTTCGCGTCGGCAGGCACAGCGTGTTTGAGAGGCACCGTCACGGGGAACGGGCTCGGCTTGCCGGTGTATTTGGCGACGGCGGCCTTGGCTGCCGCCACATCGGCATTACCCGAGCCCCCGCCGGGGGCCGCGGCCGACGAGCCTGTCGACGAGTCACAGCCGGCCAGCAGAACAGTCGTGACCGCGATTGCGGCGGAGGCGGCGAAGAACTGCCGCGCTCGGAGGCATCTTCGTGTCTGGCGCTTCCTCAGGTCCATCAGGTCTCACTCTCCGATTCGGGCAAGCTGTCTTCGATGCGGGGATAGTCGCGGGCAGTTCGGGCGCGGCCTTGGTGACACGATCCCGACGTCGCCCTCCACCAGCCGCGCGGGCGCCAGACCCGTTGTCCCGCAACCGATGATCACGACATCGAATGTCCCGCCGCTGATCGTCTTTGAGTCAGTGCTGATTCCGGCCCTGGCTGAACCGGGTGACGCGCGCCTGCGTGCGCTGTTCGCGCACGGCCTCCATCACCGGGATTCCCGGATCGAGACTCGTCGCCGTGGTGGCGTAGAGATCGGTCTCGTCCTCGTTGAGACAACACGCGATCGCGAACCCGTCGACGTCGATCCGGTCGACGACGTCGCCGTCCCGGATGCGCAGGAACGCGTGACCGTTGGTCGCCGCGACCCAGACGGATCCGTCCCGGCAGGCCCAGATGCCGTCCGGGAGGTAGCGGGCACCCAGCTTTTCCTTGAGATCGAACCACCTTCGCCGGTCGCCGAGGTTCCCGTCCGGGCCGATCGTGAAGGCGGTGAGCCGGCCGGCGAAGGTCTCGGCCACGATCAGCGTGCGGCCCTCGTCGATCACGGCGAGGCCGTTGGGGAACACGAGTTCCCCGGCCGCGACGGAGGCGCTGCCATCGGGCCCGACCTTCAGGAGACGACCGGGTTCGTCCGGCGTCAGAACTTCGTCGACATAGACCGTCCCGCCGGGCAACGCGATCAGATCACCGAGCCGGCCGTCGACCAGCTTCGCCAGATCGGCGTGCACCGACCAGTCATGCCCGTCGAAGCGGTCCAGCCGCGGCACGTGCATACGCGCGGCGACGAGCTCGCCGGAGGGCAGGAAACCCGTGCCGTTGACCGGTGTGTCGAGTGGATGAACCCGCGTGCCGTCCGCGCCGATGACGACGAGCCGGCAGCCCTGGGTGTCCGACACCCACAGCCGTCCATCTCGCCACCGCGGCGACTCGGCCCAGACGAGCTCGGCGCCTTCCAGGACCAGTGCGCTCGACATCACGCGCTCTCCGTGCGATCGCGCGTTCCGGGCAGCAGCCCCAACTCGGCAAAGCCCTCCGGGGTGAGATGCGGACCCCACAGGGTCACCCACTTGTGCCCGTCGTAGGTCCACTCCCCCGGAGTGTGCCCGGCATCGTCGTAAATCCGTTCCATATCACAGTAGAACTCCTGGACGAGCCCACTCGGCTCCTGCACGTACGTGGCGATGTTGCGACCCATTCCGTGGCGCAGTGGCCCCCAGAGAACGGATTCGCCGCGAGCGTCGATCAGGTCGGCGATCGCCGCGACCTCGATCATCGTCGGATACTCCCAGGCACAGTGATGAATACGCCCACGCCCCGGGAACACGCCGATCCCGTGGTGATCCACGTTGCAGCGGAGAAAAACACCTTCTTCGATCCGGTCGGAGACCCGGAAATCGAACAGGCCGGTCAACATCCGCTCCATCCGCCGAGGTTCGGGAACGAAGAAGTTGAAATGCCCGAGCCGCCGCGGTCGCAGCACCCCGGCGGCGGAGCCCGGCTCGGTGCGCGTCATGCGGCTGTAGATCTCGAAGACGAACCCGTCCTCGTCCTCGAAGACGAACCCGTCTTCGACGCCGCGACTCACCGGGCCGTCGCTGATGATCCGCAGGCCGGCCGATTCCACCCGCTTGCGCGCCTCGGCAAGCGATTCCGCATTCGGAGTCAGGAGCCCGGCATGGTCCAGGGCGTCCTCCTCCGCCGCGATGTACTGGAGGCTGTGATGGGGTGTGCCATGGGTGAACCACAGCGCGTCGGCGGTGCGCTCGGTCAGGTGCAGGCCCAGGACATTCGTGGCGAACTCTTCCGCCGCGGCCAGGTCCCGGACCCGGAGCGCGACGTGGCCGATCTCGCTGATCACAGGAACGTTCATCATGCTGCCTTACTGGTGTCGGTGGCCGCGGAAACGCAGCGCGTGGTCTGGGTCCCGAGGCCTTCGATCGTGCACCGCACGACCTTGCCTTCGGTCGGATAAATGGTCCGAGCCACGGAGAAGACCCTCTGGTCGGTCGAAGAGCGCTGCTTGACCGCGCCATCCACCCGGGCCGCACGCGACCCACCATCCGTCCTGATCGTCGTCAGCCGCATCAACCGCTCCACTCTCCTCCCCGGCATTTGGCTCAGATGACCTGGTAATGGGCGAAACCCACCACTTCGCCGAGATGATCGGCGAAGGCCGCCCGATACTTCGCGAATGCCACCGTCTCCCGGAAAGCCTCGTGCGCCGCCACCGAGACCCACTGGATCCGCAATACGAACTCATCCGGACGCTCAATACAGCGTAAAGCTGCCGTTGCGAGACATCCCTCCGCCTCCGCGATAACCGACAGAGCTACCGGAAGCGCTCTGCCCATGTCGTCGGCCCGGCCCGTCTTGGCCCTCATCGTCGCAAGTTCGATGATGCTCATTTTCTCGCATTCCATCCGAAGCGGAGCTGTTCCCGAAGCAGGGCCACAGCCGTAGCCCATACCTTGTCGGCGTAGTGCTGTTCGAGCTGATAGGCACCTCCACCGGAGCCATCGCCCAGCAATTCCCGCGCGTGTTCCGGAGAAGCCGTCTGCAATGCGGCAGGTGGCACGAGAGGCTTGGCGCCGGCGGGTATCCCGACCCCATCGATGCGGACGTCGGCGAAATTCTCGACCCAGGAGGCGTGTCCCGCCTCGGCAAGACCCGTCGCCA
Organism: Amycolatopsis sulphurea; assembly: GCF_002564045.1. Taxonomy (NCBI): domain Bacteria; kingdom Bacillati; phylum Actinomycetota; class Actinomycetes; order Pseudonocardiales; family Pseudonocardiaceae; genus Amycolatopsis; species Amycolatopsis sulphurea. Next base: position 4,205,809 of record NZ_PDJK01000002.1, on the reverse strand, counting down.
CCGACCATACCCTGGGGTCGGTGAACCAGCCGTGGAACATCACCTCTGCATCGGCGTGGGCCGCTCCCCATTCCTGCCCGAACTGGGCCGCCGGCGCGTTCCCGCCATGCCCGCTCAGCAGCACGATCCGCCGGAAACCTTGCCCATAAAGGGCATCGAGGACATCGGTGAGCAGCGCGACGTAGGTCGCCATCCGCAGGCCGACCGTCCCCGGGAACGCGCTGAAGAGCGGTGTCAGACCGAACGGGAGAACGGGAAGTACCGGCACTCCCTCGGATCGCGCCGCCTCGACGGCGCCCTTCTCGCAGAGTATCGCGTCGGTGCCGACGGAAAGGTAGGCATGCTGCTCGGTGGAACCGAGCGGCACCACGACCCGGTCGTCGTGCTCAAGGTATTTCTCGACCTGCATCCACGTGTGATCCCACAGCTTCACGGTACCTCCACAACGAGGCGATCTTCATTCACCGGAGTCGATTTTGTCTCTGCTAGTAGCCGCTGCTCAACCGTTCGGCTTTGACGCCTTCGACGACCCGCTGGCGGAGTTCGCCGAGCTGTTCCACGACCAGCCGCACTTCGTCCCCGGGCTGGAGCCAGCCACGGAAATTCCGGGGGTCGATCGAATAGTGCTCGAAAAGGCAGCCGGTCTCGACGGTGCCGGACCCGATGACGTCGCCGGCACGCAGGTTCGTACCGCGGGAGACATAGGTGATCATGTCGGCGAATCCCCAGTCGATCGTACTCCAGCGCCCGCGGGTGACGAGTTCGCCGTTGACATAACCGGTCATTTCGAGGTCGAAAGCATGGCCGGCGCGGAACGGTTCGAGTTCGTCGGGGGTGACGAGCATCGGCCCCAGCGTGTTGGCGGTGTCCTTTCCCTTCCCTGGGCCGAGGCGGAGCGGCATCTCGTTCAACTGCAGGTCCCGCGCACTCCAGTCGCAGAGGATCAGGTAACCGGCGATGTGCTCCTCGGCCTGTGCGAGCGGGATGTTGGCACCCGCTTTTCCGATCACCGCCGCGATTTCGAGCTCATAGTCGAACATCGTGCTGTCTGGCGCGATCGGCACGTCATCATAGGGGCCGATCACCGCGGCCGGATTCGAGAAGTAGAAGGGCGGGAACTGCAGGTGCCGATCGTCGACCGGCATATCCGCAGTCGCGGACAGATTGCGCAGATGCTGGAGGAAACCGGCACAGTCCCGTACCGAGCGTGGTTCGAGTGGTGCCCGCAAGGTGGCTTCCCGCAAGGGAACCACCTCGCTCGCCGACGCGACGACGCGTTCGGCATCGCGCACCGCGTCACCCCGTTCCAGCAGGTCGAGGAGCGTCAACCCCGGCTCGAACCCACACACTCGCCCCTCATCGACCACACCGGCACGGTCACCTCCGCCGGGCGACTCGTAGGTCACGAACCGCATCTCAGGCTCCTCTCCAGGCAACCGGTCACCAACCGTGTCGTTCGTTGCCAATCCGGCCACAGTCACGGCTTCCGGTTCGCGTCGCAACGGTTACGTACCGCGCGGGATCCGCCTGCGTTCGGCCGGATCGGCAAATCGCCGCCTGCCAGTTGATATCGGACGCCAGATCACATACCCGTTCTCACGGATGACGAGGCCGTCCCGAATATGGAAGCTGCACACCATGCGCTTCGCGGCCCGAGTACCCACCGGGGCGGCTGGGCCGGAAACCCAAGCTGTCAAAAGTCAGTTCCGGATCGCCGGAGACGCGATCAGGCGTCGTACCCGGTCCGGATTCTCCTGCTGGATGCGCCTGCGGACGGTGGGGAATCCCGGCCCGCCGCTGATCCAGGGGTTCTGCAACTGCGTCAACTCGCCTCCTCATTGAAGCTTGCCGCCAGTGGCGATGCGGACCGGCACGAGGCCGGCAACGCCCCATCTGCCACGCATCCTGCGCGCCCCACTTTCTCGTGTCAAGCCAACTTTAAAAAGTTGCGCTGAGATTGTCTGATCAGGTAGCGTTTCGACTATGGCCAAGCAGGGTAAGTCCGGCACTCGGGCGGACGAGCTGTACGAGCGGCTTCGGGCGGACATCTTCATGGCGCGCTTGAAGCCTGGGCAGCGGCTGAAGTTTCCCGAGCTGTGCGCGGAGTACGGCACGAGCGTGGGTCCGGCCCGCGAGGCGCTCACGAAGCTCACGGGCGAGAGGCTGGTGACGCTCCAGGCACACCAGGGCTACGCCGTGGCGTCCCTGTCCGCGGAGGAGCTGACCGACCTGACAGCGGCCCGGGTCGAACTCGAGAGTCTCACGTTCCGGCAGGCGATGCTGTTCGGCGACGACCACTGGGAGGCCGAGGTGGTGGCGACCCACCATCTGCTGGCTCGTCGCGAACCTCGAACCGCCGGGGAGGTCCGCGACGACGGCTGGTACCTCGCGCACGAGGCGTTCCATGCCGCGTTGCTCGCCGGGTGCGGCAACCGGCGTCTCGTCGAAATGGCGCAGGGTTTGCGCGCGGAGGCCGAGCTGTACCGGCGCTGGGCGACGCCCTTGAACGCAGTGAACGGCCGCAACCCGGCCGCCGAGCACCAGGCCCTCGCCGACGCAGCCGTCGGAAGAGACGTGGAGCGCGGCGCCGAACTGCTGCGCGACCACATCGCATTCACCACGCAAATGTTGCTGGCAAAGGAATATGGTCAATCGGCTCCGGCAGTGCCCTGCTGCGACTGATCGGCACACCCCGCACCGGATAGCGGAGTAACGCATTTCGCTCGGCGCACCACCGCTACCGGCGGCATACGCATCGACCCCCGCCTCGGAAACCCCTGCGAACTCCGGAATTCGGCACCCTGCACCTGGTAACCCGGCAAAGCCGGACACACCGGCATGCTCGAGCCGCTTTTCGGCGGTGCACCGCACGTGATCAGGCGATTCTCGCACATAGGAATACTTCGGCGTCGCTGATCACCCGGCGCACAATCTCCAAGGAGAGACTTGAGATGTATGACGACTACGAATTCCTCAAAGTTGAGCCGGGTGACGATCGGATCCTGCGCATCACCATGAACCGGCCGGACAAGCTCAATGCGTCCGGCGAACAGGGACACGGTGAGCAAGGCCGGATCTGGAAGGACTTCGACGCCGATCCCGACATGAACGTCGCGATCATCACGGGCGCGGGCCGGGCGTTCTGCGCCGGTGGAGACATGGCGGCGGGAAACGGGCCGCTCGAGGTGGACACGCGAGACGGCCGCGCCATCGTCCGGAACATGCTCGCCTGTCGCAAGCCGATCATCTCCGCGATCAACGGCGTCGCGGTCGGCGGCGGACTGGCGGTCGCGCTGTGCGCGGACATCACCCTTGCCAGCGAGCGCGCCGTGCTGATCGATGGCCACATCAAGATAGGTATGGCGGCGGGCGACCACGCCGCACTCATCTGGCCGATGTCGATCGGCATGGCCAAGGCCAAGTACAACCTTCTGCTCTGTGAGCACATCACCGGCCAGGAGGCCGCCGACATGGGACTGGTCGCGCGGTGCGTGCCCCACGACGACCTGATGCCGATCGCAGAAGGCATCGCCGCAAAACTGGCCCGCGGCCCGCAGTTCGCGCTTCAGGCGACCAAGGCCGCCGTCAACGGCTGGTACCACCACAACATCGCGATCTTCGAGCATTCGCTGTATGCCGAGGCGTTCAGCCGGACGATGCCGGACGCTCAGGCCGGCGTCGCCGCCGTGCTGAAGCACATCGAGCCCGAATTTCCCGGCGTGGCGAACGCCGACATGTACTAGCCACCCGTCGTATGCCCGTTTCTGATTTCGGAAAGGTGTGAATGTCATGAAGCTCGCCCGGGTGAAGTTCGAGGGCCGCGCCACGCCGGCGCTTGTCGAGGACGACCGGATCCGCTTGCTCGAGACCGAAAGTATCGCCTCTGCTTTGTCGCTCGTCGCGTCGGGACAGGATCTGCCCCTCGGCGCACGGATCCCGGCCGGGTCCGCGGAGTTGCTGGCGCCGATCGACAACGACGCCAAGTTCTTCTGCATCGGACTCAACTACTACACCCACATGGCGGAGGCGAAGCTGCCGAAGCCCCGGCATCCGATCGTGTTCTCGAAGTACCCGTCCGCATTGATCGGTCCTGCCGACGACGTCCTGCTCCCGAACACCTCGAAAATGGTCGACTGGGAGGCCGAGCTGGGCGTGGTCGTAGGACGCCGCCTGCGGGAGGCCGACGAGGAGCAGGCCGCCCGGGCCATCGGCGGGTTCACCGTGGTCAACGACGTCTCCGCCCGCGACTACCAAGTCCACGAATCGCAATGGATCCCGGGCAAGAACATCGAGGCCTCCACGCCGGTCGGGCCCTGGATCGTCACCGTCGACGAACTCGACCCGAACCCGGACCTCGCGTTGTCGACCCGAGTCGACGGCGAGGTTCGCCAGGACGGCCGCACGACGGATCAGATCTTCACACCGGCGCAGATCCTCGCCTACATCAGCGAATGGATCACCCTCGAACCGGGCGACATCGTCGCCACCGGCACCTGCGCGGGGGTCGGGCACTGCATGACTCCGCCCGTATACCTCGGCGCCGACCAGGTCCTCGAGACGACGATCGAACGGGTCGGCACGCTGACGAACCGGTGCGTCGGCGGGCGGGTTGTCGCCGTCGCGCCCGCATTGACGTGACACAACCGGCGCCACCACACGACTTCCGGAGACGATCATGACCTTCGACAGCACGATCGTGGTCACCGGTGCCGCAGGTGGGATCGGCAGCGCGGTCTGCCGCCTCCTTGCCGCGCGTGGCGCCAGGGTCGCGGCCCTCGACATGGCCGACCGCGACGGGCGTGCCCTTGCGGAGCCCGTCGCCGAGGCGATCCGGGCCGAGGGCGGTCAGGCGGTGGCCGCCGCGGCGGATCTGCGGCGGCCTGCCGACCTGGCCGCGGCGACGGCAGCCGTGGCCGACCGGCTCGGCCCGATCGGCGGGGTCTTCGCCAACGCGGGATTGCTACGACCGGGAACCAACGAGGACCTCGCGTCCGAGGACTGGCAGAAGTCCCTCGATGTCAACGTGACGGGGACGTGGAACACCGTGCGCGCCGCCCTGCCGCATTTCCGTCCCGAGGGGGGCGCGATCGTGCTCACCAGTTCCATCGCGGGCGCGACGGGGATGAGCGGCTACGCGGGTTACGTGGTGAGCAAGCACGCGGTCGTCGGGATGATGCGGTCCCTTGCCCACGAACTGGGGCCGCGGTCGATCCGGGTCAACACGGTCCACCCGACGTCGGTGAACACTCCCATGGTCAACAACCCCGACCACGCGGAGCGCCGGACGGGTAAGCGGGGTCCGGAGGGAATCGCCGCGCTGCGGGAATTCTACCGGAACCGCCACCTGCTCCCCGTCGCGTGGCTCGAACCCGAGGACGTCGCCCACGCGGTGGCCTGGCTCTTGTCCGCGGAGGCGCGCTACATCACCGGAGTGGCGCTGCCTGTCGACGCCGGGCTCCTCGCCAAATGATCGGTTCTCACACGCCGACGCTCGGGTAGCGCATCTTTGGCCACGGTCCCGACGAGCGCATGCGGAGCGTGTCGCTGGGCCGTCATCAGCCGCGTCCGCGGTATCCGCGAGGTGATCGACGAGCAGGTCACGTGCCGTCGCCTGGCTACAATCGAGGACATCGCGCGGGGCGCCGAGTTCCCTGAATCCGTGTCCCCACAGCCGGGCACACTCAGCACACCTGGGTCGATTGTGGAGCCGAGCCGCACGCGCTGGTCGGTTCAATCCTGGGGAAGGCCGGCGGACCGTTCGTCGGGAAGGCTTCGCAGAAGATCCGCCAGCCGGAACGCGAGGGTGATCTCGAACCGCGTTTCCCAGGGCTGAAGCGGCCTTCCGAGCAGGTCGGCGATCCGGGCGAGGCGATACTTCACCGTGCTGACATGGACGTGGCACCGGCGCGCGATGCGCTGATGGTGGCCGTCCTCCTCGATGTAGGCACGCAACGTGGTGAGCAGTTGCGCGCCCCCGGCGTCTTCGTGCGCCGCGACCGCGCCGAGCACGTCCTCGACGAACGAGCGCGCATTCGTGAGGTCCCGGATATCCAGCATGAATCGCAGCGGCCCCAACGCCGACCCGTGGATCACGCGCGCCTGATCATGACTGGCCTGCCTCGCCAGCCGCGAGCAGGCCGCGGCCTCGCGAAAGCCCTCGGCGACGGTGGACCGGCCCGCACTGGTCCCGATCCAGACGACAGTGCCGCCCGCGGCCCGCACGAGGAGGCGGACGAACCGGTCGAGGTCATGCCCGTCGCCGATCAGCGCGACAACGCCGCGATCACCGCGCTGCCCACTCAGCGTGGTGTGCCGGTCGACGCCGGCATCGTGCGAGGTGATCACGCGCTGGACGAGCGCGCGCAGCGCCGGTGGTTCGAGTCCGGACGCTTCGATGACCACGATCACGCACGAACCGCCGAGATCGATCCCGAATCGCTTGGCCCGGGCCACCAGTTCGCCGGAGCGCGCGTCGCCGGTTTCGAGAAGCTGTTCGAGCAGCTCCCCTCGCAGGCGCCATTCGACGTCCTGGGCGGCCTCGTGCTTCATCAGCTCCAGGGCGAGCACCGTGGCCCCATGGGATAACGCGTTCTGTTCGAGCTCGCTGAGCGGGGCGTGACCGAACACCGTGATCCGGCCGACGTCTGCCTCGTTCCTGCGGACCGGAACCACTGCGGTGACTGCCGTCTCGCCATCGCCGTCATCGGCCGGCCCGCTGAGGATCTCGAACGGCGGGACGACTCGTTGTTCGAGAAGCAGCCGCCTTCCGGTGAGCTCGCCGAGCGCGCGCACGACCCGGTCGACGCCGATGTCGGACATCGCCGCCTCGCCCAGCGCGCGGTGAATCTCGAAGGTGGCCTCGAGCGTGCGGGTCTTGTCGAGGAGGCTGCTGTAGAGGCGGCCATTGCCGATGGCGACCGACGCCTGAGCCGCCAGCGCCGTGACGATGGAGACATCGGCGGGCGTGAAGTCCGTCGGTGTGCGGTTCGCGGCATAGAGCACACCGACAACGCTGCCGCCGCGCAGCATCGGCGCGCAGACGACCGAGGCGACTCCTTCGGCAAGCATCGCGTCGCGCACCGGTCCCGGCGACGCCCATGAGGCGTAGTCGGAAATGACGACGGGGCCGCGACGTTCGAGAGCGGCACCGCCCAAGCCCTCGTCGTGCGCGATCTCCATGGTGGCGAAGTCGGCACCGGTGACGCCGTAGCTGACGGCCACGCGCATCCGGGAAGTGGCTTCGTTGAACAGCGAAAGCCACCCGATGTCGGTGCCCAGCAGCCGTGCGGCGTTGCGCGTCGCCAGGTCCAGCACGCGCGGGAGGTCGATCTCCTCGGCCTGCAATTCGGTCCCGAGATCGACCAGCGTGCGCAGGATGTCCAGCGGCGGGTCGGGGTTCATCGGCCTGAGTATGCCGTTGTCTCTCCGGTACGAGCAAGAGCCCGGGTTTTCACCTCGCGGAGCCATGTCGCCGCGCCGGGCCGCCCTCGATACTTCGGTGGTGGAATCGCTGGCAGACTGGACGACCCTGGCCCACCGATGGACGCTCACCACGGTGGCGGCGCCCGACGCGACCTTCCTCGAATACGCACCATCCGACGGGGCGGTGGTCGCGTGGACCTACCGCGAATTCGACACCGTGGTCGAGCAGGTCCGCCGTGCGATCGCCACGTACGGGCTCCGCCGGGGCGACTGTATCCAGCTGATCCTGCCCAACTGCCCCGCGTTCATCGCCATCCTGCTCGCGGCCGCCCGCGGCGGCTGGGTCATCCTCCCGTGCGACCCGCGCAATACCGCCGCCGAATTGGCGAAACAGGCGGCTCGCGTGAAACCCGCACTCGCGGTCTGCGGTACCGCGCAGGCCCCCGCTTACCGCGCCTCGGAATCCGCGGCACCCGTCGTCATCGTCGAACCGGACGACGGAACCCTGGCCCCGCTGCGCACTTCCGAGGGCATCGATCCGCAACCCGTATCGGTAGCGCCACTGGACAAACTGGCGCTGATGTTCACGTCGGGCACGACCTCGGCACCCAAGATCGTGGAGCTGACCCAGGCCAACTACGCCTTCGCCGGCGATGTGATGGCAGCCGCCTCCGGTCTCCGGGCCGGGTCGCGTTTTCTCGTCGTACTCCCGCTCTTCCATGCCAACGCCCAGTACTACTCGATTTCCGCGGCCATCTCGGTGGGCGCGACCGTGGTCCTCGTCGGCTCGTTCTCGGCATCACGGTTCCTGGACCAGGCCGAGCAGTCGCGAGCCACGCACGTATCCCTGTTCGCGGCACCGATCCGGATGATTCTGGCCCGCGCGGAACCGACGCCTTTATCGCTGCCGCTGGAGAACGTGTGGTTCTCCCAGAACCTCACCGATGACGAGTTCGAACGGTTCGCCGCCCTCGTCCGCTGCCGGCCCCGGCAGATCTACGGAATGACCGAGACCGCCCCGGCGGTACTCATGAGCCGGCGACTGAACCTGACGAAAATGACGTTGGGAACGCCGACGCTGGGCTGTCACGTCCGCCTCCGCGACCCGGACAGCGGCGAGCCGGTCACCCCCGGCGAGATCGGCGAAATCCAGGTCGGCGGGTTTCCGGGGCTGTCCCTGTTCGCCGGGTACCGCGACAATCCCACCGCGACCGCCGCCGCCCTGCAGGAGCCGGACGACAGCGGGTTCACCTGGCTGCGGACCGGAGATCTGGCACGCCTCGATGCGCACGGCGAGGTGGTGTTCGTCGGCCGCAGCGGCGACATGCTCAAAGTCGCCGGCGAGAACGTATCCGTCGTCGAACTGGAATCGATGCTCGTCGACCATCACGACGTCCTGGACGCCGCGGTCGTCGGCATGCCGGACCCGGTACGCGACGAGGTGCCCGTGGCTTTCGTAGTCCCGACGGCCGCCGCGCCGTCCAGCCTGCCGGATGATCTGATGCGGTGGTGTGAGCAGCACCTTTCCGGTCCGAGGCGCCCGCGTGAGATCCACATCGTCGACGAGCTCCCGCGAACCGCGGTGGGCAAGATCCAGCGCTTTCGCCTTGCCACCCACGCGATCCGGAAATAGACCATCGAGCGTGGCGAATCACCGGCTGTTGTCGTTACCGTCTTCACGCCAAGCCGGCATACCAGCCGGCCACCCCATCGCGGCGAGAAGCTGCGTTGGCGCCGGCCACCTGGGACAATCGCTCGGATGACCCATCAGGACTCGCCGGCGCCGAGTCCGGCCCGGCGAATCCCGGTGCTGGCCGGTGTCTTGCCGATCGGGCGGCGTGCCCTGGGTTCCGACGCGCTGGCGGGTGTCACGCTGGCTGCGCTGGCCATCCCGGAAGTGATGGGTTACGCCAAGATCGCCGGGATGCCGCCGGTCACCGGGCTGTACACGATGCTCGCGCCGGTGGTGCTGTTCGCGGTGTTCGGCGCGTCGCGGCACCTGGTGGTCGGCGCGGACTCGGCGACCGCGGCGATCCTCGCCGCCGGCCTGGCCGGTTCGGCCGCCCCCGCTTCGGCGGCCTACGTCCGGCTCGCCGGCACGGCCGCGTTGCTGGTCGGCGCGATGCTGCTGCTGGCCCGGCTGATCCGGCTCGGTTTCCTGGCCAATTTCCTGTCCCGCACGGTTCTGATCGGCTTCCTCACCGGCGTCGGCATCCAGGTCGCGGCGGGGCAGCTGCCCGACATGCTCGGTGTGCACGCCGAGGGCGGCCAGACCGTGCCGAAGCTGATCAACCTCGTTCGCGCGCTCGGCCACATCAACGTCACGACCGCGTTGGTGTCCGCGGCAGTGGTGGTCGTAGTCGTCGGGGTCCGCCTCGTGGCCAAGAGAGTGCCCGGCGGGTTGATCGCCGTCGTCGGCGCGATCGTGGTCAGCAAGGTTGTCGACCTCTCCGCCCACGGGGTCAGCGTGCTGGGGTCGGTTCCGCAGGGCATGCCGCACATCGCGCTGCCCACCTTCGACCTGTCCGAGATGTCTGCCTCGCTCGGCACCGCGGTGTCGATGTTCGTGGTGATCCTCGCCCAGAGTTCCGCGACCTCGCGCGCCTACGCCGCCCGCTATGGGGAAACCGCCGACGAGGACGCCGACCTCGTCGGCCTCGGCACCGCGAATGTGGGCGCGGCGTTCACCGGCACGTTCGTCGTCAACGGCAGCCCCACCAAAACGCAGATCGTGGACGGCGCGGGCGGCCGCAGCCAGATCGCTCCCCTGGCTGCCGGCGTGGTCACCGTCGTGGTGCTGGTCCTGCTGACCGGCCCGCTGGGCGCACTGCCACTCGCGGCACTGGCCACCGTGGTGTTCCTGATCGGCATCGACCTGGTCGACATCGCCGGGCTGCGGCGCATCTTCCGGGTTCGGCGCGCGGAATTCGTCGTGGCACTGCTGACCGCGGCCGCCGTCGTGTTCACCGGCGTCGAGCAGGGCGTCGTGCTGGCGATCATCGTGTCCGTCGTCGACCACCTGCGGCACAGCTACCACCCGCACAGCGGTGTTCTGATCAAATCACCGGCCGGCCACTGGCAACCCGAGCCGGTCACGCCCGGCCGCCGAACGGCCGAAGGCATCATTGTCTACCGCTTCGGCAGCAGCATGTATTTCGCCAACGCCATGCGCTTGAGCACCGACGTCACCACCCTGCTCACCAACAGCCCCACCGTGCGCTGGTTCTGCCTCGACTGCGTCGCCGTCGGCGACGTCGACTACACCTCGGCCGACGTCCTGGCCGCGGTCGCCAGACGCCTGCACACACACGGCAGCCGCCTCGTACTTTCCGGCGTCCTGCCCGAGGTCCGCGAGCAACTCGACCGGTACGGACTGACCCGGACGATCGGCGCGGACAGCTACTTCGACACCGCAGGCGCCGCACTGGACGCGTTCGACAAGAGAAGGGCCTGACCCATGACCACCGTGACCTGGCTCGACGAGCCCCAGCACCACGACTACCCGGCCGCCGCCTCCTATCTCGCCCTGATCGCCGAAACCGACCTCGTCGACCATGTCGTCGAGAAGCTGCGGGACAGCCGCAACGCCGCCTTCTTCAAGGCCAAGGACATCCTGCGCGCCGCCGCGCTCGCCCTGCTCCCGGCCGACGACCCCCACGTGCACTCGGACCTGCGCAAAATCCACGACCACAAGGATCTCTCGCCGATCCTGCTCGTCCGCGGCGACCTGCGCGCCGGTATCGCATTGCAGATCGCCGACGGCTATCACCGAGTGTGCGCGAGCTACCACACCGACGAGAACACCGACATCCCTTGCCGCATAGCGTCGATTACTCGTTGACGCGGGTCGCACTCACCCCGCGGGTCCAGGGCTGTGAAGGGGTCCTTCACAGCCCTGCCCTGGGGGTGATGACCGCCCAGAGTGGATCAGCTGCCCGGATCGGGGGCATGTGAACGGACCGCGCCGGTCGCTACCGGTAATGCTGATCACTCACCCGGTTAGAGCAGGGGGAAGCGCCGTTGCCTTGGTGTGGCGGGCAGTCAAGGGTGAGGAGTCGTTGCGGTCACCCGGACCGCTGCGAACGAAAGAGGCGAGTTCATGACCAAGAAGGCAACCCCGAAACGCTACGTGCCGCCGATCGCCGCCAAGGCCGGTCGAGTCGCCACCGACACGCTCGGCACGATCCACTTGAAGAAGGACGCGACCACGATCGGCTTCAAGAAGCCGCACTGATCCGGTGAGTGCCGGCGAGGGGGGCGGGGCGTGTCCCCGCCCCCCTCGCGCACCACCGTCGTCCCGGCCGAAGTTCTCGCTTGTGAGGCAGTCCATGTACGAGTTGACCAACAGCCTGATCGTGGTGCCCGACTCGCCGGGTGGTACCTGGGCGAGCGGGCGGATTCCGCACCAAGCACCGGAAATCGTGGCGCATCCGTCCGGGCGGCCGTGGCTGGTGGGCCACTGGTCGCCGGATCAGCTGGTGGTGGGCGGGGCGGGCGCGGTCCGGATCGCGATCTTCGGGTTCGGCCCGATCAGTGCCGAGCGCCTGGCCGTCGCGGCCGGAAGAGTGGAGACTCCGGCGGATCTGGACCGCCTGGCGCGGGCGTTGCCGGGCAGCGCGCACCTCGTGGCGTCGGTACGCGGGCAAGTCCGGTTCCAGGGCACGCTCACCGGCACGCGCCCGGTGTTCACCACCCGGATCGACGGTGTCCCGGTCGCCGCTGACCGGGCGGACGCGCTGGCGGTAATGGCCGGCGCCGACCCGGACGAGGACATGCTCGCGGTCAACATCGCGTGCCAGCAGCTGATCCCGCCGATGAGCGAGCGGAGCTGGTGGCGCGGGGTGGATCGGGTCGCCCCGGATTCCTATCTGCTGATCCGCGAGGACCGGGCGGCCGAAGTCCGCTGGTGGAACCCGCCGGATCCGGTCCTGCCCGTGCAAGTCGGGGCCAAGAGGGTACGGGCGGCGCTGCGGGAGGCGGTGGCATGGCGCAAACCGGCCGGCCGGGTATCGGCCGACCTGTCCGGCGGGATGGACTCCACCACGCTGTGTTTCCTCGCCGCCGAGCACACGCCCGATCTCATCGTCTTCCGCCGGACCGAAGGCAGCGCGATCAACGACGATCCCTTCTACGCCGGGCACGCCGCGCGATTGCTGGACCAGGCCGAGCAGATCGAACTGCCGGCGGGCACCGGTCCCCCGGTCTTCACGCCGCCGTATTCGCTGCCGGACACCGAGGCGCCGCACGCGCTGGTCCGGGGCATGAACACGATCCGGCACCAAGTGCGTTACCTGGTCGAGCGCGGCTGCACCCTGCACCTGGCGGGGCACGGCGCGGACGAGTTGTTCACCGGCAGCGCCGCGTATTTGCACACTCTCATCCGGCGTCAGCCGGTGACGGCGTTGCGGCATCTGCGAGTGCACCGCGCGCTGGGCCGGTGGCCGCTGCTGCCCACAATGGCCGCGCTCTGGGACAACCGTGACCTGCGCACGTGGTGGCGGGACAGCGCCGCCGCCCTCACCGCCCCACCGCCACCGCTGACCGGCCCGAAAGTCGGCTGGGCCTATGCATTGCGCCCGTCGCCGTGGGCCACCGGCGACGCGGTGAGCACGGCGCGGCGGGTGCTGCGCGGCATCGCCGCCGAAGCGGTACCGCTGGCGAGCGACCGGGGCCAGCACGACGCACTGACCAGCCTGCGTTTCGCCGGTCCGTTGCTACGGCAGGTCTGCCGGGAGTACGCCGCGGGCGGGCTACGGCTGGATCTGCCCTATTTGGACGATCGGGTCGTCGAAGCCGCCCTCTCGGTCCGGCCCTGCGAGCGGTACACACCTTGGCAGTACAAGCCGGTGCTGGCCGAGGCGATGCGCGGCCAGGTACCGGACATGATCCTCGACCGCCGCACCAAGGGCGACTACGAGGAGGAGGTCTGCCGGGCGTTGCAGGACCACGTGCCCGACCTGCTCGACCACTTCGCCGGCTCCGCGCTGGCGGCCCGTGGGCTGATCGACCTCGACGCACTGCGGACCAGTCTGTACACCCAGAGCGGATCCGACCACGACGACGTGACACCCAATCTCGAAATGACGCTCGGCTGCGAGACGTGGCTGCGCGAGACCGGGGCCGTCCGGCGATCCGGTCCGGCTCCGTCCACCGACACCGAAATCCCCGTGGGCTGATTCAGGGAGACTGATTGAGCACGCCCTTCGCCGCACCCGAACGGGTCCGGCTTCCCTTGCGTACCAGGCTGTCGTCGCTGATGGCCATCGCGGCGGCGACCCCGCTCACCCGGCTGCCGCCGAGGCTTCTGCGCCCGATTCTGGAACTCGCCAGCCGCCGCGCGCGGCCGGCGTCGGCCGCACAGACTTCCGCCGCCCGCGAGGCGATCGTCGCGAGCAGCATCCGGTGCGCGGTCAACGGGTGCTTGAAGCGCTCCATCGCGACCGCATTGCTCTGCCGCACCCGTGGGGTGTGGCCGACCTGGCAGCTGGGCGCGCGCACCATGCCTTTCGGTGCGCATGCCTGGGTGGAGGCCGAGGGCACCATGATCGGCGAGCCCGTTCCCGAGGGCTACTACGTACCGCTGATCACCGTCGCCCCACCGCGACCGGAGGCCCCGCGCGGACGCTGGCGAACAACCGGCGGTACCGGAATCCTGCGGTTGCACCGCGACGCACTCACCGCCGACACCGGTGACGGCGCCGTTCTGCTCAACCAGCGGACCGGGCACTACTGGCAGCTCAATCACACCGGCGCCGACTCCCTCCGGCGGCTGCTGGCCGGGCAGTCCGTCCAGGACGCCGCCCACGACTACGCCGCCGAATACGGCATCGAGCCGTCCGAAGCACACCAGGACATCACCGCGATGACCGGCCAGCTGCTTGAGGCCGGCTTCCTGACCCGCGCGTGACCACTGCTTCCCGGGGAGAACGATGTTTCGCCATCTCTGGCGGATGACCACCGGGCAACGCGCGGCGCTCACCGTCGCGATGCTGCTCATGACCGCGTCGGCCGGATTCGGGATCGCGCAGCCCATCGCGATGAAAGCGGTGATCGACGCACTCTCCGGCGGCCGGCTCGTCATCGCCTTGATCATCGGTCTCGTCGTCCTGCTGCTCCTGCAAGCGCTGGTCGGTGCCTGGGGCTCGTTCCTGCTCGAACGGACCGGCGAACGGTTCCTGCTGCGCTTGCGGACGACGCTGTTCGATCACCTGCTGCGCTTGACGATGCCCGCCTTCGGCCGGTTCCGCGTGGGCGATCTGCTGTCGCGGGCGTCCACGGACGTGATCCTGGTGCGGGAAGCCGTCACCCGGGCGGTCGTGGAGATCACGGCGAACGTGATCATGACCGTGGCCGCGTTCACGATCATGTTCCTGATCGACCCGGTGCTGATGTGCGTGGTCCTGGCCGTGCTGGTGCTCGGTGCCGTCGTGATCACCGTGACGGCGACCAGAATCGGGCGGGTGTCGCTCCGGCTGCAATCCGCGGTGGGGACGATGACCGCCGACCTGGAGCGGGTGCTCGGGGCCATCCGCACGGTACGGATCAGCCGCGCCGAACACCGCGAGACCCGGCACCTGCAAGCGCTGGCGCAGGAGGCCTACCTGGCCGGAGTGCAGAGCGCCCGCCTGACCTCCGCCGTCGGTCCGATCATCGAGACCATCGTGAACGGCGCCTTCGTCCTGGTGTTGTTCGTCGGCGCTGTGCGGATCAGCCAGCACGAACTCGCGCTCGGCTCGCTGGTGGCGATCCTGCTCTACGCCAACCAGCTCGTGCTGCCCGTCGCCCAGCTCGTCGAAGGCATCACCACGGTGTACAAGGTCAAAGGCGCCGCCGAACGTACCCAGGAAATTCTCTGCCTACCGGTCGAAGGACCCGCAACCTCCCCTCGCGCCCGCCCCGCCGCACCCGCCGCCCGGCAACCGGAACCGCCCGTTCTCGACGTCCACGGCCTGCACTTCGGTTACACCGCAACCACTCCGGTACTCCGGGACCTGACCTTCGCCATCCCGCAGCGCTCGCTCGTGGCGCTGGTCGGCGCGTCCGGTGCGGGCAAGTCCACCACCTTCGCCCTGATCAACCGCTTCTACCAACCGTGGCAGGGCACCATCCGCCTCGGCGGCGAGGCCTCAGCCGACCTCGACCTCCCTTCCTGGCGCGAACGCGTCAGCTGGGTCGAACAGGACTGCCCGATCCTGCACGGCACCCTCCGCGACAATCTCCGCTACGCCGCCCCCGACGCCGACGACGAGGCCCTCTGGCACGCCGTCGACCTCGTCCGGCTGCGCGAGAAGATCGAAAGCCTGCCCGCCGGGCTCGACTCCCCCGTCGGTGAACGCGGCGCTTGCCTTTCGAGCGGGGAACGCCAGCGCCTCGCCATCGCCCGCGCCCTGCTGACCCAGCCACGCCTGCTGCTACTGGACGAACCCACCGCACACCTCGACCCGATCACCGAAGCGGCCCTGACCGGCACCCTCGACGAGCTCCGCGGCGAATGCTCCCTACTGGTGATCGCCCACCGGATCTCGACCATCCGCTCTGCTGACCAGATCATGGTGCTGGACAACGGAACCATCCAGGCCACGGGCACCTATGCGGAGCTGATCGACTCCGCCCCCGGGTTCACGCGCCTCGCCAACGCGGGTCGCCCGGCGCGCGGCTGTGAAGGGGCCCTTCACGGACTCTGAGTCCGTGAAGGGCCCCTTCACAGCACCCCGGACAGCCAGCGCCGGACCAGCGCGCTGAATCCGGCCGGATCGTCGTGCTGAGGGAAATGTCCCGTGGTGGGCCACTCCACGACTTCGTCGTGGGGGCCGTGCGGCAGGGCGCGGTCCCAGGCGGCGAAGGTGGGAGAAGCGCCGCCGTAAAGGCTCAGGATCGGGCAGCGCCGACGGGAAAGGTAGGACTGGCCGACGACTTCTCGACCGAGGGCGTCGGGGCCGGCGAAGAGCTGTTCGTAGACATCGGCGATCACGCGCAGTGGAGTCCCGGCGAGTCGTCGGCGTCGCCAGACCTCCAGCCACGGTGGGGAATCGGGCGCGGGGAAGGTAGCGAACACTTGCGCGGCGGCCGAATACGGATCGGCGCGCATTGCTTCCAGGGCGGGTTCGAGTAAATCGTCGTGCCGGCCTTGGGCGGGTTCCACGAGGACGAGGGCATCGACGAGCGCGGGCTCCTCGACGGCGAGGGCGGAGGCGACTGCTCCGCCAAGGGAATGCCCGATCACCACGGCTGAAGGCACGTCGCAGGCACGCAACAGGGTGGCGGCGTCGGCGGCGAGGGTCTTCGCGTCATACGGTCCGTCCGGTACCGACGAGCGGCCATGACCGCGGTGATCGGGCACGAGAACGCGATGATCGGCGATCAGGTCGGCGGCGAGCGGGCTCCAGTCGGTGCCGTCGCCTGCCCAGCCGTGCAGTAACAGAACAGCGGGGCCGGTTCCCTCGTCGGTAGCGAAGAGCTCCACCTCGGGCCGGACAGCAAAGTAGGGCATGAATACTCCTGTCGCTCACATGAGCACGGCTGCCGCGAGTGGGGCCGGACCTGCGGTTTACCGCACCAAGGAGAAATACTCTTATTCAATCGTGCGACCAGCCAAAAGAATTAACTGTGACATGAGTCACCGGCCCAACCGGCTAACGCATACGGTAGGCGAAATCTTTCCTGTTCACGGCGCCGGATGCAGTACTCCGGGCGTCACCCGATCGGCGGGTCAGCTTGATCGTCACCGATGGTAGTGTCCCATCTCGGTTTATCGCGGAAGTCGGTTTCGAAATCCGCGATACAAGAACCGAAAGGTGCGAGTCTGTGACGATTGATCGCCTCGATCTCACCACGAAGCTGTATCAGCCTTCCATTTTTCCCGAAGTGGCCAGAGTGGCCGGAGGAGAACGGTCGAAAAGTCCGACAGTGGTCGATCTCGACCCCACTACCTTCTGCGATCTGGCTTGTCCGGAATGCATCAGCGGGAAACTTCTCAATCAGGGGCGATTCAGCGCGCAGCGGCTGGAGGCGCTGGCCGGCGAACTGGTGACGATGGGCGTCAAGGCGGTCATTCTCATCGGCGGCGGCGAACCGCTGGCCCATCGGGGCACCCGTTCGGTCATCCACACGCTCGGCGAGGCCGGTATCGCGCTCGGCGTGGTGACCAACGGCACCATGATCGAGCAGAACCTGCCCGGCCTGGCCCGATACGCCTCCTGGATCCGGGTCTCCATGGACGCGGCGACCACCGAGACGTACCGGCTGTTCCGCCCCAACCGCAAGGGGGAGAGCGTCTTCGACCGGGTCATCGCGAACATGCGCCTGTTCGCCGGGGCCAAGACCGGCGCGCTGGGCTACTCGTTCCTGGTCATGTCCCGCGAAGAATCCGACGGCACCGTCGTCAGCAATCACCACGAGGTGCTCCAGGGCGCGGAGCTGGCCAAGGACATCGGCTGCGACTACTTCGAGGTCAAGGCGATGTTCGACGAGCAGCACCACATCGTCGGGATCTCCGAGCATATGCGGGAATCCATCGACACCCAGATCGAAAAAGCCCGATACCTGGAAAGCGCGGACTTCCAGATCATCAACTCCTCCACCCTCACCTCCCTCCAGGAACGGGAAGGACCGATCCAGGAAAAGGAATACCGGACCTGCCGGGTCACCGAATTGCGCACGCTGGTGACCCCGTCCGGCGTCTATGTCTGCCCTTATCACCGGGGCAACCCCGCCGCCCGCCTCGGCGACGCGGTGACCGAAAGCCTCGTGGACATCTGGCAGAAATCCGACCGGTCGATCGTCGACCCCAGCCGGGATTGCCGCTTCCATTGTGCCCGGCACCGGTCCAATCTCGAAATGGACGAGATCGCGGCCGGGCGGGGCCGAGCGGTACTGGACAACGACACCGACCTCTTCATCTGATGGGCAGCCCTGCCGCGGAAAGGACCTTCACCACTGTGTCGACGACCGAGCACCTGACCCGAGTCAACTCCTGGAACGGCTGGGACCCGCTCCGGCACACCATCGTCGGACGCGCCACCGGGACCGTGGTGCAGGCGCCCGAGGCCGCCGTACGCCGGGACTTCCCGGAGGACGGGTTCCCGCTGGGCACCTACGGGCCGATGCCCGAGGAGATGACCGCGGAGGCGAACGAGCAGCTCGACAACTTCGCCGAAATGCTGCGGCGCCGGGGAATCCGGGTCGATCGGCCCACTCCCCTCGACTTCACCCAGCAGGTGCACACCCCGGACTGGACGCACGACTCGATGTTCGGCTGCATGCCGCCCCGGGACGTGCTCATCACGGTCGGCACGGAAATCCTCGAAGCCACGATGAGCTACCGGAGCCGCTGGTTCGAATACCTCTGCTACCGGCCGCTGCTGCAGTCGCTGTTCGAGGACGATCCCGCGATGCGCTGGGAGGCCGCGCCCAAGCCCCGGTTGACCGACGCCTCCTACCACGAGGATTTCTGGGACTACTACAACACGCTCAGCACCGAGGACCAGCTGGACCGCGTCGCCCGGCACGATCTGGTGCTCACCGAGGAGGAGCCGCTGTTCGACGCGGCCGACATCGCCCGGTTCGGCAAGGACCTGTTCGTCCAGCTCTCCCTGGTCACCAACCGGAAGGGCCACGACTGGCTCCAGCGGCACTTCCCGGACCTGCGGGTGCACGCGGTCACCTCCACCAACACCCATCCCCTGCACCTGGACTCCACCTGGGTGCCGCTGCGCCCCGGCCTGGTGCTGCACTGCGGTGAGCGGCTGGCCGACGACGAGCTGATGAAGTACTTCCACCTCAACGACTGGGAGGTCGTGGAGGCGGTGCAGCCGGTCAGCTGGGAGCATCTGCCGCGGCTGTCCTTCTGCAGCCCGTGGCTGGCGGCGAACATGTTCAACATCGACCAGAACACGATCTGCGTCGAGGAGAAGGAAGTACGCATCGCCGAGCAGCTCAGTTCCCTCGGGTTCGAGATCGTCCCGGTGCCCTTCCGCGCGGTCGGCCCGTTCGGCGGCGGCCTGCACTGCTCCACAGTGGACATCGAGCGCGAGGGCGGCATGGAGGACTACTTCCCCCGCCGCAGCGGGCGATTCTGAGCGGGCGGCAATGATCCGGGGCGTCGTCTTCGATTTCAACGGCACACTCGCCCGGCTCACCAGCTGGGGGATGCCGCACCAGGACGTGTTCGTCCGGCACGGCCTGCCCGAGGCCGGGCTCCGGTGGGGCGACCGCAACGACGCGGGGCCGGCCGACGGTGAGGTGCACCTGGCGCCTTCGCGCAGCCGCGAGGAGTACCACCGCTGGGAACTGGACCGGCTCAGTGCCCGGGCTCGCCGGTGCGGCGTGCCGGAGGACCGGCTGGCGGCGCTCGTCGCCGACCTCGACCGGGAGACCAAGACGTTCACCATGGCGCGGTACGACGACGTGCTCGGCGTGCTGACCGAACTGCGCCGCGACTACACCATCGCGGTCTGTTCCAACTGGTACTGGAATCTCGACGAGGCGATCGAACAGGTGGGACTGGCCGGGGTGTTCGAGACGATCGTGCCCTCGGCCCAGGCCGGGATGCGTAAACCCGACCCGCGCATCTTCCGGCACACCCTCCGGCTGTGCGGGCTGCAGCCGGAGGAGGCCCTCTACGTCGGGGATCTGTGGGTCCCCGACGTAGAGGGGCCGCTGGCCGCGGGCATGCGCGCGATTCACCTGTGCCGGCCGGACCAGGCGGTGGTGGAGGATCCGCCGCCGCTGCGGCCGGGGGTGTGGCGGGCCGCGGACATGGCCGGGGTCGCCGACCTGGTCGGAGGACTCAGATGCTGAGCCGGTCGAGGACATTGCGGGTGACGCGGTCGAGCGCCGCGTCACCCCCGCGGGCCACGATCATCGGCCAATCGGTCGTCGCCGCGGTGAACACGGTGCCGTTGCGGGTGTGGACGCCCATGGTGGCCGCACGCGGGCCGGTGCCGCCGGCCTCCCGGGAAACGCAGTTCCAGTGCCCGGCGCGCAGATCGAAGAAGTCGTCGTGGACCGGCTCCAGGACCGCGATACCCAGGATGAGAAAGGAATCCGGGGTGCCGTCGGTGCCGGTAGCCCGCGCGACGCCGTGTTCGTCGTAGGCGAAAGCGGCGCCGTCGCACTCGTACCCGATCAGCGGCAGGCCGGCGCCGAGCGCGGAGCCGGCCCGCAGCCCGGTGCCCTCGAACACCCAGTGTCCGGGATGCTGCACGGTGAATCCGGGGCAGGGCCGGTCGGCGGGCCACCCGCCCGGCCACTGCCACATTCCGCCGTTGCGGAAGCTCACGCCGGTCAGGGTGTTCTCGGGCCGCCCGGCGCCGTCCGGTGCCCACCACAGGTCGGTGGCGGGCAGGTGCGGGTACTCGTCGCCGACCGGGTGGTCGGTGTCGGTCACGAACGCGGTGTCGCCGTCCGTGAGATGCACCCGCCACCAGCAGGTGTTGGCGCTGAAGAAGGCGACATTTCCGCCCCTGCCGACGAAGTCCTCCACCGCGTCGCGCATCCGCTCGGTCCAGTACTCGTCGTGTCCGACGCTGAGCAGCAGCCGATAGGAGGACAGCAGCGCCGGGCCGGCATGCAGATCGAGATCGGTGCAGAAATCGACCTGGTAACCGGAACGTTCGAGCCAGGCAATGAAGGGGGCGTCCCAATACGCCACATCTTCGATATGGCCGGGACGGCGCATACTCACCTTGTGCCCGCGCGGGGTGTATACCGGATTGTCGTACAGACTGCTCGCGCGCTCGATTCCGGGCGCGTCAGAGCGGTTGTAGGCGTGCCGGGTGAACGTGGACCTCTTGTAGAGAATCCTGTTCTTCCCCGGTACCCTCGGCCGCAAGACGAAACACAGCTTTTCAAACCCGGTGAGGTCGTTCGTGTCGTAATCACCGGTACTGTCGGACGTCACGAGGAAGCCGACATAGAGGCCCGGCCGCCACTGCACCGGAATGGTGAACGGATGCGCGGGCCAGCGCCAGTCCACCGTGGGCGAGGCATGGCCCGCGATACCGTCCGGATGCGCGGGAACACGACCCTGGCTGCCCGGCAGCCAGCCGGTGGTACCGGCGAACTCGTGCTCGGCGCCGATCCGGTGGAAATCGACCTTGAAGAACGGGGCATCGGTGGAGACATGGATATCAAGCCGCCCACCGGCAGTGACGCTCTCGTGCGACAAATAGCCCTCGATCACACACAACTCCGTTCGGTTCCGGAAAGGACATGGCAGCAGCATCGTGCCATGGCTGACTCCACTACACAAAGGGGAAAAAATGGCGGATCGGGCACGCGTCCGGGAACTCATGCTGGGCGTCGAAGGGCTGGCGCTGATGCGCAGCGCAATCGACGGAAACGACGACTTCATCGCGGCCCGGATCGAGGAGATCAGCAAGATAGCCGCGCCGGACACGGCCGCGATTCCGCCGGAAGAGGCATTGTCCGAACTCGATGTCGCCACCGGTTACCGGGTCTGGTCGGAGAACTACGATTCCCTGCCCAATTTCTTCCTGACCGCCGAAGAACCCGTCGTGGACGGGCTGCTGGCCGGCCTGCCCCCGGGACGGGCCCTCGACGCGGCCTGCGGAACCGGGCGGCACACCACGGGCCTGGTCGCCAGGGGCCATGAGGTCATCGGGGTCGACCAGTCGCCGGAGATGATGCGGCGGGCGAAAACGAAGGCACCTTCGGCCGAGTTCCGGATCGGCGACCTGGAGCGGCTCCCGGTCACCGACCACACCGTCGACCTCGCGGTGTGCGCGCTGGCGTTGTCCCATCTCAGGGACATCGGTCCGGCGATCGGCGAGTTCCGGCGGGTCCTGCGCCCCGGCGGGCGGCTGATCGTGACCGAAGTGCACCCGATGATGGTGCTCCTGCAGGGGCCAGCCCTGTTCTGTCACAAGCCCGGGGAGCTGGCGTTCATCCGCTACCACGCGCATCTCGCCAGTGAATACCTGGCCGCGTTCGCGGAGCACGGCTTCGCCGTCCGGTCCTGCCATGAGCCGCTGTTCGCCGGTCCGCTGGCGCCCGGCGGCTACGAGGAGCTGATCCCCGAAGCGGCGAACGCGGCGTGGGCCGGTCTTCCGGTGGTCGTCGTCTGGGAAGCCGAGGCGATCGAATGACCCCTGCGGTGAGCTGCCTGATGATCACCCGGGATCGGCCGGCGCTGGCCGCCAGGGCGATCGGGTGCTTCGCCCGGCAGCGCTATGCCGCCCGCGAGCTGGTCATCGTCAATCAGGGCGGCGCCGAGTACCGAGCCCGGCTGGCCGATCTGGCGCGGGCGCACGAGATCAGCGACGTCCGGATCATCGACGCCGATCCCGGTCTGCGGCTGGGCGCGCTGCGCAACATCTCGCTCGACGCGGCCGAGGGCGATCTCGTCTGCATCTGGGACGACGACGACTGCAGTCACCCGGACCGGCTGGCGGTCCAGGTGCGCGAGCTGCTCGGCAACGACGCGCACACCTGCTTCCTCAGCGACCATCTGCAACTGTTCGAACAGGACGGAAGCCTGTACTGGATCGATTGGACCCTGCCGGAGCCGAAGGCCCGGTTTCCGTTGCTGCCCGGCACCATGCTGATGACCAACGACCGGCGCTTCCGGTACCCGGAATCAGGCCGCTACGAGCATTTCGGCGAGGACTGGGGCGTGCTGATCGAGCTGCACGAGCAGGTCCGGGTGCACCACATCAGCGGCCACGGCCACCTGTATCTGTACAGCTACCACGGCGAGAATACCTTTCCCCTGGCACACCACCGGAAGATCGGGATCCGCGCCCGGCCGCACGCGGCGATGTCCGTGCTGGAGCCGGAGATCCGGGCGGCGATGGCGCACTACCCCGTGCCACGGCCGGTCCTGGTGCACGGGGCGGAAGGACCGATGTACTCGATCAGCGAAGGCCCCGGGGAGGACACATGGCACTGAAGACGGTCGATTACACGGAGCGGCCGGATCTGTGGAAACGGATGCCCGAGCTGTTCGAGGGGGTCTGGCCGGAATACAATCTGCACGGCGACGTGATCCCCGGCTATTGGGATCGTTTGCACGAGCTTTTCGGCAATTATCAGCTGGTGTCGCACGATCCGGACACCGACGACGTGCTCGCCACCGCCCGGGGAATTCCGTGTCGATGGGACGGCAGCCACGAGAGCCTGG
Source organism: Amycolatopsis sulphurea (assembly GCF_002564045.1). Lineage (NCBI taxonomy): Bacteria > Bacillati > Actinomycetota > Actinomycetes > Pseudonocardiales > Pseudonocardiaceae > Amycolatopsis > Amycolatopsis sulphurea. The sequence goes on along the minus strand of NZ_PDJK01000002.1, from coordinate 4,182,246 downwards.
GTCCAGGGCTCGACGCCGCCATCGTCGCCGGTTTCGCCGAGCACGACGCCGGGATCGCCCCGAACACGCTGTGCGCGCTGGGCATCGAGGTGGCGCCCCGCCACCAGGGCCGGAAGCTGGCCACGACGATGCTGGAAGCGCTGCGTTCCACGGCCCGCGCCGCCGGTTTCGGCCACGTGATCGTCCCCCTTCGGCCGACGTGGAAGGACCGCTACCCGCTGGTGCCGATCGGCCGTTACGCGTCCTGGACCCGCGAGGACGGGGCCGCGTTCGACCCGTGGATTCGCACTCACCTGCGCGGCGGCGGGGTGGTCGCGGCGGCCATTCCGGAGTCGTCGCTGATCACCGGCACCATCGCGGAATGGGAGTCGTGGACCGGCCTGAGTTTTCCCGAAACCGGCGATTACGTATTCCCGCACGGCCTCGCGACCGTGCGGATCGACAGGGAGGCGGAAATGGGCACCTATTGGGAGCCGAATGTCTGGATGGTCCACGAGTCCGGGCTGTCGCGATGACCGCCGGGACGCGGCCGCCGCGGCTGGGCATCGTGGGCTGCGGCGCGGTGACCGAACGGTGTCATTTGCCCGCGCTGGTCAGCGGGGAGCCGTTCCAGCTCACCGTGCTCGCGGACAGCGCCGCCGAGCACGCGGCGCGGGCCGGTGCGCGTTACCGGCAGCTGCGGGAAGCGAAGGGCTTCGATCCCGGTCCCCTGCCGTTGTGCACCCAGGACATCAGCGCGGCACTCGACGAGATCGACGTGGCGATCGTGGCAACGGGGCCTGCGTCGCACGCTTCGATCACCGCGATGCTGGCGCGGGCGGGCAAGCACGTGCTGCTGGAAAAACCGGTCGTCCGCACGGTGGAGGAATGCGCCGAAGTCCGGGCGGCGGCGCTGGCCGGCGGTGTGACGGTGGTGCCCGCCCACGTCCGGCGGTTCTTCCCGGCTGCCTACTGGATCAAGCAGAAGCTGGAGTCCGGCTGGTTCGGCACGGTACGCCGGGTGCGCTGGCGCGAAGGTGCGGAGTACGGCTGGCCGGTGCTGAGCCCGTTCACCTTCGATGCCAAGGCCGGCGGCGGGGTGCTGACCGACCTGAGCCCGCATGTGGCCGATCTGCTCACGCACTGGTTCGGCACGCAGATCGAGCTGGTGCGCTGCACCGACAATCGCGCCGGAGGTGTGGACACCGAGGTACGGCTGGAATTGCGGGCCGGCGGGGTCGACATCGACATCGAGCTGAGCTGGTTGCGCCGGGTGGAGAACCAGATCACCATCGAGGGCTCTGCCGCGTCGGTGAGCGTGGGCACCGTACGGACGGCGGATTACGTCGCACGCGATGCCGATGGCGCCATCACCGACGAGGGCGCGGTTCCGGCGCTCGGGCCATCCCAGCTCACCCGCGACGGGCTGTTCCATCGGCAGCTCGTCGAGTTCGACCGGGCGCTGCGCGGGGAGGACACTGCGGTCGCGACGCTGGCCGAGGCCGAGATGGGCGTCGAGCTTGCCCATCGCTGCCAGGCAGAACGGGTGTCGAGCCTGCCCCGTCCGTGGCAGACCTCGCGAAGGATCGCGTCACGGGGCTCGCGGCGGGTCGCGGTGACGGGTGCGACCGGATTCATCGGCGCGCAGGTGGTGGACCTGCTGCTGCGGGACGAGAAGACCACTGTTGTCGCGTTAGGACGGTCGCTGCCGAAATGGGCCAGGCTGGCGCATTGGGACAGTGAACGCGTGGAGTTCGTGCGTCCGGACATCCTGGAGGCGACAGAGCTGGCCGACGCGGTTCAAGGCTGCGATACCGTCGTGCACACGGTCTACGGCAGCGACAGCGACCGGGCGCGCCGCTGGGCGGTCAGTGTGGACGGCACCAAGGCCGTCGTGGCCGCTGCGCGGAAGGCCAGTGTGCGCCGCCTGGTGCACGTGAGCAGCATGAGCGTCTACGATCCGGCGGCCGGACCGGTTCTCACCGAGGATTCCGCCCTGGTCGCCGCCGAGCCGGACGATCTGTCCTATGCGCACCAAAAGCTCGCCGCCGAGCAGGCAGTGCTCCAGGCGACCGACGACCCGATGGAAGTCGTCTGCGTGCAACCGACCGTGGTGTATGGCCCGGGTGGTCCACTATGGACTGTCCGGCCGCTGCGCAAGCTGCCCGAGGACAACTCGTGCCTGCCCAGCGAAGCAGGCGGTGTGTGCAATGCGGTGCATGTGCACGATGTCGCGGAAGCGGTCGTCTTCCTCGCCGAGGCGGATGGGGTGAACGGCCGGAGGCTGCTGCTCTCCGGACCGGAATCCGTGGCGTGGGGCACCTTCTACGACTACTACCGGGACATGCTGCGCCTGCCCCGGCATTACCTCCCGGACAACGCGGCGTGGCCGGAGGCCGATCGGAAGTTCTACGCCAGCCCGACCACAGTGGACACCAGCCGTCTGGCAACGCTGGGCTTCCGCCCGCGATTCGGCTTGGCCGAGGGCATGGCCCAGGTCGCGGAGTGGGCGTCCTGGTCGGGGCTGGCGTGACCGACCGGTTCGTGCTCAGCGGTTCGGTGCTGACTCATCCTTCGCGGGGTGAGGCGGCTATCCGGACCGCTGCGCAGGCCCCGCCCGGTGCGCTCACCGTGGTCACGGATCCGGAGCCGACCGGGCCGCCGACCGCCGTGCGGACCATGGTGGCGGCCTGCGAGTCGATCCCCGCCGGCTCGACGCATCACCTCGTCGTGCAGGACGACATGCTCCTTGCGCCGGGCCTGTTCGACCGGGCCAGGGCAGCGATCGCGGCGATGCCCGGCGCCGCGCTGGCTCTGTTCTCGCTCTGGGACTCGCGCAACGGCGGCGCGGTCCGGCTGGGTGCGTTGGCCGGCGTGCGCTGGGTACGCGCGGTCAATGAATACACTCCGTGCGCGGCGCTCATTCTGCCTAGCGCGGTCGCCGCCGGGTACGTCGGCTACGTCCGGCAGCGGTGGGACGCCTGGCCCGAGGACATCCTGATGCACCAGTACCTCCGGGCGGCCGGGGTGCCCTGCTTCGTCAGCGTGCCGAACCTCGCGGAACACGACGACCCACCCAGCATCGCCGGAAACGCGTTCCGTGGACCGCGCCGCTCCGCGTGTTACCGGCCGCACGACCGTCCCGGGCAGGAGGACCGACGGCTCGACGCCCTGCCTGCGGTGCCGTTCTTCAAGAACGGTGTGGCCCAGTGCGTGGTCCGGGTGCCGCACGCCGACCCGCCTCGCTGGCTGCACCTGGAGACCGAACCGTACCTGTCGGGTCTGGGCGCGCGGCAGCTGACCGCTCCTCGGGTGCGTGGCCTGGATCCCGTTGCCGTGCAAGGAACCTGGCTGACCGCCTACGCGCTGGGGGTCCTGACCAGAGACGCGAACGGCGAGGTCGATCGCGGGGTGGCGGCTGAGGCTCTGCGCACCATCGGGGCCGGGGGAATCAGCAACAGTACGCCCCCGCAGGTGATCCGTGAGGTACAGGATCAGCTCGCCGGAGTGGCCGAGCGCGGCCTGCTCGCGGGCCACGAAGCGGAGCTGCTCCCCCGGCGGACCAAACCGGAGATCACCGTGGAGGGCGCGGAAAGCACCCTCGGCGAGCATCTCGTGCAGGCACTGACCGACCGTGGACACCCGGTGACCGCCTCCACAGTGGACGAACGGGACACCGTCGTCGTGCGCCATGCGGGCGGGCGGCTGCGGCTGGATGACCGGGAACTCTACGGGCCCGGGTGCCCGGCGGATTCGGTGATCGGGAAGCTGGTGTGGGCCTCGTTGCGGGGCAAGCCCATGCGCATTCCGGACGGCGCCCCCGCAGTGCTGCGGCCACGGCATGTCTGGGACCTTGCCGAGGCCGTCAGCAGCGCCGTGGACGGCCATGGGGCGGGTGGCATCGAGTCACCCGAGATCTCCGTCCCCGAATTGGCCGAGATCATCGCGCAGGTCGTCCGGCCGGTGCCCATTCACGATGAGCGAGCCTGTCCACCACCGGCCACGCCGGTGCTCGCGTCGCCGCGGTGGAAGGCGGAGTTCCGTTACCGGCTGCACCATTTCGCGCAATGGCTGGCCTATGAAAGCGAGGGCGCCGGCGCGGCCACCAGCACCTGAACGCCGGGGTAACTCTGCTGATAGGCGGCACGTAGTGCGCTGGTGAGCGCGGGCACGTCGGCGGTCGCGCACACGCCCACCAGCGCCCCTCCCCCACCCGCGCCGCTGACCTTCAATGTCATCCCGGCGGTCTGGTACGCGCGCACCCGCAACTGTTCGAGCAGTGGCGTGGACATCTGCTGACAGTCACGCATCGCCTCGTGCGCGGCGGCCATACCGGTACTCACCATTTCTAGATCCTCTTCCTGGATTCCTTTCCACACGACGCCGGAGGCGTCATCCGAACGCGCGAGGTATTCGGCGAGCACCGGATCTCCGGCGGCGCATTGCGCGCGCACCGACCTGATGTGATCCGGCGTCGATTTCGGCGTCCCCGAGTCGATGACGACGACCGACCATTCCGCCGGAAGACCGATCCGGCCGCCCACCTCGGGCAGACCGGCCGGGCGGCCGTGAAACAGGGTGACGCCGCCCAAGGCGATCGCGAGATGATCCATGCCACCGCCGTTGCAGATGGCGAATTCGAACTCATAGGCCCATTGGATCACCTGGTCCCGAGAGATCCCCGACGCGGCAGGGACGAACACTGCGAACAGGCCGAGGATCAGGGCGGTGGACGAGGAAAGCCCGCTGGCGAGCGGAGCGCGGCTGGTCACCCGCACCGGTGGCGGCTCCGGCGGCAGCGCCGGAATCCGTTCCTTCAGGAAGGTCCAGATCTCGGCCGACCATTCGGTGTTCCCACCGCTCTCGGCCAATTCCACCGTGGTACACAGATCGAGGGCGACGCACACCGACCGTCCACCCAGCCAGTCCAAGTCCTCACCCGACAAACAGGCTCGCACCGGACGCGCCACCCGGGAAATACTTTCCGTCCGCATGTACCCGCCCTTTCAAATCCCCGCCGTTTCCCATGATCAACCTAGTCAATTCCCGCCACCCCCGGCAATATGGCAATCGGGTAAGCCGGCGGCGCCGTGAAGGGACCCTTCACAGCCTTTGAGTCCGTGAGGGGACCCTTCACAGCCTTTGAGTCCGTGAAGGGACCCTTCACGGACTTCAGCCTTTCACGGCTCCGGCGGTCAGGCCGGCGACGAGATTGCGCTGTACCACCAGGAAAAAGATCAGCACCGGCAACGTGAACACCGTCGACGCCGCCATCGTCCCGCCCCAGTCCGTGCCGAACTGGGTGTGGAAGCCCGACAGCCACACCGGCAGGGTGAACTTGTCCTCGCTCTGCATGAACGTCAGCGCGTACAGGAACTCGTTCCACGCCGTGATGAAGCCGAACACCGAAGTCGCCACCAGGCCCGGCCCCAGCAGCGGCAGGGTCACCCGGCGAAACGCCGACCACCGTCCGCAACCGTCCACCATGGCGGCCTCCTCCAGGTCCGCCGGGATGCCCCGGATGAAGCCACGCAACGTCCACGCGGTGAACGGCAGGGTCGCGCCGAAGTAGACCAGGATCAACCCGGGCAGGCGGTCGAGCAGGTCCAAGTCCCGCATCAGCAGGTACATCGGGATCAGCAGCGCCTCGAACGGCGCCATCTGCGCGACCAGCACCAGCAGCACGAAACCCTTACGGCCACGGAAACGCATGCGCGCCAGCGGTACCGCCGCCAGCAGCCCGGCCACCAGCGCGCAGGCCACCGCACCCAGCGCGGCGATCACGCTGTTGCCCAGCGCCGTGGTGAATCCGGCTTTGCCGATGCCGTCCAGGAAATGCCGGAACGTCACCCCGAACGGCACCAGATCGTAGCTGTCGGACAACAACTGGTCGCTCGGCTTCAGGGCCGTGCTGATCATCCAGTAGGTCGGGAAGGCGAAGAACGCCGCGGCCAGCACACCCACCGCGGACACGACGACCTTCTTGACACCGGCACGCGGCATCACTCCGCCTCCTCGGCACGCAGCATCAACCGCAGGTTCTGCCAGGTGATCGCGACCAGCATCAGCGTCATGAGCACGCTCACCGCGGCGGCGATGCCGAAATGGCTGGTGGCGATGCCCTTGATGAACTGCAGCACCGGCAACGTCGTGCTCCCGCCGTCCGGGCCGCCCTGCCGGATCGCCCACACCTGCGTGAACACCTTGAAATCCCACAACAACGACAGGAACGTCACCACGTTGACCAGCGGGCGCAAGGCCGTCCACGTCACCGAGCGGAACGCCTGCCAGCTGCTCGCCCCGTCCAGGCTCGCCGCCTCGTACAGCTCACCCGGCACACCGAGGATGCCCGCGTACAGGGTGAACGCCACGAACGGAATGCTCTGCCAGGCGATCAGGACCATGATCACGGCCATCGTCGACAACCCGGTGGAGAACCAGGAGTACCCGGCGAACGACGGAAAACCCAGCTGCACCAACGTCTTGTTGAGGATCCCGTAGTTCTGGTCGAACATCCACTGGAACACCGTGGTCGCCGCCAGCATCGGCATCGCCCAGGCCAGTACCAGGCTCACTTGCAGCACACCGCGCACCACGCGATGCACGTGTCGCATCAGCAACGCGACGAGCAACCCGCCGAGCACGCTGGTGGACACGCACGCCGCGGTGAACAGCAGGGTACGCACCGTGCTCTGCCAGAATGCCGGGTCGGACAGAACCGCGGTGTAGTTGTCCAGGCCGTTCCAGACCGTCTCGCCGCTGACCAGCTGCGCGAGATCCGATTGCCGGAAGCTGGTCAGCACCGCCGACAGCACCGGGTATCCCACCAGCGCCAGCACCGTCACCGTCGCGGGCAGCAGGAGCAGGTAAGGAAGCCTCCGCCGCCATGGCACGTGGGGACGCGTTGCCGACGGGGTGATCCCCACGCCGGTGTCCGTAGTCGCCGTCATCCGCTCAGCTCGAACTCGTCAACGTCTTGGTGATCGCGGAATCCGCGTCCGACACGGCCTGATCCAGGCTCTTCTTCCCGGTCAGGTACGCGGTCAGTGCCGATTTCAACGGGTTGTCGGCCTCGACGGCCGTCCATCGGGGCGTGACCGGGGTGACCTTGCCGTCCTTCGACGCGGCCACCATCGCCCGGCCCACCGGGGTGGCCTGCAACGCGGTGGTGTCGGTGGAGGTGCCGGGCACCGAGTCCGTGGCGGCCAGCTGTGCCTGGTACTTGGCGCTGGTCTCGATCTTCAGCCAGTCCTTGGCCAGGTCCGCGTTCTTGCTGTTGGCCGGGATGGCCAGGATGGACCCGGCCTCCAGCACCGGTGCGGTCTTGCCGGCCGCGCGCGACGGAATCGGGAAGGCGCTGAACTTGTCCTTCAGCGACGGGTTCGACGCGATCACCTCGGCCAGATCGGAACCGAAGCCGATGAAACTGGCGGTGTCCCCCTTGGCGATCACGTCCGACTGCTGCGGGGTGGCCTCGTCGGTGTCCTTGGCCGCGGTGGTCCCGGAGGTGTCGACCAGCTGCTTGTAGAAAGCGAAGCCGGCCTTGGCTTCCGGAGTGTTCAAAGTGGACCGCCAGGTCCCGCCTTCGTGGTGGGCGAGATCCCCGCCGTGATCCCAGATGAACGACAGCAGCGCGTACCAGTTCTGGCCGGGCAGATACAGCGGGTCCACGCCCGGCAGCGCTTTGAGCCTGGCCAGATCGGCCAGCCATTCGCCGGCGGACGCGGGCGGCGCGGTGATGCCCGCCTGCCGGAACAGGTCGGTGCGGTAGACGACGACCCGGCTGGCCGCGTAGAACGGCACCCCGTACTGCTTGCCGCCGTAGGCGCCGGATTCCTTGAGCGTGGGCAGCCATTGCGGGCCGTTGAACTCGCCGACCGAGCCCGTGAGGTCCTGCAGCGCGCCTTGGGAGGTGTACTGCGCGTCCTGGGTGGTGCCCAGCTCGATGATGTCCGGGCCGCCGCTGCCGCGGGTCAGGGCGGTGGTCAGTTTCTGCCCGATGCCGTCCCATTGCTGAACCTGATAGTCGACCTTGACGCCGGGATGGGCGGCTTCGAAGTCCTTGCCGATCGCGTTGACCGTGTCGTCGGGCACCGGGCCGCTCATCAGCCAGACCGTCAGCGTCCGGCCACCGGCGCCCCCCGGCCCGCACCCGGCGGCGAGCACCACCACGACCACGCCGATCGCCGCCGTGAGCCAAGCCCACGTCCTGCTACGCCGCACTGCTCCGCCCTCCCGCCTCGGCCAGGGCCGACCACCGTCACCGGGCCTGGCACGGACCCATTTTGGTGCAGACCAATGCGAACAGCGTGTGCTGAGCGGCACATGATGTCAAGCAGGTACCGGATTGTCACAGAGTCACCCAAGATTGATCCGGGAGGGTGATCACACGAAAAGCGGTTGAAAAATATCGATGACTACTGGCGGACGGAGCGGGTCCATGAGGTAACACTCAGGGTGTCGGCAAAGTCTGTGAGGGACCCTGCGCAGACGGCGGAGGTCCGTGAAGGTCTGTGAAGGGGCCCTTCACAGACTCAGAGTCCGTGAAGGGCCCCTTCACAGACCCGAGACAGGTCCGGCACACAGCGCGAGGTGGTCGCGTCTCGAATACCTCCGCATCGTCCGTTGCCGGGCGCAATAGATCGAGATGGCAGGCGCCGTCGATGATGACGCGGCAGCCACGGCTCACTCTCTGCTGATCAAGAGTCCTCGACCGACTTTGCCGGGACCCTGAGGGAACACTGGGTCTTTTGTTTATGGATAAGACCTTCCAAGTTGCGAAATTGTTTGAGTCAGCCGGCGTGCCCACTCAAAAGCGAGTACCGACGAGCTGGCACAGACGGGCCATCTGCCGGTACGGATCGCGATCGCTCAGCGCCAGCTCCAAGCGTTCCAGATCCGCGTAAAAGACCGGATCCTTCTTACGGTCGTCGTCGGCGATGTAATCGCAGACGTTGCGGATTCCGTAATGCGCGGTGGGTGGGCAGTTCACCTCGGACATCGCAGCGGCGAGGTCGGCGGCGGTGAACAGGGTGACGACGGTCCCGAAGGTGGCGGTTTCGAGCTGGTCGCTGTCGAGGGCGGCGAGTGCGGCGGCCGGATCGAGTTTGCGGACCGCGGTCACCAGTGGAACCGAATGTTTGTTGATCGCCATGACCGACAGGAGGCCGCCTGGCCGGAGTGGCCGGACCGCTGCCTCGAGGGCTTCCTGGACGGAAGAGACGTACTGCAGCACGTTATGACACAACACGACATCAGCTGTTTCGGCGGACATCCGCAGAAGGTCCGACTGCACGCACGTCACCCGGTCGCCGACGCCGGCCGCCTCGGCGCGCTGCTGCGCGGCGGTCAGCATCTCCGCCGAGTTGTCCACGATCCGTACCCGGTGACCGGCTATGGCGAGAGCCACGGCATCGCCACCGTCACCGCCGCCGACGTCGAGCACATCCAGCGGGGCGGGGCCGAGGTGACGCCGCAGATTCGCCGCGGCCAGCGCGTACCGCAGCCGCCCCCACGGGCTCTCCTGCCACTGCTGCCAACCGGCCATGCCCTGGTCGAAGGTATTCGCTTCCTGCATCGGGACACCGTAGCGGGCCTGCCCTACGGCGGCGAAACCACGAGCGGCGACGGCCCGCGCCCCTTTCGGGTAATCGTGGCCCTATCCCATCCCTCGGCCGATGGAATCGTCTGGCAATTCGGGCTGTCACGCCCGCGCTCAGGTCACCTGCCGGGACGGCAGAGTGGCTCGTCCGAGGCATTGCCGACGATTTACGACGATCCGGAGAAACCACCCGCTGTCCTGAGCCGATCGAGTGGGCATATCCGGCGCCGGTTGACAGCTTCGCCAAGTGTGGCACTATTCGTAAAACGCATCTTCGCAGGCTATCCGGATGCACAATCATCCGGATGCACAAGGGGGAATCGTTGCCCGGTAACAAACGTGTCGCCTTGGGGTTCGACAAAACGGGCGGCGAAACGAAGTGGTTCGACGAACTCGAACGCAAGCGCAGCCGCGGTCCGGTCACCGAGCAGAATCGCCTGATGTCGCGCACACTTTCTCCGGAAACGCTGGCCGTGCACGCGGGAACCTATGAGGACCCGGTCACCGGCAGTGTCGGCACGCCCATTTTCCAGACCAGTACGTTCCTGCTCGACGAGCTGAGCTATCAGGCATTCGACGACGGCTCCTTTCGCGATGTCCCGATCTACACCCGCTACGGCAACCCCAGCCAGTGGGCGGTCCAGGAAAAGATCGCCACGCTGGAGAACGCGGAGAGCGCGGTCGTCACCTCCTCGGGTATGAGCGCGATCGCCGCCACCGTCTACGGCCTGACCAATGCGGGCAGCCACATCATCTCCGCGCACGATGTCTACGGCGGCACCTACAACCTGCTGCGCGAGGACATGCCCTCGGCCGGGCGCGAGGTCAGTTTCGTCGACCCGACCGACCTGGCGTCGGTCGCCGCGGCCATCCGCCCGGAAACGCAGCTGCTGTTCTTCGAGACCCTGACCAATCCACTGCTCAAGATGATCGATCTGCCCGCGCTGGCGAAGCTGGTGGCCGACGCCGACGCCCTGCTGGTCGTCGACAATACGTTCCTGTCCCCGGTGAATGCCCGGCCGCTGGAGCACGGGGCGACGGTCGTGGTGCACAGCGCGACGAAGTATCTCAGCGGGCACAGCGATCTCACCGCCGGCGCGATCGCGGGCCCGCGGAAATTCCTGGACCGCATCTGGAGCCAGACGATGCGGTTCGGCGGGACGTTGGAGCCCTTCTCCTGTTTCCTGCTGGAACGCGGGCTGAAAACGCTGGCCATCCGGATAGCCGCGCAGAATCGCAATGCCGAGAAGGTGGCCCGTTTTCTCAGCGGGCATCCCGCGGTGCACCGGGTACTCCACCCCACCTGCGGAACCGTGCCCCGGCCGCCGATCGATCTTTCCGGCTATCCCGGGTTCGGCGGAATGGTCAGCTTCGAGGTGGCCGGTGGCGACGCGGCCGCTTTGGCCGTCATGGGAAGGCTGGAGATCCCGTACGTCGCGACCAGTCTGGGTGGCGTGGAATCACTGGTCAGCATGCCGTTCAATACCTCACACAGTTCACTCACCGCCCGGCAGCGCAGCGCGATCGGCATCAATCCCGGATTGATCCGCTTCTCGGCCGGTATCGAGAACGCGGGCGACCTGATCCGCGATCTGGCCCAGGCACTCGGCTCGCCGGACGGAGCGTGAGAAATGCGCAACAGCTTCAACACAGCCAGTTTCAGCGAGGTGGTGCACGAAACGCGGACCGACCCGGCCGAGGCGCACTACCGCTATGGGGCCGAAGCGGAGTGCTCTCCGACCAGGGGGCTGACGGCCCGGGTCCGGCCGGCGATCCTCGGCACCGTCAAATCGGCCCGCCGGTTCGAGCGGCCGGTGGCGCCGCCGGGCGTCGTGGTGCCGACCGGGGAACCCACGCCGATGGAGCTGGCCCTCACCGGAATCGGTTCCTGCACCTTGAAAACCCTGATCGGCGGCGGCAGCGCACGCGGCGTCGAGTTCGAGACGGTCCGCCTCGGCATCGAGCACGGGGACGGCGTCGGCTACGCCCTGGACATCGAATCGGACGCCTCCCCGGAGCTGGTGCGGGAGCTGATCACCCAGGTGGAGACCTACAGCCCGAACCACCGGACCGTCGTCGAGGCCATCCCCGTCACGGTGCGGTTTCCGCGGGCTGCCTTGCAGTTCAGCGCCGCGGAGTTCAGCGCCGAGGAGACCGCGATGCGCCGGTTGCGGTGGATCAGCGGAACGCAGTTCGTATCCGAGGGCGCCCGCGATTCCGCCGACGTGCTGCGGGTCGACCAGCCGAAACAGCTGGCCGGCGTGGACTGGGGGCCGAACCCGCAGGAGTACCTGCTGATGGGAATGGCCGCCGACCTGGCCAACGCGCTGGCCGATCAGGCGGGCGTACCCCCGCTGACCTGGCGGGTACGCGCGGACGCGCGGGTGGACGTGCGAGGACTGCTGCAGGCCGATCCGGCGGCGCCGATCCCCCTGCAGGACGTCCGGTGCACCGTGTCCGTGCTATCGGCGGAAAGCGAGCCGGCTGAAGCGGCGCTCCGCACGATCGTCCAGGAAGCCATCCGCCGGTGCGCGGTGATCCGGCTGTTCGCGCAACCGCACCGGATCGCCGTCTCGCAGCTCCGGCTGTCCGGCCTGGCTTCGGAGGAAGACCGATCCGCCGGACCGGTCCTGGCGAGGGGATGAGCATGCCCATTGCAGAATCAAGCGTCCGCCTCGGCATACCGGTGCCGGAGCGCTATCGGCAGGCGCCGGTGACGACGCTCGGCCCGGCCGGCACGGACGCGGAATCACTGGCCTCGTCGCTGTTCCCCGACGTCCGGCTGGCGGGCACGTTCCGGGAGGCGATGGCGGCGACCTGCCGCGACGGCGGCTGCGCGCTGGTCCCGGCCGGGTACGTGCACCGCGACGCCGACGGGGTCGCCGAAACCTGGGCCGATCTGCACTTCGGCTTCCTGGGCAGACTGCGCATGGTCGCGTTGTGGGAGCAGGAAACCAAGACGATGTGCCTGGCGGTCAACAGCCGCCTCGGGCCGGGGAACGGGCCACCCGCCACCCTGACCATCCACCCGTCGACGCTGGCGTTCGCGCACCTCTACGCGCCTGGTGCGGCGTTGTCGTTCGTGCGGGCCAAGCCGCTGGCCGCGCAAGCCGCGGCGGCGGGTGAGACCGCGGGATGCATCGCCTCGATCGACGTGGTGAACGGCCTGTCCGGGCTGTCGGTGCTGGAGGAGTTCACTCCGACGATGGTGTGGTGCCTGTACGCGGTGGCGTAGGACACCGCGGCATTCCGGGGTTCGGATGGAGGTGGCGTTGAGCAGCAGTACAGCGGATTCGACCAGCCTCGGTCAGCTGCCGCGGACCTGGTTCGGGGCAAGCCTCTGTGTTCCCGCCGCCGCGCGGGAACGGGTCGACGAAGAGATCCAGGAGTACGTAACCACGATCCGCGAGTATTTCGCGCAGCATCGCGTCGGCAACGTCAATCTGTACCTGGGCGGCTCGCTCGCACGCGGTGAACCATCGGTCCGGCCGGGCGCGAACGGTCCGCGGCTGGCGTCGGATCTCGACCTGATCGTGGTGACTCCCGAGGATCTCCCCGCGGCGCATCCGGCGCGCGGGCTGGACGACCATCTGCATTGCCGCTACCCGGGGCTGCAGGTGCTGACGTTGTTCGTCCGGGCGGAAGATCTGCCGCGGGCCGCGTCGTTACACGGCCTGGATTTGTGGCACGGTCTGCGGTACCCACTGGTGTACTCGTTCGAGGTTCACCGCCCGGACGCGCCACCGCGGATCGGCCTGCGCCAACGCCTGGAAGTGCTTGCGCACCAAGCAGGTCTGGCGTTGATGACACCGGCCGACACCAGTACCTGGTACCTGTTCCGGACCGAACGCGCAGTCCACCGGCTCAAGCTGCGCCTGGAAAGCCTGCGCTGCCTGCTCACGCAGCGCGGCGGCGAAGCGCTGTGCTACGCCGACATCGTCCGGTGCGGCGGGGCCGGGCTGGACCGGGTGGCGGACGCCGCGGAGCGCGCCGGGCTGGTCCGGGCACGCGAGCTGGGCGAGCACCCGACGCCGGCCGGCAGCGAGGTCGGCATGTCGCTGGCCGCGCTGAAAGCGCTGCTGCACCTCGAAACCGACGCCGAGGTGGTACAGGCCTTGCGCGAGCTGGCGGTCCGGTCGCCGCACCGGATGAACACGTTCCAGTTCGGTGTGCTGCTGCTGGCCGTGGCAACCGGAACCCGGGACCGCACAGCCGTTTCGGCGGTGCCGCCGGCGTTCGGCGAAGTGTGCCGGAGCAGCGGCCACACCACGTTGCCAGGCGGTGAGGGGGCCGCGCTGCGCGAGTCACTCGCGCTGGTACGCGGCGAGTACTACGAATCGCTGAAGCACCACAACAACGGCCGGTCCGTGCTGCCCGGCTACGCCGAGTTCCAGTGACGCCGACGACCGCGACGAGGGAGGGGCCGACACCAGATGACCTACGAACGACAGGCCGAGGTGCTCGCGATCGGGGCCGGTCCCGCCAACCTGAGCCTCGCCGCGCTCGGCGCGCCGCTGGCTCGGCCGGAGATCAGCGTCGTGGAGTCGCGTGATTCGGTCAGCTGGCATCCCGGTCTGCTGCTGGACGGCTCGCGGTTGCAGGTCAGCGGGGTCAAGGACCTGGTCAGCCTGGTGGATCCGCGCAGCCGGTACAGCTTCCTGAACTTCCTGAGCGAACAGGGCAGGCTGTACCGGCACCTGATCTCCAGCGGCGGCACGGTCAGCCGCAAGGAGTTCGACCAGTACTTCCGTTGGGCGGCCGCCGAACTCGGCGTGCACCTGAACCAGCACGTGAAGAGCGTCGAGCACGACGGGACCGGCTTCCTCGTCCATTCCAGCCAATCACGGTGGCGCGTAAAGGATCTGGTGCTCGGCGTCGGCCAGCGGCCGTACCTGCCGCCGTGTGCGCGCGAGGTACGCGGTGGCCGGGTGACCCACGCCGCCCGGTTCCATCAGGAGGTGGCGAGCCTGGCGGGCCAGGAAGTGCTGCTTGTCGGTGGCGGGCAGAGCGCGGGCGAGGTGGCGCTGGAGGTGCTGTCCGGACGGGCCGGGCGCCCGCGTGGCCTGACCTGGATCACCGGAGGGGACGGCCTGACACCGCTGGACGAGTCGCCGTTCTCCACCGAATGGGCCCACCCGCACTACGTCGAGCATTTCCGGGAGCTGCCGGTGGATCGGCGCCGGGCACTGCTGCGCCGGCAGCGACCGGCCCAGACCGGGATCTCCGGTCACCTGCTCGGCGAGATCTACCGCAGGCTCTACGAACTCGACTACCTCGACGAGCAGCCGATCCGGCACGGGCTGCACCCGCACTGCGAACTCGTCCGGCTCACCACGACCGGCACCGGCCGCTACCGGGCGGCGGTGCGGGACCGTACCGCGGACACCTGGCATGAATTCGAGGCCGACCACGTCATCCTCGCCACCGGATTCCGCCCCGAGGTACCGGATTTCCTGTCCCCGCTGCTGGAGCGGCTGCCGATCACCGACGGGGTCTACCACGTCGACGAGGACTACAGCCTGAGCTGGGACGGCCCGGCGGGCAACCGGATCTACGTGCAAAACGCCGCACAGGGCAGCCACGGCATCGCCGACCCGAACCTGAGCCTCGCCGCGTGGCGCAGCGCGGTCATCCTCAACAGCCTCACCGGGCGGGAAGCCTGCCGGCTGCCCCGCGCGGACATCACGCTCGCGCTGGACTGGTGACCCGGACATGACGGTGAAAGTCGACGACCTCGCCCCGGGCGAAGTCCGGGACGGACCGGTCCGCGTCCCGCGGGCACTGCGCGGACGGCGGGCGCTGTCCGCGAAATGGCGGGGCGCAGCTCCAGCCGTCATTCCGGTCGACATCGCGGACATGGACTTCCCGCTCGACCCCGTGATCAGGGCGGCCGTCCGCCGCGCTGTGCGCGAGCCGCTGGTGTACCCGCCGCACTACACCGCCAACGGGACCGCCGAAGTGCTGGCCGCGTTCTACCGCCAGGCCTACGCGATGCTCGTCGATCCGGCCGAATTCTGGCTCGTCTCCAGCTGTGTGGCAGCCTCGTACCTGCTGCTCAACGATGTGCTGACGCCCGGCGACGAAGCGGTCTACTTCGCGCCGAGCTACGAGCACATCCCGCGGAGCATCACCGGCGCGGGCGGCGTGCCCGTCCCCGTGGACATCCACGGTTATCTCGACGGTGCCTGGTCGCTGCTGGACCGCGTGGTGTCCGGCCGGACCAGGGTCATCTACGTGTGCAACCCGCACAATCCGACCGGCCGCACCTTCGGTGCCGGCGCGCTGCGCCACCTGGCCGGGCTCGCCGCGAAGTGGAACATTCTGGTGGTGTCCAACGAACTTCACGGTCGATTGGTGCTCACCGGAAGGCACATCCCGCTCGCCTCCCTCGGCGAAGACGCGCGGGCACGCACGCTCACCTTGTCGGGGCCGACGAAGTCGCACAACATGTCGGGTCTCGGCGTCGCGTTCGCCCTGTTCGCCAGGGACGGCCGCTGGCGGGATTCGCCCGGCCGGATCGGTGCCCGGATGACCATGCCCAAAACCGTGCAGCAGGCCGCATTGCGGGCCGCGTACGGAACCGACAGCAGGTGGCTGCGGCAAACCTTGGTGCGGTTGCGAGTGAACCGGGACTTCGCCGTGGCCGGGTTGACCGCGGCCGGCAGCGGCATCGCCGTCCGGCGGCCCGAGGCGACCTACTTCCTCTGGCTCGATCTCGGCGGCCGGTCGTTCACCGAGGACGCGGCCGAGCGGCTGGAACGGACCTGCGGCGTGCGGCTGATGTCCGGCCGCAAATTCGGGGCCGAAGGCCGGCGATGGGCGCGGATGTCCCTTGCCACGGACCGGAACCTGATCCGGGAAGCCGTGCGCCGGCTGGCCGGGAGTTGACCACGTGACGCCGATGGCCCGGCACCGCCCGGCCGCACGCCCGGAAGGAAGAGGACTGTGAACGTTCACTACACACTCACCGAGCTGGCCCGGGCCTCGCTGGACGGCCTGGCCGGAGATCTTCCGCCCGCGGTGGACGTGACCTTCGGGCGCGGTCCCGGGGATCCGGATCTCGGGCAGCTGTCCTGGCCGGACCGGGAACAGCTGATCGAGGACAGCCTGAACGAGATCTGGGAGCGCACCCGCGACCGTCGCTACGTGCTGGCCGCGGACGCCCCGCTGACCTCCGAACTCGCCGAGGCCGTGGGCCGCGCCGGCGGTCCGGACGCCTTCTCCGAGTCGATCACCGCGCTGCTGCAGCAGCATATGCCCGCGCTGGCGCGCACTCTGGTGCGGCAGGAGGTGATCGCGGAACCACCGGTCGGCCCGGCCGCCGAAGTGTGCGCGATCCCCGGGCCGAAGCTGTTCATCTCCCCGCACATCGGACCGGCGTTCGCGCCGGCCGCGCACCTGGCGTTCCTGGGGGAACGGGTGACCCTCCCGATGTTCCGGGACCAGGGTTTCGCGCCGCTGGTGGCGCTCGCGCGCATCGCCCGGCCGGTCACCTTCCCGGATTCGGCCGGGTTGCGGATCATCCCGACCCCCAGCCTGCTGGGTGCCCGCCTGCAGGAGTCGGCGATCAAGGAGGGATACGGGATCATCTGGCCGCCGGACACCGTCGTGGGATCCACCGCGGGCCGCAATTCCGTCGGGTTCCGGCTGCTCGGCCTGGACCGGCAGGTGTCGATTTTCCCTTATCTGATGGTGCGGAAGTACCAGCTGCCGGTCTTCCTCGCCTACTCCCGGCTGGACGGGCCGGACAACGTGGCGTTCCACTACGAGCGGCTGGATCCCCCGATGGACACCTGCGAACGGTTCTTCGACCACGTGCGGCAGGTGACCGACGACGCGATCCTCGCGAACATCGACCAGTGGTCGCAGATTCGTTACTTCCCCGCCGTCTGAGGCGCCGGCGGCCAACGGAAAGGAGCACCGATCGTGCAACGGCAGGAACTCGCCGATTTCATCGACCTGAAGATGCGCGCGGCCGCGGACGTGGACGGCAGCGTGGAAATCCGCCGGGATTCCCGGATCCTCGACGACCTCGGCATCGATTCGATCGGCGTGGTCGAGCTCATCACCACCATCGAGGACGAGCTCGGAGTGTCCATTCCGGACAGTGCGCTGGTGTACAAGAACATGGTCGTGGCCGGTGATCTGAAGGACCAGATCCTCGGCGCCGTCGCCGGGGACGACGGCGTCCGGTGAGGGATACGACGGTACTGGTGAGCGGGCTCGGCGTGATGACCCGGGGAATTCTGGCGCACCTGGCCGGTCACCCCGGGCACACCGTCGCGCTGCACAGCAGGCATGCCGCCCACTCCCCCGTACCGGACGTGCGCTGCGTGTCCGAGGACGGCCTGTCCACGCTGCGCCCGGATGTCATCGTGGGGTGTTTCGAGAACGACGACCGGAGCCGGGAATTCTGGTCGCTGGAGCCGATCGGCGCGGCCGTGGCCGCGGGCGCGGTCTGTATCGAGCTGACCACGCTGGGCCTGGCCCAGGTGCTGTGGTGGCACGAACTGATCCGGTCCTCCGGCGGCGTCAGCGTGGAGTGCCCGGTCACCGGGAGCCGCAGCGGCGCGGAATCGGGCACGCTCTCGGCGTTCGTGCACGCGAGCGGCTCCGACGAGCGTATCGACCAGGTGCTGAAGCTGTTCGTCCGCACCCGGTACGACTTCCGCGAGCCGGGACATCCGACCCGGTTCAAGCTGCTCTACAACGCCTGGGGCGCCACGATGTTGGCCACGCTGAGTTCGTTCGTGCCGCCGCTGGAGGAGCTGCTCGGCCCGGATTTCCCGGTCGCCCAGCGGATCATCGCCAGTGACGGGTGGATGGCCCTGGTCTGCGCCAGCAAGCTGGACAAGATGCTGCCCGGGGCGCCGGACGAGCTGGACTTCGCCCTGCGGCACATGCGCAAGGACCTCGGTCACGCCGAGGCGATCATGCCACGGCCGGACGAGCTGTTCGACGTCGTGCGAGCCCGCTTCGGCGAGGCGGAGCGGAGATTCGGCGGCGAGGTCGACTACACCGCCGTGAACTGGCCGTCCGCTCGCTGATCCGAGACCCTGGAGCCGCCCCGTGTCCATCCGATTCCCGAACGTCTTCTCCTGCACCGGCCGTTCCCTGCTGTTCGACGAACCCGACCCGGTCGACTTCCGCGCGCTGGCCGGGCCCGGGGTCCCGGCGGACCTGATCGAACGGCTGGTGGCCCGCCGGTTCGTCGTGACCACCTCGCAGGTCGAGTCGACCACGTCGGCGCAGCACTCGATCCGGTTCGCCGAGACGATCGTCAAGGTGCCCGTGCACTGGGGCGGCGAGGATTTCCTGTTCCCCGTCGTCACTTTCGTCGACAACGAGCACTCGCTGATCCGCGGCTATCTGCTGGGTTTCCACAAGGTGTTCGCCGCCCCGCAAGCCGGGACGGACGGGCTGGTGCTCCAGGCCGGCGACCTGGCCCTGGACCTGCGAGCCGAGCCGGGGCCCGCCGACTGGGCCTCCCCGGACATCCCGCCCGAGCACGGTTACCCGTTCCTGCTGTGGACGGATTACTCGCTCGCCCCGGGGGTCTCCTCGCACGGCTACCGGCGGCTCACCACCGAGTCCTACACCCGGCACTCGGTGTCCGCGATGCGGCCCGCGCACCCTGAGCAACGCATTGCCGGCCGCCAGGTGACGGCGCGGATGATGTACGAGATCCGGGACAGTTTCGTGCTCACCGGGAGCGTGCCGGCGCAGGTAGAGGCGCACGCGTGACCGGTATTGCGGCATGACCGGCGCGAAGGCATCGGGCGCCCAGAGCCGCACGGGGCCACTGCCGGCCGCGTTCCATCGGCTGCTCGCCGCCGCTGCCATCAGCGGCACCGGCGACGGTCTGCGTTACGCGGCGCTGCCCCTGCTCGCGGCATCGCTGACCGACCGGCCGAGCCTGGTCGCGCTGGTCACCGTCGCCGGCCGGGCACCGTGGCTGCTGCTGGGCGCGGTCACGCTCGGATTCCACCGCAGTCTGCGCGGCAGCCGAGGAATTCGCGCCGAAAGTCTGTGAAGGGCCCCTTCACGGACGGCGGAGAGGGCTGTGAAGGGTCCCTTCACAGCTTTTCCTGCGGGAGAGCCTGGCGGACGCTGACATCCGAAACCGATGAACTGCCAAGCCCGCACGACGATCCTTCCCGATGCCCACGCCTGCCGCGCGCATCTACACCTTCGTAAATGATGGAGCATCAGTATATGCAGAGTATCGGTCAGCATCTAGTCTACACCTGCGTAGATTGATGGGACTCGCCAAAGGAGACGAGAGCATGGGCAAGCTGGAGGGCAAGGTCGCGTTCATCACCGGGGCCGCACGCGGACAGGGCCGCAGCCACGCGGTCCGGCTGGCGCGGGAGGGCGCGGACATCATCGCCCTCGACTGGCTGACCGACCTCGGCACGGTCGACTACCCGATGGCCCGGCAGTCCGATATGGACGAAACGGTGCGGCTGGTCCAGGCCACCGGGCGGCGGATCCACCCCGAGCAGGCCGACGTGCGCGACTTCCCCGCGCTCAGCGCGGCCTATCGCGCGGGCGTGGCCGCGCTCGGCCCGGTCGACATCGTGCTGGGCAACGCGGCGGTCTGCATGCTGGGTACGAAGGAGGTCGACCCGGTGCAGTCGTTCAACGACATGATCGGGGTGAACCTCGTCGGCGTGTGGAACACCGTCTACGTGGCAGCACAGGACATGGTGGACCGCGGCGCCGGCGGGGCGATCGTGCTGACCAGCTCGACGCAGGGCCTGTCCGGACGCGGCGGCGACGCGAACGGCGGCGTGCACGGCTACGCCGCGGCCAAGCACGGGGTCGTCGGGCTGATGCGCAGCTTCGCGAATTGGCTTTCCCCGCACGGGATCCGGGTCAACACGGTGCATCCGACCGGGGTCGCCACGCCGATGGTGGAGAACGAGGTCATCGGCCGCTATCTGGAGGAGAACCCGCAGGCCGCGTCGATGGCCGCGAACCTCATGCCGGTCGGCCTGGTCGAACCGGTGGACATCAGCAACGCGATCCTGTATCTGGTCAGCGACGACGGCCGGTACGTGACCGGGGTGACCCTTCCGGTCGACGCCGGGTTCACCGTGAAGTAGCGGCGGGATCCGCGGACCGGCAGCGTCGATCCGGGCTGGTGCCGGCCCGCGGAAGCTGGGAACGCCGGTCGCGACCGGTTCAAGATCATGTTGTACGGCCGAGGATCGCGAAGGGCGTTTACCGCCGCTGGGATAGTGACAGGTACTGTCGTCCAGGGGGTGTTCAGCCAAGGCGCCAAAGAGGGTATTCACTATGGGACTGACAAGATCACCGGGAAGGGTTAGTTCGCACGATGAATACCGCAGACCCCGCAAGTTCGACGGACGAACTCAAAATCCGAGATTTCCTTGGGCGACAGTGGCGCGAGCCCGTTGACTCTTTTTCGTTTAGGCGATGGAAGTTCCTGATATTCGCCCCGGGAAGAAATACGACGATAGCGTGGACTCGGTGGAAAGTCGTCGGCTACATGACCCTCTTCCCTGTTATGATCTTGATAGGAATCGGTCGCTACCTGGCTGATGAGTTTGGGATAACGAAGGATCGACCCGAAAAACCCGGCACAATAAAGCTCTCCAGTAAAGTCAAGAATCCCCGGACGATAGATGCAGTCGACACCCTCAAGGTGGCCGGCAGGAACCTGGTGCTGGCTATTTCTGGTTCACATTTGGCGTTTCTGGACGCAAAACACACAAGTGGGCAACCGCGGGTCATCTGGGAGACTCCTCCAGGTTCGATGATTGTTGTCGGGCCCGCTGCTGAACGTCGTCTCGACGTTGATTGGCCAGAACTTGCAGTCCTGTCAATCTACCTGACCGACGATCAGTACAATCGAATTGTCCGATATCTTGGCCCGAATCGCCATGGTCAGTAGACTTGGGAAGATGGTAGATCATGTCCGAGGATCATCGACTGCAACGCGGCGAGAATTTTCATTGTTTCTTCCCGTGGGTTTTCTGAAAATGCCGCTGGCAGAGATTGACGAATCACGTTTCCGTACCCTCGCTGCCGAATTGGCTACCTTGTTCGGTTTGGGAGCAGATACGGAAATAGATCAAGGGCTCGCTGAGGCAACAGTCATGCTTGCCACGACGGCTGCGGCGGCCGAGGCTGGTGGTTCCAGCTACACCGCGGCCGGGTTCTTCCGCTCACCGGAGGATCCGAACCTGCCGATCATGGCGTTGGTCAACTGCTTCTGCCTGGAGTCCGACCACACGTCGACCAATGTGGCGATCGCCGGCTTGGACGAGGTGCATCGCAGCACCGCGAGCGGGCCGGTGGAGATTGTGGAACTCCCGGTCGGCCCGGCGGTGGTTGCGCAGTCCGTCACACCCGGCAGCATCTCGGTCGGTGAGGACACCGTGAAGATCGCCGAGCACGCGATCACAGCGTGGATTCCCGGCACGAAGGTGATTCTCGGTCTCGCGGTGACCAGCAACAACACCGAAGACTGGGCACACGTGGTCGACCTGGCTCACGGGATCTTCGGTACCTTCGAGTGGGCCGACGCCTCCACCTGACCCTCAGATGTCGGTGCCGTCCTGCACGACGAGGGGCTTATCCAGAGTGCCCTGGGCTGGGGAACCAAGTTCGACAAATGGGTCGGCGGCCCCATCCTCAAGATGGAGCACAGCGCCGGAGCAGCTGGTGCCGCAGCCTGGGGCGCGATGGAGAAAGGGGCCATCATGGGCGGTAAATGGGTGGCCGAGCCCTACATCGCGCGTGCGGAAGATTCGGCGAAGGACTTCGTCGGTGACGTGGTGAACGGGCGGCCAACGCAGTCCGCTGGTCAGATCTTCGATCGTGTCGCGACGGGGAAGGCGACACCATGACGCGCGAGTTCACCTTCACCGTGCCGGACGGCTTCGTCGAGCTGCCGGTCGACGACATCGACGTGGACGGAACCGAGAAACACGAACTCGACCGTCGAGTAGCCAACGCATTCGGACTGGCCGCGGACGACAGCAACGCGGCAATGCTCGCCAACACCTACGCCCTGTATGGCGAAACCATGGGCTCCCAGGGTATCGACTATGCGGCAATCGCGATCTATCGCTCGCCGGACGCCCCAGACCGGCCGATCATGCCGATCCTGGCCAGCTCCTGCATCCCCTCGGAGCACGAGTCGGTCGACGTTGCCATCGAGGGGCTGCTCCAGACGCACGAGTCGACCGAAGCTGGTTCAACGAGGACGCTCAGTCTCCCCGCTGGAACAGCGGTCGTCACGGTTCGGGAGAACAAGACGATCCTGCACGGCGATGATGCGGATGGTGTCGAGGTGCACGTCCTGCGACGACAGGTGACCGCCTGGATACCCGACCCGAAGGGCACTTCGATCGCCATGGTCGCTGTGTGTTCGAACAACTGGCAGGACTGGGAGCACGTGGCCGTGCTGGCACTCGACATCTTCGACACCGTCTCCTGGGTGGGCTGATGGACCAAACACTGATCTCGCAGATCCAGCGGCATTTTGAAGCGGCCTGGCACGAGTCTGTACAGGTGACCGGCATGGGCCGGGTCACGGTCGGTGCGCGGCGAGACCGTCGTGTCGAACGGGAACGGAGGGTCTCCCGGGAGGACGGCCCCGTCGGTTGTGTCGCGGAGTTCTTCATCGAGGTGTTCTCCGCCATCACCTGGCCCTTTGTGGCGATCTGGGGACTGACCCGGCTCTTCAAACGGCGGGGAAGCACAAGACACGCCGCGATACCGAGCGGGCCGACGACAGGTCGGGCATATCGCGTGGCCGACGCGCTGAAGCAGCACACCGGTGACATCGCCGTCGTCCGGGGAAGGACCCGACTGGCTATCGCCGAGCTGGGCGACTCCGCCACGGCGCCAACCGTCGTGTGGATCGGCCGAGGTCCCGATCGACCGCAATGGAGTCCTGCACCGGCAAGCCTGTATTGGGACGACGGCTCGATGCTGATGCTCGCTGATACGACCTGAACAAACCCAGCGTACCTGCGTCATGGGTCGACACCTGACAAGCCCAGGCAGCGGGACAACCCACGGGCCGTGGGGTGCCGGTCCGGACCGGCACCCCACGGGCTGTGCGGATCAGGCCACCGGCGCGGTGACGTCCTTGATGTTCGGCACGACCTCTTTGGCGATGCGGTGCATCGACTCGATCCACGGCTTGGGGTCGTCGGAGTAGTCGTGGGTGTTCACCACGATCTGGCCCATGCCGCCCATCGCGTCGTTCATGTGCTGCAGTTTCTCGGTGACGGTCTCGGGCGAGCCGCAGATCCACACGTGCTCGGCGATCCAGTCCATGTCCAGGTCCGCCAGGTCGATCCGGGTGCCCGAATCGTCGATGTAGCCCTGCAGGATCTTGAACTCCTTGTAGACCGGGACCAGGTAGTTCTCCCAGCAGGTGCCGAGCCCGCCTTCCAGCGCGATTCGCTTCGCCTCCGCGTCGGTGTCGGCGACCACGACGTCGCGGCACATCCGGAATCGCATGCGGTCGGGTGTGAAGCCCTTCTCCAGCTGCCCTTCCACGTACTTTTCCCAGTGCGACTTGCCGACTTCCAGCCCGCCGAAGAACGAGATCGGCGAGAAGTTGTTGGCACCGCAGTATTTCATCGACGCCGAACCGAAGGACAACGCGGTCATCGCGATTTCCAGGTTCTCCGGGCCCTGCCACGGGGAGAAGTCCGGCATCATGTGGTACTCGCCGCCGGCCTCGTCCGCCTCGTTCTCCTCCGGGAACCCGGCGGTGAAGAACTCACCCTCGTGGCGAAACGGCTTGCGCGCCCAGATCTTCTCCATGATGTTCAGCGCCTCGTCCCGCCGCGGGCGGGCTTCGGAGAGGTCTTCGGGCTGGCCACGCAGGATCGCGTCGCGCGGGTAGGCACCCGGTCCGACGCCGAGGAAGTACCGGCCCTCCAGCACCTGGGACAGCCAGCCGACCTGGATCGCCAGCGAACCCGGGTTGTGCAGCCCGAGCAGGTGCGCCATCGGCGCGAACCGCATGCGCTCGGTCTCGCGGGCGCAGGCGCCGATGACGATCTCCGGGTTGGGCACGCTCTCCCAGGCCTGCGTTGCGTGCTCACCGATCATGAAATCGGCGAACCCGGCCTGATCGGCTTCGCGCGCGATCAGCACCGAATAGTCGAAGACTTCCCGCGGGGAGCGGCTCGGCTTCATGTACGGAACGTGGAATATGCCACACTTCATGATCTCGTGTTCTCCCGTGAACTCGCGATTTCCTGATGGGTACGGACACCGGCCGACGGCCGCTTTTCGTTGCTCTCGCTGGAAGTCGGTGGCACCTCCCGAATCTCACCCGGCGCGCGGACGGGCTCAGGCCAGCGTCCCGTCCGGATCCTTGGTGGCGAACCGCGGCGCGACCTCTTCGGCGAACCGGACGAGTTCCTCGTTCTGCCGGCCGGGTTCGAGGTGCCCCTGGCCGAACATCAGGAAGCACTCGGTGAAGCCGAGGCGGTCGTGGGCCTGTTCGATCTGGCGGGAGATGTCGTCCGGGGTGCCGATCAGCACGTTGGGGAACTGCTGGCCGTGCGGGATGAACCACTTCTCCCAGAACCAGCGGTGCTCGGCCTCCAGCGCCTGGGCCTCCTCCTTTGAATCGGTCAGGATGAGAAAGCCGCCCCACGCCCCGATCTCCTCGCGCGGCACGTCGCGGCCGGCCTTCCGCGCGGTCTCGGCGTAGCGCTTCCACAGCGCCTCGCAGAAGTCGAGATCGTTGGCGAACACGATCTGTTTCCCGCCTTCGCGAGCCCACATGTCCACGGTTCGCATGGAGTAGGCGAACGCGCCGTAGACCTTGGGATGCGGATTGGTGAAGGGCCTCGGCGCGATGCCGATCTCCCGCACGATGCCGTTCTCGTCCTGCCCGGCACCGAATTCCGCGTAACCCGGGTGTCCGGCGGAGCCACCCGCCGGCGGGTATTCCCAGTACTTCCCCTTGTGGGAGAAGGTGGAGTTCTCCCACGCCTGCTTCACGATCTGGACGGACTCCTCGAAGATCTCCCGGTTGATCGCGTCCTGCTCGTTCTTGGCCTTCGCGTGCTGCACGTTCGTGGCGCCGACCCCGCGAAAGGAAGCGTAGGCGTCGACCCAGCGGGCGTGGTATCCGCGCGTGAATCCGACGATCAGCCGGCCCTGCAGCATGTGATCGAGGGTGGCGATCTCCTCGGCGACGCGCACCGGATTGTGCGTAGGCAGCACGTATCCCAGCAGCCCGGCCTTCAGCCGTTTGGCGTGCAGCCCGACGTAGGCACCGAGCATGCCGGGGTGGTTGGTGATCTCGAAACCCTCGATCTGCAAGTGGTGCTCGGGCGAGCAGTAGGCGTCGTAGCCGAGTTCGTCCGCGAGCCGGATGTATCCCCGCATCTCTTCGAGAAAGCGTTGGTACAGCTCGGGCCGCTGGCCCGCCATCCCGGCTTCGAGTTCGTGCCGGCGGCCGATGACGCCGGTCTGCATGAGGCTGAATTTCACCTGTACTCCTTGCTGATCTGAGAATTCGGGGGACGACCACCGCTCACGCGACCGCGCCCGGTGCCTCGGCGGCCTCCCGGCGGACGGCGGCGGCGAAGGCGGCGTCGAGACCGCCCCGGACCGCGACCGGGTTCTGCAGGTGCCGCAAAGACGTCACGCCGAGATCGGTCAGGATCGACGCCGCCACCGCCAGTTCCGCAGGGCCGCAGCCCACCCGGTGCCGCTCGTCGAACAGGCCCCGCAGCGGATCGCCGACGCGGGGTCGCAAGTAGACGACGATTCCCCGCCGGGCCGCGGTCACCTCCCGCACCGCGGCATCGAGCCGCGCGGCGCAGTCACAGCCATTCGACCCGAAGACGTCGCCAGGCACGCACTCCACGTGAACGTGTACCGGAATGTCCCGGCCGTCACTCGCGCCGGCCACCAGCGCCACGTGCTCGGCACCGTCGGGCAGCCCCCGGTAGCCGACTGTCCGCAGTACCCCGGACCCGGTGGGCAGGCGCACACCGACAACCCGCTCGGCCGCCGCCTCGGTAGCCCGGCGGAACGCGACGAGGCTGTCGATGGTGATCAACGCAAGACCGTGCTCGGCCGCGAACGCCGCCAGCTCCGGACGCCGGGCCATCCGGCTCGGGTCACGCTCGCTGACCACCTCGCACAGCACACCCGCCGGCCGGAGCCCGGCAAGCCGCGCGAGGTCCACGGCGGCCTCGGTGTGGCCGGGCCGTTCGAGCACGCCGCCCGGACGGGCGGCCAGCGGCACCACGTGCCCGGGACGGGTCAGATCGCCCGGCCGGGTCGCCGGGTCGGCCAGCACCCGCGCGGTGCGCGCACGGTCCCGGGCCGAAATGCCGGTGCTGACGCCGGACGCCGCGTCCACGGTGACCCGGTAGGCGGTGCCGAAATGGTCGTTGTTCGAGTGGTACATCGGCGGCAGCGCCAGGCGGGCACACTCCGCGTCCGGCAACGCGACGCAGACGAAACCACTGCTGTGCCGCACGATGAAGGCCATCGTCTCGGTCGTGACCCGGTCGGCGGCCACGATCAGGTCGCCTTCGTTCTCCCGATCCTCGCCGTCGGCCACCACGACCGGGCGGCCACGGGCGAGTTCGGCCAGCGCGTATTCGATCGGGTCCATTTCAGACCGCCGCCAGCTGCCGGAACCGGCTGCCGTGGAACACCAGCGGCGCGTCGTCCGGTTCGGCACGCAGTGCGTGGATCCGCAGCAGGACGATCGCGTGGTCCCCGGCGGGGACCTCCGAGTGGATCGAGCAGTCCAGCCAGGCGACCGCGCCGTTCTGGTCCTGGCCGAGCACGCTGACCCCGAGCCGCGGCGCCGTGCGCAGCCGCGGCCAGGTCGTCGAAGAGTTCTGCACGCACAGGGAGACCAGTGGCGGATCCACCGACACCGAGGTGAAGGAACTCGCGGCGATCCCCACCGGGACCCCGCCCGCCCACGCGCACACCGCGGTGACCCCGCTCGGGAAACACCCGTAGGCACGGCGCAGCTGCACCGGATCACCGGTGACGGACTCCAGCTCGATCATGGCACCCCTTTCGCTCTGCGGTGAGCGGCATCACGACGGTATCTACGCGAGCGTAAGTCGCCTGGAGGACCGGGCCGCCATCGAAGACCTGGTACTCAAGTATTTCCTGGCCGCGGATGACGACGACTGGGAGACGCTCGGCGCGTCCTTCGCCGAGGACGGCTCGTTCTCGGCGGGCGCGTTCCCGGGCGGCGACGACCGCGAGTCCGTCGTGAAGTTCATCCAGGCCGACCGGCAGAACATGGGCGTCACGGTGCACACGCAGAACACCACGCTGCTCACCTTCACCGACGACGACCACGCCGACGGTGTCGTCGGGGCGCATCTGGAACTCGCGCGAGGCGGCACCACGGTGTACGGCGCGGTGCGCTACTACGACACCTACGTGCGCACCGCCGAGGGCTGGCAGATCAAGACCCGGGAGATGGCGATCATCCATGTCGGACCGTGGGACGAGGTCGGCACCTCGCTGACCGCGCCGAACCGGGCCCGCTGGCCCGGCGCGGATCCCGCGCCCGCCGACCTGCCGCGCTGAGCCGGATGCCCGGCGGGCGCGCGTCGCTCGCCGGGCATCGCCGCGGGTCAGCCGTGGTGGTGCAGGCCGTCGAAGAAGATCGCCGAGAAGGTGTCGATGGTCTGCTGGGCGCTGTATTTGCGGTCGCCCGGCCGGAACCACCGGTAGGTCCAGTTGATCATGCCGAAGAGGGCCTTCACCACCACCGGCACGGCGAGATCGCCGCGGAACTCCCCGCCGCGGACCCCGGCGGTGATGACCTCGGTGACGATCGCTTCGAACCGGCGGGTCTTGCGGACCATCTCCTTGGCCCACGGCGTCGACTGGAACGCGACTTTCCCCATGTCCTCTTGAATGTAAACGTACACATACGGGTAGTTCACTTCATAAGAGGTGATCTGCAGTTCGATCAGTTTCCGGAGTTTTTCGTGCGCGGTGATCTCGAGGTCGGCGATCCGGGTCGCCTCGGCGAGGTTCTCGTCGAGGACGGTCTTCGCGGTGGCCTGGAAGACCTCCTGGAAGAGCTCGTCCTTGCTGCCGAAGTAGTAGTAGATGGCGGCGCGGTCGGTGCCGAAGCGGGTGGCTATGTCGTTCAGGGTGGCGGCTTCGAAGCCCTTTTCCTTGAACACGTCGCCCGCTATTTCGAGCAGTTCGCTGCGCTTGGCCAGATACGCGGGGCTGCCCTCGGCCTGTGCGCTGCGCCGGCGCTGCGCCAATCCACTCCCGGAGACCGCCGGCGGACGGCGCGCAGGAGAAGCCATAGCCGGACTTTACCACCGTATTTTCCGCAGTCCGCGTACGGGTGCGCGCCGTGCGTGGTCCGGGCGACCACCCTTCCGGGAACCGTTTCCCGGCGGACAGCGAGGAGCCGTTCATGACGTCCGAGCCCCGGCCCGAATCGGGCTTCACCACCGAGGTGTCCACCATCGCCGACCTTCTGGCCGGTTCGGCCCGGCGCCACGGGGACCGCACCGCGCTGGTCCTGCCCGGCGCGCGCTACACCTTCGCCGAACTCGAACGGCGCGCCCGCCATGTCGCGCGCGGCCTGTATGCGCTCGGTGTGCGGCGCGGCGACCGCGTCGGCCTGCTCGCCGCGAACTCGATCGAGTACGTCGAAGGATTCTTCGGCATCGTCTGCCTGGGCGCGGTGATCGTTCCGCTGAATGCCCGGCACAAGGCGGCCGAACTGGGCTACATCGCGGAGAACGCCGATCTCGTCGCCGTCCTCACCACCGCCGGGCAGGATCAGCACACCGACTTCGTCGGAACCCTCCAGGAAGGACTCCCCGGACTCGCCGACGCGACCGACCCCGTGCGGCTCCGGCTCTCGGCGTCCCCGAAGCTGCGGACGGTCGTCCTGCTCGCCGGTCACGATCGTCCAGGCTGTCTCGATCGCCAGCAGTTCGACGAGCTTGCCGCGCGCTCGGATGGCGAAGTGGTGGAACAGATGCGCAGCCGCGTCCGCGTACGCGATGTCGGCGCGATGCTGTACACCTCGGGCACGACGGCCAGCCCGAAGGGATGCCTGCTCTCCCACGAAGCCGTGACCCGCGGCCCGGTCGAGCGCGCGAAGTACCGTCTCGGCACCGGGGAGCACGACGTGACCTGGGCGGCCGGGCCGTTGTTCCACATCGCCGCGCTCGCGTCGTTTCTCGGTTCGATCGGCAGCGGCGGCACTTTCCTCACCGACCGGCATTTCGACCCCGGCCGCGCGCTGGACCTGCTCACCGCCGAACACGCCACGGTCGCGTTCCCCTGGTTCCCCGCGACGCATGACGGTTTCCCTCGCCGACCTCCGCGCCGAAGCACAGCGTTTGCTCACCGGCGTCCCGGATGGCGCCGGCCTCGACCCGCTCACCGCGTCGCTGATCGGCCTCGCCGTGCGCGCCTCGGTCACCGCGCTGGACGGCCGCGGCATCGACGACGCGATCCACCTCGCCTTCGACGCCGGCGCGACGCCCGCGCAGATCCACGAAACCCTCGTCGTCGTCTCCGGCCTCGGCGTGCACACACTGATGGAAGGTTCCCGGCGCGTCGCACAGGCGCTCGGCGAACGCGGCGCTCCACTGGACGGCCCGCTGGACCCGGACCGCAGGGCCCTGAAGGACCGGCGGCAGGGCACCGACCCGTACTGGGCCGATTTCGAACGCGAACTACCGGGCTTTCTGGACGCGCTGCTACGTCTGTCCCCCGAGGCTTACGACGCGTTCTTCGAGTACTGCTCGGTTCCTTGGCGGACGGGAGCTGTTCGGGGATTGACGAAGGAACTGATGTCCATGGCGACGGATGCCACGCCGGGGCATCGGTATCTGCCCGGTTTACGGCTGCACCTGGCGAATGCTGTCCGGCTTGGCGCGGGGCGGGTCGCGGTTTTGCATGCGCTGGAGATTGCTGCTGCTGCACCACCGCATGTAGGGGTTCCGGCGCACGGGGGCGGTTGATCAGCTCGACGTGCCGGGTCCGGCTCAACGGCGCCGTGCGGTTGCGGAACGGGTTCGTCGCGCCAGGCCATCGATGATCAGCGCCAGTCCGTGATCGAACACCAAAGCGGGATCCGGCGCAGGATGCCCCGCCTCGTCCGGGGTGCCTCCGGAATCACCGGCTTGTTCCTCCAGCACGCTCCCCACGGTGAAATGGCCGGTGGTGAGCATCGCCGTCTGCGCGTCCTCTTCGGACAGTCCCGCGGCGACCAGGAAAGCCAACTGGTGCAGAGCGCGTGAAAGCCCCTCGCCCTGCGGGGTGGCGCCGGCGTGCAGCCGCGGTGTGCCAGCAGCGCGCGGCGGAGGTGTTCGAGATGCGCGACCACCTCGTGGTGTGCCGGACCAAGGTCTGTGAAGGGGCCCTTCACAGACTCTGAGTCCGTGAAGGGCCCCTTCACAGACCTTCACGGACCTTCACGGACTTTCGCGCAGGCGCTTCGGGCGCTGTCTCGTTCCGTCCCGTGCTGTCCCCCGCTTGCGGGACGACCCGCCGCGCTTCGACGCTGAAGCAGGTCGACGGCGAGAGAGGACGGTCGTTTCGTGACTGGACAACCGAAGACGGACCCCGCGCGCCGGGTGGTGATCACCGGTGCCGGCGCGATTTCCAGCATCGGCGTCGGCACCGCCGAGTTCCTCGCCGGGTTGCGGGCGGGTCGCAGGGGCGCCGGTCCGATCACCGCGTTCGACACCACCGGTTTCGACCACGCGAACGGGTGCGAAGTGACCGGTTTCGAGCCGGAACGCTGGATCGAGCGGCTCGATCCGGTCGAACTGGGTCCGGCGGCGCGGTTCGCCGTCGCCGCGGCCCGGATGGCCGTGGCCGACGCCCGGCTGACCCCACGAGAGCTGACCGCGGGCCACGTCCTGGTCTCGGTCGGCACCACCGACGGCGAGACCCGCGATCTTGACCGGCTGGTCGCCGGCGACACCGATCTCGCGGTCGCGCGCCGCGCCTCGCCTGCCCGGCTGGCGACGTCGGTTGCCCGCGAATTCGCAGTGACCGACGTCGAAGCAATGACCGTGCCGACTGCCTGCGCGGCCGGGAATTACGCGATCGGTTATGGTTTCGACGCGATCCGGGCCGGTGAAGCGGATCTGGCCTTCTGCGGTGGCGCGGACGCCGCGTGCCTCAAGACATTCGCCGGCTTCTACCGGCTCGGCACCATTGCCCCGGACTGCTGCCGGCCGTTCGACGTCAGCCGGAAAGGGATCCTCACCAGCGAGGGCGCCGGAATGCTCGTGCTGGAAAGCCTCGCCTCCGCGCTGGCCCGCGGGGCTGGGATCCATGCCGAGGTCCTCGGGTACGGGCTCAACTGCGACGCCCACCACCCGGTCGCGCCGCTCCAGGAAAGCGTCGCCGACTGCATGCGGCTGGCTTTGGCCGACGCGGGCGTCCAACCGCGAGAGGTCGACCTCGTCTCGGCGCACGGCACGGGCACGCAGGCCAACGACCGCACGGAAGCCGGGGCGATTCACGAGGTTTTCGGCGACCGTCCACCTCGGACGGTGTCGATGAAGTCGATGCTCGGGCACGCCATGGGCGCGGCGAGCGCGCTGGCCGCGATCGGCTGCACATTGGCGCTGGAACACGGCTTCATCCCGCCAACCGTCAACCACGTCGAGACCGACCCGGAATGCGGCCTCGACTGCGTGCCGAACCAGGCGGTGGCCGCGGACCTGCGGATCGTGCAGAACAACGGACTCGCCTTCGGCGGCAACAACTCCGTCGTCGTATTCGGCCGGTACGAGGGAGTCGCCGCGTGAACCCTGTCATCACCGCCTGGTCCGCGTTCTCCCCGTTCGGCGCAGGCGCGGACGCTTTCCGCGCCGGGATACGCGCCGGGGTCCCGGTTCCGGGGCTGGTCCCCGGCTTCGACGCCAGGGCCGTGCTCGGCAAGAAAGGCACCCGCTCGATGGACCGCGTGACCGCCCTGTCGGTCGCCGTGACCGGCGAACTCACCACCGGGCTGTCCACCGCGGGTCTGGTACTGGGCACCACTGGCAGCGTACAGTCCACAATGGACTTCACTCGGAGTTCCCTTGAGAGCGAAAGGCCGTTCTACGTCGACGCGGCCCGGTTCCCCAGCACGGTGATGAACTGCGCCGCGGGCCAGTGTGCGATCTGGCACCAGCTCAAGGGTCCAAACGCGACGGTGGCCGGTGGCCGCGTCTCCGGTCTGCTCGCGCTGAACTACGCGCGACGGCTGCAAGCCGGCGGCCGGGCAGGCACGCTCCTCTGCGGCGCCGCCGAGGAATACTCCGCCGCCCGCGCCCAGTTGAGCCAGGACGGCACCGTACTGGGCGAGGGAGCGGCAATGCTGCGGCTGGAACCGCCCGGCGCCCACGACGGCTTGGCCGACGTCGTGGCGCTGGAGTTCGGAGTGCACGAAGCAGCCGACGCCGGTCCGATCCTGCTGTCGTGCATGCGCCGTGCGCTGGAGAAGGCTGGCGCGAAACCCGGAGACATCGGCGTACTGGCCACGGACCGCGCGGCGGACGAAGCCCTCGCCGAGCTGTTCGGTGACCATCATCCCGAGCGGCTGCCCTGCGCGACACTGATCGGGGACACCTCCGCCGCAGCCGCCACGTTCCAGATTCTCGCCGTGCTCACCGCCGCCGAAGACGATTCCGCGCTCGCCGGGCGGTTGGCCCTGGTGACCGCGGTCGACCACGATGGGTCGCTCGGCTGTGCGTTGCTGCGGCTCCGCCGCCCGGCGCCGATCACGGTGAGTGCACCGTGACCGCCGGCGAACAGTCGTGGGACGCGATCGTCGTGGGCGGCGGGCTCGGCGGACTGACCGCCGCGGCTTATCTCGCCGTCACGGGACGGCGCGTACTCGTGCTCGAACAGCACGACTGGGCCGGCGGTAACAGCCACGTCTTCCGGCGCCGCCGCGCCTACGAGTTCGACGTCGGCGTGCACTACCTCGGCGACTGCGGACCGGACGGGATCATCCCGGCGATCCTGGCCGGGCTCGGCGCCCGCGACCGCGTACAGTTCCGGGAGCTGGACCGAGACTGCTTCGACCAGATCGTACTGCCGGGCCTGACCTTGGACGTACCGGCGGACTGGGACGAGTATCTCGCGCGGCTGGAACGAGCGCTGCCCGGGGACGTCGAAGGTCTGCGCACTTTTGCCGGCGTCTGCCGCGCGATCGGCGAAGAACAGCGCTGGGCCTTGCTGGCCGGCGCGTCACTCGCGGAAGTCGCCGCCGGAACCCGGACCGTACAAGCTTGGTGCCGAAAGCGACTGTCCGATTTGTTTGACCACTGTGGACTGTCCACTCGCGCCCGTACCGTGCTGGCCGCACAGTCGCCGAACTACGGCATGGCGCCGGAGGTCGCCACGGTGACCGTCCACGCCGCGGTGACCGACCATTACCTGCGTGGCGCCTACTTCCCGGCAGGCGGCGGGCAGCAGCTGGCCGCGACGCTGGTGGAGGTACTCGAGGCCCATGGCGGAGAGCTGCGCACCAAGGCACGCGTCACGAAGATCGACATCGTGAACCGGACCGTCACCGGGGTGTGTTTGGCCGATGGGGAGGTAATCACCGCGCCGCTGGTGATCTCCAACGCCGACTACCGGCGCACGGTCTTGGAACTCGCTGGTGCGGAACACTTCGGCCCGCGAATCGCCAAGTCCACCCGGGAAGCGACGATGGGCCTCCCCTTCGCGACGGTCTACATAGCACTCGACCGCGAACTGGCGCGGCGGCGGGAAGCGAACATCTGGTGGTACGACGACGAGGACATCGACAGTCTCTACCGCGGCCTGCACGCCGGTGCGCAGCCGTCGGACATCCGGTTCCTGTTCCTCTCGTTCGCCTCGCTCAAGGATCCCGGCTCGCCGAATCTCTGCCCACCCGGACACGCGAACTTCCAGCTGATGACGATGTGCCCGCCCGGCCACCAGCACTGGGGCGTGCCGCGGGGACCCGCCGACGGCGTCCGGTACCGGCGCGAACCCGCTTACCTGGCGGAAAAACGGCGCTTCACCGACGCGGTCGTCCGGGCCGGCGAGCGCGTGCTGGGCCCGTTCCGGGACCACATCACGCATCTGGAACTCGCCACCCCGCTCACCCAGGAGCGCTACACGCTGTCGACCGGCGGGACCCTGTTCGGCCTCGCGCACTGGGGCACCACCGGAGCCCGGCCCGACACCGCCACCGCGGTCCGGGGACTGCACGTCGTCGGCCAGAGCACCCGTTACGGCAGCGGTGTCACCGGCGTGATGGCCGGCGGAGTGGCCTGTGTGGCACAGATTCTCGGCAAACCGCTGCTGGCCGACGTCCATCAGGGCACGGTGCTCGGCGACCCCGCCAAACTGCCCGCCCGAGCACCAGGCTGGGATCCGCTCGCGATCTCCCGCGGCGCCGCCCGGCGCGATGCCCGCGGACTACCCAAACCAAGGCTGTGAAGGGGCCCTTCACAGACTCTGAGTCCGTGAAGGGCCCCTTCACAGCCCTTCGTCCACGAGCGTTCGCAGGCTAACCGAGGATCCTGGAGCAGCGCAGGTGGCGGGGCTGTCTCGTTCTGTCCCGTGCCGTCCGCGACCTTGCGGGACACCACCCTCGCCAGTGGAATCGGGGTTGTCGAAAAGAGTTCCGCGCCGCACGGGAGAACGGGGTCCGACATGGTCGAAACCATGGAAAAGAATTTCGCGAAGATCAAGGAGATCGTCTGCGAAATCCTCGAACTCGAAGAGGACGAGGTCACCGACGAAGGCCTTTTCACCGAGGAGTACGGCGCCGACTCGCTGCGTGCCATCGAGATCCTGGGCGCGCTGGAACGGGAGTTCGGGGTCGTCATCGACCAGGCCGAACTCGCCCGGATGTCGCACCTGCGAGGCGTGTACGACGTCGTGTCCGAGACCGCCGGCTGGGCGAAGTAACGACGGCGCGAGGACGGGGAGTTCATGGTGTCGTCTGTGACCGGCGGCAGGCGGGTGGTCGTCACCGGCCTCGGTGTGCTGTCGAGTATCGGAACCGGCGTCCGGGAGTTCGCCGAGGGCCTGCGGGCCGGGCGCAGCGGCGCCGGGCCCATCACGGCGTTCGACACCACCGGCTTCGACCATTCCACCGGCTGCGGCCTCGGCGAGTTCGACGCCGCGGCCTGGATCCGCGCACTGCCGCTGGACGGCCTCGGCCCGGCGAGCCGGTTCGCCGTGTCGGCCGCGCGGATGGCCGTGGACGACGCCGGCCTCGGCCCGGACGCGCTCGCCGGGCGCGCCGGGCTGGTGTCGGTCGGCACTACCGACGGCGAGTCGCACGATCTCGACGGGCTGGTGGCGACCGAGCTGGCACGGGGCTCCTCCGCGATGGATCCCGCGGTCGCGTCCAGGCTGCGGGCCGGACGGCTGTCCGCGGCCGTCGCGCTGGAGCTCGGACTGTCCGATGTGGAGGCAGTGACGATCCCGACGGCGTGCGCCGCCGGGAACTACGCGATCGGCTACGGCTGCGACGCGATCCGCTCCGGCGACGTCGACTTCGCCCTCTGCGGCGGAGCGGATGCCATGTGCCGCAAGACATTTGCCGGGTTCTACCGGCTGGGCACGATCGCCCCCGACCGGTGCCGTCCCTTCGACGCCGACCGCTTGGGCATCCTCACCGGCGAAGGCGCCGGCATGCTGGTGCTGGAAAGCCTGGACTCGGCGCTGGCCCGCGGCGCCCGGATCCACGCCGAAGTCCTCGGCTACGGGCTCAACTGCGATGCCTACCACCAGGTCGCGCCGGACCAGGCCAGCGTGGCCCGCGTAATGGCGCTGGCGCTCGAAGACGCCGGTGTCACACCGCACGAGGTCGACCTCATCTCCGCGCACGGCACCGGCACCAAGGCCAACGACGTGACCGAAGCGGAGGCGATCCGCGAGATCTACGGCGAGCGGCCGCCACCCGCGGTGTCGGTCAAGTCGATGCTCGGGCACACCATGGGCGCGGCGAGCGCGCTGGCCGCGATCGCCTGCGCCGTGGCGATCACCCACCGGTTCATCCCACCGACCATCAACCACGACCGCACCGACCCCGAGTGCCGGATCGACTGCGTGCCCAATCACGCCGTCGAAGCAGACCTGCGGATCGTGCAGAACAACGGGCTCGGTTTCGGCGGCAACAACGCCGTCACCGTCCTCGGCCGTTACGAGGTGGCCGCGTGAACGCCGCTGGTGGCCGGCCGATCATCGGCACCGGCGCGGTGGCCGCGATCGGCGGCTCACCGGCCGAGATCTTCGAGAGCCTGTGCGCGGGGAAGTCCGGATTGGCACCGATGCGCGGATTCGACCGCTCCTTCTACACCGGCGAGCGGCTGTTCGAAATCGACAACCGGGACGGTGGCGACGTATCCGGCCGGGCCACTGCATTCCTGTTGGACGCGATCACGCAGGCGCTCGCCGAAGCCGGGCTGGACGAGCAGCTGGGCGACATCCCCGTGCTGGTCGGCACCGGTCTGCGTGAGCTGCGCTCGGTCGAACTCTGGGCCCGCGACGGCGTCCCGGTGTCCCCCGGACGTCTGCACTTCGGCACCGCTTTGCGGGAACGCTTCGGCGCGACGAACACCCACACGTTCTCCAACGCCTGCTCGGCCTCGATCTACGCACTCGCATTGGGCACCGACCTGCTGGCCTCCGGCGCCGCGGAGACCGTCGTCGTGGCCGGGGTCGACGCGATCACCGAGAGCATGGTCGGGATGGCCGACCGGCTGCAGTCGGTGGCGCCGGACACCGTGCGGCCGTTCGACCGCAATCGGAGGGGCACGATCCTCGGGGAAGGCGCATCCGCGATCGTGGTGCGCCGGAACGAAAATCCGTCCGAACGCGGTCTCGGCCGGGTACTTGGAGCCGCGGTCAACTGCGACGCCCGCCACGCCACGGCACCGGATCCGGCGAACATCGCCACCGCCATCCGCGAAGCCCACGAACGAACGGGCACCGCACCCGAAGACATCGACCTGGTGATGCTGCACGGCACCGGAACCCACGCCAACGACGCCGCCGAGGCCGAGGCGA
This sequence comes from Amycolatopsis sulphurea, assembly GCF_002564045.1. Taxonomy (NCBI): domain Bacteria; kingdom Bacillati; phylum Actinomycetota; class Actinomycetes; order Pseudonocardiales; family Pseudonocardiaceae; genus Amycolatopsis; species Amycolatopsis sulphurea. Next base: position 4,144,622 of record NZ_PDJK01000002.1, on the reverse strand, counting down.
TGCGCACGGTGTTCGGCGCAGCCCCGGAAAAGACGCTGATGACCGCGATGAAGTCGATGACCGGCCACACCTCGGGTGCTTCCGGGGTGCACAGCCTGATCGTCGCGCTGCGGGCGATGACCCAGAGCGTCGTCCCGCCGACCATCGGGCTGGACGACCCGATCGACGATGCCGCCGGCTTCCGGGTCGTCCGGAACTCACCCGAAGCGGCGAACCTCGCGCTGGCGCAGGTCAACGCCTTCGGATTCGGCGGGGTCAACGCCGTCGCGATCGTGGCGGCGGGGCGATGAGCGCCGCCGTCACCGCCGTCGGCCTGGCCGTGCCCGGCGCGCACCAGCCCACCGACCTGGTCACGGGGACCGCCGCCGAAGCCGAGCCGGTGGACCCGGCCGCGCGGATCGGCAAGAAGGGTCTGCGCTACCAAGACCGTGCAACGCAGCTCGCACTCTGCGCGGCACGCGACGCGCTCAACGCCGCCGGGCTGATGCTCGGTGACGCCCGGCGGCAAGGACCGGGCGCGCCGTCGGTCAACGCACAACTGACGGTGCCCGCCGGCTCGATCGCCGTGGTCGTCAGTTCGAACTTCGGCAACTTCGACTCGGTGTGCGAGGTCGTCACGGGAATCGCGGAGGACCGCGGCACCCGGCTCGTCAGCCCCGTCCTCGCCCCGCGGCTGTCGAGCAACGTCACCGCGTCCGAAGTGGCCATCCGATGTGGACTGCGCGGCCCGAATGTGATGCTGTGCAACGGTGAACCGTCTGGCCTCGACGCAGTGCACTGGGCGGTCACCCTGCTCACCTCCGGGCGTGCCAGGCACGTGCTGGTGGTCGGGGTCGAACCGGGCACCGCTGTCGTACGGCGACTCACCGGCCAAGCGTCTCCGTTCGACGGCGCGGCTGCGCTTGTGCTCGAAACGACAGCCACCGCCAGCGCACGGGAGGCCACCGTGGTCGCCGAAATCGGCCAGTACGCCCGCGCCGGATCGCTCGGAGTCTGCCTCTCCGAGCTGACCGGCACCGCGGCGGCCTGGTTCGCCCCGCAGGACGCTCCTGCCGGCGTCCTGCCCGGGGTGCCACGGCACGCGCTCGCCGATCGCTGGGGGCACGCCTCCGGAGCACTCGGCGTACTGCAATGCGCCGCAGCCGTCGGACACTTCGCCGCTGGTGGCGAAGGGCCGGTGTACGCGGTCTCCGGAGATGCTGACGACGCCGTGGCCGGTGTCGTCCTCACCGCCGGGAGCGCCGCATGACGCCGCGCCCGGTGGTACTCCACCGGCTCACCACCGGCCGCGGCCCCCGCGTGCTGCTCCTGCACGGCATGGCCGACAGCGTGTCCATCTGGGACAAGCTGAGCGCGCTCGCACCGCACCGGAAAGCCTTGCACCAGGCGGAGTTCTTCGCGGTCGAGCTGCCGTGGCGCGGCACCGGACCGGCCGGCTGGGGCTACCGTGCGGAACCCTCGGCCTGGCTGGCCGAAGCGCTCGACACGCTCGCGGCCGCCGAGGGTCCGGCCGACGTCGTCGTGGGACACTCCTTCGCCGCCATGCTGCTGCTCGACCTGCTCTGCGGACCGGCCGCGCCCGACCTCCGCGGGATCGTGCTCGTCTCGCCCTACTTCCGCGCACGGCCCGAAGACTTCGACTGGGCCACGATGACCGGCCTGCCGGAGAAGTTCGTGCTCGCCATGGAAGAGGGCATCCGGCTCGCGGCCGGCGCACGGACGAAGCCCGTCCTGCACCGGGCGATGGCCGAGCGGCTGTGCGAGTTCATCGGCCCCTACGGCTGGGCGCGGTTCTTCGAGTCCTACCTCCGCACACCGTGGCTGCGCACGGAGAACCTGACGGCGCCCGCACTGGTCGTCTCCGGGACCGGCGACCGTATCGCCGCCACCGCTGAAGCCGCCGCGCTGGCCGAGCGGCTCCCCACGGCGACGCTGCGCACGGTCGAGGACGCCGGCCACTTTCCGATGACCGAGCAACCGGAACAGTTCGCGGACCTGCTCGACGAGTTCCTGCAACGACCAGTGCCGGTCCCCGGACCGGCCGGGAAGCCGCCCCACCCGACACCCTTGGAGCGAATCTGATGACTGACACCGACCTCGCGGTCAAGAACGTGCTCGGCGAGACCACCACGGTCACGCTCACGCCCGGCTACGAAGGCGCCAACATCGGGACCTACATCGGTTTCAAGCATGTCAACTACCTCGTCGAAAAGGCCGTGCTCGCGCATTTCCGGCGAGCCGGGCTGCCGGCCGGCGCGCTCTACGAGCAGTACGGCCTCGGCTTCGACGTGGTGGATCTCGAAGCCCGGCTGCGCGGCGGCCTGTTCGTCGACGACGAGGCCGTGCTCGAAGTGAAACCGGTGACCACGGACGAGGACCGCGCGTTCCGCTTCGAGGTCACCATCACCGTCGACCGCGAAAGCCGGCCGAAGAAGATCGTCACCGCTTCGGTCACGGCCGTGCTCCGCCGGGACGAGGACGACCGCCGCCTCCCGGCCCGGGCACCCGCGCCCGCCGTGCTCGACCGGTTCACGGTGCCCACGATCGGCGACCCCGCCCCGGGCGAAGCAGTACCCGCCGGGACCGGCCCGGCGCTGGTTTCGGGCGGCACGACCGACGACGACCCGGTACTCACGCAACTGCTGGCGGGCCGCAACGGCTACGGCTGGAAGTTCCGGATCCCCTACCCGTACGTGCATTTCTACAACCGTCTGCACATGTCGTCCTACCTCCGTCAGATGGAGGAGGCCAAGCACCGCTTCGTCGCCGACCGCGACATCTCCATCGCGGCGCAGCTCGCCGAACGCAACTGGATTCCGGTGGTGACGCACTCGCGGATCGAGATCCTCGGCGAAGCCCTGCTCGAAGAGGACCTCTACACCGTCTACACCGTCGAGAGCATCTTCAAGAACCTGCTCTACACCGCGCGAATGGAGTGCCACGTCGTGCGCGCAGGGCGCCTGGTGCAGGTGGCGACCGGCGCCATCACCCACGGCTACGGCGTCGTCGAGAACGGCAACCAGGCACGCGTCGTGACCTGGGACGACCGGATCGACCGGGCTTTGCGGGGCACGGGCTCGTGACCGCGCCCGTCATCTCCGCCTGGTCGGCGGTCTCACCGCTGGGCATCGGACGGGCGCCGTTCGCGGCCGGGGTCGCGGCGGGCACGCCCGCGCTGGCCCCGCCCGAGCCCGGCCCGTGGCCCGAGCCGTCCCGGCCGGCCGCGCAGGTACCCGGGTTCGTCACCCGGGATGTGCTGGGGCGCAAGGGAACCCGCTCGATGGACCGGGTGTCGGCTCTGGCCGTCGCCGCGGTCGGCGACCTGCTCGCCACGGCGGGGCACGCCCGCCCCGTCGCGACCGGCGAGCAGGCGGCGCTGGTCCTCGGCACGACCGCGGGCAGTTCCCGGAGCATGATGGACATCACCCGCGACACGCTCACCCGCGAACGGCCGTTCCACATCGACACGGCGCGGATCCCGAACGCCATCATGAACAGCTCGGCCGCGCAATGCGCGATCTGGCACGAACTCAAGGGCCCCAACGTGACCGTCGCCGGTGGGCGGGTCGCCGGGCTGTTCGCGCTGCGCTACGCCATGCGCCTGCTCGCCTCCGGCCGGGCCGCGTCGGTACTCTGCGGCGGCGCCGAGGAACTCACCCCGGAACGCGCCTGGCTCGAACACCACGCCGGCGCCCCGCTCCCGCTCGGCGAGGGCTGTTCGGTGCTGCTGCTCGAACCCGCCTGCACCGCGGCCGGGCCGGTGCTCGCCGAAGTACTCGACGTCACCCACGGGGTCTACCGCGACGGTGAACAGGCCACGGCCCTCGCACGCTGCCTCGCCCGCGCGCTGGACAAGGCCGGATGCACGGCTGCGGACCTCTGGGCCGTCTCCCCGCCTCCGGGGATGCCGGAGCTGCCGCTTTCCGGGGCTACTCCGCGCGAGTTGCCGGGTGCGGACCTCTGGGGCGACGCCGGTGCCGCGAGCGCGGCGTTCCAGATCGCGGCGGTCCTCGCCGCGGCCGAACAGGCCCCCGAAGCACGCGGGCGAGTCGCCGCCGTGCTTGCGGCCGATCGCGACAATGTGGTCGGCTGCGCGCTGCTGGGAATGCGATGAGCGCCGGGACCGCGGCACCGGCCACCGAACGCGGCGAAGAAACACCTGCCACGCCCCGGCCAGCACGACCGGGTGCTGCCCCACCGCGAACCGACATGAAGTCTGTGAAGGGCCCCTTCACAGACTCAGAGTCCGTGAAGGGGCCCTTCACAGACTTCCCCAGCCGGGGGCAGCGGAACCGATGGCCGGGCTGCGCACTGGCCGGAGCGCGATGAGCACCGGCACCGTGGCAGCGGCCACCGGCGAAGGAATCACCGTCCTCGCGCCGGTTACGCTCGTGACCCCGATCGAGCCGGATCCTGGCCGTCCGCAACGATTCCGGGCCGTCACCCGGCTCGCCGTCGAGGCGACGGAGCCGGTGTTCGCCGGGCATTACCCCGGACGACCGATCTTCCCCGGCGTCTGCCTGCTGGACTGCGCCCTGCGCAGCGCCCGCCTCGCCCATCCCGCCGCCGTAACCGATTCCAGGCCAACGGAAATCGAGTCGGCCCGGTTCACCGGAATCGTGGTCCCCGGCGACATCGTCACCACCGAGCTGACCTGGCAACCCCGCGACGAAGGCCGGCGCTGTTCGGCACGGCTCTCCACCGGCAACGGCGAGGTCGCCACCATCCGGCTCCGTTACGGCCCCGGATGGCGGCCCGAACAGCACGAGACAGCGAGCGATGACACCGTGCTCGACGCCGCCGACATCCGGAGGCTGCTCCCGCACCGTTACCCGATCCTGCTCGTCGACCGGGTGACCGAACTCGCCGCGGGAGCACGGCTCACCGCGACCAAAGCCGTGACCGGCAACGAATTCTGCTACGCGGCCGACACCGCTGGCACCGCGTACCCGGTGTCCCTGCTGCTCGAATCCTGGGTCCAGGCCGCGGCCCTGCTCGCCGTCGGGACGCCGGGCACCGGCGGCGCAGACGCCCTGCTGCTGCTCGGCAGCGTCACCGGGGCCGGCATCGGCAGACCCGTGCTGCCCGGCGAGATCGTCACCCATCGGGTGGCCCTCACGCGTTCGCTCGGGGACACCCTGCTGTTCGAAGGCGGAAGTTCCGTCGACGCGGAACCGGTGCAGGCCGTCCGGCAAGCGGTGCTCGCGTTCCGGACGGACGAACCAAGGAGGACACATGCCTGACACGCCGGTCCCCACGGCACTGGTCAGCGGCGGCTCACGCGGCATCGGCGCCGCGATCGTCCGCCGGCTCGCCGAAGACGGCCACGACGTGGCGTTCTGCTACCGCAGCAACGAAAAGGCCGCGCTGGAACTGGAAAAGGAAATCGCCGACCTGGGCAGGCGGGCGATCGGTTCCCGGGTGGACGTGACCGACGGCCAAGCGGTCCACGCCTGGGTTCGCGCCACCCACGACGCCCTCGGCCCGATCGGCGCCGTGGTGACGTCGGCGGGCGTGACCAGGGACGGCGCGCTCGTGCTGATGCCGGACGAGGACTGGCGCCACGTGCTCGGCACCAACCTCGACGGCATGTACCACGTCTGCCGCGCCGCGATCTTCGAGATGATGAAAGCGAAATCCGGGGTGATCGTGAACCTCTCCTCGGTGGCCGGGGTGCAGGGCCACGCCCGGCAGACGAACTACGCGGCGGCCAAGGCCGGGATCATCGGATTCACCCGTTCCCTGGCCAAGGAGGCCGGTCCGTACGGAATTCGCGCGAACGCGGTCGCGCCCGGGTTCATCGACACCGACATGACCGCCGCGCTGCCCGGCAAGCTCGCCGAGGATGCCGTCAAGCGAATCGCGCTGCGGCGCATGGGACAGGCCGGTGAGGTAGCCGACCTCGTGTCGTTCCTCGTCTCCGGACGGGCCGCCTACATCACCGGGACCGTCGTCGAGATCGACGGCGGCATCTCGCTCTGAGAGCCCCTGCCGGAAGGAGACCCACGGCCATGGCAGCCAAACCACCGCGCTGGTACTTCTCGTTGCGCAGCCCCTATTCCTGGCTCGCCCACCACGATCTGCTGGCCCATCACCCGGACGTCGCGGACCGCGTCGAGTGGATCCCGTTCTGGGAACCGGACGAGCGGACCCAGGCGATCCTGGACGAGGACGGCGTCCAGCTGCCGATCGTCGACATGTCGCGGGCCAAGAACTTCTACATCCTCCAGGACGCCCGGAGGCTCGCCGAGGCGCGCGGGCTCAGCGTCACCTGGCCGGTGGACCGGGACCCGAACTGGGAGATCGCCCACCTCGGGTACCTGGTCGCGGAGGCGGCCGGGCGCGGACGCGAGTACGTGGCGCTCGTCTACCGCGCCCGCTGGCAGGAAAGCCGCGACATCACCGACCGGGCCACCATCGCGGAGATCGCGACCGAACTCGGCCTCGACGCCGCCCGCGTCGCGGGGGCGGCAGACGACCCGGAGATCCGGCGTCACGGCGCCGACACGCTGATCCGCTCGTATAAGGACGGCCTCTTCGGCGTCCCGTTCTTCCTCCACGGCCGCGACAAGTACTTCGGCGTCGACCGGCTGCGTGCCTGGGTCGCGAAGGTCCGGGGCGAAACGCCGGAGGCCGGCGTGGAACTGGACTGGCTGGCCGGAGCCGACCGGTCCGAACCCGTCCGTGCCGGGGCCGACATCGGTCCCGCAGGCGGCTGCGGGTAACCGCGAAACACCTATCACACAAGGAGAATCCAATGAGTGTCGAAGCCGCATTCGACCAGGACGAGGTCCGCGAACTGGTCGCCGACGTGCTGGAGGTCGAGGTGGACTCGATCACGCCGGAGGTGGACCTCGTCCGCGACCTCGGCGTCGACTCCCTGCTGGCGATGGAGCTGGCGGTCACCCTGGAACGGTCCTATCAGGTCCGGATCGAGTCGCACGAGATCGCCGAGGTACGCACGATGCCGGACATTTCCGCGCTGCTGAACCGAAAACTGCAGAACCCGGCATGACGCAGGACCGCGCGTACCTGCTCGTCGAAACCCGAGCCGACACGACGGCGTGCCGCCTCCTGGCGGACGCCGAAGCCCTGGCACGGGCCGGTGAGCGGGTGCGACTGTTCCTCGTCGCCGACGCTGTCGCGCTCGGCATCCGCAGCGCGCACCCGAGCCTGCCGCAGGTCGTCGACGCCGGAGGGCAGGTCTGGATTGACACGTTCACGCTGGCCCACCGCGCGCTGCGAACTGCTCCGCTGGCGGACGGTGTGGCACCGGCCGACATGGACGACGTCGCCGAGGCTCTGCTGACCGACGGCGTGAAAGTGGTGTGGCACTGACATGGCAGCCGTCATCGAACGCCGGACGTGGGACGTGCTCGTGGTGCTCACCGCGCCGCCGCACACCACCGACGCCCTGACCACCGTGCTCCGTCTCGCGCAAGCCGTGCCGGCCCGCGATGGCTCGATCCGGACCTGGGCATGCGGGTACAACACGATGCTGACGCAGAACTCGCTGGGCGAGACCAAACCCACCAACCTGCGCGGCCCGGCACCGACGGCGGCCACACTCATCCGGCGATTGCTGAACGACCACAAAGGACAGTTCAGCTGGATCGCCTGCACAGCGTGCAGCGCGGAGCGAGACGCCCGGGATCACCTGCCCGAGGTCCGGCTGCGCTCCGATGCCCAGCTGGCGGCCACGATCGCCGCGGCGCGCCGGACCGTCTACATCGGAGGCGCGTAGATGGCTTACCTGATGGTGGTCGACCGCGGCGTCGAAGCGCAGTTCTTCGACGCGCTGTACGGCGTCCTGATGATGGGCGACCAGCTCGGCGGCGTCGAAGTGGTCCTGCGCGGAAACGCCGTCACCGCAGCGATCGCCGACGAGGAGCCGCTCCCCGCGTTCCGGGTCGGCTCGGTGGACCTATCCGAACCCCGGCAGACGGTGTGCGCCCTGGTGGCCAAAGGCGTCCCTGTCCACGTCGACCGGCCGGACCTGACCGCCTTCGGCCTGGACGACAGCGCCCTGATCGACGGCGTCACCTGCTCGGACACCGCGATGCTCGCAGCCCGGTGGGCCGACTACGACGGAGTGTGGTTTCTGTGACGGCTCAACGGACCTACGCCCGGCCGATCGAGGGCGCCGACCGGATATCGGCCCACGCCGAGGGGTCCGAGCTGGTGATCGAAGCGGTCAAGACCGTCCGGGCGAGCGATCCCTACCTGAACGGGCACTTCCCCGGGATCACGCTCTACCCCGCCGTCTTCCTGCTCGACGGGATCCGGCAGGTGGTGGGCGGCGAGCTGCACCGCGCCCCCGCCCTCGGCACGCATCTGGGCGCGGCCGACGCGCTCGGCGATTGGCTGGAGCTGGGGCAGCTGGTGTCGGTGCGGGTGCTCCGACCGATGCTCGAAGGTGACCAATTGTGCTTGCACATCAGGGTTTCGGCCGCCGGTCCCGGCGCGCTGCGGGCCGTGCTCGGCTGCCGCCGGGACGACGGCACGGAAGTGGCGAAGATGACCGTCGAGCTGGTCCGGGGCGGGGCGTCATGAACCGCGGCTACGCGCACCTGCTCGCCCTGCTCCCGGTCCGCCACCCGATGGTCCTGGTCGACCGGATCACCGCGCTCGACCCCGGCCACGCCATCGAAACCGCCAAGGCGGTGACCGGCGGCGAACCCTGTTACGGCGGGCTTTCCGCCGGGCTTCCGGAGGACCGCTACGCCTATCCACGGTCGCTCGTGCTCGAATCGTTCGGCCAGTCCGCGGCGCTGCTCTGGCTGGACGGGCGATCCGACGGCGGCAATGACCAGGACGACGACGCGGTGCCGATGGTCGGCAAGCTCCGGGACTGCCGGTTCGCCGGCGCGGCCTTCCCCGGCGACGTGATCCGCCACTTCGTGCGGCTGGACCAAGTCGCCGAGGACAACGCGTTCCTCTCCGGGGAAAGCCGGGTCGGCGATCAGGTGCTGCTCACCGTGGGCACGCTGATCGCCGTCGCACGCCCGGCTTCGGTGGTGACCGGTGGGTAGCGCGGCCGGTCACCAGGCGGCCAGCTGGAGAGACCCGTGACCGGCCCCGCACGCCGCGGTGGGCTCGTCGCCGGCGATCGCCGCTTTGACCCTGGCGAAGGCCTGCAGCACGCGGTGCAGGCGGATCCGGTCGCCACGGACGTCCACCAGGTGCTCGGCCGCCAGCAGCCCGGCGAGCCGGGCGGCCTCGGGGAGCGGGATCCCGGCCAGGGCCGCGGCCTGCTCCAGCGTGAACTCCCCCTGCCCCGCGCACCCGAGCGCGCGGAAATGCCGCTGAGCGTCGTTTCCGACCGCGCAGTACGAGGATTCGAGCGCGGCGGCGGGCGAGGTGTCCGTGTCGTCGTCGAGCGCCAGCGAAACCAGCCGCTCGCCCTCGCGCAGGTCGCGGACGAAGTTCGGGAAGCCCTGCTCGGGCCGGTCGGCGAACTTGACCGCGGCCAGCCGCAGCACGAGCGGCAGATACGCGCACAACTCCGCCAGTTCGGCCAGCTCCGCGCGGGCACCGAACAGGTACTCCTCGCCGATCACCGCGGCCAGCAGGGTACGCGCGGCTTTCGGGCGGAGTGCGCCGAGGAACATCCGGCGCGCGCCCTCGCGGGCCACCAGCCCGGACATCCGGTTGCGGCTGGTGATCACGGTCCGGCAGCGCCGGCCGGTGGCCAGCAGCGGCCGGACCTGCGCGGCGTCCCGGGCGTTGTCGAGCACGACCAGCAGCCGCCGGTCGGCGACCAGCGACCGGTAGAGATCCACCCGCCGCCGGGGATCCGCGGGACAGTCGGCCTCGGCCACCCCGAGCCCGCTCAGCAGCGCCCCGACCGCGTTCGCCGTCGAGCGCGGGCCGCGGGCCGAGCGCAGGTCCACGTAGAGCTGACCGTCCGGAGACCCGTCGAGCTGCCGGTGCGCCCACCGGATCGCGAACGCGGACTTCCCGACGCCGGCCGGGCCGGAGATCAGGAACACGTTCTCCCGGCGCGGCAGGCGGGCCATCGCCTCGGCGGCCGCGAAATCGGCCTCCCGGCCCACCAGCAGGGAAACGTCGAACGGAAGCTGCCGGGGTGCGACCGCCGGTTTCGGCACGTCGGGGATCGGCACGAGGTCGGCGCCGTCCCCGGCCGCGTAAAGCGCCCGCCAGTGCCCGAGCCAGTGCGCGGTCACCTCGGCCACTTCCTCGGCCGAATGCTTGCCGTGCACCAGGCACGCGGTCACGAACACGGAAACGAAATCCGCGCGCGGCAGTTTACTGCCCCGCAAGACGGTCGAAACGGTGCTTCTCGGCAAGGCGTCGACCACGTCCCCGCTGGGCACCGTGGTACGGCCGCCGAGTTGCTGCAGCCTGCGCAGGGACGGCTGCCCCACACTGAGTCGCAGTTCTCGCAATCGCTGCACGAATTCCGCCGCGGTCGCAGGTTTTTCCCAGGACAAATCAAACCCCCTTTGATCGGTCCGGCCGAAACCGGGAAATCGTCGCGGGCGGCCTCAGCGGACGGCTTCGGGCACCTCACCGGCCGGCCTCGCGGCCGGCTCCTTGCCGAAGTTCCGCGCGGCCAGCGCGAACAGCACGCCCCCCAGGATGAACCAGGGATTCCACAGGGCGAGCGTCCAGAATCTCTGCCCGGAGCCGACCGCGTCGTCGACGCCCTGCACCCCGGACAGGATCAGCACCTCGATGCCGATCCCCCGCACGAGCAGCAGCGCCGCGACCCCCCAGCCGAGCAGCTTCAGCAGCCGCCACCGGCGGCCGCGGACCCCGCGCCGGGCCAGCCCGCCGGCCACCACCGCGCCGATCAGGCAGAGCCCGCCGACCCCCCAGAGGCCCCCGGCCACGAACCAGCCCGGCCGCTCGGCGGCCAGCCGGCTGCCCGCCGAGCTGTCCAGCCCCCATTCTCCGCCGAGTGCCCAGAAGAAGTGCGCGCCCGCGAACAGCACCGCCCAGCCTGCCGCGAGAAATCCGTATTGCCACGAGCGGTTCGGATGCACCCCAGTTCACCGTCCCCCCGGATGAGCGGCTTCCCCCATGGTCACCACGCCCACACAGTGCCATACCCGCACGCGGTCGGCAACAAAGTCGGAGTCCTCTCCGCCGCCTGGCCCAACCGCGCGAAATATTCCTCTCCCACAGGGCGACGGGAGTGCCACGGAGTGCGATGAATTCACTTTTCACCCCACTTTCCGCGACGGCCGAGCTTCGCCGGTCTTGCCATTCCGGGCGAATTCCCCTCCGGCGGCCGGAGCGACCCGCGCGGTTCGTCTCATTCCGTCCGGTGCTGTCCGGCGCCTTGTCCCCGGGCGGCGTGCGGAAGATTCTGCGGATGCCCGCCCGGCGCCCCACCATGGTCACCCGTCAACCGGCGGATTGGCAGTCGTCCGGCTTCGCCGCCGCGTGGCAGCCACTGGTCACGGGTCGGATCGAGGCGGTCCCCGTCGACGGCGACCACAATGAGATGACCGAACCGGCGGCGCTTACGGCGATTGCCCCGGTGCTCGGCAAGTACCTGTCGACGGAGGGTTAGCGGATCATGCTTACCGGCGGCTGGGGCGGTCTGGCGACGGCCGGAGTTTCGCCGGTCAAGCCGGCTTGACCGGGACGGCGGCTGCCGCATCCTGGCTGTCGCTCAACCCTCCCGACCGAGCGCGCGGCCCTCCCGGTAGGTGCCGCCTGTCACCCTGCCCGCCGATAAGCGCCACGCAGCACCGGTCCGGACAAGCCACGCGGCCCGTAGGTGCCGAGCAGGGTCTGTGCCTTGGCGAGCGGACCGGGCACGACCCGTCGCTTGCCGTCGGCGAGGCCGGCGACGGCCTGCTCCGCCACGCGATCAGCGGACACCAGCAGGGCTTCCGGCAGCATGTCGGTCAGCTTGCTCACCTCGGCGACTTCCGCGAACTCGGTGCGGACCGGCCCCGGCGCGAGCAGCGTGCACCCGACCCCGGTGCCCTTCAGTTCGGTGTGCAGTGACTCGGCCAGCGTGTTCGCGAACGCCTTGCACGCGGCGTAGGTGGCGTTCAGCGGGCCGGGCTGGTTGCCCGCGGTGGAACCGGTGATCAGGATGCCGCCGGCCTTGCGGTCGAGCATGCCGGGCAGCACGGCCTGGGTGAGGTCGTGCACCGCGGCCACGTTGAGTTCCACTTCCTCGCGCTCACGCGCGGGATCGGCCGCGGACAACGGGCCGTACGTGGCGAACCCGGCGTTGTTGCACAGCACCGCGATTTCCCGGCCGGACAGCTCGCGGGCCAGCTCTTCGCGAGCCGCCCGGTCGCCGAGATCGCAGGCGCGGACCTCGGCCTCGATCCCGTGTTCCCGCGCCAGCCGATCCGCCAGCTCCTGGAGCCGGTCCGCGCGACGGGCGATCAGCACCAGGTGATATCCGCGGCGGGCCAGTGCCCCGGCCAGCGCGGTGCCGATCCCGGAGGAGGCGCCGGTGACCACCGCACGGTTCGCGGCACTCGGGTCGGGCAGATTCATCCGATCTCCACCTCTGGTACGGGCTTCCGGATCCGGTGACCCAGCCAGTCTAGGCCGCCGGTCCTGCCCGGGCAGCCGATCACACCGAGCGACGACCTTCCGTGCGACGCGTCCCCCCGGCACGGTTACCCGATCAATCCAGGCCCCGGGCCTGCTCCCAGCCGGTAACACCGGGCAAGGACCCGGCCGGGTGATCCACCGCTCCGGGCAGGAGCCTCCCGCCGTCGCACCTGGCCGCCTCCCCGCCCGCCCCCGATGACCTTGTGCGACCGCTCACAAACCGACCGTTGGCCGGGCGGGATCTGTGCTACCACTTTCCTTCACGACCAGGGCAAGCATCGCAGCTTCACCTGCCGAGAGGACGTCGAGTGAGCACCTCCGTGGCCGCACTGGACATGGTCGACACCGACCGTTACCCGCTCACCGAACCGGGCAGCCCGGCCTGGCGGAAGGTCGTCGCGAACGCGCGGGCGGAGCTGGCCGCCTTCGGCTGCCGCGTGCTCGCCGACTTCATCCGGCCCGAGCTGCACGAGGTGCTGCGTACGGAATGCGCCCCGCTGGAGGCGTACACGCACGCGAAAATCGAAAAGGTAAACGCCTACAACACGGCGATCGGCGAACCACTGCCCGAGGACCATCCGGGCCGCACGATCATGGAGCGTGGCAACGCTTTCGTCGCGCGGGACCGCATCCCGGCGTCGTCGATCATCAGCAAGCTCTACACCAGCCCGCTGTTCCAGCGGTTCGTCGCCGACTGTTTCGGCCTGCCCGTGCTGCACGAACTCGCCGATCCGCTCGCCGGGCTGACGCTCAACGTCATCGCGCCCGGCCGCGCGCATCCGTGGCACTTCGACACGAACTCCTACACCGTCAGCATGCTCACCCAGGCCGCCGACGAGGGTGGAATCTTTGAATACTGCCCGAACATCCGGTCCGCGGCGGACGAGAACTTCCCGGCCGTGCGGGCGGTGCTCCGGGAGGACGGCACCCATCCGGTGCACCGCCTTCGCCTCCGTCCGGGGGACCTCCAATTGTTCCAAGGACGCTTCGCCTTGCACCGGGTCACTAAGGTGGGTGGCGGGATCGCGCGCCACTCCGCGATCTTCGCCTACAGTGAGCGCCCGGGGGTCATCGGCAGCGCGGAACGGACCAGGCAGCTGTTCGGCCGGGTCCTGCCCGTCCATCTGCACGGGCGCACCGACCGGGGTGACGAACTGCTCGACTAGATCAGGAGCCTGGCCCGTGCCTTTCGACTCGACCGGCAAGATCTCGTTCGACCACATCTACACCGAACCCGACCCGCGGCCGTTCTTCAGCACGCTGCAGCGCGTCGGCTACGACATCCCGCAGCGCGCGAAGCCGTACGTCGCGAAGCTGATCGACGCGCACCCCGCCGAGCGTCCGACCCTGCTCGACGTCGGCTGCTCGTACGGCGTCAACGCGAGCCTGCAGCGCTGCGCCACGACGATCGACGAGGTGTACGCCCACTACACCGACCCAGCCGTACTCGCCATGAGCCGCGACGAACTGCTCGAAGCCGACCGCGCGCGCATCACGGACACGAGCGCCGCGCGGTACTACGGCCTGGACAGTTCGGCGCCGGCGCTCGCGTACGCGCTGTCGGCGGGGTTTCTCGACGAGACGATCCACGCGGATTTCGAACGCGACGACCCGGACAGCGCCCAGCGCGCGCTGCTGGAGGACGTCGACCTCGTCGTCTCGACCGGCGCCATCGGCTACGTCACCGAGAAGACCATCACGCGGATCGCCCGCGGCGCGCGGCCGTGGATGGCCCACTTCGTGCTGCGGATGTTCTCCTACGCGCCGGTCGCGGACAGCCTGGCCGAGCTGGGCTACGAGACCGCCGAGGTCGACGGCGTGTTCCGGCAGCGGAGCTTCGCCTCCGAAGAGGAACAGGCGCAGATCATCGGCAACCTGACCGCCGCCGGTGTCGACCCGACCGGGCTGGAGTCCGAAGGTTCGCTCTACGCGCGGTTGTACGTTTCCCAGCCCGCAGGCGCGGCCGTGGACCTCGCGGCCCTGCTCGGCGCAGTTTCGCCGCGAGAAGAAGGATGACCGTGAGCAGTCCGGAATGGTCTACCCGCACCTTCGGCAACGACGACCGGCTGCCCCGGGTCCCGGTCCCCACCCTGGAGGACAGCGGCCGCCGCTTCCTGGAGTGGTGCGCGCCGCTGCTCACCGCGGAGGAGCTGGCCGAGACCGAAGCCGCGGTCGCGGCGTTCCTGGCACCGGACAGCCCGGCGCACGAACTCCAGGCCGCGTTGGAGGCGTACGACCGTTCGCCTGGCGTACGCAGCTGGCTCGACACGTTCTGGCCGTACCGCTACCTCGGCCGCCGCGACCGGATCGCGCTCAATGCCAACTTTTTCTTCCTGTTCCGCGAGTCCCCGCTGGGCCAGGTCGAACGCGCCGCCGCGCTGACCGCGGCGGCCGTCGACTACAAACTGAAGGTCGATGACGAGCTGCTGCCGCCGGTTCTCGTGCGGGGAATGCCACAGTCGATGGTGCAGCACAAGTTTCTCTTCTCGGCGACGCGGATCCCGGGCGCGGAGCTGGATACCGCGCGCACGCCGTATCGCGAAGGCTGGGAAGGGCCTTCGCGCGAGCGGCACATCGTGGTGTTCCGCAAGAACACCCCGTACCGGCTGGACGTCCTCGACGAGGACAGCCGCCCGTACTCCGTCGAACAGCTCGCCGACGGCCTGCGCGCGATCCTCAAGGACGACCACGTCGCCGACGTCGCCGCCGGGCACTTCACCACGAAGGCCCGCGCGGAGTGGGCCGCCTCGCGTACGGCGCTGATCGAAGCCGGGAACGGTGCGGCGCTGGACACCATCGAGACGGCGCTGTTCTGCCTGTGCCTGGACGATTTCACGCCGTCGACCGCTGTCGAAGCCGGTGATCGGCTGCTGCACGGCGACAGTGGCAACCGCTGGTTCGACAAGGCCGTGTCGCTCATTGTGTTCGAGGACGGCACCGCCGGGATCAACGTCGAACACTGCGAACTCGACGGCACCACTGTCCTCGGCTTCACCGACGCCGTGCTGACCGGTTCACGTGCACCGCGCGAGCCCGCTTCCGGCGTACCCCGCTACGAGCCCGTCGAGTTCACCCTCACCGACGCACTCCGCGAGGACGCCCTTGCTGCCGGCGCCGCCTTCGCGGCGTACGCCAACGCGACCGCGACGCAGACCGTCTCGTTCGACTTCGGCGCGAACCGGGCGAAGGAGCTGGGCATGTCCCCAGACGCCTTCGCACAGATGGCGTACCAACTGGCCCACCGCCGCGCGAAAGGCCTCACCGGCGCGACGTACGAATCCATCGCCACTCGGCAGTTCCAGAACGGCCGCACTGAGGCTATGCGCGTTGTCACGCCCGAGGTCGTCCACTTCGCCGACGTCATGACCACTTCCACCGCGTCAGCCGAGGAAAAGCGCGAAGCCTTCCGCGCCGCCGCCACACAGCACGTCACCCGCGCGAAGCAATGCCAAGCCGGCGACGCCCCGGAACAACACCTCTGGGAGCTACAACTGATCGCCCAACGCCGCGGCGACCCGGAGCCGCCCGCCCTGTACACGTCGCCAGGCTGGCTGAAGTCGCGCAACGACTACCTCAGCACCAGCTCGGCGCCGTCGGTCAACATCCAGTACTTCGGCTTCGGCTCGACCAGCCAGCAGTGCATCGGCGTCGCATACGTCCTGCTGCCGGACCGTTGGAACATCTACCTCAGCACCCCGAAACCCGTCGCCGCCGAGATGCACCGCTTCGCGGAGGAACTGAGCGTCGCGGTCCGGGAACTGCAGGAGTTGCTGGCCTAGCGTCGGTACCCGCTCAGCTCACGAGTGCACGCAGCTGTGCGATCAGCGTTTCCGGACGCGCCGGGGCGACGTTGACGTACCGGCCTTGACCCGGTTCGCCGTTGACAGAGAAGAGATAGCGGCCGCGCGAGGTGTCGTAGTAGGTACAAAGGCTCCCGCCACTGATGCGCCGTCCGCCAATCCGGTCACGGGTCGCGGCGGCGAACTGGGCGGCACCGCTGCGCGGGAGGCCCGCGACGTCCATGACCCGCCGGACGTCGCGGCGAGGCGGGGCGCCGTCCATCGCGCGCCGGAGGTCTGCTTCCGGAACCGACATCGCCGGTCCGACCCCGGGCCGGTTGGCCGGCAGTTCACCCGCCAGCTCTTCAGCGAGCGCGTCCGCCCGAGCCGGACGAACCAGCACGTGATCCGACGACGGTGCCCGACAGGCCAGCACGGCATCCTGTCCTTCGGCGGACGCCAGCACGCGATAACGACGATCAGGCCCGGAATCCACGAGCGCGGACAGCTCACGGACACCCCGGCACAGCACGATCATCGTCCGCGCGAAATCAGCCCTCAGCCCTGCGCTGTTCCCGATACCTCGCTCCGACAACGCCTGCGCCGCACCGTCGCGCGCGGAGCGGGACCTTTCCGGCGCCCGCCAGACCGGTGCCCCGGCCAGTGCTGCCGGGAGCGAAACCCCGGCCAGCTCGGCGGCCAGCGCCAGGCACCCGACCGGCAACACCAGTGCACGATCATGCACGAGCATCCTCGTCAGAGCCCGATCACCGGCGGCACCGCCCTGGGCAACTCGCCGACGAGCGCGTCGTCCGGATCGGCTTCGAGAAGGTAGTCCGCCGTCTTGTGTTCCTGGTCCCCCTCGCCCTTGCCACCTTTGCCTCCGGCGCCCATGCCACCCATTCCCGGCGCCCCCGCACGCCCGCCGGACCCCGACGCCGGTGTCCCGGCCCGGGCGGCCACCCCGTCGTTCACCGCACCTGCCCCGCTTCCCACACCCGCACCGCTTCCCGCACCCGCGCCACTTCCCGCACCGCTTCCCGCGCCACGGCCGACGCTGCCACCACCGGCCGCGCCGCTTCCCGCGCCGTAACTTCCGCTACTACCACCGACGCCACCCGGCCCGAACCCACCGACCGCACCGAACCCGCCGGTCGGGCCGAACCCGCCGGTACCGCCAACCCCACCGGACGGCCCGAACCCGCCCGCTGGCCCGAACCCACCGGTCCCGCCCGCCGGCCCAAAACCACCAGGCAGACCGAGCCCACCACCACCGGCACCGGACTGACTCCCGACCGAATTCCACCCACCCGGCCCGACCCCCGTGGTGCCGGCAGGTAGGACATAACCCGCACTGGTAGTGCCGACCGACGGTATGCCGGACCCCGATCCCGCAGCACCCGGACTGTTCCCCACAGGTACCCCGCCGCCCGGCGCCCCACCATGCCCACCACTGTCGCCCGCACCACCCGGGTTCCCGCGATGGCCACCCGCCGAATGCGTACCACCAGTGACCCCACCGGCACTACCGTGCCCACCCGGCGCAGACACCGACGGCCGATGCTCCTGGCCACCCCCGTCCGGCTGGGCAGGACCGAATTCGCCACCACCGGACGGCACCGACAAATCCCCGTACTGCGAAGGACTGGCCCACCTGCCGGAATTGTCGGTGGATTCTCCATGATAAGCGTGATAACTGTCGATCACGCCTTGTGCTTTCCGATCCCACTTCTCGATCTCGTCGGCCCGATTGGTGAGAAAGGAGAACCAGGTCCCGCTGACGAGGTCACCACTCGGCCGGTCACCCAGATTTCCGGCAGACTGAACTTTACTCTTCAGGGTGTTATACGAATTACCCTGGCCATTGTAGAGGTCCCCGGCCTGCTGGAGATGCTGACCACTGACCTTCGATGCCTGCACCAGCGGCCCCGCACCGCTGTAGGCCTGCCCCGCCGCGTCGCCCTTCCAGCACTGGCTCATCTTGTCCTGCAACCGCTGCATCTGACCCGCGACATCGTCATGCTGCGTCGCCAGATCACCGCTGGTCGTCGAGCCGTCGAACAGGTCGCCGGGCCCCACCCCTTTGCGCACCAGATCGATGATCTGCTGCGCCGACAACTCCGAATCCACTACGCACCGTCCTTGAGCTTCGCCACCACGAGTTCCGCCGCTTTGGTTACCACCGGACACGGGGCGTTGTAAGCTGGCGAGCTGGTCCACAGAGCCGCCCCGACCACGACCAATTCGTCGTTCGTGATGCCAACCATGATCTGACATCCACCACTTTTACGGTCATCCATAGTAGCAGTGAAGGCCGCAGGATACCCAGATACATCCGGAGCCGGCTCAAAGTACCCGGCGCCGCCATTCTGGCCATTCTTGTAGACGGTCGCCAAGCCGCCTTGGCCGACGATAAAACTGACACCGAAACCGCTGCCATTCTCGCCGTGCCAGTTGCACATCGGAATTCTGCCGCTACTCTTGCCGCTGGTACGGACGCCTTCGATGAACTGGCCGGCCTGTGCTCGTGTCAGCAACCCGCAAGGGTCCTGTTCGAATTTGCTTGCATTCAATGGGTTGGACACCTGTGGCACAGCCGGACCGGTACTGGTCGACACAGGCGGAGCTGACGTGGCCGGACTGGGCGTTCCGGACGTGGACGAGCATGCCGTCGCCACCAGGAGCGCGGCGGCGATCATGGCGGAGCGAGCGAGAGCCTTGGTCACCGGGTCATCCTTGCTTACGTACCGCATCGGTGTTCGTGTGCTCCTGCTTCTCATAGTTGTCGATCGCCGTCTTCAGTTTGCCCACGTAACCCTGCGCGTATACGAATTGCTGCTGCACACTGGCCAGATAGGCCAGCGCATGGCTTCTCGCAGCTCTTATCTGGACCGTACTGCCCGGGTCCTCGGCAGGTTGTCGCAAGCCCGGCAATGGCTGCGCTTGCAGACACATGTCGCCGAGCTTGTCGGCGATCGCTTCCCACTCCGGAAGCAGGGCCTTCATCGCGTCGAGATCCATCTCGAACCGGCCACCCGCCACCGCCGCATTCACGCCCACATCCCGGACCGCATTCTGCGCAGCAGACACCACCGCAGCCGGATTCGGCACCACCACCGAAGCCGCCTGCTCAGCCTTACGCCGAGCAAGTTCCTCCGGCGTGATGTATCCAGCATGGCCACTCGGCCCCTGCCCATTCGGCACTCGATGCCCCTCCTCCTCGACCGACCGCTCGATCACGGCGATCCTGGTCGTCCCTCCACCTGTCACACGACCACGCGTGGCCACACCATCACTCTAGCCATGATCACCGCACGCTGTCAGCAAAGGGTGACCACGATAGTCGCCACATTTACCGTGACCAGCGAATACCCTGATTCCTAATGGTGTGCGCGTCACCTCATGCAGACAGGGAAGTCCTGCCAGCCAACCCCGGGACAGAATATCCCACGATTCCGGAAACAAAACTTCCACCCCGGATACAAGACGATTTCCGCAGCAAGAACCCCAACCCGCCACGAATCCGCCAAGGGACCACCACAAGAACCCCACCACCTCCGGGCAGGCGAAGTCCGCAGGATTCCGGACATCGCCCCCTGCCACCGCCCCGCCCCCCCGGAACGCTCGTGATCATGAAGTGACGACCGGCCCGGCAGGTCTACCTCCTCCTGGGCGTCCGCTGGGCGGGCCAGTCGATGGCGCCGGGGTTCCTCGGGCTCGGCGGGCTGACGACGATCCTCTACCAGCAAGGCGTCTCTCTGGAGCAGCTCGGCGCGTTCCAAGCGCTGACGATCCTCGGGCTGGCAAAGTTCCTCTGGGCGCCGCTGGTGGACCGGTACGGCGCCCGACGCTTCGGGCACTACCGGTCGTGGCTGCTGGTGACGCAGGTGGCGGTGGCCGCGCTGATACCGCTCGACCCGGTCGGTGATCTCGGCAGCGTGACGGTGCTGGTGCTCGTGCTGTGGGTGCTGATGGGCACGCAGGACGTCGCCACGGACGCCTTGTTCATCCGGTTGCTCGACGAGTCCGGGCGCGGGGTCGCGAACGGTATCCAGACCGCGGCCGGGTTTCTCGGCACGATTCTGCGCAGTGGCGCGGTTCTGCTGGTCTACGACCGGATCGGCTGGACGGCCGCGCTGCTCATCCTCGCGGTGGCGACCGCGTTGCCGATGCTGCGCTTCCGGGAACCGGCCCCGGTGCGGCCGGAGCGGAACGGATTCGCGACACTGGCGGACTTGCTGCGCCAACCGGGGGTGGCGAGGTGGGCGTTGGTGCTGCTTCCCATGCTGTGGGCGGGGATCGGGGGCTACTTCACCCTGCTCAACCCGATGTTGCTCGACGCCGGCTGGTCGCTGTCGCAGATCGGCGTCGTGGTCACTGTGTTCGGCAGCCTGGTCGCGATCGCGGGCGGTCTGGCCGCGGGGCCGATCACCGCGAGGCTCGGGCAACGGCGCAGTCTGCTGGTGTTCGGCATCGCGCAGCTCGTCGTCGTGCCCGGGCTGTTCGCCGTGGCGTACGGCCATGCCGAACCGCTGTTCACCACGATCGTCATCTGTCTGGTCCACCTGATCTACGCGGCGACCACTGCGGCGTCGACCGTCTCCATGGATCTGGGCAGACCGGACAGCGCGGGCAGCGACTACACCGCGCTGAGCACGGTCGGCACCGCGGTCTCGTTCGGCGTGGGCGCGGCGAGCACCGCGCTGGCGGGCACGTTCGGCTATCCCCTGCTGCTCGCCGCGGCCGTGGGGCTGCTGGCTGCCGGAGTGCTCGCCACGCTACTGTTCTTCCCGAAATCGGGGCCTTCCCTAAGGTCCTCTTTGGACACTAGCTCCCCGGCCGCGGCCGGTCGGCCACCATGGTTGGGAAGGAGCCCGGCTGAGCTTCTCCGAGACTTCCCACAGGCGCTCGGCCTCGCCCTCGCTGCGAAGCCGGGAATACAAGGGCTGCTCGGCAGGCGCGCCGGACAGGTGCCCGAGACCGCTGGGGCCGTAGAACCGCCCGCCGCACGCATCCGGGGAAGTGGCGGCCATCAGGGCGGGGAGCAGCGCAGTCTCGACCGTCCCGAGCAGGATGCCGCGACGGGAGAGCGCCCACGGCGAGGGTGTCCCGTTCCCGGCCGAGTTCCGGGCGCGCGCTCAGCAGGCCGGTCGGGGCCACGCCGGGGTGCGAGAGGTTGCTGGTGATCCCCCAGCCGCCCGCCTGGCTGCGCCGTTCCAGTTCGAGTCCGAACAGGCCCAAGGCAATCTTGGACTGGCTGTACGCGCGCTGAGGGTGATAGGACCGTTCCCAGCCAAGGTCGTCCCAGTCGACGGCGTTCGAGTTCGCCGCGATGCTGATCTGAGAGGTCACCCGGGCACGTCCCGCGCGCAGCAGCGGCAGTTCGAACCCGTCGACGGTGGTCAGCCGTTTCGGCGGAGTCATCACCCCGGCGTTGTTGACCAGCAGGTGGATCGGCCAGCGTGCCGGTCAGCGCGGCGACCGAGTCCATCGAGGACAGATCAGAGCGGCAAGAAAGCCCCTCCCCTTTAACGTATAGCGCACCCCCGGTCTTGCGGCAAGACCCCGGTGACCGGGCAGAATCGTCGGTCCCGGCCGGAACAGGACCGCCGGCCGGAATCGGAAGTACGGGGGACGGAACAAAGTGGCAGAAATCGAGGGCATCGGCGAGACGGCCGGGCCGCTGGTGCTGGACTTCTCCGCGATCGGCCGGGAGCAGGTCCCGGTGGTCGGCGGCAAGGGCGCGCAGTTGGCGGAACTCTCGCGGATCGAGGGAGTCCGCGTCCCCGCCGGGTACTGCGTGACGACGCATGCCTTCCGGCGGGTGCTGGCGGACATGGCAGGGCTCACGGCGGGAATCGACCATTTGTCCGAATTGGATCCGGACGATCGGGACGCGATCGCCGCGGGGAGCGCGCGGGTGCGCGAGATCATCGCCGGCGCGCCGGTTCCGGACGAGGTGGCGGCGGCGTTGCTCGCACCGCTCGACGAGCAGGCCGCCTACGCCGTCCGTTCCAGTGCGACCGCCGAGGACCTGCCGACGGCCTCGTTCGCCGGTCAGCAGGACACGTATCTGAACGTCACCGGGCGGGCGGCGATTCTGGACCACATCCGGCGTTGCTGGGCCTCGCTGTTCACCGACAGGGCGGTGACCTACCGGCTGCGCAACGGATTCGGCCATCGACGGGTGGAAATGGCCGTGGTGGTGCAGCGTATGGCCGACTCGGCGGCGTCCGGGATTCTGTTCACCGCCGATCCGATCACCTCGGACCGGAAGGTCACGAGCATCGACGCCGGGTTCGGGCTCGGGGAAGCTCTCGTTTCCGGGCTCGTGAACGCGGATCGCTATCGGGTGCGCGAAAACGAGATCGTCGAGAAAACGGTGTCCGCCAAGCAATTGGCCATCCGCCCGATGCCCGGCGGTGGCACGCGGGAGGACACACTGGCGCCCGAAGCCGGGCAACTGCCCGCGCTCACCGACGAACAAGTGCTGCGGCTCGAGGGGCTGGGACGGCGGATCGAGGCACATTTCGGCCGTCCGCAGGACATCGAGTGGTGCCTGGACGGCGAAGGCTTCCAGATCGTACAGAGCAGGCCGATCACCACGCTGTTCCCGATCCCACCGTCCACAAGCGACGGCAACCGCGTCTACCTCTCGGTCGGCCACCAGCAGATGATGACCGACGCGATGCGGCCGCTCGGGTTGTCGGTGTGGCAGCTGACCACGCCGTGGCCGATGGCCGAGGCGGGCAGCCGGCTGTTCGTCGACCTGACCGCGCGCGTGGCGACGAAGGTCGGCCGCGCCGGGTTCCTGGACATGGTGGGCGCGTCGGATCCGATGACGCGCGACGCCCTGCAGACCGTGCTCGACCGCGGTTTCCTGCCCGAGCCCTCGGACGGCGGCGAGGTCCTGTCGCCGTTCGGCGTCACGCCCGAGCCGATCGAGATCGATCCGGCGTTCGTGCAAGCGTTGATCGCGGAGAACCAGCAGTCCGTCGCCACCCTCACCCACGAGATCCGGGAGAAGCGGGGCGTCGCGCTGTTCGAGTTCATCCGGACGGATCTGCAGGAGATGAAACGGCTTCTGTTCAACCCGCAAAGCCATCAGGCGATCATGGCCGGGATGGGCGCCACGACGTGGCTGAACGAGCATATGCGCGAATGGCTCGGCGAGGAGAACACGGCCGACGCCCTTTCGCAATCCGCGCCCGACAACGTTTCGTCGGAGATGGGGCTGGCCCTGCTGGACGTCGCGGACGCCCTCCGCCCGCATCCGGAAGTGGTGAAATTCCTGCACACCGTGACCGACGACGGATTCCTGGACGACTTGCCTGCCCTTCCGGGCGGTCGCGAATCACGCACCGCCATCGTCGCTTACCTCGATGCCTATGGCATGCGCTGCACCGGCGAAATCGACATCACCCGGCCGCGCTGGAGCGAGCAACCCACCGCACTGCTACCGGTCTTGCTGGGCAACATCGAGAACTTCGCACCCGGCGAATCCCGGCGCCGTTTCGAACACGGCCGGGAAACTGCCCGCCAGAAAGAACAAGACCTGCTCGAACGCTTGCGCAACCTGCCGGACGGCGCGCGGAAAGCCGAAGAGACCAAGACCGAGATCGCCCGGCTGCGCACCTTCATCGGCTATCGCGAGTACCCGGAGGCTTATTCACGGCACCTGAGATTGCCGTTTCCGGCGTGTCAACATGAACGGCGGCCCGTTTATTGAGAGAATTGGGTTTCCACACTCAGTACTCACAAAAACGGACCGCCTAACATGTATCATACCACTGGACTTACCATCGAGCAGATCACCGACCTGTGCGGGTTGGTCGACATGGATACCACAGCTGAGCAGCGTAGGTGGCCACCGATTCTGGGCCTGTTCAACTCGGCGGTGATCGCGCTGACATACATGCGATGCAATCGGGTTCAGGCCGAACTGGCGGAAGCGTACGAGGTATCTCAACCGACAATCAGTCGTGCGATCACCGGAATGACGCCTCTGATAGAACGTGTTCTCAGGAAGTTCGTGCCGACGGCGGACGAATTGGACGACCAGACGCAGTACATCGTGGACGGAACCCTGCTGCCGTGCTGGTCATGGGCCGATCGCCCGGAGCTGTACTCCGGCAAGCACAAGACGACCGGCATGAACGTACAGATCGCTTGCACCCTTGACGGACGACTCGCGTGGATCTCCGATCCCATCGAAGGACGCCGGCACGACACGTACTGCCTGAAGGAATCCGGGGCGCTTCTGACTCTGAATCCGGACAACTGGATGGGCGACAAAGGATACGTGGGAAATTATATGCTCACCCCGATCAAGAAGCCGAAGCACCGCAAGCTCTTGGACTGGGAGAAGGAATTCAACACCCAGATCAACAAGATTCGCTACGTCATCGAGCAGACCATCGCCAACGTCAAAACCTGGAGGATCCTGCACGCCGACTACCGACGGCCCATTGAGACCTTCGCGGAAACCATCTCAACGGTAATCGCTCTGCACTTCTATGCGGCTGCCTGAATAACCCTCCCGAAGTACGGCATGATCAGCCGCTATTTCCAGTACAAGAAGGCGTTACTGGCCGAGGCCGACCGAATGGTCGCCTCTGGGGTGCTCGAAGCCCCACAGGACTGCTACTTCCTGCGTTTCGAGGAATTGCACGAAGCCGCCCGCACCGGTGCCGCCGACGCGGACCTCATCCGGCAGCGCAAGGAAGAATTCGCCGCGCACCAGAAGCTCACCCCGCAGCGAGTACTCACCTCCGACGGGGAGACCGTTTCCGGCCGCCACCACCGTGAGGACGTTCCCGAGGGCGCGCTCCCCGGCCTGCCGGTATCCACCGGGACGGTCGAAGGCCGCGCCCGCGTGGTCCTCGACCTGGCCGAGGCCGACGTGGCCGCCGGCGACATCCTCGTCACCGCCTATACCGACCCCAGCTGGTCCCCGGTGTTCGTCCGGATCGCCGGGCTGGTCACGGAGGTCGGCGGCCTGATGACCCACGGCGCGGTGGTCGCCCGCGAATACGGCCTCCCCGCCGTCGTCGGCGTCCCCGAGGCCACCCGCCGGATCCGCGACGGCCAGCGGATCCGGCTGGACGGCACTCTCGGACACGTCGAACTCCTCGACTGAAGCCATCAGGAGCGGACGGCCACGATGGCGTCCAGTTCGACGACCGCTCCGGCTGGGAGCACTGGTGCCGGGAGCGCGGTCCTGGCGTGCCTGCCCGCGTCGGCGAGCACGTCGATCAGGAGCTGAGAGGCACCGTCCACAATGGTCGGCTGGCCGGTGAAGTCCGGGGTCCCGGAAACCCACGCGGTCAGTTTCAGCACGCGCTCGACCCGGTCGAGCCCGACCGCGGCGTGCAGCCGGGCCAGCAGGTTCAGCGCGGCGACCCGGGCGGCGGCCACGCCTTCGGCCGTGTCCACCGTTTCGCCGAGACGGCCGGTCAGCACCACACCGGCCCCGGTACGCGAGATCTGACCGGACACGAACAGCAGCTCGCCCCACTGGGTGGTCGCCTCGTAGGCGTACTTGGGCGCGCCGAGCACCGGCAGTTCGAGAGACAGCGCGTCAAGCCGCTCCAGAGCCGACGTCATCGCTTGCTCACGATGTACGTGCGGTCTGGCCCGATGTACCAGAGATCCTCGGTGCCGATCGCGGCGTTGTCGTACCGCCACGGGATTTCCGCGGCGCCGAAGGACCCGGCCGTGAGCACGTGCCGGTATCCCGGGCGGAGTTCGTTCGCGAAGGACTCCTGCTTGCCCATCAGGTGCCCGACGTTGCGTTTGCGGTACTCCGCCTGGAAATCCACCTCCGGACCCAGCATGCCGATCTCGATCATCCGGTCAAGATGCGGCTCCAGATACCGCATCGTGCCCTCGTGCACGTCTTCACACACCACGCCCGGCTTCAGCTGACCGATGATGCCTTCCCGCACCACGTCGAAGAAGAACGCGTAGGCGGTCTTGGCCGCCTCGGTGCGGGGCAGCGACCGTGCCATGTCCGAGGTCGCCACGGTCACCCCGTCGAA
Source organism: Amycolatopsis sulphurea (assembly GCF_002564045.1). Lineage (NCBI taxonomy): Bacteria > Bacillati > Actinomycetota > Actinomycetes > Pseudonocardiales > Pseudonocardiaceae > Amycolatopsis > Amycolatopsis sulphurea. The sequence goes on along the minus strand of NZ_PDJK01000002.1, from coordinate 4,118,251 downwards.
GGCGACGCGGACCCCGGCGTCCAGCTGGATGCAGGTGGTCTCGTCGTTGATCGGGAAGTCCACCGGCGGCCCGGGGAAGAGCATCCGGTTGGACGAGTGCAGGTTCGTGAAATACGGCTCGACCGCGAAGTCGATCCCGTTCTCCTTGCGGAATTCGGCGATCTTGTCGAGATACACCACGTTGATGTCCAGCTCCGAGAACGCGCGCCCGGCGGCCAGCCCGGCCTCCGCCCAGGCCAGCGCCTCCTCGATGGCGAACACGCTCGTCCGGGCCGCGATCACCTGGAACGCCAAGTCCTCGTGATCACGGATGTCGCGCCAGTGCGCGAGATCCGTGGACACCGGAACGAGTTCCGCGCCCTCGTGTTCAAGCTCGCGGGCGAGGCCGACGCCGATCCACTCGTCCTCCACCCCGGTCCGCGCGCCGGAAGCCAGCGTCCGCACCGCCGCACCGGTGGAGGGGAACCGCGCGACCGGCGTCCCGGGGATCCCGGCCGTGCCGTCCGGGGCGAGCACGAGCAGCCGGTTCGTCCCGGCCAGCCACAGCGCGGTCGCGCCCTCCGCACCGGCGAACCCGGTCACCTCGCTGAAGTTCGGCGGGGCGGCGAGCAGCAGTGCTTCGAGGGAACGATTCTCGGCGAGTTCGCGCAGCGCTTCGAACCGGGTGTCAACGTCCACAGTGAACTGCTCGGCAAGACCGGCAAGGTGCTCGACGTCCTCGACCAGCCGCCGCGCGGTCTTGACGCCCTCGGCGCGCCATCCGGCGAACCGCGCCAGCACCTGCGCGGGGTCGATCTCGTAGGCGGTGACCGGGGCCGGTGCCCGATCGTCCGCGATGAGGTCGACCGTGCCGGACAGCGTGCGGTAGTGGCTGTAGACCACATCCGCCGCGAGGCGCACCGGGCCATCGCCGGCCAGCTCCGCGACCAGGGCGGTGAGCGAGGCCGACGCGGGGGTGTCGGCGATGATCCGCGGGTCGATGGTGACCCACGGGGCATAGAACCGGATCTGCTCCTTCGGGACCCCGGCGGACAGGACGTTGCCCTGCTCCTGCTGGCGCACCAGCAGGTACCGGTCGTCCCCGCGCTCCGCGATCAGCGGCGCGACCAGCGGGTGGGAGTCCAGGCGGATCGCGGAGAACAGCAGGCTCTTGCGCGCGTCGAGGCCATAGCGTCGCTCGACCTCGGCGGGGTCGGCGGTCAGGGTGAGCATTCGCACTCCTCTCGAATAACTGTCTATTTAGGACTGCAGCGACGGGCTGCGGCGGTCAGCTGATGCCCGCCGTGACCCCGATGTGGGCTTCGATCTCCGTGACATAGCCCGAGAACTCCGGGGAGAACCGGTGCGTGGTGTCCCGCGGCCGGGGCAGGTCGATCGTGACGTCGGCGACGATCCGGCCGGGCTTGTCGCCCACGACCACCACCCGGTCGCCCAGCCAGACGGCCTCGGAAATACTGTGCGTCACGAACAGCACACTGCACCCGGTGGTGCGCCAGATGCGCTGGATCTCGAAGTTCATCGAGTCCCGGGTCATCGCGTCGAGCGCGCCGAACGGCTCGTCCATCAGCAGCAGCTCCGGCCGGGAAACCAGCGCGCGGCAGATCGCCACCCGCTGCTGCATCCCGCCGCTGAGCTCGTAGGAGTACCGCTTGGCCTTGTCGCCCAAGCCGACCATCTCCAGCAGTTCCCTGGCGTAGTCGCGGGACTGCTCGTTGCGGGTGCCCCGGAATTCCAGCGGCAGCAGCACGTTGTCCAGGTTGTTCCGCCACGGCAGCAGCACCGGGGCCTGGAACACCATCGCGATGTCCTCCACACCCTCGCTGATCGGCCTGCCCTTGACCAGGATCCGGCCCTCGGTGGGTTCCTGCAGCCCGGAGATCGTCTTGAGCAGCGTCGTTTTCCCGCTGCCGGACTGGCCGACGATGGACACGAACTCGCCGGGCCGCACCCGGAAGTCCAGTCCTTTGAGGACCGGATGCTCCCGCCCGTCCCGGGACCGGTAGGTCTTGCCGACGTTCTCGATCGAGATGGCGTAGTCGTCGTTCATCTTCTTCTCCGTCCCGGCGTTCACGGTGCCTGGATTTTCTCGTTGCGCGGCAACGGTTCGAGATAATCGTTGCGGTACACGTCGGCCGGGGTGAGCTTGGCCTTGGCGTTCATTCCGAGGTAGCGGCGGGCCACGTCGAGCACCTTCCGCACGCCGGCGTCGTCCATCACGCCGAACTTGTCCGCGCCGGGCCCGCTGCCCCAGTTGAGCGCGCACTGCTGACCGATCGCGAGGGTGACCGTCCGGTCCTCGAAACCGGAGACCTCCTTCTGGAAATCGTGTGCGGCGTCCAGCGGATGCGCGCACGCCCAGAGGTAGCCCTTCTGCATCGCGCGGTTGAACCGCTTGATCTGATCGGGATCGGTCTTGAGCTTGTCGTCGGAGGCGATGATCCCGTTGCCGTACAGGTCGATGCCGAGATCGGACCACTTCAGCACGACGGCCTGCTTGCCGAGCGCGTCGATGGCAGGCCCGTCGGAGACGTAGAGGGCCAGGTTCGCGTCCCACTGCCGGGCCAGCAGGCCCGGGATCTTCGACGCGCTCGAAGCGTGCACCACGTTGACCTCGCCCGGCTTCAGGCCGAGCTTGTTCATCGCGAGCGGCCACATGGCGGTCATCGCACCGGCGCCCTCGGTCGCGACCGTCTTGCCCGGCAGGTCCTTCCACGTGGAGATCCCGCTGCCCGCCAGCGCGACCACCGCGTACGCCGACCTGGCCTGCAGCAGATCGACCTGCTTGACCTTGGCGCCGCGCCCCTGGCTGGTGACGGTCGCGCCGAAGTCCGCCCAGCCGACGTCGACCTTGCCGGTCTCGACGGAGGTGACGGTGTTCGTCGAGCCCGAGCCCGGCATCACCGTGAGGTCGATGCCTTCTGCCGCAAAGAAACCACGCTCCACCGCCGAGACGAACAGCGCGTGCTTCGGGAGGTAGCCGACGTCGAGCATCAGCGTCATCGAGTCGCGCCCGTCCGAGCTGCCGCAGCCGGCGAGCGTCGCGAGCAGCGCCGCCATCGCGGCGACGGCCGTCCACCGGCGGGTTCGCGGCGCCGAGTTCCGTATCCGCATCTTCACTCCCCCGCTCAGCTCGAGTGGTTCTTCCACGGGACGAGCCTGCGTCCCGCTTGATCCACGAGGAAGAACAACGCCAGCGCGATCACCGCGAGGATGATGAACGCGGCGAACATCGACGCCAGGTCGACCTGGCTGTTCGCGAGCAGGATCACGTAGCCCAGCCCCTTCGAACCGGCGATGAACTCGCCGACCACGGCACCGCCGACGGCCAGCGAGATCGAGATCTTCGCGCCGGAGAGCACCGCCGGGAGCGCGTGGATGAACTCGATCTTCGTCATCTTCTTCCACTGCGAGGCCTTGTTGATCCGGGCCAGCTCCTGCAGCTCGTGCGGGACCGAGCTGAGCCCGTCGTAGGTGTTGATCACCAGCGGGAAGAACGCGATCGCCATGGCCACGAAGGCCTTCGACTCGAAACCGAACCCGAACCACACGATGAACAGCGGCGCGAGCGCCACCTTCGGGATGGTGTCGATCGCGATCAGCGCCGGGTAAAGAAAGCTGCGCACCGTCGACGAGTAGTGCAGCGCCGCCCCGCACAGCACGCCCAGCGCCGTGCCGAGCGCGAACCCGGCGAGCGCCTCCTGGAGCGTGACGAAAGTGTTGCTCAGGAAGTACTCCGGCCGCTTGGCCAGCTCGGCGAACGCCGAAAACGGCCCGACCAACAGGAATTCCGGCGGATCGAAGATGGCCACCGCGATCTGCCACACCGCGAAGATGCCGATGATCCCGGCCACGGCCTTGACCGCCGCGACAACCGCGTCCCGGTTCGGGCCACGCCGCCGGGTCTTTTCCGCCACGGGCACGGTGGAGTGCGCAGCAGTGCTGCGGAGATCAGAAGTGGACACCGCGCACGCTCCCCTCACCTCGGGTGTGGCCCGCGGACGGAGTCTGCTCCGGCGGTGTCGATGTTTGCGGTGTCATGGGGTCCTCACAACGGTGGAAGGGGGATGGTGCCCCGGGCGGCGGCCCGGAGGGGGCGGGATCTGCGGCCGGGGGAGGTGGTTTTCCGGCCTGGCAAGGGATGGATCGACGACCTCGGGCGGGTTCTCCGGCCGGGGACGGCTGCGCCGGCGACACCGGGGTGGCGAGTGCGGCGACGGGGTGGGATGGCGAGCACCGGGGTGGCGGGTGCGGCGGGGGCGGCGAGGGCGACGGGATCGGGGGTGCGGCGGGGTGGCGGGGGCACTGGGGTGGCGGGGGCGGCGAGGGCGACGGGATCGGGGGTGCGGCGGGGTGACGAGCACCGGGGTGGGTGCGGCGCGACGGCAAGTGCGGCGCGACGGCGATTCTCGGCCCGGCTGAAGGTAGTGAAGGGTCCCTTCACGGACTCAGAGTCCGTGAAGGGACCCTTCACAGACCCGTCGGCGTCTCCGGACCACCCCGCCACCGGCCCAAAGTCCGTGAAAGGCACCTTCACAGCACGCCAGGCATCCTCGAACCGCCACGCAATGGGCTCGATGTCCGTGAAGGGACCCTTCACAGCGCCGCCAGCTACGCCAGACCACCCCGCCACCGGCCCAGAGTCCGTGAAGGGTCCCTTCACAACGCCACCAGCACCGGACCGCCCCGCCATCGGCTCAAGCGGCCCGGCCGAGGAAGGTCCCGGCCCGTTCGACGATCGCCGCCAAGAGGGTCCGTTCGTCCTGGTCAAGGCCGGTCAGCGGGGGGCGGACCGGGCCGGCCGGGAAGCCGGTGACGTCCATGCCCGCCTTGACGATGCTCACCGCGTAGCCGGGTTTGCGGTCGCGGATCGCGGTGTAGGGCAGCACTACCTCGGCGAGCAGCTGCCGGACCCGCGTGCGGTCGCCGGTCCGCACCGCGGCGTAGAAATCGAGCGCGAAGCCGGGCAGGAAATTGAAGATCGCCGAGCTGTAGGTCGTCACCCCCAATTCCAGATACGGCAGGGCGAAAGTCTCCGCGGTCGGCAGGCCGCCGATGTAGACCAGCCGGTCGCCGAGCAGCGCGTGGATCCGGGTGATGGCCTCCAGATCGCCGACGCCGTCCTTGAAACCGATCAGGTTCGGGCATTCCGCGGCGAGCGTGGCCACCGTCTCGGGCGCGTAGATCGCGTTCGCCCGGCTGTACACGACGACCCCGAGCGAGGTGGCCGCGCAGACCGCGCGCACGTGCTCGGCCAAACCCTCCTGCGAAGACTCGGTGAGGTAGGGCGGGAACAGCAGCACACCGTCCGCACCGGCCGCCTCGGCGTCGTTCACCAGGGAGATCGCGTGCGCGGTGCCGTACCCGGCGGGCGCGAGGATGGGCGTGCCCGAGGGGGCGCTGGCCACCGCCGCCCGGACCACGGCGCCGATCTCGGCGGGGGCGAGTGAGAAGAACTCGCCCGTCCCGCCCGCGGCGAACAGGCCTGCGACGTCGTACCGGCCGAGCCGCGCGATGTTCTCCCGGTAACCGGATTCATCGAACAGCAACTGGCGAGTGAAATGGGTGACCGGGAACGACAACAGCCCGGAACCGAGTTTCTCGGCCAGTTCGGCCGGGGTGAACGCGGGCATCGGCTTTGCTCTCCTCTGCGATCGGCAAGATTGTCCGCGGAAGCCGGACCGGGCACGGATCCGCGTGTTCGGCTGAGCCTAGATAAATGAAGCGAATGACGTCCAACACCATTTTCGGCGGTACCGATACAAGGAATGAATCACCGGGACGGGGCACGTCAGCCGACTACTGGCACACCGTGCACGGGCGGGCGCAGCGTGTCCAGGGCGGCCGCCAGCGCGGGGTTGCCGTTGTCCCGCCGCCAGGCGATCGCCAGCTCGACGCGTCCCCAGTCGGGCAGCCGGACCGGGCGGAACTCGACCCCCGGGTAGCGCACCTCGGCCGCGGTCTCGGGCACCAGCGCCGCGCCGAGACCGACGTTGACCAGCGCCAGCATCGAGTGGATCTGGGCGAGGTGGTGCGGATAGTGCGGGGTGGCCCCGGCGTCGTGGAAGATCCGGGTGATCAGATCATGGAAATACCGCGCCTCCGGCGGCCGGTACATGATCAGATCACGGCCGTCGAAATCGGCCGGGGTCAGCGGTTCCCCGCTGCGCGCGAGGTCGCTGCCGCGCGGAATCGCGGCGACCAGTCCCTCCCGGTGCAGGATCCGCGACTCGATGTCGTCGCGCCGCACCGGCGGGCGGATCATGGCCAGGTCCAGCTCCCCGTTGGAGAGCGCGTCCAGCTGGACCCCGCTGACCATCTCCCGCAAGGAGATCTCCACCTCCGGCAGCCGTTGCTGGATCGGCAGCAGGACCTGCCCGAGGTTGCGATACGCGCTCGCCGCGGTGAAGCCCATGGAGAGCCTGCCGCGCCGGCCGGTGCACACCAGACGGGCGGTCTCGGCCGCCCGCTCCGCGCCGCGCAGCAACTGCCGCGCCTCGTCGAGGAACGCCGCACCCGCCCTGGTCAGCCGCACCGAGCGACGCGAGCGGTCGAACAGGACGACCTTCAGTTCCTGTTCCAGCAACGCGATCTGCCTGCTCAGCGGCGGCTGGGTCATCTGCAGCCGATGGGCGGCGCGGCCGAAATGCAATTCCTCGGCGACCGCGACGAAACAGCGCAGCTGGGCGAATGACATCATTTCCGGATCCTCCGATCCCCCGTGATCACGCAATGCGGCGACGGCCGGAAAATCACTTCCGTAGATCACTTTCCCGCCGCGCCGGATCGGCTTTGCGGGCGGCGCCCTGCCGGAGCGCCATCGCGAGCGCGGCGGCGAGCACGAGCAGCACCACGACAATCCACAGGCCCGAAGCGGGATCGCCGGTGGAGTTCTCGGCCAGCCCCATCAGATAGGGGCCGGCGAAGCCGCCGAGGATCCCGCAGGAGTTCACGAACGCCAGCCCGCCCGCCAGCGCGGCACCGGCGAGCCGGGAGGACGGGAAGGTGAAGATCGTGGAGTTGACGCACCAGAACACGAAGCCGGACCCACACAGTCCGACCAGCCCGAGCACCGGACCGGCGACGAGGCCTACCAGGAAACCGCCCGCCATCACCAGCAGTGCGATCGCGATCAGCAGCCGGGCGCGGGCGGCCGTGGTGGCCAGCCTCGGCAGCACCAGCGCGCCGATCCCGGAGGCGAGCCAGGGCAGCATCGCGAGCAGCCCGGTCTGGAGCGGGCTCAGCGAGCCGGACCGCCCGATGATCCCGGGCAGGAAATAGGCGACCGCGTAGATCGCGACCTGGTGGCAGAAATAGACCACGATCGCCAGCACGATCTGGGGGTCGCGCAGCACCTGCCGGACCGGGTGCCGCGCCGGCTCGGGACCGGCCTCGGCGTCGAGCCGCTCCTGCAGATCACGCGCCTCCTCCGCACTGACCCAGGAGGCTCTCGCCGGGGAATCGGGCAGCACCCGGAGGATCACGAAGGCGAGCACGACCGCGGGCGCGCCCTCGGCGAGGAACAGCCACTGCCAGCCGTGCAACCCGCCCGCGCCGTCGATGCTCAGCAACGCCCCGGCGAGCGGGGAGCCGACGATGTTGGCGATCGAAGCGCCCAGCAGGAAGTACCCGTTGGCCTTGGCCCGCTCAGCGCGTGTGAACCAATACGTGAAGTACAGGATGACGCCGGGGAACAGCCCGGCCTCCGCCGCGCCGAGCAGCAGCCGCAGCACGTAGAACGAGACCTCGCCCCGCACGAAGGCCGTCGCCGCGGACAGCAGGCCCCAGGTGATCATGATCCGGGCGATCCACCATCGCGCGCCCACCTTGCGCAGCACCAGATTGCTCGGCACTTCGAGCAGCGCGTAGGTCAGGAAGAACAGGCCGGCGCCCAGTCCGTAGGCGGCTGCGGAGATCCCGAGATCGGCCTGGAGACGGTCCTTCGCGAACCCGATGTTGGTCCGGTCCAGGAAACTGACCACATACACCAGGCAGAGCAGGGGCACGATCCGGCGGAAGGCGCGCTTCGAGAACTCGCGGCGCTGCTCGTCGGTCCGTGCGACCGTACTCAACTCGGTTACCTTTCATGGGCTTGCTGGTGACGAACTTCGGGCGTCCGCTCCGCGCGACGCGAAGGGGCGTCTTCGCGACTGTTACATGCTGCATGCAGCACGTCAATCCTTGACATGTTGCATGCAGCACTCCAGAGTGGTAACGGTGAGCCGTCCAGCCCACTCCGAAGCGGGCCAGTCCGAAGCGGGCGACCCGGGCACCACGCGGGTGGCCGTGGTCCAGCGAGGCAGCGCGCTCGGCGACCTGGCGGCCAACCTCGCGGTGGCGGTCCGCGAAATCGACCACGCCGCCGCGCAGGGCATCGAGCTGCTCGTCTTCCCCGAATGCTTCCTGCACGGCTATCTGTTCGAGACGGCCGAGCACGTGCACCGCGTGGCCGTGGCGCTCGACGACCCGGTGCTCGACCCGCTCCACGAGGCCGTCCGCCGGACCGGGCTGTGCGTGGTGATCGGCCTCCTGGAGCGCGGCGCCGACGGCCGCATCTACAACACCGCCCTGGCGCTCGGCCCAGGTGGACGGCTGGGCCACTACCGCAAACAGCACTTGCCGTTCATGGGTGCCGACCGGTTCGTCGCACCGGGCGACGACGGCGCGCCGCGGGTGTTCGACATCCCGGCCGGCCGGATCGGCCTGATGATCTGCTTCGATCTGCGGTTCCCGGAATCCGCCCGCGAACTCGCGCTCACCGGGGCGGATCTGATCGCCATGCCGACCGCGTGGCCGGACACGGCGACCACGCTGGCCGACCTCGTCCCCCGGGTACGGGCCTGGGAGAACCACGTCTTCCTGGCCATCGCCGACCGGCCGGACGAGGAGGCGGGGATGCGGTTCCTCGGCCGGAGCCAGCTCGTCGGCCCGGAGGCCGAGGTGGTGCTGGACGCCGGTGCTACGCCCGGCACATTCGCCGCGGACCTCGACCTCACCCGCGCCCGCACCAAGACCATGACGTTCGTCCCCGGCGAGTACGAAGTACGCATCTTCGGCGCACGCCGCCCCGAGTCCTACGGCGCGCTCACCGATCCCCACCTGCCCGCGCGATCGCGGGAGCAGCCTTGATACCTGGCTTCAAGCAACCGCCCTGCCGCTACGCTCTGTTTCATCCCGTACCTGAGAAGTGAAGGATCCCGTTGAGGCCACTCACCGACGACGTTCCTCTTGTGCAGCGCGTGCACGACGAACTGCGCGCCGCGATGCTCCGCGGTGAGCTGGAACCGGGCAAGCTCTACTCGGTCGTCGAGATCTCCCGGCAGCTGGGCGTGTCCCGCACGCCGGTACGCGAAGCCCTGCTCGGGTTCGCTTCCGAGGGCCTCGTCTCGTTCGAGCGCAGCAAGGGCGTGCGTATCCTCGAAGCCTCGCTCACCGACATCCGCGATCTCTTCGGGCTCCGGCTGCTGCTCGAAGTCCCGTCCGCCGCGCTCGCCGCCGCGTCCGAGGACAGCGCCCAGCTCGACACGATGCACCAGGCGTTCCAGGCCATGGAAGCAGCCTGCGCCGCCGACGACGAAGCCGCCTTCCAGGACCACGACACGACTTTCCACGACGCGCTGCTCCGCGCCGCGGGCAACGCCCAGGTCGCCGACGCAGTCCGCCGTGCACGGGGGCAGGTGCACGTACAGCGCCTCTCGACCACGCGCACGCGCAGTCTCGGCGAAGTGCTGGAAGTACATCGGAGAATCCACGACGCGGTCCGCTCCGGCAATGAGGCCGAAGCCTCCGCGGCCGTCGAAGCCCATCTCACCGAGACACGGGACATTCTGCTCGCCCAGATCTCCGGCCCGCATGCGTCCACTGTGGACTGACGGATCCCCGCCCCGCCGGACTTGCCGACCTGCACGGAAATGCCGGTGGAAAACGGATTGCCGCGGAGCGCACGGGCCGCGTCCGAACGGTCGCGAGAGGAACTCGCCGACCGGGTCAACGCCTGTCTGTGGGGCGAATACCGGCACTGCGCCGAGCTGGGGCAAGCTCGAACGCGGCGTGATCACCTGGCCCGATCGCCGGTACCGGGAAGCGCTGCGCCACATCCTCGATGCGCCCGCCGACTCGGCGCTCGGCTTCCGCAACACCCTGCGCGCCACCGGAAAACGCGACCGCTCCCCGGGTGCCGGGCGGCCAGTGCTCCTGGCCGGGATCGAACCGCCCCCGGCCCGCCGGGTCAGCGGCTGGCACGTGGACAACATCGCCCACACGGCCGATGCGATCAAGGTCGCCCGTCACCTGTGCGGGTTGGCCGATGCACGACGCGACGGTGGGCGAACTTCGGCTGTTGACCTTGCCGTGTCCGCACACCTGCCAGGCCCGCGCGAGGGCCTGGCAGGATCGGGCCATGCCTTCCGAAGCCGATCTCGTGACCCGCGCCCTGCGGCGGGTCCGCCCGTCCGTCTACCGGCTCGGCGGCACCCCGGATCGCCCGACGCTGCTGCTCGCCGTCGCGACGAGCGCGGGTGGGCGACGCAATGCGGCGGACCGCGTGGTGGCAGCGCTGGCCGACGGCGGGTTCGCCCTCGACGCCGGCGATCCGGTCGGCGAACTCGCGGACGGAACCGAACTCCCGGTCCGGCGCGCCCGCGCGTGACCGGTCAGCTCTTCTTGTCCGCGAACAGCGAGATGTCGATACCGTCGATGTGAGTGGCGTTGACCTTGCCGAAGGTGATGTCCGCGATGGAGGCATCCTCGAAGGTGGACCACTTTTCGAATTTCGCGCTGTAGAAGCTCGCCTTCGGGCGCAGGACCGCCGAGACGAACGAGGCGCCGCCCTTGAACTTCGCCAGGCTGAAGTCGGCCCGGGTGGAGAAGGAACTCTGGTGGAACCAGCTGCGCCGGCTGAAGACCGCTTTGCGGAAGGACGCCCACTCGAATTTCGATTCGTTGAACCGCGATTGGCCTTCCACCAGCAGGCCTTCGAAGACCGCGTGCCCGGAGAAGGACGCCCCGGTGAAGTCCAGCTCCCGCACCCGGCAGTCGCGGAAATCCAGCCCCACCAGGTGGGCGTACCGCAGGTCCACGTCGATGTCCGCCCAGAAGGCCACCGGTGGCTCGGCCTCCGGCCTCGGCCAGCGCAGGTGCTTGGAGACGATCCGTTGCGCCGTCAGCCGGACCTCGGATTCGGCCGGGTCCGGTTCTTCGTCCAGCGGCGCCCGCAGGTACGCGCAGATCACATTGACGACGGTCTGCCGCTGCGCCGGATTCTCCTGCGCCACTCGTTCGAGCGCGTACAGCCCGCCGTGCCGGACAGCGGGTTTGTCCGCGCCGAGCTGTTCGACCGCCTTGACGTAGAGATCCGTGATCCGGCGCTCCGCGGCGTCGTGCTCGGTGGCGGCCGCGACCCGCTCCAGATGACGGCGGTTCTCGTCGGCGAGCCGCTCCTGCAAGGCGAACGATCGGTCCGTCGCCTGCTGATCCACCGCTTTCTGGTTGAGTGCGATCTCCTGGGTGCGCTGCCGCCGGGCCGCCAGCCAGAGCGCGGCCGCGCCCCCGGTCCCGAGCACGATCGTGCCCGCCGTCTTGACCGCTTCCAGCCGTTCGACGTGCTGCCCGCCCCCGAACAGCACGAGCAGCAGGACGGCGAGTCCCACCCCCAGTGTCACCAGACCGGCCGCGAACCAGCCGATCGTACGGTTGGACAACACCGGATACCGGCTGCCCGACGCCCGTTCGTGTTCAGGTGACTCCCCCGTTCCCATCCGGGCATCTTACTGACCGCACAACCCCCATCGCGGCCCGTTACCGGGCGAGCGGAAACCGGCTGCCCAGCCAGTCCGCGATCTGCGCGGCGGCGAGTTCGTTCCCCGTCGGCTCACCGTCGCCGATCGGACCGCCGAAGTGCAGGCCACGAACGCTCACCACCGTGCGATCCTCGGCGCCGAGCGCCTCGGTCATGCGCTGGGTGTCGGCGGGGAACGCGGCTTGGTCACCGGTCAGCGCCAGGAACAGCGTCGGCGCGATGACTCCCGGCGCGCAGCGGACGAAGTCGGCGTTCGAGCTGAGGCCCGACCAGGTCGACAGCCAGGCCTCCGGGGTGCTCAGCCTGCCGAAGCCGACCTGGCCGTAGTCGATCAGGTCCGGTCGTTTGCCGAACAGCGAACCGTAGGGACGTTCGCTGGGGTCGAGCGACAGGTCGACGCACCGGGGATCGGCGTCTGTGCGGAAAACCGTCATGATCTTCGGGGCAAGGCTGCGCCTTCGGTCGGCCGCGGCACCGGACGCGCGGAAGGCCGCGCGAGCTTCCGCGGTGTGCGCGAGCGCTTCCCGGGCGATCGCGTCGAGCCGGGCGACGCGGGCGTGCTGCGCGGCACGGTAGCGGGTGAGGAACTCCGCCGGATACCGGGTCTCGCCCGGCGGCTCCGCGAAGCCGTTGGCCGGGCTCCACGGATCCAGCTCGGGCACCACCGAAAGCGGATCGGCCTCGTCGGCGACCGACGGGTCGATGCAGGCCAGTAAGAGCCTGCCCTGCCCGGGGTGCGGGGCGAGAAAGACCAGTCCGTCCGGGGATGGGAGGACGGACTCGGCGAGCGGCACCGGGCGCCCGCCCGGGGTGGTCGCGACCCGCTCGGCCGGGGCGAGCCCGGCCTGTTCGGCGTAGTAGGCCAGCAGCGTCCCGCCGCCGGAGTGGCCCAGCCCTACGAGATGGTCGAAACCCTTGTCCCGCAAGAAGATCTGACCCGCGGCGAGATCCAGCAGGGCTTGTTCGTGGAGCAGGTTCAGATCGTTGTTGACCGAACGGGTGTGCTGCGTCCACACCGCGGCACCGGCCCGCAGCAGCAGCGGCACGAGCGGATGGTGCGTCAAGTCCTGACGCGGATGCATCAGGCACACCACGGTCCGCGCGCCCGGGATCGTGGCGAGCACACCGGTGACCGTCGCACCATCCGATGTGGTCAGTTCGTGCACGGAAGTGACCGTGGCCGAAGGCCGTTGCCCGGCCTGCAGGTAGCGGCCTTCTCCGAGCCGGGCCGAGGACGCGGGGGCGCTCACCGCCGCTCCACGCGCAGCGCGTCCTTGTCGTGCTGGATGATCCGGGAGTCACGGGAGACCCCGGCAATGCACGAGTACCAGACGGCGTGGCGGCAACCGGTGGCCCGGCGGTCGATCACGATCGGCCCGTCCGCGCTGATCGCGAAGTACGGCCCGATCCGGTCCACGGTCACCGCCAGATCCTCCGCGGCGACCTTCGCGACCGGAGTGTTCTCCGGTACGTCGAGGACGTAGAGCACGGTCATCGGCCCGCCTCCGACGGCGCCGTCCACTCCGCGGCCCGCTCGACGATCAGCTCGGCCTTGCGCGCCAGCAGTTTCCCGAAGTCCGGGTCGGGCTCCGCGACCACGTCCAGCAGCGCTTCGATGGTCAGGTTCGCGTCGAGATCCTCCTGCGGCGTGACCGGCCGCATGGCGCGGGTGATCTCGAAGAAGTAGCCGTTCGGGTCGTGGGTGTAGATCGATTCGATGGTCTCGTGCTGGATCTGCATTTCCACCGGCCACGAGCTGGCGTCCAGCCGACGGCGGTATTCGAGCAGGTCCTCCTCGTTGTCCACGTGGATGGCGAGGTGCCGGGAGCGCACGAAGTAGTCCGGCACGTCCGCGCCGAACCGGCCGTAGACGTCGCCCTTCGCCCCGGCCGGCCCGCCGACCTCGGGCGTGGCGCCGAAGTAGTAGAAGAACGCGATCCGGTCGTCGTTGCCCAGATCGAAGAAGAAGTGGATGAAGTCCGGGTGGTCCTCCGGCCCCCAGCCGGCCGCGCAGATCGAGTGGACCACCGGGAAGCCCAGCACGTCCCGGTAGAAGCGCACGGTCGCGGCCGGGTCGAAGGTCGGGAAGGCGACGTGGTCGACCCCCTGCACGCGGTGCTCGAGCTCAGTCACTTGCTGCCTCCAAGGGTCGTCTCGCGATACCACCGACCCTACGCGCAATTTAACGATTGAGTCAATAGTTTGACGAGTGAGACAGACCGCCCTCGTCCCGCGCCCGGCCGCTCGGCTCTCCAGACCCAAAAATCCGTGAAGGGTCCTTCACAGACTCTGAGTCCAGGGTGTCGGCGAAGTCGGTGTGAAGGTCTGTGAAGGGGCCCTTCACAGACTCAGAGTCCGTGAAGGGGCCCTTCACAGACCCGAAACCGGCCCGGCGCACGCCACGAGGTCGTCGCACACACCTCCGCATCGCCCGATGCCGGATCCCCGACCAACTTTGCCGGGACCCTGGACTGAGCCGTGAAGGGGCCCTTCACGGACCTTTGCTGACCGGCCGGGCCGACCGGGGGGTCAGCGGTCCAGCAGGCGTTCCAGATGGTCGAGATCGGCCCGGAGCTGCTTGATCACGGCGGCCGGGCCGGTCTCGCCGGGCGCCTCGCCGGGGCGTTGCAGCGCGCCGACGGCCATGTCTGCGAGCTGCTCGGTCACGCCCTCGGCGGTGTCCCGGCCGCCGGGGTGGAACCACCACGCCACCCAGTTGCACATGCCGAGCACGCCGAGCGCCGCGACCCGGGCGTCCACCGGGCGGAAGCTGCCGGCGCGTACCCCGTCGTCGATCACCCCGGCGATGGTCTTGAGCACGGCGCGACGGTCGGTGTCGTAAGCCTCGGTCAGCTCCGCGGGCAGCTCGGCCTCGGAGCGGATGAGCAGCCGGAACCGTTCGGGCTGGGTCGCCCGGCGCCCGACGAGCACCGCGACGATGCGACGCAGGGTGTCCACCGGATCGGCGTGCTGCGCGGCGAGCGCGTTCAGCTCGTCGAGCGGGCCGCTGGTCACCTCCGTGACCAGCTTGGCCAGCAGCTCGTCCTTGCTCTTGACGTAGTGGTAGAGCGCGGGCCGGGTGATCCCGAGGGCGTCGGCGATGTCCTGCAGGCTGGTGCCCGCGAAACCGCGTTCGGCGAACAACCGGGTGGCATGCTCGTACAGCTCGTTCTCCACCAGCTCCCGTCGGGTGGTGCTGGCTGCGCCGCGCTTGCGGCCGGACCCGTTCGCACTCATGACGCTGATCGTAGGGCGGGACTCACCGCGACGCGGCGAGGAGGCGGCCGGCGTCGGGTATCGCCGAGTCCAGACCGAGCCCGGTGAGCAGCGCGTAGGCACCCGCGGTGGCGGCCGAGAGCACCGGGATCCCGAACTCCTCCTCCGCGGGCGCGACCAGGTCGAGCGAGGGCATCTGCACGCAGGCGGAGATGATCAACGCATCCGCCGATGTCAGATCCAGCCCCCGCGCGGCCGCCAGCACGCGCTCGCCCGGGATGCAGCCGACCTCGGTGTTGTCGCCGACTTCCAGCGCGGCCCAGTCCAGGACGGTGAACCCTTCGGCCTCCAGGTACGCGACGACCTGTTCGGCGAGGGGCCGCAGATACGGCGTGACCAGTGCGATCCGCGAAGCACCGAGCGCCCGCAGACCGGCGACGAGCGCGCCGGCGCTGGACAGGATCGCGGTGTCCGCGAGCTGTGTACGAAGCTCCGCTTCGACACGCTGGTGCTCCCCCGGGCCTTGCGCCATCAGCGCGACCAGGCAGGCGTAGAGCAGGGCATCCACGTGCGCGTCGGCCAGCTCGGCGACGCACCGTTCGCGCTGCGCGTTCATCGCCTTCAGCTCTTCCGGAGACACCTGGTGCATCCGCATCCGGCTGGAGTGGAAGGAGAACCGCTCCGGATGCCGGGCGAGCAGCGCGGGCAGCTCGGTCTCCACGGTGACGTTGGAGCTGGGCACGATCAGGCCGATCCGATGCGTCACGGCGCACTCACTTTCGTTGCGATGTCGGCGGTCAGGCGCTTCTTGTCCGCCTTGCCGACGAGCGTGCGGGGAATCTCGGGGAGGTGCTCGATGCGCTCGGGCCACTTGAACTTCGCCACTTCGAGCGCGGCGAAATGCGCCTGGATCTCCGGCAGGGTCAGCTCGGGCCCGTCCACCACGAGGTAGGCGCAGGCCCGTTCGCCCAGGCGCGGATCCGGCATCGGCACGACCGCGGCGCCGGTGATCCGCGGGTGCCGCAGGAGCAGCAGCTCGACCTCTTCGGCGCTGATCTTCTCGCCGCCACGGTTGATGAGGTCTTTCAGCCGCCCTTCGATCGAGACGTAGTACGCGCCTTCGATCTCCGTCAGAGCGGCCAGGTCGCCGGTCCGGTAGAAACCGTCCGAAGTGAACGCGCGGGTGTTGTGCTCGGGGGCGTCGAAGTAGCCGTGCAGCGTGTAGGGGCCGCGTGCGCACAGCTCACCGACCGCACCGGGGGCGACCTCTTTTTCCGTCCCTGGTTCCAGGATCCGCACTTCGTCCCATTCGGACAGTGGCGTGCCGACGGTCTCAAGCCGGGCACGACGCGGTGTGCCCGGCCGGGTGGTGAGGAAAAGACCTTCCCCCATCCCGAAAAGCTGACCGGACCAGAGTCCGCGTGCTTCGAGCGCGTCGAACAGCGCCGGTGGCACCTTGGCCCCGGACAGCACGATCTGGGTGACGGCCTTCGTCGCCGCACCGAACTCCGGATGATCCGCCGCGCGATAGTGACCGTGTCCGAAAAGGACGTGCGTGGCGGCTTCGCGGGCCATCAGCGGCAACGACTCGTCGAGATCGGGGCTGCCGAGCACCAGGCAGCCGCCGACGCTGTGCGGAGCGTGCAGGCCGCAGACGATGCCGGCGTTGTGGATGATCGGAATCAGATGCGCGACCCGTGTCTGTTCGGTCCAGCCCCAGGAACGCGCGTACTCGGCCGCGTTGAACCAGTATTCGGCGTGCATTCGCGGGATCACCTTCGGCACCCCGGTGGTGCCGCCGGAAAGCTGATACACCGCGACGCCGTCCGGATCGAGGCCGGACTGGATGCGTTCGACCAGCGCACGGGCCTCGGCCGGGGACACGCCTTCGCCGACGTCCTCAATGGACGGTCCGCGCGGATCCTCGCCCAGCACGAAGAACTCCCGCAGCGTCGGATGCCCGTCCTGCTGCTGCACGGCGAACTCTACGAGGTCGAAGCCGCGGGTACCGGCCTCGACCAGGTGCGCGACCGCGCCCACCCGCCTGCTGATCTCCCCGATCTCGTGCCCGCGATGCGCGGAAAGCGTGGCAACCGGGATCAGCCCGGCCTTGAGCGCGCCGTACCACGCGACGACCGCGCCGCGCCGGTTGGTGACTTGGAACAGGATCGGCTCGCCGGGCCGCAGGCCCCGTCCGGCCAGCCCGGCGGCGACGAGGTCGCTGCGCCGGTCGAGTTCGGCGAAGTCGAGCCGCCCGTCCAGCGCAACCACCGCGTCGCGGCGCGGATGCTCGACCGCGATCCGGTGGAACTCGGTGGCGATCGTGGCCGTCCCCCACAGGCCCGCCTCGCGGTAGCGACGGACGTCGGCGGCCGGGTAAGGAACGACGCTCATGCCTGCTCCTCGCTGAGCCGGACCAGGTCCGTACGGCCGCTGACCAGCCCCGCCGCGAGATCCTCGCGCAGGGCGGCCGGGCCTTCCACCGCGGTCAGCTCCCCGGTTTCGAGCCGGATGCGCTCGGCGAGGTCGAGCCGGGTGAGCACATCGGACCGCGCCGCCGGGCCGGTGACCAGCACGCCCCCGCTCCCCCGGCCGCGCGCGACCAGCGCATCGGCTTCGGCCGACCAGGGATTGCGCAGATCGACGTGCACCCGTTCCAGCTCCGGCACCGTAACCCGGTCCGGGAACGTGCGTCCGCCGTGCGTGAGCGGGCGATCGAGCACCCACTGGACGAGGTCCCCGTCCGGCCGAGCCCCGCCGTACTGGCGCAAGGCCGCGCCCACCGCGTCCGGGCTGCTGCCCGCGAACCGGTCCAGGGAAACGTTTCCCGCCCGCGACATGTAAGCCACCATAAGCCGTTCCACCGGCAGTTCGAGCCGCGACGGAAACGATTCCCACCACAGCTGGCTGCGGCGGGCGAGTTCCTGCAGGCGTTCCACCGCCGGTCGGCGCAGCGCCTCGTACCGGGCGAAAGCCGTGGCGAGATCCGGCGAATCCCGCAGCACCGCGACGAGCCCGATGGCGTCCTCCATGGCCAGCTTCGTGCCGGAGCCGATCGAGAAGTGCGCGGTGTGCGCCGCATCGCCGAGCAGCACGACGTTCCCCTCGGACCAACGCTCGCAGCGCACGGTCCGGAATCGCAGCCAGCGGGTCCGGTTGCCGATCAGCCGGTGCCCGCCCAGCTGTCCGGCGAAGATCTTCTCGAGGTACCGCAACGATTCCTCGTCGGACGCGCTGGGCGGAGCGCCCTCCAGCGCGGCGGTCGTCCGGTCGAAGCCGGCGTTGCGCCAAGTCCGCTCGTCGGTTTCGATCAGGAAGGTGGACCGGCCGCCGGAGTAGGGGTAAGCATGCGCGACGAAGGTGCCGTACTCGGTCTCCACCGGCGCGAAAACGGCGTCGGGCAAGGAAAAGTCCGCACCGCACCACAGGTAGAGCCCTTCGCCGGTCTCCACGTGCGCCCCGAACGAGCCGTCCTCGCGCGTCGCGCTGCTCACCCCGTCGGCCGCGACGACGAGATCGGCGTCCAGCTCGGCAGCGGAGCGCCGCACCCCGAATTCCAGCTGCACCCCGGCCTTCTCCGCGTGCCGCTGCAATACGGCCAGCAGCTCCGTGCGGGCGACGCCGATCAGGCGGTCGTTGCGCACCCGGACGCGATGACCTCGGACCTGCATCGTCATGTCGTGCCGGATGCCCGTGGCGACCAGCTCGCGCAGGGTGTCCGGGTCCGCGCTGTCAAGGTTGCGCTGGGTGCCCGAGGCGAGGCCGACCCCGAAGCCGAACGTGGCGTCCGGCTCGCCCTGCTCGTGAACCTGCACCTCGCAGGCGGGATACGCGAGCTTGAGCAGGCGGGCGGCGTAGAGCCCACCCGGCCCACCCCCGAGCACCGCGACCCGTCGTGGCTGCATCACGGACCTCCGAAGACCTGTATTGACGGTTGCGTCGACTATTTGACGTCATGGATACCGAAGAGTCAAGGTTGACTCTTGTCGCTACCGTTGAATAGTCTACTCAAACGTCAACACCTCGCCTCGCGCAAAGGAGCGCCTGCCATGGCCTACGTCATCGGCGTGGACGTGGGCGGCACGTTCACCGACGCCGTCCTCGACGACGACGCCGGGACGGTGCTCGCCGCCAAGTCCCCCTCCACCCCGCCGGACTACTCCCGGGGCGTGCTCGACGTCCTGACCCTGCTCGCCGAGCAGCTCGGCCGCACCCTGCCGGAGATGCTGGCCGAGACCCACCACATCGCGCACGGGACGACGTCCTCGCTCAACGCGCTGGTGACGGGCAACGTGCCGCCGGTCGGGTTCCTCACCACCAAGGGCCACCGGGATTCGATCTTCATCATGAACGTCGAGGGCCGCTACCTCGGCCGGTCCCCGCACGAGCTGCAGCACGTCCTCGGCCAGGACAAGGACCACTCACTGCTGCCGAAACGGCACGCGCTGGAGATCACCGAGCGCATCGACCGGGACGGCACC
Source organism: Amycolatopsis sulphurea (assembly GCF_002564045.1). Taxonomy (NCBI): domain Bacteria; kingdom Bacillati; phylum Actinomycetota; class Actinomycetes; order Pseudonocardiales; family Pseudonocardiaceae; genus Amycolatopsis; species Amycolatopsis sulphurea. The sequence goes on along the minus strand of NZ_PDJK01000002.1, from coordinate 4,098,760 downwards.
GTGGTCGTCGCGCTGGACGAAGCGCAGGCCCGCGCGGCGATCCGCAGCCTGGTCGACGAGGGCGTGCAGGCCATCGCGGTCTCGCTGCTCTGGTCGTTCCGCAACCCGGCGCACGAGCATCGGCTGCGGGAGCTGATCACCGAGGAGGCGCCGGGGCTCTTCGTCGCGCTGTCGTCCGAGGTGAGCCCGCGCATCCGCGAGTTCGCCCGCAACGCCACCACGATCATGAGCACGCAGATCGGCCCCGGCCTGCGCGACTACCTCGGCACGCTGGAATCCTCGCTGCGCGAGCACGGGCTCGTCGGACCGCTGCTGGTCATGCAGTCCAACGGCGGGGCGATCGCGGCCGCGGAGGCACCCGCGGCGGCGATCAGCACGGTCGGTTCGGTGCTGACCGGCGGCGTGGTCGGCTCGGTGGCACTCGGGCGTCAGCTCGGCCACCGCAACATCATCTCCACCGACGTCGGCGGCACCACGTTCCTGGCCGGGCTCGTGGTGGACGGCGAACCGGTCCGCGACACCGGCACGGTGATCAACCACCACCCGATCAACGTGCCCACGCTGCGGGTCGACGCGATCGGGTCCGGCGGCGGCGCGATCGCCTGGCTCGACGCCGGCGGGAACCTCCGCATCGGGCCGCACAGCGCGCAGGCCGTGCCCGGTCCGGCCTGCTACGGCAACGGCGGCACCGAACCGACCAACACCGACGCCAACCTCGTCCTCGGGATCCTGCCCGAACGCGGGCTGCTCGGCGGGCGCAAGCCGTTGTCGAAAGACCTTGCGCGCCAAGCCATCGAGACCCGGATCGCGAAACCGCTGGGGCTTTCGGTGGAAGAGGCGGCAGCGGCGATCTACACCGTGCAGAACGCGCAGACCGGCGACCTGCTGCGCAAGACCGTGGTCGAATCCGGCCACGACCCGCGCACCTTCGTGCTCTACGCCTTCGGCGGGGCCGGACCCGCGCACTGCGCCGGTTACGCCGCGGAAGTCGGGTGCGACGAAGTGGTCGTGCCGCTCGGCCCGGTCGCGTCGGCGTTCTCGGCGTTCGGGCTGGCCTCGTCGGACATCGCGCTCGCCGCGGAGCTGTCCGACCCGACCGTGGTCCCGTTCGATCCCCAGCGTGCCGAGCAGAACTTCACCGAGCTGGCACAGCGGGTCCGGGATGGCCTGCAACGCCAAGGCGTGCAGTTCGAACGCGTCGAGCTGTACCGCGAGATCGACATGCGCTACACCATGCAGCTGGCCGAGGTCACCACTCCGGTCGTGAGCGGGCCGCTGGACATGGCGGCGATCGAAGCCGCCGCAGCCGGATTCGAGCAGCGCTACGCGGAATTGTTCGGCGCCGGCGCCGGTTTCCGCGAAGCCGGGATCCAGGCGATCACCTTCCGGGTCCGCGGCATCGGCATCCTGCCGTTCAGCCCGGAGCTGCCCGGCGTGCCCCCGGCCGAACGCGACCCGGAGCCCGTCACCACCCGGCCGGTGTGTCTCGACGCCGCCACCGGCTACGTCGACACCGCGATCTACGACTACCAGGAACTGCGCGCCGGGCACGTGCTGAGGGGCCCGGCCGTGGTCGAGGTGCCGACCACCACCGTCGTGGTGCCCGCGGGCACCACCGGCACCGTCGACCACCTCGGCAACCTGACCATCCGGAGGAGCACGCGATGACCATGCCGATCCCCGGCTCGGAGGCCTTCTCCAGCCGTCCCGTCGACCCGGCGGAACTCGCGCGTTCGCTGCCGGCGTCGCTGCCCGTGCATACCGTCACCGACGAACAGGTCGCCGCGCTCGACCCGCTCACCTACGAGGTGATCCGGCACCGGCTCTGGTCGGTCACCGACGAGATGGGCGAGGCGCTCAAGCGGATGTCCGGCTCGCCGATCGTCACGGACGCCAACGACTTCGACTTCGCCATCTCCGACGAGCTCGGCCAGGAGGTCCAGGTCGGGCTCTACAACACGATGCTGGTCGGCGCGGTCGACCTGGCCATCTACTGGACCCTGCGCAACCGCGCGGACAATCCGGGGATCGAGGCCGGGGACATGTTCCTGTGCAACGATCCCTGGGTCGGCGGCGGGCTGCACCAGAACGACGTGATCGTCTACCAGCCGGTGTTCCACGACGGGAAGCTGTTCGCCTGGACCAGCGCCATCGCGCACCAGCCGGACCTCGGCGGCGTCGGGCTCGGCTCGTTCTCCCCCGCCGCGCAGGACGTGTTCTCCGAATCCCTGCCCACCCCGCCGGTCAAGGTGGTCCGCGACGGCAGGCTGCAACGCGACGTGGCCGACCTGTGGGTGCGCCGGTCGCGGGTGCCGATGCTGGTCGGGCTCGACCTGCGGGCCAAGATCGGCGCGAACAACGTCGGCGCCGAACGGCTGCACGCGCTGATCCGGCAGTACGGCGCGGACACCGTCAAGGCCGTGATGAAGCGGATGATGTCCGACGCCGAATCCCGGCTGCGTGGGAAACTCGCCACCCTGCCCGACGGCAGCTGGACCGCGACCGGCTACCAGGACCAGTCCCACGAAGGCGACCGGAACCTGCACAAGATCACGGTCACCACCACCAAAACCGGCGAACACCTCACCTTCGACTTCACCGGCACCGATCCCCAGGCCGGCGTGGTCAACTGCACCTACGCCGGGATGCGCGGCGGCGTCATGCTCGCCCTGCTCCCGATCCTGGCCGGGGACATCCCGTGGTCGGCCGGCGGGCTGATGCGCTGCTTCGACCTGATCACCGAGGAGGGCACGCTCAACAACGCGACCTTCCCCGCCGCGGTCGGCCGCGGCCCGATCGGCCCGGCCTGGCTGACCGGCAGCCTGGTCGCGGACTGCCTGTCCCAGATGCTCGACCGCGATCTGGAACTCGGCAAGAACGTCCAAGCGACCTGTTGCGGCACTTGGGACACCGCCGTGATCGCCGGGCTGGACGAACGCGGCGCGCAGCCCGCGCCGTTCCTGTCGATCATGATGGAGCCGATGGCCGGCGGCTACGGCGCACGCCCGCATGCCGACGGAGTGGACACCGGCGGCCTGTTCTGCATCCCGATGGGCCGGGTCCCGGACGTCGAGATGACCGAATTCCTCTACCCGGTGCTGACGCTGTGGCGGCGCGAGGTCCCCGATTCCGGCGGCCCGGGGCGGCATCGCGGCGGGCTCGGCGCGTCGATGGCCTTCACTCCGCACGGCACCAGCGTGCCGATGGGACTGGTGCTCGCGTCGGCAGGCAAGGCGGTCGCGCAGAACAGCGGGTTGTCCGGTGGACTGCCCGGCAACAGCGGCCTCGATGTGGTCGCCCGCACCAGCCGCGTGAAGGAACTCTTCGCGGCGGGCGAGATGCCGGCCGAGCTGTCCGAAGTCAGCGACACCCTGGAACCGGGCCAGAACTATGCCTCCAGTTATCTGGCGCCCGGTGAGGTGTTCGCCATGACCTGGCAGGGCGGCGGTGGCTACGGCGACCCACTCCTGCGTGACCCTTCCGCCGTGGCCCGGGATCTCCGCGAGGAGAAGATCACTGCCGAGGCCGCCCGTTCGGTCTACGGCGTGGTGCTGGAATCGGGCACTGTGGACTCGGCGGCGACCGAGGCCGTCCGCTCCCGCCGGCGCGACACGCGACGTACTCGCTCCCGCGTCACCGGCCGGACCAGCGGTCAGGCAGACCTGTCCACCGCCCGCCGCATCGACGACAACCTCGTCGAATCCGGCGACCGCATCGCCTGCGGCCACTGCGGCGAAATCCTCGGCGACACCGGCGAAACCCCACTGGCGCTGGCGGTCTACGACGGCCCGCCGACCGAAGCCGGTCCGCAGATCCTCGCCACCGCGACCGATTACGTCGACGCCCCAGTGGTGTTCCGGCAGTACAGCTGCCCGTCGTGTTGGACCGCCCTATGGTCCGGGGTCGTCCCGGCCGACCACCCCGACCTGGCGACCAGCCTCGGCCGCCTGACCGTCACCACCGGCTGACCCCGCCCCGCGCCCCGCCCCGCCCCGAAAGGCTGTGAAGGGGCCCTTCACGGACTCTGAGTCCGTGAAGGGCCCCTTCACAGCCTTCACCTCAGCTCGTGGTCAGGGGCGGCACTGACCGCCGGCCCGGTCACCGCGGCCGCCGACCTGTTCGGCGCCGAAACGGCCGAGGCCGCCCTCATCCTCGGAGTGGCGCCGGAGCGGATCTCCACCATCGCCGCGCACGCTTCTTCCCGGGCGAAGTCCGGCTCCGCCGCTTCCAGGTGCGGCGCCGGGACGCCGAGCCGCCGCGCTTCCGCCAGGGTGTCCCGGCAGATCTCGCGCGGTTCCCGCGCCGACGCGTCGGAGTGCGTCTCGAAAGCCGGCGTCGGAGTCGGCACGCTCTATCGCCACTTCCCCACCCGGGAGGCCCTGGCCGAGGCCGTCTACCACGAGGAAATCGTCACGCTGTGCGAGCGCGCCCGCCGCCTGCCGGAAACCCTGCCCGCCGACGAGGCGTTGGCGACCTTCTTGCACAGCATGGTCGACCACATCGACACCCACTTCGGCCTGGCCCGAACGCTCGCCGCACTCATGGCCACCTCACCGGAGGCGCGCGCCGAAAGCAGTGCAGCGCTGGAGCAAGCCGTCACCGATCTGATCGCCGCCGCCATCGCGGAGGGCACCGTGCGTGACGATGTGGACGCCGGCGCCGTGATGATGGCCCTGCACGGCATCGGCGCAGCTCACGACCGCCCTGCCTGGCGAACCGAAGCCGACGGCGTGATCACCCTCCTGCTGGACGGGTTACGCCGACCCTCGGCTCGTCACCGGGGGTAGCGGCTGGACGGAACTCGAGAGCAGGGCGAACCACGGAAAGTTCACCAAGCACGGTACGCACAATTTCCGCACGACACAGAATCACGTTCGAAGCTATTCGCGGACCCTGGCAGAAGATTTCGCCGGATAAGTTGATCGAATAATTGAACAGCCCGCGCTAGAGTGGCCGGATGACATCGGTCAAGCAGGTCCAGATCACCTTCGACTGCGCGGAGCCCGAGCGGGTCGCCCGTTTCTGGTGCGCGGCGCTGGGCTACGTCGTCCCACCGCCGCCGGCCGGATTCGCCGACTGGGCGGATTTCGACCGCGCGCAGCCTCCGGAGAAACGAGGTGCCGCATTCGCCTGCGTCGACCCCACTGGAGCCGGGCCGCGGCTGTACTTCCAGCGCGTTCCCGAGGGAAAAGTCGTCAAGAACCGGGTGCACCTGGACGTGCGGGCGGGCACCGGCCTGACCGGGCAGGCCCGCGTCGCGGCGCTCGAAGCCGAATGCGCCCGCCTGATACCCCACGGCGCGACACGGGTGCAGCTGCTCGTGGCCGACGGCGGGAACGAGTCCTGCCTGCTGATGCAAGACGTCGAGGGCAATGAGTTCTGCCTCGACTGAAGTGTCGCTTGTGGACAGATAGTCCCCAAGCCCCGGTTCGGAGCCCCGCCCGCCCCGGATTGGTACGCAGCGCAGCTTTCCGTCGAGTCCACCCGTCCGAGGGATATTCACCCCGGGACCCATCCGTTCCGGCGCGGGTGCCGAATCACCGGCATCAGCGCAGTTCCCCCGCGAACTGCCTCCGCCGCTCTCGAGGAGTGAACACCCGTGAACAGGTTCCGCGTCGCCGGTCTCGGCTTCACCGCAGTCGCCGCGATCGCCTTGTCGCCTGCAGCAGCAACGACCAGGCCTCGTCCGGTGGTGCCTCCAGCAGCGCGCCGTCGTCGATGTCCGCGCCGACGTCGAGCGCTTCGGGCGACGGGATGACCACCAACGCCGACGTGTTCGGGCCCGCCTGCAGCCGGCTGCCGCAGGGCAGCGCCCCCGGTTCGCTGGACTCGATGGGCCCGCAGCCGGTCGCCGGCGCCGCCTCGACCAACCCGCTGCTGACCAAGCTGGTCGCCGCGGTCAAGGCCACCAACCTCGTCGACACCCTCAACAGCCAGCAGGCGATCACCGTGTTCGCCCCGGCCGACAGCGCCTTCCAGACCCTCGGTGACGCGAAGTTCACCAAGCTGGCGAAGAACCCGAGCCAGCTCACCCCGATCCTGCAGTACCACGTCCTGGGCAAGCGCTACGACGCCAAAGGCCTGTCCGCCGCGGGTTCGGTCACCTCGCTCAACACCGCGGGCGGCCCGATCAAGATCGAGGGCTCGGGCGACAGCATGACCGTGAACGGCGCGAAGGTGCTGTGCGGCAACATCCCGACCAAGAACGCCACGGTCTTCGTGATCGACAAGGTGCTCACCCCGGGCACCGACAAGTAGCCTCCCGCTCCGGGCCGCCAACCCCTCCCTTGCGGGCGGCCCGGCACACGGCGGGCGCCGCGGTTCCGCGATCACCCGGAACCGCGGCGCCCGCCTTCGGCTGCCGAGGCAGCCTCCCGATCCGGTGGCGGAGCCCAGGGAGCCACCACCGGGGGACGCGACAGCGGCAGCGTCCCGCCGGGCCGTCACGACGGTGACGGCCCGGCCCTTCTGTCCACAGTGGACGAGAGACTGCCGGAAGACGCTCAGGCCCCGGTCAGCACGACCCGGTTGCCGTCCGGATCGGTGAGCGGCAGGATCCGCGCGCCGCCGCCCGGCTGCGGAGCCTCGCGCCCGAGGCCCGCCGCGCGCAGGTGCGCCGCAGCGGCATCGAGGTCGGTCTCTTCCAGCACCACCGTCGACGCCCCGGCCCGGCCGGGTTCCGACCACACCTGCAGGCCGTAGGTCTCCCCCAGCTGCCATTCGAGCAGGCCCGCCATCGGGCGGGTGTCCGGGCCCCGGCCGAAGAGCCGGGTGTACCAGTCCTCCGCACGGCCCAGATCGGTCACCGTGCTCTGCGCGAGTATCCGGCGGATCATAAGCGGCCCTCCCCGCGGTCAAGGCAAGTGGTGGTGAAATGCAAGCACCTTGAGGGAACCACGGGTGGTGGTAAATTGCAAGCAGTCGGTCCACCGGCGAAGGGAAGGCGATGACAGGCACACCCCGGACAGGCATGCCCCGCTCGGGTTGCGCGATCAACGCCGCGATCGAGGTGCTCGGCGATCGCTGGAGCGTGATCGTGCTGCGCGACCTCATGTTCGGCGAGAACCGGCACTTCCGGACGCTGCAGCGCGCGTCGATGGAGGGCATCGCCTCGAACATCCTGGCCGCCCGGCTGCGCGATCTGGTCGCAGCGGGCCTGCTCACCCGGGAAGACGCCGGCTCCGGCAAGCGCGCCGCCTACAGTCTCACCGAATCCGCCATCCAGCTGGTCCCCGTGCTCGCCGAACTCGGCTGGTGGGGCCTGAACCACCAGCCGACCTCCGAACCATTGCGAATTCGCGCGCAGGTCCTCTATGCGGGCGGCCGTCCGCTGTGGGAGGACTTCATGAACGAGCTGCGTGAAGAACACCTCGGCATCCCCGCCCCGGACACCGGGCGGCCGACGGTCCGCGAACAGCTCGAAAGAGCGTACGCATCCGCGAAAGCCTGAATCCGCCGCGCATCCTGCCGCCGGGATCACGGCCCTGATCCGGCACCCCACGGTGCCCACATCAGACGGACAATCTCCGGTGAATCGACGTTACCCCAAGACGAGATCGCCGCGGGCCGCGCGCCAATCCCGGTAGGCGGGGCTGGCGGCGGTGTCGCAACGGTACGCGTCCCCGGCCGCGGCGAGCAGTGCCTCCGGTTCGCGGCCGAACACCCCGTCGGTCCGCCAGGCGATCAGGTAACGCATCCACAGTGGATCTCCCGACAGCGGGCGGATCGCGATCTCCGGGGTCGTCGGGAAAGTGACCCGGCACGGGGAAATCGCCCGCCCGGCCGCGATCAACCGGTGCAGGGCCTGCAGTTCGGTGCTGCGGTGTGCGACCCGCGGCCGGAACCCGGCCCGTCCACAGGCGTCTTCGAACGACTCCGGCCAGCCCGCGCCGTCGGAAGGGCCGAGCACCCAGCGTTCCCCGGCCAGCGCGGACAGGTCGATCTCCGTCGCGACGGCCGCGGGATGATCGGCCGCGAGCGCCACGAACACCGGCTGCATACCCAGCGGCCGCCGCAGCACGCCCGAGGCCGGCGGCAGCTCGTGACCCGGGTAGTCGGACACCACCGCGGCGTCGAACTGGCCCGCGGAGAGCAGCTCCAGCAGCCGTATCGGGGAGAATTCCGTGCGCACGGAAACCGTGGGGACGTGCTCGGGCCGCGCGATCCGATCGGCCAGTTCGACCACCAGTGAAGACCCGATCCCGCCGAGCGCGATCGGCCGTTCGGCCCCGTTCACCAGCCACCGCGCGGCATCGCGGTGCATGGTCTCCGCCGCGGTCAGCACCGCCCGCGCGCGGGCGAGCACGCATTCGCCGAACTCGGTCGGCACGACTCCGCTGCGGCTGCGCACGAACAGTTTTCCGCCGAAGACCCGTTCGATTCTCTGCACCGAAGCCGTCAACGCGGGCTGACTGCTGCCGATTCCGGCCGCGGCCCGGGAAATGCTGCCCGTGTCGGCTACGTCGCACAGGATTCGCAAATGCCGGAGCTCGACTTCCATAACACCGATGTTAAGACCGGTTGGGATGTCCCGGAAGCCGCCGAAAGTCGGATCGTGAGAGGTCTCTTCCTCCGTCCCCGCAAGGAGTACCCATGCGACGAGCGTCTCTCGTGGCCGTGCTGGCCGGTGTGCTCGCACTCGGCTCCGCCCCGGCCGCGCCGGCCGCCCAGGCAGACCATTTCACTGCTTCGATGGAGGTTTTCGACCCCGGTGGCACCATTCACCGGGCCATGGTGACCCGCCCGGTCGCCGACCGGGCGGCCGGGTGGCTCACCCGCTCGGCGGACGTGGTGCCGATCGAGACGAACGGCCCCAGCGAAAACCACTTCGACCTCGTCGTGACCGGCGACGGCTACACCGCGGCCGAACTGGGCACCTATTCCCAGCATGTCCGATCCAGCATCGACGCATTGTTCTCGGTCGAGCCGTACAAGAGCTATCGCAAGCAGTTCAACATCTGGCAGGTAAACGTCGTTTCGCCGGATTCGGGCGTGAGCAACGATCCGGATCAGGGAATCCAGCGCAACACCGCACTGGGCTCGTATTTCTGGTGCGACGGCGTCGAACGGCTCCTCTGCGTGAACGAGACCAAAGCGAACCAATACGCGGCCGCCGCGCCGGACGTGGATCAGGTCCTCGTGCTCGCGAACAGCACCAAGTACGGCGGGGCGGGCGGCGGAGTCGCGACGTCGTCCGGCGGCAATGCCTCGTCGAGCCAGATCGTCGCGCACGAACTCGGTCATTCCATCGGCGGTCTGGCCGACGAGTACGACTACGGCGACTGCGATCCGAGTGAGCCCGCCGAGCCGAACGCGACCGCGCTGACCGAGGATCAGATGCGCAGTCAGCAGGCGAAGTGGTACCAATACCTCGGAGAGCCCTCGCCGGACGGCAGCACCGTCGGCGCCTACGAAGGTTCCAGGTATTGCCAGACCGGGATGTACCGGCCCAGCGCGGACTCGCTGATGCGCACGCTCGGCGAGCCGTTCAACCCGCCGAGCACCGACGCGATGATCGCCGGGTTCTACCGGGAGGCGCCCAGCCTGGCCCTGCATCGCCCGGCCGCCTGACCCACCGCACCGCGGTCACCGGACCGAATGATTCCGGAACGGACGATGCACACAGTGGACACCCGACCGGCGCGCCCGGCCACCGCAGTCCGGGCCTGCCGATCGGGTGCTGGTGCACGGTGCGAAGGCATGGGCGCGGCACAGGTGGCGGGGCCGTGAAGGGCCCCTTCACGGACTCCAGCCGAGCCGACCGGCGCGGCCACGGGTGCAGCGGGTGCAGCGGCGGCCGGCAGTGCCAGGCCCAGCGCCGTCGTAGCCCCATTCGCCGGCGAGCCGGCACACCTCGGTGAACGGAAGATCCGCCCACTGGCCGGTGAACAAGGTGATCGGACGGCTCATCGGGCTTTCCACCTACTTCAGTCCTTGCAACGACAGCAGCAGCGGATGCACGCCGGTGGCCGCGACGCGGCCGGACGGTGCGCCCGCCGGATCCGAGCAGAGCAGCACCGGGCCGTCCGCGGCGGAATCGGGCAGGCGGCCGTGCGAGCCGCGTACCCAGCGCGGATCGGTCGGCACGACGTCCATCGTGTACCGCAGCCCGGCGAACTTCTTCGCCAGGTTGAGCCCGGCCCTGGCCTTGGCGAACCGGTCCCGCGGATCGAAGAACAGCTCGGCCGGGTCGTAGCCGGGCTTGCGGTGGATCTCCACGCTGCGCGCGAAATCGGGCCGGCGGTCCTCGTCCAGCCAGTAGTAGTAGGTGAACCAGGAATCCGGCTGGGCGACGGCCACCAGCTCACCGGCGCGCTCGTGGTCCAGTCCGTACTTCGCCTGGTCCTCCCGGTCCAGGACTTCGTCCACCCCGGTCAGCCCAGCCGCGATCGCGCGAACCCGGTCCACATCGGACTCATCGCGCACGTAAAGGTGCGCGACCTGGTGGTCCGCGACGGCGAACGCCCGCGACGTCCACGGGTCCAGGTACTCCATCCCGTCCTGGGTGTAGACCTCCAGCAGGCCCTCGCGGCGCAAGGCCCGGTTGAGGTCGATCGGCCGGTGCACGGTGGTGATGCCGTATTCGCTGAGCGCGACCACGGTCGCTCCCGCGTTCCGGGCGTCATTGAGCAACGGTGTCAGGGCTTTGTCCAGTTCTCGGGCCGCCTTCGCCGCCTGCGGGCCGTCGGGACCGAACCGCTGCAGGTCGTAGTCGAGATGCGGGACGTAGGCCAGCAGCAGGTCCGGACGGCGTTCCCGGAGGAGCTGCTGGGCCGCGCCGACCACCCACTTGCTGGACTTGAGCGAAGCGGTCGGACCCCAGTACTGGAACAGCGGGAACTCCCCCAGCTCGCCGGTGAGCCTGTCGTGCAGCTCCGGCGGGCGCACGTACGCGTCCGGCGACTTGCGTCCGTCGGCGTGGTAGATCGGCCGCGGCGTCACCGTGACATCGGTGGACATCCCCATCGCGTACCACCAGCAGACGTTCGCCGAGGTGTAGCCGGGGTGCGCGGCACGCGCTGTCTCCCACAGCTTCTCGCCGCGGACGAGCCGGTTGTGCTGGCGCCACAGGTGGATCTCGCCAAGGTCCCGGAAGTACCAGCCGTTGCCGACGATGCCGTGCTGTGCGGGCAAGAGCCCAGTGAGGAAAGTGGACTGTGCGCTGCAGGTTACCGCGGGCAGGACGGTTCCCAGCTCGGCCTGCCATCCTTCGCGGGCGATGCTGGACAGCTCGGGCATGTACCGCAACGCTTTCGGAGTCAGCCCGACGACATCGATGACGACCAATGGCTTCACGCCGAGACCCTTTCCAGGTTCCCTTGTGCCCAGGCGAGTTCCGCGGCGATCCCGCCGACGAGATCGCCGGCGTCTGGTAGCACGCTCCAGGTGTAGGTTTCCACCTCAACGTGCGGCTGCCCGGGCAACCCCGCGGCTACGGCACGCAGCACGTCGGTGGTGGTGGCCAGCGGCGGCGCCGGGGCTTGGTGCAGCGGCAGGTGGAAGTGCACCCGCCACGGTCCTTCCCCGGGCAACTCGGCCCACGCCTCGGGCAGGTCGTCGGCCCGGCGCACCACGCCGTCTGCGCCGAGTTCCCGGACCTGGTGCAGGTAGCGGGGCTCGGCGAAGGCGGCCAGCTCGGCACGGGCTTGCGCCGGATCGGCGACGTGCAAGGCCGCGGAGGCCTGCACCTTGACCACGTCCACTCCGGACTCGGCGATGGTGGCCAGGGTCGCCACCGGGTCGGCGAAGGAAACGGCCAGATGGCAGGTGTCCAAGCACAGCCCGACGTACTCCGGGTCGACCCGACGGGACAGCCAGTTCACCGCATCGTCCACAGTGTCCAGTACGCAGCCCGGCTCGGGCTCGACCGCCACCCTGATCGGCCGGTCCCCACTCTGCCGGATCGCCTGGACCACCTGGCCGAACGATTCGGCCGCGCGCCGATCGTCGTCGTCGGTCCACGGCTCGCGCCAGCCGAGCGGCAACGTGGAGATGCTGCCGTACGAAGCATCCTCGGCGAGCAACTCCGCCAGGACGGTCACGCAGTCGACGGTGTAGGCGACCCGATCATGGTCGGTCCACCGTGGACGGTAGACCGCGTGTTTGACCACCTCGTCGTGGAAACCGCCGTACGGAAAGGCATTCAGCGTGTACACCGACAGCCCGCGCACGTCGAGTTCGGCGCGAAGAGCCTTGCACGCGGATGCGTCACCGGCGAGGCCGCGAGCCACCGGCGCGGACAACCACAACCCGACGCCGAGCCGGTCCGCGCCGAGTCGCTCCCGCACCGGCAGCGCGTACCGTTCCAGCTGGGCGACGATGCCGCCGACGTCTTCGGCAGGGTGGACGTTCGTGCAGTAGGAGATCATGCGCGGGCACCCCGTAGCACCGAGTTGCCCCCGAATTCGGCGGCCTCGCCGGTGAAACCGGGCAGCGGGCCGAGGGTCAGGCGGCCACTCTGACCGTAGAATTCGACCGGGTTCTGCCACAGCACCCGGTCGACGTCGGCCTCGGTGAAACCGTCGTCGAGCATCGCCTGGCCGGTCTTCGCGGTCTTCAACGGATCCGAACGGCCCCAATCGGCAGCGGAGTTGACGATCATCCGATCCAGGCCGTATCGGCGCAGCAGCGCGACCATCCGGTGTTCGTCCATTTTGGTCTCCGGATAGATGGAGAAGCCCAGCCAGCACCCGGAATCCTTGACCAGCTCCACGGTCACCTCGTTGAGATGGTCGACCACCACTCGTTCGGCCGCGATCCCGGACTCGCGCACCACGTCGAGCGTCCGCTTCGTACCCTCCAGCTTGTCCCGGTGCGGCGTGTGCACCAGCACCGGCAGGTCGTGCTCGACGGCAAGCTCCAGCTGGCGCGCGAAAACCTCGTCCTCCGCACGGGTCATCGAGTCGTAACCGACCTCGCCTACCGCGACCACACCGTCCTTGGCCAGGTACCTCGGCAGCACGCCGAGCACCTCACGGCAGCGCGGATCGTTGGCCTCCTTGGGATTGAGCGCGATGGTGCAGTGGTGCCGGATACCGAACCGGCTCGCCCGGAATCGTTCCCAGCCGATCAATCCGTCGAAGTAGTCGGTGAACGAACCGACCCCGGTACGCGGCTGGCCGAGCCAGAACGCCGGCTCGACGAGCGCGCGGACGCCCGCCGCGTACATCGCCTCGTAGTCGTCGGTGGTCCGTGAGGTCATGTGGATATGCGGGTCGAAGATGCGCACCGCTAAATACCTTTCTCGAGCAGCTCCAGTGCGTCGGCGGGGACGGCGCGATCAGCGGCACGGCGTTCTTCGGCGAAATCGGCGAGCATTCGGAGCAGCTCACCGTCCACCCGGGACTTCAGCTCCGCCACGGCCGCCAGCGGAACCTCCACGAATACGCACTTCAGGACCCCGTGCCGCCAGCCGTGATCATCGAGGAACCGCGCGGCGAACTCGCCCATGGCGGCGGCGACCAGCCGGATATCGTTGGTGCGCAAGGCGTCTTCGACCAGTGCCCGGCCAGCTCGGACGACTTCGGCACCTGGGGAGACCATCGAGTTGAGCGCGCGGAGCACGCCACGTCGTTCGGCATCGTCGCCGTACCGGTAGAGGTCGTTCAACTCCGTGGCCAAGGCGGCATCGTCCACGGCCTCGGCCAGCGTCGAGACCAGCCGGATCCGGGCACGATCGTCCACAGTGCCATGAACAAGCCCCTGTGGATCGTCCGCCGGATGCAGCGGTGCACGTCCGACCGCGCGCCCGGCGGCGGGGAAGAGCGCGCCGATGCTGGACGGTTTCGCGCGAATCTTCCGCTCCGCCTTGGCCTGCCACGGCAACGCGGCGGTCAGGGCCGCGAAAGCGCGACGGGCAGTGTCCGGCGCGGCGTGGCTGTGCCGGGGCAGCTCGACCGCGGCCAGACCCTCGTAGCCGATTTCCTCCAGTGCCGCGAGGGTCCCCGGAAGATCCAGCTCACCGTCACCGAATTCCAAGTGCTCGTGCACGTTCGGCAGCATGTCGTCGAGCTGGACGTTCCACAGCAGCGGACCGGCGAGACGCACGCATTCGGCCGCATCGAACGGTTCCACGGCAACGCAATGCCCGACGTCGAGCGTGACCCCGAACTGCTCCGGCTCGCCAAGTTCCTTGCGCAGGTCCATGACCTGGCTCAGGTGCGCGACGAGATGCCCCGGTTCGGGTTCCATGGCGAGCCGGACCTGCCGCCGCTGGGCGTGCTCCAGCACCGCGGCGACCCCGTCCCGCAACCGGGACCAGGCGATGCCGTCCTCCACAGTGGACACACCGGACCAGAAGGACACGCAGTCCGCGCCGAGGTCCGCGGCGATGTCGACCGTGCGCGTCAGGAAATCGATTCGCGGCGCAGGGTCGGCGGAGAGCAACGTCGGCGAGTGCTTGCGCCATGGGTCCAGGAGGTAGCGCGCGCCGGTTTCGAGCACGACACGGCGCAAGCCGAGCGTGGAGAGCCGGGCGGCGATCCGGTCCACGCGCCGGGCCAATCCGTCCGCGAACGGGTTGAGGTGATCGTGGTCCAGCGTCAGCGCCACCCCCGTGTAGCCGAGGCCGGCGATGACCGTGAGCGCTTCTTCGAGACGGTGATTGGCGAAACCGTTGGTGCCGTAGCCGAGATGGAAGCTCATGTCGGGCTCACCTTTCGCGAAAGCCTGCGCGCCAGCGGCAAAGCGGCCGCGACCAGTGCCGCGCCGGCGACCGACCGCTTCGCGGCGAGAGCTGCCTGCAATGGGACCATGCCGTGGATGCCGGTCACCGTCGCTTTGCGCACGGCGCCGGCGGACGGATCACGGACCGTACCCACCTGCGCCCGGCCGACCAGACCGGCGTAACCGGTAGCGGCCGCCAGCGAAGCCAGCCGGTACCGGCCGCCACGAACCGGACCGGTCAGCGCCAACGTAGTCGCCGCACAGCTGGCAGCCAAGGCTGCACTCGCCGTATTCGCGCTGCCACCATGGACTTCCCCGGCCGACAACGCGGTGACCCCGAGCGTGTGCACCCCGACCGCCGCGGCGGCGCCGGCGGCTTTCGCCGGTTCGTCACCGGCGCCGAGCAGCACATCGAGGGCCCGGCAGACCGCCATCGCGACCGGTCCGGCCGCGGTCGGTTTGAACACGGTGTCGTAGGCCCAGATCGCGGCGGCCAGCGGAACCGCCATCCGCAGCGCGGTCCGGCCGCCGCCAAGCGCGGCCAGCCCCAGCCCGGCCGCGGTCAGGGCGGTCCCGGCGGCCAGCGCCGCGTCCGCGCTCACCCGCCCCGACGGGATCGGCCGCTCCGGGCGTTCCACCGCGTCGAGCTTCCGGTCCGCCCAGTCGTTGAGCGCCATTCCGGCCCAGTAGAAGGCCGTCGACGACAACGGCAGGAGCAGGCGCCGTCCGGTCATCCGCAGCCCCGCCGCGGCGGACCCGGCGACCGTATCACCCAGCACCGTCAGCGCGGCCGGTGCGCGAACCAGTTCCACATAGGCCTTCACAGCGACCCCGCCCAGCTGATCAGGCGGGCGGTCTGCTCCGCGAACCGATGTTCGTCGCTCCCCAGCGGATCTTTGAAGAAGAAGCCGAGTTCGGTCAGCGCGCCGCGCTGCCCGGCGGCGTGGGCCGCGGCCACCAGCCGGGCGAGGTCCAGCACCAGCGGCGCGGCGAGCGCGGAATCGTAACCGGTCCAAGTGAACTGGAGATTCATCTGCGCCCCGAGAAAGCCTTCGAAAGACACGTGGTCCCACGCCGTCTTGACTTCGCCGAGGTCCGGTACGTGGTCGATGTGCAGGGGCGCGGTGACGTCCTCACCGAGCAAGGCCGCGAGACCCCGTGCCTTCGACTCCAGTTTGCTGGCCACGGTCACCGGATCGGCCAGCGTCACGCCGTCACCGCCGCCCAGCAGATTGGTCCCCGACCAGGAACGAACCTTCAACGCCCGTGCGCTGAACATCGGTGCCAGTGCCGTGCGCAGCAACGTCTCACCGGTCTTGCCGTCGCAACCCGCGTACGGCAGGCCTTGTCCTTCGGCGAGTTTCTGCAACGCAGGCAACGTGATTCCCGCGGACGGCGTGAACCCGACATACGAGCACCCCGCCTGCAATGCCGCGTATGCCGCCAGCGAGCTGGGCGGCAGGACAGACCGGGCGGGGTCGGCCAGCGCCGTTTCGAGCGCGTCGAGGTCGTCGTGCTCCGGCAGGTGCGGACACGGCGCCTCGGTGGAGGACACGTCGACGACGACCACCCGCGCCAGCTCGTGCCGCTGCGCGAACGTGCGGAGATCCACGGAAAGCCGCTCGGCAGCGGACGCCTGCGCGCCGGTGTGCGTTGCCGGGTGGTATCCGTCGCGGATCTCGGAATCCACTTCGGACAGTCCAGAACGGACAGCGGCGAGCACCGCGGGGCCGAACATGCCGGCGTGGGCGAGCTGTTCGGCCCGTTTCTCCAGCGGCGTGTGCACCAGATCGTGCCCGCCGAGGACGAGTTCGTCCCAGCAGGGCAGCGGTGTCCCGGCGAACGCGGGCAGCTCGGTGACACAGCCGGTCGGCCCGGCCACCCTGGCACGCAGGGCGAGCAGGCCGACCGCCGCGGTCGTGGCGACCGAGCCCCGTGCGCCGATCAGCCACAGGCCGGTTCGTTGCTGGGCAGGCATTTGTCCACCTTTCGGCCGGATTCGCCGGTCAGTTGCCTTCGGTCGTGGTCCATCGGGACTGCTCGGCCGCACTGCGCCCGACCGCCTCCAGCACCCGCTGGACCGCCAGGCCGATCCCGATGGTCTCCCGTGCCGTGCTCATGCCCCTCCTTGTTCTTCGCGGTATCGATTCTCGGTCAGGAATCGATACCGACATCCAGATATTGACCCACGTTCTCCTTGGTCACGACCGCGGAGTAGGTGGTGATCTCGGCCGGGATCTCGTGTTCGGCGAAATCCCCGACGCCCCTTACCCTCACCGAGCAGCCGTGCCAGCTCGATCGCGGTGGCGGCCATCGACTGGCTGTAGAGTACCGTCGCCTTGAGCGGCCCCGAATCGGCCTTGATCAGGTTCATCACGTTCTCCGAACCGGCGCCGCCGACCATCATGAATTCCTTGCGGCCGGCGTTGTCGATCGCCGCCACCACCCCGGCTCCCTGATCGTCGTCGTGATTCCCCAGCGCGTCCAATTTCTGCGTGGACTGCAGCAGGTTGGCGGTCTGCTGTTCCCCGGATTCGGGGGTGAACTGCGCGGCAACCCGCGGCCCGACGGAGAAACCGCGACCCGTGCCCGGGACTCGGCGGTCCGGGTGAACCCGGACCTGGCCCGTTCCCGGCCGAGGAAGATGTTGTCCGCCACGGAAATCCCGGGCACCAGGTCGAGTTCCTGATACCTGGTGCCGATACCGAGCCGAAGCCCTGCGCCGACCGCGGAGGTCCGTGAAGGTCCGTGAAGGTCCGTGAAGGTCCGTGAAGGGACCCTTCACAGACTCTGAGTCTGTGAAGGGCCCCTTCACAGACCCGAGACAGGTCCGGCGCACACAGCGAGGTGGTCGCGCCTCGAATACCGCCGCATCGTCCGTTGCCGGGCGTGATCGACGAAGAGGGCAGGCGCCGTCGATGATGACGCGGCAGCCACGGCTCACTCTGCTGATCACGGGGCCTCGACCAACTTTGCCGGGACCCTGATCCCGCCGACGGCGAGCAACGTCATTCCAGCACCTCCTCATCGGCGAGCGGGACGAGCGCCGGATCGGCGAAGAGCCGTTCGACGGCCAGGTGCGCGGCCCCGCGCAACGGCGCCGCGATGCCCAAAGTGGACACTTCGACCCGGCAGATCGAGCCCGGCCCGAGCGTGTGGGCGGCCAGTTCCCGTCGGATTGGCTCGACCAGCCAGGCCCCGAGCCCGGCGAAGGAACCGCCGAGCACCACGACGTCCGGATCGAGCACATCGACCACAGTGGACACCGCGACGCCGAGCGCGATCCCCAGCTCCGCGACGGCCGCGAGCGCACGCTCGTCCCCCGCCTGGACGCGGTTGCGCAGCAAGCCGATCCGGCCTTCGACGCCGAGCGCCGGGTCGTGCAGCGGATCTCCCGGCGGTGCGGCGGCCCGCAGCAGAGCGTTGAGCCCGGCTTTGATCTCCAGGCATCCAGCGCGCCCGCATGGGCACTGCTCGCCGGACGGGTCGACGGCGATGTGCCCCACCTCGCCGGCGAAACCGCGGGCGCCGCGCAGGATCGTGCCCCCGACGACGAGCCCGCCGCCGACGCCCATGCCGCCACTGAGATAGAACAGCTCGCGCGCCCCGGCACACGTCCCGGCAACGGCTTCGCCGATCGCGCCGAGGTTCGCCTCGTTGTCGACGATGATCACCTCCGCGTCCAGCCCGAGCCGCGCGGCGAGCAGGTCGGCGATTTCGGCGTCGCGCCAACGCAGGACCGGAGCGAACCGCAGCACCGCGGCCGCCGGATCGACCAAGCCGGGCACCGAGACCGTGACACCGACCGGACTGTCGTGCCGCCGCACCTGCCCGGCGAGGACGGCGAGCTCGTCCATGCTCCTTGCCAGCCCGAGCGACGCGACATCCGCGTTTTCGTGACGCTCCGCAATCACCTCTCCGGCGAGGTTCGCCGCGACCGCCGCGAATCCGTCGGCCTCGACCGAGAGGGCGAGCCCGTACGCAGTGTCGCTGCTGAGCTCGACAAGACGGCTGGGACGTCCGCTGCCCCCGTTCAGCACCCCTGCCGCACGGACGAGCCCGCGATCGGACAGCTCGGTGAGCGCCCCGGAGACCGTCGCCTTGGTCAGCTGGCACCGAGCCGCGAGCTGGGTACGCGACAGCGGCCCGGCACGCAACGCCCGCAAGAGCGCGGCGAGGTTCGCCGTGCGTGCTCTGCCCGGGTCCACCGACCCGGATCGCGTCGCGGCCACACTGCCCTCACACCTCGGTCGACGATGGGGAACTTTGGTACCCAGCAAGCGAAAGTAGGGAGATCCGAATCACTCGTCAAGCTGAGAACGCGCCAGAAATCGCGGTTTTCACCCGAATAGGCGGCCGACTTGCGGCTCACTTTTGTACCGTCATAGCAAAACTGTGCTCGGTTTTGACGTTACTCCGCGGACTTGAGTGAACGCGGAGCGTGGCGAACAGCTCGTGCCCGGAAGCTGATCGAGGGGCGCGGAAGTCTCGGGTGGGGCGCCGGGGCGGCGCCGTCACGACTCGTCGGGCAACCCGCTGTGACTGCCCGCCACACGACTCCGCCACCGACGCCACGGGAGGCTGATCGACGCCGCACTCGCGACGGTTTCCGGCACCCGGTCACCAATCGGGCACCGGATGGAGCGAGTCGGCAAACGCCGTTCGGCAACGGTCGGGTGACCCCCTTGCCGCGCGAAGCGTCCGGGAGAGTCCACGCCGGACGACCGGCGCGCCGGCGCCGGAGTCAGCTACTGAGCGTAAAGGCGCGATCGGTCGCCGACCAGGCCGCGCCGATCACCCCAGCGGTGTCGCCGAGTTCGGAGAGCACGATCGGGAGGTTGCCGGTGGCGAGCGGCAGCGAACGCCGGTAGACCGAACTGCGGATCTCGGCGAGCAGCTGATGCCCGAGCTGCGCGACGCCCCCGCCGATCACGACCATGCCGGGGTTCACGAAGCTGACCAGCGACGCGACCACCTGGCCCAGCCGGCGGCCGCCGTCACGGATCAGGTTCACCGCACCGAAATCGCCCGCGGCGGCGGCCCGGCCGACGTCCTGTGCGGTGATCGCGCCACGTTCGGCGACGACCTCGGCCAGGAAGGTCGAACGGCCGCTGCGGGCCAGCGTCAGGCCGTCGCGGGCCAGCGCGGCGCCGCTGAAGTACGCCTCCAAGCAGCCGACTTCGCCGCACGAGCAGGTGGGACCGTAGTCGTCGAGCCGGATGTGCCCGATGTCGCCCGCGGTGCCGGCGACCCCTCGATAGACCTTGCCGCCGAGCACGATCCCGCAGCCGATCCCGGTGCCGATCTTGACGAACACCAGGTCGTCGGTGGAGCGGGCGACCCCGGCGTGCCGCTCGCCCAGCGCCATCGAGTTCACGTCGTTGTCCACAGTGACCGGACAACCCAGCAGCCCGCCGAGGTGATCGCGCACGGAGAACCGGTCCCAGCCGGGCATTATCGGCGGCGCGACGGCCATGCCCTCGGCGAAGCTGACCGGTCCGGGCAGCCCGATGCCCACCCCGATCAGCCGCCCCGGCGACTCGTGCCGGATGCCTTCGGCCAGCTCGGCCACCCGCTTGAGCACCCCGTGCGGACCCTGCCGGACATCGCAGTCCTCGATGGTGTGCGCCAGCACCTCGCACGACGCGTCGGTGAGCGCGACACCGACCGAGGTGGCCCCGACGTCCACCGACAGCACGCGGAGCGCGCCGCCCAGCCGCACCAGCGTGGAACGCCGTCCGCCGCGGCTGGCCGACGGGCCTGCCGTCTCGACGAGCCCGACCTCGGCCAGCCGGATGACCTCGGCACTCACCCGCGCACGCGGCAGCTCCAGCCGCTCCCCCAGCTCGACCCGGGACATCGGTCCCTCGTCGCGCAACAGGGTGAGCAGGCGGGTCTGGTGCCGGGTTTCGACCATCGGATACTCCGCGGTGGATGCCGTGCTCATTCGCCCGAGCCTACGACCTCCCGGCCGCACTGCTCGACCTGCCGCAGCCTATGCCGTGCGCGGCAGATCGATTCCGGCGGCCACCGGGACCGGCGAATCCGGCCGGATGACACGGATTTTCCCGCCGGCCGGACCATGGACCGGATCTTCCCGGGAACCGGTACGGTCGGCTAGCCTCGCCGGATGCACCTGCGGCTCCGCCCCGCCACCGAAGCCGATCTCGACGCGTTGATCGCCATCCTGAACACGACAATCCCCTGGCTGCGCGAGCGCGGCCTGGATCAGTGGTACGGAATCCCGTGGCACGCCGCGGAACTGGCCCCCGGCGTCGCCGCGGGAATCGTTTACCTCGCGACCGACGACGACGGTCCGGCCGCGACGATGACCCTGGACCCCGAGCCCGATCCGGAGTTCTGGACCGTTGCCGACGACCCGCACTCCGCGCTGTACCTCACCCACTTCGCGGTCGACCGCGGCCGTGGCGGGCAGGGCATCGGCACCTGGATGATCGACCAGGCGCTGCACCGGGCCGCCGCGCGCGGCAAGCGCTCGGTGCGGCTGGACGCGTGGAAGACCAACCCCGGCCTGCAGGACTACTACCGCGGACAGGGCTTCCGGCACGTCCGGACGATGGAAGTACCCGGGCGCGGCAGCGGAGCGTTGTTCGAACGGCCGGTTCCCCGCGTGCCCGCTTCGTCCACAGTGGATTCCTCTCGCCCGGTTTGACGTCCGGCGGTCCACGCGTACCGTAAAGCTACGAGGTGTAGCGAAATGGGGGCGGCCGGTGGCGGGACGTCCGCGGGATCCCGAGCTCGGGCAGTGCTTGCCGCCGCCTGGGCGCGGTTGGCGAGCAAGAGCTACGACGCGGTCTCCGTGGCCGCGGGGGCGCACCGCAGCGACGTCTACCGGCGGTGGCCGGCCAAAGCACAGCTCGCGACCGCGGCGCTCACCCGAACATCTCCGGTCCATTCCGGACTCGGACACCGGCGCCCTGCTCACCGATCTGCGCGCCTGTCTCGGCGGGCCGGCGGCCACCTGGTCGGCGCCGTTGATCGACGGGATCTTCGGGCTGCCCGCCGATCTGCGCCGAGGTCCCGTGGCCACCGAGGCCTTCCAGACGATGACCGAACGCCGGTTCCGTCCGATGTGGACATTCATCACGCGGGCGGCGGAGTCCTCGGAGATCACCGCACCACTGAGCCGGGAGCTGACCGGCGATCTGCCTGAAGGGCCGGTGATGCACCGCCAGATGATCACCGGCGCGGATCTCGACCTGATCGCGTTGTCCGCGCACCGGCTGCTCACCGGGGCGCAGGTGCCTCGCCGGCCACACGGAAAGGCCCGAAATCATGACACACCAACTGGATCCGGGCGAAGGCCTGGCCGAAGAGTTCGTCACGCTCCCGGACGGGCGCAGGCTTCGCACGGTGGTGGCCGGTGCCGGGCCGGAGCCGCTGGTCGTCTTCGAGAACGGGATCAGCGCACCGGCCGCCGAGTGGGTGCACACCCAGCGGGAGGTGGCCACGCGAGCCCGCACGCTCGGCTACGACCGGGCCGGGTACGGCGGCAGCGACCCCGATGACGCCGACCGCTCGCTGCCACGCCTCGCGGACGACCTCACAGCGCTGCTCGACGCCCTCGGCGAAACCGCGCCGGTGGTGCTCGTCGGGCACAGCTGGGGCGGGCCGATCATCCGGCTGTTCGCCGACCGGCACCCGGCGCGGGTGGCCGGGCTGGTCTTCGTCGACGCGACGCTGGCCGAGGTCATGTCGCCCGGCGCGGCCAGACTCGTCGCGACCTCGTTCCGCGTATTCGGCGCGCTGGCCGCGGTCGGCGCGACAGGGCCGATCGGGCGAATCGTCCTCCCCCACGGCATGTCCCCGGAGATCAGTGCCGCAGACGGCGCGATCATGTTGCGCGATTTCAGTTCCCGACGGGCACTGCGCGCCGCACGGCGGGAGGCCGCGCAGATCATCGACTCCCTGCCGCTCCTGCAGCAGCTGCAGGCCACGGGCACGCCCGACGTACCGACCGTGTGCCTGCAAGCCGGTCGCGTGGACCGCGGCACGACGAAGAGCCGGCCGATCTTCAATCGCGCCGCGGGCGAGCTGATGTCCGCCGCGCCGCAGGGCCGGATGGTCGTGGTCGAGGACTGCGGGCACCTCATCCCGCAGGAGTCGCCCGCCGCCGTGCGCGAGGCCGTTTTCGAGGTGCTGGCCGCGGCGAGCTGAGCCTCGCCGCGGCTGGAATCCTTGTCCCGCAAGCGAACCGAAAAATCGGCACCCGCACCGGAGTTACTAATCCGACCAAAAGTAGGCCGACCCCCACCCGACACATAACCGTTGCTACGAAGCCATTAGGCCGTGACTGTGGTCGGATTGGTAATGGTCGGCACAGTACTCCAGGTCTACCCTCGGAACCATGCGATTCGCCATCAAGACCTCACCGCAGGACACCACCTGGGCCGACATGCTCGCGGTCTGGCAGGCCGCAGACGAGATCGAGCTGTTCGAATCCGGCTGGACCTTCGACCACTTCTACCCGATCTTCTCCGATCCGACCGGCCCGTGCCTGGAAGGCTGGGTCACGCTCACCGCGCTCGCCCAGGCCACCCGGCGGCTGCGGCTGGGCACCCTGGTCAGCGGCATCCACTACCGGCACCCGGCGCTGCTGGCGAATATGGCCGCCACGCTCGACATCGTCTCCGGCGGGCGGCTGGAGATCGGCGTCGGCGCGGGCTGGAACGAGGAGGAATCCGGCGCGTACGGGATGCGGCTCGGCCCGGTCAAGGAGCGGAGCGACCGGTTCGAGGAGGCCTGCGAGGTGCTCGTCGGCCTGCTCACCCAGGAGACCACCACGTTCCACGGCGAGTACTACCAGCTGACCGACGCGCGCTGCGAGCCGAAGGCGGTGCAGACCCCGCACCCGCCGCTGTGCATCGGCGGCAGCGGCGAGAAGCGCACCCTGCGCACCGCCGCGAAGTACGCCCAGCACTGGAACTTCGTCGGCGGTACGCCGGAAGAGTTCACTCACAAGCGGGACGTGCTGTACCGGCACTGCGCGGACGTCGGCCGCGATCCGGGCGAGATCACCCTGTCCTCGCACGTGCGCTACTCCCCCGAAGCGGGCGTAGCCAAACTCGCCGCGAACGCCGAAGCGCTCGGCGAAGCGGGCGTGGACCTGGCGATCGTCTACCTGCCGCCGCCGCACACCCCGGCGGTGCTGGAGCCGATCGCCAAGGCCCTCGAACCGCTGCGCTGACCAGCTCGCGCCCAGGGTGTTGGCAAAGTCGGTGTGAGGGGCCCTTCACGGACTCTGAGTCTGTGAAGGGCCCCTTCACAGACCCGAGACAGGTCCGGCGCACAGCGCGAGGTGATCGCGCATCTCGAACACCTCCGCATCGCCCGCGGCCGGGCGCAATCGACGAAGAGGGCAGGCGCCGTCGATGGATGACGCGGCAGCCACGGCTCCCTCTGCTGATCACGGGTCCTCGACCGACGTTGCCGGGGACGCTGACCAGCTCGCGCCGGGGCGGAGAACACGTCACGCCCCGGCGCGGCGACCACGGGCACTCTGCGCTCCGGGCCAGGAGCACCTACTCCCGGTCAGGACGGCGAGTGCACACATTCCCGCTCCGCATCACGAACGCGACCCGCCCTCGGCGAGGACGGACAGGTCCGCCGGCGGGTCCCCGGCCGACGGACCCGCTCCCAGCCACGACGGCGAATGCACGACCTCGCCGCCCCACACTCCGCCCCGGGCGAGAACGGACAAGCCGCCGGCCGACGACGGCGAGTCCGCAACCTCCCCACCCCACCTCACGAACTCAAACCCAGGTGAGAACGGACAAGCCCGCCACGAGCCACCAGACCCGCCAATCACGACAGCGAGTCCACAACCTCGCCGCCCCGCCCCGCGAACTCCACCTCCGGCGAGGACGGGACAGGTCACCAGCCGACGCCCCGCCCCCCCATCACGACAGCACGCACGCAACCTCGCCGCCTCAGACCCGACCAACCGACGAATCCAGCACACCGCCCCCCGTCACGACGGCGAATGCACAACCTCCCCACCCTGCATCACGAACTCCACCCCGCCGTCGACACCGTGGCGTGCACGTGTGCGTCGATGAAGCCCGGCAGCACCGTGCGGCCCTCGGCGTCGAAGGCCGGCGCACTGCCGGTGAGGCGGCGTCCAGGAGCCACCTCGACGATCCGGTCACCGGCCACCCGCACCGAGGATCCCGGCACGGACTCGCCCGTCGCCAGGTCCGCCAGTGTCGCGCCATGGATGATCAGATCCGTCATGAAACTGTCCTCCCGGGCCGAATTTTTGCCATAGTAGCCTAGGTTCAAGTCCGCTTCCAGGGTTTACACCGATGCCTTGTGTCCTATTTATCTAGGGCATATCTTGGCCTAATCCAGGTATCACGGACGATCAAGGGAGCGCGAACGTGACCGACGAGGACAAGCAGCCCACCGGCGGGCACGAGCCGCCGGCCGGCGCGTCGACCACCGGCACCTGGGGCGAGCTGGGCTACACGGCGACGGCGAAATGGCTCGTGCTGCACAAGGACGACAAACCGGCGGCCGAGGTCTTCACGACCTCCTACGTGGCCGAGAGCGACGGGGCGCGGCCGGTCACGTTCGTCTTCAACGGCGGTCCCGGCGCCGCCTCCGCCTATCTGCACCTGGGCCTGGTCGGCCCGCAGCGGGTGGAGTTCCCGCCGGACGGCACGATGCCGGCGTCGCCGCCGCGCCTGGTGCCCAACGAGGAGTCCTGGCTGGCCTTCACCGACCTGGTCTTCCTCGATCCGGTCGGCACCGGGTTCAGCCGGGTGATCGAGCCCGACGGGAAGGGCGAGGACGGCAAACCGCGCAGCAAGGGCGTGGAATCGGACGAGTACTACGGCGTCGCCCGCGATCTGGCGGCGATGGGCGAGGCGATCGGGCGCTGGCTCTCGGAGAACAAGCGCTGGGGCTCGCCGATCTTCGTCGCCGGCGAGAGCTACGGCGGGTACCGCGCCGGCCGTCTCACCCGGCTCCTGCAGGAGCAGTCCGGGATCGCGCTCTGCGGGACGATCCTGATCTCCCCCGCCTTCGAACCCGCCTACCTCGCCGCCACCCTCGAGGGCACGGGTGACTACGACATCGTGCCGTGGCTCGACTACGTGCCGACGATGGCCGCGGCGGCCGCGTTCCACGGCCGTTCGCGGGCCTTCCCCGCCGGAACGCCGGTCGAAGAAGTGCAGCGGGGCGCCGAGGAGTTCGCCACCGGCGACTACACCACCTTCCTCGCCCGCGGCGCCGCGATGCCCGCGGACGAACGCGAACGCACGCTGAACCGGCTGGCCGACCTGATCGGTCTGGACCCGGAGTTCGTCGCCCGCGCCGAGGGCCGGATCACCGTCGATCAGTTCATGCGGCAACTGCTGCGCGACGAGCAGAAAGTGGTCGGCCGCTACGACGCGGCGGTCACCTCGTCCGACCCGTTCCCCGGCCGCCCGAACTTCCACGGCGCGGACCCGACCCTCACCGGGCTGGGCGCGGTCTACACCACCGCGATCAACCAGCAGCTGCGCGTCAACATCGGGGTGCGGACCGACCGCGAGTACCGGCTGCTCAACAGCGAGGTCACCCTGGCCTGGAAGGACGACGAGGCCTTCCACTACGTCCAGTCCACCCGCGGGGCGGCCGACGACTTCCGCTACGGCCTCGCGATGAACCCGCACATGCGCGCGTTCATCACCCACGGACGCTACGACCTGATCACCCCCTATTACACGACCGACCGCCTGCGCAACCTGATGCGGCTCGACCCGGGCATGGCCGACCGGCTGACCGTCCGGCACTTCGACGGCGGGCACATGTTCTACGCCTGGCAGGAGAGCAGGCGGGCGTTCACCACGGCGATCGCCGAGTTCGTGGCCACGGCCACTCCCCGGGGCTGACCACACGGTGAAAGGGAGCAGCCCGCGCCGGCCGCCCCCTTTCACCGTGCCCGGCTCAGGCGCCGCGTCCGCCGAGGTCCTCGGCGGAATGCCGCTCCACCGCGCGGAAGAAGGCGCACTGGTTCTCCGGGTTCCGGAACCCGCGCCCCTCATCCTCGGCGACCAGGTACTCCACCGGGGTCCCGCGTTCCCGCAGGGAGGCCACGATGTTGTCCACCTCCGCCTGGACCACCCGGGCGTCATTCGCGCCCTGCGCCACCGGTCGTGGCCCCGCATGTCGTGGCACCACGGGCCGCCGTGCACCTTCAGCACGAGCGGCAGGTTCTTCGGCTCCACACCCACCGGCAAGGTCAGGAAACCGTGCAACGGCAAGCCATCCCGCGCCGGGAACCCGACCGCCGTCATCGGTGCCGGCTGGCGGGGGAGATCGCACACGCGGCCAAGGACTCGAACAACTCCGGTGACCTCAAGCGAGGCTCGGCCCCAGGCGCCTGCGGGTTTCCCTGGCCGAATGTCAAGCCGTGAAGGGGCCCTTCACGGACAACGGACCGCTCATCAGGAGTCCTTTCCGGACTGCCGTCCGCCGAGGTGCTCGCCGAAGTGCCGCTCGATGGCGTAGTACATCCGGTTCAGGTTCTCGGGGTTGATGAAAGCGTGCCCCTCGTCCTCGGCGACCAGGTACTCCACCGGCACGCCGCGCTCGCGCAGGCCCTCGACGATGGCGTCGGACTCGGACTTCGCCACCCGGGCGTCGTTCGCGCCCTGCACCACCAGCAGCGGGGTGCGGATCCGGTCCACCATGGTGATCGGCGAACGGGCCAGCATGTCCGCCCGTTCCTCCGGGTTCTCCGGGTCACCGGCGTAGGCCAGCCAGTTGTTCACCAGCGACGGCTTGACGAAATCCGGCAGCTTGCCCATGAAGCCCACCAGGCTGGAGACACCGACGTAGTCCACCGCGGCCGCGAAGGTGTCCGGCGTGACGGTCACCCCGACGAGAGTCGCGTAGCCGCCGTAGGAACCGCCGTAGATACCGAGCCGCTTCGGGTCCGCGTAACCTTGCTCGACCGCCCAGTTCACCGCGTCGATCAAGTCGTCGTGCATCTTCCCGGCGAGTTCCTTGACCGCCGAGGTGATGTGCTTCCTCCCATACCCGGAGGAACCACGGAAGTTCACCTGCAGCACCGCGTAACCACGGTTCGCCATCAGCTGCACTTCGCTGTGGTAGCCCCACAGATCGTGCGCCCACGGTCCACCGTGGACATACAGCACGAGCGGCAGGTTCTTCGGCTCGACGCCGACCGGCAGCGTCAGGAAAGCGTGCAGCGGCAGGCCATCCCGCGCCGGGAACCCGACCGCCGTCATCGGCGCCAGCTCCGCCGGATCCAGCTCGGGGTGTTCACGGCACAGCAGCTTGCTCGCGCGCGTGGCCCGGTCGTAGTAGTAGGTGACGCCGGGGTCACGGTCGTGGATGAAGCTCACCACCCACCGCTGCTCGGCCTCGTCCGAGGACACCGAGGAGATCTCGCCCTCGGACAATGCGGCCAGCTCGGCAAAGATCTCCGCGTACTCCGGGTCGATCACCTTCAGCGCCGGCCGGTCGCCGACGAACCGGACCGCGACCACCTCGCCCGTGCGGCTGCTGAGCATCACCGAGGGCGGGTACCCGAAGTCCTCGGTGAACATGCCCATGTCGCACACGCTCCGCCCGGGCTCCGCGGCGACCGCCATCTGCTCCCCGGTGTTCGCGTCCACCCGCACCAGGCGCAGGTCGTCACCGTCCTGATAGGACCCGACCAGCAGGCCGCTGCCGTCCGGCGTCGGCAGCAACGGGTAATGCCCCACGGGGTACGCCAGTCCGCCCTCGGCGAGGATCAGCCGTTCGGTACCGTCCGGGTCGATCGCGTGGTAGTCGACGATGCCGTCGGGCTTGAGCTGCGTGCGGAAGCGCAGCGTGCCGTCCGCCGCGGGAATCACGTTGGCCAGCGGATGGGGCTGCTCCCACACCAGCTTCTGGGCCCCGGTCGCCAGGTCGACCTCGAACAGGTCGAAATAGAGCACCCGCGGGTTCATCGTGATCAGCACCGTGCCGGGCCGGCCCTTGAGCAGGGTGAAGCTCATGGCGCGGCCGCCCGGCTCCAGCGGGGTCAGGTCGAGCGCGGGCTCGTCCGGCGCTTCGAGGTCCACCCGATAGAGGTGCCAGTCCTCGTTGCCGCCGCTGTCCTTGCGGTACACCAGCCAGCGCGGGTCATCGGTCCAGAAATAGCTGTTCACCGCGCGGTCGGTGGTGTGCGTGACGCACACCGCGTCCTCGTGCTCCTCGTCGACCCCGCGGATCCACACGTTCAGCCGGCCGTGCTTTTCCGCCAGGTAGGCCAGCTTCGTGCCGTCCGGGGAGATCGACGCGGACGAGAACTTCGGGTCGGCGAACAGCTCCTCAACCGAGATCAGCCGGGGCAGGCTTCCGGCGGGTGCTCCGTTTTCGGGCATCGGCACTCCCATCGATCAGGTGGAAAGCACGTGCTTGGCGTAAAAAGCGCGCTCGGCTTCGAGCGCGTGGACGAGATTCCCGGCGTGGGCGAACAGATGCCCTTCCTCTTGGTACACATGGTGCTCGTGCACGACCCCGCGTTCGGCGAGCACTTCGGCGATCACCTCGGCCTGGTCCGCGGGCACGACCTCGTCGACCTCGCCCTGCAACAGGATCAGCGGGGCGGTGATCCGCTCCGCCGCGGTGATCGCCGAACGCTCGTCGTAGAGCGCGCGTGCCTCCGGCAGCGGGCCGATCAAGGAGTCCAGGTACCGGGACTCGAATTTGTGGGTGTCCGCGGCCATCTTCGCCGCGTCCGCCACCCCGTTCATGCTGCCACCCGCCGCGAACACGTCCCGGAAGGCCATGGCGCACAACGTAAGCCAGCCGCCGCCGCTGAGCCCGCGGACGATCAGCTTGCCCGGATCGGCGAGCCCGCGCTCGACCAGGTACTGCGCCCCGGCCACCGCGTCGTCGACGTCGACCACGCCCCATTCGCCCTTGAGCGCGTCCCGGTAGGGCCGGCCGTATCCGGTACTGCCACGGAAATTCAGCTCCAGATACCCGTAACCACGGCTGGTCCAGTACTGCTGGCGCAGATCCAGCACCGGCACCACGTGCGAAGTCGGCCCGCCGTGGCAGTTCACGATCAGCGGCGCCGGCCCCTCGGCAGGCACGGACGGCGGGTACCAGAACGCGTGCGCGACGGCCCCGCCGGTGGTCGGGTAGGTGATCGGCTCCGGCACGGAGACCCGGCTCGGCGCGGTGACCCCGCTGGCCCGCACCACGGTGCCGGGACCGCCTTCGGCCGGATCCAGCAGCACCACCGTCTGCGGATGTTCCGGCCCGCCGGCGAGCACGGCGATCCGGTCGCCCAGCACGGTCGGTGACCGGAACTGGGTGTACGGCGTCCGTACTTCCTCGATCGTGCCGTCCGCGCCGAGGATCCCGAGGTGCTCGAACCCCCGCTCGATCCACTTGCACACGATGCGGC
Source organism: Amycolatopsis sulphurea (assembly GCF_002564045.1). NCBI lineage: Bacteria > Bacillati > Actinomycetota > Actinomycetes > Pseudonocardiales > Pseudonocardiaceae > Amycolatopsis > Amycolatopsis sulphurea. The sequence continues at coordinate 4,068,678 of NZ_PDJK01000002.1, read as the reverse complement.
CGTCGTCGAAGACGTCGAAATTGCGCAGGCCGAGGAACCACAGCGGCTCGCCCATTTCCGCGTCCATGGCGATCAGCGGCTCCGGCTCGCCCTGCCGGTACAGGTTCCACCAGCCCCGCCGGTCGCTCAGGTAGAGCAGCCGACCGTCCGGCGTCCAGGTCGGCTCGACCACCGACTCGGTGGCCGACCCGGCGACCCGCCCGACGTTGCGGACGCCTTCGGCGACAACGTCGGCGACCCACAACGTGGTGCCGTCCCAAGGCATCTGCGGGTGGTCCCAGGTGAGCCAGGCCAGCCGCGTGCCGTCCGGCGACAGCCGCGGCGCACCGACGAAGTCATGGGCGCTGTCGAGCACCACGTGCTCGTGCGGCGCGGCAAGCGCGACCCGCACCAGCTCGTTCGCGATCCGGCCGGGCAGGCGGTGGTCCTCCCGGACCGCGTAGAAGTACTCGTCGCTCGCGACGAAATCGGCCCACCGCAACGCTTTTTCCGCCGCCTCGGGGGTCAGCGGGGTGCCGTCCCGCAGGCTGCGCACCCGCTGGTCCTCGCCGTCGCAGGCGAGCACGTCGCCCTCCGGCGTCACGCAGAACGGGATCCCGCCGTAGCCGACCCCGTTGCTGCACGACCGATCTTTCTCGGTCAGGTCCGCGGGTTCGGTACCCGGCTGCCAGCCGACCAGCACCGCCCGGCCCTCACTGGGCCTGCTCTCGATCCAGGCGAGTCCGTCACCGGCGCGCCGCAGCCAGGTGAACCCCCGCGCAGCGCCGAACACCTCCGCCGCGGGCACCGCGGCCGTCGATTCATCCACTCGGAGTAACTCCATCTCGACCAGCGGGATAGGCCCCTGTTTACAACCTAGCCAGCTGGGCCGAAACCGTCAAATACCCGTGGGCAGAGATAGTTCCACGGCCATGTGTCAATATGGTGCGGACATTTTCCGAGGGGCCCCGGTGCCAACCGGTTCAGGCGCCCCGCTCACGGTACTGCCCGGCCCGCCACTTCTCGTAGCGGTCCAGGATCTCCGGCAGCTCCCGGTACACGAACCGGTAAAAGTCGCGTATCTCGCGGATCTTCTGCCCGGCGACGATGAGCCGCGGCGGGCGCCGCGCGACCTCACCACCGAACGTTCGCTCGATCGCCGTCGCGGATCGCCTCCGCTCCCGCCAACGGTCAATGCGGATGGCCAACGCCCATCCAGGGAGACGTGGGCGCCCCGGTCGGAGCCCGCGATCAACGGAGCCACCTCGCACGCGGCGGCGACACCCGCGTGGTTCACCGGCAGCACCATTCGCACCGACACGCCCAGCCGCACCAGCTCGGCGGCCACGGCCAGGAACGGACCGACGTGACCACGCGCCGGATACGGGACGAACACAACACTCACCAGGGGGTTAGCGGTCCATTGTGGTCACTCCGGGCGTCCGCCGCTTACCCTCGCGCCCCTCACCCACGTCCCTCACCCACGTCCAAGGTCTGTGAAGGGTCCCTTCACAGACTCAGAGTCCGTGAAGGGACCCTTCACAGACGTTCAGCCGGTGACCACAGGGGCGAGCTTGGCGATGGGCAGGCCTCGGCGGGCACCGAGCCCCGACGGGGCGCGGGCGTGTACCGGAGGTCCCGGAAGGCGGTGCGCGATGGTCACCTCAGTTTTCGGCGCGGTGTCCGGGCCGGTGGACCAGACCACCTGCTGCCTCCGTCAGCGGTGCTGCGCCGGGTTCTTCGGCGCCTGTTCCGCCACAACCCGCGAGGGTTCGGAACTCACTCGAACGGTCGCGATTCAGATCACTGTCCGCAGTCGGAACATTCGGGCGGATCGATCGTTGTACTGGGTGTCGGTACGTGGGTGCCCCCGGGCCTCACCTCTTGCCTGCCAGGAATACCGGTCCGGCCGGAGCCTGGTCGTGCCCTTCGCCGCGAGGCGGCCCCCGTATCGGCACCGAGTACCACCCGTCGCGCGCGTTCCTCCCCTCAGGCGCGGGACGGGACCCGGTGCTCCTGCTCGCCGTCGGCCGAACCCCCAGCGGCGCGGCGGGGAGCGGGAGCACACCCCGGGCCTCGGCAGGAATTCCCGACGGATGCCGGCCCCCAGCTGAAGGCTGTGAAGGGGCCCTTCACGGACTCAGAGTCCGTGAAGGGCCCCTTCACAGCCGTCAAGCCAACCCACCCCACCGGGCCGACCCGGCACCTCACCCCGGCCAAGGAACGGCATCCTCCAGCAAGCCGAGCATGCCGGACACCAGCCGCATCTGGTCGACGGTGCGGATGTCGGCCTCCAGCAGGTACGGGGAGCACACCAGGACCGCGACCGACTGGGCCCGCGACAGCGCGACGTTCAACCGGTTGCGGGAGAGCAGGAAGTCCAGTCCCCGCGGCAGGTCGACCGCGGACGACGACGTCATCGTGGTCACCACCACCGGGGCCTCCTGACCCTGGAACCGATCCACGGTGCCGACCCGGACACCTTCGAATCCGGCGTCGGCCAAAGCCCGGGTGACGACGCGAGCCTGCAGGTTGTACGGCGCCACGACCAGGAAGTCCGCGTCCGCAAGCGGCCGGCCCTGCCAGGTGCGGCCGTGCAGCGCGGCGATCACCGAAACGACCTCCGCGGCCTCCTCGGTCGAACGGGTCGTGTTTCCCCGGTGCGCCACGGAAGCCAGGTAGAGCCCGGAACCGATGCCGTCGACAGAGCGGTCCGCGGACGGGTGTGAGTGCAGCAATCCGGCGTACGACAACCGGGACACCGGCGCGCAGACGGCGGGGTGCATCCGCCGGGTCTGGTCCAGGAAGTATCCCAGCTCCGGCGGGATGATGTCGGCCTCGCCGATCAGGTGCCCGAGTGCGGAGGCCTCGGCGCCCGCCGGGTGCGTGCCCTGCACCACCTGCGGCAGCTGTTGCGGATCGCCCAGCAGCACGAGGTTCTTCGCGCACATGGATACCGCCAGCGCGTCCGCGAGGGCGAACTGGCCGGCTTCGTCGATCACCAGCACGTCGAAAGGTTCCTCGCGCACGGCAGCGTTCGCGAAGGTCCAGGCGGTGCCGCCGACGAGGTGACCGGTGTTGTGCTCGGCACGCCAGCGAGCGAGCGCCGTGTTGGTCTTCGGCTGGTCCCACGGCGCGGACGGATCCGGCGTCCGCTTGGCACGTTTGGCGCAATCCAGCGACGGCGCGTTGCCCAGCGCGGCGGAGAGTACGTTCTCCACGGCCTTGTGACTGTTCGACGTGACCCCGACGGTCCGTCCGGATCGGACTAGATGCGCAATCAGTTTCCCTGCCAGGTAAGTCTTTCCGGCGCCTGGCGGACCCTGCACGGCGAGCACCGAACCGTCCAGGGCGTCGACTGCTTCGATCACGGTGGCAACCACATCGTCACCAACAGGCGGGAGTCCACTGTGGAGCCGCGGTGTCCTGCGCAGTAGGTCGACCCCGGGGTGCGCGGGCAATGCGGGCAGAGTTTCCCCGGCCAGCCGCGCTAAATCGGCGACTGCTTCGTCCTTTGGAGACGGACGCACGGGGCTGCCTGGCAGCACCGCGACAGGACGGTCGTTCGCAGTCTGGTCCGGCGCGCTGCTCTCTTCGACGGTGATCTCCACCGCGGACGCCGACACCACCTTCGCGTCACGCGCGTCCGCGCCGTAGCGCAACCGGACATCGTCACCGGGCGCGAACGGATGCGGCCGGTCCGGGTCGCACGCGATCACGAGCGTGCGCTTGGCCGTGCGCAACCGCCCCGACGGCGGCACCCACTCGCCGGCGGAGACCGAAACCGGTACCGCGCAAGTGGTGTCCACTTCGAGATCCCCGACCGGCGCGGCGAGCTGACGGAAGAACTCCCACCACGCCGGATTCGTCTCACGCCGGTGGTACCCCACCGAGGCCGCTAGCAGCGCGCGGGCGCGGTCATCGGCAGTGAAGTCGGCCGGATCGCCGGGCAACCCCTCCAGGAGCGGGTCGACGAGCGCAGCCATCGCCGCCGCTCGCTCGGCACGTCGTTGTGCGGCTTCGTCTTCTTCAGTACGCCGCAGCAGTGCGTCCACATCGGACTCAGGCTCCGGCTCGGCAAGCTCGATACCCGCGTCGACCCGGACGCGATGGAGGAATTCCAGCAACCGCAAGGTGGACACGCAGTCGTACTCGTTGTAGTCGGCGATCCCTTGCAGCACTTCGTCTGCATGCGAGGTGCCCCCCGCCGCGGAGAGAGTCAGATACTCCTCGTACGCCTCGATGCTGGAGACGGCCGTCTGCACGTCGCCGTTTCGCGTCTCCGGCATATACAGCGGTTCGAGATACTTGATCGAGTACGACCGTTGCCCGACCCGCAAAGCCTTACGTACCACGGCGTACAGGTCGACCATCGCGCCACTGCGGACCAGCTCGTCGACTTCTTCCTCACGGGTACCGTGCACCGCGGCAAGCCGCTTGATGGCCGTCATCTCGTACGGCGCGTAGTGATACACATGCGCCCCAGGGCTTTCCGCGAGCCGGGCGACGGCGAAGTCGATGAACTCCTCGAAGGCCCGCTTCTCCTGCGCACGCGAGTGCGCCCAGAACGGCGTGAACCGCTGGTCCGGGGTCACCGCGCCGAAGAGGTACTCCAGCCCGGTGCCGGCCAGGGCGTACGGATCGCCCTCCATGTCGAAGAAGACGTCGCCCGCGTCGGCAGCTGGCAGCTCGGCGAGCGCCGCCGGATCGATGATTTCGTAGGCCGGCTCACCGGTTTCGTCCTGCCGGACCTGGATCGCCGCCTGGGCGCGCAGCGTGGTGAACGTACCCGCGGACATGTCCCTCGGCCGATCCTCGGGGGCCGCCGAGGCGAGCGCGTCGATCGTGCCGAGCCCGGCAGTGACCAGTTTGCGCCGCTGTTCCCCACGCATCCCCGCGACCAGCGACAAGTCCCGGTCGGCTTCGCGCGCGGATGCGCAGTGTTGTGCGAACCCACATCCGGTGCACGCCGGGCGCTCGTCGGCCCACAACAATTCCGGCAGCTGCGCCGGCCGGGCGAGCAGACGGCTGCGCAAGCGTTCGAGCAGCGGCAGGAAGTCGTCGACCCGAAGGCTGTGCGTGCTGCCGTCGCCGAGCAGCAAATGCATCTCCGGACCGGACGGCCAGCCCGCGCGGCGCATCGCATCGGCGTATGCGGTGAGCTGCACAACCGCCGAAGGCTTGGCGTGCCGGGCGAGCTTGGTGTCGTAGACCTCGTACCGGCCGTCCTCGCCCCGCAACAGGAAATCGGCCCGGCCGGAGAACTCACCGTCGTGGAACACCGCCTGGTACACCACCGGTGCACCCCCGCGCAGCGCCTCCGCGGTCGCCTTCGCGGCGATGACCGGGTCCTGCTCGTCGATTTCCACCACGTGCCGCCGCTCGGTGCGCAGCGTGGCGAGGGTGGCCGCCTCGTGCGCCCGGCCATGTTTCACGGCAAGCTTGTCCGGCCCTGACCCGGGCCGTGGCGCACCCGGCAGCCCGGCGGCGAGTGCCTGCTTGAGGACGCTCCGGTGCTCGCATTCGAGCAGGTCGGCGAGATCAGACGGCGTGTGCATCGCCCGGCAGTCTGACACGGGCCGATCCCCGCCCTGCCGAGGAGGATCCCGACACGCCGCTCAGCGCCGCGGCGGCAGCGGGATCACGTCCAGGTCGCGGGCCACGTGGATCTCGCCGTCGAACTCCTTCGCCGCCTCCTCGCCGAAGCGGTCGGCCTCCTCGTACGGGTAGCGCTGGGAGAAGTGCGTGAGCACCAGTTTGCGCACCCCCGCCCCGGCAGCGAGCCGTCCGGCGTCGGCGGCGGTCATGTGGCCGTAGCGGCGAGCCAGGTCCGCGTCCTCGGCATGGAAGGTGGACTCGGCGACGAGCAGGTCCGCGTCACGGGCGCAGGCGAACGCACCGTCACAAAGCCGGGTGTCCATCACGAACGCCACGACCTGGCCACGGCGCGGCACGCTCACCTCGGACAACCGGACCGTGCGGCCGTCGACAGTCAGCTCTCCGTCTTCCTGCAACCGCCGGACATCGGGACCACGGACGCCCGCGGCTTCGAGGACTTCGGGCAGCATGCGAAAGCCGTCGGGCTCGGCGTAGCGGTAGCCGAAGCAATCGATGCGGTGATCTAGGGCGTAAGCGGACAACGGGCCGTCGAGCAGGCCGTCCCGCTCGACCGGCGACAGCACCAGCTCGGCCACCTCGTGGTAGGCGGTGGAATACCTCAGGCGGTCGAAGAACACCTGGCCGGAGGCCGGATAGTGGCAGCGCACCGGGTGCGTGACGCCGTCCAGCGAGAGCCGCTGGAGCACGCCCGCGAGGCCGAGGCTGTGGTCACCGTGGAAGTGCGTGACGCACAGCCTCGTCAGCCGTCCCGCCGACACGCCGGCGTAGGTCATCTGCCGCTGGGTGCCCTCGCCCGGGTCGAACAGCACCCCGTCGGCGTCGAACCGCAGGAGGTAGCCGTTGTGGTTGCGGTGCCGGGTCGGGGTCTGGCTGGCCGAACCGAGCACTACGAGTTCACGTCGTGACATACCGTCATTTTCGCATCGGGTGTCCACGGAAAAACAACGGTGGCCACCCGGATGAATTCCGGATGGCCACCGATACTCGAAATCGCTTACCGAATTCGAACGGTCACGGTGTGCGTATTCGGTCCTGTCCGAGGAGCAGTTCCCGGTACCAGTCCGCCGCCTCGGCGAGCCGTACCGCCAGCCCAGGTCCTGGCGGCACACCGGTGCTCTCCCAGACGCGATCGTCGGCGTACCAGTGGTCTCGGGTCAGCAGCGACCACTGGTGCTCGCTGAGCCCGGGCAGCGCCACCCGGGTCCGCCGGTGGTGTTCGGCGAGCGGCAGGTCGAGCAGCTCGCACACGGCGTCGGCGAACTCCCGGATCCGGACCGGCCGCGGATCGGCCACGTGGAACACCTCCCCGGGCCGCCCGGCGCCGCTGTCCAGCGCGAACAGGCGAGGTCGGTCACCGAGACCACCGAAGTACGGGACTGCCCGCCGTCGGCCAGCGCCGGGACCGCCCGCAGCCACCGCACCAGCGCGGGCGCCACGAACCGGTCCCCCGGCTGATAGACCAGGTGCGGCCGCAGCACGATTCCCCCACCGCACGCACGAACCCGTTCCGCGGCCAGCCGGGGTACGGCTCAGCGGCGAAGAGAGAGACCTACTGTGCCGATCATTGCTAATCCGACCGCAGTCACGACCTATTGGCTTCGTAGCAACGGTTACGTGCCGGGTGGGGGTCGGCCTACTATATGGTCGGATTAGTAACTCCAGGCCCGGCTCCGGAACGGCGCGGTGCTCACCGTCGCGGTAGACCGCGTAGGTGCTCTGGTGCACGATGCGGCGCGTGCCCGCCCGCTGTGCCTCGGCGACCAGTCGGGCCGCGTTCGTTGACCTCGGGCGAATTCTTCGGGTGAGCCGAGGATGCGGACCGCGAGATGCACCAGCGTCGAAACGCCCGTGCACAACCCGGCCGGCTCGGCGAGGTCGCCCTGATGCACGCGCACTCCCGCGGCGAGCATCCATTCCGGGACCGCGCCGCGGGCCGGCACCCCGGGTCCGCGGCCCGGACGAGAGGCGCCGCATCCGCGCGGTACTGACCTATTTGGACCGCACTGCCGCGCGCACCTGAATCACCTGATCGATACCGTGCAGGCGTTCGACTCCGAACGTAACTTGGAGTCATGCCTCTCTACCGAGTCCGACGCTGGCCCCTTATAGACAGTCTACTTTCTTTGCCACTACTGACTTTCCCTCTTCTATCTCGAAGAATCACCGTCGCTCCCCGACGCCGAAGATCCCCATCGCCGCGCTGCCGCCCGATCACGACCTCACCACCGCCCATCCACCTGGCCGCCAGAGACACGGTCCTGGGCAGCCACGCCCACGGCATATACCTCCGCCCGCTCCCCGCCGCCCCAGCGACATCCACGCCTCCATGCGCCACAAGGATTCCGGCACACCCACACCCCGCGGCAACTTTCACGCCGACCCGCATCGCGACGACACCCACCTCTCCACCCCCGACGGGAATGGCTCTGCGCCCGCTGCCCCGCACCACAACGATCGCCGCCGCACGCCATGCCACCGCTCGCCACAGCAATGCCCGCTTCTGCGCTCGCCACAACTTCCCCGGCAGCACCGCCAACCCCGACGCCGCCGCATTTCTGGGACACTCCACGACTCCCCGCCTCGCCGCGTCCTTCGCTTCTGCCCGCCACAACAGCCTCCGCAACACGCCACCACATCCACCGCACAGTGATCCGGCACCCCACCCACCATCACGCCCCGAACCACCCCGCTACTTCCGCAGTACCCCACCGCCACCCGACACGACGACTCCCGACGCACCGCTCACCACAGAAGCTCCCCCGTCACCCGGCAGCCCAGCCTCATCGTTCCCTTCTCTCCCGACATCAGCCCGCGGCATTGTCTTTGCCGCCCTAAACCACCCGACGCCACGCCACCCCGGCAAGCCCCACACCACCCATGTCCAGAACCAAACTCCATACCTCGCCCTCTCGCGGCAAGCCCCCACCGCTACCGATACCGCCCCGCTGACACAACCTCGCCATCCAAGCCGCAGAGCCTTGCACCCCCGGTGCCGACATCCCCATCCTGCACACCGCAAAGGACGAGAAGGCGGAGGTGGCGGCGTTGCAGATGGGACCGAAATCCTCAAACAGGCCAGGGCTTCCTTCCCCAAGGAGATCCAGTGAACGCGCATCCGTTGAACAAATGAAGGTTGCCACAACACCCGACTCAGGTGCACCTACCTCGGCCACCTGAGTCCGCAGCCCCCGAAGCCCGCACCAAGGCAACCCAACCTCATCCCTCAACGACCGTGTCCAGGCAACCCGCCGGATCCCCTCGCTCAGTCCGATCGGCTCCGAGCTCCAGCCCTCAGTCTTCCGGGAGCCGATAGGTACTGAACCGCACAGCTCTGCTGAACCGGAACCCGAGCCGCTCGTACAGCCGGAGCGCGCCGACATTGGCCGTCGCCGCGTGTAAGAACGGCCGCTCACCGCGGGTCCGGATCTCCGCCATCACCTCCCGCACGAGCCGTGCGGCCAGGCCCTGTCCCTGAAACGCGGGATCCGTGCACACCGCGCTGATTTCGGTCCATCCCGGCGGGCGGAGCCGTTCCCCGGCCATCGCGACCAGTGCGCCGTCGCGGCGGATGCCCAGGTAGGTGCCCAATTCGATGGTCCGCGGCCGAAACGGGCCCGGCCGGGTGCGGGCTGCCAGGTCCAGCATTTCGGGTACGTCGTCCACGGTCAGCCGGGTGACCTCGCTCGCCGGGTCCGCCGAGCCGGAGGCAGCTTCCGCCGGAACCGGGTGGGCTTCGGCTTTCATTTGTACCGCAGGGGTTTCCGCGAAAAGTGCCCAACCGCCCGGTAGCGGCAGATCGACGCCGCCGACCACGGTGGCGGTCGTGGCGGGAGCCACCAGGTCCGCGATGTCCTGCCACACCGCGGGGTCCGGGTCATCCGGGACGGCGAGGAACGGGGAGATTGCCACCGGATAGCGCAGGACCCGGCCTTTTCGTTCCGCCAACCCGGCGTGCGGGCCGTCGAGCGCGGTCCAGGCGGGGTTGCCGAGTGGCGAGCTGGTCATGCGTGCCTGCCGATCCGGAGCCGGGAAGGGACGAGGGCGAAGAAGATCAGCATGCGCCGTTGATCCAGGAGGCAGCCACCTCCTCCCACATGGTGAACACGGAACGAGGACTCCAACTGTCCGCAATGGCCGTTAGCGTTCCCGGCATCACCTGGCGAGGAGGACGATCTGATGAGTTCAGTCGATGAGAACCAGCCGTTCGGCACACCGGTCTGGATCGAGCTGACGGTGCCCGATCTCGAACGGACGCAAAGGTTCTACCGGGCGGTATTCGGCTGGGAGTTCGACGGCGGGGACTGCTTGTACCGCGGGCTACCGGTCGCCGGGTTGACCCAGGGCGAACACGCGGGCTGGACGGTCTACTTGGCGACCGACGACTGCGACGGCACGGCCGAGGCCATCACCGCGGCCGGCGGGACGGTCGTGGTGCAGCCGCATGAGCGCGAGGACCGGGGGCGGACGGCGCTCGCCGTCGATCCCACCGGCGCGCGGTTCGGGCTGTGGCAGGGGCGCAGTCTGCCGGGTTGCCGGCTGGTCAACGAGGCGGCCACGTTGATGCGCAACGACCTCGTCACCCCCGAGCCCGGACGGGCGCGCGAGTTCTACCGCACGGTGTTCGGCTTCACCCTCGACGGCAACGAAGATTTGCCGGGCATCGACTTCACCTTCCTGCGCCGCCCGGACGGGCACGAGATCGGCGGAATCACCGGCGAACCGCAGGCGACCTCGGCATGGGGCACCCTCTTCCTCGCCGACGACGCCGACTCGGCCGCAGCCCGTGGGGTCGAAGCCGGTGGCGAGACAGTGTCCGCTGTGGACACTCCCTACGGACGGATGGTCACCGTGCGTGATCCGTTCGGGACGGAGTTCGCGGTGGGCTCGTGAACCACGGTGCCGGGGCGGGTTCCGCCCTCCGCGCCCAAAGCGGCACCGCAACGGGCTGCGGAGTGTGCGTGGCGACGCGGGCCGGGGCGCGAGTCGACGCGGCAGAACTGGCCCCGGCAGCGCGAATCAGCGCAGCGAAGCCGGGAGCGACAGCACAAGCCAGCACAACGGCGCAAGCCACCGCAGCGCTGGCGGTGTGCAGCACCACCCCGGCCGGGGTGGTGCTGCACACCTGCGGCATCAAGCTCGACCAGCTCCCGCTGAACGGCTGGCTGACCGACCTGGCCGGCTTCTCCCGGCTCAGCGACGAGGGTGTGGACATGTTATGCGTGGACACGACCAACGCCGAGGTGCCCGGGTTCGTGACGCCGGAGAGGAACATCGGCCCGGTGCTCGACGACGGGAAACACACCGCAGCAACACGAATCAGCACAGCAACACCGGGAGCGGCCACAAGCCAGCACAACAGCAGCGCAAGTAGCTGCGGCAAACCCCGACGCCAGGAGAGCGCACAAGGCCGAAAGTCGGTGTACCACCTGGTCGGCCCGGCGAGCAGTGGCAAGTCGAACAGCCAGCAGACCGGTACGCACCAGATCACGCCCCTGGCAGCCGAACCACGGCGAATCGCGTTGCGCGTGGTCGCCGGGAGTGGTTAAACAGGTCGGGTGGAGCTTGACGAACTGGTCGGCCTGCCCGATACGCGGCTGCGCCCGGCGACCCTTGACGACGCGGCTGAACTGCTGGTCCTGCAGCGATGCTGCTGGATGCAGGAGGCGTTGCTCAACGAAACCACGGAAATCCCCGCGCTGCACGAGGATCTCGCCGACTTGCGGGCATCGATCGGGACGTGGCACGGCTGGGTGGTGCGGCAGGGGCCACGGCTGATCGGCGCCGTGCGCGCCCGCGTGGAGAACGGCGGGTGGGAGATCGGCAGGCTGATGGTCGCGCCGGATCTCGCCGGGCGCGGGCTCGGGCGGTTCTTGCTGGCGTATGCGGAGGGGCAGGCGCCGGGAGCTCTGCCGCGGTTCACCTTGTTCACGGGGGCGGCGAGCAAGCGCAACATCACCATGTACGAGCGCGCGGGTTACCGGATCACGCCGCAGTCCGGCGACGTCGGCGGGCATATTGCGCATGCGGTTTACCTGGTGAAGGATCGCTTGCCGGGCTGATCACAGCTCGTCGAAAACCAGCACGGTGTGGGTCGAGAGCACGTCCGGCATCGCCTGCAGGCGCTCGAACACCAGGTCGCGCAGGCTGTCCGCGTCACGGGTGCGGACGAACAGGATCAGGTCGTTGTCCCCGGAGACCAGGCCGCCGTGCTCGATCTCGGGGATGTGCTTGAGGTCCGCGCTGACGGTCCGCCAGCTGTTCTGCGTGACCTTGAGGTACACGAACGCGGCGAGCCCCTGGCCGAGCCGCCGAGGATCGGTGACGGCGGCATACCCGGTGATCACGCCTTCCCGGTGAAGCCGTTCGACGCGCGTGTAGCAGCCGGCGCGCGAGATGTGGACTCGCTCGGCCAGGGCGCGCATCGAGGCCCGGCCGTCCGCCTTCAGTTCGGCGATGAGTTTCAGGTCGACCTCGTCCAGCGCGGCCGCCATTCGTCCACCTGGCTCGGGCATCCGCGTTCCTTCCGGGGCCAATGGTCCAGCATGAGCAGGTATACACAGCCATCATTCCATACTTGTAGAGGATCCATGGACCTTTGATCGCCCGGGAGCGAGGATCAGGCCTACTCGTCTTGGCCGAGCATCGATCGGAGCTGCCGGTGACCACCACGGAACGCACTGCCGCGTCGCACTTCCTGCCCAGCGAAGAACCACTGGGCCTGGTCTCCCCGGACGGCAAGCGGGTCGAACAGCCCGGGCTGCCGATGCCGGCGGACGAAGTGCTGCTGCGTCTGCACAGCGGCATGGTCGCCGGACGCCGGTTCGACACGCAGGCGACCGCGCTCACCAAACAGGGCAGGCTCGCGGTGTATCCGTCCGCGCGTGGGCAGGAAGCATGCGAAATCGGCGCCGTCCTCGCGTTGCGGCCACAGGACTGGTTGTTCCCCACCTACCGCGACTCGATGGCGATCGTCGCGCGTGGTGTCGACCCCATCGAAGTCCTGACGCTGTTGCGCGGCGACTGGCACTGCGGCTACGACCCGTACCGCGCGAACGTCGCACCGCAGTGCACGCCGCTGGCCACGAACACCTTGCACGCTGTCGGCTTCGCGCACGCTGCGCGGGTCAAGGGCGAAGACACCGTTTCGCTGGTACTACTCGGCGACGGCGCCACCAGCGAAGGCGACACGCACGAAGCGTTGAACTTCGCCGCGGTATGGAAGGCGCCAGTGGTCTTCCTGGTACAGAACAACGGGTACGCGATCAGCGTGCCGCTGGCGAAGCAGACTGCGGCACCTTCGCTGGCGTACAAGGGCGTCGGCTACGGAATGCCGTCAGTGCTTGTGGACGGTAACGACGCAGCTGCCGTCCACGCGGCAACAGAGCAGGCCGTCGCGCGGGCAGCGGCCGGCGAAGGGCCGACGTTGATCGAGGCCATCACGTACCGCATCGAGTCGCATACGAACGCCGATGACGCGACGCGCTATCGCGAACGCGCGGAGGTGGAGGAGTGGCTTGAGCGCGACCCGATCGCCCGGCTCAAGCAGTACCTCACGGACCGTGGGCTTCTCACCGAGCAGGCGCAGCAGGAGATCGACGTACGCGCCGAAGCGGACGCAGCGTCGTTGCGCGAGCGGATGAACATCGACACGGTGCTCGACCCCGCGGAGTTGTTCCAGCACGTCTACGCCGAGCCCACAGCCGCATTGCGGACGCAGGCAGCCGAACTCGCTGCGGAACTCGAGGAGCGCTGATGACGGCCACACTGGATACCAAGGTCTCCCTTGCCGGCGCGCTCAATCGCGCGTTGGCCGACGCACTCTCCGAGGACGAGCGCGTACTGGTCTTCGGGGAAGACGTCGGCACGCTCGGTGGCGTCTTCCGCGTCACCGACGGCCTGACGGACCGCTTCGGCGAAGCAAGGGTGTTCGACACACCGCTTGCGGAAGCGGGCATCGTCGGTACCGCGATCGGGATGGCGATGAACGGCTTGCGCCCGGTCGTCGAGATGCAGTTCGACGCGTTCGCCTACCCCGCGTTCGAACAGATCACCAGCCACCTCGCCAAGCTGCGTAACCGCACGAAGGGCCACGTCGAACTGCCTGTCGTGATCCGCGTGCCGTACGGCGGCGGCATCGGCGGTGTCGAGCACCACTGCGACTCTTCCGAGGTCTACTACACCCACACTGCGGGACTCCGCGTAGTCACGCCGGCCACGCCCGCTGATGCGTACACGCTGTTGCGCGAAGCGATCGACTGTCCGGACCCGGTCGTCTTCCTGGAGCCGAAGCGACGTTACTGGGAGAAGGGCACCATCGACCCGACGCTTCGCTCACCAGGGCTCGACCGTTCGGTCGTCAGGCTCGAAGGCAGCGACGTCACGCTCATCTCGTACGGAGGCGCGCTCGGCACCACGCTCGAAGCTGCCGAGGCTGCGGCGGACGAGGGCTACCAGGCCGAGGTCGTCGACCTCCGCAGTCTCGCGCCGTTCGACCTGGACACCGTCGCCGCGTCCGTACGACGCACCGGACGCGCGGTCGTCGTACACGAAGCGAGCCGCTTCTGCGGGTACGGGGCGGAGATCGCCGCCCAGCTGTCCGAGACGTGCTTCCACTACCTGGAAGCACCCGTACTGCGCGTCGGCGGCTTCGACATTCCTTATCCGGCACCGAATCTGGAACGCCACCATCTGCCGGATGTGGACCGGATCCTGGACGCGATCGACCGGCTGCAGTGGGACGACAGCGCCCCGCTGGCCGACGGAGAGGCGTGATGGCCGTCTTCAAGCTGCCCGACCTCGGCGAAGGGCTCACCGAGGCGGAGATCGTCACCTGGCACGTCGCAGTCGGTGACACCGTCGCGGTCGACCAGACCGTGGTTGAGGTCGAGACGGCCAAGGCAAGCGTCGAAGTACCGGTGCCGTTCGCCGGCCGCGTCGCGACGCTGCATGGCGCAGCCGGGGAGGTGCTCACCGTCGGCCGTCCGCTGATCACCGTGGAAGAGGCGGCGAACTTCGTCGAGCCCGGCGTGGTCTCCCCGGAAGGCAGCGGCAACGTTCTGATCGGCTACGGCACGCCGGCCGCGCAGGCCCGCCGCGGCCGGCGTGGCCGCGCTCGGCAGGCGCCCGCCGCACCGTCCACTTCGGACCGTGTTCGGGTGATCTCACCGCTGGTACGGCAGCTTGTCCGGAAGTCCGGAGTGGACCTGCGGACGCTGTCCGGCACCGGAACCGACGGGATCGTGAGCCGCGCCGACGTCGAGCGGGCCATCGCCAGAGCCAACGAAAAGCCCACCGAAAACCCCGTCGACAAACCCACCCCGAAGCACACCCAGAACACCGAAGCCGACCAGCGAATCCCGTTGCGGGGCCTGCGCAAGACGGTGGCGGACAAGCTCACCCGCTCGCGCCGGGAGATCCCCGAAGCCACCGTGTGGGTGGACGTCGACGCCACCGAACTCCTGCGGCTGCGCGCCGCGCTCAACGCCGACCCGGCGGCCCCGAAGATCAGCCTGCTGGCGCTGCTGGCGCGGTTCACGGTGGCGGGCCTGCAACAGTTCCCCGAGCTGAACTCACGTCTCGAGGGTGACGAAATCGTGCTCTCGAAGGCGATCAACCTCGGATTCGCCACGCAAACCGACCGCGGGCTTGTGGTCCCGGTGGTCCGCGACGCGCACACCCACAGCGTCGAAGAACTGTCCGCAGCGCTGGCCGAACGCACCGGCCAGGCCCGCGCGGGCGGGCTCGCCCCGGTGGACCTGACCGGCGGCACCTTCACCCTGAACAACTACGGGGTGTTCGGAGTGGACGGTTCGGCCGCGATCATCAACCACCCGGAGGTCGCGATCCTCGGTGTGGGCCGGATCATCGACCGGCCGTGGATCGTCGACGGCGAGGTGACCGCGCGCAAGATCACCGAGCTGACGCTGGCCTTCGACCACCGCGTGTGCGACGGCGGCGTGGCGGGCGGGTTCCTCCGGTTCGTCGCGGACTGCGTGGAGAACCCGCTGCGCCTGCTGCGGAGCCTGTGAAGCTCAGCGCTGCGCGGGCTGGTACTCGCCGGGCACGCCGCGGCTGGCGACCCCGAAACGGTTCCACGCGTTGATCACGGTGATCGCGGCGATCACGTGGGCCAGCTCGGCCTCGTCGAACACCTCGGCGGCCCGCCCGTAGACCTCGTCCGGCACGAACCCGTCGGTGAGCACGGTGATCGCTTCGGTCAGCTCCAGCGCGGCGACCTCCTTCGCGGTGTAGAAGTGCTTCGACTCCTCCCACGCGGACAGCTGCACGATGCGCTCCACCGTCTCCCCGGCGGCGAGCGCGTCCTTGGTGTGCATATCTAGGCAGAACGCGCAGTGGTTGATCTGCGACGCACGGATCTTGATCAGTTCCGCCAGCGTCGGGTCGATTCCGCGCCTGACAGACGCATCGAGGCGGATCATCGCCTTGTACGCGTCGTGCGCGAACTCCGCGAGGTTGATGCGGGGCTTGTGCGGGGCGAGCCGTTC
The DNA here is from genome assembly GCF_002564045.1 of Amycolatopsis sulphurea. NCBI lineage: Bacteria > Bacillati > Actinomycetota > Actinomycetes > Pseudonocardiales > Pseudonocardiaceae > Amycolatopsis > Amycolatopsis sulphurea. The sequence goes on along the minus strand of NZ_PDJK01000002.1, from coordinate 4,052,575 downwards.
GTCTGGCGTGGTCATGGCGTCTGTGGTCATGGCACCGACACTACTGAACACTGGTCTCTTGCTATGGTCCATTTCCATGCACGATCAGTGGGCCACTTCTGCCGGCGACGACCTGCATCTTGACCTGCGCGGCCCCCGGCTGCGCGAAGGCCTGATGGAAGCCTTGCGTGACGCTATCCGCACCGGGAGGCTGGCTCCGGGCGCGAAACTGCCGTCCAGCCGCACGCTCGGCGCGGATCTCGGCATAGCCCGCAATACCGTCGCGCAAGCGTATGCGGGATTGGTCGCCGAAGGCTGGCTCACTGCCCGGCAGGGTGCGGCAACCCGGGTTGCCGCGCACGCGGCCACAGCACCGGCGAAAGCGACGCCACGGCCCGCAACCCGACATCGGCACGTCCACGATCTGCGCTCCGGACTGCCGGATACGTCGACCTTTCCGCGGGTGGAATGGGCGAAAGCAACACGACGTGCACTCGCCGCGGCCCCCGACGATGCCTTCGGCTTTCCCAGCCCGCGCGGCCGAGCTGAGCTGCGGACCGAACTCGCCAGCTACCTCGCACGAACCCGCGGCGTGCGTACGCACCCGGACCACGTCATCATCTGCTCCGGCGTGACACACGGCCTGCTGCTGCTCGCCGAAGTAATGAAACACCGTGGCACACCGGAAATCGCCGTCGAGTCCTACGGCTTGTACGCACACCGACGCCGACTCACGACTGCCGGGATCCACACGCCGCCGGTACCGATCGACGCCGACGGCGCGCGTACCGACCGGCTCGACGATCTACCTGGCGCCGGCGCAGTACTGCTCACGCCCTCCCACCAGTTCCCGACCGGCGTCGCCTTGCACCCGGACCGCCGGATGGCCGCGCTCGACTGGGCCCGGCGCACCGGCGGCCTGGTACTGGAGGACGACTACGACGGCGAGTTCCGCTACGACCGCGGCCCGGTCGGCGCGTTGCAGGGCCTGGACCCGGACCAGGTGGTCTATCTCGGCACGTCCAGCAAAGCGCTGTCCCCGGGACTGCGGCTGGGCTGGCTCGTCCTGCCGCCCCGGCTCGCGCCCGCGGTCGCCAAGGCGAAGGGCGACCACGACCTGCACTGCAGCACCGTGGACCAGCTCGCGATGGCCGAATTCCTCTCCTCCGGCGCCTACGACCGGCACATCCGCACGATGCGGCAGCACTACCGGCGCCGCCGCGACCAGCTCGTCGCCGCGCTGGCCGAACACTGCCCGGAGGCCGCCGTGACCGGCCTGTCCGCGGGACTGCACGCGCTGGTGGAACTGCCCTCCGGCAACGAAAGCGCGGTCGTCCAGGGCTCCGCGTGGCAGGACCTCGCCGTGCACGGCCTCGACCGGTTCCGCCACCCGGACGTCGAAGCGGACCGGGACGCGCTGGTCATCGGCTACGGCACACCCTCGGCCAGCGCCTGGTCCGGGACGCTCGCCGCGCTGTGCCGCGTCCTGCCCTAACTTGCGCAACACGCAAAGATTGCGCGGCACGCACATTCAGGCGTAGCGTCGGAGCCGTGACCGAACGCCCCAGCCTGCGGGAACGCCGCCGCCAGGAGACGCGCCGGGCGATTTCCTGGGCGGCGATCACGCTCGCCGTGGAACGCGGGCTGGGCAACGTGACCATCGACGACATCGCCGGTGAAGCGGGCGTTTCGCCGCGCACCGTGAACAACTACTTCTCCAGCAAGGCCGAGGCGATCGCCGCGCGGCAGTACGACCGGGCGCAGGCCATCGCGGATCACCTGCGTGCCCGCCCCGCCGATGAACCACTGTGGACGGCGCTGCGCCAGGCCGTGCTCGACCAGTACCGGTGCGACCGCGGCGAAACCGCGGACAGCGGCCAACCCGATCCACAGTGGACACAAGGCGTCCGGCTGATGATCGCCGAACCCGCGCTGCAGGGCGAATTCCTGAAAGCCGGCGCGGCCACCGAGCAGGCCTTGGCCGAGGCGATCGCCGAGCGCCTCGGTGAAGGCCCGGAACACGACCTGCGGCCGATGCTGGTCGCGGCTGCCGCCGGGGGCGCGGTCCGGGCGGCCATGCTGCGCTGGCTGCGCGCCGCTCCTCCGATTCCGTTCGAAACCGCGCTGCACCAGGCTTTCGATCAGCTGGCCGAGGTGCTGCTGCCCTGACCCCGTGGGGGAAATCATGCCGGAAATCGTGATCGCCGGAGGCGGGCCGAACGGCCTGCTGCTCGCGGCCGAACTGTGCCTGGCCGGGATCCGCCCGGTCGTGCTCGAACGGCTGCCCGGCGCCAAGGAGGAACACCGCGCGAACGGCCTCGTCGGCCAGGTGGTGCCGCTGCTGCACCGCCGTGGCCTCTACGCGCAGCTCACCGGGGAGGCCGCGCCGAAGCCGGTGCCCGGATTCATTTTCGGCGGGTTCCGGCTCGATCTCGCGGACCTGGCGGACAACCCGGTGTACGTCCTGCCGAAGCCGCAGCGTGAGCTGGAACGGGTCCTCGCGCGGCACGCCGCCGAGCTGGGTGCCGAAATCCGGCGTGGGCACGAGTGCACCGGATTCACCGCCGGAGCGGACTCGGTGACCGTGCAGGTGACCGGACCGGACGGCCCCTACCGGCTCACGGCCGAATACCTGGTCGGCGCGGACGGTGGCCGCAGCACGGTACGGAAACTCGCCGGGATCGAGTTCCCCGGCGTCTCCCGGGACGATTCGGTGTCACGCAGCGCGCAGGTCCGGATTCCGCCGGAGCTGATCGACCCGGCCACCGGCGGGCTGCGGCCGGCCGGGCACCGGATCCCGCCGTTCCTGCACTACCGCACGGAAACCGGGGTCTTCACCTACGCACCCTTCGATGCGAACGCGCCGTCGGTGAATGTTTCCGAACGAGGCGTGCCGGCCCCGCCCGAAGAGGTGCCACCGACGCTGGACGAGGTCCGGGAAAGCATCCGCCGGGTGCTGGGCACCGATCTGCCATTCGCCCCGCCCGCCGGCGCCGGGCCGTTCCAGCTGCGCAGGCTGCTCGGGGGCAACACCCGGATCGCCGAGCGGTTCCGCGCCGGGCGGGTGCTCCTGCTCGGCGACGCGGCCCACGTGCATTCCGCGATCGGCGGCCCCGGTCTGAACCTCGGCCTGCAGGACGCGGCCAACCTGGCCTGGAAGCTCGCCGCCGAGGTGCACGGCTGGGCGCCGCCGGGGCTGCTCGACAGCTACGACGCCGAACGCCGCCCGGTCAGCCACCGGGTGGTCATGAGCACCCAGGCGCAGGGAGCGCTGACCGCGCCGGGTCCGGAGGTCACCGAGCTGCGCGCGCTGTTCGGGGAGCTGCTCGGCCACGGCGTGGTCCGCAAACAGCTCGCGGATCTGTTGTCCGGCAACGACATCCGGTATGGCGACGCGCCGGATCCGTGGACCGGCCGCTGGGCACCGGACCTGACTTTGACCGATCCGGAGCCGTTCGCCGCGGCACAGCGTGCAGCCCGCCCGATCCTGCTCGACCTGACCCCGGGCGCGAAGCTCGCCGCGGCAGGAAAACCGTGGCAGGACCGAGTGACGACGGTGTGCACGGACGCCGCCGAGGACGCGCCCACGGCATTGCTGGTCCGACCTGATGGCTACGTCGCCTGGGCTTCCTCAGACACCGAACCCGACGTCGACGCACTTCGATCCGCGCTGACCCGGTGGTTCGGAGCGGCGGTCGACTGAGTACGCGGCCAACCGCAGTCACGACAACCGTGTGACCGCCACGTTCACCCTGGCCTTCGCCGGAAGCACCCCGTCCGCGGTCAGCAGGTCCCGCGTGGCGACCATGAACGCCGTCCGCAACCCCGCGACCTGCGTCTCGTCAAGCGAATCGATCTGGTAGTACGTGTCGTGGCAGGTCTGCCACACCTGCTCCGGCGGACCGGACACGTCGAGCAGCAGCTCGTGCCAGTCCACCGGGGCGAATCCGGCCGGGCCGAGGAGCCGGTCAAGGCCCTCGCGGGTCCGAGTACGCGGATCGCCGCCGGAGGGCACGCGCCGTTCTTCCGGGATCACGGCGAACAGCGGGCGCGCGATCTTCGGGAACACCGCCAGCGCGCCCTCCCCCGGGCCACCCACCCCGATCGCGAACGTGCCGCCGGGGGCGAGCACCCGCGCCGTCTCCGCGACGACCTGTTCGACATCGGTCATCAGCATCAGCGCCATGAAGGACACGACGGCGTCGAACCCGTCATCCCCGAACGGCAGCTTCTGCGCCCGCCCGGTGCGCACGTCCGCGCCCGCCAGCGCGGGGGTAACGAGCGCTCGCCGCACGTGGCCCGGCGACAGGTCGATACCGGCCAGGGTCTCCGCACCGCGGGCGGCGAGCACCGCCAGCAGCGAACCGTCCCCACAGCCGAGGTCGAGCACGCGGCGCGGCTCACCGACGTACTCGGCGAAGGCCTCGTACACCGTGCGGTCGTCCCCCACCAGCCGCCCTGCTCCCGCCAGCTCGGACGCCGCGGCCGGATTCCGGTCGTGGTAATCGCGGAGGAAGGCTTCGACGGGCGTGGTCATGCCCGCGACGGTAGCGCGACCCGCCCCGACCGCAGGCGGTATTCGCGAGATCGGCCCGGCAGGCAAACGAGGCGCTGGCTGTGAAGGGGTCCTTCACGGACTCAGAAGCCAGGGTCCCGGCAAAGTCGGTCGAGGACCCGTGATCAGCAGAGAGAGCCGTGGCTGTCGCGTCATCATAGACGACACCTGCCATCCCGATCTATTGCACCCGGCAGCAGGCGAAGCGGAGGTGTTCGAGACGCGCGACCACCTCGCACTGTGCGCCAGACCTGTCCCGGGTCCGTGAAGGGGCCCTTCACAGACCTTCACAGCCCTCCGCAGTCTGCGCAGGGCCCCACACACCGACTTTGCCGACACCCTGGACGCAGTCCGTGAAGGGACCCTTCACAGCCCTGCAACCACCACGCCACCGGCGGCGTACCTCGATAATGGGCCGATGGAAACCCTTCGCTACGGCGCCGAACCCAGCCAGTTCGCCGAACTCCACGGAACCGCGCCGGAGAAGGGCACCGCGATCCTGCTGCACGGCGGCTGGTGGCGCGCCAAACACGATCTCCACCAGCTCGACGCGATGGCCGCCGATTTGACCGACGCGGGCTGGCGCGTGGTGAACATCGAATACCGGCGCATCGACGGCGACACGGGCGGGTGGCCGCTGACCTTCGACGATGTACGCACCGCGATCCGTACCGCGGCCCCGGGCGCCCCGTCTGTCGCGATCGGCCACTCCGCGGGCGGGCAGCTGGCGCTGCTGGCAGGGAAGGCCGAGAGCTTGTCCGGCGTCGTCGCATTGGCCCCAATCACCGACGTACCCCGCTGTGCGGCGGAGGAACTCGGCGAAGGCGCGGCCTCACTGTTCCTGCGCGATGACGATCCCGCCGCCTCACCGCTTCGGCAGCTGCCAGTCGGCTGCCCACATCTGGTCGTACACGGCGACGCCGACGTACGCGTACCGGTAGCGCACAGCCGCGAGTACGTGACGGCGGCGCGCGCAGCAGGCGACGAAGTGGACTACGTCGAGCTGCCGGACATCGACCACTTCCGGTTGATCGACCCCGCCGGCGAGCCGTGGCAGCACGCCCGCCGGTGGCTGGCCGCACGGTTCGGGTGACTCACGGCAGTCCCGCACGGACGAACCGATGGCCCGCGGTGTTCTCGATGGAGATCGCCGCCACCTGAGCCGGGTCGACGATGGCCGAGCCGTACAGGCTCGCGCCGTCGCGAGCGCTCTCCGCGGTGACCACCCAGCCGCCCGCGATCTGGCGTTCACCGTTCTTGTCCTCGACGACCAGCAAGCACTTCTCCCCGCTGGGCAGCCCGGTCACCATGGCGTTCACCCGGACCCAGCCGGCCGCGGGCGCGATGGTCGCGGTGAGCGACGCATCGCCCGAGGCGCCGTGCACAGTACGAATGCCCGGGGCTTCGATGGTCGGCGGCGAGACCGCCGTGGGACTGTTCGAACTGCCCACGGCCACGCCGATGCCCAGCCCGATCGCGGCGACGACCACCGCTGCGGCGGCCGCGGCGAGCGTGCCTCGCCCGGTCCGGCGGCGCGATTCCGTCCGCACCCGGTGCACTGTGCGCTTCAGCAGCAGGTCCCCGTCCTCCGGGGCGCCCACCAGCAGCGCTTCCGGTGGCAGCTCGCCGAGAATTCCCCGCACCTCGCGCAGGGACGCCGCCTCCGACCGGCAGGCCGGGCAGCACTCCAGATGCGCTTCGGCCGCGCGGTGCTCGTCCGTGCCGAACAGGCCGGTGAGGTATCCGGCCAGGTCCACGTGCTCATCCCGGTTCATCCGGCGATCCCCTCCGCTCCTGCTCGCTCGTCGCGGAACTGCTCCCGCAGCGCCCGCAGCCCGTAATACGAACGGGACTTCACGGTGCCGGGCGGAATGCCCAGCAGTTCGGCGGCTTCGGCCACGCTCCGGCCGTGCAGGTACATCTGCTCCAGCACGACGCGGTGCTCGGCGGAGAGCCCGTCGAGCGCGGCCAGCACCACCATCGAGTCGACCACGCGGTCGGCGTGGTCGTGCTCGACCGGGATGCCGGCGGGCACCCCGGCGACCTCGGCCGGCCGCGCATGACTCGCCCGGACCCGGTCGATCACGAGGTTGCGCACCACGGTGAGCAGCCAGCCGCGTACCGAACCCCGGCCGTTGACCAGGCTGTCCGGGTTCCGCCAGGCCCGCACGAGCGCCTCCTGCACCACGTCCTCGGCCGCGGCGCGATCGCCGAGCAGCCGCGTGGCGTAGCCGAGCATCGCCCGCCCGTGCTCCTCGAACAGGGAGCGCACGAGCGCCTCGTCGGCCACTTCCCGCCGACGACGGGTCCGCCATCCGGCCATCCGGAGCACCCTCCCGGCCGGGCGCCCCGGCCACCAGGGACAAGCCTAGGCCGGAACTGCCGGAAACGGGCCGGGCACGCTCAGCCGATCGGCCCGCTGGCCGCCTGCACGGACACCGTGGCCTGCTGCCCGCCCTGCCCGGTGATGGTGAACTTCAGCGTTTCGCCGGGGTGGTGCCGGTCCATCTGCGCGATCAGATCGGCGGCCGAGCGCACCGGCTGATCGCCGACGCCGACCACCAGCAGGCCGGCCTTGAGCCCAGCCTCGTCCGCCGGGCCCTTCTGGACCAGCGCCTGGATCATCGCCCCGGCGCCATCGGCGGTCTCGTTCACGGTCATGCCCAGGTACGCGCTCGGTCCGATGTGGATGGAGCCGGATTCCTTACCCGCGGCGATCTGCCCGGCGATCTCCGCGGCGGGCGTGATCGGGATGGTGTAGCTCTCGTGCTCACCCTTTTCGACCGCGTAGCCCGCGCTGCCCGCGACGTTCACGCCGATCACCCGGCCGGCGGTGTCGGTGAGTGGCCCGCCGGAATCCCCTTGCCGCACGGGCGCGTCGGTCTGGATCAGATCGTGCAGGGTCTCGGTGGCACCGGTCTCCGCGTCGCGGGCGACGATCGACCGGCCGAGCGCGGTCACCCGGCCCACGGCCGAGGCCGGCTCCCCGCCCTGCCCGCCCGCGTTGCCGACGCCGAGCACGTAGTCACCGGGCTTGACCTGACCGGAATCGCCGAGCGTCGCGGTGGGCAGCCCGCTCACGCCGGCGAGCTTGAGCACGGCGAGATCGTGGGAACGGTCGTAGCCGAGCACCTTCGCGTCGTGAACCCGGCCGCCGGCCAGCGTGACCCGGACGACGATGGAGCCTTCGACCACGTGGTTGTTCGTCAGCACCAGCCCGTCCGCGCCGAGCACGATCCCGGTGCCGGAGGCGACCCCCTGGCCGGTGGCCAGCACCGCTTCGACGTTCGCCACACCGGGGCGTACGCGCGCGTACGCCCCGCCGATGTCGAACGGCTGCGAAGGCGGCTTCGGGGGCGGCGGCTGCCGCAGGACGTAACGCGTGATGGTGAATCCGGTCAGCCCCAGCAACACGACCAGGCCGGCCACCAGGGCCACTATCCGCCACCGGCGCTGCGGCGAGGGCGGCGGGGTGGGTTGCGGTGCCGATTCGGGGGCGGGCGCGGGCGGGGCCACCTGCTGCGGCCGGGGCCAGGGCGCGCCCAGCGGCGCGTTCGGGTTCTCGCTCATCCTCGGCTGTCCTGCTCCAGTCCCGGTCGTCCCCGCACGCTCAGACGGCACTCGGCTGCGGGTCGGTCGCCACCAGCGGGCTGGCCGGGGCACCCGGTCGCCGGGTGAGCACCACCAGACCGCGCCGGCGCAGCCGATCCACCGCCTGCGCCTCCCAGGGCGGTACCCGTCCGCCGCCGGACCACAGGTAGCACTCCTCTGCTCCGACGAACCCGTTGCGGACCACGACCAATCCACGCCGGACATCGTCAAGCGCGCGCATGTCCTCTTCGACGAGCACCATGGCGGCTCCTTCCCACCACCTTATGGTGGGCCGCCCGGGCGGGCAGGGACAGCCGGACCCGCCGGGCAGGGGTGCGGAGGGGAAACAGGGGCGCCCGGATGGCCATCTTGTGGCACGATCCACCCGCCCGGTCCGGCGCCGGCGACCACATCGGACAGCTCGGACCGGCCGGACCACACTGGGGCCAACAGAAACCGCCGCCCGCCGCGTTGCCCGGGGAGAACCGCCGTTACCCTCCCCAGGCAACAGAGGGTGAGGTTCGATGACACAGTGGAGCGCGCCGACGCTCGTCGCGGTCTTCGCCGGCATCGGCCTGGCGATCCTGCTGGTGGTGCCCTACGTCGCGGTGACCTACCGCAAGCGTGGCGAATTGGGCATGTTCCGCGCGATCGCGGCACCGGCCTTCCTGGTGTACGCGTTCGCGCTGGTCACCTACACCCTGATGCCGATCCCGCGCATCGACGCGGCGTACTGCGCCGCGCACCGGAAGCTGCGGCACCCCGAGTTGAACCCGCTGCAGTTCCTGTCGGACATTCACCAGTTCAACACCGACCTGCTGCACAACCCGGCGCTGCGGCAGGTGTTGTTCAACGTCGCGTTCTTCGTGCCGTGGGGCGTGTTCATACGGCGTTTGTTCGGGCGCAGCATCGGATTCGCCATCCTCAGCGGATTCGCCATGTCGCTGCTGATCGAGACTACGCAGCTGACCGGCGTCTGGTTCCTGATGAAGTGCCCGTACCGGCTGTTCGACACCGGTGACCTGCTGTCCAACACGGTCGGCGCGGCGCTGGGCGCGGCGCTGGCGTTCCGGTTGCGCCGCCGGATCCGGCGGCCCGCCGGGGAACCACGGCCGGTACGTACCGGCAGGCGGCTGCTCGGCATGATGCTCGACCTCATCACGGTCACCCTGGTCGGCGTGGTAGTGAACTTCATCGTGGTATCCGTCCGGTACGTCGCGACCGGGAGGCTCGTGACCGAAGGTGACCCGACGGTGGAGGGCCTGCTCCACACCTGCCTGCCTGCGGTGCTCCTGCTGCTCGTCCTCCCGGCCGTGACCAACGGCGGCACCGTCGGCCAGCACGCGGTTCTGCTGGCCATGGCGGACGCCCGCGGGAAGCGACCTTCGATCCTGCGCTGCCTTGTCCGCTTCGTCTTCGGGACCGGTGGCTTCTTGGTGCTCAGCGGCCTCAACTCCGGCTGGGCGCTGCTCTGGCTCGGGGCCAACCTGGTCGTTCTGCTCGTCACCCCCGGCCCGCGCGGGCTGACCGCGCGGCTCGCCGGGCTCACCGTGGTCGACGCCCGTAAGTCCGCGGAGGTCCCGGTCCCGCAAGGGTGATGTCGTTTTTTCGCGAGGTTTCCGGCGGCGGGGGCGGCACACTGATCCTCGTGCACGAGGAGACCGAGCGCTGCATCCGTGCGGTGCAAGCGAAAGACGACCGGTTCGACGGCTGGTTCTTCACCGCGGTGGTGACCACGCGGATCTATTGCCGGCCGAGTTGCCCGGTGGTCCCGCCGAAGGTGGCGAACATGCGCTTCTACCCGAGCGCCGCCGCCGCACAGGTGGCCGGGTTCCGCGCCTGCAAGCGCTGCCGCCCGGACGCCTCTCCCGGCTCGCCGCAGTGGAACGAACGGGCCGACGTGGTGGCCCGCGCGATGCGGCTGATCGCCGACGGGGTGGTCGACCGCGAAGGCGTCCAAGGCCTGGCCACGCGGCTGGGCTACAGCGTCCGCCAGGTGGAACGTCAGGTCAGTGCGGAGCTGGGAGCCGGACCACTCGCGCTGGCCCGCGCACAGCGCGCGGAGACCGCACGGCTGCTGATCGAGACCAACGCGATGCCGATGGGCGACATCACGCACGCCGCCGGCTTTTCCAGCATCCGCACGTTCAACGAGACCGTCCGTGCGGTTTTCGCCCTCACGCCGAGCGAGCTGCGGTCGCGGGCCCGCGGAGGTGGACGCGACAAGTCGCCGAGCGTCCTCGGGTTGCGGCTGCCATTCCGCCGTCCATTGTGTCCGGACAACCTCTTCGGGCACCTCGCCGCGACGGCCGTACCCGGCGTCGAGGAATGGCGGGACGGCGCGTACCGGCGCACCCTCCGCCTGCCGCACGGGCACGGCGTGGTGTCGCTCCGGCCCGAGGCCGACCACATCGCGTGCCGGCTGAGCCTCACCGACCTGCGTGACCTGGCGGCCGCGATCAGCCGCTGCCGGTGGCTGCTGGACCTGGACGCCGACCCGGTGGCCGTCGACGAGCAGCTGAGCACGGACCCGATGCTCGCGCAGCTCGTGGCCGCGGCGCCGGGAAGGCGGGTGCCGCGCACAACCGATCCGGACGAGTTCGCGGTCCGTGCCGTTCTCGGGCAACAGGTCTCCACCGCGGCCGCCCGCACGCACGCGGCCCGGCTCGTCCTCGCGCACGGCACTCCGATCGAGGACCGCGAAGGCGAGCTGACGCACCTGTTCCCGGCCGCGGACGACCTCGCCGCACTCGACCCGGAAACGCTGGCGATGCCGAAGTCCCGCCGCACCACCCTGCTCGGCCTGGTCGCCGCGCTCGTCTCGGGAGAGGTCGACCTCGCCGTCGGCGGCGACTGGGACCGTGCCCGCGCCCAGCTGGCCGCGCTCCCGGGTTTCGGTCCGTGGACGGTGGAAAGCGTCGCGATGCGCGCACTGGGCGACCCGGACGCGTTCGTCGGCACCGATCTCGGAGTGAAGATCGCCGCGGAAACCCTCGGCCTACCCACCCAGCCGTCCGCGTTGCGCGAGCGCGCCAACGCGTGGCGGCCCTGGCGCGCGTACGCCGTGCAGCATCTGTGGGCCACCGGAGACCACCCGATCAACCGCATTCCCGCCGGAGAGGAAACGGCATGACCTACACCACCTTCGAAAGCCCGGTCGGCCTGCTCACCGCGGTCGGCCGAGACGGCGGGCTTGCCGGGCTATATCTGGAAAACCACCGGCACCAGCCCGACCCGGCCACCTTCGGCGAGCGCGACGACCGGGCGTTCACCGAGGTCCGACGCCAGCTGTCGGAGTACTTCGCGGGCGAGCGCGCGGAGTTCGACCTGGCCCTGACGATGCGGGGCACCCCCTTCCAGCAGACCGTCTGGCGGGAACTCACCCGGATCCCCTACGGGGAGACGATCACCTACCGCGAGCTGGCCGAGCAGATCGGCAAGCCGGGTGCGTTCCGGGCGGTCGGCCTGGCCAACGGGCGCAACCCGGTGAGCATCGTGGTGCCCTGTCACCGGGTGATCGGCAGCAACGGCGATCTCACCGGGTACGGCGGCGGGGTGGCGCGCAAACGTCGTTTGCTGGAGCTGGAATCCGGGTGACCGGCGGGTTCAGGCGGTGAATTCGAGCGCCACCCGGAAGCGCGCCTCCTCGGACCTCATGCGCGAGCCTTCCGGCAGCCGCGTCCACCGAAAGGCTGTGAAGGGGCCCTTCACGGACTCTGAGTCCGTGAAGGGCCCCTTCACAGCCCTTGTTGCGCTGTACGTCGGCGGGGTCGCGCTGCCGAGAGTCAGGGTAGGTCGAAGCCCAGCTCCCGGGCGGCCTCGGCCGGAGTCGGCTGGGCCCAGCGGCGAGCCACCGCCTCGTGCGTGGACAGCGAACGCGACTCGGCGCGGTCGACGTAGAGAATGCCGTGCAGGTGATCGGTCTCGTGCTGCACGATGCGCGCGGGCCAGCCGGACAGCTGCTCGTCCAGTGCGGCACCGGTCTCGTCCTGCCCGGTCAGCCGGATCCGCAGCGGCCGGGCGACCACCGCCTGCCAGCCGGCCACGCTGAGGCAGCCCTCGAAGAACGCCGCGAGCTCGTCCCCGAGCCGCTGGTAGACCGGATTCACCAGCACCCGGAACGGCAGCGGCGCGATCCCGCGGGTCTCCAGCGTGGCCGCGGGCACGCCCGGCCGCTCACGCGCGCCGTCCTCGACCACCGCGATCCGCACGCCGAGCCCGATCTGCGGCGCGGCCAGCCCCACCCCAGGCGCTTCGCGCATAGTGACCTGCATGCCCTCGATCAGCGCGGCCAGCGCGAGCTCGGTCAGCTCGCCCTCGTACGGCCGGGCCGAAGCACGCAGCACCGGGTCACCGGCCTGCACGATCGGCCAGGGCAGCGGCCGGGCGAGCAGTTCGTCCACCTGATCGGCGAGCACGGGTGGCCCCTTTCCACGCGGTTTCCCGGATGATCGCACGGCTGGCCCTCAGCCCGCCCGGTCGGGCAAGCTGTCGGCTGTGGCCTACGACGTGAATGCGATCCGCAAGCACTTCCCCGCCCTCGCCGGCGGCGCCGCCCACTTCGACGGACCTGGCGGATCCCAAGTACCCCGCCAGGTCGGCGAAGCCGTTGCCGCGACGCTCTGCGCGGCCATCGCCAACCGCGGCACGATCACCGCCGCCGAACGCCGTGCCGACGGCGTGGTGCACGAAGCCCGGCAGGCGGGCGCCGACCTGCTCGGCGCGCGTCCCGAGGGGGTGGTGTTCGGCCGCAGCATGACCCAGCTCACTTACGACTTCTCCCGCGCGCTGGCCAAGAACTGGCAGCCCGGCGACGAGATCGTGGTTACCCGCCTCGACCACGACGCGAATATCCGGCCGTGGCTGCAGGCCGCCGAAGCCCGGGGAGTGACCGTGCGCTGGGCGGATTTCGACCTGGAGACCGGGGAACTGCCGTTGTCCGCGATCAGCGCGCTGCTCAGCGACCGGACCCGGCTGGTGGCCGTCACCGCGGCGTCGAACCTGCTCGGCTCCCGTCCGGACATCCCGGCGATCACCGCTGCCGCCCGCGAGGCAGGCGCGCTGAGCTACGTCGACGGCGTGCACCTCACCCCGCACAGCCCGGTCGATGTCGCGGCGCTCGGCGCGGACTTCTACGCGTGCTCGGCCTACAAGTTCCTCGGCCCGCACCTCGGCCTGCTGGCCGCCGCGCCAGAGCTGCTGGAAACCCTGCGCCCGGACAAGCTGTTGCCCTCCACCGACGCCGTGCCGGAGCGGTTCGAGCTGGGCACGCTCCCGTACGAACTGCTCGCGGGCGCTACCGCGGCCGTCGACTTCCTCGCCGGCCTGGTCCCCGGAACCGGCTCCCGCCGCGCGCGACTGACGCAGTCGCTGACCGAACTCGAAGCGTACGAAACGGCCATGCTGACCCGCCTGGACAAGGGTCTTGCCGAGCTGCCCCGCGTCGTCCGTTACGGCTCCCCGACCCGCGCCCGCACGCCGACGGTGCTGTTCACCGTCACCGGAACCACGCCAACAGCCGTGTACGAGCACCTCGCCACTCGCGGTATCAACGCACCGGCGGCGACGTTCTACGCGATCGAATGCTCCCGCCACCTCGGCCTCGGCGACACCGGCGCGGTCCGGGCGGGCATCGCGCCGTACACCACGGCAGCGGAGGTGGACCGGCTGCTGGCGGCGGTCGGGGAGCTGTGAGGGCGGCCGGCCCCCTGCGTCCACAGTGGACTAAGACCGTGCCCGGCGCCGGAGCGGCGCGTCCAGCACCGGGGCAAGCTCCGCCACCACCGTGTCGAGCGGGGTGAGGTCGCGGTCGGCCCTGGCGAGCACCAGCGCGCCTTCCAGCGCGCTGATCATCAGCACTGCCAACGATTCCGCACGCGGGCGCGGTACGCCCAGCTCGTCCAGCGCGGTCACGAGACGACGGCGCCATTCCGCGAAAGCCTCGCTCGCGCGCTCGCGCAGCGCATCGCTTTCCGCGGCGACGTCGGCGACCGTGGCCACCAGCGGGCAGCCGCCCGAGTAGCCGAGTTCGATCAGCTCCGCCCGCCATTGACCGACCATCGCGGCGAACAGCGCGGACGGCGTCCGCTCCGGAAGAGACTCGAACGCACGCGCCGCCCGGCGCGCGGCGTATCGCCCTGCCCAGCCGATCGCCTCGCCGAACAGCTGCTCCTTACCGCCGGGGAAGTAGTGCTGAAGCGACCCGCGCGGCGCCTCGGCATGCGCCACCACTTCGCGCATCCCGGTGCCCCGCAAACCCTGCGTACGCAGCAGTTGCGCAGCGCTGTAGACCATCCGATCCCGGGCCGGGCGCTCCGCCATCCGAGGTCTCCTTTCCGGCTCGTCCCACTACGTATTCGAATTCCTGCTCCGACCAGCCGTACTCCGGCAGCAACCGGAATCCGCACGCCCGCAGCAGCCCTTCGGCCGCCTCGTTGCCCGACTGCACGGTCGCGTGCACCGTCCAGCCACGCCACCGCGACGCGCCGATGACCAGCCCGACGAGCGCGCGCCCGATGCCCTGACGCTGCCACGGGTCCGCCACCAGCAGCCCGAGTTCCGCCCGCCGTTCGCCGTCCGGGACCACGTTCAGCAGGCCCGCCGAAACCCCGTCCCGCTCCGCGACCAGCGCCAGCCCGGCGAGCAGGAACCGCCCGTACCGCGTCAGCACCTCGTCCGGATCGGGCGCACGGCCCACGGTGAACCGCCGCCGCACCGACTCGGGTGAGCACGCCCGCACCACTCCAGCCACGCTCTCCGCGGTGGCCGCACGCACCATGACAGTCGTCATAAAGCGAGGGTCGCACGCCGGACCGTCTATGACAAGTGTCATGAGTCGCGCCAGGCTTTGTTGATCACGCTCGCGACACGGCGGCACCGCACTTTCCGCGGTGGATAGCGCCAACCCGGGGGTGTGACGGGACGAAACCGACCCGGCGCTCTCACGTCGCGTATCCGCGATACCCCACAAGCCTGACGGAGCGCGATTAATCCCCCCATGAACACCAAGCGTGACCTGCGGGCCTCTTCGGGTGAAAACGGTTCTCACCTGGTTCCGCGCACCGGGGTTTTGCCGCATCTTTTCCGGTGGACATCCGCGCGGGGGCGGCAAACACGAGAGGCAAGCAGAAGGGACGGTCATGACCCAGTCGCTCGAGGTCCCGACCCAGGAGTTCTGCCTCGACTGGACGATGAACGGCGCCGAGGGCGGGCGCGTCCGGTTCACCCTGTCCGGTCAGGTGAGCCTGCTGGACGGCAAGCGGTTCTACAAGGTGGACGGGGTGCTCTACATCGCCGAGGGCGGCGTCTACTGCCGCGAGATCGGCAACCCGCGGCTTTACGTGCGGCGCAACGGGGTCGAGGAGTGCGGGCGGCAGTGGGGCTGGGAGCCGATCAGCTCCCGCAAGACCGCCAACCGGCTCTGCGCGATGGACGGGTACTTCGTGCGCACCGGGTACTGGGCACCCGCGGACCGCAGCATTCAGCTCGGCATCGTCGCCGAGTACGGCTTCCGCCGCCGCATGCACAGCCGGACGGCCACCGTGCGCATGGTCGACTGACCGGACGCTCCGGTTAACCCACACGAGTGGTTGGCGTGCGCAGGAACACACTGAATCCGATGGTAAACCGGAAAGAACGTAGTGCGGATAACAGCGCCCGCGGGCCTGGCGGAGGACGATGGAGGTCATGCGGAACAGGACTCGGGCAGGCAGACCACCAAACCCCTGTAGACGACTGCTGCGGCGCCTCGGCGCCGCCCGGAACCCGCTGCTGCGCCGCTCCGACCGGATCGAAGGCGCGCTCGCCGGAGTCGCCATTCTGATCGCGCTGCTGGCGATCCCGCTCGCGGTCCTGCTGGGCAGCGCGGACATCCGATCCGAGACGGCCACCTCGGACGCCCAGCTGCGCTCACGCCACCAGGCCACCGCGACCGTACTGACGACGGCGCCGGAGCAGCCGATGACCATCGGCGACAGCGCGCCGATCGCCAGCACAGCACGGGTGAACGCGCTTTGGCACGTGCCCGGCGGAGCACCCCGTACCGGCGCGATCACCGTGCCCACCGGCGCCGCCACCGAAGGCGCGACCACCCGGATCTGGCTCGACGACAACGGCAGGCAGACCACCGCCCCGCTCACCCACACCGACGCGGTCACCAACGGGATCCTGGTGGCCACCTTCACCTGGCTGTGCACGGCCGGTGTACTGGCGGGTGCGTTCTGGGCGGCGCGCCGGGTACTCGACCGTCGGCGGGCGAGCCGCTGGGCGGAGGACTGGGCCCAGTTCGCCGGCCCGGAAGCAGTGCGTTAGCGGCCCTTCGGCTGTGCCGCACCCTTCACCAGCCACGCAACACCGAAGGTGACCACGGTCGGCGATTCCAGCCATGACGTCGGATGCCAGGTGGCAGCGGCGAAGAGCTGCCCGACGAGCACGATCAGCACCAGGCAGGCCAGCAGCACGATGCCGCAGACCCGGCAGACGACGTTGCGCGGGGTCTTGCGCCGGGTCGGTGTGGCGGCGTCGGTCTTGGTGAACCGGAACAAGCAGAAGAACGCCAGGGTGGAAAGAAGATCGTGGCGCTCACGACCTGCACGATGCCGATCGCATGCGCGGCCGGCGTCGCCGAAGCCGGACTCGTCGGGAACAGCGCGACGCAGATGCCGCAACCCCCGCGACGTTGCCCGCGATGTCGTCGATGAAGCCGTAACCGCGGTAAGAAATCAGGAAGACACCGATCGCGCACAGCACACAGACGTTGCGCAGATCGCCGTAGTAGTAGCTGCTCAGCGAACCGAGCAGGTCGCCGCCTTCGAGGAGTTGCTTGCCGGCGATCACCAGGATCGGCAGCGCGACCCCGAGTACACCGATGGCCCGCCGGAGAACAGGTACGAACGCACGAGTTCGGTCACGGTGCCGCCTCCCGAAGTCGTGCATTTTATCGGCTCAACGACGCGCGCGGTGACTGCCTCACCGGCTCAGCCCAGTGGGTCGTCGCGTTTCGCGAGCAGCCTGGCCTTCGTGCGGGCGTCGACATCAGGAAAGCCGTTGCGGAAAGACTTGGGTGGGTCAGCCGGCTTGGGTGGGTTCGACGGCTGCGCTGGTTAGCAGGCTTCGATGGCTTGGGCAGTGCCATAATCCGGCATCCCGGACCGGTCCCCGGTGCACGCCCGGTGTTGACCACCCGCCCGGTCGGCTCACCCGTCCCGTGCACGCAGCCGGGCAGAAGTGACCGCAGGGCAACCAATCCATGACCGGACGAGCGTCGGCGTAACCCCGGTCGAACCCCGAAATCGCTGTGGTGACAACGAATCCGTTGTGACACTTTGGCCACAGGACGGATTTCACAGCCATCGAAGCCAAGACCATCGGTGTACCGCCGTGGACGTCGGCCTCGTCAACCGTCTCGGTGCGGCTGCCAGGCATCGGCGCGACGACCGAACGAAGGTATTGTGTTTTGGGTTTTTTCCGTACACGTACGCTAATTTTCCGGAAACAGAAACGAGTACGCTGGTCTGCCGACCGCCGTGCCGCACGTCCCGAGGCCTCGGTACGACGCCGAACGGCCCCGCGGGAGACGGCAAGCCCCAAGCAAGGACCAAGCCAGCCCGACACCCCGATGGCTCCCCCGCCCACACCGAGTCCACGGGCAAGCCCGCACACACCCAGGCTGCCCGACCCCTCAGGCCACGGCATGCCCACTCACATCCCAGCCGACCGCCC
Source organism: Amycolatopsis sulphurea (assembly GCF_002564045.1). NCBI lineage: Bacteria > Bacillati > Actinomycetota > Actinomycetes > Pseudonocardiales > Pseudonocardiaceae > Amycolatopsis > Amycolatopsis sulphurea. The sequence goes on along the minus strand of NZ_PDJK01000002.1, from coordinate 4,034,730 downwards.
GCAGCCCGGATACTCGCGGAACTTCACCGCGTTCGCCGCCCGGGTGCCGAGGTGGTCGAAGACGCGGCCGCCGATCGGCCCGGCCAGCATCCGGTAGGTGCGGTTGCGGGAGCGGACCTTCTCCGCGGTCGGCGGGACCAGGAAGCCACCCGAGCCCGCGCCGTTGCGGTGCCCGACCCGGGCCGGTTTGCGCAGCCGCCGCTCGTAGCGGGCGAACGCGGTCCGGTGGTCCCCGCCCGCGGCGGCGAGTTCCCCGGCGAGCACCTGTGCCCCCATCATCGCCAGCCCGGTGCCGGAACCGCCCGGTCCGGCGCACCACGCGGCGTCGCCGAGCAGCACCACCCGGCCGTGGGACCACGCGTCGAGTTCGATCTGGCCGATCCGGTCGAAATACAGGTCGTCCGCCCCGGCCAGGCCACCGAGAAACCGCGGTACCTCCCAGCCTGCTCCGGCGTAGACCTCGGTGACGATCTCCTTCTGCCGCGCCGGCTCCGGCCGTCCGTAGCCCTGCGGGTCACCGCGGAAGAAGAGGCCGACGTGCACCGTCTCCGGATCACGGTGGCCGGCGATCATGATGCCGCGGCCCGGCTCGTTGTGGATCAGGCCGCGGTGGTCGAGACCAAGATGGTTCTTCGCGGTGAAGCCCGCGACGTGATAACCGAGGTCGATGCGGAACCGCGCCTCCGGGCCGAACGCCGCGGTGCGCACGCCGGAGTGCACCCCGTCCGCACCGACCACGAGGTCGAACCGGCGCGGCGCACCGTGGCGGAAGGTCACCTCGACCCCGTCGGCGGTCTCGGTCAGCTTGGTGACCCGGTCGCCGAAGACGTATTCGGTGTAGTCCTTGGTGCGGTCGTACAGCACGCGGGCGAGGTCGCCGCGCAGCAGTTCGAGTTCACCGCTGATGAACCGGCTCGGGATGGTCACCACCGGCTTGCCCGCCGGGTCGAGCAGCAACTGGTCACCCATTCCGGTCTCGTGCTCGCGGAGTTCCTCCAGCATGCCCATGGCACGCAGCAGTTTCATCTGCTCGCCGCGGAAGTCCACGGCCTGTCCACCCGGCCGCAGCGCGAGCGCGGCCTCCACCACGGTGACCGAATAGCCGTAGCGGTGCAGCCAGTAAGCGGCGGACGGGCCGGCGACGCTGGCGCCGGAAACGAGGACGGTCTTGCCTGCCATCGGTACTCCTCTGGGTCGTTCGGGTGCGATGCGCCCAGAGTGCGTCGGGCCGCTTACCGCGCCCGCACGAAGCACTGACGGTGCCGGTCGGCGGGGGTCAGACGCGGGTCAGCGAGCGCAGGGCGGCTCGTGATCGTCCTCGATCAGCCGCGCGAGCATCCGGTCGAACGCGCCGGCCAGCACGACCAGCTCGTCGGCCCCGAGCTGGTCGAAGAAGTACCGTCGCACGGTCTCGCGGTGCGGTCGCCGGGCCGCTTCGACCGCCAGCCGGCCGGACAGGGTGAGCCGCACGTTCGCCCCGCGCGCGTCCTCCGCGCAGTGCTCCCGGACGACCAGCCCCCGTTTCTCCATCCGGCTGATGTGGTGCGAAAGCCTGCTCCGGTCCCATTCGACCGTCGCGGCGAGATCGCGCATCCGCAGTACCCCGTCCACGGCCTCGGCCAGCGGGCCGAGCAAGGCGAAATCGGCCCCGGACAATCCGGCGTGCCGCTCCAGCTGATGGTCCAGCGCCCCGGCGAGCGCGCGCTGGACACGCTGATAGGAACGCCACACGTGGGCTTCCCCCGCACCGAGCCACGGTCCATCCGCCATCCGGGGAATTCTACGTTCCGGCGCCGCCGGGCAGGGCGAAATCGGAAGAATGAATCCGTTCCGTGCATTTCCCGCGCGAACGGAGCGTTTCGATCACCCATTCGCGTTGGTGTGCCCGGTAACCCGGACGGTGTTCGCGATAGGCCATTCGGGCAACCGTGGCCAGGTTGGCCCTCGTGGCAAGCGGTCCCGCCCGGCTCGAACGGCGCAATGAGTCCATAATGGACGGAAACCCCGGGCTGGGCGCGGCGACGGGACTCTGGCAGGATCCACGCCACGGAAATCACCGTTCTTTCCGATTGGCGGGCTGTACATGGGTTTGGGCAGGAAAATCGCCGTGCTGACGACGGCGCTCACGGCGCTTGCGGGCATGGCCGCCGCAGGACCGGCCGCGGCGAGCGGGGTCGGCTGGAAGCCCTGCCCGACCGCGAGCGGAGTCGAGTGCGGGACGGTGACCGTGCCGCTCGACTGGGACCGCCCCGGCGACGGCACCATCCAGCTCGCGCTGGCCCGCCGCAAGGCGACCGACCCGGCACACCGGATCGGCTCGGTCCTGATGGACCCGGGCGGCCCCGGCGGTGCGGGCGCGGGCGAAGTGCAGGATGGCTGGGGGCTCTCGCCGAAGGTCACCGCGCGGTTCGACACCGTCGGGTTCGACCCGCGCGGGATCGGGCAGAGCACCCCGGTCCGCTGCGGGCTCAACGAGATCACCGCGGACAACCCCCAGCTGCCCAAGGACGCCGCGCAGTACCGGCAACTGCTCGCCTACAACCGGGCGCTCGGCACCAGCTGCACCCGGGTCAGCGGGCCGCTGACCGGGCACGTGGACACCAAGAGCGTGGTCCGCGACATCGACGCCATCCGCGCCGCGCTCGGCGACCCGAAGCTGACCTACTACGGCGTTTCCTACGGGAGCCTGATGGGCCAGCAGTACGCGGAGGCCTACCCGGACCGGGTGCGGGCGCTCGTGCTGGACAGCAATATGGACCACTCCGTCGGGACCACCTGGGAGTTCCTGCACAGCGAGACCAGGGCCGTGCAGGAGCTGTTCGACCAGTTCCGCCAATGGTGCGACCGGAACACCTCGTGCGCGCTGCACGGCAAGGACCTGTCCGCGCTGATGACGCAGCTCTACTCCCGGGCCGAGCAGGGCACCCTCGGCACCCCGGACGACCGGCTCGATCCGCTCGCGCTGGCCGGTATGGTCTCCCGGAACTTCTACGGGCCGACCTGGGACAAGCTGGCCAAGGACCTGGTCTCGCTACGGGACGGGAAGCCGCCCGCCGCCGGGTTCGGGACCACGGAGGTCAGCGTGCCCAGCGTGTTCGGCAGCGTGTTCTGCTCGGACTGGCGGCTGCCGGTCACCAGCTTCCCGCAACTGCAGTCCTACCAGCGGGCGTTGTCGGTGGTCTCGCCGGACGTGCGCCTGTCCCAGCTCGGCTGGACCTCGGTGACCGGCTGCGCGGGCTGGCCAGGCCCGGTGCGCAACCCGCAGCACCCGCTGTCGATCCGCCCCGGGGTGCCGATGCTGATGCTGAACAGCCGGTACGACCCGGTCACGCCCTACGCCTGGGCCGTCCGCGCCGCGCAGCAGGCGGGCGCACCACTGGTCAGCTACGACGGCTGGGGGCATGCCGCCTACTTCAAGAACAGCAAGTGCGTCACCGACACCGCCGACACCTTCTTGCTGACCGGCGTCCGGCCCGAGCAGAGCCTGCATTGCGCCGCGATACCGCCGTCCGAACAGTCCAGGGCGGATACGGATGGTCCACGGCCGCCGCGAATCGTCGGCTTCTGAGGGTCGTCGGCTTCTGAGGGTCGTCGGGTTCTGAGAACCAGCCAGCCCTGAGGGTCGGCAGTTCTCGGGGCCGGCTAGTCCTGAGGGCTGATGTGGTTCTCCGGGCTGACCGGTCCTGAGGGCCGTCGGGTTCCAAGGCCGCCGGGTTCCGGGGGCACCGAGGTGCTTGGCGCTCCGGTGTCCTCGGGGCTCTGGTGTCCTGCAAACGCCGGGGGTGCCCTGAGGACGCTGACGTCCGGTGGACACCGGGGTTCGGTGGGCACCGGAGTTTCGTAGGCGCCGGAGTTCGGTGGGCGCCGAGGCTTTCGTGCGCGCTGGTTTCCTCAGGACATCGGTTTCCGTAGGCGATGGGTCCTGGGACGTTTGGTGTCCTGACAACGCCGGGGTTCTTTAAGCGCGGGGTTCTACGTGCGGGCGGGGCGCCAGTGTCCCGAAGGCACCGGGTTCTGAGAGCGCCGGGGATTCCGCGCGTCGGGGGCGCTGAGGCGCCGGGGTTCCATGGACGCCAGGGGTTCTGGGTACTCCGGTGCCGTGAGGGCTCTGGGCATCCTGAGCGCGCTAGGCATCCTGAATGCACTGAGGCTCTGAATGCGCTGAGGTTCTGAGGGCTGAGGGCTGAGGTTCTGAGGGCGCTGGCATCCGGAGGGCACCGAGGCCCGGCCGGCATCTGGGGCCTATCCGCACCGGGATTCCGCGGGCATCCCGATTCTGTCGGCACATGAGCCCGGTCGGCACCCGGGTCCCGTCGTTACCCGGGTCCCGTCGTTACCCGGATTCTGTCGGTACCTGGATTCTGCGGGCCTCCGGATTCTGTTGGTACATGGGGCACCGTCGGCATCTGGGCCATGTCGGTACCCGGAGGCTTATTCACGGCACCTGAGATTGCCGTTTCCGGCGTGTCAACATGAACGGCGGCCCGTTTATTGAGAGAATTGGGTTTCCACACTCAGTACTCACAAAAACGGACCGCCTAACATGTATCATACCACTGGACTTACCGGGGTCTTCAAAGTTGATCGGGGAGTCTGTCTCGTCGGGCTTGTCGGGTGGTTGCGCAGCGTGAGCGCAGGCGTTGGTTGGCTGGGTTGCGGAAACCGAACGCGTTACGGGCTTCCAGCTTGATCAACCGGTTGTTGCCTTCGCTGGCGGCGTTGGTGATGCCGGTGAGGATGTAGGCCTCGATGCCGTCCCACCAGTCGTCGATGGTCTGGGCGAGGCTGATCAGTTCGGGCTGGCGGGAGTCCAGGCAGTGGGTCATGAACTGGTATCGGGCGTTGGAGATCGCGTGGCGGTCCGGGCCGGTGTGGGCGTGTTTAGCGGTCAGTCGTAGCAGGGTTCGGAGTTTTTCCTTGGCGTGCCAGCCTGTCAGGATCCAGCGTCCGTAGGTGCCTATCTCGGTAAGCGTGCGGGTCAGGGTGTCTCGTTGTTCTGCGGTGAGGTCTTCGGCGTTGCGGCGTAATAGGCCGCGTACCGCCCACTCCGGGTCGCCGCGCCGGCCACGCCGCCGTCGTTGCGCCCAGGTGCAGCGACGCCGCAGCTCGGCCAGCCTGCGGTTGGCCAACTGGACGACGTGGAAACCCACCACCACCTGGGCGTGCGGCAGTGCGCGGCGTACGGCGGCCCGAAAGACCGCACACATATCGATGGCCACGTACCGGATAGATGCCTGCCAGTCGCTGTCGTGAGCGGTGATCCAGTCCACGACGACGGTCGTGGCCCGCCCCTCAACCTGTCCGAACAACCCTTGCCTGCCAGTGACATCCACGAAGCCGACATGCCAGCGATCCGTTGCCAGACGCCACTTTCCGGTCTGTTCATCCTGCTCCCACACGGGCTTGCCACGACGGACCTCGTCCACCCCGAGCACGTCGGTGGGCGCTGGTGTGCCGGGCAGCACCTGGCGGGCGTAGGCGGTGAACTCCCGGTGCACGGTCGGCCAGGACAGCCCAAGATCGCGGCCGGCCTGGGTGAGGGTGCGCCCGCCATCGACCACCGCGACGCCCGCCGCCCGCCGCAACCGGCCTGTGGTGCGCATTCCGGCAGCGAGCTGCGGGATCTGCTCGGTGAATGAGCCTCGGTGACAGCTGGTCGCGCCGCAGACCCACCGGCGTTTGCGCCACTGGAGGCGAACCGGTCCACCACCGTGCTCCAGATCGCGCGGGCGGGTCGTGACCAGCCCCTTGACCCGAGTGGCCCTTGTCCCACAGCCAGGACAGACACGGGCAGCCTGATCAGCGGTGACCACCTGCACCACCCGGATGCCGTCGCTGTCCCGGTAGACACGTGCTACCGCCACCCCGTCGAGATCGAACAACACTGTCGCGTCTGTATCGTTGAGCATGCCCGCGTGTTCTTGAGGATCAGATTGCCTTGACATGATCCACAAGGACCGCGGGTCTTCTCCACCCAGGGCAGACCACCACCACAACGATCACACACGGCGACAGTCCATCAAGCAGGCCGACACCTCTCCCCGATCAAGCTCGAAGACCCACTTACCATCGAGCAGATCACCGACCTGTGCGGGTTGGTCGACATGGATACCACAGCTGAGCAGCGTAGGTGGCCACCGATTCTGGGCCTGTTCAACTCGGCGGTGATCGCGCTGACATACATGCGATGCAATCGGGTTCAGGCCGAACTGGCGGAAGCGTACGAGGTATCTCAACCGACAATCAGTCGTGCGATCACCGGAATGACGCCTCTGATAGAACGTGTTCTCAGGAAGTTCGTGCCGACGGCGGACGAATTGGACGACCAGACGCAGTACATCGTGGACGGAACCCTGCTGCCGTGCTGGTCATGGGCCGATCGCCCGGAGCTGTACTCCGGCAAGCACAAGACGACCGGCATGAACGTACAGATCGCTTGCACCCTTGACGGACGACTCGCGTGGATCTCCGATCCCATCGAAGGACGCCGGCACGACACGTACTGCCTGAAGGAATCCGGGGCGCTTCTGACTCTGAATCCGGATAACTGGATGGGCGACAAAGGATACGTGGGAAATTATATGCTCACCCCGATCAAGAAGCCGAAGCACCGCAAGCTCTTGGACTGGGAGAAGGAATTCAACACCCAGATCAACAAGATTCGCTACGTCATCGAGCAGACCATCGCCAACGTCAAAACCTGGAGGATCCTGCACGCCGACTACCGACGGCCCATTGAGACCTTCGCGGAAACCATCTCAACGGTAATCGCTCTGCACTTCTATGCGGCTGCCTGAATAACCCTCCCGGATTCTGTGCACACCCAGCTTCTGTCAACATTTGGATTCTGCGAGCACCTGCGCTCTGTCCGCACCCCGGTTCCTGAGGGCACCTGGATCCGGTCGACACTCGGATTCTGCGGGCACCTGGCACTTGGATTCTGCGAGCACCTGGATTCTGTCGGCACCCAGGTTCCTGCGGGCACCGGGGTTCTGGGGTTCCCGCGCCCGGCTCCCCTTGGCGGGAGCCGGGCGCTGCGGATCAGCCGTCCGTCTCGGATCGGCAGTCGCCGCGGGATCAGTAGCGAGTCTGCAGTCGCGCGGGGTCGCTCGCTGCGGGATCGGTCGCCGCAGGATCGCCTCGCTGCGGGATCAGTAGTCGTCGCGGCCGGTGAACTGCTGTTCCAGCAACTCGGCCGAACCGGCGACCAGTTCCAGGGGATCGACGAACTCGTTGAGGTCGAGGTTGACCAGCGGTAGTGCGTGCCGCAGCACCAGATGCTCCCCCATCACGACCACACCACCCACCACCAGCGAGGCGCCGGCCTCGCGGAGCACGTGGTAGAGGTTGACCTCCTCCACCCGGGCGAACGGGGTGGCGATCTGCACCCAGTCCTCGCGGTGATCGAACACCTCCCGCGCGATCACCATGACCTGCGCCCGGCCCTCGGTGTACGCGTCGGCACCGAACACGATGCGGATGCGGATTTCGTCCGGATCGTCCCGGACCACCCGGTACTGCTGCCTGATGAATCCGACCAGATCGGCCCACTCTGCCACGCACATCCTCCTCGTCGGTTCTTTCGCACGGCCAGGATCAGCGTAGTGAAACAAGCCGGGTCCAGACGGGTGAAATCGATCAGCCCATACAGCGCACATGGGGCATCCTGATAGCGGATTTCGCGCTGACAGGTGAACCCGAGGCGCGCCATCACCGCGCGGGAACGAACGTTGTGCACTTCGGCGAAGGACAGGACCTTGGTCACGCCGAGCCGGGTGAACGCGTACACGAGGCCGGCGCGGCCGATCTCGATGGCGCCGCCCTTTGCCCCGTGCGCTTCCCGGACAGCCCAGATCCAGCGGGCGGGCACCATCGACATCCTGATAGGACAGTCCACCCCGGCCGATCAGCTCGCCGGATTCCCGGTGGTGGGCAAGCAATCTGCCGACCTTGTCGACAGACCGGTCACGGCTGATCCCCAGCGGCGCCGCGTCCGCCCGGGTCCAGTCGCCGAACCAGCGCGCGATCCCGGGGTCGGTGTGCAGGCGGTACATCTCGTCGGCCGACTCCGGGCCGATCGCCGTGAGCGACAGGCGTTCGGTGTCCATCGGGTGAGGCTACCGTTCAGTGCATCGTCGTGGTCTCGGAATTGTTCGGTTATTCAGGCGGCCCGCTGATCCGGTATCGCCAAGGAGGCCTGCACCCTGGCCACGAATTCGGCATTGGATTTGGTGGTGCGAACCTGATCGAGGAACTGTTCCGCGGCCCGTTTCGGATCCTGCCCGGCCAGCGCACGGCGGACCTCGGCGAGCACGGTCAGCTCGGCTGCCGGCACCAACAGCTCGTCGCGGCGGGTGCCGGAGCCGAAGAGGTCCACGGCCGGGAACACGCGGTGGTCGGCGAGTGTGCGGTCCAGCCGGAGTTCGGAGTTGCCGGTGCTCTTCAGCTCTTCGAAGAACACCGTGTCGGCCAATGACCCCGTGCCGACAAGTGCGGAGGCGACAATGGTGAGGGAGCCGCCGTCCTCGATGTTGCGGGCGGCGCCGAGGATTTTCTTCATCGGATGCAAAGCGCTCGCGTCGACGCCGCCGGAGAGCACTCGCCCCGACGTGCGGGCAGCGAGGTTGTAAGCGCGGCCGAGCCGGGTCAGCGAATCGAGCAGCAGCACGACGTCGCGGCCGGTCTCCACCAGGCGTTTGGCGCGTTCCAGCGCGAGTTCGGCGAGTGCGGTGTGCTCGGCGGGTTTGCGATCGAAGGTGGACGCGATCACCTCGCCGCGCACGGTGCGGCGCATCTCGGTGACCTCCTCGGGCCGCTCGTCGGCGAGCAGCACCATCAGGTGCGCCTCCGGGTGGTTGACCGAGATCGCCTGCGCGATCGCTTGCAGCACCGAGGTTTTCCCGGTGCGTGGCGGGGCGACGATCAAGGCGCGCTGCCCTTTGCCCAGCGGCGCGACGAGGTCGAGCACGCGGGTGGTCAGCTGGTGCCGGCCGGTTTCGAGGACCAGCCGCTGGTCCGGATGAATCGGGGTGAGCCGCTCGAACTCGGGCCGCTGCTGCTGTGGCCGCGGGGGTGGTGCGCCGTTGACCGAGACGAGTACGCCGTCTTCGAGGACCAGCTCGTCGCCCCGGCGCAATCCGTGCGCACGGACCAGCCCGGCAGGCACCGCCAGGCCGCCCGGACCGTAGCCGAGGGTGGCGGAGCCGCCGCGCAGATCGAGAATTCCTTGCCGTGCCAGCGTCTGTGCCTGCGCCTTTGTCCGTGTCGTGGTCTGTGTCTGCGTTGGTGTCTGCGTTGGTGTCTCTGTCATGAGTGATACTCCTGAATGGTGCGGCGATCGACGCGGATCGCGGATCGCTCGGGTACGGCCGGGACGGCTCCGCCGCGCACCGGGCTAACCGGAGGCGGACCACGTCCTGGAAACGACGTATCCCGGATACCGCGAAACTGGCGGAGAGTGCCGAGATTTCGTGGGCGGCTGGGCCGACTTCCACGGGATACGAGCCGTAGCGTAGCGCATCGGCACTCGCAGGCACAACCATTCAGCGCTTGCCGCGGATTCAGCGCGCCCTCGGCGAGCCGAATCCGCGGCGGTGCTGCGCGAATCCGCGGCGGTCCGGCGCGATTCCGTCCCGGCTATCACGTCTCCTGTCCGGCAGAACGATCGCAGTCACCATTTTGTTCCCTGCCGGGGGACGATCACTTCGGCCGCAGGTCCATCGGCAACGGCTTGCCCGTCTCCAGCAGCGACTTCAGGTTCGACAGCACCGCGGCCCAGCCACCGGAGACGTCGCGGTGCGCACGCTCGTCGGCGAGATCGGTGTGGGTCACGGTCAGCCGGACGATCCCCTCGTACGGCTGGATGTCGAAGGCGGCGCGGGAGGGCTCCTGATTTTCCGGCCCGTTCGGGTCGTACCAGGTCGTGACGAGCCGGCGCGGCGGCTCCGCCTCCACGACCTCGCCCGTCACGTCGGTGATCCCGGATCCATCGGACCGCACATGCGCCCAGCGGGAGCCCGGCTGCCAGTCGGACTCGTTGCGGTGCGCCCAGTACTGCGCGGTGATCTCCGGATCGGTCAGTGCCTCCCACACCCGCTCCGGCGTGCTGTCGATGTAGGTGACGTAGACGAAACTCGGTTTCTGGCTCATGACTTCCCCTGCTCGACGGTTACCCACACAGCGTAACGCAGGTAAATAGCTGCATGTCAACCCGTCGCCGCTCATCGACTGGAAAAGTTGCTGGTCAACGCCTCCTCAAGCGGACATGACCGGGTCGCCCCCGCGCGGCAAGCAACATCGCCCACACGGTCCGGAATCGATCTTCCACCCACAGTGAGCGAGACCGTGGCCCCACGCCACCACCAGTCTTCAATCCACAATGGACATATGACCAGTGGATCGAAGTGTCCACTTCGGACCTCGTCACATGGTCGATACCACCGCTGCCCCGCAACAGAGGCAAGGACCCGCCGAGGTGAAATGATCTTTCCGCCAAGCATCCGCGGTCCCCAGTTCGGCTTCCCGGCCGGCCGCAGCCGAACCCGCCCGCCGATCAGCCGGATCAGTGGTCTCCCGCACAGCCGGCCGGAAATGTGATCTCATCACCACTGACCGCGACCCTCTTGGTCTATACCATTCAACTCCACTACCATGCACTGGTCCGGTCGGCCCGCCGCAGCGACAGCCCACGAGGGGGGAACGCATGAGCGCCATCAGGCGGAACATCGTCCCGCTCAGGTACACCGACCCGAGCGTGGTCGCCTACGTGCGCACGCCCAGCGACTGGCTGGTGTCGAACTGCGGCTGGATCCGCGGCCGCGAAGCCGTGCTGGTGGTGGACACCTGCGGGACCGAGCAGGACACGCTCGACCTGGTCACGGACGTGCGCAAGTACTCGGCGGCGGAGATGCCGCTCACCGTGGTGCTCACGCACGCCCACGGTTCGCACTACAACGGCACCGGCGTCGCGCTGCGCAACGGCGGGCGGGTGCTGGCCGCGGCCGCGGCCGTTCCGCGAGTGCGAACCGGGCCGCAGGTCGACGACGTGCACTTCCAGTTCACGCGCTGGGGTGCGCTGGAAGCCCCGCCCGCGGAGGTGGTGCACACGGTGATCGAGCCGGTCGAGGTGGATCTCGGCGGCGTGGTCGTGGAGGTCGTCCCCTTCCCCGGGATCGCGCACACCGACGGTGATCTGGTCGCGTTCGAGCCACGCACCGGCACGCTGTTCGCCGGCGGGCTGCTGTCGGTCGGCGCCACCCCGCTGGCGACGTGCGGTTCGATCCCCGGCTGGCTGACCGCGCTGGACTGGCTGGACAAGGTGTTCCCGGATGTCCGCACGTTCGTTCCCGGGCACGGTGAGCTACGGCATCCGGGCAGCTTCCCGATCGCCGTGCAGCGCACTTATCTGCACTGGCTGCTCGACGCGACCGCATCGAACAGCACACCGGATTTCGCCAGGCTGGCCATCATCGCCCGCCGCCGCTGGCCCACCTGGAGCCTGCCCGAACGCCACCTCGGCAATCTGCTGCGCGCGCACGCCGACCAGCACGGCCACCCCCTGTCCCCGAATGACGCGATGCACGCGATCAGCGACGAAGCGGGCGGCAAGATCAATCTCGACGAGCGGCTCGGCCGCTGAAGCATTCCCGGCTAAGCGGGTTCGGGGCCCGCTCGGATGAGCGCTGTTGGTGCGTCGCGTGGCCAGGGATCCGGGTGGCCGGGTGAGGGCGAAGACCTCGGACACGTGGTGCGCCAGGACCGGGTCGGTCATGGCGACCGAGAGCAAACGGTCGAAGGTTCGGTGCGCGAGACGAGTTGTCCAGCCACGCCGGCCACGAGTGTGGGGAAAGCGCCAGTCCTCGGTGCTGGACAGTGTCCAGGCCGATGTGACGGTGCGGGCGAGATCGCGGCGGATGCGCGAGTATGTGTGCGACGTCGGTTGATCCGTGGTGAATGCCTGCCGCAGGGCGAGTGCCTGGTTGATGACGACCGACATTCCTTGTCCGTACTGGGGTTGAGCGTGCAGAGTGTTCCGTACCAGGTTTGATGGAGACCAAACAGCGCGAACGTGGCTGTGGCCACCACCAGCCAGGACGACGGGACATGCCCTTGCGCGAGAGCCGGGATGGTCGTACCGATGAGCACCGCGCAGGAACTGGTCGGCAAGGCCATCGAGGACCAGAACGTGACCGACTCCGCGGTCCGGTGCTCGTCGATGTCCCCGCGGAGCAAACGAAGTGCGACCCACAGCGGGATCGGGAACGTCGCGAGCAGGGCCACGCTGGGAACCACGGGAAGCACGCCGGTCACGACACCGACGAGCAGAGCCGCGTACACGATGGCGTGTCCCCCGGCGTAGACGAGAGCCACCCTGGCGGGGCCGAGCACACCGGCCGGCGTGATCTTGCCGACCCGCCGGTCACCGGGGATGTCCGGCAGGTTCATGATCAAGCAGCGCAACAATTGCAGCACGAAGACAACGCTCAGGCAGACCCTGGTGCTCTACAGCAGGAAGACCCCCAGGGTGTCCGCAATGTCGGTGTGAGGCGCCCATGCGCAGCCCGCGGAGGTCTGTGAAGGGGCCCTTCACAGACCCGAGACAGGTCCGGCGCACAGCGCGAGGTGATCGCGCATCTCGAACACCTCCGCATCGCCCGCGGCCGGGCGCAATCGATCGAGCGGGCAGGCGCCGTCGATGATGACGCGGCAGCCACGGCTCCCTCTGCTGATCACGAGTCCTCGACCAAACTTTGCCAGGACCGTGTGGCCCCCTCCAGTGAGATTGCACAACAAATCCGGCCCGGAGACGATCATCAGCCTGACGGGAAGTTCTATACCCGAGGCTTATTGCTTACGGGCCACCACGGCACACCATTGGCGCCGATTGCGTCGAAGCACGCGTGCACTCTGGAGGCCGACTTCTCGCAACCAGGTCACGTATTCCAATTCTGAATAGTTCGGCCACCCACGGTTTCGACGATCATGTTCATGCCCATCAGGGCCGCCGCGACCGGCCCCGTGCGTTGCGCATTGAGCAGCCATTCGAGGATGAGAATGACGCCGCCCGGTTCCAGCGCCTCCCAGCATTTCCTGAGCAAAGGCCCGTCCGGTGACCTCATCCCAGTCGTGCAGAATCATGCTGAGCAACACGACATCATGCCCGTTCGGCAATTTCTCATCGGCCAGGAAATCGCCTTGCACGATGTCGATCACCTCGTCGAGGCCGGCTTCGGCGACTTTGCCCGCAGCGAGGGGACAGACGTGCGGCAGGTCGACAGTCATACGCGCCGGCCGGGACCTGGGCGGTCGAGCTGGAGAGTGAGCGCATCGCCACCCAGAACAGCTCCCATCATCACCGGGTCCTCGGCCGAGAAGATCGACTCCTGCTCGCCGGGGTCCCAGGTCAGCGGACGATTATCCCGTAACGCGTGGACCAGGCCGTGCCAAGCGGGATATTCCCGGTGATCCAGGAAACGTACGTAACCCCCGAAATACCGGGGCCGCCCGGACACCAGGAATTCCTCCGCCAAGGCGGAATTCCCGTAATCGGCACAGTTCTTGTCCAGCAGGCCCAGCGATGCGCATGCAGCCAGGAGCGCATCCGAGGGCCGCTCGTGCATACCCAGCTCGGTGGCGATCTCCGAAACGGTGACCCGCCGCCCGTCTCGCAGCCGGGTGAACAGATCGATCTCCACTGCGGCAGCGAACGTCTTGAACGCCCAAAACGCACTGGAAATCGGCATCAAAGGGCCGGAATCCGTAGTCTTGATCGTCATCATGGCTCCTTTCCCGCAGAGGCCGAGTGCCGATGATTGACCACTGCGAAGATCAGCCGCGAGGCCCAGCTATCCGAGCCACGATCCCGTTCATCTCATGCGGTCGATGATGTCCCCCGAGCGCGGCAAAGTGCTTGGCAGCATCCCGGTGCTATTTCGGCCGACCGGAATTTCCGGCGGAATAAGGCCTGCTCACACCGCCCGCAACACGGTTCCCTTGGGCCGGGATGGAGAGACCGAATGGTCGGTGCGAGGTCTGCCCGGCCTGGGCGAGGCCGTTGGCGACGTCAGCCGGCTGCTGAGTGACCGGCCCGACCATCGAACGCCCGCGGCGCGGCGATTCACTGCGCACGCTCCACCGAAAGCCAGGTGCACTACTCGACCACACTGAAGCGGCCGGCCACCACGCAACGAGCCCGGCTGCCGAACCCGCAGTACCGGCGCCGCCTGCTTCTCGACCGAGTCCGCTGCGGTCCATCAAGCGCACGCTTCGGAGATGGAAGAAGCAGCCTTCCGCCGGCTCACCGGCCCGGCGGGGACAAGCGAAACACTCCGGCCACCCGACGGTCCGCAGTGGACACCGCCAAGGTCCGGAATGGACCTTCGGCGGTCCACTTCGCACACTGCCCGGTGTCGATCGCAAGTGGACCGAGCCGGGACACGAACGGACCGGATGGCGCCCCCACCCCTGGGCGCCATCCGGTCCGGACGGGATTTCAGGACTTCTTGCGAGCGCCCCGCTTGCGCGCCGGCTTGGCGGGCGGTTCCTCCACCGTCTCCTCGCGCTCCTCGTAAGCACGCACGATCTCCGCGGGCAGGCGCCCACGGTCGGAGACCTGGTAACCGTTGGCCTCAGCCCATTCCCGCATAGTGCGGTTGCGTTCGCGGTCGGCCGCTGTGGACGCCGGCCGCGGTGCGGCACCGGCGACGATGCGGACCTTGCGGCCGCCGATCCGGCGGGAGACGGCAACATAACGGGCCAGCTCGTCGCGCAATGCGGCGGCATTGTCCTCGGACAGGTCGATCTCGTAGTTCACGCCGTCGAGACTGAACGGGACCGTCTGTTCGGCAATGCTGCCGTCGATGTCGTCCACCATCTCGACATGAACCTTCTGCGCCATGGTTCGCGTTCCTTCACCTTCTACAGGATGTGCCTTCGATAAGCCTATCGTGTCGACAGAGGACTCGCGCTCTCCGACTCCCATTCCGGTCCGGACAGTACGCAGTCCGTGTCGCTCTCCCACACCTCTTCGGCCGATTTTCCGGCCGCCGGAGGGAAGGCGGGACACGCTCCAGTCCCCCTTCCCCGCGACGCGTGGAGCTGCCGGTAACCGATTTCCTGTCCGGTGCCGAAGGCAGTCGCCGACGTATGACATTCGCCCGTCACGGCGTGCGGCGCGGCGGGTCAGTCCAGATCGGACGCAACACGCCGTTTCGGCACACCGGCGCCCGCGGGCTCGTTTCGCGCACCGGCGGCGGGAATGGCGAAGGCCGCCGGGGCGAGCCCGGCGGCCTTCGGTGGGTGACGATCTGTTGACCCGGAGTCATCCCGGGCCCGGGTTTCCGCTCAGTGGTTCACGAGCGCACCCGTCTTCGGGTCCATCGGCAGCTTGTCCGCCTGCGGCCGCCAGAACCCGAACATATTCCACAACCCGCCGGCCCGGTTGTCGAACGAGGAATCGCCGATCCGCCCGGCGAACCAGTTGTCCTCGATGAACCGCAGCACCGAGGTCTGGTCGGTCCGGGTGTGGTCGACGTAGTTCACCTTGCTGTAGGGGGAGATGATGATCAGCGGCAGCCGCGGGCCGTACCCGCAGCGGTCGGCGTAACCGCCCAGGCTCGCCGGCTTTCCGGTGCACACGGCCTGGTCCTGCGCCGCGTCCTGGGAACCGTTGATGACGGCCGGGCTCTGGTGGTCGTACCAGCCGTCGGAATCGTCGTAGGCGAGCACGATCGCGGTGGAGCGCCATTCCGGGGACTGCTGGATCTTGTTGATCTCCCCGACCACGAACTGCTGCTCGTCCAGCGGATCGGAATAGCCGGCGTGCGCGTCCTGGTACTCCGGCGCCTTGAGGAAGCTGACCGCGGGCATCGAACCGGCCTGCAGCGAGTCGTCGAAGTCGCTCATGTCGTACTGGTGATTGGCCTGGTCGGACTGGCCGATCGCCTGCACCGAGGACGGCGGCAGGTGATGCGGGTTCGCCGTGGACCGGTAGTACTGGAACGGCTCGTGGTGCGGGCTGTAGTCCACCGAGGACTGATTGCCCACGTTGGCGTGCTTCTGGCCGCAGACCGCGTAGCCGTTGGCGGTGCCGGTCGGGCGGAAGCCGCCCTGGAACCAGCCCCAGGTGACCCGCCGCTGGTTGAGCAGGTCACCGACGTTGCGCCCGTGCATCGCCCCGAGGTTCTCGGTCGCGGTGTGGTTCTTGTCCGAGCAGTCGTCCCACGCCGGGTCCGGGTCGTTGATCACCGTGCCGACACCGTTGACATCGGGCGACTGGGTCACGTACGAATCCGAGGCCGGCTCGTGCGAGACCGAATCGACGGCCTGTATCCCGTGCGTCTGCCCGGAGATCAGGTTGATCGCACCCGGAGTGGAGGGACCGAAGGTGGTGTTGAAGGAATTGTCGCTCAGCGCGTAGTGCTGCGCGTAGTTCCACATTCCGGTCACGGTGTTGCCGTCGTAGTAGTCCATGACCAGACCCGGTGCACCGAACAGCACCGGCTGCCCGGTGCACTTGCCGGTCTCGGTCTTCTCCACGAACTTGTCCATCTTGCCGCCGTTGAAGGCGGCCTGTTCCGCGCCGTAATTGTGGTTCTGGTCGCAGGTCAGCGCCTGGTCCGGGCCGAGCCGCTTCGGGTCGTAGGCGTTCGGGTTCCCGGTCAGCAGCAACTTGTCCAAGCCGTTGACCTTCGGGGTGTGCTTCGCGGCCTGGAACGGGGTGCCGTTCTCGTTGGTCGCGTTCGGGTAGGTGCCGAAGTAGTGATCGAAGGAGACGTTCTCGCCGAAGATCACCACCACGTGCTTGATCGGGGTGAGAGTGGGCAGCCACGACGCGGGCAGCGGGTGGCTCGGCTGGGCGTCCGCCGACGTGGCGGCCGAGCCGGTCGCGATGGCCAGCATCGCCGCCGAGGCCAGCGCGCCGGCCCCGAACAGCCGCCGCGTCCGGCGGCGCCGTCTGCCGATTGCTGTGTCCACTGGGGATCCTCCTGGGTTGGTTACCTCGTGGTGGGAACTCGCGGTGGGCGCGCTCACTGCAGCAGCGCCCGGCCGAAGTGGTCTCGGCCGTCGGTGACCCCTGGCAGCGCGAAGAAATAGCCGCCGCCGAACGGGGAGATGTAATCGGCCAGCGGCTCGTCCACCAGCCGCTGCTGGGTCGCCTCGAACTGGCGCTCGAGGTCCTGCTGGTAGCAGGCGAAGACCAGGCCCATGTCCAGGTTGCCGTTGGTGTCCACCCCGCGGTCGTAGTTCACCGAACGCCGCAGGATCCGGCCGGCGTCGGTAGCCGGGGTGCGGGGATTGGCCTTGCGGATGTGGCTGGTGAGCGGGATGACGGTGCCGATCGGATCGTCGGCGTAGCGCGGAGTGTCCTGTTCGGACGTCCCGTCCAGCGGGGCGCCGGTGTCCCGGCGGCGGCCGAACATGTTCTCCTGCTCGGTCAGCGAGACCCGGTCCCAGAACTCGACGAGCATCCGGATCAGCCGGATCACCTGGTAACTGCCGCCGGTGGTCCAGCCGGGCTCGCCGCCGCCGGACACCCAGACCAGCCGATCCAGTTCGTCATCGGCGGGGTTGGCGATGCCGTCCTTGAATCCCATCAGGTTGCGCGGGGTGCCGGACGGGCGCGACGGGGAGGCGAACCCGTTGATCTTCCAGCGCAGCTGCATCCCGCCGCGGGTCGCGCGGGTGAGGTCGCGCAGCGCGTGCAGCACCGTGTCGGTCGTGCCGGCGGACAAGGTCAGCGAGAGATCCCCGTGGCACTGCGCGGAGTCGAGCGCGTCGTTGGGGAACATGGTCATCGGCTTGAGCTTCTTCGGCTTGCGCCCGGCAAGACCGTAGCGATCGTCGAACAGCGAGGCACCGACACCGACCACCACGCCGAGATCGCTGGGGGGCACGACCGGCCCGAGCACCCCGGAGTCCGCCGGCGGCGCGGTGATCCCGAGCACGGCCGGCGCACCACCCGCAGTGAGGAATCGGGCACGTTCGGTGATCTCGCGCAGCAGTTCGGTCAACTCCGCGCGGTTCTCGGCGATGACGTCGAACGAGGCCACAATGGACTGTGCGGGTGGCCGGCGCAGGATCGCCGCCTGCCGCGGACCGTGGAACGGCACCGCGCCGGATTCCCCGGCGGACGCGGCCCCGCTCGCCGCCACCCCCACTCCGGCGGCCGCGTTCAGCCCGGCGCCGACCACCGTGCGGCGCAGGAAGCTGCGCCGGGAGGACTCAATGGTCACGAGATCCTCCTCGGCTCGGCGATGGCGGCGATCGGCGCGAGCTGTTCGGTCAGCTCGCTCACGTCGCCGTTGATCTTCTGGCGCTGTGGCGCGGTGAGCCCGCCGACCGGCGTCCACGAACCGTCCGCGCGGCGCGCGTCGTCGAGGGTCTTCCCGGTGCGCTTCATCCAGGTGTCCACCGTGGACAGCCGGGGGTAGCGCGGGGCGAGTAGCGGGCGCAGCACGTCGAGCACGGCCTGGACGCCGTCCACATTGGCCCGCGCGGTGGCGAGGTTGGTGCCGCTGCCGTAATCGGTACGGGCGGTGAGTTCGAGCTGCAGGGCGTTCTCCACGATCTCGTGTGCGCGCAGCCCGAGGTCGTTGGGGTCGACCTGGCTGTCCGGAAAGGACTTCCGAAGGCTCTGCACGGCACTGTCCAGCCGGTCCGCGACCGCGCCGAGTGCGGCCAGGTCCTGGTTGTGCCACAGGCCGTATTCGAGGCGGTGGAACCCGGTGAAGCCCGGGTCGGCCACGCCGCCGGGCAGGCCGACGGCGGTGCCGTTGATCGCGCCGTCCGAATCGCCGAAGGCGTTGTAGGCGGCGCCGAGGCGTTCGTAGGTCAGGTGCGCGGTCAGCCAGGTGGACTCGCTCGCCGCCCGGTCGCCGCCGTGCACCGCGTCCTTCAGCTTCGTCACGTCGGCGACGAGCTGGTCCAGCCCGGCGGTCACGTGCGCCTGATAGTTCTTGAGCGGTGCGAGAAGATCGTTCTGGGTGACCGGCGCGACGCCCGGGCCACGGTCCGCGCCGCCACTCACGGTCACCGTCGGGCCGACGATCGCGGCCGAGTCCTCAGGCAGGCAGCGAAACGCGTAGCCGCCGTTGCCGAGCGTCACCGGCAGCGGCCGGGTGGTGCCGGTCCCGAGGCCCTCCACCTCGCCGTAGATCACCCCGGTGGCCGGGTCGATCAGATCCACCTCGGCGGTCACCGTCCCGGTGTTGCGCAGGCGGAAGGTCTGCTCGCCGGTATGCGGATCGGTCCAGCCCAGGCCACAGGCCGACCGGGAGACCTGGATCTCCGGATCCTGCGCGGACGCCCCGTCCGGCCACACCGCGAAACCGATCACCACCGCGGCGGCGAGCACCGCCACCCCGGCGGAGCCCACCACCCCATGGGTACGCACAGACCCGGGCACGCCACTCTCCTGCACCTCGTTCGGACTACCGGTGGGGAATTATGCGGGCGGAAAGTGCGGAAAACCTGGCCGAGCCCGGCCCCCGACCGGGAATTCACCAGGACTTCAACCGGAAACCGGTGAAAATCGGATATACCCACCAAACTGACTGCCACGCGCAGCCGACGCCGCGGCCCTCCCGCGACCACTCGCGGTGACCGGTCGGCTCCCGGTCCCCGGGGGGATTTCCGTTCCATGACAGGCGTTTCATCCGGCAACGTATTCCTGCGCACACCGAGGAAGGCCGGGAATGACCGCATTCTAAGCACGCTTTTCCGCGCTTACCACCGCCCATCTGACCAACAGCTGTATTCGCGCTCAGCTCGACGTGCGATGCGCGCCCGCAGGAACACACAGCGAAATACCGGGCGAGCGAATTGCCGGCCGCGTACTGCCCGCGCGACATGCGGGCAGCGTCGACATTTCCTGGAAGCCATCGCCACGGCGGGGCGCGGCGACGTGCTGGTGGTCGACAATGGCGGGCGTCGGGACGAGAGCTGCGTCGTCGACCTCGCCGCGGCCGGGCTCGGCGGAGTCGTCATCTGGGGCCTGCATCGGGACACCGCGGACCTGCGGGAAATCGGGCTGCCGGTGTTCAGCCTCGGCTCGATCCCGACCGGCCCGCTGCACGCCACACCCCGGCAGGGTGTCGGCAAAGTCGGTGTGGAGGTCTGTGAAGGGGCCCTTCACAGACTCTGAGTCCGTGAAGGGCCCCTTCACAGACCCGAAACCGGTCCGGCGCACGCCACGAGGTGGTCGCACCTCCGCATCGCCCGCCGCCGGGTACCCGACCAACTTTGCCGGAACCCTGCCACGCCCTGGCACCCGGACGTGCTGACCTCGGCGACCGTCGACGAGTGGGCCGTGAGCACCGGAGATCTGGTCTTCGGCGACGAAGACGGAGTGGTGTTCGTCCCCGCCGCGGAGGCCGAGAAGGTGTTCCAGGCCGCGGAATCCGTGCGGGACACCGAGCAGCGGCAGGCGGCACGCATCCGCTCCGGAACGTCATTGCGGAAACAGGTCGGGTTCGCCGATTTCCTGCGTCGCCGCGAGGAAGACGCGTCCTGCACCTTCCAGCAGCACCTGCGTGCGGTGGGCGGCGCAGTCGAAGAGTGAGCAGCCGCTTCACCCGGGACCAGGGCAGGTTCGCGATTCCCTTTCCGGACGCACCACGGAAATAACCGCGACCACCCCGGTACCACCGAGAATGGCGAGCGAAGCGCCGGAAAGAATCAGAAGGACGATCGGCGCGGAGAATGGCGAAATCCCGGCGAACGCTTCGAATCCGATCACCGCGGTGAACACGGAATCGGCCGCGACCGCGTACTGCACCAAGCGTAACCGGCGGGATTCCGGTAGCCCGCTGAACCGCAGCAGCCAGGCCAATGCGGGCAGCACCAGGATTGCGTGCATCGCGACCGCATGCAGCGGCTTGAGCGAACCTGCCGTGGTGTACGCCAGTTCCGGGGCGCCGCTGCGTGCGGCGGTCACCCCGCGGGCGATCATCACCGCGCCGGTGGCGAGCGCGATCATGAACACCACCAGCCCGGCCCGGACCGCCAGCCGCATGCTCGGCGCGAGGTCACCGGGACGGCGGAACGCAATCGCGGTGAAGCCGAGCGCGGTCACCACGAGCACCGCGCCGCCGCCCGCGAGGCTCAGGGAAACCGCGGTGTCGAAACCGGTTTCGAAGTCGAAGTGGGACGGAACGCCCCGCCACGCCTGCATCGTCACCAGCGTCACCTCGACCACCGAGGCCAGGAGAAAGGCGCCGAGCAGCAAGGTCCGGACGCCCTTTCCCATCCGGAGACGGCTGGTCACCCAGGCGAGCGTTGCCAGGGTGAGACCAAAGGACAATCCGAACGTGACCGCCTTGCGCAGGGACAGCGGGCCGAGCCAGGAACCGCCGGAAACCAGCAGCACCACAGCGTTCACCACGCCACTGATGACCAGCACCGCGCCGACCGCGTACGCCAGCCGTTCGATGCGGCGGCCGCCGGACCAGCTGTCGCGGAGTGCCGTCAAGGGAGTCGAAGCCATGCCGATGAGTGTGTGCGGACGAGGCCCGCACGTCGTCCGCCCAGCAGCGGCACCCGGGTACGCAAATTTACGTACGCCAGACGTAAATGCACCGGCCCGTAAAGGAACCTTGGCGATTCTTGACCAATCGATGACGAATTGCGCCGCTGCCACCACTCGCCGGACGGATGCAGTCCGCGCCGCGGAGTTCTACTCTGAACTCATGTACATCGCACTGCTGTCCTACACAGCACCCCGTAACGAAGTCGACTACACACTGGCAGAACACGCGGAGTGGTTGCGCGCGCAGTTCAGTCATGGATTATTCCTGGTTTCCGGAAACGGGCACGAGGACGCCGATCAGGTCATCCTCACCCGCCCCTGCCTGCGCGGCAAGCTGGACGCGGTGCTCGCCACCGATCCACTCGTGCTGCAACGGCTGGCCCGATACCGCGTGATCGAATTCTCCGCCACCCGCACCGCGGGCGGCTTCCACACCATCAACGAGGCCCTCGCCTCCTGACCCCGAGGAGGACGCCCGGAAGCAGGTGGCCTCCGGCTCGCCGGCATTCCTGCCGCCCGCCACCTGCCGGACGCGACCCGGCCGCGCACGCGCGCCTATCATCAGGCGAGACCGACGTCCGGTACGGGAGAATTCCATGCAGACCCCCGACCTCGTGTTCCGAGGCCGCCGCCGCACCAGTGACCGCGCCCTGGTGATGGCCATCGTGAACCGCACCCCCGACTCCTTCTACGACCACGGCGCCACCTTCGAGGAGAAGCTCGCCCAGGACGCGATCCTCCAGGCGGTGACCGAGGGTGCCGATGTGATCGACATCGGTGGAGTGCCGGCCAGTGCGGGCCCGGAGGTGACCGTCGCCGAGGAGATCAGCCGGGTCGTCCCGACCGTGGCCTGGGCCCGCGAGCACTTCCCGGACCTGGTGATCAGCGTCGACACCTACCGCGCCGAGGTCGCCGACGCGGTCTGCCGCGCCGGCGCGGACCTGATCAACGACAACTGGGCCGCGTACGAGCCGGAGATCCTCGACGTGGCCGCTGCACACAGCGCGGGCTACATCTGCGCGCACACCAACGGCCTCGAACCCCGCGTCGAGCTGCCCCGCCCGGAGTACGACGACGTCGTGGCCGCGGTGGTCGACGCGACCACCACGCTGGCCGAGCGAGCCGTGGCCGCGGGCGTCCCTCGCGAGGGCGTGATGATCGACCCCTGCATCGACTTCGGGAAGAACACCTACCAATCGCTGGAAGTGCTGCGCAACGTGCGATCGCTGGTCGATACCGGCTGGCCGGTGCTGATGGCGATGTCGAACAAGGGCGTCGTCGGCGAAACCCTCGACCTGCCGCTGGGCGAGCGGGTCACCGGCACGCTGGCCGCGACCGCGGTGGCCGCGCTGCACGGCGCGGCGATGTTCCGGGCACACCAGGTGAAGGAAACCCGGCAGGTGACCGAGATGGTGGCCAGCATCGTCGGCACGCGCCCGCCGTCGAAGGCGGTGCGGCTGCTGTGATCGAAGTCTTCCCCGGCCCACGGGAACTCACCGAGGCCGACGTCGAGCAGCTCTACGCCTACCCCGAGGGCGAACGCTGGCTGGCGGTGAACTTCGTGTCCAGTGCAGACGGCGGGATCACCGTACAGGGCCGCTCCCGTGGGCTGTCCACCCCGGCGGACCGGGTGGTGTACCGGCTCGGCAGCGACCTCGCCGACGTGGTCCTGCTCGGCGCGGGCACGGCGGTCGCCGAGGAATTCGACGGCATCCATCCGGACGAACAGACCGCGGAACGCCGTCGGCGGCACGGGCTGTCCCCCGTCCCGCCGATCGCGGTGGTCAGCACCGGCCGCTCCCTGCCTCCGGACGCGCCCGTGCTCACCAGGCCGCTCGTGCCGACGATCGTGCTCACCGGCGCAGCCACCGATCCGGACCTGCGCGCGGCCTGGACGGAAGCCGGCGCGGAGGTGATCGTCGCCGGTGCCGGGGAACCGGAGCTGCACGCCGCCGCGGACCGGCAGACGAGTGTCACCGAGCCGCGACCACCTGCCCGAGCCGGGGACGTCGACCTGACCGCCGCGCTCGCTGCACTGGCGGCACAGGGTCTGCGCCGCATCGACTGCGAGGGCGGGCCGCATCTGTTCGCCGCGCTCCTGGCCGCCGGGCTGGTCGACGAGCTGCGGCTGACGCTGTCGCCGATGCTGGTGGCCGGGGACGCCGCGCGGGTCGCGATGGGCGTGCCGATCGAGCCGAAGCACCTGGACCTGCAGTCGATGCTGATCGAGGACAGCACGGTGCTGCTGCGGTATCTGGTGCGCTGAGGCCGCTTCGTCCGCAGGGGACTCAGCCCAGGTCCGCCACCGTCTGCTCGGCCCGTTCGAAGGCGGCACGCGCCGCCGCCAGCTCCTCGGCGACCCGTGCGACCCGGGTTTCCGCGTCGGCGAGCCGGTGCTGCAAGACGGTCACCAGGGCGTCCGACTCCTCGGCCGCCTGCTCGGCACGCGCCAGCTCGCGTTCCGCGGCCGCGTGCGCCTGACGAGCCGCCTGCTGCTCCTTTTTGGACGGTCCAAGAAGTGGAATGTCCTTGACCGGCAAGGAAAGCCAGTTATCCACATCCGCATGCGCGGTCGACGTCAGCCGACCGGCCAAGACGAGCCGGGCCACGTCCGGGTCGGCGACGACGGCCTCCAGCGTCTCTTCCACCGCCCGCGCCACGGCATCGCTCAGCCCGCTCGTCTCGCCGGCAAGCTCGCGGATCAACTTCGCCCGGCGGTGTGCCAGCTCGCGCAACCGGGTTCCGGCCAGCTGCTCGTGGGCTTCCCGCAGCTGCCTGCCGAGGTCGGCCAGCTCGCGTAGCGGGGCGGAATCCGCACGGGCGAGCCGGTTCACGAAAGCCGCGGCGGCGGTCGGCTTGCGCAGGCCGCGGATACGCCGGGCCAGATCCGCATCGCCGGCCGCGCGAGCGGCGGCGGTGCGTTCCACGACGAACTCGGCCGGGTCGACGGAGTACAACCGGTCGGCGACGGCGTCGAAATCGGCAGTGCCCACGACCACCACGGAACCACACATGTAGTCCGGATGCGACACAACGCGTACCGTGGACGCTCATCACGGGTCGGAACAGGACGGTGCCACATGACGTCTTCGGGACAGCTCGCCCTGGCAACCAGCCCGCTGATCGCCGGTGCACTGCAGGCACTCCAGCGCACGACCGGGCTGCCGGTCGCGATGGGTGGCCCGGTCACCGCCGGGTCACGCGCGCTCGTGATCGACCAGCTGCGCGGCACGGCGACCCGTTCGCTGCAGCATCTGCGGGTCGACACCGGGGCCGGGCTCGGCGGCAAGGCCGTGGCACTGGCACGGCCGTCCACAGTGAGCGATTACCTCAGCGCGCAAGGCATCACGCACAAGTACGACCGCGCTGTGGCTCCGGAGCAGCTGCGCGCGATCGTCGCGCTGCCGATCCGCGTCGGCAAGACCACCCGGGCGGTGCTGTACGCGGCGACCCGCGAGTCCATCACGTTCGGTGATCGTGTGCTGCGTGCTGCCGGGTCCGTGGCAACCCGGCTGGAGCGCGACATCGAGGTGGAGGAAGAGGTCCGGCGCCGGCTGGCCGGGCCGCCCGCGCCCATCCCCCGCGACCAAGCCGACCTGCGTGCGGAGTTGCTCGCGATCGCCGGATCGCTCCAGGACGAGGCGGCGCGGGAGCAGTTGCTCGCGGTGTGCAAGCGGCTCCAACCCGTACCCACCCCGGCGGGCGGGCCGCTGACTCCGCGCGAGGTGGACGTCCTGCGGCTGGCCGCCGAGGGCTGTACCAACGACGAGATCGCCGACCGGCTGGGCCTGCTGCCCAACACCGTCAAGTCCTATCTCAAGCACGCGATGCGCAAACTCGGCGCGGGCAACCGAGTCCAGGCGGCGAACCGCGCACGGGCCGCGGGCCTGCTGCGCTGAGCACCCACTTTGTGGGGTGGCCGCTCCCCGGCGGCCGAGCCATCATCTCGGCACGGGCAGCGGTGCCCGGTGAAGCGAAGGGAACGGCACGTGTTCTACGACCTCGGTGTCCGCGATTTCCTCGACCGTGCGGAGACGGTGTACCCGGACCGGGTGGCCGTGGTCGACGAGCCCGACCAGCCCGCCCCTTCGTGGGGTTCGGTCACCTACCGCGAGCTGGCCCGGCGCGCCCGTGCGCAGGCTGCGAACCTGGACGCGCTCGGCGTGCCCGTGGGCGGCCGGGTGGCGATCGTGTCGCACAACTCGGCGCGGCTGCTCACCTCGTTCTTCGGGGTATCCGGTTGGGGGCGGGTGCTGGTGCCGGTGAACTTCCGGCTCGCGCCCGCCGAGGTGCGCTACATCGTGGAGCACTCCGGCGCCGAGGTGGTGATCCTGGACCCGGATCTGAAAGCGTTGCGGGACAGCGTTTCCGCCAAGCACGTGTTCGTACTCGGCGAAGACGACGAGAAGATCTGGGGCGGCGACGGCGAACCACGCCCGTGGGCCGGGGACGAATCGGCCACCGCGACGCTCAACTACACCTCGGGCACCACCGCGCGGCCGAAGGGCGTGCAGCTCACGCATCGCAATCTTTGGCTCAACGCAGCGACTTTCGGGCTGCACACCACGCTGAGCGACAACGACGTGCTCCTGCACACCCTGCCGATGTTCCACGCGAACGGCTGGGGCATGCCCTACGCGCTCACCGGTCTCGGCGGGAAGCACATCGTGCTGCGCAAAGTGGACGGTACGGAAATCCTGCGCCGCATCGAGGAACACGGCGTGACGATCATGTGCGCCGCGCCCGCGGTGGTCACCGCCGCGCTGGACGGAGCGGCGAAGTGGGACGGGGAGATCCCCGGCCGGGACCGGGTACGCATCGTCGTCGCCGGCGCGCCACCGCCGACCCGCACGATCGAACGGGTGCGTGCCGAACTCGGCTGGGAGTTCATCCAGATCTACGGCCTCACCGAGACCGCGCCGCTGCTGACGGTCAACCGATTCCGCAGCGAATGGGCCGGACTCGATCCGCACGAGCAGGCGAAACTGCTCGGCCGCGCGGGCACCCCGGCCCTCGGCGTGCGCATCGCGATCGACACCGACGGCGAGGTGCTGGCCCAGTCGAACACAAACCTCGACGGCTACTGGGACAACCCGGAGGAGACCGCCCGGGTCCAGGAAGGCGGCTGGTTCCACACCGGCGACGGCGGCCGGTTCGACGAGGGGTACCTGACCATCGCCGACCGCAAGAAGGACGTGATCATCACCGGCGGCGAGAACGTGTCGTCGATCGAGGTGGAGGACGCGCTGAACTCGCACCCGGCGGTGCGCGAGGCCGCGGTGATCGGCATTCCGGACGAGAAGTGGGGCGAGCTGGTCACCGCCCTGGTGGTCAGCGAGGACGAGACCGTGACCGCGGAACAGCTGATCACGCACTGCCGGGACTATCTGGCCGGGTACAAATGCCCGAAGCGGGTGGAATTCCGCACCGAGCTGCCCCGTACCGCGACCGGCAAGATCCAGAAGTTCAGGCTGCGCGCCCCCTACTGGACCGACCAGTCCCGCCAGGTCCACTGACCACTGGCGCCCGAAGCCAAGGGCTGTGAAGGGGCCCTTCACAGCCTCTGAGTCCGTGAAGGGCCCCTTCACAGCTTTTTGCCGGAGCGGCGCAGCCGGTCGGGCCGGCCACGGCGCATCCGGGTCCAGTTCCGCACCGCAGTGGCCGCAGGGCCATCGCGCGAAAGAAGTGCGTTTCGTGGCGGCGACCATACGCCGTCCGGAGAGTCAACCCTGCAGCTCAGAACCGCTTTCCCGCGGAGACCACGGCCCCATTCCGGTCGCGCGCCCGGGATCCCGATGCGCCATTCGGTTGACGACCACTACTCCATACGGCGCAACGGCGACACCGAGGCGAACCCGCGGAAAAGAACCGTCAAAGATACTCTGCCGGATGGACGAAACTTGATCGGAATCGACAGGTTTTCCCGGACCGGCCGCACCACTGCGGGGCAACTTCGGATAACTTGACCTTCGGTGGGATCGACGAGAAGCGGGGAGAGACGGATGGCGAAAAACGGGCGGCACCGCGTGAAGCAGCGGTCGGTCCGGAGCCGGACCGTCGCCGCGCTGGCCGGTGGTGCGCTCGTGGTCCTGCCCGCACTGACCTCCTCCGGGCTGCCGATCGGCACGCCGGTCGCGGCCGGTGACCAGCAGTCCATCGCGGGCGGCCCGGCCGCCGGGCCGGGCGCCGACCTGCCGCCGGTCGGCGTGGACGGCAGCCTGCCGCAGCCGCCGGTCCCGCAAGCATTGGGCGTGCCCGGCTACGCGGGCACCGGGTCCGCCACGCCGTCCGGCCCGCTGGGCATCCCGGACAGCATGCTCAAGGCCTACCGCAACGCGGCCGACATCATGGCCCGCGAGCAACCCGGCTGCCACGTGGACTGGGCACTGATCGCGGCCATCGGCCGGGTCGAGTCGAACCACGCTCGCGGCGGCTATGTGGACGCCCGCGGCAACGGCCTGGAGCGCATCCTCGGCCCGGTGCTCGACGGGGCAGGCGGATTCGCCGCGATCCGGGACACCGACGGCGGCCGCTACGACGGCGACCAGGTATGGGACCGCGCGGTCGGGCCGACCCAGTTCATCCCGTCCACCTGGGCACGCTACGCCTCGGACGGCAACGGCGACGGCGTGTCCGACCCGAACAACATCTACGACGAAACCCTCGCCACCGCGCGGTATCTGTGCTCCGGCGGGCTCGACCTGTCCGGTCTGCCGGCGCAGGCCCTCGCCGTCCGCCGGTACAACAACTCACAATCCTATGTGGACACTGTGCTCGGGTACGCGGCCGCCTACCGCGCCGGGGTCTCGCAGCTGCCGGACAGCCAGGTGCCGATCGGCGCGCCGCCCGGACCGGGCGCCGTGGAGGCCGCGGCCGGCAGCCCGGCGGGTGTCCCCGCGCCGCCTCCGGCACCCCCGGCGACCTCCGCCCCGGGCACGCCGGCCCAGCCACCGAGCAGCAGCAGCAGTTCGACGTCCACCAGCGGCAGCCCCACCTCGTCGACGTCGACCGGCGGCAAGCCGACCGGCTCGACCCCCACCAGTGGCACGCCGACCAGCAGCACGACCACCAGCACCACCCCGACCTGCCCGAGCACGCCGACGACCACGCCGACCAGCACGACCACCACCAGCACCCCGCCGGGCAGTACGCCGACCTGCCCACCCGTCACCAGCACGAACACCACCAGTACCCCGCAGACCACCACCACCTCGCCGTCGAAGTGAGCCCGGTGGCGTCGTTCGTATAGTGCGAGCGACGCCGAGCACGGGAGCGAACGTGGCCTGGAACCCCGAAGCCCTGCCCGACCTGCCGGGCCGCACGTTCGCGGTGACCGGGGGCACCGCCGGGATCGGCTACTTCATCGCCGAGCAGCTGGCCGGTACCGGTGCGCACGTGGTGCTGCTCGGCCGCGCACCGGAACGGCTGCGCACCGCGGTCACCACCCTGCGCGCGCGGGTCGGGTCCGCGCGACTGAGCACGATCCCGCTCGACCTCACCGACCTCGGCTCGGTCGCCGGGGCGGCGGAACGGCTCGTGCGGCTCGGCCGGGTCGACGCGCTGATCGAGAACGCCGGGATCACCGCGCCCGGACCGGTCCGGCGCAGCACCGCGCAGGGTTTCGAACTCGCCATGGGCACCAACCACTTCGGGCATTTCGCGCTGACCGCGCTGGCCATGCCGGTACTCACCGCCTCGGCCGCGCGGATCGTGTCGATGGGCAGCCTGATCACCCGGCTGCGCCGGTTCGACCTCGACGATCTGCAGTCCGTCCGGTCCTATTCGGACTTCCGCGCGTACACCCAGTCGAAGCACGCGGTGCAGTCCTTCGGGCTGGAACTGGACCGGCGGCTGCGCGCCGCGGGCTCCCCGGTGCGGTCGATCGTGGCCCAGCCGGGATTCAGCCTGGACCGCTCCACCCCCGACCGGCCGGGGATCAGCACGCGGGTGCCCGCGTTCAGGCTGCTGGCCCCGGTCTGCCAGGGCAAGGACCACGGCGCCTGGCCTGCCGTGCGCGCCGCCGCCGACCCGTCCGTCGAAGGCGGCGCCTACCTCGGCCCGGCCCGCCTGGGCGTCGGCCGGCCGGTGCCCGGCACCGCACCGGCCACCTCCCGCGACCCGGCCCTCGCGAGTCGCTTGTGGACGGTCTCGGAGGAGCTGACCGGGATTCCGTTCCGCATCACCGCGCAGTGACCGGCCCACGCACCGGCCCGCCCGCGCCTCACCCGCCCGGCTGACCCACCCGCTCCGCAATACCGTCGAGCAACCGGTCAAGCCCGAACTCGCACGCGTCACCGGCCTGTTCCCGGGTGCCGCGGTCGAACCCACCCGCCAGCCAGACGCGGTTCATGGTCGGATGCGCCTCGATGTCGAAATAGGTGTCCCAGAACGAAGAACGCTGGATCCACCAGGCATCGTCGGACTGTCCGGTGCTGCGCTCCAGATGCCGGCTCTCCGCTTCCACCGCGGCGTTCGCGTCGACATACCCGGACACGCAGTTCGCCGCCGCGACCGCTTCGCGGGCAGGCAGGCCCAGGCTGTCCATAATGGACAGAAGGTACTCCTGTCCGGCGAACTGGCCGGGGCCGAGCACCGGGCGCACCCGCGAGGTCTCACGCAGCCACGGATGCCGCAGGTAGGCGTCGCGGGTGCGCTCGGCGTAGAGCCGCACCTGCGCCCGCCAGTCGCCCGCACGGGGTGCGCCGGGCGCGGGCAGCCGCCGTTCCAGCAGGACCTCGTCCACCATCAGGTCGATCAGCTCGATCTTGCCGGCGACGTAGGTGTAGAGCGTCATGGTGCCCGCGCCGAGTTCCCGGGCGACCCGGTGCATGGAGGTGGCGGCCAGCCCGTCCTCGTCGGCCACCGCGACCGCGGCGGCGATGATCTGCTCAAGGGTGAGCGTCGGGCGGCGCCCACGGGCCGGCTCGGCCGGATCACCGCCGCGGTCCCGCCACAGCAGCGCCAGCGTGCGATCCACCTCTTCGCTGGACGAATGGCCGGCAGGCCGGCGGTCGACGGTCATCGCTCTCCCCTGCGCCGGTCGTTTCCCGGGATCGTACCCGCCGGTTCGGGACCTTTGTCCCCTCCGCATCGCCCCGATGGCCGCTACTTTGGCACGTGGGGGTGATCACCATGACCAACCGCAAGCCACCGGGAACGTCGTTCCGCTTCTGGGTGGACCGTCAGATCTCCGACGCACAATCGCGTGGCGACTTCGAAGATCTGCCCGGAATGGGCAAACCACTGCCGCCGCCGACCGGTCGCGACGCCGCGACAGACTGGGCGCTGCGCCGGGCCCGCGAGGGCGACCTCGATGTGCAGGCGTTCCTGCCGCCTTCGCTCGCCTTGCCGCGGGAAATCCAGGACCTACCCGCCAAGCTCGCGAACGTGCACGCGGAACGGCAGATACGCGAGATCGTCGAGGACCTCAACGAGCGCATCCGCCAGGCGCACCGGCTCCCGCAGGAGGGGCCACCGCTGCGCGCGGGACCGCTGGATGTCGAGGAGGTCGTGGCGAACTGGCGGAACGAACGTTCCCGACCCGGCGCCCGCGCCCCGGCTACTCTGGATGGTCCATGGTGAAAGGACGACCACAATGCGCGGAGTTCGCCGGGGTGTTGTGCTCGGGCTCGGGCTGGTGCTGGTGCTGGTGCTGCTCTTCGCGGAGCCCTGGTCGGTGTTCGTCCTGCTGCCGGAATGGCCGGTGGCCTCCACGATCGCCGGCACGGCGCTGTTCGCCGGAGCCATGCTCGCGTTGCCGGCTCTGATCTACCTCGGCCACCGGCCGAACGGGCGGGACGCCGTGGCGCGGCTCGGGGACGGGCTGCTCGGCACGATCTGGGTGCTGTTCACCTGGAGCGTGCTCGGGCACCTGTTACGGCTGGTGCTGCTGGTGTCCGGGGTGGACGATCCGGCACGCCCGCGGATCGTGGCCGCGGCGACCCTCGCCGTCGTGGCGGTGCTGCTGGCGACCGGGAGCCGGATCGCGCTGCGGGTGCCGCCGGTGCGCGAGGTGGACGTGGTGCTGCCCCGGCTCGACGCCGGGCTGGACGGGCTGCGCGTGGCGGTCGTCACCGACACGCATTTCGGGCCGATCGATCGCACCCGCTGGTCAGAGCAGTTGGTCGCGCGGTTGAACCGACTCCAGCCGGACGTGGTCTGCCACGGCGGCGACCTCGCGGACGGCACCGTGGCTCAGCGGCGCAAGCAGGTCGACCCCCTCGGCGGCGTCGAGGCGCCGCTAGGCCGGTTCTACATCACCGGCAACCACGAATACATCGTCGAAGCGCAGGCCTGGCTCGACCATATGGCCGCGCTCGGCTGGGACCCGCTGCACAACCGCTCGGTCCTGCTCGAACGCGACGGCGCGCGGTTGCTGTTCGCCGGGGTGGACGATCCGTCCGGCACCGCCTCGGGGCTGCCCGGGCACGGCCCGGACCTGTCCGCCGCGCTGGCCGGAGCAGACCCGGACGTGCCCGTTTTCCTGCTCGCCCACCAGCCCAAACAGGTCGAACAGGCCCGCGAGGCCGGAGTGGACCTGCAGGTCTCCGGGCACACCCACGGCGGCCAGATCTGGCCGTTCCACCTGCTCGTCCGGCTCGATCAGCCGTCGCTGTCCGGCCTCACCCGGCACGGTCCGCGCACCCAGCTCTACACCAGCCGCGGCGCCGGTTTCTGGGGGCCGCCGTTCCGCGTGTTCGCGCCGAACGAGATCTCCCTGCTCATCCTGCGGTGTGGAGGTCTGTGAAGGGGCCCTTCACAGACCCGAAACCGGTCCGGCGCACGCCACGAGGTGGTCGCACACAGCTTCGCATCGCCCGCTGCCGGGTCCCCGACCAACTTTGCCGGAACCCTGGCTGCGGCCCGCGATGCGCGCCCGTGTACACGAGCTACTGGCCGACGGCGGCCCTCGCGAAGGCGTGCTCACCTACCTCGATGAGGCTGCCACGCGCGGGCTGACGCTGGCCGTCGCGTCGAGTTCGCCCGCGACCTGGGTTCGCGGTCACCTGGACCGGCTCGGCCACACGGCCCAATTCACTTCGGTGGAAACCGGCGACCGCCACGCAGCGAAACCACGTCCGGACACCTACCTCGCCGCGCTGCGCGCGCTGGCCGTCCCTGCAGCGGAAGCCCTCGCGTTCGAGGATTCGCCAAACGGCGTCGCAGCAGCGAAAGCCGCCGCGCTCACCATCGTCGCGGCGCCGAACCCGATCACCGCGACGCTGGACTTCGGCGCAGCGGATCTCGTGCTGCCGTCGTTCGACGCGGCTTCGCTCGGCGAGCTACTGGCCCGCTTCGGCTAGCCGATCCAGGAACGCACGCTGACCCTTGACCAGCTTCTCCCGTGCGGTGTCCAGGTCGAACCACGCCACCCGGTCCACCTCCGGGAACTGCTGCACCTTGCCCGAGCGCGGTGGCCATTCGAGATCGAACGTGCCGGGCGCGATCGTGTCCGGGTCGAGATCGGCTTCCAGCGCCCAGGCGGTCACCAGCTTGCCGGACTGGCGGACCTCGCCCAGCGGCCGGAGCGGACCGTCCGGGACGGGTAACCCCAGCTCCTCGGTGAATTCCCGGCGGGCGGCGGCTTCGGGCTCCTCGCCTTCCTCCAGCTCGCCCTTCGGCAGCGACCAGGCCGCCTCGTCCTTCTTCGCCCAGAACGGTCCGCCCATGTGCCCGAGCAGCACTTCGACCCGGCCCGCGGACCGGCGGAAGAGCAGCAGCCCCGCGCTGCGCCTGACAGCCATCGGGCCAGTCTGCCCGGCGCCAGGCGCAGGTGGGAAGCCGGGCGGGAAAAAGATTCCGCACCGGTGTCGATCCCCGGCCGGGCCGTTCGACGCAGGAGTGAAAGCAGCCGAAAAAGCCCGGGAAGGACCCCTGTCATGAGCATCGCCACCGCCGCCCCCACCACCGCCCCGCACACCCCGGCCGTGCTCGACCGGGCCCGCCCCCTGGTGCTCGCCCTGTTCCGGGTCGTGGTCTCGCTGCTGTTCCTTTTCCACGGCGCACAGGGTTTCGGCCTGTTCGGCGGCGTCGACGGGCACGGGATGGCCGTCCCGTTCGGCGTGTGGCCCGGCTGGTGGGCCGGCGCGATCGAGGTCCTCGGCGCGCTGCTGGTGCTCTCCGGGCTCTACACCCGGGCCGCCGCGATCGTGCTGTCCGGCGTGATGGCCTACGCCTACTTCACCGTGCACGCCCCGCTCGGCCTGCTGCCGATGCAGAACGCGGGTGAACCTGCCGCGCTGTACTCCTGGATCTTCCTCGCCCTCGCGGTCACCGGCCCCGGCGCCTTCGCCCTCGACCGGCTGCGCCGTCGCTGAGCCCGGACGGCCGGACGCCGTTGGATTCCCGCCGCACCGGAGCCGCCACCGGCGGCGCCGGGCGACGGAACGGAACGAGGTCGTGCAGGAGCTCCCGGGACGCCCAGGCGAGCACCAGCACCGAAGCGATCAGCACGGCGATGAGCACCGACTCCACCGGATACTGCGCGAAGGCCGGCCAGAACCGGGTCAGCAGGAAGCCGAGCGCGATCCCGGCCAGCAGCGTGCCGAGGTGGGAGAGCAGCGCTTCCCGGCTGTGCGCCTGGGCCATCCCGCCCCCTTCCACCCGGTATCCAGGCCGGGGATCCGGCACCGACCAGCGTAAAAGCAGGTTTCCAGCCTACCGGCCGGTGCCGGGTCAGATGCCCTCCCTCACCCGATGAGGCGAGCGGGCGCGCTCAGGTCACGGACTCGCGGACATCGCGCAAAGTCTCGACGGCCCGCACCACTTCCGCGTAAGTCGTGTAGAGCGGGGCCAGCCCGAACCGCAGTACGTCCGGCGGCCGGAAATCGCCGAGTACCCCGCGCTCGTGCAGGGCGGCCATGGTGCGTTCCCCGCCCGGATCGCGGACCGAGACCTGGTGCCCACGCGCGTGATCCCGCGGGGTCGCCACCTCCGACCCGGGCAGCAGCACATCCAGGCAGCGGAAGAAGAAATCCCCCAGGGCGAGGCCCTTTTCCCGCAGTACCGCCAAATCCACGCCGTCCCACACATCGAGCGCGGCGTCCAGCGCCAGCAGCGACAGGATGTCCGGGGTACCCGCCCGCGCCCGCCCGGCGCCGTCCGCCCCGCGGTACCCGGCTTCCATCGCGAACGGGTCGGCGTGCCCGGCCCAGCCCGCGAGCGGCTGGTCGAACCCGGCCTGCCACCGCCGGGCCAGATAGACGAACGCAGGCGCGCCAGGGCCGCCGTTCAGGAACTTGTACGTGCAGCCCACGGCGAAGTCCGCTTCGCACTCGTCGAGCCGGACCGGGACCGCGCCCACGCTGTGGCACAGGTCCCAGGCCACCAGCGCGCCCGCCCGGTGCGCGGCCGCCGTGGTCCCCGCCATGTCGTGCAGCCGCCCACTGACGTAGTCGATGTGGTTCGCCAGCACCACCGCAGTCCGCTCCCCCGCCGCGGTCCCCAGCTCGGCGACCGGTACCCGGCGCAAGGTGTGCCCGGTGAGCCGGGCGACCTCGGCGGCCACGTATCCGTCCGTGGGGAAAGTCGCCGCGTCAAGCAGGATCTCGTCCCGGCCGGGATTCGCCCGCACCGCGGCGACCAGCGTCTTGAACAGGTCCACGCTCGTCGAATCCGCCACCACGACCTGGCCCGGCGCGGCACCGACCAGGGGCGCGATGCGCTCGCCGACCCGCACCGGGGCGTCCCACCAGCCCTCGGTCCAGGAGCGGATCAACCGCCCGCCCCACTGCTCGCGCACGACCTCCGAAACCCGCGCGGCGACGTGCTTCGGCGGCGCGCCAAGGGAGTTGCCGTCGAAGTAGGCCAACGCCGGATCGAGGTCGAACTCCGCGCGTTTCGCCGCGAGCGGGTCGGCGGCGTCGAGTGAGGCGGCCAATTCGCGGAGGGCGGACAGCTCGGTCATCAGAGGCTCCTCGGGGACGGCTGGAGTCCAGTCAAGCAGCCCGGTATCGGGCCGTCCCACCGGTGGGTGATTGTC
Organism: Amycolatopsis sulphurea; assembly: GCF_002564045.1. Lineage (NCBI taxonomy): Bacteria > Bacillati > Actinomycetota > Actinomycetes > Pseudonocardiales > Pseudonocardiaceae > Amycolatopsis > Amycolatopsis sulphurea. The sequence goes on along the minus strand of NZ_PDJK01000002.1, from coordinate 3,999,223 downwards.
GGTTTCCCCTGTTGAGACGGCTATTTTGCGCGGCCTCGGCGGTCTGTTCCGACAAGCCGGAAGGCCTTAAAGTGATCTGCACCACACATTCTGGAGGAGGGTCGCCGGTGACCACCTCGTATCCCGCAGCCACCGCACAGACCATGGCCGAACAGACCGAAGGCCGGACGATACCGGGCCTATTGCGCCGCAATGCCGTCGAATACGGCGACCTGCCGGCGATCACCTCACTCGACCTGCCGGGACACCCGACGTTGACCTGGCGCGAATTCCGTACCGCGATCGCCGAGGTGTCCCGCGGGCTGGCCGGGCTCGGCCTGTCCCGCCGCGACCGGATGCTGATCATGGCACCGAGCAGCCCCGGTCACCTGATCGCCGACCTCGCCGCGGTGCACCTCGGCGCGATCCCGTGCACCGCCTACGCCACGCTCAGCCCGGTGCAGATCGGCTACGTCGCCCGGCACAGCGCGGCCCCGGTGGTCTTCCTCGCCGGAGCGGACGAGCTGGCCCGCTGGCTGCCGGTGCTGGACGAGCTGCCGGCACTGCGGCACGTGGTGATGTTCGACGACGACGCGATCCCGGACGACGAGCGGTTCATCTCCTACTCCGCCCTGCGCGAAGCGGGCCGCGCCGCACTGGCCGCCGACCCGGACGCGTTCGAGCAGTCCTGGCTGCAAATCGACCCGGACGATCCGCTCGCGATGATCTACACCTCGGGCACCACCGGCGACCCGAAAGGCGTCGTGCTGTCGCACCGCAATGCAATCCACCAGGGTTACGCAGTGGAGGCGGTCCACGAAGCACCGTTCCACGTCAGCAACATCGCGTATCTGCCACTGGCGCACATCGCCGAACGCGAGCTGTCGATCTACCTGCCGATCCTCTGGGCCGGGCACGTGCACACCGTCGCCGACCCGGCCGGTGTGATCGGTGCGCTGGGCAAGGTGCACCCGCAGAGCTTCTTCGGCGTCCCGCGCGTGTGGGAGAAAATGGCCGCAGGCTTGAAGAACATGCTCGCCGGCGTGCCGGAGGAACGACGTGAAGCGCTACTCTCGGCCAACGAACTGTTGCAGCAAGGCTACAAACTGCGCAGCGCGGGCGAAGAGGTACCCGCCGAACTGGCCGCTCGCATCGCGGAAGCCGACGAGAAAGTGCTCGCCCCGGTGCGGGCGCTCCTTGGTCTGGACCAGGTCCACGTGGCCGCGAGCGGCGCCGCCGCGCTCCCGCTCGAAGTGCTCTACTTCCTCGCCGGGCTCGGCGTGGAGATCAGGGAAGTCTGGGGATTGTCCGAGACCACCGGTGCGGCGACGGCGAACAGCGCCGGCGCATTCCGCGCGGGCAGCGTCGGGAAACCGCTGGAAGGCGTCGAGGTGAAGGTCGCCGAGGACGGCGAACTGCTCGTCCGCGGCCCCATCGTGTTCCTCGGCTACCTGCAGGAGGACGGCACGATCGCCGATGCGAAGGACGCCGACGGCTGGTTCGCCACCGGCGACATAGGCACCATCGACGAAGACGGCTTCGTCTCGATCACCGACCGCAAGAAGGAACTGATCATCACCTCCAGCGGCAAGAACATCGCGCCGACGCGGATCGAGGGGCTGCTGAAGGAACACCCGCTGATCGGCCAGGCGGTCGCGATCGGCGACGGCCGCCCGTACGTGACCGCGCTGATCGTGCTCGACGACGAGATCGCCCCCGCCTGGGCCGCGGCCACCGGCATCGAGGCGGACAGCCTCGGCGCGCTGGCCGCGCACGAGCGGGTCCGCGCCGAAATCGACCAGGCAGTCGCCGCGGCGAACGACCGGCTGGCCCGCAGCGAGCAGATCAAGCGCTACCACCTGATCACCCACCCATGGACACCCGAATCCGGCGAGCTGACCCCGACGCTGAAGCTCAAACGCCGCGTGGTCAACGACCGCTACGCCGAGGCCATCACCGCGCTCTACCCCTGAGGCAAGTCTGTGAAGGGGCCCTTCACGGACTCTGAGTCTGTGAAGGGCCCCTTCACAGACCCTCCCGGCTCAGGCCTTCTCGCTCAGGCGATCCGGCTGGAGGTGTCCGTCAACTTGCGCAGCCGCGGCGGCACCCGCTTCTCCAGCCCGTAGTTCTCCAGATGCGCGGAGAACACCTCATCGAACGCCTTCTGCACGGTCTCGGTGTCCCACGTCGGACGTTCGAGGATCGGCTGCTTCAGATACGGCTGCCCCATCACGTGCAGCTGCGGGCCGTTGCAGCGGATCAGCTGCCCGGTGATGCCGTGCGAGCCGGCGCCGAGCAGGAACAGCACGACCGGGGCGATACGCGCCGGCGTGCGGTCCGGCGGGCAGGCACGTAGGGCCCGTTCCGACTTCCACACCATCCGGGTGTGCGCCAGCGGGCAGACCGCGTTCACCCGCACGCCGGACTCCTCCAGGTCCAGCGCCCAGGAGTAGGTCAGCGACGCGACCGCGCCCTTGCTCGCCGAGTAGGCACCCAGCTTGCGCTGGCCGAGCGAGGCGCCGGAGGAGATGTTCACGATCGACCCGCCGGTGCCCGCGCCGACCATCGCGCGGATCGCGGCCAGCCCGGTGTAGAGCACGCCGAGCACGTTCACCTCGATCAGCTGCCGGGCCTGCTCGGCGTCGTCCTCCCAGGGCAACGCCTCGTAGTTGAGCCCGGCGTTGTTCACCAGCCCGTCGATCCGCCCGAACTCGCGCACGCAGCGGTCCACGATCGCCTGCGCCTGCGCCGGATCGGCCACGCTGTCCCCGCTGGCGACCGCGCGACCGCCGTGCCGCCGGATGGTCGCCGCGGTCTGCTCGGCGAGGTCGGCGTCGACGTCGTTGCACACCACCGCGCCCCCGGCCCGCGCGACGTGCACGGCGAACGCCTCCCCGAGCCCGCGACCCGCTCCGGTCACCACCACAGCCTTGTCCTGCATCAGCCCGTCCATGATTCACTCCCCGTCGCCCGGAAACGGCGGAGGCGAAGGCCCGCTCCGCCGGATCACTTACCAGTGTTAGGCCATTCGGCCCAGCAGGCATGCCGACCGCGACGAACGGAGGCAGGGCTGCGCCGAACGAGTGAGGACCGATCTGCCCCGCGTATCCGGCGGCCGATCGGCCGGACCGGGCCGGACCGATCGCCGGACACCGACGGGTGATCAGCGGCATACTGGCGGTCGCGCCGGGGAGCGGACCGGCGTGGAAATGTGACGTCCCGGCCGGAGCCGTCACCGCCGCAGGCAGAATGCGGGCGGGCCGACCCGGCCGGGAAGGGGGAAGTGAGCACCTCGTGAGGACCGACGCGACAGCACGGCTGAGCGCGCCGCTGCGGAACGTCGAATACCGCGTTCTGTGGGCGGCCGAAGCCATCTCGAGCGCGGGCGACCAGCTGGCCAAGGTCGCGCTCTCCATCCTGGTCTATCACCGCACCGGCTCGGCGCTGTGGGCTGCGGTGGTGTACGCGCTGACCTTCCTGCCCGCGCTGGCGGGCGGGCTCGGCCTGTCCTTCCTCGCCGACCGCTACCCGCGGCGCGCGGTGCTCAGCCTGAGTGCTGCCGCGCAGGCCGTGCTGGTGGGGCTGATGAGCGTGCCCGGGATGCCGCTGGCCGTACTGTGCCTGCTGCTGGTGGTGGTGCAGCTGGCCGCATCACCGGCGAACGCGGCACAGAACGCGATCACCCGTGAGGTCTTCGACGACGACGAGCTGTATCTACGCAGTCAGGACCTGCGCGGGATCACCACGAACACGGTGCAGCTGCTGGGGTTGGCCGGAGGTGGGCTCCTGGTCACCGCGGTCGGCGCATCCTGGGCGCTGGCCATCGACGCGGTGAGTTTCGCGGTGGCCGCGGTGCTGGTCCGGGTCTGGGTGCACAACCGGCCTGCCGCCGGGGGCGAGCACAGCACCTGGTTCTCGGCCACCCGCTGGGTGTTCGGGCAGCGCAGCCTTCGGGTGCTGATCGCCCTGTCCTGGCTGGTCGGGCTGACCGTGGTGCCGGAGGGGCTGGCCGCACCGCTGGCGCAGCAGCTGCACGCTCCGTCCGCCGCGGTCGGCTGGCTGCTCGCCGCCGATCCGCTCGGCTTCGTCGCCGGCGCGTACCTGCTGTCGAAATTCGTCTCCGCCCCGCAGCGCCGGCGCCTGGCCGGCGTACTGGCGACGGGTTCCTCTGCCCTGCTGGCGCTGTTCCTGCTGCAGCCGAACCTGGTGCTCGCGCTCGTGCTGCTCGCGCTGGCCGGTGCGCTGGGCGCCTACATCATCACGGTCACGGCCACGTTCTCCACCTGGGTGCCGAACGAACTGCGCGGGGGCGCCGGCGGGCTGTACCGCACCGGGCTGCGCGTCACGCAGGGGATCGGCGTCGCACTCGGCGGGGTGGTCGCCCAGGCGACCGGCTCCGCGGTCACCGCCGTCGCACTGGCCGGACTGGCCGGGGTCGTGCTGGCGATCCCCACCGCGCTCTCCTGGACCCGGGTCCGGCACTCCGTCGCGGCCGGGACCCGGCAGTGAGGCCCCTGGGCCGCGCGCCCCGCAGGCCGGTTCGCGTACCGGCCGGAATTCCGGGGCTTAGTTTCTTTCACGTTTTCACGCCTCGCGGTCACGCACGGAACACACCTCCACCCGCATTGTCACGAATCACCGTCTGCCGATCACCGAACTCACGCTTCGCGGTCACGCACTGTTCTTCACCTCCCGCCGTGCTCCATTCACCGGAAAATGCACGCGCATATTCACGCCTCACTTCACGCCTCGCGGTCGCGCATGGGAATTCACCTCGCTTCCGACGGACGACGCGGACACTGGTCCGGCAATCGTCTTCGGGTGGTGGTCGAGTCGAAATGCGCCCCCGGCACAGGGGCACTTCCGGATCGTCCCCCGGACGGCGTGCCACCGCCGGGCGATCGGTAAGTGAGATGATACCGGTAACCGAACCCGATGCGGCAGTGGGAACCACCCGTCCGCCGCCCCAGACACCGCAGGAGGCACCGCCCGATGCCGGGAACCGGACCCGCCGCCGGTGAACCGCCGGAGCCCGGGCACCAGCCGGCCGCACGCCCCGGCGCCCGGCTGCGCGAGCTGATCTCCGGCAATCCGGTGCGGTCGTGGGATCTGTGGACCAAGCCCCGGCGGATGATCGCGTTTCTGCTCTGCTGGGACGCGATCGCGATCGCCGTGCTGGCCACGGGCGCGATCGCCTCGACCGGGCCGACCGGGCTGGACTGGGCACGGTTCGCGGTGCTCGCGGTCTGCGCGACCGTCCACATCCAACTGACCCGGCGGCAGGAGGAGCGCCGCCGCAACCGGATCGCCGCGGTGCACATCGACCTGTCCGGCATCTGGGTCTTCCCCGGGGCGCTGCTGCTGCCGATCCACCTGACCCTGCTGCTGATCCTGATCGTGCGCGGGCAGCGCTGGTTCAATTCCCGGCGACCACCGCACAAGTTCCTGTTCACCTCGTTCACCCACGCGGTTTCCGCGCTGGTGGCCCACGAGCTGTATCAGGCCTTCGCCTCGGCGGAGCTGGCCCGGCTGTCCCCGGAGAACTCGCTGCGGGTGTTCGGCATCCTGATGCTCGTCGGGTTCTGTTACGCGGCACTGCAGGCGATCGTGATCGGCGGGCTGCTCGCGCTCGGCGGCACCTCCACCCCCACCCTGCGCAACGTGCTGGGCACCAAGGACGACAACCTGCTCGAACTGTCCACCATCGGGCTGGGCACGATCGCCACCGTCCTGCTGCTCAACTTCCCGCCCGCGATCGTGATCCTGGTGCTCATCACGGTGCTGGGCAACCGGCTGGCGGAAATCAACCAACTGCAGTCCGAGGCCCGCACCGACCCGAAGACCGGCATCTTCAACGTGCGCGGCTGGTCCGAATACGCGGAGCGGGCATTGGTCAGGACCACCCGCGGCGGGGACAATCTCGCGCTGCTGATGATCGATCTGGACCACTTCAAATGGATCAACGACACGTTCGGCCATCCGGCGGGCGACGACGTGCTCCGCACGGTCGCGCAGACGCTCGACGAGAGCACCCGCCCCAAGGACATCACCGGCCGGTTCGGTGGTGAGGAATTCCTGGTGCTGCTGCCGGAAGTGGACGCCACCGCGGCGAAGGTGACCGCCGAGCGCATCCGCACCGCGATCGCCGAACAGCGCATCGTGACCACGGACAAGCGGGGTGGCTCGGCGGTCATCAGCGGCCGCACCGCCTCGATCGGGGTGGCCCTGCTCGGCCCGGACGGAACGACCCTGGAAGAGCTCCTGCAGGCCGCCGACACCGCGGTCTATTCGGCCAAGGAAGGCGGCCGGAACCAGGTGCGGTTCGCCGACAGCGCGCCCCCGGAAGCCGAATGACGCACACGGCACGGATTACCCGCGCCGCTGCGGCATACCCCGCGCCCCCCGGCGCAAACCCGTTCGGCCGGACAACTGGATCAGTCTTCGCCGATCCGGCAGCGCGCCCCGGGTGCCCAGTGGATTATTCTCAGCCGGCGAGAACGAAATAAATCAAAACGAACTCGCGCGGCACCGGATCACCGGCGGCAATTCGAGCAAGTTGTTCGGTATCGACCCGTGGGGAACCGGCCGCGTAACAATTCCGCCGGCGCGGCCTTGATGCCGGGGAGCACTCCCGGGGGGCTGGCAAAGTCGGTCGGGACCCGTGATCAGCAGAGAGCCGTGGCTGCCGCGTCATCATCGACGGCGCCTGCCGTCTTCGTCGATCACGCCCGGCAGCGGGCGAAGCGGAGGCGTTCGAGACACGCGACCACCTCGCGCTGTGCGCCAGCCCTGTCCCAAGTCCGTGAAGGGCCCCTTCACAGACTCAGAGTCCGTGAAGGGCCCCTTCACGGACCTCCACGGACCTCCACGGTCGGCGCAGGGCCCCACACACCGACTTTGCCGACACCCCGGGGAGCACTCCCGGGACGCCCGCTCCCGGTATCCGGCACCGGCTGGCACCCTGTAACACATGCCAGCCGACCGTGCCACCGCTCGCGTCCGACGTCCGTGGTCGACGTCTGCCTGGCTGCTGCTCGTACTCCTGGTGGTGTTCGGGTTCGGCGTGATCGCCTCCCGGCCTGCGGCACCGCCGAACCAAGGCTCGCCGACCGGGGACGTGCTCGCCGCGCAGAACGCCATCGCGGCGCTCACCCACCCCGGTCCGGCGCCGACCGCGCTCGCCCAGCTGCCCTCGGACTTCACCGCGGTGACCGGCGTACGGCCGGGCGTGCTGCCGGCCCGAGACGGCACAGTGCGCGCCGTGCACGTTGACGGCGGCTGCTCCACCCCGTGGGGCGACGACAACACGAAGTGGGATTACTCCGTCCCGTGCAAGGCCCATGATCTGGGATATGACCTCCTCCGCTACGCGGACAAGAAGGGCCACCCCCTAGACCCGGAGGTGCGGGCCTCGCTGGACTCGCGGCTGTCGCAGGACATGCACCACACCTGCGCGCTGAACCCGATGGATTCCCCGAAAACCTGCCAGCTGGTCGCCACGCTGTACTCGGCTGGGCTGGTGGTCAACTCGTGGCACCAGCGCTGGGGTCCGCCGGTCGGCGACCCGATCGGCTCGCTGGTCGCCGGGGTGCTGGTGATCGGCTGCCTGCTGGTGGCCAGGATGCGCGGCTGGCTCACCGCCCGCCGCAGCTCGATCCGGGCCTGCCCACACGGTGCCCCGCGTCCGTGGGCGGTGGCCGGGGCGGCCGGAGTGGTCCTGCTGGTGGTCGGAGAATCGGTCGCCGCGCTGGCCGACTGGGCCGGTGCGCCGGATAGTGCGTGGTCGCCGATCACCTGGCTGGCGCAGCTGGCCCCGGTGCTGTTTTTCGCCTGCGGCCGCGCGAACGCGGCGGGCTGGCGAGCCGAACGCGACCGTGGTTACCGGCATTATCTGGCCGAGCTGGCCAGCCCGCTGCTACGGCCGGGGCTGATCTTCGCTGTGGTCGCCTTCCTGGTGCCGCTGGCCCTGGAGCTGCTGGGCATCCCCGGGGGCACCAGCACGAAGGTCATGGAGATCGCGCTGCACCCGCTGTGGCTGCTGGGGGTCTACCTGCTGACCATCGTCTGCGCGCCGGTGCTGCTGGCGCTCTATCGCCGCGTACGGCTGTGGTCGGTCGCCGGGCTGGCCGCGGCAGTCGTGGCCGGTGAAGTCGCCGCGGCGGTCAGTGGCTCGTCCTGGCCGCGCTACGGCGCGACGCTCGCGCTCGCGCTGGCAGCCCAGCAGGTGGCCTTCGCGCACGCCGACGGAGTACGTCTGCCGCGGCAGTGGCTCGGCGTGGCCGCAATCGCCGGAGTGGCCGGGCTTATCGTGGCGACGACCGCGTTCGGCGCCTCGCCCGTCCTGCTCGGCAGCCAGGGCGCCCCCTCCGCGCTGTCCGCGGCGCCGTGGGAAGTGCTGCTGCTCGGCGTCAGCCAGTTCGGGCTGGCCGGGTTGTTCGCCGCGCCGTTGCGGCGTTGGGCCGCCCTGAGCCGGGTCAGCCGCGCGACGAGGCTGCTGCTGCGTGCGCCGATGAGCCTGTACCTGGCGTTCCTGGCGGGGATGCTGCTGCTGATCTCGCTGGTCTACCTGCCCGGCCGGATCGCCGACGGCCTGACCTGGCTGGTCCGCCCGCACACCGCGATCGCGCTCGCGCTGCTGCTGGTCCCCGCCGGACTGGTGTTCTGGTGGTTCGAACGGCGCCCGCGTGCCTCTCAGCACGGTCCGGTGCCCGCCCCGATCCGCCCGGATCCGCCGACCGGCCGGGTTCCGGTCCTGCTCACCAGAGCCGCCGCAGCGCTCGGCATCGGCTACGCGACGCTCGGGGTGTTCGGTTTCGCGCTCGCCCGCTTCGGAGGCGCGTCGGCCGACGCGGACGTGCTCGGCGTCCGCTTCGACCCGGTGCAGAGCCTCGTACACCTGTTGCTCGGCGTGCTCCTGCTGCACACCGTGCGGACCGGTGCCACGGCGAGAGCCGGCACCTGGCTGGTCTGCGCGCTGGCCTGCGTGCCCGCGCTGATGGCGGCGAGCAGCGGGGTCGCGCCGGGTGCGGCGACCGTGGTGCTGCACGTCACGACCGCGGCGTTCGCCCTGGTCGCAGCCGGTTCGTGCGTCCTGCCGACGCGGCGGGCGGCGAGCGCGGCCGGCTGAGGCCCGCGACACGCGCACCACCGGCCGGGCGAAACGGCCGCCGATACCCGACGATAGTGGTAGGCACCACACGACCGGGGGCGGTGTGCGGCCGTCGCAACCCCACCCCGGCACGATGCGTCTCCGGAACGGAGAGGCGAACCGACGAGAAGGAGCCGACCGCGTGGACCACCCGCCTCGGAACGGGCAAGGCGGCCGCCGCCCCGCCCGCTCCCGGCAGGACCCGCCCGGATGGGAAACCGGCCGGCGCCTCCCGCAGCCGTACGAACAGCCACGCGGCCGCCGGGAGGCACCAGCCGGTCCGCCGCGCCGCCCGGCACCACCGCCCCCGCGCGCGGCCCCTCCCCGGCGGAACCCGCTGCGCAGCGCGAAGATCGCCGTCGCCGTGGTGTCCCTGCTGGTGATGGGCCTGACCGGCTACGCGTGGGCTTCCCTGCAGGGCCTGGTCAACGGCCTGAACTACGCGAACGTGATCGACAACAACGGCGGCGGCGAGAAGCCCGCGGACGGCGCGCGCGACATCCTGCTGGTCGGCCTGGACAGCCGGACCGACGCCCAGGGCAATCCGCTCTCCCAGGAGCAGCTCGCCCAGCTGCGGGCCGGGGAATCCGATGGCGAGCTGAACACCGACACACTGATCTTCGTGCACATCCCGAACGACGGCAGCAAGGCCGTGGCGATCTCGCTGCCACGCGATTCGTACGTGGACATCCCCGGCGGTTACGGCAAGCACAAGATCAACTCGGCGTACGCGCGAGCGATGCTGCAGGCCCGCAAGGACCTGCAGGCCCAGGGCGTGACGGATCCGAAGCAGCTCGACGTCCAGGCCAACCAGGCCGGGGCGAAGCAGCTGATCGCCACCGTGCAGGAGCTGACCGGGTCCACCATCGACAACTACGCGGCGATCAACCTGCTCGGGTTCAGCGACATCACCCAGGCCATCGGCGGGGTGGACGTGTGCCTGAAGGACAACGTGAACGACCAGTACTCCGGCGCGAAGTTCTCCAAGGGCGAGCACACCATCGCCGGGGTGGAAGCGCTGGAGTTCGTCCGGCAGCGGCACGGTCTGCCACGCGGCGATCTCGACCGGGTGGTGCGCCAGCAGGTTTTCATGGCCGGGATGGCTCGCAAGATCCTCTCCGCGGGCACCCTGACCGACCCGAGCAGGCTCGGCGCGCTGATCGATGCGATCAAGAAGTCCGTGGTGCTGAACCAGAACTGGGACGTCTTCGGCTTCGCCCAGCAGATGAAGGGGCTGACCGGCGGGCAGCTGGAGTTCCGCACCATCCCGACCGAGAACGTCGAGTACCGGACGCCGGACGACGGAGTCGCGATCCAGGTCGACCCGGAGAAGGTGAAGGCATTCGTGCAGGGTCTCGCCGGGCCGCAGGCGAGCAGCGGGGCACCATCGTCTCCGCGGGCCACCGCCACGCACCAGAACGTCACAGTCGACGTGCGCAACGCATCAGGCCGGGACGGGCTGGCCGCGAGCGTGTCGAAGCAGCTGACGAGCAAGGGCTTCACCGCCGGCGACACGGCCAACTCCAGTTCGCGCAAGACTTCCGTGATCTGGGTGCCCAGCGGCGGCGAGGAAGCCGGCAAGGCGGTCGCCGACGCACTCGGCATGCAGGCCACCGTGCAGGAGGACAAGAGCGTGCAGAAGGGGCACGTGACGGTGTTCCTCGGCTCGGACGTCCAGCCCGCCGCCGGCGCCTCGGCCGGTTCGGGTGCCCCGCGGGCCCCGGCCGCCGCACCCACCTCGTCCGCACCGGCACCGGCCGGATCCGACGATCAGCCGATCACCGCCGAGGGCGTGCCCTGCGTCAACTGACGCTCGACTACTCCATTCGGGGGGCACTCCGGCAAATCACGAAAACTTTTCCGCGGAACCCGCGTAAGGACTCGCGACCTCGGCACTTTCACCACCGCAAGACGCGGGATTTCGTGAGGGGCAGGGGACAGGCAGTGATCGACGCGGAGCACTACCAACGAGTACTCGGGGATGAGCTGCGCAGGCTCCGGCGCGACCGGGGCTGGACTCGCAAGGAGCTGAACGAGCACCTGCAGAGCGAGATCTCCCTGCAGACACTGGCGACCTACGAGCTGGGCACCCGGCAATGCTCGGTGGTGCGGCTGGTCGAGTTGTGCGTGGCCATGGACGAGCTGCCCCAGGACCTGCTCGCCAAGGTGCACCAGCGAGTGTTCGTGGACGAGCCCGGCCGGATTCGGGTGGACCTCCGCCGGGTGATCGCCGAGGCAGGCCCGGAGCTGGCCCCGCTGCGCCGCTGGGCCGAGGGGCGGCTGCAGCAGGGCAGGGCGGGGAACGATTCCGCCGCACCGGCGCCGTCCAGGACCGCCGCGCACGAAGTCTCGTTCGATTTCGCCGCGCTGGAACGCATGGCCGAACTCTGCGGGGTGCCGACCGCCGAACTGGTCGGGCACCTGCGCAACCTCGCCCCGGCCTGAGCCAGGGGCGACCTCCGGACCACGGAGGGGACTTTTCGCGGCTCCTCCCCTGTCGCGAACGTCCCCTCCGTGCTTGGCCACCGGGCCGCGAGCGCATTCTTACCGTGAGTAATATTACTGTCGGTAGAGTGTGCGCCGTGACCACCGCCAAGCGCAAGCGCATGCCCCGGGCCGAACGCGAGCAGCAGATGATCGCGGTCGCCGAGCAGGTCTTCACCGAACGCGGCTACGCGACCGCGTCGATGGACGAGATCGCCGAACAGGTGGGCGTGTCCAAACCGATGCTGTACGAGTACTTTCACTCGAAAGAGGGCCTGCTGCTCGCCTGCATCCGGCAGTCGCGGGCAGCCCTGCGCGAGATCACCGCGGAGGCGACGCTCGGCGCCACCTCCGCCGAAGACGCCCTGCGGAAGGGGCTGCTGGCGTTCTTCGTCTTCATCCGCGAACGGCGAGAGGCGTGGTCCTTGCTGCGGCAGGAGATGGCACTGATCGGGACCTCGGCAACAGCAGAGATCGAGGAAACCCGCCGCCAGCAGACGAATCTGATCACGGCGCTGCTCAACGACCACCTCGACGCCGGCGACATCGTGCAGGCCGAGGCATCGGCCGAGATCGTGGTGGGCGCGTGCGAGCGGCTCGCGATCTGGTGCGAGCGGTTCCCGGAGGTGACTCCCGAGACGGCCACCGGGTACGCCATGGAGGTGCTCTGGACCGGATTGTCACAGCGAGCGAGCTGACATGCGCATGAAGATGCGCGTGCATTAGGCCATTCGGTCGTTACTCACCGCAAACCCCGGCCGTTACTTGTGACACAGAGTTTCGTTGAGGTATCGATGAGGGGGTAGAAAGACCCACGGAGTGTCGCGATTGCGGCAGGGGGCCGGAATCGCGTCATGAGTGTGCAGTGGCTGGGTCCCACCCGGTGACGCATGCTGATGACGAGAGGGGTGAGGCAGTGGTGGAAACGATCACGGCGACGTACGAGCACGACAACGACGACTGGACGATCACCGTCAGCGGCCGTGGCAAGGAGCTGACCGCGAAGGCACCGGGCATCATCGCCGCCCGGGACCGTGTCGACCAGCTGGTCGAGAAGCTCGCTTCAAACGAGCACCCCACCGTCGTGCACCTGCTGAACGGCAACGCGCTCGAGTTCACCAGCGCGTACATGACCGCCCGGCTGACTCTGCCGGAGCAGGCGCCGCTGGAGGTACCGCCGTCGGGTGGGAAGAAGGACCCGGCGCCTGCCACGGACCCCGTGGGATCCGGTGCCTCGGGCACGTCCGCCACCGACGAGGATTCCGCCGCTCCGGAGGTCCCGGCTCCGGCGAGCGCCGAGCCGTCCCCCGAGGCCACCGCCGGCAAGCCGGCGCTGCCCCCGAGCAAGCAACTGGCGAAGGAAGTCCAGGACCGGGCTCCCGGCGAGGTTCCGGTTCCCGGCAGGGCGACCGGAGCTCCGACCGCCTCCCAGGTCGCCCGCGCCTGACCCCGTTCACCCCGGCCGTCACTCAAGTGAGTGACGGCCGGATGTGTGATACCCGGCCGCGTGAACAGCACCATTGCCGCAACCCAGCGTGACAACAGGCCCGGAACGTTCGTACATTCGACGGAACCACCCACACAGCCCCGCCGAGGGCGCAGTCTTCACCCACTTGGGCGAACCCTACCGCCGCGCGAACACCTGTCCGCGCTGATCAGCCCCAGCGGCCGGGGAGCCACCGAGCCGGTGGCGAGATCCGACTGGGGGCGGGTCAGCGGAAGAGCTTGCGAACCAGCAGTGCGACGACCAGCGCGCCGAACCCGATCAGCGGATACTTGATCTTCGGGTCGTCCAGCTTGGCGCGCACACCGTCCTTCGCCGCGTCGGCGAGCTTCTGCGGGTTGGCCTTGGTGCCCAGCTGATCGAGCGTCGCGACCAGAGCGGTCCTGGCCTGCTCGATCTCACGCTCGATGGTCTCGGGATCGCGAGCCACGTGCCCTCCTCGCCGGATCGGACTGACAAACGCCCACGGTAGAGGACGGCACCCCCGTCCCGGCCACCGGCCACGCCGAGCACCCACGAACGTGGCGCGCGCTACGATCCACCACAGGTTCGCGGGGGCCGTAGCCCAATTGGCAGAGGCACACGGTTTAGGTCCGTGCCAGTGAGAGTTCGAGTCTCTCCGGCCCCACCGCGTCGACACGGCCAGCGGGCCATCGGCGGGGCCGGAGCCTAGGCTCCGGCCCCGCCGATGACGGCGAAGTACCCAGGACAAGCCACACTTTGAGTTGCGCACCGAAGGTCGGCTTCGCGCCCGTCACCGGCACCGCGTTGCGCGGGCCGAAGAGTGCCCGGCCGATCGTGGCGCCCCACCACCACTGGAGCAGGACCCGGTGGATGAACGACACCACAATGTACGTCCCGACCAGCGAGGCCCAGATCGGCAAGGCGAGCTTCGTCGTGACGACGATCGCGATCGTCAGGTGGAGCGCCATGTCGACCGCGAAGGCCCTCTGCCGAACGGGTGGCAACGGCGGTTTCGCTGCAGGTGCGCGAAGGTCACAGCGGCGGACGGCAGGGTCTCCCAGAAGTCGTCGCTCGACTCGCTTGGCGCCTTGGTCGTCATGCACCTGCCACGCCCGAACCCAGCGTCCGGTTGACTCTCTTCCCCGGCGAAACCAAGCATGACGGCGTAGCGCGTACCTCGGTGGCAAGATCACCGAATCGGAGGTCAACGCGCCGAAGTCGGCGCTGCGCGGAAGCCGGGTGACGGCGGGCTGTACGATTACCTCACGGCCCGGCCGTTCCCTCCCCCTCGAGCGGTCGGGCCGCCTCACAGCCACCGAGTCCGGAAACATCCGGGCTCGGGCAGGCCTGGTCCCGGAGCCGGAAACCGGTGGACCCGGGGACCACAGCCCGGTTAGCCTTCCGGCGACCGTGGCCTGGACCGAGGAGGTGAGTCCCATGCGTGCATCGATATGGGTGCTCCCCTTCGCCGCCACGGACGGGCGATGAAGTAGGTGTCGCCGGGAGCGCCGTAGCAGGCTCTCTCGAAAGGCACCGGTAAATGAATTCGGCGTATCTCGATTCCGGCCGCGGCGCCGTGGTGTTCACCCGCGTCGCGGATCGGCAATGGCATGCGGTGGACGGCGATCGCGTCGTCGGGCGTGCGGAGGTTTGTCCTCGGCCGGACGGGCGGCTGTTTCTGGGCATCGATTCCTGGCATGACGAGGTTTTCGAACAGCTCGTCGAAGTGGCGAAGGCGGAATTGCCCAGGCCGCTGTACACCGTCCTTCCCGAAGCCGATGCGGAATCACATGCGAACTGGCGGCAGGCCGGGTTCTCCGTCCACCGACGGAAGCGGGAATACCGCATAGCCACGGATCCACGGAGCACCGGTCTTGACTCGGTCGTCCCGCCGGATGGCGTGCGGATCCTGCCCGCCGGAACCGCGCGGGAAACGGCGCTTCGTGCGGCGTATCAAGCGATTCGGGCCGAGGTCGAAGCGACTGCGGGGTGGGATTCCATGCCCGCCGAGGTTCTCGCGCGGGCGGACGGGACACCGTTGGTCGACCCGCTGAAGTACTGCGTCGCCGCGCTCGGCGAGGAGTATGTCGGGCTGGTGCGGGTGGTCCCGCTCCGGCAACCGCGCATCGGGCTGGTCGCGGTCCGGGCCGGGCAACGGCGGCGTGGTACCGGCCGGGCATTGCTCGCGTCCGTATTCGGCGCCCTGTATCACGCCGGAATCACCACCGCTTCGGCGGAAGCCGACGAATCCGGCGAAGCGGCACGCACATTATTCGAAGGCATCGGTGCCCAGTGGAATTCCAGCACGCTTGAGCTGGTTCTCCCCGGAACACCGAACGCCTGACCGAAAGGAAACATCATGAGGCTTATTCACGGCACCTGAGATTGCCGTTTCCGGCGTGTCAACATGAACGGCGGCCCGTTTATTGAGAGAATTGGGTTTCCACACTCAGTACTCACAAAAACGGACCGCCTAACATGTATCATACCACTGGACTTACCATCGAGCAGATCACCGACCTGTGCGGGTTGGTCGACATGGATACCACAGCTGAGCAGCGTAGGTGGCCACCGATTCTGGGCCTGTTCAACTCGGCGGTGATCGCGCTGACATACATGCGATGCAATCGGGTTCAGGCCGAACTGGCGGAAGCGTACGAGGTATCTCAACCGACAATCAGTCGTGCGATCACCGGAATGACGCCTCTGATAGAACGTGTTCTCAGGAAGTTCGTGCCGACGGCGGACGAATTGGACGACCAGACGCAGTACATCGTGGACGGAACCCTGCTGCCGTGCTGGTCATGGGCCGATCGCCCGGAGCTGTACTCCGGCAAGCACAAGACGACCGGCATGAACGTACAGATCGCTTGCACCCTTGACGGACGACTCGCGTGGATCTCCGATCCCATCGAAGGACGCCGGCACGACACGTACTGCCTGAAGGAATCCGGGGCGCTTCTGACTCTGAATCCGGACAACTGGATGGGCGACAAAGGATACGTGGGAAATTATATGCTCACCCCGATCAAGAAGCCGAAGCACCGCAAGCTCTTGGACTGGGAGAAGGAATTCAACACCCAGATCAACAAGATTCGCTACGTCATCGAGCAGACCATCGCCAACGTCAAAACCTGGAGGATCCTGCACGCCGACTACCGACGGCCCATTGAGACCTTCGCGGAAACCATCTCAACGGTAATCGCTCTGCACTTCTATGCGGCTGCCTGAATAACCCTCCATGGCCGGAAAATCCGGAGGAATCGAAGTCGAGGGCACGGTCACCGAATGCCTTCGCAACGCCACCTTCCGGGTGAAACTGGAGAACGGGCACCACGTACTCGCGCACATCAGCGGGAAGATCCGGAAGAATTACATCAAGATCCTGCCCTTCGACCGGGTCCTCGTGGAGATCAGCCCGTACGACCTCGACCGCGGACGGATCCTGTTCCGCTACCGGAACTGACCCTCAGCGCACGCGGTCGTAGACCAGCGAGAGTTCGCCCAGATCACCGATTTCCTTGTCGGCGAGCGTCCACCTGGTGCCCGGCAGGCCGTCCTCGAACAATCGCGCGCCACTGCCGGCGATTTCCGGGCAGATCATCAGGTACAGCCGGTCGACCAGATCCGCGGAGAGCAGCGGTTTGAGCACGCTGACGCTGCTGTTCACCAGGATGTCACCCTCCCCCACCGCCTTCAGCTCGGCAACGACGTCGGCGGCGGGGGCGTTCCGCACGAGAGTGTGTTCCCACGGCGGCTCGGTCCAGGTGGTCGACAGGACGACTTTTTCCACGCTGGTCAGCCATTTCGCGTATCCACGATCACGGGGATCGGCCGTCTCGTCGTCCGCGACGGCCGACCAGTAGCCGACGAATCCCTCCGCGTTGCCCCGGCCGAGCAGGGCCGTGGTCGCCTGCTGCCAGATGCGCGTGAGGTGGTTGCGGCCGGTTTCGCTGACCGCATACGGCACGATCGCGCTCAGGTCGGCGGGGCCGCCGGGACCGTGGTAGCGGCCGTCAAGGGTGAGGCTCAGGTTCGCGGTGATTCTTCGGGTCGTGGTCATTTCTCTTCCTTTCCCAGAGCGCCCCCGATAACGGCGGCGAGATTGTCGAGCACTTGTTCCCAGCCGGTTTCGATCCCGGCGATGAACGGCACCGCCTCGACGGTGAGGTCGGTAATGCGCAGGTCCAGCTGCAGCCGGGTCCCGCCGGGCACCGCGGTCAGCGTCATGTCGTAGTGGCCGGTGAAGAAGGCCACGCCGGCCGCGTCCAGCACCGACAGCTCGAACGCGAGCTGAGCGGGTTCCGTCGCGGCGTGGACCGTTCCTTCGGAGCGGTACCGCCCGTCGCTGTCGCGGTATTCGAGCACCGCCCGGCCACCCGGCCGGGGTTCGAGCACGCACTCGGCGACCGTCATCGACGGAGGAGCCCACCAGCGCGCCAGACGCTCCGGCTCGATCCACTGCTGCCAGACGGCTTCCGGCGACGCATCCAGCGAACGCCGAAACGTGAAGGAACGTCCGTCCGCCCACCGATCTCCTGCTGCCGCAACGGTTTCCGCCTCGATGGCGGCCCGATACCGGCCGAGGACGTCACGGTCCCCTTCCTGTTCGGCGATGGCCTGCACCATTTCCTGCACCCGTCGCGCGAGCTGCCCCAACGGGCCGGCCTCGGCGGCGTAGACCCGCCGCTGGCCGAGCGGGAAAACCGCGACCAGCCCGGCCCGCGCAAGGGTCTGCAGATGCTTCGTCGCCTGCGGCTGCCGCAGGCCGGCCAGCTCGGCCAGCTCGCCGACCGTGCGGGGCCGCTCGGCGAGCAACTCCACCAGCCGCCACCGGGCGGCATCCCCGAGTGCGGCAGCGATCCGTTCCATGGGAAGTAGTATTCACCACAGAGAATATTCAAGTCAAGGAATACTTGCCCCGAGTTGGCGATCATGACGCTGACCAGCGCAGATCGACGGTCGTGAAGCAATCGGCACGCGGTCTTCACCTCCCCGGGTCAGTCGCGAGCGCGCTCATCGGCCCTGCCCGTAGGCTGGGGCCGCAGCCAGACCAGGGAGGTGCCCCGTGCCGTCACGTAATCCCCTGCACCTCCTGCGCACCTGCGCGGATTGGTTCGAGAACCGCGGGGTGTACGTCCCGGGTGAGGAGAGCCGGGCGGTCGACCCGGTCCGTGATTTCGGCTGGCTGATCGTCGCCTGGGGCGGGGGCGTCGCAGTATTCATCCTGTTGTTCGCGTTCGCCGTCTGAGTTGCACTTCAGTGACGACTGTCACGCCCAGTGCTTCTTCGATCACGGATCGGCCACGGCTGTACACCAGGTCCGCGTCTTCCCGCCCGTGCAGCTGCGAGTGCGGTCAGAGTGGACCGGGTTCGTCCGGCGATTGATCCGAACGGACTCCCCGCCCCACCCCGACTGGAGTAAACCGCGATGGCGCCCCCGCGCACCCCGAAGCTGTTGCTGTCCGCCTGCCTGCTGTGCCTGGCGACGGCCTGCGGGGTCGACGTCCGGGAGAGCACCGCCGCGTTCGGCACGGATTCCGGCGGCTCGGCCGGGGCGCCCGCCAAGCCCGCCACCGCACCGGTCGCCGGCGAGCTGCAGTTCGGCGCCGAGCACCGGTTCACCAGCGGGATCACCGTCTCGGTGTCCGCGCCGGGCTCGTTCCAGCCGAGCGCGGCGGCCTACCCGCGCAGCCCGCGCGCCGCGTCGTTCGCCGTCGAAGTGCGCAACGACGGCTCGGACACCTACCGCCTCTCCGGGCTGGCGATCACCGCGGCCATCGGCGGGCAGCAGGCCAAGCAGGTCGTGGACGCCACCCAGGGCCTCGGCGGGATCACGGACGCGGGCAAGGACCTGCTGCCCGGCCGCTCGGCCCAGTTCACCATCGCGTTCGCGGTGCCCGCGCAGGCTGCCCGGCTGGAGCTGTGGCTGCGGCCGAGCGCGAGCGAACCCGCCGTGGTCTCCTACGGCGGCACCGCCTGAATTACGCTGCGCTCATGACCGAGCGACTTTCTCCCGGCGACCCCGCCCCCGGCTTCACCCTGCCCGACAGCACGGGCAAGGACGTCTCGCTGAGCGACTTCCGCGGCGAGTCCGTGGTGGTGTATTTCTACCCGGCCGCGGGCACGCCCGGCTGCACGAAGCAGGCCTGCGACTTCCGCGACCGCCTCGCCGAGCTGAACGACGCCGGCTTCCAGGTGCTCGGCATTTCCCCGGACAAGCCGGAGAAGCTCGCCAAATTCGTCGAGGCCGAGGGGCTGACCTTCCCGCTGCTGTCCGATCCGGACAAGCAGGTGCTCACCGCGTGGGGCGCGTTCGGCGAGAAGAAGAACTACGGCCGCATCGTGCAGGGCGTGATCCGCTCGACCTTCGTCATCGACGCGGAGGGCAAGATCGCCAAGGCGCTCTACAACGTCCGCGCGACCGGCCACGTCGCCAAGCTGATCCGGGATCTCGGGCTCGCCTCCTGACCCGCCGCGGGGGCGCACCTTCTCCACTCCGGTGGGTGCTGTGAAGGGGCCCTTCACAGCCTTCAGCGGGGAGGCGTGGAGGCCGGATCCGCGGACCGGGCACCCCGAAGTGGGATTGTGACTACGGGCTGGAGCAGCTTGTCAAGACGGGAAAGAGTACCTTGACAAGCTGCTCCAGCCCGTGTGGAGGCTTCGGATCGGGGTGCGCTGGCGGTGTGAGGTGGCGCGCTTGTGTGTGGGTTATGCGATGGCCAGTTTTGCTATTTCCGGGAGTAAAGCGCGTAGGGCTTTGCCTCGGTGGGATTGTTCGTCCTTTTCGGCGGGGTGGAGTTCTGCCGAGGTTTTGTCCTTGCCGTCGGGGGTGAAGATGGGGTCGTAGCCGAAGCCGTTGGTGCCCCGTTTCTCCGTGGTCAGGGTGCCGCGCCATTCGGCTCGGACGACGGTTTCCTTGCCGGTGGGGGTGACCAGGGCGGCGGCGCAGACGAAGGCGGCGCCGCGGCGGGCGGCGGGAGTGTCGGTCAGCTGGGCCAGCACCAGGTCCAGGTTCGCTTCGTCGTCTCCGTGTTTTCCGGACCAGCGGGCGGAGAGGACACCGGGCATTCCGTTCAACGCATCGACGGCCAGGCCGGAATCATCGGCAATGGCGGGCAGGCCGGTGGCCGCCACTGCGTCCCTGGCCTTGGCCACCGCATTGCCTTCGAAATCAGGGGCGGTTTCCGGGGCCTCCGGGAATTCCGGAATGTCGGCCAATCCGACGATCTCGATTCCGGCGACGCCCTCGGCGGCCAGGATCCGGCGCAGTTCACCGAGTTTCTTCTGATTGCGGGTGGCCAGCAGGACCCGGGTCATTTCGCACCCTTCTTCTTGTCCGGCCGGGGTTCGGGCAGTTCACCGGGATAGGGCAGGGCGAGCGCCTCGTTCTGCTTGACGGTCAGCTCCGCGCAGCCAGCCTGCGCCAGGTCCAGCATGGTGTCCAAGGTGGACCGGGCGAAGGTGGCGCCCTCGCCGGTGCCCTGCACCTCGATCAGGGTGCCGGCATCGGTGGCGACCACGTTCATGTCCACCTCCGCGCGCGCGTCCTCCTCGTACGGGAGGTCCAGGCGTACACGGCCATCGACCACGCCGACGCTTACGGCGGCCACGGAAGCCGACAGGGGCTTCGGGTCGTTCAGCCGGTTCGCCGCGGCCAGCCAGGTGATCGCGTCGGCCAGCGCCACGTAGCCACCGGTCACGGCCGCGGTGCGGGTGCCGCCGTCGGCCTGGATCACGTCGCAGTCGATCACGATCGTGTTCTCGCCGAGGGCGGCCAGGTCGATGCAGGCCCGCAGCGAACGGCCGATGAGCCGGGAAATCTCGTGCGTACGCCCGCCGATGCGGCCCTTCACCGACTCGCGGTCGCTGCGGGTGTTGGTCGCCGAGGGCAGCATCGCGTACTCCGCGGTCACCCAGCCCAGCCCGGAGCCGGCCCGCCAGCGCGGCACGCCCTCGGTGACGCTGGCCGCGCACAGCACGCGGGTGTTGCCGAACTCGATGAGCACCGAACCGGCCGGCCACTTCTGGAACCCACGGGTGATCTTGATCTCGCGGAGCTGGTCGTCGGTCCTGCCGTCTTTTCTCGCCACGGGATGCACTGTAGGCCCTTCCCCCGGCAGAACCGCGATCAGATCTCGTAGACCGCGCCCTGGCTCACCAGCTCGGCTTCGGGAAAGACCGCCCGCGCCTCGGCGAGCACCGCCTGCCGGTCGGTCCACGGCGCGATGTGGGTGAGCAGCAACCGCCCGACCCCGGCTTCCTTGGCCAGCTCACCGGCTTCTTTACCGGAAAGGTGCACGCCCTTGGGCCGGTTCTCACCATCCGTCCAAGACGCTTCAGAAAGCAGTACGTCGACGCCATCGGCCAGCTCGCCGAGTACGCGACACTTCCCGGTATCACCGGTGTACGCAAGAATGCTGCCGCCGTACGTGATGCGAAGGCCGAACGCCGGCGTCGGGTGATACACCGCTACTGCCGTGACGTCGAACGGCCCGATCACCACAGTCTCTTCGCGCAGCGCATGGAACTCGTACACGTCCGACAGATCCACGGACGCTCGTTCAGCAGGGTCGGCCGCGTACAGATGCCCGAGACGCGACGGAGCGTCCGGCGGCGCGTACACCGGCAACCGCCGCGGCCGGGCCGGGTACGGCGGTGCCGGGTGGTAGCGCCGCAGCACGGTGAGCGCATTGACGTCTGCGCAATGGTCGGAATGCAAGTGCGACAGGAGAAGCGCGTCCAGTTCGAACGGATCGAGCACGGTCTGGAGCTGAGCGAACGCCCCGTTCCCGAGTTCGAGCCCGAGCCGGAAACCCTCCGCCTCCAGCAAGTACCCGGACGCGGCGGCATTCGGCCCGGGGACGCTGCCGGAGCACCCGAGGATCGTCAGTCGCACCCCGACACCCTAACTCCGCCGTCACGCGCTGGCCGGGGCCAGCACACCGGGCGCGAAACCCATGAACCGCTGCGCCAGCCTGGTGAACGGTTCCGGCGAACCGGTCGCGACGAACTCGTGTTGCGGCGCGCCGGCTCGTTCCACGAGCAGCTCGCGCTCGGTGAGCACACGGTAAAGATCCTTCGCGGTCTCGTCGGCACTCGAAACCAGGGTGACGTCCTGGCCCATGACGATCTGCAGCACGCCGGACAGCAGCGGATAGTGCGTACACCCGAGTACGAGCGTGTCGACCTCGGCTTCGAGCAACGGCTGCAGGTATCCCTGCGCGAGCCCGAGGATCTGCCGCCCCGACGTGATGCCGCGCTCGACGAAGTCGACGAAGCGTGGGCAAGCCACACTGGTGAGCTGTACGTCCGGAGCTGCCGCGAAGGCGTCGTCATACGCTCTCGAACGCACAGTGCCCTCGGTGCCGATCACGCCTACGCGCCCACTGTGTGTGGCCACCGCAGCCCTCCGCGCGGCAGGCAACACGACCTCCACCACTGGCACGTCGTAGCGCTCGCGCGCGTCACGCAAGCACGCTGCCGAAGCCGTGTTGCACGCGATCACCAACGCTTTCACGCCACTCTCGACGAGACTGTCGAGCGCTTCGAGCGCGTACGCGCGTGCTGTGGCAATGGGCAGCGGGCCGTATGGGTTGCGGGCGGTGTCACCGACGTAGCGCAGCTTCTCGGCAGGCAGCAGCTCAAGGATCGAGCGCGCGACGGTGAGACCACCGACGCCGGAATCGAAGACACCGATCGGCGCGTCGGGGAAACTCACGCCCCGAGGTTACCGGGAGACGCCGGAAGCGCCTTCGTCGCTTTACCCCGCTCCCCACGTGAAGTCAGCCACGCCGCCAGGACCCCGGCGAGCGCGCCGAACAAATGCCCCTGCCAGGAGACGCCCGGATCGCCCGGCAACAGACCCCACAGCATCCCGCTCCACACCCCGAGCAGCACCACGGCGACCAGGATCTGGGGCATCGAGCGGTGGAACAATCCCCGCACCAGCAGGTAGGCCAGCCAGCCGAAGGCGAGCCCGGAAGCCCCGACGGTGTAGGTATCGGCCGGCCCCACGAGCCATACGCCGAGCCCGGACACCAGCCAGATGATCGCGGTGACCACCACCCAGCGGCCGATGCCCGCTGCCATCGCGAGGAACGAGAACACCAGCACCGGCACCGTGTTGGAGAACAGGTGCGACCAGCCGGCGTGCAGCAGCGGCGCCCAGAGGACGCCGTCGAGCCCGCCGGCCTGCCGCGACACGATCCCGGCGTGGTCCAGATCCCCCGGCAGAATCACATCGGCCAGCTCCACCAGGTAGAGCACCAAAGTGAAGCCAAGCGCAACGAACGCCGCGGCCTTCGGATTCGGCGGCAGGATTCGCTTCGCCACATCCGTGGCCTGATTCGCACCACCACCCGTGGGCGGCGTCGGAAGGGGAGGCAATGTGCTCACGCCTCCAGGTTACGACGCGTCCGGTGTATCCCGCCTCGGGTGAAATCCCTGATCCCTGGGGTGGGTCCCGGCTTAAGCGCCCGTCACGGCCATCAGCGGCCGCGACGGGCTGTCGCTCAGGCCCAGAGCTGGCCGTCGAGGCGCTCGGCTGCTTCGTCCAGCGAGCCTGCGTACGCGCCGGTGGAGAGGTACTTCCAGCCCCCGTCTGCGACGACGAAGGCAACGTCGGCTTTTTCGCCTTTCGCTGCGGCCTTCTCAGCTACCGCGAGTGCCGCGTGCAGCACCGCGCCGGTCGAGATGCCGGCGAAGATGCCTTCGTGCTCCAGCAGGTCGCGCGTGCGGCGAAGCGCGTCGTACGCGCCGACGGAGTAGCGGCCGTTCAGCACGGTGGGGTCGTACAGCTCGGGTACGAAGCCTTCGTCGAGGTTTCGCAGCCCGTACACGAGTTCGCCGTACCGCGGCTCGGCCGCGATGATCTGTACGTCCGGCTTCGCCTCATGTAGGTACCGGCCCACGCCCACGAGCGTGCCGGTGGTGCCGAGACCGCCGACGAAGTGAGTGAGCGTCGGCAAGTCCTTCAGCAGCTCCGGGCCGGTGCCACGGTAGTGCGCATCGGCGTTGGCGGGGTTGCCGTACTGGTAGAGCATCACCCAGTCCGGGTTCTGCTCGGACAGCTCCTTGGCTCGCCGCACCGCTTCGTTCGAACCGCCTGCGGCCGGCGAGAACACGATCCGCGCGCCGTACGCCTGCAACAGCTGCTTGCGTTCGCTAGACGTGTTCTCCGGCATCACGCACACCAGGCCGTAGCCCTTGAGCTTGGCGGCCATGGCGAGCGAGATCCCGGTGTTGCCCGAGGTCGGCTCCAGGATGGTGGACCCGCGCCGGAGCCGGCCTTCCTTTTCGGCCGCCTCGATCATGGCCAGCGCGGGGCGGTCCTTGATCGAGCCGGTCGGGTTGCGGTCCTCGAGCTTCGCCCACAGCCGCACGTCGTGCGTCGGCGACAGCCGCGGCAGCCCGACGAGCGGGGTGCCGCCGAGCGCGTCGAGAAGCGACTCGTAACGGGCCATCGGCTCAGCGCGCGCCGCCGGCCACGGCGGGCAGGATGGTGAGCGTGTCGCCGTCCTTCACCTCCGCCTCGAGACCACCGGCGAAGCGTACGTCCTCGTCGTTGACGTACACGTTGATGAAGCGGTGCAGCTTCTCCTCCTTGACCAGGCGCGCCTTGATCCCGGCGTGGCGCGACTCGACGTCGTCTATCACCTCGAGGACGGTCTTGCCCGCCGCTGCGACGGACTTCTCGCCGCCGGTGTGCGTACGCAGGATGGTCGGGATGGAGACGGTCACGGCCATGGGTTTCTACCTCCGGTGGGTTTTTCTCGCGGACGCCTTGGGCTCGACGCTGCCGACGCCGCACTTATTCCGGCAGCTCAGTCGAGGATCTCGACCGGTTCCTCGGTGATCTCGGCGTCCACGATCCGGTACGAGCGGAACTCGTGCGAATCGGGATCCTTGGTGGAGACGAGCACGTAGTGCGCCTCCGGCTCGCCGGCGATGTTCGCGTCGGTGCGCGAGGGGTAGGCCTCGGTCGCGGTGTGCGAGTGATAGATCACCACCGGCGCCTCGTCGTTCGCGTCCATCTCCCGGTACAGCTTGAGCTGCTCGCCGGAGTCGAACTGGTAGAACGTGGGCGAACGGGCCGAGTTCAGCATCGGCACGAACCGTTCCGGCCGATCGGACCCCACCGGGCCGGCGATCACCCCGCACGCCTCGTCGGGGTGATCACGACGGGCGTGGGCGACGATCTGGTCGACGAGTTCACGGCGGATCCGGAGCACACCGACATCTTAGGTCGTGGACCTAGGCTGTCCACATGGCGAGAAGTGGCGCACGCCACCTCCAAACCGGTCACGAAGGGCCGAAGGCCTCCGGCCATACGTCGCGATAGGCGGCTACTCCCCCGGCTGCCGTCGCGGCGAGGAGGCCGTGCACCATCGCGCGGGCGAAGACCCGTGCGGCGGCCGCGCACAGCGCGTCCAACGCGCCCGCGCGTGCGGCGCTCGCGAAGGAACCGGACTGTTGCGGCAGCTCGCGTGTACCGGTGGCCAGCGCGTACACCGTGTCCCCGTCGAACATGCTGTGCGCCGGCCGGACCGCGCGCGCCAGGCCGTCCTGGGCGGACACGGTGAGACGGCGTGCTTCGCCCTTCGAAAGGGCCGCGTCGCAGGCCACGACGCCTACTGTGGTGTTCAGGTCGGTGCGCTGCCCATGTACGGCGCCAAGCCGGTCCGGCCAGCGGACGCCGAACTCGCCGTCCACCTCGTGGTCCGCGGCGAAGGCCCGGCCGGTCTTGAAGTCCACTGCCTCACCGGCTGCGTTCACTGCGGCGATCGCGCCGACCGTCACCTCGCCGACCCGCTCGCTCGCGGTACCGATTCCGCCTTTGAGCGAGCCGACGACGGCGCCGCTGCCGGCGCCGACGGTGCCCTGCGCGACGGTCGTCGTGGCGGCTTCGCAGGCCGCGTAACCGAAGCCGGCGTCCGGGCGATTCCCCCACTCGCTACGCGGAAGATCGAACAGCACCGCTCCAGGCACGATCGGCACGACTTCGTGCGGCTGCTCGCCGACAGGGAAACCCAGGTTGCGCTCGCTGAGCCAGCGCATCACACCGTCGGCCGCAGCGAGGCCGTACGCGCTTCCACCGGACAGGCAGACCGCGTTCACCCGCTGTACGAGGTTCTCCGGCTTCAGCAAGTCGGTCTCGCGGGTACCGGGGGCACCGCCACGCTGATCGACCGCGCCGACGGCACCGTCCGGCACCAGGACCACTGTCGTACCGGTCGCCCAGCCTTCGCCGAGGCGCTGGTGGTGCCCAACGAGCACCCCCGGCACGTCGGTGATCGCGTTCACGCGGTGACCGCTTGGATCAGCGTCTCCTGCACCCAGGTCAGCCAGTGATAGACGCCGAGGTGCGGGGCGCGAGGGTCGTCGTCCGGCAGCTCGTCCGGCATGTCGTCGGTGACGTCGAGCGCGGTACCCAGCGCAAGCCGTACGTCGTTCAGCGCGCCGAGCCACGCGTCGGCCTGCTCGAAGCTCAGCCGCACCTGGCCGCCGTCGCGCGGGAGCGTGTCGAGCACGGTCTTGGCGACGCCGACCTTCGCCTCCAGCAGCTCCGGTTCGTGCAGGGAGCGCATCGCGGCGGCGGAGTCGAGGTCGTCCCGGCTCGGGTTGTCCGGGTCGAGCCGGTGGAAGTCCGGCAGCAGCCGGGAGAGCACCGGGTCGTCCGGTGCCTCACTGGGGCCGGTCCGGATGCCGGTCAGCTCTGCCAGCTCGTCCTGCGGGGCCTCCTCGCCCCGCGCGCGCAGCATGTCCTCCAGCTGCCCGACCAGGCCGCGCAGCACCGCGGCCTCCTGCTGCTCGAACCCGGCGAGGATGACCTCTCCCTTGCGGCGCCAGGCCTTCACGAGGGCTGCTCCATGGTCGCCCACAACCCCGCGGCCTGCAGTTTCGCCACGTCGGTCTCCACCTTCTCCTTGGCGCCGGACGACACGATCGCCCGGCCCTTGTGGTGTACGTCGAGCATCAGCTTGGTGGCGTGGTCCCGGCTATAGCCGAACAGCTTCTGGAACACGTACGTCACGTACGACATGAGGTTGACCGGATCGTTCCACACGACGGTCCGCCACGGCTGGTCGGATTCGGTGACGGCGGCCCCGAGCGGATCGACCTGCGTCTGTTCGGAGGCAACAGGCGTGGACATGCACCCCATGGTGTCACGGCGGTCACCCGGTACGCCGCGCCAGGTCCGGCCGTACGGGTGAATAGGCTGATCCCATGGGTTCACCCGAGCCGGTCACCAGCGCCAGCACGGCGCTGCTCACCGACCACTACGAGCTGACCATGCTGGCGAGCGCCCTCTCGGACGGCACAGCGGACCGTCCATGCGTGTTCGAGGTCTTCGCGCGGCGACTGCCGGACGGACGGCGCTACGGCGTCGTCGCCGGCACTGCGCGCGTGCTCGACGCGATCGCCGACTTCCGGTTCACCGACGCCGAGCTGACAGTGCTCGAACAGACCGCTGTCGTGGACCCGGCGACGCTGTCCTGGCTGGCGGACTACGAGTTCAGCGGCGACATCGACGGTTACCCCGAAGGCGAACTGTACTTCCCCGACTCGCCGATCCTCACCGTCACCGGCAGCTTCGCCGAAGCAGTGGTGCTGGAGACGCTGACGCTGTCGATCCTCAACCACGACAGCGCCATTGCCTCGGCAGCGGCGCGGATGGCGGGCGCCGCGCACGGACGGCCGATCATCGAGATGGGCGGACGACGTACGCACGAGTACGCCGCCGTCGCCGCGGCAAGGGCCGCGTACCTGGCCGGCTTCGCGACCACGTCCAATCTCGAAGCCGGCCGTCGCTACGGCATTCCCACTCGTGGCACCGTGGCGCACGCCTTCATGCTTCTGCATGACAGCGAAGAAGCAGCGTTCCTCGCGCAGGTGGAAAAGATGGGCGCGGACACCACGTTGCTCGTCGACACGTACGACATCACTGCCGGGATCGAAACCGCTGTACGCGTGGCGGGAACCGACCTGGGCGCGATCCGAATCGACTCCGGTGACGTCGGACCGCTCGCGCGCAAGGCTCGTGATCAGCTCGACTCCCTGGGCGCCAAGGACACCCGCATCGTCGTGTCGGGGGACCTCGACGAGCACGCCATCGCAGCGTTGCGCGCAGAGCCGGTGGACGCGTACGGCGTCGGTACGTCGGTAGTCACCGGCTCGGGCGCGCCGACCGCGGGCATGGTCTACAAGCTGGTCGAAGTGGACGGCCGTCCGGTCGCGAAACGCAGTGCGCACAAGGAGTCCCGCGGCGGGCGTAAGCACGTGCTACGGCGGCACCGGGCCACCGGCACCGCGGTCGAAGATGTCGTGTGGACGGCTGCCGGAGAGCGTCCGGTGGCCGAGGAGTACGACCGCGACCTGCAGATACCCCTGGTGCGCGGTGGCCAAGCGGTGGAGGATCTGCCCACACTGGACGACGCGCGCGCCCGGTTGCGGCGTGCGCAGGTCAGCCTGCCGTGGGAAGGTTTGAAGCTCTCCCACGGCGAGCCCGCGATACCGACGACGCTTCTGTAGGGAGAGCAGGCCATGGGAACCGCGCTGATCGTGGTGGACGTACAGAACGACTTCTGCGAGGGCGGGTCGCTCGGCCTGCCCGGTGGGGCGGCAGCCGCCGAAGCCATCTCACAGCACGTGGCTGCAGGCGGCTACGTGCACGTGGTGGCCACGCGCGACTACCACATCGATCCGGGCGACCACTTCAGCGAAACGCCAGACTTCAACCACAGCTGGCCGCCGCACTGCGTCGTGGGCACGGCCGGTGCTTCGTTCCATCCGGCACTCGACATCGTCCCGATCGAGGAGGTGTTCTCGAAGGGCGAGTACGAAGCCGCGTACTCCGGCTTCGAGGGGAAGTCCCGTACTGGCGAGACGCTCGAAGAGTGGCTGCACGCGCGGAGCGTGACCGACGTCGATGTGGTCGGCATCGCCACGGACTTCTGCGTACGCGCCACAGCGCTCGACGCAGCGCGCGCAGGCTTCGGCGTACGCGTGCTACTGGACCTCACCGTTGGCGGCTCACGGGCCACTGTGGACGCGACGCTGAAGGACTTCGACGAAGCGGACGTCGCCTACTCCGGTGTACCCGCCTTGCCGCCCGGCTGACCGCCCTTGCCGTACGGATTGCACGCCGCAGTGCCGAGGTAGAGGTCTCCGCTCGCCGGGCCGCCCTGCGGGAATAGCTTCAGGTGCATGGCGTGCGTGACGAGGCTGCCGTCGGCCGGCTGTGGCGTAACAGTCTCGTTCAGCGTGACCGTGGCCATTGCTGTGCCCGCTTCGCCGCCGGGGATGGTGATCGAGTAGTTCGCGGGGATCGAAGACGGCACCGTGAGCCCGGAAACCTCACCGATAGACATCGAACCGGTGCTGCCGGACTCGGTGGTCGAGCAGCCCGAGGAGTACGTGCGGACCTTCAGCACGGGTCCGCCCCAGCGGCGCAGCAGGTCGGTCTCGAATCGCTGTCCGCCCCCCTGCACGGTGGCCACCGCACCCGTACGCCCGCAGGTGGAGCCGCCGAACCCGAAGTCCGCGACGTTGCCCGCGACGCCGCCGTCGCTGCGCGCGGACAACGGCCCGTCGGCGTCGCAGCGGGCCAGCTCCCCGGTGACCACATGCTCGCCGTCCACCAGCAAGTCGAGGCTGCCCGCGGAACCCCACCCGGTGGAGGTCACCTCGGCAGCGTGGGCGGCCGTACCCAGCAATAGTCCGGTCAGCACCGTCACCAGCGTTCCCGTCGAACGGACCCGTGCGCGCATCGTTCTCCCTTCGCCCGTGCATCGAGATCGGCAGCGCGATGGCGGGGCCAAACGCCACCGCCCCTACACCACCCGGACGTGTGGCGTCGTGAGGAACGCAACTTGTGCCGCCGGGTCAGGCTAGCGAGCGTTAACCTGCCTGGACGTCCGTTTTCGTCGTGGGAGGTCCCGTGTCGTCGCTTTCCCTCACCGGCCGCCGCCAGGTGCTGGCCGATCTCGTGCCTGGCGCACTCGTGCGCGATCTGACGCTGGTGGCCGGGGGCGCCGTGCTGACCGGCGCGGCGGCGCAGCTGGTGATCCCGCTGCCGGGTACGCCGGTGCCGATGACCGGCCAGACCTTCGCCGCGCTGCTGGTGGGCGCGACGCTCGGCATGCGCCGTGGCGCCGCTTCGCTGCTGCTGTACTTGCTCGTCGGCGCGGCCGGCGTGCCGTGGTTCCAGGGCGCGACTTCCGGGCTGTCGGGTGCTTCGGCGGGGTACATCGTCGGGTTCGCGTTCGCCGGTGCGCTCGTCGGCGCGCTCGCCCGCCGCGGTGGTGACCGTACGCCGTTGCGCATGGCGGGGACCATGGCGCTGGGCAATGTGGTGATTTATGCGTTCGGCGTGCCCTGGCTGATGGCCGCCGCGCACTACGACTTCGCCACCGCGTTCGGCAAGGGCGTGGTGCCGTTCCTGATCGGTGACCTGCTGAAGATCGTCGTCGCGGCCGGTGTGCTGCCGCTGGCGTGGGCCGCGGTTTCGCGGCTGCGCAAGCAGGACTGACGCGTTCCGCCGCTCCGGCGCGAACGGCCCGTTCGCGCCGGAGCGGTGATCCTGTCGGGGACGACGGCTATCGTGTCTGGCTGTGCCCGCCCGAACCGATTTCCCCGGCGTCCTCGAACTCCTGACCCACGCAGTGGAGTCCGTCGGCGGCGCCGAGCGCCCCGGCCAGGTCAAGATGGCCGATGCCGTCGGCCACGCGATCCGCACCGGGGAGCATCTCGCCGTGCAGGCCGGCACCGGCACCGGGAAGTCCCTGGCGTACCTGGTCCCGGCGATCCGGCACGCGGTGGAGAAGGACACCACGGTGGTCGTCTCGACCGCCACCATCGCCCTGCAGCGCCAGCTGGTGGACCGGGATCTGCCGCGGCTGGCCAAGGCGCTGAAGAAACCGCTCGGCCGCACGCCGACCTTCGCGATTCTCAAGGGTCGCCGCAATTATCTGTGCCTGCACCGGCTCGACACCGGCCCGGCCGACGAGCCCGAGGACGCGCAGTTGTTCGATCCGTTCGCGGTCTCCCGGATGGGCAAGGAGATCACCCGGCTGCACGAGTGGTCCTCGGACACCGAGACCGGCGACCGGGACGAACTCGTGCCCGGGGTGTCGGATCAGGCCTGGCGGCAGGTCTCGGTCACCGCGCGGGAGTGCCTCGGCGTGAACCGCTGCCCGATCGGCACGGACTGCTTCGCCGAGCGCGCGCGTGGCGAGGCGGGCAAGGCCGATGTGGTGGTCACCAACCACGCGTTGCTGGCCATCGACGCGCTCCAGGGCTATCAGGTGCTGCCCGACCACGATCTCGTGATCATCGACGAGGCCCACGATCTGGTGGACCGGGTCACCTCCGTCGCCACCGGGGAGCTGACCAGCGCGATGGCCGCCTCCGCCGCACGCCGCTGCGGCCGGGTGATGGACGCGGCGATCGCGGACCGGCTGCTGGAATCCTCCGACGGCCTGGCGCTGATCCTCGACGATCTGCCCGCGGGCAGGCTGGACACCCTGCCGCAGGCGTTGAAGGGCGCGATCCCGGCGGTGCGCGACGCGGCGAAGGAATGCCTCACCGCGCTGGGCTCCGACCGCAAGGAAGACGTCGACGAGGCCACCGCGCGCAAGCTCGCGCGTTCGCTGGTGGAGGAGGTGCACGATGTCGCGGTACGGCTGCTCGACGCGTACACCGACGATCAGGCACATCAGCGCGACGTCGTGTGGCTCACCGGCGACAAGTACTCGGCCAACCCACGCCCGCCCGCGCTGAAAGTCGCCCCGCTCGGCGTGGCCGGGCTGCTGCGGGAGCGCGTATTCAATCAGCACACCACCGTGCTCACCTCGGCGACGCTGACCCTCGGCGGCGCGTTCGACACCATGGCGCGGCAGTGGGGCCTGCCGCCGTCCGGTGCCCGGGTGGAGAAGTCGCCCGGCACGGCGACCGACAAGGAAGCCCCCTCGGACGAGGACGGCGGGCCGAAGTGGACCGGCCTCGATGTCGGCTCGCCGTTCGACCACCGGCGCAACGGCATCCTCTACGTGGCCAAGCACCTGCCCTCACCGGGCCGCGACGGCCTCGGCGAGTCCACTTTGGACGAGCTGGCCGAGCTGGTGGAGGCCGCCGGCGGACGTACGCTCGGGCTGTTCTCCTCGATGCGCGCGGCGAAGCAGGCCAGCGCGGCCATGCGCGAACGGCTCGACCATCCGGTGCTGTGCCAGGGCGACGATGCCACTGGGCTGCTGGTGCGGCAGTTCAGCGAGGACCCGCGGACCTGTCTGTTCGGCACGCTCACGCTGTGGCAGGGCGTGGACGTGCCCGGTCCGTCGCTGCAGCTGGTCGTGGTGGACCGGATCCCGTTCCCGCGGCCGGACGATCCGGTGTCTTCGGCCCGGCAGCGCGCCGTGGAAGCCAGGGGCGGCAACGGCTTCCTCACCGTCGCCGCGACGCATGCCGCACTGCTGCTCGCGCAGGGCACCGGCCGGCTGCACCGCGCGATCGACGACCGCGGGGTGATCGCGGTGCTGGATTCGCGGCTTGCCACCGCCCGCTACGGCGGATTCCTGCGTGCGTCCCTGGCGCCGTTCTGGCCGACCACGGACCCGCAGGTCGCGCGCGATGCGTTGAAGCGACTGGACGCGGCCGCGCCCGCATGAGACGGGGCGAGGACCCGGCGGGTACGGTAATCGGCAACGTTTACGACAGGGAGCACCGGTTGACCCAGGATCCGTCCAGCGCACGATCCCGGACCGTCAGTGTCGACGACACCGGGGTGCGGCGCACGCTTGCCGATGGCAGCGAAGAGGCCGTCACGTGGTCGGAGCTGCAGTCCGTGATGGTCAGAGTCATCCCCGACGGCCCCTGGAACGAGGACGTCTTCTTCATGCTCGTCGGCTCCGATGGCAAAGGCACCGCCATCCCCAGTGGCGACCCCGCGGCCGACGCCCTGATCGAACGCCTGCAAACCCTCCCCGGCTTCGACAACGACCGTTTCATCGAAGCCATGACCACCGACGCCGACCAGGCCTACGTGGTCTGGCAAAGCTGACGCGGTTCGCGGCCCACCGGTCTTTCCCTCTCCCCCGCACTCATCCGCGCCACCGTCGAGCCGTCGGCTGTGAAGGGTCCCTTCACGGATTCAGCGGCCAGGGTTCCGGCAAAGTTGGTCGGGGACCCGGCAGCGGGCGATGCTGAGGTGTGTGCGACCACCTCGTGACGTGCACCGGACCGGTTTCGGGTCTGTGAAGGGGCCCTTCACAGACTCAGAGTCCGTGAAGGACCCCTTCACAGACCTCCACACCGACTTTGCCGACACCCTGGATTCAGCGGCTGTGAAGGGACCCTTCACAGCCTTACGACGTCCCGAGGTGCCGGCTCACCGCTCCGAGCCGGAGAACTCCTCCACCACCGGCACGCCCTTCACCAACGTCCTCCGCACCGTGCACAACCGCTCCACCGCACGTTCCACCGCCCGGACCATCCCCTCCCGAACATCCCCCGCCACTCCCGCCAGATCCACCTCGAACACCACCCGGACCCCGTCCAGCTCCGCCACCCCCACCCGCCGATCCGCACTCACCACCACCCGGAACTCCGCGTCCTCCCCCACCCTCCGCACGATCAGCTCCTCCGCCGTCACTGCAGAACACCCCGCCACCGCGATCTGCAGCAACTCCACCGGGGAGAACGCCCCCTCCGCCCCGGCCCTCCCCAGCACGACCTCCGCCCCACGATCATTGCGCCCGACGAACCGGTGCTCGCCCGCACGCCGTACTTCAAGCGTCATCCCGAAATCCCGCCCTCCGGATACTGCGCGAGCACAGTGATGGTCCCCGGCTCCACCTCGGTGAACCCGGCGTCGCGCACCGCCACCACCCGATCGTTCCGCCAGCCCCCTTCCGGATCCTCGATCGGGCACAATTCCTTCCACCGCGCCAAAGAAGGCGTCCGCACCGCCACCCGATACCCCCGCGCCGCCCACGCACCCAGCGCC
Source organism: Amycolatopsis sulphurea (assembly GCF_002564045.1). Classification (NCBI taxonomy): domain Bacteria; kingdom Bacillati; phylum Actinomycetota; class Actinomycetes; order Pseudonocardiales; family Pseudonocardiaceae; genus Amycolatopsis; species Amycolatopsis sulphurea. The sequence continues at coordinate 3,965,140 of NZ_PDJK01000002.1, read as the reverse complement.
TCGTCCGGCAGGAGCGACGCGAGAATCATCGTGGCGTGCCCGACCTGAGCGGCGGCCTTCCCGACAGTCATCGCCACGTCGGGATTGAGCAGCAGCACCGGCACATTGCCCGGAGCCGCTCCGGGGGTATCCATCGGCAGCTCGCTCCCGGAGATCTGCAACCGGGAAACCTCTTTCGGCGCTTCGGAAACCAGCCCCGGCACCAGTGCCCGGACCTCCGCTCCGCCGACTTCCACGGTGACTCCGGGCAAGTCGAGCACCGCTCGCCAATGCGCCCCACGAGCCCGTCGGGAAACCTTCCGGATCCGATTGTCCAGCCACAAATGGACGGGTTCGGCCCATTCCCCGCCGGCCTCGGAACGCTCGTCCAGGCAGACCGCGACCGCAGCCGCGGCAGCCGCCTCCAGCAACGCGGTCCGGCCGGGCGGCTCGGCACGTTCGATGCGCAGGATGATCGGCATCGCGCGCACCTGGTCCGGATCTTCGTCGGAAGTGTCGGACGTCGCCTCCGCGGGCATGCCCAGCCAGTACGCGTAACGGCTGCGCAGTGGTTCGAGAATCTGGCTCACTGGCGCACCAGATCGAGCCCGTCCGCCGCGTCCGCCGCCTCCACCTCGGCCCGGGTCACGCCGAGGACGAACAGCACCGCGTCCAGATACGGGTGGGAGATCGCGGTGTCCGCGACCTCCTTGAGCGCGGGCTTCGCGTTGAATGCCACGCCCATCCCGGCGGCGGCGAGCATGTCGATGTCGTTGGCCCCGTCGCCGACCGCGACGCAGGCGCCGAGCGGAACCCCGTACTCCCCGGCGAACCGGCGCAACGCGGTCGCCTTGCCCGCGCGGTCGACGACCTCGCCGGTCACCCGGCCGGTGAGCTTGCCGTCTGCCACCTCAAGTTCGTTCGCGGCCGCGAAGTCCAGCCCGAGATCCGCCACCAGGTGCTCGATGATCTGTGAGAACCCGCCGGACACCACACCGCAGCGGAAGCCCATCCGCTTGAGCGTGCGCACCGTGGTCCGGGCGCCGGGCGTGAGTTCGAGCTGGGCGGCGACCTCGTCCATCACCGAGGCCGGCAGCCCGGCCAGCAGCGCCACCCGGCGTTCGAGCGATTCGGTGAAGTTCAGCTCGCCGCGCATGGCGGCCTCGGTGATCTCGCGGACCTGCTCCTCGACACCGGCGTGCGCGCCCAGCATCTCGATCACTTCGCCCTGCACCAACGTGGAGTCCACGTCGAAGACGACGAGCCGCTTCGCCCGGCGCGTGATGCCCGCCCGCTCCACCGCAACGTCGATCCCGGCCGTGGAGGCCGCGTCGGCCAGTTCGGAACGCAGCTCGGCGTCGGCGATCTCGCTGTCCTCCCGCACCGAGACGTACAGCTCCAGGCCGGTCACCGGGTAGTCGGCGACGCTGCGGATCGAGTCGATGTTCGCGCCGACCGAGGCCAGCCGGCGAGCCACCTCGGAGAACGCGCGCGCGGTCACCGGGCGCCCGAGCACCACCAGCACGTGCGAGGAATCGCGCCGCCCGAGCGCGAACGGATCGGCACCGATCGCGTCGCCGATGCGGACCTCGACCTCCATCCCGACGGTCGCCATAGCCTGTTCCACGGACTCCTGCAGCCCCTCCGGATCGCGGTAGACGCCGGCCAGCACACCCAGCACCAGCTGCCCCCGGATCACCACCTGTTCGACGTCGAGCACGTCCACGTCGTGCCGGGTCAGCACGGCGAACAGCACGGACGAAACACCCGGCTTGTCCGGCCCGGTGGTGGTGATGAGCACGGGAGTCTGGGTCACTGGGAGCTCTCCCTCGTAAGGCGGATGCGAGACCCGACCAGTCTGGCCCTCCCGGCCGGAATGCAGCATGCCCGCGTGCCCGGCTTCACACCCGCACTCCACGAACGGGCGATTGTGGGCGGTTCCGAGACGCCGTCGCAGACCGCGGAGGTCGGTGAAGGTCCGTGAAGGGCCCCTTCACGGACTCTGCGGCCAAGGTGTCGGCAAAGTCGGTGTGGGGCCCTGCGCAGACTGCGGAGGTCCGTGAAGGTCCGTGAAGGTCCGTGAAGGGACCCTTCACAGACTCTGAGTCCGTGAAGGGCCCCTTCACAGACCCGGGACAGGTCTGGCGCACAGCGCGAGGTGGTCGCGCGTCTCGAACACCGCCGCATCGTGCGTTGCCGGGCGCAATCGATCGAGAGGGCAGGCGTCGTCGATGATGACGCGGCAGCCACGACTCTCTCTGCCGATCACGAGTCCTCGACCAACTTTGCCGGGCCTCTGGACTCTGCGGCTGTGAAGGGACCCTTCACAGCTTTCCGGGCACGAAAAAGGCGGGCGGCCCTGGGTGCGGGGACGCCCGCCTCGTTCGAGGTCTGCCGCGAGGCTACCGCTCGCTCGCGTTGTCCTTGTCGTGGTCACCGGGCATGGTGGCCTCGACCAGCTTCTGCGAAGGCGCGGCCACATGGCGTGGCTTGCCGAAGAACCCGATCTCGCCTTCGGTGTGCAGTCGCTCCACCATGTGCGGATAGTGCAGCTCGAACGCCGGACGCTCGGAGCGGATCCGGGGCAACTCGGTGAAGTTGTGCCGCGGCGGCGGGCAGGACGTGGCCCACTCCAGGGAGTTGCCGTAGCCCCACGGGTCGTCGACGGTCACGATCTCGCCGTAGCGGTAGCTCTTGAACACGTTCCAGATGAACGGCAGCGTGGACGCACCGAGGATGTACGCGCCGATCGTGGAGATCGTGTTCAGCGTGGTGAACCCGTCGCTGGCCAGATAGTCCGCGTAGCGGCGGGGCATGCCCTCGGCACCGAGCCAGTGCTGCACCAGGAACGTGGCGTGGAAGCCGATGAACGTGGTCCAGAAGTGCCACTTCCCGAGCTTCTCGTCCATCATCCGGCCGGTGATCTTCGGGAACCAGAAGTAGATCCCGGCGAAGGTCGCGAACACGATCGTGCCGTAGAGCACGTAGTGGAAGTGCGCCACCACGAAGTAGCTGTCCGACACGTGGAAGTCGATCGCCGGCGCGGCCAGCAGGATGCCGGTCAGGCCGCCGAAGAGGAACGTGACGATGAAGCCCATCGAGAAGATCATCGGCGTCTCGAAGGACAGCTGGCCCTTCCACATCGTGCCGATCCAGTTGAAGAACTTCACGCCGGTCGGCACCGCGATGAGGAACGTCATGAAGGAGAAGAAGGGCAGCAGCACGGCGCCGGTGGCATACATGTGGTGCGCCCACACCGCAACGGACAGCGCGGCGATCGCCAGCGTCGCGAAGACCAAGCCCTTGTAGCCGAACACCGGTTTGCGGCTGAAAACCGGGAAGATCTCCGACACGATCCCGAAGAACGGTAGCGCGACGATATAGACCTCTGGATGGCCGAAGAACCAGAACAGGTGTTGCCAGAGGATCACCCCGCCATTGGCCGGGTCGAACACGTGCGCGCCCAGATGTCGATCCGCCAGCAGCCCGAACAGGGCCGCGGTCAGGATCGGGAAGGCGAGCAGGATCAGGATGCTGGTGATCAGGATGTTCCAGGTGAAGATCGGCATCCGGTACATGGTCATGCCGGGCGCGCGCAGGCAGACCACGGTGGTGATCATGTTGACCGCACCCAGGATGGTGCCCAGACCGGACACCGCCAGACCGGCGATCCACAGGTCGGCGCCGACGCCGGGCGAGTGGATCGCGTCCGAGAGCGGCGTGTAGGCGAACCAGCCGAAGTCGGCCGCGCCGCCCGGGGTGAGGAAGCCGGACAGCACGATCAAGCCGCCGAACAGGTACAGCCAGTAGGAGAACGCGTTCAGCCGCGGGAACGCGACGTCCGGCGAGCCGATCTGCAGCGGCAGGATGAAGTTCGCGAACCCGAACAGGATCGGGGTGGCGTAGAGCAGCAGCATCACCGTGCCGTGCATGGTGAACAGCTGGTTGTACTGCTCTTGGGAGAGGAACTGCTGCCCTGGCCGGGCCAGTTCCGTGCGGATCAGCATGGCCATCGCGCCGCCCGCCATGAAGAAGGCGAACGACGTGACCAGGTACATGATCCCGATCTGTTTGTGGTCCGTCGTGCGGAACAACCGCAGCAGGTACGAACCCTTTACCGACTCGCGCGCGGGATACGGGCGCGTTGCGATCGGCTTCGGGGCTACGGCCGTCACTCCTGCCTCCAACACTGCAGCCTTGTGGTGGTCATCGTCCGGGTCGTCCGGCTCAGGACTGGCCTGATCCGAGCGGCTGGGGAGGATCGTAGCCCTCGTCACCGACAGTCGCTCGCACCGGCTGCTTGGATCGCCGGATGACCGGCTCCCACACCGCCGCGGCGGTCGCCGTGGCAGTCGCCACCGGGCGCCGCTTCGGGCTTCCCACCGACCGCGCCGCAGTCCTCCACGAACGCTCGAACGTGCTGGTGAGAATGGGTCCGGTGGTGGCACGGGTACCCGGCACCACGCGTCTGCTGCGGCCGGACCCGACCCCGTGGCTCGCGCGTGACGTGGCGGTGTCGACGTACCTCACCGAACGTGGTGTGCGCGTCGTCTCACCGACCACGGATCCCCCGGCCGGACCGCATATCGCGGCCGGACTGCCGGTCACGCTCTGACACTGGACCCGCCACGATCCGGACCATCGGCACGGGGTGAGGGAGACCGTAAGATCTCTGGCGCAGGTGCACGACGCTCTGCGTGACTATCCGGGCGAATTACCTCCACGCGGCCCGGTGGACGAGCTGCTGCGTACGGCCGACCGGACCGCGACGCTGCCACCCGGCGCGAGCGACCGGATACGGACGGAAACCCTGCGGCTGGCCGAGAATCTCCCGTCAGGACCGGGCCGCCCGCTGCACGGCGACGCGCACCCGGGCAACCTCCTGGCGACCGCGGACGGACCGTGCTGGCTCGACTTCGAGGACACCTGGCGCGGACCGCTTGAGTGGGATCTGGCGATTCTCGCCAAGCAAGGCAGCCCGGAGGTGCTGGCCGCGTACCCCGGCGAAGCAGACGAAGCAGTTCTTGCCACGTGTACGCAGCTTCGGGAGCTGTTCGCCGTCGCTTGGCGGTTCCTTCATCGCAGAGCGCTTCCCACACCGTGCTGCGGAAGCTGAGACTGCCTTGCGCACCTACTTCAGCTGACCGGGTACCAGCCGAGGATTGCCTCGGTGACGCTCGCAGGGGCTTCGAGCGGGGTGAGGTGCCCGGCGTCCGGGATGACGGCGAGGGTCGGGTCCGGCAACGCCCCGACCATCGTGTTCGCGGCGTCGAGCGGGGTGAGCGCGTCCCGCTCGCCGACGATCACCAACGCCGGGACTTCGGCCTGCCGCAACACGTCCGTGGCGTCCGGCCGGTTCCGCATCGCGCGGGCGGCCCAGGCGACGCCGGACGGCGGCTGGCCGTCGATCAGCCCGCGCACCCGCTCGACGACCTCAGGTGCTGCGGTGTCCGCAAGCAGGGCGGGCAGGTTCTGCTCGGCCAGCCAGCCGGTGACACCTTCGGCCTCGGCGCGAGTCGCCAGGTCGAGCCGGTGCTGCGCGGCTTCCGGGGTGTCGGCGGTCGCCTTGGTGTCGATCAGGACCAGCCCGCCGACGCGTTCCGGCGCGAGGCGGAGGAGGGCCATCGTCAGGTAGCTGCCCATCGAGCAGCCGCCGAGCACCACCCGGTCGAGACCGAGCTTGTCGAGCAACGCGAGCACATCGCGGGCGGCGTCGCCGAGTTCCGGCTCGCGTTCGGTCTCCGGCAACGGGCTGCGGCCGAAACCGCGCTGGTCGGGCGTGATCACGCGGAGCCGTTCGGCCAGTGGTGCGCGCACCTGGTCCCACATCCGGGCGTCGAGCGGGAAGGCGTGCAGCAGCAGGAGGGGCAGTTCGGTCATGGCGGAATTCTGTCGTACCTGGGAGTTACCTTCGAGGGGTGTGGAACGGGATGGGCCTGGTGTCAGCCTCGGGTGCGGCGGCGAGCAGCCGTGGGCGGCGTGCGGCGGTGAGCTGGGCAGCCGCGTGACCCGCGGTGAGCAGCGTGAGCCGGGTATCCGGCGTAAGCGAAAGTGTCCAGTGTGAGCCGGGTGAACGGCAGTGAGGCGGGTAGCGGCGGTGTCCGGCGTGAGCCGGATGAGCGGCAGCCAGCCGAACGTACGGCATGAACGCGGGTGCCCGGCGCGCGGCGCCAGCCAGGGCGCGCGGCAATGGGCGGCGTGCGGCCGTGGGCCGGGGCAGCGGCGTGAGGCGGGTATCCGGCATGAACGCAAATGTCCAACGCGAGCCGGATGAGCGCCAGCGTCCGGCGTAAGCCGGATGAGCGGCAGTGTCCGACGTAAGCCGGGAGCGGCAGTGTCCAGCGTGAGCCGGGAGCGCCAGTGTCCAGCGCGAGCCGGATGAGGGGCAGCCAGCCGAACGTGTGGCATGAACGCGGGTGCCCGGCGTGCGGCGCCAGTCAGGACGCGCGGCGGTGAGCCGTGTTTGCGGCCGTGAGCGGCGCCGGCAGGGCACCCGGCGGTAAGCTGAGCGGCCGCGGCTCAGGCATCCTCCGGAGCTGAGTCCATTGTGGACGTTGGCCGTGGCTCGCCGGACGAGCGGCGTGTGCTGCCGGAAGTGTCGGCGCCGTGGGGATTCCCGGACGAGGAGGTCACCGGCCGGGGCGGCGGCGGGCGCGGGCGGCCCAGCACGGGCGGTGCCAGTGCCTGCGGTCGGCGACGCCGCCGGTGTCGTCGGCGGGCCAGGTCACCAGGTGCGGAGTGCCGGGGCGGATCTCGTGATCGCAGCCGGGGCAGCGGTAGGTCTTGCCCGCCTGCGCGCCGGGGACGGTGCGCACCAGCCAATCCCCGTCCGGCGCCGATTCGGTGCTTGCCCAGCCGCTGGCCGCGCCGGGGTCCGGTCGTTCGGCCGGTCCGGGGCGGGCCCGGCCGGGGCGGTTGCGTCGGGGCACGCGAGCAACGGTAAGGGCTCGGTCCGTCGCAAGGATCAGCGGTACCGGCTGTCCGGGGCCGTCGGGACGGGGGTCACTCACCCCGCCGCCAGCACCAGCGGCACCAGCTGTTCCGCCTCGGTGAACGAACCGTGCTGGCCGAGCAGGGACGATTCGACCGACTCCCCGAGTTCTCGGACCATGCCGAAGGTCCCACGCGCCGCAGCGACCACGTTGCCGATCCGGGGGCGTACGCGGTCGCTGACGGTGCCGAACCAGCCTTCCTCGATCGCCTCGTCGCGGGAGCGGACCCACGCACGCTCGCCGAGCACGGTCTGCCATGTCTGGCGTACGTCGGCTTCGGCGCCCGGTTCGGTGTACACGTGCCGTGCTCGCACCTCGCCGCCGAAAGCGCGTACGCCGGCGAGTAGTTCCGGAGTGGCTTCGAGGTCGAGTTTCTCCCCGATACGCACCATGCCGTGGTCGGCGACGACGGCTAGCACAGCACCGGGTGGCAGACCGTCCACAATCGACTCCACGAGACGGTCGACCTGTCGCAGCTGCATTCGCCACGCGGTCGAACCGGGGCCGTACAGGTGCCCGACGAGGTCCAGCTCGCCGTGGTAGGCGTAGCAGAAAGCCCGCGACGACAACACTTCCAGCGTACGCGCGGCGAGGTCGCCGAGCGCGTGTACACCGGCGTACCGCGCGCCGCCCTGCGTCGCTTTGGTCATCGCCGTGTCGGCGAACTGGGCGGACGACACCGCGACGGCATCGAGTCCGGCGGCGGCCGCGCGCTCGAACGTCGTGGGCAACGGTTGTACGTCGCGTGGCGGCAGCGCACCGCGCAGATCGCTGCCGTCCTCATGGGAACGCCAGCGCAGGGCGTTCAGCACGCCGGCGCCGGGCACCTCGAAGGTATAGCCGACCATCCCGTGTTCGCCGGACGCGAGGCCGGTACCGATGGCCGCGAGGCCGGCCGCCGTGGTTGACGGGTATCCCACGCGCAGCGGGCTCTTCGCCAGCTCCGTCAGCACCGGCGCGTCGGCCGCGTGCTCGGCCAGCAGCTGCCAGCCGAGCCCGTCGACGAGCAGTACGCAGGCGCTGCGGCACTCGGGTACCTCGAGCGTGCGCGCCTCCCCGGACACGCCCAGCGCGGCGAGCAGGGACGGAGCGACCTGGCCGAGGTGCGGAACATCCGCGTAGTGAGGTACATCCACCCTGACAGCTTCCCACCGCCGGGCGCGAGCGGCGATAATCACCGCATGCCCACCTACGCCTACCGCTGCCGCGACTGCACCGAGACGTTCGAGCTTCAGCGGCCGATGAGCGAATCCGGCTCGCCCGCGCTGTGCCCCGGCGGCCACACCGACACCGTCAAGCTGCTGACCACGGTCGCGCTCACCGGTTCAGCCGCCCCCGCCCCGTCCGGCGGGTGCTGCGGAGGCGGCTGTTGCGGCGGTTAGCAGGATTTCAGCGCCTGGTCCAGATCCAGCCACAGGTCCTCGATGTCCTCCAGCCCCACGGACAGCCGGAGCAGGCCGCCGGTGATGCCGGAGCCGGTGCGATCGTCCTCGGCGACCATGCGGTGCGTCAGTGACGCCGGGTGCTGGATGAGCGTGTCGACGCTGCCGAGACTCACCGCGGGAGTGATCAGCCGGACCGCGCCGATCACCGCGTGCGGGTCGCCGGTCACTGCGAAGGAGACGAGCGGGCCACCCAGTTTCGGGTAGTGCACGGCGTGCACCGCGGGATGCGTGGCAAGCCGTTCGACGAGTCCGGCCGCGGTCGCCGAGGCGGCTTTCACCCGCAGTGGCAGGGTGGAAAGGCCGCGCAGCAACAGATATCCGGCCAGCGGGTGCAGGACGCCGCCGGTCGCGAACCGCAGGCCCCGCAAGCGGGCGGCTTCCTCGGCACCGCAGGCGACCACGCCACCCATCACGTCGCCGTGACCGCCGAGGAACTTCGTCGCGCTGTGCAGCACCAGCTGCGCACCGTGCTGTCCGGGCCGCTGCAGCACCGGCGTGGCGAAGGTGTTGTCCGCCAGGACCGGCACCGCGCCGCAGGTTTCCGCCAATGCGGCGAGATCGAGTTCGGACAGGGTCGGGTTCGCCGGGCTCTCCACGAAGACCAGCCCGGTGTCCGGCCGCAGCGCACCGGCCACATCCTCCGCCGCCGTCCAGGTGACCTCGGTGCCGAGCAGTCCGGTGGTGAGCAGGTGGTCCGTGCCGCCGTAGAGCGGGCGGACGCCGACGATGTGCGGTTTCCCTTGCATCACCGCGGAAAGCAGGCAGGCCGACACGGCGGCCATCCCGCTGGCGAAGGCGACCGCGTGGTCGAAGCCCTCCAGTTCGGCGAGCGCCTGTTCGAACCGCTCGACCGTCGGATTGCCGATCCGGCCGTAGATGCCGGTGACGTCCTCGCCCGCGGCGAACGCGTCGATCCGCCGGGCCTCCTCGGCACTGTCCCGCGAAGGGTAGGTGGTGGAGAAATCGATCGGGGCGGCGTGCAGGCCGAGGTCGGCGAGATCGTCGCGACCGGCGTGGACAGCACGCGTGTGCAGCAAGGAGGTCATAGCCGCATCGTCGGCTCTTCACCGGATATCAGGCAATAGTCTCGGATATTGTTCGCACATGACCGCTTCTGTCGAACTGAGTCCGGTTGATCTTGAGATCCTGCGTCAGCTGCAGAACGATGCCCGGATCACCAACAAGGATCTCGCGGCCGCGGTCGGGATCGCGCCCTCCACCTGCCTCGACCGGGTCAACCGGCTGCGCGAGACGGGCGTGATCACCGGCCAGCACGCGGCCGTGGACGCCGCGAAACTCGGGCGCCCCCTGGAGGCGTTCCTGTTCGTGCAGGTCCGGCCCCACCGGCGGCCGCTGGTCGACGCGTTCGTCCGGCACCTGCTCGGCCTGCCCGAGGTCCGCGCGGTCTACCACCTGACCGGCCCGGACGATTTCCTCGCCCACGTCGCCGTCGCCTCCGCCGGCGAACTGCAGCGCCTCGTGCTCGACGAGCTGACCGCCCGCGACGAAATCGCCCGCGTGCACACGAATCTGGTCTTCCAGCACTGGGCGGGCGGCCCGCTCCTGCCGCCGGGCGAAGCCACCCCGTCCACTTCGGACAGCACGACGAGGCCGTAGCGCGGGCTCCGGAGGGATACTCTCCGGAGCCCGCCCCGGAAATCACTCGCCGAAGTTCGTGCCCACCAGCTCGGTCACCCTGGCGAGTACCTCCGCCGCCTGCGGACCGCAGGCCCGGACCACGATCCGGTCCCCCTGCCGCGCACCCAGCGACATCAGCGCCAGCACGCTGTGCGCGTCCGCTTCGCGCGCGCCCAGCCGTACCGAGACGTCCGCCTCGAACCCGGCCAGGCTCCGCACCAGCACCGCCGCCGGACGCGCGTGCAGGCCGACGTCGTTGGTCAGCGTGAACGCCTTCTCCTCACCGCCGTCGTCCGCGGAGGCTTCGACGGCCGCCAGGTCGGGTGCGAGACCGGCGCCTGCCGCCGCCTCGCCCACCGCCTTGCGGTTCGCGCCCGACTGGGCAGCCACAGCCGCCGCCACGGCACCTTCCACCAGCGGCGCATCCGCGACCACGGCGGCCGACGGGTCGGCGAGCGACTCCACGGCCAGCTCGGCGGTCATCTGCGCGCTGCCCAGGTCGTAGAGCAGGACCACGCCGTCGCCGGAATCGGCCCGCTGGGTGGCGGCCACGACTTCGTCGTAGTCGGTGCCGAGACCACCATCGTCGGACAGCCCGCCGGCGGGCACGATGCGTACGTCGGGTGCCATCTGACCGGCCAGCTCGGCCAGCCCCTCGGCCAGTTTCGCGCTGTGCGACACGAGAACGATTCCGACGGTCACCGGGCCGCCTCCGCGAAAGCGTGCAGCAGCAACGCGGTCGAGCGCGCGCCCGGGTCCATGTGCCCCACCGCCCGCTCGCCGAGATAGGACGCCCGGCCCTTGCGCGGCACCAAGTCCACAGTGGACTCCGCGCCGCGATCGGCCCCTTCCGCCGCGGCGGCGAGCACCTCGGCCACCGAGCCACCGGCCGCCCCTTCGGCCGCGGACAGGGCCGGGATCAGCGCGTCGACCATCGTCGCGTCCCCGCCGACCGCCTTGCCCCGCGCCTGCACGCCTTCCAGCGCGGCACGCAGCGCTTCGATCAGCAACGGCGGATCAAGCTCCGCGGCGTCACCGAGCTTCGCCGACGCACGCAGGAAAGCCGTGCCGTACAACGGACCCGCCGCGCCACCGACCTTGGAGATCAACGTGGTGGCCGCGAGCTTCAGCACCGCGGCGGGGGTCGGCGGCACCTCCGTCTCCAGGACGGCGACCATCGCGGTGAAGCCCCGGCTCAGGTTCTCGCCGTGGTCCGCGTCCCCGATCACCCGATCCAGCTCCACCAGCTCACTGCGGTGCTCCGCGACCACCTCGGCGGCCTCGCGCAGCGCCGCGGCGACACCCTCGGCAGAACAACTCATCAGATCCCCCACCGCAGAGCCGGGGTGCGCACCGGGGCGTCCCACAGCTGCGTCAGCTCGTCGTCCAGTTTCAACAGGGTCAGGCTGATGCCCTGCATCTCCAGGCTCGTGATGTACGGGCCGACCAGCCTGCGCTCGACCACGATGCCACGCTCGGCCAGCAGCCGCTCGGCGATGCCGTGCGCGAGGTACAGCTCCAGCTGCGGGGTGGCGCCCATCGAATTGGTGAACAGCAGCACCCGGTCGCCCGCGGCGAACGGCAGATCAGAAGCCACCGCCTCGACCATCCGGGCCAGCAGCGCGTCGGCCGGTTCGGCCGGGATCCGCTCGCGACCCGGCTCCCCGTGGATGCCGATACCGAACTCGATCTCGTCCGGGCCCAGGTCGAAACTGGGCTGGCCGACATGCGGCACGGTCGGCGCCGTGAGCGCGACCCCGATCGAGCGAACTTGCCCGATCACCTTGCGCGCCAGCGCTTCCACCGCGTCCAGCGTGTCGCCGCGGGCGGCCGCGGCCCCGGTGAGCTTCTCCAGCAGCACCGTGCCGCCGACGCCGCGGCGCCCGGCGGTGAAGGTCGAGTCCTTGACCGCGACGTCGTCGTCGATCACCACACTGCGCACGTCGAGGTCGTCGACCGCGGCCAGCTCCGCGGCGGTCTCGAAGTTGAGCACGTCGCCGGTGTAGTTCTTGACGATCAGCAGCGCACCGGCCGGGCCGGTGGTCTCGGCGAGCGCCGCCTGCACCGCGTCCGGCGTCGGCGAGGTGAAAACCGCGCCGGGCACCGCCGCGTCGAGCATCCCCGGCCCGACGAACCCGCCGTGCAGGGGCTCGTGGCCGGAACCGCCGCCCGAGATCACCGCGACCTTGCCCGGAACCGGGGCGTCCGCCCGGACGACCAGCGCCGGATCGTCCCGCACCCGCAGCAGGTCCGCATGGGCGACGGCGAGTCCTCTCAGCGACTCGGCGACCACCGTGGCCGGATCGTTGATGATCTTCTTCATGCGGAGCCTCCGACACGTCGACGTGGTGGGCAACCTTCAACTTAGCGGCTCCACGGCTCCGGCGAAGAAGCTGTGAAGGGGCCCTTCACGGACTCTGAGTCCGTGAAGGGCCCCTTCACGGCTTGGGCAGTTCGGCGGCCAGCTGTTTCGCGGCCGGGACAGCCTGGCCGCAGGGATCATCGGCGCCCGGAGCTCCGTTCTGGTACTCCACCTGGGCGATTTCGAAATAGCCCTGCTGCCACGGGCGGTGCTGCCAGTGCACCTGGCAGCTCCCCGGACCGGACGGGCGTTGTTTCTCGAAGGCCTGGCCGGGCGAGCCGATGTCGACCTTCTGCCAGCCGTCGCCCTCCAGCAGCGGGCGCCCCGGCAGCAGCAGCACTTCCAGCGACGCGGTGGTGCCCCATCGGCAGCTGTGCAGACCGGTGACCTCGGGCTTGGCGTCCTTGGCCACGGCGTCCACCACGCTCGGGTCCAGCATCGCGCACGGATCGGCGGTGACCAGGCTGCCCGCGCCCGGGGCGTACTTCTGCGGTGTCCGGTGCAGGATCTTCGCAGCCTCGGCGGCCAGTGTGCGCCCCGCCGGGCAGGCGTCCCCGTCGGGGTAGTTGAGCGCGAACAAGACGCCGAGGTCCGGCTTTCGCGAAGTGAGCACACCGGCCGTGCACGACTCGGCGCCGGCACCGGGCGCCTCCAGCCGGGGCAGGCCGTCCACCTGACCGGTGATCTTCTGCGCGGTGATGCTCACCGGCCTGCCGAGGGAAACCTCCACCGAGAGGTTCTTGCCGCCGGCGTCGGTCACCGAAGCAGTGCAGACGTCGAACCGCACGGCGGACGGCGCCGGTTCCCCTTGCGGCGTGCCCAGCTGCTTCAGCGCCTCCGGGCCGACGAACTGGCACGGCTGCAGATTCCGCAGCACCTCGGCGGTAGTCGCCGGATCGTCCACCACCGCCGTGGACGCGACGCTCGCCGACGCAGGCACGGTGGTGGGGGCGAAGTTCTCCTTGCCGAGGCTCCCGTGCCCGCAGCCGGAGACCACCAGCGCGCCGGCCGCGACGAGGGCGGAAAGCTTCGGGAACCGGCCGGGCCGGCGATCGTGCACCACGTCCGGAAACCTAGCGGGCCGGGCTACCGGACGTGGCCACAACCCGGTTATTCGGCCGGTTCCGCAGCGGCCTGCGGCACCGTCAGCGGGCGCAGCACGGTCCACAGCACGAACATCGCGGTGACCACCAGCAGGCCGATCCCGGCCCACAGGTTGATGTTCACCCCGGCCGCCTTCTCCCGGTCGGCGTCCGAGGTGAAGGCCAGGCCCATCACGGTCAGGACCACGCCGTAGACGCCGAGCAGCAGCGAGATGATCAGCCGGATGTCGAAGGCGCCCGCCTTGCGCGGCCGCGAGGACTCGGTCATGCGGGCCTCCTCAGAAGATGATGTTCAGACCGATGGTTATCACGAGCACGATGCCGGCCAGCAGGCCCGGCTTGCGGTACCAGCCGGCGTTCTCGCCGGTCGCGTCGTGTTTGAGGGAATCCCGCGGGGTCAGCGAATAGACCAGCCCCACGAGTTCGGCGTCCGCCCTCGGCCGGGTGGCCAGCGAGACCGCCACACTGACCACGATGTCCACCGCGAACGCGGTACCGGCGGCCACGAAGCTGATGCCCTGTCCGGTCAGCGGCAGGACCTCGGCCTGCGAAAGGCTCCACACGGTGACCGCGCTCAGCGTGCCGAACACCAGGCCGCTCCAGCCCGCGTGCGGGGTCATCCGCTTCCAGAACATGCCGAGGATGAAGGTGGCGAACAGCGGCGCGTTGAAGAAGGAGAACAGATCCTGCAGGTAGTTCAGGATGTTCGAGGAGTTCGACGCGATGAACGCGGTGCCGATGGCCAGAATCGTGGCGACCACCGTGATGCTCCGGCCGAGCCGCAGGTAGTAACCGTCCGGCTTGTCCTTCTTCACGTACGTCTGCCAGATGTCGTACGTGAACACCGTGTTGAAGGAGCTGAGGTTCGCCGCCATACCGGCCATGAACGAGGCGAGCAGACCGGCGATCGCGATGCCGAGGATGCCGTTGGGCAGCAGGTCCCGCATCAGCAGCAGCAACGCGTTGTTCGCCGTGACACCACTCGGCGCGGTACCGCCGTCGAGCAGGATTCCCTTGTCGCGCAAGTACTCCGGCACCACCACACCGGCGATCATGCCGGGGATGATGACGATGAACGGGACCAGCATCTTCGGGAACGCGCCGATGATCGGCGTGCGCCGCGCGGCGGACATGCTCTTCGACGCCATCGCGCGCTGGACCTCGACGAAGTTCGTGGTCCAGTAGCCGAAGGAGAGCACGAAGCCGAGACCGAACACGATGCCCAGCACGGACAGGAAGTTGTTGCCGAAGCCGGTCAGGTTGTCACCGGGCCAGGAGTGCAGCTGCGCGGAACCGCCCGGGCTGTGGGTGACCTTGTCCACCAGGCCCTGCCAGCCCCCGACCTTGACCAGGCCGACGATCGTGAGCGGCAGCAGCGCCACCACGATCACGAAGAACTGCAGCACCTCGTTGTAGATCGCCGCGGAGAGCCCGCCGAGCGCGGTGTAGGCGAGCACGATCGCGGCGGCCACCACAATGGACACCCACAGCGGCCAGCCCAGCAGTAGGTTGACCACACTGGCCAGCAGGAACAGGTTCGCGCCCGCGATCAGGATCTGCGCGGCCGCGAAGCTGATGCCGTTGACCAGGTGCGCGGGCTTGCCGAACCGGCGGCGCATGAACTCCGGCACGCTGCGGACCTTGGAGCCGTAGTAGAACGGCATCATCACCAGGCCGAGGAACAGCATCGCCGGGATGGCGCCGATCCAGAAGTAGTGCACCGTCGGCAGGCCGTAGAGCACCCCGTTCGCGGACATGCCCATCACCTCGACCGCGCCGAGGTTCGCGGAGATGAACGCGAGGCCGGTCACCCAGGCCGGTAGTGAGCGGCCGGAGAGCAGGAAGTCCAGACTGCTGGACACCTGCCGCCGGGCGAGATAGCCGATGCCCAGCACCAGCAGGAAATAGAACGCCAGCTCGATGTAGTCGATCGGACTCGCGTTGAGCCGCAGGTTCGCGTCGGCGAGGACGAGCACCCGGCCACCTCCGAATCAAACATTCTCCCACAGGAAACACCATCGTCCCTGCCGACCGGACAGTACTGCATGACTCCCGAGGGGTCACGCCGACACTGCGGAACTTTCCAACAGATGGCTGACCTGTGATTTATCCGGTGGACCAGACCACGTGTTCGGTCGTGGTCGATCCCGTGGCCGACCGGGCGTTCCGACGTGCGATGCAACCTGGTCGGCCATCCAGCGCAATGCCCGTTCGGGCAGAGTCGGAGGGAGGTTCAGCCCGGCGAACCGCGCAGAGGGCGACAAGTGGATGAGCCGTCGCAGGCACACATTGGCCGCTCAGATCCAGGGGCGAGGGCATCGCGGACCGCTGCGGCGGCTGCCGCCGGGGCGCGAAGCGGCGGGGGAAGCTCAGAACAGGCGGAACTCGTCAGAGTCGGTACCACACAGGGCGTCGTAGTCGAGTGGTCCGGCAGCGGATGCCGCGGTCCTCGGCGAGCGTACGGGTCTGCGGTTTGATGATCTGCGCGGCGAACACACTAGGGGGACGCGCGCGCCCGGGCCCTCACCGCGACCGCCTCCTCGGCCACGACCACAGGTGCCGCCCAGGAAGCCGAGCGTCCGCAGCCGCGCGGGCCGACTGCCCAACAGTCTCGTCACGACAAACCCGGAACCGCCTTGGGGACCGGGCGCATACACCGTCAACCCGTATCTGCCCGGACACGAAGCGTCCGACTCCACCCCGAACAGTCACCCCACCTCCTCACTGCGGGCTGGTTGACAGCGGGAACCACTATCACCCCTGATCATACTCATCACTTCACCTTAGAGGTGAACACCTGTACACTAGCTAACAAAGACCGGACGGCGGTCCGCCCGAGAACGAAAGGTAGCCTTCATGCTCACACGGGGCTTCGGCCCAGGGGTGATGAAGTGAGGGCAAGTTGCGAGTCGAGTACAGCGACGAGAAGCTGCGTCGACTGGCCGAAGACGCCACTTTTGCGCCGAAGGGATGGGGTCGCGACGTCGTCAAGGCCTATCGGAAGACGGTCCAGCGCATCGTGGCCGCGAAAGACGAGCGTGACCTGTACGCGCTTCGCGGCCTTCGCTTGGAACTGTTGCGGGGTGACCGAGCGGGACAGCACTCGATGCGCCTCAACGACCAATACCGGCTGATCGTCACATTCAAGACCAACGGCGACCGCATCGCAGTCATCATCGAAGTCGTCGACTACCACTAGGGAATCGCTCATGGACACCACACTCGCCGAGGTGTTTCCCGCCGGGGAGCACCTCGCTGACGAGCTGGCGGCCCGGGGATGGACTCAAGTCGAGTTCGCCGAGATCCTGGGGCGCCCAACCCAGTTTGTCTCCGAGATCATTCAGGGCAAGAAGGAGATCACGCGGAAATCTGCCGCGCAGATCGGAGCAGCATTCGGGACCAGTGCCGAGTTTTGGCTCAACTTGCAGGATTCCTATTTTCTCTGGAAGCAGCGGCTAGATCCGGATACTCAGGAGGACCTCGACGACGTCAAGACACGGGCAAAGATCAACGCGTTGGCCCCCATGACCGTACTGCGCAAGCGCGGAATCATAACGGCCACGTCCACTGCCGGCCAGGCCCAGCAGCTCATGCAGCTCATGGGAATCGAAACCCTCGACGAACGACCCCCATGGCAAATGGCGGCACGGCGCGCCAACAAGGACAAACCACTCACACCGACCCAGAACGGCTGGTTCGCCTGCGTGCGGAGAGTCGCCTCCAAGAGGTCATCCCACACTTTTTCGCACCGCATGCTCGAAGAACTTGCGAGGCAAGTAAGTCGTCTGGTTCGCGACCCAAGCGGCCTCACGAGCCTACCGGAACAATTCGGCGCCGCCGGAGTTCGCCTGGTGTTCGTGGAGGCATTCCCATCCAGCAAAATCTCCGGTGCGTCCTATGCGGACGGGACCGGCCCAGTCATTGCACTGTCCGGCCGGGGTCAACGTCTCGACAAGGTACTGTTCACCCTTTTACACGAGATTGCTCATGTAGTTCGCGGCGACGTTTCCAAGAACGGAAAACCTCTCATCGACGAGGACGATCGTACTTTGGGTGACGAGGACCAGGCAGATGAGCTCGCATCCAGCTGGGTTTTCGATCAACCTCTCCCCAGACCACCTTCGCGAATCGGCGCTCAATGGATCAACACCGTTGCGAATGATCGAGGAGTACACCCTGTCGTTGTCATCGGCAGGTTGCAACGCGAGGGTGTACTGCCGTGGCGCAGCGCCCTGGTCAAGAACGCACCCATCGCCACGCCCTACCTCAAGGCATGGAACCCCGAAGCTGGGGTTTGACTTAGGACATCGATGCATTGCTCCGCCAGGATGCAGCTCCCTGGCCGGCATCGCTTTACCACGGAGCCAATCCTGGTCGAAGCCACCGGTTGAGCACGTTCAGACCGGCAGCACAACATGTCACCGCATTGAGGGCGCTCATAATCTTGCCGCATTGAATGTGACCTCCGTGTAGCACACAAGGCCACCGTGATCCGTCGGTCAGAACAGGCGGAACTCGTCGGAGTCGGTACCGCGCAAGGCGTCATAGTCCAGCACCACGCACCGGATACCCCGGTCCTGAGCGAGCGTGCGGGCTTGGGGCTTGATGACCTGCGCCGCGAATACGCCCTGCACCGGGGCGAGCAGCGGGTCACGATTGAGCAGTTCGAGGTAACGCGTCAACTGTTCCACACCGTCGATCTCGCCACGCCTCTTGATCTCCACCGCCACACTTGCGCCGTCAGCGTCTCGGGCCATGATGTCGACCGGCCCGATCGCCGTCGGAAACTCGCGGCGGACCAGTGTGTAACCGTCGCCAAGGGTCTTGATGTGCTCGGCCAGCAACTCTTGCAAGTGTGCTTCGACGCCATCCTTTTGCAAGCCCGGATCCACACCCAGCTCGTGCTTCGAGTCATGCATGATCTTGTCGATCGTGATCACCAGCTTTTCACCGGCCTTGTTCTGCACCGTCCAGATATCCGGATCTTCAATAAGCCAGCAAGGAGGAGACATCCAATTGAGAGGCTTATAGGAGCCACCATCCGAATGAACGAGAACCGAGCCATCCGCTTTCACCATGAGCACTCGGTTGGCCATCGGCAGATGCGCGGTAAGCCGACCGATGTAGTCCACCTGACAGCGAGCGACTACGAGCCTCACTGCGCCCATCCCTTCGTGATCGATCCCCCAGAGAGCCTGTGGAGAGCAGCACCGATCCGCTTCATGGCTGGAGACCAGTGTCTCCACCCCGGATTGGCCTGCCTGTGGCCACGGTCGTCGGAATGCACCGACACCGAGCCGTCCGACTTGACGAGCAGCGGGTGGGCGGTGAGGCGGCCGGCGTAGCCGACCTGGCACCGAGCGATCACGAGACGCACCCGCCGAGGGTAGGACAGGCTCGGTGATACTGAACGGGTGGACCCCGTTCAGCGTGTCGCGACCCGCGAGGTGTATCGGAACAACTGGATGACGGTGCGCGAGGACGCCACCCGCCGTGCGGACGGCAGCCCCGGCATCTACGGCGTGATCGACAAACCGACCTACGCACTGGTGATCCCGCTGGCGGGTGACCGGATGCACCTGGTCGAGCAGTTCCGCTACCCCGTCGGGGCGCGCCGCTGGGAGTTCGTCCAGGGCACCGCGCCCGATCTCGCCGAGGTGCCGCCCGCCGAGCTGGCCCGCCGCGAGCTACGCGAGGAGACCGGGCTGCGGGCGGAGACCATGACCGAGATCGGCCTGCTCGAAGTCGCCCCCGGCCTGACCAGCCAGCGTGGCCACGTGTACCTGGCCACCGGCCTGACCGAGGGCGAGCCGGAGCGGGAACCGGAGGAGCAGGACATGCGCACCGCCTGGTTCGGCCGGAACGAGGTGGAGAAGATGATCGCGTCCGGCGAGATCCTGGACGCGCAGACCGTCGCCGCCTACACCTTGCTGCTCCTGCACGAACGACGCTGACCCCGGTCAGTCCGTCCAGTCCGGCTTGCGCTTCTCCAGGAACGCCGCCATTCCCTCGCGCGCGCCAGGCAGCTGCGAGGCCGAGGCCATGACTTCCAGCGCGATCGCGTACGCGTCCGCTTCCGGGCGATCGAGCTGCGCGTACAACGTCTGCTTCCCCATCGCCTTGCTCGCCCGGCTGCCCCGGGTGGCGCGCGCCAGGAGGGCGGCCACAGCTTCGTCCAGCTCTGCGTCCGGGACCACGCGGTTGACCAGCCCCCAGTCGAGCGCGGTCGCGGCGTCCACCACGTCTCCGGTCAGGGCCAGCTCCATCAGGCGCTTACGGCCGATCGAGCGGGCCACCGGGACCGCCGGGGTGTGGCAGAACCAGCCGCCTTTGCCGCCGGGCAGCGCAAAACCGGCGGACTCCGCAGCCACCGCGAGGTCGCAGGACGCGACCAGCTGGCAGCCGGCGGCAGTGGCCAACCCGTGCACGCGCGCGAGCACCACCTGCGGAACCGACTGCATGGTCCGCATCAGCTCGGTGCAGAGCGTGAGCAGCTCGCGTACGCCCATCAGGTCGCGCGCGGCGACGTCGCCAAAGTCGTGCCCGGCGGAGAACACCGGACCGGCGCCGGCCAGCACGATGCCGGTCGCGTCCGAACGGCCCGCTTCCTGAAACGCCGCAAGCAACTCACCGAGGTGCTCGGCGGACAGTGAATTTCGCCGCGCCGCACGGTTCATGGTGACGGTGATCGTGTCCCCGTCCCGCTTCACGAGGAGGTGCTCGTACTCGCCCATGCCCCGACGGTAGCCCCGGAATCACGCCGACGGAAAGTGCTCCGTGGGCCGAAGTGTGCGGCCAGGCGACCCACGACAGTCCATAGTGGACAGCAATTCAGGCGTCAGGACGGCTGTCCTGACCTTCCGGACGCCTGGACCCGGATCCCTGACTCACCACGGCCCGGGCGTCCGCACCGTTCCGCGTGATCAGGGCGGCGACCTGTGCGGCGTCGGGGATGGCCATCAGCTCGGGCAGGATCGGAACCCACGCGGGCCGGACCGGTACCCCTGGTCCTTCAGCCACTCAAGAGCTGTGGGGTGGAAGTCGATCGTGCCGATACCGTCGCCATGCCCCTGCACCCGCGGCGGGCGGAGATCGGCGAGCCCGATCCAGCGGAACTCGATCCCGGGCTCCCCCTGCGAGACGAAGATCAGCCGGCGGTCGGTGACCAGATAGGTGGTCGCGGCGACGAACTCACGCCGGTCGCGGTTGCGTTCGCAGGCGGTGCCGATCAGCAGCCCCAGTACGGCCCCCCAGCCGAGTAGGTTCCAGAGCTGCAGGTCGAAGCGGGCAGTCAGGACGACCCCGCCGAGGAGCAGGGTCGCCACCGACAGGTAGTAGTGGTAATCGCGGTACCGCCGCACGTACCGCTGCGGGCGTCCGCAGGGCCCCGGCAAAGTTGGTCGAGGGCCCGTGATCAGCAGAGAGAGCCGTGGCGGCCCGACCGGTTTCGAGTCCGTGAAGGGACCCTTCACGGACTCAGAGTCCGTGAAGGGTCCCTTCACAGCCCTCCGCAGCTACGCAGGGCCCCCACACCGACTTTGCCGACACCCCTGGCGGGCGCCCGGACCAGAGCAGCTGTTCGCCTTCGGCCAGTGGGTACATGCCTGCCTCCCCGTTCCGAAGAGGACACGCTGTCCGCTTCGCCCGGGTTGCCCGGCACTGTGACGGAAATCCGCGAGACTGCGGCCGATCCAGGCTCTACCGTGGACAGACGTGACATGGAGCGTATACGGCAGCTACCTGGTGATCGTGGTCCTCATTGTGCTCGCCCCCGGGCCGGACACCATGGTGATGCTGAAGAACGCGCTTTCCGGCGGCGCGCGGGGCGGATTCCTCGCCACAGCCGGGGTCTTCGCGGGCAACGCGGTGCAGGGCACCGCCGCGGCGCTCGGGCTCGGCGTGGTCATCGCGCGGTCGCAGCCGGTGTTCCTCACGCTCAAGTGGCTCGGCGCGGCCTATCTGGTGTTCCTCGGCGTCCAGGCGCTACGCGGTGCGTTGCGGGGCAACTACGACGCTGTCGCGCAGACCCAGCGCAAGCGTGCGAGCGGCTTCCGGCGGTGGCGTGAGGGCTTCCTGTCCAACATCACCAACCCGAAGGTGCTGGTGCTGTACCTGTCGGTGCTGCCCCAGTTCCTCGACCCAGTGCAGACCACCACCTTGGACGCGCTCGTACTCGCGTACACGGTCGCCGTGCTGGGCGCGATCTGGCAGCTGGCGCTGCTGTTCTTCGTACACCGCGTACGCGCTTGGCTGAGCCAGCGCAAGGTCCGCCGCACACTCGACGGCGTAACCGGGACCGCGCTGCTCGGCTTCGGGGCGGCTTTAGCCCTGGAGTCCTGAGCCGGTTACCGTGCGCGCATGACGTGGGCGTGTACGGCGGATTCCTCGCCATGATGATGCTGCTTGCGATTGTGCCCGGCCCGGACAGCATGGTGGTGCTCAAGAACGCCCTGTCCGGCGGTGCGCGAGGCGGGGCGTGGGCATGCTTCGGCATTACCGTTGCGAACACTCTGCAAGCCACCGCCGCGGCGTTCGGGCTCGGCGCGGTCATCACGCGCGCCCAGCCGGTGTTCGAGACGGTCAAGTGGCTCGGCGTCGCGTACCTGGTCGTCGTCGGCTGCCAAGCCCTGCGCGGCGCCTGGCGCGGTGACTACAACTCGGCGGCCGGCTCCCGGCGGACGCGCCCGAACGCGTTCCGGCGGTGGCGTGAGGGCTTCCAGGATGTCGGCAATGTCGGTGTGAGAGGCCCTGCGCAGACTGCGAAGGTCTGTGAAGGGGCCCTTCACGGACTCTGAGTCTGTGAAGGGCCCCTTCACAGACCCGAGACAGGTCCGGCGGGGTGCGGGGTTCACGACAATGGCTCCGTCGACAATCTCGATGGCCCGGCAGACCTCTTCGTCCAGCGCCTCGTAATCAGCGGCGGACAAAACCACCGGGCGGCAAAACCATCCAGTCGGGCAGCGCAGTCATCACGAACCCCGCTTCTCACGTGTAGTCCCAGGGTACGGGCACTGTCTACGCCCGTTCCGGTTCACCCGCCACGCGGTCGATACGGGCGCCGAGGCGGTTCAGGTTCTCCACGAAGTGCGGATAGCCCCGGTCGATGTGGAAGACGTCCCACACCTGGGTCACGCCGTCCGCGCACAGGCCGGCCAGGACCAGTCCGGCGCCGGCGCGGATGTCGGAGGCCCAGACGGGGGCGCTGGAGAGGCGGTCGACGCCGCGGACGACGGCGTGGTGGCCGTCGGTGCGGGCGTCGCCGGAGAGGCGGATCATCTCCTCGATGAAGCGGAACCTCGCCTCGTAGACGTTCTCCGTGATCATCGACGTGCCGTCGGACACCGCGGAGAGCGCGACCGCGAACGGCTGGAGGTCGGTGGCGAAGCCGGGGTAGGGCAGGGTCACCCAGTCCACCGCCTTGGGCCGTTCCGGCTGCACGACCCGGAAGCCCTTCTCGTCGAAGGTGGTCACCTCGGCGCCGGCCAGGCGCAGCTTGTCCAGCACCAGGTCGAGATGGTGCGAGTTGACCCCGCGCACGGTCAGATCGCCGCGCGTCATGGAGGCGGCGAACGCCCAGGTCGCGCCGACGATCCGGTCACCGATCACGCGGTGCTCGGTCGGGTTCAGCTGCGGGACGCCGTGCACGGTCAGCGTGGACGTGCCGACGCCTTCGATCTTCGCGCCCATTTCGGTGAGCATCGTGCAGATGTCGGCGATCTCCGGCTCGCGCGCGGCGTTGTCGATCACCGTCGAGCCCTCGGCCAGCACCGCGGCCATCAGAATGTTCTCGGTCGCGCCGACGCTCGGGAAGTCCAGCCAGATCTGGGCGCCCACCAGCGATTCCGCCTTCGCGACCACGCAGCCGTGCTCGATGGTGCTGGTCGCGCCGAGCTTGCGGAGCCCGTTCTGGTGCATGTCCAGCGGCCGCTGGCCGATCGCGTCCCCGCCGGGCAGCGCCACCACGGCCTGCTTCAACCGGCCGACCAGCGGGCCCAGCACGCACACCGAGGCACGCAGCTTGCCCATCGCCGTCGAGTCCGCCCGGTGCGAAAGCTCCGCGGGGGTGGTGATCCGCGCGGTGTCGCCCTCGATCTCCACCTCGCAGCCGACGCTGCGCAGCACGTCGCCCATCAAGGGGACGTCGAGGATCTGGGGGCAGTTCGTGATCGTCGTGGTGCCCTCGGCCAGCAGCGCCGCGGCCATCAGCTTCAGCACGCTGTTCTTGGCGCCGACGACCTCGACCTCACCGACCAGCCGCGCCCCGCCGTGCACGTTGAAGTGCTCGCTCATGGCCGCCAATCATGCCCTCTCGCCCAGCTTTGCCCGACGCGGGGCCGGGTAGAGTCAGCCGCATGGTCGTTCGCATCAACCGCGTATACACGAAGGTCGGCGACAGCGGCAGCACTGCCCTCGGCGACGGCTCAAGGGTGCCCAAGACGTCGCCACGGCTGGCCGCGTACGCCGATACCGACGAGGCGAACTCGGTGCTCGGCCTGGCCGTCGCGCTCGGCGGGCTGCCCGAGGAGATCACCACGGTCCTGCGCCGGATCCAGAACGACCTGTTCGACGTCGGCGCCGACCTGTGCCTGCCGATCCAGGAGAACCCGCCGTACGAGCCGCTGCGCATCACCGAGGCGTACCTGACCCGGCTCGAAGACTGGTGCGACGAGTTCAACGAGCGGCTGCCGAAGCTGACCTCGTTCATTCTGCCGGGCGGCACCCCGGGAGCGGCCTACCTGCACCAGGCCCGCACGGTGACCCGCCGAGCGGAACGCGCCGCCTGGGCGCTGGCGGAGGCCGAGCCCGAGACGACGAACCCGTTCGCCGCGAAGTACCTCAACCGGCTGTCCGACCTGCTGTTCATCCTCTCCCGGCTGGCCAACCCGGACGGTGACGTGCTGTGGCGGCCGGGCGGCTGACGGGCACGGCCGTCGGGGCACGCGGGCTCGCTGCGGAACCTTCCGACGCAAGGCTGTGAAGGGTCCCTTCGCAGCCTCAGAGTCCAGGGTGTCGGCAAGGTCGGTGTGAGGGGCCATGCGCAGGCTGCGGAGGTCCATGAAGGGGCCCTTCACGGACTCTGAGTCTGTGAAGGGCCCCTTCACAGACCCGAGACAAGTCCGGCGCACACCACGAGGTGATCGCGCATCTCGAACATCCCCGCTGCCGGGCACAATCGACGAAGACGGCGGGCGCCGGTCGATGATGACGCGGCAGCCACGGCTCACTCTGCTGATCACTGGTCCCGACCGACTTCGCCGGGACCCTGGACTCTGGGTCTGTGAAGGGACCCTTCACAGCCTTCGCAGTTCGTCGGAACTCGGCCGGGTGACCGCGCAGGGCGTGCCGAGACTGTGGGTTCAGGAGGCCCGGGGCAACCGGCGCCCGGGCGGGGCGGACTCCAGCCAGGACAGGAACCCGGTGAGCGCACCCGGTCCCATGGCGATCTCGATCGCTTCCTGGGCGGCGGATTCACAGCGGAGCACGGTCGAACCGTCCGGCACCGCGTAGGCCTCCGATCCGGAGGGATCCCGCCGGTCGGAGATCTGCATGCTCTCGCGCTGGAAGACCCGGTCCGGGCCGGCGCGCAGGCTCCACACCCGGTACCAGACGAACTTGTCGCCCTCGTACCGGCCGAGCCCGAGGTGCCAGCCGGCCCGCGGATGGTCCGGACGCCACCGCAGCGCGACGCTCACGCCACCGCCCCGGCGCATCCGGATCCATCGCTGGCCATACCAGCCTGCGACGAGGACGAGCACCATCAGGAGAGCCAGCACCACGATCGCAATCTCCATGGCCCGGCCTCCGTTCGCGTTCGCCCGGTCAGGCCGTTTGCCCGGCCGCGCGGAGCCTGCCCGCGGCCCTGGCTCGCTCGGCCTCGTCACCGGTGCTGAGCGCGGCCTGCGCGGCCGCCACGTCGATCTCGTCGGACAGCTCGGCGCTCTCGGCCAGCACACTCACGCCGGTGGCGGTGACGGACAGGAAACCACCGTGCACGGCCGCGGTGAGCACCTCACCGTCGACCGTGTTCACCTTCACCACGCCACCCTCCACGAGCTGGCCGAGGACCGGCTCGTGGCCCGGCATGATGCCGATCTCGCCTTCGGTGGTCTGCGCCACCACGAAGGTGGCGGTACCCGACCAGAGCCGGCGCTCGACGGCCACCAGCTCCACGGACATCTCAGCCACGTAGCACTCCTTCGCTCGCCGGGGTCACCGCCGAGTGTAATAGGTCCGGCTTCGGGTACCGGAACGGCGAGGCTTTCAGTCCACAATGGACATCCGCCCCGCCGCCCCGGAACGTCACTTACCGGTGATCTCCCGGTACTTCTTCTCCAGGTCCTCGAGCCCGCCGATACCCAGGAACGCCTGCTCCGGGTAGTGGTCGAAGTCGCCCTTGGTGATCCGGTCGAAGGACTCGATGGTCTCGGCCAGCGGCACCGTCGAACCGGGGATCTGCGTGAAGGCCTCGGCCACCAGCATGTTCTGGGACAGGAACCGCTCGATCCGGCGCGCCCGCTGCACGGTCAGCTTGTCCTCTTCGGAAAGCTCGTCCATACCGAGGATCGCGATGATGTCCTGCAGCTCCTTGTACTTCTGCAGGATCCGGATGACCTCGGAGGCCACCCGGTAGTGGTCCTCGCCGACGATCGCCGGGTCGAGAATGGTCGAGGTCGAGGCCAGCGGGTCCACCGCCGGGAAGATGCCCTTCTGGAACACCGACCGGGAAAGCTCGGTGGTGGCGTCCAGGTGCGCGAACGTGGTCGCCGGGGCCGGGTCGGTGTAGTCGTCCGCGGGTACGTAGATCGCCTGCATCGAGGTGATCGAGCGACCCCGGGTCGAGGTGATCCGCTCCTGCAGCTGACCCATCTCGTCGGCCAGCGTCGGCTGGTACCCCACCGCCGAGGGCATCCGGCCCAGCAGGGTGGAGACCTCGGAACCGGCCTGGGTGAACCGGAAGATGTTGTCGATGAACAGCAGCACGTCCTGGTTCTGGACGTCGCGGAAGTACTCCGCCATGGTCAGCGCGGACAGCGCGACCCGCATCCGGGTGCCCGGCGGCTCGTCCATCTGGCCGAAGACCAGGGCGGTGTCGTTGATGACGCCGTCCTCGGACATCTCCAGGAACAGGTCGTTGCCCTCACGGGTGCGCTCGCCGACGCCGGCGAACACCGAGGTACCACCGAAGTTCCGGGCGACCCGGGTGATCATCTCCTTGATCAGCACCGTCTTGCCCACGCCGGCACCGCCGAACAGGCCGATCTTGCCACCCTGCACGTACGGGGTCAGCAGGTCGACGACCTTGAGGCCGGTCTCCAGCATCTCGGTCTTGCCTTCGAGCTGGTCGAAGGCCGGCGGGTTGCGGTGGATGCCCCAGCGCTCGAGGTCCGCGCCGTAGCCCGGCTCGTCGAGGCACTCGCCGAGCGCGTTGTAGACGTGGCCCTTGACCTTGTCGCCCACCGGCACGCTGATCGGGGCACCGGTGTCGGTGACCTCTGCACCGCGGACGAGACCGTCCTGCGGCTGCAGCGAAATGGTGCGCACCAGGTTGTCGCCGAGGTGGCTGGCGACCTCAAGGGTGACCGTCTTGCGCAGCTGCTCGAACTCGATGTCGACCTTGAGCGCGCTGAACTGGTCGGGGACGGAACCGCGCGGGAACTCGACGTCGACGACCGGCCCGGTCACCGAGACGATGCGCCCCTTGGCGCGCGGGGCTTCAGTACTCGTCATCAGTCATCACTTCCTGCTGCGGTGAGCGCGTTCGCGCCACCGACGATTTCGGAGATCTCCTGGGTGATCTGCGCCTGGCGGGCCTGGTTCGCCTCCCGCGTCAGCGTGTTCACCAGTTCGTTCGCGTTGTCCGAGGCCGCCTTCATCGCCGTGCGGCGGGCCGCCAGCTCCGAGGCCGCCGACTCCAGCAGCGCGGAGTACAACCGGGTGTTGATGTACTTCGGCAGCAACGCGGAGAGCAGCTTGTCGGCGCTGGGCTCGAACTCGTAGCTCGGCAGCAGCCCGGCGGGCTTCTCGTCCTCGCCCTCGGAGTACTCGACCTCCAGCGGCGCGACGCGCTTGGCCACCGGCCGCTGGGTCAGCATCGACACGAACTCGGTGTAGACGACGTGGATCTCGTCCACCCCGGTGATGCCGTCGGCATTACCGGAAGAGTCGTCGACCCCGGCGTTGAAGGACTGCACCAGCGTCTCCGCGGCGGTCACCGCGTCCGGGTAGCCGGGCTGGTCGGAGAACCCGGTCCAGCTGCCGGCCACCGGGCGGTTGCGGAACCGGTAGTAGTTCAGCCCCTTGCTGCCGGTGGTGTAGACGTCGACCTCTTTGCCCTCCTCGCGCAGCAGCGCGAGCAGTTCCTCGGTCGCCTTCAGCACGTTGGAGTTGTATCCACCGCACTGGCCCTTGTCACTGGTGACGACCAGTACCGCGGCGCGCTTCGGGTTCGAGCGCTCGACCAGCAGCGGGTGGTCGAGACTCGTCGCCGCGCCGGCCAGCGCCGAGAGCACCTTGGTGATCTCGTCCGCGTACGGCCGGGAAGCGGCGACCTTCGCCCGCGCTTTGGTGATGCGCGCGGTGGCGATGAGCTCCATCGCCTTGGTGATCTTGCCGATCGACTTCG
This sequence comes from Amycolatopsis sulphurea, assembly GCF_002564045.1. Taxonomy (NCBI): domain Bacteria; kingdom Bacillati; phylum Actinomycetota; class Actinomycetes; order Pseudonocardiales; family Pseudonocardiaceae; genus Amycolatopsis; species Amycolatopsis sulphurea. Next base: position 3,936,998 of record NZ_PDJK01000002.1, on the reverse strand, counting down.
TCGCCTTGATGCGCGAGCGAAGCTCCCGCAGTTGTGCGGCCATGGGCTACCAGCTCACTTCTTCGGGGCGGGCTTGTTGACCTTGACGGTCTCCTGCCCGACCTTCTCGGCGTCCATCGCGTCGGCGTTCGACTCGAGCGGCTTGCCCTCGGCGGTGGTGAACTCCTTCTTGAACTCTTCCACCGCCGCGATCAGCGCGTCCCGGGTGGCGTCCTCGAACTTGCCGGTCTCGCGGATCGCGCCGAGCACCTCGGCGTGCTTGCGCCGCGCCGAGTCGAGGAACTCCAGGTTGAACCGGCGCACGTCCTCGGTCGGGACCGAGTCGAAGTGGCCGTTCGTGCCCAGGTACACCGTGGCGACCTGCTCCTCGACCGGGACCGGCGAGTACTGCGGCTGCTTGAGCACCTCGTACAGCCGGGCACCACGCTCGAGCTGCGCCTTCGACGCGTCGTCGAGGTCCGAGGCGAAGGCGGCGAACGCCTCCAGCTCGCGGTACTGGGACAGGTCGATCCGGAGCGAGCCCGCGACGTTCTTCATCGCCTTGACTTGCGCGGCACCACCCACGCGGGAGACCGAGATACCCACGTCGATGGCCGGGCGCTGACCGGCGTTGAACAGGTCGGACTGGAAGAAGCACTGGCCGTCGGTGATCGAGATGACGTTCGTCGGGATGTAGGCCGACACGTCGTTGGCCTTGGTCTCGATGATCGGCAGCCCGGTCAGCGAGCCCGCGCCCAGCTCGTCCGAGAGCTTCGCGCACCGCTCCAGCAGACGCGAGTGCAAGTAGAAGACGTCGCCGGGGAAGGCCTCACGGCCCGGCGGGCGGCGCAGCAGCAGCGAGATCGCGCGGTAGGCGTCGGCCTGCTTGGTCAGGTCGTCGAACACGATCAGGACGTGCTTGCCCTCGTACATCCAGTGCTGGCCGATGGCCGAGCCGGTGTAGGGGGCGATCCACTTGAAGCCGGCCGAGTCCGAGGCCGGGGCGGCGACGATGGTGGTGTACTCCAGCGCACCCGCCTCTTCGAGCGCCGTCTTCACCGAGGCGATCGTGGAGCCCTTCTGGCCGACCGCGACGTAGATGCAGCGGACCTGCTGCTTCGGGTCGCCGGTCTCCCAGTTGGCCTTCTGGTTGATGATCGTGTCCACCGCGACCGCGGTCTTGCCGGTCTTGCGGTCGCCGATGATCAGCTGACGCTGGCCGCGGCCGATCGGGGTCATCGCGTCGATCGCGGTGATGCCGGTCTGCAGCGGCTCGGACACCGGCTGGCGCTCGACCACCGAGGCGGCCTTGAGCTCCAGCGCGCGACGGCCGGTGGTCTCGATCTCGCCGAGTCCGTCGATCGCCTCGCCGAGGGGGTTGACGACCCGGCCGAGATAGCCGTCGCCGACCGGCACGGAGAGCACCTGACCGGTCCGCTTGACCTGCTGGCCCTCTTCGATGCCGTCGAAGTCACCGAGGATCGCGACACCGATGTCGCGCGCATCCAGGTTCAGCGCCACGCCCAGCACGCCGCCCGGGAATTCGAGCAGCTCGTTGGCCATGGCCGAGGGCAGCCCCTCGACGTGGGCGATCCCGTCACCGGCGTCGGCGACGACGCCGACCTCTTCCCGCTCCACCGAAGGGGCGTAACTCGAGACGTAATTCCCGATCGCCTGGGCGATCTCGTCCGAGGAGATCGTCAGCTCCGCCATTTCGTTCCCGCTCTCGCTTCTGTTTCGTCAGTGTGCAAAGTCTGTGTGCCGGGGGATGCGGCCTCAGGCCCTGGCCAGCCTGCGGCGCAGCGCCGCGAGCTGACCGGAGGTGCTGCCGTCGATGACCTCGTCGCCGACCCGGACGACGAGCCCGCCGCCGAGGGCCGGATCGATCTCCACGTGCAGCGCGATCGGCCGGCCGTAGAGCCCGTCGAGCTTGGCCGAAAGCTGCGCCCGCTGGGTGTCGCTGAGCGCGCTCGCGCTGGTCACGTAGGCGACCGAGCGCTCCCGCCGCTGCGCGGCGAGTGCGACCAGCGTGTCCAGCCTGGCACCGACCCCACGGCCCTTGGCCCGGCGCACGACCTGCTCGACGAGGGTTTCGGTGACCACGTCGACCTTGTCCGCGAACAGCCCGCGCACGAGCGTGCGCTTCGCCTCCGCGGGAGCGATCGGGTCGGACAGCGCGGCGTCCAGCTCCGGGGAACCGGCCACGATCCGCGCGATCTGGAACAGCTGGGATTCGACGGTCTCGACCCCGCCCGTCTGCTCGGCCGCGGTGAGCAGCGCCGAGCGGCCGAGCGATTCGAGCCCGTCCACCAGCTGGCGGGGACTGGACCAGCGGCTGCCCACCACGGTGTCGAGCACCTGGCGGGCCGGTTCGCTCAGCTTGCCCTCGAACAGCCGGCGGACCAGGCCCCGGCGGCTCTCCGGGTCCACCGAAGGGTCACCGACCGCGCGGCGCAGGCCGATCTCGCGGTCCAGCAGGTCGACGACCGAGAGCAGCTCGTCCCCGACCGTCGCGGGGTCGGCCCCCGCGTCGGCCAGTACCTCGCCGAGACGGGTCCCGGCGAGGTCGAGCGCTTCCCGGCTCGCAGCATGCAGCGTCATCTCTGGTCTACTTCCCCGCTCCGTGGCCGGCACCGTTGGCACCGGATGTCTCGAGTTCCGCCAGGAACCGGTCGACGGTGCCGCGGCGGCGCGCCTCGTCCTCGAGCGACTCGCCGACGATGCGGCCGGCCAGCTCCACCGCGTTGCGGCCCAGCTCGGCCCGCAGCTCGGTGACGATCTGCGCCTTCTGCGCCTGCAGCTGAGCCTGCCCCTGCGTGACGATCCGCTGGGCCTCGGCCTCGGCGTTCGCCCGCAGTTCGGCCTTGATCTGCTCGGCCTCCAGGCGCGCGTCGTCGCGGATCTTCGCGGCCTCGGACCGGGCGTCGGCCAGCTGCGCCTTGTACTCGGTCAGCGCGGCCTCGGCCTCGGCCTGTGCCTTCTCCGCCCGCTCGATGCCGCCTTCGATCTTCTGCGCCCGCTCCTCGTACGCCTTCTCGAAGCGCGGCACGACGAACTTCTTTAGCACGAAGAACAGGATCAGGAAGGCGACGAGGCCGAGGATCAGCTCCGGGACATTCGGAATGATCGGATTTTCGGCTGCCAGCACCATTTCGGTCTTCAGCACAACGTCTCCTTACGCGAGAGTGGACGACTCAGGCGGAGGCGATGAAGTAGATGACGATACCGATCAGCGCGAGCACCTCGGTGAGCACGAAGGTTCCGTAACCGATGCTCTGCAGCTTGCCCTGGGCCTCCGGCTGGCGGGCGGTACCGTTGATCACCGCGGCGAAGATCAGACCCACACCGATACCGGGGCCGATCGCGCCCAGGCCGTAGCCGATCGCGGCGAGGCCCTTGTTGAGGTTCACGGTCTCGGCGGCGGCCTGGGCCAGAACGATGTTGCTCACGTGCGTTTCCCTTCACTTCGGTCCGCGCACTCACGCGGATCGGGGCTTGATGGTTCTCAGTGCTCCGCGGACAGTGCGGCGCCGATGTACCCCGCGGACAGCAGGGCGAAGATGTAGGCCTGCAGCACCTGGATGAAGGCCTCAAGGAAGGTCATCAGAATGGTCACGATCCAGGCGACCAGCGAAACCGGCTTGAGCGCCCAGCTCGAGGTCTCGAAGAGCAGGAACTCGCCGCCGAGGGTGAACACCACGATCATCAGGTGACCGGCGAACATCGCGGCGAACACCCGGATGGCCAGGGTGAGCGGGGTGAGGAAGAACTTCGTCGCGAACTCGATCACGCTGTAGAGCGGGAGCACGAAACCCGGCACGCCCGGCGGGGCCAGCTCCTTCTTCAGGTAGCCGCCGATGCCGTGCTTGCGGATGCCCACGAAGTGGTAGATCGGGTAGACCACCAACAGTGACATGGCCAGCGGGAAGGCGATCCGGCCCAGCGTCGGGAACTGGAAGAACGGGATGACCCCGAACAGATTGTTCACCAGGCAGAAGGTGAACAGCGCGAGCACCAGCGGGATGTACGGCGTGAATTCCTTCGCACCGATCTGGTTCCGCGTGATGCTGTTGCGGCTGAAGTCGTAAAGGCTCTCGACCAGGAACTGCCCCTTGGAGGGCACTACCTTGAGCTTGCGTGAGGCCACCAGGAAGTACCCGAGGATGAGCACCACCGAGATGATGGCCAACAGCATCGGCTTGGTGAAGCTGCCCCAGTACCCCGATCCGAAGATCGGCGGCAGTTCAAAGGCCTCGGCACCGGGGGGAGTGAAGGTCCCGCCCTCGGCCAGTACCAGCGCGCCCACTGCGCTCCTTCCGGTTCTCCCGGCCGGCGTTCACTCCGCCGGGGGAATCGTCACGATCTGGACTTAACGTACCCGATACGCTTCGGGACGCCGGAGGCGGCTTACCCACCGCGTGCGGAGCGCCTGAGCGCGCTCTGCACCACGGGGAGGTCTCGCGTGCGCACTGCCCTTCGGTCCACTTCGGACCAGCGGTGGAGCGGCCGGAACCAGTCGGTCGCCACACTGCTGATCGAGGTCTCGCGAGGGAGTACGCGGCCGAGGCCGCCACCCATGACGCGGACCATACCAGCAGGTCAATCGGTGCCGTACAGGCGTACTCCTAACCCACCGAACGGCCGAGGACTTAAGTCCCGGGTCCGGCCGGGACCACCGTCTCGAACCGGGCGGAAGGTCAGCTGCCGGCCGGGATGATGGCCGGGATCTTGGTCCGCCGGAAGGCGGCGAACTCCACGGCCGCGGCCACCAGGATCGCCACGATCATGGTGATGCCGAGGGAGAGAGGGTGCAGCACACCGACTCCCTTGAGGACGGTCAGCGCGCCGAATAGCACGATGAGCTTGATGATGTAGCCACCCAGCGCGGTCATCATGACGAACGCCGGGTCCTGGCCCGCACCGAGCTTCATCAGGCCCAGAGTGGACAGTGAGGCCAGCATCGCCAGCACCCCGCCGACCAGCGAGCCGAGAAAACCGTGCAACCCGAACACGATGCTGAACACCGCGATACACGCCAGCACCGCGGGCGGGGTCACCAGCAGGGAGGCCCGGGTCATCGCACGGGCCGCCTTGTTCACGACCGCGGCGTGCGGGTTCTCGGTTTCGGTCTCGCTCACGCTTGGCTCCCTGGTCGGTTCGACCCGCCAGTGTAGCCGCCGCCGGCGCTCAGCCGCCGCGGTGGTGCCGGGCGCGCAGCCGCGGCACCAGTGAGACGAGCACCGCGACCACCAGTCCGGCGCCGATCACCCAGAACACCACGGCGCTGTCGAACAGGGTCACCGACACCGCGCCGAAAGCGAGGATGCCCGCCCAGAAGTAGATCAGCAGCACCGCACGGCGCTGGGAGTGACCGATCTCGAGCAACCGGTGATGCAGGTGCATCTTGTCCGCGGCGAACGGGCTCTCCCCGCGCCGGGTCCGCCGGATCACTGCCAGTACCAGATCCAGCACCGGGATGAAGAGCACCGCGACGACGACCACGAGCGGGGACAGCAGGGCCAGCGCGTCGGAGGCGGTGTAGCGCAGGTAGTTCACCCGGCCGCTGGCCGAGATGGTCGCCCCGGCCAGCACCAGCCCGATCATCATCGAGCCGGAATCGCCCATGAAGATCTTGGCCGGCTGGAAGTTGTAGGGCAGGAAGCCCAGACACGCCCCGGCGAGCGCGGCCGCGATCAGCGCGGGTGCATAGGTGCCGGCGTCCACGAAGGACCCGCCGGTGGTGACCAGCAGGTTGAGCGAGAAGGTGCACGTGGCCGCGGCGGCGATGAACCCGAGCCCGCCGGCCAGCCCGTCGAGGCCGTCCACGAAGTTCATCGCGTTGACCATCAGCACGACCATCACCACGGTCAGCAGGGCGCCCTGGTTCTTGTCCAGCACCAGCACCGAGCCGAACGAATCACCGCCGCCGCCCCAGGGCACCCAGAACGACACCCACTGCACGCCGAAGATGATCAGGATGCCCGCGCACATCACCTGGCCGGCCAGCTTGGTCCAGGCGTCCAGTTCGAACCGGTCGTCGAGCACGCCGATCAGAGAGATGACCCCGGCCGCGATCAGCACGCCGACCGAGTCGAGCGAGGCGTCGAACCCGTGCCCGAGCGCGGGCAACTGGTGGGCCAGCCCCATGGCCGCGGCCAGCCCGAAGTAGATGCCCACGCCGCCCATCCGCGGGATCGGCGTGACGTGCACGTCGCGGGCCCGCGGGTTGGCGATCGCGCCGACCCGGATCGCGATCTTGCGCACCAGCCCGGTGAGCAGATAGGTCACCGCGGCCGCGGTGAGCGCGACCAGGAGGAATTCCCGGATCGGGAGGAGAAGTCCTTGCGCTGCAGGCATGACCGGGTCACATCTGCCGGGGGTTCGGAGTCACCGCGTTACGCTACCGCGACCGGATGGGGACCAGGCGCACGGCGGGCACCGAGCCGACCGGCTCAGCCGAGCGATTCCACCGGGACACCGATGACCTCGGCGATGGCCGCGCGGGTGACCGCGCCCTCGCGCAGGACCACCGGGCCTTCCCCGGTGAGGTCCACGATGGACGAAGCGACCGGCTCGCCGCTGGAGCCGCCGTCGAGGTACACCGCGACCGAATCGCCGAGCTGCTCCTGTGCTTCCGCGGCGGTGGCCGCGGGTGGCCGGCCGGACACGTTCGCGCTGGACACCGCCATCGGGCCGACGTCGCGCAGGAGTTCGAGGGCGACCGGGTGCAGCGGCATCCGCAGCATCACCGTGCCGCGCGAGTGCCCGAGGTTCCACTGCAGACTCGGCGCGTGCGGCAGCACGAGGGACAGATCCCCCGGCCAGAACGCCTCCACCAACGCACGCGCCTGCGGCGGCATGCCGAGCACCAGTCCGTCCACAGTGGACCATGAGCCGACGAGCACGCCGACCGGCATGTCCGGGCCGCGGTTCTTGGCCCGCAACAGAGCCTGCACCGCACCGGCGTCGAACGCGTCGGCGCCGATGCCGTAGACGGTGTCGGTGGGCAGCACCACCAACCGGCTCGACCGCACCGCGCCGGCCGCGGAGGCCAGCCCTTCGGCCCGGGAATCGCGCTTGCTGCAGTCGTACACCGCACTCATGCCGCGAAGCCTAGCCCTCCGTCCGGGAGTGGCCGTCTTCGCCGCTGTGAAGGGGCCCTTTACGGACTCTGAGTCCGTAAAGGGACCCTTCACGGACTTCAGCCGAGGCGGCGGGCGGTGACGAAACGCGGACGGCCGGTCAGGTCCGGGTGGTCCTCGACGCCGGTGAGCACCCGGCGGGAACGGACCAGGGCGGGTACCGCCGAACCGTGCGTGTCGTCGTGTTCGATGGCGAGGCCGCCGCCGGGGCGCAGCAGCCGGGCACCGGCCGCGATGGCGTGCCGGATCACCGCGAGGCCGCTTTCCGCGGCGAACACCGCGATGGCCGGGTCGTGCTCGCCCACCTCGGGCGGTACGGGGGTGCCGTCCGGGACGTAGGGCGGGTTGCACAGCACCAGGTCGACCAGACCGTCCAGCTCGGCGAACATGGTCGGATCGGCGATGTCGCCGGAGTAGAGCCGGATCGGCGTACGGCCCGCGTCGGCGTGTACGTCGGCGTTGTGCCGGGCCCACGCGAGCGCCTGCGGGTCCACGTCGACCGCGTACACCACTGCGTCCGGCCGTTCGTTCGCCAGGGCCAGCGCCAGCGCGCCGGAACCGGTGCACAGGTCGACCACGACCGGGAACTCCCGGCCCTGCAGGAACTGCACCCCCCATTCGAGAAGCAGCTCGGTCTCCGGACGGGGGACGAACACCCCGGCGCCGACGTTCACCGTGACATTGCCCAGTGCGGCCCAGCCGGTCAAGTGCTGCAGGGGAATGCGCTTCGCCCGCTGCGCGACCAGCTGCCCGATGGCCTCGATCACCGGCGGATCGACCAGCGGCACCATCGGCAACCGGCCGCGCTCCACCCCGAGCACATACGCCGCGATGTGGTCCGCGTCCGCCCGCGGCGAATCGACGCCCGCCTCCTTGAGGATCCGGGTCGCCTCCATGATGGCCAGGCGCAGCGGCTGCCGATTCACTGGTGATCCTTCACTGTTCGAGCCTGACACAACAGGGCTGCCGCCCAGGGTATCGACTCCGGCGCGCCGCCGGGTGCCGCCCGGTCGGTGCCGTCCGGCCGGGGCGGGCAGAGGGCATCTCCTACACTCGCCCAGTGCGTTTCCGGCAACTGCGCTTCGGCCTCTCGGTCTTCGCTGTCTCGCTGACCCTGCTGCTGGTGCGGTTCCTCGTTCCCCGCCCGGTCGGCATGGCCGACAACGGCGACGGCTGGCGGCTGCTGTGCAAGCTCGGCGGACGGCAGCTGGACCGGCCGTCCGAGGGCTTCGTGCGGTTCACCTACGGGGCCGCGCCGCCTTGCGATTCCGCCTATGTGTCCAGCCAGACCTGGCTCGACTGGGCGGCGAGCAAGCTCGGCGCGCTGTTCGGCGTGCCCGGGGTGCTGAATCTGATCGTGCTCGGGGTGCTGAGCTGTGTGCTGGTCGCGGTGGCGATCACCGCGACGGTGGCGGGGCTCGGGCCGCGTGGGTGGCACCGCTGGCTCGCCACGGCACTGCTGCTGCTCGTGATGGCCGATTCGGCGTTCTTCGGCTACTTCGCCTCGGTACTCAGCGAGGGCGCCGCGTTCCTGGGCATCCTGCTGATCTGCGGTGGCCTGCTGCTCATGCACCGGCGGCTCGGGCTGCGCCGGGCCGGTGCCGTGGTGACCGTCCTCGGTGGACTGATCGGCTTGAACGCGAAGTCGCAGACCCTGGTGCTGATCCCGCTGTTCGCGCTCGCGGTACTGCTGGTGCGGCCGGGCCGGGCACGAGGGAAGGCCCGCTGGGCGCTACCGGGCACGGTGCTCGCGATCGTCGCCGCGGGCACTCTCGCCATGCAGTCCCAAGGCGATCCGGCCAACACGGAATACCGCCAGGCCAACATGTACAACGCGATCTTCAGCTCCATTGTGGACGGTAAGCACGATACGAACGGTGATCTGACCGCACTGGGCCTGCCCACCTCGTTCGCGCAGTACATCGGCACCGGCTGGTGGAGCGCCAACGCGGCCTGGCACGACCCGCTCTATCCGAAGTACGAGAAGCAGATCAGCCGCCGGAACGTGGTGCACTACTACACGACGCACCCGGGACGGGTGACGGAGATCCTGCAGCAGGGCGGGGTCGACACGCTGACCGCGCGGCCGGAGAACCTGGGCAGCTTCGGCGAGTCCTCCGGCGAGCCACGCCTGGCCAAGGAGTACCGGGTGCCGGTCTTCTCCGGGCTGGCCGCATTCGCCGCCCCGCTCGGGTTGTTCGTGCTCGTGCCGATCTGGGTGCTGGTCGCCGTGGCCGGGGTCCGGTCGTTCCGACGGCAACGGCGGGAGTACGGGATCGTGCTGTTCCTGCTGCTGTTCTTCGCGGTGGGCCAGCTCGGGCTGTCGGCGCTCGGCGAGGGCATCGAGGGCGTTAAGCACCAGGTGCTCACGCTGTTCCCGACCGTGCTGGCGATCGTGTTCGGGATCCTGAGCCTGCTCCCCCGCGCGACCGAGGAACCAGCGGAGTCGGCTCCGGCCAGGGACGAGGACGCGCCGACCGAGGTCATCCCCGCGATCAGCTGAACCGACCGAGCCCGGACCGCGAACCAAACCAAGGCTGTGAAGGGGCCCTTCACAGACTCTGAGTCCGTGAAGGGCCCCTTCACGGACTCACCCGACTGCAAACAGCGGCTCAGCCGGACTGCGCGGCGAGCCGCTCCTCGCGGTCGGCCGCGGCCAGCGCGTCCAGCACACCGGTCAGCTCGCCGTCGAGCACCTGGTCCAGGTTGTAGGCCTTGTAGTTCACCCGGTGGTCGGAGATCCGGTTCTCCGGGAAGTTGTACGTGCGCACCCGCTCCGAGCGGTCCACCGTGCGGACCTGCGAACGACGGGCGTCCGAGGCCTTCGCGGCGGCCTCTTCCTCGGCGATCGCCTGCAACCGGGCCTGCAGCACCTGCAACGCCCGTGCCCGGTTCTGCACCTGGGACTTCTCGTTCTGACAGGACACCACGATGCCGGTCGGCAGGTGCGTGATGCGCACCGCGGAGTCGGTGGTGTTGACGCTCTGCCCGCCGGGACCGGACGAGCGGAACACGTCCACCCGCAGGTCGTTCTGGTCGATCTCGACCTCGACCTCCTCCGGTTCCGGGTAGATCAGCACGCCGGCCGCGGAGGTGTGGATGCGGCCCTGCGATTCGGTGGCGGGCACCCGCTGCACGCGGTGCACCCCGCCCTCGAACTTCAGCCGGGACCACACGCCGTCCACGTCCGCGGTCTTGCTCTTGAGCGAAAGCGTGACGTCCTTGAACCCGCCGAGGTCGGAATCGGTGGAGTCGAGCACCTCGGCCTTCCAGCCGTGACGCTCCGCGTAACGCAGGTACATCCGCAGCAGATCACCGGCGAACAGTGCGGATTCCTCACCGCCCTCCCCGGATTTGATCTCCATGACCACGTCCGAACCGTCGTACGGGTCGCGGGGCAGCAGCAGCTCGGTCAGCTTTGCCTCCAGCTGCGGGATCGCCGCGGCCAGCTCGTCGGCCTCCGCGGCGAACGCCGGGTCCTCGGCCGCCAGTTCCCTGGCCGCGCTCAGATCGTCGCGGGCCTGATCCAGCTCGCGCACGGTGCGCACGACCGGGCTCAGCTCGGCGTAGCGCCGGCCCAGCTTGCGGGCTTTCGCCTGGTCGGCGTGCACGGCCGGATCGGCCAGGTCCCGCTCCAGCTGCGCGTGCTCGTCGAGCAGCCCCTTGAGCGAACTCGAATCCACTTAGCCGCCTTCCACTCGCACACCCACCTGGACAGAACGACGGCGCCCACCCCGGTTCGGGTGGGCGCCGTCGGCCGAGCTACTTGGCGTCGTTCTTCTGCCGCTTGCCGTAGCGCTTTTCGAACCGCGCGACCCGGCCACCGGTGTCCATGATCTTCTGCTTGCCGGTGTAGAACGGGTGGCAGTTCGAGCAGATCTCGACGTGGATCTGACCCGACTCCTTCGTGCTGCGGGTGGTGAAGCTGTTCCCGCAGTTGCACGTGACGGCCGTGGTCACGTATTCGGGGTGAATACCGCTCTTCATGGTGTCCTCTCTCGTTGGCCCCGGGTCCCCGGATGTGGGGTGAACCGGTGCCGGACTTCAGCGGAGCATTCTGCCAGACCAGCCGGCTCTCCCTGCAACGCACCCCCGTGACCAGCTATTCCAAGCCGGAAAGCGGTGAAGGGGCCCTTCACGGACTCAGAGTCCGTGAAGGGCCCCTTCACAGCGTTGAACGCGAGCGTCAGTCGTCTTCGCCGCCGCCGAGGGCGGTCTTGGAGACCTGCATCAGGAACTCGATGTTGGTCTTCGTCTTGCGCAGGCGGGAGATCAGCAGGTCGATGGCCTGCTGGGAGTCCAGCGCGTGCAGCACCCGGTGCAGCTTGTGGGTGACCGCGAGCTCGTCCGGCGAGAGCAGCAGCTCCTCCTTGCGGGTGCCGGACGGGTTGACGTCGACCGCCGGGAACACGCGGCGCTCGGAGATCTTCCGGTCCAGCTTGAGCTCGGCGTTGCCGGTGCCCTTGAACTCCTCGAAGATCACCGTGTCCATGGTGGACCCGGTCTCCACCATCGCGGTGGCGAAGATGGTGAGCGAGCCGCCGTTCTCGATGTTGCGTGCCGCGCCGAGGAACCGCTTCGGCGGGTACAGCGCGGTCGAGTCGACACCACCGGAGAGGATCCGGCCGGACGCGGGCGCGGCCAGGTTGTAGGCCCGCCCGAGCCGGGTGATCGAGTCCAGCAGCACGACCACGTCGTGCCCCATCTCGACCAGCCGCTTGGCCCGTTCGATGGACAGCTCGGCCACCGAGGTGTGATCTGAGGGCGGGCGGTCGAAGGTGGAGGCGATGACCTCGCCCTTCACCGACCGCTGCATGTCGGTGACCTCTTCCGGCCGCTCGTCGACCAGCACGACCATGAGGTGGGCCTCGGGGTTGTTGGTCGTGATCGCGTTCGCGATGTCCTGCATGATCGTGGTCTTACCGGCCTTGGGCGGGGACACGATCAGCGCACGCTGGCCCTTGCCGACCGGCATGATCAGATCGATCACGCGGGTGGTCAGCTTGTGCGGCTCGGTCTCCAGCCGCAGCCGCTCGTTCGGGTAGAGCGGGGTCAGCTTGGTGAAGTCCGGGCGGCGCTTGGCCTCGTCCGGCTCCAGCCCGTTGATCGAGTCGACACGCACCAGCGGGTTGAACTTCTGCCGCTGCTGCTCGCCCTCACGCGGCTGACGCACCACGCCGGTGATCGCGTCGCCGCGGCGCAGGCCGAACTTGCGGACCAGCGACAGCGAGACGTACACGTCGTTCGGGCCGGCCAGGTAGCCGGAGGTCCGCACGAACGCGTAGTTGTCCAGCACGTCCAGGATGCCGGCGACCGGCAGCAGGACGTCGTCCTCGCGGATCTCGGTGTCCGGCGCGCCGCCCTCACCCCGGCCGCCCCCGCTGCCCCGGCGCCGCCGGTCGCGGAAGCGCCGGCCACGGCGGCCGCCATCCTCGTCGTCGTCGTTCTGGGCGCGGTTGTCCTGGTTGCCCCGCTGACGGTTGTCCTGGTTACCGCGCTGGCGGTTGTCCTGGTTGCCGCCGTCGCGGTTGTTGTCCCGGTTGCCGTCGCGGCTGCCGCGCTGCTCCCGGCTGCCGCCACCATCGCGGTTGCCTTCGCGGTTGCCACCGTCACGGTTGCCTTCGCGGGTGCCACCGTCCCGGTTCCCGCCTTCGCGGTTCCCCTCCCGGTTCGCCCCGCGACGCCGCCGGCTGCGGCCACCCTCCTCCGGCTGCGCCTGCGGAGCTTCGGCCTGGCCTTCCGGCTCCGCCTTCGGCTTCTCCGCCGGCGCCTCGGCCCTGACCTCCGGCTTCGCCTCCGCCTTCGCGGCCCTCGCCGCCCGCACGGGCTTCTCCGCCTTCGGCGCGGCTTCGCCGACGCCTTCGAGCGGCAGCGGCTCCGCCGTGCCCGCCCGCTTGCGGCTGCTCTTGCCCTGTCGCTCGCGGATCGCGGCGATCAGGTCGCCCTTGCGCATCCCCGTGGTCTCGCCCACACCCAGCTCGCCCGCCAGCTGACGAAGCTCGGCGATGACCATCCCGGACAGTCCCCCGGTGCGGCGCCTCGGAGCAGCCGCGGCCCCATTGTCTTCAGCGGCCGCGGCCGGGGTCGCCACGTCGCCGCTCAACAGATCGGTGTTGCTCACACATGTCCTTCCTGACCGACCCACGCCTCAGGTGGATCAGCGGGCTGCCGCCGTTCGCTTCCGATCGCGAGAGACGGCTTCTGCCTCCGATGCGGGCGAACCGTGCCTCGGCGTGCGAGACACGGCGAAACGCCGCCGGCACAGGGTCTTGGTTGCTGCCTCCTCCGGAGGAGGAAACGGAATTCGGCACCGCCGACACTCCTGAACCCGCCTCGCGTCCCTTCCGCGTCCCGCGTGCCAGGCGGTGCGGATCGGCGGATCGGCGAAGGATGCGGATTCCGGGACTCACGTGGAGCGCAGAACCGCACCGGGTGCGGAAACGCACGGTGATCGAACGCCCCCGAGGGTAGACCGCACCCACTCCGCGTGCAACAACCACCCCCCGTGTGGCGCTCCATCCCACCCGTGGTGTGACTGCCTCGTCACCGGGCCTCCACCTGCACACCTGAGCGGTCGACGGGCAGCTCGGCGACGCTGAAGGCACCAACGTCCACCGAGGGCGGCAGTATTCCCGTCTCGGTGAGCGCGAGCACAGCGGGACCGGCGCCGGAGATCGTGGCGGGCACACCTTGGGCGCGAAGCGCGCGCACCAGCTCGGAACTGGCCGGATACGCCTCCGCGCGGTAGTCCTGGTGCAGCCGGTCCTCGGTGGCCGCGAGCAGCAGCTCCGGCCGTTCGGTCATGGCGAGCACCGTGAGGGCGGCGCGGCCCGCGCTGTGCGCCGCGTCCGCGTGCGGGACCTGCGGCGGCAGCAGGCCGCGGGTCGCGACGGTGGACGAGCGTTCCGCCGGAATCGCGACCACCGGCCGGATCCGCTCGCTCGGAATCACCCGTTCGGCGCGAAACCGGCCGTGCTCGAACCACGCCACCACCAGGCCGCCCAGCAGGCTCGCCCCGGCGTTGTCCGCGTGCCCTTCGAATTCCGCGGCCAGCTGCAGCGCGCACTCGTCGAGCTTGCGCCCGGCGACCGCATACCCCAATGCCACCCCGGACACCGCGGCGGCGGCGGACGAGCCGAGCCCGCGAGCGTGCGGAATGGCGTTGTGGCAACGCAGATGCAGACCGGGCGGCCGTACCTCCCAATGGGCGCATGCCCGGCGGAACGCGCGGACGACCAAATGGGACTCGTCGGTCGGCACGTCGGCCACGTCGCCCGCGCCGGCGTCGATCACCTCGATCGCGAGACCGCCGTCGGTGACCTGGAGTTCCACCACGTCGTAGCGGGCCAGGGCGAGACCGAGCGCGTCGAAACCGGGTCCGAGGTTCGCCGTCGAGGCGGGCACCGTGACGCGGAGCGCCGGCCCGCCGGAGGTGGTCACCGCAGGTCCAGCGCCGCCGCCACGGCGGCCGGATCCACCGCGAGCGGCTCCACCTCGACGTTGCCCTCCAGCGCGGTGGCCGGGTCCTTGAGACCGTGCCCGGTCACCGTGCAGACGACCGTGGCGCCCTTCGGCAGGCGGCCGTCGGCGGCGGTGGCGAGCAGCCCGGCCACGCTCGTCGCCGAAGCGGGCTCGACGAACACGCCTTCACGACGCGCGAGCAGGCGGTAGGCCGCCAGGATCCGCTCGTCGGTGATCGCGTCGAACAGCCCGTCCGACGCCTCCTTCGCGGCCACCGCGCCCGCCCACGACGCGGGGCTTCCGATGCGGATCGCGGTGGCGATCGTGTCCGGGTCGGGCACCGGAGCACCGTGCACCAGCGGCGCCGCACCGGCCGCCTGGAACCCGAACATCCGCGGGGCACCGGGGACCACCCCGTCCGCGGCGTACTCGGAATACCCGGCCCAGTACGCGGTGATGTTGCCCGCGTTGCCGACCGGCAGGCAGTGCACGTCCGGCGCCTTGCCGAGCACGTCACAGATCTCGAACGCGGCCGTCTTCTGCCCCGCGATACGCACCGGGTTCACCGAGTTGACCAGGGTGACCGGGTAGTCCCCGGCGGTCTTGCGGGCCAGCTCCAGGCAGTCGTCGAAATTGCCGTCGACCTGCAGAATGCGGGCGCCGTGCAGCACCGCCTGGGCCAGCTTCCCGAGCGCGATCTTGCCCTGCGGCACGAGCACCGCGCAGGTCAGCCCGGCCCGCGCCGCGTACGCCGCGGCCGAGGCGGAGGTGTTGCCGGTGGACGCGCAGATCACCGCCTTGAGGCCGCTCGCCAGCGCGTGCGTGATGGCCACCGTCATCCCGCGGTCCTTGAAGGACCCGGTCGGGTTCGCCCCCTCGACCTTCAGGTACACCTCGGCGCCGGTGACCTCGGACAGGTGCGGGGCGGGCAGCAGCGGGGTGTTGCCCTCGCCGAGCGTCACCACCCGCGCGCCGTCCGGCACCGGGATCCGCTCGCGGTAGGCCTCGATGATCCCCGGCCATGCGCTCATGCCGTCGCCTCGTTTCGGATTCTCCCCGCGCGGCCGGGCAGCGCCGCGCCGATTCGCCGGCAAGCCGTACTCACTGATCTTCGCCTTCCACCCGCATCACGCTGACGACTTCGTGTACCACGTCGAGTTTCGCGATTTCGTCCACAGTGGACCGCAGCGCCGCGTCCGGCGCGAGATGGGTGACCACCACCAGGCTCGCGGTGTCGTTCGCGTCGCGCTGGCGCACCGCGGCGATGCTCACCCCGTGCCCGGCGAAGGCCTGCGCCACCTGGGCGAGCACCCCGGCGCGGTCGGCCACGTCCAGGCTCACGTGATACCGCGTCGGCGTCTGGCCCATCGGCCGCACCGGCAGCGCGGCGTGCGCCGATTCGCGCGGGCCGCGGCCGCCGGCCACCCGGTTGCGGGCCACCGCGACGAGGTCGCCGAGCACGGCGCTGGCGGTCGGCGCGCCACCCGCGCCCTGGCCGTAGAACATCAGCTCCCCGGCCGCGTCCGCCTCCACGTACACCGCGTTGAACGCGCCGCCGACCCCGGCCAGCTGGTGCCCGCGCGGGATCATCACCGGATGCACCCGGGCCGACACCGACTCCGTGCCGTCGTCGGCGGTCACCCGCTCGCAGATGGCCAGCAGCTTCACCGTCCGGCCCAGCACCCTGGCCGCGGCCAGATCGGACGCGGTCACCTGGGCGATGCCCTCGCGGTGCACGTCCGAGGCGGTGACCCGGGTGTGGAAGGCCAGCGACGCCAGGATGGCCGCCTTCGACGCGGCGTCGTACCCGTCCACGTCGGCACTCGGGTCCGCCTCGGCGTACCCGAGCCGGCTCGCCTCGTCGAGCGTCTCCGCATAACCGGCACCGGTGGTGTCCATCGCGGAGAGGATGTAGTTGGTGGTCCCGTTGACGATGCCCATCACGCGCGTGATCCGGTCCCCCGCCAGCGATTCCCGCAACGGCCGCAGCAGCGGGATCGCCCCGGCCACGGCGGCCTCGAAGTACAGGTCCGCCCCGGCCGCGTCGGCCGCCTCGAACAGCTCCGCGGAATGCTCGGCCAGCAGCGCCTTGTTCGCGGTGACCACGGATTTCCCGGCCCGCAGCGCGGCCAGCAGCCAGCCGCGGACCGGCTCGATGCCGCCGACCAGCTCGACCACCACGTCCACGTCCGGGCGCACGACCAGCCCGGCCGCGT
Organism: Amycolatopsis sulphurea; assembly: GCF_002564045.1. NCBI lineage: Bacteria > Bacillati > Actinomycetota > Actinomycetes > Pseudonocardiales > Pseudonocardiaceae > Amycolatopsis > Amycolatopsis sulphurea. The sequence continues at coordinate 3,920,200 of NZ_PDJK01000002.1, read as the reverse complement.
CATCGGTCAGCAGCTCGGCGGGCAGCTCGGGGTGCTTGTCCGGACGGCGGACCGCGATCCCGGCCAGCTCCACCGGCGCACCGGCCCGCGCGGCCAGCTCCGTGGCCTGCTCGGCGAGCAGCCGGGCGACCTCGCCGCCGACCGTGCCGCAGCCGAGCAGGGCGACCCGGAGCGGGCGGCCGGCCACGGGCGGTTCCCCGACCGCCGCAGGCACAGCCGTACTCGAGGACACAGTGGGCACTCCTCACACCTCCAGGCGCAGCATGTCGTCGGTCGTCTCCCGCCGCAGCAGCATGCGGGCGCTGCCGTTGCGCACGGCCACCACCGCCGGGCGCGGCTGCCGGTTGTAAGTGCTCGCCATCGAGTAGCAGTACGCACCGGTCGCCGCGACGGCCAGCAGGTCTCCGGGGGCCAGCGTGTCGGGCAGCCAGCAGTCTCGGACCACGATGTCACCGGATTCACAGTGTTTTCCCACGACCCGGGACAGCGTGGGCAGCGCGGGCTCCTCGCCGTCGGCAGCCGAGCGCGAAACGACCCGGCAGTCGTACACCGCGTCGTAGAGCGCGGTGCGGATATTGTCGCTCATCCCGCCGTCCACGCTCACGTACCGGCGGGTGGACTCGTCGCCGAGCGCGACGTCCTTGGTCGTGCCCACCTCGTACAGGGTGAACGTGCCAGGACCGGCGATCGCCCGGCCGGGCTCGCCCGCGATCCGTGGCACCGGCAGCTCCGCGTACGCGCATTCCTTGCGCACAATCTCGCGGATCTGCGTGATCAGCTGCGCCGGCGGGGGCGGGTTGTCCTTTTCGGTGTACGCGATACCGAAGCCGCCGCCGAGGTCGACGAGGGTGAGCTGCTCCAGCAGCTCCCGGCCGTGTTCCTTGGCCAGCTCGGCGATCAGCCCGACCACGCGGCGCGCGGCGACCTCGAAGCCGTCCGCGTCGAAGATCTGCGAACCGATGTGGCTGTGCAGGCCGGCCAGCCGCAGCGACGGCGCGTTCAGCACCCGGCGCACCGCTTCCGCGGCGTCGCCGGAGGCCAGCGAGAAACCGAACTTCTGGTCCTCGTGCGCGGTCGCGATGAACTCGTGGGTGTGCGCCTCGACGCCGACGGTCACCCGCACCAGCACCTGCTGCTCGGCCTCGCGGCGCGCGGCGATCTCGGCCAGCCGGGCGATCTCGAAGTACGAGTCGACCACCACCGTGCCGACCCCGGCCTCGACCGCGGCCTCCAGCTCGGCGACGGATTTGTTGTTGCCGTGCAAGGTGATCCGCTCCGGCGGGAAGCCGGCGCGCTGGGCCACGGCCAGTTCGCCGCCACTGCACACGTCCAGGCTCAGCCCCTGCTCGGCCACCCAGCGGGCGATCTCGATGGACAGGAACGCCTTCGACGCGTAGTGCACGAGCGCCGGATCGTCGAACGCCTCGGCGTAATCGGCGCAGCGGGACTTGAAGTCCGCTTCGTCGACCACGAACAGCGGCGTGCCGTAGGTCTCGGCGAGGTCGCGCACGTCCACCCCGGCGATCCGGACCACCCCGTCGGCGGCGCGGTAGACGTTGCGCGGCCACACTTTCGCGGGCAGCTGGTCGAGTTCGACGGCGCTCGCGGGCGGGAACCCGGAAGCGTCGGCATGGGGGTAGACGTCGGCGTGGCGGGGTCCCGCGGGGTGCGCCATGGTTACATCCGTTCCGGAGCTGAGACACCGAGCAGCGACAGGCCGTTCGCCAGCACCTGGCGGACGGCTTCACACAGGGCGAGCCGGGCGTGGGTGAGCGGGGTGGCCTCCTCGTCGCCCTGCGGGAGAACCCGGCCGACTGTGTAGAACTTGTGGTAGGCGCCGGCCAGCTCTTCGAGGTAGCGGGCCACCCGATGCGGTTCGCGCATTTCCGCCGCCCGGCGCGTCACCTCGGGGAACTCCCCGACCGTACGGATCAGGTCGCCCTCGGCGGGCAACGTCAGCAGTCCCCATTGGACGTCCGAAGAGGACACTCCGGAACCAAGGCCGAGATCAGCGGCCGAGCGCTGCAAAGAGGACAGCCGGGCGTGCGCGTACTGCACGTAGTAGACCGGATTGTCGTTGGAGTGCTTGCGCAGCAGGTCCAGGTCCACGTCCAGGCTGGAGTCCACCGAGTAGCGGATCAGCTCGTAGCGCGCCGGGTCCACGCCGACCGTCTCGACCAGATCCTCCATGGTGATCACGGTGCCCGCCCGCTTGGACATGCGCACCGGCTTGCCGTCGCTGACCAGGTTCACCATCTGGCCGATCAGCACCTCGACGGTGGCCGGGTCGTCGCCGAACGCGGCGGCGGCCGCCTTGAGCCGGGCGATGTAGCCGTGGTGGTCCGCGCCGAGCATGTAGATGCACAGGTCGAAGCCGCGGTTGCGCTTGTCCTTGAAGTAGGCGAGATCGCCGGCGATGTAGGCCGGGTTGCCGTCCTTCTTCAGGACCACCCGGTCCTTGTCGTCGCCGTACTCACTGGACTTCAGCCACCAGGCGCCGTCGGCGAAGTAGAGGTTGCCGGAATCCTTGAGCTGTTGCACCGCGGCGTCCACCGCGCCGGATTCGTGCAGCGAGTTCTCGTGGAAGTAGACGTCGAAATCGGTGCCGAACTCGTGCAGGCTCTGCTTGATCTGGCTGAACATCAGCTCGATGCCGATGCTGCGGAAGGTCTCGTGCCGCTCCTGCTCGGGCAGCGCCAGCGCGCCCGGCTCGGCCTTGAGCACCTCGGCGGCGATGTCGGAGATGTAGGCGCCGGCGTACCCGTCCTCGGGGGCGGGCTCGCCCTGCGCGGCGGCGATCAGCGACCGCACGAACCGGTCGATCTGCGCGCCCGCGTCGTTGAAGTAGTACTCACGGGTGACGTCGGCGCCCTGCGCGGCGAGCACCCGGCCGAGCGCGTCGCCCACCGCGGCCCAGCGGGTGCCGCCGAGGTGGATCGGGCCGGTCGGGTTGGCGGAGACGAACTCCAGGTTGATCCGGCGCCCGGCGAGCGCGTCGCCACGGCCGTAGGCCTCGCCCGCGGCGAGCACCTGGCGGACCACCTCGCCCTGGGCGTCGGCAGCGAGCCGGAAGTTGAGGAAGCCCGGCCCGGCCACCTCGGCCGCGGCCACACCGTCTTCCCCGGCGACGGCCTCGGCCAGCGCCTCGGCGAACTCCCGCGGCTTCAGCCCGGCCTTCTTGGCCACCTGCAGGGCCAGGTTGGTCGCGTAGTCGCCGTGGCCGGGGTTGCGCGGGCGTTCGATGGTCACCTGGTCCGGGAGCACGGCGGCGTCCACCCCGCGGGCGGCGAGGACGGCCACGGCGGAGCTGCGAATCAGATCGGCGAGTGCGGCGGGAGTCACCCGCCGGATTCTAGGTGCGCGCACGTGCGCGGGGCGCACCGCGGTCCGGACAGCGGAGATCGCGCGCACACCCGCCCCGGCCGTTTGGCCCGCGGAACGGCTCCCCGGGTGTTCACGGTGGTCCGGCGTCCGGTCTCTACACTGGGCTTCCGGCGGGCCCGTCCGGGTCTCCGCAGCCCTCACGAGGAGATCGCGGGACGATGGCGAACGGCACAACCGGCAAGAAGGGCACCACCGGCAAATCGGCGGTGAAGGCGGCCCGTGGCCGCTCCGTCGTGGCCAAGAAGGGCACGCCGTGGGGCACCATCACCGGCGTGATCCTGGTGGTCTGCCTGCTGGCCGGGGTGATCACCTACTACCTGGTGAAGTCGGCCCCGCAGCGCGAGCAGAAGTCCCGGGACGAAGCGGCCGCGGCATTCGCGCCGACGGCGAGCGATCCCGACCCGTCGAAGAAGATCCCCGGCGTGCTCACCAAGCAGTACACCGGCTCGGTGCACATCCTGCCCACCGAGCGGGTGGCCTACGACCAGAGCCCGCCCTTCGGCGGCCCTCACGACGGCTACTGGGCCGCGTGCAACGGCGTCGTCTACCCGAACGCGGTGCGCAACGAGAACATGGTGCACGGGCTCGAACACGGCACGGTGTGGATCGCCTACAACCCGGACCAGGTCAAGGGCGACCAGATCGACCTGCTCACGGCGCGGGTCAAGGGCAAGCCTTACATGATGATGTCGCCCTACCCCGGCCTCGACAAGCCGATCTCGCTGCAGTCCTGGGGCCACCAGCTGAAGCTGGACAAGGCCGACGACCCGCGCATCGACGAGTTCGTCGCCGCGCTGCGGACCAACCCGAACGGGGTGTACCCGGAGATCGGCGCGTCCTGTGACGCGCTCGGCCCCGGCCAGTTCGACCCGGCCAACCCGCCGAAGTTCGACCCGAGCAAGCCCGGCCCGGACGCGAAGCCGATGGACTACCAGGGCAGCACCGGCGCGGCCAAGGAGCAGAAGCCCGGAATGCCGGCCGGACAGTGATCCGATGACCGAGGCCGAGCCGTCCCCGGAGACCGCCGACGTCGCCGGTCCTGCCGGTCCTGGGCGGCCGAACTGGTCGCGCTGGGTGATCATCGCCGGCACGCTGGTGGCCGTGCTGCTGGCCGGCGCCGCCCTCGGGCTGTTCGCGGCCCGGCTCTCCGGCGGGGACGCGAACACCGCGAGCCCGGAGGCGGGTTCGGTGGAGGTCGGTTTCGCGCAGGACATGTCGGTGCACCACCTGCAGGCGGTCACCATGGCGAACTGGGCGCGCGACCACACCGCCGATCCGGAGGTCCGGCAGCTCGCCTTCGACATCGCGAGCACGCAGACCGAACAGGTCGGCCGGATGAAGGGCTGGCTCATGCTGTGGGATCGGCCCGAGCAGTCCATCGGGCAGTACATGAGCTGGATGAGCGAACCCGGCGGCCACAACGGGATGCAGATGTCCGGCGGGGCCACCTCCGTGCCGATCGCCGACGGCCTGATGCCCGGCATGGCCACCGACGCCGAGCTGGCGAAGCTGCGCACGCTCAGTGGCCAGGCGATGGACGTGTACTTCCTGCAGCTGATGCTCCGCCACCACCAGGGCGGGGTGCCGATGGCCGAGTACGCCCAGCAGCACACCAGCGTCACCGCGGTGAAGCAGCTCTGCCAGAGCATCCTGACCTCGCAGGGCGCGGAAATGGCGCAGATGAAGCAGATGCTCCAGGCACGGGGGGCTCAGCCGCTGCCTGCCGCCTGATCCGCGGCCCAGGGGCCAACTCTTCCTGGGCACGCGGGGCTGTGAAGGGCCCCTTCACAGACTCTGAGTCCGTCAAGGGCACCCTCACGGACCCCAAAACCGGTCGGGCAGCCACGGCTCTCTCTGCTGATCACGGGCCCTCGGCCAACTTTGCGGGGCCCTGGACTCTGCGGCGGTGAAGGACCCCTTCACGGCGCGGGCGAGCACAAGCCAGCGCAACCGGCTTAAACCGACATCAGCGGGGCTTCCGGTCGGAATACCGGGGCCGCCGCAGTTCCCGCACCTCGCCCATCGTCGACCACTCGTCGCGGCCGAGGCGGGCCAGCGGGCGGAGGCGGTCGATCACCGGGTGGTCGCCGTCGAGGACGGCTTCGGCCACCGCGAGGTGCACCACCCGGCCGAACACCACGGTCGACCCGCCGAAGCCGAGCGTGCTGTGCAGCTCGCATTCGAAGGAGACCGGGGACTCGGCGACCCGGGGCGGGCGCACCCGGAGGCTGGGCTCGCGGGTCAGGCCCGCTGCGTCGAATTCGCTGACCTCCGGCGGGAAATCCGTGCCGGTCTCGTTGACCTGCTCGAACAGCTCCTCGGGCGAGAGGTTCACCACGAACTGCCCGGTCTCCTCGACGTTGCGCAGGGTGTCCTTCCGTCCCACCGAGGTGAACTGCAGCACCGCGGGCGACGTCGACGCGACCGTGAAGAACGAATGCGGGGCCAGATTGTCCACGCCCGCCGCGGAAGTGCTGGACACCCAGGCGATCGGGCGCGGCACCACCGTGGCGGTCAGCAACCGGTAGAACACGTGCGGGGCGATCTCCGCGGGATCGAAGTCCTTGCGCATACGCCCGGTCTACCAGGACAGCTCCGTGCACCTGCGGGCGGACTGCGGGGCTTCGACCTGCAACGTGGCATGCTCGATGGAATACCGCTTCGCCAGCAGGTCCTGCGCCCGGGTCAGCACGGCGGCCTGTTCGGCCTCCGCGGTCACGGTCAGGTGCGCGGAGGCCACCTCCATGCCCGAGGTCAGCGTCCACACGTGCAGATCGTGCACGTCCGCCACGCCCGGCAGGGCGGACAGCTCGGTGCTGATCCGGGACACGTCCACGCCGGCGGGCGCGTGCTGGAACAGAATCCGCAGCGCCCGGCGGGCGAGCGTCCAGGTGCGGGGCAGCACGAACAGCCCGATCGCGACGCCGATGATCGGGTCCGCGTACCGCCAGCCGGTGGTCAGCGTGATCGCGCCACTGACCAGCACGCCGACCGAGCCGATCAGGTCGGCCAGCACCTCCAGGTAGGCCCCGCGCACGTTGATGCTCTCCTGCGCACCGGAGCGGAGCAGGAAGAACGACACCACGTTCGCGACCAGCCCGGCCGTCGCGGCGAGCAGCACCGGCAGGCCGGGCACCTCCGGCGGGTCGGTGATCCGCCCGATCGCCTCCACCACCACGTATCCGGCGACCCCGAACAGCAGCACCGCGTTGGCCAGCGCGGCCAGCACCTCGGCCCGGTACATGCCGAACGTGCGGCTCGGCGTCGGCCCGCTGCGGCGCGCCAGCATGATCGCGACGAGCGCCATGCCGACCCCGAGCACGTCGGTGAACATGTGCGCCGCGTCGGAGACCAGCGCCAGCGAGCCGGTGGCGAAGCCCACCACGAACTCCAGGACCATGAACCCGGCGCCGATGACCAGCGAGATCAGCAGCGCCCGCAGGTAACGACCGGACGCGCTCGCCGGAGCGGCGGTGTGTCCGTGGCCGTGCCCGTGTCCCATTGCCCGCCTCCCGTTGGCGCACTGCTGCCTATCCTCGAGCGGAATATATAGTCGAATGCGCATATATGCAATACAGGTTAGGCTCACTTCACTTCTAGCACGGGAGGGCAGGGGCTGCCCACCCCCTGACGCAGGGTTTCCGGGAAGTGGGAGTCAGCGCACGAGCCGGAAGAACCCGCGGATCTGCGCCACCAGCGACTCGGGCTGTTCCATCGCCGCGAAGTGCCCGCCCCGGGGCAGCTGCTCGTACCAGCGGAGGTCGAGATACCCCAGCTCGGCCTCCCGGCGCGACGGCCGGCTGATCTCCCGCGGATAGACCGAAACCCCGGACGGCGCGGTGACCTGGCGGCGGAATGCACCGTAGCTCTCCCAGTACAGCCGCGCGGACGAGGTGGCCGACGCGGTGAACCAGTACGCCGAGATGACGTCGAGCATCCGCTGCCGGGACAGCGCGTCCTCCGGATGCCCGTCATTGTCCGTCCAGGCCCAGAATTTCTCGGCGATCCAGGCTGCCTGCCCCGCGGGCGAATCGGTGAGCCCGTAGCCGAGCGTTTGCGGCCGAGTGGCCTGCTGACCCGAATAGCCACGCCCGGTGCGCGCGAACTCCTTCGACGCTTCCGCAGCCGCGAGTTCCCCGGGCGTCGGATCGCCGAACACCCCCGAGGGCGCCGACGCCATGTTCACATGCACCCCGGCGACCCGCTCCCGCGCGACCTCGCCGAGCGCACCGGACACCGCGGACCCCCAGTCGCCGCCCTGCGCCCCGTAGCGCTCGTAGCCGAGCGAAACCATCAGCCGATCCCAGGCCCGCGCGATGCGGTCCACGCCCCACCCGGCCTCCGCCGGCTTGTCACTCCAGCCGAACCCCGGCAACGACGGCGCGACGACATGGAAGGCGTCGCACGGATCCCCGCCGTGCGCCCGCGGGTCGGTCAACGGCCCGAGCACGTCGAGAAACTCCAGCACCGACCCGGGCCACCCGTGCGTGAGCACCAGCGGAAACGCACCCGGCTCGGGCGAGCGGACGTGCAGAAAGTGGATCCCCAGCCCGTCCACGGTGTCCCGGAACTGCGGAAACGCATTGAGCCGCGCGCCGAACCCGAAGTCGTAGTCCTCCGCCCAGGCGCGGCACAGCTCCTGGACGTACCCGAGCGGAATCCCCTGCGACCAGTCCGCCACGGTCTCCGCCTCCGGCCACCGCGTACGCCGCAACCGCTCCCGCAGATCCACAATGTCCGCTTCGTCAACCTCGATCCGGAACGGCTCCGCAGTCACGGCTGTCTCCCCTCTGGCGTCTCCCCTGATGGCCCGGCAAGATCGACATTATCGGGTTTCCGACGGGCGGGACCCCTCCGGTGTGGGGGACGAAACGGGGTGCGCTAGGCTTTCTCCAGTCGCGCAAGTGGCAAGCCCTCGTAGCTCAGGGGATAGAGCACTGCCCTCCGGAGGCAGGTGTCGCAGGTTCGAATCCTGCCGAGGGCACTCCAAGGATGGGAACGGGAGAGGTGCTAGTCATGGCACCCTCCTTGTTCTCGTTGTTGTGTTTGCGCTGGTTGAGTCGCTGCGCTCGGTCGAACGGCAGGATGAGGGCCTCGTGGGCGGCGTGACGTGTCGCTGGCAGTGTCGTTCCGGCTAAGGTGACCGTGCACTTGATCTGGTTGGCGTCTTTGTGGTAGTGGAGTTCGAGTCGGAGGGCTTCGAACAGGCGCCGCGCGGTGTCTTCGGGTAGTTCTTCGATCCGGACCTCGCCCACGGGCAAGGTGTCGAGCAGGTCGGGGTTGGGTGCCTGTTGGTTGGCTTCCTCGGCTTCGGCGAGCTGGGCTTCGAGTTGGGTCTTGCGCTGGTGAAGTTCGGCGCGTTCCTCGTTGATGTCGCGGACGAAGTCCTCGGTCGGTGTGTCGATACGGGAGAAGTTGCGGACGAGGTTCTTGATCATTCGGGTTGTGCTGTCGATCTCGCGGCGCAGCGCGGCGAGGCGTTGCTCTCGTTCCCGTTGGGCAGCGGTGCCAAGGTCTCGGACTGTGCTGTCGAGCAGGTTGCGGCGGTAGGTGCCGAAGATGTGGGTAGAGAGGAATTCGTTGAGCTTGTCGACGATCGCGTCTTCGCGGACCCAGATACTGCCGGCGGATGGATGTCCTTTGGGGATGTAGTGCTTTTTCGGCGCGCAGACGTAGTAGATGACCTGGTCACGACGAGTTTTGCCGTACATGCGGCGGCTGCAGGCACCCCAGAACAGGTAGGTGCGCAGCAGGTACGAGCGTTTGGTCTGGGGATGTTTGACGTTGGTGTTGCTGGTACTGCGGGAACCGAAGCGGTGTCCGCTGATGCCCTGGGCTGTGAGCCAGTCTTCCAAGGTGACGAGAGAATCGTGGACCGGTTGCGCGGACCAGATCCATTCCTCGATGGGGTTGGCGCGGTTGCCGCGGGACTTGCGACCCTTGCGGTTCCACACCATGTGCCCGGTGTATTTGGGGTTAGTGAGGATGTCGCGCACGTTCGAGTAGGTCCAGCGGCCGACGGAGCGCTTCGGGTCGACGGGCACGGGCGGTGGGTAGGTCGCTGGATCGAGGTTCAGCCGGTCTGCGATCGCTGGACCGGCCTGCCACCCGAGGGCGAGGTCCCGGCCTTCAGCGACGCCCGCGTCCGCGACCTGCTCTCGGCCGCGCGGCAGGCGGGTCTGAAACCCCGCACCGATGCCGAGCTGTTGCCGCTGCTGCTGGAGCTGATCGGTGCACATATCCCGGTCGCGGCCTGGCCGTCCCTGCCCAAGGCCGCCCGCACCGAGCACGCCCGTGAGGTCACTCAGGCCGCCGCCGCCGCGGCGGCCGACCGCGCCAGCGTCCGCGCGGTGCACACCGTTGACAACACCGGCACACCACAGCCCCGGCGGCCACGAGCACCCCGCCTGGACCCCGCGCCCCAGCCCGCGACCGGCGACACACCGGCTGCGGGCTGGACCGAGCGCGCCCGCGCCGGGCAACAGGCAGTCGACGCTGACCGGCGCCGCCGCCGCGAGGAGGCCGTGGCCGCCGGACCGGTCAGCCCGCCACCACGGTTGGGCGAGGCGTTCCGCCGACGTTCGCTGTTCCTACTGGCCGACAACGACCCCGACGACAACGTCGGCGACACCCCTGCCGAACACCCGGAAAGCGCCTCGTGACACAGCACCCCATGACACAGAACGGCGGCGAGCAGCAGCCGGCCGCCCCGTTCATCCTGCCCGGCCCGGTCACCGACCGCGAGACCGTCGCGGGCTGGAAGGAGTGGCGGCTGGCCCGCCACTCCTTCCAGCCCGCGCCCCAACTGAGCGTGGCCGACTATCGCACGCTGAGCCCGCGCAAGCGGGCCTTGCACGACCTGCACCGCGCGGCCACTCACGCCAACCTGCCGTTGCAGGAGACCCCGATGAGCGCCGCGGTCGTCCGGCTGATGCGGTCCCGGTTGCAGACCAACGCGCTCAAGCACAAGCCGACCACCCGGCCCGGCCTGATGATCACCGGTGGTGGTTACCAGGGCAAGACCGAGACCGCCTGCGAGATCGCCGCCGCGTTCGAGGACGCCTGGCTGGACCTGCACGACCAGCTCAACCCCGCCGCGATCCCCGGCACCAGAGACCTGCACGCACCGGTCGCCTACGTCCAGACCCCGGTGACCGCCAAACCGAAAAGCACCTGCCAGGCGATCCTGGACTTCTTCGGCGCCGACCACAAACGCATGACTCTGCCGCAGCTCACCCGCGCGGTCCGCACCTCGCTGCGCGACCACGGCAACCGGGTGCTGTTGCTGGACGACATCACCCGCCTGAAGATGCACCGCGCCGACGACCAGGACACCCTCGACCTGATGCGCACCTTCATGAGCATGCACACCACGCTCGTGTTGATCGGCGTCAACATCCCCGGCTCCGGCCTGCTGCGGGAAGGCCGCCACGACCCGCGCACCGGCCAGTGGGTGTTCCCGCCACCTTCCGGCGCCGCGGCGGCCACGATGGCCGGCGACGACCCGGCCACCCAGACCGAGCGGCGCTTCGACCTGATCCACCTCGAGCCGTTCCGCTACGACACGCCCCGGAGCATCGCCGCCTGGACTACCCACCTGGTCGGGCTGGAGGAGCACCTGCGGCTGTTTCACGCCCGCCGCGGGATGCTCACCGGCGGCACCATGCCCGAGTACCTGTTCCGCCGCACGGGCGGCGTCGTCGGCCTGCTGGAGCGCCCGATCGAGGAAGGCTGCGCCGAGGCCGTGGAGACCGGCGTGGAAAAGCTGACCGAGGATCTGCTGGACACCATCTTGATCAACCTCGGTAACGACCCCGCCCGGGACGCCGCCGCCGGGGAGATCCCCAAGGTTCCCGCCGTCGCAGCTCCGACCAAGCGCAAGCGCAAGGCCCGCAACACTGTCTTCGACGACACCGGCATCCCGACCGGCGGCCGGACCGCCGGTCAGGGAGCATGATCTGTGTCCCGGCCGCTGCCGCGCAGCCTTGACCCGCTGCCGGACGAGTCGATCATCGGGTTCGTGCTGCGATTGGCCCAGCGGCTTCAGATCCCACCCGCCCGCGTGGTCGAACTCACCGGCCTGAACACCGGCCATCGCAGCAGCACCTCCGCCCTGGGCCTGGCCGTCCACGTCGTTCCCGCCGCACGGCACGCCTTCGCGCACGCGACCAGGCTGACCACCACCGAGACCGACAACCTGTTCCTCAGCGCGCTGGGCGATCGCTACCCAGCCGCCCAACCCGAAACGCGGCCTCAATCGCTGGGGCAGCACCACCTACTTCGACCGGTGGCTGTTCACCCGGTCCACTCGCTACTGCCCGGCCTGCCTGACCGGTGAGGACAGCGAACTTGGCCGGACACTCGGCGGCCCTTGGCGCAGAACCTGGCGGCTGCCGGTCATGTTTGCCTGCACCGAGCACCGCCGCTACCTCGATCACCAGTGCCCGGCCTGCCACCACCCAGTCCACCTCCGGCACGGCGGCGGTCATCCCCAGTGGGGCACCACCAGCCTGCACCCCACACAATGCCGGTTCGCTGGCGGAATCGGCGCACGCGAAGCCGAGCGCGCCGCCTGCGCCGCCTGGCTTTCCGCGCCCCGGCACCCAGCCGGCAAACCGGCCAGCACGATGTCTGTCGCAATGCTCGACCTCCAGCACCGCATCCACGCCGCCCTGGATCCACAGCGGCCGGACCGGGTCGACGTCCTCGGCCGAGAGACCGTCGCCCGCCACTACTTCGTCGACCTGAAGATGATGGCCTACCTGGTTCGGGTCTCCTGGCCGCTGGGCCGCGACTTCGCCGCCACCCCCGCCGTCGCCGACGCGCTCGACGAGCACCTGGCCGACCTCAACGCGCAGTTCCAAGCGACCGTCCGGAACCCGAAATCCAAGGGCTACAGCCAGAGCGTCCAGCACTTCCTCAAATCGCCCCCGTTTGGACGCCCTCGCCTGCGCCAGGCTGTTGGACATCGCCGACCACCACCTACTCCATCTCGGCTCGCCCCAGGCCCTGAGCGGCGAACTGCGGCGCCTGCTGGCCCACGACGACCGCCGTCCGGGCAAAGCTGCCTGGAGCCGGACTTTCCTGTCCGGACGCCCGGACTGCTCGGAGGGGATGCGCCAGGCGGTCGCCCCGGTGCTCCAGAGCTACACCAGCGCTCACCGATCTCGCGGCCTGCACGCGCCCATCCGCCGCACCCAGTTCGGTCCCGAGCACATCGCCCAGTTCCTGCAACAAGACTGGTATGACAAGCACTTCGGGCACTTCACCGGCATCGCTGAGGTCCACCTGCGCCGCGGCGCCGCGCTGCACCTGTGTCAGCTCGCGGCCGGCGGCTCCATCAAGCAGGCCGCCGGGCGTCTCGGCCTGCCCGACACTCCCGCCGCCCTCGATCGCTGCCACTCCAGTGCCAAGGCGCTGCACCGCTGGACACGTGCTCGCCCCGACCAGCACGAGTTCGACACCGTGCTGCACCAACTCGTTGACCACCTCGCGGCCACCCCCGACCTGATCGACTACGACCGGCGCCGCGCTGCCCTGCGCGGGGACTGGTGCATCGACACCGAGACCTGGCGCTGGATCGCCGACCAGCTTCCGCCACCAAAGTGGATCCACGGCCGCCAGCCCCAGCTCGGCGACCGGAAACGCCAGAGCGCGTCGATCTACGTGGGCCCGCGTCACCGGCACCGAGCACGTCTTCGCCCCGCACCCGTTGCGCGACCGGCAACCCGCCGAGCAGCGCAACGCATGGCGGATCAGCGACTACGCCTTCTGGGCACGCTTGCGGCAGCCCAGCACGCGCCCCCACGACATCGCGCTGCACACGCTCCTCGACGCCTACGCTGGCAGGCTCGCTGCGCACATCGACCGCACCGGGCACGTCACCCACGAGCCCTGCACCGAAACCATTGGGCGGCAATGACTACTCGCCGTGCACTTGACATCTGGCTGTTCACAGCTGCACAGCTGCACAGTCCGGCGTGGTGTCACCCTCGGTTTAACGGAGGAACTTCGCGGCCCTGGTGATATCGGTACCTTCCGTGAAGGCGGTGCTGAGGTCGACGTCCCACATGTAGGCGTCCCACAGGTCGGCGCCGCGGAAGGCGGTGTGGGTGCAGGTAGCGTCGCGGAGGTCGGCGTGGCGCAAGTCGGTGCGACGCAAGTCGGCTTCGGTGAGGTCTGCGCCGGCGAGGCCTGCGCGGTAGAGGATGCTGCCGGACAGGTTGGCGCCGACCAAGCGGGCGCGGCTGAGGTCGGCTTTCTCCAGGTCGGCGCCACGCAGATCGGCTTCGGCGAGGTCGGTATCACTGAGGCGGGCGCCGGTGAGGGTGGCGCCGCGCAGACAGGCGCCGCTCAGGTCTAGTTCGACGCCCTGTTCACGGATCAGCGCCCAGCCGTCGACCACCCACAGGTCAATGGGGTCCAGTCGGGTCAGCACGAGGGTGCGCAGGTTGGGAAGTTCGGCGGCCGTACGGAACACGCGGCCTGCGGCGATCTCCTCCGCAACGAACTCGGCGATGTCCACCACCGCTAGCACCGCGTCATCTGCGGCAACCAGGCCGTACTCCTCGCTCGTGCCATCAGCGGCGCAAGCGGAGATCATGGCGTCAACGAGTCCTCGCACGGTCTCGTTCCTCTCTCAGGATGTTTTGCGGGCGATGGTCACGGGGCGCGGCAGTTCGTTAAAGAAGAAGCTGTGGGTGAGGCGGGCGGTCTCCGGGCTGTCACCGCAGCCGCCGAGTGGGGCGTGGTAGACCTCGCTGCCGCGGAAAAGGATCAGCCGGTTGTACACGGGACCGATCCGGCCCACTTCCTCCCATTTGGACAGATCCGCCATGTCGCGATGCACCACCTCGTCCTCGAACTGGGCGGCATCGACAAATCCCATGGCTCTTGCCTGCCGGTCGGTCGGTGGGGCCGACAGGCCGGTTTCACGGTGGCGGAAGAAGCCTGTGCCCGCGCTGGGCGGCGCGTCAGGGGTTAGGTACACCATGCCTGCCCAGTCGATGGAGGTGTCGGCGTGGACCTTGGTCAGTTCACCGGTCCCTGCGGTGATGAACCGGAACCCGCCCCAGGTGAACCGGGCGTGGTCGACGTAGATGGGGGCGCCCACCAGCCGTGCGAACGCCTGCTGGATGGCGTCGGTGCGTAGGTTCTGCCTGCTCTGCCAGCCGGGGTAGTCAGTCGCAGTGATGTCGGCGTACTCGGCGGACAGCGCCAGTTCTCGCATCCGGTCGGGCTTGGCGTAGAAGCCGTCAACGATGATCACTTTGCTGCGCATGGCTGTCCTGTCCTCAAGCTGGGGCACCTTCGAAGAGGAAGACCTGGGTGAGCCTGCCGTTCCCTGGGGAGGAGCCGAAGCCCAGGGTGGCCCGGTGGGACAGCGCGGAGGCGTGGAAGACGACCATGCGGTTGAAGACCACCGGGATGTGCAGGGTCTCCTCGGTCAGGGTCTGGTCGCGGTAGAAGCTGGTACCGCCCGCGCACAGCGACGGTGGGCTCAGGTGGACCACGGCGGCCCACTCGGCGGTGCCGTCGATCTCCTCGGTCCGTGGGCTGTCCGCGCTGAGGAGGGCGAAGTACCCGAAATCGGGGCGTTCGTGCTCCGGGCGCCACCCGAGGACCGCCACGATCCCGTCCCGCGCCTCGGTTGTCGAGTACCCGGCGGTGGTCCGGCCTGGCCGGGAACCGGTGGACCAGGCCGCCGATGCGGCGACCGTGCGTACGGCGTCCGGGTCGCGGTAGAACGAGTCGACAACCTCGATGGTCTTACGCATCAGCGGCCCTCTTTTGGCGTTGCGGCAGGTCGTTGCCGTGGACGAGCTTTTGCAGTTGTGGTGTCAGGAAGTTGTACGGGTGGGCCAACACGGGTTCGCTGACCCTGTCGAGCGCGGTCCGCGCGTCCTCGGGCAGGTCGACCTCCGCTGCGCGCAGGTTCTGTGCCAGTTGTTCCGGCCCGGATACCCCGAGCAGGATGCTGGCGAGCGGTTCACGCCCCAGCAGCCACGCCAGAGCCACCACCGCACGCGGGTGCCCGGTGTCGGCGGCGACCTTGTCGAGCTGTTCCAGCACGTCACCGACGCCAGGGGCGAACGGATCGACGTTGCCGGTGCCGAAGGTCTCAGTGAGCCTGCCGGCGCCCTCCAGCCTGCGCTCGCCCTCGGCGACCCGGTAGCGGCCCGCGAGCAGGCCGTTCGCCAACGGACCCCACCCGACCAGCCCGACCCCGGTGTGTTCGGCCAGAGTCGCGAACTCGTGCTCGACCGAGCGGACCAGCAGGTTGTAGTTGAGCTGGACCGCCGACACGGCGCCGGGGTGCAGCCCTTCGGCGACGCCGACATACCAGGCGGGCACGTTACTCACGCCGAGATAGCGGATTTTGCCCTGTGCGACCAGGGTCTGCGCGGCGGCTAGGGTCTCTGCGACCGGTGTCTCGCGGTCCCACAAGTGCAGGTAGTACAGGTCGATCCAGTCCGTGCCAAGTCGTCTGAGCGAGCGGTCCACGGCGGCGGTCATCGCGCGTCTGCCGCTGCCGCCGCTGTTGACGTTCCTCGGGTCGGTCCGGTAGCCGAACTTGGTCGACAGGACCACTCGGTCGCGGGCCGAGTGCGCTTTCAGCGCCCGACCGAGCCACACCTCGCTCTCCCCGCCGTTGTAGACGTTGGCGGTGTCGAAGTGGTTGATCCCCGCGTCCAGCGCCAGCCCGACGACGACGTCCGCGTCCTCCTCGGACATCGTCCACCGTGGACCCCAGCGCGATCCCAAGGTCGCCGCGCCAAAGCCGAATTCGGAGACCTTCACGCCAGTTCGCCCCAGCCATCGGTAGCGCATCAATTCTCCCCCTCAGACCAGTGAGCCGCCGGAGCCGCCGTCCACCCGGAACACCGCGCCGTTACCGGCCTTGCCAAGCCCGGCGAGGGTGGCGAGGGCCTGATAGCACGGTTCGAACCCGATCAGCTCGTCTATCACCAGGTCGGTGTTGGACCTGCCGAGAAAGGTCCGGGTGATCGCCTGCTCGTCGACCCCGCGCTGCTCGGCGACACGGCGCAGATCCGCGACCTTCTTCGGGTCGGCGATCGGTCCCAGCAGCAGGGTGGACACGCTGGCCCCCGAACCGCGGAACCGGTCGGCCATCGTGGTCGTCAACACCCGCAGCGCCGCCTTGCTCGCCGCGTACACACCGGACTGCGCACGGGCATGGAAGATCGAGTCGGAGTTGACCACCACACAGGCACAGGGCTGTTCCGGCGGCCTGGCGGCCAGCAGCTCCGACAGCAGCAAGTAGGGTGCCAAGGTGTTGGCGCGGAACACCGACTCCAGGTCCGGCAGTGCGTGCGGTCCCTGCCCCGGGTAGACGACGGCGTTGTGCACGATGAGTTCCGGCGTCGGCCCGATTCGTGCCAGCACCTCGGTCACTGCGGCGGGGGCGGCGAGATCGGCCTGGATGTAGTCCAGTTCTCCGGGGACCCGTTCGGCCAGACGCCGCCCGAGGCCAGTGACCTTCCAGCCGTCCTCGGCCAGTCGGCGCGCGAAGTGCGCACCCAGCCCCTGGCTGGCGCCGATCACGAGGGCACGCCCGCCGGTCATGACACCCTCCGCTGGCTGACCATGAGCCCGTTCTCGGTGCCCACGAAGGCGGAGAACAGCTTGGCCGCGCGGCTGACCGCCACGTTGTAGGCGTGGATCGCGGCGCGCTCGCGGCTGTCGTCGCCGGCGTCGTTCTCGGCGCTGAAGTCGCCCTGCGCGAACGCGTCGTCAGCGATGAGCAGGCCGTCGTCCTCCAGTAACGGATAGCATGCCTTGAGGTAGGCAGGGTACGCCTTTTTGTCCGCGTCGATGAAGATCAGCCCAACACTGGCGGGGGTGAGGGTGGCGAGGTACTCGGTGGCGTTGCCGACAACGACATCCACCCTGTCGGCGACCCCCGCCTCAACGAGGTTGGCTCTGGCCAGTTCCGCAGCGACCGGGTCGTTGTCGATGGTGGTCAGCCTCCCGCCGGGAGGTAGGCCGCGGGCGATGTGGATCGCCGAGTAGCCGAACAGGGTACCGATCTCCAGTGCGCGGGCGGGTTTGCGCAGCTGGGTAAACAGTTGCAGGAGCCGGCCCGCGTTGTCGTCGATCTGGATGGTCGGCATGCTTCGTTGCAGCAGCGACTCACGCAGGACACCGTCGAGCACGGCGTCCCGAGGGCCGAGCACGGCGCGGATGTAGTCGGTCGGCAAGGTGGGGTGGGCAGGGGGACTGGTCATCGAGTCGGTCATGCTGTCGCTCCGCTCGTTCACCGCGCCCGGTCGTAGAACTCGAAGACCGCGCGCACATCAGGTTCGTTGCTTGGCAGGTCGAAGTCGAGGCAGGAGGCGAACCTGCCGCGCTGGTCGCCCATCGCGGCCACGGCGGCGAGTGTCGCGTCCTGGAAGGGCCGGAACTGCTCGCCGCTGTCCGCGGCTCCCCACAGGTAGGCGAAGTAGGCGCCGGGGTTGGCCTGCAGCATCGGCCAGGTGAAGTAGGGCAGGAAGTCGTCGAGCGTGCAGTGGGCGCTGATGCCGAACCGTTGGTCGAGCCGCTGGAAGGACTCGCGCACCCCGCCGTCGGTGTGTCGGTAGACGTCGAAGTCAAGCGCGGCGGTCACGGCCCGGTCGACGTAGGTGCGCCGGTACTCGATCATCTTGATCCGCTGGCACCAGCTCAGGCCGGCGTGGTCGCTCTCGGACATCCCGAGGTGATCGGCGAAGGCAGGGTGGAACACCCACTTCTCGAACCACATGCTCAGGTACTCCAGCCGTTCCAGCGGCAGGTATTCCAGACCGGACTGGTTGGAGATGCGTTTGCGGATGAGCAGGTGGTTGATCGCGTGGCCGAATTCGTGGAACAGGCTGTGCGCGTTCTGGAACGTGATCCGCTCCTCGCCCTCGGTTCGGCTGAACCGGCACGAGACGTAAGCCACTGGCAGCTGGACCAGCCCGGCCCAGTCGGTCCGGTTGCGGATTCCCTTGGTGTGATTGGCCTTGAGCGCTTTGCCCTCGTCGTTCCACAGATCGAAGTCGATCTGTCCGACCTCCTGGTCGCCCGCGCGCACGCGCACGGTCATCACGACGTCCTCGGTCCGGCTCACCATCTCCACGGTCAGCCCGAAGGCGCCGGCGGCCACGGCATAGACGAAGTCCAGACAGCCACGCAGCGGCAGCTTCGGCACCTCGACCGCGCCGACGAGGGTCTCCAGGTGGCGTCCGAAGTGGTCCATGGGATTGTCGACCGCGCCGGTGGTGGTGCGCACCTCATCCTCGAGATCGCGGTAGCTCGAGAGGGCGTGATCGAGGTAGCGCTGTAGGAACGCGTCAACCTGCGCCTCGGTGACACGGCACTTGGTCAACGTCTCGTCGAGCACGGTGTGGTGTCCGCGTGCGGTGCTCTGCCTGCGCAGCTCGCCGACCATGTGGTCCACGAGGTCGACGAGTTCGTCCTCCTTGCGGTCCCGCAGCGCACGCCACGCCCTGGCCAGCTTGGTGCGGCTGACGGGGTTCGCGATCCTCGCGGACATCTTGTAGAACACCGCGGGTGGGTTGACCGCGCCCACCTCGACGCCGAGCTTGGCCAACAGCGCGGCTTGGTCGTCGGCGAGCGCGGCGAGCGTGTCCTTGGCGGCGCCGACCAGCCCGGCCATCCGATCGGCGCTCTCGGTGTCGGGTTCGTGCTCCTTGGCCCGCAACTGGTTCACCCAGTCCAGCCTGGAGCGTTCGGCCTCCGGGTCGGTGCAGCGCAACGCCACCAACCGCGCCAGCAGCGCCCGGTCCAGCTCGGGATCCTGGTGGAAGGCCGCGCGCCAGGGCAGCAGCCGGTCGAAGTTGACGTAGCGCTCGTTGGCCTCCAGGTACAGGAAGACGTAGGCCACGTTGTTGTAGATGGAGGTGATCTCGACCAGGGTGTCCTCGGTGAGCGGAGCGTCCGCCAGGATCGCCTTGGTGCGGACCATCATCGCCGAGAGCCGCTCGTCCATCGACGACAGGCTCGCCCGATCGGGCGCGGTCACTGCCGTGGTCATTGGTCCTCCTCGCGGGTCGGTTGGAACCTGAAGTGGTAGATCGAGCCCGTGTAGGACGCGCAGTACATGCTGCCGTCCGGGCCCACGACGGGGGTGATGTCCATGGCGGTTTCGTGTTCGACTAGGCCGAGGACCTGCGTTGTCTCCCAGAGGAAACCGCCGTCGGCGCGGCGCAGCGCCACGATGTTGCCCCTGGTCGAGGTGGCGGCGAAGTCACCGTTGGGCAGAACGGTGAAGGAGGTGTACTCGCGCGAGGCCCCGAAGGGCGCTGTCCACCGCACAGCGCGGGCGTCGGCGTCGAACGCGGTGACGGTCCCGTGCTGGGTGCCCGCGACGACGACCCCCTCGGAGACCGCGGGGCTGCCGATCACCTTGGCGCCCAGGCGTGTGTGACCGCGTTCCGAGCCGGTGGCGCTATCCATGAACACGCACCGACCGTCGACCGGGCACATCATGACGTCCCCGGTCTCGTGTATGGCGACGGGGGATGCCTTGACCGCGACGCCAAGGTCGTGGCGCCAGAGTTCGGTGCCGTCCGGCGCGAGACACAGGGCGTGCTCCCCACAGGCCAGCACGGCGGTGCCATTCGCAGTGGCGACGGGACTGGCATAGGGATCCCGGTGCGCAGCCGACCCACCGTGCTCGGCGTGCCACGGCCGGGGTACCGCGCGGTCGAACAGGATCACGCCGGTCGCCAGGTCCAACCCGATGGCGCGGCTGGTGAACGCGGCGATCATCAGCACGTCGGACCCGGGCAGCCTGGTCGGCGTGGCATAGACCGGGACCCCGGTCTCGGTGGACCACACCACGGAACCACGCAGGTCAAAACACACAACCAGGCCACTGGTCGCAGCGACGACGACATGCCGCCGCTCGGCGTCGACCACCAGCGAGGCGTAGACCGGGCTGTCGAGCCGCTGACGCCAGAACACCTTGGACAGCTCGCGGTCGTAGAAGCGCACGGTCCCGTCGCCTGCCGCGAACACCACCCCCGCGCCGGTGACCACCGCCGGGCTGGAGCTGACCGGGACTGCGGTTGCGTGCCCGGCGCCGTCGTGGTGCACGAGCCGGTCGAGTCCACAGACCGCTGGTTCGCGCTCCCAACAAGAAGTCGGCACGGGGGCCGACGGCAGGCACAGCACGGACTTGCGCGGATCGTGTCGGAACGCTGGTGGACTAGGCAACGCGGACCTCCGCAGGGGACCTTGTGGCTGTGCGGAAGGCACGCCAGTAGATGTAGGCGAGCGCGACGGTGGCGACACCTTTGCTCGCGATGGCCAAGAACACCGAGTGAAAGACGAACACGGACACCCAGGCCAACGGGATGGTCACCAGGTAGGTGAGTGTGGTCGACGCGGTGAACAGCAGGCCGCCCTTCCGATGCACGGTGAGCATCCGGCCCAGCATCTGCTCGAAGAAATATGCCGGCAGGTACAGCATGTATGCCAGGAAGAACAGCTGCGCCAGGCCATGGTCCAAGCCCTCGCCGGCGAAGAGGTCAACCTCCCACGGGAGCGCGACGATGGCCAGGACCGCGGCGAGGGCAGTGGGTGCCGCGGCGTAGCGGCGCAGCGTGCGTACCGTCGCTGCGTGGTCGGTGTCGGCACGGCCCAGCGAGTAGCCGTAGAAGACGAAGGTGGCCTCGAAGCAAGCCTGTGGGAAGCGGCAGAACAACGTATAGATCTTCGTGGCCACCAGCGCGGCGGCGAGTACCTGCACGTCGGTGGCGCCGATGAACATGACCGGGACGACCGAGCCCGCGTAGTCATTGAGGTGGCGGGCACCGACACCTGGCCCGGTACGCAACTGGCCGAGGAACTCCTCGGTCACCGCCCGCCGTGACGGCCGCGCCCACCGCTGGCCCCTGGCCCGCATCCGCACCGCGAACATCCATCCGGCCAGCACGACCATGACCAACTGGGCGGCAACGGTCGAGGCGGCCACCGCGCTCTCCGGCGACGCGAACCACGCCTGCCCGCCGGTGTAGAGGAACGCCCAGTCCAACACCGCGTTGAGGCCTAGGCCGACGAGCAGGACCACCAGCGACATGTTGCGGGCGCCGCAGATTTTCAACGCCTCGTTGAGACCGTAGTAGAGCACCACGAACGCGGCACCGAGCATGCGCGTGCTCACGTAGTCGCCGATCAGCGGGACGATGTCGCCCTTTTGACCGAGCAGGGTCAACGCGGGCTCGGAGAAAGCGGCGACACCGAAGGCGAGGAGTTGGCACAGTACAACCATCACCAGAAGGGCGCCGGCCAACACGGGCAGCCTCTGCGCCGTCGTCCGTTCTCCCTCGGCCAGCGCCAGCCTGCTGCTGAAGGACTCGACGACGCCGAGGAAGAACGCCAACACACCCGTCACGAGTAGGTCGCCCTGGCCGACCGCGGCGACGTGCTGGACCCCCTTGGGGGCGATCATCGCCAGGTCGACCGCTCCGACCCCCGTTGTGGCGAAGCCGAGCACCACGATCAGCGAGGCGAAGCTCCCGTAGTTACGCGCTGTGAGCTGGGTGTGTTGCATGTCCTACCTACTGGTCGTCCGTGGATCGCGTGGGTGTCGGTTCCGATCTCCCGGCGGTGTACTCCAGTACACCGGCGAAGTGTCGAATCGACGGATGCGAAATCCTACTCGCGGCGGCGAGACCAGCCTTTGCCACGGGTTCACTCAGTGGCGCCAGTTCGGACAGGCGCAAATAGTATTCAACGGCGACATCGAACTGTCCGACCTTTTCCCGGCATTGTGCGGCGCTGCGCAGATGGTTGCCGTAATAGGGTGGGCCAAGCTCGGCCGCGCGTTCATAGAGCCGGGCGGCTTCCTCCGGTTTGCCTGCCCGCAGGTACACCTCGGCAAGTTCGCCGTAACTGGGCGCCCATACCCGGTCCAACGCGACCAACGCGAACCCGGCCTCCTGTGCCCGGTCGAGGTCACCGGTGACGTGCAGGTGCTCCTTGATGGTCGACTCATAGTAGGTCTTGACCAGGTTGAGCTCGTAGGACCGTGGGTTGCGTTGGACGATTTCGCTCGCGACGTCGTGAGCGTGCTCCATGTAGTAGCGGGTCCGCTCGGCGTCGCGCTCGGCCGCAGGCATCATCGCGACCCCGCGATACCAGGCCGACAGCGACGCCGAGCGAACCCGGTCGGGCGCGCCGGCCAACTCGTGCCCGCGCCGGAGGTACCACTCGTGGTCGGCAGGGTCGACCTCGCTGCGCTTGAGCTGCCAGACCACCGCCTGCGTGCAGGCGTCGAGCACCCGGTCGTCGGGGACCTCGCCGGTCAACGCGGCGGCGCGGGCCCGGCGGAACGCCGCCGGCGAGCCGCGCCCGTCCTCGACGCGGTTGGTGACCATGAACTCCAGCATCGCAACCTCGAAGACCTCACGTGGCCCGCGCCCCATTCCACGAGCGATGGCGAGCACGTCCGACACCCGGTCGAACCGCGACACGCTGATCAGGACCGAGGCGAGCCAGACCAACTCGACGACCGGCATCCGGGACGCGCGCCCCAACGCGTCGACGAGCCTGTCGACCGCTCCGGTCGGGTGGTGGCCAAGTGTGGTGAGCGCGGAATAGTCGATCCCGGCCAGCAGAGCCACTTCGCGCAACACCGCGGGCTCGAACACCTGGGTGAACTGGTAGCCGAACTGGGTCGGGTCGGCGACGCGGAACTGGTCGACGCAAGCCCGGGAGAACAGGTCCACATCCGCGGGCGGCTCGGGGTGTTCGAGGCCGATCAACGCCGCGGTGAAGCTGCTGGGCCGCGGATTCGTGGCGTCGGGCACGGTGGCCCCCTTTCGTGCCGGTCAGGTGGGCAAGACCGCGGGAGGGGGCCAGCCCCTCCCGCGGCGGGGCTCACGCGTTGAGCAGAGCGTCCAGTTCGGCGTCCACCTCGACGTTCTCGAACAGCTCCGGCATCGCCTGGGCCTCGAAGAACATCTCGGCCGAGACCGACGGGAAGAATGCGGGCTTCTTCTCGAACGGATAGTTCTCCACTGTCGTTCCCCTTTCGTCGAATTCAGCAGAAAGCGCCGCTCGGCGACGTCACCTCCGACAGGCGCGGATCAGAAAATATGCGACCAGAAAGGCACGCAACTTCCGGAAAATCCCCAGATGATGCGGCCTCCCAACGCATACAGTTCGAACGTAGGTTCCACGGCCGCTGGGCGTCAATGGCCAATATGGCCAATATGGGACGTTCACCTGCTTGGTCGAACACCGCTGAATCGCCAACCAGTTACTGGACGCGCCCCCGCTCGGGCTACCATGCGGCGTGATCATAAGGTAACGTTGAGTGCTGTCGTTTCAAACAGGGGGTAACCATGCGTAGCCACAGCGGTGTCCAAGGAAACCTGCCGGGCAACACCGACCACAGCGGAGTGGCACAGCGTGGGAACGACGATCAACATCGGGGTGCTGGCGCACGTCGACGCAGGTAAGACCAGCCTGACCGAGCGGTTGCTGCACACCGCGGGCGTCATCGACGAGGTGGGCAGCGTCGATTCGGGTGACACCCAGACCGACTCGCTTGCCGTGGAGCGGCGGCGTGGCATCACCGTGCGGGCCGCAGTGGCGACGTTCACCATGCGCGGTACCAAGGTGAACCTGATTGACACACCGGGACACGCAGACTTCATCGCCGAGGTGGAGCGCGTGCTCGGGGTGCTCGACGGTGTCATCGTCGTTGTGTCCGCTGTAGAAGGTGTGCAACCACAGACTCGGCTGCTGATGCGGACCGTGGCCGAGATGGGTGTGCCCGCGCTGCTGTTCGTCAACAAGGTCGACCGGCGCGGTGCCCGGTGCGCCGACCTCGTCGCGGCGATCAGCTCGGCGCTCTCACCCTCGGTGCTACGGATGTGCGACGTCTCGGATCTGGGCACGCCACAGGTGGCGGTGGCTCCGCGGTCCTTCGCGGGTACGGGGTTCGCCGCCGAGGCCGCTGAAGTGCTCGCCGACGTGGATCCCGGGTTCCTGCAACGGTATGTCGATGACCAGCGCCCGGTCAGCGCGGCCGAGTACTGGCATCGGGTCGCCAAGCGGACCGCTGTGGGCGCTATGTACCCGGTGTACTTCGGTTCCGCGGTGCTGGGTGTCGGCGTCGGACCGTTGCTCGACGCGGTCGTCGACCTGATCCCGGCAAGCGCAGGCACCCCGGCCGACGACCTGCGCGGCACAGTGTTCAAAGTCGAGCGACGCCCCACTGGGGAGAAGGTCGCCTATATCCGAGTCGACTCCGGCACACTGGCGGCCCGGTCACCACTGGAATTGCACCGGGCGGGCCGGATGTCGGTGACTGCACGACCGAGCCGGGTTGAGGTGTTCGACCGCGGCGTCTGCACCGTACCTGCCAACGCACTACCCGGCGACATCGGACGGGTGAGCGGACTCGCTGAGGCTAGGGTCGGCGACCGCATCGGCTGTGACGATGGCACCAGGCGCGGCCGACCGTTCGCCCCACCTGGCATGCGAACCACCGTGAAGTCCGTTGACCGCGCCGAGGCGGAGGCGCTGTACGCGGCTTTACAAGAACTCACGGAGGAGGACCCGCACATCAACGTGTGCAGGGCGGCCGACGGAATTCAGGTATCCCTCTACGGCGAGGTCCAGCGGGAAGTGTTGGAGGTGCTGCTGGCCGAGCGTTACGGGCTGGCAGTCACCTTCTCCCCTATAGAGGTGGTGTGCTTGGAGCGACCAGTCGGCACAGGGTCTGCACTGCACGAGTTCATCCATAGAGGACGGAACCACTTCTGGGCCACGGTGGGTGTTTCCGTTGCCGCCGGCGCTGTCGGATCAGGTGTGCACTACCAACTCGCCGTCGGTCTCGGTGCCCTACCGCTGTCTTTCTACGCGGCTATTGAGGAGTCCGTGACCTCTACGTTGCAACAAGGCATCTACGGCTGGGAGGTGGTGGACATCAAAGTCCGCCTGACCCACGTTGGCTACGATGCTCCCCACAGCACCGCGGGAGACTTCCGTGGCGTGACACCTTTGGTCCTGATGCAAGCCCTCCGCCGTGCAGGCACTCAAGTCCTGGAACCCGTCGACTGGTTCCACGTTGACTGCCCGATCGCCCACACCAGCACCGTTCTCTCCACCCTCGCCGCAGCTGGCGCAACGCCAGAAGCACCTGTCTTCACCGGTGACAACTGTGCGATCGAGGGCATTCTGCCTGCCGCGTCAACGCAGCGCATCCGCCAAGCCCTCCCCACCCTCACCCAAGGCGAAGCCGCCATGGCCTCTCGCCCCCACGCCCATCGCCCTACCCAAGGTCAACCACCCCGCCGCCCTCGCACCGATGCCAACCCCCTCAACCCCAAGGAATACCTCCTCCACACGACCCGCCGCGTCTGACTACCCGAGATGGAACCGATCTGACGGATCGGATACCTGGCGGACCGGTGCCGGCAAGCTGGCCCGACTACGTCGCTCTCGAGATCGTCGAGCACACCGACGTCGATACGCTGGCCGTTGTCCAGGGGATGGACATCGTGCACCCCGAACTGAAGTCGCACCGAGGACGAGACCATGCAGCGGGTCGACAAGCTGAACAAGCTCCGCCACAGCGGCGACTATGTCAGCGGCGCCGACGAAGCACTGTGGTGGGCGCTGTGCTGGTGACCAGACCCCGACCCCGCCCGAAGACCGGGGTCCAGCCGCTTCCCCGCAGTCTCGATCCGCTGGCCGGCGAGTCGCTTGTCGGCTACCTGCTGCGGCTCGCCCACCGGCTCGATCTATCACCTGCCAGGGTCGCCGTACTCACCGGCCTCGCCGACGCCCACCTGCCCAGCATTCCCGCCGGCCGTCTGCTTGCCCTCACCCCTGACCACGCCGCGGCCTTCGCCCGAGCGACACACCTGTCCACCGCGGAAGTCACCGCGCTGACCCTGATCAGCTTCGCCGACCGCTACCCGCCGGTGAATCCCGCGTTCTCCGGCCGCCAACGCCAGAACCACGGGATCTTCGTCAAAGAGAACTGGGTGTTCTCCCGAGCCAGCCGCTACTGCCCCGACTGCCTGGCCGGCGACGGCAGCCGATCCAAGACCAGCACGGCGGGGCCTGGAAACTCACCTGGCGGCTGCCCGTCGTGTTCGCCTGTCCGCTTCACCGACGCCTGCTCCGCCATACCTGCCCAAGCTGCGACCAGCCCGCCCACCATCGCGCCACCGGCCAGGTCCAACTGCTGACCCAACCCGCCAGCGCCGAGCTGCATCCAGTCGAGTGCCGCAACTCCATCGCGCCCACGCACAACGGCACTCGCGGGCGCATCTGCCAAACCCGACTCGATGGTCCGTCGCACCGGGGACCGGATCTCCCCGGTGACAGCGAGTTCCTTCGCTTCCAAACGCGGCTGCTCGCCCTGCTCCTCGCGGACATGCCGGAGACGATCACCAGCGTCGGGCAGCCCACCGACCCCGCACGCTACTTCGTTGACTTGCGCCTGATCTGCTGCCTCATCGCGTCATCCTGGCCTACGGCCGGCGATCTCCTCACGCCCGCCGCGCCCGCCGCACAAGCAATCGACGAACACATTCGGAACACCCGCGAGCAGATTGACGCCATCCGCCGTTCCGGCCACGCTGCGCGGGAGATCGCCCTTTACGACAAACCGCCCCTGGATTCTACCGTTGGCGTGTACCTGCTCGTCCTGGCCAACCAGATCGCCAGCACGGCCGACACCGACAGAGTCCGCACACTGCTACGCCCGCTCGTGATCGCGGCGCCGGCCAGCGCGTCCCTCTGGACCCGGCAGTTCCTGGCCGGCGGCGGGCACTGCTCGCCCGGCTTGCGCACCGCGCTCGGTCTGGAGATCAGAGACCGCAACGTGATGAAGGAGCTCGGTGTTCGCTGCCGACCACGGTCCCCGCGTCCGCAGCCGGTTCGGTTCGGCATCCAGCACATCCCGCAGCATCTGCTGGCGGAATGGCACACCGAACACCTTGCTCACATCACCGACGTCAAACCTCAACTGCTGCGTCGCGCCGCGGCGGCCCGCCTCGCGCAAATCTGTGTCGGCGGACATGCCGCCGAGGCCGCGGAGCTCCTCGGAATCCCTTACTACGCCAGCGAAAACGCGCTCGCCGTCGTCAAGCAGAAGCTCCGAGGTCAAGCCTCTGACGCCTTCGACACCGCCATCCACAGCATCGCCCACCACCTCGACACCGCGGCCACTCGGACCGACTACGGCAAGCGGCGCGACGCGCTCAAAACCTGGTCGTTCTCGCACGACGAATGGGAAACCCTGATCGCCGGCCTGCCCACGCACCCCATCTCCGGCCCCGTCCGCCCCTACATCGGTTGAGGCGACAGCAAACGCCTGCTCGCCTCCGTCTGGGTCTGGGTCCGCATCACCCACGGCGAGCACGTCCTCGCCCCAGCCATCCGCCCCAACGTCGACCAGCCCCGACCAGGCGGGCCGATCATCCGACACGTCCACACGAGATGGCCGCTCATCAGCGCACGCCAGCCCACAGGCCACTACGTCGCTCTCCGGCAACGCCTCGACACCTTCGCCGACACGCTCACCGCGACCATCGACAATAGCGAAACCTGAGGTTCCTGGCCACTCTACGCGTCCCAGCGCGCAATGCAGGACCGTGACACAGCCTTCAGGGTGTGAGCATCAGCAGTTCACCTGTTTCTGCTAGTCAGCCCGCGTTTGCGGGTCATTGCCCGTACGCGCGTGCTGACCGGCAGCTCCACAGATGACAAGCTGGAACTGGGCGAACTGCCTGACTTCTTCTTCTGCCAGGGACTCCACGCCCGTCTGCCCCACCCCACACCGCGATCAGAGCCACTCACGCGCACTCGCCAGCCTGCTTTCTACGAGATCACCTCTGGGGTACCAATCGGTACCGAGGCCATTCGGCTGACTGGGCTACGGGAGTTACGGTCCATCGGTTCGAGCCGATGCCACCCTCGGCGGAGCACGCCATCACCAGCGAAGCGACCAGGCTGTTGCGATCCTCATCGGCCCCGGGGCCGACGCCACGTGGTCTTCTTCGAGGTGGTTCTCGAGCCGGTTGAAGTTGCGGTCCTCATCGACCCCGGAGGGCCGGTGGCGCTGGCCGAGGCCCGCGACTACGTCGCAGCCCTGATCCGCATTGCGATCCTCATCAGCCCCCGGGGCCGATGCCACGCGACATGCGCGCTCGGGTTATCCCCTGACGCAGCGTAGTTGCGATCCTCATCGGCCCCTGGGGTGGCCGATGCCACCGTCGTGACCGCCCTTGAGGGTTTCCAGCCCGTCAACGTTGCGATCCTCATCGGCCCCTGATGGCCGATGCCACCGGGGCGGGCCACTTCCCGCTCAGCGCAGTACAACTCAGTTGCGATCCTCATTGGGCGTGACCCGCTTTGACGGACATCCAAGATCAGGAGGCGTGTGCCTCCGGAAGGATGTCCCTCATCATGGAGACTATGGGCAGGAAGAAGCCTCGGGCGCGGTGTTCGTTCACGCGGGGGTTCAAGGCTGAGATCGTCGAGCTGTGCCGGCGCGGTGATCGCTCGATCGGTCAGGTCGCGAAGGACTTCGACCTGACCGAGACCGCCGTGCGGGAGTGGATCGCGCAGGCCGAGCGGGACGCGGGGACCCGCGCCGACGGCGGGCTGAGCAGCGACGAGCGGGACGAGCTGGCCCGGTTGCGGCGGGAGAACCGCCGTCTGTCCGAGGACGTGGAGATCCTCGGACGAGCGACGGCTTTCTTCGCGAAGGAGACCCGGTGAACGTGTACCCGTTCATCGAGGCGGAGAACGCCGGCAGCGGCAACGTCAAACGCGCATGCGAACTGCTGAAGGTCCCCCGAGCCGCCTACTACGCCCACCGCGCCGCTGAGCCGTCCGCACGCGAACGAACCGACGCGGAACCGACCAGCGGAGATCCTCGCCATCCACGACGAGTCGAAGGGCACTTACGGGACACCCCGGCTGCATGCCGAACTACGGGCCCGCGGGCGGCGGCATTCCCGCAAACGCGTCGCCCGGCTCCTGCGCGCCGCCGGCCGCGCGGGCCGGGCTCCGAAACGGTGGCGCACCACGACGATTCCCGACCCGGCCGCGACCACCCCCGCCGATCTGATCACGCGAGATTTCTCGTGCAGCGCACAAGAAATCAACAAACGCTGGTGCGGGGACATCACCTACATCCACACCTGGGAAGGCTGGCTATACCTGGCCACCGTCATCGACCTCGGGCCTCGCCGGGTCGTCGGCTAGGCCACCGCAGACCACCTGCGCACCGACCTCATCGCCAACGCGCTCAACAACGCCGTCACCCAGCGCCGCCCAGAGCCTGGGGTGATCTTCCATTCCGACCGCGGCTGCCAACACACCTCCACCCAGTTCGGCGACCTCGCCGACAACCACGGAGTGCGCTTATCGGTGGGACGTAAGAGACAGTGCCGGGGACAACACAGTCACCGAATCATTCTTCGCGACCATCAAAGCGGAACTGATCAACCGCCGCGCCTGGCCCACCAGAACCGCCGCACACAAAGCGATCTTCGACTACATCGAAGGCCGGCACAACACCCGCCGACTGCACTCCAGCCTCAGCTACCTCAGCCCCAGCACCTACGAAACCAGACACCACGCGACCCACAACACCACCGACCGTCAGATAGCCTGACACCACCTCAACGACCCCGTCCGTCAAAACGGGTCAACCCCAGAACCGGACGGGGATCCAGGCTTGCTCAGTGTTTCCGTCCCTTCCCGCGCTTGGCCGGAAAACACCGTTGTCGGGCAGTCCCCGGGTTACCGACTCGTGAAAGGCGTTGGCCGACGGTGGTGAGAGCGGCGGTGGTGCGTGCTGAGCGCAGGTGAGGGTAACCGGTGAGGGCGCGGCGCCACATGGTGCGGGCGTCGGTGAATTGGCCCATGTCGAGGAGGAGTTGCGCCAGCAGGGCGAGGGTGAGGGCGCGGGAGCGATGTTCGCCGGCGGGATAGGTGCGCAAGGCGGCGTGCAACGCGGTGACGGCGCCATCGGTTTCGTTGTGCCAGCGCATGATCTGAGCGTTGTGGAAGGCAAGTTCGGCGGTGTGGGACGAGCCGATAACGGGATGTGGACCGGTGGCCTGGGCCAGGTTTTTCCGAGCCGTTCCGCAGTGTTCGAGCGCGGCGGTGTGGTGCCCTAATGCGGCGCAGCACACTGCCGCGTGCAGGTGCAGGAATGACTCTGTGCGGGGTCCTGCGGCTCCGGGTGAAATCGGTCTCCATCACGCGTTCCGTCTCATGTACGACGAAGCCCAGAAAGCCGGTATCCCACCCCGGCACTACGAGAAGTTCGTCAATTCCATCAACGACCTGCTCACAGGATTCCAGGACGAGAAGAAATGGAAGGTCGCCGACACTCCGCCGCCCCTTCCCATCTACAACGCCGTGCGTTCGATCACCGCCGGTGCCATCCCTTACTGCAAGTACGCCCCCGTTCAGCGCGACTACCGCGACCTACCCGACTTTGTCCTCGAACACCCGCATATCCTACGCATGCACTGGCTCACCGGCCTCCTAGTCGCATACCACAACGACTTTATCTCCGCCTTCCGTGAACTCTCCCGCAAGGGCGATGTCGTCAACATCGTCGCTGTCATCGCCCACGAACGCGACCTTTCCCTGGAAGACGCGTGGATGGACGCGATGGAACTTCACGACCAGGCCTTGCATGAATTCATCCTTCTTCAGGAAAACCTGCCCGACTTCGGGGAATGGCAAGCGAAAGCAAAGATCTACGCCGCCGATCTGGGCACGAACGTGCAGGGGATCTACACCTGGCACCACAGAGACGCTCTGCGTTACCGCCCCGCGCCTACGTCGAACCCGCCTTTGTGAGCAAAGAAGTCCTTCCCGAGGTCTGGGCAAAAGAGGAGGCTGAACCCGGAGGGTGACCGTCGCCGCACACCGTGCACGCCTGCCGAGGTCACCCTCGCCCAGTGCCAGGCGATGGCCGCCGGCAAGGCCGGGGCACTGCTGGCTTGCACCTGCGCGCTGGGAGCGCTGACGGGGGCCGACCCCCAACGGGTCGAGCGACCGCATGGCTTCGGCCGCCACCTCGGCGCGGCGTTGGGCGATACTGCACTTCTTGCACTTGAAGGTTTCGGATGGTAGACGGCGTTGTCGTCGTTCTATTCCACGCGTGACAGCTGGAACTCCCCTCGCCGAAACTCGCACCATCGAGATGACGGTCGCGGTAGGGACCGCCCTTGCGGCCGAGCGCGCATGCCGGCCCGTCAAGATCCAGCAACGCACCTCCGGCGGCGCCTGGCGCACCCTGCAAGGCCTCACCGACTTCGCCATCGTCCAGTCCTATCTGGACACAGCCACCCAACGGGGCCGCAGCAAGCTCGACGCCCTCCGCGAACTCTTCACCACCGGCGCCTGGCTACCACCCGCGCTCACACCAGCTGAATAGCTACGAGATGACGCCCGATTCGGTTGTCGATCGGGCCCCCATTCCAGCCCGCCGAAGCGGGCGTCGCAAACGCCGGGACAGCGAACCCGGCTCGAATCCCGATCAGGAACCGGCGCACCTCACCTCGAATTGTTCTCCGGCATGTGCCGGATGGATTCCCCGCCTTTGCGGTGGTCCGTCCGTCCGTATTTGCTCTCGAGCACACTCTCGAGTTTGCGGACGGCGCCGTGGCACGCCTCGTCCACCGAACCCGCGTGGTGGGTGACTGCCACCGCCGGCTTGCCTTCCGGGCGCGCCTCGATCACGCACCGCCGGTCCGCGACGCCTCCGCCGGTTGAGACTTCGTCGCTCAAGTGGACTTCCAGGCGGGTGAGGTGGCCGCTGAAGCGCGCAAGCGTCGACTGGAGTTCGGCCTCGAGCCGCTGGATCAGGTGCTCGCCTCCGTGGACGTTCTTGTCCGTGCTGATCTGAATCTCCATGCGTTGCTCCTTTCGAAGGCCGGTCTGACTCGCCGCCGACGTTCAGCGATTCGATGACGGACTGCGGTGCCACGACGACGGGACCGGGCTTCGATCGGCGAGGACGCGGGCGAAGTCACTCAACCGGGCGTTGTCGGTGTGAGTCTAGTTGCCGAGCCTGAGTGTCGTCGAACGACACGCTCCTGGCGGCTGTCGCGCTTCGTGACTACTCTTGGATCCGCCACGCCGACCCGCATTGAACGCAAGCAGCAATTTTTCGCTTTCCATGACGCCTTACTTCCTCGACATCGGAAAGTAGCCGCAATGAGCAGGAACGTCGCCGAAGCCGAAAGTTTTGCCTTTGTCGACAACGAAGCCGATATCTTCACCGTTCGAGGGTTTTGCTTGCCGCCGATACCGGCGCTCTTCCGTATCCCGCCGGGGCGTCGCGACCACGCAGGGCCCTGCCGCCGTATGCAGCCCGAGACACCGGCCACGCGGCGGCAGCGTGTCATGCGGCTGCGCGGGAGGTGCGCAGTGGTGCGCCGATGGCGTGGAGGTGCGTGAGGACTTGGCGGTAGGAGTCGATGAGGCTGGTTTGGGTGTAGGGGATGTGGTGGGTGTCGCAGAATTGTTGGACGATCGGTTGTGCGTGGCGGAGGTGGGGTCGGGGCATGCTCGGGAAGAGGTGGTGCTCGATCTGGTAGTTGAGCCCGCCGAGCAGGAAGTCGGTGACGCGTCCGCCGCGGACGTTGCGGGAGGTGAGGACTTGTTTGCGGAGGAAGTCGACTTTGGATTCGGTCATGGTGGGCATGCCTTTGTGGTTGGGCGCGAACGAGCAGCCCATGTAGATGCCCCATAGTGCTTGGTGCACGACGATGAACACGGCCGCGAGACCGGGTGAGAGCACGAGGAACACCGCGGCGAGGTAGGCCACGATGTGCAGGCACAGCAGGGCGCCTTCGAGTCGCCGTGCCGGGGTCTCGCCCCGGATGACGGCCTTGATCCCGGAGACGTGCAGGTTCAGCCCTTCCAGGGTGAGCAGCGGGAAGAACAGCGCGGCCTGGTGTTTGGCCATCCACCGGAGGAACCCGGTTTTCAGTCGTGCCTGGGTGCTGGTGAACGCGAGGGCGGGGATGTCGAGGTCGGGGTCGTGGTGTTCGTGGTTGGGGTTGGCGTGGTGCTGGTTGTGTCCGTGGATCCACCACTGGTAGCTGATGCCCACGAGCCCGCCGTGCATCGTGCCGAGCAGGTCGTTGGGGCGGCGGGTGCGGAAGATTTGTTTGTGGCCGGCGTCGTGGCCGATGAAGGCCAGTTGCGCGAAGACGATCGCGAGTGCGGCGGCGATGAACAGTTGCCACCAGGTGTCCCCGAGGAACGCGAACCCGACCCATGCTCCGGCGAACACGGCGAGATTGCCGGCGATTTTCAGCGCGTAGTAGCCATGGCGGCGGCGCAGCAGCCCCGCTGCCCGGATCTGGTGGGACAGGGCCGCGTACTCGCTGCCGGGCTGCGCCGGAGTCGCTGTCATCGCGACCGCGGCGTGGAGCCCGGCGCCGCGAACGCGACCCGCCGGGAACGAAGGGCCCCGCCGACGGGGCGGGCGGGCGCCTGGCCGGCATCGGGATGGCTGAACACGACCGGTGACACGGCGGACGGCGGCCTCGGCGGGTGAAGGGTGTTCCTCATGGTGCGGTCTCCTCAAGAAAATCGGGGTGGCGGCTCCGCGGTCGCGCGGCGCGGCGCCGATGGTCGTCGTGGGCGGGCCAGCGGTGTGCGGCCTCGGCGAAAGTCGTCGCGTATCACGGGGAAACGGAGCGGCACGCTCCCCGCCAGTGGATGGCTCGACGGCCCGGGTCTTCGCCGTTCGGTGCTCCTCGCAACCGGTGTTCACGGCGTCCGGGACTCTCGGCCCTGCCCTCGACGGTACGCGAGCCCGGTCCGCGGCGCGCGGCAGGGCGGCAACGCGTTCCCGGCGCCGGGCCGGATCGACCGGCTCTCGACCGGTGTGCTCCACTGATGCCGGTTGAAGATTTTTGTGTTCGTCATTTCGCTCGCAAGAATGTCGAGCGAGCGTATCCGGTGTCTTTCCCGATTCTCGATCCGCGAGCTCGCGACCCGGTCCCCCTCGCCGAGGCGGTCCTCCCCGGTTCGACGCGACCAAGGAGATTCCCTTATGGCTCAAGGCACTGTGAAGTGGTTCAACGCGGACAAGGGCTTCGGTTTCATCAGCCCCGACGACGGCGGCAGCGACGTTTTCGTCCACTTCTCCGAGATCGCCGACGACGGTTTCCGCAGCCTCGACGAAAACGTGCGCGTCGAGTTCGAAACCGGCCAGAGCGACCGGGGCCCGCACGCCACCGGTGTATCCGTCCTCTGACGTCCGCGGACAGCAGAGGCCATACGGGTGGCGGCCGCGCATCCGCGGCGGGGTACCGGCCTCGAGCCAGTCCGGCAGCGCAGCCGCCACGGCCAGCGCCACCCGACGTGCGCGTGCCCACACCCCGGAAGTCAGGCGTGGGCACCGGCGGGCGGGCGAAGTCGCGGTCGCCACCGCGTCGCCGCGGTAGGCGCAGGGGCGAATGTCGCAGGCTGCCGTCGGACCAGTCGTGGCCAGCGGGGTCGTCGCGGCTCCGCGTGACCCGCGTCAGGAAGCATGGCGTGAACCCCGCTGACCGCCGCGCTGCGCCGTGCTGGCGAGGACCGCCGCGTCAGGGCTGAAACGCGCAGATCGTTTGACGACGGCCGTCGACTGTGGTCAACTGGGGGCGGTTGAAGATTTTTGTGTTCGTTTTTCCTGACGCTCGCAGAGGTTTTTGGCGAGCGTCGGCATCTGCCTTTCCGGCTTCTGCTTTCCGCGCTCGCAGCTGGCCGCCTCGTCCGAGGCCGTGCCGCATGTTCGACGCGACTAGGAGTTCGTGAATGTCCGAAGGCACTGTGAAGTGGTTCAATGCCGAAAAAGGCTTCGGTTTCATCGCCCCCGACGACGGCAGCGCCGACGTCTTCGTCCATTTCTCGGAAATCGCCGGCGGCGGTTTCCGCAGCCTGGACGAAAACGCCCGGGTGAAGTTCGACGTCGGCCAGGGCAACCGCGGCCCGCAGGCCATAGCGGTGTCGGTCCTCTGACCGCCACCGCATCGGCCGGCGGGCCGGCCGCGGCGCCGCGGCCGGCGGGCCGCCCCGCCGTCGTATCCGGCTCTCCGGCCGGCCGCGAGGCGTCGGCCATGACGTCCACGCTCTCCCCTCCGCACGCCGACGGCCCGGCCGCCCGGTTCGCCGCCTCCCACGCCAACGAGCTGCGCGAGCGCGACGAACACCGCGACCGCGCCGCCCGCGCGGTCGCCCGGATGGCCCGGGACCGGCCGGACAAGATCCTCCTGCTGTCGATCCTCGGCCTGGAACCCGCGGCCGAGACAGGCGCACCGGGGCTGGAGTCCGCGCTCGCCGGGTACACCCGCCAGGTCGCCGAGCTGATCGGCGTCCCCGCCGAGGCGGTGACCTGCGAGGTGACCGACACCGCGACCGCCTACCTCGGCCTCACCGCGCGCACCGCCGATCTCCCGCAGCGGGACCTGATGCTCGTGTGGGACGAACGGCTCGGCTGGTCCGTCGCGATCGAACCGCGCGGCGACGACGAACCGCCGGTGATCTGCCGCCTCGGCCGCCAGATCGCGCCGCCCCCGGCGACCGTCGCGCAGTTCGTCGCCGACGCCCTGCGCGGGAGCCGGCACGGCCAGCTCAGCCCGGTACCGGCGCGGCTCGACCGGGCGATACTGGCCGCGCAGATGACCGGCTCCTCGGCCTGATCATCGCCACAGCGGGCAGCAACGCCGTCCAGCCGGGGTGACACGCCGGCTCGCCATGACGCCTCCAACCACGGAGAACACCGACATGGCGAGGGATGCGCGCATACAGCAACCGCTGAATCCCCGGCCGTCCAAGCGCAACAACCGGCGCGGGGATTGAAGACGCGCAGCAGCGGGCAATCGCTCGGAGTGTGCGTATCAACCAGGAGTCCGAACGGAACCCGGTAGTCCGCGCGCCGTTCCCGGGGTTTCTGATCAAGCCGGGAGACCGGTCGGCGCTGAAAGCCGGGCGCGCGGCGGGCACCGGAGGTCCCGCGCGCAATCTGGTCCGCCTTGGTGCGTTTGAGGCAGAGGTTCGCCGAATGCCCCCACGTCATCCCGATGCCGCCGTGCAGTTGGACGGCTTCCGCTGCAGCCGTCACCGCGGCCTCGCCGCAATAAGCCCGCGCACGGAGACCGTGACCGGCACATCCGGATCACCGGTCGCGAGCGCCGCTGCAACGCGGATTCGACGCTCGTGAACAGATCGGCCAACCGTGCTTGAGAGCCTGGGCTGGTGCCAGCGGGCCGCCTCCGGCAACACGGCAGCGCGGTCGGGCCGGCAAACGAGTCCGCGTCGACCGCGCCGTCGGCGAAGCTGGTGGCGGTGGTCTTGTCCGAGACCCCGGCCGATCGCTCTCCGTTGCGGAGTTTCGCAGGTCGCAATGTGGCCCGGCGGCCGGACACGGCTGCGCACCGAGGACGAAGGGACGGTGTTCGCCGCCGCCCGCGGGCCCGGATAGTTCGGCAGGCCGGCCGCACTGCTCGCCGCGGCTCGAAGCGGAATTCGGCGTGGCCGCTCCGCTGGACACCCTGCGCGAGGACTGGCCGCGCCTGCCCAGCCAGGATGCCGGAAACCTCGTGGAACCGGGCGCGGAGCACATCGCGGCCGCGGTTCCGTACCGACTGGGCACCCGCCGGTCATCCCGGCCGTCGGTTCACCGTGCCACGACCTGAGGCCTGGCCGGCAATGTCTGTTGCCCGGCAAGGTTTCCGAGCAGCAGACGGTGTCCGGCGAGTCCGGTTTTTCGCCGCTGGCGCCGCCGTCGCGGCGCTGGTATCCGGCTGCGGCGTGACGCGCGTGTGCGGCAAAGCTGTTCCAGGCTGCTGCCGCACCGACGCGCCCGCCGAAATCACCGTGCTGGACAAGGAAACCGGCCAGACGCCGCCGCGAACGGCGGACCTGCACCGACTGCTCGGCCGAGCCGCTTTCCGGACCGCTCCACCCGGCTCCGGAACCGGGCCGGGGAGGCGCGGCAAGATGCCCAGATCCGGGCGGACCTGGGCGAAGAAGAAGATCAGGCAGAACACCATCAGCAGGAACTCGGTGAGCACCTCGCCGACGGTGACCGCAGTCGAGAGCGCGCCGGAGGCGAGGGCGCCCTGGTTCCGGCCCAGGGTGCCGGACAGCTGGTCGAGCACCTGGTCGAGCTGGCCCTGGCTCAGGTGCAGCGGACCGGTACCGCAGCCAGGTGCGCAGATCGTCCACGCTGCGCAGGATCTGCTCGCTCAGGGCGGGCATCCCGGCGGAGACGGTGAGCACCACGAAGGTGACCACCCCGCCCACCGCGGCGAGCCCTCCGACGAGCACGACCGCGGTGGCCGGCCCGCGGGGAACCCTTCTTGCCCACCGGCCACGACGCCGACGGCGCCAGCAGCCCGGCCAGCGCCACCGCCACCGCCACCGGGACCAGCACGGTCGCCAGCCGGACCGCGGCGAAACCGATCACCCCAGCCCCCGGCGACCACCGCAGTCGCCCGAACGCCGCTGCTCCCACCCGCAGGCCGAAGGGCACCGCCGCGAGAACCTCCTCGCCGGTCCGGCCCTGCCGCGCCGACGGCTTCTCGCTGTCCATCAGATCCCGCCTTCCCTTGCCCGGAGCCAGGCCGCCGCACCGGCCTGGGCAGGACCCCAGGATGCCCTGCGCTCCACCGACCAATCCGCGGCCCCACCGTCGCCGGAAGAAAATCTGTGATCGCTGGGGTAGACATTCGGCTGCAGGTGTGTGTAGTGTTCTCCTCGTACGCAGAGAGACAACGTCCAGCAGGCGCGGGAGAGAACGTAACTGCCCGCGAAGCACGACACGGCGGCCAGGCAGTCCGGAGCCACGCAGGCAACAGGTTCCGGTGGTCGCCAGGCAGTACCGGGACCGGGCAAGAACGACGAAACACAGCAGATGACGGTCCCGGCGAGGCAATGCAGGACGCGGGCGGAGACAGTGCGCCCGCGAAGCAAGTGAACGAGTAGTTCGCAGTATCCGAAGCAGGACGGTCAGGTGGCCGGAACCGGGCTAGTACAAGGGGTTCCGGCTACCTGATCGGCGGCGTCAGGCGTGCTGGGACCGATCTCGGTGAAGGGTTCCAGCCGGTGGCGTTCGCGGCAGTACCGAAAAGTGCAGTGGCAGTACCAGGCAAGTGGAATACAGAGGAAAGAAGGGAAGGGTCGCGTCATTGGATCGCCCGCTGTGGCTGTAGTTCGCCGGGCGGGTACCGCAGTCCCATCGGATTGGAAGGTGGTTCTCGGTTACGCATCAGCGATCTCCGCGTTGTCCGCCTCTCGGGCGGACGCGGGTACGGAAGGCCGGTCTCACGACCGGTTGACAACAGTGATATGAACCCAACCCTCGGGACCCCGGCGCCGCACGGCGCTGGGGTCCCTTGTGATGTGGAGGTGCAGTGAGCCCAGACCATTCCGACGACCCCGCCGCGCGCTCGAGCGCGGCGGACAAGTTCGACGACGAGGACTACCCCGCCTACACCATGGGCCGGGCCGCCGAGATTCTCGGCACCACCCCCGGATTCCTGCGCAGCCTCGACGAGGCGAAACTGCTGACGCCGCAACGCTCCGCGGGCGGACACCGCCGTTACTCCCGCTACCAGCTGCGCATTGCCGCCCGCGCCCGCGAACTCGTCGACCAGGGCACCCCGCTGCAGGCCGCGTGCCGCATCATCATCCTCGAAGACCAGCTCGCCGAAGCCCGACGCCTCAACGCCCAGCACGACCCACCGCACTAAACGTCTGGCCGATCGCCTGGGCCTCTATGCCAAGCACAGGTCAAAGTGCGGTGACTAGTCTGTTGCACCGCCGTACGCTGGGGAAACACAGGTAACAGCTCGACGAACTCTTCGCCGCCCAAACGTCCGGCGGAACGGTAAGTGCGTACTGCGCCGGCGATCGTGGGAGCGGCTGCGGGCAAGACGGCCGGCGTTGTCGGCGAAGGAGGAAGCGAGTGGCCACGACCAGCGAGAGCGCCGCGAAGCTCGCGGTGCTCATTGACGCCGACAACGCACAGCCCTCGATCACCGAAGCTTTACTCGCCGAGGTCGCCAAGTACGGCACCGCCCACGTCAAACGCGCCTACGGCGACTGGACCGGCACCAACCTCAAAGGGTGGAAAGACCACCTCCTGGCCCAATCGATCCAGCCCATCCAGCAATTCGCCTACACCACCGGCAAAAACGCCACCGACGCCGCAATGGTCATCGACGCGATGGACCTCCTCTACTCCGAGCGCTTCGACGGCTTCTGCATCGTCTCCAGCGACTCCGACTTCACCCGCCTGGCCGCACGACTACGCGAATCCGGACTCACCGTGTACGGCTTCGGCGAACGTAAAACGCCCAAACCTTTCGTCGCCGCCTGCGACAAGTTCATCTACGTCGAAAACCTCGCCTACGCCGAGCAGACCGCAGCGACGGCACAAGCACCGAAATCGGTTGCCTCCAGCACCCAACTCAAGGGCGACACGACCCTGACCAACCTCCTACGCAACGCCGTCGAAGCCGCCTCCGACGACGACGGCTGGGCACCGCTGTCCGCGGTAGGCAGCATCATCACCAAGCAACGCCCAGAGTTCGATTCCCGCAGCTACGGCTACTCCAAGCTCAGCGACCTGATCACCGCGACCACGCTGTTCGACGTCGACCGGCGCATCCCCGGCGAACGAAAACAAGCAACGGTTTACGTGCGAGACCGGCGACGGAAGCCGAATCGGGACTCCGCGACAGCCACGGCAAGCGCTTGAACCTGCAGCTACGTCCTCCCATCGGCCCGGTGGCCGGTGGCGGCATCACCTACGAGGTGCGACGCCACACCTGCCACCAGCGCCGCCGACGAGGCTGGACACCGGCCGCTTCTGCGGACGTGGGGCGCGGAGACGGCATATTGATCTGCGCGAAGGGGATGGTCTCGGGTTCGGCCGCGGGCACCCGCGCAGGTTGTTCGACCTCGCCGCGGCCCGAGGAGGTGTGGGCGATGCTTGAAGGGGAGTCGAGCCGCAAATACATGGAACAGGGCTGCGGCGCACGTCATGTCGATGCCGCTGCTGAAGATCGATGCCGACCGCGCGGTCAGCATCGGATACCACACAAATGACCTGCATACCGACAGCGGCGCGAAGCTGTCCCGCCTCACCGCGAGCCAGTGGGCATGGCGTCGCCAGGAATCGGGCGAGTGGAAGGCAGTCCGTCGCACCCATCGGCTCATCGACGGTCGTGAGTCCGTGCGCGACCTGTTGCGCGAGAGCTTGCGGGCGATCACCCGGAACTCGTGAACCCACCACTCCGACATGGCGACGGCGTGCTCCGGCCTTCTCGTTCCCCGACCCGCGACAACGGGGTCACGAACATGCGGCGGGAAACGATCACATGAAGGCGCGGGGGCGCGAGGTTGATCCAGTCGAGTTCGGTCGCACGGCGGAGGGGTTTCCACACGGCCGGTGTCTGCGGTGGCCCGTCCACGAGCACCAGCCGGCCACCGCCGTAGACAAGGACCTCGCGAAGTCCAAGAGCTGAGACACGATGGGGCTCCCGTCGTTGACGGATACTGTCGGAAACATGCCGGTTGTCAAAGATGTCGATGCACGAATCAGCCCGCTTCTCAGTGATCTCGGTGCTGACCTGCGAACCTGGCGCCGACATGTGCACCAGCATCCGGAGCTGTCGTTCGACGAGCACCGGACCGCCGAG
Source organism: Amycolatopsis sulphurea (assembly GCF_002564045.1). Lineage (NCBI taxonomy): Bacteria > Bacillati > Actinomycetota > Actinomycetes > Pseudonocardiales > Pseudonocardiaceae > Amycolatopsis > Amycolatopsis sulphurea. The sequence continues at coordinate 3,879,104 of NZ_PDJK01000002.1, read as the reverse complement.
TACATCGAGTCCGTGCTCGCGTCGTTCGGTGTAAAGACCGAGCGGCCGACCGCGACCAGCGTCGTGGCGACCTTGCAGGGTCGTGACCCGGGGCGCACGGTCGCGCTGCGCGCCGATATCGACGCGTTGCCGATCCAAGAGGAGACGGGGCTGGCGTTCGCGTCCGCTGTTCCGGGCGTGATGCACGCCTGCGGGCACGATGGCCATGTGGCGGCCCTGCTTGGCGTGGCGAAAGTGCTTGCCGCCGTCTCCGGCGAGTTGAGCGGAAGTTACCGCCTCGTCTTCCAGCATGCGGAGGAACAGACACCGAAGGGCGCGCCGGAGCTGATCACCGCCGGTGCCCTCGATGGCGTCGACGTGATCATCGGGCAGCATCTGGTGCCGACCGAGCGTACCGGCACAGTCTGCGTCAACCGCGGTGCGCTGCTGGCAAGCGCGGACGCCTTCTCAATCACCTTCACCGGTCGTGGCGGTCACGGGGGCCTGCCCCACGAATCGGCCGATCCGATACCCGCCACCGCTGACTTCGTGCACGCGGTGCATCGCCTGGCCGCGCGCGAGTTCGCGCCCCAGGATCCCGTGGTGGTTTCGGTGACGCAGGTGCACGCCGGCGAGGCTTACAACATCATCCCGTCAGCAGCTGTGGTCGGCGGCACCATCAGGGCCCTGTCGTCGTCCGTCCGAACGCGACTCGCCACACGCGTGACCGAGCTCGCGCAGGGCATCGCCGCCCTGCATGGGCTCACCGTGGACGTCCGACACGAGTTCGGCCCGCCGCCGGTGGTGAACACGCCAGAGGTGGCGGATCAGGTCGCTGAGGTCGCGCGGAAAATCGCCGGAGTCCGGCAGGTCACGGACATCGAGCCGGTCATGGGCGGTGACGACTACGCGTACTACCTCGAACGGGTCCCGGGCGTCTATGTGCTCATCGGGGCGAACCCGACGGACGAGGCAAGCGCTCCGTATCCTCCGCACCACCCGCGGTTCGACTTCGCCGAGGCCGCGCTGCCGATCGCGACCGAGGTCCTCCTCCGGTCGGCGCTGGCACTGGCTCAGGCCGACTCGCGGGAACCGCTGTTGACGCCGAGTTCCTCGTAGCGGGTCTGCATCCACTTCGTGGCGTTGGCCCCGTTGTTGCGATTGTGAGCCTCCATCAGCCGCCGCGCCGTAGCGGCGTCGCGCCGTTCGAGCGCGGCGAGGATGCCCTCGTGCTCGGCGAGATTGGCTTCGAGTATCCCGGGTCCGGACGCCGGAGCCCACGCGAGGTGGCACGGCCAGTACCGGCGCAGGCCCTCCACGATCTCGTGCACGTGCGCCAATCCGGAGGCGCGGACGATCACGCGGTGGAAGTGGACATCGGCGACATGCCAGGGGCTGCGGGCAAAGCCGCGCTCACAGTCGCCCGGCGGCAGGGACCGAAGGTGTGGCAGCTCCTCGCGCTGGCGCTGGATGTCGACGCTGAGCTCGGCCAGGTCGGTGGCGCTGATGCAGGCGGCCGCACGCTCGACGGCGAAGCCTTCGATCTCGGCGCGCAGCAAGAACGCGTCGCCGCTCTCGCGCACCGTGGGCCCGAGCACGCGTGCTCCGCGGTTCGGGATCAGCTCGACCACCCTGACCTCCTGCAGCTTTCGCAGCGCCTCACGAACCGGCCCTCGCGATACACCGAGCTGAGCCGCCAGCGCCTCCTGCCGCAACCACGACCCGATGGGAAGGTCGCCGTTGAGCACGGCGGTATGGATCGAGTCGGCCAGTTCGTCCGCGAGTCCCTGCCTCGTGGCTCGCTCGGATCCCGGCGGCGTCACCGGGCCATCCGTTCGCGCAGCGTGGCACTGTCGCCATAGTCCCGGCGGAACACGCCCCGGGCCTGGAGAAGCGGTATCACCCGGTCCACGAACAAGGCCACGGACCCGGTGATCGACGGCCGGAGGTGCAGTGCGAAACCGTCCCCGTCCCCCCGGAGATGAAGCGCCTCGATGCGATCGGCGACCTGCGCCGGGGTACCGACGCAGCCGCCCGGCACGATCATGCGCCGAACCTCGTCCACCAGCACCTCCTTGGTGATCTTGTCGTCCGGACCCAACGTGAAGGCTAGCGCGTGCAGCGCGCCGTTCCGTGATCCGCCACGTTCTTCCGCTTGGTGGACCACCTCGGCGAGCGTGAACCGCTCCGGCAGCGTGGCGAAGTCGAACGTGGTGTTGTGGGACAGGTAGGCGAGGGCGGCCTCCGGTGTCACCGTCGCCCGCATGGCGCGCAACAGCTCTCGAGCATCGTCCTGCGTGTCGCCGATGACAGGTGCCACGTCGAAGATCAGCTTCACGTCGTCGGTGGGGCGACCGGCGGCCGCGAGGTTCTCGTTCAGCAGTTGTCGCTGCCGGCGCATCTTCCGCCAGGCGTCCTCGTCGTCACCTGCCGAGGCGTACTGAACGTCGACGTTGCGGGCCGCGAAGGCGTTGCCGGCGGCCGAACCGCCGGCCTGCAGGAGCAAGGGCCGTCGCTGGGGGGAAGGCAGCACCGGCAGCGGCCCCGCACTGGAGAAGAAACGTCCGCGATGGTTGACGGCACGAACAAGCCGGGGGTCGGCGAACTCGCCGGTTTCGGGGTCGAGCACCAGCGCCAGCGGGTCGACGGAGTCCCACAGTGCTTTGCAGACGTCGACGAACTCCTGCATCCGCTCGTAGCGGTCGGCGTGCGCGGGCAATTCGTCGTATCCGAAGTTGCCGAAGTCGGCGGTGCGGGCCGAGTTGATCAGGTTGAGCCCGAGGCGGCCGCCGGTGACGTGGTCCATCGACGCGGAGAACCGGGCGACATGGAACGGGTGGTAGAACGTGGTCGACAGGGTTTGGACGAAGCCGATGTGCCGTGTCTCCCAGGCGAGCACGGGGATCATCGTCGACATGTCGTGCCGCGGCCACTGCACACCCCAGCGGACGGCCGCGTCGGTCCGGCCTTCGAAGGTGGACGGGATCCCATAGCCCTCGCCCCAGAAGATGAGGTCCATGGCGCCGCGTTCGGCGATCTTGGCCATCTCCACCCACCGCCGGGGATCGGTGAAGTAGTCGTCCCGCGTGAACGTTCCCGGCAACCGCCACCGGCCGTCGGTGTGCCAGAGGGACGCCTCGACCGCGAGGTGCATCGTACGTGTGCTCATGCGACCGAGGACTCCCACTCGAGCTGGTTGAGAAAACGTCGCGTGCGTGGCTCGCGTGCGCCCGCGAAGATCTGTTCCGGCGTTCCGTCCTCGACGACACGGCCCTCGTCGAGGAAGACCACGCGAGAAGCGACGCGCCTGGCGAAGTTCATCTCGTGCGTGACGATGACCATGGTCATCCCATCGTCGGCGAGCGACTTCATCACCCGGAGGACCTCGGCGACCCGCTCCGGGTCGAGCGCTGAGGTGACCTCGTCGAAGAGCACGAGATCGGGATTCATCGCGAGTGCTCGCGCTATCCCGACCCGCTGACGCTGACCTCCCGACAGCGTGCCTGGCCGCTCGTCCGCCTTGTCTTCCAGCCCCACTCTGGCGAGCAGCTCTCTTGCGCGACGTTCGGCCTCCTCGCGCCGAAGGCCGAGTACCGTCCGCGGTCCTTCCATGACGTTCCCCAGCGCGGTCATATGGGGGAACAGGTTGAAGTGCTGGAAGACCATCCCGACCTGCCGGCGCATCCGTGCCAGTTCCCGGCGGTTCCCCGTCAGCTCGGTGCCGTTGATGGCCACGCTTCCCCGGCTCGGTTCCTCGAGCCGGTTGAGGCAGCGCAGCAGCGTGCTCTTGCCCGAGCCGCTGGGCCCGATGATCGCGACGACCTCGCCGCGCTGGATCTCAAGGTCGATACCACGCAGAACCTCGTTGTCGCCGAACCGCTTGTGCAGATCTTCGAGACGGACGATGGGAACCGGTGCGCCGGTGTGGGTGGTCGTCATGGGTGAACAGGTCCTGTCTGCATGGGTCATCTGTTGAGCCGCTCGCGCCGGTCGAGCCGGTCGAGAAGGCGTGCCTGGGGGTAGGCGAGCAGGAAGTACACGATTCCAACGGCAGTGAAAACCTCGACCGGCCTGAGTGTCTCCGTGGAGACGAGCTGTGCGTTGTGCAGGATCTCGGGCACACCGAGCACCGCGACGAGCGAGGTGTCCTGGAAGCAGGAGACCCAGCTGGTCCCCAGTGGCGGAAGAACGTGCCGCGCCGCCTGGGGAATCAGCACCCTGCGCAGCATCTGGAACCAGCTCATGCCCAGTGCGCTCGCCGCCTCGCGCTGACCGTCGTCGATCGAGCCGAACCCGGAGCGGAACACCTCGCAGGTAAAGGCCGAGCTGTTGACGGCCAAGGCGAGCACGCCGGACCAGAAGGGCGACAGCGTGACCCCGGTAAGCAGCGGCACGCTGGAGTAGATCCAGAGGATCTGCACCAGAAGCGGTGTGAGCCGCAGAAAGTCGATCACGGCGATGGTCGGCCAGGCGAGCCATCTCCGCCCCGACATTCTCGTCAGGCACAGCCCGAGCCCGAGCACGATGCCACCTGCGAACGTCAGCGCGGTGATCAGAATGGTGTAGGCGGCGCCGACGGCCAGGGCCGGCAGCGCGTCGGCGACGACGCCGAAGTGCCAATCGTAGTCGCTCTTCACGTGGTCACGCGATTCCTGGTCGTCGGCGCTTCTGGTAATAGGAGACGCCGAGGCTGAGTGGCAGGGTGAGGGCGAGGTACATGAAGGCGGCGACGGTCAGCGGCTCGAGATCCCGTTGCAGGAACGCGCTGATGACCTGCGCGTTGCGCAGTAGGTCGGGCACCGCCACGACGGACAGCAGAGAAGTCGACTTGACCGTCATGATCAGCACGTTGCCGAGCGCGGGGAGCATGTTGGCCAACGCCTGCGGCAGCACGACACGGCGCATGACCTGAAGCCGGTTCATGCCCAGTCCCAGCGCCGCCTCGCCTTGGCCGCGCTCGACCGAGTTGATCCCCGCGCGGATGACCTCGGTGAGGAACGCGCCGGAGTACAGGCTCATGCCGAGCAGCCCGGCCTGTAATCCGGTCAGGCTCCATCCTGTGACGAGCGGCATGGCGTAGTAGATCCACAGCAGCTGGATGAAGGGCGGCGTGGTCCGGAAGAAGTCGACGTAGGCGGCGCCGATGGTGCGGGCCAGCCGGTTCCCGCTGTCCCGGGCCATCGCGGTGGGCACGCCGAGGACAAGACCAAAGCCCATGGCTCCAGCGCTGACCAGCGCGGTCCACAACAAGCCCTTCAGCAGGAAGGGAAAGTACTCCAGAGTCTGCAGGTAGAAATGCATGTCGGCCTCTCGTCGAGCGCCGGCGGGGTGCAGTCGCCTGCACCACCGCCGGCCTCTGACCCGGTCAGTTCGCTTACTGCGCCGAGGAGTACTTCGAGATACCGGCATCCGTCTGCGACTGAAGCGCGGTGGCGGCGTCCTGGAGCGTCGACCGGAACCCGGTATCGCCCTTGCGGACCGCGAAACCGACGTCCTGGGGCAGGTCCGGGTGCAGCAGGCACGTCTCCGCGTCAGGGACGATCTTGAGATCGGGCTGCTGCTGCGCCACCTGCTTCGCGAGGGTGCTCTCGATCGGCGTCACGTCGAAGCGCTTGGTCTTGATCTCGTTGTAGAAGTTCGCCGCCCCTGGCGGCAGCGGCTTGGGAGTCACCTGCGCCCTCGGGTATTCGGTGGGGAACTGGGTGATGAAGGACGATCCGCTCACCACGACGACGTGCAGATCGGGGTTGTTCAGGTCGGCGAGTGAGTTCACGCGGGTGTCGTCCTTGCGGACGGCGTAGCACGCACCGGACTTGGCGTAGTTGACGAAGTCCACGACCGCCTTGCGCGCGGGCGTCGCGTACAGGCCGGTGGCCGCGATGTCGAACTTGTCAGCCTGCAGGCCGGCCACGATTGTGTCGAAGTCGGAGCCAATCCAGTTCGCCTTGACACCGAGGGTGCCGGCGAAGGACGCGACCACGTCGGCGGCGGGCCCGTACCAGGTCGACGAGACCGGGTCCTGCAGGATGAACGGAGCGGACACGATCACCCCGACCCGGATGACACCCTCCTTTTTGACCCGGTCGATGGTGGTGCTTTGACCGGGTGCCGGCACCGAGATGGTGAGGCGTGCCGGCGCTGGCTGGTTCGCCGTACTCGACGGACCATCGCCACACGCGGCGAGAACGGTGATCGACAGCACGGCCGCGATCGACAGGACGAAGCGTTTCACGTGATGCTCCAAGGGCGCGGGGTGAGCGAAGCGGCTCTGGTGCACCGACTCCACAATGTGGACGGTCGGCGTTCCGTGAACCGGGACTGTTAGCGTAATGGCTACAATCCTGGAAACGCCGAGGAGACCACATGGTGGTACAGTTCTTCACGAACAACTTCACGACCCCGCCCATGATCGGTGATCAGGCGTCCGCGCTGGACCGTCGCCTCAAGGCGATGACGAGGTGGGGAATCAGGACGTCGATCGATCCCGAGGCGCCCCGAACGATTGGCACTTATCTTGAACAATCCGGGTACGACGGTGCCCTGGTCGCCGAGCGCAGCGGGTGGCCGGAGCCTTCGGTCCGGGCGGGCTGGGCACTGGCGCAGACCCGGCGGCTCACGTTCATGACCGCGCACCGAGTCGGCCGCCAGTCGCCGACGACGGCGGCGAGGTTGCTCCAGACGCTCGATCAGCTTTCCGGCGGGCGGGCCGCGTTCCACCTGATCACCGGCCACATCGACGCCGATCAGCAACGTGACGGCGACTTTCTGTCCAAAAGTGACCGTTACCGTCGCGCGGATGAGTTCCTCGACGTCTTCACTCGGGAACTGACCTCGACCGAGCCGTTCGACTTCGAGGGCGAGTTCTACCGGGTACGCGGCGCCTCGAGCGGCTTGGTCGAGACCCAAGGCAGGAGGCCGACGATCTCGTGGGCCGGATCGTCGGCGCCCGGGATCGAGATCGCGGCGAAGTACTGTGACGTGTTCGCCCTGCCCGCGGAACCGCTGGCGGGTACCGCGGAGATTGTCACCAAGGTGCGTGGCGCGGCCGCCGCACACGGCCGGACCCTGAGGTACTGGCACAACGCCAACCACATCGTGGGGCGCACCGACCGGGACGCGCGGGCACTGGCGGAGTCGATCGCGAAGGGACTCGAGCATGCGTCTCCCGGCGACCTCGCCCTGGACCCCGCCGCCGCGGCGGGGCCGGAGTCCACGAGCCGGAAGCGGCTCGCAGCGGCCGCCGCTGAGGGCGACTGGCATGATGACGCGCTCTACACGCGGCTGACCCGCATCACCGGTGGAGAGCACGTTCCTTCGTTCGTCGGATCGCCCGAAACCATCGCCGAATCGTTGCTGAAGTACCACGACCTCGGGATCGAGATCTTCGGCTGCAGCTCGGAGGTGTACACGGAGGAAGAGCGTGAGCTCAAGCTCGAAACGATACGTCTGGTCCGGCAGGCCGTCGCCGAGCGGGAAGCCGCCTCCGCGAGGAGCGCGGTCCGAGATGCGTCCGCTGAGCCCGACCCGGTCGGCCGATGAGCCTGCCTGCCGGTCTTTGCCCCCCACATCGTGATCGCCGTCCGCGCAAGACGGCCCAGTGATCGAAACCAGCGGATCGGCGCCAGCGCACGATAGCCACACGCATCGACCTGGCCTATGGCGAGCCGAGCGTGGAAAAGATGCTGGGCGCTCTGCCGGTGGTGGCCGACTACGGGCGACCGTTGGACCTGGCCGGGATCATCGATCGGGCCTGCCCGATCCGCCGTTATGTGGCCATCCTGACCTACGGGCAGGTCACTGAGGCGGTGGTGGCCAATCGGTTGACCTCTCCGGCGCCGCTGCCGCGGGTGGCCGAAACGTTCGGGATCGACCCGGCCGCGCTCACTGGTGACCGGATCGCCCGAGCGTTGGACGCGATCGCCCCTGAGTGCGATCGGATCGTGGGATCCGTTGGTGCACAGGCGATCGCGGCGTTCGGGATGGACGTGTCCCGGCCGCATGGGGACATGACCTCGATCTCGGTGTACGGGGCCCACGAGCAGACCGAGGACGAGTTCGTTGCCCCTTTGGCCACCCCAAAGACCGCCGCCCGGATCTGAAACAGGTTCAAGCCGGTTTGGCGGTCGCCGGCGACGGTGGGATTCCGGTGCTGCACCACGCCTATGCCGGGGGCGCCGGGGAAGTCAACCAGGTCGTGGGCTCGATGACCGCGCTGAAACCATCGCCGGCCCACGACGGTTCCTGCTGATCGGGGACTCCAAACTGGTCTCCTACGGCAACATCCGGGACATGATCGCCGTGAGTGTGGGGGTCATCGCGCCCGCCTCGAAGACCTACGTGCCCGCCCGCGTGCTGGCAGGACTCGATCTGACCGAGGCGACCGAGGTGGCCCGCCCCGGGCCTACGGCCGGGAAATGCCCCGCTTGGCGCTGCGCCGGGCGGGGACCACGAGTCCATACAGGACGTTAGTTCAGGTCCGGGGTCGGCGACGCGGCGGCGAAGTGGCCGCGCAGGGTGTCGGTCTCGTACTCGTGCCGGTACAGTCCGCGTTTGCGCAGGATCGGCACGAGTTCGTCGGCGATCACGGCCAGTCCGTCGATGAGGACATCGGGCTGCAGGTTGAACCCGTCGATCGCGCCGGAATGGAACCAGTCTTCGATGTGGTCGGCCAGTTGTTCCGGGGTGCCGACGAATCCCGCGTGGCCGGAGCCGGTGTAACGGGTCTGCTTGAGATACTCCCGGACGGTGGGGTTGGTGCGCCGGATCTGCGCGACGATCGACTCGCGGAAGCCGATACTGCCCTGGAAGGTCTGGGGATCGGCCGGCGCGGCCAGCACCTCTTCCGGGAACCGCTCGTCCAGGTCGAGTTTCGAGGCGTCGTAACCGATCGACTGGGACAGCCAGTTCACCGAGTACGCCGCGGGTCCGGCGTCGTGCAGCTCGTCGCTGCGGCGCCGCGCCTCCTCCTCGGTGCTGCCCAGGCTCAGCAGCAGACCGGGCAGGATCTTGACCTCGTCCGGCGAGCGACCGTTGTCCTGGGCGAGGCGTTTGACGAGGCGGTAGTGCTCGATGGCCTTGGTTTTGGTCAGTTCCGCGGCGAACACGCCTTCGGCGACCCGGCCGGCGAGCGCCCGTCCCTTGGGTGAGCCGCCCGCCTGCAGGAGCACCGGGCTGCCCTGCCTGGACGGCGGCACCCGTAAACGCCCCTCGATGTCGAAGAACTCCTTGTGGTGACTGATGTTCTCGCCGGTGGCCGCCGACTCCCAGAGTGCCCGTGCCACATCGACGAACTCCGACGCGCGGTCGTACCGGTCGTCGCGCAGCGGCACGTCGGGCAGGCCGAAGTTGCGGGCCGCGGTGGCTCCGCGAGTGGTCACGATGTTCCAGCCCGCCCGGCCGCCCGAGAGGTAGTCCCAGGACAAGAGCCGCTCGGCGAAGTCGAACGGGTCGTTGAACGTCGTCGACGCGGTGGCCACCAGGCCGACCCGCTCGGTCACACTCGCGACATAACCCCAGTTCACGGTGGGCTCGAACCGGATCGGGTTCGCGTCGTAGGCCGGGTCGCCCAGCAGCGGCCCGTCGGCGAGGAAGATCGCGTCCAGGGTGCCGCGTTCGGCGATCCGGCCGATGGTGGCCCAGTAGCCGGGGTCCACGAACGAGTCCTTCTTCAGCAGCGGTGACTGCCAGGCGGCCGGCAGGTAGCCCAGGACGAGCACGTTGATACCGAGGATGACGTGTCCGGTGCGGCGCTGGGTCATGGCTGTTTCCTCACAACGAAGGGTGGGGCTGGGGGACGGCGAACGCCGCGCGTCCGGCCGGCCTGGCCGCCGGAGCTGGGAGGCCGAGCGCGGACCGCAGCGATCCGCCTGCCGCGACGGGTCGGAATCCCTGGGACAGCACGCTTTCCGCCGCCGTCAGCAGCTTTCCGACGGACTGTGCCGGCGCGGCACGCAGCACGACGCCGGTGACGTCGCTCGGTGGTCGCTCGCCCAGCGGGGTGACCACGACCGACTCGTTCCCGATGACGAGGTCCACCGGACCGACCGCCCCGAGTCCGTACCAGGCGAGCACCGACGCGCCCGTGGGCGGTTCCGGCGCGTTCAGCGGGCCCGCGATGGGGAATTCGCCGCCCAGGTCCACGTGCACGATCTCGTTCGAGCGCACCAGAATCCCGGTCCCGCGGTCGCCGACGATGGACCCGTAGGGCCAGCTCTGCTCCAGCGCCCGTACGGCGCGGGCCGCGTCCTGCGCCCGGGCCACCGTCGCCTCGGCCGGGGCCGCGTAGCCGTCCCGGACCCCGACCAGCAGACCGCTGCGGCCGTGCGAGAGATGCCCGAGCGAGGCGACCCGGCGCGCGAGGTTGTAGGGGTGGTCGCGCTGCGGGCTCGCCACGACCAGGAAGCGGCCACGGTCGGTGCGCCCGGCGAGGACGGCGGCGACGGCGCTGCTGTCCAGTGTGTGCGTGCCCGGCTCGCTCCCGTCGACGCGGTCGATGCCGAGCACCGTGAACGCCGCAGGCAGCTCGTCCCACCGGCGAAGCAGCTCCGGGCTACCGGTCAGCTCGACGAGGTGCGCGCCGGCGAGCCCGAGCGCGAGATAGGGAGCCGTCATGTCCGTCCTTTCCAGCCGATCGCCGGCCCGATCTCGGTCGCCAGCGTGTGCAGCCGGCGTTGGGCGCTGACCGCGCCGAAGTCGTCGCGGTAGGAGAAGTTGGCCACGAAGTCGGTCGCGCCCGCGACGATGGCCGGGTCGGTGGCGACGCGTTCGGCGATGTCGTCCGGGGAGCCGGAGAACGGCACCCGGTCGAGGTATTCCCGCACGGTCAGCCCGAGCAGGGCCGGGTTGCCGCTGACCGCCGCCCGCTCGGCCAGCGCCCGCAGCCTCGGCCCGAGCACGGGTTCGACCTCCCGCACCACCGATTCCTTGTCGCGGCCGGCGTAGACGAACCGGAACACGGCGACGCGCGGCTCGTCGTCCGGCCGCGCGCGTTGGTGTGCTTCCAGGTAGGCGCGGACCTTCGGGGCCTGCCCGGTGTCCGCGGGATCGAAGAACGCGCCCTGCTGCAGGCCGTCGCCGGCGGATCCGGCGGCCGCCGCCGATTCGACGCTGGTGGCCGCCTGCCACAGGTGCCGCCGCACTCGGGAGCCGGGCGGGTAGAGGCGCGGCCCGTCCGCGCCGGGCACCAGCGACTCTCCGTCGAGCGCCGCGTGGAGCCTGGCCACCTTGGTGGCGAACAGCGCGTGGCGTTCCCCGGGCCGCAGGCCGAACGCGTCGAAACCGTCCAGGTTCGCGCCGCCCGTGCCCAGACCGAGGTGGAGACGGCCGCCGGTCAGGGCGTCGACGACGGCCGCGTCCTCGGCGAGCCGGATCGGGTCCTCGAACGGCAGCGTCGTGATTCCGGTGCCCAGGGTGATGCGGGAGGTCCGCCCGGCGACCGCGACCAGGAACGGCAGCGGTGACGCGAAGGGTCCGTCGGTGTTGTCGAAATGGTGCTGGCCCACCCACACGCTGTCGATGCCGAGTTCCTCGGCGCAGACGATCGTGTCGAGCACGTCCTCGTACACGCGGGCGACCTCGGCGATGTCCCGGGACGTCGTGCGGAAGTTCAGCGCGAAGCCGATTCTCGGTACCGCCATCAGTTGCCCTGACCGCCGCGCCCGAGCGCGGCCAGGTTGGGCACCGGGTCCGTCTCGTTGACCAGCCAGTCGCCGAGAATCCGTGCCTTGTAGACCCGCGGGTTGTGCGACGCCAGCGTGCGGGCGTTGCGCCAGTGCCGGTCCAGCAGCCTCGTCTCGGACACGCCGGAGGCCCCGAGCGCGTCGAAAACCGTCGTCGTCGCCTGCAGTGCGGCCTCGATGATCGTCAGCTGCGCCTGCGTGGTCGCGACTTCGGCTTCGAGCACGCGCTGTTTGCGGGCGTCCTCGTCGCCGGCCGCGTGCGCCGCGGCGATCAGGTCGAGCGTGCTCGACGACGTGCGCAGCGCCGCGCGGGCGGCGAAAGCGTGCACCGAGACCTGGCCGATGACCTGCAGCAACTGGGCGTCTTCGGTCGGCTCGGGGTTCAGGCCCTGCGGGTAGTTGCGGCCGCGGGCCTTGAGCGCGGCGATGCCGTCGCGCAGGGCCGCGCGGGTGATGCCGGCGAGCACGGACAGCATCGCCGTCTGGTAGAAGTGCCCCTGGTAGACGAACCGCTCCCCGGCCGGGAACACATCGCCCTCCTCCGCGGGCACGTCCCGGTAGGTCGCGCTGCCGCTGGCCGTGGTGCGCTGGCCGAAGCCGGTCCAGTCGTCGACCAGTTCGACGCCCGGGTCGTTCCGGCGCACCAGCGCGGTGAGCACGCTGTCCCCCTCGCCCTTGCCGAGCACGTCCAGCCAGTCGGCGTAAAGGCTGCCGGTGGCGTAGAACTTGGCGCCGCTGACCAGCCACCGGTCGCCGTCGCGGCGCACGTTCGTCTTGAGGTTGGCGAAGGTCCCGTTGTTGGCTTCGGTCCACCCGCCGCCGACGAACTCGCCGTCGAGGAACCGCTGGATCCAGCGGTCGTTGCCCGCCGAGGAGCGCGAGTTGAGCCGATCCTCCACGAACGCGAGGTGGTTGCGCCAGATGTGGGCGACGTTGGCGTCCGCCTCGCCCAGGTCGGCGAGCAGGGCGAAGGTCTGCTCCAGCGACGCGCCGAAGCCGCCGGCGCCGGCCGGGATGCGCACGCGGCCGAAACCGGCCTCCTTGAGCCATCCCACCTGCTCGTGCGGGAGCACGCGGTCCTTCTCGCGCTGCACGTTTCCCTCGGCGACCCGGTCGAACACGGGCTGGAAGCGGGCGGAAAGCTCGGCGTCGGTCGCGGTCGCGGGACGCAGGTACGTCAGCGCGGTCTGTTCCTCGGTCGCGGTCATGGTGCTGCCTCTCTTTCTCGGCTGGGTTCGATGGGGAGCACGGCGTCGAGCAGCGCACGGGTGTCCGGATGCCGCTCGGGTGAGAACAGTTCGCCCGCCGCGAAGGTCTCCACCAGCGAGCCCTCGCGCAACACGCCGACGCGGTCGCACAGGGACTCGATGATCGCCAGGTTGTGTCCGATGAGGACATACGTGAGCCCGAGTTTCGCCTTGAGGTCCAGCAGCAGGTCGAAAATGGTGGCCTGGGTGGAGACGTCCAGCGCCGAGGTCGGCTCGTCGAGGATGAGCAGATCCGGTTCCAGCGCGATCGCGCGGGCGATCCCGACGCGCTGGCGCTGGCCACCGGAGAACTCGCGGGGGTATCGGCCGGCGTAGCCCGCGTTCAGCCCGACGAGTTCGAGCGCGCGGTGCGCCTGTTCGATCGCCTGTTTGCGGTTGGCTGCTTTGCCGAGCCGGCGCAGCGGGCGGGCGATCTGCTCGCCGACGGTGAGCCGGGGGTTGAGCGCCGTGGCGGCGTCCTGGAACACGTACTGGAAGCGCCGCCGCAATTCCCGGCCGTCGGACCGGTCGAGGTCGGTGCCGTCGAAGGCGACCGTACCGCTGGTGCGCGGGATCAGCCCGCCCGCCAACCGGGCCAGCGTCGACTTGCCCGAGCCCGATTCGCCGATCAGCCCGAAGATCTCGCCCCGGTGCACGGTCAGCGACACGTCGTCGAGCGCGCGGACGGCGTAACGGTGCCGTCCGGTGCCGAACCCGCCGGTGACGAAGTCCTTGGTCACGTTGCGCAGTTCCAGCATTGGCTTGTCACCGGGCGTGGCCTGGCCGGCCCGGGGGTGCCGCTGCCCGAGCTCGGGGACCGCGTCGATGAGCGTGCGGGTGTAGGGATGCTCCGGCGCGTTCAGCACCCGGACCGTGGAGCCCTCTTCGACGATCACCCCGTCACGCATGACCGCGACCCGCGAACTGGTGTGCGACACCACGCCGAAGTCGTGGGTGATGAGCAGGATCGCCGTGCCGGTCTCCTCGGCCAGGCCCAGCAACAGGTCCAGGATCTGCTTCTGCACGGTGGCGTCGAGCGCAGTGGTGGGCTCGTCCGCGATCAGCAGCTTCGGGCCCGACAGGCTCGCGAGCGCGATCATCACACGCTGGCGCATCCCGCCCGACAGCTCGTGCGGGTACGACCGCAGCACTCGGCCGGCGTCGCGCAGCCCGACCCGCTCCAGCCAGGTGTGCGCCACGTCGCGGGCTTCGTCGCGGGACACGCCGAGGTGGAGCCTGGCGGTGTCGCCGAGCTGGCTGCCGATGGTGAACGACGGGTCCAGCGAGGTGGCCGGATTCTGGAAGATCATCCCGATGCCGGCCCCGCGGAACACGTTGAGCTGCCGGTCCTTCAGGCCGACCAGTTCCGTGTCGCCGAAGGCGATGCTGCCGGCGGCGATGCGCGCGTTGCGCGGCAGCAGTCCGAGGACGGCCGCCGCGGTGACGCTCTTCCCGGATCCGGACTCGCCGACCAGCGCCAGCACTTCTCCCGGCCGCACCACGAGATCGGCGCCGCGCACGGCGTGCACCGTCGTCCCGGGCAGCGTGAAGTCGACGCTGAGATCGGTCACGGTGAGTACCGCTGTTGTCATCTGGTCACCTGCTCACGGGTTGAGGACGTCGCGCAGCCCGTCGCCGAGCCAGTTGAAGGCCAGTGCGACGAGGAGGATGGCGGCCGCGGGAAACGTGGCGACGCCGGGATTGCCCGTCACCAGGACCTTCGCGCCCTCGGAGATCATCCGGCCCCAGTCCGCGTTCGGCGGCTGGATGCCGAGGCCGAGCGCGCTCAGGCTCGCGGTGAACACGATGTTGACCCCGACGAGGCTGGTCCCGTAGATCACCACGGACGACACGAGGTTGGGCAGCACCTCCGTGCGCAGGATCTCGATCTCGGAGGCGCCGAGCGCGCGCGCCGCCTCCACGTAGTCCTTCTCCCGCTCGATCTTCGCCTCGGCGAACACGATGCGGGCCACGTAGGGCACCGCGCCGAACACGACCGTGCCGATCAGCACCCAGGGCCCCGGCTGGACGATCGCGGCCAGCGACAACGCGACCAGGATCACCGGGAAGGCGAACAGCAGATCGACGACGCGCATCAGCAGACCCGACGTGCGGCGGCCCGCGAAGGCGCCCAGCAGCCCGAGCGCGGTACCGATCACTACCGCCACCACGACGGCGGAGATCGAGACCACCAGCGCGCTCCGCCCGCCGTAGATCACCCGGCTGAGCACGTCGCGGCCCTGGTCGTCGGTGCCGAGCAGATGACCGGGCGAACCGAGCGGGGCGAGCACGTTGCCGGCGTGGCCGGCGTTCGGATCGTCCGGCGCGAGCAGCGGCGCCCCGAGCGACATGAGCACGACCAGCGCCAGCACGGCGAACCCGAGCATCGCCTCGCGACTGCGGACGAACCGGGACAGCGCCGAGCGCCGCAGCCGCGGGGGGCCCTCGATGACGGCGGTCATGCGGCACCGTGCCGCAAGCGCGGGTTCAGCAGGTCGAGCACCACGTCGGTGACGAGGTTGACGAGCACGAACGAGGTGGCGACGACCAGGATGCCCGACTGGATGACCGGGTAGTCCGCGCCGGCGATCGCGTTGAGCAGCACACTGCCGATACCCGGCCACGAGAAGATCGTCTCGACGAACACGACCCCGGTCAGCACCGAGCCGATGGTGAGCCCGGTGATGTTGACGATCGGCGCGAGGATGTTGCGGCCGATGTGCTTGCCGAGGATCGCCGCCCGCCCGAAACCCTGCGACCGGTAGGTCCGGATGTAGTCGGACTGCTCGCTCTCGATCACCGCCGCCCGCACGAACCGCGCGATGATCAGCATCGACACGAGCGAGGCGGCGAACGCGGGCGCGATCAGGTGCGCCAGCAGGTCACCCGTGCCGCCGTCACCGCGCAGGTCGTGCATTCCCCCGGCCGGCAACCACTTCAGCCGCACCGCGGTCAGCCAGATGATGATCAGCCCGAACCAGTAGATCGGCAGGTTGCTGCCGACCTGGACGAACAGCATCACGATCCGGTCGATCAGCCGGCCGTGCCGGATCCCGGAGACGAACCCGATCGCGACCCCGAGGACGACGGTCAGCACCGTCGCCCCCGCGATCAGGATCAGCGTGTTGACGAAGGCCGGGAACACGATCCCCGAGACCGGGCTGCGGACGCTGAGCGAGATGCCGCCGCCGTGCGTGACCATGTCCCTGACCCAGTTCAGGTATTGCTGCCAGGCCGGCAGGTCCAGCCCGTACGCGGCCCGGATCTGCGCGATCTGCTCCGCCGACATCCGCTGGCTCTGCACATCCTGGACCGGGTCGGCCGGGCCGGCCTGCGCGATGAAGAACACCAGCAGGCTGATCACGAACAGCAGCGGCACCAGACCGCCCAGCCGCCACAGGATCCGGCGCACCATGTTCAGCTCGCCACCCAGACCTTGGCAAGGTCGTAGTGGTTCTGCTGCGGCCAGACGAACCCGCCGACTCTCGACGACACGGCGTAGTACCGGTTGAACGACAGCAACGGGAAGACCGTCGCGTCCTTCGCCCACGCCTGCGCCGCCGCCTGCCACAACTGGTTCGCCTTGGCCGGGTCGGAGTTGTACGCCGCCGCGTTGATCGCCTGCACCGTCGCGGCACTGGTGTCGGAGTACTTGTCCCCGTCCCGCTTGCCGACGCTGTAGGCGTGCGCGATCTGGACCCAGTTGGCCGCGACGTAGCCCCACTCGCCCAGGAACAGCCCGTCGTCCGGCTTGAGGTTCGCCGAGCGGGTCCCGTAGGTGATCCACTCGAACGACTGCACCGACGCGTCGATCCCGATCTTCTGCAGGGCCTGCTGGATGTATTCCGCGGTCGGCTGGCCGGTGGTGTCGGACAGGATCGTGAACTTCACCTGGCCCGGCCGGTAGCCCGCGTCGGTCAGCAGTTTCTTCGCCGCATCCGGGTCGTACGGGTAGTCCACGGCCGAGGCGTCGTGCGCTTCATTGCCCTGGTTGAGGATCGAGGTCGCCGGTTCGGCGTAGCCCTTGTAGATGTTCGCCGCGAGCTGCTTGCGGTCGACGGCTTCGATGATCGCCTGCCGGACGCGCTTGTCCTGCAGGTAGGGATTGGCGAAGTTGTAGCTGTAGTAGATGATCTGCGGCACGCCCCGGTTCTCGGGCACCGAGAAGCCGCCCTTCTCCAAAGTGGACACCGAGTCCGGTGGCACCCGGCTGATCAGGTCGACGGCGCCGGTCTGCAGCGCGGCGACCCGGCTCTGGTCGTCGCCGATCGGCTTGAAGATCACCTTGTCCAGGTGCGGGCGCGGGCCCCAGTAGTCCTGGTTGCGCACGAGCGTGGTGTGGTCGCCGCGGACCCGCTCGGCGAACGTGAACGGCCCCGTGCCGACGGGGTGGTCGGCGAGCCCGTCCTGGCCGTGCTTCTTCAGCGCGTCCGGGCTGAAGAAGCCGGACACGGCGTTGCCGCTATTGGGAATTTGGCGCAGGAAGTCCAGGAACGGGTGTTTGAAGACGTACTGCACGGTGTAGTCGCCGAGCACCTTGAACGACGCGAGGTCGCCGTAGACCAGCGACATCGTCGACGCGCTCACCTTGTCGTAGTACTGGAAGGCAGGGTCGGTGAACCGGCGCACGTTGAACTGCGCGGCCTGCGCGTTGAACGGCGTGCCGTCGCTGAACTTGACGCCCTGGCGCAGCTGGAAGGTGTAGGTGGTGGCGTCCGGGCTCACCGTCCACGAGGTGGCCAGCTTCGGCACGATCTTGGGCACCCCGGTCGGCGACGACAGGTCCTCATCGACCAGCGTTTCGTAGATGTTGCGGTCGATCCGCCACGTTTCCCAGGAGTACTGCCGGTTCGGGTCGAACTGGGTCACCTCCTGGTACTGCCCGACGATGAGGGTGCCGCCGTCACGGGGTTGCGAGCCGGCGACGGAGCCACCGCTCGAGCCGCAACCGGCGAGCAGCAGCACCAGGCTCGCGGCCACGGCGGCCCAGGCGAGAAGCTTGCGTCTGTATGAGGCCATGATTCGGGGTCTCTCTTCGGGGGGACGACCGTCTACAACGGACGGACAGCGGGTCCCGGTGAGCGGGACCCGATCAAGCATCAATGTAGTGCCACGGAAGGTTTTCGCTGAGACTTTTCACCAAGTGGGAAAGACTCCGGCAGGCCGAGATGCGAGCGCAGCGTGCGGCCCGCGTACTCGTGCCGGAACAGGCCACGGCGGCGCAGGATCGGCACCACATGGTCCACAAAGGTCTCCAGCTGCCCGGGTATTCCGGACGGGCCGAGGATGAACCCGTCGGCGGCACGACCAGTGAACCAGCGCTCGATCTCGTCGGCGATCCGCTCCGGGGAGCCGACGACACGAGCGCCGAAAGCGGTGACCGTGCGGAACAGGAACTCTCGCAGGGTGGGATTCCCTTGGGTGGCGAGCGCGCGGTAACCGGCGAGTGCGGTCTGATGGGTCTGCGTCGACTCGGCGAACGCCGCGAGTGGCACGGGTGCGTCGAGATCGGCTCCGGTCAGATCGATGTCGACCTCCTGCAGCCAGCCGATCTGGTGCTCGGGAATGAAGTGTTCGAAGATCGTCTCCTCCACCTGCCGCGCCTCGGCATCGGTGGCCCCGATGACGAAACCGAGTGACGGCGTCACCAGCGGCGCCGCCACCCGGCCGAAGGAGCGTGCCTCGTCGTGGATCTGGCTCACGAAGACGCGCCCGCGCTCGAAGTCGCCCTGGCCGGTGAAGACGACCTCAGCGTTACGCGCGGCGAAGGCGCGCCCGGCCACAGATGAACCCGCCTGGAAGATCACCGGGTGTCCCTGCGCGGACGGCGACGCGCCCAGCGGTCCCCGGACTTGGAAAAACTCGCCCTCGTGGGCCGGGACGCGAATCCGGGCAGGGTCGTTGTAGACACCGGCGACGCGGTCCTCGACCACGGTGTCCGGGCCCCAGGACCGCCACAGCTTGCGGACCACGTCCAAGGCCTCCCCCGCGACCCGGTATCGCTCGTCGTGGGCGAGCACGCCCGCGCCGCCGAAGTTGGCGGCCGCCGCCTGCGCGAAACTGGTGACGACATTCCAGCCCGCGCGCCCGCCACTGAGATGGTCGAGCGAGATGAGCTGCCGGGCCAGGTGATAGGGCGCTTGGAAGGTCGCGGACCCAGTGACGACCAGGCCCAGCCGCTCGGTCTCGCGGGTGAGCGCGGCCGTCGTGGTGAACGGCTCGAAGTCCTCGGTGGACTTGTGCGGCCAGGCGGCGTCGGGGCCGTAGTTCAGGGTGTCCGCGAAGAAGATCGCGTCGAACGTACCCCGCTCCGCGGTTTTGGCCGCGTCGATCACGGACCGCAGGGTCGCGGCGGGACCGTTCTCCACGCCCGGATAGCGCCAGGTACTGCCGAACCGCGGATTTCCCAGTAGCAGCAGATGCAGTTGACGGGACATAGCCTGAGTCCTCTCAGAATGTCGTGCCGGAGAACGGCGCGGACGCCGAGGCGAACAGGGTGTCGGCGCGCGCGATCGCGTCCGGATCGTGGACGGTGACCTGCCCGGTGGCGGCCAGGTGACGCCACCGCGACCCGCCGAGGTACGCGGCGCCCAGCGTCGCGACGTCGACGCTCAGTTCCGGCGCCGAGTCGGTCCGCCCCACGGTTTTCGGGCCCACCTCGAAGGTTCCGTTGTTCGCGCCCAGCAGCGAGTCGGTCACGTGCACCGTGATCGGGTCCTCGCCGCCCCAGGATCGGGCCCGCAGCGCGGCCTCGACGTCGACGAGTCGGAGCCAGGTCTCGTCGCGTGCGGAGCCGAGTTGCACCGCTCGCCGGTCGAGCACGGCCAGCGGCAGCGGGTCGTCCGGCGCCAGCGACTCGAACGCGACCACGTCGACCAGGTCCAGCGAGAGCAGGTGCCGCCACAGCCCGGCCCGCGCGGAATCGTTCAGCGCGACGAAATCGCTCACCATGACCGTCTTGTCCGCGCTGGTGAACCAGCCGGCCGTGTTGACGGGGTGGTAGACCGCGTAGCCGTCGTCCACGCCATCGGAGCTGTGCACGACGACGTAGTGGACCGTCGGGTCCGCGTCGCGAAGTTTCTCGTGCTGCCGCCACCAGCCGGCCGGGCGCCTGATCGCGCCGGGCCACGCCGCCTGGTCGTAGATGCCGGCGAGCAACTCTGTGGTCACACCGGCGTCGACCAGCCGCACGACCCCGCCGCTGGGGAGGTTCGGGCGTAGCCGCGCGCGCCGTAGGTCCACCTGCCCGGACAGCACGGAACTCGCCACGCCGTAACCGAACCGCTCGTAGATCACCGTCTCCGACGCCCGCAGCGACGCGACCACTTCGCCGCGCTCCGCGATGTCGCGCAACTGCCGGGCCATGAGCCGGCTCACGATGCCGCGGCGCCGGTGGGTCGGCAGCACCCCGACATGGGTCACCGCCGCGTGCGACACGCGGCCACCGCCCGGCACGACCAGCCAGCTGCCGTACGAATCGGCTCCACCGACCACGGTTGCGCCGTCGAGGGCGCCCAGATACCGGCCCGGATCGGTGATCTCCGTGGCGTCCACCGTCCGGATCGGCAGCCCGACCATTGCGCGCAGGAACACCCGGAACCCGGCGTTGATCTCGTCGGCGGTCTCCAGTGTCCGGATGACGACATCAGGGTTGGTGGTCATGGCCGCGCTCCGTTCCCGGGCGGTTCGACGAGGCCGCGACGGCGCAGTTCGACGCCCGCGCCCTCGGCGAAGTGATAGGCCTCTTCCAGATGAGGCTGGCCGGAGAGGATGAAGTGATCGATGCCCAACGCGTGGTATTCGGCGATCCGGTCGGCGACCTCCTCGTGGCTGCCCACGATGGCCGTCCCCGCTCCCCCGCGGACCAGCCCGTATCCGGCCCAGATGTTGGGGTAGATCTCGAGGGTGCGCCGGTCGCCTCCGTGCAGTGCCACCATCCGCTGCTGGCCGACCGACTCGCTGGCGGCGAGCGAGCGCTGGGTCTGGGCGATCCGCTCGTCATCGATCCGGCTGATCAGCCGGTCGGCCTCCGCCCACGCCTGCGCCGAGGTGTCCCGGCTCAGCACGTGGAACCGGATACCGAAGGAAACGGCGCGCCCCGCCTCGGCGGCGAGCTTGCGGACGTGCTCGATCCGCTCGGCGATCTGTGGCGGGGTTTCGCCCCAGGCGAGATAGGTGTCGACGGTCCGCGCCGCGACCCGTTGCGCGGCCGGGCTCGCGCCGCCGAAGAATATGGCGGGCGGCGCGTAGGGCGCGAACGGGATCGCGGCCTGCTCGACGTCGTAGTACCGGCCCCGGAAGTCGAACGGCTCGGCCGCGTCGCTGACACCGCGCAGCACCGTCAGGAACTCCTCGGTGCGGTCGTAGCGCTCGTCGTGGCCGAGCCGGTCACCGAAGCGCCGCTGCTCGGCGGGATCGCCGCCGGTGACGACGTTCAGCAGCAGCCGACCGCCCGACACGCGCTGGAACGTCGCGGCCTGGTGGGCGGCCAGCGTCGGCGAGATGAACCCCGGCCGGAACGCCACCAGGAACTTCAGCCGGGTGGTGACCGCGGACAACGCGGCCGTCGTGATCCAGGCGTCCTCACACCACGTCCCCGTCGGCGTCAACACTGCCTCGAAACCCAGTTGCTCCGCCGCGCGGGCGATCCCGCCGAGATAGTCGACCGTCGGCGCCCGGAACCCGGACCGCACCGCGGAAAGCGTCTGCTGTGACCCGTCCCCCGAGCCGACGATGTCCCGGTTGTCGCCGTTGGTGGGCAGGTACCAGTGCAGGTGAATCGGCATGACTCAGACACGCTCGAGCACGAAGTCGCGGACCGCGGTGATCGCTTCGACGTGGTCGACGTCGTTGAGCACGTTGTGCAGCCCGCCGCCGATCTCGACCAGCCGCGCATCCGGCAACCGCTCCCGCCAGTACCGGGCGTCCTCGATGGAGGCCAGCGCGTCGTCCGTGCCGTTGACCAGCAGCACCGGCAGGGACACCGTGGGGAACGCCGTGGCCAGGTCCTCGGCGGCCACCGCGAGCGCGGCCGCGGTCGCCTCCGGCTCGGGCAGCACCAACTGCACGAGCGGGTCCTTCCGCAGTTCCTCCAGATAGTCCGGATCGGCGGCCAGCAGGCTGATGTCGAACCGGAAAGGATCCCCGGGGGCCGGTTGGCCGACCGCGGTGCGCCCGCGCAGGCTGGCACCGGTGAGTACCGCGCCCACGAACAGGTCAGGGTTCTTGGTGACCACGAGTGCGGTCGTCCAGCCGCCGAGCGAATGCCCGCCGATCACCAGCGGCAGCCCGGGCCTGCGCTCGCGAACGAGGTCGGCCAGAGCGAGCGCGTCCCGGGCGAGCACGTCGAGCGAACGCACCACGCCGCGTTCTCCCCCGGAGATGCCGTGGCCCTGGTGGTCGATCGCCCACACGTCGATACCCGCGGCGTTGAGCCGCGAGGCGAGGCGGCTGAACTGACCCGAGTGCTCCCCGCCCCCGTGCAGGAACACGAACCCGGCCACGGGCTCGTCGACCTCCCAGGCACGGAAGTAGAGCCGGGCGTCGGGGCTGTCGAAAAACGGCATGACTGTCTCCTTTGGATGTCCTCAGTGGGCGGTAGGGCGGCGGATGGCGTCGAGGATGCCCAGGTCGGCGAGCCGCTCCTGTTCGGCCGCGGACAACGTCTGGATCGACCCGACCCTGGCGGCCACGTCTGGGCGGCTGATCCGCAACCGCAGGAAGCGGACCAGGCCGATCAGCAGCAGGGCCAGGAAGACGTAGGGCAGGTACTTGTACGCGCCCTCCGGGACCGGAATCAGGTTCTTGTAGATCACGTAGACGATCCCGGCGACGGCGAGCACCGAGACGACCAGGCCGGCCGGCGACAGCGCCCTGATCCGCCGTAGCCACAACGGCGTCGCGATCGCCACCAGCAGATAGGCGAACAGGTAGGCGTAACTCGACACGATCCCGACATAGACGTCCCACTGGAACCGGCCGACCGAGGTCACCGTGCCGATCAGCCCGATCACGAACCCGACGAGCCCGACGAACGCGATCGCGACGTGCGGTGTCCGGAAGCGGGTGTGCACCCGCCCCAGCGCCCGGGGCAGGGCGTGCTCTCGCGACAGCGTGAACAGGCTGCGAGAACCGGAGTTGATGACTGCCGAGGAGAACACGATCATCGCCGTGCCCAGGGTGAGGTCGACGGCGTAGGTCACCCAGCTGACCCCGGCGTTCTGGGCGACGATCGGCAGCGGTGTGCTGTCGGCGTCGAGCTGTTTCGGGCCTCCGAAACCGAGCACCTCGGGATAGGTGGCGAGCAGGTACAGGATCCCAAGCCCGATCACCAGCCGGAGGATCGCTCGCGGCACGTTACGGTGGGCGTCCCTGGCTTCGTGCCCGAGCGACGCGGCGCTTTCGAAGCCGGCATAGGAGCCGACCGCGGTGACCGCGGCGATCAGCGTGGCGCTGCTGCCCAGATGGCTCAGCGAGAACTGAGCGCCGTCGAACCGGGCGCCGTAGGTCACGTACGAGGCGACGAGGATGATCGCGATCGCCAGCAGCGACACCACTTCGAAGCCGAGACCAAACTTCACCGACACGCTCACACCCCGGAACGGAATGTAGAGCGCCGCGGCGGTGGCGAGCACCAGAAGCACGATCTTGACGGCCAGATGGTCGGTGTGCAGACCGATCTCCTGCAGGAACGCGTTGAAATACAGAACGGCGCCGAGCACGCCACCCGCGGCGAACCCGATGTAGCCGATGATCAGCGCCCACCCGGTGACGAACGCCGCCACCGGGCCGAGCCCGTTGCCGGCGTAAGTGCCCAGCGAGCCCGACGACACAGTTCGGCGCGCCTGCAGCGCGATCACCGTGGCGACCAGGTAAACGAGGACACCGCCGACGATGGCCGCCCAGAGGGCGCCTTTCCCGGCGACGAGGAACAACGAGCCGGGCACACTCGCGATCGCCACGCTGGGCGCCGCGGCGGCCAGTCCTTGCGCGAACACACCGACGCCGGACAACGCACCGGCGCGCAATTCACCCTCGGGCTCGTCGAGAACGACGGGACTAGTCTGTGGAATAGAGTCTTCTGCGGTCATATCGGCCGAACCTCTCGGGGAATCAAACCGAAAATCGGGAATTCCTGACAGGATTATCGTCAGACACGACGAACAGTCTTCGCGGTGCGGAAGTGGTTACCAGCGCGGGCAGAACGTCCCAGATCAGTGACAGAGAGCGCCGTACAGCCGGCACAGATCGAGGTAGTGCCGGCTGACGAAGGGGACCGTGTGGAGCACGAGGTGACATTAGAGGGTGCCGCCGGGTGTTTCCACTATTCCCACATTCCGATCACCTGGGGAACCGAAGGTTTCACCCGCGGCGAAAAACGGCCACGCAGCCCCGGCCAAGGGGACTGCGTGGCCGTGTCGGTGGGGTCAGCGACGTTCGCGGGGAATCTGTTCGCCGGCCTCGATCGCGACCGGCAGCCGGTTCTCCGCCGGCGGCAACGGACAGGTCGCCAGATCGGTGTATGCACACGGAAGGTTGGTCGCGCGGTTGAAGTCCAGCGCGATCGTGCCGTCCGCGCCCGGCGGCGGCAACTGCAGCGCCCGGTTCGCCGCATACGTGGTCACGCCGGACGTGGCGTCGGTGAAGAGCACGAGCAGGCTTTCCGGTGCGTGGCCCGGAAAAGCGGTCAGGCTCAGCTCCTGCCCGTCGACCGCGAAGTGAATCCGGCCCGGCGCGTCGTAGACGTGCTCCAGCCCGGCCACGGCCGCGCCCACCGTGGTCGGCTCGGGATGCGCGAACGGTTCGTAGCGACCGGGCACCACCCATTTCGGATCCGGTGCGAACGTAGGCGTGCCCGTGTGGGCGACGCGCAACGGATTGTCGGGGTGGCGGGGCCGCACGATGTCGTGCCCGCCCCGTTTGGCGACCTCGATAACCGCGTCGTTCCACACGGCATTCACCCCACCGCGTTCGGGAATGATCCCGAACTCGTGCCGCCCGCGCACCGTTTCCCCGTCGACGACCAGTTCCGCCCCCTCGTCGAGCGCCACGATGACGCCGCCCTCGGCGCCGGTGAACCACACGCCCGGCGCGTCCGGGAACCGCACCGGCACATCGCTCAGCCAGTGCAGGCCAGTGATCGCCAGAAACCCGTGCGGGGCGGCCCGCTTCTGCTCGTGGTCGCGATGCCAGGCCTGCCACTCGGCCGTGAAGACGTCGGTTTCGGTGGTGGTCATGGGTACTCCTTCTGGGCTCAGCGTGTCGCGATGACCTTGCGATAGACGCGCGGCGCGTCGCCATAGTCGTCGACCGCGTAGTGCCAGGTGGCCAGGTTGTCCCACAACACGAAGTCGCCTGGGCGCCATCCGAACTGTTCGTGTAGTCGGGCAACGAAGCGTGCTTGAGCAGGAACGGCAGCAGCGCAGTGCTCTCCTCGGCACTGACACCGGTCAGCCGCAGCGCCGAGGAACTGAGAAACAGGCCGAGCCGGCCCGTGTCCGGATGCCGCAGCACCACCGGGTGCTCGATCGTGTCCTGGACTCGGTCCCGCTTGCTGCCCTGCGCGTAGTTCGCCGCGTCCGCGTCATAGACCGCGCTGACCGACTCCAGCAGTTGCCGGAGCGGTTGGGACAGGTCGTCGTAGGCGGCCTGCAGGTCGGCCCACACCGTGTCGCCCCCCAGCTCCGATACTTCCTGGTAGGTAAGGGATTCGATGCTGAAGGGCGGATTCCGCCACAGCCCGCCGATGTGCCAGGTGCCGGCTTTCCCGTTCCGGCGGACGTTGAAGGGATAGACGAGCGGGTTCGCGTCGTCCCTGGCCGCGGTCGGGTCGTCGAAGGGCTCGCCGAAGATCCGCGCCGCGCGCACGTGTTCGTCCGGGGTAA
The DNA here is from genome assembly GCF_002564045.1 of Amycolatopsis sulphurea. Taxonomy (NCBI): domain Bacteria; kingdom Bacillati; phylum Actinomycetota; class Actinomycetes; order Pseudonocardiales; family Pseudonocardiaceae; genus Amycolatopsis; species Amycolatopsis sulphurea. The sequence continues at coordinate 3,853,316 of NZ_PDJK01000002.1, read as the reverse complement.
GATGCTGATCGCGGAACACCAGCACTTTGCAGGCCAGGAACTCTCGCACGAGCGCGTCCGCGGTGGACGGGTCGATGTCGTGTCCGAAGTCGACACCGGTGATCTCGGCACCGATCCTGGGCCCAGTCCGGCGCAGTTCACCGTGGGCGACGGTTGTCATGGCGAGACCTCCTCGTCTCGCGACGCTAAGCGCGCTGCGGCGGCCGGGTCAACGAATCCCATTTCGTGAACGGCGTCGGTGCGCACGCTGCCGGCAGGCCGGGCCGCGGGGCGGCCTGCCGGTCGCCCCGATGCGCAGCGGCCCGCCGCATTCCAGGCGGAATCCCGTGCTCTCGGGCCCGGTTCCGTGACGACGGGCCGGTCGTGGGTCACGTAACCCGGCTGCTTCCGTGACCTCCCGCGGTCGTAACCCGTCCAGCAGCAGCCGCACCAAAACCGTTGCGCGCGCCTGGTTCCGGTGCGCCGACCGCAACGCCGTGCCGCCGACGGCGAGCGCGGACAGATCCTCGGCCCCCAGGTCCGCGCGGACCGCACCCACATGTTTGGCCCAACGCAGCAGGCCATCCAGTGCCTCGCCGAGACGCCCGCGGCGGCGGCCAGTGTGGCGTGGGGCCGCTGTGGTCGCCGGTGAAGCGCGTCACAGACGTGTTGGCGACCCGCCGACTTTTCGATCACCCGATCTCAGCGAACCGATCCGCAATCGCTTCCCACACCTGGGCGGCCTGGCGTTCGGTCACACAATGGACCACCGCATCGTCCGCGAAACGCTCGAACACGACTGTCGGAAATTCTCTCGACATCCATGCGCCGAAGCCGTAATGCAGGAACGGCCCCTGATCTCCCTGAACGATTCGGCACGCCTACGCCCAGCCCGCTGACCAGCCGAAACCGGCGTTCTACAAGGTCGAGCACGAAAGCGTACACGCTGCCGCGGACAGCCGTCGTGGAGGCCACTATCGTAGTGAACTCACCGAATCGCCTTGTGCTGCGGGCGATCGTTTACGTGCTGGTTCGAGGACATCATCCTCTGGGACGACGCGGGTCGTTTCGGCGGATGACCTGGTGCGGCCCGGGATGGGATGTCTTCGCCGCCGCACGACGGCACCATGGGAGTCACGAAGCGGAATACCCGGAGGGTCCTTGATCGAGGCGGTGAACCTGAGCAAACGGGCGTGGGAAGCTGATCGCGCAGTGCGGGGTCAAGGAATTCGCCGACCGGGCCGGGGACAGGAGCGTGCCCCGAAGAGGACGGAGCTACGTGGCGCGGTGGGACGGCGGCAGGCGATGTTCGCCGACGACGGGGACGCCGTCGTCGTGTCCGGAATGGACACTGCGAGCATTGCCGAACCGGCCGCTGCCAACGGCATCATCCCGCAGCACCTCACCAGTCACGCGGTCGAGTACCACGCCGACACCCGCTGAATCCTTTACTCACCGAGGAATCGTCATGAACCTGCTGATCTCCGAACGCGTCAGAACGCCCTTCACTCCGGTCACCGGCGAGTACCGGTTCTCCACCAACGGCATTCGGCGCCGGAGTGACGGGTCTGGTGGCTCGTCGCCCGAGGGCGGGTGTTGTTCGGCGCGGGCCCGGTGTTCGCTCTGGAGGCGTCGTGCTCCTCTATCCGATGGCCGAACTTGCGCTGGGCCTCGTCGCGGTGACGTCGCGCGGTTCCCGCCTCTCCTCGCCATGGATTTCTGCGGTCCCGGGTGGCACGAGGCCCTGGACGGCGTTTCGTTGCCGGCCGTGGTGGCCGCAGCGTTCTTCGATATCGCGGTCGCGCGGAAGCGGGATGCGTAGTTAGGTGGTCAAGGTGCGCAAGCTGTTCGCCGGGACGGGTGTCCGGTCACGAGTGGTCGACCTGCTGATCGTCGTGCTGGTCGTCGTGCTGATCGGTGCGGGCTCGCTGCTGAGCCTCTTGTTGTCAGGCCCGTTGTGGAGTGCGGTGCTGGCGATCATCGTGGCCATGCTGCTGCCGATCTTCGCGCGGCGCCGGTTCCCCTCACAGGTGATGCTGTTCGTGCTCGCCGTCTTCGCCGCGCAAGCGCTGCTGCCGTCGCGGTACACGGGTGTGCTGCTCCCCGCGAATCTGGCACTGACCGTTCTGATGTACTCGGTGGTCGTCCACGGCGGCCGGCGCCGCAAGTGGGTACTGCTGTTCGCGGCCGAGGTGCTGTACCTGATCGGGGCGTTCTTCTTCGGGGACGGCCAGACCGCGTCGACCCTGTTCTTGGTGGAGACCGCCACCATGGTGGCCGCGGTGGCGATCGGCGAGGTGACGCGAAACCGGAAGCGGCAGCTGGCCGACGCGCAGGAGCGTGCGATCGAGGCCGAGGAACACCGTGACGCGCTGGCGAGGACCGCGGTCGTCGAAGAACGCGCCCGGATCGCCCGGGAGATGCACGACGTCGTCGCCCACGCGGTCAGCACCATAGTCATGCAGTCCGAAGGCGCACGGCTGCTGGGCGAACGAAATCCCACAGCCGTGGACGAAGCACTACGCACGATCGGCGTCACCGGCCGCGAAGCCGTCGCCGAACTACGCCGGATCCTCGGCCTGCTACGCGGAACCGAGAACGGCACGGAACCCCAACCGAGTGCCGGCGCGCTCGGCGACCTTGTCGGCAAGGTACGCTCCGCCGGGCTGGAGACCCGTCTCGTGATCGAGGGCGAGCCTGAGGGCGTCCCGCCAGGCGCCGTGCTCACCACACACCGGATCGTCCAGGAAGCACTGACCAATGTGGTCAAACACGCCCCGCCCGGCGCCCGGTGCACAGTGACGGTGCATTACGGGACACCAGGCGACCCACACCGGACCGTCGTGGCCGACATCGTCAACGACGGCGGCCACGGACCACACGCTCACCCCGCCGAACAAGCTCGGGCAGGCTACGGCATCCGCGGCATGCGAGAACGCGCCTCGATGTTCGGCGGCGACGTGACCGCACAACCCCAGCCCGACGGAGGCTTCCAGATCACCGCACAGCTCCCACTCACAACCTCCCCGGAGAACCAATGTGGGGGCCCTCCGCAGACGGCGGAGGTCCGTGAAGGTCTGTGAAGGGGCCCTTCACGGACTCTGAGTCTGTGAAGGGCCCCTTCACAGACCCGAGACAGGTCCGGCGCACACCACGAGGTGGTCGCAGCCACGGTTCTCTCTGCTGATCACAGGGCCTCGACCAACTTTGCCGGGGCCCTGGCCACGGACCCCACCGCTGAACAGCGGCCGGCTTCCTTCCGGCCGGGTCACCACGACCCATTCGGACTGCTCCGCGCCCGAAGGACAAGGGGGATATAGCAGCACTCGGCACCGGCTCGTCACATGCGGGGCCAGCCACCCGGCGACCGCGACGGTGGCGCCGTCGGGCGCCCTGGCCACGACTTCCCGTGCGGCGGCTTGCTGTTCGTCAGCAGCGGGTCGCGTTCGCCGACAGGCAGGACGGTGTGAGGAACCGTTGCCGCAACAGGAATCAGCTCGATTTCCGGCCGGACTGTCCATTCGAGAACGTGGTGAGCACGGCGGCGGCGATCGCGGCGCGTTCGGCCAGCGCGGCGACCGAGACGTGTTCGTGGCGGGCGTGGGCGCCGTCGCCGGCCGCGCCGATGCCGTCGAGTACCGGGATCCCCAAGGCTGCGGCGAAATTGCCGTCGCTGGCGCCGCCGACGGAGACCTCCGGCAGGTCGAGTCCCAGCTGTGCGGCGGCGGCCTGGGCGCGGGCGACCAGCTCACCGATCGCGGGTGTGCGTTCCATGACCGGCCGGTTCCACCCGCCGGCGACGGCGAGGGTGGCGCGCGGGTCGTGCGGGGTGAGCCGGGCGAGGGCGTCGTCCACTCGGTCGGCTTCGGCCTGGCTGGCAACCCGGACGTCGACGTGCGCACGAGCGTGACCCGCGACGACGTTGACCGCGCTGCCGCCTTCGACGAGACCGACGTTGACCGTGGTGCCGGTCGCCGGGTCGGCGAGCGCATGCAGCGCCAGCGTGACCCGGGCGAGTTCGTCGACGGCGCTCGCCCCCATCTCCGGCTCCAGCCCGGCGTGTGCCTCGCGCCCGGTCACGGTGACGTCGAAGAGGCCGACGCCCTTGCGGCCGGTCTTCAGCGCACCACCTGGCCCGCTGCCCTCGAACACGAACACGGCTGCCGCGTCCGCGCACGCCTGCTCGATCACCGGACGGGAGGCGGGGCTGCCCACCTCCTCGTCCCCGGTGAGCACCAGCCGGATCGGCGGCCGGTCGTGGCCGGTGGCGGCGAGCGCGCGTACCGCCCAGACCGCCTGTACCAGACCGGCTTTCATGTCGAAGATCCCCGGCCCGCTCGCCCGGTCGCCGGTCACCGTGGCCGACCACCCGGCCAGGGTGCCCGCGGGCCACACCGTGTCGTAGTGCCCGAGAAGCACGACCGGCGCCGGTCCCGTACCCGGGTAATCGAACCTGAGCGCGTTCTCGGTGCGGGAGCGGTGCGGAGTCTCGCCGAGCGACGCGGTGACCCAGCGGTCCAGCCAGGCCAGCGCCCGCGCGAGGAGTTCCTGGTCGCGGCTGGGTGTTTCGTGGCGGACGAGCGTGAGGACGTCGTCCAGCAGCTGGTCGCGGTGCTTGTCGAGCCACCGGTGCAGGCCTGGTACATCAGGGATCACCGCAATGCCTCCTCGGCGAGCTTGTTTTCCGGGACGTGCGCAAAGTTCCGGCATACCGACGACGAGTGTGGCCACTGTGGACAGACCCATCGCCGTCGACGTGAGCATCCCGCGGTGTCCGAAGCGGCCACCCGCTCTCCGTCCCGTTCGAGCAGAAGTCTCGCATGCAGTGCCATAGACATGCAATGATTGGCCTTGTTACGCCTGATTCAGTCAAAAAACAGGCCGTCACCGTCCGAAACCGAAGGAGGGCGCCCGGTGGCCGACGACGGCGTACTGGACGACATCGACCTCGACCTGGTCGCCGCGCTGCAACGCGCGCCCCGCGCGTCCCTCGACGTGCTCGCTCGCGTCCTGGATATCTCCGCGCGCACGGTCGGGCGGCGCTACGGCCGGATGCTGGAAGACGGCCTGCTGCGCGTCATCTGCGAGGTCGACTGGTCCCTGCTGACCGAAGGTCCGCCGGCACACGTGTGGCTCGGCGTCGAGCCCGGCCGGGCGCGCGGGGCCGCGGAGGCGCTGGCGCTGCGCGATGACACCACGCACGTAGCGCTCGCGTCCGGCCGCGGCGACATCTACGCCGTGGTCCACGGACCAACCCGCGCGGCGACGGCCCGCGCGCTGGTCGACGAGATCCCCGCCGTGCCAGGCATCCGCTCGGTCCGCACGGAGTGGGTGTTGCGCCGGCTGACCAGCTCCGCGGCGTGGCACCTGCCCCGGCTGACCCCCGGCCAGGAGGAGGCGCTCGCCGGGCACGCGGGTACGGCAGGGGATGCACCGAGCACCGAACTCGGCCCGCTGGAGCGGGAAATCGCGGCACTGCTGGGCGACGACGCGCGAGTGCCGCACTCGGACGTCGCACGCATGCTCGACATCACCGAATCCCGGGCCCGCCGCACGGCCACCGCGATGTTCGGCTCCGGGCTGCTGCGGCCCCGCGTCGAGATCGAGCCGCGCAGGCTGGGTTACGAGGTCGAGGTCGTACTCGGCATCTCGTGCCCACCGGCCACGACCACCCGCGTCGGCACGGCGATAGCCGCCCACCCGGCCACGCGGTTCCTGGCGCTGACCGCGGCCTCGTCGACGTTCGTCTACGACGGCGTTTTCCGCGATGAGGACGAGCTGGCCGACTTCGTCAGCGGTGGCTTTCCCGGGAGTGCCGACGTGACCGCCGTCGAATGCACGCTTCAGCTGGAGGTGCTGAAGCGCTACTGGCGAGCGGCCGGTGGGCAGTGAAATGCGGCTTCCCCAGAGTCCACTATGGACGTACAAGATCCAGGAACCTTTCCACAGACGACGGTCATGAGATTGGCGGTGCGCAATAATGCAGCGGACGAATCACCGGTCCCCCATCCGTGAGATCGCGGACGAACTCGTCCATCGGCTCCTCACGGCCGATCCGTTCGGCGCGTCCACGCTGGGTGTACGCGAGTACGACAGGCTGGTCCCTGCCGCGTCGGCACAAGCTGCCATGGACCTCGACGCCGACCTCGCCGTACTGGCGGACAGGGCGACCGGGCTGAGCACCGCGGAGTCTGCCGACCGCGTGACGCTGGGCGTGGTGCGGTCGGCATGCGAACGTGAACGTGCCTCGATCGCGAACGCCGACGCCGAGTGCACCGCCACCGCGACGCCCTTCGCCGGACCCCCGGCGCTGCTCGCGGTCGCCGCGCGCACGACACTCCCCGATGCTCAGGCCGCGGACGACTACCTCGCACGGCTGGCCGGCGCCGCGGCCTGGATCGACGCGAAGACGGATCGGCTGCGCGACGGACGGGCCAAGGGACGGCTGCCCGTCGCCGAACTCGTCGATCACGCGGTCGGCTGGGCCGACCGGGCGCTTGCCGAGGGTGTGCCGGCCGCGTTCGCCGCCCCGGTACCACCACAGGGCTGGGCCGGCGCCTCCGGTTGGCGCACACGGGTCGAAGACACCGTCAAGGATGCGATCATGCCGGCACTCGCACGGTGGCGAGACCTGCTGGCCGAGCTGCGGCCGATCGCGCGCAGTGCCGAACGGCCGGGCCGCTGTGCGCTGCCCGGCGGCGAAGCCGACTACACGCGCGATATTGCCATGCACACGACGTTGCCGCTGACTGCTCAGCAGTTGCACCGGATCGGGCTGGAGACTATCGAGGAGCTGGAGGCGCGGGCGCAGGAACTCGGCAGCCCGCTCGGTTTGAACGACCGGGACGCGATCGTGGCGGCGCTACGTGCGTCGGTGTCCGAGCGCACCGCCGAGCAGGCGATCGCAGCCGCCCGCGAGGCGATCGCGCGCGCGGAAGCGATCGCGTCACGGTTGATGCCCGACCCGTTGCCCACGCCGTGCGGGGTCGAGCCGATGCCGGAAACCGTTGGTGCGTCGGGGATGGCGCCGCACTACGTGCGGCCACAGCGCGGCAGGGGTATCGCCGGAGGGGCAGGGCGGCCGGGCACATACTGGTTCAACACGATGCGCCCGACCTGCGGTGCCGGCTGGGATCTGGAAGCGATCGCGTTCCACGAGGCGGTGCCGGGGCATCATTCCCAGCATGCTCGCGCGCAGCTGATCGAGGGTCTGCCGCTACTGCAGCAGATGTCGATCACTGTCCACTCCGAGGGCTGGGCGCTCTACGCGGAGGAGCTGGCCGGCGAATTCGGCCTGTACTCCGACGCGCGTGCCGAACTCGGCGCGGTGTCCATGGCAATGCACCGTACGGCCCGCATGGTCATCGACACGGGCCTGCACGCGTTCGGCTGGAGCCGCGCTCGCGCAATCGAGTTCATGCTCACCCGCGTCGGGCTGCCCGAGGGGTTCCTCGTCAACGAGGTGGACCGTTGCCTGACGATCCCCGGACAGGCACTGGCATACCTGACGGGCAAGCGTGAGATCGTCCGCCTGCGGGCCGCCGCGGAGCAGCGGCTGGGTGCGGAGTTCGACCTGCGCGAGTTTCACGCGGCGGTGCTCGGAAGCGGATCCGTGCCGATGCCGGTACTGGACGAGATCGTCACCGAAGCTACCGCGAAGCGGTGAAGATACCAGCGCCACAACAGCCTTTGATCCGGCCGTGGGCCGGGCGGCTGAGGTCGTCTCGGTGTTGATCACGGCCCCAAGCAGGGGCAGAACCGCCTGCACAGACCAAATGGGCCGACGGCGTTGTCGCCGTCGGCCCACGCGTCGCCGAGGTAGCGGTGCGAATCCGGGAACCCTGCGCCCTGGCTATCGGAAGAGGAGGTGGGGCTGCAGGTACTCGCGGACCCCCTCCGGCCCGAAAAGCCAGCCGGTGCCGGATTGCTTCGACATGGCGATGCCGAGCGCCGGATCGACCCGATTGTGCTTGTTGACGCACAACAATGCCGCGTCGATCCGCTGAACCACGGATTCACCGTGAGCGACGTCCGACGTCCAGACCGACGCGGTGAGCCCGTACTCGGTCGAGTTGGCGCGGGCCACCGCGTCAGCTTCGTCAGAGAAGCGCAGAAGCGGCAGGATCGGCGCGAACTGCTCGCCCGCGACGAGCGGGTGAGCGTCATCGAGATCGCCCACCACGGTTACCGGGACGAAGTAGCCACCGTCCACGTCCGGGACGCCGCTCTGCGCGAGGATCGTGCCATCGCGTGCCGCCTCGGCGAGGAGGGCCGTGGCCTTCTCGTGCTGGATGCGGTTCTGCAGTGGTCCCACCGTGACCGCTGGGTCGAACCCGTCTCCGACGACGACGTCTCGGACAAGATCGGCGATCGCCTCGACGAAGCGGTCGTAGACGTCATCGTGAACGTAGACGCGCTTGACCGCGCCGCACACCTGGCCGGCGTTGAGGAACGCACGCGCGAAGATCCCTGCCGCGGCCGTTCCTGGATCGGCATCGCCGAGCACGATCGCCGGGTCGTTTCCGCCGAGCTCGAGGGTGAGGCGTTTCAGCGTCGACGCGCCCGCGGCTGTCACGTTGCGTCCGTTGACAGTCGAGCCGGTGAACGCCACTTTCCGCACACCAGGGTGCGACGCCAGCAGCGGGCCGATCGATCCGTCGTCGACGAGGCATTGCACGAGCCCCTCCGGCACTGCGTCCGCGAGCAGGCGGCTGAGTTCGAGCGTCGCGAGCGGCGTCGTCGGTGCCGGTTTGAGGATGATCGTGTTTCCGGTCAGGATGGCCGGCCCGGCTTTCATCGCGGCGACGATCAGCGGGGCGTTCCACGGGATGATGCCTGCCACTACGCCGAGCGGGGTGAAGGTGCGGACGTGCTCGCCCAGATTCTCGGCGAAGAGCGCGGCACCCTTCTCCCGGCCCAGGTCCGCGTAACGGCGGAAGGTCGCTTCCGTCGTATCGACCTCCATGCGCGACTCGGCGATCGGCTTGCCCTGCTCCAGCGTGAGGAGCTCGGAGAGTTTGCCGGCGTTCCCGTGCACGATGTCCGCGATCCGGTCGAGGACTTCGACGCGCTGCTCGATGGACGTGTCACGCCAAGCCTCGAAGGCCTTTTGCGCCGCCAGGACCGCGGCATCCACAGCGGCACCGTCGAGAACTTCGACCGAAGCGACCACCTCGCCGGTCGCCGGGTTGAGCACAGGATGCGTCGTACCCTTCGTCGTTGTGCCGGATATTGGGTGGGTCATGCGGTGGCGTCCTTGACGAGTTTCTGGAGTTTGGGCATGACGGTGTTGATGAGGGTGCGGATGTTGCCGTGGTAGGTGTCGCGTTGGCGTGCCCAGTCGTGCTCGTCGCCGTCGGTGGTCACGCATTCGTAGAAGGTCGCGTAGCGGAAACGTGATCCTTCGGGGGTGGGGGTGAGGGAGAAGTCGACGACGGCGAGCGCCGGGTCGCCCGGTGCGGGTGCCTCGCGCACGAGCTTCCAGACGATCCGCTTCCCCGGCTCCAGCAACGCCGTGCGCGCGAAGTAGGGAGTCTTACCCGATCCGGGCTCGTCCTTGAGCATCGCCTGCAGCTCCCCCTCGGCCCCGACCGGGCCCGAGACATGCTCGAACTTCTTGAAGTTCTGCCAGGCGGTAAGATTCATGACATGCGACCAGGCGACCTCGGGCGGAGCCGCCAGGTCCAGCTCCCCCTCCCGGACGACATAGACCGGGCGGCCAACGGCAAAATCAGAGGAAGCGGACACAGGCCCTCCTAGAATGAAGGAAGTTCACTTGAGCTAGACTTGTGGTGAATCTGGTTCATTCATAGCCTCGCGGTGAGCGCTCTGTCAACGCCGGCACCGTGAGCTCGCAACGAACGGGCAGGTGTCGTTCCATGGCAGACAAGTCAGCACCCGCGGCTGCCGAATCCCAGCGGCAAGGTTCCCTGATCCCGCGCCTGCGGGTCTCGCGGCCGACCATGTCCAGAGTGGACCAAGCCGTCACCGACTACGTCCTCGGCAACCCCGAGGAGGTCATCCCGGCGGCCGTCGCCGACCTTGCCACGAGGTGCGGCGTGAGCGTCGGCTCGGTCGTGGGATTTTGCCAGCGACTGGGGTTCAAGGGGTTCTCCGACTTCAAGATCGCACTCGCCCGCGAGGTCGCCGAGTCGGGGCTGCCCACGGATCGGCGATCGACATCCGACCTGGAAAATGTGGTCGAATTCCACCGCCTCGCGCTCGCCGAGACGATGACGCTCAACCCGGCGGAGACGGTCGACGCCGTGGTCGATGCCATCCTGGACGCCGGCCGCATCGAGTTCTACGCCGTGGGCGTGGCCCATCCGGTGGCGGCCATCGCCTCCGCGGGGTTGACGCTGATCGGATTCCGCGCCAACGCCGCACCCGACGCGCATATGCAACTGGTGACCGCCAGCCAGCTGGGCCCGAAGGACGTGGCCATCGGCATCTCCCCGACCGGCCGGGTACCGGAGACGATTCGCAGTCTCGAAGTCGCGAAATCGCAAGGTGCCACGACCGTGTGCATCACCAATTCCCTCGGCTCGCCCGTCGCGAACACCTCCGACATCCAGCTTTTGGCGACGCCCGCGGACATGGATACGTTCACGACGCCATTGCCGTCCCTGGTGACCCATATGGCCCTCGTCGACACGATCTTCGTGTCCCTCATCCGCAAGGCTCGACCGCAGACCGCCGCATACCAGCAGCGCGCGAACGAGTACATACAGCAGTGGCTGTAAAGCGCATCGAGATCGTCTGCGCCGGCCGGCACCGGGCCTCCGCACGGGCACGGAGAGCCGGCCAAAACATCAACTGAGCTTCACCTTCAGCGCAGGCACCCCGCGCAGTTGACAGAGGGTTCACCGCGGGCTAAGAATGAACCAGATTCACTCATGGCGAACCTCAAGTGAACTTCCTTCATTCTAGGAGGGGCCTGTGTCCGCTTCATCTGATTTTGCCGTTGGTCGCCCGGTCTTCGCGCGCACGGCGTTGCTGGAGCCGGGGAAGCGGATCGTCTGGAAGCTCGTGCGCGAGGCACCCGCACCGGGCGACCCGGCGCTCGCCGTCGTCGACTTCTCCCTCACCCCCACCCCCGAAGGATCACGTTTCCGCTACGCGACCTTCTACGAATGCGTGACCACCGACGGCGACGAGCACGACTGGGCACGCCAACGCGACACCTACCACGGCAACATCCGCACCCTCATCAACACCGTCATGCCCAAACTCCAGAAACTCGTCAAGGACGCCACCGCATGACCCACCCGATATCCGGCACACACCACCCGACAAGACGGCTGACGACCAGTACGCACGCTTCGCCAAGCACGTCATCCCAGCAGTACCTCTACAAGAACGTCTATGGCAGACGGGTAGATCGGAGTAGCCATGCGAACACTGACCAGGGTCGCCGCCTTGCTGGCGGCAGGAACCTGTGTTGTCACCTCGATGGCAGCGTGCTCTAGCGGTAGTACCACCAGCGGTAGATCCACCGACGCCTTGACGGTCAACGTGGGCCAGCCCGCGACGACCCTCGACCCCGCGTTCGGATACGACGCGTCGAGTCTCGGATTGCTGCAGAACTTCTACGTCAGGTTGACGAGTTTCGGCGCGAAGCCGGGGCCCGAGGGGACGACTCAGTTCGATCCGGTCAAGGTGACCCCCTACCTGGCGAAATCGTGGGTGATCAGTCCCGACGGCAAGACCTACACATTCAAGCTGACCAAGGCCAACTTCAGCGACGGGTCCCCGATCACCGCGGCCGCGGTGAAGGCCAGCCTCGAACGGGTCCTCGCCGCCGGCGGCACCGGAAAAGTCATTCTGACCGGCGACCAGGACGGATTCTACAAGTCGATCGAGGCGCCGGCCGACGACACACTCGTCCTGAACATCTCCCGGCCGTATCCGCCGCTCCTGTCCATTCTGGCCTCGCCCTGGTCGAGCATCGTCGACAGTAAGATCGTCGCGCACAATGGCGGGGACACCAAGGGCTCGCCCAACAAGTGGATGACGACCCATATCGCCGGCGGCGGCGGTCCGTTCACGCTCGAAAGCTACACAGCCGGCCGGGGTGCCGTTGCGGTACGAAACCCGAAGTTCTTCGGCGACGCGCCGAAGGTCGGCAAGATCAACCTGAACTTCACCTCGTCGGACGTCACCCTCGCACTGCAGGCCCGCAATGGACAGGCCGACGTCACCATCGGGATGAGCAAGACTTCGGCGACAAGCCTGAAGGGTGATCCCAACCTCCGGGTCGCGGCCTTCGATACCGACACGACGAAGCGGATCGGCTTCGTGACCACCACAGCCCCCTTCGACAACAAGAAGTTCCGCACTGCACTGACGTACGCGATCGACTACGAGGGTATCCGCGCTCAGGTGAACAAGGGGTACGGGAGCCTGCTCTTCGGACCCTGGGCCACGACCATTCCGGATTTCGATACCTCCCTCGCACAGCCCAGGAAAAAAGACATGGACAAGGCGGCGGCCCTACTGAAGGAGTCCGGCGTAAAACTTCCGGTCACGGTCCAGATGGCAGTGCAGAATGACAACTCGACCGATACGCAGATCGCGACGATCGTGCAGAACGAGTGGAAACCGCTCGGCGTGAATGTCGAGGTTGTCAAGCTCTCTGCCGCCGATATCGTCGCATCCCTCGGCGCGCGCCGATACCCGACATTCGTGCGCAACAACGGCGGGTTCGTCTACTCCGCCATCTACGACTACGCCGACGACTTGAAGTGCGGATCTCCGTCCAACACGACGAATCTGTGCATCAAGGAGGCCGACCAGCTCGCCGTTGCGGCGGCGGCGGAGACCGACCTGGCCAAGCGGCAGCAACTGCTGAACCAGATCGTGACCCTCGTCAACGACGAAGCGCCGTTCGCCTCCGCCTATCAGGACCAGGCGGTCGTCGTTCTGGGCAAACGCGTGAAGAACTACTTTTACTCCGTGGTAATGGACTTCATGACGTGGGCATAGCCACGGAAGGGATTGCGTGAAATGGCGGGCACAGCGGAGCGCGCGATCGCGCAGGCCGGCGCGGACCAGGCTCCTCGACCTGGCCGGCCCGGTCCGCGCCTTCGGGGACCGCTCGCCGGCAGGCCGGGCCGACGGCCGAGGGTGGGGGGAGGCATGCTCGTCGGGCTTGGCCTGCTGGTGGTCCTCTTGGTGATGGCCTTGGTGCTACCACTCTTCTGGCGAGTGAGTCCGACGGCGGTGGACCTGAGCCATGCTCTGGCCCCGCCGTCTCCTGCCCACCCCATGGGCACGGACGGGAACGGGCGGGACGTGCTGGCGCGCTTCAATGCAGGCGCCCGCGTCTCACTTCTCATCGGCCTCACCGTCGCGGTCGTCGGCGCGATCATCGGCGGCACGATCGGGATCATCGGAGGAATCCGCGGCGGCGCGGTCGACGCCGTGCTGATGCGCGGAATGGATGCGATCCTCGCATTCCCGCCACTGGTCCTCGCCATGGCGGTGACGGTCGGCCTCGGCCCCGGAGCCGCCACGGCCACGTGGGGAATCGTCCTCATCTCGATTCCGTGGTACGCCAGAATTGTCCGGAGTGAGGTCCTCAGAATCAGATCGCAACAGTTCGTCTATGCGGCCGTCACGATGGGTGCGTCGCCGGTGCGTGTTGTTCGCCGCCACATCCTGCCGCACCTGGTGCCCACCGTCCTGACCCAGGCCGCCGGGGTCTTCTCGTACGGGATCCTGGCGATGGCGGGCCTCGGGTTTCTCGGGCTCGGGGTCCAGGTGCCCACAGCCGACTGGGGATCGATGATCACCGAAGGACTCGAATACGCCCTCGGCGGGCAATGGTGGATCAGTACGTTCCCGGGCCTCGGCGTCCTGGCGGTCACCGCCGCGGCCGCGATCATCGCCGACAACGGACGAGAAGCTTTCAGCCGACCTGGCGAACGGGCGGGTGGTTGAGGATGTACGCAGTCATACGACGAGTACTGGGCGCCGCGGCAACTGTTCTGCTCACGTCGCTGCTCTGCTTCGTTCTTCTCCGCGCGATACCCGGGGATCCGGCTCGGGTGATTCTCGGCCCCCTGGCACCACCGGACGCGGTCGACTCGCTGCGCCAGTCCATGGGCTTGGACAAACCGCTCCTCGAACGGTTCGTCCTCTACCTGCACGACTTCTTCACCGGAGATTGGGGTTATTCCTATACGAGCGGCCTTCCCGTACGCACGCTCCTTTCGGAACGTGTCATGCCGACTGTGGAGCTGGGGCTCACTGCCTTCGTATTCGCTTTCGGCGGTGCGTTGATCCTGGCCTTGATCTCGACCTACCGGCGACGCCGCGCGGTCGACCGAGGCGCCATGGCATGGTCCTTCGTCGGCACCGGAGCGCCGCCGTTCTGGACGAGCCTCATCGCACTGATCATCTTCTGGCAGGCTCTGCACCTGTTTCCCGGCCCCGAAGGGCGCCTCGGCCCAGGCAGCGAGCCGCCACCCTCGATCACCGGCCTGTACTCGGTCGATTCGCTGCTGACGCTCAGGTTTTCGACGTTCGCCGATGCCTGCTGGCATCTCATCCTGCCGGCCGCGGTCCTGGCGTTTCCGGCGTCGGCGGCTCTTTTCCGCCTCCTGCGCAGCAGTCTCCTGGGAGTCCGAGACGACCCCTTCCTGACGGTCGTCCGGGGAAAGGGCATCTCGCCGTGGTCGGCATTCCGGAAGCACGCGCTGCCGAACGCCTTTCTTCCCACCCTGACCGCGAGCGGGCTCATCCTGGGTGAACTGCTGGTGGGTAGCGTCCTGGTGGAATCGATCTTCTCCTGGCCCGGCATCGGGCAACTTATCGTGCAGTCAATCCAAGGGCAGGACTTTGCGGTCGTGCAGGCATTCATCCAGCTCGGCGCGGTGGGCTACGTGGTCATCAACGCGTGCGTGGACATCCTCTATCGCCTGGTCGATCCCCGGGTTCGCCTGAAGTCGAAGGTCCTCGCATGAATGAGCAGCTCGTACTCGAAGTCAACGATCTCCGGACCCAGTTCGGCTCCGGCCCCGGCTGCGTGCACGCCGTCCGCGGCGTGGACCTGAAGATCAAGAAAGGGGAAAAGGTCGGTCTGGTCGGGGAATCCGGCTCCGGGAAGTCCGCGCTCGCCCTGTCGATCATGGGCCTGATCGGGCCGGCCGGGCAGGTGAGCGGTGGCACGATCGCCATCAACGGCCAAGTGATCGACCAGCAGGACGAACGGCAGATGAGCCGAGTTCGCGGCGCGAACATATCCTTGGTGTACCAAGACCCCATGGCCGCGCTCGATCCCGTGTGGACGATCGGCGGGCAGATGGGTGAGGCGATCCGGCGGCACAACCGGAGAATCAGCCGAGCAGCGCTGCGGGCCAGGATTGTCGAACTGCTCCGGGCGGTCGAGGTTCCGGACGCGGAGCACCGGCTCAACAGTTACCCCATGCAGTACTCCGGCGGCATGCGGCAGCGGGTGCTCATCGCGATGGCGATCGCGAACGAGCCGGAGCTGATCATCGCCGACGAGCCGACGACCGCATTGGATGTCACGACCCAGGCGCAGGTGCTGGACCTGCTTCAGCGGCTGGCCGACTCGCACGATACGGCAGTTCTGCTGGTCACCCACAACATGGGCGTCGTAGCACAATTCTGTGACCGGGTCATGGTGATGTACGCGGGCCGCATTGTCGAGGAGGCCGAGAGCAGGGCACTCTTCGCCCACCAGGCTCACCCGTACACCGAGGCACTGCTGAAGGCGGTTCTCCATCCGGACCGGTTGCCGGAAGGACGATTGCCGTCGATCCCGGGCACACCACCGCCACTGCATCAACTACCGGCCGGCTGCGCGTTCGCCGCGCGGTGCCCACAGCGCGGCGAACCTTGCACGGCCCTGGATCCGCAGCTCATCGAACTGTCGGACGTGGGCTATTCCGGAGGCGCGGCGTGTCATTTCAGCCGGCAGCGAGTAGTGGATCGTCGAACTGAACGGGGGAACACCCCATGAGGATGGGAAATGCCGGCCGATCGGCGGCCGGCGCAGCCGAGGAAGCTCGCGAATCCAACGCCCTGCTGGACGTTCGCGGACTGACCGTTACGTACTCCGCGAGTCGTCGCAACCACGTGAATGTCGTCCATGACGTCGATTTCTCGATCGGCTCGGGCGAGGCGTTCGGGCTCGTCGGCGAGTCGGGATCCGGCAAGTCCAGTATCGCCCGCGCATTGATGCACCTGTCCTCGGCATCCGGAGAGGTCGAGTTCGATGGGGTGTCCTGGCTTCGGCAGCGCGGCAGGCCGCTTCGCCGGTTGCGCGCCGGGATGCAGATGGTATTTCAAGACCCGTATGCCTCGCTGGATCCGCGGATGACCGTACGAGCGCTCATCCGGGAGCCGCTGGACATCAACCGGATCGGCTCCCAGCAGGAGCGGCGCGAAAGGGTCGACGAGCTACTGGAACTGGTCGGCCTTACCTCGGAGCAGGGTGATCGAAAGCCGAGCGCGCTCTCCGGAGGTCAACGGCAGCGCATTGCCATCGCGCGTGCTTTGGCGCTGGACCCCAAGCTCATCGTCCTCGACGAACCGATCTCCTCGCTCGACGTGTCGATCCAGGCTCAGGTCCTGAATCTCCTGACGGAGCTGCGCGAGCGCATTGGCCTGACCTACCTGTTCATTGTCCACGACCTGGTGGTGGCCGAGTACTTTTGCGATCGTATCGCCGTGCTGTTCGGGGGCCGGATCGTGGAAACCGGTCCGAGTGCGGAGATCTTCGGATCGCCGCTGCATCCCTACAGCCGCGAACTCGTGTCGGCCACTCCCCTCCCCGATCCGACGCAGCGCCGGCCGCTGTCCGGGCGATCCACGAAGGAGACGGTCGTCGCCCCGCCGGAGGCGGGCTGCCCGTATCAGGCCCGGTGCGCCCTCCGGAACGGACGGGACCGGTGCGTGACGGAGGTTCCGCTACCGCGCCCCGGTCCGCGCGGCCAACTGGTTGCCTGTCACTTCTTCGAGGAGGAGCCTCGCGAGGGTTGAGCGGGCCTGGGCGCACCAAGATGCGGATCGGCGCCTGACCCGGTGTGACCGGCGGTACCTGGCCGACGACCGCGTTCGTCGCACTGTCGAGAAGCTCGGCGAGGGTTCTGGTCCAGTGCGGCGGGTACGGGATCGCCCCGGCCGCCCTTGCCACCGTCGAAAACGGTCACGCCTCGGGCAAAGTCGTCATCAAGGTGGCCTGAGCCGTGACCGGGGTGACGTCGCCGGGTGCGACGTCACCCCGATCCGGTTCGATCAGGCTGTCGCGTAATCAGGCCGGCGGTCCAACCGGCGGCCTCGATCGAGCCACCGCAGGCCGGCCGCGCACAGCACGCCGATCACCAGCAGGCCGAGCCACGGCAACTCCGGCAAGCCCGCCGCGCGGGCGAGGTCGAACACCGTGCCGGTGGCCAGATTTCCCACAAGAATGCCCACGCCGACCACCGTGTTGTAGAACCCGTAGTGGGTGGCGACCAGCCGATCTCCCGACAGCCGGACGATCGTGTCCATCTCGAACGGGAACACCGCCACGGTTCCCAACGCCAGCGCGGCCGCGGCGAGCACCAGCGCCACGGCGCCGGCGACCGGCCCGAGGCGAGCCGCGGCGGCGGGTGCGACGAAGGCCGCGGCCATCAGCGAAAGCCCGGCTGCCAGGCAGGTTCCGGCGCTCCATCTCGCCTTGAGCCATGCGGTGATCTTGAACTGCCCGGCGAGCGCCAGCCCGCCGGAGACCAGGAACAGCACCGCGACCAGCGCGTCCCCGCCCCCCGAGGACCCGATGATCCGGCGGACCTCCATCGGGAGCGCGAGATAGGTCTGGAACGACAGCACGTACGAGCCGATCATGATCAGCGAGAACACCACGAACGTCCGATTACCCGCGATCGCCCGCCAGTCGGCGAGCACCGAACTCCCTTCGCGGTCCGGACGCGCCGGAGACGCCGGGAGGGCGCGCAGCTGGGCGACGGTCAGGACGGCGAACACCACGGCGGCGATCCAGCAGGTCAGCCGGAAATCCACCAGGCCGAGCGCCAGCCCGACCAGTGGCCCGGCGAGGATGCCACCTTGGTAGAACACGTTGAACAGCGAGAAGGCCTCCAGCCGCCGGTCACCGGAATCGGCGGCCAGGTAGGCCCGCACAGCCGGGTTGAACAACGCCCCGGCGAACCCGGTCGCGGCCGAGGCGACGATCAGGGCGGGCAGCGAATCGACCAGGCCGAGCAACGCGAAACCGCCGGTCCGCAGCAGACAACCGGCAACGATCAGCGGCTTGTACCCGAGCCGGTCGGCGAGCGTGCCGCCCAGCAGGAACATTCCCTGCTGGGAGATGTTCCGGACGCCCAGGACCAGCCCGACCGCCCAGCCGGCCAGGCCGAGCGGGCCGGAGAGATACCCGGCGAGATAGGGAATCAGCATGTAGAAACCGAGATTGATGCTGAACTGGTTGACCATCAGCAGGCGGCTCGGCCGGCCGAAGGACCGGAACCTGTGGACGAGCCGGCTCACCGCCCGGCTCCCTGCGCGTCGAAAGTCGCCGGGTCGATGACGTTGCGGCAGCGGGTCCAGCGTTCGACGACGCGTTCGCGTGGGTCGTCGAGTACGTCGGGTTCACGCGGCGGCGGGACGTCGAGCAGGTCGTGCCGGCGGCAGAACTGGTCGTTGTAGACGGTGTCGAAATAGCGTTGCGGGCCGTCCGGGAACACCGCGGCGATCCGGGCGTCCGGGTCGTCGGTGCGGGCCAGCCAGCCCGCGACGAGGGCGACCGCTCCGACGCTCCAGCCGCCGCTCGCCTGGTGAGCCGCCGCGAGCCGGCGTGCGGTCCACACCGCTTCGCGCGGCGCGACCCAATGCACCTCATCGAAAGCGTCGTAGTCGACGTTGCGCGGATGGATGCTCGACCCGAGCCCGCGCATCAGCCGCGAAGTGGCGGGCTGGCCGAAGATCGTCGAGCCGATCGTGTCGACGCCGACCAGCCGCAGCCGGGGGAAGTGCCGCTTCAGGGCGCGGTAGGTCCCGGCGGAATGGCCGCCCGTCCCCACCGAGCACACCAGGACGTCGATGTGCCCGAGCTGCGCTGCCAGTTCGTCGGCCAGCGGGGTGTAGGCGCTCACGTTGTCGGGGTTGTTGTACTGGTCGGGGCACCAACCCCCAGGATGTTCCGCCAGCAGCTGCTGGACGCGGTCGCGCCGAGCCTGCTGCCAGCCGCCGGTGGGGTGTGGCTGCTCGACCATCTCCACCCGGGTCCCGTACGCGGTCAGCAGCCGCAACACGATCGGCTCCATGCCGGGGTCGGTGACGAGCGTCACCGGGTGCCGGTGGACGCCGCCCGCGAGCGCGAGGCCGAGTCCGAGCGTGCCGCTGGTCGACTCGATGATCGGCGCGCCATCGGCGAGTTCGCCGCGTTCGCGGGCGGCGGCGACCATGTGCAGTGCGGGCCGGTCTTTGATGCCGCCGGGGTTGAATCCTTCGAGTTTGGCCCAGAACCCTGCTTCGGAGGTTTCGCACGGGTCGGCGATCCGGAGTACGGGGGTGTTGCCGACCGCGGAAGCAAGGGAGCGGTCGCACGTCGCGGCGATCGAGCGAGCGGCTGAGGGCAGCACGGAAGGCCGGGGAAACGTCGTCATGTCCTTCGATCTCTTCTAGTCTGGGTAAGGGAAAACGGCGTGAACCGGCCCTGTCAGATACGCCAGACGTCGAGTTCGATGCGCAGCGGTCGCCGCGGGGACGAGCCGGGGCGACGGGAATCGCCGACCGCGGGCTGCGGCCGCGCGGCGAGTGCGGGTGTGACGTCGGCCGTGATATCGCCGACCAGCACGGGGGGCGGTTCGCGATGCTGCCCCGGCATCTGCGTCACGCGGGTGGGGGCGGGGTGTCCGTCCAGGCGGTGGTCGGTCGGGCAGGGGGCGCCTGACGATGCGGCGACCTGGTGGGCGGAGGCGCCGCGGTCGACTCCGGCGCAGCCGGCGCCTGCTTCCGGGTGCAGGACCGCGACGACGAACAGGGCAAGCACGAGCAAGACGACGGACCGCGGACTTCGCGTAGTCGTCTTGGTGCGCACGGTCGCCAAGCTAGCAGAAGTTGACCTTGCCCTGGTCCGACCGGTGAACCAGCCACCGATCCGGCTAGGCCGCACCCGTCGGCACGACGCGACCACGTGATGCGGGTGGCGATCCAGCACGCGGTTGCCGGAGATCGTCGAGATCACGTAATCAGCCTGCGCGGAGTATTTGTCCGCGATGCGCATACGCACCCGGGTGGGTGCCGCCGGCGGCCGGACGGGCCCCGAGGACCCGTTCGCGCAGATCCGCGCCGCCCAACCCGGGACCGCCAAGACCCTCACCCGTCCCGGCCGGGCCCCAGCTCCCGTTCATGATCCACGTCACGAATGAACCAATGATCATTCCGACTACCCTGGCCGAATGGACGCCGCACACCGCACCTCCCCGGCACCCGGCGGGCGCTGGTGGTCTGACACGACGTCAACGGGATCTCTTGCACCATGCGAAGCCGCGGACAACCTGCTCCGCGATTCCGTCGCGCGGATCCATCCGGGCAGCGGGCACCGCGGGCCGAGTCGCGCCGACCGGGACTCCGCCAGGTGCGCCTCGCTGTACACCGGAATGGGCGGCGCAGATCTGTTCGGCGTGCCCGGACCCGCGCGACCACGGAGGCGCGCCTGGTAGCACAGGAACTCCTACTGAACCGGATCGCGAAACGCACCTGAGAGGAAAGCCCATGCCACAACACCGGACCATCGAGGTCGGCGGCCGTTCCGTGCACCTGGCCGAACAGGGCGAAGGACCACTCGTGCTGCTCCTGCACGGATTCCCGGAGAGCTGGTACTCCTGGCGGCACCAGTTCGCCCCGCTCGCCGCGGCCGGATACCACGTGGTGGCGCCGGATCAGCGCGGCTACGGCGCGAGCGACCGTCCGGAAGCGACGGATCAGTACACGATCCACCACCTGGTCGGCGACGTGGTCGGCCTCATCCAGGCGCTCGGCCGGACCGAGGCGGTGGTGTGCGGGCACGACTGGGGTGCAACGGTCGCCTGGCAGACCGCCCTGATGCGCCCGGACGTCGTCCGCGCGGTGGCCGGGCTGAGCGTGCCGCCGGTGCCCCGCGGGCCGTTCCCGCCGCTGGCCCTGGCGCGCGAGCGCTTCGGCGCGAACTTCTACCAGAACTACTTCCAGCTGCCGGAAATCCCGGAAGCGGAGCTGAGCCGCGACGTGGCCACGACGATGCGCACGGTCCTGACCGGCAGCCAGGCCGAGGATCCGGCCCCCGGACTCCTCGGCGGACTGTCCACACCGGACGTTCTACCGGACTGGCTCGGCGAGGACGACCTCGCGGTCTTCACCGAGCAGTTCGAGCGCAGCGGGTTCCGCGGCCCGCTCAACTGGTACCGCAACATCGACCGCAACTGGGAACTCACCGCGGCCTGGCAGGGCGCCCGGATCACCCCGCCGTCGCTGTACCTGAGCGGGACCGACGACGTCGTGCGCACCTTCCTGCCCTTCGGCGACCCGATGCGGGCGATGGTGCCCGATCTGCACGCCGCGATCGACCTGCCCGGCGGGCACTGGATCCAGCAGGAGCGGCCGGCCGAAGTGAGCGCCGCACTGCTCGACTTCCTCCGCCAACTCTGACCGATGATGACTCCGACCTGCAGAAACACCTTTATTGACAGATGTGAATAAACCTGTCCGCTATCGGCCTGGTCGCAGTGCGGACCGGGAGCGTGGCAGTCATGAGCAGCACCCCTGTGGAGGGGACGGACGGGGCGGGTTGCCCGGGGCGGCGGCCGCGCGGCCGTCCGTCCCGGATCGACCGGGCGGCGATCCTCGCGGCCGCCGGGGAACTCCCCGCGGCCGATCTGACCATGCCCGCCCTCGCCCGGCAGCTGGGCGTGGCGACCTCGGCGCGCTATCACTATTTCGCCACAGTCAAGCACAATCGTTCCTCAAAATTCCAGCATCCGGCGGACTACCGGATTCCGCCACCGGCACGCGTCCGGGGTGTTACATTGTCCGCCTGGATGTAACTCGGTCACTGGGGAGACCGTCATGGGGTTCGAGGCACAAGTCGAAGACATCAACCGAGCCGCCGGGAAACTGGCCACCGGGGACGCACCGGTGCTGTCCGCGGAAGGATCACCGAACGTCGGTGAGACCGCGCGCGCCGGTGGGTACGCGGGCGACTACGAGGTCTGGCTGCTGACTCGCAAGGAAGACCTGGTCGCCGCCCAGGAGCAGGTGACCAGCCTGGTGAAGCGCATCCGGCAGGCAGCGGCGAAGTACGACGCGACCGACGCGGCGGCGCGGGACACCTTCCTGAAGTCGCTGGACCGCGGATTCGAGCGGATCGACCGGTGAGCGCGGTCTTCGAGAAGATCCGCGAGCTGGCCGGGAAGATCGAAAAGGGCAGCACCACACAGCTGGACGATCGCGCGCGGGCCTGCCGGGCTGCCAAAGGCGAGGTCGAGCAGACGAAGGCGCTGCTCGCGAACGTCCGCACGGAACTGCGCGAAGACTGGTCCGGCGGGGCCGGGGAAAAAGCGATCGCCGCGCTGGACGCGTTCGCCAAGAACCGCGACGAACAGGCCGAGGATCTCGAGAACTCCGCACGTTCGTTCGAAGTGGTCCGCGACGCACTGGAAAAGGCGCAGAAAGACGCCCGGAGCAAGCTGGCCGACGCCGAGGCATTGCAGAAGAAGCTCGACGGGGTCTGGCAGAAAGTCGAGGACGGCAAGAGCAACACGGTGCTGGCCTGGGCCGAGGACAAGGTGATCAAGGGCGAAGCGCTACTGGTGCTGGCTGATCTGGAACGCGTCTCGATCACCTACGACGCGGTATTGCTCGCCGAGGGCCTGAAAATCCGCAACCTGACCGGTCGCGTATGGGAACTGGCCGGGTCGAACAAGCGCGAACCGGCGGAGATCATCGCCCTCGCGCTCCGGGAGATGCCCGGCCTCGCGGCGCTCGTGGCCAAGGACCCGAACCTGCGCATGGCCGTGCTCCGGCGGGACTGGGACACGCTGATGAAGAACCCGGAGGTCGCGCAGAAGGTCTACGACTACTTCGGTTTCAAGTACGTCGAGAACGGCGATTTCTACACCACCGGCGAGCATTCCCTGCAAAGCTTCCTGGGCTGGCACGATTTCTACGACAAAATGGGCGGCCTGATCGGCACCCACCTGGACGAGACCAGCGCCGGCGGGGACAACATGGAGTTCACCGACCCGAAAACCGGCAAGCAGTACCGGCTGGAACTGTGGAAAGGCAGCTACGGATTCCACGGCGCGTACGGCGGCGAGGTCGGCTTCTACACCCGCGACCCGGATTCGGACGGGCTGCGCGGAAAGCTGGAGCACGACCACCCCGGCTACTATTCCACCGCCCAGGGCGAAGATCAGATCAAGATCACTCAGCAGGTCTACGACAAGAACAGCGGCGAAGTCTACTTCACCAACGACGGCCAAGGCGCCGACGGCGATGACAAACGCCATTTCTGGAACCTGGCCATCCGCACCGACCCCGACGTGCGCCCCGAGCAGCTCGGGCAGCGGGCCACCCTCGAAATGCCGGATGCCGACCTGCGCGACCGGCTGTACCGCGAGATGACCCGGTACGCCACCGCTCACCCGGAAGAAAACCTGACGGTGACGATGGGCAGCGACCACCCACCGACCCTGAGCTACGACTGGCGGAAGTAGCCCCGGTCCCGGGGAATCACGGCCGCAGGGGCTTCAGCACCCAAGGCTCGTCGTCGGCTCCCCCGGCACCGGACCCGGTGCGCCGGTCGGGATCATGCAGGCCCGCGAAGATCTCCTCGACCTCCAGCAGCCCGGCAACCTCATCCGCGACGTGCTGGCCGTGGGCGTCTTCGAGCTGTTCCAGACCGTTGCGCAGGGCGGTGGTCGCGGCGGCCCGCGCCTGGGCGCGGAGGGTCCGGGCGAGGGCCGCCGGGGACTCCTCGGGAGGGTCGGCGCGCGAAGAGCCTGCGCGGCGGGAATCGCGTCGTGGACCGTTCATGCGGCCAGGATATCCGGCAGGGCCGAAGAATTCAGCCGATCGTGCAGTGAGACGGGTCGGCGCCGCCGGGCCACCGGCCGCCGGATCGGGCCGGCCAAAGCGGCATGTCCAGCCGCCACCCGACGGGGCCGGCAGAATGAACGTTCGGGCAAGATCGACCGTACCGCGGGACGAACCCGCTGCATTGGACCGCATGTCGCATTCGCCACTGGTGTTCGTTCCCGGATTCTGGCACGGATCGTGGTGCTGGAACAAAGTCGTCGAACACCTGGCGCCGGAACGCCGCACGCTCGCCGTCGATCGCCTCGGGCAGGGCCTGCACGCACCCCGGAGAGCGCATATGCCCGCCCGTTCGACGAGGCCGCCTACGCCGCGGAACCCTCGGCACTCGCGGAAACGACGCTCGACGACGCGGCGGCGCTGCTGATCGACCAGATTCGCGCGTTCTCCGGCGGGGAACGGGTCGTCCTCGTCGCGCACAGCTTCGGTGGCGCGGTCGCCGGCCGGGCCACGCAAGAGATTCCGGAGCTGATCGCGCATCTCGCCTATGTCGCCGCGGTCATGCCGGCCGGTGGCCGTTCCGGGGCCGAGTACCTCGCCAGCCCGTAGCAGGAGGGGGAGCTGTTGTCCGCCGCGCTGGTCGCCGATCCGTTCGACATCGGCGTGTCCCGCATCGACACCGGTTCCCCGGCGGCCAGGCGGCAGTTGCGCGAGGTGCTCTACCACGACGTTGCCCCGGAGGTGGGCGAGGCGCCGATTTCGCTGCTGAACAGGGACGCGCTGGTCGGCATCGCGGTCGGTACGCCCCCCGGCTGGGGCTCCCTGCCGCGAACCTCCCTGCGGTGCGCCGCGGACCTGGTCATCCGCCCGGCCCTGCAGGACCGTTTCATTCGCGACGCGGACGAGCAGTTCCCGGCCAACCCCACCAGGGTCGTCACCGGCCCACGGCGCTGGAGGCGCCGGTGACCCCTGACCCGCCCCGCTCGCGCGGTCCACGACGACGACCCGGCGGTCCGTCTTGGCCAGCTCGAGCGCGATGGCCGAACCGATCACCCCCGCACCCACGACCACTGCGTCCGCGCTGACTTCCGAGCTCATGTCGTTGTCCTCCCTGCCCGTTCACGTGCCCATTCAGGGTGGGTGCCGGGCAGGGGCGCGACAGCCACCAAGCGTCAAGTCCGGAGCCCGGCGGACACGACATGGGTAGCCACGCGCCCCTCGATCACCACGTGTCGCGCGGACTCGGGATCCGGTTCGACGAATGTCCATGGCCCGCGCGGGCAGTAGCGTGGAGGGTGTTCCGAAATCCCTGCGGACGGGAGTTTTCCATGTGGTTGACCGGCGCGACCGTCATCGACGGCACCGGCGCGGATCCGGTTGCCGACCGGCACCTGCTCGTCGAGGACGGGCGGATCACCGCGGTCGGCGGCACCCCACCGGCCGGTGCCGAGGTACTGGATCTGTCCGGTCTGGTGCTCACCCCCGGACTGATCGACGCACACGTGCACCTGGGCCTGTCCAGCGACATCGACAAGGTGAGCACCACCCGTGAGCTGTCCGTGGCGGAACTGGCCGCGGACATGTTCGCCAACTGCCGGCAGACGCTCGAATCCGGGTTCACCACGGTCCGTGACACCGGCGGTGTGGACCAAGGTATCGCCGGGGTCGTCGCGGCAGGCAAGGTGCCCGGCCCGCGGGTGCTGCACTGCGGGCCGATCCTGGCGCAGACCGGCGGCCACGGTTACCTCGGCGCGGACTGGGATTCCGCGGACGACTGGCACGGCAGGCAGATCCCCGGGCTGCTCGGCACGTCCCTGCTTTCCGACGGCCCGGACGAGGTGCGGCGCAACGCGCGTGAGGCGTTCCGGCGCGGTGCGACATTCCTGAAGATGTGCGTCACCGGCGGGGTGGTGTCCCGGCACGACAAGCTGAGCGACACCCAGTTCACGTACGAGGAGATCGCCGCCGCGGTGACCGAGGCCGAGGCGCGCGGCACATACGTCACCGTCCACGCGCACAACAACGACGGCCTGCGCACCGCCGTCAAAGCGGGCGTGAAGTGCGTCGAACACGGCAGTGCGGTGGACGAGGAGATGGCGGCGATCATGGCCGAACAGGGCGTCGCGCTGGTGCCCACGATGGCCGTGGTGCACGCCCTGACCGCGGACTCCACGTCGGCCGGGCTGCCCGCCCACATCGCCGCCCGCGTAGGCAACGTCATCGACGGCCAGACCAACGCGATCCGGCACGCCCGCGCGGCCGGCGTGCTGATCGGGTCCGGTTCGGATCTCATCGGCCCGCACCAGACCCACCGCGGCCGGGAACTGGTGCTGCGCAGTGCCATCGAGAACCCGATGCAGGCGCTCGTGACGGCCACCCGCGACAACGCGCGGGTCCTGCGCATCGACGACGAAGTCGGCACGATCGAACCCGGCAAACTCGCCGACCTCACCGTGTTCGGCGCCGACCCCCTGGCCGACCCGGCGGTATTCGACGATCCGGCACAGGTCAAGGTCGTCATCCAAAACGGCCGCGTAGTCAAGGACATCCGCTGACCCCACCGGCTTTCAAGCTGTGAAGGGGCCCTTCACGGACTCTGAGTCCGTGAAGGGCCCCTTCACAGCCTTTGGACGGGGGGGAGACGTGGTCAAGTGGTCAGGTGGTGGCCGGTGGGTTGGTTCAGTGCTTCGGTTTCGCCCCGGTCAGTGCGCAACCGGGCCGGGTGAGGTCCAGCGTGGACCCTTCGGTGAGGCACGCGGCGAGCCCGGCGACCTGCTGGCCGTAGGAGCGGCCCTTGACCGCGGTCTCCTTCCCGTCCGCATCGACCTCACACGCGTTGTCGTCCGTGCACTTCGCACCGTCGTCGTTGTGCGTGTTGTGAATGCCCACCACTGTCGTACCGTCCGGACCGACCAGCGGCGAGCCGGAGGTGCCGTGCCCGCCAGAGCAGGCCGGGATGGTCACGTACCGGATCGAATTGTCCAGCTGATAGCCGCCTTCGCGCAGATGCGGCACCACCGCTTCGGCGCTGCAGGAACCCGGCTCATAGCCGTTGTTCAAGGTGAACTGCGCGCCCGCCTTGACCGGGGCGGTCCCCAGCTGGAACACCTTGGCGCCCTTGGCGGCGAGCTGCCCGTAGGTGCTGTCCAGCCGGTAGAGCGCGACGTCGGTACCGGTCATCGTCGCGTAGACCAACCGGTTCGCCTTTGCCTGGACCTTGGGGTAGCCCTGCGGATCGCCGATCGGTACCGGCCGGTCCGCGGGCTGGTCCACGAGTGCCTTGCCCGGGGCCGGGCGCTCGCCCTCGACACAGTGCCCGTTGGTCAGCACCAGCGCGGGATCCTGCGGCCGGGAAGCAGGTGTGCGGACCACCGAGCCCACGCAGCCCCTGAGGTCGACGACACCTTCGACATCCGGGATCACGTCGTCGGGCGGGACCAGCTTCCCGGTGATCACCTTGGTGATCCAGTCCGCGTGCCGCGTGACGTCGGTGAACGACGTCGGCTTCGACGAATCGCCGCCCGCGCTGACCACCCCGGCCACCGCCCAGTCCTTCCCGTCGCGGACCAGCGCCGGGCCGCCGGAATCCATGTTCGCCGAGGTCGGCTTGCCGTCCCGGCCACCGATGCACAGCTCGCCCTCGGTGGGGGCCTGGCACGCCGAAGGCGGCTGGACCACGGTGTCCGCCTCCTGCAGCCGCTTCGGAAAGCAGCCGTCCTCGGGGTTCTCGCAGGTCATGCCCCAGCCGATGATCCGGACCGGAGTGTTCACCGGGGGCGTGGCCGAGGCGAGCCGGATCGGCTTGGCGCGCACCGGCGTGCGCAGGTGGAACAGCCCGACGTCCTTGCTGAAGAAGCCGCCCTCGTCCTTCCTGGTGGCCAGGCGGTAGTAGTGGTCGATCTCCGCGACCTCGCCACCGGAGGTGGTGTCGGCCGAGCCGACCCGGACCTTCCAGCCACGCGGGACCCCGGTACGGGCATCGGTCGGGTTCTTCCCGGCACAGTGGCTGGCGGTCAGCACCCATTGCGGCGCAAGGACTTCCACCCCGCACCCGTGCCCGTCCGCCCGCGGCGGCGCCGGGTATTCGGGCTGGAACGAGCCCATGAACGGATAGTCCTCGCTCGAATCGTGCCCGCCGATGATCGCCTGAGCCGGCATGGCCGCACCCACCGCGAGCACCGGCGCACAGAGCACCGCAAGAAAGAAAGATCGTTTTCGCATAAGCCACACCGTGGCACGCCAAGTGCTGCGGACTTCGATGGCTCTGTGACGGTTCTGTCACAACGGGATCGCGTCCGGACCGGAAACAGGCCACGGTACGAGTACCTTGATCACCCGGCAGGACCGGCACCCTGAGGAGAACGAACGTCGCAGCTATGGGAGGCCGACGTCGTGATCGTCGGTGGTGCGGTCGGCGGCGCCGGCACCGCGCACGCGCTCGCGGCGCTCGAGGTGTCGTCGGTGCTGCTCGGACGGACCGCAGACTTTCCGGAACTCAACCGGGGCGACGTGCTGCAGGCGCTGTCGTTGAGCCTGTTCGAGAACTGGGGCGTACTGCCCTCGATCGAGGCGATGGGCGGATATCCCGTCGTGGCATCCGGGTTCTTCCACCGCGCGCACGGGTTTCTCGGCGAATGGGGATTCGCCGACCTGGAAACCGCGCATCCGCACCAGACGCTGTTGCGGCACACGAACCTGCACCGCGCGCTCTACGCCGCATTCGACACCGACCTGGTCTCGGTGCACCGGGGCGCCCAGGTGAGCGCACCGCTGTTCGACGGCGCCGTGCTGCGCGGGGTCACCGGCACGGCGGGCGGCGAGCCGTTCCGCGCGACCGGACAGGTGGTCGCGGCCGCAGACGGAGCCGCTTCGGCGCTACGCCGTGCCGCCGGAATCCAGTTCGAGGACCGCTACACCTACGGCACCGAGTACTTGATGCCCACCTGCCCCCGTCCGCCCGTGCCGGAGCTGGAACACCGCACGATGCGGTGGGTCGGTGCGGAAGGCTTGACCATTCCCGCTCGACGGCGGTCAAGAAGTGCGAGTCCCGTTCCAGGTGCCGGTCGAGGAAGACGCGCTGTGGCGCGCTATGCCGCCGGAAGAGCTGTGGCGGCGGATGGTGGCGCGGGCGCCGGTGCTGGAAAGCGCGCCGGGACCGGTCGAAGGCGGATGGCACGCCTATCGGATTCACCTCCGGCACGCGGACAGGTACGTGGAAGGCAGGCTGTGCCTGGTCGGAGAGGCCGCGCACGTCGTGCCGCCGACCGTGAGACAGGGCATGAACATGGCCATCCTGGACGCGGATGTGCTCGCCGCCGTGATCCGGCGCAGCCTTGACGAACCTCGTCCGATCGAAGCCGGGCTCGCCCGCTACGACCGGCTTCGCCGTCCGGCCAACGAAGTGGTGCTGAAGGCGTCGCACGAACAGGCCTTGGCGCAGACCGCGACCGGCGCCGAGGTCGACGAAAACGTCCTGCGGGACTACGCATGGCTGGCCGACCCGGCACGCTGCCGTGAAGTCGCGCACCGCCTCGCAGGCCTGACCAACCCGACCGCCGGCCGGCGCGCCGGTTCCGTCCACGGTGGGAAAGCCTCGATGAGCCTGCCATGACCGCGGCACTGCTCAGTTCGCGAACGAGGACCGGACCTTGCGGCTGTTCACCAGCACAGCCACCCCGAGCAGCAACAGGCCGCAGACGCCCTGCTCGATCCTCAGCCACATCGGGAAAGCGCCAGGCAACGCGATGATCACCACGATTGCCACCACCAGCACCACCGAGATGCGCTGCAACCGCCGCAGTGCGCCCCGGTGCCCCTGCGCGGCGCGGGCCACGAAGAACAGGGTGAGCCACGAGGAAAGCGCGACGAGCCCGCCACGGATCCAGACGGAGACGGTGACCAGATCATGGTGGTTGCGCAGCAGCACGATGGCCCCGAGCGTAAGCACGCTCAGCACGGCGTAGCTGATCACCAGCACCCGCACCGTGCCGAGCGCGGACCGCGCGTCCGCACTGACGGTGGCGTGGCCGCTCGCGGTGGTCTGCACTGCTTCTCCTTGGGAAATAACGTGGTTTCGCATGGAAACCATCGTCAGCGGGAAGCCCTTCGGCGACCAGTGAGATCCTGCAGGGAAAGCCTCGTGACATCTGTCATGGCCTGGGCCGCCCGCGCAGGTCGGTCGCCACTCTCGGCGGTACCGCACCATCCGGCCTTGCCTTGCTCTGCTTTGCGCTGCCCTGCTCTGCCTTGCCCCGCCGCCCTGCCGACGGCACGAAGGCTGTGAAGGGGCCCTTCACAGCCCACGACGCCACCGTCTCACCGCCACCACGTCGAGCCGACGCACCCTGCCCGGACACACCTGCCTCGGGACCCGCACCTGCCCCACACGTTCCACCCGCCCGTACCGAACCCCACCCGCCACCCTCTGCCCACCGCTCGCTGCCCATCGCCCACCACCCGACCCACCACCCGCCGCCTATCACCTGCTATCCATCGCCCGCCGCCCGCGACCTACCGACTGCCACCCGCCGCCCAATCGCCCATCCCCCGCCTGCCGCCCCCATCACCCACCCCCCACCACCCGCCACCCACAGGCCGCGAGCCACCCACCCACAGGCCGCGACCCACCACCCGCCGCCCGCGAGCCACCACCCGCCACCCCCCACCACCCACCACCCGCAGGCCGCAGGCCGCAGGCCGCAGGCCACCACCCGCCACCCACGGGCCACCACCCGCCACCCGCCACCACCCGCAGGCCGCAGGCCAACCACCCGCAGGCGGCGGGCCGCAGCCCGCCGCCCTCAGTCATTCCCCCAAACCGGCGATACCCCGTCAATTTCTCCCCTTCGCCACCCCTACGCGGTTCACAACTTTGTGAAATATGTGTACCTTCTGAAGGACGCACCGGTTTACGTAGCGAAGAAGGAGCAGGAATGAGCCTTCACCCAGGACTTCCGCTGGAGCGTGGCGCCTGTCCGTTCGATCCGCCGCCCGCGTTGCGGGGGCGGCGGGCGGTCGGACCGCTCCGCTATCCCGACGGCAGCTCCGGCTGGCTGGTCACCGGGTTCGACGAGGCGCGGGCGATCCTCGCGGACAAGCGCGTCTCGGCGCGGACCGAGCTGGCCAAGGTGCCGTTCGACCTCGGGCCGATGCCGCCGCGCAAGCCGGCCGATCCCGGGGTGTTCACCGGGATGGACGACCCGCAGCACCACCGGTACCGCAAGCTGCTGACCGGGGCGTTCACCGTGCGGCGCATGCGGCTGCTGGAGGACCGGGTGGCCGAGATCGTCGAGGAGCACCTCGATGCGATGGCCGCGGCGGGTGCGCCGGTCGATCTGGTCGAGGCGTTCGCGCGGCCGGTGCCCTCGCTGGTGATCTGCGAGCTGCTTGGCACTTCCTACGAGCGGCGCGCCGAGTTCCAGGGCTACGCGGCAACGATGTTCGCCCCAGGCACGGAAGTCAGCATGGAGGAGCGGTACGCCGCGGGCGCCGGCGTGGTCGAATTCATCGCCGGGCAGGTCCGGGACAAGCGCGCCGAGCCCACCGACGATCTGCTCTCCGATCTCGCCCAAGAAGGTTCGCTGACCGACGAGGAGCTGGCCAACATCGGCATGATGCTGCTCGTCGCCGGGTTCGAGACCACCCGGAACATGCTCGCCCTCGGCACTTACGCGCTGCTGGAGAACCCGGCGCAGCTGGCCAAGCTCAAGGCCGATCCCGAACTCGCCGCGAGCGCGGTCGAGGAGCTGATGCGCTACCTCAGCGTGATCCACATCGGACCGGTGCGCACCGCGCTGGAGGATTTCGAGTTCGCCGGGCAGGCGATCAAGGCGGGCGACGGCATCACCGTCTCGGTCCCGATGGCCAACCGCGATCCGAAGCGCTACCCCGACCCGGACGTGCTCGACCTCGAACGCAAGGCGATGGGTCACGTCGGTTTCGGCCACGGGGTGCACCAGTGCCTCGGCCAGCAGCTGGCGCGAGTGGAGATGCGGATCGCGCTGGCCCGGCTCTTCACGCGTTTCCCGGACCTGCGCCTCGCCGTGCCCGCGGCGGAGATCGTGCTGCCCGATCAGGCGTCCATCTACGGTCCGGTGAGCCTGCCGGTCACCTGGGGGTGACCGGAAGTGTCCGAAAAGGACATTTCCGGGACCGGCACCCCGGGCACGATGTTCGCGCCGCCCGTACCCCGGGCACCGCGAGCGTCGTGCCCAGCTTTCGGCGGTCTTTGCCGGGGCCGGAAGCCGTGTTAGCCTGACGCCATGTCGTGCCTCGGGCGGTTCGTAGCCGGGCGCGCCGGCTGAACCAGGAGGCCGGCGCGCGATTTCGGCGCGCCGCCGCCGCTTCCCCGGAGACCTGGCCCGGTTCCTGCCAGTTCCCCTTCCGGAGGAAGCCGCCATGTCCGCCGCACCGACCCGTTCCCCGCTCCTGTTGCGCCGCCGGATAGCCACCTACTTCACCGGTGGCGTCGAAGAAATCCCGGCCCTCGTCCGCACCCTCGCCGAAACTGGGCGCCACGTGCACGATCTGTCCGTCGACGTCCGCGAAGGCGTCACCGAAAGTAGCATGGCCTGCGCGGTCCTGGTGGCCGCCGACGAGGTCGACACCCTGCTCGAACGGCTGCGCCGGCTACCCGCGGTCGTTTCGGCGGAGCCGGTCTAGCGCATCACCCGCGCCCGCCGCGGTGAGGTTACCGGCCCACCGTCGCCACCGGGTCCGCCGCGGCTCCCTTCTTGTGCACCACCAGTTCCGCTGTGGTGATCACGAGCCGGGTGCCAGTCGCGGTGGACCCCGAATGCCGCCAGGCGCTACCGAGGCCCTCCCCCGGACGGCTCCCCGCCTACCCCGAAGGTAATGAAGGGTCCCTTCACCGCCGCAGAGTCCAGGGTTCCGGCAAAGTCGGTGTGAGAGGGCGCAGTCCGTGAAGGTCTGTGAAGGTCTGTGAAGGGGCCCTTCACGGACTCTGAGTCTGTGAAGGGCCCCTTCACAGACCCGAGACAGGTCCCCGGCGCACACCCACGAGGTGGTCGCGCCTCGAACACCTCCGCATCGCCCGCTGCCAGGCGCAATCGACGAAGAGGGCAGGCGCGCCGTCGATGATGACGCGGCAGCCACGGCTCACTCTGCTGATCACGGGTCCCGACCGACTTTGCCGGGACCCTGGACTCAGCGTCCGTGAAGGGACCCTTCACAGCGCCGTCGCCATCGCACCGTGCCGATTACTCCACTGTGGACTCTCGGTGGGCTGTGGTGGAAACGGGTAGATTCGGCGTATGGAGCTGAGGCAGGTCGAACACTTCCTCGCCGTCGTGCGGCACCGGAACTTCACCCGGGCGGCGCGGGAGGTGCATGTGGTGCAATCGGCGTTGAGCGCCTCGATCCGGAAGCTGGAAGCCGATCTCGGCGCGGAGCTGTTCGACCGCACCACCCGGCGGGTCACGTTGACCCCGGCCGGGGAGGCGCTGCTCCCGCCCGCCCGGCGGATGATCGCCGACGCGGAGGCGGCGCGCGGGGAGATCGCCGCGGTGGCCGGTCTCGCGCGCGGGCAGGTGTCGATCGGCACCATCCAGACGCTCACCGCGGTCGATCTTCCGGCGCTGCTCGGGCAGTTCCGCGGCCGGTACCCGGCGATCCGCATCCACGTACGTGAGGGCACCAACCCGACGCTGACCGCGGCGGTGCTCGCCGGTGAACTCGATCTGTCCTATGTGGTCAGTTCCGATCCGCTGCCGGACGACCTCGTCGCGTTCGCCCGCTGGGATCAGCGGCTGGTGCTGCTGACCCACCCCGGGCACCGGCTGGCCGCGCGGCGCCGGATCCGGCTCGCGGAGCTGGCCGGCGAACCGTTCGTGGACTTCACCGGGAGTGCGCTGGAGGATCTGGTCGACCGCGCGTTCACGGGTGCGGGCATCCGGCGGGAGCAGGTCTGCGAGGCCAGCCACGTACCGCTGCTCGTCGCGCTGGTGGCGGCCGGGCTGGGCAGCACAGTGCTGCCGGAGGCGGTGGCCGAGCAGTCCGGGCTACCGTTCGCGCGCATCGTCGAACCGGCGCTCGGCCGGACGATTCACCTGGTCGGCCGCACCGCCGAGATCACGAATCCGGCGGCCCGGGCACTGCTGAGCCACCTGCTGGCCTGACCGGCGCGAGCACCAACGCGAACCCGGCCAGCGCCAGCGCGAGCGCGACCGTGCTCAGCCCGGCGATCCCCGCGACGAAGGCGAGCGCGAACGCCCGGACGCCGAACTGCCGCAGCAAGCGGACCAGATCGGTCGGTAGGTCCAGATTCGGCTCGGTCATGCTGGCAGTATTCGATACCCTCGACCAGCACGTCCAACGCCGTTTTCCGATCTGATTCAGCACTAAAATCGCTGAATCGGCTCCGTGTCCGGGCCTTCCCCCGGTGGATGCGGCACCGGCCGCTGCCGCGCCACCGGATAACGCGCGAACGGATGCGTCACATCCAGCCGATGCCTGGCCCGCCGCGGCGAGTCGTCGACCGGCGAGGTCAGCCGCCGCCCCGCGGCTGCCCCGCCCGAGGGCGGAACACCCGGCCGCGAACGGGCCGAACGGCGCAGGAACAACACCGCCAGTAACGCGAACAACGCGGCCCCCGCCGCCAGTGGCCACCAGGCGTGCATGCGTCCTCCCGTCGTGGGTGGTCGCAGGCAAGCGTGCCCGCTCCACCCGCGTCAGGACGGATGTCTACCCACCCGAGTGACCCCGGATCGGGGTCGGGTGATTCACCACCAGAACCCTTGCGTCCGGCGCGATTCGGGTGGGGGCGTTGGTGAGGCTCGCGTGGGTGGCGGAGTTGCTCGGCACTCGCGGGTGTGCGGCGATTACTCGAATGGCTCACGTACGCGGGGCTGCTCAACATCACTCAGCGATCGCCCGGGTGGCTCGCGTACGTGGAGCTGCTCAACATCACTCACGTACGCGGCACGACCACCCAACATCGCTCACGTACGCAGCACGGTCGCTCGACACGGCTCGTTTGGTGCGCAACAACCCACCACCACTCACCCACTTGCAGGCCCGCCTGCCCACCCTCACCCGCATGCATGCCCCGCCTGCCCACCCTCACCCACACTCAGGCCCCACCACCCACCACTCACCCATATGCAGGACCCACCCAGCCAGCCCACCCACCTGCATGCCCAACCCAGCCAGCCCCACCCACACGCAGGCCCCCACCCAACCTCACCCACTTGCAGGACACATCCCCTCACCCCGCCGCACCCCAACACCCAACCCCCATCACCCCAAGCAAACCCCGCCACTCACCGCAGCCCCTCCCGCAAAGCCGAGATCCGGCCCACCGCCGCCCGGAACTCCGCGCTCGGCAGCGACCCGCCCGACAGCCCGGCAGCCAGGGCGGAAACCGCATCCTCCCCTTGGGCCACATCGCGGGCGGAGGCAAGGATCAGGTCCATCCCCGCCTTCGCCGCGAGTGTCGCGCGTTCGCCGGTCGTCCCGTAAGCCTGCAGGGCCTTCGCCTCCAGCGCGTCGGTGATGGTCACCCCCTGGAACTTCTGGTGCTGACGCAGTTCCTGCACGACGGCCGGGGACAGGCCGGCCGGGCGCGTGGCGTCGAGCGCGGGGTAGACCGCCCAGGACAGCATCACGAGCTTGACCCCGGCCGCGATCGCCGGGCCGTACGGGGCTTCGTCCTTGGCCCGCAGCTCCGAGAGCGGCACGTTCAGCGTCACCGGGCCGAGGTCGGTGTTGCTCCCCGCCGGCGCGGCGCCGAGGCCGGGGAAGTGCTTCGCGGTGGCGGCGACGCCGGTCGCCTGCTGGGCTGTGACAAAGTCCCGCCCCAGCACGCCGGCGGTGTGCGGATCATCGCTGAACGACCGGCCGTACTGGTCGATGAAATTCCCCGGCTGCCCGAACACGTCGAGCACCGGCGCGAGGTTGAGGTTCATGCCGGCGCCGGACAGCGTGGTCCCGGCACCCTTGCCCGCGGCCCGCGCCGCCGCCTCCGGGTCGGCCGCCTGGCCCACCTGCTTCTCCGACAACGCGGGCTCGCCGGGCAACCGCCGGACCTTGCCGCCCTCCTGGTCGGTCATCAGCAGCAACGGCCGCCGCACCGGGCTCTGCGCGTTCGCGTCCCGCAGCTGCCGCACGACCCCGCCGATCTGCTGCGTGCTGGAAACGTTCTCTCCGAAGAAGATCACCCCGGCGGCCTCCCCGGCCCGGATCCGCCGCAGCAGCGCATCCGGCGGGGTCAGCCCCGCATAGGAATAGATCACCCGCTGCCCGGCCAGCTGCCGCAGGGTCATCCCGTCCGGCGCGGGGGTGGCGGCGATCGTGGTGGCCGCGCCGGCCAGCACCACCCCGGCGAGTGCCTGCAACGTCCTTCGGCGCGTCATTTCGGTCATGATGCTCCCTCCCGCGAGCCTATACGGTAACGCGTCCAGGTGACGACGGAAACTTTCCGGCCGGAGGGCGTGCCGATGTCCGGAATGACCGTCCTCAATGGACTTCATACCCAGTACGGCACCCGCGCCCGGTAGTTGCGCAGCACGGCCAGCGCAAGCGCCCAGCCCACCACCGTGGCCGCCCCGACCACCGCCCAGTGCGTCCAGGACTGCTGCTGCCCGACCAGCGGGGCACGAACGATCTCCACGAAATGGTAGACCGGGTTGAGCTGCAGCACCTGCACCGCGAGCGAGCCGAATCCGTCCTTGCTGCCCTGGTTCATCACCCGGACCTGGTCCATCGACCACATGATCGGGGTGGCGTAGAAGAGCATCGTGATGAAGCTCTGGATCACCGGCGGCACATCCCGGAAACGGGTGGACACCACGCCGAGCAGCAGCACCACCCACGCGCCGTTGAACAGCAGCAACGCCAACCCCGGGAGCGCCAGCACGACCTCCCAGCCCAGCCCAGGATGCAGCAGCGCGCCCGCCTTCTCCACCAGCCGGTAGGGATGGGAGAGCTTACCGAAGAAGATCACCAGAATGAGCACGTACACCACGAGGTTGTGCATCAGGTACAGCGCCTGCCGCCACACCGTGCGCAGCGCGTACACCGAAACCGGGGCGGGCAGCTGCTTGATCATGCCCTCGTTGTCGATGAACGTCTGCGAACCCTCGACGATGCAGCCGTTCATGAAGTTCCACAGGATCAGACCGGTCGTGATACTGGGCAGCAGCGTGGAAATCGACGTGCCGAACAACGCCGAGTTCACCACACCCAGGGCAAGCGCGGTCACCGCCATGCCCACGGTGATCCACAAGGGACCGAGCGAGGAACGGCGGTAGCGCTGCTTGATGTCCTGCCAGGCGAGCAACGCCCACAGTTCCCGCGCCCGCAATCCGGCGCCGAGGTCGGCCAGCGCGCGGCGGAAGCTCTTCGACGGCATGCCAAGGGCGGGAACAGTGGACATGGCGCCAACGTAGCGGCGAACACGGATCTTGGCCACGCCCGGCTACGGTGAGACCGTGAGTCTCTTCCTGTCCCGGGTAATGGCCGCACTGGACGACGGCGGCGACACCGTGCTGTTCCGCCACGATGACACCACCATGACGCGTCGTCAGGCGGCAGAACTGCTGTCCTGCCTATACTACGGACTTTCCGGCATCCGGGGGACGGTGGCGATCGACGCGGGCAACCGCCCGGAGGTCGTGCTCACCCAACTTGCCGCACAGCAGCGCGGCCTGGAAGTGCTGCTGATCGCCGCTTCGGCCAGCCGTCCGGCTCGCACGGCCGCGGTGGAAGCGACTGGCGCCACGCTGCTCACCGACGCGGACCTGACCACGCTCGCCGCCTCACCACTGTCCACTCAGGACACATTACCTGGCGGGGTCACGACAATCTTCCCCAGTGGCGGCACCACTGGCACGCCCAAGTTGGTCCGCCACCGCGGGATCTACGACGGGATGGCGACCATTTTCCGTCCGGACGGTACGCGAACGGTCCTGGTCACCGCGCCGCTTACGCACATGACCGGCAACGCCGCCGTGCTCGGCGCACTGCTCTGCGGAGACACCGTTGTGCTGCACCGGAAATTCGACGCGTCGGCAGTGCTCGCGGATATCGAACGCCGCCGGGTCACCTCCCTTTCCCTTACTCCTGCGCGGTTGGCTGCAGTACTGGACAACCCTTCGTTACCGCACACCGATCTGTCCAGCGTGCGGCAGCTTTCGGTCGGCGCAGCGCCCCTTTCGCCGCGCCGCCTGGGCCAAGCGCTCTCCGTATTCGGCCCGGTCGTCGGCCAGGGATATGGGCTCACCGAGGCGCCGATGATCGCCGGCATCTCCGCCGGCGAAATGCTCGAACGGCCGGAGCTACTGGGCTCGGTCGGCCGGATCGTGCCGGGCATGGAGGCACGCACCGCCGAGGGTGAGGTGATCGTGCGCGGGCTGTCCATGATGGAGGGTTACCACGGGAAGCCGCCGATCGCCGACGGCTGGCTGCGGACCGGCGACCTCGGCCACTTCGACGAGGACGGTTATCTCTTCCTGCACGGCCGATCCGGCGACGTGATCGTCACCGGAGAGCACGGAACCAAGGTCGCTTCGACCACTGTGGAGCATGCGCTGCTCAGTCATCCACGGGTTCGCAACGCAGCCGTGTTCGCGATACCCGGTCCGGACGGCGAAGGCGAGCTGGTACATGCGGCAGTCGTCACCAACGGCCCGGCCACAGTGGACGAACTACGTGCGCACGTCCGGGAAACGCTGGGCGGCGAGCACTTTGTACCGACCACTGTGGACTTTGTGGACAGTCTCCCGCTCACGGCGGTGGGCAAAGTGGACAAGGCTCTGCTGCGTTCCCCGTTCTGGCTGGGGCATCCGCGGAACATCGCATGATGTCACCGGCGACGAGGAGCGTTTTCCGTTCGTCGGCGGAGAGTTTCAGCAGTTGCGCGAGAATCGACCCGATCGCGCCACCGGTCATGATGATCGGCCCTTCGGCCCCGAACGGCCCGCCCGTGCCGATGCTGACCGCCGAGGACACCGGTTTGAGCACCGCCACCCGCGGCGCCACCCGGCTGCCCCCGGTGAGAATCGCTTCGATCGCCTCGGGCATGCCGTGCCCGCGGATCTTTTCCGAGCCGTAGCGGGCCATCACCCCGATCACGAGCCCGCCGAACGCCGGCGCGAGCACCACCAGCCACCACGGATGCTGCTGCGCGCCGGGCGCGACCAGGTCAGTAGCCACCCGCTGGGAGAAGACGAGATTGGTGATCAACCCGATCAACTTCAGCAGACCGAACGCCGCCACCGCCGAAGCCGCGCCGACGAACACCGCGAACCCGGCGATCAGCACCATCCGGGGGTGGACGGCGAAGTCCCCGAGGTGCGCCGCCCGGCCCGGCGGAACGTGATCCGGCACTTCCCTTGGCTTACCATCGGAGGAATCGGTTTCGCCACAACGCATCCCGGCCACTCCACCGGCGCGAGGCGAACGACCCGGACCCGCGGCCCGGCCGTCCGAGGCATCATCGCAGTCCGGTTTCGCGGGTCCTCCCTCCGGCGGAGTTGTGCGGCTCGTGGAGGAATCCGGCAGAGCAGGCGCAACTCCGTCCGAAGCGCCGCCGCGGTCCAGGTGAATGCCGGGTTCGGGAGTCAGCCGGTCGTCCGGCGGCGTATTCACAATCGTCCCGGCCCGGTCGCGGGGAGGGCGGGCGCGGCCTCCTCGGCAGTCACCAGATCGCGTAAGGCGCGCGTCACCGAATGCCGCCGGGACGCCGGCAGCTCGGCCAGCAAGTCGGCCAGTGCACGGTGACGGCGGTCGAGCACACCGGCTACCACGGACCGGCCCGCCTCGGTGGTTTCAAGGGTGACCACGGTGCGGCGGTGCGCATCCACCTGCCGCGTCACGTAGCCGTGCGCCTCAAGCTTGTCCGCCAGGCGGGTGACCGAAGACGCGTTCACGCCCATCGCCTCGGCCAGCCGTGAGCACGGCACCGGGCCGAGGCTGTCGAGCACGACGAGTAACCGCACTTGCGGGAAAGTCACCCCTCGCGGGGCGGCGTGCGCACTGTCCCAGGCCACGGCCACCAGGACCCGGGTGAGCTGTT
Organism: Amycolatopsis sulphurea; assembly: GCF_002564045.1. NCBI lineage: Bacteria > Bacillati > Actinomycetota > Actinomycetes > Pseudonocardiales > Pseudonocardiaceae > Amycolatopsis > Amycolatopsis sulphurea. Next base: position 3,813,262 of record NZ_PDJK01000002.1, on the reverse strand, counting down.
CGAGATCGGCGACCTCGTCCGGCAGAGCTTCCATAGCGCAAGAGTTGCTATAGACAAGGCACGGGGTCGAGGGTGCGCTCGGTCACCCGTGCCCGGATTCGCCTAAGGTGAGCCGTGGCGACGCGGAGGTGAGCCGGTGGAACACCACCCACTCCGGGGCAACCCCGGGGAGCAGTACGGCACGCAAACACCGCACCCCACGCGAACGCGGCACGCTCCGCGTACAAGACCGCGCGGATGAACGGAGAAAGAGTCACCTCCGCGTCGCTGCTCGGGCCGATGCCGGTGTGGCGCTGGCCGGTCGCGCGATGGACGACGTTCGACGAATGCGCCGCGGCCCTCGATCTCCCGCCGGGTGAGCTGAGCTGGTTCGCCGACACCCGCGGCTGGAATCGCCGCGCACCCGCCCGGCTGCGGCACCATTGCCATCACTGGATTCCCACCGCGTCCGGCGGCGCGCGGCTGATCGAACGGCCGAAACCGCGGCTGGCCGAGCTGCAGCGCCGGGTCCGCCGGCACGTGCTCGACGCGCTGCCGGTGCACGAAGCCGCCCACGGATTCCGCGGCGGCCGGTCGATCCACACCTGCGCGCAACCGCACGCCGGGCAGGAAATGGTGGTGCGGATGGGTCTCGAAGGTTTCTTTCCGGCGGTGTCCGCGACGCGCGTGCGTGCGCTGCTGGAGCTGGCCGGTTACCCTCCCGCCGTTCGCGCCGCGCTCGCCGGAATCCTCACCACGCGGACGCCCGTGGACGTGCTGCGCGCGGCCCCCGTCCGGGCCCGTTCGCTCGGCCGGCTCGCCGGAACCCACCTGCCGCAGGGCGCCCCTTCGTCACCGTCGGTCGCAAACGCGGTGACACACCATCTCGACCGGCGGCTGTCCGGCCTGGCCGCGAGCCTCGGCGTGAACTACACCCGTTACGCCGACGACCTGGCTTTCTCCGGCGACGCCGGGCTGCCGCTCCACCGGCTGCTGCCCGGAGTCCGCCGGATCGTCACCGATGAGGGTTTCCGGCTACGCGACGACAAGACCTCGGTGACCCCCGCGTATCGGCAGCAACGGGTCGCCGGGCTCGTGGTGAACGCGACGCCCGCCGCCGCCCGCGCGCAGTACGACGAACTGCGCGCCGTACTCCACAACTGCGCGAAAACCGGCCCGGCACCGCAGAATCGCGCCGGTCACCCGGATTTCCGCGCACATCTGCGCGGCCGGATCGCCTGGATTTCCGCCACGAATCCGGCACGCGGAGCGAAGCTCACCGACCTGTTCCACCGGATCGAATGGGACTGACCGCCGATTCCGCCGGTCAGTTCCAGGGCCCGAGCTGGTGTTCGAGATCCGCCCACCAGCCCGACGGCGCGTCTTCCCGGGCCTGGATCGAACCCGCCCGCCGCACGAGGTCGAACCGGTTCTCGCGCTGGGCGTAGGCCAGCAACGCGTCGTACCGCGCCCGCGGCAGCCAGCCCTGTTCACGACCGGTTTCCAGCCACATCAGCTGGTGCACCAATTCCACGCTGCCCTTGTCCAGCCCGCGCAACCGCCGGGTGAACCGGCTCGCCGCTTCGGTGTCGCCGTCGCGGACCGCGCGGCAGGCCAGCAGCAGTGTGGTCGCGGCGAGAACGTCGGATCGGTGCACCCCGCCCTCCGCGGCCAGGTGTTCGGCCAGCTGGTAACTGCGTTTGCCCCGGCCCTGCCGCAACGCGGTGGCCAGCGCACAACGCTGGCGTGTCAGATAGTCCCCGCAGACTGCGCTCCCTGGCTCCTGCATTCATGCCCCCAGTTCCGTGGCCGATCCCGGCCACTTTTCTCCCAACGGGTGACGGCGCACTGAAGCAAGCCCCCATTGAGAGCAAAACGCTACCGCCGATCACCCCGCCGTCTCCACCCGGCATACCCGTCCCGGCGGCGCGACCGCGGTCATTCTCAGCGTCTTCCCAGTCTTGACCGCACCATCCGATCGGCTTTCACCCCACTGGATGACCCCCATTTGGTGGGGGTCCTGCTTCGGGTCCGAAGGAGCGCACCGCGCGACCGGCCGGGTGCCCGCGGCTGACAACGATGACAGAGTCCGGTGCCGTCTGGACCAACGCTCGGACAACGCCCTCGCCGATCCTGCCCGAGGCGCCGCACGACTCCTCCGTGAATCGCCGGTAATGGGCGCCTGCGCCGGGAATTCCTCCGCGCGTTCGGAGCGGGGTTTCCCGCAGGCGAAACCTCTGTGCTGCCGCTGCATCGAACGGCGGCCGTGGCAGAGGAGACGGTCGAAGGATCGATTCGGTACCGGGGGCACTCCATGTGCGAGCCCGGGATGTCGTGGCCGAGACCGTCACTCTGCCGCGCTGCGGTCACTGACAGTCGCCGAAACGGCGGAAAGCCACCGGTCACCCAGGCTGGGAAAGACACAGGGTGTCGGCAAAGTCGGTGTGAGGGGGCGCAGACGGCGAAGGTCCGTGAAGGTCCGCAGAGGTCCGTGAAGGTCTGTGAACTGTAAAGGTCTGTGAAGGGGCCCTTCACGGACTCAGAGTCTGTGAAGGGCCCCTTCACAGACTCGGGACAGGTCCGGCGCACACCACGAGGTGGTCGCGCATCTCGAACACCTCCGCATCGCCCGCGGTCGGGCGTGATCGACGAAGAGGGCAGGCGCCGTCGATGATGACGCGGCAGCCACGGCTCCTTCTGCTGATCACGGGTCCTCGACCAACTTTGCCGGGACCCTGGGGAAAGACACGCGCAGTTCTTCGTCAGCAGGCCGCTACCGAGAAACCAGGTCACACCTGCCGAATCCGCCGATCGCTCCGACGGACGGGACGACGCCGGCCGACCGAGCCCCTTGCTCGTCCGAACACCGGACCGGAAAGAATTCCGCCCGAACGCGCCCGCACCTCGTCACCACGGGATCTGCGCGAGATCGCACCAGCACATCGATGCGCCCCCACCTCGTCACCACGGGACCTGCGCGAGATCGCACCAGCACATCGATGCGGCCGAACACCGCCGCGGCAGGACTGTCGGACGGACTCCACGAACCCGTCACCCACCGGAACACCACGCCGAGCCCGGCCAACCCCCACCCGGCCCAGCCCTGCCCGGCAGCGACCAGCACAGCCGAGCCCTGAAACCCGGCCGAACCCCCATCACATCCGGCCCGGCCAAGCCGAAACCGCACCCCAGACCGCGCGACACAAGCACAACTCGAACACCCCCCGCCGCGGCCAAGACGGCAGGGGCCGACCATATGCACAGCCGCCCCCCCCGTTACCCGAATGCGACGGGCGGCCGAGTTTCCGAGGTCAGGCCGTGAAAGTCAGGCCGTGAAAGTCAGGCCCCGAAAATCAGGCCACCTCGGTGCGGCTCCCGCCGCGAGTGTGCAGGCCGAGCATGTCCAGCAACATTGCGCATTCCTCGGCGTCCTTGGCCTGGGCGGCCACGGCCAGCGCGGCCTTGTGGCGGCGGGCTTCCTGCGCGGTGGTGTCGGCTTCGTCGGTGACGAGGTCCGGTGCCGGGTGCAGTCCGGTGCTCTGGTCTCGCATGATGGCTCCTCCCCGTTCGGCAGCGGCGCGGAAGGTTTTCCCGCGCTGGTGCTACCTCGTACAACGACGTTCCGGCGCCGGATGTTCCGATGACTCCGGTCACGCCCCCGCCACGGGGGTCCGGGCGGTGACGCGGAACGTTGTCCTTTGTGGACCTCCGGTGGACGTGCGGGCCGGGGCGTCCGTTCGAGTGGCGTGACTGGCCTCACTCACGCGGGTGGGCCACCATGCACGCTGTGAGCACAGCCCGCCACCCTGTGCACACGGCGCTCGTCGGGCTGACCGTGCTCCTGCTGGGGATCGTCGCGGCGTTGCACGGGCGGAGTCTTCCGATCATCGGAGACGGCACCGGGTACGCCGCCGAATTCAGTGAAACGGCCGGTCTAGCGACCGGCGACGACGTGCGAATCGCGGGCGTACGGGTGGGGCGGGTGTCCGCGATCGCGCTGGACGGCGCGTCGGCGCGGGTTTCGTTCCGGGTGTCCGGCGCCTGGCTCGGCGACACCACCACGGCGTCGATCCGGCTGAAGACCTTGCTGGGCCAGAAGTACCTCGCGCTCGAGCCGGCCGGGCGCGATCAGCTCGACCCGGGCGTGCCGATCCCGCGCGCCAGAACGACCGTTCCCTACGACGTGCTGCCCGCGTTCCACCAGCTCTCCTCGACGGTGGACCGCATCAACACCGATCAGCTTTCCCTTGCCTTCCAGACGATCGCGACCACCCTCGCGCACACCCCGGCCGACGTGCGCAAAGCACTCTCCGGACTATCCCGGCTCGCCGATTCCCTTGCGTCCCGGGACTCACAGCTCAGCCGGCTGCTCGCGGGCACCCGCACCGTCTCGGCCACGCTCGCCGGCCGGGACGCCGAGGTCGCCCGGCTCTTCACCGACGGCAATCAGCTGCTCGCCGAGGTGCGACGCCGCGAGTCGGCGATCTCCGCGCTGCTGGACGGGTCGCGCCGGCTGGCCGCCGAGCTGTCCGGCCTCGTCGGCGACAACGACCGCGACCTCGCCCCCACGCTCACCCAGCTGGACCAGCTCACCTCGATGCTGCACCGCAACCAGGACTCCCTCGCGCAGAGTGTGCGCACGCTCGCCCCGTTCGTCCGGCTGGCCACGAACCTCAGCGGCAACGGGCATTGGGTCGACGGCTACCTCTGCGGCCTCGTGCTGCCCGCCATCGGACCGGTCAACCGGCCCGGGTGCTTCCCGCCCTGATCAGCCCAGCCCGGTGATCCGGACGGTGACCTGGTTGTCGTTGTAGGTGTAGGCCTCGTACTCGTAGGACACCCCGGTCTTGTCCACGTGTTCCAGCCAGGCCCGGTACTCGTGCCGCTGCCAGCCGGGGAAGTTGAAGAACTCGTCGAAGTGCACGATGCTGCCGACCTGCAGCCGCGGGCCGACGAGGTCGAGCACGGTCTTCGCGGAGCTGTAGAGATCGCTGTCCACGTGCAGGAAATCCACCGGTCCGGGGTGCCTGTCCAGGAATTCGCCGAGCGTGTCGGAGAACAGCCCGACGACGAGTTCGGCACCGGGGACCTCCGGCAGGTCGTCGCGCGCGAACGCGCCCGCCGGCATGCCGTTGAGCCATGCTTCGGGCAGGCCGTCGAAGGAATCGAAGCCGTAGACCTCGATGCCGCCGCGCGCGGTCGCGATGGTCCGCAGTGTGTTCCCCGAAGCCACCCCGAACTCCAGCGCCATCCCGCCACGCGGCGCGAGCGACAGCGCGTACTGCAGGGTCTCCTTCGGGTGGCCGAAATGCTTCGCGCCGATCAGGTTCTCCCTGGCGAACACGTTGCTCTGCAAGGCCGCATCCTGATCACCCGCGTAGACGATGTCGCGGCGGCTGCGGATCTCGAACTCCACCACCCGGTCCAGCACCCGGTCGCCCTGCCGGACGATCTCGGTGTGCAGTTCCGCGCGCATGCGGCGGAGTTCCTGCTCCAGCTCGTGCAGCCGGCCGGGATAGGGGTCGTCCAGCCGGGTGGCCGCCCGGCGCAGCGCCAGTGCCGCCCTCCGGCGCACCGCGGGGCCGAGATTCCTTGCCGTGAAACGATCTTGGCGCTGCTGGCTCATTCACGGACGATAGCCGAACCACCCCGGTACGGGGCGGGACCCCCCGTTCTACCCACGGGTAACCGAAGTGTCCACAGTGTACGGCGCGAGCCCGGCGCCCGATCGTCATCCGACGCACTCCACCACGCCGCCTCCCGGCAACGTAGTGTCCCCACCATGTCCAGCGTGGCGATCATGACGAGGCGGCTCTGGTGGGCCTGGCAGACGGTGCGGTCCGCGGCGCTGTCCTACCGCAGGCGGCCGCCGGAGTGAGGACTCAGCGCTCTCCGCCGTCCTGTTCGGCGAGGAACCGCTCGAACTGGCTGCCCAGCTCGTCCGCGGTGGGCAGGTGCTCCTGGGATTCGGCGAGCAGGCTCGGCCCGGACGCGGCGGTGAACGTGTCGTACTGACGTTCCAGCGCCTGCACCACGTCGGCGACCTCGTCGGATTCGGCGACCTGCCGGTCGATCTCCGCGTTGGCCACCTGGGCGGCCGACGCCAGTTCCCCCTCCGGCAGGGCCAGCGCGGTCGCGTCGCCGAGCTTCTGCAGCAAGTGCCATGCCGCGGCCGGGTAGGTCGACTGGGCGAGATAGTGCGGCACGTGCGCGGCGATGCCCAGCGCGTCCAGCCCCCATTCGCCGAACCGGTACTCCAGCAGCGCGGCCATGCTGCCCGGCACCTGGATCCGGTTGGGCAACGGCTGGTGCTCGCCGAGCAGAGCCGCACGGGTGGCATGCGCGGTGACGCCGAGCGGGCGGGTGTGCGGAGTGCCCATCGGGATCCCGTGGAAGCCCACGGTCAGCCGCACTCCCCAGCGCTCGACGAGGCGGCGCACAGCGGCGGCGAACAGCTCCCACTCCCGGTCCGGCTCCGGACCGGTCAGCAGGAGGAACGGCGTGCCGTCCCCGTCGTGCAGCAGGCGGACGACCAGTTCGGGGGCCTCGTATTCGGCCCAGTGGTCCACGTCGTAGATCATCGACGGGCGGCGCGCGCGGTAGTCGATCAGGCGGTCCACGTCGAACCGGGCGATCACCCGGTGCGTCATCTCGCCGGTGAGGTGCTCGGTGACCAGCCGCCCGGCCGAGCCAGCGTCCATGAAACCTTCGAAGAAGTGCAGCAGCACGGCTCCGTCCAGGTCGGGGACGTCCGAGTCCACCTCATACAGTTCCTCGGGATCGAATCCCACCGGAATCCTCCTGCTGCTCGCTGTCGTGCGCGGACGTATCGACGTACAACGCGCCGCGACGGCGATTCCATCCCGTCCGCGACGAAAATAGTAACCCGCCGCAGCCGGACGGCCCCGCGGATCAGGGGTCCGTGACACTTGTCGTGGCCACGGCGACCCCGATTCGGGCACTCTGTGCAGGTGAGCGAAGCGGAAAGTCCCGTATTGCGACTACGCCTTCGGCCACCCGGGCATCGGGTGAGCCGGAAGGCCATCGGCCATTGGGCGGCGTCCGCGGGGGCAGGCTGGCTGGTGCTGATCGCGGGCCAGGCGGTGGCCCTGTCGATGGTGGGCGACCCGCCGTCGTGGCTGTCGGTGACACTGGTGCTCTGCTGCGTGTTCGCCCCGCTGCACCTGCTCGTGATGCCGTTGTGGCGCTACCGCGTGCACCGGTGGGAGGTGACCGGGGAGGCGGTCTACACCCAGTCGGGCTGGCTCAAGCAGGAATGGCGGATCGCGCCGATTTCGCGGATCCAGACCGTGGACGTGGAACGGGGGCCGCTGGAGCAGCTGTTCGGGCTGTCCCGGATCACCGTGACCACCGCGTCCGCCGCCGGGGCGCTGCGGATCTCCGGGCTCGACCACGACCGGGCGGTCGCGCTGGCCGACGAGCTGACCCGGACCACCCAGGCCGTGCCGGGGGACGCGACGTGAACACGCGGGCACCGTCCGCGCCGGTTGCCGCCGAGGGCAGTGCGCAGGCCCCGTGGCGCCGGCTCGACCGGCGGATGCTGCTGATCCGCCCGGTACTGGACGTGGTCCGTTCGCTGCCGGTGCTCGCCGGCGCGCTGTTCCTCGGGCACGGGAGCTACTGGCAGTGGATCGGCCTTGTCGCCACCGGCGTGACCGTGGCCTTCGGCATTTCGCATTGCCTCACCTCGCGCTACCGCATCACCGAGACTCAAGCGGAATGGCGCACCGGGCTGGTGCTGCGCAAGCACCGCGCCGTGCCACGCGACCGAATCCGCACCGTGGACGTGGTTTCGGAACCGAAACACCGGCTTTTCTCCCTTGCCGCCGTACGAATCGGCACCGGGCGGCATGCCCACGGCAAGGGGCCGGGCAAGGAGGAGCTGATCCTCGACGCGGTCACCCGGTCCGAAGCCGCGCGGCTGAGAACCCTGCTGCTGCACCGCAAACCGGTCACCGAGGAGGAGCCCCCGGCGGAGACCGTCCTCGCCACCGTCGACAAACGGTGGTTGCGGTACGCGCCGTTCACGCTGTCCGGGATCGCCGTGGTCGGCGCGGTCCTCGGTGCCACCTACCATTTCGCGCACGAACTGCACTTCGACCCGGCCCGCTACGGCCCGATCCGCGAACTCACCCGGCGCGCGCTCGAACAGCCCGTGTGGCTCACCGTGCTGATCGCCGCGGTGAGCCTGCTGGCGCTCGTATCGGTGCTGTCGGTCGGCGGATATGCGCTGTCCTACTGGAACTTCCGGCTCGCCAGGGAACCCGGCGGCACCCTGCACATCCGCCGTGGGCTGGTGACCACGCGTTCGGTGTCCATCGAGGAGAACCGGCTGCGGGGCGCCGAGCTGAAGGAACCGTTCCCGCTGCGAATGGTCGGCGGCGCCAAGTGCGTCGCGATGGCCACCGGGCTGCACGAGGCCGATCGCGGGGGTGGCCTGCTGCTGCCGCCCGCCCCGGTCGCCCGTGCCCACGAAGTGGCCGCCGCCGTCATCGGCGAAGACCTCGCGAGCGTGCCGCTCACCCGGCACCCCCGACGTGCCCGGACCCGGCGGATCACCCGCGCGGTCGCCGGTGTGCTGGTCCTCGCCGCAGCGCTGTTCGGGCTGGCACAGCTGGGCGTGCTGCCGAACTGGCCGTGGCAGGCGGCTCCCGTGCTGCTGCCGTTCGCCGTCCTGATCGGCCTCGACCGTTACCGCACGCTCGGACACGCGATCACCGGCCGGTACCTCGTCACGCGCTCAGGCTCACTGGCCCGCGCGACGGTCGCCGTACGCCGGGACGGGCTGACCGGGATCGTCGTGGAACAGTCGCTCTTCCAACGGAGAGCCGGGCTGCTGACCGTACTGGCACCGATCGCCGCCGGGCGCGGGCACTACCGCGTACTCGACGTCGGCGAAGCCGAGGGGGTCTCCCTCGCGGATGCTGTGCAACCCGGGTTGCTTACGCCGTTTCTTGTCCCGGATAACCGCGCGGGTGAAGAGGATTCGCAGTAGGAAGGACGGGTGATCCGCCTCGCCACTCTCGCCGAACTGCCGTTGCTGACCGAACTGGAACGCGCGGCAGGCGCACCGTTCCGGGCCATCGGAATGACCGCGATCGCCGATGACGCCCCGCCCTCCCCCGCGGAACTGGGCGAGTACCAGTCCGACGGCCGCTGCTGGGTGTACGAGGCGCACGGCTGCCCGGTGGGGTACGCGGTGGCCGCCGAGGTGGACGGATTCGGTCACCTGGAACAGGTTTCGATCCTTCCGGAACACTCCCGCCGTGGACTGGGCAGGCGGCTGATCGAAACCGTCGGCACATGGGCCGCCGCGCGCGGACTTCCCGGCCTCACCCTCACCACGTTCGTCGACGTGCCGTGGAACGGGCCGTACTACGTACGACTCGGTTTCCGTCTGCTACCGCCCGAAGAGCAGGGTCCGCAGCTGCGCGCGATCCGCCAGGCCGAGATCGATCGTGGCCTGGACCACTGGCCGCGCGCAGCCATGGTGCGGATCCCGTGAACCCCGTACGTCAAGCAAAGTCCGGCAGACGGAGCGCCGTGTGCTCCGGGCGATCATCGTCGCTGGGCAGGTCGTCGAGGTTGCGAAGGCCGGCGTTGCGCCGTTCCAACTCTTCAGACTGCCCGGGGCAAAGGCTGTGAAGGGGCCCTTCACAGACTCTGAGTCCGTGAAGGGCCCCTTCACAGCCTTGCTCAGTCCACGGTGAACAGCCGCTTCGGGCTCAGGCGCGGGCGAGCAGTTCGCCGTGCGGGATCATGAGCCAGCCGTCGGGGTGGGCCGCCCACTCCTGCCAGGCCTGGGAGATCGCGTCCAGCTCGGCCGGAGTGGCGAGCCCGCGTTCGACCGCCATCTCGCCCACGGCGGAATAGATCCGTTTCGCCCACATGCCGCCCCAGCTCGCCCGCTCCTCGGGAGTGGCGTAGCACCAGACCGAAGCCGACGACGTGACCTCGGTGAAACCCGCCTCGTGCGCCCAGGACAGCAACCGGCGGCCCGCGTCGGGCTCGGCGTTGTTGCCGTGCGCCACCGCGCGATACAGCTTGAGCCAGGTGTCCAGCCGTTCGTCACCGGGCCACCAGGTGAACGCCGCGTAGTCGGCGTCGCGAACCGCCACCACGCCGCCAGGACGGGTCACCCGCCGCATCTCGCGGAGCGCGGCGACCGGGTCGGACAGATGCTGGAGCACCTGGTGAGCGTGGGTGACGTCGTAGCTGTCGTCCGGATCGGACAGCCGGTAGGCGTCGTCGACCGCGAATTCCACGGCCACCCCGCGCTGTTCGGCGTTCTTCCGCGCCTCCGGCAGGGCCGCGTCGGTGATCTCGACACCGCGCACCCGCCCAGGGGCGACTGCCTCGGCGAGGTCGACGGTGATGCTGCCGGGGCCGCACCCGACGTCGAGCAGATCCAGCCCCGGCCGGAGCAGCGGCAGGAGGTGGGCGGCCGAACTCGCCGCGGTCCGAGCCGCGTGACTGCGCACGACGACTTCACCGTGCCCGTGGGTGTACACGTCCTTGGGCGACATGTCATCCTCCCACTCTGTGAGACGAACTGTTCGGATAGTGGAAGGCTACGGGACTCGGGTGCGGCCGTAAACCGTCTTCCCCGGGGCAGACGCCGTGCACAGTGGGCCAGACGGCCGGCTCAGCCGCGCTCTTTGCGGTACCAGCGGGGCGAAGCGTTCAGCGGCGGCTTCAGCTTCGCACGCACCACCAGCACGTTCGGCTCGTCGGATTCCACGAATTCGCCCAGCAGCCTGCGGAACGCGCGGCCGAACCCGGACACCCGGTCCGCGTGCACTCCGAACGACCGGGCCAGGCCGACGAAGTCCGGGCTGTCCCAGTCCACTCCGCGGCGCGCGACCCCCTCGGCGTCCTGGTCGTAGCGCAGCATGCCGTAGCCGCCGTCGTCCACGACGACCACGGTGACCGGCAGCTGCTCCTCCGCCAGCGTGGCCAGATCCCCTACCCCGTAAAGGAATCCGCCGTCACCCGTCACGCACAGGACGCGCCCGCCCCGCGCCGCCTCGGCCGCCGCGCCGGCGCCGATCGACGCCGGAAAGCCGTACCCGACCGTGCCCCAGCCCATCGGATAGGCCAGCCGGCGCGGACCGCGGACCCGGTGAAACCCGCCGATCCAGTAGCCCGCCACGCACATGTCGGTGACCAGCATGGCATCCGGCGGCAGCACTTCCTCCAAAGTGGACAGAAAGTCCGCGGCGTGCGGGTCCTCGTCGCGGATCCGCCGGCGCACCCGGCGGCCGATCCCGGCCAGCCGCGCGGTCAGCTCGGCCAGCCCCGGACGGGGTTCCGGGTGCAGGGATTCGACCACGCGGCGCGCGTCGCCGACGAGCGTGACGTCCGGGCGGTAGTTCTTCGCCGCGTCCCCGGCGTCCACGTTCACCGCGATCAGCCGCGGCGGCGCGGGCATCAGCCAGTTCTGCGTCATCAGGCCGTCGAAGTCGGTGCCGATGGCGAGCACCACGTCCGCCTCGTCCCACAGCTGGCCGACCTCCGGCGCGTGCACCGGATTCGGGGCCAGGCAAGGATGTTCGAGCGGCAGCAGGCCACGCGAGCCGAACGTGGTGAGCACCGGCGCGGCCAGCCGCTCGGCGAGCTTGCCGATCGCCTCGCCCGCTTCGGCACGCAGTGCCCCGCCACCCGCCCAGATCAGCGGACGGCGGGCAGTGGAGAGCAACGCCGCGGCGCGGGGCAGATCCGGCAGGTCGAGCACGCGTTCGGCGGGCGGCGCCGGTGGTTCCCGCGGCGGCGTGACCTCGCGCAGGTAGTCCATCGGGATGCCGAGGTAGACCGGTCCGGTCTGCGGCTGCAGGGCGAGCCGCGCCGCGCGGTGCACCGTGGTGCCGATCTGGTCCGCGCGGTGCACAGTGAAGCCGGCCTTGGTCACCGGCGCGAACATCGCCTGCTGGTCGGCGGTCTCGTGCAGCACCCCGCGGACCACCCCGGGCCGGCGCAGCGTGGACGGGATGTCCGTGGCCACCACGAGCACCGGCGCCGCGGACGCCATCGCCTCGCCGACCGCGCCGAGCGTGTTCGCCGCACCGGGGCCGGTGCTCACCAGCGCGACGCCGAGTTTCCCGGTCCGGCGGGCATAACCGTCCGCGGCGAACCCCGCGGTCTGCTCGTGCCGCACGCCGATGACGCGGATCCCGGTCTCCGCCAAGGCCTCCCACAGCGGCAGGTTGTGCACTCCCGGCAGGCCGAACACCACCTCGGTCCCGAGAGCCGTGAGCGCGTCCACAAGCTGCTGAGCTCCAGTCCGTCCTGCCACGCCAGCGATGGTATCCGGCACCGGCGCGCGCTCTCCGACACGTCACCGCAGCACCGGGTGCGTGCTGGTCAGCCGGAGTTTTTCCGGCGCGCGGCGGAATCGCGGCGCCCCGGCGGGATTCGGGCGTGCGTAGACTCGGGCCGGGGCGCGGAGTCCCGTCCCGCGCGAAAGGGTGACCGGAAATGCCGATGATGCCCGTGACCGATTCGATGTTCCTGATGGTCGAAACCCGCGAGCATCCGATGCACGTGGGCGGGTTGCAGCTGTTCCGCAAACCGGACGGAGCGGGCGAGGACTATCTGCGCGAACTGCGCCGTTCGCTGCTGGAATCGGACAACATGCGCAGTGTGTTCCGGCGGCGGCCAAGTCGTCCGGTGAACACGGTGGGCCATCTGCGCTGGTCCACCGAGACCGATTTGGAGCTGGACTACCATTTCCGCCATTCCGCGCTGCCGCAGCCGGGCCGGATCCGCGAGCTGCTGGAGCTGGCCTCGCGCTGGCACAGCACCCTGCTGGACCGGCACCGTCCGCTCTGGGAATTCCACCTGATCGAGGGTCTTCGTGACGGCCGGTTCGCGATGTACTCGAAGATCCACCACTCGTTGATGGACGGCGTCTCCGCGGTGCGGCACATGCAAGGCACCCTGTCGGACGACCCGGCGGACCTGGACTGCCCGCCGCCGTGGGGCAGCCGCGGAGAAACCGGCCGGAGCCGCAACAACCGTGCCCCGAGTTCCCTTTTCGACGCGGCGGGAAAGACTTTCGGGCAGCTCACCGGAATCGCCCCGGCCGCGGCGAAGGTGGCGCGCGAGGCGTTCCGCGAGCACCGCCTCACGCTGCCGATGCAAGCCCCCCGCACCATGTTGAACGTGCCGATCGGCGGCGCGCGCCGGTTCGCCGCACAGTCCTGGCCGCTCGAACGCGTGCGGGCGATCGCGACCGCCGCCGGCACCTCCCGCAACGACGTCGTCCTCGCGATGTGCGCCGGCGCGCTGCGCGACTACCTCATCGAGCAGAGCGCGCTGCCGGATGCCCCGCTGGTCGCGATGGTGCCGGTGTCCCTGCGCCGCCGCGACGCCCAGGAGGCGACCGGCAACAACATCGGCGCCCTGCTCTGCAACCTGGCCACCGACCTGCCCGACCCCGCCGACCGGCTGGCCGGGATCTCCGCGTCGATGTCCAACGGGAAGAAGCTGTTCTCACAACTGTCGCCGCTGCAGACCCTGCTGCTGTCCGGGATCAACGTGGCCGCGCTGGGCATCTCCCCGATCCCCGGCGTCGTGTCGAACACGCGTCCGCCATTCAACCTGGTGATCTCCAACGTCCCCGGCCCACGCACCCAGATGTACTGGAACGGCGCCGCCCTGGACGGCATCTACCCGGCCTCGGTCCTGCTCGACGGCCAAGCCCTCAACATCACCCTGACCAGCAACGGCGACAACCTGGACTTCGGCATCACCGGCTGCCGCCGCAGCGTCCCCCACCTGCAGCGGATCCTGACCCATCTGGACACGGCGCTGGCCGAATTGGAAGGGGCCACCGGGCTGCGCTGAGCCTGACCGGCTCAGCTGGCCCCGTCCCTGCTGGCCCCGGCGCTCCGGTATCCGGCAACAAGCCATCGCAACCCGTTGTCCCGGTTGCCATGCCGCCCGGTCGCCCGCAGGTGCTACCCCGGCCGTCACCCGCGGGCGTAATGTCCTTTGTGGACTATCCTCGGGCAGCGGGCCGCACCGCGAAAAAGTTCACCGCGGTAGCGCTGAACACCAGGTCGTCCTCGCCGTTGAACAGTTCCAGGCGGGTGCGCACGAGGCCGCGATCCGGCTTGGACTTCGAGGGCCGCGTCTCGGTGACGGTGGCTCGCATGCGCAGGCGATCGCCCGGCCGCACCGGTCGTGGCCAGCGCAGTTCGTCGATGCCCGGACTGCCGAGGCTGGCCACCGTGGACAGGTAGTGCCCGGCGAACATCCGCATCATCAGCCCGCAGGTGTGCCAGCCACTGGCCACCAGCCCGCCGAACGGCCCGGCCTTCGCCGCGGTCGGATCGACGTGGAAGCTCTGCGGATCGAACTGCCGCGCGAACTCGACGATCTCCTCCTCGGTGACGGTGGCTTCCCCGAACTCGTACACCGCCCCGAGCGGATAGTCCTCGAACCAGCGGTCCCCGATCGGCGTTGCGAACTCGGTCATGCTCGCCAGCCTGCCACACCGACGGGCAACCTTCCGGGACTCGGCACAATTCGTCCACCGGCACGGGCGCCTGGCGCGCACGGAACCCGCGCAGGAAGCCTCAGCCGCCGCGAGACGGCGATCCTCCTGGGTCAGTGGGTGATCCAGGGGCGAACCTCCTCCAGCAGCTTCGCCACGGCCAGCACCAGATCGTCCGAGTGACGCGGGCCGACGATCTGCAGCCCGACCGGCAGGCCCGCGGACGTGCGCCCGGCGGGCACGCTGATCGCCGGTTGCTGGGTCATGTTGAACGGGTAGGTGAACGGCGTCCACTCCGGCCACTCGGTCAGACCACTGCCGGGTGGAACGTCGTGGCCTGCTTCGAAGGGCGGGATCGGAATGGTCGGGGTGAGCAGCACGTCGTAGCGGGTGTGGAACTCGCCCATCAGGATGCCGAGCGCGGCGCGTTCCGCAGTGGCGTCCAGGTAGTCGCCCGCGGAGAAGGTGTGGCCCTTTTCCCACACGCGCCGCAGACCGGGGTCGACGCGGCCGGCGCTGCCGTCCGGGAACGAGTCGAGCAGCTTGGCCGCACCGGTGGACCACAGCACGTCGAAGGCGGGCTTCGGATCCGCGAAACCCGGGTCGGTTTCCTCGATCTGCAGACCGGCGTCGTCGAGCGCACGTACGGCGGCGGCAACGATCGCGGACACTTCAGGGTCCACGGTCACGTAGCCGAGAGTGGGCGAGTACGCCACGTTCAGACCACGCACGTCGCGTCGGACGGCTTCGCGATAGGTGCTCACCGGTGGAGCCAGCCCGGCCGGATCGCGGTGGTCGGGCGTCGCCAGGACGTCGAGCAGCAGTGCGGTGTCGTCGACGCTGCGGGCCATCGGGCCGGCGTGCGAGAGCGGTCCGAACGGACTCGCCGGGTACAGCGGAATCCGGCCGTGCGTCGGCTTCATCCCGACGATTCCGCAGAACGAAGCGGGGATGCGCACCGAGCCACCGCCGTCGGTGCCCACCGACAGTTCACCCATTCCCGCCGCGACGGCCGCCGCGCTGCCCCCGCTCGAACCGCCCGCGGTCTTGCTCGGGTCGGCCGGATTGCGCGTGATCCCGGTGAGCGCGCTGTCGGTGACACCCTTCCAGGCGATCTCCGGCGTGGTCGTCTTGCCCAGCACGACGAGGCCGGCCTCGCGCATCCGCGCCATCACCGGACTGTCCACATCCCAGGGCTGTCCCCGCGGAATGCTCGTCGACCCGCGCAGCGTGGGCCAGCCCTGGGTGAGGAACATGTCCTTGATGGACGCGGGCACGCCGTCGAGCCAGCCGATCGGGTTGCCGTCCCGCCAGCGGATCTCCGCCGCCTTCGCCTGCTCCAGCGCGCGATCCGCGTCGACCAGGCAGTACGCGTGCAGCTCGCCATCCCGTTCCTCGATGGCCCGCAACGCGTTCTCGGTCGCCTCCACCGGCGACAGCTCCGCTGTCGCATACGCGGCCACGAGTTCGCTGGCGGTCAGTTCCCGGTCACTCATCCCGCAGCTCCCTGTGGTTCGGACGGCACGTATCCGAGCCGTTTGTCCACGACGTTGTGCAGCGGCTCGCCGGCACACCAGCGCCGGAAGTTCGCCGTGAACACCTCTACCAGGGTGCGTCGCCAGCCGGTGAAGTCCCCCGACATATGCGGGGAGACCAGTACGCCCGGCATCGTCCACAGCGGACTGTCCGGGGGCAGCGGCTCGGTCTCGAACACATCCAGCGCGGCACCCGCGATCTCGCCGGCGCGCAGCGCCGCGACCAGTTCGGCGGTGACCACCAGCTCGCCACGGCCGACGTTGACGAACCGCGCGGACGGCTTCATCGCGGCGAACGCCTCCGCGCCGAACATGCCCTTGGTCTGCGCGGTGAGCGGCGCGACCGCGACCACGTAATCGAATTCGCCGAGGTACTGCGGCAACTCACCGGAATCGCGCACCACACCGAAGTCGGGGTCACCGGTGCGCGCCCGCCGCCCGGAGCCTGACACCTGCATTCCGGCCGCACGCAGCAGCCGCGCGATGGCCCGCCCGATCGGCCCAGTACCGACCACGAGCACCTGACGCCCGGCGATCCGCTCACTCTCCCGATGCCGCCAGGTCGTGGCGCGCTGCAAATCGAGCGACCGCGCGAAGTCCTTCGCGAAGGCCAGCACCACGCCCAGCACATACTCGGCGATGGCGTCGTCGAACACCCCGCGCGAGTTCGTGAGCACCACGTCGCTTTCCTGCAACTCCGGGAACAGCACGGGATCCACCCCGGCGCCGGCGATGTGCAGCCACTGCAACCGGTCCGCCGCGGGCCAGGCACCGGGCACCGCGGTGGAGAGGAAGTCGTAGACGAACAACGCGTCGGCACCGCGCAGCGCGTCCGCCAGCCCGCGCGCATCGGTGTAACGAACCACGGCGGCCGATTCGACTGCAGCCATGTCCGGTGGTGAGTCTGCCCCGCAGAGCACCGTCAGCACAGGGATTTCCGAGGCGAGCACATTGACACCGTAGAAGTGGCTCGTATGATTGTCAACAATCCGAGGAACGACCCCCGGAGCACCGGACGTGTCATCTGCACCGGCGTATTCCGGAGGCTGAGCCGTGGATCTGGACTTCCTCGCGTTCGAAGGCCCGTTGGCCCAGCGTGGCATCGGGGTGATCGCCCCTTTCGATCTGGCGCTCGAGCGCGAGCTCTGGCGCTGGGTGCCGATGGAGGTGTCGCTGCATCTCGCCCGCACCCCGTACGAACCGGTCCCGGTCAGCATGGAAATGGCGCAACTGGTCAGCGACCGCAGGCACCTGGCCGCCGCCACGCGCGACATCCTGCACGTGGAGCCCGAAGTGGTCGCCTACCTGTGCACCTCCGGCAGCTTCGTCAACGGCGTCGATTACGAACGCTCCCTCACCAAAGCCATCTGCGACGCCGGCGCGCCCGACGCGGTGACCACTTCAGGCGCGCTCGCCGAGGTCCTGCAGCGACTGGACCTGCACCGGGTTTCCGTACTCACCCCCTACGACGCCGATCTGACCGGCAAGCTCCACGATTTCCTCACCGAACTGGGCGTGCGCACGGTCGCCAGCGACCACCTCGGTCTCGGTGGCGGAATCTGGAAGGTCGGCTACCGCACCATCGCCGAGCGGATCCTGGCCGCCGACCACAGTGCGGCCGAGGCCATTTTCGTCAGCTGCACCAACCTCCCCACGTTCGATCTGATCGAACCGCTGGAGAAGGCACTCGGCAAGCCCGTGCTGACCGCGAATCAGCTGACCATGTGGGCCTGCCTGCGCCGGATGCGGCTGCCGATCGTCGGACCGGGCGGCTGGCTGCGGGAGGTCTCCTGAACCACCCCGTAAGCCACCCACGCGGACCGGCACGGCCGAGCAGGACCGGCACCGGTAAGATTGTCGACAATTTGCGTACTCCGGAGGTTTCGTGACCACGATCGGCTTCATCTACCCCGACCATGCGGCCGAGGACGACTACCCGCTCGCGGAGCAGCTGCTCGGCGGGACGGACGTCGCGGAGGGCGACATCCGGCTGCCGGTCGCGCACATCTACGGCACCGATCTGCATGCCGTACCGGAGCTGCTGGACCTCGGCAGCGAGGCCCGGCTCGCCGAGGGCGCCGGACTGCTCGCCAAGCACGCACCGGACGCGGTGATCTGGGCATGCACCTCCGGCAGCTTCGTGTACGGCTGGGACGGCGCCCGCGACCAGGCCGACCAGCTGGCGGCGGCCGCAGGCGTCCCGGCTTCGAGCACCTCGTTCGCCTTTGTGCACGCGGCGCAGGCGATCGGTGTGCGGCGGGTCGCGGTCGCCGCCAGCTACCCGGCTGACGTGGCCCGGCTGTTCGTGGACTTCCTCGCCGCGGGCGGCGTCGAGGTGCTGTCCGTGTCGAGCGCGGACATCGACACCGCAGCCGAGGTCGGCACGCTGTCCCCGGAGGCCGTGGTGGACCTCGCGGTGCGCCACGATCACCCGGACGCGGAGGCGGTGCTCGTGCCCGACACCGCGATGCGCACGCTCGGCGAGATCACCGAGATCGAGCAGAAGCTGGGCAAACCGGTGCTCACCGCGAACCAGGTGACCATCTGGGAAGGCCTGCGGCTGACCGGCTCGACCCGGCTCGTCCGTTCGCTGGGCGCGCTGTTCCGGGTGAGGGGCTGAGCCATGGCCGCCCTGCCCGGTATCGAACCGGTGAGCCGGGAGTCGACCGCCACCGTGATCGCGCGCCAGCTGCGCGAAGCGATCATGAACGGTGTCCTGCCGCCGGGCACCCAGCTCGGTGAAACCGATCTCGCCGCTCGGTTCCAGGTTTCCCGTGGCCCGCTGCGGGAGGCTATGCAGCACCTCGTGTCGGAGGGGCTGCTGCGCAGCGAGCGGCATCGGGGCCTGTTCGTGATCGACCTCGAACCGACCGACGTGTACGACATCTACCTCGCCCGGACCGCGGTGGAACGCACCGCGCTGCTGCGCGTGCTGCGCGGCGGCGACCGCGAGGAGGCGGCGACCGCCCTGGAACAGGCCGTGGCCGAGATGGCCGCTGCCGCGGGCGACGACGATCCCTCCGCACTGTCCACTGCGGACCTTCGCTTCCACGAGGCGCTGATCGAGGCCTCCGGCAGCAAGCGCCTGATCCGGATGGCTCGCACGCTGCTGATCGAGACCCGCATGTGCCTGACCTTGCTGCAGAGCACCTACCAGCGCGTGGAAGAGCGGGTGGACGAGCACACGCGGATCATCGAGGCCCTGCGCGCGGGCGACGAGGTCACCGCCCTGGGGCTGCTGGATGCGCACATGGAGGACGCGATCAGCCGCCTCGTCCCCGGAACCAGCCTGCACAACGGCGGGCCACCGGCGAAGGCCTGAGCCACCTGGGTTCCGGATACTTCGCGACGGCCGCGGACCGGCACGGTTCGGTGACGGGCCGGGTGAAGCGGCGTGCGCGGCAAGGTGCCGCATTCCGGACGGCGCAGTCCGCCGCACGGCGGGGTGCCGCATGGATTCCCGGCGGACGGTGGTTGCGGGCGCGGGCGTCGCAGGTGCCGGATGCGGGTGACCGGCGGTGCCCGGGGGCGTCGGCCGCGCGGGCCGGGTCGCGGGCGAACGCCCGGACCGTGCGGCCAAGCGTGCGGCCAAGCGTGCGGCCAAGCGTGCGGCCAAGCGTGCGGCCAAGCGTGCGGCCAAGCGTGCGAGGAACGCTACCGGAGACCGCCCCGGACGCGGCGCGCGCGGCCGCCAAGGTGCACGTCGATCCCTTGCCCGCCAAGGAAAACGCTGCCGGTCAGCCATCGTGACGCTCCCCCAGTACCGGCTGACCGCCCTGGCCCGCGCGGTAGAGCGCGGACCACGGGAACACTCCCGTGGAGTCCGCGTACACCAGCTGGATCGCCTGGATTTCCGGGCCGTACAAGGCCACCGCGAAGTGCAGGTGGGCGGCCGGGGCAGCGAGAGCCACGGCTTCCAGCGCCGGATGACCGCGCAGGGCAAGGCGTTCGCCTGGTTCGGGCGGCCCCCCGGTCAAGGCTCGGTCGGCGGCTTCGGTCAGCAGGGCGGCGGCCGGATGCGGCGCCAGCCCGGTGACGACCAGCTCGGGCAGGCCATGCCCGAGCAGGCCGAGGGTGTACGCCCAGGGCGGGCGGTTTCCGGTGCCCAGCACGCCCTGGATGCACCAGCCGTATTCCCGGACCCGTTCCAGCACCTCGCTCAGGTACTGCTGCCCGGCGATTCTCTCCGGTTCCTCGCACATCCGGCACATCGGTCTTCTCCTCCCCCGGGACCCTCGGTGGGCCCCGGGGAAGAGTGAAGCGCGCGGCACCGACGAAAAGTCAGCGCAGCGTTTCGGCCACCGCCGTGCCGAGCGCGGTTGTGGTAGCGGTGCCGCCGAGGTCGGGGGTGCGTGCCGAACCGGCCGTCAGCACCTCGTCGACCGAAGTGCGGATTGCTTGTGCGGCAACGGTTTCTCCCAGGTGTTCGAGGAGCATCGCGGCGGCGAGGATCTGCGCCACCGGGTTGGCGATGCCCTGTCCGGCAATGTCCGGGGCACTGCCGTGAACGGCCTCGAACATGGACGGGAATTCACCTGATGGGTTGATATTTCCGGACGGTGCCATGCCCAGTCCGCCGGTGACCGCGGCCGCCAGGTCGCTCAGCACGTCGCCGAAGAGGTTCGAGGCCACGACCACGTCGATCCGGTCCGGGGCCTGCACCATCCGGGCGGCCAGCGCGTCCACATGGCACTGTTGCGCGGGCACGTCCGGATAACGCGCGGCGACCTCGGCGAAGATCTCGTCCCAGTAGGGCATCGAGTGGATGAGCCCGTTCGACTTCGTGGCCGAGGTGACGTGCCCGGAGCGGGTCCGGGCCAGTTCGAAGGCGTACCGGATGATGCGTTCCACGCCGACCCGGGTGAACACCGATTCCTGCAGCACGAACTCGTCCGGCCGGCCGGCATTGTGCCGTCCGCCGATCGCCGAGTACTCGCCCTCGGAGTTCTCCCGGACGATCACCATCTCCAGCTCGTCCGCGGTCCGCCCGGCCAGCGCCGAGGTGGTGCCCGGCAGCAGCCGGACCGGGCGCAGGTTCACGTACTGCTGAAACGCCCGCCGCAGCGGGATCAGCAGGCCCCACAGCGAAACGTGGTCCGGCACCCCGGGGAAGCCGACCGCGCCGAGCAGGATGCCGTCGAACTCCGAAAGCTGCTCGACACCGTCGTCGGGCATCATCGAGCCGCTCTTGGCGTACCGCTCACAGCTCCAGTCGAATTCCTGCCATGACAAGGAAAATCCATACTTCGCGGCGGCCGTGTCGAGCACCTTGCGAGCCTCGATCGTGACGTCCGTGCCGATCCCGTCACCCGGGATACTGGCAATCCGGTAGTTCACAGGCTCACCGCGATGTACTTGGTCTCAAGGAATTCGTCGATGCCGGCCGTGCCGCCCTCGCGCCCGAGGCCGGACTGCTTGATGCCACCGAACGGCGCCGCCGGATTCGAGACGATGCCCTGATTGAGCCCGATCATGCCGGCCTCAAGCCGTTCGGACACGCGCAGCGCTCGCTTCAGGTCGGCCGTGAAGAGGTAGGAAACCAAGCCGAACTCGGTGTCGTTGGCTTTCGCGACGGCCTCGTCCTCGGTATCGAACGGAGTGATCGGCGCGACGGGGCCGAAGATCTCCTCCGCACCCAGCCGAGCATCTTCGGGTACGTCGGTGAGCACTGTGGCCGGATAGAAGTGCCCCGGCCCGTCCACCGGCGCACCGCCGGTCAGCACGCGTGCGCCACGGTCGGCGGCGTCCTTGACCAGCATGGTCACCTTCTTCACCGCGGCCTCGTCGATCAGCGGGCCGACGACCACACCTTCCTCGGTACCGCGGCCCATCGGCAACGACTGCATCCGTTCGGTCAGCCGACGAGAGAACTCTTCGGCGACACCGCGCTGTACGTAAAAGCGGTTCGCTGCAGTGCACGCTTCGCCGATGTTGCGCATCTTCGCCTGCATCGCGCCGTCGACAGCAGCGTCCAGGTCCGCGTCCTCGAATACGACGAACGGTGCGTTGCCACCCAACTCCATCGACGTGCGAAGCACCTTCTCCGCGCACTGTTCCAGCAGCTTGCGCCCGACCACGGTCGAGCCGGTGAACGAAAGCTTCCGTGCGCGGCCATCCCGGATCAACGGCTCCATCACGCCGCCCGCATCGCTCGTCGTGATGACGTTCAGAACGCCTTCGGGCAACCCGGCCTCGGCGAGGATTCCGGCGAGCGCCAGCATCGACAACGGCGTCTGCGCGGCGGGTTTGATCACTGTGGTGCAGCCGGCCGCAATAGCCGGGCCGATCTTGCGCGTACCCATCGCCATCGGGAAGTTCCACGGCGTGATGAGCAGCGCCGGCCCTACTGGCTGACGGGTGACCAGGAATCGCCCCGCACCGTTCGGCGCCACCGCGTACCCACCGTCTATGCGTACGGCTTCTTCGGCGAACCAGCGGAAGAACTCGGCAGCGTACGTGATCTCGCCGGCCGCTTCGGCGAGTGGCTTACCCATCTCAAGCGTCATGAGCAGCGCCAGTTCGTCACGGCGCTCAAGCAGCTTCTCGTACGCCCGGCGCAGGATCTCCCCACGCTCACGAGGTGCGACCGCCGCGAAGCCGGCTTGCGCCGCGACAGCTGCGTCGAGGGCCGCAAGGCCGTCTTCGACGCCGGCGTCTGCGACCTGGCACAGCACCGCACCGGTCGAGGGGTCCTGCACGTCGAAGGTCCGCCCGCTGCGCGCCGACACCCACTTGCCGCCGATGAAGAGGTCCTTGCCGACCGCGCCGACCACACCTTCTTCGGTGATCACACTCATCCGGATCGCTCCCGTTCCTGTTGTCCCGAAGCCATGCTATGGATATTGTCAACAATCGACAACCGCTGAACCAGACCTAGGAGCGCGCCGCATGGCACAGCTGTCCCCGCTGCTCAAGCAGGCCACGCCCGTTGTCGTCGACCACGGTGAAGGGGTTTACCTCTACGACGTGGACGGCAAACGCCACCTCGACTTCACCGCGGGGATCGGCGTGACGAGTACCGGCCACTGCCACCCGCGGGTGGTCGAGGCCGCGCGCGAACAGATCGGCAAACTCGTACACGGGCAGTACACGACGGTGATGCACAAGCCGCTGCTGGAGCTGACGGAGAAGCTCGGCACCGTGCTGCCCTCAAGGCTCGACTCGCTGTTCTACGCGAACTCCGGCAGCGAAGCCGTGGAAGCCGCGCTGCGGCTTGCGCGTCAAGCGACGAAGCGGCCGAACGTAATCGTGTTCCAAGGCGGCTTCCACGGACGCACTGTCGCCGCCGCGTCGATGACGACGTCCGGCACGCGGTTCAGCGCCGGCATCTCGCCGTTGATGGCCGGCGTACACGTCGCACCATTCCCGTACGCCTACCACTACGGCTGGGATCAGGACACGGCCACGAAGTTCGCACTGCGCGAGCTCGACTATCTGTTCCAGACAGTGTCCGCGCCGAGCGAGACAGCCGCGTTGTTCGTCGAGCCGGTTCTCGGCGAAGGCGGATACGTCCCGGCGAACACCGAGTTCTTCGCCGGGCTGCGCGAGCGCGCTGACCGGCACGGCATCCTCCTGGTGCTCGATGAGGTGCAGACCGGCTTCGGCCGCACCGGCAAGTTCTGGGGCCACGACCACTACGACGTCTCCCCTGACATTGTGCTCATCGCCAAGGGGCTCGCCAGTGGCTTCCCACTGTCGGGTATCGCGGCTTCGCAGGAACTGATGGCGAAGGCGCTCCCAGGCTCCCAAGGCGGCACGTACGGCGGCAACGCTGTCTCCTGCGCAGCCGCGGTCGCAACGCTCGACGTGATCCGTGACGAGGGCTTGGTCGAGAATGCCGCAGAGCGCGGCCGCCAACTGCTGGAAGGCGCGCAAGTCGTAGCAGACAAGACGCCGGCCATCGGCGACGTACGCGGCCTCGGCCTTCTGGTCGGCACCGAGTTCACCACTGCCGACGGCGAACCGGACACCGCGACCGCGCAGGCCGTGCAACATGCAGCCGCCCGCAGCGGCCTTCTTCTACTCACCTGCGGCGCGTACTCGAACGTCGTACGCATGGTGCCGCCGCTAGTGGTGACCTCGGACCAGGTCGACGAAGCACTGCGGATCTGGGGCGACGTAGTCGCTTCCGTCGCGACAGGGAGCTGAAGCATGGCGCGGTACATCACCATCACCCTCGACAAGCGCGGGGTCTCGTGCCGAGCCCGCCTACTCGACGAAGAGGCACCGCGCACTTGCAAGGCGGTGTGGGACGCACTCCCGCACAGCGGCTCGGCGTACCACGCGAAGTACGCGCGCAACGAGATCTACACCTTGGTACCGCCGTTCGCCGAGCCCAAGCCCGGCCGGGAAAACCCGACCATCACGCCGATCCCGGGCGACGTCGTCTATTTCGGCTTCGAAGCCTGGGAGATCGGCAACCCGGCGTACGGCTACGACGAAGGCAGCGAAGCACACAGCGACCAGGGCGCCACAGACCTGGCGATCTTCTACGGCCGGAACAACCTCCTGATCAACGGTGACGCCGGCTGGATACCCGGGAACGTCTTCGCGACCATCGAGGAGGGGCTGTCCGAGATCGCCGCCGCAGCCAAGGATCTCTGGCTGCGCGGGGTCGAAGGCGAGACGCTCTCCTTCGCCCGCGCCGACTGAGCGGACGGCGGCCAGGCGTGCCGCGCCGAGACAGCGGAAGCAGCAGCCTGGCCGCCACCGGTCGAGGAATGACGCACTTCTCAGTGAACAAATGATCACGATCCGTACTTGCGCACCCCGGCCCCGAACCCCCTTCGGACCGGTGATGATCACCCTGAAGTGTGAACATGCGATATTCACCATTCGTGGTGCCACGTTCATCATTTCGGGTCGCGACGACGCCCGGTTGTCGCAATGAGCTTCTGCTACCGAGGGTGATCGCTCCCCTCGCTCGCTACCAACGGTGGTGGTTGCGCCGCAGTGCCACCCCCGCCATCAAACCCGAAAGCCTTACACGTTTAGCATGGGAAGATTCCTGGGTGCGCGTTCGCACCGGAACCGGCTTTTGACACTTCCGGCACCCCGATGCAAATCTTCTCCTCGCTCCTCGCGAGAGCAACAGTGAAAACCATCAGGAACAAGGAGCCCCTCCATGCACTCGCTCATCCACTGCGCGCACCACGGCCACGACATCCTCAGCAACCTGCTGGCCGGCGTCGCGCACCTGGTCGGCTGGCTCGTCTGAGCGGCCCCAAGGATTGATCGCGGAGGCCGGCCTGTTGGCGCGGGCCGGTCTCCGCGCAATTTTCCACGCTATTCCGAGACATTCGGAATAGCGTGGGTTTTTTGTTTTCCCACCCGCCGAAGCTGCCCGACACAGCGTCAACCCGGCCATTACCCTCGGTGATCACACCTGCTGGACGTGAACCATCTTCATGCTTACCCCCGCCCAGAAGAGCTAGGCTCGAAGCACAACGTCCGAGTGCTCAGGGAGGGGCAAACAGTGGCGCAGACAGAAGTGGCGCAGAGAGAAGCGGCGCAGCGGGAAACAGTGGCGCTGAGGGAGGCCGTGACAGTCGCCCAGCCGGGGGTCACGCTCGCCGAACCGGACCGGACCACTACCGGGCAAGCCCTCACCTGCCCGGTGGACCCAGGGGAACTGAGTGCGAGCGGCGGCATGCTCGCCGAGCCGGGAAAGCGAGCACAGAACCGATGAACGGCGCCCAATCCCTGATCCGCACGCTCGTCGACTGCGGCGTCGAAGTGTGTTTCGCCAACCCAGGTACCTCGGAGATGCACTTCGTGGCCGCGCTCGACTCGGTGCCGGAAATGCGCGGCGTGCCGGCGCTGTTCGAGGGCGTCGCCACCGGCGCGGCCGACGGTTACGCGCGGATCGCCGGCAAACCCGCGGCCACCTTGCTGCACCTCGGTCCGGGTCTGGGCAACGGCCTGGCGAATCTGCACAACGCACGGCGCGCGGCGGCTCCGATCGTCAACGTGGTCGGTGACCACGCCACCTACCACGCGCAGTATGACGCGCCGCTGGAGTCGGACATCGACTCGCTGACCGGCTGGCTCGACGGCTGGACGCGGCGTTCCGGGCACCCCAAGGACGTCGGTGCGGACGCGGCCGCCGCAGTCGCCGCCGCACAGGACGCTCCCGGCCGGATCGCCACGCTCGTGCTGCCCGCGGACGTGTCCTGGGGCGAGGGCGGCGAAACCTGCGCACCGATTCCTCCGCGGGTGCCGCACGCAGTGGACTCGACCACGGTGCAGGCGATCGCGGACGTCCTGCGCAGCGGCGAGCCGGTCGCGCTGCTGATCGGCGGCGACGCCTGCCGCGCAGCGGGATTGCGGGCGGCCAGCCGGATCGCCGAGGCCACCGGGGCCAAGGCGTTCACCGAAACGTTTCCGGCGCGGATCGAACGCGGGGCCGGGCTGCCACACGTCGAACGGCTCGGCTACCTGGCCGAACAAGCGAGGTACCAGCTCGACGGAGTACGGCATCTCATAGTCGCCGGCGCGAAGGCACCGGTGTCGTTCTTCGCCTATCCCGGGATGCCGAGCGAGCTGGCCCCGGACGGCGCGCAGGTGCACATGCTCGCGGCGCCGGGCCAGCACGTGGCCGCCGCACTCGGCGAGGTCGCCGCGCTGGTCGCCGCGGACACCGAACCGGTGGTGCAGCAGGCAGTCCGGCCGGACCTGCCGAGCGGACCGCTCAGCCCGCAGAACTGGGTCGATGTGATCGGCGCGCTGCTCCCGGAAGACGCGATCGTCGTCGACGAGACCAACACCTCGGGCGTGCTGCTCCCAGCGGGCACCGCAGGTGCGCCACGCCACGACGTGCTGACGCTCACCGGCGGAGCGATCGGCTTCGGCATGCCGGTGGCCGTCGGCGCCGCCATCGCCGCGCCCCAGCGGCCGGTGATCAACCTGGAGGCAGACGGCAGCGCGATGTACACGATCTCGGCGCTGTGGACGCAGGCCCGCGAGAACCTCGACGTGACCACAGTCGTACTCAACAACAACGCCTACGCGATCCTGCGCATGGAGCTGCAACGCGTCGGCGCGTCCGGCGACGGCCCGCGCGCCAAGAACCTGCTCGACCTCGGACGGCCGGACTTGGACTTCGTGAAAATCGCCGAAGGCATGGGCGTACCGGCCACCCGCGCGACGACCGCCGAGGAACTCGCCCAGCAGTTCCGCCACGCGGTCGCCGAACCAGGCCCGCACTTGATCGACGCGGCGGTACCGCCGTTGGTCTGACTTCAGGCACGGGCTCTGCGCTCAGACCCCGACCAGTTCCCGCGCCTGCGCGCGAGGTACCACCAGGGTAAGCGCCAGTCCGCCGAGAGCGGCCACCGCGGCCACGGTGAAGGCGACGCGGAACCCGGTCAGCGACGGCACGGTCAGCGCGCCCGCCGTCACGGTCAGGTGGGCGAGCAGGGTCGCCATCACCGCGCTGGCGGTGGAGGTGCCGACCGCGCGCATGAGCGCGTTGAGACCGTTGGCGGACGCGGTTTCGGTGACCGGCACCGCGCTCATGATCAGTGCGGGCATGGCCGCGTACGCGATGCCGACCCCGGCGCCGATGATCACCGATGCGACGACCAGCTCGAACACGTTGTCCATCAACAGGATCGCGAAGAGGTAGCCGAGGGCGATCACGACGGTGCCGGTGATCAGGGTGGTCCGCGCGCCGTAGCGGTTGGTCAGTCGCGCGGAGACCGGCGACAGCAGCATCATGACCAGTCCGTTGGGCGCCAAGCACAAGCCTGCCTGGACCATGGTCAGGCCGAAGCCGTACCCGGTCGAGGAAGGTGCCTGCAGCAGTTGCGGGAACGACAAAGCCATGGCGTACATGGCAAACCCGGCCAGGATCGAGGCCAGGTTCGTGAACAGCACCGGCCGCCGGACCGACACCCGGAGATCGACCAGTGGGTCTCGCCGGTGCAGCTGGTACCGGCCCCAGCCCGCGAACACGACCACTGCCGCCGCCGCGAAACCGAGCGTCGCGGGGCTGCCCCAGCCCCATTCACCGCCCTTCACGATCGGCAGCAGCAGGCAGGTGAGCCCGGTTACCAGCCCGAACGCACCGAGGTAGTCGAAGGGCGCGGACGCGCGCACCGGAGATTCCGGCACATAACGGAGAATCAGCAGCGCACAGCCGAGGCCGAGCCCGGCCGAACCCCAGAAGAGCACATGCCAGTCGGCGTGCTCCGCGACGACCGCGGCGAGCGGCAGCCCGATCGCGCTGCCGACCCCGAGCGTGGCACTCATCAGCGAGATCGCACCGCTGACGCGTTCGGCGGGCAGTTCATCCCGCATGATGCTGATGCCGAGCGGGATCACCCCCATCGCGCAGCCTTGCAGCCCCCGGCCGAGCACCATCAGCATCAGCGAACTGGTCAGCGCCGACAGCACCGAACCGGCCACCAGCACGGCGAGACTGGCCAGCAGCACACGCCGTTTGCCGTAGAGATCGCCGAGCCGCCCGCTGACCGGCGTGATGACCGCGCCGGCGAGAAGAGTGACCGTGACGACCCAGGACGCGTCGGTCGGCGTGGTGTCCAGCAGCCGCGGAAAGGCCGGAATCAACGGAACGACCAGCGTCTGCATGAACGCCGCGACCAGCCCGCACGAGGCGAGCACCACAACGATCGCCCGCCCACCAGCCTGTGCCACGACTCCCCCTGCCCGGTCGTTCCAATCCGTACGCGGTACTGAAACGTACGTTACCGGGCGAGCCACCCGAACCGGCGGGTTCGTGACCCATCAGACCCTCCGGATACGCCGGACTGGGCCGAACGGAGCAGCCGGGTCAGAACGGCCGGGGCGAGCGGTCGGGGCAGAGCGGTCGGATCAGCGGGTCAAATCACAGCCATGTCCGCACCCCGCCGTGCCCGGAGCAGGTTCCCGAGCGGTGCTGGCTGTAGCTGTAGCTGCCGTCCTTGCAGAGCGCGGTCGCACCGGACGAATTCGACGACGGGCGGTGCACGCAGATGCCGGACGAATTCCGGTAGTAGTCGTCACCGCACGCGGCCGGCTGCGCCGGGGCTGCGACATCGGGGGGTTTCGGCTTCGCTGCAGCGACTTTCGGTGCGGTGGTTCTCGGTGCGGCGACTTTCGGCGCAGCCGTCTTCACCGTGGTGTCCGGCGCGGCAGCGGTTTCCGGCGCGGCAGCCACCGACGTCGCAGGCACGGCTGAGCTGCTCGAAACCACCGGCGACTCCGGCACGCTGGTCGCGGACGACGGCGCCGAGGACGTCGGATAGCCGCTTGTGGACAACGTAGTCCCGGTATTCCCGGCCGGTGCCGGGCCGGCTCCACATCCGGCGAGCAACACGCCCACAGCCAGGGCAATCCCCAGTCTCCGCAGCATTCCTGCCTCCTCGCACAATGCAACGCGCAGGAGTAGTCGAGCGGTGACCGGATTCCGTTACACCCGTTGCCGATTAAACCGGTTTTCGGGAAACCTGTTGCCTGGCAACGAATGCTGCCGGACGTGCACGCCGCATCCGTTGCCTGCCCGCCTGGCCACCAACCCAGTCGCGCCGGGGCCGGTGATCACCGTGGGTGCCGACTCCGGTGACAGATATCCACCGGAAGGAGGCAGACAAGGACTCCGATTTTCGATTGCGTGGAAGGGCCTGGCCGACCACGGCGACCGATGAGGGGTGAGGATGGCAGATCTGCCGGCTGACGCGACCTTCGAAAAGGGCATGGCTCAGCTGAGACAACCGGCGGAGATACCGGTTCGCTCGAACGAGCGCCTCGCCGGGGCAGTGGCGAGACTGGCCGCCGAACTCCGGGACGAACGCCGCAAGAAAGGAGAGGAAGGCGAGGAGCCACCCGATCCGGGCAAGATGCCCGTGCCGCGAATCGGGACCACGCCATGGGACATCCTGCAGGCATTCGGCCGAGCCACCGCATTGTCCAGCCAGAATCCTTCGCGAGGCCTCTCCCACCACTGGAACTGCCTGCGCTATCTCACCACCCTGTGTTCCGAAAACGGGATCCTGGCCCGTTCCGAGGATGCCAAAGACACCAGGTACCACAACAAAGGGACGCAGTCCCGAGATCTCGGCATCGCCGTCGCGCTCCTGGTCGCCCGGCGCACCCTGGAACGATTGCACCCGGGCTATCGCTTCGAGGTGGTCGATCTCGAACTCGCACTCGCGGCGGGCTGGGCGATGCGCGCAAGGGACCGCGAGCAGGACGCACCCAAACCTCCGCCGGAACGACCGGCTTTCTTCCTCGTCGGCCGGAAGGCGGCCGCGCCACTGCTCTTGGCGGTGGCCGACGGCCGTGGCTCGCACGCGAAGGAGCCACTTCAGCATAAGCAACTAACGCGGTCCGCCGAACTGGCTTACCTGATAGCGCTGGGATCGGACGCCCACCCGGTACCGAATCTGTTGCTGTCCACCACCTTCGCCGGCAAGAACGGTATCGAAGTTCTCATGCTCGGCAACGACGACGGCGGTGAGCTGGGCGTCCCCGGTGGATCACTGCCGAACCTGTCCGGGGAAGTGGAACAGCAGAACTTCATTTCGTTCATCACCACCACCGACGAGGACGGCAATTCGACAGACCGCCTTGGATTCCACATTGAGCCCGGCGGCTACGAGTGGCTGTCCCGGGTCCTCGTCCGATCGTCGGCGGCCATGCTGCTCACCTTCGCCGGCGACCGTGATACCGCAAGCCGGTACCTTACCCAGAGACAGGGATTCCGGATCGGCGGAGAACGTGCGCAGCACGGGCTCGACGCCCAGTGTGACGTCCGGATCACCGTGAACGGGATCGACCTCGACAGCACGGATCACGTGTTCCGGTTCCGGGGAGTCCGGGTCGAGGTCTTCTCCGGCCTTCCCCTGCACCTGTACGAACTCCTCAAGGAAGACCCGGGCCATCCCGGCTACGAAGCCGAGCTGCAGGCGATTCACCGACAGTGGCGGCAATCCGCGGCGGAGCGGCACTGGGGCGGGATCATCACCATGGACCGCGACGGCGCCGTGATGGCCCTGCGAAAGATCGACGACGGAGACCGCAACCGAGCCGAAATCCGCTACCTGCGCGGCGACGCCGCCAACCGCCGCGGTAAAGAGCAGGAATGAAAACGGGGCCGCTCCGGCGAACAGAGCGGCCCCGTCCGTCAAGCGTTATTCGTAGATCTCTCCCTTGGCCGCCTTCTCCACCAGCGAAGCCGGAGGCTCGAAGTGGCTGCCATAACGGGCGGCCAGTTCCCGTGCCCGGTCGACGAAACCCTGCAGGCCGCCGGAATACTGGTTGATGTACTGGATCACGCCACCGGTCCACGCGGGGAAGCCGATACCGAAGATGGAGCCGATGTTCGCGTCGGCGATCGAGGTCAGGACGCCCTCGTCGAAGCATTTCACGGTTTCCAGGGCTTCGGCGAAGAGCATCCGCTCCTTGAGATCCTCGAAGGGAACGTCGCCGGTGCCGGACTTGAACGCGTCACGCAGGCCGGGCCACAGGCCGGTGCGCTTGCCGTTCTCGTCGTATTCGTAGAAACCCGAGCCGGTGCTGCGGCCCTTGCGGTCGTACTCGTCGAGCATCCGGTCGATCACGGCTTCCGACGCGTGCGGCGTCCAGGTGCCGCCCGCGGCCTCGACCGCGGCCCGGGTTTCGGCCCGGATCTTGCGCGGCAGGGTCAGCGTCAGCTCGTCCATCAGCTGCAGCGGCGGCGCCGGGTAGCCGGCCTGCGAACCGGCCTGCTCGATCGTCGCGGGCTCCACGCCTTCGCCCAGCGCGGCCACGGCTTCGTTGATGAACGTGCCGATCACCCGCGAGGTGAAGAAGCCGCGGCTGTCGTTGACCACGATCGGGGTCTTGCGAATCTGCAGCGTGTAGTCGAAGACCTTGGCCAGTGTGGCCGGCGACGTCTTCTCCCCGCAGATGATCTCGACCAGCGGCATCTTGTCCACCGGCGAGAAGAAGTGGATCCCGATGAAGTCCTCGGTCCGCTGCACGCCCTCGGCGAGCGTGGTGATCGGCAGCGTGGAGGTGTTCGAGCCGAGCACGGCGTCGGCGTTGACGACGCCCTCGATCTCGGCGAACACCTTGTGCTTCAGCTCGACGCTCTCGAACACCGCCTCGATCACGAAGTCGACGCCCTTGAGGTCGGCCGCGTCGCCGGTCGGGATGATCCGGCCGAGCAGCTCGTCCGACTTCTCCTGCGTCGTCTTGCCGCGGGAGAGCGCCTTTTCCTCCAGCTTGACCGCGTAACCCTTGCCTTTTTCGGCCGCTTCCCGCGAGACGTCCTTGAGGACCACGTCGATGCCCGCCTTCGCGGACACGTACGCGATCGCGGCACCCATCATCCCGGCGCCGAGCACACCCACCTTCTTCGCGGTGTACTTCTCGAACCCGTCCGGACGCGAACCGCCGGAGTTGATCGTCTGCAGGTCGAAGAAGAACGCCTTGGTCATGTTCTTCGAGACCTGCCCGGTGGCCAGGTGCACGAAGTAGCGCGTCTCGACCGTGATCGCGGTGTCGAAGTCCACTTGGGACCCTTCGATCGCCGCGGCCAGGATCGCCCGCGGGGCGGGCATCGGCGCGCCCTTGAGCTGCTTGCGCAGGTTCGCCGGGAACGCCGGCAGGTTCGCCGCGAAACCCGGGTTCGACGGGGTGCCGCCCGGGATCTTGTACCCCTTGACGTCCCAGGGCTGCACGCCGCCCTCGGGGTTGGCCTTGATCCACGCCTTCGCGGCGGGCACCAGCTCCTCGACGGTGTCCACGACCTCGTGCACCAGACCCAGCTCGAGCGCCTTGCGCGGCTTGTGCCGCTGGCCCTGCAGCAGCACGTTCAGCAGCGCGTTCTGGATGCCGAGCAGCCGCACGGTGCGGACCACGCCGCCGCCACCGGGCAGCAGGCCTAGGGTGACCTCGGGCAGGCCGATCTGGCTGCCTTTGGCATCGGCCGCGATCCGGTGGTGGGTGGCCAGCGCGATCTCGAGGCCGCCGCCGAGCGCGGCGCCGTTGATGGCCGCGACGACCGGCTTGCCGAGCTGCTCCAGCCTG
The DNA here is from genome assembly GCF_002564045.1 of Amycolatopsis sulphurea. NCBI lineage: Bacteria > Bacillati > Actinomycetota > Actinomycetes > Pseudonocardiales > Pseudonocardiaceae > Amycolatopsis > Amycolatopsis sulphurea. Next base: position 3,780,217 of record NZ_PDJK01000002.1, on the reverse strand, counting down.
CGGAGCCCGTTCTTCATCTCGCCGCTCGACGCGGTGATGTCCGCGGCGTCCTCCGGCTTGGCCTGGATCAGGTCGCGCAAGTCGCCGCCGGCGAAGAAGGTCTTCTTCGCGGAAGTGACCACGACACCGGTGATGTCGTCCTTCTCCGCTTCGAGCCGGTCGACGATCACACCGAGCGACTCGCGGAACGCGGCGTTCATCGTGTTGGCCGACTGGCCGGGGTCGTCCAGGGTCAGCGTGACGATGCCGTCGGCGTCGGAGTCCCAGCGAATGGTCTTGCTCTCAGCCATTTCTATCCTCACACCCGCTCGATGATCGTCGCCACGCCCATGCCGCCGCCGATGCACAGCGTCACCAGCGCACGCCGCGCGTTACGGCGCTCCAGTTCGTCCACCACGGTGCCGACCAGCATCGCGCCGGTCGCGCCGAGCGGGTGGCCCATGGCGATCGCGCCGCCGTTGACGTTGATCTTCTCGTCCGGCAGGTCCAGATCCCTCTGCCACTTCAGCACGACGGAGGCGAACGCCTCGTTGAGCTCCCACAGGTCGATGTCGTCCACGGTCAGGCCCGCGGTCTTGAGCACCTTCCGGGTGGCCGGGGTCGGGCCGGTGAGCATGATCGTGGGCTCCGAGCCGATGGCCGCGGTGGCCACAATGCGCGCCCGCGGCGTGAGGCCGAAGGTCTTGCCCGCCTGCTCGCTGCCGACCAGCACCACCGCGGCGCCGTCGACGATGCCGGAGGAGTTGCCGCCGGTGTGCACGTGGTCGATCTTCTCGACCTGGTGGTACTTCTGCAGCGCGACCGCGTCGAAGCCGCCCATCTCACCGATCGCGGTGAACGCCGGCTTGAGCTTCGCCAGGCCTTCCACCGTGCTGCCCGGACGGCGGTGCTCGTCGTGGTCGAGGATGGTGACGCCGTTGAGGTCCTTCACCGGCACCACGGACTTCGCGAAGTAGCCGCCGGACCAGGCCGCCTCGGCCTTCTCCTGGGAACGGACCGCGAACCGGTCGACGTCCTCGCGGGAGAAGCCCTCCATGGTGGCGATCAGGTCGGCGCCGATGCCCTGCGGCACGATGTACTGGTCGTAGGCGGTGGCCGGGTCCATGAACAGCGCGCCGCCGTCGGAGCCCATCGGCACCCGCGACATCGACTCCACCCCGCCCGCGATGACCAGCTGATCCCAGCCGGAACGCACCTTCTGCGCGGCGGTGTTCGTGGCTTCCAGGCCGGACGCGCAGAACCGGTTGAGCTGCACCCCGGCCACCGTCTCGGGCAGGCCGGACACCAGTGCGGCGGTCCGCGCGATGTCCGCGCCCTGCTCGCCGACCGGGGACACGACGCCGAGCACGATGTCGTCGATCGCCTTCGGGTCGAGGTTCGGGTGACGGACCTTGAGCTCTTCGATCAGGCCGGCCACCAGGTCGACCGGCTTGGTGCCGTGCAGGGCACCGCCCTTGTTCTTGCCCCGGGGCGTGCGCAACGCCTCGTAGATGTAGGCCTCGCTACTCACTGAACACTCCTCCGCGAAGCGGCGTGGTTGGACACTGCGGTGTAACTCCCCGCTGAGCATACCCACCAGTAGGTGCTAATGGCCATTAACATAGGCCCTGAGAACCCCAAGGTGTCAATGGTTTGCTCCCGTTCCAAATACGGCTATGGTCGGTTCACCATGAGTACCCAGCCCGCACGCGCTTCGCGGCCTCGCGACCGCAAAGCCCAGCTCGCCGCGGTGGCAGCCGGGCTGTTCCGCGTGCGTGGCTTCCACGGCGTCTCGGTCATCGACATCGCCGCTGAGGCAGGTATCACAGGACCCGCGCTGTACCGGCATTTCACGGACAAGCAGGCGATCCTGGCCTACGTCGTGCTGGGCGGGATCGATGAGATGGAAGCAGTCACCAGCGCTTCGCTGGCCTGCTCCGAAGTGCCAGCCGAGCAGCTGAGCACCTTACTCACCGGCATGGCGACGCACGGCGTCGAACGCCGGGAGATCGCCGCGCTGTGGCGCTGGGAAGGGCCGCATCTGCCGCGCGAAGAGCGCCGCGAGATCCGCCGCCGGTCGAGCGCGGTACTCGACGCGTGGACGAAGCTGCTGCGCACGCTGCGTCCGGAACTGACCACCGACAACGCCGAGTTCCTGTGCTGGGCCGCGTTGTCGGTGTTCGGAAGCGTCGCCGTGCACCACACATCGGTGGCTCGCAAACGCTTCGTGTCACTGCTCGCCGAGCTGGCCAGCGATGTGCTCGACGCCACACTCCCCGAGAGCGCTCCGGTGGCCACGATCACCCCCGGGCTGGGCACGCCGTCGCGCCGGGAGCAGATCCTCACCGCGGCCACGTCGCTGTTCGGCGAACGTGGTTTCCACGCGGTGAGCATGGAGGACATCGGCGCGGCCGCGGGCATCGCCGGCCCGAGCGTCTACCGTCACTTCCCGAGCAAGGCGGCGCTGATGGGGGCGATCGGCCATCGGGCGGCGGACCGGCTGGCGCTGGCCGCCGAGCAGGCGCTACAGGCCCCGGACGAGACGACGGCGCTGCGGCAGCTGGCCGCGTCGTACGTGCGAACGCTGCTGCGTACCCCCGAAATGCTGGTTTCGTTCACCGAGGGCCGGGTCGCGGTCCCGGACCGCGACAAGGCCGATCTCCTTCGTGTGCAACGGGATTACGTCGGGCAGTGGGTCGCTCTGCTGACCGCGGCACAGCCGGGGCTGCCCGCCCGCGAGGCGAAGATCCGGGTGCACGCGGCGCTGACGATCGCGAACGACCTGAGCCGGACGCGGCCGGTGAACGGACGGCCAGGGCTCGAAGCCGAGCTGACGGCGCTGCTGGAAACCGCGCTCGGGCTCGGCTGAGCCCCGGCTCACCCAGACGACCGGCGGCCGAAGATCCACCGGTTCGCCTCCAGCGCGTCGCTCGGCAGCGGTCGTGGGCCCGCCCCGTACTTCGCGGTGAAGTGGAACGGCGTGCGCACCTGCATGGCCCAGCCGCGATCCATCAGGTCGGCCGCGGATTCCGGACGCGGTTCGTAGTCGAACAGGCCCAGCAGATCAAGGCCGATGCGCTCGCGCGCGTGCCGGTAGATCGGGCTGTGCTGCACCACTGGACGCTCCGGGGTCAGCTTGATCTCATACCCCAGCACCGAACCGGGGGCGGACAGCTGATGTACGGCGTCGAACAGCCTGCGCTCGGCGTCGCCCGGCAGGTACAGCAGCAACCCCTCCACCAGCCACGCCGTGCGCAGCGTCGGGTCGAAACCGTTCTTCTGCAACGGTTTCGACCACTCGTCACACAGGTCGACGGCGATCGTGGCACGTTCGGCGACCGGCTGCGCGGCCATGCCGTCGAGGACCCACTGCTTGTGGACGAGGATTTCGGCGCGATCGAGTTCGAAGAAGCGGCAACCGGGCGGCCAGCCGAGCCGGAAAGCGCGGGTGTCGAGGCCGGCGCCGAGCAGCACGATCTGCCGGATCCCGTCGCGCACGGCGCGCAGCAGGAAATCGTCGAGGACACGCGTGCGCAGGCCGAAGTAGTGCGCGAGCCGGCCCCACAGCGGGTCGGCGTCGCCGTCGGGCACTTCCGCCCAGCTCACCGGCCATCCGGCGGCGAATTCGTCGGCTCGGACGAACGCTTCGGCGAACCGGTCGCAAGCCAGCGCGTCGGGGCGGGTGCCCTCGATCGCCCTCGCCGCGGCGACCATCAGTGCGGTGCGGCCGACGGGGGAAACGGGCACCGGGCTCAGCCGACGAGATGATCGCCGGCGATTCCGGTCTTTTCCGGATGGTAGTAATCGCGAATGGATCCGTTCCACACCGACACTTCGATCCGGTCCTGATCGTCCGGGCCGAATGCGTCGAACAACGCGTCGATGTTGTCGGGCGCGAAACCGATCGCGAGCATCAGTTCGGTGAACAGCTCGTGCTCGACCAGCCCGTCCTCGTCCGGGTCGCCGAGGGTCGAGAGCGCGTCGGCGAACTCGGCGATCGTGCCCTCGAACTTCTCCGGCGACAGCACGCAGGCAGCGAACTCCTCGTAGCTCACCCGGCCATCACGGTTGGCGTCGAGCTCGTGACGCAAGGTCTCCCAGTAGCGGGAGAAGGCCGCGCGCATGGCGCGTCTCGGCGCGTCACCGGCGGCTTCGTCGGCCGCGGCGGCGTCCACGCGCCCGGCCATCAACGAGAAGTCCCGCGCCTCCAGAAATCCGTTCCGATCGACGTCGAAGAGCTCGAAAATCAGCTTGATACGGTCGACGGCCGTGGTCATGTATCGCGCACCTTTCACCTGAGGAAATGGTCCGAAGCAGTTTCGCGCGTACGCCGAGAAGCCCGAAACCGCTTTCACTCCAAAGTGTGCAAAAACGGTTTCCGGAAGAATTCACCGGGGTGCACGAACCATTCGGCCGACCGGGGACACCACCCCTCACCCACCGCGACCGGACGGCCCGCGCTGGCGCAGGTCACCGTCTAGCGTTAACCTACTCACCAGTAGGTAGTCGATGGAGAGGGCGACATGGCTGCGCCAAGGAGACGCGACGCGATGGGCATCGGCCTGGCCGCGCTCACCCGGCTGGCGGGGAGCCGGGTGTTCGTCCGGGCCGGGCTGCGCGAACCGCTGCAGAACCTGGTCAAGGCTGGCACCCGGACCGGCTTCCGAGCGGCCGGTGCGGCGACCCGGTCGTTCACCTCGGCTCGACGGCTGAACAGTCCGGCCCGGCTGGCCCCAGCTGCGGACGGCGGGCTATTCGACGTCACACCAAGCGAAGAGCAGCAGCTCATCGCGGACACGGTGCGCGAGTTCGCAGCCGAGCAGCTGCGCCCTGCCGCGGCGGACGCGGACGCAAAACTCGACGCCCCCGAAGGCTTGTTGAGCCGGGCGTCCGAGCTGGGCATCAGCCTGGCCGGGATCCCCGAGGAGCTGGGCGGCGCGGGCACCGAGCGGTCCGTGGTCACCAACGCGCTGGTCGCCGAAGCACTCGGGCACGGCGACCTCGGGCTCGCCGTCGCGGTGCTGGCGCCGTCCGCGGTCAGCACCGCGCTCGTCGCCTGGGGAGACGAACAGCAGCAAGCCGACTACGTACCAGCATTCACCGGTGAGCACGTACCGGCCGCCGCGCTCGCACTGCTGGAGCGCGCGCCGCTGTTCGACCCAGTCAAGCCCGCGACGAAAGCCAAGCGCACGCCGAAGGGCTACCAGCTCGACGGAGTGAAGTCGCTCGTACCACGGGCCGCCCAGGCGGAGTTGTTCCTCGTCTCAGCCGATCTGGAGGGCCGCGGACCTGCGCTGTTCCTGGTCGAATCAGGCAACGCCGGCGTCACGATCGAGCGCGAACCGGCGATGGGGCTGCGCGGGGCGGCCACCGGAAAACTGCACCTGGAAAAGGTCGCGCTGCCCGCCGGTGCATTGCTCGGTGGCGGCAAGGCGGAGGTGTTCACCGAGGTGGTCCGGCTCTCCCGGCTCGGCTGGGCGGCGCTGGCCGCCGGTGTCGGCAAGGCCGTGCTGGACTATGTGGTTCCCTACGTGAACGAGCGGACCGCTTTCGGCGAGCCGGTCAGCCATCGGCAGGCGGTCGCGTTCTCAGTTGCCGACATCGCGATCGAGCTGGAAGGCCTGCGCCTGGTCACGCTGCGTGCAGCGGCCCGCGCCGAACAGGGCAAGGAATACGCGCGGGAGGCCGCGCTGGCCCGCAAACTCGCCACCGACAAGGGCATGCAGATCGGCAGCGCGGGCGTGCAGCTGCTCGGCGGACACGGCTTCGTCAAAGAGCACCCGGTAGAACGCTGGTACCGCGATCTGCGGGCGATCGGCGTGATGGAAGGCGCAGTCCTGCTCTGAGGATTTCCGCGAAAGGGCTAGTTTTATGATCAACCTCGAAGTTCCGAAGAAGGCCGGCGCGCTGATCAACCAGGCTTATCAGGCCGCGGCCGAGGTTTTCCGGCCGATCTCCCGCAAGTACGACCGCGCCGAACACAGCTATCCGTCCGAATTGGACATGTTCGCCGCGCTCCTGGACGGGCTCAACTCCTCCGGCGAAGGCGGCGCCGGCGCGGCCGGCGTCCGACGGTCCGAAAAGGACGAGAAAAAGGGAAACCGCAACGGCGGCAACCTGAACGTGGTACTCGGCACCATCGAGATGTGCTGGGGCGACGTCGGCTTGCTGCTTTCCATGCCGCGCCAAGGCCTCGGCAACGCGGCGATCAGCTCCGTCGCCACCGACGAGCAGCTGGAACGATTCAAGGGCGTCTGGGCCGCGATGGCGATCACCGAACCCGGCTGCGGCTCGGACTCCGCCGCGATCACCACTACCGCCACTGTGGACGGTGACGACTACCTCATCAACGGCGAGAAGATCTTCGTCACCTCCGGCGAACGCGCCGACGCCGTGGTGGTGTGGGCATCCCTGGACCGGAGCAAGGGGCGCGCCGCGATCAAGTCGTTCGTGGTGGAGAAAGGCACCCCCGGGTTCGAGGTGGTGCGACTGGAGCACAAGCTGGGCATCCGCGCGTCCGACACCGCCGTGCTGCGCTTCGAGAACTGCCGCGTTCCCAGGGAGAACCTCCTGGGCTCGCCGGAAATCGACACCGCCAAGGGTTTCGCGGGGGTCATGCAGACCTTCGACAACACCCGGCCACTGGTCGCGGCCATGGCGATCGGCGTCACCCGTGCGGCACTGGAAGAGACCCGCCGGATTCTCACCGAGGCCGGGGTACGGATCGACTACGACCGCCCGGCGCACACTCAACATGCTGCGGCTGCGGTGTTTCTGCAGCTGGAGGCCGACTACGAGGCAGCGTACCTGCTGACCTTGGAGTCGGCGTGGATGGCGGACAATCGCAAGCCGAACTCACTGCAGGCTTCAATGGCAAAGGCCAAGGCCGGGCGGACGGCGGTCGAGGTGACGTTGAAGTGCGTAGAGCTGGCTGGGGGGTACGGGTATACGGAGGAGTCACTGCTGGAGAAGTGGGCTCGGGACGCGAAGATTCTGGACATCTTTGAGGGGACGCAGCAGATTCAGCAGTTGATCGTGGCCCGGCGGGTGCTGGGGAAGTCCTCGGCGGAGTTGAAGTAGTTCGGGCGTAACGGAAAGCCGCCTCGGCCCCTGCCTCACCTCGGAGAGCACGGTCCCGGCAAAGTCGTGTAGGGGCTGGTCAGGCCGGGTGAAGGGCAGGCACGGCCTTCGGCGGGAGAGCCGTGCCTGCCCCTCACCCGGCCCGACCAGCACCAACGACTTTGCCGGAACCCTGGGAGGGGGCCAGGGTCCCGGCCAAAGTTGGTCGAGGACCCATGATCAGCAGAGCGCCGTAGCTGCTGCGTCATCATCGATGGCGCCTGCCATCGTCGTCGATTGCGCCCGGCAGCGAGCGAAGCGGAGGTGTTCGAGATGCGCGACCACCTCGTGGTGTGTGCCGGACCTGTCCCGGGTCCGTGAAGGGGCCCTTCACAGACTCTGAGTCCGTGAAGGGCCCCTTCACAGACCTTCACGGACCCGCCGTCTGCGCCCCCTCGCGCCGACTTTGCCGACACCCTGCCTCGGAGAGGCGGCGCCCATCGGCCGAACATACGCGCATACACGACCGAGGGGTCGACCCTCAGGACCTGATGCCGTCCGGCAATCGGGATGTCTTCCTCATTGACCTGCCAGGCAAACGAACTCCGTACTCGATCCGACGGCTCCTCTGTCTCGACTCCGCCCTCCACCACGCAGGTAATGGCGGACCAAACCAGCTCGACTCGCTGCGGGGCAACCTCGCGCCACATGAAATCTGTGATCGCGGGGCGGCTATACAGGTGCCATCCTGAGCCGTCCGCATGGGTCACGAGGCACTCGTCGTTGTGCAGTAAAGCCCTGACGCGTCACCAGACCAGGCACCAAGTGACAGATCCACGCCGCGCATGTCGTCCACGGAATGAGCTTCGCACGGTTCGACGTCGAAACACGCAGGTCAGCTGATGGTGGAGTCGATGAGCAAGGGGAGCCATCCCGAACGCCAAGTGTGACTACTTTCAGCAACTTCGCATTACCGAACGTGTTGGGGTGTTGGATCGGGATACCGGTCCGGGAGCGGCTGGAGGCGGGGGTCCGTGACGAACAGAAGACACCGACCGGTCGGTCTCACCGCCCGAAGCCGCTCCGGTACGGTTCGAGAGATCGGGCAAAAGGGAAAGTTACGGAGAATGATCCACGTGACTTGGAGTACTCGCGAGCTGGCCGGGTTGGCGGGAACGACGGTGAAGGCCGTGCGGCATTATCACCAGATCGGGCTGCTTGAGGAGCCGAAGCGGCTGGCCAACGGGTACAAGCAGTACACGGCGCAGCATCTGGTGCAGCTTCTGCAGATCCGCCGACTTGTCGATTTGGGGATGCCGCTCGCGCGGATCGCGCAGGTGCGGGCCGAGGGCGACGACCCCGGCCGAGCGCTGGAGATGGTGGAGTCCGAGGTGCTGGCGACCATCGAGCGGCTGCAGCGGGTCCACGCCGAGCTGGCCGAATTCCGGCGTTCCGGTGGGTCGGTCGACCTGCCGCCGGAATTCGGTGCGGGGGCGAACGAACTCAGTCCGGGCGATCGGGCACTGCTCCTCGTGCTTTCGCGGGTCCTGACCAAGACCGCGATGGACGAGATCCGGCAGATGGTGAACTCCGGGCTCTCCGCCGCCGAGCGCGAACTCAGCTGGTTGCCCGCCGATGCCGACACCGCGACGAAGGTCCGGCTCGCCGCCGACATCGCCGCGGTGCTGCGGGAGCGAGGGGATCGGTACGACTGGGTGGGTAATCCCGGGATGCAGTCCTCGGACCGTGCCGAAAGCACCGTCGTCAAAGCGGTCAGCGAGTTCTACAACCTCGCGCAGCTCGAAGTGCTCTACCGAGCACATTTGCTCGTCACCGGCCAGGCCTGCGACGACCGGCTCCCGGCGGTCCTGACGGGCTGACCGGGTCAGCGGGACAACGGACTACCCGAATGCGGGCCTCCGGGTCAGAAACCGTCGCACGAGGCGGTGGCGAAATTGCCCGAAGCGGTCGCGGTCTTCGCCGGCTTCCCATCGACGACGACCTTGCAGGTGACGTTTCCGCCCGCCATTCCGGTCGTGACCGTCAGGGTGCCGCCCTTCACCAGACCCTTGGTCGTAAGGTCTTTCGACCAAGGCAGTGCTTTCGGCGTTTCCTGATTGGTGGTTAAATTGCCATCGCCGAACGTGGTGTAGGCGACGGAGGCGTCCGGCGCGGTGCCGGTTACCTCATAGTGCACCGTGACCGTGCGGTTCGCTTCGGTGGTCACATCGTTGACTGCCTTCGTGAACACCGCGGCCCACAGGATCGCGACGATCAGTCCGAGCACGGAAAGTACCAGGCCGGCGATGGCGAGGCCCTTGTTCGTGGCTTTGCCGGAGCGGGCCCGGGCGATTCCGAGCGCGGCGAAGACGATGCCCAGGATCACCAGCGGCCACGAGATGACCCCGATGATCGGAATGAACGAGAAGATCAGGCCGAGCAGCCCGAGAACGAACCCGGTGGTCCCGAAACCGTTCTTGGGCTGCGGCGGCTGCGGAGCGGCCTGGTACTGGGAATGGCTGGGAACGGACATCCGAACCTCTCGTGCTCGATGTGTGCACGAAAAGGTCGTCTCGGACGGTGCGTTCGTTACACCGCGGCCTTCCGGTTCGGCGCCTGGGCCGTGATTTCCGGAGCGCGAATGCCGTAGACATCACCGAGTCCGCCGCAGCGGGGACACGGTTTGCGGTCGGGGTCCATGCCGGAACCCAGACATTCCGGGCAGGTCTTCGGGATCACGAGTCACCTCCGGTCCGCGGCACCCGGGCGGCACCGTTGGAAAAGGTAATAGCTGTAGCCAATGGCATACGTAAGCGCCGGATCTCAGCCGATCTGCCCGTCCAGGAATTCATCCAGGTAACGCCAGGTCGTGCCGCGGGCGCGGCGTCCGGTCAGGACGCCGAGGTGCCCGCCGGGCGCGGTCCGGAAGGTCACGGACGGGGCGTTGTCGAGCAGCTGGACCACCCGTTCCACGGAGGCACGCGGCGCGATCGTGTCGTTCTCGCCGGCCACGACGAGCACCGGGGACCGCACGTCGGACAGGTTGATCTTGCGGCCGCCGAGGTCCACAGTGCCCTCGGCGAGGTCATTGGTGCGGAACAAGCGGTGGTACAGCTGCCCGAAGGTGCGTCCGGGATAGGCGTACATATTGCCCATGAAATGGTCGACCGCCTCGATCTGCGCGAGGTAATCGCGGTCGTCGAGGTTCTTCAGGATGGCCAGCGGCTTGGTGATCTCCTTGGAGATCCCGGTGACCCGGAACACCCGGCTGACCACATAGGACGGTGCGCCGCCGAGCGCGCGGTACACCGGGGTCAGCAGGTGCCCGCCGGTCAGGTCCACCAGCGGACGGAACGGCGCGACGATCGGGATCGCGGTGAAGTCGACCGGCGAGCCGATCGCGGTGATCGAGGCGATCGGCAGGTCCGGCCGGTCGGCGTCGGCCAGCATGGCGAAGATCCCGCCGAGCGACCAGGACACCAGGTGCACGCCCTGACCGCCGACGTCCTCGCTCACCTTGCGGATCGCCCGCGGCAGCACCTCGTCGATCCAGTGCTCGATGCCCAGCCTGCGGTCGGCGAAGGCGACCATGCCGTAGTCCACCAGGTACACCCGGCGCCCGGCCGTCACCAGGTGCTCCGCCAGGCTGCAGCCCCGGCGAAGGTCGAAGCACAACGCGGGCGCGGCCAGCGGCGGCACGAGCAGGATCGGCGGGCCGGACGCCTCGGCGGCGCCGTGCGTCATCCGGTACAGCGAGCGGTTCGGGCCCTGGTCGATCAGCACCCGCGGCATTGGCCGCAGGTCGGCGACCCCACCGTGGAACACCTTGCCCACGACATTGGACGCGGCGGCGGCCAGCCGTGCCGGTGGGGAAACCATGTCGTGCCTCCTGGCGCTCGTCGTCCCCCGGCATTTTGCCGTGCCGACGAGCGCCGGTCCACCACGCCACACACAAGCCCCGCGGACCCCGCCAGGGAATCAGGCCACGCCGACACCCAGGTGCCGCAGGGTGTCGGCAAAGTCGGCGTGGAGGGCCCTGCGCAGCTGCGGTGGGCTGTGAAGGGCCCCTTCACAGACTCAGAGGCCAGGGTTCCAGCAAAGTCGGTCGGGACCCGTGATCAGCAGAGAGCCGTGGCTGCCGCGTCATCATCGACGGCGTCTGCCCTCTTCGTCGATCACGCCCGGCAACGCACGATGCGGAGCTATTCGAGACGCGCGACCACCTCGCGCTGTGCACCAGACCTGTCTCGGGTCCGTGAAGGGCCCCTTCACAGACTCAGAGTCCGTGAAGGGCCCCTTCACGGACCTTCACGGACCCCCGCGGTCGGCGAAGGGCCCCTCACACCGACTTTGCCGACACCCTGGACTCTGAGTCCGTCAGGGGCACCCTCACGGACCCGAAACCGGTCGGGCAGCCACGGCTCTCTCTGCTGATCACGGGCCCTCGACCATCTAGGCCACGCCGACACCCAAGTGCCGGGCGATCAGCATCCGCTGGACCTCGCTCGTGCCTTCGCCGATTTCGAGGATCTTCGCGTCACGGTAGAAGCGGCCGACCGGCGATTCGTTCATGAAGCCATAGCCGCCGAAGATCTGCGTGGCGTCGCGAGCGTTGTCCATCGCCGCGTTCGAGGCGACCAGCTTCGCGATCGAGGCTTCCTTCTTGAACGGCTCGCCGCGCAGCATCTTCGACGCCGCCTGGTAGTAGGCCAGCCGGGCGGTGTGCGTGCGCACCTCCATGTCCGCGATTTTGAACTGGATCGCCTGGTACTCGCCGATCCGGTGGCCGAAGGCGACCCGGTCCTTCACGTAGGTCAGGCATTCGTCCACACAGCCCTGTGCGAGACCCACGCTGAGCGCGGCGATCGCCACCCGGCCTTCGTCCAGAATGGACAAGAACTGCGCATAGCCACGGCCACGGCGGCCGACCAGGTTGTCCGCCGGCACCCGGGCGTCCGAAAAGGACAGTTCGTGGGTGTCCGAGCAGTTCCAGCCGACCTTCGAGTACTTCGGCGCCACCTTGAACCCGGGGGTGCCCGAGGGCACGATGATCGCGGAGATCTCCTTGCGGCCGTTCTCCATCACGTCGGTCACGGCGGTGACCGTGACCAGCCGGGTGAGGTCGGTGCCGGAGTTGGTGATGAACGCCTTGCTGCCGTTGATCACCCACTCGTCGCCGTCGAGCCGGGCGCGGGTGCGGGTGGCGCCCGCGTCCGAGCCGCCGCCGGGCTCGGTGAGCCCGAATCCGCCGAGTGCCTCGGCGGAGCACAGGGCGGGCAGCCACTGCGCCTTCTGCTCGGGCGTGCCGAACCGGTAGATCGGCATCGCGCCGAGCGAAACCCCGGCCTCCAGGGTGATCGCCACCGAGGAGTCCACTCTGGCCAGTTCCTCCAGGGCCAGGCACAGCGCGAAGTAGTCCCCGCCCATCCCGCCGAATTCCTCGGGGAACGGCAGGCCGAACAGGCCCATCTCGCCCATCTTGGCGACCAGGTCGTACGGGAATTCCTCGTTCTCGTACAACGGCCCGATCACCGGCGCGACCTCGGTGTGTGCGAAGTCCTCGACGGTCTTGCGCAGTGCTTCGTATTCCTCGTCCAACCGGAAGTCGATCACGGCTTCTCCTCTCCGGCAGTCACCACGGCCAGCGTCTCGTCCAATGCGACCTGCTGTCCGACCCGGACCGGCAGCTCGCTCACCACCCCGTCGATCGGCGCGGTCACGGTGTGTTCCATCTTCATCGCCTCGACGACCAGCAACGGCGCCCCGGCCTGTACGACGTCGCCCTTGGCCGCCTTGACCACCAGCACGGTGCCGGGCATCGGGCTCTTGACCGGACCGGCGCCGGCCGCCTCACCCCGCGCGGCGAGCGTGAACTCCTGGTCGGCGAACGCGAACGCGCTGCCCTCCCGGGAGAGCCAGACCGTCCTTTCCGGACCGTCCGCACGCCGGTAGCGCTCGGTTCCGCCTGCCCGGTGAATTTCGAGCAGATCGCCTTCGCGATACGCGGAGACCTCGACCGGTTCTTCGTCGTCCACTCGCACCGAAGCCGCCGACGGCGTGCCGGTCACCCGCACCACCGCCTGGTTTTCCCCGGTACGCATGCGGAAGGTCACGCCGCCGGGAGCGCCGAGCCGCCAGCCCGACGGCACCTCCCACGGGTCCACTACCGCGCCGGAAGGCTCCAGCGAGAGCAGCCGATCCACGGCGGCGGCCACAAAGAACTCCAGTGGCACCGCCGGAGAGACCAATTCGGACAGTCGCCGGTCGACCAGTTCGGTGTCCAGGCGCCCGGTCCGCACGTCCTCGTCCGCGAGCAGGGCGCGCAGGAACGCGATGTTCGTGCCGACCCCGAGCAACGCCGTGTCGGCGAGCGCCCGGTCGAGCTTCTGCAGCGCGGCCTCGCGGTCCGGGCCGTAGGCAATCACCTTGGCCAGCATCGGATCGTAGTTCGAGCCGATCACCGCGCCGGGGGTCATCCACGAATCCACCCGGACACCGGCGCCGGAGGGCTCGCGTACGGCCAGGACCGTGCCACCGGTCGGGATGAAGCCACGGGCCGGGTCCTCGGCGTAGACGCGGGCCTCGATCGCGTGCCCTTCGAGCCGGACGTCCTCCTGCCGCACGGTGAGCGGCTGCCCGGCGGCGATCCGCACCTGCCAGGCCACCAGATCCAAGCCGGTCACCATTTCCGTGACCGGGTGCTCGACCTGCAGCCGGGTGTTCATCTCCATGAAGAAGAATTCGTCCGGATTGTGCGCGGACATGATGAACTCGACGGTGCCGGCGCCGACGTAACCGACCGAGCGGGCGGCCTCCGCGGCGGCAGTGCCCATTTTCTGCCGGGTCGCCTCGTCGAGCAGTACCGAAGGCGCTTCCTCGATGATCTTCTGGTGCCGCCGCTGCAGGCTGCATTCGCGTTCACCGAGGTGCAGCACGGTTCCGTGCGCATCGGCCAGCACCTGGATCTCGATGTGCCGCGGGGTGGTGACGAACCGCTCGATCAGCAACGTGTCGTCGCCGAAAGAACTCTTCGCCTCACGGCGGGCCGACTCCACCGCAGCGTCCAATTCGGACTCTTCGTGGACCAGCCGCATGCCCTTGCCACCGCCCCCCGCGGAAGGCTTGATCAGCAACGGATAGCCCACCCGGGCAGCGGCTTCGGCGAATCCGCCCTCCGGTATGTCCACATCGGACGCACCGGGCACCACCGGCACACCGGCCGCGGACACCGTGGCCTTCGCGCGGATCTTGTCGCCCATCTTCTCGATCGCCTCGGGCGGCGGTCCGATGAACTCCAGCCCCGCCTCGGCGCAGGCCCTGGCGAAGTCGACGTTTTCGGCGAGGAAGCCGTAACCCGGGTGCACCGCCTGCGCGCCGGTCACCCGGGCGGCATCGACGATCGCCGGAATCGACAGGTAGCTCTTCGCCGCTTCGGCGGGGCCGAGCCGCACCGCGATGTCGGCCTCGCGCACGTGGCGGGCGTCGACGTCCGCGTCGCTGTACACCGCGACGGAACGGATCCCGAGTTCGCGCAACGACCGGATCACGCGGACGGCGATCTCCCCGCGGTTGGCGACCAGCACAGTAGTGAACATGCTCATCACATCCGGAAGACGCCGTAGTTGACCTCGGGCAGGGGGGCATTGGCCGCGGCCGACAGCGCGAGCCCGAGCACCGTGCGGGTGTCCGCCGGGTCGATCACGCCGTCGTCCCACAGCCGCGCGGTGGAGTAGTACGGGCTGCCCTGCTCCTCGTACTGCTCGCGAATCGGGTCCTTGAACGTCTCTTCGTCCTCTGTGGACCATTCGCCGCCGCGACCCTCGATCGCGTCCCGGCGCACGGTGGAAAGCACGGACGCGGCCTGCTCCCCGCCCATCACCGAGATCCGCGCGTTCGGCCACATCCAGAGGAACCGCGGCGAGTACGCCCGGCCGCACATCGAGTAGTTCCCGGCGCCGAACGAACCGCCGATGATCACGGTGAACTTCGGCACCTTGGCGCACGCCACGGCGGTCACCATTTTCGCGCCGTGCTTGGCGATCCCGCCCGCCTCGTACGCGCGACCGACCATGAACCCGGTGATGTTCTGCAGGAATACCAACGGGATCGAACGCCGGTCGCACAGCTCGATGAAGTGCGCGCCCTTCATCGCGGACTCGGCGAACAGCACGCCGTTGTTCGCGATGATGCCGACCGGATGCCCGTGGATATGCGCGAATCCGGTGACCAGCGTGCTGCCGTATTCCTTTTTGAACTCCGAGAACCGGCTGCCGTCCACAACCCGCGCGATCACCTCGCGCACGTCGTAGGGCGTCCGCGAATCGGTGGGCACCACGCCGTACAGCTCACGCGGATCGGCCGCCGGCGCCTCGACCGGCCGCACGTCCCACGGCCGCGGCGTGCGCGGGCCGAGCGTGGACACGATGTCGCGGACGATGCGCAACGCGTGCGCGTCGTCGTCGGCGAGGTGGTCGGTCACGCCCGACTGCCGCGAGTGCACGTCGCCGCCGCCCAGCTCCTCGGCGGTGACCACCTCGCCGGTCGCCGCCTTCACCAGCGGCGGGCCGCCGAGGAAGATCGTGCCCTGATTGCGCACGATCACCGCTTCGTCGCTCATCGCCGGCACGTACGCGCCGCCCGCGGTGCACGAGCCGAGCACCGCGGCGATCTGCGGGATGCCGCGCGCGGACATGGTGGCCTGGTTGTAGAAGATCCGGCCGAAGTGCTCACGGTCCGGGAAGACCTCGTCCTGCCGCGGCAGGAACGCGCCGCCGGAGTCGACCAGGTAGATGCACGGCAGGTTGTTGTGCAGTGCGACTTCCTGCGCACGCAGGTGTTTCTTCACCGTCATCGGATAGTAGGTGCCACCCTTGACCGTGGCGTCGTTGGCCACGATCACGCATTCGCGGCCGGACACCCGCCCGATCCCGGTGATGATCCCGGCTGCGGGCGCCTCGTCCTCGTAGAGCCCGGTCGCCGCCAGCGGCGAGAGCTCCAGGAACGGCGAGCCCGGGTCGAGCAGGGTGTCCACCCGGTCGCGGGGCAGCAGCTTGCCGCGCTCGACATGCCGGGTCCGGGACTTCTCCGGCCCGCCGAGCCGGGTCGTGGCCAGACGCTTGCGCAGGTCTTCGACAAGCTCACCGTGCGAGGTGACGCTGCGGGTGAAGGTATCGCTGCGCGGGTCCGCGGAACTGCGCAGTACCGGCGTGTCCATGGCTCTCCGTCGAGACGTTAGCGGTCGTTAACTCCACTTCGAGGTTAGTGGTCGTTAACCAGCCTGTCCAGTCCGGCCGTGCTCAGTGTGCCCAGGGCAACTGCGGGGCTTCAATCTCGGCGTCACCCAGCAGTGTTTCGCTCAGGACCGACCGAGCCGCGACCGGCGCGGCGGCAGACGGCGGCCGGTATCCGGGCGAACCTCAGTCGGCGACCGCGTCCGAGATCCAGGACGCGACCGGCAGATCCCGGTCGAGACATTCCACCGACAGCCGGATGGTCCAGCGCAAGGCCTGCAGGACCAGGCTGTCCACCTCGTTCGGCGCGGCGCTGGCGAGCGCGATCTCCACCTGCTCCCGCGCGGCGGCGGTGTTGCCGTGCACCTCGGCCAGCAGCGTGCGGACCGCGGTGCGCACCGGCGGGTCGGCCTGATCGATGGACACCTCTTCGCCGTCCTCGTCGAAGACCTGGACCTTGACCGGGGCGGTGCCACCGTCACCCAGCGTGGACACCATCGCGCTGCACTCGCCGAACAGCAGCATCATCAGCGCCTTGGTCTCCTCGGACCGGGCGTCCGGCTCATCGGCCGACGGCATGACCTCGTCGAGTGCTTCGGCGTCTTCGCCAAGACTGATCGCGACGAGCGCACGCTGCGCCTTCTCGACGAGCCGCTGCTCGTCTTCGCTCCGGTCGGGGGTCACGTGCCTATCAAACACCAGCACCGGCACTCGTGGGGATACCCCGAAACCCGGGTGCTCAGCCCGCCGCGGAAAGGGCACCGAGCGCGAGCCGGCACAGCAGATCGGCCAGCTCGCCGTCACCGAGATGGCGGTTGTAGGGGGTGGAGTTGATCAGGCCGAACACGGCGTGTGCCGCGGACCGGGCCTGCCGCTCGCCGAGGCCCGGCCGCGCCGCGCGGATCGCCCGCACCCACACTTCGACGTACTGCCGCTGCAGGGCCCGCACCTGCTTGCGGTCGCTGTCGGTGAGGTTCGCCAGATTGCGTTCCTGGACGGTGATCAGGGCCGGGTTCTCGAGGGCGAAGTCGACGTGGAAGCGGACCAGCGCGCCGAGCAGCTCCTCCGGCGTGCCGCCCGCCTCGGCCCGCGCGGTACCCCCCGTCAGCAGAAAGTCGCTGATCGAGCCGAGCATCTCACCGAGGATCGCGTCCTTGCTGCGGAAATGCCGGTACAACGCAGGCCCCGAGATGCCGACCGCGGCACCGATGTCGTCGATGCCCACGCCGTGGAAGCCGTGGTGGGCGAACAGTTCGGCGGCGGCCGCCAAGATCTGTTCCCGCCTGTTCGCCTTCTCGCCCTGCACGAGTGGGGTGGGATTCGCCCGCATCTGGCCATAGTAAGACCGGGTGTTAGCGGGCACTAACCTCCGGTCAGACTTCCGGGTTGGGCCAAGTGGGGTGACCTGCCATTTTCGGGGTGCCTGTGGGGATTGCGCCTGGTATTGCTTTACTCCGTCAAGCTGTCACGACAGGAGTGACCCATGGCTGCTGCCACCCGTCCACCATCACGAAACCTCTCCCGGATGTGCGCGGCCCTGGGGGTCGCTCTGCTTGCATCACTCGGCATCGCGGGCACCGCGAACGCCGTCCAGGCCACCAATTACGTCGCGCTCGGCGATTCCTACTCCTCCGGAGTAGGCGCCGGGAACTACGGCAACTCGGGCGCCTGCAAACGCAGTGCGAACGCCTACGGACAGCTGTGGGCCAACGCCCATTCGGGCACCAAGTTCACCTTCCTCGCCTGCTCCGGCGCCAAGACCGGCGACGTGCTGAACCAGATCGGCTCGATGCCGTCGAATGCCACGCTGGTCACGGTCACCGTCGGCGGCAACGACGCGGGCTTCACCGACGTGATCACCACGTGCACCCTCAACAACGACCAGACCTGCGTCAACCGGGTGAACACGGCGAAGTCCTACGTGCAGAACACCCTGCCGGGGCTGCTCAACAAGGTTTACGCGGCGGTCAAGGCCAAGGCGCCGAACGCAAAGCTCGTCGTGCTGTCCTACCCACGCTTCTACACCGTGCCGGGTTCGTGCTCGGTCGGGCTGAGCGACACGAAGCGGTCCGCGATCAACTCCGGCGCCGACACGCTGGCCTCGGTGCTCTCCGCGCGCGCCTTGGCGGCCGGAGCCAAGTTCGTGGATGTCCGCCCGGCCTTCACCGGCCACAACATCTGCTCCCCGGCCGGTGACTACCTGCACAGTCTCACCTTCCCGGTCGATGAGTCCTACCACCCGACCGTGGCAGGCCAGCGGGGCGGTTACTACGCTCCGCTCTCCTCCGCGATCGGCTGATTTTCCGGGCTGTGAAGGGGCCCTTCACGGACTCTGAGTCCGTGAAGGGCCCCTTCACAGCTGTTCAGCCGAGGAGAGACTTGACGAGGGCAGCGAGCTGGGCGGTTTCCAGCAGGAACGAATCGTGGCCGTGCGGGGAGTCCAGCACCGCGGCGGTGGTCCCGGTACCGGCGGCGATCCGTTCCGTCTGATACGGCGGGTAGAGCCGGTCGCTGTGCACGCCGGCGGCCACGACCCGGGCGGTGATCCGGCCCAGTGCGGCGGCCACCCCGCCCCGGCCGCGGCCCACGTCGTGGGTGTTCATCGATTCGGTGAGCCGCACGTAGGAGCCCGCGTCGAACCGGCGGGCCAGCTTGTCCGCGTGATGGTCCAGATAGGACTCGACGGCGAACCGGCCGCCCCGCAACGGATCCTCCGCCTCCTGCGGACTACTGCCGAACCGTACGGCCAGTTCGGCCTCGCTGCGGTAAGTGGTGTGCGCGATCCGCCGGGCGATCCCGAGCCCGGAATGCGGGCCTTCACCCGGTGCGGCCGAGTAATAGTCGCCGCCACGCCAGCCCGGATCGGTGCGGATCGCGTGCAGCTGCGGCGAAGCCCAGGCGATCTGGTCCGCGGAGGCCTGCGCGGTCGAGGCCACCACGAGCGCCGAGATGACCCGATCGGGTAGCGAAACCGCCCATTCGAGGGCCCGCATACCGCCCATCGACCCACCGGCCACGGCGGCCCAGCGCTCGATGCCGAGCGCATCCGCCAGCGCTGCCTCTGCATGCACCTGGTCCCGCACGGTCACCGCCGGGAACCGGCTGCCCCAGGGCCTGCCGTCCGGATCGGGGGATGCCGGCCCAGTGGAACCCTGGCACCCGCCGAGCACGTTCGCGGCGACCACGAACACTTCGTCGGTGTCGAACGCCTTACCCGGCCCGACCAGCTCGTCCCACCAGCCGGGGCTCGGGTGTCCCGGCCCGGCCGGACCGGCGACGTGACTGTCGCCGGTGAGCGCGTGCTCGATCAGCACCGCGTTGGACGCGTCCGGGGCGAGAGTTCCCCACGTCTCGTAGGCGAGGGTATAGCCGGGCAGCACACCGCCGGCCTCCAGCGCGAGCGCGCCGGGGACGGTGAACCACTTCCGCCGCCCGGGCGGATCCCCGGCCCGCCACGCTCCGGTGGCGGGCACGGGATCGGTCACAGGTCCGCCTTCGCGGCGCGGAACCCCGCTTCCAGGTCGGCTTTGAGGTCCTCGAGCCCTTCCAGGCCGACTGCCAGCCGTACGAGCCCAGGGGTGACCCCGCTGGCCAGCTGTTCGTCCTCGTTGAGCTGGCTGTGCGTGGTGGACGCCGGGTGCACGATCAGGCTCCGCACGTCGCCGATGTTGACCAGCTGGCTGTGCAACTCCGTGCCGTCCACGAACTTGCGGCCCGCATCCGCGCCGCCACGCAAGTCGAACGACAGCACTGCGCCCGCGCCGCGCGGCAGGTACTTCTGCGCGGCGGTGTAGTGCGGGCTGGACGGCAGACCGGCGTAGTAGACCTTCTCGACCTCGTCTCGTTGCTCCAGCCACTCGGCGAGCGCCTGCGCGTTGGCGACGTGCCGCTCCAGACGCAGCGACAGCGTTTCGATGCCCTGCAGGATCAGGAAACTGTTCAACGGGGCGATCGACGCGCCGGTGTCGCGAAGGAGCTGTACGCGCGCCTTCGCTGCGTACGCACCCGGGCCGAGCGCTTCCCAGTACTTGAGGCCGTGGTAGCTCGGGTCGGCCTCGTTGAACCCGGGGAAGCGGGCCGGGTCCTTACCGAAGTCGAACGTGCCACCGTCGACCAGCAAGCCGGCGACGGTGGTGCCGTGGCCACCGAGGTACTTCGTGGCCGAGTGCAGGACGACGTCCGCGCCGTGTTCGATCGGCCGCAGAAGGAACGGCGTGGGCACGGTGTTGTCCACGACCAGCGGTACGCCCGCTTCGTGGGCCACGTCGGCGACCTTGCGGATGTCGAGCACGTTACCGCCAGGGTTGGCGAGCGTCTCGGCGAAGAACAGCTTCGTGTTCGGCCGGACCGCGGCCCGCCACTGCTCGGCGTCGTCCTGGTCGTCGACGAAGGTGACCTCGATGCCGAGCTTCGGCAGCGTGTAGTGGAACAGGTTGTAGGTGCCGCCGTAGAGCGAAGGGCTGGACACGAAGTGGTCGCCCGCGCTGGCCAGGTTCAGGATCGCCGCCGTGGTGGCGGCCGAGCCGGAGGCGAACGCGAGCGCCGCGACCCCGCCTTCCAGCGCGGCGACCCGCTGCTCCAGCACGTCCTGGGTGGGGTTGTTGATGCGGGTGTAGATGTTGCCCGGCTCGGCGAGGCTGAACAGATCGGCCCCGTGCTGGCTGTCCCGGAAGACGAACGAAGTGGTCTGGTAGATCGGCGTCGCACGGGCTCCGGTGGCCGGGTCGGGAGCCGCTCCCGAGTGAATCTGCTTGGTTTCGAAGGACCAGGCCGCGGTGTCGTCCGGCATCGGTTTCTCCTTGCGGGTCAAAGGGTTGGGCATGACCCGGCGGGGAATCGGATCGGCCACGACGCTAACCGCGCGGACCGTCCCACCCTACTGTTCCCAGGAGCTGGGAGAAGCCGGTAATCGGGTGGCACAACCGGTTGGGGTGTCCCGCGAGTGGCGCAGCGGCCGCGGTCTTCTACCGTTGAGCGGGAAAGACGGAGGTGGCAGTGGTCTCGGTGCGCAGTGTGGTGGACCGGGTCGGGCCGACGTTGCTGCACGCGCTGCAGCTACCCGAGGACTGCCCCGCAGTCGGTGACGTGGTGATCGCCGAACCGGGTGCCCCGTCCGGGCTTGCCGCCGGGGATCTGGTGCTGGGCGTGGCCACCGCGGAGCCGGCGGACGCGGTCGAACTCGTCCGGGTGAGCGCCGCGCAGGGGGCCGCGGCCGTGCTGCTGAAGCCGCCGCTGGCCGCGAAGCAGCCGGTGCGGCGGGCGGCGAAAGCGGCCGGGATAGCGCTGATCCAGGTGCACGCGGCGACCTCGTGGGCGCAGCTCGTGTGGTTGCTGCGCACGGTCCTCGACGCGCTGGCCGACGAATCCGAATCACTCGAAGAGGGCAGTGATCCGGGCTCCGGCGACCTGTTCCGGCTCGCCGACGCGGTCGCCTCGGTGGTGGACGCGCCGGTGACCATCGAGGACACCAACTCGCGGGTGCTCGCCTACTCCGCCCGCCAGGATCTCACCGACCCGGCTCGGGTGGCCACGATCATGGGCCGCCGCATCCCGGACGACGTGCTCGCCCGGTTCCGTTCCCGCGGAGTGTTCCGGGAGCTTTCGCGCGGACGGCAGACGATCTTCGTGCCTGCCCAGCGCGACGGCACGCTCCCGCGGCTGATCGTGCCGATCCGGATGGGCGGCGAGCTGCTGGGGTCGATGTGGGCGGTGGTGACCGGCCCGGTGCCGGAGGAGCGCGCCGCGGCGTTCGCGGACTCCGCCCCGGTCGTCGCACTGCATCTGCTGCGGCGGCGAGCGCACACGGACGCGCAGCGCCGGGCGTCCGCCGAGCTGCTGCGGGCGGTGCTGGAAGGCCGTGCCGCACCGCGTCGCGCGGTCGCCGAGCTGGACCTGTCCGACGAACCGCACCGAGTCGTGGTCATCGAGGTGACCGGCGGCGACGGCCGGGACGCCGAAGGACTCCAGCTGGCCTTGCTGGAACGGATCTCCCAGGGCGTCGGCCGCCGCCCACCCGCGACGGAGCTGGGCGGGCTGCTGTACGCCGTCGTCCCCGACCGTGCCGGCCCCGGCGGCTGGCCCGAATTGCGCGACGCACTGCGCGCACAGCCGGCGTCTCGCCGTGGCGGAGTGCCCCGAGCGGCTGCGGGCGCGCCCGGAACCGTTGCCGCGCTGGCGGTTTCACGCGCCCAGGCGGATGAGGCGATCGGCCTGCTGCGCGCCGGATTGGTCGAAAGCCGTGTGGTCGCGTACGACGAGGTGTGGACCGCCCTGGTCCTGCACCGCGCGGCGACCGGAGCCGCAGCCGCGCGCGTCGCCGAACTCGGTCCGCTCGGCGTCCTGCAGGAACACGACGAGGCAAGCAGGACGGGGTACGTCGACACGCTTTACGAATGGCTCCGCCACCCCGGCGACCCGCGAGCGGCCGCGCAACAGCTGCGTATTCACCCGAACACCTTGCGGTACCGGATGAAACGGCTTCTCGACCAGGTGCCGCTCGATCTGGAGGACCCGGACGTCCGGCTGGCGCTGCTCACCCAGCTGGTCGCGCTCCGCTGGAGCTGACCCGGGCCTTGTTCACGCGATTAGCAAGGTTTTTCCCACTGTGCCACGGGATTCGATCGCCGCATGCGCGTCGGCCGCACGTTCCAGCGGGAACCGCTGGCCGATCACCGGGCTGAGCACGCCCGCCGCGGCCGCTTCGAGCGCGGCCTCGGTGAACCCGCGCAACGCTTTCGCGTCACCGATGGAACGAACCAGCGTCACGTCCCGGGCCTGAGCGTCCTCTTCGGACACTTCCGCCCACGATCCGCTGGAGAGTCCGTAGATCGCCATCCGGCCGCCAGGACGGAGCAGAGTGAACGCGGCCGTGCCGACCGGACCGCCGACACCGTCGAAGACCACGTCGACCGGCCCGGCAACGACCGGCCAACCGGGATCGGTGTAGTCGACCGCCAGGTCGGCGCCGAGGTCGCGGGCCTGAGCAGCCTTCGCCGGGCCACCGGCGGCGGCCACCACCTCCGCGCCCGCCGCCTTCGCCAGCTGCACCAGCAGGCTGCCCACACCACCGGCGGCAGCTTCGACCAGTACGCGATCACCCGCGCGTACGTCCGTCGCATGCATCAGGCCGGTCGCGGTGCGGCCGTCGGCGAGCAGGGCTACCGCGACGTCGAGGCTCAGCGCGTCGGGCACCGGGAACACCAGCGTCGCGTCGGCCACGGCCCGCTGGGCATACCCGCCGCGACCGCCGGTGGAGGTGACCACCCGGCGGCCGACCAGCGCCGGGTCCACGTCCGCGCCGATGCGGCTGATCACGCCGCCGACGCCGTTGCCGGGGACCATCGGCAGCTCCACCGCGTACGGTCCGGATCCGGTGGCCCGGAACTGGGTCTCCACGAACGTGATGTTCGCGAACGCCACCTCGATCAGCACCTGCCCCGGACCGGGCACCGGATCCGGGGCCTCCCCCGCGACCAGCACTCCGGGCCCGCCGAACTCCCTCAGCCACACCGCGCGCATATCCCGCCCTTCCGCCTCGTCACCGCCGCGGGACAGCGAACTACCTCGAGCGCGCTCGAAGTCAAGGGCTTTGTTTCGCGAGCACTACGAAATGCCCTGAAAACTGTGATCGGAACACGATGACACCGCTGTCCGGGTGTATCACCGTGAGTGGCAGCACCTCGAACCAAGCCCCCAGGAGGCCGCCGTGCGTATCGCCGTTCCCCGTGAGATCAAGAGGCACGAGTACCGGGTCGCGCTGACCCCGGCCGGCGTGCACGAACTGGTCGGCCGCGGACACGACGTCTTCGTCGAGACCCAGGCCGGCGCCGGTTCCTCGATCACCGACGAGGAGTACGTCGCCGCGGGCGCGAAGGTGCTGGCCACGGCGGAGGAGACCTGGTCCGAGGGCGAACTCGTGCTCAAGGTCAAGGAGCCGATCGCCGACGAGTACCCGCGGCTGCGCAAGGACCTGGTGCTGTTCACGTACCTGCACATCGCCGCGGACCGGCCGCTGACCGACGCGCTGCTGTCCTCGGGCACCACCGCAATCGCGTACGAGACCGTACAAAAGCCGAACGGCGCGCTGCCCCTGCTGGCCCCGATGTCGGAGGTCGCGGGACGGCTGGCGCCGCAGGTGGGCGCCTTCGCGCTGATGAAGCCGAGCGGTGGCCGTGGCGTGCTGCCCGGCGGTATCCCGGGCGTACACCCGGCGCGCGTTGTGGTGATCGGTGGCGGCGTGGCCGGCCTCAACGCCGCACGGGTGGCGCTGGGCCTCGGCTCGGACGTGGAGATCCTGGACACCAACGTGGACCGGCTTCGCCAGATCGACAACGACTTCGGCGGCCGGATCCGCACGGTGACCTCCAACCGGCTCTCGGTCGAAGAAGCCGTGCTGGAAGCCGACCTGGTCGTCGGCGCGGTGCTGGTGCCCGGCGCGAAGGCGCCGAAGCTGGTGTCGAACGACCTGGTGTCCCGCATGAAGCCGGGCAGCGTGCTGGTGGACATCGCTATCGACCAAGGCGGCTGCTTCGCCGACTCTCGGCCGACGACGCACGACGACCCGACCTACCGCGTGCACGAGTCGGTGTTCTACTGCGTCGCGAACATGCCCGGCGCGGTGCCCCGTACGTCGACGTACGGCCTCACGAACGTGACCCTGCCCTACGCCGTGCAACTGGCCGACCACGGCTGGCAAGCCGCACTGTCCGCGGACCCGGCGCTGGCCCTCGGCCTCAACACGCACCACGGCGCGCTGACCAACGCACCGGTCGCGGCCGCGCACGATCTGCCGCACACGGCACTGGAGACCGTCCTTTCCTGACCCGCTTTCCCGACCACGAAACCATCTGGCGACGCGAAGGGCCTCTGCACTACGCAGTGGCCCTTCGCGGTTTCGCACTCGGATGCGGGGCAGCGGATCCCCGGACAAAAGGGGCGACCCGCTCAACCAGCCTGGGGGTCACTGGGAGCGGGCCGCCAAGTACCAGCTTAGGTAATAACGTGCCGCCGCGCCTCCCCGGGGGGCACATCCGTCCGGCTGCGTTTTCCTGCCCCGAGGGCCAACTACCGGTGCTCTTTCTGCACATGCCGGGCAAAACACGTCGTCAGGCGTAGTTGTCAGACCTGCGTGGCAACGGCGGGAACTCCCCGGCCGGTGATGAACATCGCTCGTCCGGCCCACTGCGGCAGGCACTACCGGGCCGGCGCGGCGGGCGTCCGGGAATAAATTGTCGGTCCTGGTCCCTAGGTTTGTGACGTGAGCACCACAGCGACGCCTGCGCGTCAAGACCGTCCGGTTTCCGGGACGGCGCCCCGGCCCACCGGCTGGGTGCGCCGCCTCTCCGCCGCATGCTGGCAGCACCGCGGCGTGGTCGTGCTGGCCATGACGGCGGCGATCCTCAGCGTCGGCGTGCAGGCCGCGAGCCCGCTGCTGGTGCGCTCGGCGGTGGACGGCGCGGTGGACGGGCACACCGCGCAGCTGACCGGGATCGCGATCGCGCTGGTCGCCTTGCAGGTGGTCGCGTTCGGTTCGGCGTTCCTGCGCCGGTACGTGGGCGGCCGGCTCGCGCTGGACGTGCAACACGATCTGCGCAATCAGGTGTTCAACGCGGTGTCCCGGCTCGATGGCGGCAAGCAGGACGCATTGCGCACCGGGCAAGTGGTCTCGCGGGCGATCTCGGACCTGCAGCTCGTCACCGGGTTGCTCATGCAGGTGCCGTTGTCGGCCGGGTCGGTGATCTTCGCGGTGCTGTCGCTCGGCGCGATGCTGTGGATGTCGCCGCTGCTGACGGTGATCGCGTTGATCGTGGCGCCCGCGGTCGGGATCGTGGTGACGTTGAGCAGACGGCGGCTGTTCCCGGCCACCTGGTCGGCGCAACAGCGGGCGGCTGACGTCGCGCAGCAGGTAGAGGAGACCGTCACCGGCGTACGCGTCGTGAAGGGCTTCGGGCAGGAAGCGCGCGAGGTGTCCCGGCTGGAGCGTACGGCGCGGAAGCTGTTCGCCGAGCGGCTTCGCGCGGCGAGGCTGTCCGCCCTGCCCACTGCGACCACTTCGGCGTTGCCCGCGGCCGGGCAAGTGGCGGTGCTGGCCATCGGCGGCATGCTTGCGTTGAACGGCCAGATCAGCCTCGGGACCTTCCTCGCCTTCGCGACCTACCTGGCCACCTTGATCGGGCCGGCGCGGATGTTGTCCAGTCTGGTCGTACAGGCGCAGCTGACGCGCGCGGGTGCGGAGCGGGTGTACGAGCTGATCGACGCGCAACCCGAGGTCGCGGACAGCCCGGACGCGCGGCCGTTGCCCGAAGGGCCGCTCGGGGTGGAGCTGTCCGACGTCCGGTTCGGGTACACGCGCAGCGATCCGGTGCTCGACGGGCTCACGCTCACCGCGCAGCCGGGTGAGACGCTCGCCCTGGTCGGCACGGCGGGGTCCGGCAAGTCCACGATTTCCTTGCTGCTGCCCAGGTTCTACGACGTGCACGACGGTTCGGCGCGGGTCGGCGGAGTGGACGTGCGGGACGTGCCGCTCAAGCAACTGCGGCAGTCCATCGGCGTGGTTTTCGAAGAGGCGTTCCTGTTCTCCTCCTCGATCCGCGACAACATCGCCTACGGGCGACCGGATGCGAGCGACGAGGAGGTCTTCGCCGCGGCCCGGGCCGCCGAAGCCGACGAGTTCATCCGCGAGCTGCCCGAGGGGTACGCCACCGAAGTCGGCGAACGCGGGCTCACGCTGTCCGGAGGGCAGCGTCAGCGGCTCGGCCTCGCCCGCGCGCTGCTGACCGACCCCCGCGTGCTCATCCTCGACGACGCGACGTCCGCGATCGACACCGTCACCGAGGCCGCCATCCACGAGACCCTGCGCGCGGTCACCGCGGCGCGCACCACATTGCTCGTCGCGCACCGTCGCTCCACCCTGCAGTTGGCCGACCGGATCGCGGTGCTCGACCAGGGCCGGGTGGTCGACGTGGGCACCGAGGCCGAGCTGCAAGCGCGGTGCCCGCTGTTCCGTGAGCTGGTCACCGGGCCGGGCAACGACGCGGAGGAACCACATCGGCACAGCGTGCTCACACGGGGCGCAGACGGGCGTACCCCCGAGCTGTGGCCGGATGTCGGCGAGACCGACGAAGTCGACGCGCTCGGCGAAGCCGCGCACGCACGTGGTGGCCCGGAAAGCGGCGGATCGGGGTTCGCCGGAGCGGGAGCGGACGTGCCGCCGACTCCGGAGCTGCTGGAGGGCGTACGGAAGCTGCCGCCCGCGGTGGACCGGCCACGACTGTCCGAAGTGGACGCTACGACACCCGATCCCGGCTTCCGGCTCGGGCGGCTGCTGCGGCCGGTGCGGTGGCCACTGATCGGGGTGATCGCGCTCGTCGCGGCCGACGCGCTGGCTTCGCTCGCGCTGCCCGCGCTGTACCAGCGAGGAGTCGACCACGGCGTGCTGCCCGGCGCCGCGGGCGTGGTGTGGACGCTGGCCGCGGTGGGCGCGCTGGTCGTCGCCGCGGACTGGTTCGTGGTGCACGGGCAGACCAAGCTCACCGCGCGAGTCGGTGAGACCGTGCTGTACTCGCTTCGCGTACGTAGTTACGCGCATCTGCAGCGGCTGGGGCTCGACTACTACGAGCGCGAGCTGTCCGGGAAGATCATGACCCGGATGACCACGGACGTCGACGCGCTGTCCACCTTCCTGCAGACCGGCCTGGCCACCGCGGTGGTGAGCGCGCTGACGCTCGTGGGCATCGCCGTTGCACTGTTGGTCACCGATGTCGCGCTGGCCGCATACGCGCTCGCCATGCTCCCCCTGCTCCTCGTCGCCACGCTCGTATTCCGGCGGGCCGCTTCGCGCGCGTACAGCGAAGCGCGCGAAAAGGTCAGCGTCGTCAACGCCGACATGCAGGAGAACGTCAGCGGCCTGCGCGTGGCCCAGGCGTACACCCGCGAAGAGCGCTCGGCCGCCGCGTTCGCTTCGCGCAGCGACGAGTACCGACGCTCACGGCTGCGCGCACAGCGGTACGTCGCGACGTACTTCCCGCTCGTATCGCTGCTGTCGGACCTGGCGACGACCACGGTGCTGGTGGTCGGCGCGCACCGCGTCGCCGCGGGCACGCTGGAGGCCGGCGTCCTGCTCGGGTTCCTTCTCTACCTCCAGCAGTTCTTCGCGCCGATCCAGCAGCTGTCGTCGGTATTCGACGGCTACCAGCAGGCGCGAGTCGGCCTCAGCCGGATCAGCGACCTGCTGCGTACGCCGACCTCCGTGCCGACTGCCGAGAAGCCGGTCACGCTGCCCGCCCACCTGTCCGGCGAAGTGCGGTTCAAGGACGTCGGGTTCTCCTACGCCGGTGCCGGCACGCCCGCGCTGGAACGGCTTTCGCTCGACGTAGCCCCTGGTGAGACTGTCGCGTTGGTCGGCGCCACGGGTGCCGGGAAGTCCACCGCCGTCAAGTTGGTCGCGCGCTATTACGACGCCACCGACGGTGCCGTACTGATCGACGGCGTAGATGTCCGCGAGTACGACTTACCCGGCCTGCGGGCGCGAATGGGCGTCGTCCCCCAGGAGGCGCACCTGTTCTCCGGCACCGTCGCCGACAACGTCCGCTACGGCCGCCCCGACGCGAGCGATGCCGAGGTCGAAGCCGCCGTACGCACCGTCGGCGCGTTGGAGGGCGTGGCCGCGCTACCCGCCGGCTTCCACCAGCCGGTCGGCGAACGCGGCCGCTCCTTGTCCGCCGGGCAACGGCAACTCGTCGCCCTGGCCAGAGCGGAATTGGTCGACCCGGACGTCCTGCTGCTGGACGAAGCCACCGCCGCCCTGGACCCCGCGACCGAAGCCACCGTGCTCCGCGCCACCGAAAGCTTGTCCCGGCGCCGCACCACCTTCGTCGTCGCACACCGCCTGGCCACCGCCGCGAAAGCCGACCGCATCGTGGTACTCGACCACGGGCGCATCGCCGAACAAGGCACTCACGAGGACCTCCTCAGCGCCGGCGGTCCCTATGCCCGCCTGTGGGCGCTGGGCTGAGCGACGATCAACCCGCGTAAGGCAGTTCCCGCCAGCGAAGGTCCCCCCAGCCGGCCGTGGTCACGTCGGCGGGATCGGCCCAGCGGGTCGTACCGGGCCGGACGTGGGTACCCGGGCCGATGGACCAATCCGGCGCGGCCGGCTCCACATGCTCGAACTCCTCGATCCCGGCCGGGGTGTGCCAGACCACGGAGCAGGTGTCGCACATCAGCACGACCGCGCCGTTCTCCGTCACGAGCGGGCGGATCAGGCCTTCGTCCCAGAACGAGGGACATTCGATCAGCCACATCGCGCACACCACCTCGTCGGCCGGGGAGGCACCGTGCCGGGCGGCACCGGCCCGGGCGCCCCTGAACGAGCAGGCGAACGACAGGCCGCATCCTCCACCGACGGAGTGCACCGCCGGCCAGTGAACTTGGTGCGCACGTGCGGCCAACCCGGCACCAACGTTGCCCGAAGAGGCCATGTCCAGGAGCGATCAGTGCGCTCCGGCGGCGCGACCGGGAACACTTGATCGAGTCAGTGACCGATCCCCTAGTGCGCCAGGCCTCACACAGGGCAGTTCCATCACACGGCAGTCACGGAGGGGGTTAGCCTGGTAGGCGCATTAGCACAGACAAGATCGAGACGGATAGAGGCGAGCCCAAGCCGTGTCCAGCAGCAGCCCTGCGTCACAGTTCGGCCCCAACGAGTGGCTGGTCGAGGAAATGTACGACCAGTTCCTTGCGGACCCCTCCTCAGTCGATGCCGCCTGGCACGACTTCTTCGCGGATTTCAAGCCGACGCAGTCGCCGCAGGCGAAGGCCGACGCCGCCCGGCCCGCCGCGGCCGATAGCGCGGCGAGCGGCGAAAACGGACACGCAACCGAGGCGAAGACCCCCGCGTCCCAGCCTGC
Organism: Amycolatopsis sulphurea; assembly: GCF_002564045.1. Taxonomy (NCBI): domain Bacteria; kingdom Bacillati; phylum Actinomycetota; class Actinomycetes; order Pseudonocardiales; family Pseudonocardiaceae; genus Amycolatopsis; species Amycolatopsis sulphurea. The sequence goes on along the minus strand of NZ_PDJK01000002.1, from coordinate 3,750,042 downwards.
CCCGGCGAAGGCCCCGGCGACCGCCGAACCCGCCAAGCCCGCGCCCGCCAAGGCCCAGGCGCCGAAGCCCGCGAAGGCCGCGCCCGCCACGGCCGCGAAGAAGGTCGAGCCGGAGTCGAAGCAGCTCCGTGGTGCCGCGGCCGCGATCGCGAAGAACATGGACGCGTCGCTGTCCGTGCCGACCGCGACCAGTGTCCGTGCCGTACCGGCGAAACTGATGGCGGACAACCGGATCGTCATCAACAACCACCTCAAGCGCACCCGCGGCGGGAAGATCTCCTTCACCCACCTCATCGGCTATGCGATGGTCCGGGCGCTGAAGGACTTCCCGAACATGAACCGGCACTACCAGCTGGTCGACGGGAAGCCGTTCGCGGTCACTCCGGAGCACGTGAACTTCGGCCTCGCGATCGACATGAAGGGCAAGGACGGCGCGCGCACGCTGGTCGTGGCCTCGGTCAAGGGCGTCGAGGACATGACGTTCATGCAGTTCTGGCAGGCCTACGAGGACATCATCAAGAAGGCCCGCACCAACAAGCTCACCGCGGACGACTTCTCCGGCACCACCATCTCGCTGACCAACCCGGGCGGTATCGGCACCAACCACTCGGTGCCGCGGCTGCAGGCCGGGCAGGGCGCGATCATCGGCGTCGGCGCCATGCAGTACCCGGCCGCGTTCGAGGGCACCAGCGAGAAGACCCTGGTCGACCTCGCGGTCAGCAAGATCATGACGCTGACCTCGACCTACGACCACCGGATCATCCAGGGCGCCGAGTCCGGCGAGTACCTCAAGCGGATCCACGAGCTGCTGCTGGGCGAGGACGGCTTCTACGACGACGTCTTCACCAGCCTGCGCCTGCCCTACGAGCCGATCCGCTGGGTCGCCGACATCCCGGACGGCCCGGTCGACAAGACCGCGCGGGTGATCGAGCTGATCGAGGCGTTCCGCATGCGCGGGCACCTGATGGCCGACACCGACCCGCTGAACTACCGCCAGCGCAGCCACCACGACCTGGACGTGCTCTCGCACAACCTGACCCTGTGGGACCTGGACCGGGAGTTCCCGGTCGGCGGATTCGCCGGCGAAGAGACCATGAAGCTGCGCGACATCCTGGGCGTGCTGCGCAACTCCTACTGCCGCACCGTCGGCATCGAGTACACCCACATCCTCGACCCCGAGGAGCGGCGCTGGATCCAGGAGCGGGTGGAGATCCCGCACGCCAAGCCCGACCCCGCGGTGCAGAAGTACGTGCTGTCCAAGCTCAACGCGGCCGAGGCCTTCGAAACCTTCCTGCAGACCAAGTACGTCGGGCAGAAGCGGTTCTCCCTCGAAGGCGGCGAAACCGCGATCCCGCTGCTGGACACCATCCTGGACAAGGCCGCCGAGCACGAGCTCGACGAGGTCGTCATCGGCATGCCGCACCGCGGCAGGCTGAACGTGCTGGCCAACATCGTCGGCAAGCCGATCAGCCAGATCTTCCAGGAGTTCGAGGGCAACCTCGACCCCGGCCAGGCCCACGGTTCCGGCGACGTGAAGTACCACCTCGGCGCCGAGGGCAAGTACTTCCGCATGTTCGGCGACGGCGAGACCAAGGTGTCGCTCACCGCGAACCCCTCGCACCTGGAGACCGTCGACCCGGTCCTGGAAGGCATCGTCCGCGCCAAGCAGGACATCCTCGACAAGGGCGACAGTGTCACCGGGGGCTACTCCGTCCTGCCCGTGCTGATGCACGGCGACGCCGCGTTCGCCGGGCAGGGTGTCGTGGCCGAGACGCTGAACCTCGCGCTGCTGCGCGGATACCGCACCGGCGGCACCGTGCACGTGATCGTCAACAACCAGGTCGGCTTCACCACTGCGCCGGAGCACTCGCGTTCGTCGCAGTACGCCACCGACGTGGCGAAGATGATCGGCTCGCCGATCTTCCACGTCAACGGCGACGACCCGGAGGCGGCGCACTGGGTGGCCAAGCTGGCCGTCGAATACCGGCAGGCGTTCCACAAGGACGTCGTCATCGACCTCATCTGCTACCGCCGCCGCGGGCACAACGAGGGCGACGACCCGTCGATGACGCAGCCGGCGATGTACGACATCATCGACACCAAGCGCTCGGTCCGCAAGACCTACACCGAGTCCCTCATCGGCCGGGGCGACATCTCCGTCGAAGAGGCCGAAGCCGCCCTGCGCGACTTCTCCAGCCAGCTCGAACACGTCTTCAACGAGGTCCGCGAGCTGGAGAAGCACCCGGCGAAGGCCAGCCCCTCGGTCGAGGAAGAGCAGCAGATCCCGGCCAAGGTCGCCACCGCCGTGTCGCAGGAAGTCGTCGAGCACATCGGCGACGCCTTCCTCAACGTGCCGGAGGGCTTCACCCCGCACCCGCGCGTCAAGCCCGTCATGGAACGCCGGCACAAGATGTCCCGCGAAGGCGGCGTCGACTGGGCCTTCGGCGAACTGCTCGCCTTCGGCACGCTTGCGCTGGAAGGCAAACTGGTCCGCCTGTCCGGCCAGGACTCCCGCCGCGGCACCTTTACCCAGCGCCACTCGGTCTACATCGACCGCCGCACCGGCCAGGAATACTCGCCGCTGCAGCACCTCTCCGACGAGCAGGGCCGCGTGATGATCTACGACTCCGCGCTGTCCGAATACGCCGCGGTCGGTTTCGAATACGGCTATTCCGTGGCCAACACCGAATCCCTGGTCATGTGGGAAGCCCAGTTCGGCGACTTCGTCAACGGCGCCCAAAGCGTCATCGACGAATACATCTCCTCCGGCGAAGCCAAATGGGGCCAGCGTTCCGACGTCGTGCTCCTGCTCCCGCACGGCCACGAAGGCCAGGGCCCGGACCACACCTCCGGCCGCATCGAGCGTTTCCTGTCCCTGTGCGCGGAAGCCTCGATGACCGTCGCCGTGCCCTCCACCCCGGCGAACTACTTCCACCTGCTGCGCCGCCACGCGCTCGACGGCATCCAGCGCCCGCTGATCGTCTTCACCCCGAAGTCGATGCTGCGCAACAAGGCCGCCACCTCCGCCGTCGAGGACTTCACCGGGCAGAGCCGGTTCATGTCCGTGATCGACGACGCCGAGATCGACCCCGGCAAGGTCCGCAAGGTCCTGCTGACCTCGGGCAAGCTGTACTGGGAGCTGATCGCCGAGCGGGAGAAGCTCGGGGTGGACGACGTCGCGATCGTCCGCATCGAGCAGTACTACCCGCTGCCGAAGAAGAAGCTCCTGGCCGCGATCGAGCGTTACGCGAACTCCCGGCAGATCACCTGGGTCCAGGAGGAGCCGGAAAACCAGGGCGGCTGGCCGTTCTTCGGTCTCAACCTGCCGCGCAAGCTCCCGGAGGTCTTCGCCGGGCTCGACGTGGTGGCCCGCCGCCCGATGGCCGCGCCGTCGGCCGGTTCGTCGAAGGTGCACGAGGTCGAGCAGAAGGCCCTGATCGCCAAGGCCTTCGAGTAACCCATTTCGAGTGATCAAAGCTGTGAAGGGACCCTTCACGGACTCTGCGTCCAGGGTGTCGGCAAAGTCGGTGCGGAGGGCCCTGCGCAGGTGTGGAGGGCTGTGAAGGGTCCCTTCACGGACCCGAAACCGGTCGGGCAGCCACGGCTCTGTCTGCTGATCACGGGCCCTCGGCCAAACTTTGCCAGGACCCTGGACTCTGTGTCCGTGAAGGACCCTTCACAGCTTTCCCCCGGCGGAACCGCAAGAATGGCACCTATGCTGATCCGTTCGGCGGCCGTGGACGACGCAGCCGCGATTCACGCACTGCACAACGCCGCGTTCACACCGCACAACCCGGGCGTGACCGGGGAGCTGCCGGAAGCGCGGCTCGTCGACGAGTTGCGCGCGGACGGCGATCTGCTCCCCGAGCTGTCTCTGGTCGCCGTACGCGAAGGGCAAGTAATCGGCCACGCCTGCAGCAGCCCCGGCCGGATCGGCGACGACGCGAAGTCCGCGATCGGCTTTGGCCCGCTCGGCGTGCTGCCCGAGCACCAGCGCACCGGGGCGGGCGCAGCGCTGGTGCATGCGACAGTCGGCGCCGCGAATGCCCTCGGCTATCAGCTCGTCATGCTGCTGGGCAGCCCCGAGTACTACTCCCGGTTCGGCTTCGTCCTGGCCGGCACGCTGGGCATCACGCCGCCGGTCGCCGAGTGGGCGCCGTACTTCCAGGCGCTCCCGCTGGCCGCATACCGCCCGGAGAACCACGGCGCATTCCGCTACGCACCGGCTTTCGACCGGCTCTGAGAATCCGTGAAGGGCCCCTTCACGGATTCTGAGTCCGTGAAGGGCCCCTTCACAGCCCTTGGCGCTGCGGTAAGGCGCTAGGACTTCAGCCCGTTACGCGCGAGGAAATCGTCCGCGATGTCCTGCGGATTGCGCTTCTCCCCGGTGAACTCGACGTTCAGCTGGATCAGCTCCTCGGTGGTCAACGCGGCGGACACCCGGTTCAACGCGGCCGTCTCGCGCTCGTTGAGCACGCCCTTCGCGACCAGTGGCACGATGTTCTGCGCCGGGAACATGTGCTTGTCGTCCTCCAACGGGACGAAGCCGTTCGCCGCGATGGTGGCCGAGGTACTGAACAGATCGGCCACCTGGACGTCACCGGAGCGCAAAGCGGCCACGGTGACCGGGCCGCCGGTGTCGGTGGTGCGGATCTCCTTGAACTCGCAGCCGTAGAGCTGCTTGATCCGGTCCTTCCACCGGCTGCTCCACTGGCCCGGACCACCCATCACCAGGTCCTTGCAGCGCGGGCCGAGCTGGGAGAAGGTCCGGACCCCGGAATCGGCCAGCTGCTTGCCCACCACCAGCAGGTCCTTGTCCTCGGCCGGGGCCTGCTCAAGCACCTCGAACCCGGCGGGCAGCTTCTGCTTCAGCTGCGCGTAGACCTCGGCCGAGGTCGTCGCCGGGGTGTCCTTGTCGAAGTACCGCAACAGGTTCCCGCTGTAGTCCGGCACCAGCGACAGCGATTTGTCCTGCAGCGCCTTGACCACCACCTCGCGGCTGCCCACCGGCGGGCGCACGGTCACGTTCTCCGCACCGGCGTTACGCAGCGTCCCGGCGTAGATCTGGGCCAGCAGCAGGCTTTCCCCGACATCGGAGGCGCCGATGATGATATCGCCGCCGGCCCCGCCCTCGCCGCCGCCGGCGAGCGGATTACCGCAGGCCGAAAGCAGCAGGGCCAGGCCCGCCACGAGAACACCGAACCGCTTCACGCCGTACCTCCCACGGCCACTGCCCGGCCGGACGCCGCCTTGGCGGCCAGCCGAACCCCCTTCGGCACCAGTGCCCGCTGCACTGCGCCGAGCACCAGATCGAACGCGATCGCCAGCAGGGCGGTGAGAATCGCGCCCGCGACGACCTCGGTGTAGTCCAAAATGGCCAGTCCGTCGAGCAGGAACCGGCCGAGCCCGCCCAGCCCGACGTAGGCGGCCACCGCCGCGGTCGCCACCAGTTGCAGCACCGCGTTGCGGATCCCGCCGAGCACCAGCGGAAGCGCGATCGGCACCTCCACCTGCCACAGCCGCTGCCAGCCGGTCATGCCGATGCCCTGCGCGGCATCCACCACCTCGTGCTCCGCCGACTGCAGCCCGGCGTAGGTCCCCGCGAGCACCGGCGGGATCGCCAGCACCACCAGCCCGATCACGGTGGCCGTGGTGCTCTCGGTGAACAGCAAGAACAAGAAGGTGATGAGCCCCAGCGTGGGCAGCGCGCGGACGGCGTTGCCGATGCTGACCAGCGCGACCCCGCCGCGGCCGGTGTGGCCCACGAACAGCCCCACCGGAATGGCGATCACGAGCGCGATGACGAGGGAGAGCAGCACGTAGCCCACATGCTCACCCAGCCGCGCCCCGATGCCGTCGGGACCCTGCCAGTTCGCGGCTGTGGTGAACCAGCCGAAGACATCGCCGATCATCCGGCCACCTCCGCTGCGGCCGTGGTCCGGCCCGCGCGTTCCCAGGGGGTGAGCAAATTCCGCAGCAGCACCAGCAGCAGGTCCACGACGAGCGCCAGCACCATGGTCAACACGATACCGATCACGATCGGCGGGAAGTACTCGCGCTGGAACCCGTCGGTGAACAGCCGGCCCAGCCCGCCGGTGCCGATCAGCGCGCCGACGCTCACCAGGCTGATGTTGCTCACCGAGGCCACCCGTACGCCCGCGGCCAGCACCGGCACCGAAAGCGGCAGCTCCACGGCCAGGAACCGGCGCGGCCCGCGGTAGCCGATCGCGGTGGCGGCCGCGACGATGTGCGGCGGCACCGCGTCGAGCGCGTCCAGCACCGGCCGCACCAGCAGCGCCGTGCTGTAGATCGTGAGCGCGACGATCACGTTGACAGGGTCCAGGATCCGGGAGCCGATGAGGCCCGGGATCACCACGAACAGCGCCAGCGAAGGGATCGTGTACAGCAGGTTCGACACCACCAGCAGCACCGAGCGCGTGGCCCGGTTGTGGTGCCCCAGCCAGCCGAGCAGGATCGCCAGCACGATGCCCAGCGCCAGCGGCACCAGCGCGAGGTAGACGTTCTGGCCGAGATCGCCGAGGAGATCGTCGCGATTGTGCACGCTGGACAGGTACCGGCCGAGATCGCCGAAGAAGCCGCCCATCAGGACCCCTGCGGGGAAGCCTCGATCACGTCCAGCACCTGGTGCGCCAGCACCGTGCCGAGCACGCGAAGATCCTCGTCCACCACCACGCCGAGGCTGGCCGGCGAGGACAGCGCGGCGTCCAGCGCGCCGCGGATCGGCGTGCCCTCGAGGTAGAGCGAACCGCCCGCCACCAGATCGGTCTCCGCCAGCGGACCGTCCACTGTGGAGCCCGGCGGTAGCCAGCCGCGTGGCTGTTTGTCCTCGTTCACCACCAGCTGCCAGCCTTCCGACGGGCCGGTCACGGTGCTGCCCAGCTCGACGGTGTTGACCGGGGAGACCTGTACCCCGGTCGCCGGCAGGAAGGACAGCCCGCGGTAGCCCCGGTCGCGGCCGACGAAGGAGGCGACGAAATCGTCCACCGGATGCCGCAGCACCTCGGCCGGAGTGCCGTACTGGGCGAGCTTCCCGCCCACCCGCAGCACCGCGACCTTGTCCCCGAGCCGGACCGCCTCGTCGATGTCGTGCGTGACGAACACGATGGTCTTGCCCAGCTGGGAATGCAGCCGCAGCAGCTCGTCCTGCAACCCCTCCCGGACCACCGGGTCGACCGCGGAGAACGGTTCGTCCATCAGCAGCACCGGGGAGTCCGCGGCGAGCGCGCGGGCCACGCCGACCCGCTGCTGCTGCCCGCCCGACAGCTGCGCCGGATAACGCTTGCCGAGCCCGGTGGGCAGGCCCACGGTCTCCAGCAGCTCGGCCGCCCGGGCCCGGGCCTTGCGCTTGTCCCAGCCCGACAGCAGCGGCACGGTGGCGATGTTGTCCAGCACTGTCCGGTGTGGAAAGAGCCCGGCGTGCTGGATCACGTAGCCGATCCCGCGGCGCAGAACCGCCGGGTCGCCCGCGCTGACGTCCTCGCCGTCGAGCAGGACGCTGCCCGAGGTGGGCTCGACCATCCGGTTGATCATGCGCAGCGAGGTCGTCTTGCCGCAGCCGGAGGGGCCGACGAACACCGTGATGGTGCCGTCCTCCACGGTCAGGGAGAGCCCGTCGACCGCTACTGTGCCATCCGGATACCGCTTGGTGACGTCGCGAAATTCGATTGTCACAGACTTCTCCCCACCATCGGATGCAGGATCCGACGTTAGCCGAATCGACAGGCCTTGGCAGCATGTCCCGCGGAGCGGACTACTACTCTCGGTACCTGTGACCGCTCTCGACGACGTTCTCGCCGCGCACGGTGCCGCGGTCCGCCCGCTGTACCAAGTGCTCGCCCTGTTGCGCGGCGGTTCGCACGAACTCGCCGACCTGATCCGGCTGACCGGCGCACCGCGGCGGAGCGTGGAAGACGTGCTGGCCGCACTGGCCGAGGATCTGGAGCGTTCTCCCTCCGGCGTAGGGATCGCCCCGCACGCCCGCGACGCGTACGAGACCTATGCGTTGCCGGAGCTGCCCGACCCACTCGACGCCGCCGTGGCCGCACGGCCGGAGCTGCTGACCGAGCTGGCCGAGCGGATCGCTGCGGTCCCGCCGCCGCTGGCTGCGCTGGATCACGTGCAGGCGACGCCGGAGACGGTCCTACGCCGCGCGTTGTGGCTGAACGCCCGGTACGACTTACGTCGCAGCGAAGTACTTTTCCTCGGCGATCATGACTTGACGTCGCTGGCCGTGCGCGCGGTGTGCCCACAGGCCCGGCTGACCGTGGTGGATCTCGACGAGCGCGTGTTGTCGTACCTGGACGAAACAAGTGCACGCGAAGTGCGGACGGTGCACACCGACCTGCGGGTCGGGCTGCCGCCCGCGGTCACCGGCAAGGCGGATCTGGTGTTCAGCGATCCGCCGTACACACCGGAGGGCATGGGACTGTTCGCCGCGCGGGCGGTGCAAGCGTTGCGGGAACCGACGATCGGGCGAATCCTGCTCGCGTACGGATACAGCCCGCGGCATCCGGCGCTGGGTGCGCAGGTGCAACGCGCGCTCGCCACCCTCGGCCTGACCTTCGAGGCGATCCTGCCGGACTTCAACCGCTACACCGGCGCGCAGGCTATCGGCGCCAAAGCCGATCTCTATGTCTGCCAGCCGACCGCGAAGGCGAAGAAATCCGGCGTACGCAAGGGAAGCTCCGCGATCTACACGCACGGCCCGCAGTCGGTGGAAGCCACCGGAACCAAACCGGCACTGGTGCGCGCAGTCCGCGAAATCGCCTCCGAAGGCGGTCTCGCACTGGAAACCCGCCCCGTCGGCTGGGCCACCTCAGGCCCGGAAGGCGACGCGATCGCGATGGACCTCACCGCGGACCCCGGCCCGTGGCTGCTGCGCACCCTGCTCGGCACCAACGCCCGCCGGCTGGCCCTGCTGCTCCCGAACAACCACCCCGACCTCACCGACGCGGCCGCGCAAGCCGCGCTGACCGCGCTGGTCTCCCCGAAGTACCGCCTCAGCCTGCTGCGCAGCACCCCGGACAACCGCCACGCCGTCGTCGTCGCGGACCTGACCGACCACCCCTCCGACCTGCTGACCCGCGCCCACGCCCGCCTGGCGAACGCCGTCCTGGACGCCCCACCGGACCTGGCCGACCTCCGCCTCGTCGACGTCCCGCGACACCGGCTGGCGGCCCTCCTGCCCGGCTGACCGACCGCGACTTCCGGGCGGTCAGAGGTGCGACTTTTCGGAAGGCAATGCGGCGACCATCTGGAAGGCAGTCCAGCGACTTTTCGGAAGCCACCCGGGCGACTATCTGGAAGTCAACGCCTCTGAACTGCTAAAATGCCGAAGTGACCAGTGTGCCCGAGCTCTTCGCGCGACATGCCCTCGACGCGGTGACGGAGGCCCTGTCCGACACGCGCGTAGTCCTGGTCAACGGCGCTCGCCAAGTCGGCAAAAGCACCCTCGCCCGGCTCACCGCGCAGGCCCGCGTAGCCGAGGTCCGCAACCTCGACCTCCCGCAAGATCTCGAAGCAGCGATCGCCGACCCCAGCGGCTTCGTCGATTTCGACCGGCTGATGATCATCGACGAGATCCAGCGTGCCGCACAGCTCTTCCTCCCGATCAAGGCGAAGGTCGACCTGGATCCGCGGCCCGGCCGGTTCCTGCTCACCGGGTCGTCCCAGGTGCTCGCACTGCGCGGCCTGCCGGACACCCTGCCGGGCCGGAGCGAGACCATCGAACTGTGGCCGCTCTCCCAGGGAGAGATCGACGGCACCCGCGACGAGTTCGTCGATGCCGCTTTCGCGCTGGGGCCGGACGTGCACCACCGATCCGAACTCCGCCGGCAGGACTACGCCGAGCGGGCGGTACGGGGCGGTTTCCCTGAAGCCGTACGCCGGACGGTACCTCAGCGAAGAGCACGCTTCTTCCAGTCCTATCTCAACGATCTGGTCGAGCGGGATGTCCGTCAGCTCGGCGAAATCGAGCGGTTCTCCCAGTTACGCACGCTGCTGCGGCTCGTCGCGGCCCGCAACGCCGGTCTGCTGGTCCCGACCGCACTCGGCAACGCCGCCGGGCTGAGTCACCACACCGCCCAGCGGTACCTCGGGCTCTTCGAGGAGGTCTTCCTCATCAAGCGCATCCCGGCCTGGTCCCGCAATCTCAGCGCGCGGGCGGTCGACACCCCCAAAGTGGCCTTTGTGGACACCGGAATCGCCGCGGACCTGATCCAGGCGGAGCCCGCCGCGCTGGTCCGGCCGGGTGGTGAGTTCGGCGCGCTGCTCGAGGGTTTCGTACTGATGGAGCTGGCCCGTCAGCTGACCTGGTCGCAGACCCGGGCCGAGCTCTACCACTACCGCACCAAGGACAAGGTGGAGGTCGACGCGGTACTCGAGAATCGGCGGGGCCAGGTCATCGCCATCGAGGTCAAAGCGGCCACGACGGTGAGTTCCCGGGACTTTCGCGGAATCCGGCACCTCGAGCAACGACTCGGCAGCGACTTCCTGGCCGGTTACGTGTTGCATACCGGGACGGAAACCCTGCCGTTCGGCCCGAAACTGCGCGCCGTGCCGATCAGCGCGCTGTGGCAGCTTGCCGGCTGACCCGCCGAGCCATTCCTCGCCGTACCGTGCCGATCATTACCAATCCGACCACAGTCACGGCCTAATGGCTTCGTAGCAACGGTTACGTGCCGGGTGGGGTCGGCCTGCTAATGGGTCGGATTAGTAACACCCCGGCACAAAAACAGGGGCTCCCCGGTCAACCGCCCCGGGAAGCCCCTGCCGACGAACCGTCTCAGCCCGTGACGCCGTCCGCCTCGGCCGCCTTGGCGACCGCGGCGGCCACTTCCGGTGCCACGCGCGGGTCGAGCGGGCTCGGCACGATGCGGTCCGGGCCGAGGTCGTCGGAGGCCACCGCGACGATCGCGTCCGCGGCCGCCAGCTTCATGTTCTCCGTGATCGCCCGGGCGCCGGCGTCCAGCGCGCCGCGGAACACGCCGGGGAAGGCCAGCACGTTGTTGATCTGGTTGGGGAAGTCGCTGCGTCCGGTGGCCACGATGGCCGCGTACCGGGCCGCCGCGTCCGGGTGGATCTCCGGGTCCGGATTGGACAGTGCGAACACGATCGGGCCGGCGGCCATGGTGGCGAGCAGTTCCGGGTCCACCGTGGAGCTGGACAGGCCGAGGAAGACGTCGGCACCCCGCATCGCCTCGGCGATGCCGCCGGTGAGCCCGGCGCGGTTGGTGATCTCCGCGAGCTGCTGCTTGACCGGGTTCAGGCCCTCCCGGCCGACGTGCACGATGCCGCGCGAATCGAGCACGGTCACGTCGCCCGCGCCGGCGGCGATCAGGATCCGGGCGCAGGCCACTCCGGCCGCGCCCGCACCGGAGATGACCACGCGCTCCCCGGCGATGTCCCGGTCGAGCACCAGGTTCGCCCCGCGCAGCGCGGCGAGCGTGACGATCGCGGTGCCGTGCTGGTCGTCGTGCATGACCGGGCAGTCGAGCGCCTCCTTGAGCTTGTCCTCCAGCTCGAAGCAGCGCGGCGCGGAGACGTCCTCCAGGTTGACCGCGCCGAACGACGGGCGCAGCCGGACCAGCGTCTGCACGATCTCGTCCACGTCCGTGGTGTCCAGCACCAGCGGGATCGAGTCGAGCCCGCCGAAGGTCTTGAACAGCACCGACTTGCCCTCCATCACCGGCAGCGAGGCGCTCGCGCCGATGTCCCCGAGGCCGAGCACCGCGGTACCGTCGCTGACCACCGCGACCAGCCGGTCGGCCCAGGTGTAGCGCTTGGCCTGCACCGCGTCCTCGGCGATCGCCCGGCTCACCTTCGCCACGCCGGGCGTGTAGGCGATCGAGAGATCCCGCTGGTCGGCGATCGGCCGGGTGGCCGCCACCGAGAGCTTGCCGCCCTCGTGCCCGGCGAAGATCTCGGAATCGGTCACCGGGGCGACGGTGGCGCTGCCCGCTTGCTCGGTCATCGGGTTTCCTGACGTCGTCTCCGGCGCCCGCCGGCGGCGGACCACGGAACTCGGGGGGTGGATCTGGGTCATGCTGATACTCCTGGGACTGCGAGCGGGGGACCACCGCGCACGGGCGAAGGCGCACCCGTCCCCGGTGGAACTAGTCCTCCGTACGGCAGCCCAGCGCGGTAGCGCCGGTCTGTCGGCGAGGCGTCGTAGCGGCCATCCGATCCCTGGGGTAAGGCGAAAGGCCGCGGACGCTGCGGTCCGCCAATCATGACAGGCGCCGCCACGGTCCCGAACCCTCGGTGCGGTTCACGTCACAGATTCCCCGGCCGGACCGGGGAAAACCGGCCATTCCCAAGACGTCCGTCCGGTTTGGGAAGGGGATTTTCCCGGCTGCGGAACCGATTCAGCCCCACCGACCGCGACGAGCCCGTACCGGAAAGCACTCGATAAGGTGAGCCCATGGACTTCCGCCCCCTCGAGATCGCCGACGCCTACGCGTTCTCCCCGCGCGTTTTCCCGGACGAGCGCGGGCTGTTCGTCGCGCCGTTCCAGGAGGAGGCGCTGCGGCGGGCCACCGGGCACCCGCTGCGGATCGGCCAGACCAACCACAGCGTCTCCCGCCGCGGGGTCATCCGCGGGGTGCACTTCGCGGACACGCCCCCCGGTCAGGCCAAGTACATCTACTGTCCGGCGGGTGAACTCCTGGACGTGGTGGTGGACCTGCGCGTCGGCTCCCCGACGTTCGGCCGCTGGGATGCGGTCCGCCTCGACGCGCGCGAGTTCAACGCCGTCTACCTCGCCGAAGGTCTCGGCCACGCGTTTGTGGCCCTCACCGACGACACGGTGATGGCCTACCTCTGTTCGGAGCCGTACAACCCGTCGGCCGAGCACGGGATCAACCCGCTCGACCCGGCGCTCGGGCTGCCGTGGCCCCAGCAGCTGTCGCCCGTTGTGTCCGAAAAGGACCGCGGCGCGCCGACCCTCGCGGAGGCTCGGGAACAGGGCCTGCTGCCCTCATACGCGGACTGCACCGCTTACTACGAGAAGCTGCGCTCGGCGAACCCGAGCTGACGCTCGCGCGGAGTCACCCAGATCGTGATCGTGGCGGTGACCACCATGTCGCCATGCGAGTCGAGAATCCGCACCGGAACCGGAAGATCGAATCCGTCCGCACCGAAGGGTGGAATCTCCGGCAGTTCGGCGATCGCCCGCAGCCCGGACCCGGCTTTCGCGAGATACCTCACTGCCATCCCCTTGGGCAGCCATCCATGGGAGTCCGGGACGGTCGCCTCGGCCAGCATGCCCATCGCGATTTCGGCGAAATTGCCCGCGGCGATCGCAGGAAAAGTACGGATGTGGTTGTGCACACCCCACCACTTCGGCGCGGTCACCGAACAGTGGCCCGGACGCAGCTCCCGGACAGTGGGCAGCACCGTGCCGAAGTAGGGCACGCGCAGGCACATCGCGGCGGAAAACAGCTGCTTACCACCGGGTTTTCCGGCCAGTCCACGCCACAGCGAGTACGTCGAGAGCGCCACCATCCCCACCTCCAGCTCGTTACTACTCGCCAGTAGGCAGGCTAACCCGCCGACCGGCCACCGCGGTCGGACCGGGCTATATTCGGGCCCGTGGCACATCAGCTCTTTCTCCTCCGGCACGGCCAGACCGAGTGGTCGGTCAACGGCAGGCACACCGGCCGCACCGACGTCCCGCTCACCGCAGCCGGCGAGGAACAGGCGCGGGCCGCCGGCGGCACCCTCCGAATGTTGCTCGGCGGCGCCAAGCTCGTGCTGTCCAGCCCTCGCGCGCGGGCGCTGCGCACCGCGGAGCTGGCCGGCCTGCTCGTGGACGAGGTCACCGAGGACCTCGCCGAATGGGACTACGGCGACTACGAGGGCGTGACCACCCCGGTCATCCGCGAGCAGGTGCCCGGCTGGACGGTGTGGACGCACCCGATCCCCGGCGGGGAGAGCGCCGCGGACGTCGGCGCCCGTGCGGACAAGCTGCTCGACCGCGCCCGCCGCGAGATCGAGAACGGGGACGTGGTCCTGGTCGGCCACGGGCACTTCAGCCGGGTGCTGGTGGCGCGCTGGATCGGCCTTCCCGCGACGTCCGGTGTCCACTTCGGACTCGACCCGGCCGGCCTCGTGGTACTCGGCGACGAGCGCGGCGAGCCGCAGATCGAGCACCTGAACCTGCTGCCCGCGCTGGAGGCGTGAAGTGACCGACCCCCGCGTACGGCGAGTCCGCCCGGAGGACGTCGACGCAGTGGTGGAGCTGGTGTACGCGCTCGCCGACTACGAGCGCGCCCCCGGCGAATGCCACCTCACCGCCGCGCAGCTGCACACCGCGCTGTTCTCCGACACCCCCGCGTTGTTCGGTCATGTGGCCGAAGTGGACGGTGCGATCGGCGGATTCGCCTTGTGGTTCCTCAGCTTCTCCACCTGGCGCGGCGAACACGGGATCTATCTCGAGGACCTGTTCGTCCGCGAGCAACTGCGTGGCTCCGGGCTCGGAAAGGCGCTGCTGGCCGCGCTCGCGCAGGAATGCGTTACCCGCGGCTACCCCCGGCTGGAGTGGGCGGTGCTGAACTGGAACCCGGCCACCGGGTTCTACCGCGCACTCGGCGCACTCCCCCAGGACGAGTGGACGACCTACCGGCTCACCGACGGTCCACTGCACGCCCTGGCCGGAGACGCCTGAGCGACGACCCGTCAGTCGCGTTCGCGCCGTTCCCGCTCCGCGCGACGGCCTGCCAGGCCACCGCGTTCGGCCGCTTCTTCCTCGGTCTCGTCGTCGTGCATACCCAGCGCCCACGCGCGGGACGGCCGGCGGAACAACAGCACCAGCGAGGCGATCCCGCACAGCCCGATCGGCACGCCCCAGACCGGCTGCTCCGACGGGCCGAGGATGTACCAGCCGACCCCGATCAGCAGCAACGCGACGACCACGCCCGGCGAACGTGCCCAGGTGCGGCCGAGCACCAGCCCTGCCGACGCGGCGAGGAACGCCAGCGCCATCACCGCGAAGGTGCCGAATTCGGCCCAGATGTTGTTGCCCAGGCGAGGCGGCGTGTCGAGTCCTTCCAGGAGGATCACCACGCCGAAGACCAGCAGCCCGAGGCCGGGCAGTCCGGTGAACACCCCGGCAAGGCGCACCTCGATCGGCGTGGGCGGCAGGTCTTCCGAGTGCGGCACAGGGGCGGCCTTTCAGCTGCTTTGCGGGAGCACAGGCACCCGACCAGCGCGAGTCACCGTGCGTGAGCAGCTTCGATGGTATGCCACCCGGTCGGCCGTTTTCGCATGGCGGCGGTCAGGTAAAAATCATGGTGTCGTCGATGAGCGGGCGGTCGGCCCGGGTGCACTTGTCACGACGTGCTGTTTTGCCGTGCGCAAAGGAGGGCGCCCGCCACAGGGTCGCATCGGTAATCGGGACGTTCCGCCGCCTCCGGACCGGGTCTCCGCGGCCGGGCAAGCGGGTACGTGGTACCGGGGGTCCGCCGCTGTGCCTGATGAGCGGCTGGGCATCCGCTGCTGCGCCCAGGGCATCGCCGGCCGTCGCCCCACATGCCCTTCGCCGCACGGGCCACGAACCCACCCGGCCGCGACTGCCGCAACCCGCCCCGCCCCGCAGCCTGGCCAATGGCTGTGAAGGGGCCCTTCACGGACTCAGAGTCCGTGAAGGGCCCCTTCACAGCATCCAATCCGGACCTCCGGCGGCCTGCCGAGCCCCGCGGCAACCCTGTCCACGTCGCCCAAGCCCTCCCCGCGGCTTGGCAACCATCGCGCTGCGCCAGGACCAATGCGCCGGGCTGGGACGCCCACACCGCCTATACCGCGCCGGGACCGGGAGGGACCACCACACCGCGCACGCCGCGCCGCGGCCGGAATCACCACACCCGCCCCGCCCGCACCGGGACCGAGACCGAGACCGGCACCGGGACTGGAACACCGGGACTGGAACTGGGACTGGCACCGGGGCCGGGACCGGGACCGGGACCGGGACCGGGACCGGGACCGGGACCGGGACACCGTGCACCCTGCGCCGCAGCCAGGACCACAGCACCACCCACACCAGGCCACCGCCGGGACCACCACACCGCGACGGGATCCTGTTCATCCCCGCCTGAGCTTCGCGTCACCTTGTGGTCCCGGGAGGTTCTCGTGCCGGGCGGACGTCACCTACTCTGCGGTAGTGCGCGCCATCCTCGTCGTAAACCCGCAGGCCACCTCGACCACCGCCGGTGGCCGGGACGTGCTGGCGCACGCGCTGGCCAGCGACGTCAAGCTCGACGTCGTGGAGACCGACTACCGCGGCCACGCGATGGCCGTGGCCAGAGCGGCCGCGCGCGACGGGATCGACCTGGTCGTGGCGCACGGCGGGGACGGCACGGTGAACGAGGTCGTGAACGGGCTGCTCGCCGATTGCGACGGGCGTCCCGGCGGGGCGGGCTCCGTGCCGATGCTGGGCGTGGTGCCCGGCGGTTCGGCCAACGTCTTCGCCCGTGCGCTCGGGCTGCCCGCGGATCCGGTCGAGGCCACTCACCTGCTGCTCACCGCGCTTGAGCAGAACCTGCACCGCCGGATCGGGCTGGGGCTGGCCGACCGGCACTGGTTCACCTTCAACGCCGGGCTCGGCTGGGACGCCGACGTGGTCGGCCGGGTCGCGAAACGCCGGGGCAAGCAGACCAGCCCGAGCCTGTACATGCGGGCCGCGGTGCGCTCCTACTTCCGCCCGCCGCACGGCCGTCCGACGCTGACCGTGCGGATTCAGGGGGAGGAACCGGCGGAGGTGCTGACCGCGTTCGTGTCGAACACCGATCCGTGGACCTACCTGGGCGGGCGTCCGGTGCATCTGAACGCGGGCTGCTCGTTCGAGACCGGGCTGGGCCTGTTCGCGTTGAGCGGTCTGCGGTTGCCCACCGTGTTCACGCATGTACGGCAGGCCCTGCTCACCGACAGCGACCAGCGGGGTCGGCGGCTGCTGCGCCGCGACGATCTGCCGCTGATCCGCATCGACGCAGCTCAGCCGGTGAATTTCCAGGTCGACGGCGACCTCGTGGGGCAGCGGACGCGCGTGGAATTCCAGAGCGTGCCGGACGCACTCACGGTAATCGCGTCACCGAATGACCACTGATCGTCCGCGGCAAAGTGTCGCTGCCGTTCGTCGACGCAGAACCTCCACTCACCGCATCGGCCTTCCGCCAACACCGCCGTTTCGGACAGAAACCGCAGGTCAGAGGCATAACTCGGCCGGGTGAGCTGACTCACCGATCTTCCGGAAACCCTTGTCGAACGCGGTGCTTCGTGAAAGCATTCACAAGCACCCAAAAACACGACCGCCATGACGACTGTGGCGCGGTCTTCCCGCGCCACTATGAAGGAGCTCACGAACATGGACTGGCGCCACGATGCGGCCTGCCGAGACGAGGACCCCGAGCTGTTCTTCCCGGTGGGAACCAGCGGTCCGGCTCTGCTGCAGGTCTCCGAGGCGAAGGCCGTGTGCCACCGCTGCACCGTCGCTTCCGACTGCCTGGCCTGGGCTCTGGCCAGCGGCCAGGACGCCGGCGTGTGGGGCGGCATGAGCGAGGACGAGCGACGCGCGCTCAAGCGCCGCCGTACGTACATCGGCACGCGGACCACCGCCTGAGCCTTCTCCGGCTCAGTAGCACCACCCAGAACCGGTAGCACCGAAAAACCCGGCACCACGCACCATCGGTACCGGCACAGCAAGAACCATGCAGCACCGCGATTCACCGGGCGGGCCTATTTCTGCGCTCGCCCGGTCGGGGCTGATACATCTCCGGTTCAATCTTAGCAACGTGAGACGGGTCATCCGCACCCGGGTGCCGTCTCAGCAGAACCGTCGAACGGGCCGGTACCGCCTCGGGTACCGGCCCTTCGCCGTGTCCGCACCCGAGTGTCCGATGTGGATCAGTCCACTATGTACACCCCGGGCCGGGCTCAAAGCCGACGGGACAACGGAATCCGCAGCGCGGCCTCGGTGCCCGGCACCCGGTTGCCCGCGTCGTCGGTACGAATCTTGCGCAGTGAAAGCGATCCGCGCAGTTCCGACTCCACCAGCGTGCGCACGATCTGCAGCCCCAGCCCGTCGCTGCGCTCCAGCGAGAATCCGGACGGCAGGCCGCGCCCGTTGTCCCGGATCAGCACGTCCAGCCAGCGCGCGGACCGTTCCACGATGAGTTCGACCTTGCCGGGACGGCCATGCGGGAAAGCGTGCTCGATGGCGTTCTGCACCAGTTCGGCGAGCACCATCACCAATGGTGTGGCGATCTCCGCGACCACCACCCCGCACGAGCCCGTGCGAGTCAGCCCGACCTGCGATTCGGCCGTGGCCACCTCGCCGACCATCGGCAGCACGTTGTCGAGCAGCTTGTCCAGATCCACCCGCTCGTCCACGGAAATGGACAACGCCTCGTGCACCATCGCGATCGAGGAGACCCGGCGCACCGACTCGCCCAGCGCGAGCCGCGCCTCCTCGCTGGTGGTCCGCCGCGACTGCAGCCGCAGCAGGGCGGCCACGGTCTGCAGATTGTTCTTGACCCGGTGGTGGATCTCGCGAATCGTCGCGTCCTTCGACAGCAGCGCGCGGTCCCGGCGCTTGACCTCGGTCACGTCGCGGACCAGCACCAGCGCCCCGGCGGCCTGTCCGGCCGGGCGCAGCGGCAGCGCGCGGAACAGCACCACCGCGCCGAGCTTCGAATCGGCCTCGGTCCGCGAGGACGGTTTGCCGTCCAGCGCCTCGATGATCCGGTGCGAAACCTCGGTGGCGTCGAACGGGTCCCGGATCAGTGACCGGGTCAACGGGGCCAGCCGCTGCCCGACCAGATCGGATTCGTGGCCCATCCGGTGATAGGCGGACAGGCCGTTGGGGCTGGCGAACACCACGGTGCCGCCGGTGTCGAGCCGGACCAGGCCGTCGCCGACCCGCGGGCTGGTGTGCGTGTCGGTCTGATTGCCGCCGGCCGGCGGGAAGGTCCCGTCCACGATCATCTGGCACAGGTCGCCGGCACTGCCGAGGTAGGCGATCTCCAGCGGGCTCGGCACCCGCGGGGCGGCGAGGTTCGTCTCGCGGCTGAGCACCGCGATCATCTCCCCGCCGAAACTCACCGGCACCGCCTCCCGCCGCATCGGCAGATCGCGGTACCAGTGCGGATCCTCCTCGCGGCCGATCTTCTTCTCGCGCATGGCCTTGGCCAGCTGCGGGTGCTCGTCGACGGTGAACCGGGTGCCGACCACGTCCTCCGGGTGCGCGGTGGGCGCGGTGGTCGGGCGGGCATGCGCGACGCACACGAAATCGCCGCCGTCCTGGCGCAGTTCGGGGGCGACCGGGACCCACAGCAGGAAGTCGGCGAAGGACAGGTCGGCGAGCAGCTGCCACTCCGCGACGACGGTCTGCAGGTGGTCGGCCGCCGCGCCGGGCAGGCCGGTGTTCTCGGCGAGCAGATCGGAGAGCGTGGACACGGTCAGCGATCCCTCCCCGCCACGGGCACCTTGCTGCGATCGGTCATCCCGGCCTCCTCCTCGGCTCCTGCCCTCTACCGAGAGTACGGCGATCCGCCCGGGTGCCGCCGCTCAGCCCGGACCCGCATGCCACACTGGAGAGGTTGACCCGAGCCCGGCCGGTGCTTTTCCGGGCCAGGCCGCGCACAGAGGAGAGAAGTATGTCGAAGCGCGCCCGCAAGCGTCGCGACCGCAAGAAGAACGGCGCCAACCACGGCAAGAAGCCCAACGCCTGAGTTCGCGCCCGGACACGGCACGACCCCCGCACCGGATCGGTACGGGGGTCGTCGTCGTCCGGCGGCGGGTTATTCGCCGGTCTGCTGCTCGACGGTGAGCTCGGCGCGCTCCACGGTGACCCCGCCCCGGGTGGCCACGGTCTGCCGGATCGAGGCACGCAACCGGCTCTTCAGCTCGGCGGGCGCGTGCTCGCCACCACACTTGCGGGCCAGCAGCTGCTTGAGCTGATCGTCGATGCCGTACTCCGCCAGGCACGGCGGGCAGTCCTCGATGTGGCGCCGCAGCTCCGCGTCCCGCTGCGGACTGCACTCGCGGTCCAGCAGCAGGTAGATCTCGGCCAGCGCGTCCTCGCAGCGCATCCTGGCCTTCGACGCGTCATCCGTGCTCATCGCTTGGCCACCTCCTCGCGACCCCCGCGGATGAAGCCACGCTCGCGCGCGACCTCGGCCAGCAGGTCGCGCAGCTGGGCGCGGCCGCGGTGCAGCCGCGACATCACGGTCCCGATCGGCGTGTCCATGATCTCGGCGATCTCCTTGTACGCGAAGCCCTCGACATCGGCGAGGTAGACCGCCAGCCGGAACTCCCCGGGCAGCTTCTGCAGCGCCGCCTTGACGTCGGTGTCGGGCAGGTTGTCCATCGCCTCGACTTCGGCCGAGCGCAGCCCCCGGGAGGTGTGGCTCTCCGCACGGGCGATCTGCCAGTCGGAGATCTCCTCCGTCGGCTGCTGCACCGGCTGCCGCTGACGTTTGCGATAGCCGTTGATATAGGTGTTGGTGAGGATGCGGTACATCCACGCCTTGAGGTTCGTGCCGGCCTTGAAGGACGCGAACGCCGCGTAGGCCTTCAGGTAGGTCTCCTGGACCAGGTCCTCGGCGTCGGCGGGGTTGCGGGTCATCCGCATCGCGGCCGAATACAACTGGTCGAGCAGGGGCATCGCGTCGCGCTCGAAGCGCTCGGCGAGCTCCACCTCGTCGGCCGCGGTCTCCGGCGCGGAGTTGGACGTGCTCGGCAAACCGTTCCCTTCCCGTTCGGCTTCGATGCGCGGACGCGCATACAGCGTCCTCGAGTTTACGCGCGAACCGGGCAGACCGGCCCGGGCACGGCCGGCGCTGGGTCGTGGAGTGGCGAGCGTGGTGGTCACGCCCGGTTCAACAGAAGGCGGCCGCACCGCATTCCCGTGCGGTTTTAGACTCGGCGCCCATGGCAGGCAAGGGAACCCCGGCGACGGCGCTGCTCTCGAAACAGCAGGTGCCGCACACGGTGCACGTGTACGACCACGACCCGCGGGCCGAGTCGTACGGCCTGGAAGCGGTGGAGGCGCTGGAGCTGGACCCGGCACGGGTGTTCAAGACCCTGGTCGCGGAGGTGGACGGCAGGCTCACTGTCGGCGTGGTCCCGGTGACCGGCCAGCTGGACCTCAAGGCACTGGCCGCCGCCACGGGCGGGAAACGCGCGAAAATGGCCGACCCGGCGGCCGCCCAGCGGGCGACCGGCTACGTGCTGGGCGGCATTTCCCCGCTGGGCCACCGCACCCGTCTCCCGGTCGTGCTGGACGAGTCCGCGGCACGGTTCCCGACGATCTACTGCTCGGGCGGACGCCGCGGGCTGGAGGTGGAACTGCCCCCGGCCGAGCTGACCCGCCTTACCAGCGCGGTGGTCGCGGCCATTTCCGCGCCGCAAAAGCTGTGAAGGGGCCCTTCACGGACTCTGAGTCCGTGAAGGGCCCCTTCACAGCCCTGGACCCGGGGCGAAGTCAGAGGTGCGGGCGGAGGACCCGGCCCAGCCATTCCGTCGTGGCGCGGGCCACGGTGTCCAGGTCCTTGGACAGGCTGTGGTCACCGGGGACCAGGACGATCTCGCGGTGCGGAGCGGGCGCCGGACGGCCGAAGGGGTCGCTCTCGCCCTGGATGATCAACGCCGGGACGGTCACCGCGTCCAGTTCCGGCTGACGGGTCTTCTCCGGGCGGCCCGGCGGATGCTCCGGGAAAGCCAGGCACAGCACCGCGACCGCCTGGCCCGCGCCGGACGTGCGGCAGGCCACGCGGGCGCCGGACGAGCGGCCGCCGAACACCAGCGGCAGCGCGGCGAATCGAGTGGACAGTTCGTCCACGACGGTGAGCCAGGCCGTGTCCAGCTGCGCGGCCGGGGCGGGGGCGCGGCGGCCGGCCACGCGGTAGGGCTGTTCGACCAGCGCCACGTGCACGCCCGCCGCTTTGGCCGCGCCGGCCACCGTCACCAGGTCTTTCGCCCCGATGCCGCCGCCCGCGCCGTGGCCGAGCACCAGTACCGCGACGCCGTCCTTCGCGCAGTGCAGCTCGGCTCGCGCGGGGCCGTGTTCGGTGGGGATTTCGAGGGTGGTCATGTCGCCGGCACGTCGAACAGCGCGTCCACCGGCTGGTCGGGTTCCATGCGCTGCAGCAGCTCCGGGCCGTTGTTGCGGACGTTGTTGACCAGGCTCGAAACCGGGCGCAGTTCCAGCGATTCCACGATCTCCGGCGGAGTGGGCACGAGCAGACCGTCCACTTCGGAGCGATCCGGGTCGAGCCAGCCGTCCCAGTGCGTCCGCGGCACGATCAGCGGCATCCGGTGGTGCACCTCGGTGAGCCGGCCGTCGGCATCGGTGGTGAGGATCGAGAAGGTGATCAACGGCTCGGCGTCCGCGTCGTCCTTCGGCCGCCAGGTCTCCCAGATCCCGGCGAACGCGAGCGAGGCGCCGTCCGGATCCGTCATGTAGAACGGCTCCTTCTCCTTGCCCGTGCGCCGCCACTCGAACCAGCCGTCCGCGGGGACCAGGCACCGCCGCGCGGCGAGGGCACGCTTGAACGCGGGCTTCTCCTTCGCCGTCTCCGCGCGGGTGTTGATCATGCGGGAGCCGGCCGACGGGTCCTTCGCCCAGAAGGGCACGAGACCCCAGCGCATCATCCGCAATGAGCGCTGCGCCGGCTCGTCGCCGAGCACCTGGCCTTCGGCGTCGCGGGGATGCCGCTGCACCACGGTGACCACGTTCTTGGTGGGCGCCACGTTGTGGTCCGCCCGCACCCGGCCCTCGGTCAGGTCGACCGCGGCGAACTCCTCGACCAGCTTCGCCGGGTCCTTCGTCGCGGCGTAACGGCCGCACATGCCAACCTCCTCGGGGATGCTCGCCAGGCCATCGTTGCACGCTGGAGGGGCGCCGCGCGAGGCGCGTGGGATCATTCGACCAGGCACGGGCTCCGGCAGGACCCGGGCAGGACGACCGGGAGGACGTGGGCGGTTTGGCGCGAGGCGACTGGAGACGGCTGGACGAATCCGACGTGCGGATCCGTCCCGGCAAGGGTTCCAGGCCCCGCAGCAAGCGCAGGCCCGAGCACGCCGACGCGGTCACCGCGATGGTCGTCGGCAAGGACCGCGGCCGCTGGACCTGCGCGCTGGACGCCGATCCGGACGGGCTGGTGACCGCCATGCGGGCCCGCGAGCTCGGCCGGGTCTCGGTGGTCGTGGGCGACTGGGTCGCGCTGGTCGGGGACGTGTCCGGACGGCCGGACACGCTCGCCCGGATCGTCCGCGTGGACGAGCGGACCAGCGTGCTGCGGCGCACCGCGGACGACACCGATCCCCACGAGCGGGTGGTGGTGGCCAACGCCGCGCAGCTGCTCATCGTCACCGCGCTGGCGGACCCGCTCCCCCGCCCCGGATTCATCGACCGGTGCCTGGTCGCCAGTTACGCGGGCGGGCTGGATCCGGTGCTGTGCCTGACGAAAGCGGATCTGGCGAGCCCGGACGTCCTGCTCGCCGGCTACGCGGGGCTGGACGTGCCCGCCGTCGTGACCCGGCACGACGAGCCGCCGGAGGGACTCGCGCAGCGGCTGGCGGGCCGGGTGACCGCGCTCGTCGGACATTCCGGAGTCGGCAAGTCGACATTGGTCAACCGCCTGGTCCCGGACGCCGCACTCGCCACCGGCGACGTGAGCGCGGTGGGCAAGGGGCGGCACACCTCGGTGGCGGCGGTCGCGCTGCCGTTGCCGCTGCCCGGCGGCGGCTGGGTGATCGACACGCCGGGAATCCGGTCGTTCGGCCTGGCGCACGTGACCGCGGACGACATCGTCGACGCGTTCGACGAGTTCGCCGAAGCCGCCGAGGAGTGCCCGCCGAACTGCGGGCACCTCGGCCCGCCGGAGGACCCGGACTGCGCGCTGGACGAGGTCGTGCAGCAGCACCCGGCGGGTGCGGACCGGCTGGCCTCGCTGCGACGGCTGCTGGTGTCCCGGGCGGGCGGCGCGGAATCCTGAGGAACCATCTGCGGACAGGTAACGTCCGATCCGTACCGATCCGGTATCGCCCTGGCGATTTCACCCGAACAGGTGTAACCACTACGGAGATCCGCCGATACTGCAGGGGCAACACCGGATGAGAACCGATTCCCTGGGGGAACGCACATGCGCAAGACCACGACCTTCGCCGTCGCCGCGGGTGCCGCGCTGGCACTCGTCCTGACCGGGTGTGGTGCGAACACCGAGAGCGGCACGGCCTCCCCGGCCGGCCAGGCGCAGGACCAGTCCGCCGGGGGCGGCGGCCTCGCCGCGCCGTTCGGCGACGTGCTCAAGCTGGCCGACGCGGCCAAGCAGGGCACCGAGAAGTCCAAATCGGCGAAGATGTCGATGGACATGTCCATGGGCGGCCAGTCGGTCACCGCGACCGGCGCGATGAGCTTCGACGGCCAGGGCCAGAAGTTCACCATGACCATGAACACCCCGGACGGCTCCACCGAGATGCGTTACCTGGACAACACCCTCTACCTGAAGGTGCCCTCCGGCCAGGCCAAGCAGTTCGGCACGGACAAGCCGTGGCTGAAGATCGCGGCGGACGCCAACGACCCGATTTCGCAGTCCCTGAGCAAGTCGATGCAGCAGGCCTCGAAGCAGAGCGACCCGACGCAGATCCTTGAGCAGGTCGCCAAGGCCGGCCGGATCGTCAGCTCCGACCAGACCCGGCTGGACGGCCAGGAGGTCAACCACTACCGGGTCGAACTGGACGTGCAGAAGGCGATCGGGCAGTTCACCGGCGACCTGCCGGCGGAGGCCAAGGACCAGATGACGAAGATGCTGGCGGGCAAGGACATCAAGCTCCCGGCCGAGCTGTGGCTGGACAAGGACCAGCTGCCGCTGCAGGTGACCATGGACGAGAGCTCGCTGATGCGGGCCATGGGCGCGGGCACGCAGGGGCCGGGCAAGATCACCGTCAAGTACTCCGGCTGGGGCGCCCCGGTGGACGTCGCCGCACCGCCGGCCGATCAGGTGAGCGACTTCGGCGAGATCGCGAAGAAGATGGGCGGCGGCCGCTGAGGCCGATCCTGCGGTGACAAGCCCCGAGCCGGCCGGCTCGGGGCTTGTTTTTCGGCTGCCCGCGTTCCCCCGAATGAGCAGTAACCGCGAGCTGTGCTTGGGTAAGGGCTCTTTTCGCCGGTCAGTGGGGGGTTTCCGGATGCGCAGGACGGCGGTGGCGGGTGCCGTGGTGGTGCTTGCGGCAGCATTGGCCGGCTGCTCGGACGACGAGCCCCAGCGGTTCGCCGACGCGCGAACGCTCGCCGACGCGGCCACGGCGGCGACCCTCGCCGGTCGGTCGGCGGAGTTCACCACCGACGTCACCGCGGGGACGTTCGTGTCGCACGGCACCGGACAGGCCCGGTTCGACCCGTCCGGGACCGCGCTGAAAATGACCACGGACTACGTCGGCGAGCCGCTCGAACTGCGGCTGGTGAACCGCGCGCTGTACGCGAAGGTGCCCGCCGACGCACGGGATCAGGTGACCGGCGGCAAGCCGTGGGTGCAAGTGTCGCCGGAGGGCAACGACCCGCTTTCGCAGGTTCTCGGCGGCAGCCTGACCCAGCTGGCCGAGCAGAACGACCCCGGTCGCACGCTCGCCCAGGTGCGCACGGCAGGCACGCTGACCACCAGCGAACAGACCCGCCTCGGCGACGCCCCGGTCGAGCACTACCGGCTGACCGTGGACCTGGCGAAGCTCGGCTCCGAACTGCCCGCGGGCCTGCCCGCCGACGCGATGGCGCAACTGGCCGGCCGCGGCGCCACGGTCCCGCTCGACCTGTGGCTCGATCCGCAGCACCGGCCGGTACAGCTGGTGCTGGACCTGTCGCCGGTGCTGCAAGCCACCGGCGAGACCGGGGACGCCCGGATCACCGCGCGGTACTCCGGCTGGGGGTCTCCGGTCACCGTCGACCCGCCCCCCGCGGCCGACGTGGGCACGCTCACCGGCCGATGAGCCGACCGTCAGCAAGGCTGTGAAGGGGCCCTTCACAGACTCAGAGTCCGTGAAGGGGCCCTTCACAGCCTTCGTCCAGAGGACCGGCGGCCGGATCGAGGACAGCCCGGCTAAAGCAGTTCCAGCAGGAACGGCAGCTCCTGGGGCGCGTACCAGGCCAGTTCGTGGTCCTCGGCATCGCCCAAGGTGAATTCCGCGTCCTCGTCCCCAAGGTCCGCGGCGTCGATCACGGCGGCTGCGGCGGCCACCGCGTCGGCTGCCTCGGCGGCGTCCACGTGGATCGCGGCGACCTTCGACCTCGGGACCGGACCGGCGAGGCGGACCACGGGGGCATCGAGATCGGCACGCAAGGTGACGTCGTCCACGTCCACGGAGACCACCACACGACGGGGCTCGCCCTTCTCCTCCGCGGCGATCAGGCGCAACGACGCCCTGGCCGCGTCGAGCAGCGCGGCGTACTCCAGCTCCTCGTCCGAGCCGCTCACGTACGCCTCGCGCAGCGCCGGGGTGAGCGCGAACCCGGTACCGCTGCGGGCGCGGAACTCCCCGCTCGCCTCGAAGTCCCGCAGCATCGCGATCGTGGCCGGCAGATAAACCCTCACCAGTGCGCCCCCTTCAGCTCTTCCAACGCTTCCTCGATCATCCCGCCGAGCAGCCCGACGTCGTAAGCGGCCTTGCGGTCGCCGTTGAGTCCGAAGTAGACGCCACCGTGGTAGGACGTGACCCCGATCGCCAGCGCCTGGGTGCGCATCAGCGGCATCACCGGGAACATCTCCACCAGTCTCGCCTCCCCCGCGTACACCGGCACCTGCGGGCCGGGGGAATTGGTGATCATCAGGTTGAAGATCCGCCCGGACAGCGACCCGCCCGCCCGCGCACCCAGCGAGTGCAGGGTGGCCGGGGCGAACCCGCTGACCTTGAGCAGCCCGCGCGCGGCCACCGAACGGCCGGAGTCGAGATGGTCGGTCATCGCGTGGCCGATGTGCTGCAGCCGCAGTACCGGATTCGGCTCGCCCACCGGCAGGTCGACCAGGTACGCGGCGACCTCGTTGCCGATCAGCGCGGGAGTGGCGTACTCGGCCGTTTCCGCATCGTTGACCGCCATCGGCACGAGCGCGCGCACGGTGGAGGTCGGCGTCAGGCTCTCGCCACGGGACAGCAGCCACTCCCGCAGCGCGCCGGTGATCGCGGCGAGAATGACGTCGTTGACCGTGCCCCCGTGCTTCGCGCGGACCGACCGGAAGTCGTCCAGCCGCGTGCGCACGACGGCGAACATCCGGCCACCGGACACACGAACGTTCAGCGGTCCGGACGGCGCGGGCCGCACCACCGTGGACGCGACACCACCGAGAGTCTCGGCGACCTTGCCCACCGTGGCGACCGCGTCGGTGGCGGCGGCCCGGACGTTCTCGGCCAGCTCGCCGGGCCGCTGCACGGCCTCGCTTACCGCGTCGAGCACCAGCTGCGTGCGGCTCGGTTCCCGGCGCGGGGTCCACAGGTCCTCGAACGGCTCCGGCGGCGCCGGGGTCTCCTCGAGGATGAGCTGGCCGAGATCGATCGTGCCGATACCGTCCACAACGGACGGATGGGTCTTGGTGACCAGCGCCACCCGGCCGCCGGAGAGCCCCTCCACGAAGTACGCCTCCCAGAGCGGGCGCTCCGGGGCCAGCCGGCGCGACATCAGGCGGGCGACCAGGTCGAACAGCTGCTCGTCACTGCCCGGTTCGGGCAGCGCGGACCGGCGGACGTGGTAGTTGAGATCGAAGTCGACGTCGTCCACCCACACCGGGCGGGCCAGGTGCCCCGGCACGCCGAGCACCCGCTGGCGGTAGCGCGGCAGGAACGCCAGCCGCGCGCCGACGAGAGCCAGCAGCTGCTCGTAGGTGAACCCGGACGGCGGCCGGTCGAAGATCGCCACCCCGCCGACGTGCATCGGCGTCGTCTGGTCCTCCACGTACAGGAACGAGGCATCGAGGGCGGACAGGCGGTCGGGCATGGGCCGATCCTTACACAGTGCGAGACTGACCGGTGTGGGTGATGACGAGGCGGTTTCCCCGAAGGACCGATTCCTGACCGTCTACGGGCGCAAACCGGTGCTGGAGGCGCTCGCGGACGCGGACTTGCGCGTGGACAAGGTGATCCTCGCCGACACCGCGCGCGGCCCGGCCGCCGCGGAGATCCAGCGCGCCGCGAAGACGGCCGGCGTGCCCGTGCGGCGGGCCAGCGCGCATCGGGTGAAAGTGCTGGCCGGCAACGGAAAACAGGACCAGGGCGTGCTGGCGGACGTGGTCGCGCCGCGGATGCGCGCGCTGGCCGCGGCGCTGGCGGACCGCCGCCCGCCGGAGCGGCTGCTGCTGCTCGACGGGATCACCACCCCGGCGAACGTAGGGATGATCCTGCGCACCGCCACCGCGGCCGGGCTGGCCGGAGTGATCGTGCCGCGCCGGGGCGTGGCGGCGCTCGATCCGATGGTGGTCAAGGCCTCCGCGGGGATCGCGTTCCGGGCGCCGGTGCTGCGCTGCGGGAGTGCCCGCGAAGCGGCGGAGTTGTTGATGGAGGCGGGCTACGGCCTGTACGCGCTCGATGCCTCCGCCGGGGTGACGGTGTTCGAAGTCGACCTGCCGAAGCGCGCGGTCTTCGTGCTGGGCGGCGAAACGGCCGGGGTGGGCGCGGAAGTCGCGGAACTGGTCACCGAATGGGTCACCATTCCGATGCCCGGCGACGTGGAATCGCTGAACGTCTCCGCCGCGGCCGCCGTGGTGTCGTTCGAACTGGTACGGCGCGGCCTCAGCTGAACAGGACGGCCAGCTCGGCGAGCGTCTCCGGCACAGCCACGTGGTGGACCCCGACCATGCCCGCTTCGACCGCCCCGCGAACGTTGCGCTCGGCGTCGTCCACGAAGACACAGCTCGGCGCGGCCAGCCCGAGCCGCTCGGCGGCCACCAGGTAGATCCCGCGGGCCGGTTTGGCGACCCCGGCCTCACCGGAGAACACCAGCGCGTCGAAATACTCGCCCAGCGCGGCTTTCGCCCCTGGCGCGGCCCCGGGCGCGTTGGACACCAGCGCGGTCCGGGTACCCCGGGCACGGGCGGCATGGAGGTAGTCGAAGAGCAGGTGCGCGTCCGGGTCGGTGAGCACCCCCGCGTAATCGACCAGCAAGCCTTTCAGCACGTCATCCAGGGTATCCGGGGTCGTCGGCCGGTGCTCGGGCGCTAGCACACCAAGCACATACGTCTAGTCCGTTCCCTGCCGTTTCGCCCGATCCGACGCACGCTGTCCCACCCGTTTGGCACAAATGCACTGAGTCATGTGCGCGTGGCCATTTGTGTAGCAACGCCACGATCCAGGGGAGGAACCTCATGACGAAACACCACCTCCGGCTGCTGACGTCCGGGCCCGTCCGCAGGGTCCACCACCGCGTCGCGCGGCCCGCGGTCCGGGATCTGCCGCCCGCCGGCCACCGGATCCTGCGCTTCGCCGAAGTCCCGCACGAACGGCACCTCACCCAGCGGCTCAAGGCGATCCTCGAAGTCCTGGCCGGCCGCCGCCCGGCCGGACAGATCCAGTCGCTGGTCGACGACGCCCTGTTCGCCCGCCTGTCCGCCCACGGCCCGCTGCCCGGCCTGCGCTACCGCGTCGGCGACCTGCACGTGTGCCAGCCCTCGGACACCGCCATCGAGACCAGCACGACTCTGATCACCCACGGCCGCGTACACGCGGTCGCCGCCCGCTTCGAACTCACCCGCACCGGCTGGGTGTGCACTCGATTCCACGTGCTGGCGCCGCGCCTCGGACCGGTGCGCCGCCCGCAACCGGACCGGCCGTCGGTGGCTTGAGCCGGGCGCTTTCTGAACCGGGTCCGGGCGGTTGGTTTCATCTCAGCGCAGATTCGGGCTGAGCGGACCGGATGGACTCTCTTCCCAGCACGGGGTTCGGGTCGGGATGAGTCGGACTGGTTCGGCTCATCCGGGCTGAACAGACTCGGCTCGACTCGACCGGCGCCTGGATCGGGACAGTCGTCCCAACGACCAGGTCAGCCGGTCAACACCAGGAGCGTCACCAGCCCGCGCAGGTGGTATCCGGGCGCGCCGAAGCGGAGGAGCGCGGGGTGCGGCGGGCCGGTTCGCGATGGCGATGCGCCGACCAGGCACACCCGAGCCGGCGCGCGAGCGCGCCCGCCACCGAGCGCTCGCCAAAGGCTGTGAAGGGACCCTTCACGGCCTTAGAGCCCGTGAAGGGTCCTTCACAGCCATCCAATCCGGGGGCCATAGGGAGCCCGATCGCGGGCAACGCGGGTGGCCCAGGCCTTGGCAAGTCCGCCCCGGGACATGAACGCGGGCCGCCCCATCCGGGACGGCCCGCGTCGGTTCACGAGCGGCTCAGCGCTGTGTGCCCTTCCTGGCCTTCTTCGCCTGTGCCCGTTCGGCCGCCCGGCGTTCCCGCCGGGTGTTGGCGCCTGACGCCCCGTCCGCGGGCTTCGGGCTGTCCGAACGGGACTCGACGTCGCCGTCCTCGCCGGGGCCGGACATCGTCAGTCCGGATTGGACACCGCCGCCGATTCCCTTGCCCCGCAAGGCGGACGGCACGGATTCGGCGTCCGTGGCCGGTGGCTGCGGGGGCGTGGGGCGGGCGTGCCTGCCGCCGTTCTCGCCGAACGAGGCGGCGGCCGCGCCGGTGGCGGAGGTGACCCCGCCGGGCAACGCGGACGGCTCCGGCTGCGGAGCCGGCTCCGCCTCGGTGCGCTCGACCTGCAGGTTGAACAGGAAGCCGACGGCCTCCTCCTTCAGCGAGTCGAGCATCGCGCGGAACATGTCGAAGCCCTCGCGCTGGTACTCGATCAGCGGATCGCGCTGGGCGAGCGCCCGCATGCCGATGCCCTCCTTGAGATAGTCCATCTCGTAGAGGTGCTCGCGCCACTTGCGGTCCAGCACGGTCAGCATCACCTGACGCTCGAGGCGGCGCATCGAGCCTTCCTCGCCGACCAGCTCGTCGATCTCCGTCTCACGCCGGGCGTAGGCGGCGAGCGCGTCCTCGGTCAGCGCCACGCTGAGGGCTTCCGCGTCGAGGTCGCCGTCCTCGATCAGCTCGTCCCAGTCCAGGCTCACCGGGTAGAGCGTCTTGAGCGCGGTCCACAGCTGGTCGTGGTCCCAGTCCTCGGCGTATCCCTGCGAAGTCGCGCCCTGCACGTAGGCCTGCACGACGTCGGTGAGCATGTGCTCGATCTGCTCCTGCAGATCCTCGCCTTCGAGCACGCGGTGCCGCTCGGCGTAGATCACCTTGCGCTGCTCGTTCATGACCTCGTCGTACTTGAGGACGTTCTTGCGCGTCTCCATGTTGAGCTGCTCGACCTGGGTCTGCGCGCTCTTGATCGCCTTGGAGACCATCTTGTGCTCGATCGGCACGTCGTCCGGCAGCCGCATGGTGGTCATCACGCGCTCCACCATCACCGCGTTGAACCGGCGCATCAGATCGTCGCCCAGCGACAGGTAGAACCGCGACTCGCCGGGGTCGCCCTGCCGCCCGGAACGACCGCGCAGCTGGTTGTCGATCCGGCGCGATTCGTGCCGCTCCGTGCCGAGCACGTACAGCCCGCCGACCTCACGGACGTGCTCGGCCTCGGCGCTCGCCTCCGCCTTGACCTCCTCGAGCACCTTCGGCCAGGCGGCCTCGTACTCCTCGGAGTTCTCCACCGGGTCCAGGCCCTGCTCGCGCAGCACCTGGTCGGCGATCATGTCCGGGTTCCCTCCGAGCACGATGTCGGTACCGCGGCCCGCCATGTTGGTGGCGACGGTGACCGCGCCCTTCTTGCCCGCGCGCGCGACGATCAGCGCTTCCTTGTTGTGGTACTTGGCGTTGAGCACCTCGTGCGGCACGCCCAGCTTCAGCAGCAGCTTCGACAGGTGCTCGGACTTCTCCACGCTGGTGGTGCCGACCAGCACCGGCTGGCCCTTCTCGTGCCGCTCGGCGATGTCCTCGGCGACCGCCTCGAACTTCGACTGCTCGGTCTTGTAGATCAGGTCCGCGCGGTCGGCGCGGACCATCGGCCGGTTCGTCGGGATCGGCACCACGCCGAGCTTGTAGGTCTGGTGGAACTCGGCCGCCTCGGTCTCGGCGGTACCGGTCATCCCGGAAAGCTTGCCGTAGAGCCGGAAGTAGTTCTGCAGCGTGATCGTGGCCAGCGTCTGGTTCTCCGCCTTGATCTCGACGCGTTCCTTGGCCTCGATCGCCTGGTGCATGCCCTCGTTGTAGCGGCGGCCCACCAGGATCCGGCCGGTGAACTCGTCGACGATCATGACCTCGCCGTCGCGGACGATGTAGTCCTTGTCCCGGTGG
Organism: Amycolatopsis sulphurea; assembly: GCF_002564045.1. Lineage (NCBI taxonomy): Bacteria > Bacillati > Actinomycetota > Actinomycetes > Pseudonocardiales > Pseudonocardiaceae > Amycolatopsis > Amycolatopsis sulphurea. Next base: position 3,717,711 of record NZ_PDJK01000002.1, on the reverse strand, counting down.
TAGAGCTCCTTGACCTTCAAGGCGTTGTTCAGGTAACCCACCAGCGGGGTGTTCGCCGCCTCGTACAGGTTCTCGATGCCGAGCTGGTCCTCGACGAACCGCACGCCCTTCTCGGTGACCGCCACGGTGCGCTTGCGGACGTCGGTCTCGTAGTGGTACTTCGAGTTGATCAGGTTGGCCTTCTCGACCCGCTCACGCGTCCCCATCGTGGTGGTGTCGATGCCCTGCATCAACGGCGCGAGCCGGGCGAACTCCACGTACCAGCGCGAGGACTGGTCCGCCGGGCCGGAGATGATCAGCGGGGTACGCGCCTCGTCGATGAGGATCGAGTCCACCTCGTCGACGATCGCGAAGTTGTGCCCGCGCTGCACGCAGTCATCCAGGGACCAGGTCATGTTGTCGCGCAGGTAGTCGAAGCCGAACTCGTTGTTGGTGCCGTAGGTGACGTCGGCGTTGTAGTGCCTGCGGCGTTCCTGCGGGTCCTGCTCGGCGAGGATGACGCCGACCTCGAGCCCGAGGAAGCGGTGGATCCGGCCCATCCACTCGGCGTCCCGCTTGGCGAGATAGTCGTTGGTGGTGACCACGTGCACACCCTCACCCGCGAGCGCGTTGAGGTAGGCGGCCAGGACACAGGTGAGCGTCTTGCCCTCACCGGTCTTCATCTCGGCGACCTGGCCGAGATGCAATGCGGCGCCGCCCATCAGCTGGACGTCGTAGGGCCGCTGGCCGAGTACCCGTTTCGCGGCCTCCCGGGCGACCGCGAACGCCTCCGGGAGCAGGTCGTCCAAGGACTCGTTCTTGGCGTACCGCGCACGGAACTCGTCGGTCTTGGCCCGCAGCGCGTCGTCCGACAGGTCCAACACGTCGTCTTCGAGGGTGTTGATGTGATCGGCGATGTTGCGCAGCCGCTTCACCATCTTGCCCTCGCCCGCGCGGAGCAGGCGGTTCAGCACCATCCGGTCGACCTCACTAGCTGAATCATGATCGCACCCGAGCCGGTCCCGGGCAGTCTCTCCCGCGGCGGACGCCCGACTGCGCCGCCGTCGCATACCCCATCGTAGGGAACGCGCCCAGGTCCGTGCACGCACGGCGTCGCCGAAGGTCACCGGGCGTTTCGGCGGCGGCCGGCGCGGGCATGCGGATGGCCCGCACACCCGGGGTGCGCGGGCCATCCGGACGCCGGGCTCAGCCGAGCCGGATCACGCCGTAGTCGAAGCCCTTTCGCCGGTAGACGACGCTCGGCCGGCCGGCCTCGGAGTCGTTGAACAGGTAGAAGTCGTGGCCGACCAGCTCCATCTCGTAGAGAGCCTGGTCCACCGTCATGGGGTCCGCGTTGTGCTGCTTCTCGCGGACGACGCGGCCGGGCTGGTATCCCGGTTCGTCGCCTTCCCAGCGCTGCTGCTGGGGGATGTCACCGGCACTCGTCGCCGCGAAACCGTTCACCATCGGTGCGGTCGCGTCGGGTGCCTCCAGTACCGCGGTGCTCATCGCCGGCCCGGCACTCGAGCCCGCACCGCCTGCCGCCACCACCGAAGTCGCTTCGGCGACCGATTCCGGACGGCTGCGGCCGTAGTGCACGCGCCTGCGGTCGTGTGTCCGCCGTAACCGGTTTTCCAGTTTGGTCACGGCAGAATCGAGCGCTGCGTAGAAGTCGGCGGCACACGCCTCGGCGCGCACGGCCGGGCCACGGCCCTTTCCGGTGATCTCCACGCGCTGGCAGTTCTTGGCCTGCCTGCGATTGGGCTCGTGGAACAGCTCCACGTCGAAGCGGATGACTTTCTTGTCGTAGCGCTCAAGGCGGGCCAGCTTCTCGCTGACGAGTGCCCGATAGTGCTCGGGCACCTCCACGTTGCGGCCCTTGATGACGATGTCCATACACGACCTCCCTCGCCGAGATGACTGCGAGCTGTTGTGCGTTCACATGGCGCCGGTAATTGCGGGACGGAGCCCGGATCCGGCGGGCTGAGCAGAACCCGGCAGCCGGTCCACGACGTCTCGTGGCGGATGCGCGAGCGCGGACTCAGCGGGCCTCCGGCGCCAGGGACATGGGCTGCACACCTCCCTGCCTGCGGGCTTTGCTGATAGCGGAGCACGTTAGCTTCATCACGCCGTCCGCAACAGCCCCCGAGCCGGGGGATGTCACAATTCGGGAACCCGTCACGCCGCGCAGCGAAACGCTTGTGCCGACTCCGAAAACCTTGCGCGGAAGGCGCAGCGCAGCCCGTTGGGTTTCACGCGGAAGGCGCAACGGCTCCGTCCCTCGGACGCCGAGGGTGACGGCCCCCTCCGCCGCAGCCGCCACCCCGGTGGAGCGCCCGGCCGGCGGAGCGATTCCGTCCCTGACCCGCATGCTCGGACAACGGGCGGCAGCAACCGCTGGTTCCCCGTCGACATCACTCGTGTAGGTGACATTCACCGCGGCGTTGTGTGGTGGTCACCCGGGTGGTTGGTGGTGCGGATGGTGACGACGGGCCGGACGGGGCTGGTGAAGCCACTGAGGCGGGGCGGCGGGTGACGGGCGGTGAGTGGCGTTTGAGGGGCAGGCAGGGTCGGCAGGTGGGCAGCGGGTGGCGAGAGTTGTGGGTGGCGATCGGCGGGGCAGCGAGGGCCGTGGGCGACGGGGCAGCGAGAGCCGAGTCACGAAGTCCGCGGGACTGGCGAAGAGCCGACCCGCGGTGGGCGACCGGCCCGCCGGAGGCAACCGGCCCGCCGGAGGTCCGGCCCGGATGTCTGTGAAGGCCCCCTTCACAGACATCGGCGAGGCCGCCGAACGAAGCGAGCCAACGAAGCAAGCCAGGGAGCAAGCCAACGGAGCGAACCGACGAAAGAAACCGACAGCAGCCCCCGACGTCGGCAAGCAGACCCCCGAAGCAAGCCCGAAGCAATCAGCCCGCAAAGCAGTCAGCCTGCGCTGAGGAGGGCGACGACACCGGCCACCGGAATACCCGCGGCAGCCAACGTGGTCACGCAGGCGGCGGAGGTGGTGCCGGTGGTGATCACGTCGTCGACAAGGAGGACGTGGGTGTTCGGCGGCGGGCGTCGGGCGGGGATGAAGTGCAGGCGCCCGTACAGGTTCCGGGCTCGCTGGTCCGGGGTGAGGCCGACGGAGTCCCGGCCGCCGGACAGGGTCAGTGCGGGTGCGACGAGGGTATTGCTCAGGCGGCGGGCGGCTTCTTCGGCGATTCGCTGCATATGCGGACCGCCTCGGGCTCGGGCGGCAGGACGGCGGCTGGGTACCGGGATCAGGCAGAGGGCCGAGCGAGTCTGGTTCCGGGATCGATCCGGGTGCCGAGTGGCGGGGGACGCGGGAGGGCGACCTGTTGGCAAGAGCGGGGACTCAAGAATTCGACCTGCTGACGAAAGAGGCGACGCGGGATCGCGGCCTCCTGACGAAAGAAGCGACGTGGGAAGGCAGCCTCCTGACCGGAAAGGGGAAGCGAGAATTCGGCCCGTCGGCAAGGGACGGGAGGCGCGATTCCGGCCCCCAGGCAAGAGAAGGGCACCCAGGCGCGGGAGGGCGGCCAGGGCGACGGCCAAGGCCCACCCCAGAGAGGGGGCAAGATCTCGACGGCCACGCTCCTTGTAGGTGAGCAGGATGCGTTTCGCGATGCCACGGTAGGGCGCAAGCGCATAGGCGGGGACGGCGAGCAGGGGCCGGGTCACCTCAGAGAGGGAAGACCACTCACGGGTACAGCCGGAGCACACAGCAGCGCCGCGGGTGTCGCAGCCGGCGCAACGGGTGGGCAGCAGCAAATCGAGCAACATAACTCTCAGCATGCGCTCGACTACTGAAAGTGTCGAGCGAATAAAGGTTCACCACCAGCGAAACAGCGAGAGTCACCCCGGATAGAACGGGTCCGCGTTCGCCAGGGTGTGGGCCTGCGGGCGCCAGACCTCGCCGAGTTCCGTGGCGTTCCACAGGCCACCGGCGTCGGCTACCACGATCGGGCGGCTCGGGGCGGCGGTCACGGCGCGGACGGGGGCGGTCAGGTTGGAGCTGTTGAAGGTGTCCATTCGCCGCCCGTCGAGGGAGATCCGCTGCACTGGCTGCGAGATCGAGGAGGTGACCGCGACCAGCGTGTCCGGGGTCGAACCCCAGTCCACGTCGACGACATCGGCCAGCGCGGAGGGCTGGAGGACGCGGGGTTCGCGCAGGGTCACCGCGTCTCCGGTACGCACCACGGCCGCCACGACCAGCCGGCCGCGCACGATCGCGGCGACGCGGGCGCCGTCGCGGGACAGGCGCAGGGCATCGATCGGGCCCAGCGCCAGCAGGTCGTTCGCGTTCACGCTCTGGCGCTGCCAGTGGCCACCGGGATCGAGCACCATGCGGGCGATGATCGTGTGGTCCACCACGGTCCACACCTCGCCGGACGGGCCGGCTCCGGTCGGCGCGGTACGCCAGGTCGGGCGGCTGAGCGAACCGCCGCCCAGCTCGACCTGCGGCATGTCCCGGCCGAAGTCGCCGACGCGCAGGCTGACGCGGTCACCGTTCTGTTCGACCACGGCCAGCCGCTTCCCGTCGATCGACTGCGCGGCGCTGACCACCCCGAACGAACCGTTGCCGGCGGGGCCCGGGATCGGGCCGCCGTCGGCGAGAGAGCGGATGCGCCGGTCGACCGTCATCAGGCCGGGCAGATCCGGGCTCGGTGACGTGGCCGCGCTGTAGGCGGGCACGTCGCTGGCGCGCCAGTACTCGTGGTCGCGGACCAGCGGGGTGCCGTCCGCGAGCAGCCGGATGCGGGTGGACGTGACGGTCTGCATGGACAGGACGATCTGCGCGGCGATCAGCGACCGGGTCTCCGGGCCGGCCCCGGTGAGCCCGGACAGATGCACCAGCAGCGAACCGTCGTCGTTGTTCTTCACGTTCGTCTCGAGGGTGACCTGGTCGCCGAGCAGGTTCTTGACCGCGCCGGCCAGCCCGGCCGAGGGGCCTTGCAGGATCAGGTCCATCACCCGGCTGGGCAGGCCGGACTGCGGTTTCGCGCCGACGTAACGCAGATCCGGCACGAAGGTCGCGGATTCGGGCGAGTAGAAGCTCACCGCGACGGAGTTGTAGTTCGCGTCGAAATCGTCGTCGGTGATCAGCAGGCCGGGTGGCGGCACCGAGATCCGCCACTGCCCGTCCGGCTGCTTGCGCACCTGGAAGGTCGGCTCGGCCGTGCCGGAGCCGGGGATGAACGCGCTGTCCGCGCTCAGCGTGCCGAGGACCGAACCGCGCACCGAGATCGTGCGGACGTTCGGGTCCGACGGCTGCCCCGGGGCCAGCGTCGGGGGCAGGGCGTCGTTGTAGACGGTGCTGAACGTGTTGTCGATGATGGTGATCGCCCGGCTCGGATGCCACGGCGTGCGCAGCCGGTCCTCCAGGTAGGCGCGGGCGGCCGCGTTGTTCGAGCGCGGATCGGCCGACGCCCGGACGAACTGGCGGACGATGGACAGCGCGTCCAGCCCCGGATCCGGCGGCACGACCTCGTTCGGCTGGGGTTTCGCCCCCTCCGGGGACACCACCACCGGCTGCGATTCCTGCGGCACGTTCGCGCACCCGGCGAGCAGCAGCACGCAGGCCACCGCCAGCAGCGCCCGCCTCACCGGCCGACCCCTTCCCGATCCGCATTGCCGGGGTTCGCCTGCTCCGGCTCGGGCAGGATCACCTCCGGCTCCGGCTGCAGCTCCAGCACCGACGAGGGCGACAGCGTGATCTCCGAAACGGCGTCCGCGGGCGGCAGCGCCAACGGCCCGTCGTCGAGCGGCATACCCTGCTGGCGCGGCAGCACCAGCCGGAAGCAGGCGCCGTGCCCGGTCTCGCCCCACGCGTCGAGCAGGCCGCCGTGCAGCCGGGCGTCCTCCTGGCTGATCGCCAGGCCGAGCCCGGTCCCGCCGGTGCGCCGGTTACGGGAGGGATCGGCCCGCCAGAAGCGGTTGAACACCAGGTCCGACTCCCCCATCCGCAGGCCGACGCCGTAGTCCCGCACGGTGACGGCCACCGCCGTCTCGTCCGCCGCGACGGTGAGCACCACCGGCTTCCCCTCGCTGTGGTCGACCGCGTTGGCGAGCAGGTTGCGCAGGATCCGCTCGACCCGGCGCGCATCGACCTCGGCCGCTGCGTCCTCGTCCGGCAGCACCAGCCGTACCTCGCTGCCGGTGCCCGCGGCGAGTACCCGGACCTGCTCGACCGCGCGCGTCGCGATCGGCCGTACGTCGATGTACTCCGCGGCCAGTTCCTCCACGCCCGCGTCGAGCCTGCTGATCTCCAGCAGGTCGCCGAGCAGCGCCTCGAACCGGTCCAGCTCATCCACCAGCAGCTCGGTGGAGCGGGCCAGCCCGGCGGGGAACTGCTCGCGCGAGGCGTGCAGCACGTCCGCGGCCATCCGCACGGTGGTCAGCGGGGTGCGCAGCTCGTGCGACACGTCGGAGGTGAACCGCCGCTGCAGCCCGCCGAACTCCTCCAGCTGGCGGATCTGGTGCTGGATGCTGGCGGCCATCCGGTTGTAGGACACCGAGAGCTTGGCCACGTCGTCCTCACCGACCACGGCGAGGCGCTGATCGAGGTCCCCGCCGGCGAACTGCTCGGCCGCCGCGGCCGCCTGCCGGACCGGCCGCACCACCTGCCGGACCACCAGGTTGGTGATCCCGGCCAGCAGGAGCAGCAGCACCAGCCCGCCGACCAGCAGCGTGTTCTGCACGGTGGACACCGTGTTCTGCTCACCGGTCAGCGGGAACAGCAGGTACAGCTGCATCGGAGTGGCCACGGTGTTGAGCGGGGTGCCGACGATCAGGTACGTGGTGCGCGATCCGTCTTCCCCGACGACGGTGTGCTCCAGCCGGGAGAACGCGTTGTTCTCGACGAACTCGCGCAGCTGCACCGGGACCGACGAGAACGGCCCGACGTGGATCGGGTCGGCGTTGGGCTGGCCGGGCTCGACGCTGGCGAGCACCGGTTCGAAGGTGCCCGCCCCCGCGCCGCTCGGCGACGACCCCACGGAGGAGAGCTTCTTCAGCGCGTTCTCCAGCCGCGTGTGCAACGCGTCCGGCGATTCGCCGCCGACGCCGACCAGCTCTCGCGCCGCGGTGTCGGCCAGCGACTGGGTCTGCTCGATGGCGGCCTTGCGCTTGGTGTCCAGCAGCCGTTCGGTGATCTGGTTCTGCAGCACCATGCCCAGCACGAACACCACGGCGAAGGACAGCGCGAGCGTCGAGATGGTCACCCGGAACTGCAGCGAATGCCGCCACAGCTCGTTGCATGCCACGGCCCGGCGCCGTGCGAAGACCACCAGCCGCCGCACCAGGCGGCCGGTGGCGCGGACGGCGGAGGAGAGCCGGCCCGCGAGCGGTTTCATCGCCGGATCACGGCGGACCGGCCTTGTAGCCGACACCACGCACCGTCAGCACCACCTCGGGGTGCTCCGGGTCCTTCTCCACCTTCGAGCGCAGCCGCTGGACGTGCACGTTGACCAGCCGGGTGTCGGCCGCGTGCCGGTAGCCCCACACCTGCTCCAGCAGGACTTCCCGGGTGAACACCTGGCGGGGCTTGCGGGCCAGCGCGACCAGCAGGTCGAACTCGAGCGGGGTCAGCGGAATCGCCTTGCCCTCGCGGGTGACCTCGTGGCCGGGCACGTCGATGGCCAGATCGCCGATGGTGAGCGATTCGGCGGGCTCGGCCTCGGTGCGGCGCATCCGCGCCCGCACCCGGGCGACCAGCTCCTTCGGCTTGAACGGCTTGACCACGTAGTCGTCGGCACCGGACTCGAGCCCGAGCACGATGTCCACGGTGTCGCTCTTGGCGGTCAGCATCACGATCGGCACGCCGGACTCCGCGCGGATCGCCTTGCAGACGTCGATGCCGTTCATGCCGGGCAGCATGAGATCGAGCAGGACCAGGTCCGGCTTGAGCTCGCGCAGCGCCGGCAGTGCGCGGGAACCGTCCGCGACCACCGCAGTGTCGAACCCCTCGCCACGGAGCACGATGGTGAGCATCTCCGCGAGTGCAGGGTCGTCGTCGACCACCAAGACACGTGCCTTCATGTGCACATGTTCGCACTCTCGCCCACGTGCGCGCGCCCGACCCGCGCGGCCGGGCCCCGGAAAGATCGGGATCGGCGGCCGGGTTAGGCCATCCGGACCTGCCCCGACGGCGGTCGCGGGCGGATTCGCCCGCTCAGCCGAACAGTACGCACCCGAGCGGTTACTGTTGCGTCATGCGGAACCAGGACTCGGGCAACGCAACGGGCAGCCAAGTTCAGTCGGTCGACCGCGCGATCACCGTGCTGGAGCTGCTCGCGCGCAACGGGGAGTCCGGCATCACCGAGATCGCCGGGGAGCTCGGGGTGCACAAGTCGACCGCGTCGCGGCTGCTCAGCGTCCTGGAATCGCACGGGCTGGTGGAGCAGCTCGGCGAGCGCGGCAAGTACGTGATCGGCTTCGGGGTGGTCCGGCTGGCCGGTGCCGCCACCGGCCGGATGGACCTGGCCAAGCTCGGCAGGCAGACCTGCCAGGCACTGGCCGAGGAGCTGGGCGAGACGGTGAACATCGCGATCGCCGACGACGGGGTGGCGATCAATCTCAGCCAGGCCCGCGGCTCGGCCGCGATCACCACGCAGAACTGGACCGGCCAGCGCACCCCGCTGCACGCCACCTCCAGCGGGAAGGTGCTGCTCGCCGCGATGGACGACGCGGACCGCAAGCGGGCCCTCGGGCCGGACCTCGAGCAGTACACCCCGCGCACCACGGTGGACGCCGGCGAGCTGGAGGCGGAGCTGGAGCGGGTGGCCGAGGACGGGTACGCGGCCTCGTTCGAGGAACTGGAGCTGGGCATGCACGCGGTCGCGGTGCCGGTCCGCGGGCCGGGCGGCGAGGTGGTCGCGGCGATGAGCGCCTCCGGCCCGTCCTACCGGCTGTCCAAGCAGCGGATCCGCCAGATCGTGCAGCCGATGACCGAAGCGGCGCGGGAACTTTCCTCGCAACTGGGCTATTTCGCACGCTGACCGGACCCGGTCGGCCGCGTCCGCGTTCTTGACAGCGCGGGCCGGATCCCGCACTTTGGTGCCGGAGAACGCACCATCCATCCCCCTCCGCAACGCAGCCCGCCCCCCGGCGGCCGTTCGGCATGCCTGATTCCCCCGAACCGGCTCCGCGCGTGCCCGGCCGGCAGGAAGGTCCGTGATGGCACCTCGACCGCGTGTGGTCGTGCTCGGCGCCGGTCTGCTCGGCTGCGCGGTCGCCGACGAACTCACCGCGGCGGGCTGGACCGACGTGACCGTGCTGGCGCTGGAACCGGACGCGGGGACGCTCGACCACGGGCTGGTGTTCCGCACGCATCCGGACCGCACCGTGACCGAGTTCGCGAAGTACACCGTGGAGAAGTACAGCGCGCTGACCGTCGACGGGGGCTGGTGCTTCCAGCCGGTCGGCAGCCTGGCCCTGGCGACTACCCCGGTGCGGTTGACCGCGTTGCGCAGGCAGCACGGCTGGGCCACGGCCTGGGGAGTGCGCAGCTACCTGCGGTCCCCGGCCGAGTGCGCGCAGCTGCATCCGCTGCTGGATCCGGCGAAGCTGTCGGGCGGCCTGCACGCGCCGGAAGACGGCCTGGCCGATCCGGCACGCGCGGCGACCGCGCAGGCACGCCGGGCAGCCGAGCGTGGGGCGCGATTCCTTTCCGGGCAACGGGTCGTGGAGATCGTCCGCGGCGGAGGGCGGGTGACCGCAGTCCGCACGGAAACCGAACGGTTCCGCGCCGACGTGGTCATCTCGTGCGCCGGGGTACGGGGACCGGAGCTGGGTGCGCTGGTGGAGCTGCCGGTGCCGGTGGTCCCGGTCGTGCGAGAGCACGCGCGCAGCACGCCGCTACCCGAGCTGGCCGGGCAGAACGACGACTTCACCGAAGCGGGCAAGCCGGTGCTCGGCCATCCGGACGCGGGGCTGTGGTTCCGCGAGCACGTGGACCGGCTCGGGGTGACCGCGTTCCGGCCGGATGCCGGGCGGTTCAGCCCGGCCGGGTTCGAACCACTGTGGGTGCGCGCGGCCGAACTGATCCCGGCGCTCGCCGACGGCAAGGTCGAGGAGGGCACGTCCGGGCCGGCCCCGATGACCCCGGACGGGTTGCCGCTGCTGGGCGAGCATCCCGATCTGGACGGGTTCTGGGTGGCCGAGGCACTCGGCACCACCTGGTCCGCCGGGGTGGCCAGGGAACTGGCGCGATGGCTCGTGGAAGGACAGGCGCACCTCGCACTGCACTCGGTCGACCTCGCCCGGTTCGACCGGCTGCAGCTGGCACCGGACAGCCTGCGGGCACGCAGCATCGCGGCCGCGCTCGCGCGCTCGGCGCAGCAGGCGGTGCCGCGTCGGACTTCCCCGTTCTACGAACGGGAAGTCGCGCTGGGAGCGAGCTTCCGCGAAGGCGACGGCTGGGCCAGGCCGCAGTGGTACGGCGCCAACGAACGGCTGCCGGAGGTCTCCCGGGTCCCCCGGCGCGAGGAGGAACTGTCCCCGATCGGCGGCGCGGAAGCACTCGTAGCGCGCAGCCGGGTGGCGATGTTCGACCTGACCCCGCGACGGCAGCTGGAGATTACCGGCCCCGGCGCGCTCCCGTTCCTGCAGACGCTGACGACCAATCAGCTCGACCGCGCGCCGGGCACGGTCACCAGCACCCTGCTGCTCGGCGAGGACGGCGGTGTGCGCAGCGAACTGACCGTGGCCCGGCTGGGCGCGGAGCTGTTCGGAGTACAGGTGCGCAGCCGGCTCGACATCGACTGGCTCTCCCGTCACCTGCCCAGGGACGGGGCCGTGCAGCTGCGCGAAACCACGTCCGGGAACTGCTGCATCGGGTTGTGGGGACCGCTCGCCCGGAAGGTGTTACCGGAACTGTCCACGATGGACTCATCCGGCCGGGCGCGGCGGACCTACGTCGCGGATGTGCCGCTCCTCGCGATCCGCGGATCCGACATCGGCGAAGCGGGCTGGGAACTGCACACGAGCGCGGACCTCGGGCGGCGGCTGTGGGACACGCTGCACGAGGCCGGGCGGCCGCACGGGATCGTCGCCGCCGGGCAGATCGCGCTGACCAGCCTGCGGCTCGAAGAAGGCCACCGCGAATGCGGGGTCGACGTGACCACCGAACACGATCCGTACGAGGCCGGCCTCGGCTATCTGGTGCGGATGGACAAAGGCTACTTTCTCGGCCGGGACGCCCTGCGCGAACGTTCTCCCGCGACAGTGAGCCGGAAACTGGTGTGCCTGATCGTCGAAGACCCGCTTTTCGTCTTGGCGGGCAAGGAACCGGTGTACGCCGAAGGCCGCCCGGCGGGATACGTCACGAGCGCGGCGTACGGCTACACGGTCGGCAAGAACCTCGCCCACGCCTGGCTTCCGGTGGAATACACGAGGCCGCGGACGCCGGTGGAGATCGAGTGCGCGGGACAGCGCCGCAAGGCGAAAGTGGCCGCGGAACCGTTGCGGGGCAACGAATGACGTAAGGGCCGGGTCACAGGCCGAGGTAATGCCGGGCGGCTTCCTCGATCTGCGCCAGCTCCTCCCGGCCCAGATAGGCGACCGGATCACCGTGTACGTGGGCGACGTCGATCGTGCGGATCTGGTCGACGAGGAACCGCGTCTTCGTGCCCAGCACTTCCAGCTCCGGGCGGAAGACCGCCCGCTGCGCGCTCGTGGACGTCGGCACGACCGTCGCCACGCTCCACGGCATCGAACTGGGGCTCAGCGCGACCGCGTAGCGCTTGCCGCGCTGCTCGTGGCCTCGTCTGGCATGACCGAAATCGACCCGGTAGACCGCGCCCCGGATCACCAAGCGTCCTGTTCGGCGGAGAGGTCCTCGCCACTGAGCCGCCGGGCGTCGGCGAGCGCCTGCTTGACCCAGACCTCTTCCGCCAGCAGCCGCAGCGCGCGCCGGATCACGTCGCTTTTGTGCTCACCGCTCTGCATCGCGGCCTTGATGATGAGGTCGTCCTCCTCCGTGGGCCGGAAACCTATGGTCGCAGTCATAGTGGACAGCCTACGCTTGCGTTGTACAGTTGTCCAGCAGACGTAAAACAAGCCTTGGGGTGTTCAGCCGAGCAGCGCCTTCGCCAGCGTCGGCAGATCGACGCCGGCCACCCCGTCGAGCACGTGCCACGGCGCCAGCCAGCCGGCCGCGGCGAGTTCGTCGTACACCTCGGCACACCGCAGCTGGAGCGAATCGTCGGTTTCAAACGCATCGCGGGTGCGCGCGGAATCCGCTTCGGCACGGCGTTCCGCACGCTCGGCCGCGACCGCCGGGCTGACCCGCAGCAGCAGATGCGCATCCGGCCGGGGCAGCGCGAACCGGCTCACTTCGAGGTCCCACACCCAGCGCACGACCTCGCCGTCCGCGTGCTGGCGCAGCCGGGCCGCGGCGTACGCGGCGTTGGACGCGGCGTACCGATCGAGCAGGACGACGTCGTTGGCCGCCTGCAGTTCGCGGATCTCGTCCGCGGCACCGCTGCGGTCGAGGGCGTAGAGCATGGCCATGCCGTACACCGAGTCGGCGAGATCGCCGTGCCCCCGGTGCAGCGTTTCGCGCACCAGGTCGGCGTGCACGCTTCGGCCGTAGCGCGGGAACGCCAGCCCTGCGACACTCGCCCCGGCTTCCTCCAGCGCAGCCGTGAGCCCATCGGACAGCGTCCGCTTGCCCGCGCCGTCCAGACCTTCGATAACGACCAGTTGCCCCACAGCGTTCAGCCTAGGACATGACCTGCCGGGCTAAGCGGCTTCCCGCCGGGTGTGGGCCAGGTAGCCCAGCGGAGCGGCGACGAGCAGGCCGACCAGTGCGAGCAACGAGATCCAGCTGTCGTCGGGCGGTTCCGGTGACTCCTGCCCACCGCCTCCGGTCACCACACGGGGACGGGATTCGGCCACCGAGGCGTACGGCGCGGACTGGCGAGAATGGCCGGTGGGCTGCGTCGCGCTCGCACCCGGAGCCGCCGTGAACAACGCCACGCCCGCCAGCAGAGCGAGCAGCAGTGTGCGGGTCAAGCGGTTTCGCTTCGGGGGACGGACCGGTCTGCCGGGATCCCCGGTTTCCTGCTTCTTCCTCAGCACGGCACGGAAACCTCCCACCGATCTGGTCTTCGGTGATCATCACAGTGGAACAGTGCGGTCACCGAGAGCAAGATGCCGCCGCCGCCGCGGGGACATTCCGGGGCGGCGCCGGAACGCGGAACGGCCCGGCTGCCGTGGCCAGGCCCACCGAACTGTCGTCGGAAGAGGCGCCATTCACTGCTACCGTGAACATTCCGGAGTGTTCACGCCCGCCGTGCGACCGGCCGGCGGCGGGACCGCGATGGCATGAGAACGGGGAAGGCCCACTGATCATCGAACCTGGCAAGCGTGGTCCCGGTGAGGTGCCGCCCGAACTGGCCGAAGCGCTGCGCACCGGCGAGTTCCATCTGGCACTGCGGCTGGCCATCGCACACCGCGGCCTGTCACTGGCCCGGCTGCGGGCCCACCTCGCGCTCCGCGGCGTCCACATCGGACAGTCGACCCTGAGCTACTGGCAACGCGGGCTCCGCCAGCCGGAGGTACCCAAGGCGCTGCCCGCCGTCCGCGCCCTCGAATCGGTGCTGCAGCTGCCCGCCGATTCGCTGGTGGTGCTGATCGGCCCGCGCACCGCCCGGCCGCGCGGGCACCAGGCCGCCGCCTCGTTCCACGATCTGCGCTCCGGCGGGATGGGCTCGATCGTCGAGCAGCTGCTCGACGAACTGGGCGTGGCGCCCGCGGCCCAGCATTCCAACGCCGATCTGGAGATGCTCGCCGTGCACGACCAGATCACCGTGGACGAGCACCGGCACCAGGTCAGCATCCGCACCCGGCTGGTCACCCGCGCCCGGCGGCACGGGCCGGACCGGTACGTCACGGTGTACAACGGCGATCCCGGCTGCCGGATCGGCGACGTCGAGATGCGCACCGCGGAGGGCTGCCGGGTCGGCCGGATCCGCCGGCACCCCGAAAGCGAGACGATGGCCACCGAACTGCTGTTCGACCGCAAGCTCGGCGAGGGCGACATCCACGTGTTCTGCTTCGAGGTGCGCGACGATTCGGCCGCGCTGTTCCCCGGCTACTACCGGATGCTGCGCGACCAGTGCGCCAGCTACCTGCTGCAGCTGCAGTTCCCGCCGGCAGCGATGCCCGCCCGCTGCACTCGCGAGGTCCGCGCCCGCGACGACGCCCTGCCGGTGGAGGCGGAGGAGCTCGCCTGCGACACCGGCGGCGTGACCAGTGGCTATTTCCGCGATACCGGACCGGGGCTGTCCGGTATCGCGGTGGAGTGGAACTGACCTCCTCCGGTCAGATGAAGACCCACAGCTGCGCCTGCCCACCCCCGAGCGGCTGGTAACTGCACGCCTTCCAGCGTCCCTGGGCAATCCCGGCATCACAGCTCGCCCTCGCGGCGTCCATGCTGGGGAACACTCCGGCGGGGTAGTTCGTCCCCGCGGACGCCGCCGGAGCGACCATTACTGTCGCCGCGGCGGCGACCGCCAAGGCCATCCACACTTTGCGCATCACTGAGCACACCTCTCTGACCGGTGGAAAACGCCCGGAAGCCCGGACGAGCACGATCCTTCGACCGGTGCGCCCGGCCCGGCAAGGCATACCGCCCGACCATGACCGGCCAGACCGATCATTCTGTCCTAAAGGGCTGGGAAACTCCGCCCGATTTGCCGGGCGCACCGGAGAGACGGCACCCTGTCGGCCTAGTACACGAGCAACCCGTTGGCCTTCGCGGCGTCGGCCTGCCGCTCGTCCCGGGTGACCAGGGTGATCGGCTCGCCGCCGGTCAGATCCGCGGTCTCGTGTATGGCCACGGCGAGGTGCAGTGCGCCGAGGGTGCGCAGCGGGTGGTTCTCGGCGACCAGCCGCTGTGCCGGGCGGAAGATGCGCGCGGGCCGGAACGGAATGAGGCCCAGCGCAGCATCACGGCCCAGCGCGTCGAATTCATCGAGGAACTCGCGGGCATCGGGAATCCGGCCGGTACGTTCCGCCGCCGTCATCACACTCGCCCATTCGATTCGGGTCAGTTCACTGGTCAGCACCCGGTGGTCACCACCGAACAGCAACTCGCGCAGCTCGGAATGCTGCGGCTCATCGGCGACGAAGGCGCTCACCACCGCACTCGGGTCGGCGTAGTAGACGGTCACCGGTCCCCCCTCGTCCAGTCGAGTGCCTCGCTGACCGCAGTGCCCCAGCCCTGCGACCGCCACTCCAGCTCGTCCAGTCCGACCGGTTCCCGGGCCGGTTCGAACGAGACCAGTTTCCCTTCCGCCAGCAGCCTTTCCTTCCACTGCCGCGGACTCTCCTCCTGCGCGAGCACGCCCCGCAGGGCCTCGGTGACCAGGTCGTTGAGCGTGCGCCCCTCGGCCGCGGCTCGCGCCTTCAGCCGGGCGTGCAGCTCGTCGTCGATGCGGGTGATCAATTGTCTCACCCCACCAAGATAGCCTATCACCCAATAGGGTTATCACTGTTTTCATTTGCCGACAAAAAACCGCCCCAGAACGAATCCGGGGCGGTTTTCCGGCAGTGCGTCAGTAGCGGTAGTGCTCCGATTTGAACGGACCTTCGACGTCCACGTCGATGTACTCGGCCTGCTCCTTGGTCAGCTTGGTGAGCTCACCGCCGAGCGCGTCCAGATGGATGCGGGCGACCTTCTCGTCCAGCTTCTTCGGCAGGCGGTAGACCTCCTTGTCGTACTCCGCCTGCTTGGTGAACAGCTCGATCTGCGCGATCACCTGGTTGGAGAAGCTGTTCGACATCACGAACGACGGGTGCCCGGTCGCGTTGCCGAGGTTGAGCAGACGGCCCTCGGACAGCACGATGATGGTGTTGCCGTTCGGAAACACCCACTCGTCGACCTGCGGCTTGATGGTCACCCGGCGGATGCCCGGGTACCGGGCCAGCCCGGCCATGTCCAGCTCGTTGTCGAAGTGCCCGATGTTGCCGAGGATGGCCTGGTGCTTCATCTTCGCCATGTGCTCGACCATCACCACGTCCTTGTTGCCGGTGGTGGTGATCACGAGGTCCGCTTCGGGCAGCGCGTTCTCCAGGCGCTTGACCTGGTAGCCGTCCATCGCGGCCTGCAGCGCGCAGATCGGGTCGATCTCGGTCACGATCACCCGCGCGCCCTGGCCGCGCAGTGACTCCGCGGCGCCCTTGCCGACGTCGCCGTAGCCGCAGACGACCGCGACCTTGCCGCCGATCAGCACGTCGGTGCCACGGTTGATGCCGTCCACCAGCGAGTGCCGGATGCCGTACCGGTTGTCGAACTTCGACTTGGTCACCGCGTCGTTCACGTTGATCGCCGGGAACAGCAGCTCACCCGCGGCGGCCAGCTGGTAGAGCCGGAGCACGCCGGTGGTGGTCTCCTCGGTGACGCCACGCACGCCGGCGCCGATCGTGGTCCACTTCGAGCCGTCCGCGACGACCGAAGCCCGCAGCAGCTCCAGGAAGACCTTCCACTCGTCGGCGTCGTCGGCGCCGGCGGCCGGCACCACGCCCGCCTTCTCGTACTCGGCGCCCTTGTGCACGAGCATCGTCGCGTCGCCACCGTCGTCGAGGATCATGTTAGGACCTGCTTGCAGGGTCCGACCATCAGACGCTGTCGGGCCCTCGCCGTCCCAGGTGAGCATCCGCTCGGTGCACCACCAGTACTCCTCGAGCGACTCGCCCTTCCAGGCGAACACCGGCACGCCCTTGGGCTCCTCGGCGCTGCCGTGCGGGCCGATCACGACCGCCGCGGCGGCGTGGTCCTGGGTGGAGAAGATGTTGCACGAGGCCCAGCGCACCTCGGCACCGAGGGCGACCAGCGTCTCGATCAGCACGGCGGTCTGCACGGTCATGTGCAGCGACCCGGAGATCCGTGCTCCGCGCAGTGGGTAGACCTCGGCGTACTCACGGCGCAGCGCCATCAGGCCCGGCATCTCGTGTTCGGCGAGGCGGATCTCCTTCCGTCCGAACTCGGCGGCGTCCAGATCCGCGACGGCGAATTCGATGCCGCCCCGGGTGTCGTGCCGCTTCACTACGCTTTCGGGGGTCATAGTGCGGTTCCTCCAAGGTTTGATGGCACTTGAACAGTACCGTTGTCGGCTCGGCCCCAACTCGATCGGATGAGGAGAGACCACCGTGCCCGCCCCGCTCCCCGGTCCCGACACCCGCATCGTCGAGCTGCGCGTGGCCGGTCTGGTCGGCACGAGCGGGGAGACCCTGCTCGACGCGGTGTCGACGGTGGACGTGGCGGGCGACGGGCTCGGCCGGGTGGTGCGCCCGTCCGACCGGCTCCGCCGTCCCGCGCCGGGTCCGGTCGTCCCGGCGCTCGGCCGGTCCATCCCGCGCACCCTCGAAGGGTACTTGTGGACCGGCATGACCTCCGGTGGTGCGGCGAAGGCGGTCTGGGCGCTGCTGTTCCCGTTCTCGCTGGCGAACGTCGCGTTCTGGATGCTCCCGCCGGTCCACCGCGCGCGCCGGCTCGGCGGGGTGTGCCGGGGGCTGCTGCGGATCATCGCGGTGCTGCTCACGATGCTGCTGATCAGCCAGGTCTCGGCCATGGTGATCGACCTCGTCGCGACCCAATGCCTCGCCCCCGGCACAGCCTGTCTGAGCTGGGTGCCCAGCGGGCTGCGCGCGGAGCCACTGCGGATCGGCGCCGGGGTGGCTGCCCTGCTGGTGCTGGTGTACGTGCTGCACCGGATCTCGTCCACGAACTGGCACGTGCGCGGTGGCGCGCGCAGCGCACGTAAACGGGTTCCGCTGCAGCTGCATGCCGACCCCGAGGTCCACGGGATGTCCGCGCTGCACACCGTCGCCGCGCTGGCCTGTATCGCGCTGCCGCTGTTCGGCGGGCCGTTGCGGCCGCCGGAGCAGGTGCCGCAGCTGATCGGGTGGATCTGCACGCTCGCGCTGGTGCTCGCGGTGCTCATCGGTGCCGCAGTCGGCAACGACACCGGCCGGATCGCCCGGCGCACTCTGATCGGCTTCGCCACGCTGGTGACGATCGTGGCGGCTTTGCTGGCGGTACCGGCGAAAGAACGCCGTACCGGCATCGACGGCACGGTCGAAGGCCTTGGCGCCTCGCTGGTCGTGATCACCACGTTGTTCGCGCTCGTGCTCGTGCCCGCCGCGCTGCTGGCCAGGAAGACCTGGCGAGACCGGCCGCACCGGCTGCGGCCCTGGCTCGGCGGCTGGGCCGCGGCGCCGGTGGTCGCGCTGGCCGGGCTGCTCGGTGGCGGGTTCGGCGCCGGGCTGGCGTTCGCGATCCGCCAGCTCCTCGGCACCGACGATCTGCAGCTGCCCAAGACCTACGACCTGGTCACCGCGTTGTGGGGCGGCGGGCTCGCGTTGATGGGGCTGGTCTCGGTCGCCGGCTACGCGATCGCCGTGCCGCTGCGCCGTCGCCGCCGCGGGGTGCCGCCGATCGTCGGGCTGATGGAGCACGACCGGGGCCAGGAGCAGGACGCCGCGCGCGCCTGGGCGAGGTCGGCTTGGGAACGCCGGCACCTCCACCACCTGACCACGATCGTGTCGCTCGGCCTGTGCGTTGGCGCGGTGGCGCTGCTCATCGTGCGCTTCGGGTTCGGGCTGCGGCAGCCACCCTGGCTGGCGCCCGTGTCGACGGTCGGCGTGTTCGCGCTCGGCGGGCTCGCGGCCGGGCTGCTGCGGGTCGTCTACTCGGCGGCGCGGTCACCGCAACGCAGCAGGCACCTGGGTGCGCTGTCGGATCTCGTCTCGTTCTGGCCACGCGCAGCGCATCCCGGGGTGCCGCCGTGCTACGCGCTCAAGGTCGTGCCCGAGCTGGCCGAGCGCGTGAAGGAGCACCTGGCCGAGCCCGGCACGCGAGTGGTGTTGTCCGGGCTGAACCTCGGCAGCGTGCTGACCGTGCTCACCGCCGCCCGGCTCAGCGAAGAGCTGCCGGAGGACGAGCTGAGCCGGCTCGGGCTGCTCACCGCGGGCTCCCCGCTGCAGTGGGGCTATCAGCGCGCGTTCCCCGCTGTTCTGCCGCAGGAATCGCTGGCCACGCTGTTCGCCAAGCTCGACGGACGCTGGCGAGCACTGTGCCGGGGCACGGACATCTTCGGCGGCGGGGTGACCACCTGGCGCCACCAGACCAGCGGCCGGCACCTGCTGGGCGACGGCTACCTCCCGACCGGCGGCACCGGCCCGCTGGAAGCCACCCCGGAGGAGTCCGGCGTCCTGGTGCTGGGCGGCGACCACTGGCTGCCCGATCCGCTGCGCGCACCGGACGGACGGCGCCGCTGGACGCCCGGTGTGCTCCGGCACCTCGATTACGTCGCGGACCCGGAATGGGACCACGCCGTGGCCATGGCCGCGGGGCTGGGCCGTACCGGACAGGTACGGCCCCTCGGCGAGCAGGGTTCGCTGTTCAGCGACCTGCCGCGGCCCCGCTGACCCCGGCCTTTCAGTTCTCCGGTCGCAGATCCGTGAAGGGGCCCCTTCACGGACTCTGAGTCCGTGAAGGGCCCCTTCACAGCCTTGGTTCTCAGCTTTCGGGGACCTCGGCGGGCACGGCCTGTTCGCCGGACACTCGCTTGCCCAGCAGGGAATTGCGGCGACCGTAGGCGAAGTAGACCACCACCCCGACCGCCATCCACACGATGAACCGCAGCCAGGTGAGGACGGTCAGGTTCAGCATCAGCCACAGGCAGATCAGGATGGCCACCGGCGCGATCACCCAGACCCCCTTGACCTTGAACACGCGCGGCAGGTCCGGGCGGGTGCGGCGCAGCACCAGCACCCCGGCGGACACCAGGATGAACGCGAACAGCGTGCCGACGTTCACCATTTCTTCCAGCTTTTCGGCCGGGAAGAAGGTGGCCCCGACGGCGACCAGGGTGCCGACCACGATGGTCGCGCGCTTCGGCGTGCCGCGTTCGCTGGTCTTGGCGAGGCTGCGCGGCATCAGGCCGTCGCGCGACATCGCGAAGATGATCCGGATCTGGCCCAGCATCAGGACCATGACGACGGTGGTAAGGCCGATCAGCGCGCCGACGGAGATCAGGTTCGCCGCCCAGTTCACGCCGTTCGCGGAGAACGCCGTAGCGAGGGTTTTGTGGCTGCCGTCGCCCGCGGACGTGGCCAGGTCGGTGTAGGGCGTCATGCCGACGACCACCAGCGACACCGCCACGTACAGCACGGTCACGATGGCCAGCGAGCCGAAGATGCCGCGCGGCACGGACTTCTGCGGGTTGCGCGTCTCCTCCGCGGTGGTCGCGACGATGTCGAACCCGATGAAGGCGAAGAACACCACCGAGGCCGCGGCCAGCAGGCCGAAGACCCCGAACGAGCTGCTGGAGCCCCCCGCGAGCACGGAGAACAGCGAAGCGTCCACGCCGGTCTCGCCGCCGCCGCCCGCGGTCTTGCCCGGCGGGATGAAGGGCGTGTAGTTGGCGCTCTTGATGTAGAAGAAGCCGAACACGATCACGAACAGCACCACGGCGACCTTGATCCCCGTGACCACCATGGAGAACCGCGAGGACAGCTTCGTCCCCAGCACCAGCAGGGTGATCAGCGCCAGGACCACGATCAGCGCGCCCCAGTCGATCTGGAACCCGCCACCGAGGTCGATCACCGTCTTGGCGTCGTCGCCGAAGAGGTAACCGAGCACCGTCTGCAGATAGGCCGACCAGCCCTTCGACACGGCGGCGGCACCGACGGCCAGCTCCAGGATCAGGTCCCAGCCGATGATCCACGCGACGAATTCGCCGAACGTGGCGTAGGAGAACGTGTAGGCGCTGCCCGCCACCGGCACCGTCGAGGCGAACTCCGCGTAGCAGAGTGCGGCCAGCCCGCAGGCGATCGCCGCCATCACGAACGCGACCGGCACCGACGGGCCGGCGTAGTCACCCGCGGTGCGCGCGGTGAGCGTGAAGATCCCGGCGCCGACGACCACCGCCACGCCGAATACGGTCAGATCCCAGGCACTCAGGTTCCGCCGTAGCCGGCTGCCCGGCTCGTCGGTATCTCTGATCGACTGTTCGATCGACTTGGTGCGCCACAACCCTGTGCCGGGCAACGTTGACCTCCTGCAAGGACTTCAGGTACCAGGCAACCACCCTAGCGGGTGATCACCGGACCGATCCGCAGCAGGTCACCGGGGCGTGCGATCGAGGTCCGGCTCGAGGTAGATCAACGAGGCCACCGGCAGTTTCGCCCGTACCCGGGTCTCCGCGTCGTCGATCGCGGTGGCCACCTGCTCGGTGTCGAGACCGGGGACCAGCGCGAGCTTGGCGGCCACGAGCAGCTCGTCCGGGCCGAGATACTGGGTGCGGATGTGGATCACCCGCTCGACCTTGCCCGCGGCCAGCTCGTCGACGATGGTGTCCAGTTCGGACTCGGTGGCGCCTTCGCCGATCAGCAGGCTCTTCATCTCCACGATCAGGATCACCGCGATCACGCCGAGCAGCAGCCCGATCGCCACGGTGCCGAGTCCGTCGAACACCGGGTCGCCGGTGAGCACCGAAAGGCCGACCCCGGCCAGCGCGAGCACCAGCCCGGCCAGCGCGCCGGCGTCCTCCAGCAGCACCACCGGCAGTTCGGGTTCCTTGGCCTGCCGGATGAACCGCCACCAGCCGACCCCGCCCTTGATCTCGCGCGCTTCGCTGATCGCGGTGGCGAAACTGTAGCTCTCCAGGCAGATCGCGACGACCAGGATGATCACCGCGACCAGCGGCGTCTCCAGCGGCTCCGGTTCGAGCACCTTGTGGACACCCTCGTACAACGCGAACGCCGCACCGAGCGTGAACAGCAGCAACGCGACGATGAACGAGTAGAAGTACCGCTCCCGCCCGAACCCGAACGGATGCTCGCGGGTGGCCCGCCGCTGCGCGGACTTCTTGCCCAGCAGCAGCAACCCCTGGTTGGCGGTGTCCGCCACCGAGTGCACCGACTCGGCCAGCATCGAAGAGGACCCGGTGACCAGGAACCCGGCGAACTTGGCCACCGCGATCCCGGCATTCGCGAACAACGCCGCGATGATCGCCTTGCTACCCCCACCAGCTGACACGGCCTGCTCCCGTTGGTCGGCGCCCGAATTGCCCGGAGGGCAGCCTAGATGGTGGAGATGGGCCGGGTACGCGCAGGCCGATTCCCGGCAGCCGCCCGCCAAGGTATCCCATGAGATACAGTGAACCCCTCGCCTATGGTATCCTTTCGGATACATACACAGCTCAAGTCGGGCGATTCAGGTGGGGCGGCGATCAGGTGGGGCAATGCGTACTGGTGAATTACTGGCGGAAGCACGCCGCGCGGCCGAACTGAGCCAGCACGAGCTGGCACAGCGAGCAGGCACCTCACGGCCGACGCTGTCCGCTTACGAACGAGGCAGGAAGTCCCCCACCCTCGACACCGTCACCCGGCTGCTGGCCGGCGCGGGGTTCGAGCTGGCGCTGGAATCCCGGATCGTTTTCCACGAGCAGTCCGCTCCCGGCGGTCGCTCGATCTCGCTTCCTTCCGCGCTACCCCGGCTTCCCCTGGCCAAGGCATTCGCATCGGTCGTCCTGCCGGTGGAGCTGAACTGGTCGGAACCGGATCGCCGGTTTGATCTCGCCGCGCGCGCGGACCGGGCGCGGCTCTACGAGATCGTGCTGAGAGAAGGTACCGGCGACCACATCATCGAGTACATCGACGGCGCGCTGCTGATCGATCTGTGGGATGAGCTCGTCCTTCCGCGCGACGTTCGCTCCGGATGGGAGACGCTCGTCCACAACGCCCGGCATGAGCACTTGACGTGAGCTCATCGGAAGCGCTGACCCCGTTTCAAGTAACAGTCGCGCAGATGTTCTTCGAGCTACCGCAAAGCGACGGTTTTCTGCTTGCCGGGGGCGCCGCACTGGTTGCACAACGCCTGACGAACCGGCCGACGCAGGACTTGGACTTCTTCGCCAGTCCCGGCCGCGGCGACGTGCCGGACGCCAGGGACGCCTTGGAAGCCGCCGCCGCAGCGCGTGGTTGGCAGGTGCGCCGGATCCGTGATGCCATCACGTTCTGCCGGCTGGTGGTGACCGGCCCGGACGATCTCGTGCTCGACTTGGCGCTCGACGCCCCGCCCCGCAGCCCGCCGACGTTGACCTTCCTTGGTCCGGCCTTCAATCGGGAAGAACTTGCGGGCAAGAAGGTGATAGCGCTCTTCGACCGTGCTGAAGCCCGTGACTTCACCGACGTATACGCCTTGTCCGCGACATATCCCAAGCCACGGCTACTCGCCCTCGCCGAGCAACAGGATCCCGGTTTCGACATCTCGGTGTTCAGCGAAATGTTGCGCACCCTGAGCCGCTTCGCCGACCATGAGCTTCCGGTCGCGCTCGAGGAGACATTCGCAGTGCGCCACTTCTTCGCAAGCTGGATGGCCGAGCTGACCTCCTGAAGCCCGCTCAGCCCTCCCCGGCCCCCGCCGTCGCCCGGAAAAGCTGGGTCCGGACCCCGCTGAGCGGACGGACCCGAACCGCCGGATCGGCGGCGGGCAGCCACACAGACTGCCCCTGACGCAACTCCACCTGTGCGCCGTCGGCGGCCACCACCAGCAGATCCCCCACCGTGCACAGCAGGATCTGCGGCCCCGCCGAATCGAGCACCACCTCGGTGCGCTCGTCCGGCGCCCAGTCCATCCGGGAAAGCTCGAACTCGGGGGCGTCGGTGTGGTACACCGCCATCCGGCGGCCGGCGGATTCGCCGTGCTGCACCGGCATTTCGCCGCAGGAGAAGTCGACCACGCGGAGCAGTTCGGGGACGTCCACGTGCTTCGGGGTGAGACCGCAGCGCAGGATGTTGTCCGAGTTGGCCAGGATCTCCACCGCAATACCGTGCAGGTACAGGTGCAGGTTCCCGGCAGGCAGGTAGATCGCCTCGCCCGCGCGCAGGGTCAGCCGGTTGAGCAGCAGCGCGGCGAGCACCCCGGCGTCTCGTGGGTGCGTCTCGCCCAGCCCCAGGATGGTCCGGCATTCGACGGTGAACTCGCCGTGGTCGGCCACGTGCCGCACGCAGGCGTCGAGCACCTCCGGCAGCAGCTCGTCGAAGGCCGGCTGGGGCAGCGTGATCCACGTGGTGAACAACGCGCGCAGCCCGGAGGGATCCGGCTGTGCCTCCAGCAGGGCGGTGTACTTGGCCAGCCCGGGTGTTTCGATCGCCTTGAGCAGCTTGATCGTGCGGTGCGGATCGCGGAACCCGGCGAGCGCGTGGAACTCGGTGAGCGCGCAGACCAGCTCGGGTTTCGCGGTGGGATCCGGGTAGTTCCGGTCGGCCGCGTCCCGCGGGATGCCGAGCTTCTCCTCGCGCGCATAGCCCTCCGCGGCCTGCGCCGCCGACGGGTGCGCCTGCATGGACAGGGGTTCCTCGGCGGCCAGGATCTTCAGCAGGAACGGCAGCCTGCCGCCCCAGCGCGCGGCACACCGCTGCCCGAGCTGGCCGACCGGGTCGGCCTCGACGAGCGCGAGCAGGTTCCGCTCGGTACCGTCCGGACCGATCACGTGGGACGGATCGCCAGGGTGCGCACCCATCCACAGCTCGGCCTCGGGGTGCGGCGCAGGTACCGGACGGCCCTGCAGCTGCGGGATCGCGGTGCGCGATCCCCAAGCATAGGGCCGTACGGCGTTGCGCAGCAGCTCCACTGTCACCTCAACTCCCCAATTTTCTTCCCCTCGACCGGAGCCGGCACGCCCGACAGGCGTTTCCCGGCGTCCGGGCGGCTCCTTCAGGCGGTGACCGGCGCGTATCTGCCGGCCCCGCCGATGCTGCCCGCGGCAAGCCCGAGATAAACGGCGGCGATTTCGAATCGCAGTGCGAGCACCGCGGCCCGGATCACCTCGTCGGCCTCGATCTCCTCGGCGGGCACCACCAGATCGGCCCCGGGCAGCAGATCCCCGACCTGGTAACGGGCCGCCTCGGTGGCCGGGCCGGTCCGCACCGACACCACCAGCACACGCTTGGCGAGCGCCTCCGGGCCGTCGCCGGGATCCGCGAAGATGTCCCGCTCGCGTTCACCCGACTGCGCCGACCGCCACAACGCAGGCCGCGCCATCGCCTGCCGGTAGTCCTCTACGTCGCACACCACCGCGGCATGCGCGGCGAAGGCGTGCGCGGCGTGCTCGCCGACCGCGACGGCCACCGGATCCAGCCCCCACAGCAGCGGCACGCGTTCGGCCATCCGCAGCGCGAGCGCCTTGGCCGGGTTCGTGAACGACTCCCGGGCCAAGTAGTCCTTCTCCGCTTCCAGATCGAGCTGGTCGGCCAGCGCCTGCACGTCCGCGACCAGCAGGCCCAGCGCGTTCGCGGTGAGCAGCCCGGCGGCAAGACCACGCGGGAACGCCATCTCCGGCGGCACCGGCACCCGTGGCGCGAGCAGCACCCCCTTGCCCGCGACGGAGGCCGCGACCGGCCCGTCCTCGGGCGCGGACAGCACCACCGACGCACCGAAGCGGGCGGCCCGCTCCAGCGAAGCGGCCAGCTCGCGGTCGCCGGGATCGTCGGTATGCGCGAACACCACGTCCAGCGCGCCGATCCAGGCGGGCACGGATTCGGCCAGCACGACCGGCACCGGGCAGGACGGCGTGAGCAGCGAGGCCAGCAGCCGGGTCAGCGTGCGGCTCACGCCGGGGCGGTCGATCAGCACCAGCGAACGAGGGCGGCCGAGGTCGAGCCGCTCGCTCAGTTCCTGCTCGGCCGCGGCCTCGGCAGTCGCCCGCACCTGCGCGCCGGCCATCGCGGCGGCCCGCAGCAGACCCCCGCGGTCGGCCTCGGCCAGCCGCGCGGGGTCGTCGAGCAGCGAATCGTCAAGCACTGTCGGCATGGTCGTCATCCGGCTCACCGGCGGTACCGGGTGCCACCGCCTCGTCGAGCAGCAGCACGGGAATCCCGTCACGGACCGGGTACACCCGGCCACAGCTGGTGCAGGTCAGTGCCTCTGCCTCGGCGTCGTCCGGGGTGCCCGGGCGCAGCGGCGCGTGATCCGGCGACGGGCACGCGAGGATCTCGAGCAGCTGTGCGTCAAGCGTGAGGGCCATGGTTCCTCCATACCACGCGAAGGTTGCCTGTGGAGGGCACCTTCCGGACACGATCCTGCCCGGAAGACTCCCGCGGAACGGTTCGATCAGCCACGGACCAGCGCCAGCACGTCGTCGGTCAGCGCCTGCACCGCGGTCCGGTCGGCCGCCTCCACGTTGAGCCGCAGCAGCGGTTCGGTGTTCGAGGGACGCAGGTTGAACCACGCGCCGCCGGCCAGCCGCACGGTCAGCCCGTCCAGCTCGTCGATCTGCGCGCCGGACTTGCCCGCGTAGGCGTCCTTCACCGCGAGCATCCGCGCCACCTGGTCGTCCACCGTCGAGTTGATCTCGCCGGAGGCGGCGTAGCGGGAGAAGTCCTGGGTGAGCGCGGACAGCGGACCGTCCTGCTCGCCGAGCGCGGCCAGCACGTGCAGTGCGGCCAGCATGCCGGTGTCGGCCCGCCAGAAGTCGCGGAAGTAGTAGTGCGCGGAGTGCTCGCCGCCGAAGATCGCGCCGGTGCGGGCCATCTCGGCCTTGATGAACGAGTGCCCGACCCGGGTACGCATCGGCTTGCCGCCGTGCTCGGCGACGATCTCCGGCACCCCGGTGGAGGTGATCAGGTTGTGGATGATCGTGCCACCCGGCTCCTTGACCAGCTCACGCACGGCGACCAGCGCGGTGATCGCGCTCGGCGACACCGGCTCGCCCCGCTCGTCGACGACGAAGCAGCGGTCCGCGTCGCCGTCGAAGGCCAGGCCCGCGTCCGCGCCGGTCTCGCGCACCTTGGCCTGCAGGTCGACGATGTTCTTCGGGTCCAGCGGGTTGGCCTCGTGGTTCGGGAAGGTGCCGTCGAGCTCGAAGTACATCGGCACGATCTCGATGGGCAGGCCGGCGAACACCGTCGGCACGGTGTGCCCGCCCATCCCGTTGCCCGCGTCCACGACCACCTTCAGCGGCCGCGAGCCGCTCAGGTCGACAAGGCCGCGCAGGTACCCGGCGTACTCCCCGAGCACGTCGCGTTCGGTGACGCTGCCGCGCCTGCCCTCGAAGACCGGCACGCCCTGTTCCACCGTGTCGCGGATCTCGGCCAGCCCGGTGTCCTGCCCGACCGGAGCGGCACCGGAGCGGCACATCTTGATGCCGTTGTACTTCGCGGGATTGTGGCTGGCGGTGAACATCGCACCCGGCAGGTTCAGCGAACCGGACGCGAAATACAGCTCGTCGGTGCTGCACAGGCCGATCGACACCACGTCAAGGCCCTGCGAGGTGACGCCCTCGGCGAACGCCGCCGACAGGCCCGGCGAAGAGTCGCGCATGTCGTGACCGATCACCACGGTCGGCGCCTCGGTCTTGACCAGCAGTGCGAATGCTGCCCCGAAGTCCCGTACCAGGGCCTCGTCGAGCTGTTCGCCGACCACGCCACGAATGTCGTAGGCCTTCACGATGCCGGAAAGGTCTGGCACGCCTTCTCCCCGCCGCTAGTGTCGTCGCGGCGCCGGTCGCGCCGCGGGCGAAAGCCTACCGGCGGGAGCTACCTTCAGGCGCGCCCGGGCAGCACGCGCAGGTGACCGCGTCTGCCGGAGGGGCTCTCCGGCTCGGGTGGCGCGGCGGGCCGGTCCGAGCGGCCGGCCTCGCGCACGGCCTCGGCCAGCGCGGTCAGCTCGTCCGCCGACTGCTCTGGAGCGGCGAAGGTGCCTTCGTGGCGGACGACTTCCCAGCCTTTCGGCACGGTCAGCCGCAGCGCGTGTGCCTCGCACAGGTCGTAGGAATGGGGTTCGGAGGCGGTGGCCAGCGGACCGACGACGGCGGTGGAGTCACGATAGGCGTACGTGAGCGTGGCGACTGCGGGCTCGAGGCAACCCGTTCGCGAACATTTCCGTACGCTCCGCACGATTCGAAACGATAGCGCGTCGCCGCAAGGCCGTACCGGCGACACGCGCGTGGCCCGGCCGACCGCATAGACTTGGCAGGTGGCGACGGCTCGTGATTATCGACAACGGCAGCGGCTTCGGCGGGACCGGCACGGCCGGGGCCTGCGCGGAACGCTCTATCCGGCGTCCCTGCCCGTCGCGACCAGCCGCGCGGAGCGGTTCGACGCGCTGGTGCTCGACGCGCTGGAGCCGATCGAAGCGCGCTGGCGCCACGAGCTGACGAAGCTGGACGTCGCGGTCGACGACGTGCCCGAAGTCCGCGAGGACGGCCGTACCGCCACCGACGGCGTGCTGCACGACGGCGTGGTCCCGCTGTCCCGCCTGGTCCCGGCCGGGGTGGACCGTACCGGCCTGCCCACCCGCGCGCGGATCGTGCTGTACCGGCGCCCGCTGGAGGCCAGGGCGAAGGACCCCGCGGAGCTGGCCGACCTGGTACACGACGTCCTGGTCGAGCAGGTGGCCGGCTACCTCGGCGTCGAACCCGACGTGATCGAAGGCGACTGAGCCTCCTTTCCTCGCCTTCCGCCGCCGTGGTCGACTCGTCTGTGAAGGCTGTGAAGGGCCCCTTCACGGACTCAGAGTCCGTGAAGGGCCCCTTCACGGACTTAAGCCGGGAGCGCAGCGGAACCAGGGCCGCGGCGGCGGGCGGGGATCGCGGTCAATGCGGTGAACAGCACCGCGGCGAGCTGCACAAGCAGGAGCAATCCGCGTTCGGTGCCCGGGAATGTCACGGAGATCTCCGAAGGCTGCGGAGGTATGGACACCGCGACCTGGTGGCCCCAGGCGGGCACGATCGGCACTGTCTTGCCGTTCACGCTCGCCTGCCAGCCGGCCTCCTGCTCGGCGGCGACCACGAGCAGCCGTCCGGTCGGCCCTTCCGACGCTCGCACGCGCACGTCCGGCAGCCGCGCGTCGACGGGGGAAACGCCCGGGCTCACGCCGGGCGCGCCGCCGCGGGTCACCGCCTTCTTCGCCAGCTCCGGCGAGATCAACGCCACTTCGCCGGTGTTCGGCAGCAGCCGCAGCACCGGCCGTCCGTCCGACATCGGTGCGGCCACCGCGGTCAGGTCGCGGGCGGCGTCGGCGAACGCGGCCGCGTTGGTGCCGGCCGGGAGGATCACGTACTGCACGCCGGACGCGGCTGCGGCGGCCAACGTGCTCCGTAGCGTGGCGACGTCGCCTTGTCCCAGGTCACGACGCCAACCGGCGAGCCGTTCGGGCGTACCGGCGACCGGAGCGAGTTCGTCGTCGCCGAACTGCGCGAGACGACCGCCGGTCTGGCGTACAGGGCTGTAGCCGGTACTGAGGTCGAGCACGGATCGTCCCGCTGAGACCGCCGACGCCAGCTGTGGGCGCGGCTGCGCGGTCAGCGGCCCTTCGGCACCGGACAGCACCGCGCCCACGCCTAGGGCGACCACCACCACTGTCCCGGCCACCGCGAGCACCTTCGGCAGCCACGGTGCGGGGACGGCCGCGCGGCCGCCGCGTTGCCAGGTCGCGAGAATCGTCCAGAGCAGCCCGGCACCCACGAACAGCAGGGGCACCCCCGCGTACCCGGCCGCAGGGGTGCCACCTTGCAACGGTGTGAGCTGCACCTGCCGGACCACGAACAGGCCGACGACACCGAGTATCGCGAGCGCCAGCCCACCGGCGACCTCGCGGCGTGGCCGGACGACCAGCGCGACGAGCGTGGCGGCGAGGACCGCGACCCCAATCGGCCAGGCGCCCGGTCCGCCCGGAGTGAGCCCGGCCAGATCCGCGGCGGACGCCGGGGCGGACGCGCCACCGAGCCCCTGCACGAGCAGTTCGGGGTGGCGCAGCAGCACGGTCGGCCACGGCAGCAGCAGGACCAGCGGCAGGATCACCACGATCCCGACCGAGGCGACCCGCCGGGCCAGCCCGGACGGCGCGGGCAACACGATGAACCCGACGAGCAGGCCGACCAACGCGAGCCCGTGCGCGAGCGGGGAGAACGCGCCAAGCAGCGCGACGCCGAACGCGGACAGCGCGGAGACGTGCAGCCAGCGGGTGCCAGGCCGGGTAAGCAGCCGCACCAGCCCGGCTACCACCAGTGGCAGCACGATGTGGACCACGACGACGTCGAGCCGGCCTTGCGCGACCGAAGCGGTGGCGGCGGGCAGGAGCGCGTACGCCGCGGCGATGGCCGCGCGGACCCACCGGCGGACCGGAAGCTTGCGCGTGGCCACGTACGCGCTGAGCCCGGCGAGCGGAAGGTCGGCGATGAGCAGGATCGCGACAAGCGCGGCCGGGCCACCGATCGGCGTGAAGATCGCCCCGAGGGTGCCGAGCACCGGCAGCGTCGCGGGAGCCGGCGCACCCGTGCCGCCTGCGATCGGATGCCACGACGACAAGTACGTCGACCAGATCTCGCCCAGCCCGCCGACCGGCAGCAGCTGCCCGCCCCACAAGTCGAGGCCGAGCCGGCCGCGGTTGATCACCAAGGCCAGCGCGGTGAGCACGACGACCAGGACGAACGGCGGCGCGAACACGGTGGCCGCGAGCACCCGGCGGCGGTCGACCGCGACGAAGACCAGGTCGGGTTCGGCGGCCGGCTCCGCCGGACGCGGCACCGGTGTCGGCCGGGCTTCGACCTCCGGTGCTTCACCGTCCTCTTCGGACTCTTGCGGGGGCGCCTCCGGCAGAGCGACCGCGACGACCGTGGCCGGACGCTGCAGCCGGGAGCCGCGGCTGCTGAGCCCCCGCAACGCTCCGGCGGGCAACGCAGCCGGCCCGACCGGCCGGGCGCCGGAGGCTGCGAGCGCCTCCGGCGGGATCCACGCGCTGTCCTGCTCGACGCTGTCCGGCACGGTGCCGAGCGCCACGTCGTTCTGCACCCCGCGCTGCACGAGGCCGACCACACCGGCCCGGATCGCGTTGCGCAGCCGGGTGTTCCGGCTCGTAAAGAGCCCGCGAACCGTGCCGGGGCGCGGCAATTCCCGCCGCGTGGCCCGGGCGGCACGGAGATTTCCCCGGCCGCCGCAGAGATAGCGCAGCGCGGCCAGCTCCGCGCCGGCCTCGGTCGTACGGCGCAGCACGAAGAACACCAGCGCGCGCAGTACCAGCAGCAAGGGCAGCCGGACGAGCCCGAACCAATACGACGCGGGCGAGCAGTTCACCAGGAAGACCCGTAGCCCGTGGGAACGGTTCAGTGCGGCGAGCGAGCGGCCGGTCGCGTCCGGGGTGCGCTGTCCGGTGGTGAGGGCGCGGGCGTGCCGTACGCGTGCCGCAGGCACCGAAAGCACCAGTGAGCCGACTGTGTTGGCGCGCCAGCCGAAGTCGAGATCCTCGTGCAGCAGCGGGAAATTCTCGTCGAAGCCGCCGAGTTCGTGCCAGAGTTCCCGTTGTACCAACGATCCTGCGCTGGGCACGGCGAGTACTTCGCTGGGTTCGCCGTCGGGTGCGGCCATGTGCTGACGGTGGCCGGAGGCGTCGGTGGACAGCCCGGCTTCGACGATCAGCCGTGGGTCGGTCCAGTCGAGTGCGAGGGGGCCGAGCACTTTGGCGGACGGGTTCTGCTCGGCGGTGTGCAGGAGGGCTTCGAGGCAGTCCGGTTCGGGGGCGCAGTCGTCGTGCAGCAGCCACAGCCAGGAGCCGGGGTCGCCCCAGCGCTGGACGGCGTGTTCGACGGCCGCCGCGACCGCCGCGCCGAAGCCGGTTCCGGCGGGCAGGGTGAGCACGCCGGAGAGCACCGGCGCGGATTCCGGCCCGCTCGCGCCGGCGGCGGCTTCGGCGAGCAGTTTCGCGGTCCGGTCGGTGGATCCGGTGTCGACCGCGAGTACGTGCCGGGGCCGGACCGTGCTGCGCCGCAGGGCGGAAAGCGCCAGCGGCAGCCATTCCTCGCCGTCGTGACAGACCACAATGGCCAGTACGGGCAGGGTGCGCACAGCGGGCGGGGCGACGGGGCGGGGCAAGAACGGCTCCTGACCGGGAGAACGATGCGGTGCGGCCACCCTACGACCTCACCCACCGCACCGGCCCGGACCCACGCCGTATCACCCACACGGACGCCACCACCCCAAACCGGCCCGCTCAAACCAACCCCGATTCCCCAAGAGCCCACCCCAAAACACCCCCGCCACGACCCATCACGAGACGCCCCGCCGCACCAGGGTGTCGGCAAAGTCGGCGCGAGGGGGCGCAGACCGCAGGAGGCCCGTGAAGGTCTGTGAAGGGGCCCTTCACGGACTCTGAGTCTGTGAAAGGCCCCTTCACAGACCCGAGACAGGTCCGGTGCACACCACGAGGTGGTCGCGCGCCTCGAACACCTCCGCATCGCCCGCTGCCGGGCGCAATAGATCGAGATGGCAAGCGCCATCGATGATGCGCGGCAGCCACGGCTCACTCTGCTGATCACGGGTCCTCGACCAACTTTGCCGGGCCCCCTGCCCCGCCGCACCGCAACGAGCAACGATTCAGGCGAGCCTCGCCACCCTGCGCCACAACGCAACGACGAAAGGCCAAGACGCACCTACGGCGAGGAGTTCAGGCTCACTCCGAACGGCACTCCGGCAACGCCCCCGCCGCAGCAACCACGACGAGAGCCCGGAAACAAACCCGAACGACACTCAGGTAGCCCCCGCCGCAACGAAATCACGACCAGGACCGAGGAACAAACCCGAACAGCACCCAGGTAAAACCCCCGCCGCAACCCAACCACGACGAAGATCCAGGAACTCACCCCGAACAGCACCCAGGTAAAACCCCCGCCGCAACGCAACCACGGCGGGGGTCCGGGGGCTCGCCCCCGGGCGGGGCCTGGGGGTTGCACCCCCAGAAAACACAGTGATCGAGCCCACCGGTCCACGCTCTCCGTGGACATACTCCGGGCCACAAGGATCGATCAGGCGCGTTTCTTGAGCTTCCGCCGTTCCCGTTCGGACAGTCCGCCCCAGATGCCGAAGCGCTCGTCGTGCGCCAGGGCGTACTCGAGGCATTCGTCCTTGACTTCACAGCCAAGGCAGATCCGTTTGGCTTCCCGGGTCGAGCCGCCCTTCTCGGGGAAGAACGCCTCCGGGTCGGTCTGCGCGCAGAGCGCGCGTTCCTGCCAGTCCTGCTCTTCGGTGGCATCGAAGAGGTCGGTCAGATCCCCGAGCTGCTGCTCCGGGTTCTCTCCCCACCCCACGACGTGCCCCCATTCCTTGCTCTCTGCTTCCAACCGCACGTCCGCCTCCTCGCTCCTACGCACTCCCCAGGCTGGCGGTGGTGAAACGCCACCCGCTGTCCCCTCGACAGCGAATGACATCACTGTGATTACACCCGTGTAGTGCGGCCAGGTCAAGCGGAGTAGCGAGTTCGGGGGATCCCTCTCGCCGGCTGCGCAAGGGGACACGCCGAAGACTTCACACCGGGCATACGGAAGACTGGAGTGGTGCAGAGATCAGCAGTGCGCCCGAGTCCGATCTTCCTCGGCATCCTCGCCGTCTCCGTGGCCGGCGGTTTCCTGGCCGCATACGGGGACTCTTCGACCTTGCTCAGCAGCCGCGACCCGATGTTCGTCGCGGGTGTGGTGCTGCTCGTCGCGGGCGGCTGGATCGCCTCGCTCACCCTGCACGAGTTCGGCCACGCCTTCGTGGCCTTCCGCGGCGGGGATCACGAAGTCGCCCGCAAGGGGTACCTCTCGCTGGACGTCCGTCGCTATACGGACCCGGTGCTGTCCTTGCTGCTGCCGTTGATCTTCCTGTTGATCGGCGGCATTCCGCTGCCCGGCGGCGCGGTGTGGATCAACCGGGGCGCGTTGCGCAGCCGGGCCACTTCGTCGTGGGTCTCGCTGGCCGGGCCGTTGAGCAATCTGGCCGTGGGCGCCGCGCTGTGCCTGGTGGTCGCGCTGGTGCCGATGGCGACGGGCCTGTTCTACGCACTGTCCTATCTGGCCTTGCTGCAGGTGATGACGTTCCTGCTGAACATCCTTCCGGTGCCGGGGCTGGACGGATGGGGTGCACTGGAGCCCTATCTGTCGCCGCAGGCGCGGATGTTCGGTGCGAGGGTGCGGCCGTGGGCGCCGCTGGCGCTGTTCGCGCTCTTCTTCGTGTTCCGCCCGGCCGGGGATCTGCTCTGGTCCGTGGCCGGGAAGGTCTTCCTGGCGCTCGGCGGCAGCTCGCTCGCGGCCAATGTGGGGCAGACCGCGTTCCTGTTCTGGCGCTGAGCTCTTCAGGCCCACCGCGGGGAGTTGGCCATCAGCCAAGCGTGCGCACGCTTCCATACGGTGCGCAGCCCGGCGCGTTCGCCGAAGTAGTCGCCCGCGGCGCCGGCCACCGGCAGCATCCCGATCAGCCGGTGGTAGAACCGGCCGCTCGGGCGTTTCTCCAGTTCCCCGGCGATGCCCCAGAGCGAGCGGCCGAAGCGCCACAGCGTGCCGGCGACCGCTTTCACGGTGACTTTGCCGTGCGCGCGCCGTGACTGATCGAGTTCCTCGGTCAGCTTCGCGGCCGCACTGTCCTCTGCGGACTCGTCATGCCCGGCGTGCTCGCCGGCGGCCAGCCGCGGGTCGATGTCCCGCTCGAACAGCACGGACGCGATCAGCCGGACCCGGCTGCCCACGTCGGTCACGCCGTACTCCCCCGCGATCGCGCACAGCAGCAGGCCTTGTGACGCGGCGCCGAGCGCGTCCTGCACGGGGAGCCGGTCGGCGAGCGCCCCGCCGAGCCCGGGGATCGAGGTGATCAGCGCGGTGAGCCTGCCCACCCGGTTGATCCACCAGCCCGCGCGCTTGTCGATGTCCATCGCGGCCCACGCCGAGGTGCCCGGGACCTGGACCGAGGTGAGTGCACCGAGCACCTTCTCGCGAAGTTTGCGGTCGGTGAATTCGTCCTCGCCACGGCGGGCGCGGTCCTGCAGGCCGAACGGATCGGATTCGCGCAGTGCGTCGAGCATCGGCGCGCTGGCGCGGACGAAGGGCCGCAGTACCGCGACGACCTGCCGATCCGAGATGGCCTCAGCCACGGCCGGATCCCTTGGCCGGGGCGGCCCGGCCGAGCCCGCCGCCGAGCACCAGCGCGGCGGGCAGCGCGCTCCCGCCGAGCAGCAGCAGCGCCCGCCAGTCCTGGACCAGCACGAGATCCCCGCCGGGACCGGTCAGCCCGATGACGAAGACCACGATCACCCAGACCGCCAGCGGGACGAACGACAGCCCGGGACGCACGAGCTTCGCCGTGGTGAGCACGAGCCACGGAGTGGTGACCGCACCGACCAGCGCGGTCACCGGGAGTGGTATCTCGCCGAGTGAGCCGACGCGCAGCGGCAGGAAGAACACTTCGAGCAGCGCCAGCAGCACAGCGTCGAAAGCGAGCAGCAGCAAGAGGAGCCACTGGGCGCGGGTGAGCGGGGCGGCCATGATCACAGCCCGCCGAACAGATCGGTCCCGGCACCGTCCGCGTCGCCGCGGGCGAGCACGAAGTACTCGGCGGGCGGGATCGGCTGGGCGACGTCGTTGGTGAGTGCGAAGTGGACGACCGCGTCTTCGCACACGGTCAGCTGTGTCTCGTGCGCGCGCAAGGCGGCGAGCTTCGCCGGAACGTGTGCGGAGATGTCGAGCACAGTGGTGATCTTCTCGTCCGGGACCGAGGGCAGCTCGTCGTCCGCGGGTATACGGAAGGGAGAGGTCCCCTCCGCGCGCAGTTCGGCGAGCCCGGCGACGAGTGCGGCCCTGGACTGGACCACATGAAAGACGCGCGGCACGTCGGTCGCGGCGGCCATGGTGATCTCGTGCGCACGGATGTGGTCCGGGTGGCCGTAGCCGCCGAACGCGTCATAGGTGACGACGACCTGCGGCGCCAGTTCGTCGAGCAGGCCGCGCAGCTGCGCGGCCTGCTCGACGACCGGTCCGCCGGTGAAGGCCCGCGGGTGCTCGGCGGCCGGCGTGTCCGCCATGCCGGAATCTCGCCACCGGCCGATCCCGCCGAGGTAGTCGTGCCGGGTGAGGCCGAGCGCGGCACAAGCGCCGGCGAGTTCGCCGAAGCGGTAGCCGCCCAGCTGGTCGGCTTCGGCCGCGGCCAGCCGGGCCAGCCGCGGCGGCACGATCTCACCCTCCTCACCGAGGGTGCAGGTGACCAGGAAGACTTCCGCGCCCTCGGCCGCATACCGGGCGATGGCCCCGCCGGTGGTGAGGCTCTCGTCGTCCGGGTGCGCGTGGACCAGCAGCAGCTTCCGCTTCACCACCTCAGGTTAACGACCCTCCGGGCGCATCCGCCGACGACGGCGTCACCTATGCACAGGTAGCTGCAAACGCATCCCACTGCGTCGGAAATGCGTCCCGGCACCTGGGCGTTCCCGGGGGCGGAACGTTCCGCGCAGCAGGATCGCGGACCACTCGGCACGGGTGGTCCGCCCGGCTGGGGCGACGCGGCGGCCTCCCGGCGGTCGCCGCGTGATGGCCGGCTTCCGCCTGCCGGAGAACACATATCAGGAGGTGCAGACCACTGTCCGGCCGGAGCACGTGCCGCCGAATTCCTCGAGCGGCGCATTCGACTCACGAGATCGGGTTAATTCCTGGTCACATGTGGTCTTCCCCGGACGGGAAGCTGCGCCATTCGCTGGGCTCCCCAAATTGCAGAGCGTGGGTTATCGTCCCCCGAACCAAACGACCGACCGGGCTGCAGAATCACCCAAACGGGTTCGCGCAACCCTTACGGTCAACCACCCTCAGTAGTTGATGACCCGGGGAATCCTTGACGGACCTCGTCAGGATGAGATTGCTGTTCCACAACGATCTCACTCAGAGTGTCCGGATCGATGGTTTTGCCAGCTGTCCACTGCCTAGGTTTCACGACTACGGTGAGCAACGCGATTACTCCGGTGCTTGCGGTCAGGAAGAGGTCGCCTCGCACACCCGCGACGGCGTCGAGCAAGGAGAATGAATGTTAGTGACGACAAGGTCGCGCGCCGTGCAACTCGGTGCGTTCGTCGCGGGCGCGGCCCTTCTGCTCTCCGCCTGTGGTGGCGGGGGTGGCAACAGCGCAGTGCAGACCGGCCAGGCGTTCGCCGACTGTGACCAGAACCCGAACACCTGCAATTCGGCCCAGTCCGACCAGGTGCAGGACGGGGGCACCGTCACCTACGCGATCGAGAAGAACATCCCGGACTGGAACGTCACCTCGGCCAAGGGCAACGTTTTCGAGACCGGTGAGGTCACCCGCGGCCTGCTGCCGCACACCTTCTACACCACGCCCGAACTGAAGTCGGTGCTGAACAAGGACTTCGTCGAATCCGCCGATCTGACGAACCCGACCACGATCGTCTACAAGATCAACCCGAAGGCGGTCTGGTCGGACGGCACCCCGCTCTCGGCGGACGACTTCATCTACAACTGGAAGGTGCAGAACGGCAAGGACTGCCCGGGCTGCTCCGCCGCGGACACCTCCGGCTACGACCAGGTCACCTCGGTGGTCGGCTCGGACGGCGGCAAGACCGTGACCGCGACGCTGTCCAAGCCGTTCACCGACTGGCGCAAGCTGTGGGGTTCGTCGGGTGGCATGTACCCGGCGCACCTGGCCAAGCAGAACGGCGGGGTGGACACCCCGGACGGGCTCGCGGCCTCCTACGCCTGGTTCAGCAAGACCGTGCCGACCTGGACCGGCGGCCCGTGGAAGATCTCGAAGTTCGAGAACAACACGGCGGTCACCGAGGTGCCCAACGACAAGTACTGGGGCACCAAGTCGAAGCTGCAGAGCGTGGTCTTCCGGATCATCACCGACGCCACCCAGGAGCCGACCGCGCTGCAGAACAACGAGGTGCAGGCGATCTACCCGCAGCCGCAGGTGGACCTGGTCAACCAGGTGAAGAACATGCCGAACATCTCCTCCTACATCGGCCTCGGCCTGACCTGGGAGCACTTCGACTTCAACCTGCAGGCACCGGCGCTGAAGAACGCCGCGATCCGGCAGGCGATGTTCACCGCGGTCAACCGCCAGGACATCATCGCCAAGACGGTCGGCCAGTTCACCGACAAGGTGAAGCCGCTGAACAACCACAACTTCATGCCGCAGCAGGAGGGCTACAAGGACGTGGTCTCGTCCACCGGGCAGGGTTCCGGTGATGTCGAGAAGGCGAAGAAGATCCTGACCGACGCCGGCTACAAGCTCAACGGCCAGCAGCTGATGGACCCGAGCGGCCAGCCCGTGCCGGCCCTGCGGATCCGTTACACCGTGGGCAACCAGATCCGCCAGGACGAGTGCCAGCTGTTCGCCAAGGCGGTCGAGCCGCTGGGCATCAAGGTCAACGTGTCCTCGACCGACGACCTCGGCGCCACCACCACCGAGGGCGACTACGACGCCATCGTGTTCGCCTGGGTGTCCACGCCGTTCGCGATCGGCGGGGCCAAGCAGCTGTGGGGCACCGGTCAGGGCAGCAACTTCGGCAAGTACACCAACCCGCAGGTGGACACCCTGATAGCCCAGGCCAGCGCCGAGACCGACCCGGCCAAGGGCGCAGAGCTGCTCAACCAGGCCGACCAGGTCATGACCAACGACGCGTACGTGCTTCCGCTGTACCAGAAGCCGACCTTCCTCGCGTCCTCGGACAAGATCGCGAACATACGCAACAACTCGTCACTGGACGGGCCGGTGTACAACATGACCGAGTGGGGCCTCCGCAAGTGATCACCGCCCGGTAGATTCGCGCTGAACCAGCCGGTGAGGGGCGGGCGGACCAGCCCGCCCCTCACCGGCTGCCCGATTCATTCCCGAACGCACCCTTGCCCCGCCTCGTCGCCCCGGCCCTGCCACCACCCGCGGCGGGCGCCGGCAGAACACCGCCCAGAGCAGGAAGATCTCCATGCTTGCCTTCGCACTGCGCCGGCTCTTCGTCTCGGTGCCGATCCTGATCGTTTCGACCTTCGTCGTATTCGTGATGGTCTCGCTGTCGGCCAACCCGCTGAGCCCGCTGATCGCGCGGAATCCACCACCCCCACCGCAGACCATCGAGCTGGAACGCATCCGGCTGCACCTCGATCAGCCCATCCTCGAACGCTACTGGCACTGGGTCACCGGCATCTTCAGCGGTGACTTCGGCCCCTCGGTGGACTCGACCACCAACATCGGCAACGAAATCTTCGCCCGGTTCGGCGTCACGCTGCGGCTGATCGTGCTCGCCATGGTCGTCGCGCTGATCCTCGCGGTGATCATCGGCGTGGTCAGCGCCGCCCGCCAGTACTCGAAGTTCGACTACACGGCCACGTTCTTCGGCTTCCTGTTCCTGTCCATGCCCGCGTTCTGGTTCGCCATCCTGCTCAAGCAGGTCGGGATCGGGATCAACACCGCGGTGGGCGACCAGGTCTTCTACACCATCGGGTCCTCCTCGGTCATCGCCTCCGGCGGATTCTGGGCTTCCCTCGGCGACATCTTCGGCCACCTGATCCTGCCGACCATCTCGCTCGCGCTGACCAGCTACGCGGCCTGGAGCCGTTTCCAGCGCGCGTCCATGCTCGAGGTGCTCAACAGCGACTACGTGCGGCTGGCCCGGGCGAAGGGGCTGCCACGCTGGACGGTCACCCGGCGGCACGCGCTGCGCAACGCGCTGATCCCGCTGACCACTGTCACCGCGCTGGACATCGGCGCCATCCTCGGCGGCGCGGTGGTCACCGAGACCGTGTTCCAGTGGCAGGGCTCGGGTGCGTTCCTGCTGAACGCGATCAAGACGAGCGACGTCTACGCCGTGGAGGGGTGGCTGCTCATCGCGGCCACGTTCATCATCCTGCTCAACCTCATCGCCGACCTGCTCTACGGCCTGCTCGACCCGAGGATCCGCTATGCCTGACGACTCCTTCACCACCTCCGGCGGCTCCGCTGCCGCGCCGGCCGCCCCGCACACCCCCAAGGGCGCCCCGGACCGCGAGTTCACCGTCAAGGAACGCAGCCAGGCACAACTGGTCTTCCGGCGTTTCCTCCAGCACCGGCTGGCCATGATCAGCCTCGTCGTGTTCATCCTGATCGTGCTGTTCGCCTACGTCGGCGGCGCGCTGTGGAAGTACGGCCCGGACACCATCACCGAGTCGAACTCGGCGCCGCCCTCGGGCGCGCACCCGTTCGGCACCGACGCGGTCGGGCACGACCAGCTCGCCCAGGTGATGCGCGGAACCCAGATCTCCCTGCAGATCTCCGTGCTCGTCGCGCTGTTCGCCACCATCGTGGGCACCGTCTGGGGTGCCGTGGCCGGCTACTACCGCGGCTGGGTGGACACGGTGCTGATGCGGATCGCCGACCTGGTGCTCACCCTCCCGCTGCTCGCGGTGGCCGCGGTGCTGGCGCACCAGTCCGGCGGCACCTGGTGGCTGATCGCGGTGGTGATCGCCGGGCTGTACTGGGCCTACGTCTCCCGGGTCGCCCGCGGTGTGGTGCTTTCCTTGCGGGAGAAGGAATTCGTCGAGGCGTCCAAGGCACTCGGCGCGAGCGACGCGCGGATCATCTTCCGGCACCTGGTGCCCAACGCGCTCGGCGCGATCATCGTCAACCTGACGATCCTGGTGTCCATCGGCATCCTGCTGGAGACCGCGCTGTCCTTCCTCGGCTTCGGCGTGCAGGTCCCGGACACCTCGCTCGGCCTGCTCGTCTCCACCGCGCAGACCGCGGTGGACACCCGCCCGTGGCTGTTCTACTTCCCGGGCATTTTCATCATCCTGATCGCGCTGACGATCAACTTCATCGGCGACGGCCTGCGGGACGCGTTCGACCCCCAGCAGACGAAGGTGCGCGCATGACGACCCGTACTTCTTCCCCCGGCGGCGGCATGACCACCGAGCACACCGGCGACGCGGTCCTCACCGTCGACGATCTGACGGTGCAGTTCCCGACCGGCGACGGCGTGGTCAACGCCGTGCGCGGGGTGAGCTACCAGCTGCAGCGCGGTGAGGTGCTGGGCATCGTCGGCGAGTCCGGCTCCGGGAAATCGGTCACCTCGCTGGCGGTGATGGGCCTGCTTCCCCGCACCGCCAAGGTGTCCGGCTCGATCCGCTTCGGCGACACCGAGCTGCTGAAGGCGAGCGAGAAGGACCTCAACAAGGTCCGCGGCAAGGGCATCGCGATGGTCTTCCAGGACCCGATGACCTCGCTGAACCCGGTGTACACCGTGGGCGACCAGATCGCCGAGGCGATCACCGCGCACCACGACGTGCGCAAGGACGTGGCGAAGAAGCAGGCGATCGACCTGCTCGACCTGGTCCGCATCCCGAATCCGAAGCAGCGTGCCGACGAGTACCCGCACCAGCTCTCCGGCGGGATGCGCCAGCGGGTGGTGATCGCGATCGCGATGGCCAACAACCCGGACGTGATCATCGCGGACGAGCCGACCACCGCACTCGACGTGACGGTGCAGGCGCAGATCCTCGAAGCACTCAAGGCCGCGCAGCAGGAGACCGGCGCCGCGATGGTGCTGATCACCCACGACCTCGGCGTGATCGCCGGGTCGGCCGACCGGGTACACGTGATGTACGCGGGCCGGCTGGTCGAATCCGGCACGGTGGACGAGATCTTCTACACCCCGCGGATGCCCTACACCCTGGGCCTGCTGGGCAGCCTGCCGCGGCTGGACGTCAAGACCGAGCGGCTGACCCCGATCACCGGGGCACCACCGGCCACCACGAACATGCCGCCGGGCTGCCCGTTCAGCCCGCGCTGCCCGCTGTCGCAGGACATCTGCGAGCAGGAGGAGCCGCCGCTGGTGGCCGTCGGGCACGGCCAGCACGCGGCGTGCCACTTCAGCGAGCAGGTCGAAGGCAAGGACCCCGAAGACCTGTTCAGCGCCACCTCGGCCGACACCGCCGCGGTGACCCCGACCGTCGACGCGGCGACCGACACGGAGACGAACCGATGAGCGAGGCAACGGCGGCGGCGACCCCCGTTCTTTCCGCGCAGAACCTGGTGAAGCACTTCCCGATCCGCGGTGGCGGCCTGCTGCGCCGCACCGCGGGCGCGGTGCAGGCGGTGTCGGACGTGTCCTTCGACATCTACCCGCGCGAAACGCTGGCGCTGGTCGGCGAGTCCGGCTGCGGTAAGTCGACCACCGCCCGGGTGGCGCTGGCCCTGCAGCCGCTCACCAGCGGCAAGGTCACCTACGAAGGCCGCGATCTGGCCGCCATGTCCAAGCGGGAGCTGCAGCATCTGCGGCGCGACATGCAGATCGTGTTCCAGGACCCGTACGCCTCGGTGGACCCGCGGCTGCCGGTGAACGAGATCATCGCCGAGCCGCTGCGCATCCACGGGCTGTACGAGAACAACGGCCGTCAGCAGGTCCGCGATCTGATGAAGACCGTGGGCCTGCGTCCCGAGCACGGCAACCGGTTCCCGCACGAGTTCTCCGGCGGGCAGCGCCAGCGGATCGGCATCGCCCGCGCGCTCGCGCTCAAGCCGAAGGTGCTGGTGCTCGACGAGCCGGTGTCCGCATTGGACGTTTCGATCCAGGCGGGCGTGCTCAACCTGCTCAAGGACCTGCAGGCGGAGCTGGGCCTGTCGTATCTGTTCGTCTCGCACGACCTGTCGGTGGTGCGGCACGTGTCCGACCGGATCGCGGTGATGTACCTGGGCAAGATCGTGGAGACGGCCCCGGCCGAGCAGCTGTTCGAGCATCCGGCGCATCCCTACACCCAGGCGCTGATCTCGGCCATCCCGGTGCCCGACCCGCGCAAGGAACGCACCCGGCAGCGCATCGTGATCACCGGCGACGTGCCCAGCCCGGCGAACCCGCCGTCGGGCTGCCGGTTCCGGACCCGCTGCCCGAAGTTCGCGAATCAGCTCGACGACGCGGGCCGCGAGAAGTGCACCACGGAGGAGCCCGCGCTGACCGACCGCGGCGACGGCCACCCCGTGGCCTGCCACTTCGCCGAAAGCCTTCGGCTGATCTGATCCGCGCACTGCAGTCAAAGCTGTGAAGGGGCCCTTCACGGACTCAGAGTCCGTGAAGGGCCCCTTCACAGCATCCCGAGAGGTCAGCCGGCGGAGGTGGTCGTCTCGGGGCCGGAGGAGGCGCCGCGGGTCCAGTTCACCGCGGTGCCGAACGGGCCCTGCATCGGCGCGCCCGGGGTGAGCCCGGAGATGCCCTTGCCCACCGCGAGGGCCTCGGCGTCCTGGAACAGCGGGATCACCGCGTTCTCCGACCACAGCTGCGGTTCCAGGGTCTTCAGCGAATCGGCGAGGGTGGCCGAGCCGGTCAGCGCGGAATCGATGGTGGCCTGTAAGGCCTCGTCGCACAGCCCGGCCGGATTGG
Organism: Amycolatopsis sulphurea; assembly: GCF_002564045.1. NCBI lineage: Bacteria > Bacillati > Actinomycetota > Actinomycetes > Pseudonocardiales > Pseudonocardiaceae > Amycolatopsis > Amycolatopsis sulphurea. The sequence continues at coordinate 3,674,567 of NZ_PDJK01000002.1, read as the reverse complement.
CCGGCACCGCCGCTTTCGTCTTGTCCGTTGTGGACTGTCCGGGGGCGCAGCCGAAGGTGGAGGCCAGCACGGTCGCCGGATCGCCGCCGACCGGCAGGCCGGCCACGGCGATGTCCACGCCCACGTTGCCGGTCGAGTCCGGGCCCGCCTGTTGCTGGCCGTTCACCACCGGCATGGCCAGCAGCGAGGAGAACAGCTCCCGCGGCTGCGGGGTGATCGTGGAGACCTGGATCCCGCCGGCGATGAGTTCCGCGGACAGCTCCTTGGCGATCGAGGCGTAGGGCTCCTCCGTGCCCGGTGAAGCGAGCACGAGCGACAGCGTCTTGCCGCCCTTGCGCCAGACTCCGGCTTCCTTCTTGTACCCGGCCGCCGTGAAGTACCGGTCCGCGCCGGCCGGGTCCGGTGCGGCGGGCGAACCGGCCGGGATGGTGGGCGTGTAGCCCTTCGCCGAAGGCGGCAGCACCTGTGCGTCCGCCTTCAGCGTGGCCGGCGGACCGCCCTTCGCGCCGGCGTTGATCAGCTTGGTCCGGTCCAGCAGCGCGGCGACTCCGGCGCGAACCTGGGAATCGGACAGCGTCGCGCTGACCGGGCGCAGCAGCACCGACGCGGTGAGCGGCCGCGGCAGCGTGTGCAGCTGGACCGTCGGGCCCAGCTCGTTGAGCAGCTGGAGACCGGTGGAATCGGGATGGGTGAGCGAGAACTGGTCGTTGCCGCTGCGCAGCGCGGCGGCGATCCCGGAGGGATCGGACCGGCGCAGGATCAGCGTGTCGACCGCGGCGGGCTTCTCCCAGTACCGGTCGTTGCGCTGCAGGACCACCTCACCGCGCGCGGTGTCCAGGGTCTTGATCGCGAACGGCCCGGCCACCGATGGGAAACTGGACGCGAGCGCGCCCTGCCAGCCGCTCGGTGCGTCCTTGAGCAGGTGCTGTGGCAGCAGGTTGTCGAACAGCGTCTGCCAGGCCGGGTACGGCTTGCTGAAGCTGACCTCGACACCCTTGCCGCCGTCGCGCTGCTTGATGTCGGAGATCAGCCGGTAGCCCGCGGGCTCGATCACCCCTGGTTCGTTCCGCATCCGGTCGGCGAGGTAGATGAAGTCCTCGGTGGCGATCGGTGCCCCGTCGGACCAGGAGGCGTCCGGGCGGATCTCGTAGCGGACCGTGAACGGGGACTGGGACACCACCTCGGCCGAGGTCATCAGGGTCTTGTCCAGGGTGCGGGTACCGTCGTCGGCCTGCCGGAACACCGAGGGCAGCAGCAGCTGGGACAGCGCCGAGGTGATCGTGGAGGAGTCCGCGATGACGTGCGGGTTGTAGCCGCCGACCACGTCGTCCACCCCGGCCACGATCTGAGACGGGGCCGGCCGCTCCGACGTGCTCGGCGCGGGTGTGGAGGTGACCACCGGGGGCGGCGGCGTGTTCGAGCACCCGGCGAGCAGCACCCCCGCCAGTGCCAGCACCGGTGCTGCCCGGCGTCCGAATCGCACGCTCGTCCTCCCGAAATTTCCCGGCAACCGCCGACGGACTGTCCTCCCGCGGGAGGCGGCACCGGGCCGCACGTCCCGCCGATCCGAGCGGACATGCTGCCACGCCGGCCATCCGGCAGGCACCGAGATTCCCATATCGGTCCATGACCGGCACCACCGGAGTGAGTACCGCCAACAGGGTGGACGTGCCGGAGCCCGGAAGGTTCCGCCGGAAAACACCGAGGGCGCCTCCCCGGGCAGGGAAGGCGCCCTCGGCGAAGGCCTCCGGATCAGCCGTTATCGCGGCTCTTGGCGCGCGAACGCTCCTTGGCGCGGGTGGAGATGTCAAGGGTGACCTTGCGGACGCGCACCGCCTCCGGGGCGACCTCGACGCACTCGTCGCTGGCGCAGAACTCCAGCGCCTCCTCCAGGCTGAGCTTGCGCGGGCGGGCCAGCCGCTCCAGCTCGTCCCCCGCGGAGGTGCGCATGTTGGTGAGCTTCTTTTCCTTGGTGATGTTGATGTCGAGATCCTCCATACGCGGGTTCTCGCCCACGACCATGCCCTCGTACACCTCGGCACCCGGCTCCACGAAGAAGGTGCCGCGGTCGGCCAGCTGGATCATCGCGTACCCGGTGATCGGGCCGGAGCGGTCGGCCACCAGCGAGCCGGTGTGCCGGGTGCGGATCTCGCCCGCCCACGGGAAGTAGCCCTCGAACACGTGGTTCGCGATGCCGGTGCCGCGGGTCTCGGTGAGGAAGTCGGTGCGGAAACTGATCAGGCCGCGCGAGGGCAGCACGTAGACCAGCTTGATCCGGCCGCTGCCGTTGCCGCTCATGTCCTCCATACGGCCCTTGCGCGCGGCGAGCAGCTGGGTGATCGCGCCGAGGTGCTCCTCCGGCGAATCGATGTACAGCCGCTCGAACGGCTCGTGCAGCTTGCCCTCGATGGTGCGCAGCACCACCTGCGGCTTGCCGACGGTCAGCTCGAAGCCCTCGCGGCGCATCTGCTCGACCAGGATGGCCAGCGCCAGCTCGCCGCGGCCCTGCACCTCCCAGGTGTCCGGCCGCTCGGTGGGCACCACGCGGATCGACACGTTGCCGACCAGCTCGGCGTCCAGGCGGGACTTGACCAGCCGCGCGGTGAGCTTGTCGCCGCCGCCCCGGCCGGCCAGCGGCGAGGAGTTCACCCCGATGGTCATCGAGATGGCGGGCTCGTCCACGGTGATCCGCGGCAGCGCGACCGGGTTGTCCGCGTCGGCCAGCGTGTCGCCGATGGTGATCTCCGGGATGCCCGCGATGGCGACCAGATCGCCCGCGGAGGCCTCGGTGGCCGGTACCCGGGTGAGCGCCTCGGTGACCAGCAGCTCGGAGATGCGCACATTCTGCACCGAACCGTCGGCACGCATCCAGGCCACGGTCTGGCCCTTGCGCAGCCGGCCCGCGTGCATGCGGATCAGCGCGATCCGGCCGAGGAAGTTGGACGCGTCGAGGTTGGTGACCAGCGCCTGCAGCGGGGCGTCCGGGTCCGCGACCGGGGCCGGGACGTGCTTGAGCAGGGTGTCGAACAGCGGGTCCAGGCTCTCGCTGTCGGGCAGTCCGCCGTCCGCGGGCTGCTCCAGGCTCGCCTTGCCGGCCCGCGCCGAGGCGTAGACGACCGGGAGGTCGAGAATCGCGTCGTGATCGGCGTCCTCGATGTCGCCGGCCAGGTCGAGCAGCAGGTCGTGGGTCTCCTCCACGACCTCGGAGATGCGCGCGTCCGGACGGTCGACCTTGTTCACCACGAGGATCACCGGCAGGTGCGCCTCAAGCGTCTTGCGCAGCACGAAGCGGGTCTGCGGCAGCGGCCCTTCGCTGGCGTCGACGAGCAGGACGACCCCGTCGACCATGGACAGGCCGCGCTCGACCTCGCCGCCGAAGTCGGCGTGGCCCGGGGTGTCGATCACGTTGATGGTGATCGGCCCGTCCGGGGTCTGGCGGTGGATGGAGGTGTTCTTGGCGAGAATCGTGATGCCCTTTTCCCGCTCCAGCTCACCGGAGTCCATCACGCGGTCGACCACCTCGGCACGTTCGGCGAACGCGCCGGACTGCCGGAGCATGGCGTCGACCAGCGTGGTCTTGCCGTGGTCGACGTGCGCTACGATCGCGACGTTGCGCAGGTCGGACCGGATCTTGCCGGACGCGCGGCCGGGTTCGACCGCGGTGGCGCTTGCTGCGGGCACGCGAGTACTCCTGAACGTCGAATGAAATGCGGGTGGGCGGCCGCGTCGCGGGCGGAAACCGGGCCGGGGGCCACGGGTGCCGGACAGCGGACCGGCTCGGGATGACCGGCTCTGGCCACACGCGGACTTCATCAGGATACCTGGTGGCGGGATGTGAGGAGCGCCACGCCCTATTGTCGGTTAGCCTCACCTAACCTGGAAGCTCTTGGTGGCCGGCTTCCGGAACGAGGCGCGCAGTGGGCAAGAAGCACCCCGACGACCCGCGGGCCGTCGTGCGCAAGCTCATGAAAAAGGGCAAGGTCAAGAAGAAGTGCTGCCGGTCCAAGAGCCGCTGCGGGAAGTGCCCGGTGCTGGCGTTGAAGAAAGCCAAGCAGGCAGCCTGAGCCGGGTGCGTGCGGTGTGCGCTTTTGGTCTGTGAAGGGGCCCTTCACAGACTCTGAGTCCGTGAAGGGCCCCTTCACGGACCCGAAACGGGTCCGGCGCACGCCACGAGGTGGTCGCACCACACCTCCGCAACGCCCGCTGCCGGGTCCCCGACCAACTTTGCCGGAACCCTAGACTCTGAGTCCGTGAAGGGGTCCTTCACGGCACCGCGGCCGAAGCGAGGTCCCGGATGCGGGTCAGTGCGGCGCGGCCTCGTTGATCAGCAGCAGTTCCGGGGCGGTCCTGGTCGGCGAGAACGCGATCACCTCGTACTGCGCGAGCCCCCGCACGGCGAGCGGGTCGGTGGCGAGGATCGCATCCAGCCTCGCGCGGTCCATCGGGCGGACGATGATCACCCCGCCGACGCGGGGCCGCTGCGCGCCGGAGGCCAGGAAGTGTCCCTGGTCGTACTGCTCTCCCAGCCATTCGTGGTGTTCCGGCAGCGCGCCGTCGATCTCCTCGGACGGCGCGGTGTAGCTGAGCAAGACGACATACATGGGTTCGACGGTAGTCCCCTCGTCCGCGGTCCGGCAGCGGTCTCGTGGGCTATATTCGGGGCATGCGCGCTTCGAGTACCCAGTGGTGGCCGCCCGACGGCGGCCCCGAAGCTCTGCGCTGATCAAGCAAAGGCCGCCCCGGTGGGTGGCCTTCTCCATGTCCGTCTCCCCCCGGGTGCACGACCGAAACCGGGAGAGGAAACCCATGGTCCAGCTGTCCGGCATCACCCCGTCCGGCCACGTCCAGCTCGGCAACCACCTCGGCGCCACCCGGCGCTGGGCGGCCGAGGGCGGGCCGCAGGACCTGTACTTCGTGTCCGATCTGCACGCGATGACCACCGCGCACAACCCGGCGAAGCTGCGTTCGCTGGCCACCGAGCAGCTCGCCGTGCTGGTGGCCACCGGGATCGAGCCGGAACGCGTGTTCGTGCAGTCCGATCTCGCCCGTGCGCTGGGTGCTCTGACCTGGGTGCTCGAATGCACCTGCGCGTACGGCGAGGCAGCCAGGATGATCCAGTTCAAGGAGAAGTCGAAGGGACAGGCCGGGGTCCGGCTGAGCCTGCTGACCTATCCGGTGCTGATGGCCGCGGACATCCTGCTGCAGGGCGCCGACGAGGTGCCGGTCGGCGAGGACCAGCGCCAGCACGTGGAGCTGGCCCGCACGCTGGCCCGCCGGTTCAACGCCACCTACGGCGAGGTGTTCACCGTGCCCGAGGCGGTGCTGCCGCCCACCGGTGCGCGGGTGAAGGACCTGGCCGAGCCGACGCGCAAGATGTCGAAGTCCGCGAGGGACGAGGCCGGTGTGGTGTTCGTGCTCGACGACCCGGACCAGGTGCGCCGCAAGATCCGCCGGGCACGCACGGACGGCGGTTCGGTACCCGCCTACGCCCCCGAGACCCGCCCGGGAATCGCCAATCTGCTCGACATCCTCGCCGCGTGCACCGGCGGTGATCCGGCCGCGCTGGCCGAGCAGTACCCGTCCTACGGGGTGCTGAAGGACGCCGTGGCGGACGCGGTGATCGAGGAGCTGCGCCCGGTGCGGGAAGGCACCCGCGCGCTACTCGACGACGTCGCCGAGCTGGAGCGGGTGCGCAAGGCCGGCGCGGAACGTGCGGCAGACCGTGGCGAGCATCGGGTTTCCGCGGCGTTGCGGCTTATCGGCGGGGTGTGAAAGTGCGGGTTCTTCCGGCAGGGCGCACCGTCGTTTGTTTCGGCGGTGTCGTTTCTTGCCCCCGGGTCGGCGGTCGAAGGGCGCGTCAGGCCAGCAACCCGTGCAACGCGGGAAGCAGGCCCCGGTCGGCGGGGAGCCAGTCGATGTCGTCCAGCTCGTCCGGCCCGACCCAGCGCAACGCCGTGTGCTCGACCGCGCGCGGCTCGGCACCCGGCGAAATCAGCTCGGCGGCATAGACCCGGAGCACTTTCCCGCCGGGCAGCGGCACTTCCGGCCCCACCCGGGCACCGACGGTCACCACCACGTCGAGTTCCTCCTGGCACTCCCGCGCCAGCGCGAACGCCTCGGTCTCCCCGGCCTCGACCCGGCCGCCCGGCAGCTCCCACTGCCCCGCGTGGTGCGGCGGCCAAGCCCGTTGCTGGGCGAGCAGTTTGCCTTCGCGCACCAGCGCGGCCCCGACGATGACCCCGTCCATCCGCCCAGTCTCTCGCACGGTGGATGCCCCGCGGCGGCCCACCCCGCGCTCGGCCCGCTCACGACATCTTAGGGCTGTGAAGGGGCCCTTCACGGACTCTGAGTCCGTGAAGGGCCCCTTCACAGCCGCGGCGCGCGATCGACCCAGCCAGCCAGCCCCACCGACCTCACTGGCCGGTGGCTCGCCAGGTGATCTCGAACCGCGCCCCGCCGTCCGGGGACTCCGTGACCCGGGCCCGGCCCCCGCGCCGGCGGACCGCCTCGGCGACCATCGCCAGCCCCAGCCCGGTACCGCCGGAGCTGCGCGCCCGATCGTCGGCCGCCCGGTAGAACCGGTCGAACACCTTCCGCCGGTGCTCCGGCGCGACGCCCGGCCCGTCGTCGTCCACGACGACCCGCACGCTTGAGCGGGAAGCCAGCACGGACACCACGATCTGCCCCGCCGCGTACCGGCAAGCGTTGCGCAGCAGGTTGTCCAGCACCAGTTCGACCTCCTGGTGTGAGGCAAAAGCCCAGGCCTGCGCCACGGCGGTACTCACCCGGGTCTGCGGCGCACCGGCGGGCAACCTGCCGACCGCGGCACGCACCTCCGAGACCATCTCGACGGGTTCCGCGGGCGGCACCTCGCCGGCGTCCGAGCGGGCGAGGGTGAGCAAACCGTCCAGCAGCGCGGAAAGCCGTTCGGCCTCGGTGAGGATGTCCGACAGCGTTTCCTGCGCCAGCTCCGGATCCGGGTTCGTCACGGCCACTTCGGCCTGCACCCGGATCGAGGCGACCGGCGAGCGCAGCTCGTGCGCCGCATCCCCGGTGAACCGGCGCAACCGCGCGCTCACCTCCTCCTGCCGGGCGAGCAGCGCGTTGAACTCGTCGGCCAGCGCGCGCATCTCGTCCTGCGATTTCGGTACCGGCAGCCGGGAACCCGACGGCAGGGCGCGCACCAGCCCGCGCAGCCGGGCCACCGGCCGCAACGCGCGTCCTACCACCAGCCATGTCGCAAACCCCGCCACCACGGTGCCGAGCACTGCGACGAGCACCAGCCACACCCCGCCGTAGTGCACCGTCGCGGCGAACCCGACCAGCCCGGCGCCTGCGACCACGAGCCGCTGGCTGCCGTCCGGCGCGGTCACCACCTGGCCCTGCCAGCGGGAACTGCCGTGCTGCACTGACGCGCCCGCCTTGAGCTGCGCGACCTCCGGACCGATCAGCTCCGGGCGCGGCTGCCCGTCGACCGGACCGCCCGCGATGTCGAGCACCCGTAAGGTCACCGGGCCGGTGGAAGCGAGCGGGCGGCCGGCGGTGACCTCCGCGGTGGCTGGGCCGATTGCTTCGGCCAGTTCGTGGTCGACCGAGCCGGTCAGCAACGACTGCAGCTGTCCGGCGGCCAGCGTGGCGAGACCCAGCAAGCCGACCAGGGTGAGCACGGTTGCCAGCACGGTGATCCGCACGCGCAGCGAACGGGCGTGCCACCAGCCGATCACTTGACCTCGTCCGGCTGCGGGTCCGAAGCAAGGTAGCCGTGCCCACGCACCGTACGCAGCAGCGAACCTGCGCCGACCCCGTCGAGTTTGCGCCGCACGTACCCCACGTACACCTCGACGAGGTTGCGCGTGACCGACTGCTCCTCACCCCACACCGTACGCAGCAGCTCGTCCTTCGTCACCACGGTGCCGGACCGGCCGACGAGGACCTCCAGCAACGCGAACTCGCGCGGGCTGAGCGGGACCTCCTGACCGTCCCAGCGCACCTGTCGCAGCGCGCGATCCACTTCCAGCGCACCGAGTTTCAGCATCCCGCGAGACGCCTCCGGCCCGGCGCGACGCAACACCGCCCGCAGCTGCGCGACCAGCACGACGAAGGAGAACGGCTTCACGAGGTACCCATCGGCGCCCAGGTCGAGACCGTCGGCCTGGTCGATTTCCCCGTCCTTTGCGGACACGAGCAGTACCGGCGTGCTCACGCCCTCCGCGCGCAGCCGTTCCAGCACCCGGTACCCGGACAACCCGGGCAGCATGATGTCCAGCAGCACGACGTCGAACGAGCCGGTGCGGGCGAGCTGCAGCCCGCTGGGCCCGTCCGCGGCGGTGACCACGTCCATGTCCTCCGCACGCAGGCCGCGCTGCAGTGCTTTGCGCACACCCGGCTCGTCGTCGACCACCAGCACCCGAGGTTTCACGGACTTCATCATGACCGGTTTGCGCAGCTGACGCCTGCGTTCTCAGCGCGATCTCAGCCTCGGGGCCGGACCATTCAGGGGTATCTCAGCCTCGAGAAGGCAGCGTCTGCACCGGGAGCCGAGCACAATCGGGCTCGGGAACACAGGGAGAGACGACATGGATCCGAAGAAGAAGGCCATCACCGCGGCCGTCGTCGGCACCGCCCTCGGTGTCGGCGGGCTGGTTGTGGTCGCGATGCCGGCCTCCGCCGGGGCTGCCCCCCAGCTGCCGCAGGTCAGCGCGGAGGACCTCGTACAGTCGGTGATGACGGCGAAACCCGGCCCGTTCGACGGCACGGTGCAGGTCAGCAACGACCTCGGCCTGCCGCAGGTGGGCAACGCGATCCCCGGCGCGGCGATGCTGAACGTCGATTCGGCGCATGTGTTCAGCGACGGTGCGGGCAAGGCGAAGGTGTCGCTCGCCCGGGGCAGCTCGCAGGAGACGTTCATCCACAACGGCAACACCATCTGGGACTACAAGTCGCAGGACAACACCGCGACGAAGACGACCATCCCGGCCGGCGTGGCGACCGGGCAGCACGGCATCGGCGAGGGCAAGGCGACTGACCCGGCCACCGCGGCGAAGGACCTGCTCGCGAAGGTCAAGGAGACCAGCACCGTGGCGGTCGACGGCACGGCCAACGTCGCCAACCGGTCGGCGTACGAGCTGGTGCTCACTCCGAAGCCGTCCGAGCGCACCCTGCTGCGTGAGATCCGCGTCGCGGTCGACTCGCAGACCCGGATGCCGCTGCGCGTCTCCGTGATGGGCAACGGAACCACTTCGCCGGTGCTGCAGCTGGCGTTCGACCAGATCGAGTTCGCACCGCAGTCGGCCGACCTGTTCACCTTCACCCCGCCCAAGGGCGCGAAGGTGACCGAGAAGACCCCGAAGGCGGACGACAAGGCGAAGTCGATGGCCGGCCAGGCGAAGCAGGACACGAAGGTCGTCGGCAACGGCTGGGACACCGTCGTCGTCGGCAAGCTTCCGGCCGAAGCGCTGCAGCAGAAGCAGGGCCAGAACGGCGAGAAGGGCAACGTGGACCCGCAGAAGCTGCTGGACCGTTTCACCAAGCCGGTGAACGGCACCTGGGGCAGCGGCCACCTGTTCACCACCAAGGTCGGCACGGCCGTGCTGACCGATGACGGCCGCTTCGCCGCCGGTGCGGTGCCGGAGCAGGTCCTGTTCGAAGCGCTGGGCAGCAAGTGACCAGCACGACGATCGAAACCGGGGCGGGCATCTCGGACGAGCTGCCCGCCCCGGCGGTCCCGCTGGCCGCCCGCACCCGCGGCCTGCGCAAGGTCTACCGGAGCACGGTCGCGGTGGACCACGTGGACCTGGACGTGCCCGAGGGTGCGGTGCTCGGCATGCTCGGCCCGAACGGTTCCGGCAAGACCACCACGATCCGGATGCTGCTTGGGCTGGTACGGCCGACCGAAGGCGAGGTCGAGCTGCTCGGCAAGCAGATGCCGGACGAGTCCGCGCACGCGCTGCCGGACGTCGGCGCACTGGTCGAAGGACCGGGCTTCCACCCGTTCCTGTCCGGCCGGGAGAACCTGCTGCGGTTCGCCGCGGCGGAACCACGGCTGGCCGCGAAGGCCATTCCGGCCGCGGTGGACGCGGCGCTGGAGCGGGTCGGCCTGACCGTGGCCGCCCGGCGCAGGTACAAGGGCTACTCGCTCGGTATGAAGCAGCGGCTCGGCCTGGCCGGCGCGCTGCTGGTGCCCCGCCGGATGGTCGTGCTCGACGAGCCCACGAACGGTCTCGATCCGGCGGGTACCAGGGAGATCCGCCGGATCATCGCCGAGCTGCACGCGGACGGCGTGACCGTGGTGGTCTCCTCGCACCTGCTGGCCGAGGTCGAGGCGACCTGCACACACGTGGCGGTGCTGCAGTCGGGCACCGTGGTCGCCCAGGGCGAGCTGGCCGAGCTGCTGGAATCCGGGAACGCGGCGCTGGTGGTCCGCACCCCGGACGCCGAGCGGGCGCTGGAAACCTTGCGGGAGAACCGGATCGGTGCCCGGCTGACCCCGGACGGCGTGCGCGCCGACCTCACCGCCACGCCCGCGCCGCGCGTGCTGCAGGTGCTCGTGCAGGGCGGCATCGAGGTGCACGAGGCGACCCGGGCACGCACCGGGCTGGAGGATCTGTTCGCGCGGCTCACCGAAGGGGAATCGGAAGCCGGCGAAGACGAGGGGGCGGCATGACCACCGCAACGCTCACCGCGCCGGTAAGCCGGACCGGACACGACGCCGTGCCGCTGGCCCGGCTGGTCGCCGCGGAGCTGCGCTGGATCTTCCGGCGGCCACGCACGCTGGCGGTACTCGGCCTCCTGGCGCTGGTACCGATCGTGATCGGCGTGGGGCTGACGCTGGTCGGGCAGAACGCGTCCGGCAACGGCGGGGGTGACCAAGAAGGCGCGTTGATCTCGGCGGCGGTCAACAACGCGTTCGTCCTGCCTATCGCCGCGATGGTGATGACGCTGACCTTGCTGCTGCCGCTGGCCTCGGCGATGGCGGGCGCGGACGCGATCGCCGGCGAGGCGGCGCACGGCACCCTGCGCGGCTGGCTCATCGCGCCGGTGAGCCGGGGCAGGCTGCTGACGGTCAAGGCCATCGGCGTGGGGGTCGTGACGCTGGTCGCGGTGCTTGGGATGTGCGTGACCGGGGTGGTCACCGGGCTGATCCTGAACGGCACGGACTCGCTGTTCACCTTGTCCGGCACCACGTTGTCCCTCGGCGGGGCGCTGGTCCGGATCCTGCTCGTGGCGGGCTGGATCGTGTTGCAGATGTGGGCGGTCGGCGCGGTCGCGCTGGCCGTGTCCAGCTGGACCGAGCACCCGATGCTGGTGGTCGCCTCGGTGCTGGCGGGCAACATCGTGTTCACCATCCTCGGGCTCCTGTCCTCTTTGGACTGGCTGCACCCGTTCCTGCTCACGCAGAACTGGACCGAGGCGCCGGCCGAGGTGCTGCAGGACCCGATGTCCTCGGCCATGCTCGGCGAAGGCGCCCTGCGCGCGGCCTGTTACCTCGTGGTCGGCCTGTCGATCGCCTACGGCCGGCTGTCGACGCGGGATGGCTGAAAGGCTGTGAAGGGGCCCTTCACAGCCTCTGAGTCCGTGAAGGGCCCCTTCACAGCCCTACTACCGTGATCCCGTCCGGATCGAGGGTGAGGCGGACGGGGTCGCCCGCGCGCAGGTCCGCGGCGGCCGGCGCGACGGCGTCCACTGTGGACTCAGCAAGCCGCACGACGAGGCGTACGTGATCACGCCGGTGCACGGCGGCGGTGACCTCGCCGGGCAGCCCCTCGGCGGCCACCCGCAGGCCGTGCGGACGTAGTCCCAGCCGGACCGGGCCGTCCGGAGCGTCGGGTACGGCGACGGCGCCTAGTTCCGTGCCCACCACGCCCGACTCCGCGGTACCGGGCAGGAATGTGCTGACGCCGAGGAACCGGGCGACCACCTCGTCGGCCGGACGCCGCCACACCGAACCGACCGCGCCTTCCTGGCGGATCTCTCCAGCGTCGAGCACCGCCACCCGGTCGGCGAGGGTGAACGCCTCCTCCTGATCGTGCGTGACCAGCAGCGCGGTGATTTTGCTGCGCCGCAGCAACTCCGCCAGGTCGATCGCCAGCTGTTCGCGCAGCCCGGCGTCGAGCCCGGACAGCGGCTCGTCGAGCAGCAGCAACCGGGGCTCCGGCGCCAGCGCACGGGCCAGCGCGACCCGCTGGGCCTGGCCACCGGACAGCTCGGTCACCCGCCGCCGTTCGAACCCGGCCAGCCCGACCAGGTCCAGCAGCTCGGCGACCCGCTTCGCGTGCTGCGCCCGCGGCACTCCGTGCATACGCAGCCCGAACGCGATGTTCGCGGCGACGTCGCGGTGCGGGAACAGCTGGCCGTCCTGGAAAACCAGGCCGAAACCCCGTTTGTGCACCGGGACCGCAGCCAGATCGGCGCCGTCCCAGGCCACCGTGCCGGCGGACATCGGTTCCAGGCCGGTGATCGCGCGCAGCAGCGTCGACTTTCCCGAGCCGGACGGCCCGAGCAACGCGAGCACCTCACCGTCGGCGAGGTCGAGCCGGGCCTCCCGCACCGCGGTGAAAGATCCATAGTGGACAGTCACATCCCGTACCGACAGCGCCATCAGAACTCCCCTGCCGAACCGAACCGGTCGATCAGCACGACGGCCGCGACCGTCACCAGCATCAGCAACGCGCACGCGGCGTAGGCCATCTGGTTGTTCAGCTCCCCCGGCCTGCCCATCAGCGTGGCGACCGCCACCGGCAAGGTCGGCGCGTCCGGGCGGGCGAGGAAGCTCGTCGCGCCGAACTCGCCGAGCGCGACCACGAAACCGAAACCGGCCGCGGCCACCAGCGAACGCGCGACCAGCGGCAGATCGACCTCCCGCCACACCCGCAGCGGGCTCGCACCCAGGGTCGCCGCGGCCTGACGCAGCCGTTCGTCGATCGCCCGCAGCACCGGCAGGATCATCCGCACCACCAGCGGAATGATCACCAGCGCCTGGGCCAGCGGCACGAGCATCGGCGACGTCCGCAGGTCGCCGGGCAGCGCGTCGAGCGTCACCAGGTAACCGAATCCGACGGTCACCGCGGAAACCCCGAGTGGCAGCATCAATGCGGCGTCCATCGTCTCCCCGGCGCCGCGCGCGAGCAGTCCGGGCGAACGGCGCAGCACGACCAGCACCACGCTCGCGATCACCCCGATGGCCATCGCGAGCAGGGTCGCGTCGGTCGCCGCCGCCAGCGAATTCTGGACGGCGACCCACCCCGTCACCTGCAGCGCGCCGTTCGCTCCAGTACCCGCCAGCGCGCGGTACCCCGCGAAGCTCCACCCGTCCGGTGTGGAGACGGATTCGACGAGCAACGCGACGATCGGCGTCAGCAGCAGCCCGAGCACCACCATCGCGGCCGTGACCACGTACCACTGCCCGCCTTGCGGCCTGCGGGCAGTAACCTGCGCTGCGCGCAGCCGTACGGCGCTCTCCCGGCGCCGCCGTGCCATGGCGCCGAGCGCAAGGGCCGCGACCACCGCGGCGAACTGGAGCAACGAGAGCGCGGCAGCGCCGGAGAGGTCCAGCAGGTCGACGGTCCGCAGGTAGATCTCCGTCTCCAGGGTGCGGTAGCTTCCGCCGCCGAGGATCAGCACCACGCCGAAACTGGTGGCACAAAAGAGGAACACCACTGCTGCCGCGGACGCGACTGCCGGCGCGAGCGCAGGCAGCGTGACCGTGCGAAACGCCCGCCACGGCGACGCACCCAGCGCCCGCGCTGCCTCGGCCGCCCGCGGATCGAGATGCGCCCACAGCCCGGAGACGGTCCGCGCAACCACCGCGACGTTGAAGAACGCGTTGGCCAGCACGAGCGGCAGTACTCCGCCGTCCGGCCACAACGCGCGGAAGGCCAGGCCGACGACCACCGTCGGCAACACGAAGGGGATCAGCACGATGGTGCGTGCGAGCCCGATGCCAGGCAGCCGGACCCTGGCGAGCAGGAACGCCACGGGCAGCCCGGCCACCAGCGCCACCACCGTGGAGGCGGCGGCGCTGCCCAGCGTGAATCCGGCCAGCCGCCAGGTCTGCGGGTCCCCCAGGACGGTGTCCACGCCGCCCGCGGAGAATCCGCGGCCGACGATCGCCACCACCGGCCAGGCGAAGAACACCACCAGAAACGCGACCGGCAGCAGGCCGAGCAGCGTCAGCCCGGCGGTGCGAGCCGGTCTCAGGCTCCCATGAGCGAGCGCCATGCACCGATCCACTTCTCGCGACCGGCCTGGATCTTGTCGGCCGGCATGGTCGCCGAGGCAGTCGGCAGCGGTGCCGCGTTCGCCCAGCCCGCGGGCAGCTCGACGCCCGTGCGCGTGGGATAGACGTACATGTTCGCCGCGACCGTGGTCTGGAACTGCTGGGACAGCAGGAAGTCGACCACCTTCTGCGCCTCCGGCACGTGCTTGCTGCCGGTCAGCACCCCGGCGTACTCGACCTGCCGGAAGCAGGTGTCGAGCAGCGCCTTCGTCCGCGGCTTGCCGTCCTCGCCCAGCTCAGCGGCGGGCGACGAAGCGTAGGAGACCACGATCGGGCGAGGCCCCTTGCCGGACGAGCCGGAGAAGTCCTTGGTGTAGGCCTCCTCCCAGCCGCTGTCGATCTTGAGCCCATTGGCCTTCAGCCGGTTCCAGTAGTCCTGCCAGCCGTTCTCGCCGTACTTCGCGATCGTGCCGAGCAGGAAGGCCAGCCCCGGCGAGGCCGTGGCCGGGCTCTCCGCGACCATCAGGTCCTTGTACTGGGGCTCGGCCAGCTCGTCGTAGGAGGTAGGGGCCGGGATGCCCTTGGCTGCGAAGTAGCCCGTGTCCACGTTCACGCACACATCGCCGACATCCACCGCGGAAAGCCGGTGCTGGGTGTCCACCGCGTACCGTTGCGGCCCACGGTCGGCCTCAGGGCTGGTGTACGACTGGAATACGCCCTCGCCGAGCGCGCGGGACGCGAACGTGTTGTCGACCCCGTACGCGACGTCGCCGATCGGGTTGCCCTTCGTCAGCACCAGCTTGTTGGTGAGCGCGCCCGCGTCGCCGGACTTGAGAATCTTGAGCGTGATGCCGGACTGGCGGTGGAAGGCGTCGAGCACCTCCTGCGGTACCACGAACGAATCGTGGGTGACCAGCGTCAGCGTGGGTTCCTGCTGTTCGGAGCTCGCCGAGCCGCCGGTGTCGCCGCCCGACAGCGAACAGGCGCTCGCCAGCACCGCGACCGTGAAAAGGCCCAGCACCGTGCGTGCGGTCCGCGGAATCATCTGTCCTCCTGCAGTGCACCGGGCAGCGGAGGAGGGTAGGGCCTCCCTGCGCCGGCATGATCCGGATTCAGGTGCGAACGGTCGCGGACCGGGTGCCCGCCTCTCAGCCCGGCGTACCGGACTCCCGTGGCAACCTCGGAGCGTAGCCGACACCATGGAGGGATGACGGAACTCCTGAGCGACTCGGCCGCCGACGAGGCGGTACGCACCCTGTCCGGCTGGCATCGCGAGGCCGAGACCATCGTCCGTATTGTGAAACTGTCCTCGTTCCCGGCCGCGATCGAGGTGGTCGACCGGGTGGCCGAGCTGGCCGAGGCCGCCGATCACCACCCGGACATCGACATCCGCTGGCGGACCCTGACCTTCCGGCTGAGCACGCACTACCTCGGCGGCCTGACCGAACGCGACTTCGCCTTGGCCCGCCAGATCGACGCGCTGCTGGCAACCACCTGACCAAGCGTGACATCGGTAACACCGGCGACACCACCAGCCGTCTCGGACGTCTCCCGGACAGGGGAAACAAGCGAACCGGAGGGTGGCGAAGTTGACGCAGGCAATCGTGGTGGGAATGGTGTCGTTCGGCCTGATGGTGGCCGCCGCGGGCGGGGTGCTCTGGCACACCGCCCGCGCCCGGCGTGATTCGTGACACACTTGGTAACAGCGGGCATGATCAAGGCGCTATCCGGGCGGAATCGTTCGGCACCCGGCCACTAGGACACGTCATGCACAGCACGTCGGCCCAGCTCACCACCGTCCAGCGCACCTGGATCACCACCTACGCGACGGCCTTCACCCTGCTCGCGATCATCGTGCTCGGCCTGCTCGGCTGAGTCACTCCGTTTCTCTCGGGGCTCGTCACCACACAGGTGACGAGCCCCGATCCCTTGTGACCGTGTCCTGTTCGATCGGCGGCCTTCCCCGTTCACCGTGATCTCGAAGGCCGACGGTTTAACGTCATGATCATTTCGAACCGTCCCCCGCATTGCGAATCACTCTTTTGGCCTCTCTCGTGGCCGGGATTCCCTCAGAACTTCGTCGCCCACAATGCGATCGGGCAACTTGGCCGCCCTCACTTTGCCGTCGCGGCACTGCACTCTTGCCGTTCGGAATGCCCCGGACAAAGAATCGGTGCACTCGCGCACAGCCCCACCGTCCTTATGACGCAAGGCAACGCGTGCACACGATCCAAGAACGGAGCTGTTCACATGATCCGGAAACTCGTCTCGGGCACCGTGCTGGCTTTGGGGGTCGCTGGCGCGATCGCCGCCACCCAGGGCACCGCTTCCGCTGCTACCTTTGTGCCTGCCGGGGTTTACCCGTCCTCCGACGCCTGCGCCGCCGCGGGCAACGCAGGCTTCCCGCAGCACCGCTGGGTCGACTGGACCCGCAAGGACCTCCACAACCACGGCCAGTACCTGCTGATGGTTCAGCCGACCTACTGAGCACTGTGCGGCGCATTCCGCCATTCTGCGGATGAAGTGTGCCCAATGGCGGAAATCCGCGATCACCGGGTAGTGGTCGCGGATTTCCAGCTTGCCTTTTCGCGTGTTAATACGGTTCGTTTGACTGGAGCACGAACGGGGTACCTGCACTTTAGTGCGGATCGATACCGAAGCGTGGCGGGACCTGCGGCGGACAAGTTTCACGAAGACCACCAGACCAAGGTGCCTCGCAGAAGACTGGCCGACGATACCTTCGTCCACACTGGCAGCGCGCGAGCTGCCGCTGGCGCTGCCACTCGAAGTCGACCTACTCAACCGCGCGCTCGACCACATGACCGAGCAGTCAAAGACGCGGCCGCCGACCAGCGCAGAACCGGATTGAACCGCCAGCACCAACTACAGCCGGAAGCTACTGCGGTGGCGGCGGGGATGAGGCCGTTGACGGCGCATTCGCTGAGGTAGAGGCTGCTTCCGTGGTACGCCGCTGATACGTTTTGACTTGTGCCTGGGATCGATATCACCACACTCGCTGCCGAGCGTTCGACGCGCTGTACATCGGCGATGCCGCCCCTGCCTGAGCCTGGGCAGGTTGTCGAGGTGCGGGGCTCGATGTGGGCCGTCGCCGATGTTCGCGCCCAGGGCCTGCCACGCAGCCCGGCTGACGAGGCGACAGCGCAGCTTTCCCACGTGGTCGTCCTCCAGTCGCTGGACGAAGAACGCCTCGGTGAGCAGCTCTCAGTTGTGTGGGAGCTGGAAGTCGGCCACACGGTCACGCCGGCGCAGGGGTTGCCAGATATCGTCTATGCTGATGTCTTCGACGAACCGGCGACGCTCGCTGGCTTCATCGACGCGATGCGCTGGGGAGCGGTCACGAGCGCCGACCCGAACCGCTACCAAGCACCGTTTTGGTCAGGTGTGAACGTCGAGGCATATCAACTCGAACCGCTCCGTCGCGCCCTCGGGGCGCCTCGATCAAACCTCCTCCTTGCGGACGACGTCGGTCTCGGCAAGACGATCGAAGCGGGCCTGGTAATTCAAGAGTTGTTCTTGCGGCACCGCGCGCGCACTGCGGTGATCGTGTGCCCACCGAGCCTCGCGCTGAAGTGGCAGGACGAGATGCGCGAGAAGTTCGGGCTGGAGTTCACGGTCGTCAATTCCGAGTTGATGGCGCAGGTTCGTCGCACCCACGGCCTGCACGCCAACCCCTTCCAACTCTTTCCGCGCGTGATCGTCAGCATGGCGTGGCTGCCTCAGATCCGCGCCCAACGCCTGCTTCGTGACGTATACGCTCAGGCCACCAACCCCAAGATCGGTAAGCGATACGCATTCGATGTCCTCGTGGTCGACGAGGCCCATCACGTCGCACCTTCCAGCCCATCGGTCATCGCCGGAGGCCGTGGCTACGCGGTGGACACGCAGCGCACAGTCGCAGTCCGCCAGATCGCAGAGAAGTGCGAGCACCGACTGTTCCTGAGCGCGACACCGCACAACGGTCATCCTGAGTCATTCACTGCCCTGATGGCCATGATCGAGCCACGCCGATTCGCGCGCGGCGCGAACCTGGACTCCGCCGCGTTGAAGGATGTAACGGTTCGTCGGCTCAAGACAGACCTGACCGGTAAGGGGTTCAAGCAGCGCAAGGTCAGCGCTCTCGACGTCACCCCGACTGATTCCGAGCAGCAGATGTTCTCCCTGCTCGACGACATCGTCACAAAGAGCGCGAAACAGAACGGTACCAAGCCCAGCGGTGACATTGTGACCATGTTGTTGAAGAAGCGCTTCCTGTCCAGCCCGTTCGCATTCGGGATGACGCTGAGCCACTATCTGTCGTCCAAGGTCGGCCGTGGGCTACCAAGCGATGAATACGACGACATCTTCGGTGAGGGCCAGGCAGACGAGGAAGAAGGTCTATGGGAGCAGGACGAGTCTGAGAAGCTCCGGGAGTCGAAGGGCTCCGACCCGCTGATCGCCGCCGAGCCAGGTCAGCTCGAAGCCCTTATGGAGTGGGGGCTTGGTTATGAGAGCCGTGCCGACTCCCGGCTCGACAGACTGATCGGTTTCCTCGAAGCCGTTTGCCGTCCCGATGGCAAGACTTGGTCCAACGAGCGCGTCGTAGTGTTCACCGAATACGCCCACACAGTTGACTGGCTCACCCGTGTCCTGAACCAGCGTGGCTACACAGAAGATCGACTCGCGGTCATCCAGGGCTCGACACCGACCGACGAGCGCGAGTACGTCCGCTCGCAGTTCACCGCCGACCCCGTGAAGGAGCCGGTGCGGGTCCTGCTCGCCACCGATGCCGCAGGTGAGGGCATTGACCTGCAGACTTACTGCCACCGCCTTGTGAACTTCGACATCCCGTTCAACCCCTCCCGGCTGGAACAACGCATCGGCCGAATCGACCGCTATGGGCAGACTGAGGAACCCCAGGTCTTCCACTTCGTCCCCGTCGTCGACTCGTCCACCTATGCCGCCGACCTGAGCTTCATGGAGCGGATCGCCCGCAAGATAGCTCAGGTCGAATACGATCTCGGGTCGGCCAATCAAGTCGTCGGCGAACAGATCCAGGGCCACTTCGGCAAGCGGCGGGCTCCGGCCAAGGCGAGGTCGAAGGGCCTCGACACCAACGAGGTCATCAACTCCGCCCTGGCTGGCGGCATGGAGCTCAACGCTCGCTTGACGCAGCTGGAGCAGCGCTATCGCGTGTCGCGCACCGAGATGCACCTCGACCCGGCCAACCTTCGTCGAGTCGTCGATACAGCACTGCGCATCAACCACCAGTCACCCCTCGTACCGAACCACGACTTCGCAGAGGACACGGACGCCGAGGTCTTCACCGTCCCGGCCCTTACGGCTGGCTGGCACGACACCTTGCGTGGGCTCGATACCCGTCTCAACCCCGGTGTTCTTCGTCCCATCACCTTCGACCCCGAAGCCGCAGAAGGGCGTGCCGATCTCGTCTACGTCCACCTGGGTCACCCGATCGTGCAAAAGGCTCAGAGACTCCTCCGCCGCTCGCTCTGGAGCGTCGACTCACCGCTCAGCCGTGTCACCGCTGTTGTGGTCGACGATCTTGACGAGTCCTTCGTCGCGGCGGTCACCCGCATGGTCTTGGTCGGCCGTGGTGGCGTCCGCCTTCACGAGGAAGTCTTTCTCGCCGGTGTCCGGTTGAGGGGACGCCGGGCGATGGCGGAGGAGAAGGCAGAGGCGGCGCTCGACAAGGCGCTCGACCGCGAGTATCTGTCGTTGGCAGATGAGCGGGTTCGCGATCAGCTCTGCGACCTGTGGAACGTTCCCGACGCCCCGCTTCGCCTCCGGCTCGAAGAATCGATGCAGGCCCGCGCAGGAAGGCGACACGAGCTGGTGATAGAGCAACTCGCCAAGCGTCAGGCTGCTGACGTACAACGTGCCAAGGAGATCTTCGCGGCCTTTCGCACCAACTTGCGAGACTCCCTCGCCCGTCTGAAAGCCGAGGAGGACGAGGCACAAGGGCAGTTGTTCAGCGATCCCGACCAGCAGCGGCAATGGAGGCGTGATATCGACGCCATGAACCGGCGTCTCGATGAGCTCGACGACGAAGAGGAGCGCGAGATCGCCACCATCACCGACCGCTACGTCGATGTCAAGCCACATACGACCGCCGCGGCGGTCGTGTTCGCGTTGACGCGAGGTAATGCAGAAGGTTGGGTCGAGTGATGGCACGCGCATCGTCTCCTCGTCGCACGGTCATCAACGCCACTGACCAGCACCGGGCATGGCTCGAACTGGTCGACGCCGAAGGCCCGTTCCTTGCCATCCCGCCGCTGAAGCGGGTCTGGCCGCAGGGGATGCCCAGCCTGGCCAGGGATCGCAAGGAAGCACTCGTTGACGCCCGCAAGGACTTCGAAGCCGCATGGGAGAAGCACGACCGCTCCCCGGATTCCGAGTCCGTCTTTGAGTCCTACCGCGTCGCCCGCGACAAGTGGGTCGAGACGATCCTGCGTGATATCGCTGGTTGGGCCGAGTCCCTGTCCTGGGGCGATGTTCCGGGCGTCGAGGCCCAGTCGCCCAACCACACGGTCACGATCCGGGCGCAGGCGGCCCTCAACGGTGCCGACGGCATCGGCGCGCTCGTCCACACCATCGATCCCGTCGACTCACTGCGCCAAACACCGGGTGGCCTGTGGGCTGCGAACCCGATCGACAGGCTCGAGGTAATGCTGCGGGAGAACAAGATCCCGATCGGCATCGTCACCGACGGTCGCTGGTGGGGTCTGGTCTGCGCACGTGAAGGCGCGATGGCTGCGTCCGGCGCCGTCGACGCGCTGACCTGGATCGAAGAGCCTCGTACTCGCGACGCATTTCTCACCTTGATCGGCCGCCAGTACCTCGTCGGCGGTGACCCGACCGAACGTCTGCCTGTCCTGTTCAAGGACTCGGTCGCCGAGGCCGAGGAGATCACCGAGGCCCTCGGTGCCCAGGTACGACGAGCCGTCGAGCTCCTGATTCAGTCCTTTTCCGAATCGGCCGCCGATGCGCGCCGCCGCGGTCTCCCTGATCCGCTGCCGGAGCGCACCCACGACAGCTACGAAGGCGCCGTCACGGTAATGATGCGAGTCGTCTTCCTGCTCTTCGCCGAGGAACGAGGACTCCTGCCTTCGGGTGAGCTGTTCGAGCAGGGCTACGGTATCGCCCGCGAACTCGACCGCCTCATCGGGCGCGAGACAGAGGAGAGCGAGGAAGCGCTCGACTCCACATCGCTCACTTGGCACCGGCTTCTCGCCACCAGCCAGGCCCTCTATCAGGGCGCCAGCTTCGAGAACCTCCGGATGCCGGCCTATGGCGGTTCCCTGTTCGACCCGGCGCGGTTCCCGTTCCTGACCGACACGAACGAACAGAACGCCCTCGCGATCACCGTCTCGGACCGCGTCATGCTCCACGTGCTCCGATCGGTCCAGATCGCCAGCATCAAGGGCGAAGCGCGCCGCATTTCCTTCCGTGATATCGACGTCGAGCAGATCGGATACATCTACGAGGGCCTGCTCGGCTACACCGCAGCCGTCGCCAGCGAAGCCACCGTCGGGCTCAAGGGCGCTCTCGGCGAGGAACCTGAAATCTCACTTGCGAAGCTCGAAGCGCTCGCCGCCAAGCACACCGATCCCAAGAAGTTCGCTGCCGCGATTCGTGCGTTCGTCGAGGAAGACCAGCCATCGTCGAAGCCTTCATCGGCGGCCGCCATTGCCAAGGCGATCGGCGCCGAAGTCGAGCCCAGTGTGGTCAGCTCGCTCACCCCGGCCGTTGGTGGCGATCTCCAACTGCGCGACAGGGTGAAGCCGTGGCTCGGCTTGATCCGCCTTGACCTCCGTAAGCGGCCCTTCGTCGTTCTCGGCGGTGGTCTTATCGTCAAGGAGACACCGTCGCGCAAGAACGCCGGCGCCCACTACACGCCCAAATCACTGGCCGAGGAGGTTGTCCTCCACGCGCTTCAGCCGCTCTGCTACTCGCCTGGCCCGCACGACACAGCCGCCGAGGAACAGTGGAAGCTCAAGTCCTCGGACGAACTCCTGGAGCTCAAGGTCGCTGACATCGCCTGCGGCTCCGGCGCTTTCCTCGTCGCCGCGGCGCGCTACCTCTCCGAGCGAGTGGTCGAGGCATGGACCACCGAGGACCCGACCAATAGCGGGCGTAAGGACCTTTACACTCGAGCGACCCGCCAGGTTGTCGCCAACTGTCTCTACGGCGCCGACATCAACGACATGGCCGTCGAGATGTGCAAGCTCTCCCTTTGGCTCGTATCACTCGACCGCGACCTGCCGTTCTCGTTCGTCGACGACAAAGTCTTCAACGGCAACTCGCTGCTCGGTCTCACCAAGATCGACCAACTCCGATGGCTCCACATTGACCCGGCCAAGGCCCGCGGAGAGACCTTCCACGGCCGCCTTATCGACGTCGATGCGATCCTTCGCCGAGCTGCCGAGATCCGCCGCCGGCTGCTGGAAGAGATCGATGAGACCCACCCTGTCCGCAATAGCACCGCGAAGCGTCGTCAACTCGCCCAGTTCCGCGAGGTGACTTCCAACCTTCGCAAGCTCGCTCACGGCGTCGTCGCTGCCGGGCTTCCACTCGGTGGAAAGCCCGGCAAGGCGCTCGACGAGGCATACGAGAAGCTACGCGTCGCCGCCCGTGCTGCATACCCAGACAAGGGCGAGGACGACAGCACGTCCCTCGAATCGCTCATCGATGCCGGTCTCAAGCCGACAGTCGAGACGGACTACGCGCGGTGGAAGCCGTTGCACTGGGTCCTCGAGGCCCCCGACGTTGTGATCGACAACGGTGGCTTCGACGCCATCGTCGGCAACCCGCCGTTCCTCGGCGGTAAGAAGATCAGCGGCGCGATAAGCACCGAGGTGCGCGAGTGGCTGGTTAACCAGGTCGCAGGAGGAACCAAGGGAAACGCGGATCTTGTCGCCTACTTCTTTCTGCGTGGCACCTCACTCCTACAGAGGAATGGCACGCTCGGCTTGGTCGCCACCAACACGGTCGCTCAGGGAGACACCCGCGAGGTCGGCCTCGACGCGATGGTCGCCGACGGCTTCACCATCACCCGCGCCATCCAGTCCCGCTCCTGGCCGGCCTCGAGCGCCAACCTGGAGTACGCCGCCGCCTGGGGCACCCTCAGCCCCGTCGCCGACAACGTGCCACGAGTGGCCGACGACATCGAGGTACGTCGCATCAGCACCCTCCTCGAACCCACCGGCCGAGCCGAAGGCAACCCAGCACGACTGCTGGAGAACACAGGCGTCGGCTTCATCGGATGCTACGTGCTGGGAATGGGTTTCGTTCTCGAACCTGAGGAAGCGCAAGAATGGATCGATGCCGATCAACGCAATGCAGAGGTACTCTTTCCCTATCTTAATGGCGAAGACCTCAACCAACGTCCTGACACCACCGCCTCCCGCTGGGTCATCGACTTCAACGACTGGTCCAAAACTCGGGCTGCGGAATACGCGCTGCCCTTCTGTCGGATCACAGAGCAGGTAAAACCTGAGCGCCAACGTTTGAAGTCAGACGGCTCGTTCGCCCTACGAAAGCCGTTGCCTGACCGGTGGTGGCAATACGGTGACAAGCGGCCGGCGCTCCGAAAGGCGATTGCGAACCTCGACGAGGTGCTCGTCATCGCGTTGGTGAGCAAGACCGTCATGCCGATGCGGGTTCCTTCTGGCCATGTGTTCAGCCACAAGCTAGGCGTCTTTGCCACCAACTCGTTCGCGGATCAGACCCTGCTCTCATCTTCTCTCCATCAGTTGTGGGCAATGAAATACGGATCGACGATACGCTTAGACGTGAACTACTCGCCGTCGGATGTGTTCGCGACTTTCCCTCGTCCGGACGTGACCGACCGTCTCAAGGCAGCAGGGCAGACGTTAGATGAGGAGCGTCGGGAGATCATGCTCCGCCGCGACCTCGGCCTGACCAAGATCTACAACCTGGTCAACGACCCTGTCGTCCTGCGTGACAGAGACGTTGATCGGCTGCGTGAGATCCACATTGAGGTTGATGAGGCGACCGTAGCTGCGTACGACTGGGACGACATCGAACTCGATCATGGATTCCACACCTACCGCCAGATGGAGCGATGGACGGTAAGCCCAACTGCTCGGGCAGAGACCCTCGATCGCCTCCTCGAGGAAAACCACCGCCGCGCTAAACGTGAGCAACGGGGGGATAACACGGTAGCGGCGAGCGAGGTTCCCAGGGAGGACGGGACACTCTTCGCCTGACTGGTTCGGTTTGCCCGTACACCCCAGGCCGAGAGGCCACAGTCAGTGTGAGGTTCGAGTCAGGTGAACAGGGTTCCTTCTTCCCTCGGGATCCCGACCTTTGATGCGGAGGCTCGGCCGACCTTCTTGTTTTCGTTCGCGCGCCGCTGGTTCTCCTCCAGTAGCCGATCGAGGATCTCTGCCCGAGCGGCGGGACTGACGCTCCAGCGGGCCATCTGGCGATAGCTATGGAAGCCGTGGGCCTGATAGATGTCGGACCAACCGTAGGCGGCCAAGACTTCCCGGTCGAGTTCGACATGGATCTCGCGCAGCCGATCGATGTCTGTGTCACGCTGGACAACAGGGTCGTTGACCAGGTTGTAGATCTTGGTCAGGCCGAGGTCGCGGCGGAGCATGATCTCGCGACGCTCCACGTCTAGAGCGCGCCCCATGATTTCGAGCGGGTCGAAGGGTGCAGGCCGCGGGAAGGTCTCGAACACGTCGGAGGGTGTGTAGCGAGGATCGTTCCTCATACCTGATCCGTACTTGATAGCCCAGAGCTGGTGAACCGACGAGCTGAGTACGGCCTGATCCGCGAACGATTTGGTGGCAAAGACGCCTAGCGTGTGGCTGAACACATGGCCAGAAGGAACCCGCATCGGCATGACGGTCTTGCTCACCAACGCGATGACGAGCACCTCACGCAGTTCGGCGATCGCTTTGCGCATCGACATCTGCTTCTCAGCAAACTGCCACCAACGGTCCCGGTAAGGCTTTCGAGGATTCTTGGTGCGCTCCGGCTTAACATTCAAAACGACATGCTCGAAGGGGGTCGGGTACGCACGCGCCGCCTCCAGTGATCGCTGGCCGAAGTCGACAATCCACCTAGCTGCCGACGCATCCGGTCGCTGGTTAAGGTTCTCGCCATTTAAGAATGGAAAGAGAACATCGCCATTCCGCGAGTCGAGGCTGATCCACTCTGCCGCCACCTCGGGGGTGATAGTGAAGCCCATACCTAGAACCAGGCTTCCAATGTGGGCGACGCCTGTGTTCTCCAGCAGTCGTGCTGGGTTGCCTTCGGCTCGGCCGGTGGGTTCGAGGAGGGTGCTGATGCGACGTACCTCGATGTCGTCGGCCACTCGTGGCACGTTGTCGGCGACGGGGCTGAGGGTGCCCCAGGCGGCGGCGTACTCCAGGTTGGCGCTCGAGGCCGGCCAGGAGCGGGACTGGATGGCGCGGGTGATGGTGAAGCCGTCGGCGACCATCGCGTCGAGGCCGACCTCGCGGGTGTCTCCCTGAGCGACCGTGTTGGTGGCGACCAAGCCGAGCGTGCCATTCCTCTGTAGGAGTGAGGTGCCACGCAGAAAGAAGTAAGCAAGGTCGTCGGTGCGACACAGTGACTGTCGTGAACGTCAACAAGGTACGCAGGTGCGCCCTCTATGCCAGGCTCAGCGTCACCAAGGAGGAGTCCGTCTCGATCACTCGGCAACTCCAATCTTGCCGCAGGTACGCGCAGGCTCGAGGGTGGGAAGTCGTCGGCGAGTTCATCGACGATGGTGTCTCCGCGACCGCCAACCGCCCTGAAGATCGCAAGGGGTGGACCACACTCCTTGAAGCAGAGGGCTTCGACGCCGTGGTGATCTGGAAGGTGGACCGGCTCGCACGGCGCGTACTGGACTTCCTTCACGCGGACGAGGCCCTGCAGCAGCGCGGCGCAGGGCTCGTCGCGGTCGAGGACCCGATCGACATGACCAGCCCGCAGGGCCGCGCCTTCGCGGTCATGCTCGCTGTGTTC
This sequence comes from Amycolatopsis sulphurea, assembly GCF_002564045.1. Lineage (NCBI taxonomy): Bacteria > Bacillati > Actinomycetota > Actinomycetes > Pseudonocardiales > Pseudonocardiaceae > Amycolatopsis > Amycolatopsis sulphurea. The sequence continues at coordinate 3,648,331 of NZ_PDJK01000002.1, read as the reverse complement.
GGCGAGATGGAGGCAGAGGCCATCAGGGCGCGCGTCCGCGCGGCGCGCGCTCAGCTGCTCAAGGACGGCCGTTGGGCTGGCGGCGGGATCCCGTACGGCTATCTCTCAGCAGCGAACCCAGATGGGCCAGGGCGAGTGCTTGTCAAGGATCCGGAGCGTCTCCGTTGGCTTACCGAGGCCGTCATGATGGCGCTGAACGGTGCCACCGTGTACGCCGTCACGAAGTGGCTGACAGACGAGGGCGCGCCGCTTCCTAATGGAGGAAGGAACAAGCGCACGCCGGGGAACGTCGAATGGAACTATCACACGGTCGACCGACTGCTGCGGAACCCCATCTTGGCCGGGATGACGCCACGCAACCCGGGCAGGGGCAGGAACGCCAAGGACGTCGACCCGTTCGCGGTCGTCCGCGACGAGAGCGGCACACCCGTGGCGAGTGAGTCACTGGCTGTAATCACGGTCAGCGAATTCACGGCGCTGCAGAACACCCTGAATTCACAAGAGAGCCCGCAGGTCCGCAAGCGGCGCGACAGGGTGACGACAAGCCCCTTTCTGTCTCGTGTAGCGAGATGTGACGCCTGCGACGTGTACATGTGTCGAGGGACGAACCAGAAGCGACCCGTCATCTACTGTCCGAAGTGCAAACAGACGCTGAGCCGGACAACGCTCGACCCGTACCTGGTGGAACGGCTCCACGCGGAGCGGGGAAGCGAGCCACTCGCAGCGGCGACCGTTCAGGACTGCTGGGATGCCGCCGGTGCTGACGAGTTGGCCAAGCGAGAGGTTCTCCTCACCCAGCTGGAGAGCCTACGTATTCGCCGCGGCGTCGTCGGGCGTTATTTCGATGAAGAGCGGGTGCTGCTCCGTTGGCGCCCGTCGCTGGTGTCAGCTGGAACTTGTCGGACCGCTACGACAGACTCGTAACCGTGACAGAGGCAACCACTGAGGCGGCGGGTACACAGGCGTCGTACGAGCTCAACTACGACCTGGACGGTTCGTCGTACGCGGTACGCGAGAACCTCGTGGACATCCTCCAGCGGGAGCTGCTTGGACCGATCCACGGCCCGAAGGAGGCGCTGCCGTTCAGCCCGCGCTCGCAGTACCTCGTCGGGCACATCGCTCCGGTGAAGTTGGTCGGCGCGGCGACGGCGTCGCCCAGCGACTCAGACGGCCGCGACTTGATCGAGGTCCGAACGGACGACGATGCTGCCACCGACGGTCGTGGTGTGCCGGCATACGCGGCCGATGAGACAGAGGCCGACGCTGAAGATGACGACGCCGAGGATCGTGCGCCCAAGCAGGGGCTGATGATCCCCGCTTCGATGGGTCTGCGGTTCCAAGTGCCTGACGAACTCGATGCGTTCCGTGTCATCGCGTCATGGGGCAAGTACGAAACGGTCGAGACGGACAAGGTCTCCAAAGCGGGTCGCCCGATCCGTGCGTACCAGCGCACCCCAGTCGAGGTGCCTCGAACGATCCGTGTGGCTGACCTCGTGCCAGGCCAGACTGCGACAGTGCCGCTGCAGGAGTCGATAGTGCTGCGGGTCGATCGATATGACGACCCCGCGTGCGGCCGGATCCTGGTCGAGATCGCGCTGTGCAACGACCGCGAGACGCCCATGCCGATCCCGCTGAGTATGTGGATGTTCCAGACCAAGCTCGTGGTCGATGCGGGCGGCACGGAGGTGTTCTTGCCGGTACAGGACGTGCTGGAGCACGACTGGCCGGAGCACGACGAGGAGGTCAAGCAGCTCAACCTCCAGTACCGCAATCGGCTAGAATTCGCAATCGGACGCACTTGTTCGGCTGGCTGGACGGTCAAGGCTGGATCGCGTCGCGCAACGGCGGTCGAGACGACCTGGCTGCCCGTTGCCGAAACGGCGCAGACCCGCGCGCGATCTGTCGAAGACGCGCTGCTGGCTATGGGCGGATTGGCATCCGCTTCCGCAGATGACTTGCGAACCGGACTGGCGCCACTTGTCGATGGCTACGGGACGTGGCTGGACAGCCAGCACGCGGAGACCGCCAATCTGCCGAGCCACCTTCAAGAAACTGCCGAGTTTGTCTTGGGAGAGGCCCGGGAGGCACACAAGCGGCTGACCGCGGGTCTGGAGCACCTCGCCAATGACCGAGAAGCGTTGCGGTGTTTCCAGTTCATGAACCGCGTCATGCGTGATCAGCGCATCGCTTCTCAGGTTGCCGCTGCACGAGCCGCTGACGCCACCTTGTCGATCGAGCAGGCTCAGAAGCTTGTCGCAGAACGCGGCGCCTCATCTGCGTCGTGGCGTCCATTCCAGCTCGCCTTCATCCTGATGCAGCTCGGCGCCCTGACCGATCCCGCTGCGCCGATCCGCAGCTCGGAGGACTGGTCGAAGGTCGAACTGTTGTTCTTCCCGACCGGTGGTGGCAAAACCGAGGCTTACCTCGGTCTCGCGGCGTACACGTTTGCCATCCGCCGCCGTCAGGGTGTTGTGGAGTCTGCGGCCGGGCCGCTGGACGGCCGCGACGGGATCGCGGTCCTCATGCGCTACACGTTGCGTCTGCTGACCGCACAACAATTCCAGCGGGCGACCACGCTCGTGTGCGCGGCCGAGCTCGCACGCCGTGACGACGAAGCGACCTGGGGCAGCGAGCCGTTCCGCATCGGCCTGTGGGTCGGAACCGATGTCAGTCCTAAGAGATTCGAAGAGGCTGACGAACAGCTCACGAAGGCCAACGAGTTCGGCCGTCATAGGCTGACAGTTCTCCAGATCCAGCGCTGCCCGTGGTGTGGCACCCCGATTACCGCGGCCCATGTGAAGGCCGATGCCACACAGCGGCGGGTCTTCGTCCATTGCGGCGACGAGCTACGTCGGTGCCCGTTCGCCAAGGGCGGAGCCGTAGGCGAGGGCCTTCCGGTGCTCACCGTCGACGAGGAGATCTACCGCCTCACACCGGCCTTCGTGATCGCCACAGTCGACAAGTTCGCCCGGCTGGCGCGCGAGGGCGAAGCCGCCGCGTTGTTCGGATATGTCAGCCGGCGTTGCGGCCGCCACGGCTATGTCCACGCTGACTATGCTCCGTGTCAAGTCGGCTCACACCCAGCCAAGGATGGCATACCGGCGGCGACGGTCGTACCAGTCGGACGGCTCCGTCCGCCAGACTTGATCATCCAGGACGAGTTGCACCTCATCACCGGCGCGCTCGGAACCTCGGTAGGTCTCTTCGAGGTCGTGGTCGAGACGTTGTCGTCGTGGGAGAAGCCGGACGGCTCCCCAGTGAAACCACTGATCGTCGCCTCGACCGCGACGGTACGCAACGCCCAGGATCAGGTCCGCGGCCTCTACGGCCGCCGGGTCGAGATCTTTCCACCCCAGGTGCTGGATGTCGCGGACACGTTCTTTTCCCGGGAAATACCGATAGACGCCGACAACCCGGGCCGTCGCTACGTCGGGGTCAGTGCTCAGGGTGTGCGCCTGTCCAGCGTTGAGATCCGTGTCTCGGAGGTCTTGCTCTCCGCGGGCCAGTTGCTGCTGGACAAGGCCGGGGCCGCAGCCGACCCCTACATGACGCTGGTCGGCTACTTCAACGCCACCCGCGAGCTGGCCGGCATGGCACGCTACGTCGCCGACGACGTCCAGAGCCGGGTCAAGCGGCCTCGCAAGGACTCCGGATTCCCGAGCCGTCGTGGCGCGACCTTCGGCTTGCTGAAGACCGGCGAGCTGACCTCCCGCATTGCGTCCTCGGAGATCGGTGCGACGCTCGACCGCCTCGGGCTCGAGTTCGATCCGGACTACGACACCACTGACGCTGCCCGCCAGCGCATCGCCGCGGGGAAGGAGGGCACGCAGGTCGCACGACGAGCTGAAGCCGATTCACCCTTCGACGTGGTGCTGGCGACCTCGATGTTGCAGGTCGGCGTCGACGTCCAGCGGCTCGGCCTGATGCTTGTGGTGGGGCAGCCGAAGAACACTGCGGAGTACATCCAGGCTTCCTCGCGCGTAGGCCGTGACGCGTCCGTGCGGCCCGGGTTGGTGGTTTCGCTGGGCAACTGGGCCCGACCTCGCGATCTCGCGCATTTCGAGCAGTTCCGGCACTACCACGAGACCTTCTACGCCCAGGTCGAAGCGCTTTCGGTTACGCCGTACTCGCCGACGTCGCTGGCTCGCGGTATCGACGGCCTGCTTGTCAGCGCGGCTCGGGTGCTGCAAGCCTCCGTCATTGGTGGTCTTTCACCGGAGCGGGAGGCGTGGCGGATCAAGGACCAGCGCACGGCTGTGGAAGCGATCGTCGAGAAACTCAAGAAGCGCATCGCGGCCGCCGCGCTCGACGAAGCAGCAACCAAGCGAGCCAACGACCTGCTAGTCAACCGGGTCGAACGCTGGAGCGAGCGTGCTACGCGCGCCGTGCAAATGCACAAGACACTTGTCTACGAACGCACCGGAGAAGGCGGCAAGTACCTGCCTCTGATCATCAGCCCAGAGAACGCCAAGGCATCGGTCGGCGGATCCCTCGAAGCGCCGTTCACGATCGCGAACTCAATGCGCGAAGTCCAACCTGAGATCAACCTGCTGGTCAGCCCAGTACCTGAGCGCCTCTTTTCTCGAGCACCCGAAGGCGTAGCCGACTGGACGTTGCCGATCGGGGAGGAAGACTGATGACCGACGTGCTGCCTGAGTCCGGTGACGACATGCTGCACGACGAGCATGAGCTGCTTGACCCGCTCGGCGACGCCGAGGAAGGCATGGTCAAGAACCGCGCCAAGGTCGGCTCCGCCCGCCCGTCGTCGCTCCTCTACACCTATGGTCCCGGCGCGATCATGGACCTGCCGAACTTCTCGATCATGCCTGCCGGCCTCGACGACTGGGAGCCGATCTGGAAGCGCCGTGAGCACATCCTGCCGATCATCGAACCGCGCCTGCTCGACGTCGTCCGGCTGCACCTCGGCCCGCAGGTCGACGCACTGCGACCGTTCCCCTGGCAGCCGAAGCGGACAGGCATGTCCAACGAAGGCTCTGATCTCGGCGTCCCCGCGCGAGTATTCCCGCAATGGTTCCGTTGCACCGGATGTGACTATCTCGGCCCGCTAACCCGCTTCAGTTACACCAACACGCACCCATTCAGGCCCGACTTGGCGCAGTTCACCCACAAGAATTGTCCCGGCCGTGGTGGCAAGTCGACCAAAAAATCCGGCAGCCCTGCCGTGCCCGCGCAGCACCTGCTGACCTGCGCCAACGGTCATCTCGATGAGTTCCCGTACTCGCTGTGGGTGCACCGAGGGATGAGGTGCTCCAAGGCCGAACTGCCCGACATGAAGATGCGTGACGCCAACGTCGGCAGGAGCGTTGGCTCGATTATCGCGTGCGCGTCGTGCGGCCAGACCCGAGGCATGGCCGAGGCTCAGGGCTCAGTCGGCCGGGAGAAGCTCCCCCGGCGGTGCCGAGGGCGACACCCGCATCTCAACGCCTTCGACGGCGAATGCGACACCCAACCCGCACTGATCATGATGGGCGCGTCGAACCTTTGGTTCACCTCCACGCAGTCGATCATCGTCATGCCCCGCACCGAGGCCGAGGAGAAGGAGGCGCTCGCCGACCGGCTGCGGGCCGAGTTCGGTGTCGAGCAGATCAGGCAGTTCGGCAATCAGATCGACGTGATCAGGGCATTGGCTGCGGCAAGGAATCTCGACCTGGCCGACGTGGCGGACGGCGACATCGCCGCCGCCGTTGCCGACCTGCTGGCACCGGCGGACTCCGAGCAGGAACAACAGGAGAAGCGCGCTGCTTGGGATCCGGTCGATCTGTTGGTCCCGGAGTGGCGCTACCTTCAGAAGCCAGCGCTGTTCCCGCAGCAACAGAACACCAACGGCCTGATGGTTACCGAGACGCAGCGCCACGGCGACCTGCACCCGATGATCAGCCGGGTCGTGGCGGTCAACCAGATGAAGAAGGTCAACGCCGTTCTCGGCTTCACCCGGCTCGATGAAATGGACCGCGTCAACGACCTCTCCAGCCGCCTGGTCAAGCTCACCCGCAACGACAAACCCACCTGGGTACCGGCGACGGAGGATCGGGGGGAGGGAATCTTCCTCCAACTCGACCTCGACACCGTCGCCAGTTGGGAGAAATCGATCCTGTCGCCCCCGATCCCGATGTGGGAAGCTCATCGAGCGGCCCACCAGCGGAACCTCGAGAGCCGCTTCTCCGAAACAGGTGAGAAAGTCCACCCTGATACTCGCCTGCCCGCACCTCGTTACTGGTTGCTGCACACACTCTCGCACGCCCTCATCCGCGAAATGGCCATGTTCAGCGGCTACGGGGCTGCGAGCCTGAGCGAGAGGATCTACGGCTGGACCGGCTCGCCTCAGCGTGATGCTGCTGCCGGCCTACTGATCTGTACCACCGCGTCCGACAGCGAAGGCACCCTCGGCGGTCTAGTCGCGCTCTCCGAACCAGAACGGCTCCACGCGCTCCTGGTCGCAGCGCTGCGACGTGCCTCGAGGTGCTCGTCGGACCCTGTTTGCGCGATGCGAACCCCGAGTGCTCCGGAGGACTTTCTGCACGGCGCAGCATGTCACTGCTGCTCGTTCGCCTCGGAGACCTCCTGCGAGAAGGCCAACCGCTTCCTCGACCGGCGATTCCTCCTCGACCTTCCTACGGCCACGGGCGAGGCTGTGCCCGGATTCTTCGGGAGCGTCGATGCCCTCTGACCCCTTCGCCAAGCTTGGGGAATTTCTAACTGCGAGTGAGGCCGAAGCACTGGCCGTCCAGTTCGAGGCGGGCCAGCACATCGTCAAGGCGCTCGCCGTTGTCAACGCAGTCCGCCGCGCGACGGCCAGGCGCCTGCTTGACGCAGCGGGTCTGAGCCCTCGCGATGGCGAACGGGCGGCGGGCACCCTCCGAGCGATAGCCGGAGCGAAGTCGATCCATCGCGACCTCACGCCCGTCTGGACCATGCCCGGCAATGAAGCCACCATCGGGCACCTCACTAGCGAGTTCCATCGTCTGGTCCAAGCAGCACGACAGTCGGTCGTCTGTGCGACCTACAACTTCGAGCCGACATCCCAGATGTGGAAGGTGCTCGAGGAAGCGTCCCCGCAACTTGGAGTCGTCGTCACCGTATACGTCGACGGAGACAAGGCCGACGCCGCCAAGGTCAAGGCCCAGTTCCCGAGGGCGACCATTTACCGGTCCGCCCAGCTGATCAACGGCAAGCACGTCGTCAGCCACGCCAAGTTCATCGTCATCGACCACGAGGTGCTGATGCTCACCAGCGCCAACTTCTCATTCAGCGCGGAGAACCGCAACGTCGAATTCGGCCTCCTCGTCCGCGACTCCGCCCTCGCCGAGTCCGTCGAGTCCACCATGAAAAGCAAACACGGCACGCTCTACGAGCTGGTCTAGCATCGGCGTTTGAGCGACCCTTGTGGAGAAGGCTGAACCCGGGCCTGCGGATCCGGTCTCGCTGACTTCAACGGACTTCTTGTGCGGTTGTGTTCGCTACCGCTCGTCGGAGGTCCTGTGGTCGCCAGTCAGCCGCGGACGCGTGTTGGTGGGGCGATCCGCTGGCCAAGCGCGCACCGGGAGGCGAGCGGCGAGTGTGTCGAAGTAGCGCTGGTCCTGCCAGAGGGCCCGGTTACCTATGACGTAGAGACGTCGCTTGGCTCGCGATACCGCGACATTGAGTAAGTTCGGAGTCTCAGCCGCCCACTCGCGGGCCCGAGTCTTGCGCGGCGCGCTGCCCAGCACGAGGATGATCACGTTCGACTCTTGGCCCTGCACAGTGTGCACGGTGCCGACGTTGTCCTTGACGAACGACCAGTCGAATCGATGACGGGCTATCTCCTCGGCGCCCCGGACGGCGTCGCGGAACGGGCTGATCACGCGGATGTCCCCGGGACCGACGCCGTCCCGTCGCAGTTCCTCGAACAGTTCGGACAGTGCCTTGCCCTCATCCGGCACCCAATTGTCACTTGATATTCCGTGCACGTCGATCCAGGCACTGTGGCCCGGATAGTCGCCGTTGACTTGGGTGCCGTAGATCATCAGGTCGCCACCGTAGGCGATGTCGTTCGAGATGCCGAACATCAATCGCTCACAGCGCCGGTGCACTCGAAGTGGCGCACCGACCCACACTCGAGTATTGCCATCCGGTTCCGGCAGCGACGTGCCGAACCGCGCCAACCGATCAGCGATCCGCTGCGCGGAGGTGTTCTCCGGTGTCCACTGCTCGTCGACCTTGTTATTGCGCCGCAGGGCGTGCTGCGCGGACAGTGGCAGCGACACGATCGGTTCGAGCTGCTGTGGGTCGCCGACGATCACGCTGTGCCTGGCCCGCCAGATGCCGCCGAGCACTTGTTGTGGCGTTGCCTGACCGGCCTCGTCGATGAACAGCCATCCGAACGCTTCCCGCCCCAGGCCACGAAACAAGCGTGGCAGCGAGGCGAAGGTGGTGGAGACCACCGGAACGACGAGGAACAAAGACTGCCACACCATGTGCAGCGTCTCCGTCGGCACCTGTAGCCCGTCGCGCAGGACTGCCATGGCGACGTCGAGGTTGTCCCTCAACCGGGGTTGTGCCCCAAGGATGAACGTCTTGTGCAGACGGAGCGCTTCGAGGAACAGCCGGTTACGGGCCTCGGTGTACGCGGCGTCGGCCCAGGGAGCGCACAGGTGGAACTCGTCGTCGGTAGCGAAATCCGGTCGATACGGCAGACGTCCGGGCCACCGCGCGCGGGCCTGCCCGAGCCGCTGTTCCAACACCGCCACCTCATACATCGCGTTCTCCAACGCGACCTCGTGGTGTCGTTGCGCGATGCTGGCCTGACCGGCCGCGACTTTGTGGAAGCCGATGGCCGACCGCAGCGAGTCGGCAGCCGTCTTCGCGTTGTCGAGTGCTGTGTCGAGTCGAGCTGCCTTCTCGTGCCACTCGCGTCCCGCGCGAAAGAAGGTGGAGAGGATGACCCACAAGTTCGGTTGGCGTTTCGCATGCCTGTCGCACGCGTCATTGGCTTCGCCGACCTCCTTCTCGGCGTCGGCCAGCTGGACCTGCGCCGCGGCGAGTTCAGCGCCGTGGCGGACGGTCTGCGCTCGTGCCATCTCGACAGCGCTCTGCAGGGCGGGAAGTTCCGCACTGCGCTGGGTGATACGGGCGATCGCCTCCGCGGCCTGCTGACGCTGGGTTGCCAAGCGATCGACCTCGGCACGGGCTTCCTTGAACCGGCGCACGGATCCGGCCCAGATGTCCGCGGTCAGCGGATGCGCGGCCGCGTCGTCGAGGATCTTCTTCATGCCCTTGATCGGCTTTGGCCGTTCCTGGGCGGACTCGTCGACCTTGCCGGCCGGGTCGCCCCACCAGAAGCGCTTGACGAACGCGATGCGGTTGCCGCGTTTGCCGAGCTTGGCCGCGATCAGACCCCAGGCGTTCCCGCCTAGGACGTTGCTGGCCAATTCGGTGAAGTAGTCGGCGTCGCAGGCCGCTTCCTCAGCTCCGCGCACCGCGTCGATGCCGGGGATCTCTTCGGTGATGTTGGCCGCCGCCTTGTTTCCCGCGGTGGCCACCACGATTTCGGAACCGGTGAGTTCGGGCCGGAGCCAATGTACGGTCGCGGTGTACTTCGGGCTCAACGGAACTCGGGCGGTCCTTGCGGCGAACGCATCCGTCGGATGGGCGACTCCCAGATCGACGATGCGCTGGGCACGGAGGGTTATTCAGGCAGCCGCATAGAAGTGCAGAGCGATTACCGTTGAGATGGTTTCCGCGAAGGTCTCAATGGGCCGTCGGTAGTCGGCGTGCAGGATCCTCCAGGTTTTGACGTTGGCGATGGTCTGCTCGATGACGTAGCGAATCTTGTTGATCTGGGTGTTGAATTCCTTCTCCCAGTCCAAGAGCTTGCGGTGCTTCGGCTTCTTGATCGGGGTGAGCATATAATTTCCCACGTATCCTTTGTCGCCCATCCAGTTGTCCGGATTCAGAGTCAGAAGCGCCCCGGATTCCTTCAGGCAGTACGTGTCGTGCCGGCGTCCTTCGATGGGATCGGAGATCCACGCGAGTCGTCCGTCAAGGGTGCAAGCGATCTGTACGTTCATGCCGGTCGTCTTGTGCTTGCCGGAGTACAGCTCCGGGCGATCGGCCCATGACCAGCACGGCAGCAGGGTTCCGTCCACGATGTACTGCGTCTGGTCGTCCAATTCGTCCGCCGTCGGCACGAACTTCCTGAGAACACGTTCTATCAGCGGCGTCATTCCGGTGATCGCACGACTGATTGTCGGTTGAGATACCTCGTACGCTTCCGCCAGTTCGGCCTGAACCCGATTGCATCGCATGTATGTCAGCGCGATCACCGCCGAGTTGAACAGGCCCAGAATCGGTGGCCACCTACGCTGCTCAGCTGTGGTATCCATGTCGACCAACCCGCACAGGTCGGTGATCTGCTCGATGGTAAGTCCAGTGGTATGATACATGTTAGGCGGTCCGTTTTTGTGAGTACTGAGTGTGGAAACCCAATTCTCTCAATAAACGGGCCGCCGTTCATGTTGACACGCCGGAAACGGCAATCTCAGGTGCCGTGAATAAGCCTCACGGTCGACGACAATCGCGGCGAGCACGTCACGCAGCATGGTGGTCTTGCCGGTGCCCGGCGGCCCATTCACCGCGAATACACCGGACGCCGAAGCGAACTCGCCCATGATCTGATTGACCGCGAACTGCTGGCTCACAACCAACGGCCGATCGATACTCGTCGGCCAACGCCCGGTAGGAATGCGGCTTGGCGCGACCCTGGTCACGACGTCGTCGGGGCGTGCACGGACGTCGATCCGGGCGCCAGCGGGAATGGAGGCCGTGTCGGCGAGGTAGGTGCTGACACCGGCACCGACGTCGCCGCCGCGGACTGCGTCCTCGATACGTAGCAGGTCGTCGGTTATGAAGCTGTTCAGGAAGTTCTGTTCGGATGCCTCGTCCGCGGTCCGTTGGTGCACCTGGACGCACTTGACTCGTACCCCGTCGATCTTGAGCAGGTCGGTCACGCCCAACGCCTGCCCAAGCCTCGTCACGAAGGCGTGCACCAGCCGTGGCGTCATCCGGGGTGGTTCCGACGACGGCTGCTCGGCCGTCTGCTGGTCCGGGGCGGTGACCCCAGCATCAGTCTTCAAATCGGACTTCGCCTTACGCGGAGTGAGCACCTTCTCCACGAACGTGCCAGCCGTGGCGCCCGCAATGCCGCCCACGATCGGACCAGCCACGGCGGTGAGCGCCGCCGCCGTCGTCACCTTGATCGCGTCTCCCGCCGCCTTCGCGCCGGACGAGGCCGCATCGGTCGCCGCCCCCTTTACCTGGCAGAGCACCACCTTGCCGGCCTTCGTCGCAACACCGTTGCCCGTCGAGCCGGGACGGTCTGGCTTCGGTGGGACCAGCCGATTGAGCGCGGCGATGAACGTTTCCTCCTCGCTCCTGAAACCTTCCAGCCAGCCCGGCGCGTCCGGCCCAGGGTCCCGGAGCCGGCTGATCGCCCACGCGCACGCGGACAACGCGGGTGAATCCTCGGCCAGATACCCCTCGGCGTCGAGGGTGAACGCGAACATCGCGGTTTCCGAATCGTCGCGTTCGACGAATTCGTCACCGTCGCGACCGAAAACCGAGGTCAATACCTCCCGAACAGCGGACAGACTATAGATTCCGCCGTAAACACTGAACTGCCAGACCTTACCCGCGGGCAGCTTTGCTCTAGCTACCCAGTGCCTCTCGTCCCATGGAGGGATGTCGTCGACAGCCAGATCAAATACGATTTCGCTGGCTTTTGTACGCCAATTTTTCTTCGGTTTTGGAACCCCCTGCGGGCTGAACATCTCTACCGCACGCCAGAACCGCACCACTTGCGCGGCACGCGTGTCTCCACCCGTCGAACTCGTCGTCAGTGCGCTCTCCCCGTAGCTGCGGAGCGCCGTCGCTGCGACACCCTACGTATCCGACGGACCGACAGTACCAGGGACAACCACGACAACAGAGCGTGTTGCGCGCACGCGGGATTTCTTACAACTGGAGGTCTGACAACCTAGCAACGACTTCAGTAGCTCCGACTGCCCGCAGATCAGCTTCGCTGGACTTGCCCGTCGCGACGCCGATAACCCGCACTCCAGCGGTCAGAGCTGCCTTTACATCGTTCCGCGTGTCGCCGATCACCACGACGTGGGCGTTGTCGAAGCGGTCGCGGGTCTGTGCTTCAGCTCGCCGCCGAGCGATCTGCACCAGCTCCGGCCGCTCGGCGTGGTCATCGCCAAAGGCGCTGCTCTCGAAGTCCAGGTAGTCCGCGAGGCCGAACGTCTCCAGCTTGATCCGCGCCACGTCGCGCAGGTTGCCGGTCAGGACTGCCTGGTGGATCAAGCGGTCGGCTGCGAACCGTTCGAGTATCTCGCGGGCGTCCGGCAGGGCCCGGCCTGTGATCGCCAACTCGTCCCGAGCGTCTTCGTAGCCCCGCACCAGGGCATCGGCCAGCGTTTTCATCGCCTCGTTGGTCGGCTCCACGCCGTTGAGCCGCAGCGACTCCGCCATGATGTCCAGCTCGGTTCGTCCGGCGATGTTCGCCAGCTTCGCCAGCGGCTTGCCGGTGGCCGCTGGAAACGCCCGGTCGTAGATCGCCCGGCCGACGCCACGCGTCTCGATCAGGGTGTGGTCGACGTCCCAGAGCACGAGCGTTCGGGACGCGGCGGCGGGCACAGTCATGACGCGAGTGTGCCATCCGTGACGGACCGGATGCGGCGCGATACGATTCGTCCTGGTCAGAAGCCCGGTGGAAGGCGGCACGAGATCGTGAACGACCAGTTGGCGCAGACGGTGGGCGATCGCGTGCGGTTCTACCGGACGGCCGCCCACCAGACGAAGACGGTCGTTGCCGGTCTCGCAGGTATCACGCCGGACTACCTCTACCAGATCGAACGTGGCCAGAAGGTCCCCACCATTCCGGTGCTCGCCCAGCTGGCCGAGGTCCTGCGCGTGGAACCGGGCGACCTGCTGTCCGCCCGGCCGGCCGCGCCGAGGCGGCGTTCCTCGAACGTCACGGCAGACGCCATTTACCGTGCCATGACCGCACCCCAAGCCATCACTCCGGCCGCCGTTGACGTCCTCGGTCAGCAGGTGCGTGCCGCTTGGCATGCCTGGCAAACATCGCCCCACCGCTACAGCGAGCTGACCACCGATCTGCCGGAGCTCATCGCCACCACCGAAGCCACAATCCGTAGTTCGTCAGATGTCGAATACCGCCGAGCGCAGGCCGTGGCCGCTGACCTGTACGGTCTTCTTCGCACAGTGGCGAAGCGCGTAGGCCGTGTTGATCTGTCATTGCTCGCGGCTGATCGCGCGCAGCGAGCGGCCGAGCAGGCCGACGACCCGGTTCGCCTGGCTGGCGCCCGCTGGAATCTGGCGCAGGTGCTGCTGGCTGATCGCCGAGCGGACGAAGCCGAAGCCGTCGCGTTGGCGACCATAGGCGACCTCCGTGTTCTCGTGGAAGCGGACCACATAGACGCTGTGGCGCTGTCGGGTGCGCTCCTGTTGATTGCCGCCGTGGCGGCGGTCCGCGCCGGCGATGTCTGGACCGGCCGCGATCGCCTGCGGCAGGCGGTTCCGCTCGCTGATCGCATCGGCGACCGCAACGTCTGCTGGACGGCGTTCGGGCCGACGAACGTCGCCATGCATGCAGTGACGGTCGAGGTTGAATCGGGCGAAGCTGTCGAAGGCCTGCGGCTGGCGGCCAAGATCGACCACGAGAGTTCGCCCTCGATCGAACGCCGAGTGGCATTCCTCCTCGACCAGGCCAAAGCCCACGTCCAGCGGCGCGACTTCGCGACGACGCTGGAACTGCTGAACTCCGCCGAACACGAAGCGCCCGAAGACGTCCGCTTCCGCCCCGCGGCGCACACCCTCTTGACGACGGTCATCGAACGCGGCCGGCGCAACGAGTCCGCTGGTGCCGCGCGCCTCGCCGCCCAGGTCGGCTTGCCCGTGTAGATCGTCCGGGTCCGTCATACCCGAACTGACAGTTCGGATTACTGACCAGTAACGGCCATACCGTCGCGCCCTGGTGCCCCGGCGACCGGTTGATCTTCCTCTCGCCTCCGAGGTCACGGACGAACTGCCGCACGCACGATTTCGTTCGCCGTGATGTCCCTGCCGCCGGGGCGCCGTCCAAGACGTAGACGAGACGGAAGCAGGCGACGGAGTCGTGGCGGACCTGGCGACAGTCACTCCCTTAAGGCGCTGGCACAAGAACCGGCTGCAGCCACCGGCAGAAACGCGGATTCCCGAACCAGCCCAGCTTTACTGCCTCGTCGGGCTGGCGCTGGTGTTGCACGAACCGCTGAGGACCGGTTGCTGTCGACAGTGCGGCGCTCCCTGGCCTTGCCCGCAGGCCAGCTTGGCCTACCGGCTCCGCGAGGGCTTCTGAGCCGTGGCCGACAATTCCTACCCCGATCTTTGCGACCTCAGGGACCGCCTGGCCACACTCCCGCTGCCGAAGCTGGCCGCCAGCAAACCGCCGGCCGTGTACGGCTACGTGCGCACCGCGGTCTTCGACATGGCCTACGCCGACGGCTGCACGGACCTCCTGCGGGACTGGTCTCAACGCGAGGGTTGGCGGCTCGGCGGCGTCTTCCGCGATCTCGGTGTTCTGGGTTCCGTCCTGGAGCGCCCCGGCTTCACAGGGCTGCTCGACGTGCTGCGCTTGCCGGACAGCACCGCGGCGCTCGTGCTGACCAACCGCCATCTCTCGGACAGCAATTCGGTAGCTGCGCACCTGACACAGACGATCCGCCGAACCGGTGCCACCTTGCGCGTGCTCGCAGACGTGATCGAGGCGAACGGGGTGTGCGAACCGTGAACCGCCAAACCGGCGAGCTGGTCAACGCGATGACCGCGGTCACCAAGCACATCCCCCGTGCCACGACTGAGCTGCTCACGGAATCGCTGTCGGTCGTGAAGCAACACGAGTTCGCCGGGCTGCTGATCGAGCTCGGCGAACTGCTTCACGCCCACGCCGACGACCACGACGCAGACGTCCCTATCGTGACTGACGATCAGCAGCATGGGCCGACAGACGAACAGCAGCCTGCCGGCCCATGACCGTCTGGGCGCTCGCCGCCGTAGTGGTCGCCGCCGTGCTCGCGGTGCTGGTCGTCCGATGTCTGGCACCTGGGCGACGACGGCAACGTGGCGTCTCTCGGCATGGCCCGGACTGGTCGGTAGAAGCAATCATCACGCGGGTCGAACAGGAACGAGCTGATGAGGCAGCCGCCTGGCCGACCGCCGACCCGGAAGCCACGGACGTGCTGCCGGTCATCTCGCCGGACGGGTTGCCAACGGAGGTACTTCCGGTGCTGCCACACCGAGTTCGGCCGTATATCAAAAGATCACCGAGACCCTGGCAACGCTCACCAGCGCCTCAGCAACCAGACCTTGAGCTTATGCAACGAGTGCTGGACGGCTTGAAACGCCTCGAATGATCGCTTGGAACATCGTCCACCACCGAGCTACACGCCGTCCGAACGAGCAGCTTCTCGCAGCCGCAGCGCGGGCGTCTCGTGGAGCTTGAGGATCCCGACAGCCTGCTTGCTCACCTGGGCTCCACTCACGACCGAGTGCAGGATGCCGTTGTAAACGAGGTCCCAGATCCGGCGATCACGTTGCAGTTCCTCAAAACTCCGGGACAGACCGCCGCCATTGTCGTAGAGGAACAAGTGGAACGTCGTGCCGCCGTAGGAAGCGTCGATCTTCGTCAGGTCGTACAGGTCGACCCAGATTCGCTTCTTCACGCCCCAGCTGGCGCGTTCCACCAGGAGCCAGTCGGCTCCGACCGCGTACGTCAGGTAGCTGAAGGGACCGGTAGCGAGGAAGGTGGCTACCAGGATGATGACCCAGATCTGCCAGTAGCCCAACGCATCGAGGCCGAAGCCGCGCAGAAGCGAAATGGCGGCCGTCCCGCCGCTCAAGATCACCAACCCGGCCACGGCTACGGCCACCTTGCCCTTGCGGCTCTCCCGATGCCAGGCCAGCACTGGTCCGAGGCCAGGTGGCGGTTCGGGCTTTTGTGACAACCGCAAGTCGCGATACGGGTCGGTGAGGGGATCGACTTGTTTCCCGCCGAAGTAGCTCAACCCGTTAGGCGGGAATGGTTCTCCGGTCTCACGGTCAGGACGCGGCGGCACGCGATCCACGGCTTCGTCATCCTTCGGGGACTGTTCGTCCGGCATCTGCCTTGGCTCCTCATTCACTTCGGCACCAGCCAATCGGCGACGGCCTGTCCGCCGATGGCTCCGGCGATCCCGCCTACGGTGCCGACCACGAACGACCCTACTGGCCCAAGGGGCGCGCCGTAGATTGCACCGGCCAGCGCACTAGCTCCGGCCGCACCGAGGGCACCGCCGACGATCAGGCCGCCGGAGTCGGCAGCGGCCTTACCCCAGGTCTCCTCGCCATTCGCCGCACCGACGGCTTCGTTGACGATCGTCAACGTGCTGCCCACGTACGGCAAGCCCTTGAGCAGCCGTTGCCCGGTCTTCAGCCCGGTTTCCGCATCCGGCGGCAGCATGTGCAGGGCTCGCTTGCCAGGGTAGGCAGCGATGAATTCCAGCACGGGCTTGGGCACCATGTCGACGTACTTGCCGAACTGTGAGGCGCGGGTTTCGTAGCCGTACTTGTTTCCGCGTGAGTTGTCCGCAGCCCACTGAAGCAGCACCTTGTCGTCGGCACTCATGTCGATCAAGGTACCTTTGGCCCAGCCCTCGAAGAATTGGGCGTTGTTCTCGGCACGTGCGGCCTTGAGCAGCGCTTCGTGCCGGGGATTCTCGAACGAGCTGATGTAGCTATTCACGCGTGCGATGACGGTGGTGCCGACCTTGTACGCATCGATGTTCAGGCCGCCCGCCGGCGGTTGGACCGCCTGCCGCAGTGCCATGTGCGCATTGTCCTCGGTGGTCCGAGCGGCGTCCACGATCGACTTGCACTCGTTGTAGACCGCGACCTTTGCGTTGTGGTCGGCGACCAGAGCGTTGTACTTCTTGATGTCGCCCTGATACGTGCCGATCACCGCATGCAGGTTGTTGGCGGTGCACATCTCCGCCGGCGTGCCCGGCTTGTTCATCGGCACCGGGTCCGGCTCGACAATGAACGGGCCGTCGACCTGAAGGCCGCCCGCCGTCGCCTTGGTCATCGCGTCCTGCACGCGGGCGATGACCGTGTCCAAGGAGCCGGCGAAGTCGCGCAAGCCGCGCTCGGTGCGCGACGCCCAGTCGGCCATTTCGTCGCCGACGACGTCGATGTTGTCGATCGAGTCCCGGAAAGCCTCGCTCGCCGGTCCTTGCCAGCCGGCCTCCGCCGTGGTGCGAGCTCCTCGGACGTCGCCTGCCGCCTGGCGGCCAGCTTCCGCCACGGTGCGCAGCCAGTCGGCGGCCGCCACGCAGGTACCGGAGGCACCGTTGACGGTGGTGTTCAGAACTTGTCCCATGCTGCTCCCCCTCAGCCGTGGACGTGCATTTCGCGCCGCGTATCCGGATCCTCCGACTGGCCAGCGCGTTTGATCTGCCCGGTCTGGGAGTTCTCGATGTCGTCGTAGGCACCGTTGGCAGCGTGCACTTTCTCCGCCGAGCCGCTCAGGGCTCCGGCCGACGCGGTGGCCATCTTGATCAGGTCGGCCAGCACGGTCCCGACAACGTCGGACGAGGTACCAGCGTCAACACCCTGGACGGCACGGGCAGCGACGCCGTCGAGTGCTTTGGCGCCGTGGCGCAGTTGGCCGACGATGCTGTTGAGTCCTTCCGGCGTGTAGCTGTAGCCGCCACCGCCTCCGTACGGCATGGTCATCGGTTTATTCCCTTCCGATGGATGAACGTCGCGACCAGTCCTGCACTGTCGCCGTATGCCGCGACTCCTCGGCCAGCACCGGGTTCATCAGCACGCCGGATGCACCGGACTCCGCGATGACGTCCTTGATGTCATCCATGTGGACGGCCACCCACGGCTGGAACTCACCGCAGCAGGCGGTCAGCAATTCCGGCGTCGTGTAAGCCATCAACACAGGTCGGCCGGCGCGGTCAGGCTGCAACTCCAGCTCCACAACGTACTGGCCGAACTCCACCGGCCGCGACGGCACGTAGAGCAGGTCGTCGTGCTCAGGCAACGGCTCCAGCGGTTCAAGCGGTGGCTGTTCGCGGCTGTCGACCTCTGGATACCGCGGCGCGAGGTCCAGGACCGCATCCAACACGACAATGCCGACGTCGTTGGCGTCGCAGAACTCGATGAGCCGGCCGCGGGTGACCTGCACCCACGGCCGACCATTGCCGCACACCCCGACCAGCCTCGTGATGGACGAGTAGGCAGCGACCGCCAACTCGTGACGGGCGGTTCGGCGGAGTTCAATGCTGCCAGGGCGACCGGCCTCAGCCGGCGTTACCAGCACAAACAGCAGTTCTGAAAGGCGCTCGTTGAGATCGTCAAACCGAACGAACGCCTGCCGGGCCTTGGCCGCAATTGAGTCGTTCACGTCCTCCCCTGACGCTTCAGCCAGCGCGCTCCCGTCCGCCTGGCAAGGCCCTCCTCGGCTCCCTCCATGAGACTCCGAGGTGCCTTCCTGCGTTCCCTCGGCTGCCGAGGGTAGCAATATGACCTCGATGAAGAAGGCTTCTCGCTGGGAGCGGCGGTTGTCACCCAGGTGGAGTAGCGGTTCGCACAAGGTCGGGCGATACAAGCGGGCGACCGGTCAAGCGCGTGTCCGCCGCCGAGATCAATTCAGCGTCGCTCGACCTGCGAGTCGAAATAGTATGAGCGGCTTGACAGACCAGGGCTCGTGCGGACCTGTGCGGACGTTTCGCAGGTGGTCCGAACGTCCGGAATCGTCGCGCTGTAGGCGGTTCTCGCTGTTCACAGCCGCGCGAGTCCCGACTTTAGTCGCAATGGCGATCGGTTGGGTCCGCACTGAGCTGTGCGGACCCAACCTGGGTCAGCCGTCCAGCCAGCCGACGACTCCGGCCCGGATTGCGCTCAGATCGGTGACGGAAACAGGATATGGCGAGCCGTTGATCCGTTGTCGGGGTGGCGTTGCTGCGGGAATCCCAGCGCGGCGTAGTGCTTCACCGAGTGATTTGGCGTCCCAGCTGATGCGGCTGGCGAGTTCAGCTGTGGCAACGAGTCCAGTCTCGTGACCGCCTATGACGTCGATCAGGAGGCTGAGAATTTCGGGGAGTTCGGGTTCTTTCACGGCCTCGAAGGTCGTGTCCGGTTCGCTCGTTGCCGCGGTCTCCTCGATTCGCCGGGCGACGTCGTCCGGCAGGCTTCCGATATTCCGAGCGCCTATCGCGTCGCCGGTCAGCGTTGCGGCGATCTCACGCAGTGCGCGGCCTCGATGGCATGCAGTGCGGATGTCTTTGATGGGCAGCAGGTGGGTTCGCACGGTGATTGCGTCGCCGGCGTCGAGGTCGGTTTCCCCGTCCGCACCGAGGAGAAGCCCGACA
This sequence comes from Amycolatopsis sulphurea, assembly GCF_002564045.1. NCBI lineage: Bacteria > Bacillati > Actinomycetota > Actinomycetes > Pseudonocardiales > Pseudonocardiaceae > Amycolatopsis > Amycolatopsis sulphurea. The sequence goes on along the minus strand of NZ_PDJK01000002.1, from coordinate 3,628,859 downwards.
CTGCAGTGGGATTTGAGTAGTTTGGAGGCGTCCATTCCGGCTTTGTACGTCCCGGCGCCGAGGATGGTCTCGCTGGCCTGGTAGGTCATGACCTTGAGGGCGAAGCGGGCGCCGAGTTGGCTGCGCAGCTTGTCGGGGATGACTTGGGAGTCGGGCTTCTGCGTCGCGACGATCAACACGAAACCGGCCGCGGGGCCGGTTTTCGCGATGAACGTCAGCAGTTCCAGGACGCGTTGTCCGCGCTTCTTGCCTTTGGGCTGGTCGGGGTCGAGTGGGCTGTCGTCTTCGAGGTAGTTCTGGATCTCAGCGATCGCGATCGCGATCACGGTCAGCGGCATGTCGTGAACCAGGTTGCGGGTCAGCTCCGGGGTGACCTTCGACTCGGGGCACAGTTCGTCGTCCATCTCGGCGAGTCGTCCGAAGCGGGTCTCGACGTCGGCCGCCGTCTCTTCTAGCACGGCGACCAGCCGGATGATCGCCTCGGCGCGGGCGTTGGGGATGAACCGGTGAGTCACCAGCTCGAACGGCTTCCAGTCCTTGCCGCCCTTGCCGTCGGCCACGATGAGCCGGACGTGTGGGTCGAGGGCGGCGGAGGTGACCGGGATCCGGGCGCGTAGGTCTTGCCATGCGCGGGATCGCGCCCACCAGCAGCGAGGTCCACACCAGTGACAGGTGCACGAGCTGTCCGCGCGCGGTCGTGTCGAACGGCGTGGGCTGCCAGAAGTCCCAGCTCTCGACCTCCCCGAGGGGCGAGTCGAGCGGCTTCGCAGCGTAGGGGTCGTCATCGGCAATCCAGAGGGAAAGCCGTCCCGCGTGCCCGCTTTTGCCGCGGACGCGTTCGGCGATGAGCTGGACTTCGTCCACGGCCAGCGCGGAGGCGAGGTCTTCGCGTTTCGCGATCGCGGTGCTGGCTTTCCGGCTGGCGGGCAGGTCCACTTCGACCGCCCAGCCGGTGCCGTCGCGCTTCGGCAGCTGGACGAAGGCGAGTCCGTCGTCCTTGCCGATGAGCCTGGCGTCGCGGAAGGCGGTGACGAGGTTGTTGCCGTCCATCGCCCACGCGATGCTGCGCGGCCGGATTACCGCCGACCGGCCCGAGCCGTCCTTGCGGCGTCCGGCGACCGCCAGCCCGGCGGATACCGCACCACCCGCGATCCACCAGACGACCGGGCCTTCCACCAGGCTCGCGACGGTGAGGCCGCCACCGCTGGTGGCCGTGGTGGCGAGCGTCCACCAGCGGCGCCGCACCCGGAAGCGGTGGATCTCTTCGTACCGGTTCGCCAGCTGCTGCGTCTGCTTCGCCGCGTCGTAGAAGTCCTTCACCGACATCCACGACCACCAGACGCGCACCGCGATCGGCACCCCGCGCGCGACGGCGGCCGGATACCGGAACGGTGCCCGTACAAGGTGGCGCACCAGGTCCGCGCGAACCCGCTCGAAGTGGTTGCGGTCCTGCCAACGGGCGGGCAACCGCGACCTCGCGAGATCGGCCAGCCGCCGCGCCCGCCGATACTGCTCGTCGGTCAGCAGTTCACCGTCGAGCACCGGCCCGGCCGGGCCGACCTCACCAGAGCTGACACCGACCGGCGACGCCTCCTGAGCGGGGAATGCTACGGGCACACCGGACTGGCCGTCCCGTCGAGCGGCGTTCATCGCCGATCACCACCAGCGCCGCCAATAGGGGCGTCCCGCTTCACCAGCGTTGCCAGGCCGGTTGCCAACCCGATCACAAGCAACGGCACGCACGCCACGACGGTGGTCACTGGCCACGGCGCGTCGGGGACGCGGGCGGCGACCATGATGTGGCTGGCGATCTGAGCGCCACCACCCACCACCAAACTGGCCAGGAACGATCGCCGCGCAAACCGCCGGGTGCGTTCGCTCAGTCGGTCCGACGCAAGCAGCACGCGCAAGGCGTACGCCGAGTAGAACTCGACCGACAACGGCAGCACGACGGCCGTGTTCACGGTGAAGCCGCCGCCAACCCCCGGCAGCAGGTTGATCGGGCCGAACCCGGTCAGCTCGCCGAGCCGCACCCAGCCGCCCCAGATCGCCACGGCCGCAGCGAGCCCGATGAAGATCAGCGGCCAGGGTCGGGGAAGCCGCACGACTGCATCACGCGGAGGCTCGGGGAGAGCCATCGTTGGTTCGGCTTCACCTGGCTCGTCAGCACTGGCGCCAGCTGGCGGTTCGTCTTCGCCGAGGGCGTCCAAAGCCTTGCGGACCTGGTAGTCGGTCGCGCCGGTCATCTTCATCAGCGTCGGTCGGCCCGGCGTGCGGTGGCCAGCTGCGTGCGCGCTGGCGACGGCCTGGCGGACCTTGTCGAGAACATCGACGTTCACCGGGCACCTCCCGCGCGGCTGGTGGCCGGGTGGCAGCGGGGGCACGGTGCTGACCGCATTCGGTCGGCATCGAGCCAGATGACTCGGGCCGAGACGGGGTCGGTGGAGCGAGCGTCGCACTGACCGCACGGCGGCGGTGGCGGCAAGCGCGCCTCGGGCGGGCGGGCGCGCACAGGACGGTTCCCAGGACGGTTCGGGGGCAAGCGCTGCCCCTCGTGGTGTCGCTGTCTGCCCCTCGTGCCTGCGCTGTTTGCTCCCCGTACTGTTCAGCGGGTGGCACACTCTGCCCCTCGCCGGACGAGCTATCCACAGAATCCTCGCGGCGATGCACCGCGAGGTTGTATCCGTTGGGTCGCCGGTCGGCCCGCTTCACGTACGCCGCCACGATCTCCGGGTCCGACGGCCTGATCAGGTTCAGCTCCTGCAATGAACGCAGGGCATAGCGGACGGACCGCTCCGACAGGCGCGTGTACCGCGTCAGCGTTGCCAACGAGGGGAAAGCGTTGCAGCCGTCGGGGTCCGCGTGGCTTGCGAGTCCAACCAGGACGATTGCCAGGCTGGACGCGTCACGTCGATCCCGCGGAATCGGCGCAGAATTGAGCGCCCAGTGGACGACCTCGATACTCACCAGGCCACCGTCTCGAACAAACGCGTACAGCTCCGTGGCGTCGGCCTCGGTGAGTCCGACGGTTCCGGTTCGAAGCCGTAATGCCGCTTGAGCCGCGACCCAGGTGTGAAAGCCGTCCCTGGCCTCGGTTTCGGTGGCGCCGATCGCGTCGGCCGCCTGGTGCCAGGAATCAACCGCGCCCAAGCGCAGTAGTTCGGCGATCACACACCACCGGCTGGCCGTGGCCTCCTCCGCGATCCGGACCCCGTAAGCGAGTTCGGCGAACAGATCGCGCGGGTTCGACTCCTCGCCGTTGTGCTTAGCCAGGAACGCTCGACAACGAGCATCGGACCAGCGCTCGACGAGCGCGTTGACGGACAGCGGTGGAATGTCGTGCGGAGTGAGAGACTTGTGGCTCACGCCGGGGCTCCATCCCCGTCGGAGGCCCCGGTTGGCGGGTTCAGCGCTGGCCGGGGGCGACCTGAAGTCGGACCCGCTCGGCCGAGCGCACTACGTGCTGGAAGCCTCGCGGGCTTCCGACACGGTTACGCCTTTTTGGTGAGACTTGAGGTTGCACCGTGTCGGAACTCGACCACGTCGCCGTCGGCCATCACGTAGTCCTTGCCTTCCATTCGGACCTTGCCCGCGGAACGGGCGGCGGCCATGGAGCCCGCCTCGACCAGGTCGGTGAAGGAGACCACCTCGGCCTTGATGAAGCCGCGCTCGAAGTCGGTGTGGATGACGCCCGCGGCCTGCGGGGCGGTGGCGCCCTGCGGAACCGTCCAGGCGCGGGATTCCTTCGGGCCCGCGGTCAGGTAGGTCTGCAGGCCGAGCGTGTGGAATCCGGCGCGGGCCAGCGCGTGCAGGCCCGGCTCCGGCTGGCCGACGGATTCGAGCAGCTCGCGCACGGACTCCTCGTCGTCCAGTTCGAGCAGCTCCGCCTCCACCTTCGCGTCCAGGAACACCGCGTCCGCCGGGGCGACCAGCTTGGTCAGCTCCTCGCGACGCGCCTCGTCGGTCAGGATGCTCTCGTCGGCGTTGAAGACGTAGAGGAACGGCTTGGTGGTGAGCAGGCTCAGTTCCCGCAGCGACTCGGCGTCGATCTCCTTCTGCGCCTGGAACAGCGTGCGCCCGGCGTCGAGGATCTCCTTGGCCTGCTGCGCGTTCTCCAGCGCCGGACGGGCCTCCTTCTTGGTCCGGGCCTCCTTCTCCAGCCGCGGCAGCGCCTTCTCCAGCGTCTGCAGGTCGGCGAGGATCAGCTCGGTGTTGATCGTCTCGATGTCGCTGGACGGGTCGATGCGGCCGTCCACGTGCACCACGTCCGGATCGTCGAACACCCGGATGACCTGGCAGATCGCATTGGCCTCGCGGATGTTGGCCAGGAACTTGTTGCCGAGCCCGGCTCCCTCGGAAGCCCCCTTCACGATGCCCGCGATGTCCACAAAGGACACCACAGCGGGGACCGTCTTCTCCGAGGAGAAGACCTCGGCGAGCTTGTCCAGCCGCGGGTCCGGCAGCGGCACCACCCCGACGTTCGGCTCGATCGTGGCGAACGGGTAGTTCGCGGCGAGCACGTCGTTGCGGGTCAGCGCGTTGAACAGGGTGGACTTGCCGACGTTGGGCAGGCCGACGATGCCGAGGGTGAGACTCACGACGAGTGAGTCTACGTGCCCCGCACCGGTCACCGGCGACCCGGTGAGCGGGCGTGCAGCGTCGTGTCGGATTCCCGCCAGTCGGCCTCCTCACCTGCTGGCATCATCGAACACATGGCCTCCACGAGCACTCCGGTCTGGCGCGACACCGAGCGTTGCTACCGGGCTGTCACCGCCCGCGACCAGCGGTTCGACGGCCAGTTCATCATGGCCGTACGCACCACGGGGATCTACTGCCGCCCGTCGTGCCCAGCGCTCACGCCGAAGGCGCAGAACGTGCGTTTCTACCCGACGTCGGCGGCCGCGCAGGCCGGCGGATACCGCGCGTGCCGCCGGTGCCTGCCCGATGCCGTACCGGGGTCGCCGCACTGGAACGTCCGCGCCGACCTGGCCGCCCGCGCAATGCGACTGATCTCCGACGGCCTCGTCGAACGCGACGGCGTACCCGGCCTCGCAAGACGGCTCGGCTACTCGGAGCGCCAGCTTGGCCGCGTCCTGACAGCCGAATTGGGCGCCGGCCCACTCGCTCTCGCACGCGCCCACCGAGCGCATTCGGCGCGGCTGTTGATCGAGATGTCACAGCTACCTCTCACCGACGTCGCGTTCGCTGCGGGCTTTTCGAGCGTCCGACAGTTCAACGAGACGATCCGCGAGGTCTTCGCGACGACGCCGTCCCAGCTACGTGCAGCGAGCCTCCGCCGGGGCCGTCGCGGCGAACCAAGCACCGCGACGCGCCTTAGCCTGCGCCTGCCGTTCCGCGCGCCGTTCGACGTACACGGTGTGTTGCGCTACCACGCTTCAGGCGCGCTTCGCGGCATCGAAGCCTTCGAAGGCGGTGCTACTGTCGTCGGCTACGGCCGTACGCTCCGGCTGCCCCACGGCGCCGGCGTGTTCTGGACCTGCCCTCAGCCCGACCATGTCCGCTGTGACCTGGCCCTGACCGACTTGCGTGACCTGGGCAGCGCTGTCACCCGGATCCGCCGGTTGCTGGATCTGGACGCGGATCCGGAGGCCGTCGCCCGGGTGCTGGCCGCCGACCCGGCGCTGGCCCCTCTCGTCACCGCCACCCCCGGCGTCCGGGTTCCTGGCGCGGTCGATGGCTCGGAAGTCCTGCTCCGGACCTTGCTGGGAAACAGCGCGGCGCGCCTCGTCCACCTCGGTGAGCCGCTGTCACTTCACCTCGGTGAGCCGACCTCGGACGGACCCGGCCCGACCCGTGCGGGGGACTCGGTCCGCCCCGGCTCGGACTCGCCGGTCCTCTGCAGCGAGCCAACTTCGCCGCACCTGCACGAGCTGTCCTCGGCGCGTCTCGGGGGACCGCTCCCGGCTGAGGCGGCTCACTCAACCGAGCCTGATTCCCCATCGTCAGTGGAGAGCGGGCCCAGCTTCCCCGTCGCCGTATCCGGGGCCGCCGCGCCCCGTGCCGCCGTATCCGAGTCCGTCCCGCCTTGCGCCCGCCGATCGTCCGAGCCGCCGATGGACACTCTCACCACCCTGTTCCCGACACCTGAGGCAGTCGCCGACGCCGACGTGACACCGTTGGTCCGCAAAGCCGCCACCGCGCTGGCCGATGGACGCCTCGACCTGCACGTCGGCCGCGACCCGGACGAGCTGCGCGATGACCTGCTCGCCACCGGCGTTGATCCGGCGACCACCGCTTACGTCGTGATGCGTCTGCTCGGCTCGCCCGACGTGCTGCTGTCCGCCGATCCCGCCGTACGGCAAGGTGCCGATGCGCTGGGCATCGACCTGGCGACTTCGGCACGCGCATGGCGACCGTGGAGTTCGTATGCGGGCATGTACCTCCGTACTCTCGCTGTTCAAGCCGTTCGAGGAGAATTTTCGTGAGCACTGCTTTCTGGTCCACTATGGACACCAAGGCCGGGCCGTTCACCGCCGTGGTGGCCGGCGACGGCGCCGTACTCGCCTCCGGCTGGACCGCCGACGTCGCCGAGCTGACGCCGCTCATTTCCCCGGCGCTGGCCCCGGCCACACTGGCCGAACGCCGGGACCTCGGCCCGGTCAGCACGGCCGTGCACCGCTACCACGCCGGCGACCTGGACGTCATCGCAGACGTCGAAGTCCGCCAACGCTCCGGCGCTTTCCGCGAGCACGCCTGGGAAATGCTCCGGAAAGTATCTGCCGGAAGCCCCGTCAGCTACGCCGAGTACGCCGGCATGACCGGCAACCCGAACGCCGTTCGCGCTGCTGCTTCGGCCTGTGCTCGTAACGCTGCCGCCCTCTTCGTCCCTTGTCACCGGGTGATCCGCACCGGCGGTGCCCTAGGCAACTTCCGCTGGGGTACGGACACCAAACGCTGGCTCCTCACCCACGAACAGCCCGCCTGACGGCCGGATCCGGCAACCGCTCCGTGGGGGGTCTTCGGCTTCGGCTTCGGCTTCGGCTTCGGCTTCGGCTTCGGCTTCGGCTTCGGCTTCGGCTTCGGCTTCGGCTTCGGCTTCGGCTTCGGCTTCGGCTTCGGCTTCGGCTTCGGCTTCGGCTTCGGCTTCGGCTTCGGCTTCGGCTTCGGCTTCGGCTTCGGCTTCGGCTTCGGCTTCGGCTTCGGCTTCGGCTTCGGCTTCGGCTTCGGCTTCGGCTTCGGCTTCGGCTTCGGCTTCGGCTTCGGCTTCGGCCGGAGCACACCATCCGATGCCAGCCGTGGGAAGGCCGTCTCGGCAATCGGACCGTAGCAGCCTGCCGGGGCCGGGGCAGACTGCTCGGCCAGACAAGCCAGCCCAACTCCAGCGCGCGTCGGGCGGCAAACCGAGAACAACAAACCGGGAACGGCGAAGCCGGAAGCCGGCCACCATACGCCGCAACGTCCGCCGTCTCAGCCGGTTGACCGGGTGCGAAGGCCACCACTGCTGTTCAGCGTCCGGCGCTGAGTTCGTCAGGCCATGGTCAGCTCCACGGTCGAGCCGGCACGCGCCTTCCGCACCCGGAGGCGGGTCGGGATGCGTTGGCGCAGCTCCTCGACGTGGGACACCAGACCGACCACGCGGCCGCCGGCCCGGAGTTCGTCGAGGATGTTCATCACCACGTCCAGGGTCTCGGCGTCGAGGGTGCCGAAGCCTTCGTCCACGAAGAGCGTGTCGAGCAGAGCACCACCGGTCTCGCCTGCGACGACGTCGGCAAGACCCAGTGCGAGTGACAACGACGCCAGGAAGGACTCCCCACCCGACAGCGTCTTCGCCGGCCGGATGGCGCCGGAATAGTCGTCCAGCACGTCGAGCCCCAGCCCGCCGCGAGTGCCGCGGGCACCTGCGGCATCCGAGTGCACGAACGAGTACCGCCCCTGACTCATCGTGCGCAGACGGGCACTCGCGGCGAGCGCGACCTCCTCCAGCCGGGCAGCGAGGACGTACGAACGCAACGACATCTTCCGGGCGTTCTGCCCCCGCCCATTGACCACTTCGGACAGTGCGCGCAGCTCGGCGTATTCCTCTTCGACCGGAGCCAGTTCGGCAAGCGCTTTGCCCATCCGGCCGGCGAGTTTCTCCAGTTCCCGATGCTGCGCAGTCAGCGCCTGCCGGCGCACGTATGTCGTCTCCGCACGCTCGCGTGCGGACTTGGCGGCCGCGGCCTTCGGCGCGACCTCCACGACGTCGTCCGGCGAGATCCCGAACAGGTCCGGTTGCGCAAGCAGCTCGCGCGCACCGGCGGTCATCGCCTCGGCCTCGGCGAGACCCTGTTCGAGTTTGGTGATCTGTTCGTCCTCGCGGACTGCGGCGCGCATCTCTTCGAGGGTGGCGAAACCCTTGGCGTGCAACGAAATCTCGACAACACCCCGTTGCTCGGAGAGACGGGACTCCGCGCTTTCGACGGCAGTCCGTGCCTCGGCGGTCTCGTCGAAGGCACCGGCGACAGTGAGGAGGTGCTGCCGCCGCGTGCGAACATCCGGGAAGTCGCCCCGGCCGGCCACCAGCCGCTGCTCGCGTTCGGCGAGCCGCTCCGCCAAGGCGCGGATTTCGCCGGTCGTCTCGGTCACTGCCTGTTCTGCCCGGCGACGGCGCTCGGCCAGCTGTTCCGTCTGAAGTTCCAGCTCGCCGACCTGCCGAGCCATGCGGTCCTTGCGCTGGGCCTGTTCGGTCAGCCCGGCAACCGCCGCCCGTGCTCCGGCCAGCTCGGCCGCCACCGATTCGGCGGTTCGCCCGTCCAGCCGTTCGCGCAATACCTCGGCTCGGGCCTTGACCTCCTCCAAGGTGGAGACCACCCGTTGCCGCATCGCCGAAGCCCGCTGTTCGGCCTCTTCGGCGGCCCGTTCTTCGGCGGGATCGACCAGTTCGACCTCGTGCCCGGCCGGCGCCGGGTGCGCTGCCGAACCGCAGACCGGACACGGCGCGCCGTCCGCCAGCCCGGACGCCAGTTCCGCAGCCATCCCGGCCAATCGCCGCTCCCGCAGATCCAATCGGTGTTGCCGGGCCGACTGGTGCACATCGACCGCTTCTCGAAGCTTCTCCTCGCCACGCTCGACCCTGGCCACCACGGCGGGCAGTTCCTCGGCGGCACGAGCCACGGCGGTCAGCTCATCCACCTTCGCCACTGCGCCGTCCAATTTGGCCGCGGCTTCACCGGCCGCTCCTGCCGCAGCCCGCGCCGCAGCGAGCTGGTCCGGCAGCACGGCTAGCTTCTCCGTGACATCGGCAACCTGCCCGGCGGCCTCTTCGAGGGCCTTGGCCTGTGCTGCCTGGCGCTGCTCGTCGACCTCCTGCTGCCGGGCTTCCGCAGCCAGCTCGGCGAGCGCCCCTGCTTCCTCCCGCAGCGAACCCGCTCGTTCCCGCAGGTCGGCCACGGCGAATCCGGCGGTATCGAATCCCAGACCGGCGAGGTCGCGACTGCGTTCTGCCTCGCGTATCTGGGCGTCGCCGAGCTCGGCGGTGCGTCGTTCGAGCAGCTCGACCTCGGGCACCACCGCGGCCGCCCGCCGGGCGGCCGCGATCTCGTCGACCCATCCGGCCCGTTCATCCGCCTGCTCGGCGAGCTGCGCCAGCCGGGTGTGCGCGATGCGGACGCGGCGGATCTTCTCCACGTCCTCCTCAGCTTCTCGTAGCAAGGCATCCGCCGCCGAGGACGCGGAACGTGCTTGTTCCGCTTCGGTTTCGGCCGCCAGAGCTTGAGTGGCGACCTCGGCCAGCACGGTTTCCGCCCAGTCCGCACGCCCTTCTTCCGGCGGATCCTGCTGGGCTTCCTGTACGTAGCGGGCCAGCAGCTCGCGTACTTCCAGCTGCCGCTTCTCCAGCTCCCGGCCACGCTCGGTGCGCAGGTCAGCGAACCAGCGTTCGACGCCGGAGAACCGCTCCGTGCCGAAGAGCCGCTCCAGTAGCTTCTCCCGCTCGGTGGTGTCACTGCGGAGGAACTTCGCGAACTCACCCTGCGGCAGCAGCACGACCTGGAAGAACTGCGCGGCGGTCATACCCAGCAGACGCTCGACCGCACGCGCCACCTCGTCGATCCGGATCAGCCCGTCGGGTGGCAGCCCGGTCGGTGGCGCACCGATCCAGGTCAGCGAGACCCGGGCCTGCTGCGTGGTGACTCCGGCGCCGCGCTTCTTCGGCCGTTCGTATTCCGGACTGCGCACGATCCGCAGCCGCTGCCCCTGCACGGTCAGCTCCAGCACCACCTCCGTGCGCTGCTCGGACCCCGCAAGATCGCACCGCAGCCGCTTGACGTCCCCGCGCGCGCCCGGCACCACACCGAACAACGCGAAGGCGATCGCGTCGAGCAACGTGGTCTTGCCCGCGCCGGTGTCGCCGTGCAGGAGGAAGAGGCCGTCGGCGCCGAGCGCGTCGAAATCGATGACCTCTCGACGCGCATACGGGCCGAATGCCTCCACTTCCAGCAGGTGCAGTCTCACAGTTTCGCCACCTCCGCCCGGTTCGCCGCTTCGAGCGCGAGGTGCACGAGCCGCTCTTCCCGCTCATTCGGGGCGGCGCCTCGGCAATCATCGAGGAAACTCCGGGCGATCTCGACATCACTGCGGCCGCGCACCGCTTCCGCGTACTTCAATTCCGCACCGGGGATTCCTCCTTCCGGCCGCCAGTCCAGGTGCACTGCATACGGAAATCGCTCCCGCAATCGGCGCATCGCATCGACCGGACGGACCCGGTCGGTGACGGTGACCGAGAGGAAATGCTCACACCACTGCTCGTGGTCCGGATCGGTGAGCAGCGCGGTCAGTTCCCCGGAAAGGGCCGCGAGCGGCCGCGGTACCGGCAGCTCATGCCGTCGCACGCCGGCGAGACCGTCGCCGTCGAGGTCCACGAGCCAAACCGATTTCCGTTGCCTCGCCTCGGAAAACGAGTAGGCCAGCGGACTGCCGGAGTAACGCAGGTGTTCGGCGAGGATCTGCGGGCCGTGCAGATGCCCGAGCGCGACGTAATCCACGCCGTCGAACACCGAACCGGGCACTTGCTCGACACCACCGACCGCGATGGTCCGCTCCGACTCACTGGGCTCGCCACCGGTCACGAACGCATGCGCCAGCACCACCGACCGGGTGGCCGGGCGCCCGGCCAGATCGTCCCGCACCCGGCGCATCGCCTCGCCGAGCACACCGGTGTGGCCACGCGCCTCCGGCACGCCCAGCGCATGCCGCGACGGCTCGGGCTCGAGGTAGGGCAGGCCGTAGAACGCCACCGGACCGTGTTCGTCCTGCAGCAGAACGGGTTCCGCGATACCGGCGACGGTCGCCCGCAGGTGCAGGCCACCGGCTGCCGCGAAGTCCGCGAACGCGCCGAGCCGCGCCGCCGAATCATGGTTGCCCGGGGTCAGCACCAGCTCCGCGCCCGCCCGGCGAATGCGGGTAAGCGCGGTCGTGGCGACCCGGACCGCTTCGGCGGAGGGCACCGCGCGGTCGTAGATGTCGCCGGCCACCACCACGACGTCGACCGCCTCGCGCTCGACGAGTTCGGCGATGTGCGTGAGGACGGCCTCCTGCTCGGCGAGCAGGTCGGCGCCGTGGAACGTGCGGCCGAGGTGCCAGTCGGAAGTGTGGAGAACGATCACGACGACCACGTTAGGAGCCGAGACCGACGAAATGCCGCAGGCTCGCCGGTATCCCACTCGAACGTGTGTACGAAGCCGATCAGGGTTGCTCCGGACACGCCGTCCCCGACATAGTGAACTCACTGGTCAGCTACGGAGTGCGAACGCCCGTGCCGGTTTTTGTCGGTGGGCTCCGCCATGATGTCTCCTCGACCGACACCCCGACGGAAGGGAGGCCCGGGTGGAAACGGTGATCACCACCGCGGCAGTCGTGCTCGCACTGATCCTGTGCGTCGCTGTCGCCGTGCTGTGGCGGCTGTACAACGACGGGATGCGCCGGGCCGACGCGGCCGCGCGCCTCGTCGCGGCCGAACGAGCGAAGGGCGATCAGCAGCAACTCGCTCTGCGCCGGTACGAGGTGGCGTTCGCGTCCATCCACGGCCGGGGCGAGCTCGGCGAACAGGTACTGGTGGAAACCGCGCGAGCGCTGGGCTTGCGGGAAGGACTGCATTTCACCCTCCAGACCGACCTCGGCGGCGGCGGAAGCGCCAAACCGGACCTGGTGCTCAACGTCGGTGGCGGCCGGGCGGTTCCGGTCGACGCAAAGGCGAGCATGGCGATCTGGGCGGAGGCAGTAGAGACCGACGACCCCGAAGAGCGGCTCGACGCACTGCGCGTCCATGTCCGGCAGCTGCGTTCCCGCGCGGCGGAGCTGGCGAGCAAGGGCTACCAGCGCTGGGCGGACGCGATCTACGGCACGATCATGTTCGTCCCGTCCGATGCGGCCGTGGTCGCCGCACTGGACACCGACCCGGAGCTGCTGCGCTGGCTCATCGACCGCCGGGTGTTCCTTTGTGGACCAACCGGATTCGGGGTGCTGGCCTCGGCCGCGTTGTTCGCGGCCAGCGATCGAGCGCTCGTGGAAGACGTGGAACAGGTCCGGACCGGTGCGGCCGCAGCGCACCGGGCGGCCGGAAATGCCGTGGAGGCCCTGAACCTGTCCACTACGCATCTGCAGCGCTTCGTATCCGCGCGACGGCGGGAATTGGAGGCGCTGGAGGCGTTTCGCACCACCGTGGCACCACTTACCGATGCGTCCGGCAGCCCGGCACCGGTTCCGCAGCTACGGAAGGGAGACGAAGTGACAGCTAGCTGAGCCGGAACTGGGCTTCATGTGTTCGCTAGGCTTGTCGCGCAACGGTTGCGCGGGTTGCCAATGGGTTCGCCGCGGAGGGCGTGGCGGATTGATTGGCGAGGCAGGCTTTGCATCGGACATGGTGGGCCGGGATTGGCCGGCGGATTCGTTGGGCGGTCTTGTCGATCGGTGCTCGTCGGGTCGGTGGATCAACGGACGGTCGGGCGGGTTTCGAGCGATGGCGATTCGGCTCGGGCAAGCAGGTTCGGGTCAGACTGGGCGCTTCGGCTTCAGTCGGTGGGCTCGGATCCCTCGAGCCGGGCCGGCTCGGCGAAACGGTTCGGCTTTGCGGCGGACGGGCGCGGGTCCGGCAAGGCGGCTCGGCGCAGGCCGGGCGGCTCGGCCTTGGCAGCGCGGATCAACCTTGGCTCGTCGATTCGCGACGGCCGTGCGTTGTGATGGCCTTCCGGTGCCGGGTTTGGCGGGCACGCGGTGGTGGTGGCGCGGAGGCGAATGTGCGGTATCGATGGTTTGATCGTGGTGACCATGGGACACCGACCGTTCGGACCGTTGCTGGGTACTGGGCGTCGCCAGCGGACTGCGTCGCCGGCGCGAGGCAGCGGTGGGCACCGGATGGCCGCGGGCGCTCGGCTATGGAGGGCGAGCGTGACAGGGTCATCAGCCGCCAGGGGTGCGCCGACGATGGTGCAGGCGGGGTGGACTCAGGGAAAGGAGTGAGGGCGGGTCGACGCGAAAGGGGCAAGGTGTGGGGCATCAGAGGGAGCGAAAGGGCATGATTCCGGCATCGTGCGGGCAGAGTCGCTTGCCAGTCGCGGCGGGCGTCGCGTTAATTTCCGGTCAAGTTCCCAGTGTGACGGATATTCCGGAACGCGTCATGGGTGCTTGTGCGACAGAACTCTCGGAGTGGCATAGCCTGGGGCAGACGCTGCTCCGGCGAGCGGCCCGACTGTCCATACTGTCGGTATGAGCGCTGGTCAGAGCGTTGACTGGCGGGGCAGAGAGCCGCACGTACCGGGCGGAGGGTCGAGTCGGCGGGTGCCACTCGACAGCACAAGGGATCACGCGGTTGAGTGGCTGCTGAGTGCCGTCTCCGGCAGTGCCGCCAAGATCCTGACAAGTACGGGCTACGGTGTGCTTTGTGACCGCGATACGCGATCGCCAGAGCGATCCTGATGCCGATGATGCTCCCGTGCCCTGGGACGAGCGTCTCGTCGTCGGCGCGAGGCGCGGGCTGCCCTGGTGGGCGGCCGTGCTCGTGGGTTTCGGCTTGGCCGTGCTCGGCGCCATCATCGACGAGAACATCAAGGGCAGCCTCGATTTCGTCTTCAAGGCGGGGTACTTCCTCGGGGCCGTGATCGCGGTCGGCGCGGTGCAGAGACGCGCTCTGTTCGGCCCGATGGTGCAGCCTCCGCTGGTGCTGGCCATCACGGTGCCGTGCGTGGTGCTGGTGAGCGGTGGTGGCTCCGGCGGTTCCGACACCCTGTCGAAGCTGCTCAACATCGGTACCCCGCTGATCAACGGCTTCCCGACGATGGCGATCACCACCGGGGTCACGCTGCTGTTCGGATTTTTCCGCATTTACCGCGAGCGCGATCCGAACGCCCCGATCAAGCTCAAAGACGGCAAACCGCCGCAGGATCGGGACGAGGACGAAGGTCCGGCGCGTGCGCGCAACCGGCCGCCTGCAGGACGTACCGGGCAGACGCCTCTGCCCCCCGGCTCCCGCCGGCCGCCGCGCGAACGTGGCGTCGATAGGCCGCCGCCGCGTCGGCCGCGGCCGCCCGGCGATCCCGGCACACGGACTCGGCGGGAACCCATCGACCCGAACGCCCGCGGTGGCGGGCAGACGCCCCAGCCGCCCGGCCGTCCGCGCCCGCCGGAGGGTGACCCGCGGCGCCGGGACCCGCGTGGAGAGCCGCCGCCACGACGCCGACCGCGTGCGGACGAACCGCCGCCCAGTCGTCCGCGTCCGCCGCGGCGGGAGCCGCCACGACGCCAGCGGCCATGGGACGAGGAGGCCTGACCAGGCCGCCGTTTCCGTTGGAGCACACGAAGAGGGCCGCCGATCCAATCCGGATCGGCGGCTTTTCTTATGCCATGACCGGGTTCTTACGCCATCACCGCGCGGAGCCGCAATAGTTGGCGGAGCGAGGACGCAGAAGGAAGTCACTGCAGCACGCAATGGGATGCGAGTGTCGGCGAACCTGGTGGCCGACGTGCGGAACAGCGGACAACATTGGAGCAACTGGGGGCAGCGCGGTGACGGTCGCTGGCTGAGTGGGCAAACGGTGCGATTGGCGGGGTGGCGGCGCGGTGGGTTGTGCAAATGTTGCGGTCGTAATGCGGTAGTGCGTGTAGCCGCCTGCAGTGTGGGGCATGAACATGATATGTGGAGAGAGAGCCACGCCGCGGTTGGCAGGCGGCCTTACGGCAGGCGACACTACGCGAACCGACCCTGCGGCAGGCGATGCCGCGCGGCATCGCGACATTTCAGCAGGCAACACCACACGACACCGCAAACAACTCAGCTGACGACACCGCGACTGCGGCACAACGGCGCGGTGGTGCTGTGGCTCAGCGGCGAGTGGTGTTATTGCCCAGCGGCACAGGAGAAGATGCGATGCAGCAAGAAACCAAAAGTGGCGTAGCGGTGGTCAGCGCAGCGCGGTGAAATGAGCTGAGCCAGCCAGGGCGTACGGCGAACAACGCTGCGAGTATCGCAGGCGCAGCACACCAAGCGCGACGCGCAAGCGCCGCGAGAAGCCGTGGCACGTCCACAGAACGAAACCGATGTGCACCCCAAGAAACGAAACGAGGCACTAAACACCGGAGCGAGCACACAGTCCAGCGCAACCCAAACCGTTACCACACCCGAAATCCGGCCCTCAAAAGCCCCAAAAACCTTAGCTGACAAGGTCTTCGTCCCACGCCAAAGCCAACCAAACGAACATCCCCGCAAAGCGTGAGCCACCTATGGCCTGGACCAAAAAGAAGGAACCACCGGCCGGGAAACGGCGCCGAAAAAGCGCCGCCGACCCGCGCACGAAAGCCACAAAGTCGCGAACCTCAGGACCGTCCGGAATCTGCTTTGGCCGCCTTCCGGAGTTCCTGTGGGAGGGCGAAGGCGATCTTCTCGTTCGCCGTCGTCACCTCGTCCACCTGGCCGTAGCCGCGTTCGGCGAGCCAGGTCAGCAGGTCCATCACCAGGACGTCCGGGACCGAGGCGCCGGAGGTCACGCCGACCGTCGACACACCGTCCAGCCAGGATTCGTCGACCTCGGTGGCGAAGTCGATCAAGTAGGAAGCGCGGGCGCCCGCTTTCAGGGCGACTTCGACCAGGCGCTTGGAGTTCGACGAGTTCGTCGAGCCGACCACCAGGACCAGATCGCACTCCGCGGCCATCGCCTTGACCGCCACCTGGCGATTCGTCGTGGCATAACAGATGTCATCGCTCGGCGGGTCGCTCAGCTGCGGGAAGCGTTCCCGGAGCTGATCCACCCGCTCCATCGTCTCGTCGACCGACAGGGTCGTCTGGGACAGCCAGATCACCTTCGACGGGTCGCGCACGGCGACCTTCGCCACATCCTCGGCCTGGTCCACCAGCTGGACCTTGTCCGGCGCCTCCCCGGCCGTGCCCTCGACCTCCTCGTGGCCCTCGTGGCCGATCAGCAGGATGTCGTAATCGTCCTTGGCGAAGCGGTTGACTTCCTTGTGCACTTTGGTCACGAGCGGGCAGGTCGCGTCGATCGTGCGCAGGTTGCGCTCGGCCGCCTCCTCGTGCACGGCCGGGGACACGCCGTGCGCGGAGAACACCACGAGCGCGCCTTCGGGCACCTCGGACGTCTCGTCGACGAAGATCACGCCCCGTTCACGCAGGGTGTCCACGACATGCCGGTTGTGCACGATCTCCTTGCGCACGTACACCGGCGGACCGTAAAGCTCGAGCGCCTTCTCCACGGCGACGACCGCGCGGTCCACGCCGGCGCAATAGCCACGCGGCTTCGCGAGCAGCACGCGTTTGGCGGCGCTGGACGAGGAGATCGTCGGGCGGCCGGCGGGCTCGATTCCGGGACTCGCTGAAGTCATGCCCTCAGGGTACGGGCTGCCGGGGCCCGGCTTCGAAGTCCTCGTTGGGATGGACCGGTTGCGCTATCCAGGGTGTGCCCACGGTCACGTCGTGTGAACCAACCACACGTTCGGTTGGGCAGGACGGCCTGGATGCGGCACGCTGTCATCCATGAAGCCATTCCCGCTCCCCATCCGGGTCGCCGCGGGCCTCGCCCTCACCACCGCCGAGCGGGTTCGTGAACTCCCGAAACAGCTCACCGGGCTGCCGGTCACCGTGGCGAGCCAGGTGCTGCAGCTGTCCATGCGCGTGCAGCAGCACGTCACCGAACTGGCCATCAAGGGCGACGACGCATTGTCGATGCTTCGCCCGGTCGAAGACACCCCCAGCTGGGCAACGTTCGACGAGGACGCCGAGCCCGATTTCGCCGCGGCCCGTCCGAAGCTCGTTCCCGTGGACGACCTTCCGCCCCCGCACACCAACGGTCACGCGCCGGATCTCGACCTCGCGTCTTCAGTCGACGACGACCCGTGGGACGCGGAGACGCGGGCGCTCGGCGAAGAACACGTGGACGGCGAGTACGACAGTGGGACCGCGGCGGCCGAGGAAGGCGAAGCGGACACAGCGAGCGCTGGACCTGCGGGGCTCGGTAGTTACGATGAGCTCACGCTGCCCCAGCTGCGGGCGCGGTTGCGACGGCTGACCGTGACGCAGCTGGAAGAGCTGCTGGTTTACGAGAAGGACCACGCCGACCGGGCGTCCTTCACCGGCATGCTCGCCCGGCGGATCGCCAACGCGCGCAAGGCCGAAGAGCTGGGCGAGGGTCCTGCGGAAGGCCAGTGAGCCACGGCCGGGCACGAGCGAATCGCAGCGAGCGCCCATCAGCGCGAAAGAGGGCAAGGTGGCGCTGTTACGGCGCGGCGATCAGCGACCTGCCCGTCAGAAGGCCACCATCGACGCGTCACACCCAGCCCGTGAGCACCCAGACGCCCCGGAGGCGGAATGAGCACCGAACCGGCCACCAGCGCGGAGCAGCCCTGGCCGGTGCGCACCGTCGCGCGCAAGATCGGGGACTGGATCCACCGGCTCGGGGAGGTGTGGGTCGAGGGGCAGGTCACGCAGATCAACGCGCGCCCGGGGACGCAGACGGCCTTCCTCACGTTGCGCGATCCGGCCGCGGACGTGTCGATGTCGGTCACCTGCCCGATCTGGCTGGTGCGGGAGCTGGAAACGCCGCTGCGCGAAGGGGATCGCGTCGTCGTGCACGCGAAGCCCACGTACTTCTTCGGGCGGGGCACGCTCAGCCTGCGCGCCGACCGGATCCGGGCGGTCGGCATCGGGGAGCTGCTGGCGCGGATCGAGCGGTTGCGCAAGCTGCTTGCCGCGGAAGGGCTGTTCGCGGCCGAGCGGAAGCGGCCGATTCCGTTCCTGCCCCAGGGAATTGGGCTGATCACGGGACGGGCATCGGCGGCCGAGCGGGACGTCTTGGCGAACGCGCAGGCGCGGTGGCCGCATGTGCTGTTCAAGGTGATCAACACCGCGGTGCAGGGACCGCAGGCCGTGCCGCAGATCCTCCGCGCACTGTCCACTCTGGACAAAGACCCCGAGGTGGACGTGATCGTGCTGGCCCGTGGCGGGGGCAGCGTGGAGGATCTGCTGCCGTTCTCCGACGAGGCGTTGTGCCGGGCGGTGGCGGCCGCGGGCACGCCGATCGTCAGCGCGATCGGGCACGAGCCGGACACCCCCCTGCTCGACCACGTCGCCGACCTGCGTTGTTCCACGCCGACCGACGCGAGCAAACGCATTGTGCCCGACGTCCGCGAGGAGAGCGCCCGCGTGCGGCAGATGCGCGACCGCGGGCGCCGGGCGCTGCACGGGTGGGTGGATCGGGAGACCCGGCTGCTCAGCCAGCTGCGCAGCCGTCCGTCGCTGGCCGATCCGCTGGGGCCGGTCCAGCGCCGGCTCGAAGACGTCGAGCTGCACCGCGAACGCGGACGGCGCGCGATGCTCGGGCTGCTCGCCAAGGATCAGGCCGAGGTGGCCGGCGCCCGCGGCAAGCTCACCGCGCTCGGACCGGCGGCCACCATGGCCCGCGGCTACGCCGTCGCCCAGTTCACCGATTCGGCGGGCAACCTTCAGGTACTGCGGTCCGTCTCCCAAATTCGGGACGGCGCGCAGCTGCGGGTACGGGTCGCCGACGGAGCAGTGCACGCAGTAGCCGAATCCGTCGAAGCCACGAACGGAACGAACACGAACGAGAAGACCACGGAAGGGGACAGACCGTGACGCACCGGGCACCGGCGTTCCTCCCGCTCACCGTGGACGCCGCGGTCCGGCTCGGCGCCGGTCCCCTGCTGCGGCAGGCCCTGGCCACCGACCGCGCGGCGGACGAATGCTGGACGGCGCTGCTCGCCGGCTGTGGCACGGCCGCGCGCCGCGGGCTCGCCCCGCAGCTGCGCCGGCTTTCCGAGGCGACCTCGGAACAGGTCGGGGCACGCTGGTGGGTGGCCGAAGGGACCGGGCACCGGCGCCGGGTGGCCAGGGCGCAGGAGAACCTCGAAGACGCGATCGCGGACGGTGACGGGCAGGAGTTCGCCCTCGCTTTCGTCGGCTACGACCACGCGATGGCCAGCGCGGTAGTCTGCGCGCACAGCCCCGTGCACCGGAAGGTCGGAGAACGTCCAGCGTGAGCGAATCAGCCGGCGAAACCGCCGCCCTCGGCTATGAGCAGGCCCGCGATCAGCTCGTGGAGGTCGTCAAACGGCTCGAAGCGGGCGGGCTGTCCCTGGAGCAGTCGCTTGAGCTGTGGGAGAAGGGCGAGCGGCTCGCGAAGGTGTGCGAGCGGCATCTGGAAGGCGCGCGCGAGCGGATCGAGGCGGCGCTGTCCTCCGTCGAGGATGACGACACAGAGTGACCTGCACCATGCGCAACTGAATCGGTCAGGCCGCACGGTCATCTGACAGACTGGTCATCCGCTGAGCAACTGTGATCCCGGAGGCCCGTATGACCACAGCCAGTGACCCACGCCGCGGTGAAGCGCCCGATCGCAACCTTGCCATGGAACTGGTTCGCGTGACCGAGGCGGCCGCCATGGCGGCCGGCCGATGGGTCGGCCGCGGCGACAAGATCGGTGGCGACGGGGCGGCCGTCGACGCGATGCGCCAGCTCGTCTCCACCGTCTCGATGCGGGGCGTCGTCGTGATCGGCGAGGGCGAGAAGGACGAAGCGCCGATGCTGTTCAACGGCGAGGAGGTCGGCAACGGCGACGGCCCGGACTGCGATGTCGCGGTCGACCCGGTCGACGGCACCACGCTGATGGCCAAGGGCATGCCGAACGCGCTGGCCGTGCTCGCGGTCGCCGAGCGTGGCGCGATGTTCGACCCCTCCGCGGTGTTCTACATGGAGAAGCTCGCGGTCGGCCCGGACGCGGCGGGCAAGGTGGACATCGCCGCGCCGGTCGCGGAGAACATCCGCCGGGTGGCCAAGGCGAAGAACTCCAGCGTCAGCGACGTGACGGTGTGCGTGCTCGACCGGCCGCGGCACGAGCGGCTGGTCAAGGAGATCCGCGAGGCGGGCGCCCGGATCCGGTTCATCTCCGACGGGGACGTGGCGGGCGCGATCGCCGCGGCCCGCCCGGCCACCGGCGTGGACCTGCTGCTGGGCATCGGCGGGACGCCCGAGGGCATCATCGCCGCCTGTGCGATGAAGTGCCTCGGCGGCGAGCTGCAGGGCAAGCTCTGGCCGAAGGACGACGCGGAGCGCGAGAAGGCACTGGCCGCGGGCCACGATCTGGACCGGATCCTGCTCACCGACGACCTCGTACGCGGGGACAACACGTTCTTCTGCGCCACCGGCGTGACCGACGGCGACCTGCTGCGCGGCGTGCATTACCGCGCCGGCGGCGCGACGACCCAGTCGATCGTCATGCGGTCCAAGTCCGGCACAGTCAGAATGATCGACGGTTACCACCGGCTGGAGAAGCTGCGGGCGTACTCGTCCATCAACTTCGACGGCAACCTCGAACTCGACGAGGAAGACAGCACGGCCCCGCCACTTCCCTAGAGCTGCAAGGAGCGTCCCTGGTGCCGAAACGGTTGCTCACCCTGTTGTCCGCCGTCGTCGCCGGTATGGCGCTCAGCACGGGCAGCGCGACCGCGGGCTCGGTGATCGTCGGTGGCACGGCGGCGGATCAGCCGTATCCGTACGCCGTTTCGCTGCACACCTCGGACGACACGCTGTACTGCGCGGGTTCGCTGGTCACGCCGACCTGGGTGGTCACCGCGGCGCACTGCCTGTCCCGCGAGCGGCCCGAGACGATCCAGCTGCGGGTCGGCACGAACGAAGCCGGGAAAGGCGGGGAAAAGCCGGAGGCGGCCGAGTTCGTGCTGAACCCGCACTTCAACGCGGCCAACCGGACCGGGGATCTCGGGCTGGTCCGGCTGGCCAAGCCGGTGAAGGCCGCCCCGGTCCCGATCGGCGGCACCGCCGGCCCCGGCACGGCCGTGCGGCTGCTCGGCTGGGGCCAGACCTGCGCGACACCGGAATGCGGCCCGCTCGCCTCGTCATTGCAGCAACTCGACACGAAGCTGGTCGACGGTGCGAAGTGCACCTCCACCTTCGACGGCACCACCGAGCTGTGCACCGACAACGCGGACGGCAAAGCGGGCTCGTGCTACGGCGATTCCGGTGGCCCGGAGCTGGCGCGCGACGGTGACCGCTGGGTGCTGGTCGGGCTGGTCAGCCGGCCGGGCAACGGCTCGGCGACCTGCGCGACGGCGCCGTCCATCGCCACTTCGGTGGTCGCGCACCAGCCGTGGATCGCGGAGAAGACGGGCTGACTCACTCCACGTTGCTCGAATGGCCCGGGAACAGGTGCGCCTCCGGATTCAGGGCCACGGCGATGTTGTTGACCGCGGTGGCGGCTTCGCCGAATCCGGTGGCGATCAGCTTGACCTTGCCCGGGTACGCGGCGACATCACCGGCTGCGTAGACCCGCGGGCGGGCGGTCGCCATGGTCGAATCGACGGAAATCGCCCGGTGGTCGATTTCCAGTCCCCAGCTTTCGATCGGGCCGAGGTCGGCGGTAAAACCGAGCGCCGCGACCACGGCGTCCGCGCGCAGCTGTTCCGCTTCGCCGCCCTTCACCGCGACGTCGACAGCAGTCAGCTCGCCGCCTGGCGCGGCCACGAAACGGGTCACCTCGGCGTCGGTGACCAGGCGGACGCCCAGCTCGCGTACCTGCCGCACGATCGACTCGGCCGCACGGAACTTCGCGCGGCGATGCACCAGCGTCACGCTCGCCGCGACCGGATGCAGCGCGAGGCACCAGTCGAAAGCGGAATCACCGCCGCCGACCACGACCACGTGCTGCCCGGCGTGCGCGGCCAGCGACGGCACGAAGTGCACCATGCCGCGGCCGAGCCAGCCGTCTCCGGCGGGCAGCGGGCGCGGGGTGAACTCACCGATGCCCGCAGTGATCAGCACGGCGCCCGCGCGCAGGGTCTCGCCGCCGTCGAGAGTCAGCTCCACCCCGCCGTCGACGCTTTCCAGCTTCTCCGCCTTGCGCCCCAGCAGATAGACCGGATGCCACGGCTCAGCCTGCTCGACCAGGCCCTGCACCAGATCCCGGCCGCGGATGGCCGGGAACCCGCCGACGTCGTAGATCATCTTCTCCGGGTACATCGCGGTGATCTGGCCGCCCGGTTCGGGCAGCGAGTCGAGCACGGCCATGGACAGGCCGCGGAATCCCGCGTAGTAGGCGGCGAACAGGCCGGTGGGTCCGGCGCCGATGACCACGATGTCGTACGAATCCATGAAGCTCGCTCCAGCCAGTGGTGGGGTGGCGGTGATCGAGAACACATTGAGAATAGCCAGTGTGGCAACGCCACTCGGTTGAGGGCGGCGGAGGGGAGGAAGGCGGAGATGGACCCGGTGCGGTACCTGGGGTGGGCGACGCCACCACGCCGTCGCGCCGATTCGGGGCCAGAATCGGGGTATGGCTGAACAGGAATTCCGGATCGAACACGACACGATGGGCGAGGTCCGCGTCCCGGTCGACGCGCTCTACCGCGCGCAGACGCAGCGTGCGGTGGAGAACTTCCCGATCTCCGGCCGCGGTCTGGAGCGGGCGCAGATCCGCGCGCTCGGCCTGGTGAAAGCGGCTGCTGCCAGGGTGAACAAGCAGCTGGGCGTGCTGGACGCCGAAGTCGCTGACGCGATCGCCGCAGCCGCCGGCGAAGTGGCCGAAGGAAAGCACGACGCGCACTTCCCGATCGACGTGTTCCAAACCGGTTCCGGCACCTCGTCGAACATGAACGCGAACGAGGTCATCGCCACCCTCGCCACCCGCGCACTCGGCCGCGACGTGCACCCGAACGACCACGTCAACGCGTCGCAGTCGTCGAACGACACCTTCCCGGCCACCATCCACGTGGCCGCTACCGAGGCCGTGCTGACCGACGTGATCCCGGCGCTGGAGCACCTCGCGGGCGCGATCGAGGCGCGCGCGCGGGAGTGGCAGGACGTGGTCAAGTCCGGGCGCACGCACCTGATGGACGCGGTCCCGATCACGCTCGGCCAGGAGGCGGGCGCGTGGGCGGCGCAGATCCGGTTCGGCATCGAGCGGCTACGGTCGGGCCTGCCGCGGCTGGGCGAGCTGCCGATCGGCGGGACCGCGGTCGGGTCCGGGCTGAACGCGCCGGAGGGCTTCGGCGCCGCCGTGTCCGCCGAGCTGGCGAAGCTGACCGGGCTGCCGCTCGTCGAAGCTCGCAACCACTTCGAGGCGCAGGCGACGCAGGACGGCGTGGTGGAGACCTCCGGGCAGCTGCGGACGATCGCGGTGTCGCTGAACAAGATCGCCAACGACCTCCGCTGGCTGGGGTCCGGGCCGCGCACCGGGCTGGCCGAGCTGGCGCTGCCGGATCTGCAGCCGGGTTCGTCGATCATGCCGGGCAAAGTCAACCCGGTCATCCCGGAGGCGACGCTGCAGGTGGTGGCGCAGGTCATCGGCAACGACGCGGCGGTCGCCTTCGCCGGCGCCGCGGGCAACTTCCAGCTCAACGTGAACCTGCCGGTGATCGCGCGCAACGTCCTTGAGTCCGCACGGCTGCTCGCGGCCGTCTCGCGGCTGTTGGCGGACAAGGTGTTCGCCGGGGTGATCGCGAACGTCGACCGTGCACGGCAGTACGCCGAAGGGTCGCCTTCGATCGTTACGCCGCTGAACAAGTACATCGGTTACGAAGCTGCCGCAGCGGTCGCGAAGCAGGCGCTCAAGGAGCTGAAGACGATTCGCGAGGTCGTCATCGAGCGTGGGTTCGTGAAGGACGGCATGCTCACCGAAGCACAGCTGGACGAAGCTCTCGACGTGCTGCGGATGGCGCACGGCGGGCGGTGACTCCGCTGGTTCCAGCCCCACCGTCCACATGCGACACCTAAGGCCAAAGCACCACCGCACGGGCGGAGCTGCAGGACGAGGGCTACACCCCGTGCGTCACGAAACAGGGGATGCTGGACGCGTATTGCACCCGTCCGGACGCTTGAGCCGGTTTTTTTCGGTGCCCGGGGTCATCATGGTCGGGTGCTGCTGACCGACCTCGTCACCGCCTCCGCCGAGCTGGCGGCCACCCGGTCCAGGAAGGCGAAGATCGCCGTACTGGCCGGGGTGCTGCGGGCTGCCGCGGCCGCCGAGCTGCCCGCGGTGATCGCCTATCTCACCGGGCAGACCGCGCAGGACCGTCTCGGCGCGGGCTGGCGCACGCTCGCCGACCTCGCCGTCGGGCCGGCGGCCGAGCCCAGTGTCGAGGTGGCCGAGGTGGACGCGGCGCTGTCGGAGGTCGCGGCGGCCGCCGGGGCCGGTTCGGTGAAGCGGCGGGCGGAGGTGCTCGGCGCGTTGTTCATCCGGCTCACCACTGCCGAGCAGGAGTTCGTCGTCCGGTTGATCACCGGGGAGCTGCGGCAGGGCGCGCTGGAGGGGGTGATGGTCGACGCCATCGCGGTGGCCGCGGAGGTGGGGCTCGACCAGGTCCGGCGGGCGTTCATGCTGTCCGGGAAGCTGCCGGTCACCGGGCAGGCGGCGCTGACCGGCGGGGCCGCGGCGCTCGCCGGGTTCCGGCTGGCACTCGGCCGTCCGGTGCGGCCGATGCTGGCCTCGCCCGCGGAATCGCTGGAAGAGGCCGTGGCCGAACACGCCCACGCGCTGATCGAGTACAAAATGGACGGTGCGCGGATCCAGGTGCATCGCGAGGGCGCACGGGTACACGTGTACACGCGCACTCTGCGGGAGATTACGTCCAGTGTGGACGAGCTGGTCGAGCTGGTGCGGGCACTGCCGTGCGAATCCGTGGTGCTGGACGGGGAAACGCTGGCGCTCAGCGACGACGGCAGGCCGCGGCCGTTCCAGGAGACGATGAGCCGGTTCGGCAGCACCCGCGAGGAACAGGTGCGGGCATTGCTGCTGCGGCCGTACTTCTTCGACTGCCTGCATCTCGACGGAGTGGACCTGCTGGACGCGCCGCTGTCCGAGCGCAACTCGGCGCTGCGACGAGTAGCCGGTCCGCACGTGATCCCGGGCGAGCTGCGCCCACCCGATCCGGCCGCGGTACTCGACGCGGCGATGGCGGCCGGGCATGAAGGCGTGATGATCAAGGATCTGGACTCCGGGTATGCGGCCGGGCGGCGCGGACGGGCCTGGCTCAAGGTGAAACCGGTGCACACCATCGATCTGGTGGTGCTCGCCGCGGAATGGGGGCACGGGCGGCGCACCGGCAAGCTGTCCAATCTGCACCTCGGCGCGCGGGACCCGGACGGCGGGCCGCCGATCATGGTGGGCAAGACGTTCAAGGGCCTCACCGACGAGCTGCTGGCCTGGCAGACCGAGCGGTTCCAGGAGATCGAGACGCACCGCGACCGCTGGACCGTGCACGTCCGGCCGGAGCTGGTGGTGGAGATCGAGCTGGACGGCGCTCAGGTGAGCACGCGGTACCCGGGCGGGCTGGCGTTGCGGTTCGCGCGCGTCGTGCGCTACCGCCCCGACAAGGAACCCGCCGAGGCGGACACCCTGGACACGGTGCGCTCGCTGCTGCGCGGCGATCGCGCGGAATGACCGCAATCCGGGCAATTCTCCGGGATCAGTGCCGATTCCGGGGAAATGCCCGACGAAAGTCGATGTCGTCGCACCGGTCGGTTGGCCGAGAGTAGGAGGAGACTCTTCCGGCGAAGGGGAGATGAGCATGACGTTCCGGGTTCGGCCCGTGGTCCGCGGGTTCCGCCGCCCGATGGTTCTGCTGGCGGGGGTGGCGCTGGCCGGCACCTCACTCGCCGCAGGCGCCGCGGCGGCGAACGCCGCGCCGCCGAAACCGCCCACCGGGCACCACTTCTCCGCCGCGGCGAAGTCGTTCGTCGGCGCCACCACCGTGCCGGACCGGGTCGCGAAGCTCGAAGCCGCGATGTCCGCGCTACCCAAGGAAAGCACGGCGTATCAGGCCACGAAGCTGTGGAACGAAGGCATCACCGGCGCGGGCAGCACGGTGGCCACGCTCGTCTCGTTCGGGGACGACAAGGTCAAGGAGGTACTCGACCAGTACTCGCAGAAGCACGGCCTGCCCCCGGCGAACGTCGAGATACTGCAGCCCTCCGGCCCTGTACCGGCCTGCACCGACCCCGGTGTGAACACCTCGGAATGCCAGTCGTGGGGCGGGGAAACCGACCTCGATGTCACGATGATGCACGCGATGGCGCCGAACGCGAAGATCGTCGTCGCGGCCACCCCGATCGCCGAGACCCAGGGCTTCACCGGGTTGCCGGAGATGATGCACGCGGTGGATTACCTTGCCCAGCACCGGATCGCCGACGTGATCTCGATGAGCTTCGGCACCACGGAGGAGAACTTCCCCTCGTTCTCCTCGATCAAGACGCTGGACCCGGCGCTGGACCGGGCGACCCGCGCGGGCGTCACGATGGTCGCCTCGTCCGGCGACGACGGCCCGACCGGCGCTTACCTGCAAGGCCCTGGCAACTACCCGTACCGCGTGGCCAGCTGGCCGGCCAGCGATCCGCGGGTCACCACGCTCGGCGGAACCCAGCTGCACCTGGATGCGAAGGGCAACCGCACGAAGCCGGACGACCTGGTGACCGCCGAGAAAAACGGCTTCAGTGAAGGCGCGGGCCTGTCCAAGGCGTACGCGCGGCCGTCCTGGCAGAACGGCGTCAAGGAGATCACCGGCAGTAAGATGCGTTCCTTCCCGGACATCAGCATGGAAGGTGTCCAGGGCACCTCGCAGTCGGCGCCGCTGTTCGCGGGCGTGCTGGCGCTGGCCGTGCAGGCCAATCACGGGCGGCTCGGCCAGATCAACCCGGCGCTGTACACGAAGCTGGGCCCGTCCGGCACCGCCGCGGGCGTCATCGACGTGACCGAGGGCGACAACAGCCAGGACGGCGTGACCGGCTTCAAGGCCGCCCCAGGGTTCGACATCGCCAGCGGCTGGGGCACCGTGGACGCTTTGGTGTTCGTCCCATCGCTGGTGAATGCCCTGCACTGAAAGGTAAATCGCCGATGACCCCGTCGCCGGCGGGCCGTGAACCAAGCGTCCGGCCCGCCGGTGACGACACCACGATCAGCCGCGGACCCGGCGGAACGCATTGAGCGGATCGGCAAGCCGAATCCCCGGCCGCGGACACCGACGCTCCGCACGCACATCCACACCGGACAACAACCGGGCAGGCAGCCTTGGGTCCACAGTGTACGGACGTCCGAGCCCGATCACATCCACCGCACCCGAATCCAACGCCTCAGCCATCCCGGCCGCGGTCGTGAACCCACCGGTCACCATCAGCGCGACGTCACTGATCTGGCGCGCTTTCGCCGCATAGTCCAGGAAATACGCTTCCCGACGCGCGGTGCTCTCACGGGCGACGCCCATCATCACAGCCTTTTCGTACGTGCCGCCGGAGATCTCCAGCAGGTCGATACCCGCCTCGTCGAGTGCCCGGACCACGCGCAGGGACTCGTCCTCACTGAAACCACCACGCTGGAAATCGGCGCTGTTCAGCTTCACCGAGACCGGCACCCGGTCCCCCACCGCGGCCCGCACCGCGCGCACCACTTCGAGCAGGAACCGGCTACGGTCCCGCCCCCATTCGTCGCCACGACGGTTCACCAGCGGGGACAGGAACTGCGAGATCAGGTAACCGTGCGCGCCGTGCAGCTGCACCCCCGGCGAACCCGGCTTCCACGAAAGCCTTTGCCGACAACGCAAACCGCGCCACAATGCGCTCGATCTCGCTACCGGTGAGCGCACGGGGCTCCGCGAACGCAGTGCTCACACCACGATTGCCGAACGGCACCGCGGACGGCGCGACCGGTTGCCGTGAAAGGTATCGCGGACTTTGCCGGCCAGGATGGTTGGGCTGCACCCAAAGCTGCGCGTCCGTGCCCTCCACCGCCTGTGCCACGGCCGGTACGCCGCAGCATCCGGCACGGTCGGCGCGGCGCCGTTGCGCGGTTCGCCGAGCGCGGCCGGGTCGACCATCACGTTGCCGGTCACCAGAAGCCCGGCGCCACCGCGTGCCCAGGTTCGGTAGAGCGAAGCAAGTTCGGGCGTCGCCGAGCTGCTCGCTCAGCGCCGATTTCGCGAGGCGATGCGGCAGCACGGCGCCGCAACGCAGCTTCAGCGGTTCGGCCAGCAGTTCCCGGGTGACTGTCATCGGCGATCCCGTCGCCGGGGCTAACTTACCATGAGTAAGTCTACTTGGAAGTAGATAATACTGGCAGCTCGGCGGGGCACCCGGTGGCCGTTAGGGTCTGCGCTATGACGGCGATAGTGCAGAACTTGGTCACGTCGGGCGTATTCGAGCTCGACGGCGGCACCTGGGACGTGGACAACAACGTCTGGATCATCGGCGACGACGCCGAAGTGATCGTGCTCGACGCGGCCCACGACGCGGACGCCATCGCGGACGTGGTCGGCGACCGCACGGTCCGCGCGATCGTGTGCACCCACGCGCACAACGACCACATCAACGCCGCCCCCGAGCTCGCAAAGCGCACCGGCGCGCCGATCCTGCTGCACCCCGCCGACCGCGTCGTCTGGGACCTCACCCACCCGGACCGCGCCCCGGACGGCGACCTGGCCGACGGGCAGCGGATCACCGTCGCCGGCACCGGCCTCACCGTGCTGCACACCCCTGGCCACGCCCCCGGCGCGGTCTGCTTGCACAGCCCCGACCTCGGCGTGCTGTTCACTGGCGACACGCTGTTCTGCGGCGGACCCGGCGCCACCGGCCGCTCCTACTCCGACTACCCGACCATAGTGAAGTCCATCCGGGAACGCCTGTTCTCCCTCCCCGACGACACGATCGTCCGCACCGGCCACGGCGAGGGCACCACGGTCGGCGCGGAGAAGGCGGCTTCGAGCGGCTGGCCGGCGGCCTGAACCCCACCGCGGGGCTGTGAAGGGTCCCTTCACGGACTCAGAGTCCGTGAAGGGACCCTTCACAGCCTTTGCTGGCAGCAAATCGAGCACGGCCCCTAGCGAGTCAGCCGAGGGCTGGCAGGCTCCGCCCGTACCCGGCCCTTCACCTCCACGACCAGCGTTCGCGCCCAGGTCAGCAGGCCGGGCACGTCGATCCCGTGCGGAGGCGCATCGCGGTACGGCGCGATGCTCTCCGCGCCGCGTTCGAGGAGCGCGGCCGCGCCGTTGCCGTTGCCGCGCAAGGCATGTGTCATGCCCACCGCCAGCTGGGCCAGGCCGCGCCACAGCTCGCGTTCGGGACCGTCGGTCGCCTTCCACGCGTCCTCGAAGACCTCGTGCGCGTGGAACGGGCGGCCGGCGTCGAGGAGCTGCTGCGCTTCGGTCAGGGTCTGCTGCGGCGTGCGCAGCACACCCTCCGGCTGCCGGGCCACGCCCTCCGCCCCGTAGGGCAGGGGCCGGCCGAGGCCGTCGCGCGGGCGGGCGTTGCGCGCACGGCCCGTCTCGTCGCGGTCGCGGCTGTTCACGGCACCCATTCTCCCATGGTCCGCGCTGAGCTCGCGTCGCGCGTACAAGGCACGTAACCTGGGAAATCGTGCGCTTTCTGGATGGGCACGTGCCCGCTCACGACCTGACCTACGACGACGTGTTCCTGCTGCCGAACCGTTCGGACGTCGAGTCCCGGTTCGACGTCGACTTGTCCACTGTGGACGGCACCGGCGGGACGATCCCCGTGGTGGTGGCGAACATGACCGCCGTCGCCGGGCGGCGGATGGCCGAGACGGTCGCCCGCCGCGGCGGGCTGGTGGTGCTGCCGCAGGACGTGGACACGGCGGCGGTCACCGAGATCGTCGCGTGGGTGAAGAGCCGGCACGCGGTGTGGGACACGCCGCTGGTGCTGACCGGCGGCGATGCCGTGGCGGACGCGCTCAACCTCGTGCACAAGCGGGCACACGGCGCAGTCGTCGTCGTCGACGGCGACGGCAAGCCGGTGGGCATCGTTGACGAAGCTGCCTGCGCCGGCGTCGACCGCTTCGCGCGGCTGGCCGACATTGCCGAGCCCGCGATGGTCGCCGTGCCGCTCGACACGCCACCGCGGGAAGTCTTCGAGCAGCTGCACGCACACGGCGCCCGGCTCGCGCTGGGTCTCGACGCCGATGGCCGCCTCGCCGGCGTGCTGACCGGCGTCGGCGCGTTGCGCGCGGACATCTACACCCCGGCCGCCGACGCCGAAGGCCTGCTGCGCGTCGCTGCCGCCATCGGAGTGAACGGCGACGTCGCGAGCAAGGCCGAAGCGGTGCTTGCGGCCGGCATCGACGTGCTGGTGGTCGACACCGCGCACGGGCACCAGGAGAAGATGATCGCCGCGTTGAAGGCGGTCCGGTCGGTGTCGCCGAAGGTGCCGGTGGTGGCGGGGAACGTGGTCACCGCCGAAGGCACCCGCGACCTGATCCAGGCCGGCGCGGACGTGGTCAAGGTCGGCGTCGGCCCCGGTGCGATGTGCACCACGCGCATGATGACCGGCGTCGGCCGCCCGCAGTTCTCCGCCGTCGCCGAGTGCGCAGCCGCCGCCCGCGAACTGGGCAAACACGTCTGGGCCGACGGCGGCGTCCGGCACCCGCGCGACGTCGCGCTGGCACTCGCCGCGGGCGCCTCCGCGGCCATGGTCGGCTCTTGGTTCGCCGGCACCCACGAATCCCCCGGCGACCTGCGCTACGACGAACAGGGCCGCCCGTACAAGGAATCGTTCGGCATGGCGTCGAAGCGCGCCGTCGGCGCCCGTACCCGCACGGACAACGGCTTCGACCGGGCACGAAAGGGGTTGTTCGAGGAGGGCATCTCGTCGTCCCGCATGGCCCTCGACCCTATCCGGCCCGGCGTGGAGGACCTGCTCGACTCGATCTGCTCGGGCGTGCGTTCCTCCTGCACCTACACGGGCGCGCGGACGCTGGAGGAATTCCACGCGCGCGCCGTACTGGGGGTCCAGTCCGCCGCCGGCTTCGCCGAGGGCCGCCCCCTCCCCTCCGGCTGGTAACCCCGGGCAAAAGCTGTGAAGGGGCCCTTCACGGACTCAGAGTCCGTGAAGGGCCCCTTCACAGCTTTACGTCAGAGGGGGGGGACTCAGCCGTGGTCTTCGAGCATTTCGGTGACGAGGGCGGCGATCGGCGAGCGTTCGGAGCGGGTCAGGGTCACGTGTGCGAACAGCGGGTGCCCCTTCAGTTTCTCGATCACCGCCGAGACGCCGTCGTGGCGGCCGACGCGGAGGTTGTCCCGCTGGGCCACGTCGTGGGTGAGGACGACGCGGGACGCGGTACCGAGCCGGGAAAGCACCGTCAGCAGCACGTTGCGTTCCAGGGACTGCGCCTCGTCCACGATCACGAACGAATCGTGCAGTGAGCGGCCGCGGATGTGAGTCAGCGGGAGGACCTCCAGCATGCCGCGGTCGAACACCTCGTCCAGCACGTCCTGGCTGACCAACGCGCCCAGGGTGTCGAACACCGCCTGCGCCCACGGCTGCATCTTCTCGCTCTCGGAACCGGGCAGGTACCCCAGCTCCTGGCCGCCGACCGCGTAGACCGGGCGGAACACCACGACCTTGCGGTGCTGCTGGCGTTCCATCACCGCCTCCAGGCCCGCGCACAGCGCGAGCGCCGACTTCCCCGTACCGGCCCGGCCGCCGAGGGAGACGATGCCGATGTCGGAGTCGAGCAGCAGGTCCAGCGCCACGCGCTGTTCGGCCGAACGGCCGTGCAGGCCGAATGCCTCGCGGTCGCCGCGGACCAGCCGGGCGCGCTTGTCGGCGGTGATCCGGGCGAGTGCGCTGGAGCTGCCCGCGAGCAGCCGCAACCCGGTGTGGCAGGGCAGCTCACCCAGCTCGGCGAGGCCGAACTCGGCCGGATCCACCAAACCGCCCGCGAACAGCGCGTCGATCATCTCCTGTGGCGCGTCCGAGTCCGCCATGCCGGTCCAGCCCGAGGGGGTGACCTCCTGCGCGCGGTACTCGTCCGCGACGAGACCGACCGAACCGGCCTTGACCCGCAGCGGGATGTCCTTCGTCACCAGGGTGACCGACGCACGCTCGGTGGCCAGATTGAGGGCGCACGCAAGGATGCGATGGTCGTTGGAGTCGGTCCGGAAGCCCACCGGGAGCACCGACGGGTCCGTGTGGTTCAGCTCCACCTGGAGTGTGCCGCCCTCCTCCCCGACCGGGACCGGTGCGTCCAGCCGGCCGTACCGGCGGCGCAGGTCGTCGAGCATGCGGAGCGACTCCCGGGCGAACCAGCCCAGCTCCGGGTGGTGGCGCTTGGCCTCCAGTTCACTGATGACGACCAGCGGCAGCACCACGGCGTGTTCGGCGAACCGGGTGACCGCCCACGGGTCGGACAGCAGCACCGACGTGTCCAGCACATAGGTGCAACGCGGGGATTCGGGCGAGATCGAGGCTTTCTCCGGCGCCAGGGCGCCGGTCGAAGAACGGCCAGAGGCCTTGCGGGGTGAACGCTGCGCAGTCACGACGGCATCTCCCTCGAGGGCGTGTGCACCCCACGCCCGCACTCGCTGGGCCGGGCACCTCCCCGGCGGTCCGCACTCCCCGACGCCGGATGCGTCAGGGCACGCGGCCACGGGGGCCGGGTGCCGGCCCCCTCGTGCATCGTGTGGACGGCTTCGCCGCCCCCTCGATCAACGCCACGACCAGGGCCTCCCGCGAGAACCCGCACGGAACGCGGGCCCTCACCTCCGGAAGGTACCCACGTCCGCCGGATCGTGCAGGCAGCCACACAGGTGATTCGCCGATTCGTCACCTCACCGTCAGTGGGCCGACACGCACGGCAGGCGATCGGCACCCAGCGTGACCAGGTGGCTCGATCGAGGGGTAACGCATTGGCGTGAATTCCAAGAAATGCTCACCGTGCGCATGAAAATTTCCGGGAAACAGCTTGTACCACGGGACCGCCCGGACTGCATTTCCCACACGGGGGAGTGAACCGGACCGAGTGAAACCCCACGATCAGGCCTCACACAATGGGGGCACGGGACATTCACGGTCGACGGTATCCGGGTAATTTTCTGACCGCGGGACGTATCCACCGGAACGCTCGGTGTCCCGGATCCAGTTATCTCAACCAAGGAGTGTGCGAAGTGCTGAAGAAGGCTGGAATCGTCGCCGGTGCCGCCGCGGGTCTGCTGATGATCGGCGGCACGGCGTTCGCCTCGCCGGCGCATGCGACCGGCACCCCCGACCCCACGTTCGGTGACGCGTACGCCACCTTCATCGAAGGCGGCGGCGCACTGGGCTACGGCGCCGCCTCGCTGGTCGCGGGCGCCTACACCGGTATCGCCACGACGCCGGCCCTGATCCTCCACTCGCTGGAGCACCACGGCCACTGACCGGGAGACCCCCAAGGTCCCGGCAAAGTTGGTCGAGGGCCCGTGATCAGCAGAGAGAGCCGTGGCTGCCCGACCGGTTTCGGGTCCGTGAAGGGCCCCTTCACGGACCCAGAGTCCGTGAAGGGGCCCTTCACAGCCCTCCGCAGCTGCGCAGGGCCCTCCACACCGACTTTGCCGACGGCCCTGGGGAAACCCCGGTCCGGAAAGGGCCCCGGAGCCAGGCGCTCCGGGGCCCTTCGCCATGTCTCAGGCGCCGAACCGGCGATGCCGCCAGGCGTAGTCACGCATCGCGCGCAGGAAGTCGACCCGCCGGAAGGCCGGCCAATACGCCTCGGTGAACCAGAATTCCGAATGCGCCGACTGCCACAGCAGGAATCCGGAAAGCCGTTGTTCACCGGAAGTTCGGATGATCAAATCCGGATCTGGCTGACCGGAGGTGTACAGATGCTCGGAGATGTGGTCCACGTCGAGGATTTTCGCCAGCTCGCGAATCGAGGTGCCCTCGTCGGCCTGCTGCAGCAGCAGCTTGCGCACGGCGTCGGCGATCTCCTGCCGCCCGCCGTAACCGACCGCGATGTTCACCTCCATGCCCACGCGGTCCGAAGTACGTTCTGCCGCTTCAGTGAGTTTCTTCGCCACTTCGACCGGCAGCAGGTCGAGCGCGCCGACAATGCGTAACCGCCAGGGCACACCGGGTTCCGACAGGTTGTCGGTGACATCGGTGATGATTTTCAGCAGCGGAGTGAGTTCGTCCGGATCGCGGTTGAGGTTGTCGGTGGACAGCAGCCACATGGTGACGACCTCGACCTCGGCCTCCCGGCACCAGCTGAGGAAGGCGGAGATCTTCTGCGCGCCGGCCCGGTGCCCGTCGGCCACGTTGGCGAACCCCGCCTCTCGCGCCCACCTGCGGTTTCCGTCGAGCATGATGGCGATGTGCCGCGGATGCTTGCCGCCCGCCTGCTGGATCAGGCGGCGACCATAGATGCTGTACACGACGTCGGACAGGAAAGACCGAAGGCTCACGTCGGCTGAGCGTACGCACCCCCGGCATCCGAGTGTGACGCGCCACGGGGGCTAGCGAAAAACTTACGGTCCCGTAGCCTGGGCCCGGTGAGTGTGACGACCGAACCCCCACCAGTCCCCGCCGACACCCGGCCGCGACTGCGCGGCCACATCCACTCGTGGTCTTTCTTCGGCGCCGCCGCCGGCGCAGCCGCATTGATCAGCCTCGCCGCCTCGACCGTATCCGCCGTCGCCGCGCTCGCGACATCGGTGTACGGGCTGACCGTGCTCGGCGTATTCGGGGTGAGTGCGCTTTACCACCGGCGCCTGTGGAGCCCCCGCGCGTACATGTGGATGAAGCGCGCCGATCATTCGATGATCTTTTTGTTCATCGCCGGCACTTACACGCCGTTCACACTGCTGGCCATGTCCAAGCCGACCGGGTACGTGGTGCTGGGCATCGTCTGGGGCGGGGCGGCACTGGGCGTGACGATGAAGATGCTGTGGCCACACGCGCCGCGCTGGCTCGGGGTGCCGATCTATATCGCCCTGGGCTGGGTTGCGGTTTTCGTGCTTCCGGAACTGGAGCGGAATGCCGGGGTTGCCGCGTTGGTGCTGCTGTGCGTCGGGGGACTGTTTTATACGATGGGGGCGGTCTTTTACGCGGTGAAGTGGCCTAATCATTGGCCGGAGACCTTTGGGTATCACGAGTTTTTTCATGCCTGCACGGTGCTGGCGGCGGCTTCGCATTATATTGCGATTTGGCTGGCAATGTACGCATAGGTGCGGATCAGGGCGTCAAATCCAGCCAGGTTCCTACGGGTAGTACGCATGCGCGTTGCCCGGCGTGGGTGTGGAATTCCGGTTCCGGGCGGGGGGACTTCGGTGTAGCCGGGGGTGTGGAGGTCTGTGAAGGGGCCCTTCACAGACCCGGAACCGGTCCGGCGCACGCCACGAGGTGGTCGCACACACGTCCGCATCGCCCGCTGCCGGGTCCCCGACCAACTTTGCCGGGACCCCGAGTGCGGCGGGTAGCGGGCTGGGCGGCTGAAGGTGCGGGGCATCGACGACGGCGCCGTTGTTCGAGATCATCGCCGCCGGGCTCGCATTGAACGCAGCCATGCAGCTGGAGCACGATCCGGCGGTGGGCGGGCGGGCGCGCCGCGCGATCGAACGGGCGCTGGAACAGCCCTGACCATTCCTGCGAAACGGGCGCGTCGCGGGTGATTGCGGCGGTCCCCCAATCCAGCGTGTTTCGCGTGCAGCGGCGGACCCCGAAGACGGTGGTGCGAGCGCGATTCCCCACGCCCGCACGACCGTCCAAACCGGACTCAGCCGAGGTCCGGCCCCTTCGCCCGCAGATCGTCCACCTTGGTCAGTGCCTCCCGCAGCTCGGCCAGCCAGGTGTCCGCGTGTTCGCCCACCGTGCGGACCGCCCAGGCCAGCGCCTCCGAGCGGGAACGGGCCACGCCCGCGTCGACCAGGGTGTCCAGCACCAGCCGCTCCGGCTGCCGCAAGCGGGTCATCACCGGCGCGGACAGCGTGGTGAACAACACCTTCGTCCCGCCGATCCGCGCACCCCAGGCCACTTTGCGCTGGTAGCGGTGCTCGGCCTGCCGGGCGATGTCGATGCGCTCGTCACGGGTCTCTTCGCGGAACCGGCTGATCCGGCCGTCCTCCGCGGCCGCGCGAGCCGCATCGTCGGCGTACTCGCCGGTCGGCGCCGGCAGCTCACCCACCACCACGATCTCGTCGCGGTCCACGGTGACCTCGGGGTCACCGGTGAACCAGCCTTCCGGCAGCCGTCCGCCGAACCACGCGGCCGCGTCGTCCGCCGGCGGGATCTCGCTCTGCTGCCGCCGGCCTGCCCAGTCTCGCCTCATCTGTGCCACCGCCTCGAAATGCCTGAACATGCTGCTCGCCTCCGCGATTACATGATTACATCGCTTTCAAAGTTACGCCGGATCACCGGCCCGGTGGACCGTGTTCACCAGGGGCGGAATCTCAGAGCCTGTTGGTGGATGGTCAGGCTGGGGTCGGGGCGGGTGGTCTGGTCTTGCCCCAGCGTGGTGCGGGAGGGGTGTGGGCTAGTTCTCGGGTCAGGCGGCGGGTCATGATCGCGACGGTGGCCCACCACACCATGGCTTCGTGGTGTTCTGGTCGGCGTTCGTAGTCTCGGACCAGGCGCCGGTGGCGGATCAGCCAGCCGAACGTCCGCTCTGCCACCCATCTGCGGGGCAGCACCACGAAGCCCTTCGTGTCGTCGCTGCGTTTGACGATGGTGATCGTCAGGCGCAGTACGGCTTTGGCCCACACGACGAGGCGTCCGGCGTAGCCGCCGTCGGCCCAGACCAGGGTGATGGTGGAGAAGCGTTCGCGCAGCAACGCCAGCAGGCGATACGCGGTGTCGCGGTCTTGCATGCCGGCGGAGGCAATGGTGACCATCAACACGAGCCCGAGGCAATCGGTGGCGATATTTCGCTTGCGGCCCTTGGTCTTCTTCCCCGCGTCGTAACCGCAGCTTTCGGCGGTCACGGTGTCGGCGCCGCGCACGGTCTGAGCGTCGATGACCGCCGCGGTCGGCAGTTCGGACCGGCCGCACGCGATCCGGATGCGTCCCCGCAGCCGGCCGGCCAGCCGGTGCGGCAGTCCCCGTTCACTCCACCGCTGGAAGAACGCGTACACCGCCTCCCAGGGCGGAAAATCGACCGGCAGCGCCCGCCACTCGATGCCGTAACGGGTCAGATAGCCGATCGCGTCCAGCACCGCCCGCAGGTCATGGCGCATCGGCGCCCCGGCAGGGCTCTTGCGCAGCTCGGCCATGACCGCCCGCGCTTCTGGTTCCAGCACCTCCCACTGCTCATCGGTCAGATCGGACGGATAACGCCGTGTCCGGTCACGACACGCGCAACCGGACACGCCGCAACTGGCCTGCGCGGCCTCGACACGGTAGACAGACATCCCGGGGCTTCTGGTGATCAAGTTGGTGGTACTTCTCGATCTACCAGAAGCCCCACCTTCATGCCCTCACGCCACGCTCACATCCCGGCCACACCATCCACCAACAGGCTCTCAGAGCTGGGCGATCAGCTCGCCGGCCGTCGTCACCGGCCGCGCGCACACGTACCCGCGGCAGACGTACGCAGCCGCTCGGCCGTCGACGAGTGGGCGGTCGGCGAGAAGCGGCACACCGGGCTCGTCCGGGGCACCGCCGAGCACGATCCCGCCGCCGTGCACGTTCCGCGCCGCCGTCGAGAGCAGCGCACCGCCGTCGTCGCCGACAACGGCGACCTGTACCGGTCCCGATTGCGCCGCTTCGGCCACGGAGAGCCAGTGCCCCGCGAAGCGCGGTACACGCGCCGCGAGCAGCCCGACGCGGCGCAACGCGGCTTCAGCGGCTTCCCGGTATCCAGCGGCCTTCTCCGGACCGGCCAACGCGGACGCAGTGAGCAGCGCACCGGCCAGCGCCGAGGCACCCGACGGGCTCGCGTTGTCAGTCGGATCGGACGGCCGCTGCACCAAGGCTTCGGCATCATCCGCAGTGTCGTAGTACGCGCCCGGCGCCTTCTCCGACGCGAACCGGGCGAGCGCGACGTCCAGCAGCCCGGTCGCGTCTGCGAGCCAACGCGGTTCACCGGTCGCCTGGTGCAGGCTGAGCAGACCGTCGGCCAGGCAGGCATAGTCCTCAAGCACCCCGGTGGGCGAACCGACCACGCCGTCCCGCGAAGTCCGCCGAAGCCGGCCGTCGACCAGGTGCACGTCGAGGAGCAACTGGGCCGCGGCCCGCGCCAGGCCGATCCACTGCGGCCGATCCAACGCCAGGCCAGCCTCGGCGAGCGCGCCGATCGCGAGGCCATTCCAGGCCGCCACCACCTTGTCGTCCCGAGCCGGCTGCGGCCGGGTCGCGCGTACGGCGAGCAGCGCCTGCCGTACGCGTTCGAAGCGTGCGTAATCGTCGGGGTCCGTTCTCAGCTGCAATGTGGAGGCGCCGTTCTCGAACGTGCCCGAAGCCGTGACGCCGAACAGCTCGGCCGCCCACGCACCGTCCTCGTCGCCGAGTACTTCGCGCAGCTGCTCCGGCGTCCACACGTAGGTCAGCCCTTCGACGCCTTCGGTGTCCGCGTCGAGCGAAGCCGCGAAGCCGCCCTGCGCGGTGCGAAGGTCGACCTCGAGGAAACGAACGATCGCATCGGCGACGCGCAGCGCGGAGACCGAGCCGCGCCGCGCGAGGTGCGCATAGCAACGGAGCAGCAAAGCGTTGTCGTACAACATCTTCTCGAAGTGCGGCACGATCCACTTGGCGTCGACGGAGTACCGCGCGAAACCACCGGCCAGCTGATCGTGGATACCGCCGCGCGCCATCGCCTCGGTGGCCGCTTCGGCCAGCACGAGAGCGCCGGCCGAACCGGTGCGTTCGTGATGGCGCAGCAGGAACTCCAGCACCATCGACGGCGGGAACTTCGGCGCGGTGCCGAAACCGCCGTGCACCGGGTCCGCTTCTTCGCCCAGCTTCGCGACTGCATCGACCAGTACCGCGCCGTCCACGACCGATTCCTGGAGCGGCCCGCTCTGCTCGGCAAGGTGATCGACGATCTGCTTGGCGCCGGCCCGCAGGTCATCCGGCCGCTCCTCCCACGCCTCCGTGACCGCGACGAGCAGCTGACGGAAGGAGGGCATACCCGGGCGCGGCGTCGCCGGGTAATAAGTGCCACAGTGGAAAGGCTCGCCGTCGGGCGTCAGGAAGCAGGTCATCGGCCAGCCGCCTTGCCCGGTCATCGCCTGCGTCGCGGCCATGTACACCGCGTCGATGTCCGGCCGTTCCTCGCGGTCGACCTTGATGTTGACGAAGTGCGCGTTCATCAGCGCCGCGGTGCCCTCGTCCTCGAAGGACTCGTGCGCCATGACGTGACACCAGTGACAGGCGGCGTACCCGACCGACAGCAGGATCGGCACGCCGCGCCGCCGCGCCTCGGCCAGCGCCTCATTACCCCACTCCCGCCACTCGACCGGATTACCGGCGTGCTGGAGGAGATACGGACTGGTCGCCGTGGACAGGTAGTTGCGCACTCCCCCACCGTAAGGGCCGCACGGGGCCGGGGGCGAACAGTCGCCGAGGTGAGGGTCAGTCGGTCTGCCGGCCCGCGGTCGCGTCCTTCTCCGGTGTGCCGGCCTCGGCATCCTGTGGTTCGGCCGGTGTTCCGGCCTGGTCCGCCGCGGGAGTCTCGTCCGCCGGATCGAAGCTGGCCGGCACCCGCTTGAGGTGCTTGGTCATCGAGCGGATCAGGAACGCGACCGCGACCAGGAACAGGATCAGCAGCAGCAGGCCGACCGGGGAGGACTTGCCGAAGTCCTCCCCCTGCCCGCCGTTGTCCCCGTTGCCCGGCTGCTGGGCCAGTACCACGGCCGACGCCGTGAGCGGAAGGACCGCCGCGGCCGGCACACCGAAACTCATGGGCTCACCTTCTCCTTGATGCCTGTGAACAGATCGTCCTCCGGCAGCGTGCTGTCCACCAGGGAGCGGTTGAGCTCGTACTCCTCGGTCGGCCACACCTTCCGCTGGACGTCCACTGGCAAGGCGAACCAGCGGCTGTCCGGGTCGATCTGCGTGGCGTGCGCCTTCAGCGCCTCGTCCCGCACCTCGAAGTATTCCCCGCACTCGATCTGCGTGGTCACCCGCTCCAGCACATCGGGGCGGCCGGCGTCCCACTTCGCCAGCCACTCGGTGAACGGCGACTCCATCCCCGCGTCGAGCATGGCCTGGTGGAACAGCTCCATCCGGCGCTTCGAGAAGCCGTGCCCGTAGTACAGCTTGAGCGGCTGCCAGGGCTCACCGGCGTCCGGGAAGCGGTCCGGGTCGCCCGCCGCGTCGAACGCGGCCATGGACACCTCGTGCGTGCGGATGTGATCCGGGTGCGGGTACCCGCCGTTCTCGTCGTAGGTGGTGATCACGTGCGGACGGAACTCGCGGATGACCCGCACCAGTGCCTCGGTGGACTCCTCCAGCGGGGTCAGCGCGAAGCAGCCGGCCGGCAGCGGGGGCAGCGGATCGCCCTCGGGCAGGCCGGAGTCCACGAACCCCAGCCAGCGGTGCCGCACACCGAGGATCTTGGCCGCGCGGGCCATCTCCTCGCGGCGGATCTCGGTGATGTTCGCCAGCACCTCGGGCCGGTCCATCGCCGGGTTGAGGATGCTGCCCGCCTCACCGCCGGTGCAGGTCACGACCATCACGTCGTGCCCTTCGGCCACGTAGCGGGCCATCGTCGCGGCGCCCTTGCTCGACTCGTCGTCGGGGTGCGCGTGCACCGCCATCAGACGCAGTCCGGGCTTGCGGTCTTCTGTCGTCAGCTCGTCGGCTCCCACCATGGTCCGAACGGCCCTTTCCTGGTCCATTATTCCGTCCTGACCGGCATTTCCGCGGTTGGCCGCCCCCGGCTCCACGCCGCCGGAGCGGGTCGCGGATACTCGATGCGTGGACGTGGTGCCGCTTCGCCGGCCCCGCCCATTGTCCTCAGGGGTACGACCAGTCCGACCGGAGGCCCGGGTTTTGCAGAGCGGGGATGCCGTGACCACCGCGAGTGACGCCGATCCGGCGCCGCTCGCGGACCGGTACGGCACGGCCCGCCGGCCACGCCCGACCCGGCGCAGGTGGGCCTGGCTGTTCGGCG
Source organism: Amycolatopsis sulphurea (assembly GCF_002564045.1). Classification (NCBI taxonomy): domain Bacteria; kingdom Bacillati; phylum Actinomycetota; class Actinomycetes; order Pseudonocardiales; family Pseudonocardiaceae; genus Amycolatopsis; species Amycolatopsis sulphurea. The sequence continues at coordinate 3,587,535 of NZ_PDJK01000002.1, read as the reverse complement.
CGATCGCCGTGCTGACCGGCTTCGGAATCGCCTGGATCGCCTACGTCAACCTGGGGCAGACCCCGATCGAAGCGGAGCGGGTCGCCTTCGAGGAGCGGCCCGGCGACGCGATGCAGATCACCATCAACGTCACGCGCGACGACCCGGACAAGCCCGGGGTGTGCGTCGTACGGGTCCGCGACCGCTCCGGAGCCGAGAGCGGGCGCAAGGAGGTTCTGGTCCCCGCCGGGGCCGGGCACAGCAGCCTGAGCACGGTGGTGAAGAGCATCGGGCGGCCGGTGACCGCCGACGTGTACGGCTGCTCGTATTCGATACCACGTTATCTGTCAACCCCGTAGCGGCCAACGGGGTGAAATGCGCGGTGAACGTCCGCGCTGCGTGGGAATCGACCGGCGTCGGCCTGTCACGCCGTGATACGCTGGTACACCAGCACGGCCCGGCGCGGGCCGTGTTTTTCCTTTATCCCCACCCGCGCGGGTCCCGATGGCACACGCGGTGGCCGGCTTGCACACCCAAGCCTGGCAAGCCCTACGAGGAGATGGTGACCGTGAGCGACACCAAGGTGACCTGGCTGACCCAGGATGCCTACGACCGGCTCAAGCACGAGCTCGACGAAATGATCGAGAATCGTCCGGTCATCGCCGCACGCATCAACGACAGCCGGGAAGAGGGCGACCTCAAGGAAAACGGCGGCTACCACGCGGCCCGCGAGGAGCAGGGCCAGGCCGAGGCGCGGATCCGGCACCTGCAGGAGCTGCTGCGCAACGCGAAGGTCGGCGAGGCGGCCGACGACGACGGCACGGCCGGGCCGGGCAAGGTACTCACCGTCAAATACGACGGGGACGACGAGGAGGAGAAGTTCCTGCTCGCCACCCGTGAAGAGGGCGCCGAGGGTTCGCTCGACGTGTACTCCCCGGAGTCGCCGCTGGGCAAGGCCCTGCTCGGCGCCAAGGAGGGCGAGTCGCGCGAGTACGAGCTGCCCAACGGCAAGACCATGAAGGTCACCCTGGTCAAGGCCGTGCCCTACAGCGAAGCCTGACCTTCCCCGCATACTGCCGCCCGGCCGGGTTCTCCCCGGCCGGGCTTCGCGCGGTTTAGCGTGGTTTCCTCCGACGAGGACCGGGAGGAAGACCATGAGCACCGAACCCGTCTGCCTGGCGTGCGGCATGCAGTACCCCGCGCCACGCACTACCTGCCCGATCTGCGAGGACGAGCGGCAGTACGTACTCCCGGGCGGCCAGCAGTGGACCGACCTCGCGACGCTGCGCGCGAGCGGTGACCGGCGGGCCCGCATCGAGGAGCAGGGTCCGGGCCTCCTCGGCGTCGGTTCGGAGCCCGGCTTCGCCATCGGCCAGCGCGCCCTGCTGGTGCGGACCGGCAGCGGCAACTTCCTCTGGGACTGCGCGGCCTACCTCGACGACGAGCTGATCACCCGGATCACCGAGCTGGGCGGGATCACCGGGATCGCGATCAGCCACCCGCACTACTACACGACCATGGTCGACTGGGCACACGCCTTCGACGTGCCGATCCACCTGCACGAGGCCGATCGCCAGTGGATCGGCCGCCCGGACCCGGCGATCCGCCTGTGGTCCGGCACGACCTTCGACGTGACCGACGAGCTCCGGCTGATCAACCTGGGCGTGCACTTCGCCGGCGGAACCGTCCTGCACTGGCCCGGTGGGGAGAACAGCCGCGGCGCCCTGCTGTCCGGCGACATCGTGCAAGTGGTCCCGGACCGTACGCACGTGGGGTTCATGTACAGCTACCCGAATCTGATCCCGGAACGACCTAGCGTCGTACGCCGTGCCGCGGAGTTGCTTGAGCCGTACCCATTCGACGCCATCTACGGGGCGTGGTGGGACGCCATCGTGCGTACGGACGGCCATGCGGTCGTACAGCGGTCGGCGAAGCGGTACCTCGCGTACGTAGAGGAGACGGTCTAGGGGGCTGTGGTGTTGAAGTCGGTCAGCGCCATTCGCTGCGCTGTGGATGGCGGCTTCGTAGCGGACGGCGAGTTTGTTGTAGCGCCAGACGGGCACCCGGATCCCGGTCAGGACGGGAACGAATTGCGGGCTGTCGCTGCGCTGCCCGGCGATCAGCACGATCGACAACGGCTTCTGCCCCTTGCCCACACCCCAGATGCAGCTTCCTGGTCAACCCGCCCCAACGCATGGTCATCAGGCTCCGCCTGAGCGGGGTTCTTGAACTGCCGCTGGAGAACGCGGTCGCCCGTCGTTGGTCCAGGCAGATCCGGCATAGGCCGTCCCCGTCGATCCGCCAGGCACGGCGTTCGTCGAGCCCGCGTCGGCTGGAGATCACCCGCCTGACGGATCCGGCGTCGGGATCAGCGGACGAGTGCGACCACCGCCATCGAGGTCGCCCACCAATACGTGCAGTCCTCGGGCGGGAGGAGCCCCTCGACGACGCCGATCTCCACGCTGGTGAAGTGGCGCAGCACGATGCGCTGGTGCTCGCGGCTCAACGAGTCGATCTCGTTGGTGTAGTAGGTGAGCACCCCGCCTGGGCGGAGGTGGCGCGCGCCGGCGGGCAGAAAGTGCTCGGCGTAGAACGTGTCTTCGACGTTGTGCGCGAGCGCCTCCTCCTCGGAGGTCGGGTATGTGTCGAAGAAGATGCCGTCGAACTGCCCGAGCTCATCGATGCGGTCCTGCCAGCGTCCCTCGACGATCGTGATCGTCTGGTCCGGGCGCTCGGCGGCCCAGGCGCGGGCTCTTTCGGCGACGTGGCTGTTCGCTTCGATGACCGTGTAGCTGCGTACACCCTCGGCAAGGATGGCGGTGGCCGAGATGCCCATCCCGAAGCCCAGCTCGAGTACATCGCCGTGCGTGCGAGTGGCGATGGCGGCCATCCGGTGCATCAGCGGGCGTTCCCACGCCTGCATCACCTCTTGCCCCGCGATGATCAGCTCGTCCTCGTCGAGGTTCTCCTGCGCGCTCGTCCAGTCGTCGGTGCGGTACTGGTCGAAGGACGAGTCGCGCTGCGGCGGCCGGCGCTCGGCGGCGGCGTGCAGGGCGTTCAGGTCGACCGCTCCCTCGTGCAGGATTTGGTCGATCTCCTTGCTCCGACGCCACGGTTCGAGGTTGCGCAGAAAGTCCGTCGAGCGGATCGAGGAGGTCAGTGCGACGGGGCCGTGATGCACGGCCCGGTTGGCGATCGACTCCTCGGCCTGGTCGGTCATGCCTGCCGGCTCCCGTCGGCCGTAGGCGACTGCGTCGACGCGGCTGAGCGGGCGCGGCGCAGCAGCATTCCCGGCAGGAGGCCGGTCGAGTCGATGTCGGGATCGGGATCGGCATCGACCACGCACTCCAGTCCGGCGCGGTCGAACAGCGCCGACCAGGCCGCGACATCCATCAGCCGCTGCTCGGTGATGGCATGGATGAGGTAGTACGGGTTGTAGAACGCCCGGCCCAGGCCCTCACGCAGCCGTGGATCGTCGGGCTGGTGGTCGACTTCGAGGACGAGCCACCACACGTCGTCACGGTCCGCGGTCACGGTGGCCAGCAGCTCGACGACGGCGTCCTCGCCGTCCTGCTCCAGCACCTCTTGCAGCACGAATGCGGCCAGATACACCACCGGACCCTCGGGTGGGGGCTCGACCGACGGCGCGTCGAGGGCACCGCCCTGCTGGATCCGCATCCGATCGCGGACATCCGGCTGGGCGGCGGTGGCACGGGCGAGCGCCACGCCGGCGGGGTCGGGCTCGAGACCTACGCCGCGCAGACCGGGACGGCGGCGGGCCAGCTCGGCGAGGAACCGGCCGTCGCCGCAGCCACAGTCGATCACGGTGACGGGCGTGTCTCGCGCCGGCCCGGTGACCGTCTCCAGAATCCGGTCGGCCAGCGGGACCGCGTCGAACATGCTCATCCCGCAGGCACCGGCCCCCACCTCGCCCCCGTTGCGACCGGCCCAGCCGGCATCGGCGGCGAGAGTAGGCCCGAGCGCAGCGAAAGTCTGCGCGTAGCCGCCGACAAGCAGCTGGTACCAGGGCCGGAACACGGCGGCCTCCGCGCCCGGCGCCCCGAGCGACCAGCCACCGTCCTGCTCGACGACATAGCCTTCGTTGCGCAGGTAGTGCAGGTAGCCCAGCAGCCGATCGGGAGCGAACGAGTGCCGGGCGGCGAGATCGTCGAGACTCAAGCCCGGTGCGTCGGCCAGTGTGTCGGCCAGACCAGTGTCGAGCAGGGCGTACACGGCGTGGGCCAGTGCCAGGTGGCGCAGCGGTTCGATGGCCGCGACGAGGCGGTCCTCGGTCCGGCCGCCGTCGCGGGATCGGTCACCGATCATCGTCATCGGATACTTCCTCCAGGTTCGGTGAGCGTCGTCGGCTCGGCGCTCTCGGCGTCGAGCGCGGAGCGGAATTGGGCCAGTGCCTCCTCGTCGCCGAGGCTGACCCGCAGCCAGCCCGGCAGCCCGAGTACGTCGCCGTCGCTGATCCAGACCCCGCGTGCGGCCAGGCGGGCGACCAAAGCGCGGGTGGCCGCGGTATCGGCGCCGCGAGCCAGCACGTAGTTCGCGTCGGTGGTCCGGACGTCGGACAGCAGCGGGCAATCGCGCAGGACGGCCGCGAAGCGGGGCCGCATCGTGCGGATGTGGGCACGTAGCGCCCGCCGGTGCGCGAGGTCGGCGAGCGAGCCGTCGAGTGCGTGCAGAGCCACCGTGTCGACTGTGTAGGCCCGCTGCCGGTCCCGCAGCCGCGTCGTCAACTCGGGCGCGGCGACGAGCGCTCCGACCCGCAGCCCAGCCAGGCCATGGCTCTTGGAGAAGCTGTGGAACACGGCCAGCCGCCCCTCCGCCATCGCCTCGGCGACGACCGTCCGGTCGATACCGGGTGCCAGCACCGCTTCGGCGATGGACCGCCCGGCCGCGGCCGGGTCGACGGGGAACGACTCGGCGAACTCGGCATAGGTCGCGTCGAGGCACACCAGCGCGGCCCGGCGGATCACCTCCGTGACCCAGGCCGGGTCGAAGAAGCTCCCCGTCGGGTTGTGCGGTTGAGCGAGGAAGACAGGTCCGGCACCGGTGAGCTCCTCAGGTGCGCACTGCGGCTCCCACGCCGCGTCGAGCGTGATCGTCCGGGGTGTGACCCCCAGCGCCCGCGCCCGGTCGGGATAACCGAAGAACCCCGGCAACACCGACCAGGCCTCGCTCGCCCCCACCATCAGGAGATCGGCGGCCTCGTCGACCCCGTTGGTGAGCAGGACACACTCCGGAGCCACCCCGAGGTCGGCGGCGACCCGGCCGGTCACCGCCTCGACGAGGCCGCGCGGATAGCGGTGCAGCTGCCGCGCGTGCGCGCAGACGCGGGCCACCGCGACCGGGGATGGTCCGAGTGGGCTCTCGTTCCAGTCGAGCAGGGCGGCCCCACCGTCAACGGGCGGTGTCGCACCGCCGCCCCCCTGTCGGTAGCTGCTGCTGTCCGTAGTCGGTTCCGGCAACTGCCCAGACCTCGCTTTCGTCGTCTCAGTGGCGGCGCAGCTGGGCGTCGGCCCGCTGCGCCACGGTGTCGCGGTCGTGGATCTCCGGGCCGGGGACGGCGTCGGGGAGGTCGTCCTCGGCGTGGCGCAACGAACGCTGCAGCCAGCCCCGCCCCGCCCATGCGGTCAGTCCCAGCCCGCTCAGCACGACCAGCAACGCGAGGCCACGCGCGGGACCGTCGCCGAACAGTGCGACCGGCAGCCACGGACTCGACGCCGGATCTGCCAGCGCCGGGACCACGGCGACGTCGGCCACGGGCAGGACGATCAGGAACCCGAGGGGGATGGTGATCAACGGCAGGGCCGTGAAGATCGCCATGACCCGGCCGAGCAGCTGCGGGTCGACCTTGGTGCCGAGCACCGCGATCCAGCTGCCGTCGATGATCGACTCGGTGAACAACAGGACGAACATGCCTGCCGCGGCGAGCACCGGGTCGCCGGTGATCCCGACGATCAGCAACCCGAGCCCGCCGGCCCCGCCCGCGACGAGCATGCCCTCCGTGCGCCGCCGGGTGCCGCCCCACAGGCCCATCACGACCGCGCCGAGCACACCGCCGACCCCGCCGACGGCGAGCACCACGCCGAGCACGACCGGTGAGTGCCGGGCGAGGATCAGCGGTGTCACCACCGTGAAGCCGACCGTGTAGATGGCCACGTCGACCACCATGAACCACAGTCCGGCGCGAAGCGGCGCCCGGCGGATGACGTACCGCCAGCCGTGGGCGATCTCGGCCCAGAGGCTCTCCTCGCGGCGTTTGAACGCCCGATCGGGAATGCGCACCAGCAGCAGCGTCAGCAGTCCGATCGCGAAGCCCGCCGCCTCCAGCAGCAGGACTCCGCCGATCCCGAGCGCGACGAGGAGCCCGATTCCGAGTAGCGGCCCCGCGACCTGGCTGATGTTCACCGCGATCTGGCCGACGCCCGCGGCGTGCCCCAAGTAACGCTTGGGGACGAGCTGGGGGACGGCGGCGAGGTAGGCGGGCCGTTGGAACGCTCCCGCCACGGAGGTCAGGCAGAGCGCGACCACGGCGAACGGGATCCGCAGCCCGCCGCCGACGGTGACGAGCAACGCCAGTCCTACGGTGGCGACCATCGACACGGCGTTGGACGTGATCATCACCAGTCGCCGGTCGACGCGGTCGGCCACGGCGCCCGCAATCGGCGTCACCAGCACACCGGGCAGCATGCCGACTGCGCTGAGCAAACCGAACAGCGTCAGATCATTCGTCGCCCCGAGCGCCCATACGGCGATGACGAGCGAGGCGATGCCACTGCCGACGGCGGACACGGTCTGGCCCGCCGCGACCACCGCGAACCGGCGCAGCCCCGGACGCACATCCATGTTCGCCGGGGCAGGATCGGCCAGGCCGGGATCCGACGGGCTCTCGCGCCAGCGGTTCGCAGCGTCGACGAGGACGTCGGCCAGTTCGGCGGCCTGGTGCTTGACGAAGAAGTGTCCGCCCCGCTCGATCACCGCGAGCTCGACGTGAGAGGAGTACGCCGCCCACTCCCGGTGGCGTTCGTCGTAGAGCTCGGTGACCCGGTCGCGCTGGCCGACCACGCTGAGCACCGGAACCGCGAGCGCCGGGGCGGCCACGTCGCCGGTCTCCGCGGTGAAGTACTCCTCGGCCTCCCGGGAGTCATGGCGGACGTTGCGCAGGACGAAGTCCGCGTCCTGCCCCTCCTCGACGTCGGCGAAACCGCCACGCGCCCGCAGGTAGTCCAGGTAGGCGCGGTTGCCGACCAAGCCGTCCGTGGGCAAAAGGCGGCGCACTCGATCGAAGAACCGGCCGGGGAGCCTGGCGATCGGGAACTGCGCACCCAGGCCGACGCCGATCAGATCGATCGGGCCGCCGGTCACGCGGCGCGCGACCTCAAGGGCCAGCGCGGTCCCGACGCATTGTCCGTAGAGCAGGATCGGTCCCTCGACGGCCAGGAGCTCCTCGACGACTCGTCCGGCGATCTCGTGGAGGCCGGCGAGCGGTTCGTCCCGGGCCTGGTCGTGGCCCGGCAGCTCGACGGCGAGCAGTGCCCAGCCGGCCGGCAGCGCCTCGGCCAGCGGACCGAACGTCATCGAGGTCCCGCCCGCGTAGGGGAACCCGACGATCGTGGCTCCGCCGAGGGCCGGGTCGGCCCGTCCGGTGCCGATCGGCTGCAGCAACCGGTCGGCGGCGTCGGTCACCGTGCGCTCCGCGCCATCGGCCGGGACGGCGGCGGGCAACCGGTCAGGTGCCGCAGGGTGGTCGGTCTCGAGGTTGTCGACGTGGCGGGCCAGCTGTCGCAACGAGGGGCGACGGAACACGTCGACGAGGCGCAGGGAGGAAGACACGGCGCGGGCCATGCGCACCGTCGCGAAGGAGTCGCCGCCCAGCCCGGTGAACGTGCTGTCGGCGGTCACCACGGCGACCTCGATGCCGAGCAACTCGGCCCAGACCCCGGCGATCCGTTGCTCCGTCGCGGTCGCGGGGGCCATCGCCGGTGTGGCGGGGCCTGCCGAGCCGGGCGCGGGCAGAGCGGCACGGTCGAGCTTGCCGCTGTGGGTACGCGGCAGCCGGGGCAACACGACGACACGGGCCGGGACCGCGCCCGTGGGCAGCCGGGTCTGCAGTGCCGCCAGCAGGTCGGGCTCCGGGAGAGTGGTGCTGCCGTCGTCTGCCACGACGTAGCCGACGAGGTCCGCTCCCTGAAGCGTGGCAGCCGCGGCGGCGACATCAGGAAGGGCGCGCAGCGCGGCCTCGACCTCACCCAGCTCGATGCGATGGCCCCGCACCTTGACCTGGTCGTCGAGCCGGCCGAGGTACTCCACGGTCCCGTCGGTCCGCACGCGGGCACGGTCGCCGGTGCGGTAACGACGTCCGCCCGGGACAAAGGGGTCCGGCCCGAACCGCTGCCGGGTCAGGCCCGGGCGGCGGTGGTAGCCCGCCGCGACGCCGGCGCCACCGAGATGCAGTTCCCCGGGCACGCCCGGGGGGACCAGCTCGTCATGGGCATCGAGCACGTAGGCGCGCTGGTGGGGAAAGGGCCGCCCGATCGGCACCAGCGTGGCCTCTGCTTCGAGAGGCCCCTCGAAGCAGAGGCTGTCCACGGTCGCCTCGGCGACACCGTAGGAGTTGACGAGGCGGGTGCCCGCGTCGAGCAGCGCGTGAGCCTGCTGATAGTCCTCGACGGGCCAGGCCTCGCCGCCGCCGATGAGCAGCCGCAGGTCGGGCAGCGGCCCGCAGACGGCGAGCAACGGGTTCAGCATGCTCGGTACCAGCTCGGTACACGCCACCCGCTCCCGGCGCAGGAACTCCGCGAAGACCGGTGGGTCCAGCGCGGTCTCCTTCGGGACGACCACCAGGCGCCCTCCCGCGGTGTGGGCGCGCACAGTCTCGCCGACGAACAGATCGAACGACACCGGGGCCACCTGAGCGAACGTCCAGTCCGGTACCAGGGCGTAGTGCTGCATCCACATCTCGACGGCGTGGGTCAGGCTGTCGTGGGTCACCACCACCGCCTTCGGCGCCCCGGTCGATCCGGACGTGTACACCAGGTAGGCGGGGTCGGCGGGGGTGACAGCCACGTCAGGTGGGTCGCTGGGATGTGCGGTAATCGCCGCCGCTTCCCGATCGAGCAGGACCGTCTCGATGGCCGCCCCGGTCGTCGCGAGCGCCGGACCGGCGGTATCTGCGCGGGTGACGAGGACGTCGGCACCGGAGTCGGCCAGCACCTTGGCCAGCCTGCCCGCGGGATGATCGAGGTCGAGCGCGACATAGGCGCGGCCCGCCGTGAGGACACCCCACACGGCGACGAACAGGTCGACGCCACGGGGCAGCGCGATCGCGATCGGGGTGTCTCGCCCGCCGCTCGGCCGACCCGCTCTGTGGTGCAGGTGGTGCGCGAGCCGGTTGGCCCTTGACGCCAGCTGCGCGTAGTCGATCGTGGTGTCGCCGACGGTCAGAGCCGGCGCGTGCGGGCGCTCGGCGGCGACCGCCTGCAGGTAGTGCTGGACGAGCGGAAACCGCGGCGCACGCCCCGATGTCCGGCCGTTGACCGCGTCGAGCAGCCGGGTGCGTGCGTCCGGTGAGAGCAGCGGCAGCCGATGCAACGGGGTGCCGGGCTCGGCGACGGCGGCGTCAAGGAGAACCGTGAGCTGGTCGAGAATGCCCTCGACGCGGTCGCGGTCGAACAGCTCGCTGCGCGCAGTGAGCGTCAGGACGTGGCCCGCGCTGGTCGTGTCGAGGGCAAAGGCGAGGTCGACGGTCTGCGCGGCGGGCACGACGTCACCCACGTACCGGACCGGGCCGTCGTAGCCGTGCGGCGTGTTCAACACGGTGAGGAGGACGGAGCTGAAGGGATTGCCGGCGCCCGGGGTGACCGGTCGCTCGGTCACCGCGAGGATCTCGGGCAGCGGCAGACGCTGGTGGTCCAGGTCGGCGACGGTGTCGGCGGCCACCCGGTCCAGCAGCTCGCCGAAGGACGGGTCGCCGCCCGTGTCGGCCCGCAGCGGGAGAGTGTTGAGCAACGCGCCGACCTCGTCCTCCAGGCCGGTGCCGCCCCGGTTGGCCACCGGGGCGAGCACCACCGGATCGGTCCGTCCGGTCCACCTGCTCAACAGGGCGTGCACGCCGGTCAGAACCACGGCGAACAGGCTGGCGCGACGGTCGCGGCCCAGTGCGTCCCATCGCCCGACCGTCGTCGCATCGAGCCGGCGCTCGACGCGCAGCGCGGCGAACGTAGGCTCCAGCGGGCGCGGCCGATCGGCCGGCACCTCGACGGCCGGGCCGACACCATCGAGGCGCTGCCGCCAGTAAGCCCGATCGGATGTACGGGCAGTGGAATCCGCGTACGCGGGAACGGTCACGCCCCGGGCCGGCGGCTCCAGGGTCGCGCCGTCGATCAGCAACCCCAGGTCACGAGCCACGACGCCGGCCGACCAGCCGTCGAACACGATGTGATGGACGAACAGGGTGAGTACTCCGGTCGCGGGGTCGTGAACCGCGCGGGCGACCGGGCCTTCCCGCAGGTCGACCTCCGGGCCACCGATCTGGATGCGGCCGGTGCCGTCCACCACCATCACCGGCCGTCCGTCCCGCTCGGGGAACCGGGCTCCGAGCACGGGGTGGCGCCGCACGAGCGCGGCAAGGAGCGCAGTCAACTCGGTGGGCTCGACGGATCGGTCGACGTGGTAGCGCAGACCGAGCAGGTAGCGGGGCAGGCCCGGCTCGATCACGTCGGTGAGCCAGTAGTCGGGCTGCAGGCCACCGAGTTCGAAGGTCCCCGTCGCGGTGCGCGGCGACTCGGCGGGAACGACCCGCGCCGACGCGGCCACCAGCTCGGCGGTGCGGGCCGGGGTGCCAGCCGCGAACAGGTCGGCCAACGTGAGTTCGACCCCGTGCTCGGTGCGCAGGCGGGTGAGGATGCGCACGGCGGCGAGCGAATCGGCGCCGGCGGCGAACAAGTCGTCGTCCGGCCCGATCGCCGGGCGATCGAGCACCTGCGACCACAGCGCCGACATCGCGGCCGCGGGGTCGGCGTCGTCCGGGGCGGCGCTTTCCGGGGCGGTGCTTTCAGGGGCGGTGGTGTCCGGGGTCCCGCGCAACGCGACGAGGTCGACCTTGTCGTGGTCGGTACGGGGGAACCGCCGGTGGAACCGGATCCGGGCCGGAACCATCGCGGCGGGCAGCCGGCCCGTCAGGTCGGCACGCACCGCCGGCTCGTTGGGGGCCAGGTCGCCGTCCGCGATCAGATGGGCCTCAAGCCGGACGGTGCCGGCGTCAGGCACGGCGTCGACGACGGCGTCGGCGACCCCGGGGACCAGCCGCAGCGCCGCCTCGACCTCGCTGATCTCCACGCGGACCCCACGGACCTGTACCTGCCGGTCAAGACGACGCAGGTAGGCGAAACTGCCGTCCGGTCCCTGGGAGACGACGTCGCCGGTCCGGTACCAGCGGACTGGCTCGTCCGCAGGCCCCGGCTCGGTGCGGAAGCGCTCCTCCGTCAGGTCGGGCCGGCCGAGGTAGCCGTCGGTGACCCCGGGACCGCCGATCCACAGCTCGCCGGTGGCGCACTCGGGCCTGTCGCCGGATTCACCGGGTACCGGCCGGATCTCGGTCAGCACGCCGGGCAGCGGCTCGCCGATCGGTACGGGGTCGTCGCCGTCGTAGTGGGTCAGATCGGCCACCAGTGCCACGACGGTGGTCTCGGTCGGGCCGTAGCAGTTGATCAAACGCACATGCGGCCCAACCGTCCGGCGCCAGCGGCGCACGGCGTCGGCGTACACCGCCTCTCCACCGAGCACGATCTGCCGTACCGACGGCGGCAGGGTGGCTTCGCCCCGCTCCAGCACACCGAGTATCTCCCGCCAGTAAGCGGGTGGCGGAGTGAGGACAGTGGTTCCCCACTCGCCGCAGCGGCGCAGGAACAGGTCCGGGCGACTCAGCATCTCCTCGTCGCGGATCACCACCGTCGCCCCGACCGAAAGCGGCAGCAGGATCTCTTCGACGCTCGCGTCGAATCCGAGCGAGGCGAACTGCAGGACGCGGTCGCCGGCGGTCGTGGTGTATGGGCCGCGGGCGGCGGCGCAGAAGAACGCGACCGCGCGCCGGGGCACGACGACGCCCTTCGGCTGGCCGGCGGAGCCGGAGGTGTAGATGACGTAGGCGGGCGCGTCCGGGTCCACTGTCGCCGGCGGTGCCGGACGCTCGGCGAGCACGGTCGCGCCGCCGGCCTCCGCCCTGTTCGCGTCGCCGATGCCGGGCACCGGACCGGCGGATCCCCCTACGCCGGCAAGTGGGCCGTCGAGATCGAGGGTGCCGACGGCACCGTCGAGAAGATCACGGGAGCCGGCATCGACGATGGCGACCCGCGCATTAACCTCGCCGAGCACTGCGTGAATGCGTGCTGCCGGCCCGTTGACCTCGACCGGGACGTATCCGGCACCGGTCCGCAGCACCGCCAGGATGGCCACGACAGCACGGATCCCGCGCGGGAGCACGAGGGCGACGAGATCGCGTGGCCGGACCCCGCGTGCCACGAGGTCGGCGGCCACGAGTTCGACCTCCGCCACGAGCTCCGCGTAGGTCAGCTCACGGGTGCCCTCGACGACGGCGGCCGCGTCCGGACTGCGTTCGACCTGCGCGGTGATCAGGTCGATCACGTCGGTCGGGTGGACGGTCATTTACGCCCTTCATCGATCTCACGGACTGTCACAACAGTGATCAAGCTCCACGATCGAGGTCACCAACCGGGGCCATCAAGATGAACGACCGAAGAATTCGCGCCGATACAGGACTGTATGTCACGCATTTAAATGATGTTCGCCCAATAGAGGGACGGTGTTCATGAGGATTGGTTTCCCTCGGCCACAGTCACCGAGGTTGGGAAAAGAATTGACCGTCGATCACCGGAGTCGTCCTGACACGACCCGTCCAGCAGGCCCCGTCAGCACCTACACCGAGTGGGACCCGCTTGAGGAGGTCATCGTGGGGACGATGCGCGGCGCAGCGGTCCCGCAGTGGGACGTGGCCGTCGAGTCCTGCGTGCCGGCCAGCGCGCGCGAACTGTTCACCCGCACCGCGGGCCAACCGTGGCCGCGCGAGCACGCTGAGGCGGCCGAGGCGGAGCTGGACGCCTTCGCCGGCTTCCTCACCGCTCGCGGGATCGTCGTGACACGGCCGGATCCGGTGGACCACACCCGAAGCTTCAGCACCCCACGCTGGTCGAGCCCCGGTGGGCTCTACAGCGCGATGCCCCGCGATCTGCTGCTCGTCGTCGGAGACATGATCATCGAGTCGCCGATGGCATGGCGCAGCCGCTATTTCGAGGCTGACGCCTACCATCGCCTGCTGACCGGCTACTTCCGGCGCGGCGCCCGGTGGATCGCCGCACCGCGACCGTTGCTCGACGATGACACCTTCGACGCCGGCTTCGACCGGGAGACGCCGTTCGCCACCCAGTCCTACGCGACCACCGAGGTCGAGCCGACCTTCGACGCGGCCGATTTCACCCGGTGCGGCACCGACTTGTTCGCCCAGCGCAGCCACGTCACCAACCGGCTCGGCATCGAGTGGGTGGCCCGGCATCTCGACCCGGAATACACCGTGCACATCGTCGAGACGATCGATCCGTATCCGATGCACATCGACGCATCCTTCGTGCCACTCGCCCCGGGGAAGCTGCTGCTGAATCGGAACAAGGTCAAGGATGTGCCGTCGGTCCTCGACGCCTGGGATGTGCGGGTGGCACCCGAGCCGGCAGTTCCGGACGATTTCGAGTTGTACATGTCCAGCCCCACCGTGGGAATGAATGTGCTCATGCTGAGCGAGACGCAGGTGGTGGTGGAGGCGCAGGAAACGGCCTTGGCGGACATGCTGGACGAATGGGGGTTCGACGTCCTGCCGATCCCATTCCGCAACGTCATGCGGTTCGGTGGGTGCTTCCACTGTGTCACCGCCGACGTGCGGCGCCGCGGCGAGCTGCGCAGCTTCGTGTGACCGGCCCGGCCAGCGCGGGCGAGATCTCCGCGCCCGCACTCGAACACGTCGCGATCTGGCGCGAGGTCTACGACACCCTCTACCTTGACGGCGAGCCGTGGGGGCGGCTGGGTGACGATTTCCGCGGCTGGGACTCGGCCTACGACGGTTCGCCGATCCCCGAAGCGGACATGCGCAGCTGGCGCGATACCACCGTCGCACGCATCCTGGAGCTGTTCCCGCGCCGGGTGGTCGAGATCGGCGTCGGCGGCGGGCTGCTCCTGGCCCTCGTCGCCCCGCACGTGCAGCACTACACAGGTACGGACTTCTCGCCATCCGCGATCGAGATCCTGAAACGCCGGCTGAACGCCGATCGCCCCGAACTCACGGATCGGGTCCATCTCGAAGTGACCGCCGCGCACGAGCGCGCGCGACTCCTGCGGGCCGGCCCCGCCGACCTCGTCGTCCTCAACTCCGTCGCGCAGTACTTCCCCGACCTCGACTACCTCACGGCCGTGGTGGCGACGGCAGCCGAGCTGGCAGGACCCACCGGAGCCGTCCTCGTGGGGGATGTCCGCTGCGAACCCCTGCGCGAACATTTCGCGACGGACGTGGCCCGCGCCCGCGGGGCCGACGCGAACGACCTCGGCCCGGCGGCGGCGCGCGTGCTGGCCACCGACCGTGAGCTGTTCGTCGCACCGGACTGGTTCGCGGCCACCGCCAGACGCCTCGGGCTGCATTGCCAGATCCGGTGCAAACAGGGCCCCGACAACGAGCTGACGCGCTACCGCTACGACGTGGTGCTGGTCGGGCCACAGCGCCCGGTGGTCGACGCGGGCGCCGCTCCCACGGTGCCGTGGCTCGACGCCCAGGACGGGCTGGATCTCCGCGCCCCGGTGCGGATCGTCGGCATCCCGAATCGCCGGCTCACACGCCGCGGACCGGATCCGGACCGCCCGCTCACCGTCGCCCCCGGCGTCCGTTCGGTGGTGCGGTGGTCGCGGAACGACCCGGCAACACTCGACCTGGTGCTCGTCCCGGCCTCGGCCGGCCCCGGGGTCGTCATCACCGAGCGCTGACGCGACGGGGTCACACAGGCCCGTCGAGCGGACGACCGGTGACCAGCACGAGGTCGCGGAAGGAGGGCACCAGCCGCCGCTCGACTCTTCGCCATCAACAGCGCCGGCCGTCCACTTCGGACACTCGCACGAAATACGGGTACTGCAAGCAGATTGTTCGGCGTGCGCCGTGGAGAGACGGGCAAGCCTCAGTCGACGTGACGGGTCACCGCAGCACCACCGCCGTCGCAAGCCGGTCCGCGTCGCAGCGGAGGGTTGCGAAGTAGTCCTCGACGGTCTCGGCCCGGCGGATGCGCTCCACGTCCCCGTCCGGGTGCAGCAGCAACTCCTGTGGGCGCAGCCGCCCACCGTACGTGTAGGTCTGCGACAGCGCATGGGCGCCGGTGTCGTGCACCAGCAGCAGGTCGCCCTCGGCCGTGCGTGGCAGGACGCGCTGGATCGCGAGTTTGTCGTTGTTCTCACACATCGAGCCGACGACGTCGACCGTCTCGAGTTCGCGCCCCTCGCCGTCCAAAACGGACAGGTGATGGTAGGCGTCCGGATACATTCCCGGGCGGATCAGACCGTTCATGCCGCAGTCGACGCCCACGATCTCGCGCCATTTGGTCATCCGGTTGAGCACGCGGGTGACCAGCACCCCGTGCGGACCCGTCACATACCTGCCGGATTCGAACAGCACCCGCAGGTGCCACGCGTGGTCGCGCTCGAAGGTCGTCACCCGGTCCCGGACTCCGGCCGCCAGCCCGGCGAGGTCGAACTCCCGCTCCTCCAGCCGATAAGGGATTCCTATTCCGCCGCCGAGGTTCACGAAATCGATGCGCACTCCGGTCTCGTCCCGCAGCCGGAGCACGGTGTCGAGCAGCAGGTCGAGATTGCGCAGAAAGGAGTCCGGTGTCTTCAGGTGCGAGCCCAGCATGACGTGTAGCCCGTACGTGTTCGCGCCGAGCTGCCGCGCTTTCGCCACCACGCCGTGCAGGCGGTCGATCCGGATACCGAATTTCGACGACTCGGCTCCGCCGAGGTGCATGTTCTGCACCGACGCGGAGCGCCCCGGGTGCACTCGGAAACAGACCGATCGTGGCCGCGCCCGCATGGCCACGAGCTTGTCGACGACAGTCTCGTCGTCGACGGTGATGATGGCGTCCGCGGCGAGCGCGGCGACCAGCTCCGCCGAGCTGGTGTTGTTCGAGGTGAAGGAAATGTCGTCACCCACCGCGCCGGCCTCCCGGGCGGCCACGAGCTCGGCGATCGAACTGCAGTCGAAGCCGAAGCCGTGGTCTGCGAGGGTACGCAGGATCCGGGGGTTCGGCTGCGCCTTGACGGCGAAGTACTCCCGGAAGTCCAGGCCGCGAAACGCTCGGTTGAAGCCCTCGGCGGTGTCGCGGATGCCCTGCACGTCGTAGATGTGGAACGGTGTGCCGAAATGCTCCGCAACTCGCGGAAGTATCGGAATAAGGCGCTGACAGAAGGCGTCACTCATGGGCATATCGAGGCAAAATCCTTCCAGATCCGACGCAGAGCGGTCGGCATCGTCAGCGCACGCAGGTCACTTTCACCGAATTCGGAAACAAAGTCCGAACTTCGCTCGAGATCCGAGTGACCGATTTTACCCTCGCCGGTTCGACGAGGGTAATTCAGAGATTATCCACGAGCGGTGGACATCGAATGTCGGCTACCGTACCGGGAACTGACGTAACGGCTAACGATGGGGATCATCGAGTTTACGTTTCGCCATGAGTTCGTGCGCGGCAACGAGTTCGCGCAGACCCTCCCTCAGGTCGCGGAGGCGTTCGAGACGCGCGACCACCTCGTGGCGTGCGCCAGACCTGTCCCGGGTCTGTGAAGGGGCCCTTCACAGACTCAGAGTCCGTGAAGGGCCCCTTCACGGACCTCCGAGGCGGCGCAGGGCCCCTCACACCGACTTTGCCGACACCCCGCCCCCACCCGCCCGAATCTAGTCCGGCCTCGCCGCCCGCTCCAGCAGCGGCCGTACCCGCGGCGGAACCGGCGTGGACAAGGCGATCGAAGTCGAGGTGCGGAGCACGTCGGGGACGCCGACCACCTCGTCGATCACGCGTTGCAGGTCGTCGTTGTCGCGGGCGACCAGGCGGACGAACAGATCGCCTTGGCCGGTGGTGGCGTGGACTTCGCAGACCTCGTCGATCGCGGCGAGGGCCTCGGCGACGCCGCCGCGTTTGCCCTGGGCGATCTCCAGTACGGCGAACGCGGTGAGCCCGTAGCCCATCGCGGCGAGGTCCAGTTCCGGGGGAAACCCGCCGAGCACCCCGCGTTCGGCGAGGCGGTCCAGCCGCGCCTGCACGGTGCCACGCGCCACGCCGAGCCGCCGTGCGCATTCGAGTACGCCCAGCCGCGGCGAGTCGGTCAGCAGCAGCAACAGCCGGGCGTCCAGCGAGTCCAGCATCGGTCGTCTCCTGCACAGGTTGTCCATGATGACCTCGGGTCACCGAGTATGGCTGAACATATTGTCCAGTCAAATCAATGACTATTGCACAGCTTGCCGGGCTCCGCTCATGCTTTCGTCATGACCGACATCATGCCGCCCCAGAGCGCCCTCGACGACGTCAGCTACGACCAGCTTCGCCAGCTCGTCGGACTGGTCGACCACGACGCCTCGGCCGACCCGTTCCCGGTCAAGGCGCTCGACGCGGTGGTGTTCGTCGCCGGCAACGCGACCCAGACCGCGTGGTTCTACCAGGTCGCGTTCGGCATGCGGCTCGTCGCGTATTCCGGTCCCGAAACCGGGCAGCCGGACCACAAATCCTTCGTGCTGAAGTCCGGTTCGGCGCGGTTCGTGATCACCGGCGGGGTCCGTCCGGACTCGCCCCTGCTCGATCACCACCGCCGCCACGGCGACGGCGTCATTGACCTCGCGCTGGAGACGACCGACGTCGACAAGTGCGTCGAGCACGCCCGCGCGCAGGGCGCGACCGTGCTGGAGGAGCCGCACGACGTCACCGACGAACACGGCACGATCCGCCGGGCGGCCATCGCGACCTACGGCGAGACCCGGCACTCGCTCATCGACCGTTCCCGCTATCACGGCATCTACCTGCCCGGGTTCGAGCCGCGGGAAAGCACCGTGAAGCGGCCCGAAGGTGCCCCGAAGCGGCTGTTCCAGGCCGTGGACCACTGCGTGGGCAACGTCGAACTCGGCAAGATGGACTACTGGGTGGACTGGTACCACCGCGTGATGGGCTTCGTGAACATGGCGGAGTTCATCGGCGACGACATCGCCACCGACTACTCAGCGCTCATGAGCAAGGTGGTGTCGAACGGCAACCACCGGGTCAAGTTCCCGCTCAACGAGCCCGCAGTGGCGAAGAAGAAGTCGCAGATCGACGAGTACCTCGAATTCTACGAGGGCGCGGGCTGCCAGCACATCGCGCTGGCCACCAACGACATCATCGCCACGATCACCGCGATGCGCGCGGCGGGCGTGGAATTCCTGAACACCCCGGACTCCTACTACGAGGACCCGGAGCTGCGGGCCAGGATCGGAGAGGTGCGGGTGCCGATCGAAACCCTGAAGGAGCACGGGATCCTGGTCGACCGCGACGAGGACGGGTACCTGCTGCAGATCTTCACCAGCCCGATCGGCGACCGTCCGACGGTCTTCTACGAGCTGATCGAGCGGCACGGTTCGCTCGGCTTCGGCAAGGGCAACTTCAAAGCCTTGTTCCAGGCCATCGAGCGCGAGCAGGAGCGGCGCGGAAACCTCTGAAACCCCTGCAATGTAAGGATTTCACGACGGAACGGCCGGTTCGGCGCGAATCGGCCGCCCCACTGTCCACAGTGGAATCGTCAGGGGACGATGGTGAACCCGGCGGCGGCGAGGGCGGCCTCGACCTCCGCGCAGTGCTGCGGACCGCGGGTCTCCAGCGCGAGTGCCACGTCCACCTCGCCGAGCGCGAGACTGCCGGAGATCCGGGAATGCTCGACGTCCAGCACGTTGGCGCCGAGGTCCTTCACATCGGACAGCACCGACACCAGCGAGCCCGGCCGGTCCGGCACCCGCAGATGCAGCTTGAGGTACCGGCCGCCCGCGGTCATGCCGTGCTGGATGATCTGCTGCAGCAGCACCGGATCCACGTTGCCACCGGAGAGGATCGCCACCACCGGCGGCTCGAACGCGCCGGGATGCTGCAGCAACGCGGCCACGGTCGCC
The DNA here is from genome assembly GCF_002564045.1 of Amycolatopsis sulphurea. Lineage (NCBI taxonomy): Bacteria > Bacillati > Actinomycetota > Actinomycetes > Pseudonocardiales > Pseudonocardiaceae > Amycolatopsis > Amycolatopsis sulphurea. The sequence goes on along the minus strand of NZ_PDJK01000002.1, from coordinate 3,568,322 downwards.
GCGCCGGCCGGCTCCACCACCAGCTTTCGCCGCTCCAGGCACAGCAGCACCGCCCGGGACAGGGATTCCTCGCTGACCGTCACGACCTCGTCGACCAGCTCCGACACGTGCGCGTAGCTGACCAGCCCCGGCTTACCGACCGCAATGCCGTCGGCCATGGTGTGCGTTCGCGCGATGCGCACCGGGGCGCCGGCCGCCAGCGAAGGCGGGAACGCGGCGGCGTCCTCGGCCTGCACGCCGACGATGCGTACGTCCGGATGTGACGCCTTCACCGCCGACGCGACCCCACCGACCAGCCCGCCACCGCCTGTCGCCACGAGCACCGTCTTGACGTTCGGCACCTGTTCCAGGATTTCCAGGCCGACTGTGCCCTGCCCGGCGATCACGTCGATGTGGTCGAACGGATGGATGAACACCGCACCGGTGCGTTCGGAGAAGGCAATGGCCTCGGCGAGCGTCTCCTCCAGAACGGCACCGTGCAAGTGCACGTCCGCGCCGTATCCGCGGGTCGCGGCGAGCTTGGGCAGGGGCGCGCGCAGCGGCATGTAGACCGTGGACGAAATCCCGAGCAGCGACGACGCCAGCGCCACCCCCTGCGCATGGTTGCCCGCACTCGCGGCCACGACCCCACGATCGCGTTCGGCGGCGGAGAGACCGTGAATGCGGGTGTAGGCGCCGCGGATCTTGAACGAGCCGGTGCGCTGGAGGTTCTCGCACTTGAGGTGCACCGGCCCGCCGTGCATCCGGCGCAGATCGCGGGCGTGTTCCATCGGCGTGACCCGGGTCACGCCGGAAAGCAGCTTCCGGGCTTCCAGGATGCGCTCGACGCTGACCAGTTCCATAAGCTGCGATGATGCCATCCGGCGGACTTGCGGGCCGCCCGCCTCGTAAGACCGGTAGGCTGGCTACGGCAACCACACGTATGCAGGGAGTTCGACCATGGCACGCGGGCAGGACGCGACCACCGCTCGGCGGGCGATGCGCGCGACCCGTTCCGGCGGCCTGGTGCCTCTCGTCGCGGGCATCGTGTCCGCCGCCGCGCTGGCCGGAGCCGCCTACGTCACAGTCGACGCGGCCGGATGCGGCGGCCAGCCCCAGTACATCCGCCACGACAGCCACACCGAACTGGTGGGCAGCTGCGTGGACGGCAACGAACTGCCCGCGGCCCCGGCGAACCAGGAGGCGGCCCCGCACGCCGCCCACCAGCACGGGACACAGCCGAGCAGCTACCGGCCCTGAGCCGCGTACCCGCTGCTTGCTTCTCGCCGACCGCGGCCCACGGCGGAGACGTAGTGAAGGTGCCCTTCTGTAGCTCCGGCGGCCGGTAGCCGTCTGACCGGCGCTGACCCGGCTACTGGCCTTCGGCGGTAAGCAGGGGGTACACAACAGCGGCGAAGACGTCATCCATGAGCGAGCGGGCGCGTTCGTGGGCTTGCTCGAACAGGTGGCCGTAGGTCTTGGCTGGTGGTGACGATGGAAGCGTGTCCCATGTAGTCGCGGACCATGTTCCATGGATGCTCCCCGGTGCGGCCGACCGCCTTCGATCAACCGGGACGCGTGCGACGGGGGCTCTTCGTCGTCGCCGGCCGGAGGGGGAGGGTGGAGCACCGGACCCGTGCCGACATCGTTTCACACGGCAGGCTTCACCGGCCCGCTTGCTGTTTCAGCGTGGTGAGGACGTCGTTGGCGACGTCGGCCGCGAGCGGGCATGGGTCTACCTTGCCCATCTTGCTCGTTCGGGGTGCGACATCGACCAGGAACGACAGCCGATCCGTGACGCCGACCAGCACATTGCAGGTGTTGGGCGTCGATCCTGGCTGAGTGGCGTAGGCAACGGCTGGAAAACCTTGGATCGGCGGCAGCGCGTCCCAGCGCTTCATCTGCGGCTTGACGTTGGTGTAGGCGTTGCTGAGACCGTCGTTGCGCGCGGGGTAGTAGGAGACTCCGATGGAAGCGGTGGTTTCGGCGTTGATCCACGAGCAGCTCGGAACCGGATCACTGTCGGGCTTCCCGGTGAGCGCGGAGCCAAGCTGCTCGGTGATTTGCTGCGGAGTGAGTGCCTGGCACGGATCGCTGGAAAGCACGTTGTCCGGCAACGGGTTCTTGACCTTCGGTGCACCGCCGTAGGGCACTGCCCGGCCTGACGGCGCGGTGGCCGAAGTTGGCGGGGTCGCTGTGCCGTCTGTGGGCGACGAGCAAGCGGCGGCGAGGAGGGCGAGACTGAGCACCGCTGCGGTGGCGCGCAGGTTCATCAGAGCTTTCCTGGGGGTTGGGAGCCGGGGTCGACGTTCTTGATGGTCTTGGTCTGGTCCTGCTCGTTCTGGCCGATCGCGGCCAGCGCTTCCTCGATGCGGTCGGCCAGTTCCGTGACGTAGGCTAGCTGCTGGTCTATCGCTTCCGCTCCGCCGGCGTACGCACCGTGCTGCTCTTTGCCGTCGCCGACCATCGCGGTGTTCGCGGCCACGGTTGTCGGGTCCTGCGATGGCGGCTTCATCGTGAGTAGCTGGGCGATCTTGCGGTTCTGCTCTCCCAACCGGACCTTGTGGTCGTTGAGGTTCCGGAGGATTTTCTTCGCCTCGTCCAGCTCAAGCGAGAAGCCGTCTCTCCGGGGCTCGTTCGCCCACGGGTTGTAGATCGAAAAGGTGGTGTCTTCGAACGCGCGAGTCCTCCCATACTCGGTGTCTGCATTTGCAGACACCGAGTGATGGTAGCGAATCACCGAATGCGTCCATGGTCGAATCGGGCGGTAGGTTGCTCCGCACGGCAAAGGGACCGCAGTCGCCAGCCGACGCGGGAACTAGGCGTGCGCGTCCGAGCGCACCGAGAGGCGGCGGGCCTGAGTCAGGAGGGTCTGGCCCGCGAGGCGGGCGTGCACTGGACGTTTGTCAACCAGGTGGAGCGCGGGTTGCGCAATGTGAGCCTGCACAACCTGCTGAAGCTTGCCTACGGGCTGGGTGTCGATGCATCCACGCTCGTCCGGCGGCTCAAGCCGCCGGAAGGTTAGCGTCGGCCGTCCAGAAGTAGCGCCCTCGGTCCAGCTCGGCTGTCAGGGCTAGACGCAGGATGCGGGTCTTCTCGTCGCCCACGATGCCGAGCGCGCCGAAGATGCACGCCACGTCCAACGGTTTCGGCGTGCGCTTCCCGAGTTCCCAGTTGGGTAGGAGGGCTGGTCCCACCCCGATCCGACCGACCCAGCTCGCGGACTTCCCACTTCGCGGTCAGACGTGCTTCGCGCAGGCGTGCCCCAGCTTGTTGTCACTGCTCACGATCTGTGCCGCCCTTTGGAGAGTGTGCGCAGGTCAGAGGCTACCGTTCCGTGAAGGGACCCGTCACGGACTCTGAGGCTGTGAAGGGGCCCTTCACAGCCTTGAGGACGGGACGTGCGTGATCGGCCCGCTCAGCCCAGCGCCCGCGTGAGGTCGGCCAGCAGATCCTGGCCGTCCTCGATGCCGACGGAGAGCCGGATCAGGTCTTCCGGGACCTCGAGGGTCGAGCCCGCGGTGGACGCGTGCGTCATGCGGCCGGGGTGCTCGATCAGGGATTCGACGCCGCCGAGGGATTCGGCCAGGATGAACAGCTTCGTGCGGGACACGACGTCCAGTGCGGCCTGTTCGCCGCCGGCGACCCGGAAGGAGACCATGCCGCCGAAGCGGCGCAGCTGCTTCGCGGCGATCTCGTGGCCGGGGTGGTCCGGGAGGCCGGGGTAGTAGACCTGGGTGACCTTCGGGTGCCGGGTCAGAGTGCGGGCGATCAGGTCCGCGTTGTCGCTGTGCCGCTCCATCCGCAGGGCCAGCGTCTTCAGCCCGCGCAGGGTGAGCCAGGCATCGAACGGGCCGGGCACCGCGCCCGCCGCGTTGCGCAGGTAGAACAGCTGCTCACGGACCTCGTCCTCGTTGGTCAGCACGGCGCCGCCGACCACGTCGGAGTGGCCACCGAGGTACTTCGTGGTCGAGTGCACGACGATGTCCGCGCCCAGCGCCAGCGGGGTCTGCAGATACGGGGTGGCGAAGGTGTTGTCGACCACCAGGCGGGCCCCGCCCTCGTGCGCCGCGCCGGCCAGCCCGGCCAGGTCCGCGATGCCGAGCAGCGGGTTGGTCGGCGATTCGCACCAGATCAGCTTGGTCTCCGGGCGCATGGCCGCCCGCACCTCGTCGATCCGGCCGAGATCGGCGACGGTGTGCTCGATGCCCCACAGGCTCAGCACCTTGTCGATGAGCCGGAAGGTGCCGCCGTACGCGTCGTTGCCGAGCACCAGGTGATCACCAGGACGCAGCACGGTGCGGAGCACGGCGTCGGAGGCGGCCATCCCGGAGGCGAAGGTCAGCCCGTGGCGAGCGCCCTCCAGCGAAGCGAGCGCCTCTTCCAGCGCGGTGCGCGTGGGGTTCGCGGTCCGCGAGTATTCGTAATCGCCCTCGCGGGTGCCGCCCACGCCGTCCTGCGCGTAGGTCGAAGTCTGGTAGATGGGCACGATCACCGCGCCGGTGCGCGGGTCGGGCTGCTGCCCGGCGTGGATCGCGCGCGTCTCGAAGCCAAATGCGGCGTAATCGTGGGCCATACGTACCAGAGTACGATCCACCCCGGATATTCCCGTCAGGTGGGACGGGGTTCCCGGAGGGAGAGGCGGCTGGTAAGACCGCTCACCATCCCGGCTGCTGCGGATACCCACCGGAACCGGGCTGCGAGACCCAATCCACGGTCGGCTTCACCAGTGCGAGCACCAGCGTCGCCACCGGCGGGATCAGGGCGACCAGCGCACCGGCGATCCCGAAGCCGATCAGCTCCGACCCGCCGCGGAGCGAACTCACCCCGGCCGAGACGAGCACGGCGGAGGTGATCGAGTAGGCGATCGCCAGCCCGCACCCGGCGATCACGCACAACCGGCCGGCCGGCTTGTGCAGGAACAGCGTGGTCGCCCCGAAAATCAGCAGGACGGCCAGCGCCAGGTTCACGATCAAGGCCAGCAGCCCGTAGCCGAGTCCGCCCCGGTGCCCGAGCAGGACCGCCCCGCCGATCGCGCCGAACAAGGCCGCCGCACCGCCAACGGCGGCCAGCACCCCGGCGATGATCGCGGTCGCGCCGTTCGGCCTCGGCTGCATCACGCCGGGATAGGGCGGGTACTGCTGCTGGGGGTAAGGGCCCGGCATCTGGCCGTAGAACTGCGCGCCGGGATAGGGCTGCGGGGCCATGGGCTGACTGCCGGGATAGGGCTGGCCCGGCACAGGCTGGCCGCCGGGATAGGGCTGCGCGGGCATCGGATGGTTGCCCGAGTAAGGCTGGGAGGGCGTCGGCTGGCTGCCCGGAAACGGCTGGCCGGGCATCGGCTGGCTTCCCGGAAACGACTGGGCGGGCATCGGCTGGCTGTCCGGATAGGACTGGGCAGGGGTCGGCTGGCTGTCCGGATAGGACTGGGCGGGCATCGGCTGGCTGTCCGGATAGGACTGGGCAGGGGTCGGCTGGCTTCCCGGATACGGTTGCGCCCCGGACGCCGGCTGACCGGAGTAGGGGTACTGGCCGTGCGGCTGCTGGGGGTCGGTCACGGGAATCCTTCGGCTGCTGCGGACCCGCCGGCCGCGGGTACGGTCCCCGTATCGTGCCAGGCCGTCGCCCCGTTCGTGGCGAATTTCGCAGGTCCGACCGGCGAAGCTTCAGTCCAGCGGCAGCGCCGGGGCCCGGAACCGCAGATGCCCGAAGGTCGAGGGCAGTATGGCGAGCAGCAGCACCAAGGGCGCCGCGACCATCAGGACCGCGTGGTCCAGCGCGGCGAACCCGTCCAGCCGGAACACCGCGCGGAAGTACTCGGCGTAGGTGATCCCGGCGCCGAGGAACGGTTCGAGCAGGATCGCCCCGATCGCCAGCAGGGCGCCGAGCACCAGCAGTACCGCGCCGGTGACCGCGCGGAAGAAGGTCGCCAGCGAACCGACCAGAAAAGCCAGCGCGGCGCCCAGATAAGCGCCGAGATCCACCAGTGTCCATGGCGAAAGATCACCAAGACTGAATCCGAACGGAATATCGATGAATCGCGTGACCGGAAGATAACCGGCAGCCACCGCCGCGATGAGCCCGAGCAGGCCCGCCGCGAGTGCGCTGCCCCGGCCAGGATGCCGAGATTCCCTGTCCGGGTACCGATTCCGCGGCACCTGCCGGGCGGTGGATCCGCGCACCGTGACTCTCCTCGAGATGAAAGGCGGGGACGATCGGCGCTCACCCTAACCCGGAAAATCCCCGCTACCGCCAGGCCACCGCACCCGGCCGGGAAATCCGGCGGCGATTCCCCCGGCTGCCGGAACGCAGCAAGATCGGGATAACCACCATTTTGCATTTCACCGGAAATGGTCCGCGGACGACGAAGGGCGCCTCCGTACGGAGGCGCCCTTCGCGGGATTTTCAGCGGCTCACCACTGCGGTGTCTGGCCGTAGCCCGGCTGGCCCGGACCCGGCTGACCCGGCTGCTGCGGCGGCGGGCCATAGCCCGGCGGGGGCTGCTGGCCGCCCGGCGGCGGGTACTGGCCCGGCTGGCCGAAGCCACCCGGCGGCGGCTGACCGTAGCCCGGCTGCGGCGGCTGACCGTAGCCACCGGGCTGGCCCGGCTGACCCGGCTGACCAAAGGGGCCAGGCTGGCCATAGCTGCCCGGCTGGCCGTAGCCCGGCTGCGGCGTCGGGGCGCTGGCCGGGTTGGCCCCGCCCGGCTGACCGAACCCACCGGGCTGGCCATAGGGGCTCGGCTGACCCGGCTGGCCGAAGGGACCCGGCTGCCCGGGCTGGCCGAAGCCACCCGGCGGCGGGCCGAAGCCACCGGGCTGCCCGGGACCGTCCGAGGGGCCGCTGCCGAGGCCGACATACCGCGCGGTCGCCGGGATCAGGCCGAGCACCCCGACGATCAGGATGATGACGCCGAGGATCACCGTCAGCAGGCCCATGCCGGAAGCGATGGTGTCGCCGGTCGAACCGAGCTGCTTGAGCTTGTCGGCCAGCGGACCGCTGATCGTGGTGCCGATCATCAGCAGCACGGAGAACACCGCGACCAGCAGGCCGCCGGCCGCCACCGCGATCGGCACGAACTTGCGGATCCCGGCGAGCCGTCCGGCCAGCGCCAGCCCGACCCCACCGGCCAGCGCGGCGACCGCGCCGACCAGCACCAGGATCACGTAGATCCACAGGGTGCCGGGGCTGGACAGCCCGGACTGCTCGTAGAACTTGTCCAAGTCCGCCTGGCTGGGCGCAGTGTCCAGATAGGCGGAGTAGTCACTGACCTTGCCCATGTAGAGGAAGGAGTAGATCAGCGAAACGACGGCGAGCAGCGCGGTCACGCCGCCGGCGACGAGACCGAACACCGGGTTGCCGCCGCCCGCCCCCGCGGGTGCGCCGAACGCGGGCGGCTGACCGAAGCCGGGCGGCCCGAAACCGCCGGGCTGACCGGGTCCGCCGAAGCCCTGCGGCTGGTCGAATCCGCCCGGCGCGCCGAAGCCCTGCGGCGCCTGACCCGGCTGACCGGGTTGACCCGGTTGGCCTGGCTGACCGAACGCGGGCGGCTGGCCGAACCCGCCGAGCGCGGCCGGGTTGTCCGCCGCGCTCGGCGGCGGGGCGTACGGGATGGCCGGCTGCTGCCCCGGCGGGACCAGCTGCGTCGACTCCGCGGTGCCTTCGGGGCCGCCCGCCGGGTTGACGACCTGGGTGGCGTTCGCATCACCCGGCTGCGGGGGCTGCACGACCTGGGTCGGCTCCGGCGTGTCGCCGAAGACGCCACCGGAGGCGGGCTGCGGCGGCTGGCCCGGTTGGACCACCTGAGTCGGCTCCGACGCGCCGAAGGGACTGTCCTGCTGCGATGTGGGGCCACTCGACGGGTCCTGCGGCGACGGCTGCCGGCCGCCGTCCTCGGACTCGTTCGGTGGCTGCGGAGCACTCATGCGGGTCTTGAACCCCCTTGACGACGACGCGAGAACGTTCTATACGACGCACGCTATCGGATCGCAGGCCGGGGCGCGCGCAGACGCCCCGGCCCGGGAACCGCAGGTCCGGCTACCGGCCCGCCAGGAAGGCGAGCAGGTCGTGCCTGGTGACCACGCCCGCGGGCTTGCCGTCGATCAGCACCAGCGCGCCGTCGGCAGCCTCCAGGGCCTTCATCGCCGCGCTCACCTGCTCCCCTGCGCCGATCGTGGGCAGCGGCGGCGACATGTGCGTCTCCAGCCGGTCGGCGAGCTGTGCCTTGCCGGTGAACAGCGCGTCCAGCAGCGCGCGCTCGTTCACCGCGCCGACCACCTCGGCCGCCATCACCGGCGGTTCCGCGCTGACCACGGGCATCTGGCTGACCCCGAACTCGGACAGGATCGCCACCGCCTCGGCCACCGTCTCGTTCGGGTGCGAGTGCACCAGGCTGGGCAGCGAGCCGCTCTTGCGGGTCAGCACGTCGCCCACGGTGGCCCCGGAGGAGTCCGGCGGCAGGAAACCGTAGGAAGACATCCAGCTGTCGTTGAACACCTTGGTCAGATAGCCGCGGCCGCCGTCGGGCAGCAGCACCACCACGACGTCGTCCTCGGTGAGCCGTTCGGCGAGCTTCAGCGCCGCCGCCACGGCCATCCCGCAGGAGCCGCCGACCAGCAGGCCCTCCTCGGTCGCGAGCCGGCGCGTGATGTCGAACGAATGCGCGTCGCTGACCGGGATGATCTCGTCCGCTACCTCGCGGTCGTAGGTCTCCGGCCAGAAGTCCTCGCCGACGCCCTCCACCAGGTACGGCCGTCCGGTGCCGCCGGAGTAGACCGAACCCTCCGGGTCCGCGCCGACCACGCGCACGCCGCCGTCGCTGGCCTCCTTGAGGAACCGGCCGGTGCCGGAGATGGTGCCGCCGGTGCCGACCCCGGCCACGAAGTGGGTGACCCGCCCGTCGGTCTGGCGCCAGATCTCCGGTCCGGTCGAGTGGTAGTGGCTGGCCGGGTTCTCCGGGTTGGCGTACTGATTGGGCTTCCAGGCGCCCTCGATCTCGTGCACCAGCCGATCGGAGACGTTGTAGTAGGAATCCGGGTGCTCGGGCGGCACCGCGGTCGGGCACACCACGACCCGGGCACCGTAGGCGCGCAGCACGTTGCGCTTGTCCTCGCTCACCTTGTCCGGGCAGACGAACACGCACCGATAGCCCTTGCGCTGGGCGACCATGGCCAGGCCGACCCCGGTGTTGCCGGAGGTCGGCTCGACGATCGTGCCACCGGGCCGCAGCTCGCCGGAGGCCTCGGCGGCCTCGATCATGCGCAACGCGATGCGGTCCTTCACGCTGCCGCCCGGATTGACGTACTCGACCTTCGCCAGCACCAAAGGCTTGAGGCCCTTGGTCAGCGAGTTCAGCTTGACCAGCGGGGTGTTGCCCACGAGGTCCACGATGTGCTCTGCGTACTCCACACCGGAAGCCTAAACGGCCCGGCGGGGCTGTCCAGCGCGGACGGCCGCGGCGACCGGGGTCTCCGGGTGCGCGTCGGGCCAGGCGGGCGACGCTCGGCGAGGTCGGGCCTCCCGGCGAGGACCTGGGCAGCCACCAAGCCGCGCGTCTACACCGGGATCGGCCCGAGGGCCGCCGAACGCCGATCCGCCATCCCGTCCCGGAGATTCGTCCCGGCGCCACATGCCGTCGCCTTATCGGAATATTCCCACGGGGCGACAGCCAGCAAAAACCACTGCCTGACGGTCATAGCCGGTTCACCTCCACGGCTTTCGGGTTTTCTTTCGGACGCGCCGAACATTCTAGCGGTTCCGCCACTATTCGGGAACGCCCGATCGGACCATTCTCGCCCAGCCGTCCGCGCCGGGCCGCTCCACCCAGCCCGGCGGCCAGACCCGCTTGTGTCCCGGCCGGACCAGCGCCCCGTCCAGCCGGGCCGCCGATTTGACGCCGAATTCGGCCTGTTTCTCGAACTGGGCGCCGTGGAAATTCTCCCGCTCGTCGCCGAAGGTGGTGCCGCGAAAGTCCGCGCGTTCCCGGAAAACAGCCTGGTTGAAATCCGCCTTCGTGCCGAATTCGGTGCCCCGGAACGCGGCGAATTCAAAGAACTCGGTCTGATAGCAGACGATCGAGCGGATCCGGCAATGCGTGAGAGTGAGTGCGACAAGGTGGGCACCGGAGAAATCCAGGTCGATGTCCGGCCAGAACGACCCCAGCGGCCCCGGCGCGGTCCCCGGGCGCAGGTGCAGCAGCAGGATCCGCTGCGCGGCCTTGCGCACCTGGATCTCCTCAGCTTCGTCATTGTGGGGCATGCGCAGATACGCGCACATCAGGTTGACGATGGTCTGGCGCTGCTCTCGGTGGTCCTGCGCCAGCCGTTCGAGGGCGTACAGCCCGGCCAGCCGGACCGGCGCCCGGTCGCTGCCGAGCTGATCGGCGGCCTTGCCGTAGATCTCGGTGATCCTGCGCTGGGTGGCGTCGTGATCCTTCTGCACCAAGTCCAGCTCGGCCGAGCGTTGCCGCCGGGCGGCGAGCAGGAGCGCGGCCGCGCCACCGGTGCCGACCACGACGTTCGCCGCGGTGCGCAGCGCGTCGAGCCGGGCCGTGTCCTCCGGTCTGCCCTGGCCGAGCAGCAGGAGCAGCACCGTGGCGGCGAGGCAGGCGAGCAGCACGATGCCCGCGCCCCACCAGGCGATCGTGCGGGTGGTCAGTACCCGGCTGGACGGAAGCACGGCGGCGATCCTGCCATGCCCGGGGCCAGGGTGTCGGCAAAGTCGGTGTGAGGGGCCCTGCGCAGCCGGCGGAGGTCTGTGAAGGGGCCCTTCACGGACTCTGAGTCTGTGAAGGGACCCTTCACAGACCCGGGACAGGTCCGGCGCACACCACGAGGTGGTCGCGCCTCGAACACCTCAGCTTCGCCCGCTGCCGGGCGTGATCGACGAAGATGGCAGGCGCCGTCGACGATGACGCGGCAGCCACGGCTCTCGCTCTGCTGATCACGGGTCCCGACCGACTTTGCCGGGACCCTGTGCCCGGGGCCAGGAGATGGGTCACCTTCGTCTTTCCGTACCGGCCGGGAAGCGGCAGTATGGTGAGCAACCGCTTAGTGCCGTTGACCCGAGGAAGTGTCCCGACATGCCCGAAGCCGTCATCGTTTCCACCGCCCGCTCCCCGATCGGCCGCGCCGGCAAAGGCTCGCTGGTCGGCATGCGCCCGGACGACCTCGCCGTGCAGATGATCCGCGCGGCCCTGGCCAAGGTGCCGCAGCTGGACCCGGCCGACATCGACGACCTGATGCTCGGCTGCGGGCTGCCCGGCGGCGAGTCCGGGTTCAACATGGGCCGCGCGGTCGCCGTGGAGCTGGGCTACGACCACCTGCCCGGCTGCACGATCACCCGGTACTGCTCCTCCAGCCTGCAGACCACCCGGATGGCCCTGCACGCGATCAAGGCGGGCGAGGGCGACGTGTTCATCTCCGCCGGGGTGGAGACCGTGTCCCGGTTCGCCAACGGCAGCTCGGACTCCTGGCCGGACACGCGCAACCCGCTGTTCGCCGAGGCCGAGGCGCGCACCCGGGCCACCGCCGAGACCGGCGCGGACAGCTGGCACGACCCGCGCGAGGACGGCCGGCTGCCGGACGTCTACATCGCGATGGGCCAGACCGCGGAGAACCTCGCGCGGCTCAAGGGGATCACCCGTGCGGAGATGGACGAGTTCGGCGTCCGCTCGCAGAACCTCGCGGAGAAGGCGATCGCGGACGGCTTCTGGGCCAAGGACATCACCCCGGTCACGCTGCCCGACGGCACCGTGCTCGCCAAGGACGACGGCCCGCGCGCGGGGGTCACCCTCGAAGGCGTCTCCGGGCTCAAGCCGGTGTTCCGCCCGGACGGCCGGATCACCGCGGGCAACTGCTGCCCGCTCAACGACGGCGCGGCGGCCGTGGTGATCATGTCCGACACGAAGGCGAAGGAACTCGGCCTCACCCCGCTGGCCCGCGTGGTGTCCACCGGCGTCACCGGGCTGTCCCCGGAGATCATGGGCTACGGACCGGTCGAGGCCTCCAAGCAGGCGCTCACCCGCGCCGGTCTGTCCATTTCGGACATCGACCTGGTGGAGATCAACGAGGCGTTCGCGGCGCAGGTCATCCCGTCCTACCGCGACCTCGGCATCGAGCTGGACCGGCTGAACGTCAACGGCGGCGCGATCGCGATCGGCCACCCGTTCGGCATGACCGGCGCGCGGATCACCTCGACGCTGATCAACTCCCTGCAGCACCACGACAAGCAATTCGGCCTCGAGACGATGTGCGTCGGCGGCGGCCAGGGCATGGCGATGGTCCTGGAGCGGCTCTCCTGACCAAAGCCGTGAAGGGGCCCTTCACGGACTCAGAGTCCGTGAAGGGCCCCTTCACGGTCAGTGCATCGGGACCGGGGGCGCCACGTCCTCGCCGGGCTCCCGCGCCGCCACTTCCCGCTTCTTCGGCAGGAAGAACGCCGGGACCAGGCACAGCGCCAGCGCGACCAGGCCCCAGAGGAAGGTGTTCGCGAACGCGTCCGCGGTGAGCCCGGACGCGACCTCGTGGGTGGCCGGGTTGAGCGTGGCCGCGGTGGCCGCCAGCTGCCCCTGGCTCGTCGGCACGCCGAACTTCCCGGCCAGCAGCGCGGCCAGCACGATCGACATCGCCGCGGAGCCGATCGCCCCCGCGGTCTGCTGCAGGATGTTCGTCGCGGTGGAGGCCTTGGCCATGTCCTTCGACCGCAGCGTCTGCAGGGCGGCCGAGGTGATCGGCATCATCGTGGCCCCCATGCCCAGGCCCATCACGAACAGCGCGGCCATCAGCAGTGGGTACGGGGTGTCCGCACCGACCTGGGTGAAGACCACCATGCCGAGGACCAGCAGCACCATGCCGGGCAGCACGACCCGGCGGGCGGGCATCCGGTCCGCCAGCCGCCCGGCGATCGGCATCGTCAGCATCGCGCCGAGCCCCTGCGGGGCCAGCAGCAGACCGGCGTTGAGCGCGGATTCCCCGCGCACCAGCGTGAAGTAGGTCGGCAGCAGGAGCATCGCGCCGAAGAAACCGATGCAGAACACGGTCATCGTGATCATCGCCACGGAGAACGTCCGGTTGCGGAACAGCTTCAGATCGATCAGCGGATGCTCGATCCGGGACGCGCGCAGCACGAACGCGACCAGCAGGACGATCCCCGCCAGCGCGGGCAGCCACACCTCCACCGAAGCGACCGTGCCGGTCGACGGAATCCGGGAGACGCCGAAGATCAACGCCGCCAGGCCCGGGGAGACCATCAGCAGGCCGGGGAAGTCGAACCGGCCACCCCGCTCCGGCTGATCCTTCGGCAGCACGCGCAGCGCGCAGATGAAGGCGATCAGGCCGATCGGCACGTTGATGTAGAAGATCCAGCGCCAGCTGACCGCGTCGACCAGCCAGCCGCCGAGGATCGGGCCGCAGATCGGGCCGAGCAGCATCGGCACGCCGAGCACGGACATCACCCGGCCGATCCGCTGTGGACCTGCCGCGCGGGTCAGGATCGTCATGCCGGCCGGCATCAGCATGCCGCCACCGAGACCCTGCAGGACCCGGAAGACGATCAGCGATTCCACGTTCCAGGCCATCCCGGCCAGCATCGAGCCGGCCAGGAAGGTGCCGATGGCGATCAGGTACAGCCGTTTCGTGCCGAACGCCTCGGCGGCCCAGCCGGTGATCGGGATCACCGTGGCCAGCGCGAGCATGTAGCCGGTGGCCACCCACTGGATGGTGTCGAAGGAGGTGCCGAACTCGATGGTCAGCTTCTGCAGCGCGACGTTGACCACGGTGGTGTCCAAGATCGCCATGATGGCGCCGAGCACCACCACGCCGGCGACCTTGAGCACGCCGGAGTCGAGCTTCTCCCCGGCGCCCTCCGGCGCCGCTGGTGCGGACATGTGAGTACCCCATATTCTCAAGCGATGGATGCGCAAGCCCGCGTGCGACGAAGCCGCTGCGGGTCCCCCTTGCGCGCGTGGCCGAGGGTAGCCGAGTCCGAAGTCGCTTCCCAGCGAATTTACCGAACAGATCAGCAGGCGTGATCAGCAGATACTGTCGGTAGGCGCACGGTTGCGCAGACCGGACATCGGCCGTGGCCGGAGCCCGACCCGGGTGCCGGAAGCGCGAAAATCCCCCACAGGCGGCCGTGCAGGCTACCGGCCGGGATGCCGCCGGGATGGGCGTCGACGGCGCAGCCGGGATGGGCGTCGAAGGTGCAGCCGGGCAGCCGCGCGCCGATGCACATCAGGACACCGCCGAGGACCGCGGCGGCCGCCGGTGCGCCGCGGGATCGAGCTGTGGATCTGCCATGCCCCGGTCGCGATGGTCGCCCCGGTCACGATGGTCGCGAGAGACGGCCCGGCCGCGGCGGTCGTGATGGTCACGACGGTCACGAGAGACGCCCCGGCCGCGGCGGTCGTGATGGTCACGACGGACGCGACGGACGCGACGGACGCGACGGACGCGCAGATCATGATGCCGACGCCGGTGAGGCTGGTCTTGTCCTGCCAGCTCGGCTTCGACAGCGAGGGCACAGCGGTCAGCCCAGTCGCGAGAAGGTCACCCGCCTGCCGCGCTCAACCCCAGCGTCGTACCCGCCCGCGCCCCCAGCCGCCCCTCTGGCGCCCGCTCACCCCGCTTCGGCTCGGCGTGAGGTCCGTGAAGGGGCCCTTCACGGACTCAGAGTCCGTGAAGGGCCCCTTCACAGCCTTCTGGCAGGAAACGGAGAAGCGGCCACGGGCGGGGTGGCGGGCTGCCGGAACGGGCTGAGGCAGCAGGCGGCTCAGAGGGAGGCAGGGAGGCGGGGAGGCGGGGAGGCGGCTCAGCAAGGAGGCAAGGAGGCAAGGAGGCAAGGAGGCAAGCTCAGCGTGGCGCTGGTTCGACGGCCGCCGGGGTCTCCTGGTCGTCCGTGGGGGTTTCCCGGGAAAGCGGGCGCGCACGGTAGGACTGCCGATCGGCGCTCGCAGCCTGCCCCCACGGAGTGCGGAGAAACCCGCCCGGACAAACGAAGACGAACGAAGACGAACGAAAAGGCGCCCCGTGCAGCACGGAGCGCCTTCTCTGGGAGACCTGGGCGAGCGTTACTCGCGCAGGTAGGACAACAGCCGCAGGATTTCCAGGTACAGCCAGACCAGCGTGGTCATCAGGCCGAACGCGGCGTACCAGGCCCACTGGGAGGGCATCCCGGCGCGGATCATCCGGTCGGCCTGGTCGAAGTCGAGCAGGAAGCTGAACGCGGCGATGCCGATCACCACGAGGCTGAACACGATCGAGAGCGGGCTGCCGTCGCGCAGCGGGTTGAAACCGAAGAACACCGCGGTGAGCAGGTTGACCAGCATCAGGATGGCGACGCCGGCGACCGCGCCGATGATCCACTTGGTCAGCTTCGGCGTGACCTTCACCGCGCCGGTCTTGTAGACCACCAGCATCGCGATGAACACACCCGCGGTACCGATCAAGGCCTGCAGCGCGATGCCCGGCAGGAACAGCTCGAACAGCCCGCTCAGCGCGCCGAGGAACACCCCTTCGGCCCCCGCGTACACCAGCGTGAGCGGTCCGCTCGGCTTGCGCCGGAAGATGATCACCAGTGAGCTGACCAGCCCGACGAGCAGGCCGCCGATGAGCGCGCCGAGCAGCGCGCCGTTCATCCCGCTGACCCGGCCCGCCCCGTCGACCACGAGCTGGGACTGCGCCCAGATCGCGGTGAGCACGCCGGTCACCAGCGCGACCGCGAGCGAAAGCCCGGTCTTGATCACCACGTCGTCGACTGTCATCGGGCGGTCGGCCGAAGCCGTGCCCGGCCGGCCGGGGCCGTACCCGGGCACACCGCCCTGGCCCTGCGGAGCGCCGTAGGGCTGCTCGAAGCCGACATTCGGCCCGTACTGCCCGTGCGCGGAAGCGTCACGCGGCAGATTGCGGAACGCCGGGTTGCTAGTGGATCGCACCTGTCCTCCTGGACTTACTGGCACCATGCATCGGGTTCAACGACCATGAGGGGCGGCTGGTTCCCGTCGGTAAAGCTGACTTTACCCATCACCTGGAAGTGGGGACCGAACCCCATACGCCACGGTAAGCGACGCAGCTCACGACCGCTGAGCGCAGTTCACCCGATGGCCCCTAGACAACACCGGCGGTAACCCGAGAACCTGCACATCGCGTGTTCGAAAAGTAACCGAACGCGTGTCAGGGAGTTATTCGATCGGGTGACCTGCGAAAACGTCGAACCGGACGTCGCCGTGGGCCGTTGAAGGAGTCAACACACCATGGGGTGGATCTCACGCCCGCGTGCTCGGATGCGCGCGGTCTCCGGGCTGGTCGCCACGGCGATGCTCGGCGCGCTCTCCGTGACTGCGGTCGGCACCACACCGGCCATGGCCGACACCGAGCGAGGCGTCGGGCACGAGGTGCGGCCAGGGCAGCCGGTCGCGTCGCACACGCCCACTTACAACTGGCTGGGCTCGTACCACGTCGGCGGCAAGGACGTGTTCTGCGTCAGCTTCCAGCTGAAAGCGCCGGACTCGAACCAGGAGTACAAGCCGGGCGACGAGCTGCTCACGAAGTGGGGCACGAAGCTACCCGCGGACGAAGCGGCCAACATCTCGTACCTGCTGCTCCGCTACGGCAACACGAAGGACGCGGACCAGGCCGCCGCACTGGCGCACCTGCTGCACTCGTGGACTTCGAAGCCGCGAAACGAGAAAGACCTCGACAAGTCGCTACCCGCCGAAAAAATCGGCTACGACACGACGTACCACCTGAACAAGCTCAAGGAGCAAGCTCCCGGCGCGTACGCGGACGTGGACAAGCTGACCGCGGACGCGGAAGCCAACCGCGGCCCGTGGACGGCCTCGATGGCCGGGCCGAAGGACCCGCAGCACCTCGACGCACCGGCGAGCTGGACCGTCACGGTCAAGAACGCGAAGGGCACCGGCGTCGCCGATGTCCCGGTGAAGCTCACCGCGACGGACGCGTCCATCGACAGCGATTCGAGCGACGCGAAGCAGACCGGCAGCAGCGGCAAGGACGCCAAGCAGACCAGCGACCGCGACGCGAAAGAGACCAACAGCAGCGCCGGCGACGCGAAGCAGACCGGCAACGGCGGCAGCTCGGCCACCCAGGCGGCGAAGACCGAGACGACGGTGAAGACCGACGCCGAGGGCAAGGTCACCGTGAAGCTCACGCCCACCGGTGCCCAGCCGAAGCTGGCCGCCGCGATGTCCGCGCCCGCCGACCGGCCGTACGTGCAGAAGCCGCTCGACAACGGGATCCAGAAGGTGGTCTCCACCGGCGGTGAGAAGACGCTGACCGCCACCGGGACGGTCGCGATCGCCAAGCCGGGCAAGGTGCAGATCGCCAAGAAGGACGCCAAGACCGGCAAGGGCATCGGCGGCGCGACACTGCGGGTGACCGGCAAGGACCGCAAGAGCGCCGCCACCGGCCAGGACGGCAAGCCGCTCAACGGCCCGGACGGGAAGCCGGTCGTGGTCACCACGAACGGCGAAGAGGGCGTGGCCACCGTGGAGAATCTCCTTGCCCCGCAAGAAGTTTGCGTGGTCGAGGTGAATGCGCCGCCGGGCTACACCAACGCCTTCGACCCGAACAACCCGCCGACCGAGTGTGGTTCCCTGGAGCCGGGCGGCACGCTGTCGCTCGCGCTGGCCAACACCCCGAACGAGGTGCCCCACGCGATCCCCGCCGGGGACCAGCCGGTGGCCATGGCCAAGGGCACGACCGAGACCACCTTCTCGGTGCCCGGCGTGGCCGGCCTCGGCGCGCTGGTGCTGCTCGGCTCGGGCCTGGTCGGGTTCTTCGCCCGGCGTTCGGCACGGCGGTAGCGAGGACCGGCAGGACGGGCAAGGCATGACAGGTAAGGGCAGGCTGGTCGCCGGCTTCGTGCTCGGCGCGGCGAGTGTGCTGGCGGTGGAGTTCGCCACGGTGGTGATCACCTCACCGCCGACGACGGCGGTGGCCGGGAGTGCGATCCCGGCCCCCGGCGCACTCTCCCCGCTCGCCGGGGCACCCGAGGCGGCCACGCCACCACCGGCGTCGTCGCCGGCTCCCCCGCCCGGCTCCCCCGCCGCTGCCCCGCCACCCGCGGCGCCTGCCGAGCACCGGCAGCCGGAACCGCAGCGGCCGGGCACCATCCGGCTGCCCGGCGGTGGCACCGCGGCGATGATGCGGCAGGGACTCGGACCGGGCAACACGCTTCCGGTGCCTTCGAACATCGGCCAGGCCGCCTGGTGGGGTGCCGAGCTGACCGCGGTGAGCGGCGCCAGCGTGTTCGCCGGGCATGTGAACTGGCGAGGCGCGACCGGGCCGTTCGCGGAGCTGTGGGCCGAGCGCATCGGCGGGGTGGTGACCATTGTGGACAGTGCGGGCAAGACCACCCGGTACCGGATCTCGCAGCTGATCACGGTGCACAAGAACGATCTGGCCGCCCGCGCGGACGAGCTGTTCGGCCAGGCGGGCCCGCACCGGGTGGTGCTGGTGACCTGCGGTGGCCGCTGGGTCGGCGGGAACGACGGCTACGAGGAGAACCGGGTTGTGATCGCCGACCCGGCCTGAGCTCACCCTGCGGCCATCGTCCTAGTTACCAGCGAGTAACATAGCTGGGCGGACGGTGGCCGGTACGGCGGCCATGCAGCACAATGCGCTAGGGGTCCAGCGGCGCACGGCGGAGGGTGAGACAGATGGCGACGTTCTTGGTGACCGGCGCGACCGGGCTGATCGGCCGCCAGTTCACCCGGCGGCTGATCGCCCGTCCGGACGTGGCGCGGGTGGCGCTCGTGGTGCGGCCTGGTTCGCGGGCCAAGCTGGCCGCGCTGGTGGACGACTGGCCGCACGCCGAGCGCGTCACGCTGGTCGGCGGCGATCTCGGCGAGCCGATGCTGGGCGTGTCCGAGGCGGACCGCGAAACCCTGCGCGGAGTGGACCACGTGGTGCACCTCGCCGCGCTCTACGACCTCACCGCGGACGACGAGTCCAGCATCCGGGCCAATGTGGACGGTACGCAGCACGTCGTGGAACTGGCCGCGGACCTGGGCGCGGGCACCCTGCTGCATCACGTGTCCTCGGTGGCTGTGGCCGGGGACCACGAAGGACTGTTCACCGAGGACATGTTCGACGTGGGCCAGCGGCTGATCACGCCGTACCACCGGACCAAGTTCGAGTCCGAGAAGCTGGTCCGCGAGCAGGCCGAGGTGCCGTGGCGGATCTACCGGCCCGCCGTGGTGGTCGGCGACTCCCGGACCGGCGAGATGGACAAGGTCGACGGCCCCTATTACCTGTTCCCTGCGATCAGCAGGCTGGCCGGGCTGCCCGATCTGCCGGTCGTGGGCCCGGATCTGGGCGACACCAACGTCGTGCCGGTGGACTACGTGGCGAACGCGCTGCTGGCGCTGGTCACCACGGACGGCCTGGACGGGCGTGCCTTCCACCTGGTCAACCCCGAGCCGCAGCCGGTGGTTTCGGTGTACAACGCGTTCGCCCGCGCCGCCGGGGCGCCGACGATCACCGCGCAGCTCGGCGAATCGGTGTCGAAGGGCATCCTCGGGCTGGTGAAGCTCAGCGAGCACATCCCGGGCTTCACGATCGCGCGTGACGCGGTGCTGGAGCGGCTGGGCATCCCGCCGGTACTGCTGGAGACGATGGCCTTTCCCTCGGTATTCGCGTCCGCGGAGACCCGAAAAGCATTGGCGGGCAAGGGCGTCGAGGTGCCGCGGCTCGAAGACTACGCGGCCACGCTGTGGCGGTACTGGCGCGAGCACCTCGACCCGTTCCGGGCCCGCAAGCACGGTCCGCGCGGGGAGCTGGACGGCCGGCGCGTGATCATCACCGGTGCGTCGTCGGGCATCGGGCGCGCTGCCGCGCTCAAAGTCGCCGCTGCGGGCGGGGTTCCGCTGCTGGTCGCGCGCAGGCAGCACGAGCTGGAAGAGGTGCGCGACGAGATCATCTCGGCGGGCGGCACGGCCTCGGTGTATCCGGCCGACCTGACCGACGAGGACTCGGTGCACAAGGCAGTGGACGCGATGCTGGCCGAGCACGGCCGCATCGACATGCTGGTGAACAACGCCGGCCGCTCGATCCGCCGGTCCATCAAGCTGTCCTACGACCGGATGCACGACTACGAGCGTGCGATGGCGATCAACTACTTCGGTGCGGTCCGGCTGATCCTGGCGGTCCTGCCGCACATGTCGGAGCGGAAGTTCGGGCACATCGTGAACGTCTCGTCGATCGGGGTGCAGGGCATCGCGCCGCGGTTCTCCGCCTATGCCGCGTCGAAGGCCGCGCTGGACTACTTCTCCCGGATCGCGGCCACCGAAACGCACGGCGACGGTATTACCTTCACCACCATCCACATGCCGCTCGTGCGCACGCCGATGATCCGGCCGACGAAGATCTACGACGCGTTTCCCACCAAGTCCCCGGAGCAGGCCGCGGACATGGTGCTCAAGGCGCTCGTCGAGCGGCCGAAGCACATCGGCACGCCCGCCGGGCAGGCGATCGGGCTGACCTACGCGCTCGCTCCCGGGCTGACCGATGCGATCGCCTACCAGGGTTTCCGGATCTTCCCGGACTCCACCGCGGCGGGCGGCACCGGGCGGCTGAAGATCGGCCGGGGCGAGCTGCACCTGTCCCGCGCGGCCACCGCACTGGCCCGGCTCTCCCGCGGCTTCCACTGGTGAAGACCGGATACGGCCGTTCCGGCGATCACCGCGGCTGCCGGGTAGTGAATCACCACTCCTGACGGCGACGACACGGTGTGCGCGGGTACGGTCGTGGACATGGTTCCCGAGCGAGACAATGGCCTCCCGGCCGGCCTCCTGCCCCTGCGCCGCGAGTACACCGAAGCGTGGCGCGGCTTCGACCGCACCGAGGTGCGTCAGTACCTCGATCAGCTCGAGGCGCAGGTGCGCCGGCTGATCGGCGACCGCGAGGTGGCTGCGACCCAGATCGCCACGCTGTCCAGGGAGCTGGAGTCGGCCCGTGCCGAGGTCGGCAAGCTGCAGTCCCGCGTAGACGAGCTGCTGAAACCGCCGGAGCGGCTGGAGGATCTGGACGAGCGCATGCAGCGCACCGTCCAGCTCGCGCACGCGCGGGCCGAGGAGGTGACCCAGCGGGCGCAGGTGGCCGCGGAGAAGCACTGGGCCTCCTCCACCGAGGCGTCGACGAAGCTGCGGGAGCGCTACCACCGGCTGGTCGAGGAGCTGGACAAGCAGGCCGAGGCATTGCACTCGGAGCACGAGTCGGCGCTCAACCAGACCCGCGCCGAGGTGCAGCGGCTCACCGTCGAGGCGGCGCAGCGCCGGGAACTGCTCGACACCGAGGCCGAGCGCAAGCGCCGCAAGATCGAGCGTGACTTCGACACGAAGATCACCTCGGAGCGCGCCGCGCACGAGAAGCTGATCGCCGATCAGCGCACGGCGAGCAAGAACCAGGCCGAGCGCCGGATCGCCGAGGCGACCGCGGAGGCGACCCGCCGCGTCGAGGAGGCCACCGCCGAGGCCAAGCGGCGGCTGGACGAAGCCACCACGCAGGCCGCGCAGCGGACCACGGCGGCGACCCGCAAGGTCGAACGCCTCGCCGAGATCCGCGAGCAGGCCCGTAAGAACCTGGCGATGGCGGACGAAGTGCTCGGCCGCAGCGAAGGCCTGCTGACCGCGCTGCCCGCGGAGAAGGTGATCCCGTCCGCGGCGAAGCTGGTCGGTGGCGACGAACCGGGGTCTCCTCGCGCGAAGGCGGAGCCTGCCGCGGTGGAGTCTCCGACGACCCCGGCAGCCAAGCCGGTTCAGCCGGGCCCGTCGTCCTCGCCCAAGCCCGCAGGCAACGACGGTACGCCGAATGCCAACGGCGCCAAGGAAAACGGCAACGTTCAGGGTGCGTCGCAGCGGCAGGCTGCGGGGAAACCGCAGCCCTGATCCGGCCGGTCGGGCCGAACTGGTCGGGCCGAACTGGTCAGGCCGAACTGGTCAGGCCGAACTGGTCAGGCCGAACTGGTCAGGCCGAACTGGTCAGGCCGAACTGGTCAGGCCGAACTGGTCAGGCCGAACTGGTCAGGCCGAACTGGTCAGGCCGAACTGGTCAGGCCGAACTGGTCAGGCCGAACTGGTCAGCGGGCGAGCCCGCGCCCATCAACACAAACGCGGGACCCCGTCGCCGGCACCCAGGCGGTCAGACCGTCCGCGGCCAGGGATTCGCCGCCTCCAGTGCGGCGGCCAGTCCCAGCAGCAGCGGCTCGCCGCCCGGGGCGGCCACCAGCTGCACACAGGTGGCGAGGTCGTACGACGGGTGGCGGCCGATCGGCACGGTGATCGCCGGGTAGCCGGCCAGGTTCCACATGCCGGTGAACGCGGCCACCCGCGCGGCGGGCAAGGCCACTGCCGGCCACCCGCGGCGGTGCCAGCGACGGGACACCGCGATCCGCTGTGGGCCGGGTTCGGTGACGGCTGCCCACTCCGGACGTTCGGCCAGTACGGAAAGCAACAGCGCAGCGTCCGCCGGAGTGGTCGCGATCGGACCGTGCACGGACATGCCGAACCAGCCCTCGTCCTCCTCGCGCGCTACGCCGCGGCCGGGTTTGAGCCCCACCAGCCCGCACACCGCCGCCGGCAGCCGGATCGAGCCGAGCCCGTCCGTGCCGTGCGCGATCGGCACCAGCCCGGCAGCGACCGCGGCGGCGCTGCCGCCGGAGGAACCACCCGCGCTGAACGCGGGCTCACGCGGGTTGCGGGCGACCCCAGGGCCCCGGCAAAGTTGGCCGAGGGCCCGTGATCAGCAGAGAGAGCCGTGGCTGCCCGACCGGTTTCGGGTCCGTGAAGGGTCCCTTCACGGACTCTGAGTCCGTGAAGGGACCCTTCACAGCCCTCCGCAGCTACGCAGGGGCCCTCCACACCGACTTTGCCGACACCGTTGTGGGCGACCCCGTCCGGGTCGTCGGGAAGATGCACAGCTCGCGGGTGAGACCGACGAGCACCGCGCCGACCGCGCGCAGCCGGGCCGCGATGACCCCGTCCACGGTGGCAGGCGCGTGAGGCCCGGCGACCGAACCCCAGGTGCGAATTCCCGGTGACCGCGGTGACGTCCTTGACCGCGACCGGAACCCCGGCCAGCGGCAGCTGCGCGAGGTCCGGCCGGGCGGCGACTTCGGCCGCCTCCGCGCGGGCCTGCTCGGCCCGCACCCGCCGGAACGCGCCGACCACCGGATCGGCGGCGGCGATGCGCGCGAGCGCGTCCTCGGTGACTTGCACCGGATTCAGTTGCCCGGCCCGCACTCCCGGGCGATCTCCACCGCTGTCAGCACCATCGGCAGACCCTATCGCCGGGCAAGACTCCGCGGGGGCGGCGACTCCGCGCCGGTCGCCGCACCCGCGGAGCAGCTCAGATGGCGCCTGCGCGCAAGGCGTAGGCGACCGCGTGGGCCCGGTTGTTCAGACCACAGCGGGTCATCAGGCCGTACAGCACGTTCTTCACGGTCCGCTCCGAGTAGCAGAGCTTCGACGCGATCTCCTCGGTGCCGTAGCCCTCCGCGACCAGGCGCAGCACGTCGCATTCCCGCGAGGCCAGCCCGGACAGTGTCAGCCCGTTGGGCTCCAGCACATCGCGGCGCATCCGCTGGACCTGGCTCAGCAGCGCGCCCTGCAGCCGCGGCGGCAGGCTCGCCGTGCCGTCGCCCGCGGCGAGCACCGCCGACACCAGCTCGGCACCGCCGGTCTCGCGCCGGGGCAGGATCGCCACGACCCCGCACTCGATCGCGGTCATCAGGTCGCTCTCCCGGAAGTGGTCGGCGACGATCACCAGATCCGGCCCGGTCATCCGGTCGGACTCCAGCGCCAGCTCCTTGACCCGGGACAGCACCCGATCGGTCACGTGCTCCTCCATCACGAGGACCACGTCGGCCGCCGAAGCGGTGTCCTCGGACAGGACGCGAAACTCCGGACGCGTGCCCAGCAGACTCACCGCACCGGCACGGGTGATCGGATCCGTAGCGAGGACTGCGACCTTGACCAGCTTCACGACAACTCCTACCGCCACTTCACGTTGACGGGTCAAAGTCTGACGGGCCGGACTTCACGTTTTCTCTCCAGCCCTGCCCGGGCAGTCTGCAGACCGCCGCGCGAGGGCGGGTTCACGCAGGTCAATGCCCTCTATCCGCGTCTTCATCGGCGATCTCCCAGACGGCTTGCCGAGCCCGGTCCAGGCACTCCGGCATCCGCCGCACGGCCCCGTCCCAGTCCCGCCGCGCCGCCCGGTAGCGGGCCACGACCTCCGGCGGCCAGCCGCCCAGCTCGCCCTCCACGGCCGATTCCAGTTCGGTCAGCAGCGCCCGGATCCCGCGGGTCGTCTCGCCCATCCGCGTCAGGATCTCGTCGGCACGACGAAAGTCGGAAAGTTCGTCGCTCATCGCCCACACGAGCGCTCATCTGAGCGCACACCGGAGGTGGCGGCCAGTTCGCGGAGATCGCCGAGCCGGTCCAGGATCAGCTCGAACTCCCGTTCCCAGTCGCTCATCGCCTGCCCGAACCGCACCGAGCCCTCGCCCCGCCAGCAGGCCTGCAGGCCGGCCATCGCGCCGTTCACCGGGCGCAGGCAGGCGTTCGCGGAATCGATCGCATGGGCGAAGCGGACCGCCGCACCACGCAGGCTCGCCGGCCATGGCCGGGGAGGCACCGAGTCCACCACACACTCCTCACCAACCAAAAAACCCTGCCCGCACAGGAGGTTTCCGGCGCAGGCCCGGTACCGAGGCTGCCCGAGCCGACGGGCACGCGGCGACCGGCCACCGGCCGCGCTGCCCGTTTTTCGCGGATCACTGCCTGCCGACCCTCGGCCCCGGCGGGCGGCTGGTTCGCCCGGCGTTCGCCGTTGCGCCGGTCGGCGGACACCGGGCGCCGGGACCATGGCCCGGAGTGACCACCCCGATGAGCCGCTCGAACGATCAGTCGCACGATGGTGCGAGCAACCCGGGTGCGCTCCGCCACGTCACCGATTCGGGCGTAAGCTCATCAGAGACATCCAGCGCCGGACGATTCGGTCGGCGCGCGAAGGGAGACCGATGTCGGCAGCGGACGGCGTCCCCGCGCCGGACATCCAGCTGCTCGGACCGGTCCGGGCCTGGCGGGGAGACCAGCGAGTCGACCTGGGGTCAGCCCATCGCAGAACAGTGTTCGCCGTGCTCGCACTGGCCAACGGCCGCAGTGTCTCCCGGGAAGAGCTGATCGACGCGGTATGGGGCGACGCTCCCCCGGCCAGCGCGCAGGGCAGTATCTACACCTATATCTCCGGGCTGCGCCGGGTGCTCGAGCCCGACCGGGCCAAGGGCACCGGTTCCCGGCTGCTGGCCTCCGTCGGCTCCGGCTACACGCTGCGGATCGACCCGGCAAACGTCGACGTGCACCGCTTCGAGTCGCTGCGTGAGCAGGCCCAGCGGCTGTTCGCCGAGGGGCGGCCGAGTGCGGCCAGGGAGCAGCTCGACGAGGCGCTCGGCCTGTGGCGGGGAACCCCGCTGGAAGGGCTGCCCGGCCCGTACGCCGCCTCGCACCGTGCACGCCTGGAAGAACTGCAGCTGAGCACCGTCGAGCGGCGGGCGGAAGTGTCGCTGGACAGCGGCGAGCACGCCGGGCTGGTGCCCGGACTGAGCGCGCTCGCAACTGAGCATCCCCTGCGGGAGCCTCTGCACGGAGTGCTCATGCGAGCACTTCATCTGGCCGGCCGCCGGGACGAGGCGTTGTCGGTCTACACCGGGCTGCGCGACCGCCTGATCGAGGCCTCCGGCACCGAACCCGGCCCGGCCCTGCGCGACCGGTACGAGCAGCTGATCGCCGGGCGGCCCCCGGCGATCAGCGCGGCACCCGAGCGGAGCACGCCGGTGCGGGTGCCCCGGTTCCCGGTGCCGGTGCTGCCGCCGCGCCCGGCCGTCTTCGCCGGGCGCGCGGAGGAGCTGCACCAGCTGCAGGAGGCGGTCGCCGGGCTGGCGGGCGGGCTCGGCCGGTCGATCTGGATCGAGGGCGAGCCGGGCATCGGCAAGACCGCGCTGCTCGCGGAGGCCCTCGAACTGGCCCAGCGCGAGGGCGGCAAACCACTGTTCGCCGCGGCGGACGCGCTGGATCAGCGATTCGCGCTGCGCCCGCTGCTCGACGCGCTGGGCGTGCACCCGCGGGCCTCGGATCTGCGCCGCGCCGAGCTGGCCGTGGCGCTGGCCGAGGACTCCGGCCTCGATCCGGCGGACGGGCTGCTCGGCCTGATCCGCGAGCTGTGCGCGGACGAGCCGCTGGTGCTGGTGGTCGACGATCTGCAGTGGGCCGACGAGGCCACGCTCCGGGTGTGGCGGCATCTCGCGCGCGAAACCCGGCGGCTGCCGCTACTGCTGATCGGCGCGTGCCGGCCGATCCCGCGGCCGCCGGGGCTGGACGCGCTGCGCGGGGAACTCGGCGCGGACGGCACCGCGGTGCTGCCGCTCGGGCCGCTGCCGGAGGCGGCGATCGCGCGGCTGGCCGGCGAACTGGCCGGTGCGCCGCCCGGCCGGACGCTGTCCCAGCTGATCTCCCAGGCGGCCGGAAATCCGCGCTACGCCAAGGAAGTCGTCGAGACCCTGCTGATCAACCAGATGATCCTGCTGGACGGCTCGCAGGCGATGGTGGACGGGAGCGCCTGCCGGACCATCCCCTCGCCGCTCGGCTCGAAGATCACCCTCTACCTCAGCTTCCTCGCCAGCGGCACCCGCGACGTGCTGCGCTGGGCGGCGTTGCTGGGCAAGGGTTTCTCCCTTGCCGACATCGCGATCGCCACCGAGCGCGCGGCCACTTCGCTGGTCGGCGCGGTGGAGGAGGCACTGGCCGCGGGGGTGCTCACCGAATCCGGCGAGCTGCTCGCCTTCCGGCATCCGCTGCTGCGCCAGGTGCTGTACGAAAAGACCCCGGCCGCGATGCGCGTCGCCCTGCACCGGCAGCTCGCCGAGGCCTTTCACGGTGCGGGCGCCCCCACCCAGCGGGTGGCCGAGCAACTGGTCGCGGCGCCCGGCCTGGTCGACGGCTGGGTCACCGGCTGGCTGCTCAACCACATCGGCGAGGTCGCCGCGCAGGCCCCGCGGATGGCGGTGGACCTGCTCAAGAACGTGGTCGCGCACGCGACGCTGCCCCCGCAGGCCCGGGAGCCACTCACCGCGACGCTGGCCCGGCTGCTGTTCTGGCTCGGCCGCGAGCCGGAGGCGGAGGCGCGCTCGGTGGTGGCCCGCACCAGCGACAGCAGGCAGGCCGCCGAGATGCGCTGGATCCTCGCCTACATCTACTACCGCCGCG
Source organism: Amycolatopsis sulphurea (assembly GCF_002564045.1). Lineage (NCBI taxonomy): Bacteria > Bacillati > Actinomycetota > Actinomycetes > Pseudonocardiales > Pseudonocardiaceae > Amycolatopsis > Amycolatopsis sulphurea. Next base: position 3,541,063 of record NZ_PDJK01000002.1, on the reverse strand, counting down.
GAGAATTCGCCGAAGCTGCCGAAGAGGTCCGGCGCACGCTCGCGGACCCGCGCGTGCCGGAGATGTGGCGCGGCAGGCACGAAACGCTGCGCGCGACCATCGAACGGCTCGCCACCGAAGGTTCGTCGACCGAGCCGGATCTGTCCGAGCTGGGCGTGCTGGACGGTCTCGACGACACCGCCGAACCGTTGAGCACCGCCCGCCGGCTCGCCGCGGTCCGCGCGGTACCGGGCGAGATGCATCTCGCCGGCGCCGTGCACTACTACTGGCGCGGACGGTGGCCGGACGCACTGGCCGAATTGGACACGGTGATCCGCGGTGGCGCGGAGACCTCGTCGTATGTGTTGCGCAGTCCCGGTTCGGCGTTGCTGGTGCACGGTGTCGGCGCGCTGATCGCCAGTCACCGCGACGATGCCGAGACCGCGCGCGAGCACCTCGAAGCCGCCGCCCGCCTGCAGTGGCCGCGCGATCTGGAGCCCAACGGCGGGGACTATCTCCTGGCCGCACGGGCACAGCTGGCCGAGCTGGAGCACGGGCCGGAGCGCGCGCTGGCCGAGCTGCAGCCGTTGCTGGCGCAGAACTATCCGCCTTCGGCGCGGCAGCAGTGGCTGCCCGACCTGGCCCGGCTGGCCATGCAGATCGGTGATCAGCAACTGGCCTTCCAAGCACTGCGGGCGATGGGGGACGCGACCGGCCTGGACACCCCGCCCGCGCACGTCGCGGCCACCGCGCACTGCCGCGGGCTGGTCACCGCCGATCCGGACGCGATCCGCGGTGCCGCCACGCACTACGAATCGACCGGGCGGGTGCTCAAGCAGGCCAGGGCCAACGAGGACGCGGCGATCCTGCTGGCCGAGTACCAGCGGCTCGACGAGGCACGCACCGCGTTCTTCACCGCGCTCACCAGCTACACCACCCTCGGCGCGGTGTGGGACGTACGCCGGGCCGAGGCCCGGATGCGCCCCTACGGCATCCGGCGGATCCGCCGGGCGAATCCGGTCCGCCCGCGGGCGGTCGCCGGGGAGTGAACGATCGTAAACCCGCCTTGCGTACGATGCCGGGAGAAGATCTCCGCCCGTAAACTCACGGGGACAGTCGGGTCGGTACGTCGAATGGAACGACATGCCAGGGGACGGGCACAGCGGGCTGCGAGTGAACGTGCTCGGTCCGCTGCGAGCTTGGCGCGGCGCGGTCGAGATCACTCTCGGGCCGGCCCGTCAGCGTGCCATTTTCGCCATGCTCGCGACCGCCACCGGGCGCAGTGTGCCCCGGCCCGAGCTGATCGCCGGGGTGTGGGGTGATTCGCCGCCGGCCAGTGTCGAAGGCAGTGTGCACACCTACATCTCCGGCTTGCGCCGCGCGCTGGAGCCGGAGCGCACCCGCTGGGCCGCCTCGACCGTGCTGGTGTCGGAGGCCGCGGGCTATTCGCTCGACCTCACGCCGGAGGCGCTGGACGAAGCAGTGTTCCAGCGGCACCGCGAACGCGCGCAGCAGGACGCCGCGGCCGGTGCCCACGAACGCGCGGTGGCCGGGTTCGATGCCGCGCTCCTGCTGTGGCACGGCGAAGCGCTGTCCGGCGTCCCCGGCGAGTTCGCCGAGCGGCATCGCGAGCGCCTGGCGGAGCTGCGGCTGAGCACCGTCGAGCAGCGTGCGCGGAGTGTGCTGGAGCTGGGCGGGCACCAAGACCTGATCGCGGAGCTGGCGGTGCTCACCAGCGACCATCCGCTGCGTGAATCCTTGCGCGAGTCGCTGATGCTCGCGCTCTACCGCAGCGGCCGGCATTCCGACGCGCTGGACGTGTTCCGCGAAGCGCGCAGCACGTTGCGCGCCGAACTAGGGGTGGAACCCGGGCCACAGCTGCGCGAGCTGCACCAGCGGGTGCTCGCCGAGGATCCGTCGCTGAACCTGCCCGAGCGCCCGAAGCCGGCGCCGCCGATCGCACCCGTGCCGCGGGCCCGGCGTGCCGAAAGCGATCCGCTGCTCGGCAGGGCGGAGGAGGTCGCGCAGCTACGGGGGCTGCTCACACAGGTCCGGGAGGGCCGCGGCCGGGCGGTGTGGATCGAGGGCGACGCGGGCATCGGCAAATCGGAGCTGCTCGCGATGGCCTTCGACGAACCGGACGTGGCCGGCCTGCAGCTGGCCTGGGTCGCCGCGGAGGAGCTGAGCACCCGATTTCCGTTGCAGGTCATGCTGGAATGCCTGGCGATCGACCCGCTCTCCCCGGATCCGCGGCGCGCCCGGGTGGCCCACGAACTCGGCGGCGAGCCGGCCCCGCGCACCTGGGGCACCGGCGATCCGGTGCTCGGCGCGGTGGACCGGCTGCTGTCGCTGGTGGACGAGCTGTGCGCGCAGACTCCGCTGGTGCTGGTGGTCGACGATCTGCAGTGGGCCGACGAATCGAGCCTGCTGGTCTGGCATCGGCTGTGCGCGGCCACCCGGCAGCTGCCGCTGCTGCTGGTCGCGGCCACGCGGTCCGCGCCGGACCGCCCGGAGGTGGCCCAGCTGCGTCACGGCGTCGAGGCGCGGGGCGGGCTGGTGCTGGACCTCAGCCCGCTCGACGGCACGGACGTGGCCCGGCTGGTCGCCCGGCTGGTCGGGGCCGAGCCCGGGCCGGGGTTGCGCGAGCTGGCCGCGCGAGCCGCCGGGAATCCCTTGTACGTCAGGGAAATGATGGACGTGCTGGTTCGCGCGGGGGCGGTCGTGCTGGCCGGGGACCGGGCCGAGGTGGACGATCCGGCCGAGTTCGAGGTGCCGCATTCCCTGCTGGCCGCGGTGGACCGGCGGCTGGACTTCCTGCCGGCCGAGACGCAGGACGTGCTGTGCTGGGGTGCCCTGCTCGGCATGGAGTTCGCGGTCGGCGACATCGCCGCGGTCCTCGACCGGCGGCCCTCGGACCTGCTCGGCCCGCTCGAAGAGGCGGTGTCCGGGAACGTCCTGATCGACACCGGTACCCACCTGGCGTTCCGGCATCCGCTGCTGCGCCAGGCGTTGTACAACCGGCTGCTCACGGGCACCCGTGCGGCGCTGCACCGGCAGGCGGCCGAGGCACTGGCCCGGATCGACGCCCCGGTGAAGCGGGTGGCCGAGCAGCTCGCCGCCGCACACTCCACTGTGGACGAATGGGCGCTGGACTGGCTGGTGACCAACCAGGCGGCGGTGTCCAACCGGGCCCCGCTGATCGCGGTGGAGCTGCTGGAGCGGGCACTGGACTCCTGCGCCGAGGACGATCCGCGCCGGGAAGCGCTGCTGGTGGCGCTGGTGAAGGTGCTGTTCCGGCTCGAACGCGCGCCGGAGGAGCTGGCGCTGCAGGCGCTCGCGGTGGCCGGGGACCCGGAGAACGCCGAGGAGATGCGGCACGTGCTGGCCGCCATGCGGTTCCGCCGCGGCGAGGTCCGGCTGGCCGTGGAGACGCTCGGCGAGGCCTCGGCCGACCCCCGGGTGCCGGAGCTGTGGCGGGTCCGGCACCGCCACCTGCTGGCGAACTTCCGCCGCGGCGGGCTCGACGATCTCGAACGCGCGGAGGCCAGCGCGCACCGGGCGCGGGCCGAGGCGGACGGCGACCCCTACCTCACCGCACACGCGCTGCAGACGCTGTGGCTGGTCGATTCGGTGCGACGGCACCACGCGAGCGCGCTGGCACACATCGACCAGGCTGTCGCCGTGGTCGGGGACGAGCACGAGCTGGCGGATCTGCGCCTGGATCTGCTCGACAACCGCGTGTTCACCCTGCAGAACCTCGATCGGCTGGAAGACGCCGACCACACCCTGCGCGAGGCAGGCGAGATCGCGCTGCGGCATTCGCTGCCGGTCGGCCTGCAGGTCTCGGTGGCGGTGCACCGCTATTGGGAAGGCCGCTGGGACGAAGCGCTGGTGGAGCTGGACACCGTCACCGAGGACGGTCCGGCGATCACCTACTACGGCCTGCGCGAGCCGGGGGCCGCGGCGTTGCTGCTGCACGGGGTCGCCTCGCTGATCGCGGCGCGCCGTGGTGACCGCACCCAGGCCGTCGCGCACCTCGACGCAGCCGAAGCGTACGCACCCGCCACCGGCGCCGAACGGGAGAGTTTCGACTTCCTGATGGCCGCGCACGGGCTCGTCGCGTTCCAGCGGGGCGAGCGGGAGAAGGCGCTCTCGGTCCTCGAACCGATCCTGAATCCCACTTACGCACAGATGATGTTGCGGCATCAGTGGTTGCCGTTCTTCGTGCAGGTGGCCTTGGCGACCGGGGACCGTACCCGCGCCGAACGCGCGCTGGCCGTGTGCGAGGAGGAGTCCGCGAAGGAGATCGATCACGCGCGGGCCTTCGCCGCCACCCAGTGGTGCCGCGGCCTGATCGACGGCGATCCGCTGCCGGTACTGAAGTCCGCCGAGCACTTCCGTGCGGTGGGCCGGAAACCCGAGCTGGCGAGCGCACTGGAAGACGCCTCGGTACTGCTCGCCCAGGCCGGTGACCTGGACGCGGCGCATCACGCGTTCGACGAGGCGGCGGAGCTGTACACGGAGCTGTCCGCGCACTGGAACATGGAGCACGCGGAAGCCCGCCTGCGCCCGCTCGGCGTCCGGCAGGGTGCGCGGTTCATCCCGGTCCGGCCGGGACACGGCTGGGATTCGCTGTCCCCCTTGGAAGTCCGCATCGCCACACTGGTCGCCGCCGGACGGTCCAATCCGGACATCGCCACTGAGCTGTCCCTGCCGCGGCGGACCGTGCAGGCCCACGTCGCGCGGCTGCTCGGCAAGCTGGAAGCACCGTCCCGCACCGAGCTGGCGTCCACGCTGGCCCGCCGTACGGGGTGAGACAGCCCCGTACGGGGGGAGAAAACCCGTTCAGTACTCACATTCGGCCACCTGCCGCCCCAGTGACCACTGTGGACAGCCGACCGGGCACCCGAACGTGTGACCGTGGCGGCAGGTGCGGCGCGGACCGCGCCGATCCTTGACGGGCCGACGATCCCGTTGCACTATGCGAGGGTTCCCGCACTATTTGGAGGAGGCCCCGTGACCGGCGAGCGCGGGCGGGCGCTTCCCGCGGCCGGTTGAGGCCATGGAGCGGCGGCAGATCGAGTACTTCCTCGCGGTGGTCGAACACGGTGGTTTCACCCATGCCGCACGGGCATTGCACGTGGCGCAGCCTTCGCTCTCCCATGCGGTACGCGCTCTCGAACGCGAACTCGGCGGCTCCCTGTTCCACCGGCTGCCGCACGGCGCCGTGCTCACCTCCGCGGGTTCGGCGCTGGTCGGCCCGGCGCAGCAGATCGTCCGGGATCTGCGGGTGGCCGGTTCGTCGGTGCGCGAGGTGCTCGGGCTCGGCGGCGGCACGCTGGACATCGTCGCGCAGACCACGTTGTCCGTCCAGCCGCTGGCCCCGTTGCTCGGCCGGTTCCGTGTGCGGCATCCGCGGGTCCGGGCGCGGGTGCTGGCCCCGGAGAGCTACACCGAGGTGATCACCAAGGTCCGGCACGGGGAGAGCGAGGTCGGGCTCGTGGAGTCCGATGCGGAGATCCACGGGCTGGCCACCGCGCGGCTGCCGGACCAGGAGATCCTCGCCGTCCTGCCGGCCGGCACCACCGAGGCCGACCGGCTGCCGCGGCGCGAGCTGGCCGAGCTGGACCTGGTGTCCACCCCGCCCGGCACGACCACCCGGCGGATCGTCGAGGACACCCTGGCCGGATTGGACGTCGAACCGCGGATCGTGGTGGAGACCCAGCATCGCACCATGATCGTGCCGCTGGTGCTGGCCGGGGCCGGAGCCGCGCTGCTGCCGCGGGCGATGGCCGAGGAAGCCGGCCGCCAGGGCGCGGTGCTGGTGCCGCTGGAACCCGCGGCCATCCTGTCCGGACGGCTGCTCTGGCGACCGGGCCCGCTCTCCCCCGCCGCCGCGGCCTTCCTCGCGCTCGCCCGGGCTGAGCTGGGGACATAGCGATCTTCTACCGGGCAGATCCAGATCCGGTCTCGCCCGGCCATTGCCCGGCCCCGGCGAACCTGCTGACATGGAACGACCTTCCCCCACCGGCCCGCAACCCGGTACTGCCCGCGCCCGCCGCGGGAGGTGCCGGGTTCGCCGCGTGGCGTATCGAGGTCCGCCGGAGGACGGACCTTGCCGCGAGTTACTAATCCGACCAAAGACAACAGTGCTCACCCACCGGCCGGCTACCACCCAAGAGTGTGCCCGAAAGCCCACTCCCAGAACTGATCCCCCACCCGGCACGTAACCGTTGCTACGAAGCCATGAGGCCGTGACTGTGGTCGGATTGGTAATGATCGGCACAGTGCGTTGCGGGGTTCGGCGCGAGGCGTGCTGGGTGATGACTCGGTCGGCCGACGAGGCGAACCGGATCTGGTGGCGGCGCACCAGGGTTCGCTTCGCGGCGTACCCGGTTCGCTGCGGCGCGGACAAAGTTCGCCGGAGGACAGACCGCAACGCAGGGCGCACCCGCCGCCGGATGCCGTACCCGTACGACACCGGCGAACCGAAACCCACCGAGGTACGCCCGCCCGCGTACCCGGTCAGCTGGCGAGGCGTACATGTACGCGAAACGAGAGGAAGAGTATGCCGGAGTTCCCTGCCGAACGACACCTCCTGCCCCGGCCGGACCACGTGGCACCCGTCGCGACCGCGTTGAGCGTGCACGACCAGTCCGCGCCGTTCCGGGCGATCGGGCCGGTGGAGCCGCCGCGGGGTGCCCCGAACGTGGTGGTCGTGCTGGTCGACGACCTCGGCTACGGGACGGCCAGCGCGTTCGGCGGACCGTGCCGGATGCCGACCGCGGATCGCTTGGCGGACAACGGGCTTCGCTACACCCGGTTCCATGTCACGGCACTCTGCTCGCCGACCCGGCAGGCGCTGATGACCGGCCGGAACCACCATTCGGTCGGGATGGGCGGGACCACCGAGATGGCCACCGCCGCGCCCGGGTACAACGGGTTCCGGCCGCGCAGCGCCGCCACGATCGCCCAGCTGCTGCAGGGAAACGGCTACAGCACCGCGGCGTTCGGCAAATGGCACCAGACGCCGCCGCGCGAGATCAGCGCGGTCGGGCCGTTCGATCGGTGGCCCACCGGTGAAGGCTTCGACACGTTCTACGGTTTCCTGGGCGCGGAGATGAACCACTGGTACCCGCAGCTGTACCAGGGCACCACGCCGATCGAGCCGGACCGCCGTCCCGAAGACGGCTACCACCTGTCCGAGGATCTCGTCGACCACGCCATCGACTGGGTGCGCACGCAGCGCACGCTGACCCCGGAACGGCCGTTCTTCACCTACCTCGCGCTCGGTGCCGGACATGCGCCGCTGCACGTCGGCCAGGAGTGGCAGGAGAAGTACCGCGGCCGGTTCGACCACGGCTGGGACGAACAACGCGAGCGGACTTTGGCGCGGCAGAAGCACATCGGCGTGGTCGCCGAGGACGCGGAGCTGGCCCGCTGGGCCGACGGGGTGCCGCACTGGGACGAGCTGAGCGACAACCAGCGCCGGCTCGCGACGCGGTTCATGGAGACCTTCGCCGGTTTCGTCGAGCACGCGGACACCCAGGTCGGCCGGTTCACCGACGCGCTGGCGGAGCTGGGCGTGCTGGACGACACGCTGTTCCTCTACATCCTCGGCGACAACGGCGCCTCCGGCGAGGGCGGCATCGAGGGGACGATCGTCGAGCACCGGCTCGGGCACGGCGTCGTCGACGATCCGGACGAGATGATCGGTCACCTCGACGAGATCGGCGGGCCGCACAGCTATCCGATCGCCCCCGCGGGGTGGGCGCTCGCGCTGAACACCCCGTTCCAGTGGACCAAACAGGTCGCCTCGCACCTCGGCGGCATCCGGGACGGGATGATCGTGCACTGGCCCGCGCGCATCGCCGAGCGCGGCGGCCTGCGCCACCAGTTCAGCCACGTGATCGACATCCTGCCGACGATCGCCGAATGCGCCGGGATCCCGTTGCCGCACAGCGTCGACGGAGTGGTGCAGCAGCCGGTCGAAGGCAGCAGTTTCGCGGCGACCTTCGCCCGCGCGGACGCGCCGGAGTACCACCACACGCAGTACTTCGAGATGTGCGGCAACCGCGGGATCTACCATGAGGGCTGGATGGCGGTCACCCGGCACGGCGTGCCGTGGGAGATGGTGCCCACCCGCGACCGGCATTTCCGGGACGACGTCTGGGAACTCTACGATCTGACCACCGACTGGAGCCAGGCCCGTGACCTCGCCGCGCGCCATCCGGAGAAGCTGGCGGATCTGCGGGACCGGTTCCTCATCGAAGCTGCGAAACACCAGGTGTTCCCGCTCGACGACCGGGTCACCGAGCGCGAGAACCCGGCCGTGGCCGGGCGGATCGATCTGCTCGGCGGTCGCTCCTCGGTGACCTACCACGGCGGGATGCGACGCTGCACCGAGGAGACCACGCCGAACGTGAAGAACCGCTCGCACAGCGTCGTGGCCGAGATCGAGGTCCCCGCCGGCGGTGCCGAAGGCGTGCTGATCGCCCAGGGTGGCCGGTTCGGCGGGTGGTCCCTGTACGTCGTGGACGGTTGTCCATCCTATGTGTACAACTACTTCGGCATGTCCAGGTACACCGTGCGGGGCTCGGACCCGCTACCGGCGGGGCGGCACGAGATCCGTGCCGAATTCGACTACGACGGCGGAGGTCTCGGCATGGGCGCCACGGTGACACTCGCCGTCGACGGCACAAAACAGGCCTCCGGACGGGTCGAGCGCACCATCCCGTACTACTTCTCGTTCGACGAGACGCTCAACGTCGGAGTCGATCTCGGCACTCCGGTAACGGAGGATTATCCGGTGATCGACAACGAGTTCACCGGCACCGTCCACATGGTACGCATCGATCTCGCACCGGCCGCCGAGGAGCCGGACGCGGCAGGCCGGCATCGCCGGGTATTGACGTCGCAGTAGGGCTGTGAAGGGGTCCTTGGCGACAGGGGTGTTGCTTACCTACCGTGGTGGTTATGAGCGGTGGCGACGAGGTTAGTGCAGGTCAGGGCCAGCGTCAGCCGGTGCTGGATTCGTATGGCCGGTTGTCGAAGGTGCCGGACACGGGTGGGCCTGAGTCCTGCGGACGTCGGTGGGTAGGTTCCCCCGGCCGTGCTGGCAGGTGTGGAATCGCCTGGTCGGAGTCCCGTACCCTGTGGCGGACTGATCATGGGGAGGGATCGCAGGTGGGTTTCACGACGGTAGTCGACGCGCTCCGCGTGGCGGGCAGATCCGCTGGTGAGAAGGTTGGCGGGCTGCACGGTGCGGACTGTGCGGAGCCGGTGGGGCGAGTGACGGGGGCGGTGCCGGGCGGGAGCGCGGCTGCTGCGGCCGGCGGTGCCGGGATGCCTTGGCGGCCACGTTCGCCGAGTGGTGTGCCGAAGCGCAGCGTTTTGCCGAACACCTGGGTGTCGCGGCCGATCGGTACCAGCAGGGCGACCACGCAGCGGCCGGGGTGTTCCCGTCCGCCGCGCCGGGGATGCGGGGGCCGCGTTGATGGTGTCGCTGGCTGATCTCCGGGCCTGGAACCCCGGCGCGCTGAATGAGATCTGCTCGGTCCTGCAGGCCCGGACGCAGATCTTGGTCCATGAGGGCGACGACTACGGCAAAACCCTGCCGGTCGAGGGGTGGAGCGGTCCGGCCGCCGACGACGCGACCGCTCAGCACCGATCGCTGATGCACGGGTTGGACACCATTGCCGCCGGTGCCGCCATTCTGGGCAAGACCATCGGGCAGGCCTCCGACGCGATCACCGGTGTTCAGCACGCCCTGACCAACGCCGAAGAACTGGCCCGCAAGTACGGGTTCCAGATCACCGACAACGGTGGTGTCGCCGATACCTTCGCGGGCAAGCAAGCGCCGCCCGATCTGCACCCGGAGGACCGGGCGCGAACGCATACTCAATTGGTGGACGAGGTCGCACAGATCCTGCGCACCGCCAACGATATCGACAACGACCTAGCCTCGGTGCTGGACCGGGCGGCGGCGGGCCAATTCGGCACCGGTGACGAATCCACCGTCACCGCCGCCGCAGCGGACGGGATGAAGGATCCCGGCCTGACCCTGCCGGAACCACCACCCAACGCGACCCCGGCCCACAACGCCGCGTGGTGGGCCACCCTGTCCGACGCGGGCCGGAACATTCTCATCCGTGACCGGCCGGGCTCGATCGGCGCCATGAACGGACTACCCGCCACCGACCGCGACCGCGCAAACCGGATCGTGCTTGACCGTGACTATCAAGATCTGCACCATCAGCGGGATGATATCCGGCACCGGTTGGACGGGATGAAACGCAGCGACCCACAACAGCAAGAAGAATATCAAGCCCTGGAAAAACAATTGGATGCGTTAAACGGCAAGATTGCCGGAATGGACCAGATCAAAACCCGACTGGACCAAGCACTACCCGGCCAGCCGCCCACGTACCTGCTCGGTATCAACCCCGCGAACTCTGGGCAAGCCATCGTCGCGATCGGCAACCCTGACACCGCCGCCAACGTCGCCACCTACGTCCCCGGCACCACCGCCGGACTCAACGACGGCATGGCCACTGACATTGGTCGCTCAGATTCGATGGCAGCCAAAGCCGCGCAGTTGGGTTCGCCTTCGACGTCGGTAATTACCTGGGTGGGGTATGACGCACCGCAAAGCATCATTCCGGACGCGATCGATACCAGTTTTGCAGACAAAGCAGAACCTTCCCTCCGGAACTTTCAGGACGGACTCGGGGCCGCACACCACGGGGCAATGAACATGACTGTTATAGGACACAGCTACGGCACCACCGTCGTGGGACAAACAGCACGTGACCTCGGTTTGCCTGCCAACAACGTCGTCATGGTCGCCAGCCCAGGAGTCGGTGTCGAGCACGCTAATCAATTACACCTAGACGGAATGCCGCAAGACCAAGTCGGGCAACACATCTACTCCACCAAAGCACCCACCGACCCCATCCCGATCATGTCGAACTTCGACACCCCAATGGCAGACGGAATCGACCCGCTCGGCCCCGACCCCACCACCGGATGGTTCGGCGGACAACGATTTGATTCCGCGCCATCAGCCCCTTGGACCTCTCACAGCGACTATTGGAACAAAGACTCTCCCTCGCTTGACGCTATGGGTAAGATTATCGCTGGAAGTAAACCATGATTCGCAAATCAAAGAAAAAACTCGACCGACCATTGGTGCTCGTAGTTTCAGTCGCCAGTCTGATTGCCCTAACCTCCTGCGGAGGCGCCTCCATGCAACCGACCATCTCGTCTGAGCAGGCCAAAAGAATAACAGTGAATACTGTTCATTCTGCCGCGACAGCTTCATTTCCCCCTGGGTACAAGTTGACTGAAATCGTATTTCCCAACGAATCTTGTACCGACTCATCGGATAATGACACGGGTCAGATAAGGGTCGGCATTACCTATTGGGTTGACGGCCCAGATCGTGCGCATAACAACGCCTACTACGAAAACCTAAAAAGGTGGTGGCACAATAACGGTTGGACCGTTGAAACTGACACATGGTCGGGCAAGCAGTTCGCCAACGCCCATAACGATGACGGTTACCTGATGAGTTTGACGGGTACGGTAACCGGACCTGTCCTGGGTCGCCTGAGCATCGGTGCCAGCTCGCCATGTGTCTGGCCCAACGGAACGCCCGAGCGCCGGTCCTGAGACTGTCCCGCCCGGGAGTGAAGCCGAACCGTCCAGATCGGCTGTACTCCGCCTTCCTGCGCGGCGTCCTCGTCAACCGATCTCGCAACCATGTGCCTCTGCGCAGGTAGAAGCACAGTTGTCGCCGCACCGGAAGCCCAAGGTCACAAGTAGGTAAACAAATAGGTTGCCGCCCTTACGGACTCAGAGTCCGTGAAGGGCCCCTTCACAGCCAACCTTACGGCTAGCCGTAACGCACGCCGCCGGCGATGCTGCGGACCAGATACCGGCCCAGCAGCAGGAAGAGGACGATCACCGGCAGCACGCCGAGGGTCGCGCCGGTCAGCATCAGTGCGTAGTCCGTGTAGTACCCGCTGGCCAGTTGCGAGAGCACTACCTGCACGGTCGGGCTGTCCGAGGAATCCAGCACCGCCAGCGGCCAGAAGTAGTCGTTCCACGCGCCGAGGAAGGTGATCATGGCCAGCACCGCGGCGTGCGGGCGGAGTGCGGGTACGGCCACGTGCCAGAAGGTGCGCAGGACCGAGGCTCCGTCCACAGTGGCCGCGTCGATCAGGTCGGCGGACACCGCGCCCTCGCACGCCTGGCGCATCCAGAACACCCCGAACGCGCTCACCAGGCCGGGCACGATCACCGCCTCCAGCCTGCCGTACCAGCCGAGATCGTTGATCACCAGGAACAGCGGGATCACGCCGAGCTGCGCCGGCACCATCGCCGAACCGGCGACCAGGAGGAACAGGCTGTTACGGCCGGGGAAACGCAGTCGCGCGAAGGCGTAACCGGCCACAGTGGACAGGACCACATTGGACACCATCACGGTGCTCGCCACGATCAGCGAGTTCCCGATGGCCTGCCAGAAGTCCACCGTGTCGAACACGCGCTGGACGTTCTCGAAGAAATGCCCGCCGGGCAGCAGCAGCGGCGAGGTCTCCCCGATCGCCGAATTGTCCCGGCTGGACACCGCGAACGACCAGTACAACGGGAAGATCGAGCCGGCGAGCACACCGGCCAGCACCACGTACACCCAGGCGCCCGCGCGCCGCCGCGGCCTCACGACGCGCTCACGAACCGGCGCACCAGCCGGTAGTTGAAGATCGCGAAGACCACGCAGATCAGGAACGTCACCCAGGACAGCGCGGCCGCATATCCGGCGTCGAACTTGGTGAAACCCTTCTCGTACAAGTACATCGCCAGGGTCTGGAACTGCCGGTCGTTCCCGCCGGTGCCCCCGCCGCCCGGATCGAACAGCTGCGGCTCGGCGAACAACTGCAGCCCGTTCACCGTGCCGGCCACCACGGTGAACGCGATCGCCGGGCGGATCCCGGGCACGGTCACCGACCAGAAAGTGCGCCAGTGCGAGGCGCCGTCCAGCTCCGCGGCCTCGTACAGCTCCTGCGGTACGGCCTGCATGGCCGCCAGGTAGATCAGCGCGTTGTAGCCGACCCACCGCCACATCACCATGCTGGCCACGGCCAGATGCGAGGTCCACCGGCCGGCTTGCCAGTTCACCGGCGACACCCCGAACCAGCCGAGTACCTCGTTCACCACCCCGAAATCGCGGCTGTAGAGCTGGGTGAAGACCAGCCCCACCGCGACCACCGACACCACGTTGGGCAGCAGCACCCCGGTCTGCCACCAGGTCGACGCGCGCAGCTTGCGGTTGAGCAGCGCGGCGATGCCGAGGGCGAGAAAGAACTCCGGGACCGCGGCGAGCAGGAAAATGCCGATCGTGTTGGCCAGCGCGTTGTAGAACCGCCCATCGCCGAACAGCTCGGCGTAGTTGGCGAAGCCGAACCTGCCCCGGTCGCCTTCGAGCAGACCCCAATCGTGCAGGGACACCCACGCCGTATACAAGAGGGGAAATGCGCCGAATACCGCGAAGATCGCGAAGAACGGCGCGATGAACAGGAAGGGCGTGACCTTCCGGTCCAGCCGCGTCCCGAAGGTTCCGCGCGTGTTCACGGCGGTTACTTGATCGCCTCGCGCCCGCGCTGGGTCGCTTCGGCCCAGGCCTGGTCGACGGTCCTCGAACCGTCCTCGATCCGGCCGAGCGCCTTGCCGAATTCGGGGCGTACGTCGGCGTCGTGCAGGCCACGATAGTTGGGCCGCAACAAGGTGGCCGAAGCGGCATAGAGCTGCCCGATCGGGGCGTTGGAGAAGTACTCGTCCCTGTGCGCGACGACCTGCGGGTCCTGATAGACCTGCGGCTCGCTCGGCAGGATCCCGTCGCTGAGGAAGAGCCGCTTCTCCTGCTCGGGCGCGGTCAGCCAGCGCGCGAGGTCGTAGGCCTCCTTCGGATGCGCGCCCTGCTTCGGCACGGTGAGGAACGAGCCGCCCTGGTTGCCGCTGTGGCCGGGCACCGAGGTGACGTCCCACTTTCCGCTGACGTCCTTGCCGCCCGCTTCCTTGATCTGGGTCAGCATCCAGGCCGGGCAGGCGATGGTCGCGAACCCGCCCTGCTTGATGGCCACGTTCCAGGCCGAGGTGTAGGTGGTGACCGCGGCCGTCTGCTTGCTCTGCGCGAGACCGCCGGCCAGGTAGAACGCGTCGCGCACGCTCGGATTCCGGTCCGCGACGTAGGAATCGTCCTTGGCGGAGAAGTAGTTCTCCGCCGACTGGTTCAGCATCGCGGTGTAGACCGTGCCTGCCGAATCGGCGAACTTCACCTTCGGCAGCTTCGCGGTGAACTGGCCGGCGACCTTGGCGTAGTCCTGCCAGGTGGGCATGAGCGCGGCCACCGCCTGCCGGTCGGTGGGCAGGCCCGCCTGCTCGAAGTAATCGCGGCGGTAACAGAGCGCGAGGCTGCCCATGTCCGTGCCCAGCCCCAGCACGTAGCCGTCCTTGGTGCCCTGCGCCCACTTCCACGGCGCCCACTGATCCTTCAGTTGCGCGGCACCGTAGTCGGCGAGGTTGACGAACTTGTCCTTGACCTGCAGGTAGGTCGGGAGCTGCTGCTCCTCGATGGCGACCACGTCGGATACACCGCGACCGGCCGCCAGCTGCATGCTCAGCGCCTTGAAGTGCGTGTCGAAATCGGTGACCCGGCTGCGGATCTCGATGCCCGGATGGTCCTTTTCGTATTGCTCGAACAGCGGCCGGTAGCCGAACTCACCGAACGTCGCGACGGTCAGCGTGATCTTCCCGTCCCCGGTCGAGCCACTGCAGGCGGAGGAGACGAGCAGCGTGGCCGCGATGGCCGCGGCGGTGGCCGGGTGCCGGATCAGCTTTCGCACGTGGTGAGCATCCTTCAAATAACCCCTGCGCGCAGGGCGTAGGCGACGGCATGCGGGCGGTTGCGCAGCTTCAGCCTATTGGTCAGGCCGTAGATGACATTCTTCACGGTCCGCTCCGAGTAGCAGAGCTTGCCCGCGATCTCCGCAGTGTCCCAGCCCTCGGCCATCAGCCGCAGCACGTCCACCTCCCGGGCGGACAGCGCCGCGCCGTCCGCGGTGTCCTGCAGGCTCTCCGCCTGATCCAGCAAGTCGCGCAGGGCGGTCTCCCGGCCAGAAGCGGCCGCCACGATGCTGCGCACCAGCTTGTCGCCCGCGATCGCCTCCCGCGGCAGCACCGCGGCGACGTGGCAGGCCGACAGCTCCGGCAGCTCCTCCGGCTCCACGTAACCGGCCACCAGCACGATGGCCGCCGGGGTCTCCGAGGCCGCGGCCCGCAGCGCCGCCTTCACCTCACGGGTGATGCGGTTGGCCGCGAACACCAGCACCGCGGCCTCACCGCGCTGCTGGCCGGGCAGCACCCGGACCTCGGGCCGTGCGCGCAGGTGGTCGATGAGCCCTGCCAGCGCGATCGGGTCCGAAGCCCACGCCGCCACCTTGACCTGGTTCATTGCCACCTCCGTGTACAGACACCTGCCCTGCCTGAAGGCAAGTGTGCCGAGGGCGCCTTCATGAATTCTCTAGTCGCTTCACGACCGTTCTTCACCGGCTGAAGCCGGGGATAGAGGTGACGTCGGATACCGTCTTCGGGACCCGTCCCATACCGCCAGAGGAATACATGAAGGCGCATGCTCGACCGAGGCGGCAAAGTTGGTGTGGAGATCTGTGAAGGGGCCCTTCACAGACTCTGAGTCCGTGCAGGGCCCCTTCACGGACCCGAAACCGGTCCGGCGCACGCCACGAGGTGGTCGCACACACCTCCGCATCGCCCGCCGCCGGGTCCCCGACCAACTTTGCCGGAACCCTGCGTGGCGGTCCTCGGCCGGAAAACTGGTCGTTCTCCTGCTCGGCGGAACGCTCGCCGGCTGCACCGGGCCGTCCGTCACCGGTACGGCAGTGCCTTCACCTGGCGCGATCCCCGGTATCAGCAGTGCGCCACCGTCCGCGCAGGTTCCTTCTTCCCCGGCATCGTCGTGCACCGCGGCGGTGTTCGCGATGGGTGTGCGCGCACGGGTCGCGCAGCTCGTGGTACCCGGCGTCGACGCGGGAAATCCGGCCGCGGTGACAAATCTTGTCCGGTCCACTCAGGTCGGTGGAATCTTCGTCGGCGGCAATAAGACCACACTGTTGCAGAATGGTGCGCTGGCCGCGGTGCACCAGGCGGCACGCATCCCCGTTTCGGTCGCGGTCGACGAAGAAGGCGGACGGGTCCAGCGCATCGACGAGCTCGACGGGCCATTGCCTAGCGCCCGGCAGCTGGCCGCCACGAAAACCCCGGACGAGGTGCGGGCGCTGGGCGAGCAGCGCGGCAGGCAGCTACATGGCCGTGGGGTCACAGTGGACTATGCACCGGACGCGGACGTGAGCGACGAACCGGACGACGCGGTGATCGGGGACCGTTCCTACAGTCCCGATCCGGAGAAGGTGCGCACGTACGCGATGGCCTTCGCGGAAGGGCTGCGGGCCGGCGGCGTGCTGCCGGTACTCAAGCACTTTCCGGGGCACGGCCACGGATCCGGCGATTCGCATCGCACCGCGGTGACCACCCCGCCGCTGGATCGGTTGCGGCAGGTCGATCTGGTGCCCTACCGCGACCTCGCGGAGTACGGAAAAGTGGGGGTGATGGTCGGGCATCTGGACGTGCCGGGGCTGACCGGCGGGGTGCCCGCTTCGCTGTCCCCGGCCGCGTATCGGCTGCTGCGTGGCGAATTCCGGTTCTCCGGACCGGTGATCACCGATGATCTCGGCGGAATGAAGGCGATCACCGATCAGTACCCGCTGCCCGAAGCGGTACTGAAGGCACTCCAAGCCGGCGCGGACGAGGCACTGTTCTCCTCCGGCAACGGGGACGTGCCCGCGGTGCTCGACCGGCTCGTGCAAGCCGTGCAGACCGGCGAACTGCCCGCCGCGCAGGTCGCCGCGTCGGTGGGCCGTGTGCTCGCGGCCAAGGGTGCCTGCACGATGTGACGAACTCTATGAACGAAACGAGCGAGGCGCTCCAGCGCAATGTGACGATGGTCGCGCTTATTCACCGCTCAAGGAGAATCGTATGTCCAGACGCTTCCACCGACTCGCCGCGTTGTGTGCCGCGGTACTGGGTTTCGGGGCAGTGCTGACCTCCACCGCGTCCGCTTCACCGTCCGGAGTGGTCGATCACCCCGTCCCGACCACCGGATGCGGGCGCTCCGCTCCTGGCGCCACCGGAACCACCACCGTCGGGCAGCTGACCTCCGGCGGGGTGCGCCGGGAATACCGGATCTACGTGCCCGCCCGGTACAACCCGCACCGTTCGTACCCGCTGGTGCTTTCCTTCCACGGCCACAAACGTACCGCGGAGTGGCAGGAGAAACTGTCCGGTTTCTCCGGTGGCGACATGATCGCGGTCTACCCGCAGGGCCTGACCGGCACCGACGGCGAGGCCGCCTGGACCGGTGCGCCGTACTCGGCCAATGTGGACGATGTGCGGTTCACCAGCGATCTGCTCACCTCCTTGCAGCGAACGCTGTGTGTGAACCCGTCGCGGATCTACGCGACCGGCAAGTCCAACGGTGGCGGCTTCACCGGCGTGCTGGCCTGCCGGATGGCCAGCCGGATCGCCGCGTTCGCCCCGGTTTCCGGTGCTTTCTACCCGCAGGGCGGCCCGTGCAACCCGTCGCGCAAGGTGGCGCTGGTCGACTTCCACGGCACCGCGGATCCCACCATTCCCTACAACGGCAACCCGGAGAAGGGCCTGCCGTCCATTCCGGACTGGATGGCCGGCTGGGTCGACCGCGACCAGTGCCGGTTCGGGCCGATCTCCGTCTCGCCGACACGCGGAGTCGTCAAGGAGTGGTGGCCGGGTTGTTCGCTGGCGCGCTATCGGATCGAGGGAGCGGGGCACGTGTGGCCGAGCACGCAGCCGAACCTGGACTCGCAGACCCCGACCCTGATCAACGCCACCCCGATCATCCGGAATTTCCTGCTCTCCCATCGCCTCTGAACGCATCCGGAATCGCTGCCGTGCACACCAGATGACCGGCAGCGATTTCGGCCCGCGCAGCAGCCGGCCGGTCTTGAACGGCACCTCGCCCGCCGCGACGGCGAGGCGCAGCCCGGGCAGCCGGCTCAGCAGGGTGCCGAGCGCGAGCTGCGGCTCCAGCCTGGCCAGTGGCGCGCCGAGGCAGTGGTGCACCCCGTGGCTGAACGAGATGTGCGGGTTGTGCTCGCGATCGAAGTCCACCTCATCCGCGGGCTCGTCCCGGTTGGCGGCGGCGAGCTGGCAGACCACGGTCTCGCCCGCGCGGGCCAGCGTGCCGCCGACCTCGACGTCCTCCTTGACGATCCGGCCAAAGGTAACCACGCCCAGCGCGGTGATCCGGGCCAGTTCCTCCACCGCCTTGGGCACCAGCCCCGGTTCGGCGCACAACCGCTGCCACAGCCGCGGCCGGTTCAGCAGGGTGAACACGTAACCGCAGAGCTGGTTGGCGGTGGTCTCGCGGCCCGCTGCCAGCAGGGTGGTGCCCAGCTGCACCAGTTCCTCGTCGGAGCGCCGGTCCTCGGCCTCCTGCGCCGAGACGATGAGGCCGATCAGATCGTCACTCGGCGTCACCCGCCGCCGGGCCGCCAGGTCGGCGAAGAAGTCCTCCGGATTGCCGCGGGCGGCGATGATCTCCTCGATCGGCACATCGGAGATCGCGCCGGCCTTGTCCGGCCATTCGTGGAATTGCGCGCGCTGGTCCCCGGGCGCGCCGAGGAGTTCGCTGATAGTGGCGATCGCCGGCGGCCGCGCGAAATCCGCGACCAGATCCGCGGGCGGTCCCTGTGCCGGCATTCGGCCGGCCAGCTCGTCCACCATATGCTGGATCCGGGGGCGCACCAGCTCGATCCGGCGCATCGTGAAAGTTCGCGCGACCACCCGGCGCACCCGGGTGTGCTCCGGCGGGTCGAGATTGAGCAGATTCGGTGTGCGCTCGATCAACGGCACCGTGCGCGGCATGTCATTGTCCCGCGCCGCGGCCCGGCTGAACCGCTGATCGGCCAAGACGAACTTGACGTCGGCCAGGCGGGTCGCCAGCCATGCCGCACCGCCATAGGGCATTTGGAGCCTGCCGAGTCCCTCCCCTCGGCGGAACCGCCCGTACTCCGGTGCCGGCTCCAGCTGCCCTGCCTCCGGGAACGGATACGGACAGGCCTCGATCGGCACGGCGGGCACCTCCCCTGGCACGGCCTGGACGGTGAAAAGATCTTTACGAGTAGTAGCACGACATGCCGGGAGCGTCCAGCAAACTTGATCAACAGCAAGGGTATGCCCTCAGGGCCGGTCCAGGCCGGGGTGATGGCGTGGTTCCCCGCCGGGGCGACACCCGCGCCGCCGCGGCCACCTTGGCCGGGGCGACACCCGCGCCGCAGCGGCCACCTTGGCCGGGGCGACAGTCGATCGGCCGCGCGCCGACACCTACTGTCCTTTGAGGACAGTCACTTGGCCGGCCGGTACGGCCCCAGGATGTCGGCAAAGTCGGTGTGAGGGGCCCTGCGCAGACTGCGGAGGTCCGTGAAGGTCTGTGAAGGGGCCCTTCACGGACTCTGAGTCCGTGAAGGGCCCCTTCACAGACCCGAGACCCGAGACAGGGCTGGCGCACAACGAGGTGGTCGCGCATCTCGAAGACCTCCGCTTCGCCCGCTGCCGGGTGTGATCGACGAAGATGGCAGGTGTCGTCGATGATGACGCGGAAGCCACGGCTCTCTGCTGATCACGGTCCTCGACCAACTTTGCCGGGACCCTGGGTACGGCCCACCGTTCGGATGACTCGGATCGAATCCGCGCCAACGCTTTACCAGATTCGATCGTGAGCAATTCCATGCACCGCACAAGGAATGCACAGATCCGTAGTACAAGAACGACAGTCCGACAAGTACCGCATGATCGTCGCCGTATTCCGTGACCAGACTGACCACATCGCCGCATTCGCGCGGCGGCCGCAGTCGGCACGACCCTGTTCCGGGCAGATCGGTATCGCGCGTCACTCAACGCGATCGAACGCCGCCCGCGTCTGGCTGGCGGCCATGGCTGCCGGAAGTCCCGGCGGATTGCGCCGGTAGAGTTCGGGCGTGGAGACCGCCCCTCAGCGAGCCGCCGCAGTCCCGCCCCTGTTCGCACCCACGGCGAGCACGGTAAGGCGACCCGCGCGGGAAGAGTCCCGGCTTTCGCGTCATGACCGCCCGACCGGCGCGTCGGACCGGTGTAGGGCCACCCCGAACGGCCCGCGAGCGGACTGGAGCACCCCGATGAACGTGCGCACCCCGGCGGACGACGTCTCTGTATGGCTGACCGGCGAGTTCACCGGCCGGCTGCCGGCTTCGGCGATCGAGGCGGTGGTCCGGGCGACCCGGGCCGATCTCGACGGCCGGATCGTGCCGGACGAGGTCGGCGAGCTGCTGTACCGGATGGCGCGCGCCCGGCTGCAGCGGATCCTCGCCGGGTAGCCGGCGCACCCCGGAAACACAGACACACGGACACACCGGGTCACCGGCTGGTGACCCGGTACCGCTGCGGTGACCGGTCGTTCAGGAGCGGGGCCGGGCCCGGCTGCTCAGTGGTTCGTCGTGCGGACGCGCCGGCGGCCACCAGACCCGGGCGGGTGGCGGTGGCACGTCGTCGTCAGGCAGCTCCAGCGCGTCGGCGCCGCTCTGCCAGCGGTTCCAATGCACCGAGCACAACCCCCGCCACAACGGCGGCTCCGTGCAGTCCTGCCGACGGCACCGCTGTGTCTGCTGCCCGCTATCCACCACGCCCACGACTCCAAACCCGCGACTGAAGCTCCCGGCCCGTACCAGTGTGCCCGGCGAGCGCCCGGCACACCTCGTACTTCTGCGAACACAACCCTTGTGCAGCAACGGAACGAGTGCGGGCAAGCCTACTCCAGCCGGTTTTTCCCGGTTCACCGCCGAGAATTGCCACGCAGCGTCAGCACGCGACGGCGTACCGTGGTCTCGACTGTCCACATCGGAACATTCAGTCCGCCGGATGGCGCTTGTCGTACTCCATGGCCGCGGCGCGCTGGGTACGGGTGCGCAGCAGCAGTTCGTCCGGGGAATCGGCCACCTCGTTCAGCCCCAGCGAGACCGCCCGGCGGATCTGCTCCCGGTTGTCCCGCACGACCGAGGAGAAGAAGTCGTCGATCCGCGGGTCCAGCAGCACTTCCAGGAGCACCCGGAACGAAGTGTCCACGACGGTGCGCACGATCTCGTCGTGGAACGGCAACCGGCGCAGCTTGCCCAGCTGCGGGTCGGCGGCCAGCTTCTCGGTGATGATGGCCCGCAGCTCATCCTTGTTCTCGCTGAGGGATTTCGCCAGGTTCTCCGGGTAGTTCCCGGTCTCGAGCACCTTGACCACCTCGTCGAGCACGGCGATGGTGACCGGTTTCTTGATCGCCTGCACGATCGGCTCGGAAAGCTTGTCCACGAGCCGAAAGGTGAATTGCTCACCGACCGCGCGGTCGGCCGCCCGGGCCAGCCGCACCACCAGCAGGATCACCGCGAGCACGTGGTGGTGCACGGTGAACGCCGGGTGCGCGACCGGGATCATCGCGAACACCTCGTACCAGGTGCGGGCCAGGAAGGCGGGCCGCCAGCCCTTCTTGCGCCACCGCCAGATCAGCTCCAGCAGGAAAATCCCGCACACCACGCAATCCGCGACGAAAATCCACTTCGCGGCCTCGGGCGGCCGCGGTGGGGCGAGCAGCGTGTAGCCCAGCAGCCCGATCGAACCCAGCGCGAGCACGAACAGCACCCAGTCGTCCGCCCGCACGTTCCCGGGCAGGATCCCGCTGTTGAGCTCCGTTTCGGCGCCCCGGCCGGCCATACCCGCTCCCTGCTGTCCGTACTCCCCCGCCGATCCGATCATGGCACGGCCGGACGGCGCCGTGGCGGCCGCTGGGCGTCGCGGCTCAGGCGGTCAGCCCGACCCCGGCCTCGGCGGTGTTGACCAGGAAGGTGAGCGTTTCCTGGAAGTAGAGCTCCACAGTGGACGAATCGTGGCCGGTGTAGCCGATGGACAGGTCCTGTCCGAAGTGGAGTTCGTAGTCCCCGCCCCTGGTGGAGAGCACGCAGGCGCCCCCGATCGCGGCGGTGCGCACGAGGTCCCCGTCCACGATCTGCCGCAGGTGCTCCAGCACCGGGTAGCCGTAGTCGGCGGCCTCGATGGCCGCAGTGTGCGCCTCGTCACTGAGCATCACGGCGTACGGCCCGGCGACCCCTGCGTCACGCAGCTTCGCGAGCGCGTCGCCAATCGCTTTCGGATAGGCGCCGGCTTCCGCGGGCAGGGCGACGGGAGCCAGCGAAGAAGCCGCCCGGATACCGCTGATCCCCGCCTCGGCGAAGCCGTCGACGACGATGCGGTCCTCGACGTGCGCGATCTGTTGCGCGGCGTCCTTGACCGGCTGCCAGTCCGCGTCCTCGGCACCCTGCTCCACCGAGTCGACCGCCTCCCGGGACACCGTGAACGGCACCCGCAGCTCGACGATCCGCTGCGCGGTGCGCAGGCTCGCGGACACCCCGGCGACCGGGCCGGACACCGGTTCCCGATGCCCGGTGCCGATCGCGGCGAGCGCCGGGTCCCCGGCCACCACCACGTCGACCACCCGCCGGGCCGCGGCCGACTCCCGGAACGTGCGGGTGGCCTCCTCCTCCAGATCCGCCCAGGCGGCGGCCGAGATCGGGGCGAGTTCGCGATGCAGATTGTTCATGACCGAGCGCTCCTTCGCAGACTGCCGATGCCCAGCGACGACGGGTCTGCCGTCGCGGTGTCCGGGGAGTCCTGCACCGGCTGGGGCGGCGCAGGCGGATCCTCCAGGAAATCCGCGGTGGGGACGTAGAACAGCGCACCGGTGCGCGGGGTGGAGAAGTCCAGGATGCGGTCGTGGTTGCCCGGCGGCGAGCCGACGAACATGTTCTCCAGCATCCGCTCGATCACCGACGGGCTCTTGGCGTAGCCGATGAAGTAGGTGCCGAACTCGTCGTGCGCGGGCCGCCCGAACGGCATGTTGTCGCGCAGGATCGCCAGCTCGTTGCCGTCCTCGTCGGCGATCACGGTGAGCGCGAGGTGCGAGTCGGCGGGCTTGTCCGCGTCCGGAAGCTCCACATCGGACAGTTTGCGCCTGCCGATCACCAGCTCCTGCTCTTCGGTGGACAGCGCGTTCCACGCGGCCAGGTCGTGCAGATACTTCTGCACCACCACGTAGCTGCCGCCGTCGAACGGCCCGTCGTCGTCGACCAGCACCGCCCGCGCGGCCGACGCGCCGGTCGGGTTCTCCGTGCCGTCCACGAAACCGAGCAGGTCACGTGCGTCGAAGTAGCGGAAGCCGGACACCTCGTCGACGACCGTGACCGCACCGCGCAGGCGGTCCATAATCAGTGTCTCCAGCTCGAAGCACAGGTCCATCCGGCCCGCCCGGAGGTGGAAGAGCAGATCGGCCTGGGTGGTCACGCTGGTGTGCCGGTCACCGTCGAACACCGGCAGCTCGTGGAGTTCCGCCGGGCGCGGGACGCCGTAGATCCGGTCCCACGCCGCCGAGGAGACTCCGGCGACGCAGGTCAATCCGCCATCCAGGGAACGGAAGCCGACCGTGCGCTGCAGTCCGGGCAGGTCCGCCAGCAGGTCTTTCGCGATTTGCTCGGCCCCCGCGTCCACCCGGACCACGAGGAAGACCGCCGCCCGGGTGAGCGGGCCGAGCACGCCTTGGGATTCCGCCGCCTCCGCACTCACGCGTCCGCAACCTCCTGCCGCACCGGCCGTCGCGGGCATCGTAACCGCGGACGGCAGGCGGCACCGTTCGCCGCCACTCGCGCGGGGGACGTCAGCCGAGCCGGGTCAGCAGATCCTCGGCGTCGGCTGCCAGCGCGTCTGCGGCCTCGTCCTGACCGGCCAGAAGGTGCAGCAGCGCGCGCTGGAACAGGCCGTCGAAGGCGGCGTACGCGAGCGCCGGGGACACCCGTGGCGGCTCGCCGGTGAACTCGGCGTAGCGCTGGACCACCCGCCACACCATGTCCTGGCGCTGCGCGTCGATGTCGAGCACATCGGCGCGGAACGACTCCTCGAACAGGCTCTGGTTGCGCAGGTCGTACCACAGCCGGTGCATCGCCGAGTCCGAACGCAGCGTGCCGGCCATGGCCGCGCCGAAGCCGCGCTTGAGCTCCTCGGCCGAGCCGGCCTCGGCCACCACGTCGTCGTAGCGGGTCACGCAGGTCTCTTCGAACTTGCGCACCGCGTAGGTGAGCAGCTCGACCTTGTCCTCGAAGTAGTAGTGCAGCACCCCGTGCGAGAAATCGGACTTCTGCGCGATCTCCCGCAGGCTCGTGCGGGCGTAGCCCAGCTCCGCCAGCGCTTGCAGGGCGGACTCGGCCAGCTGTTCCCGCCGCAGGGCGAACTTGTCCACGGCGCGGCGGGAAATACGCTCCTTCGCCACGGTCACGTCCGGAAGTCTAACCTGCGAAGGGAGCCTTGACGGTCGTCCAAGAAAATCTTGGCGGATGTCACACCGGATGCCGGAGCGCCCGCTGCGCCGAAGGTCAGAACTGGCCGCCACCCGCGCGCAGAGCCTGGCCGGTGACCCAGCGTGCGGCAATCGAAAAGCCCGCGCAGCTCGTCGTCGTCGGTGACGTCGGCACGCAGTGCGACCGCCCGCCCACCAGGGTGTCGGCAAAGTCGGTGTGGAGGGCCCTGCGCAGCTGCGGAGGGCTGCGAAGGGGCCCTTCACGGACTCTGAGTCCGTGAAGGGCCCCTTCACGGACCCGAAACCGGTCGGGCAGCCACGGCTCTCTCTGCTGATCACGGGCCCCTCGGCCAACTTTGCCGAGGCCCTGGCCCGCCCACCGTCCGCGCGGATCTTGTCCACCACGGCTCGTGCGGAATCCTCGTCGGTGCGGTAGTTCACCGCGACCGGCCGCCCGTCCGCGGCCAGCCGCTCCGCGATCGCCCGCCCGATCCCGCGCGAGGCCCCGGTGACCAGTGCGCCGGTCAGGTCGCCGCCTCTCTTCTCCCCGGGGCGGCCTAACCACGAACGAGGGCGGGCACCGTCCGTTCCAGCAACTTCGCCAGCGGGGCGCGGGCGAACGTCCCAAGCAGGCCGATCACGCCACCGACCACGAGACCGGCCAGCACGTCGTGCGGATAGTGCGCGCCCACGTACACCCGCGAAATCCCGATCACCACGGCGAAGACAGCCGCCCACCTACCCCAGCGCCGGTTGACCAGGAACATCGCCGCCGCAAAAGCGGCCACGAGCACCGTGTGGTTGCTGGGAAACGCGTAATCCGCCGGCGGATCGCACGGCAGCAGAGTGTGCACCCCGGCGACGACCCGGCATGGCCGCACCTCAGCGAACAGCGACTTGAGCGCCGTGTCGGCCACGAACGCCAACGCCATCGACAACGGCACCCACACCGCGACGGCCAGCATGTCCGCGCCATGATGCCGGGCTCGCCACAACAACGCGAGAATCACCGGTACCACGAGGAAAACCCCGTACTCGGCGACCGCGATCCCCAGCCCGGAGAGCCAATGCTGCGCCCAGGCGAAATCCGTTACGTTTCGGTAGATCCCGGCGTCGATCATCGGACCCGGCTCCCGCGCGCGCGGACGATCTCCAGCACCAGGGGGCTGAGTGAGACCAGCACCACGACGGCGATGATCGGCAGCAGGTACGTATCGATGTTCGGCACTGACGAACCCAGCGCGTAACCGGCCAACGGCACCCCGGCTGTCCACAAGAGACCGCCGAGCACCTGCCACAACGCGAACCGCGCGGCCGGCATCCCGGCCACCCCTGCCAACGGGTTCAGCACGGTGCGCACCACCGGGATGAACCGAGCCAGTACCACCGCCTTGCCCAGTCCGTATCGGGTCAGCATCGCCGATCCACGCGTGACGCCCTGGTGCAGATGCCGGTTCCGCACCCGGGCCAGCAGTGCGCTGCCGCCCCGTTTGCCGAGTACGAACCCGGTCTGCGCGCCGAGCAGCGCACCCGCGGCCGCGCACGCGATCACCGCGAGCAGCGACAGGTGCACCTTGCCGGACGCGGCCAGCACCCCCGCGGTGAACAGCAGCGAGTCCCCCGGCAGGAAGAACCCGATGAGCAGCCCGGTCTCGGCGAACAGCACCACGAACACCCCGATCGGACCGAAGGTCGCCAGCAGCGACTGCGGATCGAGCAGGCCGCCCATTCCCCACCTCCGTCAACTACATGTCAGTAGAAATTCTACGCAAGTGTAGTAGATATTCACCCGGCTACGACAACCGTGTAGATTTGGAAGCATGCGGAAGGAACAGGACGGCGGCACCCGGCGGGCACCCGGCGAGCTGGAAGCCGAAGTGCTGGCGGTGCTGTGGGAGTCCGCCGAGCCGGTGTCGGCGGCCGGCGTGCAGGAGCGGCTTGGCGGCGGGCTGGCCTACACCACGGTGGTCACCATTCTTTCGCGGCTGTACGAGAAAGGCGTCGCGACCCGGGAGAAGCAGGGCCGCTCGTTCACCTATCGCGCGGCGGATGACGAGCCGGGCCTGGCCGCGCGCCGGATGACCAAGGTGCTCGACAGCGAAGCGGATCGGCCGAGCGTGCTCGCGCGCTTCGTGTCCCATCTTTCCGCTTCCGACGAGCGGGTACTGCGCGATTTGCTGGCCGAGAACGGCGGCTGAAACGTGGGGCCGGACCTGCTGGTACCGCTACTGCTACCGCTGGCCTCCTGGCCGGTGGCACGCTGGGTCGCGCCCCGGCTGTCCCCGCGGCTCGGCAGCTGGCTGCTCACCAGCTGTGCGCTGGTGCTCGCGGCGGGCAGCACGCTGACGCTGGCCGTGCTCGCCGCGGCCGGGCTCGCGCAGCTGCCCGTGATCGGCCGGCTGGGCGACTTCTCCGCGGTCGCCTTCCACGGCGCGGACGAGGTCGGCCTGCCGCTGGCGACCGGTTCCGCGGTGATCTTGAGCGGTGTCGTGGCCGCATTTCTGCGCACTGCGGTCCGCTACCGGCGCTGGCACCGGGAAGTGCACGCCGAGCTGAACACGCATACGCGCGAGGCAGGCGTGGTGCTGCTGCCCGGTGCGGAGCCGGTGGCCTTCGCGGTGCCCGGCGGTGGCGGCCGGATCGCCGTGTCCAGCGGCATGCTCGCGGCGCTGGCGCCGGGTGAGAGGTGCGCGCTGCTAGCCCACGAACGCGCGCACCTGCGCTTGCGTCACCACCTTTTCGCCGGCGCCGTCACCATCGCGACAGCGCTCAATCCCCTGTTGCGCCCGCTCGGTTCGGCGGCCCGGTTCGCGCTGGAACGCTGGGCGGACGAGGCCGCCGCCGAACACGTCGGCGATCGCAAGCTCGTCGCGACCGCGGTGGCGAAGGCTGCCCTGGCCGGAGTTCGCCGGCCGTCGCCCGCCCTTGCCGCGACCGGTGGTCCGGTCCCGCAACGCGTGCGTGCCCTGCTGACCACACCGGAACCGGGCTCTCGGCGACGCTCACTGGGCACCATCGCGGTCGCCGTGGTGCTCGGCGCCTGCGCCTGGTCGGCGACCAGCACCCTCGACGCGGCGACCGATCTGCACTCCGGGATCGAGACCGCGCAGGCCGCCTGTGTCGCCAAGGCCGTGCCCAGCCAAGGGACCCAGCTCCAGACCACGAGCACGGCACTCGGACACCAGGACCGGGAGTGCGCCGAGAGCTGACCGCCACGCCCCGGGTGCGGCCGCGACATCGGAATCGTGCAGCAGGATCGTGCCGCCGCCGTCGAGCTTCCGGCAGACCGTGTGCACGACCGAGCGTGCCGTGGCCCGGCGTGTCCAGTCGAAACCCCACGTGGTCCACAGAATTGGCTGGAGCCCCAGTTTCCGCGCGGAGACCAGCGAGCCGGCGCTGAACACCCCGTACGGCGCGCGCAGCCAGCGTGGCCGGGTGCCGGTCACCTGCTGAATCAGATCCACCGTCCGGGCCAGCTCGTCGTGCAGCACCGCGGAGTGGAGGCGGAGAAAGCACCGGTGCGCCCAGCCGTGCACCGCGATCTCGTGGCCGGCTGCGGCGATTTCCCGTCCCAGGCATGGTGACCGGGCCAGCTCGCTGCCGAGCATGAAGAACGTCGCCCGGACGTCGAGGTCCGCGAGCACCTGGAGAAACTTCGGCGTGGACTGCGGATTCGGGCCGTCGTCGAAGGTGAGCGCCACGTGCCCCGGATCGCCACGGCCGGACAGCGCGGGTGCCAGCACCGCCCGGATCGCGGGCACGAACAGCACTGCCGGAGCCGCGTGCGCGCCGATCATCCGGCCGCCTCAACCGGGCGCAGCACCCAGTCGAGCGCACCGGCCAGCTCGCGGGGTGAACGTACCCAGGGCACCGTGCCGTCGTCGTGCAGCACCGCGGCGTTGGCCCGCCCGTGTCCGGGCAGGCAACGGTAGGTCAGCACCGGCAGCCCGGTGGCGAGCGCCTCGGAGGTGGTCAGGCCGCCCGCGTTCTGCACCACCACGTCGCAGGCACGCATCAGGTCGGCCATCTCGTCGACCCAGCCGAACACGTACCGGTGCCCGGCCTGGTGCAGCCGCCGGGCCAGCACCTCGTTGCGGCCGCACACCACGACCGGCTCGACCAGCCCGGTGCCCACCAGATCAGCCGCGGTCTGGCCGATCTGGCCGACACCCCAGGAGCCCGCGACGACCAGCGCCAGCGCGCGATCCCGGGGCAGGCCGAGCCGGCGGCGCAGCAGCAGCCGGCTCGCCGGGCCCGCACCCGGCCGGAACGCGGGCGAGACGAGCGGGCTCGAGACCAGCACTCGTCCGGCACCGAGGCTCCGGGCCTGCCGGGCGGCGATCTCGTTGGGGGCCACGGTCAGCTTCGCCATCGGGCTCACACACAGCCGGTGCACCGACGGATCGGTCAGGTAGGTGACCAAGGGCGCGCAGCCGCGTTCCGTGCGCGCCAGCCGGGCGGCCGCGTGGGTCCCGAGCGGATATGTCGACACGACGAGATCCGTGCTGTCGCCCAATACCTCACGCAGCGCCGGGGTGGCCAGGCCGGCGAACCGGCGGGACGCACCGGCCAGCGTCGGCGTACCCAGCGCGCCCAGCAGCCAATCCCAGCTGCGCGGCACGGTCTTGAGCTGCCGGTGGTAGGTCTCGCACAGCAGCGCGCCGAGCCTGCCGGGCAGCAGATCGAGGAAGTCCGCCCGCACCACCTCCGCCCCGCGCGCGGCGAACCGGCGATCGAGTTCACGGGCAGCACCGTCGTGCCCGGCCCCGATCCGGGCGGACACGATCACCACGCGGTCCATCGGCAGCATCCCTCTCGACTACTACATGCTTGTAGTAAAACTACACCCATGTAGAATTCGGTGCGCCCCCGGCATGCCACCGGCGGCGAGCAGCGGCACAGCCGGTCGATCCGGGCAGACCCGGCTCCCGAAGCGGCCCGCCGGAGCAGGGGGTAACTCGGCCGGGTGAGCCGAGCGCTACCGTGAACCTTCGACCTCCGGACGAAGCACGCCGCCCGGCGTGGCAGGAATGAGGAGCACCCATGCGGCGCAACCCGACCTCCGGCCCGTTGCGCGCGGCGCAAGTGGTACTCGTCGCGATCTCCCTGCTGGTACTGGGCGGCACCGGCTACGCCTGGTCGACGCTGCACCAGCTGACCGACGGACTGACCCGGGCGGACGTGCTCGGCGGGGACACCTCCCCGCTGGACGAGCAGAACATCCTGATGGTCGGGCTCGACACGCGTACCGATGCACAGGGCAACCCGCTGCCCGCGGACGTGCTCAACCAGCTGCACGCCGGTGGCTCCGCCGACGGTGGCGACACCACGGACACGATGATCGTGGTGCACATCCCGGCCGGCGGCGGGCAGGCCACCGCCATCTCCATCCCGCGCGACTCCTACGTGCAGGTGCCCGGCGGCTTCGGCAAGCACAAGATCAACTCGGCCTACACCTACGGCCAGACCGACGCGAAGAAGACCCTCGCCGCCAAGGGTGAATCCGGCGCGCAGCTGGAAACCGACTCGGCACAGGCGGGCGCGAAGACCGCGATCGACACCGTGCAGCAGCTGACCGGGCTGACGATCACGCATTACGCGGCGGTCAACCTGGCCGGGTTCTACTACGTGAGCCAGGCCGTCGGCGGTATTTCGGTGTGTCTGGTGAAGGCCGTGAAGGACTCGTACTCGGGCGCGGACTTCCCCGCGGGCAACCAGACCGTGGCCGGTGCGCAGGCGCTGCAGTTCGTCCGGCAGCGGCACGGGCTGCCGGGCGGCGATCTCGACCGGATCAAGCGGCAGCAGGTGTTCATGGCCAGCATGGCGAAGACCATCCTGTCCGCGGGCACCCTCGCCAACCCGGGCAAGCTGAACGACCTCATCGACGCGGTGAAGAAGGCCGTGGTGGTCGACGCGAACTGGGACATCCTCGGTTTCGCCCAGCAGTTGCACGGGATGAGCGCGGGCAATATCCACTTCGTCACCGTGCCGGTGGTGAGCATCTCGCTGAAGACCCCGTCCGACGGTGACGCGGTACAGGTGGATCCCGCACAGATCCAGGCCTTCATCCGCCGGCAGACCGGCGGCGCGCCGAGCGCCACGTCCGGTGCACCGTCCACTTCGGCCATACCGCCGAGCGACTCTTCGCCGTCGTCCTATGTGGTCGACGTAAGCAATTCCTCGGGCGTCGACGGTCTCGCCGCACACGCCGAGAACAAGCTGAGCGCGGCGGGATACGGCCGCGGCACGGTGGCCAACGGAAGCTCGCGCAAGTCGTCGATCGTCTACTATGGACATGGTCAGCGCACCACGGCCGCGAAGATCGCGCAGACGCTCGGCGGGATGCCGGTCGCCAGCGACAATTCACTGGCGGAGAACCACTTCCGCGCCTACCTCGGCAAGGACTACGAAGGCGGCGACAACGGGGTGCACCCGGCCGCCTACCTCGCTCCCGCGCAGACCCCCTCTCCCGCACCGGCCCCGCCGCCGATCACCGCCGGCGGCGTGACCTGCGTGAACTGAGCCCGCCCGGCTCCTCGCCACAAGGCTCCCGTCTCCCGCCCGGCCGGGCTCCCTCCCACGCCCGACCCGGGCTCGCCTCCCGCTCCCGACCCTAGGCCCCGCCTTCCCGCACAGGCCGTGAAGGGTCCCTTCACAGCCTGTGCGTCCAAGGTGTCGGCAAAGTCGGTGTAGAGGTCCGTGAAGGGGTCCTTCACGGACTCTGAGTCTGTGAAGGACCCCTTCACAGCCCTTATTCCGGGGGGAGACGCCGGAACGGGGGCCGGTCCACAATGGACTGGCCCCCGCTCGGGGAACGTCAGTGGATCAGGCGTTGCTCCGGCGGCGACGCACCAGCAGCAGCATGCCGCCACCCACGATCACCAGTGCGGCGCCGATGCCGATCGGCCACGCGGCGTTGACGCCGGTGTTGGCCAGCGGCGTCTGGCCGCCACCGCCGCCCGCGGGGACCTCGCTGGTCGGCACGACCGGGGTGGTGGTCACCGTGACGGGGGCCTCGGTCCAGCTGCCGCTCGCCTTGGCCTCGACCGTGCTCTTCTGCGTCTGCGCGACGATCAGCGACTGGGTCGGGTGCCGGTCGTAGTCCTTGGCCACGAACAGCCGGCCGGTCTGGATGCGGCCGGCGGCCTTCACGGCCAGTTCCGCGGAACCGGGCTTCGCGTCCTTGCCGACCTGCAGGTAGAGCTTGCTGCCGTCCTTGAGGTCACCGGTCTTGACCGCTTTGCCGTCCGCGTCGACGAGCGTGACACCCTCGGGCAGCTTGGTGGTCAGGTCGGTGATCTGCCCGGTGGTGGAAAGGGTGAACGGGCCGATCTTGTCGCCCGCCGCACCGTTGGCCTTGGCCGGGGTGAGGGTCAGCGCCGGCTTCGGCTGCTCGCCGATCCCGGTGTTGCCCTTGCCGGTCAGGTATCGGTAGACGGCCAGCACGTCCGCCGCGTCGTCGGCCGGGCCGTCCACCAGAGGGTTCTCGGCGTCGAGATCCTTGGCATCACTGAAGTGCCAGACCGCGGCCTGCGTCGCGGTGAGTGCCTCGATGGCCGACAGCCCGCCGTGCAGCTGGACGCCGCCATCCTCGACGGCCTTGGCCAGGTTGTCCTCTGTGGTCGTCGGGTAACCGTGCTGCAGCACCCAGTTGACCTTGTCGTTGTTCTTGCGGAACGGCGACTTCGGGTCCGGGTAGTCACCCCAGGAGTGCTCCACGACCTCGTCGCCGCTCTTCGTGGAGACCTCGACCTGTACGCAGTACATCTTCAGCAGGCCGCCGTCGGCCAGCTTCAGATTGAACAACGTCGTTCCGGTACCGCCCGGGGCGCCGATGTTGACGTTGTACCCGATCTGCCCGCCCCGGACCACAGTGCCGGTAGCCGCGCCGCTCTGGGCCTGCGCGGTTTCCGCACCGGCCGCGGGCGAGGTCACCAGGAGCGCCACGGCCGCGGACACCACCGCGAGCCCGCCGCGCACCAAGCCCGACCTGTTGTGCATGTTCTCTCCCATCCAGTCCCGAACCTCGAAAACACACGAAAAGACGGGCCGTGTGAGAGTCCAGCTCCCCGATCACAACGGCCACCAAATCGGGTGATCAGATACACCCGATCATGCAATTTCGGAGCATACACACAGCTCACATGACCACCGAGCGTGGTCCTCCGACTGCACTTTTGTCCAACCTTCGAGTGACCAAACGGGTAACCGGCGGGGCGGCAATCCACCAGCGGAGGGACCCGTTCGCCAGGGCGGCGAAAACCGGTTTCGCGAATCTGTCCCGTCAAGCCGATTAGCCCGATAGTGTGACCCGTGACAAGTGGTCACCAGCAGAGCACCCGAACGGGTGAAGGGAGTGCGCACCATGTCGCCGACCTTCGAGGACGCCGGTCGTCCGCGACTGCAGCGGCTCTCCGATCTGCTCCCGGACCTGCGCGCCGGCACACCCCGCGCCGCGGCCGGGCCGGGCGGGCCGCCCCGGCCGCGGGAGGACCGGTTTTCGGTACTGGTCATCGGAAATCGGCCGAATATTCGCGAAGCCGTCACCGTGCAGCTGACCCGGATGGGCGCGACCGAGGTCCGGCAGGCCACCACGATGGCCATGGCACGGGCGTACGCGGCCGAACCACGTGACCTGGCCATCGTCGATCTCGGGATGCGGGAGAGCAGCGGCACCGCGCTCATCGCCGAACTGCGCGGCTGTGGCTGGCCGCGCGTGGTCGTGCTCGCCGCCAACGGTGACGCACCGGAGGTGCACGCCGCGTTCCAGGCCGGCGCGCAGGCGTACCTGCTCACCGCCACGGTGCCGCTGGGAGCGGCCCGCTCGAAAGGCACCGTCGTGATCGGCGCCGACGGTGCCCCGCACGAGCTGTCCGCCCGCGAGATCGAAGTACTCCAGCTCGCGGCGGACGGCCAGTCCAACAAGGAGATCGGCGAGCAGCTCTCGCTCTCCGCGCTCACCGTCAAATCGCATCTGTCCCGTATCGGCCGGCGGCTCGGTTCCGGCGACCGCGCCCGGATGGTCGCGCTCGCCATGCGGGCCGGGGTACTGCGCTGAGCCGGGTCAGCGGACCAGGTTCTCCAGTTCCTCGCCCGCGGCGAACCGGCGGAGCTGCCGTTCGGTAAGCCGTTTCGCCCGTGGATAGAAGGAATCCGAGCCTCCGGCGATGTGCGGGGTGATGATCGCCCCGTCCAGAGTCCACAGTGGATGATCGGCGGGCAGCGGCTCCGGGTCGGTCACGTCGAGCGCGGCACGCAACCGGCCGGCGGCCACTTCGGCGGTCAGCGCCGCGGTGTCCACCGCCGTGCCCCGGCCCACGTTCACCACCAGCGCCCCGTCCGGCAACGCGGCCAGCTCGGCGGCGCCGATCAGCCCGATCGTCTGCGGAGTGTCCGGCAGGACCAGCAGCACGATGTCCACAGTGGGCAGCAGCTCGGGCAGCTCCGCGACGCCGTGCACGCCGGGGCGCGCGGTGCTGGCGACCGGCACCACCTCGGCCTCTCCGGCGAGCAGGTAGCGCTCGATCGCGCGGCCGATCGAGCCGTAGCCGACAAGCAGCACCCTGGTGTCGGCCAGCGAACGCGTGTGCGCCCGGTCCCAGGTTCGCTTCTGCTGCTGGGCGAACCAGCGCGGGAAGAGCCGTTGCGCGGACAGTACGAGTGTGAGCGCGTGCTCGGCGACGCTGAGGTCGTGCAGGCCGCGGCCGTTGGCCAGCCGCACCCCGTCCGGCAGCAGTGGGAGCAGCTGGTCGTAGCCGGCGGACAGCGACTGCACCGCGCGCAGCGACGGCAGCTTTCCGAACAGGTCGAACGGCCGGGTCCCCGAATCGTAGGGGAGCACGTAGAACTCGACCTGCTCCAGTGCGTCCGGCGGGGTTCCGCGGCCGTCCCAGACCGCGGTGGTCAGCTCGGGCGGTACGGCCAGGTCCGGCCAGGGCAGCAGCACTCGGGCAGTCATCCACGCCTCCGCATCGGTCGGTGACCGCGGGCGCGGCCACCGACATTGTGCGACGCGTCAGGAATCGAGCTGCCGCTGGATCCAAGACCGGATCGAATCCACCCGCGCGGCGGTCTCCAGTCCCGGGTTCGGGCAGTCCGGACCACGATCTTCGATCGCGATCAGCACCTTGCCCGACATGCTTCTCACCCGACGGTGCAGGACAGCGTGGCTAGTGGGTGAGTTCGGCGAGCTGGCCCGGTTGGCAGGAACCGGCCGGGGTCCGCGCGATCACGTTCATCCGGTTGGCCGCGTTGGTCATCGCGACCGAGCAGATCAGCACGGCCAGCTCGTCGTCGGTGTAGTGCTCGCGCATCCGTGCCCAAGTTTCGTCGGAGACACCGTGGTGGGCGTCGGCGAGCCGGGCGGCCTCCTCAGCGAACGCGAGCGCGGCGCGTTCGGCTTCGGTGAACACATTCGCTTCGCGCCACGCCGCGACCATGTTCAGCCGAAGCTGGCTCTCGCCGGCCGCAGCGGCGTCCTTGGTGTGCATGTCGACGCAGAACCCGCAGCCGTTGATCTGGCTGGTGCGCAACGCGACCAGTTCCTGCGTGGACAGCGGAAGCGAGGACTCCTTGAGCGCGAACGCGGCGTTGGCGAAGCGTTTCCCGAACTTCAAGGCCAGCTCGTTGCCCATCAGGTTGAACCGAACGTCCATGATGTCGCCCTCATCTCTCGTGTGCGGCTGGATGCCCATGAGATGCCGGTCGGCCGGACCGTGTGACAGTGTCGGAGTGTGACCCACACCGCTGTCACAAATTCACGGGTAGCGGCATCTAGGAGACGACAGTGCCAATAGGGACAGGAGTCGCGTATGGTCACGCCGCCCGAAGACCACCCCGCCACCGAAGCTTTCCTGGCGCACCGCAATCTGCTCTTCACCGTCGCGTACGAGATGCTCGGGTCCGCGGTGGACGCCGAGGACGTACTGCAGGAGACGTGGCTGCGCTGGGTCGGCGTCGACCTCGCCGCGGTACGGGACCAGCGCGCGTACCTCGTGCAGATCACCACCCGGCAGGCTCTCGGCCGGTTACGCACGCTGGGGCGGCGAAAGGAGTCGTACGTCGGCACATGGCTGCCCGAGCCACTACTGACAACGCCTGATGTCGCCGACGACGTCGAGTTGGCCGACAGCGTGTCGATGGCGATGCTGCTCGTGCTGGAAACACTCGCGCCGACCGAGCGGGCAGTGTTCGTGCTGCGCGAGGTTTTCGACCTCGGCTACGACGAGATCGCCGAAGCCGTCGGCAAAACCCCGGCCGCGGTACGGCAAATCGCGCACCGCGCGCGAGTACACGTCTCCGAGCGCCGTCCGCGAGGCGCGGTCTCCGCCACCGAGACTCGCGACGCACTCGCCGCGTTCCAGCGAGCCACCGAAACCGGCGATCTGCAAGGCCTGTTCGATCTGCTGGCACCGGACGTCGTCTTCCTCGGCGACGGTGGCGGAGTCAAACAGGCTGTGCTCCACCCGATCGTGGGCGCTGAGCGCGTTTCCCGCGTGCTGTCCGCAGGTCTCCGACGGCTCACCGCGGCCACACTGCAGCCGGCGGAAGTCAACGGCCACCCTGCTTTGGTGCTCAGCTTCGACGGCGAGATCGACACGGTACTCGCGCTGCGTATCGACGACGGTCTCATCTCCGGTCTGTACGCCGTGCGCAACCCGGAGAAACTGTCGCACCTGACTCGGGAAACTCCCTTGCAGCGCACCACTTAACCCCAGGTCAGCGCCGCATTTTCGGAAATTGTCGGGGTGCCCGCCTACGCTGGACGGACGTCCGGCGAGGAGGTGTGCGATGCGGGAAGCGGTACTCGAGGCGGCGAGGTTCCTCGCTGCGGACCCCGCCGCGCCGGTACGGCTCGGTGACGTGGCCGATCACGTGGGCTACAGCCCGTTCCACCTGGCCCGCGCGTTCACCCGGCAGGTGGGCCTGCCACCCGGTGAATTCCTTGCCGCGCAACGGTTCCAGCTGGCCAAGCAGCTCCTGCTGGACACCGGGGAGAAGGTCGTGGACGTGTGCAACGCGGTCGGGTTCAGCGCCCCGGGCACCTTCACCACCCGGTTCACCGCGGCCGTCGGCGTTTGCCCGCAGCAGTTCCGGCTGCTGCCCGAGCTGCTCGACGACCACCCGCCGCGGCCGGTCGGGGTCCCGGGACCGGTTCCGGACGGTGGGATGGTCGCCGGGCGGGTCCGGCTGAGCCCGGCCGCGTCCGCCGTGCTCGACCGGGCACCGGCCGTCTACGTCGGACTGTTCCCACGGCATGCGGCGCGCGGCATCCCGGTGAGCGGCTCGCTGCTTGATGAACGGCTGGAATTCCTGCTCAGCGGAGTGCCACCGGGTGGCTACCGGCTGCTGGCCTGCGCGTTGCCCGCCAGAGGCGACCCGCGTGAGCAGCTGCTGCCTTCGGTGCCGGTCGTCGGCGCGTACGCGGCGCCGGTGCGGATCCGGCCAGGCCCTGCTTTGCCGCAGTGGCACGAAATCGCGCTGG
This sequence comes from Amycolatopsis sulphurea, assembly GCF_002564045.1. Lineage (NCBI taxonomy): Bacteria > Bacillati > Actinomycetota > Actinomycetes > Pseudonocardiales > Pseudonocardiaceae > Amycolatopsis > Amycolatopsis sulphurea. The sequence continues at coordinate 3,504,071 of NZ_PDJK01000002.1, read as the reverse complement.
ACGTCGCACCGGCGTGGACCCCGCCGGTGCTGGTGGCGCTGCCACCGCTGGCCTCGGCGGGAGCGCAAGAACGGAGAAGCGCCCGGCGACCGGTGGCGTTAGGTTTCGGCGGCGTCGGGTTTCGGTGACGTCAGGCTCGGTGACGTTGCGTTTCGGTGACGCAGGTTTCTGTGACAGTGGGTTTTCGGTACCAGTGGCTTTTCGTCAGCAGTGGGTTTTCGGTAGCAGCGAGGTCGAAGGCAGGGAGTGGCGATGTCCGGAGTGCGGGTTCTGGTCGGCACGCGCAAGGGCGCGTTCATCCTCACCTCGGACGGCGAACGTGCCGAATGGCAGGTCGACGGCCCGCATTTCGGCGGGTGGGAGGTCTACCACGTGGCGGGCTCGCCGGCCGATCCCGACCGGCTGTACGCCTCGCAGTCCACCTCGTGGTTCGGGCAGCTCGTCCAGCGTTCCGACGACGGCGGCCGGACCTGGCACCAGGTCGACCACGATTTCGGTTACGAGGGCGGTGCCGGCGAGCACCTCTGGTATGACGGCACGCCCAAGCCGTGGGAGTTCACCCGGATCTGGCATCTGGAGCCCTCACCTTCGGACCCGGACACGGTGTACGCGGGTGCGCAAGACGCCGCGCTCTACCGCAGCACCGACGGGGGCGCCAGCTGGCAGGAGCTGACCGCGCTGCGCAAGCACACCTCCGGTCCCGGCTGGCAGCCCGGCGCGGGCGGGCTGTGCCTGCACACGATCATCCTCGACCCGCGCGATCCGGCGCGGATCTTCACCGCGATCTCCGCCGCCGGGGCGTTCCGCAGCGACGATCACGGGCAGTCGTGGCGGCCGATCAACCGCGGCCTGCGTTCCGCGGGCATCCCGGACCCGGAGGCGGAGGTCGGCCACTGCGTGCACCGGATCGCCCAGCATCCGGCCCGGCCGGAGGTGCTGTTCATGCAGAAGCACTGGGACGTGATGCGCTCGGACGACGCGGGTGATTCGTGGCGGGAGATCAGCGGCGACCTGCCGAGCGACTTCGGTTTCCCGATCGCGGTGCACCCGCACGAACCGGAAACGATCTACGTGGTGCCGATCCACAGCGATTCGGAGCACTACCCGCCGGAGGGGAAGCTGCGCGTGTACCGCAGCCGCTCCGGTGGTGACGAGTGGGAGGCGCTCACGGACGGCCTGCCGCAGCGCGACTGCTACGTGAACGTCCTGCGGGACGCGATGGCCGTCGATTCCCTCGACGACGCCGGAATCTACTTCGGCACCACCGGCGGCCAGGTGTACGCCTCAGCCGATTCCGGCGAGCACTGGGCGCCGATCGTGCGCGACCTGCCACCCGTGTACTCGGTCGAAGTACAGACGTTGCGATGACCACCGTCCGTGTCAAGCTGCCCACCCACCTGCGTCGCCTGGCGAAGGTGGACGGCGAGATCGAGCTGGCCGCCGGTGATCTGCCGACGCAACGCACCTTGATCGACGCACTCGAACAGCGCTACCCGATGCTGCGCGGCACCGTCCGCGACACCGCCACCGGCAAGCGGCGCGCGTACGTCCGCTTCTTCGCCTGCGAGACCGACCTGTCCCACGATTCCCCCGACGAGCCGCTCCCCGCCCCGGTGACCAGCGGCGCGGAACCGTTCCTGATCGTCGGCGCGATGGCGGGCGGCTAGCTCACCGATGACAAGCGGCCCCGCGAATGGGCTGCGGTTCACTGCGATAGACAGCCCGGCTGTCGGTCGCCTGCACCTCGAAGCAATAGCGCCGCAACGGGTCGACCGGAACCGTCAGGCTGTGCTGCCGCTGCGCGAGCACCGCCCGGTTCGGCTCCCCCTCCGGGGCGACGATGACCGCGTAGTCGACCGTGTCGGAATTGCTGGTCCAGCTGAGCGTGACTTGCGTTCCGTGATCCGCCGGCGGTTCGAGCCGCACGTCGACCGCCTGCGCCGCCGCCGAGGACGGGGCCGGGGGTGGCGGCGTCCGTTCGGTGGTGGCGAGATCGTCGGACTCGCCGCTGAGCGCCAGGACCAGCCCCACGCCGAGCACCACGAGCACGATCAGCCCGCCGGCCACGAGATCCAGCCGCACCCGCCGACCGCTCGGCGCCTCCTCGGCAGGTACCGCGGCGTCGTCCCAACCCCCCAGCTCCGGCTCGCGTCCGGGCGGAAGCTGCCCTTCGCCCGAAGGCAACTCGACCGGGTGCTGGGCGAAGTCGTCCCCACCTACGGACGCCCCTACTGCACCGAAGTCGTCGAATGCGCCCTCGCTGCCGTCTACCTCCATCGAGCCGGGCGGTGGGACCGGAACGGAACCAGCGCCGTCCGGCAGGTTTGGCGGAGCCACCACTGGACCTGACGAGCGTTGGCCGGCCACCGGATCCGGCGCGTCGCCTGGAGTTGCCGAAAACGGACCGACGGAACCGGATCCCGACGAAAGCGCTCCGAACCCGGCGTCGAGGCCGGGCCCTGCCACCAGTTGCGGGCACGCAGCTGTTCCGGGGTGACGTCCGGGCCGGGCAGCCGCTGCGCCATCGCGCCGGCCGCCTCGTTCATCAGCCGGGTGGTGGTGGCGAGGTCGGTACCGTAACCGAGCAGATGCTCCTGACCGACCTCGCCGAGCAGGCCGCGCCGGTGGTCCACCAGCAGGATCCGGGCCTGTTCCGGGGAATAGGATTCGGTGATCCGCTTGGCCAGCGAGCGCAGGAAAGCGGTCTTGCCGGAATCGGCGTCGCCGAGCAGCATAAGGTGCGCGTCCGCGGCGAAATCGAGCTGCACCGGAGCCAAGTCCTGCTCCGCGATCCCGATGGTGAGCCGGTGCCCGGCCGGATCGTCACGCGGCGGCAAGGCCGCGTAGGCCAGCTTCGGTGGCAGCAGACGGACGTTCGGCGCCGGTTCCCCCTGCCACGACTCGGCGACCTGTCCGACCAATGTGGACACACCGGCGGGCAGATCGTCCACAGTGTCCCGCCCGTCCACTCGGGGCAGGGCCATCAACAGCTGGTGTCCGGTACTGGCGATGCCGCGGCCTGGCGAGTTGTCCGGCACGTCGAGTGCGCTCATCCGGTCCACAGTGGTGTCGACCGGGTCACCGAGCCGAAGCTCGATCCGGCTGCCGAACAGGTCCCGCACATTGGGCCGCAGATCGAATGACCGCGAGCACGTCGCCACGATGTGCACGCCATAGGCCAGCCCGCGCGCCGCGATCGCACCGACCACGTCTTCGAGATCCTCGAAGTCCTTACGCAGTGTCAGCCATCCGTCCACGACAAGGAACACGTCGCCGTAGCGGTCGTCCTCGGGATGGTTCTCCCGGTACGCGGCCATTCCGTCCACTTCGTCCTCAGCGAACCGGCGTTCCCGTTCGGAGACCACAGTGGACACTTCGGCGATCGTGCGCCGGACCGCACCGACGTTCTGCCGTCCCGCGACGCCGCCGACGTGCGGCAGCCCGCGTAGTGAGGACAGCGAACCGCCACCGAAGTCCAAACAGTAGAACTGAACTTCGCGCGGAGTGTGCGTGAGTGCAAGCGACGTGATGATCGAACGCAACGCGGTGCCGTTTCCGCTGAACAACAACACCATCGCGGCCATCATGGCCACCATCGGCAGCACCATCAGCACCTGCGTCCACCCGCGGCCGGGTGCGGTGGGCAGCTCCGGCGGCGCGTCCAGCACGAGTTCGCCCGAGGGCATCTCCGGCGCCGGGCGGCGGATCGGCCTGCGCACCACGACTGCCTCCTCCAGATTCGCGTCCCGGCGATCATCACTCCCCGCGCGGGGCACTGGGCCGCAGCGGCAGGAACAGGCCTCAGGAACCCGCCACCTGCGGCGTCGGCGCCAGACCCCGGGTACGCGGGCCTGACGCGCCCGTCGACCGATCGGAAAGGAGCGAGCCCCATGCCGAATGGCGATCAGCTGCACGGCGTGACCGAGAGCCTGCAGCGCGGTGCGCAGATGGCAGGCAACGTGTCCACGAACATCCAGTCCCATCAGGCGGCGCTGCGGCCCACCGTGGAAGCGCTCAAGGGCCAGTGGGAAGGCACCGCGCGACCCGCGTTCGACGCGCGCATGCCAACTGGGAGCAGGGCCTCAACCGGCTCGTCGCGGCGCTCGACCACCTCGGCGAGAACACCAAGTACTCGTCGAACACCTACGACATGGCCGACCAGGCCAGCGCGTCCGGCCTGCACGCGGCCGGCGGGATGTCCCCGTTCGGTGGCGCGCTCAACCCGGCAGGAGGATGACATGCTGATCAAGGGCAACTTCGGTCAGCTGGACCAGCTTTCCGCGCAGATCATGGCGACGGTGGGCAAGGTGCAGCAGGAGATGGACACCTGGCGCACCGCCTCCGGGGCCACCGCCAACGACTGGCTCGACCAGGCCGGGGGCCAGTTCACCGAGGTGAACCAGGCCTGGCAGCAGGTCTCCACCGCGCAGCAGGACATGCTGCAGGCCCTGCGCGGCGGGGTGGTGAAGGCGAACGGCGAGCTGCAGCAGGCACTCGCCTCGGCCAAGGCCCGGGTCGGCAGCGTCACCATTTAGTCCATCGTGGACGGTCAGGTCCTTCGCCGCCGCGGCGGCGGAGGACCCGTTTCCACGGCGAAGAAGGAAGAGAGGGATCCCCGGTGAACCCGCTACTGCTCGACTGGCTGACCATTTTCCTGGCGCCCATCGCGCTTCTGCTGTTCCTGCCCGCCTCGATCAAGACCGGCGCGGCCCGGAAGGCCGGCGACGAGCCCTCGGCGTGGACGGCGGGCGCGCAGGCGGTCGGGATCGTGTTCGTGCTGATCGTGGCGCTGACTCAGCTGCTGAAGTGAGCGACGCGCTCGCGTCACCCCAGGGTGTCGGCAAAGTCGGTGTGAGGGGCCCTGCGCCGACCGTGGAGGTCTGTGAAGGGGCCCTTCACAGACTCTGATAGGGCTTTGTCAGGAGTTGTTGATCTTGTGGTGTGATTCTGGTGTGGATCTTGCTGTGGTGGGGGCGTTGAATGGTGAGCTGGAGCGGTTCGTGGGGGAGGTGTTCGTGCCGGGGCAGCCGGTTGCGGGTGCCGAGCGGCGGGCGGATATGTGCGTGCATCATCTGCGGGGTTCGTTGCTGACCGACGTGAAGCGCAAGACCGCGACCGGGATGGGGCGGGTGCTGGGGGTGTCTGCGCAGAGTTTGAATCATCTGGTCACGGACTCGCCGTGGCGGTGGGAGCCGGTGCAGAACCGGATCGCGGCGCGGGCGCAGCGGTTGCTGCGCCCGGCGGTGTGGGCGATCGATGACACGACGTTCCTCAAAGACGGTCACGACAGTGTCGGGGTGGCTCGTCAGCATTCCGGGCGGGTCGGTGGGCAGGCCAACTGTCAGGCCGCGGTGTCGGTGACCGCGTGCGGCAGGACCGGTGTGGTGCCGCTGGCGTGGCGGTTGTTCATGCCCGAGTCGTGGAACCCGGAACTCTCGGGCGAACGTCGGGGACCCGCCCGGGTCCCCGACGACGTCCGCCATCGCCCCAAGTGGCAACTGGCGCTGGACGCTCTCGACGAGCTGGCCGAGCAGAAACTCACACCACCTCCGGTGGTGGCTGATGAAGACTACGGCCGGGCCGGTGAGTTCCGGGACGGTCTCGCCGGTCGTGGTCTGGGGTTCGTGGTGCAGGTCAACCACGACATCAGCCTGCTGCCCTGGCGTCGGGAACCCGACACCGCGTGGGCACGCGAAGGCAAACACCTGCCGGCTACCGGCATCGCCGCCGGTGCCACCAAGACCCCGGTGTCCTGGCACACCGACGACGGTGAACGGGTGGCCCATTTCAGCCTGCTACGGGTACGTGAGGCCGGAAGGCCGGTACGGCAACGAGCGTCCGCGGCGAAAACCTGCCTGCCCGACCGGTGGCTGCTGATCCAATGGGACACCAAGAAACCAGACGAGCCTGCCCACGTATGGCTGGCTCACCTTCCCGGCGTTGCCCGCCCCACCATCACGCGCCTGGTCCGGCTCGCCAAAGCCCGGTGGGCCATCGAGACCAGCTACCGCGAACTCAAAAACACCCTCGGTATCGACCACTTCGAAGGCCGCACCTGGCCAGGCTGGCACCGCCACGTCACGCTCGTCACCGCGGCCTTGCTGTTCCTCACCGAATACCGCGCCCGCACACTAAAAAACGCGGCCCCGGCCTGACACTCGGACAGGTCGCCCTGCTCCTGCAGAACCTGCTCACGTGCTGGACCGGGGCCTGCGCCCTCTGCCAACGAGAACTACCCCCATAACAAAGCCCTATCTAAGGCCGTGAAGGGCCCCTTCACGGACCCGGGGCAGGTCCGGCGCACAGCGCGAGGTGGTCGCGTATCTCGAATACCTCCGCTTCGCCTGCTGCCGGGCGTAATCGATCGAGATGGCAGGTGTCGTCGATGATGACGCGGCAGCCACGGCTCTCTGCTGGTCGCGGGTCCTCGACCGACTTTGCCGGGACCCTGTCACCCCAAGGTGTCTCTGGGGAGTAGTTCCTGGTGGCGGCGGGTCATGGCCTCGTACTCGACATAGGCACGGGAATTCTCCGGGCCGCCCGCAGCCATCATCTCGTCGTGCGCGATGCTCTGCGCCGCGTTCACGTCGGCCACCTGCTCCATGTGCGCGATCGCGCGAAGGGTCTCGTCCCGCTGGTCGGCCAGGCCGGGCATACCGCGCTCGGCCAGCTGGTGATACAGATCGGCTGCCTCGGCCTGGACCTCGGCGGCCCGCCGCGCCCACGCCACGTGCAGCCGAAGGTAGTCACCGAACGTCATCGGGCTGCCGTCGTCACCCTGCGCCAACTCATCCACCCCATCATCGTGCCATGAAGAAGACAGCCGCGGGTGGAAAACCCGGAACTCGCCTTGACAGTGTCCTATGTAGACATCTAGCCCCGGGTCAGCCGGAGTACCCCGCGGCCTTCGTGGTCCGAGGTGATGGCGAACCGCACGTCGTCGAGTTGTCCCGCAGTAGGTTCGATAGTGCCTTCGAAACCGCCGAGCAGTGATAAGGCCGCGCCGTCCGGGGGCGATCCGCGTGACCACCAGGGTGGCGGGGCCGTTCGAGGCGGTGAAGGCCACCCGGGTGCCGGTGCTGACGAGTATTTCGCACGAACCGTCGCTGCAGGCGGCGACGTTCCGGCCGTCCGCGACGGTGGTCGACGGCGCCGGGCTGCTGGAGAACATCGAGTGGAACGACGACGATTCGGGCAGCGTGACCGGCGGCGAGCCGGGCGGTTCCGCCGGACACCCGGCCACGGCCGGCAACAGCAGCACTCCGGCGAGCCGGTGTCTCATGGTTCCTCCAACTGATCACAACGAGCCGGTCAAGGCCGCGGGCGCTCGATTGCGGGCGGCGGGAACAGGAACATCTCCTCGGGCGGTTCCTCGCGGGTGACGACCCTGGGCTTGGCGGCAGACCGTCCGGCCCGCCAGCCGCGCCGCCGGCCACGTGTGGTGACCGCAGCAGCGAGCCCAGCGAGCCCAGCGAGCAGGATCGCCAGAACCAACGCAGCGGCAACGTGTTTCGCCGAAGCACCAGTGCGTTCCCACCAGGTGTGCGCACGTTCCGCAGCGAGATCCACGGCTTGCGGAGGCACCGCAGGGAGTACCGCGGGCGCACCGGAGAGCCCTTCGGTCACCGCGCGGTACGGGTCGACTACACCCGCGCCGTAGGCGGGGCTGCCCGCGCCGCCCCGGGTCATGCCGGCGGTGGCGATCAGCCGTTGCGCGACCTGTTCCGCGTTCAACGACGGCCAAGCGGCCCGGACGAGTGCGGCCGTGCCCGCGACGAACGGGGTCGCGAAGCTGGTGCCCTCCCAGTAGTCGTGCCCACCGGCCCGGGTCGCGCCGACCACGCTCTTGCCTGGTGCCATCAGATCGACATAGTCACCGATCTGCGAACTGTCGTCGCGCACGCCGGAGATGTCGAGCGAACCGACGCCGAGCACCCCGGGATACCCAGCCGGGAACGAAGCCGTACCGGCTGCGTTCTGCCGCCGATTCCCGACTGCGGCGACGATCAGCGCGTCCCTGGCCTGCGCGTACGCGACGGCGTCCCGGATCGCGGGCAGGTCCCGGTATCCCGACAGCGACAGGTTGATCACCTTCGCGCCCTCGTCCGCGGCGTAACGGATACCGCGACGAACCGCCTCGGGATCGATCGGCTGTGGCCGGCCACCGTCGTTGAGCGAACGGTCGGTGACCCGCACCGGCAGAATCCGCGCGCCCGGCGCGATTCCGGCGAACCCGGCTCCGGAAACCGGATCGGCCGCGATGATGGAGGCGACCGCCGTTCCGTGCGACACGCAGTCGTAATCGCCGGGCAGGTCGCCGGCGTAGAAGAAGTCACGGCCCGGCAGCACTTTGCCCGGCGCGCTCAGCTGCGAATGATCCGAGTCGACGCCGGAATCCACCACCGCGACCAGCACACCGGCGCCAGCGCTGTGCGGCCACACCCGCTTCGGATCGAGCAGCTGCTATGCCCACGGTTCCTGGACGATCGTCGAGTGCGCCGGCTCTGCGCTGGTGCACGCACCCGCGGGCGGCGCACCTTCAGCGAGCGGCGGCACCACAACCAGCAACGCCAGGACGAGCGCGAGCAGGGCGGCGAATCGTTTCATGGTGTGGCCATGCTCCCTGTCTTCCAGCCACTTCGGCGGCAGCTGACCGGAAGCGGTCACCGTGTCCCGGATCCGTTCCACAGTGGAGAAAATTGGCGATACCGAATCGAGGAGACCACTGTGGACGGACAGATTCAGTACCGCGAATTCGCTTCCGCACTGCGCGGCTTTCGCAAAACCCTCACCGGCATCGAAGCCACCGCGGATTCCCCGGGCGGCCTCGTCCGCGCCACCACCGACGCACACGGCCGTCTGCTCGAACTCGAACTCGACCGGCGGATCTACCGCGCCACCGACTCCCGCGCACTCGCCGCGACCATCGCCATGACCGTGCACGCCGCCGCCGAAGCCGCACGGGCCGAGATCGAACGCATCGCAGGCGAGCTGTTTTCTCGCTGATCAGAGACTCGCCCACACCGTACTCACAACTGCCTCGAAATCCCGCTCCAGCAAAGGGAAGCGAACCTCCGCCGCGGTCAGCGTCAACCTTTCCGGCACTGCCCGGCCCAGCACTGCCCTGTCCGGCAACCGGTCCGGCGTGCTCCGGCTCGCCGCCACCACCGTGGCGGCGGTCGACGCGACCGCCGCCCGGCTCGGCCGCTCCCTCGTCCCCGCCGGAGTCCGGCTGTCCCGTCTCGACGGCGACCACTTCCCCGCAGTGGCCACGTCGCTCCCGATCGGAGGTTTTCCGCGATGACCCTCGCATTCGACCAGCCCCGCCCGCTTTCCGGCACGCCCGCGAACGCCGTGGCCGAACTGCTCTCCCACGCCTCGTTCGAGGTCCTCGTGATGAGCACGCAGTCCGCGCTCGTCCCGGACCCGATCGGGCTGGTCCGGCCTGGTGATCAGGACAATCTGCGCCGCGGCGTGCGCTACCGCGTGCTCGCGCCGGACGCCGCGCGGACCGCGCCGGCTGTCCACGCGGCTCGCCGAGCTGAGCCTGGCCGGCGCCTCCACCCGCACGATCCCGCGGGTGCCGCTGGACGCACTCGTCATCGACGGCACCGCGGTCGTCTTGCCCGCAGGGGTTTCCGGCATGGCGGCGTTCCACCTGCCCGGCGTCGTGACGTCCGTGGTGGAGCTGTTCGAACGGGTGTGGCCCACCGCCGTGCCCCTGCAATCGGCCGCCGAAGACGCCGAGAGCGACCAGCGGGAACGGGAACTGCTCAAACTGCTGTCCGCGGGCTGCACCGACGCGGCCGCCGCGGTGAAGCTGGGCATTTCGGTACGGACCGTGCGGCGAACAGTCGCCGACGTGATGAACAGGCTGGGCGCGCGCAGCCGGTTCCAGGCCGGCGCCAAGGCCGCCGACCGCGGCTGGCTGAACGAGCGGGCGGGCTGATGACCACCGCGGGTTCCCGGACTCTGCTGGTAGCGCCCGGACAGCAGGGCGCGTACCCGACGATCGGCGACGCAGTGCGGAAGCTCCGGACGGAGCCACGATCTCCGTGACGGACGGTCGTTATGAGGAGACGTTCGACCTCGTCGGGCGCAGCCTGACGCTGCGTGCCGCACCCGGCGCGACCGTGCGGCTGGACTGTACCGGCGCGGCGTGGACCGCACTCCACGTCCGCGCGGGTTCCCTTGCCCCGCAAGGAATCGAGGTGGACGCCGCCGGTACCGCAGTGCACGCCAAGGACGCCGAACTGACCTTGGAACGCTGCACGCTGACCGCGGGCGGCGGCCCGCGGTCAGCGTGCGGGGCTGCCACCGCTTCACCCTCAGCCGCTGCACGATCAGCGGTGCCGAACCGGGCGTGGTGGTGGAAAGCTCTTCCGGCCGGGTGGAAAACTGCGAAATCCGTGACATCACCGGGGGACGGGCTGGTGATCGGCCTCGGCGCCGATCCGGCGGTGGCCGGTTGCACCATCGCCGGTTGCGGATACCGGGGGATCTACATCTACCACTACGCGCGCCCGGTGATCGAAGGCTGCGACGTGTCCCGCACCAACGGGCCGGGGATCGCGGTCGCGCACCGCAGCGTGCCGACGATCCGGCGGACCGCCGTGCACGACGTGACCGGCGCCGGGATCTCCTTCGGCGGCGACTGCACCGGACTGGTCGAGGCGTGCCGGCTGGAGAACACCGAGGAGCCGTCGATCGAACTCGCCGAAGGCGCGGCTCCGTCCGTCATCGAATCCGCGTCCGGCATTGCGGCCAAGGGCTTGGACGGACTGCTCACCCAGCTGGACGGAATGGTCGGCCTGCGCGGGGTCAAGGCCGAAGTACGCGCCGTCGTGGACGAAATCCAGGTGGACGAATGGCGGCGCAACGCCGGGCTCGCCGTCGGCGCGGTCAGCCACCACCTGATCTTCACCGGTGCCCCCGGTACCGGGAAGACGACCGTGGCCCGGACTTACGGCAGTTTGCTGGCCGAACTCGGGGTGCTCACCGGCGGGCAATTCCGCGAGGTCTCCCGCCGAGATCTCGTCGGGCAGTACATCGGGCACATCGCGGAGAAGACGTCCGTGGTGTTCGAGGAATGCCTCGGCGGGGTGCTGTTCATCGACGAGGGTACGGGTACCGGATCGCCCCCGGCTGAACCGGACACCCGCTCCGCCGCGACACGCCCAACAACGCTGTGAAGGGGCCCTTCACGGACTCAGAGTCCGTGAAGGGCCCCTTTACGACCTTCACCAATCCGGCCGGGGCCGTCCTCAGTGGACGAATCAGACCAGGTCGAACCGGTCCGCGTTCATCACCTTGTGCCAGGCGGACACGAAGTCCCGCACGAACTTCTCCTTGGCGTCGTCGCTCGCGTAGACCTCGGCGACGGCGCGCAGCTCGGAGTTCGACCCGAAGATCAGGTCGACCCGGGTGCCGGTCCACTTGACCTCACCGGTGGCCCGGTCGCGGCCCTCGAAGGTCTCGCCGTCCCCGGCCGCCGGCTGCCACTGCGTGCCCTGGTCGAGCAGGTTCGCGAAGAAGTCGTTGGTCAGCCGGCCCGGGTTCTCGGTGAACACGCCGTGCGCACGCTGCTGGTAGTTCGCACCCAGCACACGCAGGCCGCCGACCAGCACGGTCAGCTCCGGCGCGGTCAGGTTCAGCAGGTTGGCCCGATCGACCAGCAGGAACTCCGCGGGCAGCTCGCCGCCCTTGCCGCGGTAGTTGCGGAACCCGTCGGCGACCGGCTCCAGCGGAGCGAACGAATCGATGTCGGTCTGCTCCTGCGAAGCGTCGGTGCGGCCCGCGGAGAACGGCACCTGCACCTCGACGCCGGCGTCCTTGGCGGCCTTCTCCACCGCGGCCACCCCGCCGAGCACGATCAGGTCGGCCAGCGAGACCTTCTTGCCACCGCTCTGCGCGCTGTTGAAGGATTCCTGGACGCCTTCGAGTGTGCGCAGCACCTGCGCCAGCTGGTCCGGCTCGTTGACCTCCCAGCCACGCTGCGGCTCAAGCCGGATGCGCGCACCGTTCGCGCCACCGCGCTTGTCACTGCCGCGGAAGCTCGACGCGGACGCCCAGGCCGTGGACACCAGCTGCGCCACGGTCAGGCCTGAGCCGAGAAGCTTCGCCTTGAGGTCGGCCACGTCCGCGTCGCCGACCAGCTCGTGGTCCACGGCGGGCACGCGGTCCTGCCAGATCAGCTCTTCCTGCGGCACCAGCGGGCCGAGGTAGCGCTGGATCGGGCCCATGTCGCGGTGGGTCAGCTTGAACCAGGCCCGCGCGAACGCGTCCGCGAACTGGTCCGGGTTCTCGTAGAACCGCCTCGAGATCTCCCCGTAGACCGGGTCGAAACGCAGCGCGAGGTCGGTGGTCAGCATGCCGGGAGTCCGGTTGAGCTTGCCGTCCTCCGGGTCCGGCACGGTGTTGCGCCCCTTGCCGTCCTTGGGCGTCCACTGATGCGCCCCCGCCGGGCTCTTGACCAGCTCCCACTCGTACTCGAACAGGTTGTGGAAGAACCAGTTGCTCCACTGCACCGGGGTCGGCGTCCAGGTGACCTCCAGGCCACTGCCGATGGTGTCCCGGCCCTTGCCGCTGCCGAAGCCGTTCTTCCAGCCGAGGCCCTGCTCCTCCAGCGGCGCGCCCTCCGGCTCCGGGCCGACGTCGGAATCCGGTGCGGCACCGTGGGTCTTGCCGAAGCTGTGCCCACCGGCGATGAGCGCGACGGTCTCCTCGTCGTTCATCGCCATCCGGCCGAAGGTCTCGCGGATGTCGCGCGCGGCGGCCAGCGGGTCCGGATTGCCGTTCGGGCCTTCCGGGTTCACGTAGATCAGGCCCATCTGGACCGCGGCCAGCGGCTTCTCCAGATCGCGGTCACCGGTGTAGCGCTCGTCGCCGAGCCAGGTGCGCTCCGGGCCCCAGTAGACGTCCTCGTCCGGCTCCCACACGTCCGCGCGGCCACCGGCGAAGCCGAAGGTGGTGAAGCCCATCGTCTCCAGCGCGCGGTTGCCGGCGAAGATCATCAGGTCGGCCCACGAGATCTTGCGGCCGTACTTCTTCTTGACCGGCCACAGCAACCGGCGCGCCTTGTCCAGGTTCACGTTGTCCGGCCAGCTGTTCAGCGGCGCGAACCGCTGCATGCCCGCGCCCGCCCCGCCGCGGCCGTCGTCGATCCGGTAGGTACCGGCGCTGTGCCAGGCCATCCGCACCATCAGGCCGCCGTAGTGCCCGAAGTCGGCGGGCCACCAGTCCTGCGAGGTGGTCAGCGCCGCGTCCACGTCGCCGGCCAGCTCGTCCAGGTCGAGGGACAGGAATTCCTTGGTGTAGTCGAAATCGCCGTCCATCGGGTCGGCGGCCGCGCCGTGCTTGCGCAGGATCTTCAGGTTCAGCTGCCGCGGCCACCATTCGCGGTTGCCGCCCCCCTCGGTCGGGTGGGCGAAGCGCCCCCCCGCGACCGGGCACCCGCCCGCGCTCTCCTCGTTGATGTCGCCGATAACGGCGTCAGGGGTCTCAGTCACTGCAATCCTTCCGGGAATCGATGGCACTCAAGAAGCAGGAACAGCCGCACAGGCCGGGCAAAGACCCCAGTAGACGACCTCGGCCTCGTCGATGACGAACCCGTTCGCGTCCGAGGGGGTCAGGCAGGGAGCCGGGCCGACGGCGCAGTCGACATCGGCGATGGCGCCGCACGAACGGCAGACGACGTGGTGGTGATTGTCCCCGACCCGTGCTTCGTACCGGGCGAGGGAACCGGGCGGCTGGATGCGCCGCAGCAGCCCCGCGCCGGTCAGCGCGCGCAGCACGTCGTAGACGGCTTGGTGCGAGACCTCACCGAGGTCCGCGCGCACGACACCGATGATGGACTCCGTGTCCGCATGCGAATGGGCGTGCACGGCGGAGAGCACGGCCACCCGGGGCCGGGTCACCCGCAACGCCGCCTCGCGCAGCATCCGCTCGAAGTCCGTAGTCGTCGGCACACCCGCAGTGTGCCGCATTTTCTGGAATCAATCAAGATTGGCCTTCGGCCGCGGCGCCCCGGCCTGGCGGCCTCAACCCGATGGGGTGACGGTACGGTGAGTGTCCGCACGAGACGCCCGACACATCGAGGTGACACCAGATGTCCGAGGCCACCCCCTCGCCCGGTTCCACACCCGTCGGAGTGGACATCACCCGGGCGAGCATCGCGCGCGTCTACGACGCGGCGCTGAACGGGACGAACAACTACGAGATCGACCGCCGGGTGCTGCAGCAGGTGGCCGAGGTCGCTCCCGAGGTGACCGACCTGGCCTGGGCGAACCGCAACTTCCTGATCCGGGCCTGCCGGTTCCTGGCCAGTCAGGGCCAGGTCACCCAGTACCTGGACTGCGGCCCCGGGCTGCCCACCGCAGAGAACACCCACCAGGTCGTGCAGCGGATCATCCCCGAGGCCCGGGTGCTCTATGTGGACAACGACCCGGTGGTGCTGGCGCACGGGCGCGCGCTGCTGGAGGAAAATCAGTACACCAAGTTCATCGAGGCCGACATCTTCACCCCCGCCGAGGTGCTCGGACACGAGGCCACGCGGGAATTCCTGGACTGGACCAAGCCGATCGCGCTGCTGCAGAACGGCACCCTGCACCACTACCTCGGCGACGACTACGCCGAGCTGATGCGGTCCTTTGTGGACGCACTGCCGTCCGGTTCGTTCGTGGTGGTCGCCCATTTCCTCGACCCGCAGACGCCCGGGCACAGCGAGCTCGCGCGGCGGATGGAGGAGAAGTTCACGCACAGCCCGATGGGCAGCGGGGTGTTTCGCACCTACGAGCAGATCGGCACCATGTTCGGCGGCACCGAACTGGTCGAGCCCGGTCTGTCGCTGTGCGACGACTGGTGGCCGGACGGCCCGCGCTACCAGGCGCTCAACCAGGTCCGGGAATGCATTGCCGGCGGGGTCGGGCGCAAGGCCTGAGCCGGTCCCTCCCCGCGTGGCCGCACCCGGGTTCAGCGCAGCCTGCGAAAGTCCGGATCGGACAGCGGCGAATCGGGATTCAGCACGATCCCGCCGGCCCGCAGAAGGTCGTCCAGCACCGCCCACACCGAGCGCGCGAGCAGCTCGCACAGTTCGCCGCGGCCGAGTTCCCGTGGTTCGTCGAGCCAGCGTGCGGTGCTCGCCTCGATGAATCCGACCAGCCCGTGCACCAGGGTCTCGCCGATCCGGCGGTCCGCGCCGAACACACCGAGGTAGTAGTCGAGCCGGATGGCCAGCTGCCCGGCGATCACGGTCTTCACGTCGGCGACCGCGTCGCCCGACCCGGTGCTCGAATGCCGCACGAGATACTGGTACAGCGCCCGGTGCCGGACGACCCACTCGATATGCGTGCCGATCGCGCTGCGCACCAGCTCGTGCGTGGTGCCCGCGGCCGTCGCCAGCGGCTCGAACTCGGCGGCGATCATCTCCGCGGCCCGCCGCGCGATGGCCTGCTGCAGGTCGGCCGCGTCGGTGAAATGCTTGTAGACGCGGGTGCGCGCGACCCCGGCCGCGTCGGCGATCTGCTCGGTGGACGCCTCCGGCCCGTACCGGGCGATCGCCCGCAGACCGGCGTCGACGAATTCCTGGCGCCGGCGTTCCCGCTGTCCTGCCCAGCGAGCCGCCCGCCCGTCGGGCGGGGGCGGAAAGCCTGACTCCGTCATCGGGGAGAGTGTATCGCCGGAACCCGGTCCGGACGGGTGATCACGCCGGCTACTCCGCGTACACCGGCTGGTCCTGGCTCCGTATCGCGGCCCCTCGGTGACCACCGGCCGTCCGGTGATCGCGGTCCTTCGGTCATTCCACGCGAGCACCTCACGCTCCGCACAGGGCACCAGCCGCCGCCCTCGCCCGCGCAGCGAGGAAGCCGTCGATTGTCCACAGTGGCCACTCCGCACTCCGCGAACAGTAAGGAACCCTTTCACAGCAAGCACAATCCGGACGGCACACGCACCGTCCCTGTCGTCGGCGAGAGGATCTCGCCACGCGCCGCGATCCGACAAGACATCCCGCCGATACCAACCCTGTCGATCCGGCCCCGGACTCAGCCGGCGGACCCAGCGACTCGATCTACCCGGCTCCCCGCCCCCGGACAAACCACGCCCCGCGGACAGGCCCCGGACTCCGCCGGCGGGCGGACACTGCGTCAACCCGGCTCCACCGCGTCGAACCAGCCGGTGCGCCGCGAGCGGCCGGTGGTCACGCCGACCTCGCCGCCCTGCTTGCGCAGGTACTCGTCGAGCAACTCGGTCGGGAACGGGCCGAAGCCGACGACCCACGGCCCGGGGACAACCCCCGGCCGTTCACCGACGACGGCGGGGCTTCCCCCGGCCCCCAGGCTTCGGCCCAGCGCCCTTGCCCGAAGTGGCACGACCACGCGGCGGCTTCCGCGCCCGCACCGGTTCCGTGCCTTTCGCCTTCGCCTCCTGCTGCCCGCGGGTGCTGTTCACCGTGCGGCCGCGGACGATGCCGATGAACTGCTCCACCAGCGCGCTCGTCGTACCCTCCGGCCAGGACAGTGCGACCTGCGACTGCGGGGCGTCAGTGAGTGTGCGGTAGGTCAGGTCACGGCGGTGGTGCAGCCGGGCCAGCGACTGCGGCACCACGAGCAGGCCGACCCCGGCGGCGATCAGTTCGATCGCGTCGCCGGTGGTGGCCGGGCGTTCCCGGGCGAGTATGCCGGGCGGGGCCGGCCAGCCGAGCGGGTCGTCGAGCGGGTGCAGCAGCACCTCACCGGCCAGGTCCGCGCCGGAGACCTCGTCCGCCGCGGTGATCAGGTGGTCCTTGGGCACCACGACCACTGTGGTCTCGGTGTAGAGCGGGATCGCGTGCAGGCCCTCGCGGTCGCCGGGCAGCCGCAGCAGGACCGCGTCGGCCCGGTCTTCGCGCACCGCGTCCGCGGCCTCGCCGGCGGGCACCGCGATCAGCTCCAGCGGCACGTCCGGTTCGCGCTCGCGCCAGATCCGCACCCACTTGGCCGGGGTCGTCCCCGGCACGTAGCCGAGCCGGAAGACCGGCGTTCCTGTCACCGGGCCAGGCTACCCGGACCGGGTCGGATTACCCTGGCAGGCATGACTTCGCAGAAGAGCACCCAGACGATGAAACCGGCCACCGCGGCCAAGAAGCTGGGCGTCTACCTGGAAGCCACCCCCGCCGAGTTCCGCGCGGGCGTGGTCTCCCGCGACGAACTGAACGCGCTGCAGGCCGATCCGCCGGAGTGGCTGCGCGAACTGCGGCGCAACGGGCCACACCCGCGCCCGGTGGTCGCGGCCAGGCTGGGCGTCTCGATCGGCGGCCTGACCCGGGGCGGGATCACCGAACCGCTCACCACCGAGCAGATCGAGACGCTCAAAACGGACGAGCCGGACTGGCTGCGCCGTGAACGCGAGACCCAGGCCGAGGTCCGCCGGGAAGCCGCGCGGCTGAAGGCGCAGCCCGCCGGAGAGTGAGCCCGGCGCCGTCGCCAGGACCGCGGTATCGTGCTGCGCGCAGACTGGATACGCTCCGGTGTGTCAGCCGCCACAGGAGCCCGGTCAGGGAGGCGCCGCGCATGTCGTTCAACGTCGATCCGAACACTCCGGTGGGAGTCGATCCGAGCCGTGCGAGCGTCGCGCGGATCTACGATTACGCACTCGGCGGGTCCACCAACTACGAGATCGACCGGAAGACCTTCAGTCAGCTCAACGAAGCGATGCCGGGCCTGTGGGACGCGGCGACCGAGAACCGCGCGTACCTGATCCGCGTGTGCCGGTTCCTGGCCACGCACGCGGGCATCACGCAGTATCTCGACTGCGGGTCCGGCCTGCCCACCTCGGAGAACGTGCACCAGGTCGTCCAGCGCCTGCAGCCGGACTCGAAGGTCGTCTATGTGGACAACGACCCGGTGGTCGCCGCGCACGGCCGCGCCCTGCTGCAGGACAACGACCGGACCCGGTTCGTCGCCGGCGACATCTTCGACCAGGCGAGCGTCCTGGAGAACGAGGTGGTCCAGACCCATCTGAACTGGACCAAACCGATCGCGCTGCTGTTCTTCCTCGCCCTGCACCACTATCAGGGCGACCGGCACCGACCGGCGGAGATCATGCGCGACTACGTCGACGCACTGCCCTCGGGCTCCTATGTGGCCATCTCGCACTTCTACGACGCGGGCCCGGAAGGAGACCCCGAGGCCCTGCGCGCGCTGCAGGAAGCCGTCGCCAACGGCGCCATGAACGGCGTCACCGCGCGCACCCGCGAGGAGATC
The DNA here is from genome assembly GCF_002564045.1 of Amycolatopsis sulphurea. Classification (NCBI taxonomy): domain Bacteria; kingdom Bacillati; phylum Actinomycetota; class Actinomycetes; order Pseudonocardiales; family Pseudonocardiaceae; genus Amycolatopsis; species Amycolatopsis sulphurea. Next base: position 3,485,832 of record NZ_PDJK01000002.1, on the reverse strand, counting down.
CTGGAGATGGTGGACGGGCTCGACCTGATCGAGCCCGGTTTCGTGGAAGTGCGCAACTGGTGGTCCGACGGACCGCAGCTGACCGCGCCGTCCAACGCCCAGCGGATCATCGCCGGGCTCGTCGCACACAAGCCCTGACTCTCTCCGGAAGCCGGCGTACACGTACGCCGGCTTCCCGCCCAGCCGTACATACCGGACGGACGCGCGGACCGGGCTTCCGTCCGGCTTCAGCGAGTGCCTAGCCCGAAGCGCACCGTGCCGCCGGGCGTGGCATCCGTAAGGGCCGATTCTCTCCCGAAAATTGGCGTACGTGTACGCCACTCGACGACCACAGGCGCAGACACCGGGCCGAACACGGCTGACAGACCGGACGCCCACGGCCGGTCGCTCCCGTCCACCATCGAGCGCGCACAGCCAGCCGCGTCCCGCGCAGGTTCCCAACTCTCGTCCCGTGCAAGTCCCCACTCTCCCCGGAAAGTTGCCGTACGCGTACGCCAACTTCCACCCAGACACATGCACCAAGCAGAACCGCACAACCCCAACCCCAACCCCAGTCACACCCACCACAAACCCAGCCGATTCCACAAGGTGGCACTCGCCGCCCCAGGGTTCCGGCAAAGTTGGTCGGGGACCCGGCAGCGGGCGCTGCGGAGGTGTGTGCGACCACCTCGTGGCGTGCACCGGACCGGTTCGGGTCCGTGAAGGGGCCCTTCACGGACTCAGAGTCCGTGAAGGGCCCCTTCACAGCCCTCCGCACCTGCGCAAGGCCCTCCATACCGACTTTGCCGGCACCCTGCTCGCCGCCCCTCCGGCGAGCGCCACCCCGGCGGGCCGCCACCCCCGGCGAGCACACCCCGGAAACCCCTCTCGTCAGCGACTTTCCGCAGCGCAGAACCGGTCCTGCCCAATACGTTTCCCGGTCGCCAAATAATCATTGACCACCGCATTAGCGCACTGATTGGCCGCGAACGCGTACGCACCGTGCCCACCCTGGTCGACGGTCACCATCCGGGCCCGCTGGCCGAAGGCGCGACGCAAGTCACGAGCGCCGGACAACGGAGTCGCCGGATCCCGCAGGTTCTGCACCATCAGCACGTTCGACGGGCCGCGATCGCTGATCCGCACCTTCGGTTCCTTCGGCGGCGCCCAGTAAGCGCACGGCCCGATATTCGCCGCGCCCGCACCGATCATCGGGTATTCGCCCCGGCTGACCGCGACGTCGGCCTGATAGCTGCCCACCGACCGCGGCCAGCTCGAATCACCGCACATCACGTGCAACCGCGTGGCCAGCAGGTTCTCCGGATACTTCATCTGCCCCGGTACCGGCGCCACACCCCGGTCCAGGGATTGCCAGGCCTTGGCCAGCTGCGGGAACTGAGCATCCAGGTAAACATGCTCGAAGGTCAGCGTGCGGAAGATCGACCCGTCGATGCCGCCGATCGGCTTCCGGTCCAGGCGGGCGGCCAGTGCGAAGAACTTCGCGGTCACGTGCGCCGGCGTCGTGCCGAGCCCGAACTCCGGATGAGCCGCCGCGTACTTCGCGAAATCCGGGAACCGGTCCTGCATTCCGCGCGCGAACCCGTGCATCGCCTCGATGTCGTACCCACCCGAGCCGAGGTTGGAATCCAGCACGAACCGATCACTGCGCTGCGGGAACATCGTCGTGTAGACCGCACCCAAATACGTCCCGTACGAAACGCCCAGGTAGGAGATCTTCTCCTCGCCCAACGCCTTCCGGACCTGATCCAGATCACGCGCAGTATTCGCTGTCGTCACGTACGGCAGCATCCAGGCGGATTTCGACGACGCGCACTGTTTCGCTTCCTCCTTCGCGACCTTGGCCTGTTTCACCACGTCGGCCGGAGTGTTCGCATACGGCATATTGCTGAGTTCCAGCTGCGCCTTGGTCAGGTCACAGGTGACCGGAGAACTGTGCCCGACTCCGCGCGGATCGATCCCGATCACGTCGTAGGTGTCCCGCACGTTCTGTGGCAGAGTCCCGGGAAGCCCTGGCAGAACCAGCATTCCCGGCATCTCCAGGCCGGGACCACCGGGGCCGCCCGGATTCGTCAGGAGCACGCCGCGGCGTTTCTCCGGATTCGTACTCGCCAAGCGGGAAATCGTCAGGCCGATCTTCCGCCCTCCGGGATCCCGGTAATCCAGTGGCACTTGCACCGTCGCGCACTGTAACGTCGTCGACCTGAGATCCGCCGGGCACGCGCCCCACCGCAGCCCACCGGTCGCCGCCGCGTTCGGCGCCAGCAGGGTCGTGGCTGTCATCGCACCAAGAGCGGCGAACAACACTGTTCTACGCATCGAGTATCCTCTCCAGAACCGCACGTCGGACTTCCACTGCGGACCCTATGCGCGCAAGTGCCATCCGGGCGTCAGCAGCAAGGATGAGCCGGATTCGACCACGGTATAATCCGATCAGCCGAGTTCGGCGAGCAAAGCCCGCATTTCACTCTCTTCGCGGTAGTGCACTCCGCGATATCCGGACTCACCGATGATCTGCAGCGCGGAAACGAGCAATCGGCGGGCGGCGTCAAGCCGTTCGGCCTGATGCAGTGCACAGGCAAGCGCGTGGCTGCCGGAGATCTCGCCCCATCGGTCGCCGAGGGCTCGCCACAGTTCGAGTGCGGCTTCGAGGTGACGCACCGCGTCTTCGACCCGCCCGGCGTGCAGGCAGGACTGACCGACCTGACGCAACGCGTGTGCCAGCATGTGCTCGGCGCCGGTGCCCCGCACCAGCTCCACCGACGACAGTCCCAGCTCGATTGCCTCGTCGTGCCGGCCAAGGCGGGACAGCACCGCACCGAGGCCCTCCGCCACTGACGACTCGACGAACCTGCTGCCGTGCGCCTTGGCGAGCAAGAGCGCGTTTTCCAGCAGTGGCAACGCGTCCAGCTCCCAGCCGATCATCAGATACGCGACGGCGAGGTTGGCCGCGACGGCAGCGTCCCCCCGGTCCAGCGCGCTCAGAATGCGCACAGCACGGCGATGCGCCGCCACCGCCTCCTCGGCGCGGCCGAGGAAATGGCACAGCACTCCGTAGTCGTTGCACAGCCGCCCTTCGGCGAGCCGATCCTCGACCCGTCGTGCGGCGCTCAGCCCGGCTCCGATGACCCGCTGCCATTCCGCCCAGCGGCTCAGGCAGTGACACAGCGCGCCGAGCGCGGTGGCCAGCCGCGCGGTAAGCCCGTCGAATCCGCGCGCCGCCGCCAGTTCCAGCACGTCGACCACCCCGGACAGTGAACGGCCCGCCCAGCCGATCGCCTCCGCGTAGTCCCGCAGCACCAGCCGTGGCTGATCCCGATCGGCCGGGCCGGGATCGATCGGCCCCAGCCCGGGTGCCACCAGTTCGCGCGCGGCGACGGTGGCGTGCAGATACCAGCGCACCAGCCGGGCGGTGGCCTGCTCGATCGCTTCCGCCGATTCGTCCTGCTCGGCGCATTCGGCGGCGTAAATCCGGAGCAGGTCGTGGAAACGATACCGGTCACGCGCCACCTGCTCCATCAGGTGCCAGCGCATCAGGCTGTCGAGCCGGCGCCGCGCCGTGGTCACCGCGACACCGAGCAGGGCGGCCGCATCCGCGATGCTCAGCTCGGCCGCCGGATGCAGGCCCAGCAACCGGAACGCGCGAGCGTCCTCCGGCTTCAACGTATGGTAGGACCAGGAGAACACCGTACGCACCACCGAGGATTCATCATCCGCAGTGGACAGTGCATCCAACCGTTCCGGGACCACCCGCAGCTCGGCCACCAGATCGGCCAGCCGGTAGTACTCGTCGCCGAGGATCCGTTCCGCGGCGATCCGCAGCGCGAGCGGCAGATGTCCACAATGGACGGCCAGCTCGGCGGCCAGCTCGAACTCGGCGTCCACCAGCTCGGCGCCGAGCACGCACCGCAGCAGCTCCCGCGATTCTGCGGGCCGCAACACGTCAAGGCTGAGCCGGGTGGCCCCGTTGCGGGCGACCAGCCCGGAGAGCCGGTTGCGGCTGGTGACCAGTGCGAGGCAGCCCGCCGAACCGGGCAGCAGCGGCCGAACCTGTTCCGCGCTCACGGCGTTGTCCAGCACCACCAGCACCCGTCGGCCGGCCACCAGCGAGCGGTACAGCGCGGCCTGCGCCGCCACGTCACCGGTGATCAGCTCCGCGTCGGCACCGAGGCTCTGCAGCAGCTGGGCGAGCGCGGCCTCCGCGGTGATCGGCGGATGCCGCGGATCGAACCCGCGCAGGTCCAGGAAGAGCTGTCCGTCCGGAAAGGACTCCGCGACCTGGTGCGCCACGTGCACCGCGAGCGCGGTCTTGCCGACCCCGGCCGAACCGTCGATCGCCGAGATCACCACCGGACCGCCGGCCACCCCGAAGGACGCGGCCTGGCACCTCTGCTGCAGCCGCCGCACTTCGTCCTCCCGGCCGACGAATTCCGCGATCCGGTGCGGCAGCTGGGCCGGCACCACCCTGGTCGGCCCCAGCCGGCCCACCGGCGAACCCGATTCGCCGGTGAGCACCTGCTCGTGCGCCCGGCGCAGCGCCGGCCCCGGCTCGACGCCCAGCTCCTCCACGAGCTGCCGCCGGATCCGTTGGTAGACCTGCAAGGCCTCGGCCTGCCGCCCGGTACGGGACAACGCCAGCACGAACAACTCGTGCAGCCGCTCGTGCAGCGGATTCTCCGCGACCAGCGCGGTCAGTGCGGTGGCCGCACTGCTCGCCGCGCCGGTTTCGAGCAACGCGGCACACCGCAACTCCTCGACGTCCAGTTTCAGCAGCGCCAGCCGGGAACGCTCCACCTCGACGAACGGACCGGTCGCCCCACCCAGCGGTGTCCCGCCCCATTCACGGAGCGCGGCGTCGCACTGCGCCCGGGTGCCCACGAAGTCCTCTGCCGCCCAGCGAAGCCGGGCTTCTTCCGTCATCGCCTCGAAGCGGCTCGCGTCGATCGCGTCGGCGGGCAGCCGCAGGGAATACCCGGCCCGCGTCCCGGTCAGCACCCGTGGCGCGGAGCCGCGCGTCCGGTCGGGCTCGACTGCCTTACGGAGAGCGGAAACGTAGGTGTAGACGATGCCCTCGGCCGTTTTGGGCGGCGTCTCACCCCACAGGCCGTCGACGAGTTCGTCGAGCCGGACGGTGGTCCCTGCCCGCAGCGCGAGCATCGTGAACAGCGAGCACCGGCCGGCCGGGCCCAGATCGATTTCGGTGTCGCCACGACGTACCCGCACGGTGCCCAGCAGCTCGACAGTCACTCCTGGGGTCACGACAACGGGTTTACCAGACCTGCGGAAAATCCGTCCCCCGCTCGCCGGGCAACCCGGGTCAACCAGGCAAGCACGGCGCGCGATCGTCCCGCTGAACGGCGGCGATACCGTGCGAGTATCACTCCGGGCGCCCATCCGAATGCGCTGGCGAAGGTGTTTTCACACCCCCGGACCGTACGTGAATACGATCCATCTAGGCACTGATCTCGATGAATGGACCGGGTATGCCGTAACGGCTCTGTTCGACGCGGGTAACGAATTGCGGCAGGGCAACGAGTTCCGCGCGGCCCAGTCCCGTCGTCGACGGCGGATTGACACTGCGCTCATCCGGCTACAGTTACGGCGTACGCATCTCCCACCCGGAACCAGCCATGCGACTCGACGACAACTGCTTCGACCTACGCGACGGCGAAACACGACTGATCCGGGTGACCGGCATCGATCCGGCGAGGCTCACCGTGCCACACCGCACCAGGATGCCCGCCTGAACTACTCACCTTTCACTGGATCGCTTCGCCGAGCTGATCCGCGCAACAGTCCACTCAGGAGCGAGCCGCCCGTTCCCCTTACCTGCCACAGGCTCAGCGCGACCCATCCGGATCGAATCGCCGATAAGCCGCGTCCTGCTGGGCAACGCGCCGGAGCGCGAGCAGCACCGGCTCCACCAGGACCGTCCCGAGCACCGAATACCGGATGGCCGCTTCGGCCGACTCGGTCGGGATGTGCGCGATCTCGGTCTCGGCGATCACGGCCGCCGCGTCCAGGTAAGCGGTGAAGTTCTCCTCCGGGATCTCGTACCCCGCTTCCGCGAGCGCCGCGAGCGCCGCCGCGAGTTGGGCGACCTCGGCACTCTCGGGATCAAACCTCCACCCTGCGCGCGCGAGGACCGCCTCCGCCGGACCGAGATCGTCCACCGCTGCGCCGACGCTGGCGGCATGCTGCGCCTGAGCGAGCCGGGCGAGCGTGTCGGCCTCGGGCGCGTCGATCGCGTCGAGCACCCGGCGCACCTGGGCGATGCTCAACCGCGCCGGTCCCAGCAGCGCACGGATGAGACGGAGGCGTTCGACGTGCGCGTCGTCGTACCGCGCCTGCGTGGCGGACATCAGCCGCCCGGCGGGCAGGAGCTCTTCGCGCAGGTAGTACTTGATCGTCGCGACCGCGACCCCGGTCCTCGCCGAGAGCTCGGACATCCGCATACCGGCACCCCTTGACATTGGATAGCGCCACTCGCCAATATTGGAGAGCAGCACTATCCACCCTAGCAAGGGGCAGCCATGAAACCGATCCCCACCCGGATGACCCACGACTACGACGGCGAGCTCGTCGTCTTCCTCATCGGTATGCGCATCACCAAGTGGACCCGCCCGGACCTGTGGTGGCCGACCCTGCTCGCGATGCCGCCGATGCTCCGCGAACTCGCCGGCGATCCCGAGTCGGGCATGATCGGCTACCGCGTGTTCGGATTTCCCCGCAACCCCACGGTCATTCAGTACTGGACCAGCCTCGACAAGCTGTACGCCTACGCTTCCGATCCCACCGCGAAACACCGTCCGAACTGGAGCGAGTACAACCGCCGGACCCGCGCCGCGAAGGGTGTCATCGGCATCTGGCACGAGACCCACGCGGTCGCCCGAACCGAGTCGATCTACGTCGACATTCCCCCCACCGGACTCGCCGCGGCAACCGGCACCAAGCCCGTGACCAGCCACACCGACCGAGCCCGCCAACGTTTCGAGACGGACGGGTGACACCGTTTCCCCACGACGCGTGCCGGTCGGCGCCCCTCATTGGGGAATTGCCCGTTCTCGAATACGCCGCAACCAGTCCGAAACGACAACCATGACGCGATCGGCGATTCCCCGCACCTGGGCGGCGTGAGCCGCGGCCCCATTGCCGGCTTCGACGGAAACACCAATCCCATCCCCATTACCACAAGACCCGAGCAAGATCCGATCCGGCCTGCACTGCAGGCGACTTCACTGCCGTGACACACATCCGTGCACCTCACCGCAGTCATACCGTCATCTGCGACCGCCGGGCCTGACACACCGGGATCAACCCGGCAGATTGCACCACCACCGTTTCGGGACGTTGCGGCATACTGCCGATCAGCAGAACGCGAAAGGCACACAGCCACTCCGCCGACCACCGGATGCGTGCGCCGGAGGAAATCGCGATATCACCGGTCCGGGTAAGAAAACCTCGGTCAGAGAACTGCGACCCGACACCATCGTGGCAAAGAGTGGAAGAGTGGCACCGCTCGCCCGTAGATTGCCTGGCACGTGCGATGTGGCGGAAGCCTGCGCCGACAAATCACCTTTTGATCTCCATAGGAGTAGCCCATGCTGAAGAAGATCGGTCTCGTCACCGCCACGATGGCGGCTGGTGCCTTCATGTTCGGTGGCGTCGCCGCCGCCGGCACCTCGGGTACCGCCCACCACGACGGGCACGGCGACCACCACCACGGCAGTGACCAGAACGGCCTGGTGAACATCAACAACATCGACGTGGCGCACAACGTCAACCTGACGCTGGGCCTGTGCGACAATGACGTCAACGTGCTCGGCGTCCAGGTCCCGGTCCGTAACGCACTCAACGGCCTCGGTTTGCCGATCCTCTCGCCGGGCAAGAACACCGCCACCGGCTCGAACCCGTACAACTGCGCTTCGGGCAACCTGCTCGACGGTGGCACCAGCCAGCACAACTGAGCTTTTCACCCGGCGCGTACCGAGATGAGGTCCGGCTGAGGTGAGCAGCCCGGCGATTCGGATGCGAATCGCACGGCGCCTGGACCGGAACCGCGGTCCCGACATACCGGTTCCGGTCCAGGCCTTTCCGCCGAGGAGTTCTTCACCACCACATCGGGCAGGGTGACCAACGCTCGCTTGACTGCGGCCGTGGCGTGCACAGCGCACACCACGGCCGTTTTCCTGTCCAGAGGACCGGAACCCTCCTGTTCGGACTGTCACGGCGGGGACAACCAACGGGGGCACTGCCGGCCGAGACTCCGTGCCAGGCAACCGGGAACAGGCCACACGACCCGACCTGCCCGGTTCCCGCCGCGGGACCACACCGGGCGACTGCCCGATCCGCCCACGCCGTCGGCCTGGCAGCTTGATCACGGGCCGCGGACGGAATGCCACACTCGGCAAGAGGACTACATAAAAGGATTCCCGCGGCGGGGCATCAGCCACCGGTCGCGGGAACCAGAGATGTTGGTTAAGGTGTCGAGCACACCGGGTGGGACCGGCATGGACCTGGGCAAGGCAGCCGATCCCACCCGCCGACGTCACACGGCGTCCGGTACGCCCGGAGCACGGATCAGGAGTGTGCAGCTCTATCCGTGCCCCGGGGTACCTCGAGGCGCTCGATGCGAATCGTCGGACTCCATGCCTCGGCTTGCGTTCGCGAGAACCGCGGGCAGCCTCGGCAGGAGAATCAGTTGCCCTGGGAGGTGCCACCGTCGATGACGGTGCCCGCAGCGCAGTTGTACGGGGACTTGCCGGACGCCTCGTTCTCACCCGGCGACAGGATCGGCACACCGATGCCGTTGAGCGCGTTACGGATCGGGACCTGGACGCCGAGCACGTTGACGTCGTTGCCGCACAGGCCGAGGGTCGCGTTCACGTTGTGCAGAACGTCGGTGTTGTTCAGGTTGACCAGGCCGTTCTGGTCGCTACCGTGGTGGTGGCCGTGGCCGCCCGGCGTGGTGGCAGCAGCGATGCCACCGAACATGAAGGCGCCAGCCGCCATCGTGGCAGTGACAAGGCCGATCTTCTTCAGCATTCGAACTCCTCTGGGCTTCGATGATCGAGTTCGACAATCATCGATTCTTTCGACAACCATCGATTCTGACGATTGGTTCTACGCATCCGGCATTGCAGGTGTGATATCCGAACCGCGTGATGCGAACCTAGCGGACACGCGACGTCGCTTCCAGCCGCCTGCCACTATCGTGTCGGCAACCGATCCGCTGACCGGACCATAAGATCACTTTCGGGTCATTTCCGAGCTATTGTATGGCGGACAACAAAATTCACTCTTGCAGGTCAACAGGTCCGTTTCGGGGCTCGATGTCACCGCCCGGACCAGCGGAAACCTTGTCCGGGCAAAAAAAATCTGCGTCGCCGCATTCGGCGCCGCAGAAATTTTCGGGTACACCCGCTACTCCGGCCATGCCTCCGCCTCCGCCGCGAGCGCGGTGGCGACATCCAGTTCGTTCGAACGCACTCGCGAGGCCAGCGATCCCGGTTGCGGCCGGAGCAGCAGCCATCCGGCGACGTCCCGATCGGCGTATCGCGGCGATTCGCCGTCACCGGCCCCGCAATAGGCGAAGTATTGCCGGGCGGCCCAGGTTTCCGGCACCCAGCCGCGCGCCCACCTCAGCACGATGCGCGCCAAGTCGTTCTGCGTATCGGCCGGGTGGATGAGCCGATCGCCGGTAATGGCCACCAGGCGCGAGGTGTAGGGCGCGCCCGGAGCGTCAACGAGGTTGCTGTTCATTTCGCTCCTGATTCCGCCGAGCCGCACATGCGGTAGTTTCCGTCTGCACACGGGGTTTTCAAGCGCTACCGGGAACCGCCCACCAGTGGTGGACGCTCCCCGAGGTCGTGTCCTTCCACGACTGCCGACTGAACGGCCACTCATCGTACAGATTCGCCGGAAGCGCCGAAACGCAACCCGCCGCAAGAGGACATAATCACCACGTTTCCGCACCGCACAGCGTCGCCCACAGCGTGCAGCCACCCGGCCACCGCCGCGCAGTCACAACCGCCGACATTGCCGGACACACCGGACGAGCCGGCGCGGCGGCGACAGGAAAGGGCGCACGGGCCAGGACGCGACGCTCCGGCGAGCGATTTGCCCCCTATTTCTTCGACCGTTACGGAATGCGCGGGTAGCTGCGGTCGTCGCGAGTGGCCACACGAACCCGACAACAAGAACAGGGGGCGCCGCGGCCGACACCTAGCGCAGGCGGCGGCAGACGATCTGCCCTCACGGGACTCTTCATCACCTAACGAGTTATCTGCCGCGTTGCCGGTCGACCTGTACCATGAGAGGCATGAGTGCGAGGCAGGATTGACGACCGTGCGCCGATCGGGACTTCTCGTCGGCGTCGGGTCAGTGCTGCTGGCGTGCGCGCGCCGAAGAGGATCGAGCCGGAGTCGATTACCGCCACGGTCAGCGTCGACGTAACCGCCGCGCAGGTGGCTCGGCTGGGCTTGCGTAGGTCGGCCGCGCCCCCGGCCGAGGAGACGACCGCGCCCGAGAAGCCGTATTCGCTGCCGTCATTTCTGGGGATGTTCGAGCTTCCCGCGGACGCGTCAGAGCGCGTGAAGGACGTCGTGCGCGGACGCGCCGACGCGTGAGCGCTCCGGCTTCGGTGGAGTTGTCGTAGGTCGTGGCACGCCCCATTGTTGTGGACACTGGCCCGTTGATCGCGATGGTCAATGCCAAGGATGATCATCTGACCGCAGCCGGGCGACGCCGAGCCTGAGGCGCCGACGTGACGTACTCTCGCTCCAACGTGTAGAAGGGACCGTCACCATCGTTCGCAGTGCCGTCCTTCCTATGCCGCGAATATCGTCGGCGGAGAGCGGTGCCGGTGTTGGAGGTCGCGGATGGCATGCCTCACACGCCCCTGCCGCACCGAAAACCGTGGCTGGAACGGTTGTCGCCTATTTCTGTACGGAGACAAGCTTGCCCCACGATGCTTGGAGGCCGTCGGCTATCCTGAGCCCTTTCATCCTGGTATGGATGTGTTGGTAGGTAAGGGTTGTAGCTCGCGATCTGGCTGATCGTCGGCGTGTCGCTGCCGTGGACGTGGCGAAGCCGTTGGTAGGACAGCAATCGACCAAGATCCAGATCCTACGCAAGGGCTTCGTATGTTGTTCTACCGTGCCGCGCTGCCGTTGTCACGTCAGACCCTGACCTTCGTGTCGAACCTTGTCCGCGCCCACCGCCGGGAGCTGGGTTCGGTATGGCGCAAGCTCAACCCGGGCCAGCAGGCCCTGCTGGTGCTGGTGTACCTGCGCAAGGGTGAACCGTTCAGCCGCGGCTGGAGTCATTGCCTGGCGGACAGGCCGTCACCGAGGCGTGGAGGCAGCGCCACCGCGCCCTCACCGCCTACCGCGGGTACGCGGTACACGACGAGAACGTCGAGGAACAGCTGGTGCTGCGGATGCTGCTGCACGGTCACCACCTGCGCGCGGTGAGCGTGGACCCCGGCACAGAAAAGGTCACCGACCGACTCGCCCGCGCCGTCGCCCAGCGTCGCCTCGCCCTTCTTCGCCAGGACCAGGCATGACCACGCGGGAACCAGAAGTGGTCTCCGACCGGTTGGCTGCCCAGCTGGCGTACCCGGTCATCGACCCGGACGACCACAGCGGCCGGGAACAGTCACTGTCTGAGGGCGCGGCTGGGATCGCGCTGTTGCACGTCGAACGCGCTCTCGCCGGAGCCGGGCCCTGGGCCACCGCCCACACGTGGGTCGCCGCAGAGCCCAGCGGGCACGAGCACCGTGGCGGCGACCCACAGCGGGAAAAGCCGATCGACCATGCGGATGTCGGCATCGGCGGCCAGGTCCGGCGCGAACCGGGCGATGTTGGTCTTGTCGCGGCCGAACAGCCAGCCCAGATGCGCGTGCCAGAATCCTCGCGCCAGTGCGAACGGTGATGTGCCGTAGAGCCAGGGTGAGTGCGGGTCGCCTTCGCAGTCGGAGAAGGCGTGGTGCCGGCGGTGGTCGGCCACCCAGCTGATCACCGGGCCCTGCGCGGCCAGGCCCCCGGCGACCGCGAGTGCGATCCGGAGTGGGCGGTTGGCGGTGAACGCACCGTGGGTGAAGTAGCGGTGGTAGCCGATCGTGATCCCGAGCGTCGTCACTACATAGAAGCCGGTCGCGAGGCCGACGTCGAGCCAGCTCAGTCCCCATCCCCACACGAGGACGACGATCGCGACCAGCGCGAGGAACGGGGCGATGAGGAAGATCCGGATAGTGATCAGTTCGGTGAGGGAATGCTGTCCGGACAGCAACGGTTTCGGCCCAGCCGGGTGCCGAGAGGGTGTCCTGGTCGTCGTCATGGTGATCGATTCGCGATGCGAGTGACCATGACGACCGCGTCGGGCGAGCGCAGTGGGCTTCACGAGCCTGCTCCCGGCGATGCCGGCTGGCTCTCGCTACACAGAATGCGAGGCGCGAGTCCCGGACGCGGACGTTCTGGTCACTGACTGTCGGTCGTCGTAAGAGCAGAGTCTGGGCACTCCGGCGCTGCCACCTTCGATCCAGCGCTCCGCAGGCGCGGTGAACCGGTCAGCGCGTTTTCTCCGGCACGGTGTCGAGGACATGCACCAGGTGCACGGCGAGGTCGAATGCGGCTTTGTCGTCGAGTGTGGTCCGGCTCTGCACGGCATCCTGGGCGAGTTTTACTCGTCGTTCGTAGCGGGAAATGTACGGGGTTTCACGTGTCATAGCCGGACCTTTGCTACGCGTCGAGGACGACGCGGGCTTGAACGCTCACGTACGAGATGCTCTCGACACCGTCCACGGTACTCGCCCGGCGGAACCATCAGCGGTGGGGATGCGGGTAATCGGGTGCACGGTGCTGGAACGACAAAATCGCGGGATTTCGGACGGTCCCGTCACGGATTTCGATGGCTCGCCCGACGGTGTCGTGACTGTCCCAAGCGGAGGGGCCGGTGAGTACCGGCCGAAGGTGCGGGAGCAAGGCTTCGCTGATTTCCCACGTCGCCGAGTTCCACAGGTGGGACGGGCTGTGGTCCACGGCGTAGTAGGTGATGTTGCGGCCGACCACGAACGTGGGCCGGGTGAACGTCGTGGGCCGAGCCCAGCTGAAGCCCATGCCTTCGTCGCAGGAGACATCCACGATGAGGCTGCCGGGCGCGAACGCGGCGAGGTCGTCCTCGATGAGGAACGTCAGGGGCTCACCGGTGTCCTGTAGCACGCAGTTGACGACGATGTCGTGCTCGGCGAGGAATCCGGCCAGCGGTACCCGGCCTTTGCCGGTGAGCGCGTGGCTGCGGCGGGGGTCGCCCGGGTTGCTCGGGTCGTGGTCGAAATGCACCATCGTCGCGGAATGAATCGGCGAGCCGACCGCGCTGAGGCCGCGAGCGGTGAGGACATCGACGTCGTGGATCCCGTGGGCGTTCAGGGCGGTCACCGCGCCCCGCGCGGTCGCCCCGAAGCCGATCACGACCGCGCGCAGCCGGCGGCCGTAGTCCCCGGTCGAACCGATCAGCTCCAAGGCGTGCAGCACCGAGCAGTAGCCGGCCAGCTCGTTGTTCTTGTGGAAGACGTGCAAGCTGAACGAGCCGTCACGCCGCCAGTGGTTCATCGCCTCGAAGGCGATCACGGTCAGCCGCCGGTCGATGGCCAGCTGGGTGAGCTTGTCGTCCTGGACGCAGTGCGGCCAGCCCCACAGCACCTGACCGGCCCGCAGGTCCGCGAGATCCTGCGGGAGCGGTTTGGCCAGCAGAATGACGTCGCATTCCGCGATGAGCTGCTCACGCGACCGCATCCCGGCGACGGATCCGGCCAGCTGCTCGTCGGGGATGCCGAACTGCTCGCCGTAGCCGGATTCGAGGTAGATGCTCGCCCGGAGGTCGGCGTCGATCCGCTCGAGATGCCGCGGATGGATCGGCAACCGGCGCTCATTCTCTTTCCGCGACCGTGCGATGACGCCGAGACTGAGCTGGTGCACGAAGGCCCCTTCGTTAGCTGCATACGGGTGTAGTGTCGGAGGTGTCCGAGAGCATCTCGTGCGTGGGTGGTCAAGCCCGCGTCGTCCTCGGCTCCGCAGGTCGGCCGGTGTCAGCGGCCGAGGACGGGAGTACCGGCATGCAGTCGGGCCCGCACACAGTCGTCGCCACCCTACCGGCCATGACGGCCACCGAGCCGCCCCGGCACGCACCGCGTCTGCGGTTGAAGCCGGAGGCGCCCACCACAGGGTACGTCGACGGCGCGTGGTGGCCGAGGTCGGTATCTGCCTGCCCATCCGGGCCGGCCAATGCGGAGCGGGCGCAAACACAACAACGAGAACAAGGAGGGTGCCATGGCTAGCACCTCTCCCGTTCCCATCCTTGGAGTGCCCCCGGCGGGGTTCGAACCCGCGCTGAATCGATTTTAAGTCGACTGCCTCTGCCAATTGGGCTACGGGGGCGCGAGCACCACCTTAGCGGCCCGCACCACACGCGAAAGCCGGGCCGCCCGTCGCGGGCGGCCCGGCTTTCGCGGAGGCGGGTCAGCTCTTGGTGACCCGGTCGAATTCTTCCTTCGGGTTGTTGATCTGGCCCAGCGAGATCACCTCGCGGCGGAACAGGCCGCCGAGCATCCAGTCGAACAGGATGCGGATCTTGCGGTTCCAGGTCGGCATCGCCTTGAGGTGGTAGGCGCGGTGGAACAGCCAGGCCGGGAAGCCCTTGATCTTCAGGTTCAGCGCGTCGGCCACGCCCTTGTGCAGGCCGAGGCTGGCGACCGCGCCGAGGTTCTTGTGGTAATAGTCCTTCGGCTTGCCGCCGCGGATCACCTTGATGATGTTCTTCGCCAGCAGGGTCGCCTGGCGGACCGCGTGCTGGGCGTTCGGCGGACAGGTGGCCGTGGGGTCGGCCTCGGTGCGCGACAGGTCCGGGATGGCTGCGTTGTCGCCCGCGGTCCACACGTCCGGCTGGCCGACGACCTGCATCGCCGCGGTGGCCTCGAGCCGGCCGCGCTTGTCCAGCGGCAGATCCGAACCGGCCAGCACCGGGTTGGCCTTCACCCCGGCGGTCCAGATGATCGTCTCGGTGTCGAACTCGGTGCCGTCCGAGAGCACCACGTGACCGTTCTCGAACGACTTCGCGGCGGTCGAGAGGTACACCTCGATACCGCGCTTCTCCAGCTGCTGCACGGTGTACACGCCGAGCGTCTCGCGCACCTCGGGCAGGATCCGCCCGGCGGCCTCGACCAGCA
Organism: Amycolatopsis sulphurea; assembly: GCF_002564045.1. Lineage (NCBI taxonomy): Bacteria > Bacillati > Actinomycetota > Actinomycetes > Pseudonocardiales > Pseudonocardiaceae > Amycolatopsis > Amycolatopsis sulphurea. The sequence goes on along the minus strand of NZ_PDJK01000002.1, from coordinate 3,470,612 downwards.
CCCAGCGGATGTCCTCGGGCTGGATGTTCGGGTAGTAGTTCTCCACCGCGAACCGGGTCATGTCCTCGAGCTCGGCCAGCGCCTCGATCCCGGCGAACCCGCCGCCGACCACGGTGAAGGTGAGCAGCCGCTTGCGCACCTCGGGGTCGAGCGTGCTGGCCGCCTCGTCGAGCTTGGTCATGATGTGGTTGCGCAGATAGATGGCTTCGCCGATGGTCTTGAAGGCGATGCCCTGCTCGGCAAGGCCGGGGATCGGCAAGATCCGTGCGACGGCGCCGAGCGCGACCACGAGCACATCGTAGTTCAGCGTCTCGATGTGCCCGTCGGCGGCTTCGACGGTGACCGCCTTGCGCTCGTTCTCGATCTTGGTGACGCGCGCGGTGAGCACGTGGCAGCGCTTCAGCACGCGCCGCAGCGGCACGACCACGTGCCGCGGCTCGATCGCGCCGGCCGCTGCCTCGGGCAGGAAGGGGGCATAGGTCATGTGCGGCTGCGGGTCAACGACGGTCACGGAGGCCTCGTTGGCACGCAGCATCTTCTGAAGCCCGTACGCCGTGTACAGGCCGACGTATCCACCACCGAGGATGAGAATCCGAGTCGGTTCCGACTTCGCAGCAGCCATGAGCTCATGGTCGCACTTCTCCAGCGGTGTCGCTCGGGTACCCCACCTCGCTGTGACCAGCGTCGCCACCCGCGCGGTACCGATTCAGACGAGCCCGGCCGCGGTAGCCGCGGCGGTGATCACGGTTCCCACCATCGAGTGGGTCAGCCTGCCTGTCTGGACATTGCGCGGGGAGACGTGATAACACCCGAAAAGTCGCAGGTCAGCCAGCTGAACCTGCACTCCGTGCCCGAATCGCGGACGGGGCGAGGGCACCGGCAGCCCGGCTTCGGCGAGCACCGGCAGCAGCGCCTGCCAGCCGAACGCGCCGAGCACGACCACCGCCCGCAGCGTCGGGCGCAGCAGAGCCAGCTCGTCGGCGAGCCAGTGCCGGCAGGTGTCGCGCTCGGCGGGCGTGGGCCGGTTGTCCGGCGGAGCGCAGCGAACCGGTGAGACGAGCCGGGTGCCGCGCAGCACGAGCCCGTCGCCGCGGCCACGTGACTGCGGCTGCGAGGCGAGCCCGGTTTCGTACAGCACGCGGAACAGGAGATCGCCGGAGGGATCACCGGTGAACATCCGCCCGGTGCGGTTGGCGCCGTGCGCGGAGGGTGCCAACCCGACCACGGCTAGTGCCGCGTCTTCCGCGCCGAACCCGGGTACCGGACGTGCCCAGTACTCCTCGCCGGCAAAGGCAGGCCGTGGCTTCTGCGCGACCTGTTCCCGCCAGGCCATCAGCCGTGGGCACGCGCAGCAGTCCACCACCGCGGCGTCCAGCTCGGCGAGCGCGCTCATCGGCCCCCTTTTCGAAGGTGTCCGGCCCACGGTAACGCGGGATAGGTTGGTGCCATGCCCGACACCACCGCCGCGGCCGAGACCGCCGAGCAGACCAAGGACGAGGAGACCAAGGCTCCCGAGCCCGTCGACGACCTCGTGACGACGCAGCACACGCTCACCGTCAAGCGGCGCAAGCTCGCCTACACCGCGCAGACCGGCCGGATCGTGCTCCGCCAGGAGTCCAAGAAGGACGGCAAGTCCGAGGGACACCAGGCCAGGGCCGAGGTCTTCCTTACCGCCTACACCCTCGACGACGCGGATCCCGGCACCCGCCCGGTGACCTTCGCGTTCAACGGCGGCCCCGGCTCGTCCAGCATCTGGCTGCATCTGGGCGTGCTCGGCCCGCGCCGGGTGCTCTCCGGCGATGTCGACGACCCCGCGCCGCCGCCCTACGGCCTGGCCGACAATCCGGAAACCCTGCTGCAGCACAGTGACCTGGTGTTCATCGACCCGGTCAGCACCGGCTACTCGCGGGTGACCGAAGGCCGCGAGCCCCAGGAGTTCTCCGGGTTCCAGAGCGACGTCGAGTCGATCGCGGAGATCATCCGGCTGTGGGTGTCCCGGAACGAACGCTGGCTGTCGCCCAAATTCCTGGCCGGCGAGTCCTACGGCACGCTGCGCGCGGCCGCGCTCGCCGGGCACCTGCAGGAGCGCTACGGGCTCTACCTCAACGGGCTGCTGCTCATTTCGTCCGTATTGGACATGGGCACGCTGCGCTTCCACGAGGGCAACGATCTGCCTTACTCGCTGTTCGTGCCCACGTACGCGGCGATCGCGCACTATCACGGCAGGCACGGCGATCGTCCGCTCGACGATGTGCTCGCCGACGCCGAGGACTTCGCCGCGAAGGACCTGCCGTGGGCGCTTTCCCGCGGCGCGCGTCTGTCCACTGAGGATCGTGCCGAGGCGGTGGCCACGCTCGCGTCGCTGACCGGGCTCACCGAATCCTATGTGGACCGGGTGAACCTGCGGATCGAGCACGTGCGGTTCTTCACCGAGCTGCTGCGCGACGAGGCCCGCACGGTGGGCCGGATGGACGGCCGATTTACCACCTGGGAGCCCGACGGCGGGCGCGAGCACATGAGCGAGGACCCGTCCGTCTCGCGGATCATCGGCGCCTACGCGGCCGGGTTCAACCACTACGTGCGCGCCGAACTCGGCTACGAGAACGACCTGCCGTACGAGATTCTGTCCAGCGAGGTTTTCCAGGCCTGGTCGTACAAAGAGTTCGAGGGCCGGTCGGTGTCCGCGACGGGCACGCTCAGCGCGGCGATGCGCGCGAACCCGTTCCTGAAGGTCCACGTGGCCTTCGGGCACTACGACGGCGCCACCCCGTACTACGCGTCCGAGCACGTGCTGGCCCAGCTGCAGATCCCCGATGAGCTGCGGGACAACATCGAAACCGCCTACTACCCGGCGGGACACATGATGTACGTCCACGAACCCTCGCGCGTGCAGCAGGCCAAGGACCTCGGGAAGTTCATCAAGTCCGCCTCGAACCGCTGAAAGCTGTGAAGGGTCCCTTCACGGACTCTGAGTCCGTGAAGGGACCCTTCACAGCCGGTCGGCTCACGGTACGACGGAGCGCGTCTCGGCGAAGTGACAGGCCGAAAGGTGCCCGTCGGTCCGGCCGGTCAGCTCCGGTACCTCGGTCGCGCAGCTGTCCGCGGCCTTCCAGCAGCGCGTGCGGAACCGGCAGCCGGACGGCGGGTCCAGCGGGCTCGGCACGTCGCCCTCCAGCCGGATGATCTGCCGCTGCCCGCGCACCGCCGGATCGGCCACCGGCACCGCGGAAAGCAGCGCCTGGGTGTAGGGGTGCGAAGGACGTTCGTAGATCTCCTCCTCGGTGCCGAGCTCCACGATCTTGCCGAGGTACATCACCGCGACCCGGTTCGACAGGTGCCGCACCACCCCCAGGTCGTGCGCGATGAACACATAGGACAGTCCGAACTCGCTCTGCAGCTCGCCGAGCAGGTTCATCACCTGCGCCTGGATCGAAACGTCCAATGCGGACACCGGCTCGTCGCAGATGATCACCTTGGGCCGCAGCGCCAGCGCCCGCGCGATGCCGATGCGCTGCCGCTGCCCGCCGGAGAACTGGTGCGGATACCGGTTGGCGTGCTCGGGGTTGAGCCCGACCACCTCCAGCAGCTCCTGCACCTTCCCCACCCGCGAACCCTTCGGCGCGATGTCGGAGTGGATCTCGAACGGCTCCCCGACGATGTCGCCGACGGTCATCCGCGGGTTGAGCGAGGTGTAGGGATCCTGCAGCACGATCTGGATCTCCCGCCGCAGCCGGCGAAGATCCCCGCCCCGCACCTGGAACAGGTCCCGGCCCTCGAAGGTCGCGGTGCCGCCGGTCGGCTCCTCCAGGCGCATCAGCACCTGCGCGAGCGTCGATTTGCCGCAACCGGATTCACCGACCACGCCGAGGGTTTCGCCCGGCAGCAGATCGAAGGAGACCCCGTCGACCGCCTTCACTTGCCCGATCGTGCGCTTGAACAGGACCCCCTGGCGCACCGGGAAATGCTTGGTCAGCTCACGCACGCTGAGAATCGGCTCAACCACGGCTCTCCACCACCTCTTCGGCGAAGTGACACGCACTGACCCGGCCGGACCCGAGCCCATGCGAGGACGGCCGCTCGTCCCGGCAGCGCTGCTCGGCCCGTTTGCACCGGGGGTGGAACGGGCAGCCGGGCGGAATGTCCAGCAGGCTCGGCGGCAGCCCCTTGATCGTCTCCAGCGTCTGTCCTTTGAGGTCGAGCCGAGGCAGGGAATCCATCAGTGCCGCGGTGTAGGGATGGCCCGGCGAGCGGTACAGCTCGTGCGCGCCGGCCTGTTCCACGATCCGTCCGGCGTACATCACCGCGATCCGGTCCGCCACCTCGGCGACCACGCCGAGGTCGTGCGTGATCAGGATCAGGCCCATCCGGCGTTCCCGCTGGATCTCCGAGAGCAGATCCATGATCTGGGCCTGCACCGTGACGTCCAGCGCGGTAGTCGGCTCGTCCGCGATCAGCAGGTCCGGATCCAGCGCGAGGGACATGGCGATCATCGCGCGCTGCCGCATCCCGCCGGAGAACTGGTGCGGATAGTCCTTGATCCGGCGGGAGGCGGCCGGGATACGCACCAGCTCCAGCAGCTCGATCGCCCGTCTACGAGCGTCCTTTCTGGACATTCCCTGCCGGATCCGCAGCTGTTCCTCGATCTGGAACCCGACGGTGAACACCGGGTTCAGCGCGGAGAGTGCGTCCTGGAAGATCATCGCGATCTCCGCACCCCGCAGCTCGCGCCGCCGCTGCGGGGTCGCGGTGAGCAGATCCTCGCCGCGGTACCGGATCTCGCCGCCGGTGATGACGCCCGGCGGACTGTCCAGAATGCCCATCACGGTCTGCGCGGTCACGCTCTTGCCGGAGCCGGATTCGCCGAGCACCGCCAGCGTTTCCCCGGCGCGCACCGCATAGCCCACGCCGTTGAGCACCTTGGCCACGCCGTCGGAGGTGCGGAACTCCACGTGCAGATCCTCGACTTCGAGCAGCAGCTCGTCATCCACTGTGGACATGCGGCCTACCTCGACTTCGGATCGAGCGCGTCACGGACCCCGTCACCGAGCAGCACGAAGGCGAGCACGGTGACGGTGACGAACGCACCGGGGAACAGGAGCATGTGGGGGTCGGCCCGGAAGTAGTCGCGGGCGTCGCTGATCATGACGCCCCACGAGACCACCGGCGGCCGCATGCCGATACCGAGGTAGGCCAGCGTCGCCTCGGCACCGATGTTGGCGCCGAGCGCGATCGTGGCGTACACCAGCACCGGCGCCAGGGTGTTCGGCAGCAGGTGCCGGAACACGATCCGCGGGGTGCCCGCGCCGAGCGCCCGCGCCGCCTTGACGTAGTCGAGCTGTTTGGCCACCAGCGTCGCCGAGCGCATGATCCGCATCGCGACCGGCCAGGACAGCACCGCGATCGAGAGCACCACCTGCACGACGATGGTGACCTGCCCCGGGGTCGACCCGGGCGCGTTGAACGTGGTGAGGATGACGATCGCGCCCAGCACGAACGGCAGTCCCGCGAAGATATCGCCGAACCGGGAGAGCAGGCTGTCCACGAACCGGCCGTAGTAGCCCGCGACGATGCCCATGAACGATCCGAAAAGGACGGTCAGGACGGTGGCGAAGATCCCGACCAGCAACGAGGCCCGCGCCCCGTGGATGGTGCGGGCGTAGACGTCGTAGCCCTGGTTGTCGTAGCCGAACCAGGCATCCGCGGACGGGCCTTCGTTCGCATGCGTGAGATCGGCGTACCCGGCCTCCCGATGCGAGAACAGCCCGGGCGCGATCGCGATCAGCACCACCAGCAGGATGATCACCGCGGAGACGATGAAGGCCGGCTTGCGGCGCAGCTGACGCCAGGCGTCGGCCCACAGGCTGCGTGGCTTCTTCGGCCCGGCCGCGGAATCGTCGATACGCGACAGCTCCGCCGCGTCGACGCCCCCGCCACCGACGAGATTGGGGTCAGTCATAACGGATCCTCGGGTCGAGAACGGCGTAAAGCAGGTCCACGAGCAGGCTCATCACCAGGTACACCAGCACCAGCAGCACGACGACACCGACCACGGTGGCGCTCTCCCGGTTCTGGATCCCGCGGAAGATGAGCCCGCCGAGGCCGTTGATGTTGAACACGCCCTCGGTCACGATCGCGCCGCCCATCAGCGCGCCCAGGTCGGTACCGAGGAAGGTGAGCACCGGGATCACCGAGTTGCGCAGCAGATGGATGCCGATCACCCGGCCCGCCGGCTGTCCCTTGGCGATCGCCGTGCGAATGTAGTCGGCGTGCCGGTTCTCCGCGATCGAGGTTCTGGTCAGCCGCGCGACGTAGGCCATGGACAGGCTGCCGAGCGCGATGCCCGGCACGATCAGCTCACCGAACGACGGATCGTCGGAGACGCTCACGTCGATGATGCCCAGCTCCGTGCCCAGCACCAGCTGCAGCACGATCGCGGTCACGAACACCGGCAGGGAGATCAGGAAAGTGGTCGAGACCAGGACCAGGTTATCCAGGAAACCCTTGCCGCGCAAGCCGGTCAGCACCCCGGCGGCGAGCCCGATGACAGCCTCGATGAGCACCGCGATCAACGCCAGCCGCAGGGTGATCGGATAGGAGTTGGCGATCAGCTCGCCGACCGAGGTGCCGTTGAAGGTCTCGCCCCAGTCGCCGGTGAACAGGCTGCCGAGGTACTTGAAGTACTGGACGATCAGGTTGTCGTCCAGGTGAAACTTGCCGGTCATCAGGTCGATGTAGGACTGCGGGCAGGCCTGCTGGCCGCATTTGCCGGCGAACGGATCCCCGGGCACGGCCCACACCAGCGCGTAGATCAGGAAAGTGGTGCCGAAGAACACCGGGATCAGCTGGAGCAGGCGGCGCAGAACGTAGCGGATCATGCGTGGTTCCTAGGTGTGCGCGCCGGGTTCGCGAGCACCCGGCCGTCCGGGCGCCCGCGAACCGCGTGGTGGGAGCGGAGCGGTCAGCGCCTCACTTCTGGGTGACCTCGACCGAGGAATAGTCCGCGCGGCGGCGGAAGTCGAGCACGACGCCCTTGGTGTGCTTGGACTTCGCGGCCACGCCCTTCTCGTCCCACACCGGGATCGAGGGCAGGTCCTCGGCGATCAGGTCCTCGGCCTGCTGGTAGAGCTTCACCGCGGCGTCCTTGTCCGCGGTCCCGTCCGCCTCCGCGAGCTTCGCGTCGACCTTCGGGTTGGCGTAGACCGAGTCGTTCGACGAGGCACCGGTGCGGTAGATCGGGTTGAGGAAGTTCTCGATCGACGGGTAGTCGGCCGACCAGTCGGAGCGGCCCATCCCGGTGAGCTTGTGCCCGGTCACGATGCTGCGCCACTGGCCGAAGTCGGTCGCGGGCACGAAGTCGCATTCCACGCCCAGCACGTTCTTGATGCTGTTGCACGCGGCCACCAACGGCTCCTTGCGGCCACCGTCGGCGTTCGAAGCGATGGTCAGCTTGCCGTGGAAACCGGACTGCCCGAACAGCTGCTTGGCCTGCGCCGGGTCGAAGTGGCAGGACTTGCACACGCCCGGCCGGTAGCCCGGGATGCCTTGCGAGACATAGCCGTCTGCCGGGACGTAGGTGTCGTTCATGACCGTCTTGGTGATCTGGTCCCGGTCGATCGCCAGCGAAATCGCCTTGCGCAGGTTCGGGTTGTCATACCCGGGCACGTAGTACGGGATGGCGATCGTGCTGATCCCGAGCAGGTGCCCGTTGACCAGGTTGTCCTTCAGATCGGCCTTGTACTTGCTGCCGGCCAGCGCCGAGGGCGGGAGCGTCTCGATGAAGTCGAGCTTGTTGCTCAGCAGGTCCTGGTAGGCGGTCTCCTGGCTGGCGTAGATCTTGATGTCCAGGTCCTTGAACTTGACCTTGTTCTGGCCCTGGTACTCGTCGAACCGGGTGAGCTTGATGTCCGCGTTCGGCGTGCGGCTGACGAATTTCATCGGGCCGTTGCCGATCGGGTGCTGCCCGAACGCCTTGGGGTCCTTGAAGAACGAGTCCGGCAGCGGCGCGAAGGCGGTGTAGCCGATCTTGATCGCGAAGACCGAGAACGGCGCGTTCAGCGTGACCTGGAACTCGTAGTCGTTCTTGACCTGCAGGCCGGACATCTTGTCCGTGCTCGGCTTGGCGTTCTTGTCCTCGGGGTGCACGTCGGCGTAGCCCTGGATGTTCCCGAAGAACGTGCTGTTGAGCTGCCCGTTGGGCGCGTAGGCGCCGTAGTTCCAGGCGTCGACGAAGTTCTTCGCCTTGACCTCGGTGCCGTCGTGGAACTTCCAGCCGTGCTTGAGCTTGATGTCGTAGACCTTGGAGTCGCTCGTGGTGACCGAGTCGGCCATCAGGTTGTACGGCTCGGCGTTGTCGCCCTTGAAGCCGACCAGCTGGGCGAACATCGGGTCGACCGCCTTGCTGCCGCCCAGTTCGTTCGTGTTCGTGGGGATCAGCGTGTTCTGCGGTTCGGTGCCGTAGACGGTGAACGTCCCGTTCGGGTCGACCTTGCCCGACGACCCGCCGCTCGAACCGCCACCGCATGCGGTGAGCAGCAATGACAAGGTTGTCACCGCCGCGGCCGCAGCACGGAACCTGGTTGAACCCCGCATGTCCCCTCCGATAATCGACGTCCCATTAGTTGAAACGCACGTTATCGACGAACAGTCCGGCACAGGTTGCAAATATGCGACGGCGTTGTTCCCCCACCCGTTTGGCTTACAACTACCGGCGGGTGTCACCATGAGTGACCCCCGTTTCCCGGGAACGATGGTCAGCCGAGCGCCAGCGCGATGCCGTCCAGAATGTCGTGCTCGCTGACTACCAGCTGGTCCGGGCCACCGCGCGCGGCGAATTGCTCGGCCAGCACCTGGATGATCACGGAGCCCCCGCCGATCACGTCCACGCGACCCGGGTGAATCACCGGATTGGCGGCACGCGTGGCGTGATCGGCGGCGAGCAGCTTCGCCGCGACCCGGTCCAGATCGCCGTGCGTGAGCTTGGACAGGTGGGTGCGCTCGGACTGGTACTCGGGCAGCTCCTGGGAGACCGCCGACAACGTGGTCACTGTCCCGGCCACCCCGATCCAGGTGCGTGCCTTGGCGACGTCCACCACGTCGAACGCCTCGGCCAGCACCTCGCGAGCCAGCTCCCGCGCGGCGGTGATCTCCGCGGCGGTGGGCGGGTCGCCGGACAGCGTCCGCTCGGTGATCCGCACACAGCCGATGTCGACCGATTTCGCGGCGAGCACCTCGGCCTCGCGGCCGTTCCAGGTGCCGAGCACCAGCTCGGTGGAGCCGCCACCGACGTCGACGACCACGAACGGGCCGTCATCCGGGTCCTGCTCACCGACGGCGCCAGTGAAGGAGAGCCGCGCCTCCTCGTCGCCGCTGATCACCTCGGCCTCGACACCGAGCGTCTCCCGGGTCATCGCGAAGAACTCGTCACGGTTGCTCGCGTCGCGAGTCGCTGAGGTGGCGACCATGCGAACCTTCTCGACCCCCTTGCGCCGCGCCGCGATCGTGTAGTCGGCGAGCGCGACACGGGTGCGCTCAAGCGCTTCGGGCGCGAGCCGCCCGGTGGCGTCGACACCTTGGCCGAGCCGCACGATGCGCATTTCGCGGTGCAAGTCACGCAAGTCGATCGTCCCGTCATGGCGGGGCGTCAGCTCGGCGACGAGCAAGCGGATGGAGTTGGTCCCACAGTCGATCGCGGCTACCCGAGGCATGCCCCCGACTTTACTGCCCGGCGCTCGGGGGTGAGGAACCTCTGCTGGGCCGGCCGCCTCTCACGGGTAAGGCGACTCCGCCGCGCTGTCCCGCCCTCGCCTCACGATCGGGGAATCTCCGCCGTGCTCCCTGATGACGGACTGCCCGGTGCCGTGCTGGTGGCCGTATCGCACGGCGGCAGCGTCGGTGTGCTGGCCGGCGAGGTACTCGATGCAGAGGTGCTCGACGGCGGGACGGAAACGCAGGTCGGACTGGGCGAGGTCGTCGGCGTACCGGTGGTGGGTGGCGGGGTGGTCGTGCTCGACGGCGGCAACGACGTGATCGGCGGAGGCCCCGCCGTGGTGACGGGCGGCAACGGCGCAGGCAGCGGAGTGGACGTCGCCAGGCCCGGGGCTGGTGCGATGCTGGGGTTGCCGACCGGGACCTTGCTGTCCGGCACCCGATCGGCACCCTTGCGGTACCCCTCAGCCCAGAGGATCACCGTGTCGACGTAGGAGTCGGAGTTGTTGTAGCGGTAAACGCCGGTGCGCAGCTGATCCGGATTGGCCAGGTCGAGCCCGCCGGAGCAGAGGTAACGTCCCGCCGCCAGCGAGGCGTCGAAGAGGTTGTTCGGATCGGATCGGCCGTCCCCGTTGCCGTCCGAGGCGTAGCCCGGCCAAGTGGCCGGGATGAACTGGAACGGCCCGACCGCCCGATCCCAGACCGTGTCACGGTCGAGCGCGCCATGATCGGTGTCCGGGATCGCCGCATACGGCCCGATGCCGTTGAGTTCAGGCCCGAGAATCGGCTCAAGCGTGGCCCCCGCTGCGTCGACGTACCCGCCGCGCGCATGCCCCGACTCGATCCGCCCGATACTGCCGACGAGCGCCCAGTCGAGGTGGCAGCCAGGCTGCTCCCGCCCGAGCACTGCCGCCGCGTCCCGATACGCGGCCAGCGCGGACGCCGGAATCCCCAACGGCCCGGCCGGAAGATCGTAGGCAGGCAACTCCGGGGGCGACGGCACCCCCGGCAGCCGCCCGTCCACCGCGATCTGCCGAATCCCCGTGTCTCGGGGGTCATACCCCTGAACCAACGCCGCGTCCACGGAATGCTCCGCAGGCGCCGATCCCATCCACGCGGCAACCCCCTTGGCCCCGACGAGCACCGGAACCACGCCCAGCACCCCGACGACCACCGCAGCCACCGTCGGATGCCGCCCGACGCCCCGCCGCACCCGATAACGCCCACGCCGCACCGCAATCCGCACACGGCTGCCACGGGCCGGCGCCCGATGGCCCCGGCTGTTGCCTGGCCTATTCCGGGCCGATCTTCTGGCGCGGTCACGTTTGTCGCCACCCGGTCCGGCTTGGTCGAGCCCGGCTTGCTCTGGTCCGGCTTGCTCTGGTCCGGCTTGCTCTAGTCTGGCTTGCCCTGGTCCAGTTTGGTCTGGCCCGGCTCGATCAACCCCAGCGCGGCCAGGCTCAGCACCACCTGGGTCAGCCTCATCCGGCCCGACTCGATCCACCGCCGCGTGGTGAGGTCCATCGCTGCCCGATCCAGCCTGACCCAGCCCAGCTCGATCCACCCTCGCGCGACCAAATTCATCACTACCCGGCCCAGCTCGATCGACCCCACCTCGACCAGACCCAGCCTCACCCAGCCCGACCGGACCCACCCGGGCGTGGTCAGGTTCACCACCATCCCACCCCGCCTGACACAGCCCTCTTATACCCAACCCGCTGTGATCCGGCCCACTCCAGCCCGAACTCCCGGACGGCACCACAACCTCGTCGACCGAGCCCGAACCAACCCCGCCCGCTTCCGCAGCAGAAGCCTGCGCACAAAGAACACCGGCCGGACCAGCACCCTCGACATTCGGGTTTTTCCCTGCCCCACAAGGCAATTCACGCGTGCCGACCACCGCCCCCTCGCCACCGCCGACCGACGCCGCAGAAGCCACACCCCCGCTCACCACACCGGCCGACGACCCCGCCACACCGGAGCGGCCCCCGCACCGCAGCCTGCGTAACACCCCCATTTCCCTCCCCTTCCATGCCCCTCCGCACACCGCCGGCCGCATGCGATGTGCAGACCCCGATTCGGTGCGCATCACGCCCCGTTGGAACCATCCACACCGGCAACCTGGGCGTTACCCGGCGCAGTCCCCGCTCGGCCAGCCCTGCGCACGAACCCACTCCAGCGTCTCGTCACCGAACGGATTCACGCCCGGCCCGGCAGCGAGGCTGTGCGCAAGGTGGACGTGCAGGCATTTCACCCGGCCCGGCATCCCGCCGGCGGTGACCTGCGTGCCGAGCGACTCGATCGCATCCCGCTCGGCGAGGTAGGTCTCGTGCGTGCGCTGGTAGAGCGCCGCAAGCTCGGGATCGGTGTCGAGCCGCTCGGTCATCTCCTTCATCACGCCGGACGCCTCGAGTGTGCCGACCAGCGAGGTCAGCCGCGGGCACGTGAGGTAATACAGCGTGGGGAACGGGGTACCGTTCTCCAGCCGTGGATTGGTCTGAACCACTGAAGGATGTCCGCCGGGGCACCGCGCCGCGACCGCCCGCAAGGCCCGTGGCGGCCGTCCGAGCTGCTGCGCGATGACCTCCCGGTCGGCGTCGGTGACGGGTTCGAAACGGGGTGTCTGCGTGCTGCTGTTCACGCTCTCCAGGCTAATGCCGCCCGCCGTCCGGCCGGTCGGACCCTCCGCCAAAACGGCCGAGTTGTGCACAACGGCGCACCCCTGTGGACAACCCTCCGCGAGCCGCCCCCGCCCACCGATCCGCGGCGTAGCGTCCATGGCATCGAGCCCACCCGAGAACCGGAAGGAGGTCACTGCCATGGGCCGGCCACCGCTGAACTCCCGCACCAGAACGAGCAGAACCGCATCAACCGCCGGAGATCTGGCTCCAGAGATTCTCGTACCAGGAACCCGCCGGAGCCTGCTGCGGACCCGGTTGCTGAGGCTGGGCCACGGGCTGGTCCTCGGGCAGCTGCACCACATACGGCGTCTCGCCGGGCTTCACGTACCGGAGCCGGCGGCGCGCCTCCGCCTCGATCTGCGCCGGATCACTCAGCTGGTTCTTGCGGTTCCGCAGTTCGGCCACTTCCTGCTGGAGCTGGGCCTGCTGCGCCTCCTGCTCACGTACCTCGGAGCGCTGGCTGAGGTAGGTGCGCAACGGCACGGCGACGGTGAACGCGAGCGCACACACCACGATCGCCACCACGGCGGCCCGCCGGGTGGTCGACATACCGAGCACCTTGGCCGCACCGGAGGCACGCTTCGCCGCCAGGCCGCGGCGAAGCCGCGACCTGGTCGTCTCCGTCGAAGCGGCGCCCGTGCGGCGCCGGGCCGACGCAGGACGACGGGCCCTGGTGGACCCGTTCCCGTCGGCCCGGCCGCCGCGGCGGTTGCGCGCCCTCCCCCGGTCGGCCATCGGCGTCTCAGCCCTCCGCGCTGAACCGCGGGAAGGCGAGGTCGCCGGCGTAACGCGCGGCGTCCGCCAGCGTCTCCTCGATGCGCAGGAGCTGGTTGTACTTCGCGATCCGCTCCCCGCGGGCCGGGGCGCCGGTCTTGATCTGGCCGACACCGGTGGCGACGGCGAGATCGGCGATGAACGTGTCCTCGGTCTCGCCGGAGCGGTGGCTCATCATCGACTTGTAGCCGTAGGACGTGGCCAGGGACACCGCGTCCAGCGTCTCGGAAAGGGTGCCGATCTGGTTGACCTTCACCAGCAACGCGTTCGCCGCACGCCGGCTGATGCCTTCCTCGAGGCGGTCCGGGTTCGTGACGAACAGGTCGTCGCCCACGAGCTGGACCTTGTCGCCGATCGCGGCGGTCAGCTGGATCCAGCCGTCCCAGTCGTCCTCGCTCAGCGGGTCCTCGATGGACACCAGCGGGTAGTCGCGCAGGAGTTCGGCGTAGTAGGCCGACATCTGCTCCGCGCTGCGCTTCGTGCCCTCGAAGGTGTAGGCGCCGTCGGAGTAGAACTCCGTCGCGGCGACGTCCAGGGCGAGTGCCACGTCGCGGCCGGCGGCGTAGCCGGCCTTCTCGATGGCCTGGAGGATCAGGTCGAGCGCCTCACGGTTGTTGCCGAGGCTGGGGGCGAAGCCGCCCTCGTCGCCGAGGCCGGTGGACAGGCCGCGGCCCTTGAGCACCGACTTCAGCGCGTGGTAGACCTCGGTGCCCCAGCGGAGCGCTTCGCGGAAGGACTCGGCGCCGATCGGCGCGATCATGAACTCCTGGATGTCCACATCGGTGTCGGCGTGCGCGCCACCGTTGAGGATATTGAGCATCGGAACCGGCAGCACGTGCGCGTTCGGGCCGCCGAGGTAACGGAACAGCTCGAGTTCGGCGGACTCCGAGGCCGCCTTCGCGACCGCGAGGGAGACGCCGAGGATGGCGTTCGCGCCGAGCCGGGACTTGCCGGGGGTGCCGTCGAGGTCGACCAGCTTCTGGTCGACGATCCGCTGATCCACTGCGTCGACCCCGGTCAGGTCGGGGCCGATCTCGTCGAGCACCGCGGCGACCGCGCGCTCCACGCCCTTGCCGTTGTACCGGCCGGTGTCCCCGTCCCGCAGCTCGACGGCTTCGTGTTCGCCGGTGGACGCACCCGACGGGACGGCGGCCCGCGCCAACGTGCCGTCGTCGAGTGCCACCTCCACCTCGACGGTCGGGTTGCCGCGCGAATCGAGGATCTCGCGCGCGCCTACCTGCTCGATGAGAGCCACGCTCTGCTCCTTGGTGGTCGTGCCTGCGGTGACGCCGCCCAGCGTAGCCGTCCAGGGCTTTCACCCGTTGGAGGCTCGGCGGTCGTCCGGCGGTTCCGCTCGGTGTTCCCCGGACGGGTCAACAACCTCGTCCGGCCGTACCGCACGCCATCCGGAAGGCAGATCGACGGTATCGGTGACCTGCTGCCAGAACGTCCAGCTGTTGCCGCCCGGGTCGGCGACGGTGAACAGCCGCGCGCCGTAGGGCTGGTCCTGCGGCGGCTCCGGTTCGGCGTCCTCCCCGAGCGCGGCTCGCACCCGTTCGTACTGGGCGTCCACGTCGGTGACGTAGATGACGTTGAGCTGCCCGACCGGCCCCTCGACGCCTTTCGCCTCCCAATACTCGGGACCGACGCCGGAAAGCTGGATCCGGCCGCTGCCGGCGCGCAGGGTCGCCTGGAAGACCTCCCCGGAGGCATCCTCGAACCGGACCTCCTCGGTGAAGCCGAACACCCTGGTCAGCCACGCGAGCGCCGCGGTGGCGTCGGTGTAGTAGAGGTACGGCGCCAGCCCCAGGTAGCCGGAGTCCTCATCGCTGCTCATGGCGGAACAGTCCATCACGTCGCAGACGGCGGTCGTGCAACACCCTCCGCGGCGGTATCGTCGGAGCGACCATGACGGACGCCGAACCAGCCCCCGAGCCCACCGGCGAAGCGCAGGTCCGTGCCTTCCGGCAGGCCGAAGAACTGGTGGGACGCCGTCGGCCGCTCGATGCGTTGAAGGCCCTCGAACCCCTGCTGGACGACGAGTCCGACAAGCCGAGCGTGCAACTGCTGGCCGGGCGCGCCTACTTCCACTCGGCACAACTGCGGCGAGCCGAGCGGGCCTTCACCAAGGTCCTGGAACTCGATCCGACCGATCACTACGCGCGGTTCGTCCTGGGTCGCACCCTTCAGCGCCTCGGCCGTTTGGCCGAGGCGCTCGCACAATTGCGGATGGCCTCCGCGATGAACCCCATCCCGGAGTACCTCGAGGCGATCAGCGAGGTCCGGGCCCGCATCACCCTGAGCGACAGCTGATCAGCCCCACCGCCGCAGCACGCTGACCTGGGTGGATCATGCTCAAGAAGCTTCCGGAGCACGACCGCACCTGCCGATCAACACCCCCTCGCGCCCGCCCCCTTCACTGGCCGGGCCCCTAGTCGCGCCCCCGCCCGGTCTCGCCGGAGCCGGCACCCGAGGTGGCTCCGGCCGGATCGTTCTGGCCATCCGGCGGCGGCGCTCGGCCGGTCGGCCGATCCGCGGCAAGGACCGGAAGGAGCAACCTTGAGTCATCACAGGGAACGACTTGAGGAGGCGGAGATGAACACCACTCTCACCGTGATCGGAGCCAGCGCCGGGCTCATGGTGCTGGTGCTGATGTCCCTCGCCCCGGCGCTGGTGGACCTGAACGAGCGGTTCCCTGTGGCGCCGCGCAAGCAGAGCGTGCGCAAGCAGGCAGTGGCCGCGAAGGCCGCGATCACCCAGACCGTGTCGGCGAAAGCGCAAGCCGTGCGCGAGCAGACCGCGAGCGCCCGGGTGAGCGCTGCGGCACCGACCCACTGACGTAGCAACGCGCAGGCCCACCGAGGCACCGAACCTCCCGGCCGGGAACGTTCACCCGACCGACCCCGACCCGCACACCGCATCACACCGCACCGCATCGCGGTCTGCACCTCCGCACGGTCACCACCCGCACCACCCGCACCACCCGCACCACCCGCACCACCCGCACCACCCGCACCACCCGCACCACCCGCACCGACCACGAGACCAACCCCGCGACAAAATCAGGGCGCGACACTCTCCGCAGCATAGGAATCCGCGGCAAGAAAAGCGTTCTGGCCGTACTCCACGGACGCGTTGTAGAGCAGCATCGCGCGCCACCAGCCTTCGGGGGTGCCGAGGTCGTCGTTGCCGGAGCAGAGGTAGCGGGCGGTGGTGTAGGCGGAGTCGTCGAGGTTGGCGGGGGTGGGTATTTTGCCGTCGCCGTTGGCGCGTTCCGCGTATTTCTGCCAGGCGGACGGGGGGATCTGCAGGGGGCCGAGCTTGTGGTCGGCGGTGCGGTCGCCGTCGAGTTTGCCGGCGTCGGTGTCGGGGCCTGCCGGCGGAGCGGGTGGCAGGCCGGTGACGGTGCCGTCCTCGGCGAGCTGCAGCTGGTCCGAGGTGAGGTGGCCGATCGCGGCCAGGGTGGGCCACGAAAGGTGACAAGTCGGCTTTTCCCGGGCCATCCACATCTCCGCCCGGCCGTAGCCGGCCAGCAGGCGCGCGGACAGGCCGGTCTTCGCCTGGACGCGGGTGGCCCAGGCGTCCAGCTCTGCCTTATCGGACACGGCCGGACGGTCCGGAGGGGCAGCCAGCCCGGCGCGCGGAACCTGCGAGCCCGCTTTGGGGGCCTTCTCGGGTTCCGTCGCCGCGGGGGGTGGCGCGGCGATCGGCGCCGGGGCAGGCGGGTCGGGATTCCGCAGGCCGATCGTCACCACCAGGATCACGCCGGTCAGCACCAGGCCCAGCGCCATGGCGAGGCGGCCGCGATAATGGCGGGGCGGAGCGGCTTCGGCAGTGGTCTGCGGGGTGGTATCGGCCACCCGGCCAGATTACTGATGAACCTGCCCGGCAGGTCCGAATCTCGCCAAGGGCAAACGGACGGTTAACTCCGCGCGGAAACTTCTGGGGCCGCCCGATTCGTTATCTGACCCGACCATACCCGTATTGACCTGCGGTTACCCTAACCTAACCCGATCTTCGTGCCCGTTTTGCCGTACTCCTCGCCGCCGTGGAGCGATCTGCGCCACTGGACTTACAGGCAAGCCTTACCTAAAACCGTGAGGTCGAACGTTCAAAGGAGGGCGGGGACGTGGTGTTTTCGAGCGCGCTCATCGGGCTGCGCGAAGGCCTCGAAGCGGCGCTGGTGGTCAGCATCCTCGTCGCCTTCCTGGTGAAGACCGACCGCCGGCACTCGCTGCGGTTCGTGTGGCCGGGGGTCGGCGCGGCGGTGCTGCTGTCGGTGGCTGTCGGCGCGATTCTCACGTACAGCACCGCGCAGCTGAGCTTCGAGCACCAGGAGCTGCTCGGCGGCGGGCTGTCCATCGTCGCGGTCGGGTTCGTCACGGCGATGATCTTCTGGATGCGTAAGGCGTCGCGGCACATCGCCGCGGAGTTGCGCGGGAAGATGGAAGACGCGCTCAAGGTCGGCCCCGCGGCTGTGCTGCTGCTGTCGTTCCTCGCGGTCGGCCGTGAAGGTCTCGAGACCGCAGTGTTCTTCTACTCCGCCGTACAGACCGCCCAGTCCGACACCATCCAGCCGTTGGTCGGCTTCGTGATCGGCATCATCGTCGCGGTCCTCCTCGCGTACCTGCTGTACCGCGGCGCGGTGCGCTTCAACCTGGCGAAGTTCTTCACGATCACCGGCGTACTGCTGGTGTTCGTCGCCGCCGGCGTGCTCGGCTATGGTCTGCACGACCTGCAGGAGGCAGGGTTCCTCCCAGGCTTGACGACGCTGGCGTTCGACGCCTCCAGCACGCTGCCGGAGACATCCTGGTACGGCGCGCTGCTCAAGGGGATCTTCAACTATTCGCAGCAGACGACGGTGCTCCAGGCCGTCGCGTGGATCGTGTACGTCGCCATCGTGCTGCCCCTGTTCCTCAAGCCCACCCGCAAAACCACCGCGCCCGCTCCGGCGAGCGCGGCCACCGTCAAGGAGTGACCGTGCCCCAGTCCCGTAGAACCCCGCTGACCGTGCTCGCCGGAGTGGGCGCGCTGGTGGCGCTCGCCGGCTGCGACAGCACGGGCGCCGCCACCGATGCCGCGGACGGACCGATCAAGATCGACGCCTCGGACACCTCATGCACGGTCAGCACGACCACCGCGGCCGCGGGCAACCTGACCTTCGAAATCGCCAACAAGGGCACCAAGGTGACCGAGTTCTACCTCTACGCCGAGGGTGACCGGATCATGGGCGAAGTGGAGAACATCGCGCCGGGGCTGAACCGGCGGCTGATCGTCGAGGTGCCGGACGCGGGCAAGTACCAGACCGCGTGCAAGCCGGGCATGGCCGGCAACGGCATTCGTGGCGACTTCACCGTGACCGGTGGCGTGGCGCGACAGAACGACACGAACGCGCAGAAGGCCGAAGCCACCAAGAGCTACGCGACCTACGTGGCCAACAACAGTGCCGCGCTGGAGACCGAGACCGCCAAGTTCGTCGACGCGGTCAAGGCGGGCAAGGTCGACGAAGCCAAGTCCGAGTACGCCCGCACCCGGGTGTTCTATGAGCGGATCGAACCGGTCGCGGAGAAGTTCGGCGACCTCGACCCGGCGATCGACGCGCGCGAGGCCGATCTGGAGCCGGGCCAGCAGTTCACCGGTTTCCACCGGCTGGAGAAGGATCTGTGGCGCAGCGGCCTGCAGCCGGACAGCCCGCAGATCGCGGACAAGCTGCTCACCGACGTCAAGGATCTGGTCACCAAGGCCAAGACCCTGCAGCTGAGCGCGCTCGATCTGGCCAACGGCGCCAAGAGCCTGCTCGACGAAGTCGCCACGGGCAAGATCACCGGCGAGGAGGAGACCTTCTCGCACACCGATCTGTGGGACTTCCAGTCCAATCTGGACGGTTCTAAGAACGCGATCGTCGCGCTGCGGCCGATCTTGCAGGCCAAGGATCCGGCATTGGTGTCCACCCTGGACAAGGAGTTCGCGAACGTGCAGGCACTGCTGGACAAGACCCGCGTCGGCGACGGGTTCAAGTACTACGACCAGCTGTCCCAGGACGAGATCAAGACCTTCGCCTCGGCCGTCGACGCGTTGAGCGAGCCGCTGAGCAAGGTCGCGGCGGTCGTGGCGAAATGACCGGAGTCTCCCGTCGCGCACTGTTCGGCATGGCCGGCGCGGGTGTCGCATTGGCCGGGGCAGGAGTGGCCACCGGGGTCGGCATCGACCGGCTCGGCGAGGGCTCCCCCGCGCACGCCGAGCCGTCCACTGTGGACTTTCACGGCGAGCACCAGGCAGGCATTGTCACGCCCACCCAGCAGAACCTGCACTTCGCTGCACTGGACGTGACCACCAAGGACGTCGGGAAGCTGCGCGAACTGCTGCGCACCTGGACTGCCGCGGCGCGTCGGATGACCGCCGGGCAGGAAGTGGTCGCCGACGGCGCGGTCGGTGGTGCGGCGCAGGCACCGCCCGGCGACACCGGCGAAGCGCTCGACCTGCCGCCCGGCGATCTCACGCTGACCATCGGCTTCGGCCCCTCGCTGTTCGACCAGCGGTTCGGCCTGGCCGCGAAACGCCCGCCGCAGCTGGTCGACCTGCCCTTGTTCCCCAAGGACAAGCTCGACCCGGCCCGCAGCGGCGGCGATCTGTGCATCCAGGCCTGCGCGAACGATCCGCAGGTGGCCGTGCACGCGGTGCGCAACCTGGTGCGGCTCGGCTTCGGGGTCACCGAGGTGCGCTGGTCGCAGCTCGGGTTCGGACGCAGTTCGTCGACCTCACGGGCGCAGCAGACCCCGCGCAACCTGTTCGGTTTCAAGGACGGCACCAACAACGTCAAGTCCGAGGACACCGACGTCCTGCGCGAGCAGGTGTGGGCGCAGTCCGGCGACGGGCAGGCCTGGATGGCGGGCGGCACCTACCTGGTGGCCCGCCGGATCCGGATGCACGTCGAAACCTGGGACCGGGAAACGCTGGACGGGCAGGAACAGATCGTCGGACGAACCAAAGGCACCGGCGCGCCACTCGGCCAGACCGGCGAGTTCGACCAGGTCGATCTGGACGTCGGCGGGGCGGGCGGCGTGCCGCTGATCGCGCCGGACGCGCACGTCCGGCTCGCCTCGCACCAGACGCTCAACGGCGCCCGGATCCTGCGCCGCGGCTACAACTTCGTCGACGGCTCCGACGGTGTCGGGCACCTCGAAGCGGGATTGTTCTTCCTGGCCTTCAACCGGGACACGCGCAAGCAGTACATCCCGATGCAGCAGGCGTTGTCCGCGAAGGACGCGATGATGGAGTACGTGCAGCACACCGGATCCGCGCATTTCGCCGTTCCGCCGGGGCTCACGCCGACCTCGAACTGGGGCGACGGGCTGTTCACCTGAAACTCGGGCCGTCCGGGTGTTGACCTCGAGTGCACTCGAGGTCGCACGCTGGAAACATGTTCACCGAAGCGGAACTCGCGTTCCTCGCCGAACACGACCTCGGCCGGCTGGCCACCCAGCACCCGGACGGCACCCTGCAGGTCAGCCCGGTCGGGTTCACCTGGAACCCGGACGCCCGCGCGATCGACGTGACCGGATACCACCTCACCCGCAGCCGCAAGTACCGCAACGTCGAAGCCAACGGACGGGCGGCCTTCGTCATCGACGACCGCCCTTCGCTGGACCCGATGCGCGTGCGCTGCCTGGAGATCCGTGGGCACGCGGAGGGCATCCCGGACGCCTTCACCACCGACGGTCACCTGGACGACGCCGCCATCCGCATCCACCCCGAGCGCATCATCAGCTTCGGCATCGACGATCCGGACCACGATCCGCTCGATCTGGTGCCGAACAACCGCAGCGTCTGAACGGGTAGGGCCTGAACCGGCGACGTGCCCGCGGCGAGATTCGCCGCAGGCACGTCATCGAGGTCAGCGGCGGGCACCCGCCATCGCGTATCCACCGGCGCCCAGCACGAACAGCACCCCCGCCAGCCACCAGGACAACGCATCGTCGGCCGGCAGCCGCAGCCACGTGAAGACCCGATTCAGCGTCTCCGGTTCATCGGGCGTGCCCAATCCCAGCATGGTCCAGCCCAGTGGCAGGGTCCAGCCGAACTGGCCGCCGAACAGCACGGCCGCCAGCCCGGCCAGGCCGAGCAGGCCGGCCGTGTCGCGGACGATCAGCGCACTCTCGACCTGGACGTCGCCGGCTTCCTGCACGGCGAGCATGACACCGGCGGCAACCACCCCGATCAGCAGCAGATGCGCGAGCCGCCGGGGAAACCAGCTGAACCCGGCCGTGCGGTCGAGGTCGATGTCCTGCCCGCTCAGCCCGCTCGCGGCGAAGACGACTGCCAGGCCCAGCCCGAGCGTCGCAGCAAAGGGCGTCCACTTGTCCTCGGCAAACCACCAGGTCAGCACGACCGACAGCAGCAGCGGCGCCACCACGACCGGCACGTGCCGGGAACGCGCGTACAACGTGAGCCAGCGCATCAGCCCGCGCCTCCGGTGAGCGCGGCCAGCGGGTCACCCTGGCAAGTCAGCTCGACCTGCCGCGCCGCGGCGACACGCGCGATCTGCTCCTGCTCAGGCAACGCGTGCAGGGCGGTCCACACCGGCGGCATCAATTCTGCCGCATCCCGCTGCTGGTAGGACTTGGCCGGAGGCGGCGTCGCCGAACCGGCGAGCCAGCCTTGCATCACCCACCGCGCCACCGTCTCGCGCTTCTCCTCCGGGCTGTCGTAGTGGCTAGGGATACACCGTGGGGTTCCGGCTCCGTCCAGCAGCACCGCGGTCAGGTCACTGACGGGCACGTAAGTCGTGGACGAATACGGGACCAGCAGCCGCGCTGGGTCCCGCTGCCCCCTCAGGTAATAGTTATTGGACTCGGTCGACTCTTCGACCCGTTCGGGGTGCTGCGGCAGTTTCTGCAGTGCCTGGATGGCTTCCTTGCCCGGACCGGCCAACGTCGGCAGCCACTTCTCGCGCAGCTTCGTCACACACACCGGGCCGTCGCAGACCAGCGCGCTCGCCGTCTTGTCCGGGGTCAGATTGCCCGCTCTGTCGGCGGGGAAGACCAGCAACGCGGCCGTGAGTCCGGCCACCACCGGCAGGACCGCGAGCAACCGGGCGCGGGGCCGGACCATCAGCACCAGCAGGCCGGTCGCGGTGAGCCCGGAAAGCCAGCACAGCTGACCGATGGTGAACCCCGCGGAGGGCAGCAGGAACGCACTCTCGGGCGGGCTCACCGCGACCGACAGGTCGGTGAGCCAACTCGGCACCGAACTGCCCTGGGGGCTGGCGTCCTGGGTCGCCACCAGCCCGGCGACCGTGGCCACCAGCGCGAGCACGGTCAAGGCCGGCGCGGTGACCGGATGCGGGAGCAATCGGCCGACGCCGAGGCCGAGCGCGACCCCGGCGAGCACCGCGACGAACCCGAGCACCACCGAGACCAGCGAAGCGGCCGTGAACATCCCGCCGTGTACCGCCACCTGGACGAGTCCCGTCACGAGCAGCAGCAGGTAACCCACCACGACCGCGAGGCCGACCGCGAGGCTGAGAATCAGCGCCCGATGCGCGGTCGGACGGGGTGTCGAGGAGAACAGCTCGCCGACCCCGGCGCGGCTTTCCCGCATACCCTGGATCGCGGCCGCGCCGACAATGATCGGCCACAGGAAGATCAGGGAAAATCGCGTCCACTCCACCGTCCCTGGCGAGTCGAGTCCCCAGGGTACGGCGCTCGTCATTCGCGGGGCGCGGTACATCAGCAGGATCGCCACCGCCACCACCACTATGGCGACCGGGAGCCAGAGCGCGATCGTGCGCCGCAGTTCGACGCGCAGCATTCTCACCACGACTCCCTCCCCGCGCGGTCCCCGAGCAGCGCCGAGTAGCCACGTTCGATCGGGCTGTCGCCGATGTCTGCCGCGCTGCCCGCAGCGGCCAGATCGTCCGGCGTGCCCTGGAAAACCAGCTTGCCGGCGGCGAAGAGGACCACGTCGGAACAGGCCGCGGCCACGTCCTCGACCAGGTGAGTGGACACCAGCACGCAGGACTCCCGGCCCAGTTCCTGCATCAGCTCCCGGAATCGCACCCGCTGAGCCGGGTCGAGACCGACGGTCGGCTCGTCCAGCAGCAGGATCTGCGGGTCGTTCACGATCGCCTGGGCGATCCCCGCCCGGCGGACCATGCCACCGGAGAGAGTCTTCAACTTGTCGTCGGCGCGGTCGGCGAGGCCGACCCGCTCGATCGCGCGCTGCACCGCCCCCGGTATCTCTTGCTTCGGCATTTCCTTGAGCCAGGCCAGATATTCGACGAACTCGCGCACGGTGAACCGCTTGTAGTAGCCGAATGCCTGCGGCAGATAGCCGATCCGGCGGCGCATCGCCCGCTGGTCGAGCCTGCCCACCTCCTGACCGAACAGGGCCAGCCGGCCCGCCTCCGGGCGCAGCACCGTGGCCAGCGCCCGGATCAGCGTGGTCTTGCCCGCGCCGTTGGGGCCGAGCAGCCCGTGCACCCCGATCCCGAGCGAAAGATCCAGCCCGTCGACCGCCAGCCGTTTGCGCCCGACCCGCACTTTCAGGCCTTCTGCCTGGATTTCCCAGGCATACGTCGCCGGGGCGACCTCCGCGGCATCCATGGCCCGCATCTGTTTCTCCTCTATCTCAACGAGTTGCGGCAAGCCGCATGAAGGTGTCCTTGCGGAACACCACGAAACCGGCGGTCAGCACGACGAGCGCGATCCAGTAGGGCAGCGCGGCGGGCTCCAGCGCGACCGAGTCGTCCATGCTCATCGCCGGCACCACCAGCGCACCCAGCCACACCCCGCTCAGGATCGAAGCCGCCCAGCCGACTCCGATGAGCGAGCCGAGGGCGAGCGTGCCGGTGCTGAAACCGAGCGCGGGCAGGAGCACCAGCCCGAGGTTCGCACCGGTGAACCAGCCGGCCGGCAGCAGGATCGCCACCAACGGCAGCAGCACCGCGGCGCTGCGCCGCAGCACCAGTTCGAGCCCGGCGCGCGGCGAGCCGGCGGTCAGCTCGTAGGCCGGGTCGAGTCCCCGCGACCACGCCGCGGCCACCCCGAACACCGGCAGTACCGGCGCGAACAGCTGCAGCAGCGAACGACTGCCGTCGCCCATCCGGTCCAGGATCACGGTGATCGCCAGGACCACCGCGACCATCGCGAGCCAGGGCACCATCGCCGGGGTCGCCCAGCGATGCAACCAGGCCCGCACCCGGTGGCATCGCGGGGCCGGTTGCCCGGCCAGCCGCGGCTCCAGACCGGCCCACACGGCGTCGAGAAGGCCGGACTCGGCCATGGTGGGCGCGCCCGAGAGCCGGGCGCGGCACTGCGCGCACGTCTCCAGATGCGCTTCCATCGCCCACTCCTGATCGCCCGGCAGCGCACCGCCGGCCAGGTATTCGGCAAGCATCCGATCGGGCACGTGGTTCACAGCAGGACCTCCTTCGCGGAGCGGGGGGATGGCGATCTCGTTCACGACAGCGCCTCCCGCATCGTGATCCGGGCACGGCGTGCCCGGGTCTTCACCGTGCCCTCCGGCAGCCCCAGCAGGACCGCGGTCTCCCGGACCGACAATCCGTCCAGAACCATGGCCTGGAGCACCTGACGCAGCTCGGGCGCGAGCGTGCGAAGCGCATCGCCGACGGAATCGCCGACCGAATCGGCCAGCGCCTCCTCTTCGGCGGCGGGCGCGACCACCGCGGTGTACGCGGCGGCAGGCGGCTGGGCGTGGTGCGCGCGGCGG
The DNA here is from genome assembly GCF_002564045.1 of Amycolatopsis sulphurea. Taxonomy (NCBI): domain Bacteria; kingdom Bacillati; phylum Actinomycetota; class Actinomycetes; order Pseudonocardiales; family Pseudonocardiaceae; genus Amycolatopsis; species Amycolatopsis sulphurea. The sequence continues at coordinate 3,445,722 of NZ_PDJK01000002.1, read as the reverse complement.
CGGAAGGCGTCGACCAGCCGCCGCGCCGCGATCGTCCACACCCAGCCCACGGCGGAGCCGCCGGTCGCGGAACCGGCGAGCGACCCCGCGGCACGCCACACGGCCAGATAGGTCTCCTGCATGACCTCGGCGACGATCTGCTCGTCGCTGCAGCGGCGGCGCAGTCGGACCGCGAGCCAGGGCGAGGTGCGGCGGTAGAACTCCTCGAACGCCGCACGATCACCCCGCGCAGTGCGCCGGACGAGCTGTTCCTCGTCCGGCTCCGGGGCGGGCTTGTGCTTCACACCAGGCAAGACGCCAAGATCCGGAAATCGGTTCTCATCCGGGAGTGGGCTGCCTCACAACTCAGCCGAATGGGTGGACGCCGACCCGGCTTCGCCGAGAGAACGCCCGGTTCACCTCAGACGGACGGCCAGAACCGACGCCAGCCCTCGGCCTCCAGCGTCGCCGGTTCGACCCCGTTCGCGCGGGCGGCGGCCTCGGCGGCCCGGATGTCCTGCGCGAACTGCTTGGCGACCGCGCGCAGCTCACCTTCCGGATCCACCCCGGCCCGCCGGGCGGTTGCGGCGACGCGGAAGAGCTGCGCGGCGGCCTCGGTACCGCCGGGGAACAGGTCGAGGGGCACACCCGCGCGCCCGCTGCGCTGCCCCAGCTTGCCGGCGAGCGCGACCGCGGGCTGGCCGAGCGCCACGCCGTCCACAATGGACTTACGTTGTTTCTCGGCCTGCTTCAGCTCTTCCCACTGCACTTCCTGCCCAGCCGCGCTGGACATGCGGTCCGCGTCGGCGAACACGTGCGGATGGCGACTGACGAGCTTGGTCACCAGTGCCCGCGCCACATCGTCCACAGTGAACGGATCGCGCGCGTCCTCGGCGGCCACCCTGGCGTGGAAGAGCACCTGGAGCAGGACGTCGCCGAGTTCCTCGCGCAGCGCCTCGCGATCGTTCTCCTCGATCGCGTCGAGCAGTTCGTAGGTCTCCTCGACCAGGTACTGCCGCAGGGAATCGTGCGTCTGCGCGGCGTCCCACGGGCAACCGCCGGGCGAGCGCAGCCGGTCCATCACCTCGACGGCTTCGACGAGCGGCGGCATCGGCGCCTCGATCACCCGCGCACCGGCTTTGATCAGCTCCGCCGCGCCAGGCTCGGCACGGGAGGCGGCCACGAGCACGAGATCCTGCCCGGCAGCCATCGTCGCGACCGGCGGCAGGCCGAGCCACTCGGCATCGACGTCCGCCGCCGCGCAAGCGGCCGGGGAGCGCAGCAAGGGCAGCGCCGCCGCGGGAATCGCGTCCCCCCGGACGAGCACGACGACCGGGCCGGTCATGGCCGTGCCGGGATGGCGCCCTGCACCGGCAGGACGACACCGGCGAGCTCGGCGCTGTTCGGCGCGAGGTTCATCCCGACCGGATCCCACACGCCGTACCGCGGGTTGATCTTGTAGTCGGCCTCCTGGACGTAGGGCTGCAGCAGCCGGACCCCGATCGCACCGAGCTGGGCCGCGGTCGGCTGCTGGACCTGGTCGGTGGCCACCTGCTTGCCGGTCGCGCGCTGCCGCACCACGGCGGTGACCCACCAGGTCGGCGCGGCGGCCGGGTTCGGCTGGAACGCGATGGCGGTGTTCGCCGGCACGCCGAAAAGGACGGTCGCCGCGTCCGCCGGCGAGGACAGCGCGGGCACCTGCTGCCCGACATTGCCCTGCGCCCCGCCCTGCAGCTCGGCGGTGATGGCGCCCGGGTTCTTCGCGTACTCCTGGGCTTTGGCGATCGCCTCGCCGCGCGCGGTCTTCGCGTCGACAGACGGTGCCTGACCGTCCGAAGAGGGCGCGCCGACGCTGGTGTAGTCGAAGTTGACGGTGAGCGAGGGCAGGTACTTCACCGCCAGCTTCTGCTCCAGGTACTGGTCGGTCAGCGCTTCCCGGTGGTCGCGCAGCCGCCACACGAGCTGGGTGACCCCGGCCGCCTCGTCCTGCGCGGCGGCCGCGGGAAGCGCACCGCCCAGCGGATCCTTCTGCGCGACCGCGTCGATGGCGTCCGCGTCGGCGGTGACGCCTTCCTTCTGCGCCACTTTGGCCAGCACCTCGTGCAGCACCGCCTGCCGGACGATCTCGCGGCCGACGAGGTCGAGCTTGTGCTGCGCGGCCAGCTCACGGGCGAAGGGCTGCTCGCGCACCGCGCGGTTCAGCAGGCCCTGCACCTGGTCGATCGTGGTGAGCTTGCCGTCGACGAGCGCGGCCATGCCCACCTGGCCCGGACCGGCACCGCACCCGGCGAGGAGAAACGCTCCGGCAACGACGGCGACGAGCGCGCGGGGGCGCCTCATGATCCGCATCACAGGCCCTACCCTCTCACACGCCTGCCCCAGAAACGCAATACCGTCGCGGCAATTTCGGTGCTCACCTCAGACCACGGCCGGGGTCTTGGTCAACTGGGCCAGCAGTTTCGTGCACCAGTCGAGCAGCTCCTGATCCCGCAGCGCGGGCGCCCCCATCCGGCCGCCCGCCGGGCCTTCGGTCGGCTTGGGGACCGAGACGGTGTTCGTGACCGCCTTGTACAACGCCTTGGGATACAAGCGTTTCAGCCGCACCATCTGGGAATCGGCCAGCGGCAGCGGGGCGAACCGGATGGTGCTGCCCTGCACCGCCACCTCGGTGACGCCGGCGGCACGGCAGGCGTGCCGGAACGCGGCCACGGCGAGCAGCCGGGTGACCGGGGCGGGCGGCTGGCCGTAGCGGTCGATCAGCTCCTCGCGGACCGCGTCCAGCGCCGCCGGATCCGGGGCCGCGGCGATCTTGCGGTAGGCCTCCAGCCGGAGCCGCTCGCCGGGGACGTAGTCGTGCGGGAGGTGCGCGTCCACCGGCAGATCGACGCGGACCTCGGCGAGCTCCTCGTCTTCGCTGGTCTCGGCGCCGGCGTGCCTGCGGAAGGCTTCCACGGCCTCGCCGACGAGCCGGACGTACAGGTCGAAGCCGACTCCGGCGATGTGCCCGGACTGCTCCGCGCCGAGGATGTTGCCCGCGCCGCGGATCTCCAGGTCCTTCATCGCGACCGCCATCCCGGCGCCGAGTTCGGTGTTCTGCGCGATGGTGGCGAGCCGGTCGTGCGCGGTCTCGGTGAGCGGCGCCTCGGGCGGATAGAGGAAGTAGGCGTACCCGCGCTCCCGGCCGCGGCCGACGCGTCCGCGCAACTGGTGCAGCTGCGCCAGGCCGAGCATGTCGCCGCGTTCCACGATCAGCGTGTTGGCGTTGGAGATGTCCAGGCCCGTCTCGACGATCGTGGTACAGACCAGTACGTCGTACTCGTTCTCCCAGAACCCCTGGATGATCTTCTCGAGTTTCTCCTCGTTCATCTGCCCGTGCGCGGTGACCACGCGCGCCTCCGGCACCATCTCCCGGATCCGGCGCGCGGCCTTCTCGATCGAGGAGACCCGGTTGTGCACGTAGAAGACCTGGCCGTCGCGCAGCAGCTCCCGCCGGATGGCCGCGCCCACCTGCTTGTCGTCGTAGGCGCCGACGTAGGTGAGGATCGGGTGCCGGTCCTCCGGCGGGGTCAGGATGGTGGACATCTCCCGGATGCCCGCGAGCGACATCTCCAGGGTGCGCGGGATCGGCGTGGCGGACATGGTGAGCACGTCGACGTGTGTGCGCAGGGCCTTGATGTGCTCCTTGTGCTCGACGCCGAACCGCTGCTCCTCGTCGACGATCACGAGGCCGAGGTCCTTATACCGGATTCCGGTCTGCAGCAGCCGGTGTGTGCCGATCACGACATCCACCTCGCCGGCCGAGAGCTGTTCCAGGATCACGTCCGCCTCGGACTTGTTGGTGAACCGGGACAGGCCCTTGACGGTGACCGGGAAGGACCGCATGCGTTCGCCGAAGGTGTTGAGGTGCTGCTGGGCGAGCAGGGTGGTGGGCACCAGCACGGCGACCTGCTTGCCGTCCTGCACCGCCTTGAACGCCGCGCGCACCGCGATCTCGGTCTTGCCGTAGCCCACGTCGCCGCAGATCACCCGGTCCATCGGGACGCCGCGCTCCATATCGGCCTTGACCTCGTCGATGGCCGCGAGCTGGTCGTTGGTCTCGGTGAACGGGAAGGCGTCCTCGAGCTCGTGCTGCCACGGGGTGTCCTGGCCGAACGGATGACCGGGCGCGGCCTGGCGCGCGGCGTAGAGCTGCACCAGCTCGGCGGCGATCTCCTTGACCGCCTTCTTCGCACGCGCCTTGGTGTTCTTCCAGTCCGAACCGCCCAGCTTGTTCAGCGTGGGCAGCTCCCCGCCGACGTAGCGGGACACCTCGTCGAGCTGGTCGGTGGGCACGAACAGCCGGTCGCCGGGCTGGCCGCGCTTGGACGACGCGTACTCCAGCAGCAGATACTCCCTGGTCACCGAGGCTCCGCCGGAGTCCTTCAGGGTCCGCTGCACCATTTCCACGAACCGGCCGATGCCGTGCTGGTCGTGCACCACGTAGTCGCCCGCCTTGAGCGCGAGCGGGTCGACCGCGCCGCGGCGGCGCGAGGGCATCTTGGTGTTGAGGTCCTTTGTGGACGATCCGGCGGTGGCGCCGCGGCCGGTGAGGTCGGCCTCGGACAGCACCACCAGCGCCCGCGCCGGGGCCACGAACCCGTCGGCGAGCCCACCGCAGGTGACCGTGACGACACCGGACGCCGGTGCTTCGGTGAGCGCGCTCTCCTGCTTCGCCGGGACGTCCGCGGACAGCAGCTGCTCCACGGCCCGGCTCGCGGTGCCCTGCCCGGCGACCACGAGCACGCCGGTGCCGCCGCTCGCGAGATGCGCGCGCAGATCGGTCATCGCGCGGTCCAGCTCGCCGCGATAAGCGGGCGCGGGTTCGATGCCGATCCGCAGGATGTCGGGATCCTCGCTGGTCAGCTGGGTCAGCGTCCACCAGCACCGCCGGGTGTCCTGCGCGTGCCGGGCGATCTCGGCCAGCCCTCGGTAGGCCGACGCGCCGAGGTCGATCGGCGCCTGCCCGCCCGCGGCGGCGGTGGTCCAGGAGGCTTCGAGGAACTCCTGCCCGGTGCGCACCAGGTCGCCGGCCCGGGCGCGGATCTTCTCCGGATCGGCGAGCAGCACGTGGCTGCCCTCCGGCAGCGCGTCGGTGAGCAGCTCCAGCTCGCCCGGGCAGAGCACCGGGATCAGCGCTTCCATGCCTTCCACCGGGATGCCGCCGGAGAGCTTGGTGAGCATCTCGGCCAGGTGCGCATCGGCCTCGTAGGTGGTGGCCAGATCGGCGGCGCGGGCCTTGACCTCGGCGGTGAGCAGCAGCTCCCGGCACGGCGGCGCGGTGACCCGCGGGATCTCGCCGGGCAGCGACCGCTGATCCGACACCGCGAACGCGCGGATCTCGCTGACCTCGTCGCCCCAGAACTCGATCCGGACCGGATGCTGCGCGGTCGGCCCGAACAGGTCGAGGATGCCGCCGCGGACGGCGAACTCCCCGCGCTTCTCGACCATGTCGACGCGGGTATAGGCGAGTTCGACGAGCCGCTCCAGCAGCGCCTCGAAGCTCTGCTCCTCGCCGACCACCAGGTCGATCGGCGCGAGTGAGCCGAGGCCGGGGGCCATCGGCTGGATCAGGCTGCGCACGGTGGACACGACCACGCGCAGCTCGTCGTCGCCCACGTGCAGGCGGTGCAGCACTTCCAGCCGCCGCCCGACGGTATCCGCCCGCGGCGAGAGCCGTTCGTGCGGCAGCGTCTCCCAGGACGGGAAGCCGGCCACCCGGCCGCGGCCGAGCAGATCGGTGAGCGCGAGGGTCAGCTCGTCGGCCTCGCGCCCGGTGGCGGTCACGGCGAGCACCGGCCGCCCGGCCCCGCCGCGGCCGGGATCTTCGGCCAGCGCGGCCGCGACGAGCTGGCGGACCGCGACGGCCCCCTGCAGCTCAAGCAGCGGTGCGCCGGCGCGCTCGACAACGCCGCGCAGGGCCGGGTCGGGAAGGATGGATTGGAGGAGTCCGGACAGTGGAGCGTCGGTCACTGCACCAGCCTACGTCCCGGGACCGACCCAATTTCGCTGACGCCGCGAACGGGCCGACCGGGTGGGTGATCCGGAAGCGATGGCCGCCGGGCGGCCGGACGCCCGGGAGCCGTCCACGACCTGCGGGTGAACGCGAGCGGGGCAAAGAATCAGACGGGCCTCACAGGGCAACCCAACCGGTGAACTGTCCCGCAGACAGTTCCACTCCGGCCCAAAGACAACTACCGGCCAGAAAGCGGCGGTACGGCAACCCGCTGGAACCGGCGATGCGGGGCACGACCGTGCGAATGCCCGCCAGGCAACGACCAATGATCACTGCCGGTATGCCATAGCACGCCACAGTTGCTTCGGCCTTGTTCCAGCGTTCGGTGCCTACTCGACGAGCGACGCGGGACGTACGCAGCTTCGGTCCCCACATGCGGCCTTCCAGATAGCCGAGTTGATCGCCCGCAACGGCCGCGACAACGGCGACTGGACGCGCCAGCAACCAAGTGAGAGTCCCGCGCTGCACCAGCATCCCCATGGCCTCGGCAAAGTTGGTCGACTGCCCGTGATCAGCAGGGAGAGTAGTGGCTGCTGCGTCATCATCGGCCGTGCCTGCCATCTTCGTCGGTTGCGTCCGGTAGCGGGCGATGCGGAGGTGTTCGAGGTGCGCGACCACCTCGTGGTGTGCGCCGGGCCTGTCTCGGGCCCCTTCACAGACCTTCACGGACCTCCGCCGTCTGCGCAGGACCCCTCACACCGACTTTGCCAACAGGGCCGCGCGATCGACGTACGCAGGTGGCATGTTCTGCCACACGACGCGGGTGCGCTCGACAACTGCGGCTTCGCAGCAGACGAGCGAATCGGCGAGCCGGCGTCGTCCATGCTGCGTGCACGTGCGCGAACGTCGTGAAACAGGCCTGCGGAGACAGCAGGCTCGCAGTAGTACTTTTGGCCTATACAAGCAAAAGTGGCCGAACGTTCGTGTCTGTGCCGCCTACGGCGCACTAACACCTCGACGTCGAGTGCGGCGCGGATACGCGCAGTGGTCGTTCGCCGATGAGTCCGTATTGATCCGACCCGGCCGTTGCGCGGTACTCGCCCGATTCGTGGGGCATGATGAGCACATGCGCCGCTGCCTGGCTGCCCTGCTCGCCTCCTCGATGGTGCTCACCGCCTGCTCGGGCGCGACCGGCTCACCAGCGCCGGACACGCCCAGCCGCGGGTTCCGAGTGGAGGAGATCGCGCACGGGCTGACGCACGGCTGGGACGTCGGCTTCCTCCCGGACGGCGCGCTGCTCGTGCCGCAGCGGCCGGGCAAACTCGCGCTGGTGCGCGAAGGCCGGGTCCTCGACGTGCGAGCGGACTTCTCGGACGTCCTCGTCGCGGGCGAAGGCGGCCTGCTCGGCCTGGTACCGGCCGCGGACTTCGCGACCTCGCGCGAGTTCACCACCTGCCAGACACACCAGGAAAACGGCCGGGCGGTGGACGTCCGGCTGGTCACCTGGCGGCTCGCCGCGGACGGCGCGAGTGCCGAGAAGGTGCGGGTCCTGCTGTCCGGCCTCCCGGTGAACCCGAGCGGACGGCATTCCGGCTGCCGCCCCACGCTCGGCCCGGACGGCGCCCTGCTCGTCGGCACCGGGGACGCCGCGAAAGCCTCCGTCGCCCAGGATCGGCACAGCCTCGGCGGCAAGGTGCTGCGCATCGACGCGAAGACCGGGGAACCGTTGCCCGGCAACCCTTTCCCGTCCTCGGCGGACCCGGCTGAGCGGCGCCTTCTCAGCTACGGCCACCGCAACGTGCAGGGCGTGGCGATCCGGCCGGGCACCGGGCAGATCGTCACGGCCGAGCACGGGCCGAGCTTCGACGACGAGGTCAACCTGGTGCGCCCGGGCGGAAACTACGGCTGGGACCCGTCGAAAGGCGGCACCGACGACCAGTACGACGAGACCGTGCCGATGACCGACACCGACCGGTTCCCGGACGCCGTTCGTCCACTGTGGACCTCCGGGTCGACCACCGAGGCGATCAGCGGGGACGCCTTCCTCACCGGGCCGCAATGGGGTACCGACGAGGGCGCGCTGGCCGTGGTCGCGCTGAAGGGGCAGAAACTCCTGCTGCTGCACCTGGATGCCGACGCGAAGGTCACCAGCGTCACGCTGCCGCCGGAGTTCGACGACCGGTTCGGCCGGTTGCGAGCCGTGCGCAGCGCCCCGGACGGCTCGCTGTACGTGACGACTTCGAACGGCGACAACGACAAAGTACTGCGGGTGACCCCGGCGCCGCCTCAGCCGGAGTAGGCACCGCCGTTCACGTGCACCACCTGACCGGTGATGTGCCCGGCCTCCGGCGCGGCCAGGAACCGCACCACCGCGGCGACGTCCTCGGGGCGCCCGGCCTGGCCGGTCATCGTGGCGCCGATCAGCTGTTCCCGGCGTTCGCCGGTGAGCTTGCCGTGGAAGAACCCGGTGTCCACGACCAGGCCGGGCGCAACGATGTTCGCGGTGATCCGGCGCGGGCCGAGGTAGCGGGCGAGATCGGTGTTCCACGCCTCCAGCGCGGCCTTGGCCCAACCGGCCAGGGTGTCGGCAAAGTCGGCGTGAGGGACCCTTCGCCGACCGCGGAGGTCTGTGAAGGGGCCCTTCACAGACTCTGAGTCCGTGAAGGGGCCCTTCACAGACTCTGAGTCCGTGAAGGGACCCTTCACAGACCCGAGACAGGCCCGGCGCACACCACGAGGTGGTCGCGCACCTCGAACACCTCCGCTTCGCCCGCTGCCGGGCGCAATCGATCGAGAGGGCAACCGCCATCGATGATGACGCGGCAGCCACGGCACTCTGCTGATCACGGGTCCTCGACCGACTTTGCCGGGACCCTGCGGTACCGGCGGAGGGGTCCGCGCGAACCGGGTTAGGCTCGCCGGCATGACCGCGATCGACAAAGTGGCCTGGCTGCACGTGGTCGACGGCCGGGTGCTCGCCGCGCGTTCGGCGGGCAAGGACACCTGGTACCTGCCCGGCGGCAAGCGCGAACCCGGGGAATCGGACGTGGCCACCCTGATACGGGAGATCGCCGAGGAGCTGTCGGTCACGCTCGACCCGGTGACGGCCCGGCCGGCCGGGGTGTGGGAAACCCAGGCACATGGCCGCGCGGACGGCGTGCTCGTGCGAATGACCTGCTACACCGCGGAATACACCGGCGAACTGACCGCGAGCAGCGAGATCGCTTCGTTCGGCTGGCTCACACTCGCCGACCGCGCGCAGGTCTCCCCCGCCGTCGCGCTGATCCTCGACGACCTGTTCGCGCGAGGCGAACTGGCCGCAGATCTCCCACCCAGGTGAGCAGGATCAGCCGAGCAGCCGCGGCTTGTTCTCCAGGTGCGACAATCCGTTCCAGGCCAGGTTCACCAGATGCGCGGCGACCTCGTCCCGCTTCGGTTTGCGCGCGTCCAGCCACCACTGCCCGGTGAGCGCGACCATGCCGACCAGCGCCTGCGCGTAGAGCGCGGAGAGCTTCTCCTCGTACCCGCGCGCGGCGAACTGCTGGGCCAGGATGTACTCCACCTGGCTGGCGATGTCGTTGAGCACCGTGGAGAACGTGCCGGTGGAACTGGCCACCGGGGAATCGCGGACCAGGATGCGGAAGCCGTCGTGGGAATCCTCGACGTAGCCGAGCAACGCGGTCGCGGCCTGCTCCAGCATCGCCCGCGGATGCCCGCCGTGCAGGGCCGAGACCATCCGGTCGAGCAGCAGCTGGGTCTCGCGGTCCACGACGACCGCGTAGATGCCTTCCTTGCCGCCGAAATGCTCGTACACCACCGGCTTCGACACGTTCGCGTGTGCCGCGATCTCTTCTATCGACGTGCCGTCGAAGCCCTTTTCCGCGAACAGCGCCCGCGCCACGTCCAGCAGCTGCTGCCTGCGCTCGCTGCCGGTCATCCGCACCCTGGTCACCGGAACGGCCGGTCGCGCCCCGGTGAGGGCCTCACGTTTGGCCCGTCGTCTCCCCGCCATTCCAGCAGGGTAGTTGCCGGGCTACTTCGCCTCGGCGGCGATGCGGGCCAGCCGCTGCGGGGTCGGCCAGCGCACGTCGTGCGCCCAGCCGAACTTCTCGAACAGCCAGATCAGCCGGGCGGACATGTCGATCTGCCCGCGCTTGACCCCGTGCCGGGCCGAGGTCGGGTCGGCGTGGTGCAGGTTGTGCCAGGACTCGCCGAAGGAGAAGATCGCCAGCGGCCAGAAGTTCGCCGAGCGGTCGCGCGCGGCGAACGGGCGCTCGCCGATCATGTGGCAGATCGAGTTGACCGACCAGGTCACGTGGTGCAGCACGCAGATGCGCACCAGCCCGGCCCAGAACAACGCGGTGACCGCACCCCACAGCGACCAAGACAGCAGCCCGCCGAGCAGGGCCGGCAGCGTCAGCGACAGCAGCGACCACAGCCAGAACAGGTCGTCCACCTTGCGGATCGCCGGGTCCTTGACCAGATCCGGGGCGAACCGGCTCTGGTTGCTCTGGTCCCGCTCGAACAGCCAGCCCATGTGCGCGTGCCAGAAGCCCTTCGCGATGGCCGCCGGCGAGGTGCCGTAGGCCCACGGGGAGTGCGGATCGCCGTCGCGGTCGGAGAACGCGTGGTGCCGCCGGTGATCGGCCACCCAGGTGATCACCGGGCCCTGCAGCGCGAGGCTGCCCGAGATCGCCATCACCACGCGCAGCCACGGCTTGGCCTTGAACGAACCGTGCGTGAAATGCCGGTGGTAGGCCACCGTGATACCGAGCCCACTGATGCCGTAGAAGGCCACGAACAGCGCGACGTCCAGCCAGCTCAGCCCCCAGCCCCAGGCGAACGGGACGGCGACGAGCAGCGCCACGATCGGCAGCAGCACGCCGAGGTAGACGGTGATCTGCAGACCCATCGAGCGATGCCCGTCGATGATCGGCTTGGCGCCGTTCGGCGGCTTTCCGGCGGGCTGGGAACGGTCGAGGGTGGCCGTCATACGTTCACTTCTTCCTGCAGTATGGTCCTGGAAAGGGTGCCCTTACCTACGGTGTCGTAAGTTACGGTACAGGAGGTTTCCCGCGCTGGGGAGGCCCGGAATGTCCGGCTCCGCGCCCGATCCGGACGGTTCCGGCGCGGCGCCGGGCGCGGGTTGGATCACCCTCCTGCCACCACGGTCACCGATCATCGCTATTCTGACCAGGTTCGATCCGCCGTAGTGTAATCGGCAGCACTTCAGATTTTGGTTCTGACAGTTCAGGTTCGAATCCTGGCGGCGGAGCTGTCCTGGCAAGGGTGCACGACGGGCGCGGGCGATGGGAGTGGGCGGCTGAGCGAGGAAGCGAGCGGCGCCACGAGCGCTCGGCGCCCGACCCTGGCCGAGATGTCCGATGCGTGGCTGGTCGGTCGCGCACGGGAACTGATCGCGGCCGTGCAGCGCCAGGCCCACGAAAGCCAGCTCGAAATCGTCGCGATCATGGACGAGCTGCTGGAGGAGACCCTGCGCCGCGGGGAACCCACGCTCGTCGCCCAGCTCCTGCGGGCCTCCGCGTTCTCCCGGCTGGTCACCCGCGGCCTCGCCGCGGAGGCCGAACCACGGCTCGACGAAATGCTCGCGCACACGCGGCGGCACGGGCTGTCGCTGCTGCGCGCGGACGCGCACGCGCTGCGCGGGCGGCGGCTGGTGCTCGCCGCGCAGGAGGACGCCGCGCTCACCGAGATCGCCCGGGCGCTGGCGATCCTGGACGACTCGACCATCCCGGACCGCCAGGTCAGTGTGCGCAACTGGAACCGGATGCAGTCCAACGCGCTGATCGACTGCTGGATCGTGCTCAACCAGCTCGGCGTGTACGAGGCGGCGGAGGAGGTGATCGGGCGCGCGCACCAGGCGATCCGGGAGAGCGCGAGCCCGCACGAGATCACCCTCCAGCTGATGAACCGGGTCAAGATGCTGCTCGGCTGGGGCCTGCGCCTGGAACGCGTCGAGCGCTACGACGAGGCGGCCGAGAAGTTCCGCACCGCCTCGTCGATGGCGGTCGCCGCGGAGGGGCCGTTCGCCGAATCGCTCTTCCCGCGCAAGGCCGGCGTCGCCGCGGTGGACCAGGTGGGCATGCTGGCCGCCGCGCTCGCGCTGCACCACCCGGCCGCCGAACACGTCGAGCGGCTGCAGCGGCTGTATGACGGACACCACTTTCCGCACGAGCAGGAGCTGGTCCTGGTCGCGCTCGGGCGCTGCCTGGACGAAGCCGGGCGGCGCACGGAAGCGCTGAGCTTGATGCGGGAGGCGCACCGGGAGATCTCCGAAACGCCTTCCCAGCCCTCGATGCGGCTCACCATCACGCGCGAGCTGGCCCGGCTCGATCCGGAAGCGGCGAACCAGTCCCTGATCGACTACGCCACCGCGCTGGAGATGGAGATGTGGTCGCTGCGCGAATCCCAGATCGCCACACTCAACGCGCGCCGCGAGCACGAACGGCTTTCGGCCGAACACGGGGCGATCACCCAGCAGGCGCTGCAGGATCCGCTCACCGGTCTGCCGAATCGCCGCGCGCTCGACGAGCGGTTGCGCGCGCTGTCCTCCTCGGCCGACGCCCAGCCGCTCGCCGTCGCGCTCGTGGACCTCGACGGCTTCAAGGGCGTCAACGACAAGCAGTCGCACGCGGAGGGCGACAACGTGCTGCGTGTCGTCGCGAGCACGCTCCGCGACACCCTGCGCGGAGACGACGTGGTCGCCCGCTACGGCGGCGACGAGTTCATCGCGCTGCTGCCTGGGACGCCGGCGTCCGCGGCGAAGATGGCGCTCGGCCGGGCAGCGAGCTCCGTCGCGTCGCTGCCGCACCACCTTTCGCACGGCGTCACCCTCTCCATCGGACTGGTCTCCCTGCGCCCGCAGGAGCGGGCCGAGCAGGTCCTCGCGCGCGCGGATGCGGCGATGTACCAGGCGAAACGGGGCGGCGGGAACCAGGTCGCGTCGGCCAACTCGATGGCCGGGGACGGGGTCGCCGGACACTCCGCGGAGAGCTTCGCGGCCGACCCCGCGTGGGCCGCCGAGGACCCCACGTAGGATTCTTGCCTGACGTCAGCCGTCCGGTGAATCGTTGGGAGCCTTGTGACCACCCCGCTGAGCACGTTGATCCTCGCCGCGGGTGAGGGCACCCGCATGCGCTCGTCCACCCCGAAGGTGCTGCACCCGATCGCCGGGCGGCCCTTGGTGGAGCACGCCGTCCGCGCCGCGGCCGGGCTGCAGCCTCAGCATCTGGTCGTGGTTATCGGCCACGGGCGGGACGCGGTCGGGGCCGAACTCTCCCGCGTCGGCACGGCGCTGGGCCGCGAGGTCACCACCGCCGTGCAGGAGGAGCAGAAGGGCACCGGGCACGCAGTGTCCTGCGCACTGCACGAGCTGCCCGAAGGGCTCACCGGCACGGTGCTGGTCAGCTACGGCGACGTGCCGCTGCTGGACACCGAGACGCTGGGCGCGCTGCTGGCCGAGCACAACGGCTCGGGCAACGCGGTGACTGTGCTCACTGCCGTCGTGGCCGACCCGACCGGTTACGGCCGCATCGTGCGAGACGGCGAAGGCGCGGTCACGGCCATTGTGGAGCACAAGGACTCGACGCCGGACCAGCTGGAGATCACCGAGATCAACTCCGGCGTGTACGCGTTCGACGCGGCGATGCTCACCGAAGGCCTGTCGCGGCTGTCCACGGACAACGCGCAGGGTGAGCTGTACCTCACCGACGTACTCGGCATCGCGCGCGAAGACGGCAAGGGCGTCGGCGCGCTCGTCGTCGACGACCCGTGGGTCACCGAAGGCGTCAACGACCGCGTACAGCTCTCAGTACTCGGCGCGGAGTACAACCGCCGCATCGTGCAGCGCTGGCAGCGCGCGGGCGTCACCGTCATCGACCCGAACACCACCTGGATCGAAGCGGGCGTCACGCTCTCCCGTGACGTACTGATCGAGCCGAATACTCAGCTCAAGGGCGCCACTTCGGTCGGCGAAGGCTCCGTGGTCGGCCCGGACACCACTCTGACCGACGTGAAGATCGGCGAAGGCGCTTCGGTGGTCCGCGTACACGGCTCCGGTGCGGAGCTGGGCGACGGCGTGAACGTCGGCCCGTTCACCTACCTGCGGCCGGGCACGAAGCTCGGCGCGAAGGGCAAGCTGGGCGCGTTCGTGGAGACGAAGAACGCGGACATCGGCACCGGCTCGAAGGTGCCGCACCTGACGTACGTCGGCGACGCGACCGTCGGCGAGCACAGCAACATCGGTTGCTCAAGCGTGTTCGTGAACTACGACGGGGTCAAGAAGTACCAGACCGTGGTCGGCTCGCACGTGCGCATCGGCGCGGACAACACGCTGGTCGCGCCAGTCCAGATCGGAGACGGCGCTTACAGTGGAGCCGGCGCGGTGATCCGCGACGACGTACCGCCGGGTTCCCTGGCGGTGTCGGCAGGCCCGCAGCGCACCATCGAAGGCTGGGCGGTCCGGCGCAGGCCGGGCACGCCCGCGGCGAAGGCGGCCGAGGCCGCACTCGCCGCGCAGGACACCGTTGTGTCCGAGTCAGCAGCAGGAACCGACCGGGAGTCACCAGCATGAGTCCGAAGTCAGGGACGCCGAAGAAGAATCTGATGCTCTTCTCCGGCCGTGCGCACCACGAGCTCGCGGAAGAGGTCGCCCAGCACCTGAACGTGACGATCACGCCGCAGACCGCGCACACCTTCGCCAACGGCGAGCTTTTCGTGCGGTTCGAGGAATCGGTCCGCGGGACCGACGCGTTCGTCATCCAGGCGCACACCACGCCCATCAACGAGTACGTGATGGAGCAGCTGATCATGGTGGACGCGCTCAAGCGCGCCAGCGCCAAGCGGATCACCGTGGTCATGCCGTTCTACCCGTACGCGCGCCAGGACAAGAAGCACAAGGGCCGCGAGCCGATCTCCGCGCGGCTGATCGCGGACCTGTTCAAGACCGCGGGCGCGGACCGGATCATGACCGTGGACCTGCACACCGCGCAGATCCAGGGCTTCTTCGACGGCCCGGTGGACCATCTGATGGCGCAGTCGGTGCTCGCCGACCACATCCGCGGGACCTACGGCAACGCCGACATCACGGTCGTCTCACCGGACTCCGGCCGGGTGCGGCTGGCCGAGAAGTGGGCGCAGCAGCTGGGTGACCGGCCGATCGCGTTCATCCACAAGACGCGCGATCCGGACAAGCCGAACCAGGCCGTGGCCAACCGGGTGGTCGGCAAGGTCGAGGGCAAGCTCTGTGTGCTGATCGACGACATGATCGACACCGGCGGCACGATCGTGAAGGCCACCGAGGCGTTGCTGGAGCAGGGCGCCGCGGACGTGGTGATCGCGTGCACGCACGGCATCCTGTCCGATCCGGCCACCGCGCGGCTCTCGGAGTGCAAGGCGCGCGAGGTCATCGTGACGAACTCGCTGCCGATCCCGCCGGAGAAGCGGTTCCCCGGGCTCACCGTGTTGTCCATCGCGCCGATGCTGGCCGAAGCGATCCAGCAGGTCTTCGAGGACGGCTCGGTCACCTCGCTGTTCGACGGCGCCGCCTGAGACCTATCTCTCGCTGTGAAGGGGCCTTTCACGGACTCTGAGTCCGTGAAGGGCCCCTTCACAGCTTTCAGCTGATCGCCCCGCAGCGGCCTTGGCAGTGCCGGCCGCTGCCAAGGCCGACTGCTCAATATGCGACGGAGAACCGGGCACGCGGGTGCTTCGGCTGCTCGATCTCGTCCAGGTAGGCGATCGCGAAATCCGCACCGCTGATCCGGGAGTGCCCGTCCGCGGCGGTCAGCAGGACATCGCCGCCCACGCGGAATGTGCCGGTGCGTTCGCCGGGGATCCAGGCGCCGAACTCGGCTGCCGGGCTCACGTAGAACCAGTCCACGCCCTCGGGCAGCGCGCGCAACGCCTCCAAGACCTCCGCGTGGCTGCCCGCCTCGCCCTTGTACTCGGCCGGGAAGTCCGGCGTGTCGATCAACCGCGGGCCGTTTTCGCTGACCCGCAACGAACCGGCGCCGCCGACGAACGACAAGCGCGCGTTCGCGGCACGGGCTGCCTCCACGAGAGAGGGCAACGCGTCCAGCAGCCCGTGTCCCTGTTCGTCCGCGGCACCGTGGGTCGCCACGACGAGCACGTCCGCGCCCCTGGTCACTTCGGCGACGAACGTGGCGTCGTGAATCGACCCCGAACGCGCGTCGACGCTTTCCGGCAGCCCCGCTGCCTTGCGTGCCACCCCGACCACGGAATGCCCGCGCCGCAACGCTTCCTCGGTGATCAGGCCACCGGCGTAACCTGTCGCGCCGAACACCACCAGCTTGCTCATTTCCGCCTCCAGTACCGAATATCCGCTTTCGGCGGCGATGGTAGAGACGGATCTTCGGCTACTTCAACGAAACTGACGCACCTGCGGGTGAGCGTGCAGGTCAGCCGCCGAGCGCGGCGAAGGTGGTGGCCAGCTTCGCCTTGAGCCCGTTCGGGTCGACCGGTACGCGGACTTCGCCGGCCGCGGCCGGCTTCGCCTGCACCTGGTAGCTCGCGGTGCGATTCGGCAGGACGAACTTGACCGAGCAGGACATGCTGACGGTCGAGCCGGCCGCGGCGTCGGTCTGCGTGGTGCAGGTCTCCACACCGAGCGTCTCCGCGCTGATCTCCACGGAAAGCGTGAGGTGCACCGTCGGCTTGCTGCCCGGCTTGCCGCCCACGACGTTGTTCGCCACGTCCACAGTGGTCTTGCAAGAACCCACGAAGTCCTGACAGTTCAGCTTGTCGCTCAGCACCGTGACACTCGCCTGGGCGAGCCCGTCGAACGGCTGCCCGAGCCCGTCGACCGCGGCGTCGAAATCGGTGTGGAACTGCTTCAGCTCGGCCCCGGCGAGCGGCCGCACCCGGAACGCGGTACCGAGCTTCGGCCCGCTGCGCGGATCCAGCAGCGCGGGTGAGAAGGAGACCACTCGGTGCGGTTGCGCGGTGCTCACCTGAAGCGCGCCGAGGCTGCCCAGCTCGTAGACCTCGGTGCCGTCGGCCAGCTTCTGCCGCTGCGGCGGACCGGCGCGGTACAGCGTGGGGAGCGCGTTGCGCAACGCATCGGCCAGCTTCGGCGGAGACAGCCGCGCCGCCGGGTCCATCGGCAGCTCCGTGCCCACTGTCTGTACCCAGCCGGTGCCGAACTGTGTGCTGTTCTCCTCAAGGCCGTGCGACTTCCAGTACTCCGCGGCCGCCGAGAGGTACAGCTGTCCGTTCGGCTCGACGAGATGCACCTGGTGCCCCTCGAACGGCAACGCGCCCAGGCCGTCGCCACCGCGAGTGACGCGGAAGCCGAGTTCGGCGGGCTTGCCCGAAGCATCCTTGACGGTCGTGTCGTAGTGCAGCGCCGGTGCCTGCGCCAGCTCCTGCAACGCGGCGTCCACGGCGGACTGCTGCTCCGCACGCTGCTGCGCGAGCTGCCGGTCGGCCGCGGACAGCCCGGCGGCACCCGTCACCGAAACCTGGCAGCCCGACAGCAGCCCGCCCAGCAGTACCGCCGCTGCCGCAGTCCATCGAGCACGCATCACGCCCCTCTTTCCGCGGGCATCATGCCACCCCGGACGCACTCCCGTCCGGATCGGAATCGTGTCGTCACCGACCCGTTGGCGACCGCTCGCCCACCCACCGCGTTTCGCCGGACCCGCGCTGGTCTACACTGGGCGAGTTGTCTCGGCGAGGCGGGCGCACTTTCGCAGTGCCCGGCGTGATCGACGCGGCGGCTCGAGAAGCCCCGTGGTCCGCTCACGCCCGCGAACTCGCCGCCGTGCACAACCGCCCCCGGGCAGAGATCGACGATCCCCGCCGCCTGCCGTACGTCTTTGTTGCTGAAGGAGTGCTAGACCGTGTCCGAGGTACGTCTTTCCGTCGAACCGCGCACCGAGTTCGGCAAGGGTGCCGCCCGCCGCACCCGTCGCGCCGGCAAAATCCCCGCGGTGCTCTACGGGCACGGCTCGGACCCGCGGCACTTCGCGCTGCCGGCCATCGAGTTCGCCCGCGTCGTGCGCGAGAACGGCAGCAACGCCGTGATCACCCTCGACCTCGAAGGGGCCAGCGAGCTGGCGCTGACCAAGACCATCGTGGTGCACCCGCTGAAGAACTACATCGAGCACGTAGACCTGCTGGTCGTCAAGCGCGGCGAGAAGGTCACCGTGGACGTGCCGGTCGTCGTCACCGGCTCCGCGACCCCGGGCACCCTGGTCGCGCAGGACCTGGACACGCTCCAGGTCGAGGTCGAGGCACTGCACATCCCGGACCAGTTCGAGGTCTCCGTGGACGGCCTGGACGCCGGCACCCAGATCACCGCCGCCCAGGTCACCCTGACCCCCGGCGCCGTGCTGGTCACCGACGGCGAAGCGCTGGTGGTCGCCGTCAACGAGGCCCCGCGCGGTTCCGCGGACGACGAGGCCGGCGAAGCCGAAGAGGCCGCGGCCGCAGCCGCCGAATAACCTCACCGCGTGAGTCAAGACCTGCCCGGGGCCGGCGAGCTGATTCTGCTCGCCGGCCTCGGTAATCCCGGGCCGCAGTACGCGGGCAACCGGCACAACGTCGGGTTCATGGTGCTCGACGAGCTGGCCGGCCGGATCGGCGGGAAGTTCAAGGCGCACCGCAGCGGCGCCGAGGTCTGCGAGGGCAGGCTGGCCGGCAGCCGCGTGGTGCTGGTGAAGCCGCGCTCGTTCATGAATCTCTCCGGTGGCCCGGTGGCCGGCGCGGCCCGGTTCTTCAAGGTGGCGCCGTCCGGGATCGTCGTGGTGCACGACGAGCTGGACGTGGAGTTCGGCGCGCTGAAGCTGAAGCTCGGCGGCGGCGACAACGGGCACAACGGACTGCGGTCGATCACGAAATCGCTCGGCACCCGGGAGTACTACCGGGTGCGGTTCGGCATCGGCCGCCCACCCGGCCGCCAGGATCCGGCCGATTTCGTGCTCAAGGACTTCTCCGCCGTCCAGCGCAAGGAGCTCCCGTTCGAGGTGAGCCGGTGCGCGGACGCCACCGAAGCGCTGGTCACGCAGGGGCTCGCGGCGGCCCAGAACGAGTTCCACGCGGGTTGAGCATGTACTGCTCCCTCTGAGTGATGGGCCGTTGCGTTCCGTGATTTTGTTCTCACTCGATGGACGGTTTTCCGCTCCCTGATCGAGTCGTCCGCTGCCCTGCAGGCTTCCGGGTGCCCGGCTGAGGGGTTAGGACGGATCAAGGAGTTCGTCCCATCCCGACCCGGAATCGGAGAATGATCCATGACGTTCACCGCCGAGGACCTCGCCGAGGTCGCCTTCGGTAACGCCCCGATCGGCCGCCGCGGCTACGCCAAGCACGAGGTCGACGACTTCGTCCGCCGTATCGCGAAAACGATCGCCGACCAGGACGATCTCACCGCCGCGGAGGTGCACCACGTGCTGTTCGGCAAGCCGCTGATCGGCAAGCGCGGCTACGACGAACGCGAGGTCGACGAGTTCCTCGACGCGGTGGAGGAGCAGCTGGCCACCCGGTCCGGCAAGCACGCGCCGCTCGTCCCCGGCGCCCGGGCGGAAGCCGAGGCCACCGCGGAACGCGCTGCCCGGTCGGCCTCGGACACCCCGGCGGAGCAGGTGCCCGGCCACTGAACCACCGGGCGGCCCCCGGTCACCGCGGCGGCACCGGCATCTCGACGCGCCGGTGCCAGCCGTCGCGGGGCGGCTTGGGCCGGGTCCGGCTTCGGTCGGCCGTCAGTTTCCGCGGCGGGGGTTGCCGGTCATGCCGCCCAAGCTTTCAGCGGCCCTCAAGGATCTTCCAGCGCTCGAATCGTCACCACAAGTAACACTTGTCAGACTCCGTACAAACGCCGTACATTGGGTGCATGACAACCAAGGAAGCCCGCTTTGACTTCCGGCTCGATCCCGAGGTCAAGGCCCGAATCGAGCGGGCAGCCAAGCTTACCCACGAGTCCACCAGCGGCTTCGTCGTGCACGCCGCCGCAGCAGCAGCGGATCACGTCCTGGCGCGCGCGGACGTCACGATGATGCCGGCAGAGCAGTTCGACAGGCTCTACGCCGCACTGGACCTGGCTGACGAAGCGCCGAACCTGCAGAACTTGGCTCGGCACGAGCGGAAGTACCTTCGTCAGTGACGGACCATACCTCGGTCGCCCTGAACGCCGGCCACGAGCTGAGCAGCTTCGATTGCGGCGTGAAATCACTCAACGACTGGCTGAACGAGCAGAGCGTCCGAGCAATGCACCAAGGGACGGCGAGAGCTCAAGTCTGGGTCACACCGGAAAATGACAGAGTCGTCGCGTATTACTCGATAACTCCCCATGCAGTGAGCCGGGCAGAACTGAGCAGCTCACTAGCCGGTGGAGCCACGACCATACCCTGCTATCTGCTCGCCCGACTGGCTCTTGACCAGCAGATACAGGGATTCGGTCTCGGCGGCGAGCTACTTCACGATGCACTCACGACAATCCTGGATGCAGCAGACCGCGCAGGCGGTCGGCTTGTCGTGGTCGACGCTATTGATGACCATGCCGCAAAGTTCTATCAGAAATACGACTTCCGGCCAGTCAAAGACAATCCGCGACGGCTTGCCATGAAAATCGCAACACTACGTAAAGCTCTGCGGTAAACGCAGACCCGCAGGCTTCGGTTCCCGGTTTTGTCACGACCGGGTCGCAGCGGTCACGGCCGGGTCAGGAATCCGCGTTCTTCGCGATCCGCTCGGCGTACTGCTGCGCGGTGGCGGCCCGCCGGACCTTGCCGGACGGCGTCTTGGGCAGGCTGCCCGCCGGCAGGACCACCACCGAGAACGGGCGCATGTCCACGGCGGCCCGCACCCGGGCCACGACCTCCTTGGCCAGCCGGCGTTCGGTCTCGGCGTCCCCGGCCAGTTTGGACTCCACGACCACCGCGAACCGTTCGCGCCGGCTGCCCGCGTCGAGCCGGACCGCGACCGCGTTGCCCGCGCGGACCCCGTCCACCGCGCCCGCGGCCCGTTCGATGTCGGTGGGGTACAGGTTGCGGCCGCCCATGATGATCACGTCCTTGCGCCGGCCGCAGACCACGATCTGGCCGTCCACCAGGTAACCGAGGTCGCCGGTCAGCAGCCAGCCCTCGGCGTCCTGAGTGGCCAGTGGCCCGTGCACGGTCAGGTATCCCGGCGTCACCGCCTCGCCGCGCAGCCGGATCTCGCCGACCTCGCGTTCCCCGAGCACGGTGCCCTTCTCGTCGACCACGTCCGCTTCCAGCCCGTCCAGCGGACGGCCCAGCACCGCGAACGACCGGACCGCCTCCGTACCGCGGCGCGGATCGCCCTCGGGCACCGGCACCGCGCGGTTGTCCCCTTCGAGCGCTTCGGCTTCCACGACGTCGAGGGTGAGCCCGGTCAGCAACGGCGCGAACGAGACCGCGAGGGTCGCCTCGGCCATGCCGTAGGCGGGGAACACACATTCGGGCCGCATCTTGAAGCGCCGGCCCGCTTCGACGAAGGTCTGCACCGCCGCCTCGTCGACCGGCTCGGCGCCGTTGAGCGCGATGCGCAGCGTGGACAGGTCGTACGCGTCGTCCTCGTCCACCCGGGCCATGCGCCGCCCGACGATGGCGTAGGCGAAGTTCGGTGCGGCAGTGGCCGTGCCGCCGTACTTGCTGATCAGCTCCGGCCAGATCAGCGGTCCGGTGAGGAATTCGACCGGGGTGATCTTGACCAGCTCGATGCCGTGGGTCATCGGCAGGGTCAGGAAGCCGACCATGCCCATGTCGTGGAAGGTCGGCAGCCAGGACACCATCACGTCGTGGTCGAGATCGAACTGCGCGCCCTCGATCATGGCCTTGATGTTGCCGTGGAGGTTGCCGTAGGTGATCCGCACCGCCTTCGGTTCGGCGGTGGAGCCGCTGGTCAGCTGCAGCAGCGCGGTGTCCTCCTCCGTCGTGGGCACCGGGTCGGCCAGCGGCTCGCTCCCGGTCAGCTCGCTGATCAGCCGGTACCGGATGCCCTTCTCCGCCAGCACCGGGGCGAGCTGGTCGAACGGCTCGCCGAGCAGCACCAGCCCGGCGCCGATCATGCCGAGCACGGTCAGCGTGTCCTCGGCCCATTCGG
This sequence comes from Amycolatopsis sulphurea, assembly GCF_002564045.1. Taxonomy (NCBI): domain Bacteria; kingdom Bacillati; phylum Actinomycetota; class Actinomycetes; order Pseudonocardiales; family Pseudonocardiaceae; genus Amycolatopsis; species Amycolatopsis sulphurea. Next base: position 3,423,650 of record NZ_PDJK01000002.1, on the reverse strand, counting down.
CGAGATCGGTGCGCGCGGTCGGCTGGTGCAGCATGGTCACGCTGCCTCCGGTCAGCCAGACCGCCTGCACGGCCGGGGCGATGAGCACCGGCGCGGCGGCCAGCACCGCCACCGCGCTGCCCGGTTCGAGACCCCCGGAGACCAGGCCGCCGGCGAACTCACGGGCCTGCTCGTGCACCTGCGCCCAGGTCCGGCGCACCGGTTCCTTCGGCTCCCCGGTGACCATGCCTCGCTGCTGACCCCGCCCCGCCGCCGTTGCGACGAGGGTGTCCACGAACCGACTCATGGGCGCAAGATTACTGTCTGGTTGTCAACGCCCGTCCGCAGTGGCGGGCACGGCGTCATTCCAGCGTTTCCGAGGTCTCCAGCCAGCGGGCCTCGACCTCGTCCTGCTCCACCAGCACGGCCTTCAGCTCGGTGTTCAGCTCGATCAGCCGCGCCGGGTCGGTGGCCGCCTCGGCCAGCGCCGCGTGCAGCTTCTCCTCGCGCGCGGACAGCTGATCGAGCTTGCGCTCCAGCCTGCCGAGTTCCTTCTGCGCGGCCCGGATCTCCGCGGCGCTGCGCTTGGCCTCGGCCTTCTCCGGTGCGGCGGCCACCCGGCGCGGGGTCTCCCGGACGCTCGCGCGGCGCTGGAGGTATTCCTCGATCCCGCCCGGCAGGTGGGTGACCCGTCCGTCGCCGAACAACGCGTACGTCGCGTCGCAGACCCGCTCGACCAGGTACCGGTCGTGCGAGACCACGACCATCGTGCCCGGCCAGCCGTCGAGCAGGTCTTCCAGCTGCTGCAGGGTATCGATGTCCAGATCGTTCGTGGGCTCGTCGAGCAGCAGCACGTTGGGCTCGGCCATCAGCAGCCGGCACAGCTGCAGCCGGCGACGCTCACCACCGGAAAGATCGCCGACCGGCGTCCACTGCCGGGCCGCGGGGAAGCCCAGCTTCTCGCCGAGCTGCGAGGCGGTCATCTCCTGCTTGCCGAATACCACCCGGCCGGCGACCTGCTCGATCGCCTGCAGCACCCGCAGGTCGCCGGGCAGATCGTCGAGTTCCTGGCGCAGGTGCGCGAGCGCGACCGTCTTGCCCTCGATCCGCCGCCCGGTCTCGGTGGCGAGGTCACCGCCGAGCAGCTTGAGCACGGTGGTCTTGCCGGAGCCGTTCACCCCGACCAGGCCGATCCGGTCGCCGGGGCCGATCCGCCAGGTCACGTGGTCGAGCAGGGTCCGCTCGCCCACCGAGATCGAGGCGTCCTCCAGCTCCAGCACGGTCTTGCCGAGCCGCCGCTTCGCAAAAGCCTGCAATTCCACCGAATCCCGCGGCGGCGGCACATCCGCGATCAGCGCTTCGGCGGCCTCGACGCGGTAGCGCGGTTTGGACGAACGGGCTTGCGGGCCGCGGCGCAGCCATGCCAGCTCCTTGCGGGCCAGGTTCTGCCGCTTCTCCTCCGCGGTCGCGGCGAGCCGGGCGCGCTCGGCGCGGGCGAAGATCCAGTCCGCGTAACCACCTTCGTACTGCTCGACGCGGCCGTTCGCGACTTCCCAGGTGACACTCGCGACGGTGTCCAGGAACCACCGGTCGTGCGTCACCACCACCACGGCGATCCGGCGGCCGAGCAGGTGGTCGGCGAGCCAGCGCACGCCCTCCACGTCGAGGTGGTTGGTCGGCTCGTCCAGCACCACCAGGTCCAGCTCACCGGTGAGCGCGGCGGCCAGCGCGACCCGGCGGCGCTCCCCACCGGAGAGGTTGGCGGTGGCCGTGTCCAGCCCGATCGCGGTGATCTCCAGACCGTCCACAATGGACCTGACCCGCGGGTCGGCGGCCCATTCGTGCTCGGCGCCGTAGCGCTGCAGCACGACATCGGCCACGGTGCTGCCCGGTCGCAGTTCGGTGCGCTGGGTGACCACCGCCATCCGCAAGTCCCGGACCTGGCTCACCCGGCCGGAATCCGGCTCGCTCAGTCCGGAAAGGACTTCCAGCAGGGTGGTCTTGCCACCACCGTTGAGCCCGACCACGCCGATCCGCTGCCCTTCGGCGACGCCGAGGGAAACTTTGTCCAGCAGCGGTTTCACCCCGTAGGACTTGCTCACCGACTCCAGGTTGACCAGATTGGCCATCCGCTTGGCCCGTTCCTTTCCACAGTGGACAGATTACTCAGGCGTGCACGCGCGGGGGCGCGTTGCGCGGCGAGTCGTCCCCGCCGACCACCCGGGCACCGGGCACCGGGCCGTGCGCGACCCGCACCGTGCGGCACACCCCGGCGCCGGACAGCTCGGCGGCAACCTCCACCGCCGTCTCCGCGTCCGCACAGAGGAACGCGCAGGTCGGCCCCGAGCCGGACACGCACCCGGCAAGCGCGCCCGCGTTCACCCCGGCACGCAGCGTACGGCGCAGCCCCGGCCGCAGGGACACGGCGGCGGCCTGCAGATCGTTGCCGAGCAGCAGGGCCAGCTGCCGCGGGTCGCCGGAGGCCAGCGCCTCGACCACCGGCGTATGCGCACCGATCCGCGGCGGTTTCCCCTCGGCCCGCAACCGGTCCAGCTCACCGAACACCTTCGGCGTGGACAGGCCCTTCTCGTCGAAGGCCAGCACCCAGTGGAAGGTGTGCCGCGAGAGCACCGGCACGAGCCGCTCGCCCCGCCCCGTGCCCAGCGCGGTCCCGCCGTAGAGCGCGAAGGGCACGTCGCTGCCGAGCCGCCCGGCGAGTACCGCCAGCTCGTCGCGGGTCACGTCGAGCTTCCACAGCGAGGCCAGCCCGACCAGCGCCGCGGCCGCGTCCGCACTGCCGCCCGCCATGCCACCGGCGACGGGAATGCCCTTGCGCAGCACGATCCGCACCTTCGGATCCCCGGCATCGGGACGGCCGACGTAGGCGGCCAGCTCGCGGGCCGCGCGCCAGGCGAGGTTGCTCGCGTCGGTGGGCACCACGCGCTCCCCCTCGCCATAGACCTCCAGGCCCGGCTCTTCGGTGATCGCGACGGTGACCTCGTCGGTCAGCGACAGCGCCTGGAACACGGTGACCAGCTCGTGGAACCCGTCCGCCCGCGGATCTCCGACGGCCAGGTGCAGGTTGACCTTGGCCGGGACCCGGACGGTGACTGGTGGTGGAACTACGGCGAGCACCCGCCCAGCCTACGTGGCCGGGCCGGCGGCCTCCTCACCAGGAGAAAACGTGCCGGAGACGACTCCGGAGTGGACCGGCGGTACTTGGGAAGTAGTTTTGAAGTATGACCGTGAGGGAAGTCAACATCTCCGAGCTGTCCCTGCATCCGCGCCGGGTCGTGGCCCAGCTCGAGCAGTCGGCGGACCGGTCGGTGCGGATTCGCCGCCGGGAGAAGGATCAGCAGGACCTGCTGCTGATCACCGCCGAGCGAGCGGAACAGGTGGTCGCCGCGGCGTCGGCGACCACGAAGATCTTCGTGGAGCTGATGCGCCGCAGCGATCAGGCGGTCACTCTCGCCACCGAAGTACTGCCGGCCGCCTTTCCCTGGGTCCGGTACCTGCCCAAGGAAGATGTGCAGACCTTCGTGGCGGAACTGGTCGAGACGCTGGAGCGCGCCGAGTCCCTCGGCAACCCGGCGCCGGTCGCCATCCTGGTCGCGGAGTGGAAGCGGACCGCGGAGATCCACGCGGATCCCGAACTCGCCGCCATCCTCGGGCGGCCCGGCGAGGACTTCGGCGAAGTTCCGCCGCCCGGGCAGCCGTGAGCCCCAAGCGCGGCGGCGAAGTGGCACCACCGGTGACCGGCCGCGAATGGGCAAGCCGGTTCGTCTGTGAAGGGACCCTTCACAGACGCTGAGTCCAGGGTGTCGGCAAAGTCGGTGTGGAGGTCCGTGGAGGTCTGTGAAGGGGCCCTTCACGGACTCTGAGTCCGTGAAGGGCCCCTTCACAGACCTTGGGCGCGTCCGGACAACACGCAGCGAGGAGGGCCGGCCGGGCCCTCCTCGCTGGTTCGACAACTCAGGCAGCCACGCTCTGCGGGCCGCGGACGGCCTGGGGCTGGGCCACATACGCACCACGGTCGGCGATCCAAGCCAACGCGGCGTCGGCGCGCTCGCCGCGGACGCCCACGCGGAAGCGGGCGACCGGAGTGTCCCCGATGCGGGTCAGGCCGCCGCCGATGGTGGACAGCTCCACGTCGAAGCGGGTGGCCGCCTCCGGAAGCAAGGCACCAACCGTGGCGAAGCCGATCAGCACCACGTCGGCCGAGCGGTCGTACTTGGCCGCCTGCGCCCGGCTCGTCTCGATCGAGGGCAGCACCGCCTGCGCGGTCCAGCTCGCCGGCGAGGAGATCAGGTCCAGCAGCGAACCCCGCTCTACCACGACGCCGTTGTCGAGCACCGCGACGTCGTCGCACACCCGGCGGACCACGCCCGCCTCCTGGGTGGTCACCACGACCGTGACACCCAGCTCCGCACGGGCCCGGTCCAGCACGGCGAGCACCGCGCCGGCGTCCTCCGGGGCGACCCCGGCGGTCGGGTCGTCTGCGACGAGCACGGCCGGTCCGGCGGCCAACGCTCTGGCCACGGCGACCCGGCGGCGCTGCCCGTCGGTCAGCTCGCCCGGCTTCTGCCCGGCACGGGCGGTGAGCCCGACCAGGTCCAGCAGCGAGCCGACCCGGCTGCGCCGCTGCGGGCCGTCCACGCCGAGCTGCTCCAGCGGAGCGGCGACGTTCCCGGCGATGGTGCGCTCGGCGAGCAGCTCGGACTTGGCGCCGACGGCGCCGAGCCGACGGCGGATCTCCCGCAGCCGGCGGCCGTCCAGGGTGGCGGTGTTGAGCCCGTCGAGCCGCACCACGCCGCGGTCCGGGCGCTCCTGCAGGGCAATGCACCGGGCGAGGGTGGACTTGCCGGAATCGGCCGGTCCCACCACGCCGAACAACGAGCCGGCCTGCACCTCGACACTCACGTCGCGCAGGGCGGCGACTCGATTTCCGTTGAAGGGAAAGGATTTTGACACGTTTTCGACAGTGATCACGAATGAGCTCCAGGCAAGGGGCGCAGCACCGGTTCCGGGCGCGCCAGGCGTCCTCGAATGACCGTCCTCAAAGGACGGTGTGGCGAATCGCGGAAAAGCGGATCAGGCGATGGCCATGGAGCGTCGACACGCGCTTACCGTGCGGCGACCTTCGTCGACTACGCGGCGCCGGGTCAGCAGGAGCGGGCGGGCGAGCATCTGCATCGGAAACGGCCTCCATCGGTCCTGGCGGTAGCACCTGCCCACTTTGCGGGTGGTTGCTGCGACTTCGGCGAGCCAGGTCTCTCAGTCGCTCGGGATGGACGTCTTCGAGTAAAGCCGATCCCACGGACTGAACGCAAGCACGTTGGTGCAGATCACACGAGTGGTCGCGGGCCGGTGGTGAAATCCGCACCCGGCCTGCGGGGACCGGAAGTTCCGCCACCGAACGGTCCGGCAGCCCGCGCTCACCCCCGAGAATCCCTTGTGGACACTTGACAACCGCCTCGCACCGGCTTTTTCCCGCCGGGGATCACGCACAGCGACCGGATGAGCCTGCCCCGGGATAGTTCACAAAGGTGAGCAAATCCGGTCTTCTTGGTACCGCTGTATCAGATACGCTCGTACCACCTCGGGAACGGAGAACGACCGGTGCCTCAGCGGGTGGACCACGACCAGCGCCGCCGCGCGATCGCCGGAGCGGTCTGGCGGATCGCCGCGGATCGTGGGCTGGATTCCGTGCGCATGCGCGATGTGGCCGCAGAAGCGGGCGTGTCATTGCGGCTGGTTCAGTACTACTTCGAGACCAAGCACAATCTGCTCGTACTGGCATTGCGTTATCTCCGCGAGGACACCGAACGCCGAGCGCGGGAACGCATCGAAGCGCAAGCCGGCCAGAGCGCACGCGGCGTGCTGCGGGGCGTGCTTACCGGGCTGCTGCCGTTGGACACCGAAAGCGAGTTCGCACTGCGCGTGCGCCTCGCCTACTTCAGCCGCTCGTATCGGGAGCCGGGAGTATTCCCGGACCGGGACACCGCGTTGGAAGACCTGGTCACGCGACTACTGGAACAAGGCGAGCCGATGCCGGGCATCCGGCCGCAACACGAGGCGGACCTGCTGGTGTCCGGGATCACCGGCCTCGGCTTCCACATCCTGCACGGCCGACGGCGGACGACCGCCGTACTGGCCACGCTCGACTACCACTTGGACCGGATCTTCGGCCCGGCCGGAGGCTGACCGCCGCGGGTCAGACGCCGGCGGCGGCGATCCGGGCGAACGCGTGCACGTCGAGCTGTTCGCCGCGGCTGCGCGGGTCGATCCCGGCCGCGGCGAGCAGCTCCCCGGCGCGTTCCGCCGAGCCCGCCCAGCCGGCCAGCGCGGCCCGCAAAGTCTTGCGGCGCTGGGAAAACGCGGCGTCCACGACGGCGAAGAGCCGAGCCCGGTCGACCGCGGTGACCGGATCGGTGCGTTCGAAGGACACCAGTGCGGAATCCACGTTCGGCACCGGCCAGAACACGTTCCGCGGCACCGGGGCGACCTTGCGTGCCGGTCCGTACCAGGCGAGTTTCACGCTGGGCACGCCGTAAGTGCGGCTGCCCGGCCCGGCGGCCATCCGGTCGGCCACCTCGGTCTGGACCATCACCAGCCCGCGCCGCAGCGACGGCAGCTCGGCGAGCAGGTGCAGCACGACCGGGACGGCGACGTTGTACGGAAGGTTCGCCACGAGCGACACCGGTTCCGCGGGCAGATCCGCGGCCCGCACGCGCAACGCGTCGGCACCGACCACGGATAGCCGTTCCGCCGCTTCGGGCGCGCGCTCAGCCGCCGTGCGCGGCAGCCGTGCGGCGAGCACCGGGTCTATCTCCACCGCGACGACCCGAGCGCCGGCCGAGAGCAGACCGAGCGTCAGCGACCCGAGCCCGGGCCCGACCTCCAGCACGACGTCCCCCGGCCGCACACCGCCGAGTTCGACGATGCGGCGGACGGTGTTGGGGTCGTGCACGAAGTTCTGCCCGAGTTTCTTCGTGGGCCGGACGTCGAGTTCGTCGGCCAGCCCACGGATTTCGGCAGGCCCCAGCAGTTCCACCACCGGACGAGCCTACCCAGCACCACCTGCGCCTCGGCAACGCGGCGCACAAAAGCAGGCGGCCAGGGTGTCGGCAAAGTCGGAGTGAGGGGCCTGCGCAGACCGCGGAAGTCCGTGAAGGTCTGTGAAGGGGCCCTTCACGGACTCTGAGTCTGTGAAGGGCCCCTTCACAGACCCGAGACAGGTCCGGCGCACACCACGAGGTGGTCGCGCCTCGAATAGCTCCGCATCGCCCGCTGCCGGGCGTGATCGACGAAGAGGGCAGGCGCCGTCGATGATGACGCGGCAGCCACGGCTCACTCTGCTGATCACGGGGCCTCGACCAACTTTGCCGGGACCCTGAGCAGGCGGCCGTGAGCGCGAAGCTCACGGCCGTCTACCGGGAAACCGAACGTGCTCAGGCCTTGTAGCCGCAGCCCCAGGCGCTGTAGCCGCCGCGGGCGTCGCGCACCTTCTCGGCCACCGCGATCTGCTGCTCACGGGTGGCCTTGTCGGCGGTGGGGGCGTACTGGCCGCCGCCGTAGGCGTTCCAGGTCTGCTTGTCGAACTGGAGGCCGCCGTAGTAGCCGTTGCCGGTGTTGATGTGCCAGTTGCCGGTCGACTCGCACTGCGCGATGCGGTCCCACGCCCCGGTGTCGCCGATGGCGGGCTGCGGCGCCTGCTTGGTGCCGACCTTGATGATCTTCGGCTTGGGCGCGGTGACGACCTTCTCCGAGACATTCTCGCGAGAGACCTCTGCGCCGTTCTTCTTGGTGACCTTGTAGGTGACCACCTTCTTGCCCGGGGTGCCCGGGTCCGCGACGCTCTGCTCGCCCTTGAGCTGCGTCGGGTCGTCGACCTTCTGCACCTCCGGGTCGATGGTCTCCTCCTGCTCGACCATCGAGACGCCCATCCGCGAGACGTGCACCTCGGCGCCGTCCTTGAGCGAGACGTCGAGACCGCCGTCGATCGCGTCGTCCGGGCCGAGGTTGAGTTTGAGGTCGGAGGCGAACTCCTTCGTGGTGACCGCGGTGGTGGTCACCTGGCGCGGCGCGTTGGTGCCGTCGTAGAGCGTGATCTGCTTCTTGGTCTTGACCTGCACGGTGGAGCCCGCGAGGGGCAGCTCGCCGGAGGAGGGCAGCGAGGTCCAGGCGCCCTGCGCGACGAGGTCGCTCATGCCGAGCTGCGTCAGCGCGTCGCCGAGGGTGGTGGCGCGCACCCACGAGGGCCGCTGCACGCCGTCCACGACCAGGTCCAGCTTGCGGCCGCGCTCAAGCTTGATGACGCCGCCGTCGCCGACCGCGGCCTGCGGGGAGGGCGAGAGCGAGTCGTGCTCGCCGACCGAGAGACCGGCCTCCTCGAGCACCTCGCCCACGGTGCCGCCGTAGCTGTGCACGGTGCGCTGCTGGCCGTCCACGTCGACGGTGATGCTCTTGTTCATCGCCAGCGCCGCGGCACCGCCGCCGCCGACGGTGACCATGACCGCGAGCACGGCGCCCTTGAGGAAGCGGCGCTTCCAGGTGCGGGTGGCCTCGCGCAGGCCCTCCTCCGCGGCGGCCTGCTTGGCCTGCGGCGTGGCGGTCGAGTCCTCGGCCAGCTCGTCGGGCAGGTACAGCGGCGGGAGCATGGTGGTCTCGGCGTTGATCAGCCGGATCAGCTCGTCGACGTCGACGTCGATCTCCGCCATCAGCGTGTCGGCGTCCGGGCCGAGTGCGGTGAGCACGTCCTGCTGGGTCACATGCAGCTCGTCGGAGAAGTCCAGCTGCCCGTACGCGGTGTCTTCAAGCTCGCGGTCGAGGACCGCCACCGAACCCGCGGAGGAGAAGTAGTCGGGCTCCGCCTCGGGGCGTGCGCCACCCTGCCTGCTACCAGTCACCGGGTCGTTCCCTTTCCCAAGACGACGTGCGTGACCGCAGTCGTCTTTCGGTCGCGACGCATCCGGGGATGCGCCTCTCAAGTCCGACACCCCCAGCCAGCGCCATCGTCACGGTTCCGGGCCGTACCTGCCCCGGTTCCGCTTCCCCGACGTGCACTGACGTGACTGGTGGGCGTATCAGCCGGCATCCGCTGCGCGGTACCGACCGGCACGATCACGGGACAGTAACGGGTCTCGCGAGGTTGCGCAAACACCCCCCGGAGTGTCGTGACTTGAGTCACTCATCAGGTGGGCGAACGGGCAGACCCAAACGTCGCAATCCGTGCAACCCGAAGTGACACAACGAGTTCACGTCACGGGGAGGCCGTACACCCGCTCGGCAGCGGATCGAACAGCGTTCGCCACTTCGTGCACAGCCTCGCCTCGCAGCGCCGCGAGCTGACGGACCGTGTAGGCGGTGCAGTACGGCTCATTGGGCCGCCCACGGAACGGGTGGGGCGTCAGGAACGGCGCATCGGTCTCGACGAGGAATTGGCCACGGGGCGCGATCCGGGCCGCTTCGTGCAGCCCGCGGGCGTTCTTGAAGGTAACCGTGCCGGCAAAAGACAGTACGTAGCCGTTGTCGAGACACTTGCGGGTCATCTGCTCGTCGCCGGAAAAGCAGTGGAACACGACGGTCTCCGGCGCGCCTTCTTCATCGAGGATGCGAAGCACGTCTTCGTGCGCTTCGCGGTCGTGGATCATCAGCGTCTTGCCGAGCCGCTTCGCGAGGTCGATGTGCCAGCGGAACGCTTCCTGCTGGGCTTCGCGGGGCGCGTAGTCCCAGTAGTAGTCGAGGCCGGTCTCGCCGATCGCGACGACTCGCTCACCACGGGCCAGTCGTTCCACTTCGGACCGCTCCGGCTCGCCGAAGTCCTTGGTACGCGTGGGATGGAGCGCCACCGCGGCGTACACACGTGGGTCCCAGGTGGACGCTTCGACGGCCCAGCGCGCAGCGGTGAGATCGTCCGCGACGGTGACCACCCGGGCCACCCCGGCCCGCTCGGCGCGGTCGAGCATCGCGGTCACGTCGGCCGCGTCGACCGCACCGCAGGCGTCGAGGTGGGTGTGTGCGTCGACCACCGTGACGGGGAGCCGGTCCGGAATCGGAGGTAGTGCGCGCTTGTCTTCACCCATACCCACGAACCTAGCCACCCGCTCCGGGCGGCCTCACTCGCGCCCAAGGTCCGTGAAGGGCCCCTTCACGGACTCTGAGTCCGTGAAGGGGCCCTTCACAGCTTTCAGTCGGTGACGATCGGGGCCCAGTCCGGGCCGGTTTCGCCCAGCTTCGGGTCCAGCTTGGTGAAGAGGGGAGTCGGCTTGGCCAGCGGACGGCCGATCTCGACGGGCTTCGACGCCCAGCAGGCCTGTTCGCTCGCATAGTCGCCGGTGAGGATCGGGTTGATCCGCCCGGGCACGTCCAGGTCCTCGACCTCCTGCAGCTCCGGCTGCGCGGCCCAGACGCCGGTGCCGCCGAGTGCCTCGTGGACCTTCTGCGCCGAGTGCGGCAGGAACGGCGTCAGCAGCGTGTTGGCGTCACTCACGACCTGCAGCGCGGTGTGGAGAATACTGTCGCGCCGGGCAGCGTTTTCCGGGCTGTCGTCCTTGAGCTTCCACGGTTCCTGATCAGACAGGTACCGGTTGGCCGCGGTGACCACGCGCATCGCCTCCGCCGCGGCCAGCTTGAACCGGGAACGGCCGAGGTGCGCGCCGGCCGTGTCGAACGCCTGCCGGGACAAGGCCTTCAGCTCCTCGTCCGCGGGAGCGGGCTTGGCCGGCGCGGGGACCGCTCCGTTGTTCTTGTGCGCCATCGAGATCGACCGGTTGACCAGGTTGCCCCACTCGTTGGCCAGCTCGAAGTTGGTCCGGCGGACGAACTCGTCCCAGGTGAAGTCGGTGTCCTGGGTCTCCGGGCCGGCCACCGAGATGAAGTAGCGCAGCGCGTCCGGGCCGAATTCGCGCAGGAAGTCGTGCACGTAGATGACCGTGCCGCGGGAGGTGGAGAACTTCGAGCCGCTCATGGTGAGGAACTCGCTGGAGACGATCTCGTCCGGCAGCCGCAGCGGCCCGTACCGCCCCGGTTCGCCGCCGCGGTCGCCCGCGCCGTTCTGGCCGAGCAGCAACGCGGGCCAGATCTGCGCGTGGAAGGTGATGTTGTCCTTGCCCATGAAGTAGTAGGCGCGCGCGGCGTCGTTGGCCCACCACTCCTGCCAGGCGTCCGGCGTGCCGTTGCGGCGAGCCCATTCTACGCTCGCGGAGAAGTAGCCGATCACCGCGTCGAACCACACGTAGAACCGCTTGAGCGGCTGTTCGCGCCAGCCGTCGAGCGGGATCTTCACGCCCCAGTCGAGGTCACGGGTGATTGGCCGGGGCCGCATGTCGTCGATCAGGTTGCGAGTGAAGTTGAGGACGTTCGGCCGCCAGTCGGTCTTGGTGGTCAGCCAGTCGCCGAGGGTCTTGGTGAAGGCGGGCAGGTCGAGGAAGAAGTGCTCGGTCTCGACGAACTTCGGCGTCTCGCCGTTGATCCGGGACTTCGGGTTGATCAGCTCCGCGGCGTCGAGCTGGTTGCCGCAGTTGTCGCACTGGTCGCCGCGCGCGCCGTCGTACCCGCAGATCGGGCAGGTGCCCTCGATGTAGCGGTCGGGCAGGGTCCGGCCGGTGGACGGGCTGATCGCGCCGCGGGTGGTCTTCGGGACCACGTAGCCGTTGCGGTGCAGGGCGAGGAAGATCTGCTGGGTCACCTCGGCGTGGTTACCGGTGGAGGTGCGGGTGAACAGGTCGTAGGACAGGCCCAGCCCGCGCAGGTCCTCGTCGATCTGGCGGGTGTACTTGTCCGCGGTCTGCTGCGGGGTCATCCCCTCCTTGTCCGCCTGGACGGTGATCGGGGTGCCGTGCTCGTCGGTCCCGGACACCATGAGCACCCGGTTGCCGGCCATTCGCTGATAACGGGAGAAGACGTCGGACGGGACGCCGAATCCGGACACGTGGCCGATGTGGCGGGGGCCGTTGGCATAGGGCCAGGCCACCGCGGTCAACACAGGGGTGCTCATACCTGTTTAGCCTACGGATGCGGCCTGCGCGGTGGTGCACTGGCCAGAGAAGGGAGATCGGTGTCCGCGACACGTCTGCTGGTGCTCGGAGTGGTGCGCATGTTCGGCCGGGCGCACGGCTATCAGGTGCGCCGTGAGCTGCTGTCGTGGTCGGCCGACAAGTGGGCCAACGTCCAGCCTGGCTCGATCTACCACGCGCTGAAGAAGATGACCACCGAAGCGCTGCTGGAAAAGGTCAAGGCGGAGCCGGGCGATGCCGGTCCGGACCGGGTCGCCTATCAGCTCACCGAGGACGGCGAGCAGGAGTTCCAGGTGCTGATGGCGCGGAGTCTCTCCGAGCCGGACAGCGGGTACCCGCAGCTGTGTGCCGCCGTCGGTTTGCTGCCCGCGCTGCCTCGCGCGCACGCGATCAGGCTGCTTCGCCGGCGGCTCGTGCAGTTCGAGACCGAAGAACGACGGTCGACATTGCAGCTCACCGCGAACGATGGGGGCCGGCCGCACGTCGCGGAGCTGTTCCGGCTGTGGGCCGGGATCGCCGGTGCCGGCCGTGAGTGGGTCACCGCGTTGATCGACCGGCTGGAAGCGGGCGAATACGTGATGGCCGGCGATCCTGCTCCCGGTAATCAAATTTGACTATTCCAGTTTTGTCAGTGCAGGGTGTCATCCTCGGCTGGTCGAGCTTGATGAGTCGAGCTCTGGGAGGAGAGGGGTTCTCATGATCACCGCACGCGGACTGGAACGAAGATTCCGGCGCAAGGGCCGGGCCGGGGGCGAGGTGCACGCGGTACGCGGGGTCGATCTCGACGTCGAGCCCGGCGAGCTGGTCGGCTTCCTCGGGCCGAACGGCGCGGGCAAGACCACCACCCTGCGGATGCTGACCACCCTGCTGAAACCGACCGCGGGCACGGCCACGGTCAGCGGGCACGACCTGCTCACCGATCCGGTCGGGGTGCGCCGCAACATCGGCTACGTCGCCCAAGGCGGCGGCACCGCGCCCGAAGTACGGGTCGGCGAGGAGCTGGAACTGCAGGGCAGGCTGTACCGGATGACGAAGGCCGACGCGCAGACCCGCGGCCGGGAGCTGGCCGAGCAGCTCGACCTGATCGGGCTCGACCAGCGGCTCACCAAGACGCTGTCCGGCGGGCAGCGGCGCCGGCTGGACATCGCGATGGGCCTGATCCACTCGCCCGCGCTGGTCTTCCTCGACGAGCCCTCCACCGGGCTCGACCCGCAGAGCCGGGCCAACCTGTGGGAACACATCCGCCGGCTGCGCACGGACCAGGGCGTGACGATCTTCCTCACCACGCACTATCTCGACGAGGCGGACGCGCTGGCCGACCGGCTGATCGTGATCGACGACGGCCGGATCGTCGCCGAGGGCACGCCGGATTCGCTGAAGGCCCGGGTCTCCGGCGACGGCGTGGCGATCGAGGTGCCCATCGAGACCAGCGCGGCCGCCGCCGAGCTGGCCGGACGGCTCAGCGGCGCGCACGACCTCGAAGTGGACGGCGGCACGGTGCGGTTCCGGGTACCGCGCGGGGACACCGCGCTGCCCGAGCTGCTGCGCGCGCTCGACGGGCAGCGCATCCCGCTGACCGCCATGCAGGTGACCCGTCCGACCCTGGACGACGTGTTCCTGACTCTCACCGGCCGCTCTCTGCGCGACGCCGAGGAGCGGCCCGCCGGGGAGCCGGAGGTGTCCCATGCTGTCTGACATCTGGCTGATCTTCCGCCGGGACCTCACCGCCGCGCTGCGGAACCCGGCGTGGCTGCTGATCGGCATCATGCAGCCGCTGCTGTATCTGTTCTTCTTCGGGCCGCTGCTGGTCCGCGCGCTGAGCGCGCAGGGGTTGTCCGATGTGGACGGCTGGATGGTGCTCACCCCGGCGTTGATCGCGCAGCTGGCCCTGTTCGGCAGTTCGTTCGTGGGCTTCGGCCTGCTGGCCGACTTCCGCTCCGGAGTGGTCGAGCGGATGCGGGTCACCCCGGTCAGCCGGGCCGCGCTGCTGCTGGGGAAGGTGCTGGCGAACGCGCTGCAGGCAGTGGTGCAGTCGGTACTGATCATCGTGCTCGCCTACCTGGTGTTCGATCTGAACGCACCGGTCGCCGGGGTGCTGCTGAGCCTGCTGATCGTGTTCCTGCTGGCGCTCACGCTGGCGTCCTGCTCGTACGCGCTGGCGCTCACGCTCAAGAGCGAGGAGTCGTTCCCGGCACTGCTGAACGCGGTACTCATGCCGTTGCTGCTGCTGTCCGGGATCCTGATCCCGATCACCGCCGGGCTGGCGCCCAAGTGGCTGTACACGATCTCGCAGATCAACCCGTTCCGGCACGTGGTCGACGTGGAGCGCAACAGCTTCCGCGGTGACTTCTCGATGGACGCGCTGTTCACCGGGAGCGTGGTGGTGCTGGTGATGGCCGTGCTCGCGGTGTGGTGGGGAACACGCACGTTCCAGCGGGAAAACGCCTGATCACGCACACCGACACGCCGGGAAAGGTCACCTCGCGCGCCGGCGCGGCACGTAGGGTGGCCTTTCACCCGTCGTGGGGCTTGTCAGGGGTGCGAATGACCGGACCGGAGAGCGAACGCGGGCTCACGCTCACACATCGTGAGCAGGTGCTCGATTGGTCAGCGGTACGAGCCGCCGAGATGCGGTTCGCCTCCGTGACCGTCAGTGAGAACGTGAACTGGCGTGCCACTGGCGCCGAGCGGATGGTGACCGGCGCGCAGGAGGCGGGCCTGCACACCGGCGCCCGGCACTACGCACGGCCCGGCGCGGTACACGACCAGGCCGAGCACTTCGTGCGCACGGCCAGCAGGCTCGGCGCGTTCGCCCCCGGCTCACTCGCACCCGCGCTGGAGGTGGACGCCCAAAGCGTGGACGACCGGTTCGTCAAGGCGTGGATCAAGCACGTGCGGCACGCCGCGCGGATCCGCCGGGTGCTCGTCTACGCCGGACACGACTGCTGGTCGCGGCGGCTGAACCCGGACCGCTGGGCGGATCCCGACGTGGTGCTCTGGCTGGTGCGGCACAACGGGATCCCCGGCAGGCCCGGATGGTTCCACGCGCGGCTCGGGCTGCATCAGCACGCCTACTCCGCGGACCTGCCCGGGGTGGGCGGGCCGGTCGCGCAGGACGCGGTGGTGTACCCGTTTGCCCTCTCCGACCTGCTGCTCTGATCACTCACCGCGCCGGCACCGCCCGGCCAAAGCTGTGAAGGGGCCCTTCACGGACTCAGAGTCCGTGAAGGGCCCCTTCACAGCCGTTACCGACCGCGAAAGCGACAGGATCGGGTCACTTTTCCGGCAATTCTCCAGGGCCGGCACGGCACAATGGCGCGATGCTCTCCCGTCCCCTGCGCATCGACCTGGCACCGGAACAGGTCGTGCTTCGGCTTGCCGCGTACGCGCGCGAGCACGGCTTGGCGCAGCCCGCCGCGGTGTGCGGCGAGTGGTTCGGTTCACGGGCGGTAGTGGCGCCGTTCCTCGATGTCCGCGCCCGGCCGTTTCCGGACCCGGTCGCGGAGGTATCGGGAGCGGGCGTCGGTGGGGGCTGGTTCGGGTTTCTCGGTTACGACTTGGCCGATCCGTCCAGCCGATCCGGTCTGCTGCCCGCGTCCGCCTGGGGCTGGGCCGATCACCTGCTGCGCTGGGACGCATCCGGCACGTGCTGGTTCGAGGTCCTCGACAGCGGGCGTGATCCGGACGTCCTTTGGTCCACTGTGGAGCGTGCGCTGGCGGTTCCGGCGCCGCTCACCTGGTCGGCGAGCCCGCTGCGCCGCCCGTCCGGGCACGAACAGGCGGTGAAGGCGTGCGTGCACGAGATCGAAGCGGGTGAGCTGTTCCAGGCGAACGTGTGCGCGCGGTTCGCCGGCGGCTTCGACGGGGAGCCCGCCGCCTTGTTCGCCGAGGGCGTCCGGCGGCTCGCGCCGCGGCGAGCGGCCTACCTCGCCGGCGACTGGGGTGCGGTGGTGTCCCTGTCGCCGGAGCTGTTCCTGGCCCGGCACGGCCGCCGGGTGCGCTCGTCGCCGATCAAGGGCACGCTGCCGCGGCGAGGTCCCGAGCACGACCGGAACGCGGACCTGCTGCGCCAGTCGGCGAAGGACGTCGCGGAGAACGTGATGATCACCGATCTGGTGCGCAACGACCTCGGCCGGGTCTGCCGGGTGGGCAGCGTGGTGGTGCCGGAGCTGCTCGCGGTGCATCCCGCGCCCGGGGTGTGGCATCTGGCGTCCACAGTGGAGGGTGAGCTGGCGGACGGGGTGACCGACGCCGGGCTGCTGGCGGCGGCCTTTCCGCCGGGTTCGGTGACCGGGGCGCCGAAGATCCGCGCGCTCGACCTGATCGCCGAACTGGAACCGCGGGCTAGAGGCGTCTACACCGGTGCGGTGGGGGTGATCTCGCCGTCCGCCGGGCTGGAACTGAACGTGGCCATCCGGACCTTCGAGATCCACGACGGCACCATCGAACTCGGCGTGGGCGGCGGGATCACGGCCGATTCGGCCGGTGCGGCGGAATGGCAGGAGTGCCTGGACAAGGCTGACCCGCTCGAACAACTCCTGGCCACTCCGCCGGAGTGACCTACCGGTGGGGGGGCGAGCACCGGTTTGCCGACCGTGTGGCGGGAACGCAGCGCTTCGTGGGCTTCGCGGGCGGGTACTCGCCACCCACAACGGCACGCCGCCCCGAACCGGATCAAACGACTCCTCGCCACTCCGCCGTGGCGACCTGCCTGCGCGGATCGAGCACCAACTCACCCACCGTGTCACGGAGTCCCGGAGTCCCGGCAAAGTCGGTCGAGGACCCGTGATCAGCAGAGAGAGCCGTGGCGGCCGCGTCATCATCGACGGCGCCTGCCCTCTTCGTCGATCACGCCCGGCAACGGACGATGCGGCGGTGTTCGAGACGCGACCACCTCGTGGTGTGCGCCGGGGACCTGTCTCGGGTCTGTGAAGGGTCCCTTCACAGACTCAGAGTCCGTGAAGGGACCCTTCACGGACCTCCGCCGTCTGGACTACTTACACGGATCGAGCAGCAACTTGCCCACCGTGCCACGAGAACGCAACGCCTCATGCGCAGAGAGAGCCGTGGCGGCCGCGTCATCATCGACGACACCTGCCCTCTTCGTCGATCACGCCCGGCAACGGACGATGCGGAGGCGTTCGAGACGCACGACCACCTCGCGCTGTGCGCCGGACCTGTCTCAGGTCTGTGAAGGGTCCCTTCACAGACTCAGAGTCCGTGAAGGGCCCCTTCACAGACCTTCACAGACTTCCGCAGTCTGGCCTACTTACGCGGATCGAGCAGCAACTTGCCTACCGTGCCACGAGAACGCAACGCCTCATGAGCGGCACGAGCCTCGGCAAGCGGATACTCACCGCCCGCGACAGCCCGCAAACCGCCGCCCCGAACCAGAGCGAACAGCTCGGTCAGCGCGGTGCCGAACACGTTGCCCGGCAACCGGAACACGTGCGGCAGCCACATGCCGGAGATCGCAGTGCTGTGCCGGAGCAGGCTGCTCGGCTTCACCGGTTCCGGCGCCTCCCGCCCGGCCATGCCGTAGAACGCGAGCCTGCCGAACGGTGCGAGCGCGGCCATGCTCTGGTCGGTCGTGCGGCCGCCGACCATGTCCAGCACGATGTCCACCGACTTGCCGCCGTTGGCCTCACGCAGGGTTTCGGTCAGGTTCTCCGCGCGGGAGTCCACAGCGACGTCGGCGCCCAGTTCGAGCGCCAGGTTCCGCTTCTGCTCGCTGCTGGCGGTGGCGATCACCCGGCCCGCGCCCCACGCCTTGGCCAGCTGCACCGCGATCGTGCCGACGCCGCCCGCCGCCGCGTGCACGACGACCGACTCCCCCGGCTCCAGGTGCGTGTTCTTGCGCAGCAGCACCCAGGCGGTCGCGCCCTGCACGAGCATGGCCAGCGCGTTGAGGTCGTCCACCCCGTCCGGCACCTCGAAGGTCGCGGCGACCGGGCCGGCCGCTCGTTCGGCGTACCCGCCGCCGCTCTTCAGGAGCGAGACGACCCGCTTGCCGTCGGCGGTGCGGCCGACGACCTCGCCACCCGGCACGAGCGGCAGCGTGCTCGGCGCGAGATAGCTGTTCTCCGCCTGGTGCGTGTCGGCATAGTTCACCCCGATCCGGTCGACCTCGATCAGCACCTCGCCCGGACCGGGTTCGGGATCGGGTACCTCGGCCGGGGTCAGCACCTCCGGCCCACCGAACTCGGTCACCTGCACAGCACGCATCCAGCGGCCTCCTTCACAGCTCGTCTTGAGACATTCTGCCAGATGTCTCACTGAAGAAACACTCTGTGCTAACGTCTCACCATCGACACGCCGCTTGTTTCCCGCACCTCCCGCCCCGACGCCGTCGCGGCGTTCCGGCTCGCGCGCAGCCGCTTCCTCGCCTGCCGCCGGATCGACATGCGGGAACTGGCCGCCGAGCTGGGCATCAGCCGGGCCACGCTGCACCGCTGGGTCGGCAGCCGAGACCACCTGCTCGGCGAGATCCTGTGGGCGGAGGCCGCGGCCGTGCTGGACAACGTGTCGTTCACCGGCCGCGGCGGCGAAGGCCTGGCCGAAGCGATCGGCACCTTCGTGCACACGGTGAACATCTCGGCCCCGTTCCGGACCTTCCTGCGCAGTGAACCGGAGCGGGCACTGCGGCTGCTCACCACGAAGGCCAGCCTGGTGCAATCCCGCACGATCGACAAACTGCGCGCACTACTGGCCGGCGAGATCGCCGCCGGGCGGCTGCGCAGCCCACTGCCCGTCGCGGACCTGGCCTATCTGCTGGTCCGGGTCGGCGAATCGTTCATCTACACCGACGTGATCACCGGCGACGAGCCCGACGCGGCCAAGGCGCGCACCGCGGCCCGGATGCTGCTGGAGGATCACTTCCGCGACGCGACAACCGCGTCGTAAAGCTCCTTTTTGGACACTCCGGCCGCCTCGGCCACCGCCGCGGCCGCGATCTTCAGGCGTTCCCCCTCGGCGACGCGGGCGCTGACCTCGCCCACGAGATCCTCCACGCGCGTCTCGACGCGCGCCGCGCCTTCCAGAACCACGGTGATCTCGCCGCGTACCCCATCCGCCGCCCATTCGGCCAGCGAGGCCACCGTGCCGCGTTTGACCTCTTCGTAAGTCTTGGTCAGTTCCCGGCATACCGCGGCCCGGCGCTCGCCACCGAGTGCCGTGGCGGCGTCGGCGAGGGTGGAGGCCAGCCGGTGCGGCGACTCGAAGAACACCGCGGTCCGGCGTTCGGTGGCCAGCTCCGCCAGCCACTTCGCGCGCTCCCCCGGCTTTCGCGGGGCGAAGCCCTCGAAACAGAACCGGTCGCACGGCAGGCCGGACAACGCCAGCGCGGTGGTCACCGCGGACGGGCCGGGCAGGCAGGTGACCGGCAGGTCCTCGGCCACGCACGCGGCCACCAGCCGGAACCCCGGATCGGACACGCTGGGCATTCCGGCATCGGTGACGAGCAGGACGTTTTCCCCGCTGCGCAAGGATTCGAGCAGCTTCGGCAGCCGCGCGGTCTCGACGTCCTCGTAGAAGCTGACCACCCGGCCGGACGGCGACACGCCGAGGGCCGAGGCCAGCGTGCGCAACCGCCGGGTGTCCTCGGCTGCGATCACCTCCGCCGAGCCCAGTGCCTCGACCAGGCGGGCCGAAGCGTCCCCGGGATCGCCCAGCGGGGTAGCGGCGAGCACGAGCCGTCCGGGCGCAGAGATCATGCAGCCAGCCTACCGACCGCTCCTGTCCGACGTATCGGTCAGAGGACTTCGACTGTGTCCCCGGTGTGTGCCCGCAGCCGGCCACGGGTGTCCAGCAGCAGCCGAGCACGCCCGATGAGCGTCGCCGGGTCGTACTCGCGGTGCGGGGTCACCACCAAGGTCAGATCAGCGGTTTCGAGTGCTTCCTCCAGCCGGGGTTCGCAGCGCACAGTCCGGCCGCCGACCTGCCAGGTGCCGACATACGGGTCATGGAACCGCACCTCGGCACCCAGGCGGTGCAGTTGTTCGGCGATCGGTTTCGCCGGAGTCTCGCGCAGATCTGCGATATCGGCCTTGTACGTGATGCCGCACAGCAGCACGGACGCGTCCGGCAGCGCGTGACCGTGCCGGGCCAGCAGCTTCCGCGCACGTCCGGCGACGTAGTCCGGCATCTGCGCGTTGATCTGCTGCGCCAGCTCGGCGATGCGGAACGAGTGGCCCAGCGACCGCACCCGGTGCGTCAACAGCACCGGATCGACCGGAATGCAGTGGCCACCGACCCCGGGTCCCGGATGGAAGGTCTGGAACCCGAACGGTTTCGTGCTCGCGCAGTCGATCGCGTCCCACAGGTCGATGTCCAGTTCCCTGCTGAACATCGCCATTTCGTTGACCAGCGCGATGTTCACCTGGCGGTAGGTGTTCTCCAGCAGCTTCGCCAGCTCGGCCTCCCGGGTTCCCTTGGCCTGGTGCACAGACGAGACGAACTTGCCGTAGAACGCGGCCGCGGCGGCTCCGCAGGCGCCGGTGTGCCCACCGACCACCTTCGGGATCTTCTGCACCGGGTGCGCGGTATTGCCCGGGTCGATACGTTCGGGCGAGAACGCCAGGTGGAAGTCCCGGCCCGCGAGGAGGCCGGACCGTTCCAGGATCGGACGCACGATCTCGTCGGTGGTACCGGGAAAGGTCGTCGATTCCAGCACCACCAGCACACCCGGACGCAGGTTCGCGGCCACCGCCTCGGCGGCGGCGCGGATGGCACCCAGGTCCGGCTCCCCGTCTCTGGTCAGCGGGCTGGGCACGCAGATCACCACAGTGCCCGCTCGGGCCAGCACCCTGGGATCGGTGGTCGGCCGGAAACCGGCGCCGAGTATTTCGCGGACCTCGCCGCCGGAAATGTCGTCCACATGCGACGTTCCGGCGCGCAGGCCTTCGACCACCGACGGGTCGCTGTCCAGGCCCGCCACCGTCAGTCCCACCCGGCACGCCGCGACGGCCAGGGGCAGCCCGACGTAGCCGAGTCCGATGATCGCCAAGTCCACGGCGTTTCTTCCCTTTCGAGTGCGAGCGTATTCAGTAACCGGCGCGACACTAGAGGCGGTTCAAGAAGTGATAGCCGGCGTACGCGGCGACCCGGCGCAGCCTGCCGATCCGGGTCGGCTGGGAAATGATTCGGTAAAGCCATTCCAGCCCGGCGCGGCGCCACATCAGCGGCGCCCGCCGCACCTGCCCGCTCACCACGTCGAAAGTGCCGCCCACGCCCATGTAGAGCGCTTCCGGATGAATTTCGCGGCATTGCGCGGCAAAAATCTCCTGCCGCGGTGAGCCCATCGCAATGGTCACGATGGCCGCTTCACTGTCTCGGATCCGCCGGAAGAGGTCCGGCCGGTCGGCGTCACCGAAGTAGCCGTCCTGACTGCCGACGACCTCGACCTCCCACTCGTCGGTGATCTTCTCGCGCACCGCCTGCAGTACCCGCGGTTTCGCCCCGACGAGAAAGACTTTGACCTGCTCCCGGCCGGCCCGCACCATCATGCTCTGCCACAGGTCCACCCCGGCGATGCGGTCAAGGTCGACGCCGTACTTCCGGCGGATCGAACGGACCACGCTGATCCCGTCCGCGTAGGGGTAATCGGCCTGGTCCAGGACCGCGCGCAGGACGGGGTCGCGCTCGGCGGCGACGATCTTCTCCGCGTTGACCGCCGCCAGCATGCCGGTCCGTACTCCGTGCGGGCCGAAAAGCTCGTCGAGGAACGCGGACTCGTCCGGGTACCCCAATATCCGCACCCCGCGAATCGGGTAGCCGGGAACGCTGCTCATGCACGGACCTCCGGTTTCTGGAACTGGCGGATCTTGAACACGGCCTTCGCCGCGAGGAAACACAGGCCGAAAACGGCCAGGTAGACGACGAATCGGGAACAGAACGAGTCCAGCCCCTCGCGGACCAGCACGACGAGGGTGAACAACGTGCCGAAACAGAACGCCTTGGCCACCGCACCGCCGGACCCGTCCGCCCCGGCGCCCCGGTGCACCCGGTCCAGCCCGCGAATGATCAGGCCAGCCGCGGCACCGGTGAGCGGCACCGCGAGCAGCCCGCCCATCAGGTATGACGAGCCGATCATCGTGGGTGAGATGGTCAGACCGGGACCGCGGCCAAGCACGGCGCGGGAGAAGTAGTTGGCGGTGTTGAGCACCACCTCCGGACGGTCCGGCCAGATCGAGCGCGGGACGTAGACGGAGAAATCGCGGGCGATCGGCGCCAAGCCCTGGAATTCTATGTTCGAACGCCGTTCGAGGACGAGCGCCAGATTCTCCCAGGGGGAAAGCGAATCGCGGGTCAGGTACAGGAAGTAGTAGAGCTGTCTCATCCCGGAGGCATGCAGGCCGTAGCGGGCCAGCGCAAGCAGGAACATCCCGGCCACGCCGAGGAAACCCAGCGGGATGAGCAGCTTCGGCTTGAGATACCGGTCGGCCAGGCCGATGAAGAGGAACAGGGCGAACGCCAGCGCCAGGTTGGCTCGCGTGCCGCCCACGGCAACGTAGCTGAGCAGGCCGAACCCGGCGGTGGCCGCCAGGAACATCCACCAGCGCCGCACACTCGGGCGCAGAAAGTACCAGATCAGCGCGGCGGGGATGAAGAAGTAGGAGAACCGTTTGAGCGCCTGCCCGGACACATCCTTCGCGAACGCCTGGCTGTAGGTGTCCACCTTGAACAGAAGAAGCCCGTTTTGCGCGATGAACACCACGAGAGTGCCGGCCGCGACCGCCGCCAGCAGCACCGCGGTCAGCCCGGCCACCCCCTGGTTCGCGGCAAACCACCGGGCGGGGCGGGGCGGCGCGGAAGCGGACCTGCGCATCGAGCGGGCGAGGTGGTAGACGCCGTAGCACACCATCGGCAGCAGCAGTGCGCCGGCCAGCGACGACGTGGACATGATCCGTTCGCCGAAACCGACGACAAGCGCGACGGAAAGCGGGAACCCCAGATAGCAGGTGATCAGGAAAGCGACCGAGAAGCACAAGTCGAAGCTGAATCGTTCCGCACGGAACCTGCGGCAGATCACCAGACCGAGCGTGGCGACGCACAGCGTCCACAACGCGGCAAGCAGAACCAGCTCACCGATCGGCATCGGATGCTCCCTCCCTCAGCGCGCGCAGCCAGCCGGGCACGCAGTTCTCGGGTGTGAAGGACAGTTGCGCCCAATCCAGCGCGGCGAGCTGCCGCCGGCTTCGCTCGACCTCCGCCGGAGTGATCCGGTCCTCGTGCACCAGCACCGGCACGTGCTGCCCGGTCAGATCTCGCAGGAACGGATTGTCCTGGCTGAGCACGAACGGCACCTGCGCGCGGATCAGCATGGACAGCGTCCCGATGCCCTGCTGCCGCCGGAAAATCAGGTAACCGAGATCGCATTCCGCCAGTAGGTCCGCGTACTGCCGGTAATCCAGCAGATCGGTGAGCAACCGGACGTTGCCCGGCGGGAACAGCCGGTGCGCCTCGGCCCGGATCGCGCAGAGATAGGTTTCGTTCCCGGCGGGATAGCCGCAGGGGAGGACGACCCGGGTCTGCGCGCCAAACCGTTCCCGCACTGCCCGCAACGCGGTGACGTGACGGTTGCTCGCGTCGCCGGAATTGCCGATCAGCACGGTCAGCGAGGATCCGGGCCGGAGCCGGGCGAGCTTGGCGTCCGGCCCCTGCGTCCGGCTTGGGAAATAGAGGACGGTGCTCCGGGTGCGCGGATGCCGGCGCCGGTAGTGGCCGAGATCGCCGGCCGTGCCGAGGACCCGGCCGACCCGCCCTTGCGCGATCCGCCGGAGCCGGTAGAACAGCGCGGCCCGCGGGCCGGCCGCGGCCTCGTAAAGGTCCGCGCCCCAGATGTGCCAATGCGCCTGGTGCGGCCGGATCGCGCCGGTCAGCAGAGCCAGCCAGATCCGCGGGGAAAACTGGCCGTGCAGGAAGAAGGTGATGGTGCGGTCACGGCGCGCCGATCGGCGCGCCGCGGTGGCCAGCTGCCGGCGATCGGGGTACCGGATCAGGTCCAGATTCGGGTACTCGCCGGGCGACTCGGCGGAAACGACCCAGAACACCGGCCGGCCGGGCAGCTCGGCGGCCAGCACATCGTTGAAAAACCGCAGAACGGTCGTGTTGTGGTGCGGGATGTCCGAACCGAGTACGTGGATCATCATCGGCGTGCCTTCCGCCGCCACAGCAAGAAAACCGCACAGCACAGCGTGAAGTGGACAACGTAGGTCACGAGGTAGGCCTGGGTCGCGCCCACCGCGCCGTGCGCGGGTATCAGGATCAGGGAAATTGTGCAGAGCAGGACGAACTGACTGACCTCGGCCAAGACGTAGAACCGCAGTGAAGCACGAGCCAGTACGAAGTACCCGAATACGTAGGCGCCCACTTTCAGCACGTCTCCGCACAGCTGCCAGGCGAACAATTCCCGCATGGCGGTGAACTCGCCGGAGTACAGCATCTCGATCACCAGGTCACGGGTGAGCCACAGCCCGAGCGCGACCACGCCGGCCGCGACGAGCACGAACCGCAGCGCGCGGCCCACCTCGCGCGAAATCTCCCCGGCGTGACTGAGCCTGGACAGCGACGGCAGCAGGTACAACGACAACGGCGCGGTGAGCAATTGCAGGTAAGAGTCGGAAATCTTGCTCATGCCCTGCCAGATGCCGGCTTCCCCCAGGCCATGTGCGTCGGCCAGCAGGTGCCGCAGGAAAATATGGACGGAGGGCAGCAGCGCCGCGGTGACCGCGACCATGATCGCGAATTTCCCGAGCCGACGGGCTGTCTCGGTATCCCACGACGGCCGCAGCATCCGCAGCGAGTCCCGATCGCGGCGGCGAAGGACCAGGTACGAGGGCACCACGGCCAGCGCGGGAAGCAGGCCGAGCCCGATCAGCGCTCCGGTATATCCGCCGAGAACCCCGCAAATCCAGTACGCGCTCGCACCGAGCACGCTGCCACCGATGACCGACAACGCGGTGCCGGTGGCATCACGCCGCCCTTTCAGGATCGACTGGTACAAGCTCGCGTATGCCAGTCCGAATTGGACCACCGCCAGCGCGCGTACCGGCCCGGCGAAGCCATCCCTTCCGAAGAGCAACCGGCCGATCGGGTCCGCCAGCACGAGCAGTGCCACACCGACCAGCAGCGAGCAGCCAAGCACCACGGTCGCCGACGTGCCCAGCACCCGGCGCCTGCCGTCCTCGGGCAATGCGGCGACATACTTGGTGACACCGTTGTATATGCCACCGCCGGCGAACGTCGTGAGCACGGTGACGAAGGTGAGCAGGTTCCCCGCGAGCCCGACGCCGACCGGCCCATAGGACACCGCGAGCAGCTTCATCACCAGCAGGCTCGCGGCCAGCTTGAGGGCGGTGGACACCGCCGTCCAGGCCGCCACCCCGGTCAGGGACTTGGCCCGCACGGCGGCAGGGTCAGCCAAAGTAGCCGAGCACGGCGTCGATCACGGCGCGGTGCTGCTCGTCGGTCAGGTTGTAGAACAGCGGCAGCCGGACCAGCCGTTCACTTTCCGTAGTGGTGCAGACGTCTTCGCCGTGGAAGCGGCCGAACCGCAGGCCCGCCGGGCTGCTGTGCAGCGGGACGTAATGGAAAACAGCCAGGACACCGCGGCTCTTCATGGCGTCGATGAAGTCGTCGCGATGGCCTGCGTCCCGCAGTTTCAGGTAGAACATGTGTGCGTTGTGCCGTACCCCGGCGGGAATCCGCTGGACCTGCACAGTGCCGTTGGCCGCCAGGTGCCCGAACGCGGCGGCGTAGCCGTCCCAAAGCTCACCGCGTCTGCGGTCGATCCGGTTCGCGGATTCCAGCTGGGCCAGCAGGTACGCGGCCTGCAGCTCGGACATGAGGTAGCTGGAACCGAGATCCCGCCAGGTGTACTTGTCCACGTCCCCACGCCAGAACTCGATGCGGTTGGTGCCCTTCTCCCGCAGGATTTCCGTACGCGCCACGAATTCCGCGTCGTTGACCAGCAACGCGCCGCCTTCGCCACCCGCCGTGTAGCCCTTCGTTTCGTGGAAGCTGAAACAACCGAAATGGCCGATGGTGCCCAGCGCCCGGTCGCGATGGGTCGCGAGCATGGCCTGTGCCGCGTCCTCGACCACCCACAGCCGGTACTTCTGCGCAATGGCCATGATCGTGTCCATGTCGCAGGCCACCCCCGCGTAGTGCACCGGCACGATCACGCGGGTGCGCTCGGTGATCGCCGCCTCGATCTTCCGCTCGTCGAGGTTCATCGTGTCCGGCCGGACATCGACGAAAACGATCCTCGCGCCGCGCAGCACGAAGGCGTTGGCCGTGGAAACGAAGGTATAGCTGGGCATGATGACCTCGTCGCCCGGTCCGATCCCCAGCAGGAGGGCGGTCATCTCCAGCGCCGCCGTGCACGACGGGGTGAGGAATGCCCGGTGCGCGGAGAGCTCGCGCTCCAGCCACGACTCACACGCAGCGGTGACGCTGCCACCGCCGGAGAGCCCTCCACTGTGGACGGCCCTGCGCACGTAGTCCATTTCGGTTCCGACGACCGGCGGGCTGTTGAACGGGATCATCGATACATCCAGCGGGCCTTCGCGGACACGACACCGCCGTGTGCCTGGTAGGAACGGATTGCGGCCAGGTTGCCCGGCTGGGTGACGATGGTGAGCCTGCGCACGCCACGCGCCGCACACCAGTGCTGGGCAGCGGCCACCAGGCGCCCGCCGATACCGCGCCCGGTCCACCCCGGCGCCGCTGCCAGCAGGCCCACCCGCGCCGAATCCTCGCCAGTTCGGCGTACCGTCACGTACCCCGCGATGTCCCCGCCCTCGCGCACCAGCAGGCATTCGTCGTCGTAGCTGCCGTGCACGGCGTTTTCCAGCCATTGCCGGTAGAAATCGTCCCGCTGCGCCTCGGTGTACCAGGGCGGGCGGAAGCGACTGGTCCGGAACACTCCGGGGACGATCTCCCGCAGCCGGGGAATGTCGGCCTCCCCGGCGGGCACGTGGGCGCTGCCGGTTTTCCCCGGAACCGGCAGCACGAAATCCACCGCGCCCTCGACGTCCCGGAAACCCAGCGCTTTCAGCGCGGCGGCGGTCCCCGGCCGATCGGCGCCGATCTTCGCCTCCACGACGTCGAACCGCCGCACCGCGGGCAGCGCCAGCGGACCGGCCCCCACGGAAAAGACCAGGCGGGCACAACGCATGGCGAAGAACTCGCTCGCCCAGTCCAGCCGGACCACCTCGGCGTGCACCCCCATCAGAGGCGCACCACGCCGGATTCCGGCACCGCGAGCACGCGTTCGTAGACCTCCGCGATGCGGTCCGCCGTCCGGCCGTCCCAGCGCTCGGGCACCCGCCCGGGCTTGCCGCCCCCGTCCAGTACCGCGAACGCGACCGCCCTGATCGCCGCGGGGTCCGTGCCGACCAGGGTGTTGGTCCCCTGCTCGACAGTGATCGGGCGCTCGGTGTTCTCCCGCAGGGTCAGGCACGGGACACCCAGCGCCGTTGTCTCCTCCTGCAGACCCCCCGAATCGGTCAGCACGAGGCGGGCCCGCATGGTCAGCGCGAGGAATTCCAGATAGCCGGCCGGCGGCACCAGCAGCAACCGCGGTGCGCGTTCCCACACGGCCTTGAGCCGTGGCCTGTCCAGCATCGCCCTGGTACGCGGGTGGCTGGGAAAAACCACCGGAATCCGTGCGGACAGGTCGATAATCGCGCCGAGCAGCGCAAGCAACTGCTCTTCGTTGTCCACATTGGATGGACGGTGCAGGGTGCACAGGGCATACTCGCCGGGCACCAACCCAGCCGGTACCGGCAGCTGTTTCGCCCGCGCCACGAACCGCAGGAGCGTGTCGATCATGACATTGCCCACGTGGTGCACCCGGTCCTCGCCGATCCCTTCGCGCCGCAGATTGCCGAGCGCGTCTTCGGAGGGAATGAGCAGAACATCCGCGAGGTGATCGATGAGCACCCGGTTGAGCTCCTCGGGCATCGCCCGGTCGTAGCTGCGCAGCCCGGCTTCCACGTGGGCGACCGGAATTCCGGACTTGGCCGCGGACAACGCGGCCGACAGCGCCCCGTTGGTGTCACCCACCACAGACACGAGCGAGGGACGGTGGGTACGCAGCGTCTCGGCCAGACCGAGCACGACCTGTCCGGTCTGCTCCGCGTGACTACCGGCACCCACGCGCAGGCGGACGTCGGGCGCGGGCAGGCCCAGCTCGCGGAAGAACACGTCGCTCATGTCCGCGTCGTAGTGCTGTCCGGTGTGGACGATCAGTTGCCGCAGCCGCCCCCGCCGGGTAATGGCCCGGTGAATCGGGGCCACCTTGACGAAATTGGGACGCGCGCTGACCACGTGCAGGACCGTGGGCGCCATTAATTCGTTTCCTCCGCAATAACCGAGCAAGCCTGGATAATTCGCCGATAGGTGATTTCGCGGATAGCTCCAGCTTCGGACGGCCGATTCGGACGATCAGTAACCTACAACGTCACCAGATAGGGAAAAAGTACCAAAAATTGGTAAGAACGGGCAAAACCCCTGCGCCGGCGCAGACTTCTCCCACCCGGAACCGGGCACCATTCATTGTCCGGTGACCAGTGTCACTCGAAAGGTTGACCCGAATGGATCAACGGCCCGGTTGTCCGGCGAGTCCCCCTCTTCAGGGGACGGGCGGTTGTCCCGGCGGCCGCGAACCGCCCGGCAGGGTCCGGGCACGCTTCGGCACGTAGTATCGGGCCTCGTGACCGCGCTGTTGACCCGTGCCGACGACGAAAGCGCGCGGTCGGGATCGGTCGGCACGCTGCAGCCGCCGACCGACCGCGAGGCCGCGCTGCTCGGCCGCGGGATGCCCACCGACCGGCTGCGCGGCTGGATCGTCACCCTCGTGCTCACCGCGATCGGCGCGGTCGTCCGGCTGCAGAACCTCGGGCTGGCCACGGACAAGGGCACGCCGGTCTTCGACGAGAAGCACTACGTACCGCAGGCCGCACAGATGCTGCGTAACGGCGGGTACGAGGACAACGCCGGGTACGAGCTGATCGTCCACCCGCCGCTGGCGAAGGACTTCATCGCATTCGGCGAATGGCTGTTCGGCTACAACGCATGGGGCTGGCGGATCATGGCCGCGGTCGCGGGCACGATCATCGTGGCGCTGACCGTGCGGATCGCCCGGCGGCTGACCCGCTCGACGCTGCTCGGCGGGATCGCCGGCGTGCTGGTGATCTGCGACGGCGTGCTGCACCTGCAATCCCGCATGGGCATGCTGGACATCTTCATCGCGCTGTTCGTGCTCGCCGCGTTCGCCTGTGTGCTCGCCGACCGCGATCAGGTACGGCAACGGCTCGCGGTGGCGGTGCGCGGGGGCTGGATCGGCGAATCGCAGTGGGGCCCGAAGCTCGGCTTCCGCTGGTGGCGGTTCGGCACCGGGCTGATGATCGGGCTGACCTTCGGGGTCAAGTGGTCCGCGCTCTACTACATCGCCGGGTACGGCCTGCTGACCGTGTTCTTCGACGTGGCGGCCCGGCGTGCGGCCGGGGTGCAACGGCCGTGGCTGGGCACCATCCGGCGCGACGTGCTGCCTGCGCTGTGGGCGATCGTGGTGGTGCCGCTGCTGATGTACCTGGCCTCGTATTGGGCCTGGTTCGCCAGCGAGACGGCCACCGACCGGCACTACACCGAGATCAAGAACGTCGCCTCCGGGATGTTCGGCTGGCTCCCGCCCGCGCTGCGCTCGCTCGGCGACTACACCGCCAACGTCCTGCATTTCCACGAAACCCTGCTGACGCCCAAGGACAAACCGCATCCCTGGGAGTCCAAGCCGTGGACCTGGCCGATGGGCCTGCGTCCGATGCTCTATTACTACGACGGCTCGGTGACCGGCTGCGGTGAGTCCCGCTGCATCGGCGCGACCATGCTGATCGGCACGCCCGCGATGTGGTGGCTGGCCGGGCCGGTGCTCGGCTGGGGGCTGTGGCGCTCGATCTTCCGCACCGACTGGCGCTACGCCGCGGTGCTCGCCGGGTACTTCGCGGGCTACCTGCCCTGGTTCACCAACATCGACCGGCAGATGTACTTCTTCTACGCCACTCCGCTGGCCCCGTTCCTGGTGCTCGGGCTGGTGCTGGTGCTCGGGCAGATCCTGGGCAGTGCCAGACGCGGGGTCGAACGCCGGGGCACCGGTCTGCTCGTGGTCGCCCTCTACACCGGGCTGGTGGTGGCCAACTTCGCCTGGCTGTGGCCGATCCTCAACGGCATCCCGATCACCGACGGCCATTGGCAGGCGGAGATGTGGCTGCCTTCCTGGCGCTGACCGTGGCACTGAAGTAGGCACCCGGCGGCACACCGACCGCCCGGTGGAACGCGGCCACGAACGCGCTCGCCGTCGCGTAGCCCACCCGGTGCGCGACCGTGGCCATCGGCAGTCCCGCGGCCAGCAGCGGCAGCGCGGCACGCAACCGCACCTGGGTCCGCCAGGTCCCGAAGGTCATCCGGCAGTCCCGCACGAACGCCCGCGCCAGCGTCCGCTCGCCTGCCCCGACGACCCGGCCCAGTTCGGCCAGCCCGCGGTGGTCCGCCGGATCGGCGAGCACCTCGGCCGCCACGTCCCGGGCCCGCGGATCGACCGGCATCGGCACCGTGATCGTGGTGACTTCGAGTGGTTCCAGCAGGTCGAAGGCGACGGCTTCGGCCCGCTCGCGTGGCTGGGCGGCCAGCCCGCTGTCGGACAGGTACTCCAGCAGCTCCCGAAGCAGCGGGCGCACGGTCACCAGCCGCGGCTCGGGCCAGCCGACCGGGCAACGGTCTGGAGCGGCGTAGATGCCGCGCAGCTCGGCCTGCCCGATCGTGCCGGTGCGGTGCCACACGCCGGCGGGCAGCCACAGCGCGCGGGTCGGCGGGAGCACCCAGTGCGCGTCTTGCACGGTCACCGCGGCGACCCCGCACGCGGACCAGACGAGCTGGTGCACCGGATGCTCGTGCCACGGGAACCAGGCGCCGGCGGGCAGCGGGAACTCGCCGATCAGCATCGCCCCGGCGTGACCGTAATCGAACATGAAGTGGCAGCCTATCGACTTCCGGTCACCACCGCGGCCGCCTAACGTCGGGAATAGGCCGGCGGCGGCCGCCCCGGACCAAGGCTGTGAAGGGACCCTTCACGGACTCTGAGGCTGTGAAGGGTCCCTTCACAGCCTTTGCGTTGGAGCAGGGGGCTCAGCGGGGTGTGTGGCGCGGCACGATCTGGGTGACCGGCCCATCGGTCGACTTTCCGGCCCGGCTGAGCCAGCCTTCCACCTCACGGCGCACGGCGTGGAGCGTCGGACGGTGGCGTGGCTCCGGGTCGAGCGAAGCGGCGAGGATGCGGGCGTGCGCGGACCGGCGCGGCAGGTGCGACACAGGGTCGGCGCGCGCGGCGGCCATCAGTGCTGCCATCGGCGTCTCGCGGGTACCACGCGGCGGCTGCCCGGCGAGGGCGTAGCTGACCGTGGCGGCGAGCTGCCAAGCGTCCGACGCCGGGCTCGCCGGGGCGCCCATCGCCTGCTCCGGCGCCACGAAATCCGGGGTG
Source organism: Amycolatopsis sulphurea (assembly GCF_002564045.1). Lineage (NCBI taxonomy): Bacteria > Bacillati > Actinomycetota > Actinomycetes > Pseudonocardiales > Pseudonocardiaceae > Amycolatopsis > Amycolatopsis sulphurea. Next base: position 3,392,117 of record NZ_PDJK01000002.1, on the reverse strand, counting down.
CCGATCATCATGCCGGTGGCCGTCATCTTCGCGTCGCCCTGGCTACGCGCGATACCGAAGTCGATCAGGTGCGCCATGCCGGCCGGATCGAGGATCACGTTGGACGGCTTGAGGTCGCGGTGCAGCACGCCCTTCTCGTGCGCGGCGGCGAGCGCACCGGCCATGGTGGCCCACAACCGCCCGGCGGCCACGTCGTCGATCGGGCCCTGGCCGTCGACCACGTCGGCGAGCGGGCGGCCCTCCAGGTACTCCATGACCAGCGCGAGCCCGTCCGGCTCCTCGACGAGGTCGTAGACCCGCACGCAGTTCGGGTGGTTGACCACGGCCAGTGCCCGCGCCTCGCGCTGCATGCGCTCCGCGGTGTCGTGGTCGGGCGCGTGCGCGATCTTCAGCGCGACCGTCCGGTTCAGCTGAGTGTCGACGGCTTGCCAGACAGTGCCGAAGCCACCTTGGCCGAGCCGCCGGGTACGCCGGTAGCGGCTGCCGCCGGCCCCGCGGGACCCGGGTGGCGGCGGAACCGGCCCCGGCATGGCGGCGAGCTGGCCCGGCGGCTCCAGCGGAGCAGAGAGCGCGGTGGCCGGGTAGGGCTTGCTCACCGGCGGCGGCTCCCGGCGCGGGGGCGGCTCCTCCCGGCGCGGCTCCGGACGGTTGATCACCGACCAGGGCGGTGGCCCGACCATGGCGACCGGGATCAGCCCGAGCACGCTGAAGGGCAGGAACCCGAGCCAGAAGTGCACCGCGACGTTGGCCGTCATCCCGACACTTGCCAGCACCAGCACCACGAAGGGGATCCAGAAGAACCGCGCGGGCCACTTCGGGCCGCGGCGGAACGCGGTGCGCGCCTGCAGCATGACGAACAGCAGCGAGCCCGCGGGCAGCACCGTCAAGGCCAGCAGGTACAGCGCGTAGGAGAGCTTGAGGCCACCGGGATAGAACAGCGTCTCGAAAACATTCGGGCCGCCGCCGAGGTAGGTCTTCTGCACCCCGACGAACGTGCAGAATTCCTGGTTCAGCGTCTGCGTCTCGGACGCCGAAAGCCAGGTTACCGCGCCCCTCACCGCACCCTGGAACAGCTGGGAGACGCCGGAGGACAGCAGCCACGGCAGCAGCAGCACGCTGACGACACCGATGAGGCCGAACACGCTGAGCGTAGTGGCGTCGTAGCGATTGCCGGTGCCCTTGCGGACCACCGCGACGATCAGCGCACCCAGCGCCGGGATGAGCGCGACGAGCGCACCCGCCGTAGTCGTCGCCCACACCCAATCACCGGGGCAGAAGCCCGGCCCGAACAAGGCGTGCGCAAGCGAGAGCAGCGCGCTCGCCAAACCCGTCACTACTGGTGTCCCCTCGTTCTCGGTACCGCTCCCGGTGCCGCAGTGCGGCCCGAATCACCCGGTCAAGCTTAGGACGCATCGGGGTTCGGCGGGGTTGCCGGGGCAGGGCGGCAGTATCCGCAGGTCACGGGCATTGCACGAAATCCTCGCCGGAGGCGATCTCGATCATGCTGGGTCCGGCGGCCCCACGTCGGCGGAGGAGCCGCTAACGGTGGCGCCGGTCCCAGCGCCATGATGGGGACGGATACTGGCCATCGACGTCGAAGGAGACCTCGTGGGCGCGTACGCGGAGACTTACCGGCGCAGTCTGGACGACCCGGAGCAGTTCTGGCTCGAAGCAGCGAGGGCGATCGACTGGACGAAGCCGCCCACCCGTGCGCTGGATTCCTCGCGTGCTCCCTTCCACCGGTGGTTTCCCGACGGTGAGCTGAACACCGCGTACAACGCGCTGGACCGGCACGCCGACAGTGGCCGCGGTGAGCAGGCCGCGCTGATCTGGGACTCACCGGTGACCGGCCAGCAGCGCCGCTACTCCTATCGGGAGCTGCGCGACGAGGTGGCGACCTTCGCCGGTGCGCTCGCTTCGCTCGGGGTCGTCCGGGGCGACCGCGTCATCCTGTATCTGCCGATGATTCCCGAGGCTGTCATCGCGATGCTCGCCTGCGCACGGATCGGCGCGGTGCACTCCGTGGTGTTCGGCGGATTCGCGCCGAAGGAGCTGGCCGCGCGGATCGAGGACGCGCGGCCGAAGCTGATCCTCGCCGCGTCGTGCGGGATCGAGCCGACCCGGATCGTCGAGTACAAGCCGATCATCGACGCCGCGCTCGCGATGACCGGGCACCAGCCGCAGCACGTGGTGGTGTACCAGCGCGAGGCCGCGGCCGCCGAGCTGTCCGGTACCGATCTCGACTGGGTCGATCTGGTGCAGACTGCCGAGCCGGTGGATCCGGTGCCGGTGCGGGCGACCGATCCGCTGTACATCCTCTACACCTCGGGCACCACCGGGAAGCCGAAGGGCGTGGTGCGCGACGCGGGCGGCCACGCGGTCGCGCTGGCCTGGTCGATGGGCGCGATCTACGACATCCGCGCCGGCGACGTCTGGTGGACCGCCTCCGACGTCGGCTGGGTTGTCGGGCACTCCTACATCGTGTACGCGCCGCTGCTGGTGGGCGCGACAACCGTGCTGTACGAAGGAAAACCCGTCGGCACCCCGGACGCGGGCGCGTTCTGGCGGGTCATCTCCGAGCACCGCGTGCAGGCGTTGTTCACCGCGCCGACCGCGTTGCGTGCGGTGAAGCGGGTCGACCCGGAGGCGGCGGAACTGGCGAAGTACGACCTGGGCGCGTTTCGCACGTTGTTCCTGGCCGGGGAGCGGCTCGATCCGGAGACATATCGCTGGGCACACGACATTCTCGGCACCCCGGTGGTCGACCACTGGTGGCAGACCGAGACCGGCTGGCCGATCGCGGCGAACTGCCGCGGGCTGGAGCCGCTGCCGACGAAACCCGGTTCGGCGACGAAACCGGTCCCCGGCTGGGACGTGCGCGTGCTCGGGCAGGCGGGAGAGGAGCTGCCGGCGGGTCAGGAGGGTGCGATCTCACTGAAGCTGCCGCTGCCGCCCGGGTCGCTGCCCACGCTGTGGGGCGACGACGAGCGTTACCGCGAGGCGTATCTGTCGCGGTATCCGGGCTACTACCTCACCGGCGACTCCGGCTACTTCGACGAGGACGGCTACCTGTTCGTCATGGGCCGCACCGACGACGTGATCAACGTGGCCGGGCATCGGCTGTCCACCGGGTCGATGGAAGCTGTGCTGGCCGGGCACCCGGCAGTGGCGGAATGCGCGGTGATCGGCGTGGCCGATCAGCTCAAGGGCCAGGTGCCGCGCGGGTTCGTGGTGGTGAAGGCGGGCGTGGACGTGGCCGAGGAGCAATTGCGAGAGGAACTTGTGGCCTTGGTGCGCCGCGACATCGGCCCGGTGGCGGCCTTCCGCGACGTGTCCGTGGTCGCCGCTCTGCCGAAAACGCGTTCGGGGAAGATCCTGCGCAAGACCATGCGCGGCATCGCCGACGGCCGCGACGAGCCGGTCCCTTCGACCATCGAGGACCCGGGCGTGCTGGACGCCTTGCGCGCCGTTCTGCGGCCCTGAGCACCGGCGGTTGCCCCGGAGCCCCTCGGTGGTCTATACCTCTTAGGGACCCTCGGAGGTGCGCCGTGCGGAAGTCGTGGTCAACGATCGTGCTCGGAGTGGCGGTGGTGGGATTGGCAGCGCTCGGCGTGCCTTCGGCAGCGTCGGCGGTGCCGGCCGGGCCGGAGCGGCAGGTCACCGACCTCGTACCGGCACCGGTGGCGGCGAAGGCCGATCCGGAGGCGAGCTTCGCACTCACCGCGGACACCGTGGTCGAAGCCGGGCCGGGCACCGGGGACGTCGCCACGTATCTACGCGGGCTGCTGAAGCCCGCGACCGGCTACGAACTTCCCGTCGTACCGGCAGGCACACAAGCTCCCGCGATCTCGCTTGAGCTGGGCAATGCCGATCCACGCGTCGGTGACGAGGGGTACCAGCTGGCGGTCACGAAGTCCGGCGTCCGGCTCCAGGCCACTACGGCGACCGGGCTATTCGAGGGCGTCCAGTCGCTGCGTCAGTTGTTGCCGTCCGCGATCGAAGCGCAGACGGTGCAGCAGCAGACCTGGACAGTCTCGGGCGGGACTGTGCTCGACTACCCGCGCTTCGGCTACCGCGGCGCGATGCTCGACGTTGCCCGGCACTTCTTCAAGCTCGAACAAGTCAAGCGGTACATCGACCAGATCACCCAGTACAAGATCAACACTCTCCACCTGCACCTGTCCGACGACCAGGGCTGGCGAATCGAGATCAAGAGCTGGCCGCGGCTGGCCACCGAGGGCGGCAAGACCGCAGTGGGCGGCGATCCCGGCGGCTACTACACCCAGGACGACTACCGCGAACTCGTTGCGTACGCGGCGTCCCGGCACATCACCGTCGTACCAGAGATCGACATGCCCGGACACACGAACGCAGCGCAAGCCACCTACGCGGAACTCAACTGCAACGGCGTCGCAGTGCCGCCGCGCACGGACACCGAGGTGGGCTACAGCTCGCTGTGCATCAACTCGCCGACGACCTACCGGTTCGCCGAAGACGTGATCCGCGAACTCGCCGCGCTCACTCCCGGCAAGTACCTGAACATCGGTGGCGACGAGGCACACTCCACTTCGGACGCGGACTACCGCGCGTTCTACGCGAAGGTCAGCCCGCTGGTCGCCAAGTACGGCAAGCAGATCACCGGCTGGCACGAGATCGCCAAGACCGTGCCGCCCGCCTCGGCGGTGCCGCAATACTGGGACCAGGGCGGCGAAAACGCCGACCTGGCAGCCGCTGCGGCGCGGGGCAACAAGATCCTGATGTCCCCGGCCAATCATGCTTACCTGGACATGAAGTACAACGCTTCGACGCCACTCGGCCAGTCCTGGGCCGGGCTGGTCGAGGTGCGCGACGCCTACGAATGGGACCCGGCGAACCTGGTACCCGGCGTCGGCGAACAATCAGTGGCCGGAGTCGAAGCTCCACTGTGGACCGAAACCCTCAAGACCAGTGACAACCTGGAATACATGGCATTTCCCCGGCTGCCGGGAATCGCGGAGATCGGCTGGTCCCCGCAGTCCGCCCGGAACTGGGACGACTACCGGGCCAGGCTGGCGAAACAGGCTCCGCGCTGGCAACAGCAGGGCATCGACTTCTACCGCTCCGCCCAAATCGACTGGCCCTGAATCCCCGGCACCGTCAGCCGGCGATACGCGCCGGCGGTCCACTGTGGACAGAGGACCGCCGGCATAGGATTCGGCCAGCGCGGGTGCGGAGAGGATCCGCCCGGCCAGCTCCAGCGGGCCTGACCCGCTCCGCGGGCAGGGTGTCGGCAAAGTCGGCGTGAAGGGCCTGCGCAGACTGCGGAGGTCCGTGAAGGGGCCCTTCACGGACTCTGAGTCTGTGAAGGACCCCTTCACGGATTCGAGACAGGTCTGGCGCACACCACGAGGCTGCCGGGCGTCTTGAAGACCGCCGCATCGTCCGTTGCCTGGCGTGATCGACGAAGAGGGCAGGCGCCGTCGATGATGACGCGGCAGCCACGGCTGCCCGACCGGTTTCGGGTCCGTGAAGGGCCCCTTCACGGACTCTGAGTCCGTGAAGGGGCCCTTCACAGCCCTCCGCAGCTGCGCAGGGCCCTCCACGCCGACTTTGCCGACACCCTGCGCATGGCCCGCTTGAAGCACGGGCTTCGCGGCTGCGAGACCTGTACCCGCGCCTCGCCCCAGGCCCACACGTCCCCGATCCGCATCTCGTCCTCTGCCACGCCGGACAGCGACAGGTTCTCGCCGAAGTCCCCATCGGCCTGCCAGTCCCGGTAATGCTCGGCCGGATAGGCGTAAACCGCTTTGTCGACCCCGCCGTGCACGGTCAAGTCGGCCTGCTCGTCCCCGTCCAGGTTCAGCTCGGACAGGGCCAGCTCCGGCTGCTCGACCCTGGTTTTGCCGATCGCGCTCAGCACCGGCAGGCCGCGCCGGTGGCCGAGCAACGCCGGCCGTCCGACGTAGACGCTCTCCAGTGACACCATGCCGGGAAACCAGCACGGCCGTCCTGCCGGTCACCGGCACTACGAAACCGGTGAGCGGCAGGACGGTCAGCCGTTCAGCCGCGCCGATTCCTCGTCGGTGAGCAGCCGGGAGCGGATCAGGAAGCGCACCCCTTCCGGGGCCTCCAGGGAGAATCCGCTGCCCCGGCCCGGCACCACGTCGATGGTGAGATGGGTGTGCTTCCAGTACTCGAACTGCGGGCCGGACATCCACACCGGCACGTCCTCGATCCCGTCCACGAGCAGGTCGCCGAGATGCACGTCGCGCACGCCGACCTTGAATTCGCCTACCGGGTAACACATCGGGGCGCTGCCGTCGCAGCATCCGCCGGACTGGTGGAACATCACCGGCCCGTGCGCGGGTACCAGCCGCCGCAGCAGGTCCGCGGCGGCCGGCGTCAGGTCGACCCGCTCACCCATCAGAAGAAGCCCAGCGCCTGATCGGAGTAGGAGACCAGCATGTTCTTCGTCTGCTGGTAGTGGTCCAGCATCATCTTGTGGTTCTCCCGGCCGATCCCGGAAGCCTTGTAGCCGCCGAAGGCCGCGTGCGCGGGGTAGGCGTGGTAGTTGTTCACCCACACCCGCCCCGCCTGGATGTCGCGGCCGGCGCGGTAGGCGGTGTTGCCGTCACGCGACCAGACACCCGCGCCGAGGCCGTACAGCGTGTCGTTGGCGATCTTGAGCGCGTCCGCGTAGTCGTCGAACTTCGCCACGGACACCACCGGGCCGAAGATCTCCTCCTGGAAGATGCGCATCTTGTTGTCGCCCTCGAACACCGTCGGCTGCACGTAGTAGCCGCCGGACAGGTCGCCGCCGAGGTCGGCCTGCGCACCGCCGGTGAGCACCTTCGCGCCCTCCTGCTTGCCGATGTCGATGTAGGACAGGATCTTCTCCAGCTGGTCGTTGGAGGCCTGCGCACCGACCTGGGTCTCGGTGTCGAGCGGGTTGCCCTGCTTGATCCGCTTCACGCGCTCGACGCCGTCGCCGAGGAACTGGTCGTAGATGCCCGCCTGGATCAACGCGCGCGACGGGCAGGTGCAGACCTCGCCCTGGTTCAGCGCGAAGAGCGCGAAGCCCTCCTGCGCCTTGTCGTAGAACGCGTCGTTGTGCGCGGCGACGTCGTCGAAGAAGATGTTCGGGCTCTTGCCGCCGAGTTCCACGGTGACCGGGATGATGTTCTCGCTGGCGTACTGCAGGATCAGCCGCCCGGTGGTGGTCTCCCCGGTGAACGCGACCTTGCGCACCCGGTTGCTGGAGGCCAGCGGCTTGCCCGCTTCGACGCCGAAGCCGTTGACGATGTTCACCACGCCCGGCGGAATGAGGTCGCCGATGAGCGACATCAGCAGGTGGATGGAGGCCGGGGTCTGCTCGGCGGGCTTGAGCACGATCGCGTTGCCCGCGGCCAGCGCCGGAGCCAGCTTCCACACCGCCATCAGCAGCGGGAAGTTCCACGGGATGATCTGCCCGACCACGCCGAGCGGCTCGTGGAAGTGGTAGGCGACGGTGTGCTCGTCGATCTGCGAGATTCCGCCCTCCTGAGCCCGCAGCGCGCCGGCGAAGTAGCGGAAATGATCGATCGCGAGCGGGATGTCCGCGGCGAGGGTCTCCCGGACCGGCTTGCCGTTCTCCCAGGCCTCGGCGACCGCGATCTTTTCGAGGTGCTGCTCCATCCGGTCGGCGATCTTGAGCAGGATGCCGGAGCGCTCCTCGATCGAGGTTCGGCCCCAGGCCGGCGCGGCCCCTTCGGCCGCATCGAGCGCTTTCTCGATGTCGGCCGAGGTACCGCGGGCGATCTCGGTGAAGGTCTTGCCGGTCACCGGCGTCGGGTTCTCGAAGTACTGCCCGCCCGCCGGGGCGACGTACTCACCGCCGATGTAGTGGTCGTAGCGGCTCTCGTAGCCGACCACGGAGCCTTCGGTGTTCGGTGCGGCGTAAACGGCCATCATCCCCTGCCTCGTTGCTGGTCTGGTGCCGGTCGCCGCGACCGTAGGCCGGGCAAGGTTGCACGGACGTTGCGAAACTGTGAGCTGGGTCTCTACGCTGGGTCGAGTGCCTGTACCGATCGAGTCCGACCTGCTGCGCGATCCGGAGTCGTACGCGCGGCTACTCGAACGCGTCCACGAAGCGGTACTGACCGGTCTGCCCGCACCGCGTTCACCCCGGTCGGTGATCTCCGCATCCTGGGCGCGTTCGCTTGCCGCGCAGGTGGATCCGGACGAGGGCGAGGCCCCGCTGGTCGTCGAGCAGGCCGAGCTGAACGACCTGCGTACCGAGCATCCGCTGGCGGCAGTGCTCCCGCTGCTGCGCGAGACACTGGTGAGCATCGCCGACGACGCCGAGCACATGATGATCGTGACCGACGCGGACGGCCTGATCCTGTGGCGCGAGGGCGCGACCGGGGTGCTGCTGCGCGCGGACCGCGTCGCGCTCGCCGAGGGCACCCGCTGGAGTGAAGAAGCCATCGGCACGAACGCCATGGGCACCTCGCTGGCCACCGGCCACCCGGTGCAGATCTACTCCGCCGAGCACCTCGTGCGCCGCTACCACACCTGGACCTGCGCGGCCGCCCCGGTGCGCGATCCGGACACCGGGGCGCTGGTCGGCTCGATCGACGTCAGCGGCCCGTTGCGCACCGTCCATCCGGCCATGCTCGCGCTGGTCACGGCCACCGCGCAGCTGGCCGAGGGCAGGCTGCGAGCGCAGCTGGCGGTGCGCGACGAGAAGATGCGCCGGGCCAACATGCGGCACCTGACCGCGCTGCGCGGCCGCCCCGGCGCGCTGCTGTCGGCGGGCGGACGGGTGCTGGCCACCGAGTCCTGCCTGCTTCCGTCCACAGTGGAGGTTCGACGGGGCGGCGGCACGGTGACCCTGCCGGACGGCCGGATCGCCACCGTCGACCCGCTGGACGAGGGATACCTGCTGCGGGTGGCCACGGCGGGTTCGGCGCCACGGCGCAAGCTCACCCTCGAGTACCTCACCGACGGTGCCGGATCGACCACTGTGGACAGCCGGGACATCCCGTTCACCTTGCGCCACGCGGAATTGCTCACTTTGCTGGCCCTGCACCCGCGGGGACTCTCGGCCGAGCAGCTGGCCCTGCAGCTCTACGGCGAGGCCGGCAACCCGGTCACCGTGCGCGCGGAGATCCATCGCCTGCGTACGCAGCTGGGCACCGGCGTCGTGCAAACCCGCCCGTACCGGCTGGCCGCCGACATCGACGCCGACTTCCTACGCGTACAGGCCGCGATACGGCAGGCGAACGCCCACGCCGCCACCCGCAACTTCCACGGGCCGCTGCTGGCCGATTCGGAGGCACCCGCGATCCTGCAGGAACGCGAATCGCTCACCGTGCAGGTCCGTCAGCTGGCATTGAACAGCGCCGACCCGGACACGCTCTGGTCGTTCTGGGAAACCTCTTGCGGCACGGACGATCTCGAAGTGCTCGACGCGCTGTGCGCCGTCCTGGGCCGCACGGACCCGCGGCTGGCTGCGGCTCGGGCGCACCGGGCTCGGCTGCTTTAGGGTCCTCGGCTCGGCTGTCAAGGGACCCTTCACGGACTTTTGGGCTGTGAAGGGTCCCTTCACAGCCGGTCGAGGACCCGTGATCAGCGGAGGTGTTCGAGATGCGCGACCACCTCGCGGTGTGCGCCGGACCTGTCTCGGGTCTGTGAAGGGGTCCTTCACAGCCCATCGTCAGGTGGTCGGGTGCGCCTCCCAGACGGACACGTGTTTGGTGCTTTGTCCAGCGCAGCCAGAACGGCTGGGCTGCGATCCCAGAGGACATCGACGCCCGCGACCCCTAGGTAGACAGCGTCTACTTCGGTTTGATAAACAGTGTCGGGAAGATGAATCAGGGGTTACGAGGAGTTCGCCATGGGTTATCGCACGTTCGTCGCCGTGGGCGACAGCTGTGCCGAGGGGCTGGACGATCCGTACCCCGACCGGAGCCAGTACCGCGGCTGGGCCGATTTCGTCGCCGGGCGCCTCGCCGAGGACGAGCCCGGGTTCCGCTACGCGAACCTCGCGGTGCGCGGGCGGCGGCTGGACCAGATCATCGCCGAGCAGCTGCCCGCCGCCGGGCGGCATGAGCCCGATCTGATCGCCCTGTTCGGCGGCGGCAACGACGTGATGAGCCGCGGCTGGGACGCGCGCACGGTCGCCCGCCGGGTGGATGCCGCGATCCGGCAGTGCACTCAGATCGCGCCGTCCGTGGTCACGTTCACGTTGAGCGACATCGCGCACCGCATGCCCTTCGGCCATCGGATGCGGCCGCGGGTCAGCGCGCTCAACGACGCCATCCGCGAGGCATCGGTCAGCTACGGCGCGAAGCTGGTGGACCTGTGGCCCGACCAGGCCGCACACGATTCCCGCTACTTCGGGCCGGACCGGCTGCACCTGTCGGAGGCCGGGCACCTGCGCGTGGCCGGACACGTGCTGGGCAAGCTCGGCGTGCCGCACGAGGAGGGCTGGCTGCGCCCGTTACCGGGGCGGCCCACGCCGGCGAACCGGCTCGCCGACCTGCGCTGGATGTGGCAGGAGGTGCTGCCGGTGGGGATCACCCGGCTACGCAACCGGCTCACCGGCCGGTCGCCGGGCGACGGATTCCTGCCGAAGCGCCCCGAGTTGCTGCCGATGGCGTTTTCCGAAGCGCAGCTGTGAGCACGGCGTCGCCCGCGCGGCAACGACTGATCCGCACCGCCTCGGAGCTGCTCGCCGATTCCGGCGTAGACGCGGTGACGCTGCGCGGAATCGCGAAGGCGGCAGGGGTGTCACACGGCGCACCGCTACGGCACTTTTCCGGCCGTGCCGAATTGCTTTCCGGTGTCGCGACGCTCGGCTTCACCCAGCTACTCGACCGCGGCACGCAGCTACCCGCCGGGCCGCCGCGAGAGCGCGTGACGGCCGCCTGCCATGCGTACGTCGACTTCGCGTTGACGAACCCGGCGATGTTCGAGCTGATGTTCCGGCGCGATCTGATCGACACCGAAGAACCACAGCTCGTCGCGGCCAGCAGCGCGGTCTTCGACTACTTCGCCGAACTTGTCCGTCTCTACGTCGCCGAAGCACCCGAAAGCCGCGTACGCACCGGGACCGACCCGCGGCTGCTCGCCGCGTCGCTGTGGGCGGCGCTGCACGGCCTCGCGCAACTGTGGCTCTGGGGCGGGCTGGCGGGGGCGAGCTTCGCGCCGTCTCCCGAAGCAGCGCTCGCCGTGTCCCTCGACGCGTACCTGGGGTTGTGACGCAACGCCCGCGTCAGAAGACCGGCTCGGTCTGCCCGAACTCCCGGCGCAACGCAGCCTTCGCGGCGTAGTAGCCACACATGCCGTGTACACCGGGGCCGGGCGCGGTGGCTGCGGAACAGAGGTAGACACCGCGTAGCGGGGTTCGGTGCGGATTCCACCGTACGACGGGGCGAGCCAGCACTTGCCGCACTGTCACGGCCGAAGTGGCGATATCGCCGCCCACGTAATTCGGGTTGTACGCCTCCAGCTCACTCGCCGATACCGCCCGCGAAGCGAGCACCATGTCGCTGAAGCCGGGCGCGTATCGCTCGATGCGACGGCGGATCACATCTGTGGCATCGAGTGGATCACCGTGCGGCACATGGGCGTACGCCCAGATTGGCTGTTTGCCCGGGAGCCCACGAGACGGGTCCGCGGCCATTGGCTGCGCGAGGAGCACGAATGGCTCCTCCGCGCGCCTCCCGGCGGCCACAGCGTTCTCGGCCGCGTACACGGCTTCTCGCGTCCCTCCGAGGTGCAGCGTTCCGGCCTGCGCCAACGCAGGATTCCTCCAAGGGATCGGTTCTGAAACAAGGAAATCCACCTTGGCGGCGGACGGGCCGTACCGGACTCGTTGCAGCGCCCGCCGATACCCTTCGGGCAGCAGCGGCCCGGCAATGTCGAGGACGCCCTGAGGCGCAAGATCCAGCATCACGACGCGCGCGTGCGAAAGCTGCCGAAGGTCGGCGACGCGAGCGTCGGTGTGTACGTCGCCGCCGTGTGCGCATAGGTCGGCTACGAGGGCTTCGGTGATCTTTTCCGTGCCTCCGCGCGGGACCGGCCAGCCGCTGGTGTGCGCCAGATGCCCGAGCAACACGCCGATCCCATCACCCACCAACGACGGCAACCGTCCCATCGCGTGCGCGGCAACGCCAGCGAGCAGCGCCCGTGCTTCGGTACCGCGAAAGGCCCTGATCCCAACAAGCCGTGAAGCCAGCAACGCGGCGACGCCGGGGCGAGGCGGCCGCCTGAAGTCACCGAAGATGGTTTCGACGACTTCTTCGGTCCGCTCGATGAGCGGCGTCATGAAACGCCGCCAACGCGCACCGTCGACCCCCAGGCCGGCACAGGTGCGTTCGAGGTCCGCGTACGCGATTGCCGCACGACGCTCGTCGATCGGGTGCGCGTACTCGGCTTCGGAGCGGCACAGCTGCACACCGTGCGCTTCAAGATCGAACAGGCGAAAGAACGGCGACGCGACCGCCATCGGATGGACCGCCGAGCACAGGTCGTGCACCACGCCGGCGTCGAACAGCCGCGCAGACCGCGCGCCGCCGCCTGGCTCGGCAGCGGCCTCGTACACCGCCACGGACCGTCCAGCGCGCGCGAACAGGACCGCGGCAGCCAGGCCGTTCGGTCCCGAACCGACTACCGCGACGTCCAGCGTGCGAGGCGACGGCATACTGCGAGCGTAGGCCTTCGGATACAGAGGGTGCCCGGTGACTCTGCCGAACACTTGATCGAATATTGTCGTACCCCACGTCTACCGTGGCTCCACGTCGGCCCACCCGGGCCGCACCGGCAGAGAGAGGGGGATCATGCCCGCCTACGACTCGCAGCTGGAGCGCGTACGCAAACTGCTGGCGAAAGCCGAGGACCCGGCAGTCACCGCGGAAGAAGCGGAGCTGTACAACACGAAGGCCGCGGAGCTGATCGCCCGCCACGGCATCGACGACGCGGTGCTGGCCGCGGCAGGCCACGGCAGCGACGAGATCACCGTGCTGACGCTCCCGATCGAGAATCCGTACAGCCGCGACAAGGCGAGCCTGCTCACCAGCATCGCCTACCCACTGCGCTGCCGGACCCTGCTGCACCGCGCGGGGCAGAGCGTCGAGTCCGTCACCGTGTTCGGCTTCCGCTCCGATCTCGGGCGGGTCGAACTGCTGTTCACCAGTCTGCTGCTGCAGGCGAGCACCCAGCTGAACCGGGTACGTCCCGAGCAGCGCATGTTCCACGAGTCGCTGGCCGCCTACCGCCGCACCTGGCTGAACGGCTTCGCCCGCGCCGTACACGAGCGCCTGCAGCGCGCCGAGGCGAAGGCGGCCCGTGACCACCGCCCGACCGCCCCCGGCCAGCCGTCGGCGGAGCTGGTGATCCACGACCGCACCACAGTGGTGCAACAGGCTTTCGACCGCGAATACGGAGACCTCCGCACCGCCTCCCCCCGCCGCCTCTCCGGCACGGGCTACCGCGAAGGCCATCGCGCAGGCACCCGGGCCACGCTGGATCCGGCCGCCCTGTCCCGGCAACGCCCGGCACTGCCGGTCCGGTGACCGGCGACGGGTGACTGCGTACCGGTCCTGTGGCGCCCGGCCGGCAGGCCGGGCGCCACACCATAGTCCACAGTGGACTAAATCTCGGCCACCGGAGTCGGGAAAGCCGACCTCATCGAGCACTGCAAAGCCCGCATGGCTTCGTTCAAGAAGCCCCGCTCGGTGCACTTCGTCGGCGAATTGCCCAAGAACGCCATCGAAAAGATCCGCAAACGCGAACTCCGGAAGGCCGGCAACGGCTGGGGAGGTCAACCGCGTTCGCGACTCAGCACGGCGGCCCGGTCGGCGGTCACGGCCGGCACGGTCAGCACCGCGACCGCGCCGAGCAGCGCGGGCAGCACCCACACCAGGAAGTTCCACGTCGTCGGCAGATTCAGGGCGAGGAAGCCGCCACCGCCCAGCGTGGCCACCACGGCGCCGATCCGGGCGATCCCGAACGTGGCGCTCATCGCGGCCGCACGGGAGGCGGCCGGGTAGTAGATGCCGATGAAACCGTAGAGCAGCGTCAGCGATCCGATCGAGCCGAAACCGACGACCGCGACCAGTACCAGCAGCACCGGCGTGGGTGCCCCGCCGACGCCCAGGACGACGAGCGCGATCATGGCGGCGGCGAAGGACCCGGCGGCAACGGGCCTGGCACCGAACCGATCCGCCAGCGGCGCCGACCCGACCGAACCGACGATGGCGCCGGTGTTGATGGCCACGAGGAAGGCGAGCGACGAGGTCAGGGAATAGCCGGCCAGCCGCATGATCTGCGGCAGCCAAGTGTTCATGCCGTAGATCAGAAGCTGGCCGAACACCCCGGCGAGGCAGAAGAACACGGTGGCCACACCGGTCCGGCCACGCCAGATCGAGGGAGCCGCCACCGGCTCATCTGAGGTGGTGACCGCGGTGAGGCCGTACCGCTCGGCCACGGCCGCCGCTTCCGCTGTCCTGCCACGGCGGATGAGGTCGGCGGGCGATTCGGGCAGCCACTTGAGCAGGACCGGCACCAGCAGCAGCGGCGCCGCGCCGAACGCGAACATCACCCGGAATCCGACGTGGGGCAGCAGCGCCAGCGCCAGCAGCGAGGAGAAAATGCCACCGACCGCGTAACCGGAGAACATGATGGCGTTGTTCAGGTTTTTCCGGCCACCACGCGAGAAATCCGCGGTGACCGTGATGCAGCTCGGGATCGCGGCCCCCAGCCCGAGGCCGGCGAGAACCCGGCCCACCCCGAACAGCCATGGCGAAGGGGCGGCAGCGGTCAACGCCATGGCGCAGGAGAACCAGATGAGCGAAATCAGGATGGCCTTGCGCCGGGTGAACTTCGCCGCGAGCGTCGAGGCGCCGAGCGCGCCCACGACGATGCCGAACAGGGCCAGGCTGCCGAGCAGGCCGGTCGACGCCGTGGTGAGGTGCCACGGCTGGTAGGCGAGCAGGTCGGGGACGGTGGCGCCGTAGATGATGAGGTCGTACCCGTCGAAGATCAGTACCGCGAAGCAGAGGGCCACGACCACGGCGGAACGCCGGTTCGTCGGTGAACTGGGCATGGTGGCACACCTTTGTGCAGTACCAGCGCGAACACGCCGGTGGGGCGGGAGAGCAATGCGGTGGCGGTCGGCACGCGGATCACGCGTTCCACCCGCCGAATAGTCCACTATGTACATAACGCGGAAATCCGCCGCTTACCAGCAGCGACGGCGCCATTCCGCCAGTTTCGGCCGTTCGGCACCGAGTGTGGTGACGGGGCCGTGACCGGGGTAGATCCAGGTGCTGTCCGGATAGGGGTCGAAGAGCTTGCGCGTGACACCCGCCAGCAGCAGGGCGAACGGTTCGTCGTGGTTTTGCCTACACCGCCCGGAAAAAGCACGTCGCCGGTGAATCCGTGGACGATACCTTCCGGCTCCTCGTAACTCAAGGCGATCGAACCCGCGGTATGGCCGGCCAGGTGCGTGACGGTGAGTTCGACGTCGCCGAACCGGATGCGGTCGCCGTCCCGGACCGGGCAGTCGGTGGCGACCGGAATGTGCGGCGCGTCGGCGGGCTGCGCGCCGGTCTTTCCAGCCACTTCCGCCAGCGCCTGCCAGTGATCGTCATGGCCGTGGGTCGTGACCACTTTGGTCAATCCGGCAGACCCCGCGAGTCCAAGGAGGACATCCGCTTCGTCGGCGGCATCGATCAGCAGCTGGTCTCCGGTGGCCGGCCCGTGCACCGGCACGTCACCGGTGTATCCGGTGGACATGGTCTGCGTCCTTTGTGTTCGGATTCAGCGAAGAGGGCGGTACTCGACGACGTCCTCGGCGAGTGTCCACAGTGACCTTCCGATGGGCGCCCGAGCTTCTTCGGCCAGATGCCCGACGACGCCCGCCGCACGGGAAACCACGGCCACGCCGCGCAATACCGACGTGTCGATGCCGAGGTCGCACAGCACCGCACCGCACATCCCGCCCGCGTTCAGCGGCAACGGCACCGATGCCGACGCCGCGGCTTCTTCCTGCACCGCCAGCATCAGCCGGATGTACGGGCCGACCGTGCCGTGTTCGCGGGCCAGCTCCAGCAACCGCGCCGTGCGCGGGTCGCCGTTCTTGTGGATCGGATGTCCGATGCCCGGCAGCCGCTTTCCCGCCGCGCGATACTCGTCCACGATCCGCTTGGCGCGGCGCCGCACCTCGGTCTCGTCGTGCGCCGCCTCCTGCCCCGAGGCCCGCAACATGCGGCCGGTGTCCTCGAAAACCCCGAGGAAAACACTGCCCGCCCCCAGCACGCCGGCGGCGACCGCGCCCTGAACCGCTTCCGGAGCACCGGTGTAGGTCAGCCGCGCGGCCAATGCGGACGGCGTCAGGCCGTGATCCGCGAGCGCCACCAGCACCGCGTTGAACAGCACCGCTTCACCGTGGCCGGGGAGCCGTCCGGTGACCAGCAGGTAGAACATGCTGCCGAAGTCGACGGTCCCCATCAGTTCATCGGCCAGCCGATAGCCCTGTACCCGGATCTCGTCTTCGGTGGTGAACCCGATCGAGGTCGTCAGGCCGACCACTCTCAGACCTGCTCACGCGCGGCGGGCACCGGGTCCGCGTCGTCGAACCACGGTTCGAGATCCAGACCACGGGCGGAGCGGGAGAACGCGATCGAGCCGCCCCGGCCCGGGCTCGGGAAGTAGTAGTGCCGGTGCGGGTAGTTCTCGTCGCGGTTTCCGGTCGTGCCGACCAGCGGGATACCCAGTGCCTCGCGGTAGAACCGGGCGGTGGCGTCCCTGTCGAGCGCCAGGTTCTTCAGACCCGCGTAGTTGATCTTGCTCATGAACTGCATCTCCTAGTCCCGGGTGGCGACGGACAGGTGACCTGCGTCGTTGAACGGGGAGATTGTATGCACGTAAAGCTTGTCCGCTCAAGTGTCTACGACTTCTCCGGCGCCTCGAAGGTTTTCGCAATAACTGGTGCAGCCTGGGTTTGCGTCCTACCGAGCCGCAGCACGAGGGCACTTTGCGGTCCCCACCCACGGGCAACCTGGCCGCACTATTGTATCCAATATCGTGACGTGCGGCGGCTCGTGCGCCAGCCGGGTGCGGCATGGGATGCTGGTGACAGGCACGCTGTGTGCCGTTGCGGTGCGCGGAGAGGAGTCTCGATGGGCCGGTCCGCGAGGGATATCGCCTATGAACACCTCCAGCGAGGCATCGCCAACGGCGAGTATCCGGCCGGAAGCTGGCTGCGGGAGGAAGACATCGCCGTCGCGGCCGGGGTGAGCCGAACCCCGGTGCGCGAAGCGATTCAGCGGCTCAGCGCACAGGGCCTGGTGAGCATCGAACGGCACCGCGGCGCGGTGGTGATCGGCTGGACGGCCTCCGATCTCGACAACATCTACGACCTGCGGGTACTGCTCGAATGTTTCGGCATCCGGCAGACGACGGAGCGGAAGGCACTGCTCGACGAGGACGCCCTGCTGGCGATCTGCGACGAGTGCGACACGCTGCTGGCCAACGATGGGCCGCAGGCCGGGCAGCTGGGTCAGCTCTGCATCGATTTCCACCTGACGCTCTACCGCGGCATGGGAAACCGGCAGCTGGTCGCGATGCTTCCCGCGACCCTCGACCCGCCGTTCGTGCGGGAAGCGTTCCACCACCACACCCATGCCGACCTCAGCCGCGCCTTCGCCCAGCATCGGGAGATCCTCGAAGCGATCCGCCTCGGTGACGCGGATTGGGCGGAGGGCATCATGCGTGCGCATCTGCGCGCCGGACGGCACTCCCTGACGAGGATGGAGTGGACCCGCCCGCCCGGCGAGCCACCAGCCTCGCCCGACGAGCCGGGCAGCGACCGCGCCACCGCCTGAGCGCACGGATTTCCCCCTCCGCCAAGGGATTCGCGGCTCCCCACCACGGCAGGCCGGCCACGGCACCGGGTTGAGGTTGACGGGTTCACCACCCAAGCGCTACCTTCTCTCGTATACAACTTACTGACGCTTCTGCCGTAGCACCTCTGAATACTGGCGGTGACTTACCTTCAGCGGACGACGTGTCACCGTATTGGATACAACTTGGCAGGGCCTGGAGCCTCGAGTCGCGTCTGCGCGCCGCATGGTCCACTACGGAGCGGAGATGACGACCGGCATATCCACGGAGGGTCGCATGACCAGAGCGGGCACGGACGGTGCACACCGCGAAACACCGCGAAGCGGGCACGGCGAAACCGAAAGCCGGGCAGCGGCGGCGTTCGACCGGTGGTACCAGGCTCATGAGTCCGCCGACCTCGTGGCGCTCGCGGCGGTCCTCGCCGAGAACGTCACGGTCAGGTCGTTGTTCCGGCCGGCTCCGGTGCGCGGGCGCGAACGCGCGGTCGAGCACTTCAAGAAGACGCTCCAGGCGTTTTCCGACCTGTCGATGCCCTTGCTGGGCCCGATAGGAATCACCGCTATGGGGGTGGTATTCGGAGAAGTGCGATTCGCCGGGCACTTCACGGGCTTCCTGACGGTGCGCGATCGCCGCTACGAAGGCGAGCGACAGCCCTTCGACGTTTCCGGTGTGGTCATCCTCCACACCGGAAACGACGCCGTCACCTCGGTTCGGACGCTCTTCGACCGGGATGACTGGCTGCACCAGATCGGCATCCCGGCCCACTGAAAGCCTTGCCAACCAGGCAAAGGAGCTTGTGCACGATGACCGCAGCCGTGACCCCGCGAGTGGACGTCACCCAGGCCGGCGGTAAGGACACCTTCGTGCGGTCGATCCGCCATGAGTTCGCCACCTGCCTGGAGATGATGGTCGAAGCCAGCGAACAGGAATGGCAGAGCCAGACCCAGTGCGACCTGGGAGAGAGGTCCGCGACATGGCCGGTCACCTGCTCGACGCGGCGTACTGCCGCCTCGGCTATTTCAGCAGGGTGAGCACAATCGGCCCACCGAGGACCCTGTCGGCATGCGTGTCTACGGAGAGGCCGCGCCGGAGTACCGCAACGTGGTGCTCGGGAGGCTGCAAGGACCTCACCACCGTGAATGTGCGCGGGACCGGGTTCTTCGTGATCAACGACGCCGGGCTGTGCCATGATCAACGCATCGTCGTCGATGCCAGCAAGGTTTTCGCAGCCTGACCGCAGTTCCGACCAACGAGCGAGAAGATGGGCGATGGCTGAGATACTGACCCTGCCGGAGTTTCTCCGCGAAGGCGTGCAGAAGTGGCCGGACAAGCCGTGGCTGCACACTCCGGAAGGCACCACCACCCGCGCGGCGCTCTACGCGGATGCCCTCCGCTGCCTTGGTGGGCTTCGCGGTCTGGGCGTCGAGCCGGGAGACCACGTGGTGATCGTGTTGCCCAACGGGCAGGACTTTCTGCGTGCCTGGTTCGCGGCCGGACTCTGCGGAGCGGTCAGTATCGCAGTCAATCCCCAAGCGACCAGCGAACTCCCCGCGGTCGTCAAGGACACCGGCGCGAAGCTGGTCGTCGTGCCCGCGGACTTCACGGCCGGAGACCTCGGCGGCGTCCCGGTCACGACAGTGGCGGAACTGAAGGCCGCAGAACCCGCGGACCCCGTTGTCTGCGCGCCGGAATCACCGGCCACCTACATTCAGAGTTCGGGTAGCACCGGCAGGCCGAAGTTCATCATCGAGACGCACGGCATGTACACGATGGCCGCCGAAGGCTACCCGTACTGGCTGGGCCTCACCGAGGACGACGTCTGTCTCACCACACTCCCCCTTTCCCATCTCAACGCACAGGCGTATTCGACACTCGGAACGTGGGGCAACGGCGCCGAACTGGTGTTGCTGCCGAAGTTCTCCGCGAGCACGTTCTGGGAGACCGTCCACCGTTACGGTGTCACGGTGTTCAACGCGATCGGCGCGATGATCGAAATCCTGATGGAACGGGAGCCCTCAAGCGCCGAACGCGGACACAAACTGCGTTATGCATACTCCGCACCCGCACCCGTCGAAGCCCGCCACAAAGAGATCGAGGAACGCTTCGGTTTACGTCTGGCAATCGGATACGCGCTTTCGGAAACCCCGTACGGGCTCATCGTCCCGCTCGACGAACCACCGGCTTACGGTTCCATGGGACGTCCCCGCCAGCACCCACGGTTCGGGCGCGTCAACGAAGCCCGGATCATCGGCCCCGACGGAGCCGAGGTCCCGGCCGGGCAGACCGGCGAGCTGCAGCTGCGGAACCCGGCACTCAGCCCCGGCTACTTCGGCCTGCCCGACGAAACTCGCGCTCTGCGCAGCGACGGCTGGCTGCACACCGGCGATCTGGCTTACGCCGACGCAGCGGGAAACCTCTATTTCGCAGGCCGGCTCAAGGAAATCATCCGGCGCCGGGGCGAGAACCTCTCCCCCGCCGACGTGGAAGTGGTCCTCGACGCCCACCCGG
Organism: Amycolatopsis sulphurea; assembly: GCF_002564045.1. Classification (NCBI taxonomy): domain Bacteria; kingdom Bacillati; phylum Actinomycetota; class Actinomycetes; order Pseudonocardiales; family Pseudonocardiaceae; genus Amycolatopsis; species Amycolatopsis sulphurea. The sequence goes on along the minus strand of NZ_PDJK01000002.1, from coordinate 3,371,738 downwards.
CGGTTTCGTCCAGCGCGGTGATCGGCGTGCCGTCCCCACTGTCCGAAGAGGACGTCAAGGCGTTCGTGCTGCGCAAGCCGGACACCGAGGTCGGCGCCGGGGAACTCGCGGCGTGGGCAGCCAAGCGGCTTCCGCCGTACAAGCGGCCACGCTACCTCGAATTCGTCGAGAGCTGGCCGCTCACCGAGACGCACAAGATCGCCAAGCGCTTGCTGCCGACCACGCGCACCGCGAACGAGGTCGATTTCGACCTCCGTAGCGGCGCCTGACCCTCCCGAGGTGACACCGATGTCGTTGCCAGAACCGGCCGCCGGACAGCTCCATCCGCTGCACCTGCCGCCGCAGAAGGTCGCCGTCGGCACCTATATCGTCCAAGCGGCGCAACAGGGCCTCGGCGCGCCGCTCTCGGTACACCTGAACTCCGCCGTCATCCAGGGCGCCGAGCCGATCATCGTCGACACCGGATCGGCGCGAAACCGCCACCACTTCATCGAGGACGTGTTCTCCTTGGTCGAGCCGGCGGACGTCCGGTGGGTGTTCCTCTCCCACGACGATTCCGACCACACCGGCAATCTCGCCGAAGTGATGGAAATGTGCCCGAACGCGACCCTGCTCTGCAGCTGGGCACTGGTCGAACGGTTCGGCAACGCCTATGACTTCCCGCTTCGACGATGCCGGTGGGTCAACGACGGCGATTCGGTCCAGGCCGGCGATCGCACCCTGGTCGCGCTGCGGCCCCCGGTCTACGACTCGCCGGCCACCCGTGGCCTGCTGGACACCTCGACCGGCGTGTACTGGGCCGCGGACGCGTTCGCCACGCCGGTTCCGGGCGGCCCCGGCACGGCTCCGGCCGCCGACGTGGCCGAGCTGAACCCCCAGGCCTGGTGGGACGGCATGGTCATGTTCGGTGTGCACGCGCTCGCGCCGTGGCTCAGCCTGGTGGACCGCGGACGCTATGCGAAGACGGTCCGGAACGTCCAGGGCCATCGCATCAAGTCCATCATCTCCGGGCACAGCCCCGTGATCGGTGAAGATCGCGTCGCCGAGGCGTTCGACATGATCGGCCGCCTGGCCGACACCACCCCGCCCCCGTGCCCGGACCAGCAGGTGCTCGAACTGATGCTGCACACCATGGGCGGACAGTGACCGCGCTCCGTTCGCCTTCGCAGAGAAAGGGCCGCATCGTGCCCGAACGTCCCGGCCCGCTCGCCGGAATCACCGTCGTGGAGATGGGGCAGCTGATCGCCGGCCCGTTCTGCGGACAGCTGCTCGGCGACCTGGGCGCCGAGGTGATCAAGATCGAACCGCCGGGCAGCGGCGACCCGATGCGCCGCTGGGGCCGGACCACCGCCGAGGGCGCCTCCCTGACCTGGCCGGTGATCGCCCGGAACAAGAAGTCCCTCACGCTCGATCTCCGCCGGGAACCGGGCCAGGAGGTGGCCCGCGAGCTACTGCGGACCGCCGACGTGCTGATCGAGAACTTCCGCCCGGGCACGCTCGAACGCTGGTCGCTGGGACCCGAGCGCCTGCACGCGGAGAACCCCGGCCTGATCGTGGTCCGGATCAGCGGATTCGGCCAGACCGGCCCGTACGCGGGGCGCGCGGGCTACGGCTCGATCGGCGAGGCGATGGGCGGCTTGCGCTACCTCATCGGCGAGGCCGACCGTCCGCCGTCACGCGCCGGGATCAGCATCGGCGACTCCCTCGCCGGGACGTTCGCCGCGCTCGGGGCGCTCGCCGCACTCCATTCCCGGCAGTCGACCGGCCGGGGCCAGGTCGTCGATTCCGCGATCTACGAAGCGGTTCTCGCGATGACCGAGGCCGAGGTGACCGAGTGGGACGCGATCGGCCACCAGCGCGAGCGCACCGGCGCGATCCTGCCGGGCGTCGCGCCAAGCAACGTCTATCCCACGGCGACCGGTGGTGACGTGCTCATCGCGGCCAACCAGGACACGGTGTTCCGCCGGCTCGCCGAGGCCATGGGCCGTCCGGAGCTGGCCGAAGATCCTCGTTACGCGACGCATCAGGCACGCGGCGCCCGTCAAGCGGAGCTTGACGGGCTCATCGCGGACTGGAGCGGCAAAATCGATGCCGGGGATCTCTTGGCTCTGCTGCACGACGCCGGTGTTCCGGCGGGCAAGGTCTACCGCGCCGAGGACATGTTCGCCGACGACCATTTCACCGCTCGTTCGGCCATCGTGCGCGTCGGCAACGCCCTCGGGCACGAATTCGCGATGCAGAACGTGGCCCCACGGCTGTCCGCGACGCCCGGTGCGGTCCGCTGGTCCGGCCCGGAGCTGGGTGAACACACGGAGGAGATCCTGACCGGACTCGGCCGCAGCGAGGCCGAGATCGCCGCGCTCCGTGACTCGGCCACGATCTGAGCGCCGGCCATGACTCACCATCCCAGCCTCGTGCTGCCGCCGTCCGTGGACATCCGCGAGGTCGGCATGCGTGACGGGCTTCAGCTCGAAAAGCCCATACCCACCGCCGCCAAGCTGCGTCTGCTCGAAGCGATCGTCGCCTCGGGCGTACGCCGGGTCGAAGCCACGTCGTTCGTCTCGCCACGCGCGGTCCCGGCGCTCGCCGATGCGGACGCTGTGGCCGCCGAGCTGACCCGCTGGCCGGGCATCCGGTTCTCCGCACTCGTCGCGAATGTCCGCGGCGCGGTCAGAGCCATCGACGCGGGGGTCGCGCACCTGGAGTACGTGATCTCCGCCTCCGACTCCCACAGCAAAGCCAACGCCGGGCGCACCACAGCCGAAGCCACGGCCGTGATCGGCGACATCGCCGACGAAGCCCACCTCGCCGGCGGCGAGCTGGAAGTCATCGTCGGCGTCGCCTGGGACTGTCCCTTCGACGGCCGCACTCCACCGCGGCGCGTGCTCGATATCGTCACTTCGGCGGTACGCCAGGGCGCGGACCGGCTCTGCCTCGGCGACACCATCGGCACCACCACGCCGATCCGGATGCTCGCCCTGCTCGACGCGGTCCGCACCGCCTGCCCGGACGTCGAGGTCGGCATCCACCTCCACGACACCCGCGGCACCGGCCAGGCGAACGCCCTCGCCGCCGTCCTCGCCGGCGTCCGCCAGCTCGACGCCTCCGTCGGCGGCCTCGGCGGGTGCCCGTTCGCCCCCGGTGCCAGCGGGAACATCGCCACCGAGGAACTCGTTTACTGGCTTGAAGAGTCCGGTGTGGACACTGGCCTGGAACTCTCCCGCGTCCTGTCCGCCGCGTCGGTCGCCCAACACGCGGTGGGTCACGAACTCACGAGTTCACTGCTGCGGGCGGACGGCAGAAAGAGTTCTTGAGCGCCACGACGACAAGCCGGTTTGTCCAGTCGTGCAAGGATTCGCCGGACAAGATCGGCACGACCAGGTCGGCGGGAAATTCGCGGTCGGGCACGATCTCCGCCGCAGGGTCGGTCCCGAACGTGGTGGAAGCTGCATAGCGTCAGCCGAGCAGTATGCGGTGACGCAAGCGGGGAAGGCCGCGGACCATCGTCTACCACTTGATCATCGTGGTTCTGGCGTTCGCTCCTTCCATTCGTGCATTGTGGAATGTTTGGTGAGGGCCGCGTGCAGGTGAGGTAGATCCTCGGCTCAAACCTGGTCGATCCAGTCGCCAAGACGGTCATCGTTGCCGGCGGCCGGGGGTGAGCAGAGCCTCGGGTGGCTGCCGCCGCCATCTCGTGGCAGGCGTTCACGGCGGCCTTCGAGTCGTTCCCGCTGGTGATCTTGGAGCTGGTCCGGATGCCGTCCGGGTGCCGCGCGGCGTAGTGGCCTGGATGTTCGGCACCGGTCGCTATGACGCCTGGGAACAATTAGCCGATGTCGACGGACTGCGCCTTCCGCCGCGTCCAGAAAATCGAATGTTTCTGTCGACGCTAAATTCGAGCTGCGCAGAGGTGATCGATGTGATGGTTTCGTCGATGCCCTACGCAGACGCGGTCGTCTCCCTTCTCACAGGCGGCAAAGTCGCACCCGAAGCGACCGGCGGGATCACGAGCTGGCGGCGCGCCACAGTCAGCCTTCTCGAACGAGCCACGAACTCCGAATCGCCGACCGGCTGTGAGACCGCCCTAGCCCACGCGCGCGAACTTGCCGCATTGGTGACCACGAAAGCGGCTCCATCGGAACTGGCCACGACGACTCAGGCGATGCTTGCCGCAGTCGCCGCCGCGGAGATCCGCCGTGCGGATGTCCGGGAAACCTTCCGGGCACTGTATGTACCCTTGGTGGCGGCGTTCGTTCTCGGCGGCCTCTGCGACACGTCCGGAATCGGAAGCCACCTCGTCACCGCTCCCGATTCCACGGCAGAACCCGGCGAGAGCCCGTTGCCTTGAACTCACCGGAAACGAGGGCCGGCCTGCCCGGCTGAGATCACCACCACCCCGGCAGACGGACTCGGGCAAAGCCCGGCAAGCCCGGTGTACCGACTTGGGGGACTCCGGAGTATGCCCGATTGGCATATGCTGGCATGCGGTCCAAAGGGGTTCGTTCGCTCGGCGACAGTGAATTCGCATCTGTTTGGAGGGGGCTTTCGATGGTTCGGCGATGGCGGCGAAGCGCGATTGTGCTGGCAACAGTGGTGGGACTATCCGTGGCGGTGGGCGGGACAGCAGTGGCTGCCCCCGCCTTACCGGCAGCGGCCGTCGGTACGGGCATGGATGCCGCACCGGACGGGTCACCACCCCCGTTGCCACCGACGGATCACGTGGTGGAACAGATGCAGCCGGCCTCGGACAAAGAGATCAACATGGCCGAGGAAGTGGGGTGTGCCAAAGGGCAGCTGGATCGTCGCCTCTGCACGATGACGCCCGCCAAGCTGGCAAAGGTCAGCGGTGACGAGCGCAAGCTGGTCGACGAACTGGAAGTGCTCGCCAAGAAGGAAGCCGCCAAGTCCGCCGCGACGTCCGGGCAGGCCCGCGCCCTCGCCAGCCCCGCTCTCTTGGGGAAGGTGCTCGCGGCAAGCGGGAACCCGGTAGTGCGGAAACTGTCGAACAAGGCCGGCAACTTTGCCGACTGGGCGAACCGTGCCGTCACATCCGCGTCACTGCCTCCATTGACCGAGGAGACCTCGGGGCAGTGGGTCAAAACTGCAGTGTACCTGGCTGCCACGTTCACGCCGCCCCTCGGTGATCTCTTTTCGCTGGCGGACGCGATATCCACCGGCGATATCGAACAGGGCGTAGTCGCGGTGACCGGCGTGGCAGCGTTCGCGATCGGCCTGGCCGCTCCCCCGGTCGGCGCAGTGATCGCAGTCGGCCTGGCGATCTATACCGTGGGCAAGGCACTGTGGAACTTCTTCCGCGGCCGCGCACGAGACTGGGCAGAAACACCACCCGGCACCCTGGAAGAACTTGTCGCACAAGGCGCCGATATTCAACTGGCCTCCCGGAAACTGAACGGCGAACCAGCGAACTTGATATTCTCACACAACCACCCAGTCGCCACGCAAACACTGCTCCTGGATTCAAAATGGACGAAGGTCAACACCGGAAAGACGCCCGTAAAGTACACGATAAAAGCGGGAAAGAACGACTTCTTTGAAATGCGTTACGAATGCCGGTTCCTCGACGCATGTCAGGGTCCAGCTCCTGGGCTAGCTGGAGACCCGAGGCCGGTGATTGGTGATGCTTCGCTGGTTGTTTGGCAGAACGGAAAGGCTATCTCCGCCACCTGCAAGGCAGCCTTCAGGCATACATCTTTGTGGGTAGATTGTGGCGATCTGACCAAGTCTGTGACGATCGCGAAAGATAAGCCCGCAGTCGTCGAAGTCGGCTACATATTGGACGCACGCGAGGATTTGAGCGGGCTGTGTCAAGCCCTTCCCTGTGTACTGCGCGAGGCGAGGGCTAATGTGACGCTGAAGGTACATGCGGATCGGCCGTACCACCTTGACCTTCCGGTCAAGGTGGGAGTGGCGTAAAGGCGTGCTCGCCCAGGCCGGTCTTGGGCGAGCCGCCGGGGAAGTCACTGCCGAATGTCCGGAAAGCCGATAACCAAGGGAACCTCGGCCATGGCGAACGGATCAAATTCCGCCAGACCCGTTATTTCTCCTCGTTACCTGCCCTTGCCAGAATAGTTTCGCCGGCATCGCGGGCGTTTCATTGTACACCGTGACTCACAGCCGCGATCGTGATGCGGTCACCGCACTGGCCACTGGGCTGGAAAACTATTCCTGTTACTCCGTCTTTTCGATGTGATCGAAAATAGTCTTCATGGAGTCTTGTCGGCCTGGAGGAACTGATGACTCGTTCCTGCTTCCATCAGTCCAGCGTTGGACCTACCGATACCGCCACTCCGTCGCAACGATCCCACCTTACAAGCGAACTTTGATCAGTAACGGGTTCCTCAAGCGCGAAGCCGAGCGCATCGATGATCGGGGCGTCGGAGAACGAGACCACCAAAGCGTCGTCCGAAGTGAGGTTGCTGCTCATGCGCCGCCCACACTGGCACGGTGAAGGTGTCGCCCCTGGCCCGTTCCAGCCGACGTCAATCCACTGTGGACATACCAGAGCCGGAGACCACGTGGTAGACAACACTGTGCGAGTGCCGAAGCGCGGCAGTTTGCGTGCCAGGGCGCAATAGCTGCATGGCCGCGAAAGGGCGGCATGATCGGGCCGCCGGTGACCGGGTCGCGGTACTCGACGATGAGGTCGTCGAACGGGTCTCCGGCATCGGACCGGCCGGCCTCAAGTTCGGCTTGCATGGCGGCGAACGGGAACGCGTGTGGCCGGATGCCGGGTGGTGCCGGCGATTCCGGCGGCTGCTCGCTCTCGGCGAATCCGGCTGGCAGATCGTGAATCATCGGCGGGTCAAGGCCGTCCAGCCAGATCATCGACGTCGTCGCGGTGGCCGCCTGCCCGTGCCAGGCCCAGTTCGGCGTACGGATCACGTCGCCGGGCGACATCGGGTAGCGCGTGCCGTCGACATCGGTCCAGCCGCCGCCTTCGATCACGAAGCACAGCGCGGCCGGCGTGTGCCGGGGCGAACTCGCGGGGTAGCACCAATTGCAGCGGCGCTCACAGCGTGTCGGTCGTGCGGGTGAGCCGACCAGGCTGGGTACCGGGGTTGTCGAACGCGATGACGCGCCGGTCGCAGAGCTCCGGTATGACCAGCTGGCCGGCCTCGGTGTAGCGCCACAGATGCGGCACCATCGTGGTTGCCGGCGCCTTGGTCAGCGCACCGGTCATCCGCCACAACGCACCCGAATGCCGATCGGCGAGGCGTTCGTAACGGCTCTCGAGCTGTGCGGTCACGTCACGGCTCCGATCCGGACCGGGAGGCTGGACAAGCCTCGAAAACGGATATTGGGGTTGACAATCGGGTCGCCGTCGAGTGCCAGGCCCCGCAGACGGCGGGCCAGCCGCGGGAAGACGACCCGGGCCTCCAGCCGGGCCAGCTGATTGCCGATACAGGTGTGCACGCCGAGCCCGAACGCGAGATGGGCGTTGGGTTTGCGGCTCAGGTCCAGCCGGTCCGGGTCGGCGAACTCCCGCTCGTCGCGATTCGCCGAGGCCTGGCAGAGCACGACCTCGGTCCCGGCCGGCAAGGAACCGGACGGGAGGTCCATGCCGGCCGTGGTGCGCCTACCCTGCAGCTGCAGCGGCGACACATAACGGTTGATCTCCTCGACCGCGACGTTCACCGCGCGGTCGTCAAGCTCGGCCAACCGGGCGAACTCCTCGGGGTGCTGCAGTAATCCATACGTACCAACGGAGATCAGGTTGGTCGTCGTCTCGTGGCCGCCATTGAACACCAGCAGGCACATGTGCACGCTTTCGTCCGGCGTGATCGCCGCACCGTCGGCCTCGGCGGCGACGAGGGCTTCGAGCACGCTGCCCGGCGGACCGTCGACGCCGCGTCTGCGAACTTCGGCAAGGTGTTCACCGAGATAGTCGACGAACTCGCCGGCTGCGGCATGACCCGCGTCGATGGCCTCCTGCGGGACGCGAGGATTGAGCGGGAACAGCACTTGGAGGCCGAGCCGACGCAGCAGCTGCGCGTCCTCCGCAGGCACGCCGAGGACCCGGTTGATCATCGCGGCCGGAATGTGCTCGGCGAACTCCGTGACCAGGTCGAACCTCCCGCGCTCGGCGACATCGTCGATGAGCTGGTCGACCGTGGCCTCCAGGAACGCCCGGAAGCGTGCCATGGTGGCGCGGGTGAAGAACGGGTGCACGATCCGGCGCAATCGGTCGTGATCCGGCGGATCGCGGAACAGCATCCCGGTGGTGTGCTGGGCCAGCAGCGGGCCTTCGCCGAACCGCTCGCGGAACATCTCGGCCTTGTCGACCGACGTGCCGGGTTCGCGCCACACCGCGCGCACGTCCGCATAGCGCGTAAGCAGCACGGAACCGTCAGCATTCGGGTGAATCGGATCGTCGTCCCGCAACTGCCGCAGCCACGGATAGGGATCATCGAGATAACCGGGGGGCACGTCGAAAATGTCGAACCCGCGGGCAATCGGCTCGGTCAGAATGTCCACATCGACCTACTTCGCTGAGTGCGTTGACAGCTGTCCGGATAAGGTCAGGCCATCGACGGACCGGCGGTGGGCGGGCCCGGCCGATCGTATATCTACTTTTCCGTATCTCGATACATGGATCAACGCGGCCCGACCGGGAAAAGCAACCGATCGATGCACACCCACCACGCGCCGACGGTCGCGAATCTGCCGCTGTGGCAACGGGATCAGTGGCAACGGGATCGCGCATGCTACGAGCTGTACACCAAGATCCACGGGCTCGGTACCGACGTCACCCGGGTGGCCACCTCGGTCCACGACCCCGGACGCCCAGGCACAGGGAGCGCAGCGGGAGGCCGGCACTTTACGACGACTACCGGCTCGGCACCGTCGATCCGGAGGCACGCGCCATCACCCCGGTCACGGTCGGCGCCGTACACCACGATCCGGATCCGTTCGGATCGGGCTGGTGGGTCCGGCTGTGCCGAGACCTCGCCGAGGGCGTGAAACCGTCGGCGATCGGCGCGCCGCTGCCCCTGGCAGGCGTGCTGCTGCGGGCGCCGGTGCTCAACCCGGGCAAGGTGATCGCCCCACCCCAGAGCTGTGAAGGGGCCCTTCACGGACTCTGAGTCCGCGAAGGGCCCCTTCACAGCTTTCGTCCGCGCCTGCACACGCCAACGTGCTGGAAAAGCGTCAGCGGCAAGTCCAGGTGGCTTGCTCGATTGCCGCGTAGGAAATGCGTTCTTGCTCCAGCCGCACGGACCGGCCCAGTACCCCCTCCACCAGATCGGCATAAAGGCGCGCCTCCTCCGGGCGGAGCAACTCGAGATGTTCACTGGTGGGGTCGGGCTCACTGACCCAGTGAGCCTCATGGGCGAGGAGTGTCGCACGGTCCATGAGCATTGATCGGGTGCCTTCGAACAAGCCGCGCACCGTGTTGAGGATCGCGAATCCGTGGGTGTCGATGTCACCCCAATAGACGAGGTTTTTCTGAGCCAGCCAGGTCAATGGGCGCAGCCGGGCCGCCGCGTAACCCTCGCCGTAGATCACGACGGCGTCCTCGATCGACGGAAAGGCCAGATAAGTGATCTCGTTCTCGACGACGAATACTGTGCGCTCGGTCGGCGGCATTTCGGCCAGCTCGGCCACCCGGACGGTCAGTTCACTGAATCCGGGGCCATCCGGCAAGCGACGGTATCGGACGTAAGACGGCTTCTGGCGAAAAAGATACCGTCCGGCGAAATCCGATGGCGGCCTGCCGCGATCGACGCGCTCCTCGGGGAGCTGCCGGTCCAGCAGCGCGGCCAGGATGGTCCGGAAACGTTCGATGAATTTGGTGTCGACACCGGGTACGTCGACCTGCCGGAGGTACATGTCGGATCGCGCGTGCGCGTCGATCCACAGGGCGGTGTCGACCAGCCTGGCCCATTCGCCCTGATGTCTGAGCACTTCCATCGGCTTGGCGCACATCCAGCCGGCGATGGCGGGCGCCCGGAGCCGGGTCGCTGCCAGCAAGGCCATGAAGGTCCGCACGTCCTGCTGGACGCCGAGGGCGGACCACAGCTGTTCATAGGAGTCGATCCAGACCCGGCCCGGGATCTCATTCGTGCCGGCGACTCGGCCGCCGACCGTTCTCACCTCGACCCGGAGATGCCGGACACGGTGCCATTGCTCAACCCAGGCGCGGGCCTCGTCCAGGCGCGCCGAGGTGTCCCGGGGGCTCGGCCCCCGCAGCCCCATCACCAGCGGCTCCCACGACGCTCCCCCAGCGAGCTGCGCCAGGAACTCGCCGCGGTCCCACCGGCGTCGCAGCTTGCCGAGTACGTCACCGGGGACGGTCCAGCCGGTCGGTGCCATCTCAGCCGTTCTGCTCAGACGCGGTGCCGAGGGCATGCGCGAGCTGGCGTCGCTGGTATTCCTCGATGGTCAGCGTCTGCAGCCGCGAGCTGTTACCGGTCTTGTTGTCCACGAACCCGACCGCCGCGACGTACGGCTCGATGACGTGGATTTTCTGCAGTGGTGTCACGATCAGCAGTTGCAGGCCCAGCCTCCGGAACAGGCCGAGCGCGAACCTGGTCGACTCGTCGGAGCCGCGACCGAATGCCTCGTCGATCACCACGAACCGGAAAGTCTTCGACTTGCTCGCACCCCAGTCGAGCTTGAACTGGTAGGCCAGCGAGGCCGCGAGGATCGTGTACGCGAGTTTTTCCTTCTGGCCACCGGATTTGCCACCCGAGTCGGTGTAGTTCTCGTGCTCGGTGTCATCGGTGCGCCACCGCTCGGAAGCGGCGAAGGTGAACCAGTTGCGCACGTCGGTGACCCGGCGGGTCCACTGCCGATCCGGTTCGGTGTGCCCCTCCCGGCCCCTGAACCGTTCGACAAGCGCCTTGACCTGGAGGAACTTCTGTTCGGAGTACTGATCCGAGTCGTCACCGCTGAGCGATCCACTGGTGCAGTCCCGGAGTTCTTTGCGGAAATCGCGGATCTCGACGTTCACGGTGGGATGCGGCTCGAGCCGGATGAACCGGCCAGGGTTGTAATCGATGTCGATCAGCGAGTCGTTGATGGTCTCGATCCGCTGCTTGATCAGCTCCGCCTGCTTGGTCAGCTGGGAATGAAACCCGGCGATGTCGCGAATGGTGTTCGTATTGAGATAGGTCTTGAACTCGGACTCGAACCGGGGCAGGTCGTCGGACGCGATCCGCTCGTGCAGCGCGCGATACTCCCCCGCGGACTGCACCGAGTCGTCGAACTCCGCGGTCTCCAACGGGTAGCCCTTGCGGAAGTCGCCCATCTTCCCGACCACCCGCGCCGCCACCTTGTTCTGCCTGACGGTATGCCGATCGATCTCCACGGTGATCTCGTCATTCACCTCGCTCCGGCAAGTGTCGCAGTCCTCCGGGGTCGCGAAACTCCTCGATCCGACGCGCTCGTGCACGAGAGGAAACGACGCCCTCGCGGGTTCGGCCGACGGCTCGTCCAGGATGGCCTTCGCGACGCGCAGCTGTTTCTCCGCTTCTTCGCTCTGGCTCCTGAGCTTTCCGAGTTCCGCCTGCGCCTCGTCCTTGACGTCCTCCGCCGCCTCGATCCGGGCACCGACGGCATCGAGCTCCACGGTCAGTCGTTTCAGCTCGTCCGACTGCTGTTCCAGGCGCCGCTTCTCGTCACCCAGTTCGGCAATGCGGTTCACCGAGGCCTGCCAGTCGAGTTCGGCGAACTCGCTGAACTGCGCCAGCAAGGTCAACGTGGTGACGAGCCTGCCCTTGGCGCTCAGCGCGGCTTTGCAATTTTCGGTCCGCTCATGCAACCCACCCAGCTGAAGCTGAAGCCGGCTCGCCTGGTCGAGCAGCGTGTCGATCTTGGCTTGGTTGTCCCAGCCCAGCACGTAATGCCGGCGGTCGCCGATCCGGCGGGCGTCGTCCTTCTCGTGCCTGCCGCGGGTCCCTTTGATCTGCCCGGCCCGGGTCACGGCCTTGGCGGCCCGCCGGAACTCGACCATGGTGTCCACGCACTCGTAGTCGGCGCGGTGGGCCAGCTCGCGATCCAGCCAGGCCGAGAACGGCGAGTCCTTGATCTCCAGCTTGGCGAACAGGGATCGCTCGGGCAGCGGCGAGGACGGCATCCGGCTCAGCCGTTCGGGCACGCGGTAATAGACGAGCTTGATACCGAGGTGCCGTTCGTTGATCCACTCGGAGACGGCGTCGTAGTGCTCGCTCGAGACCAGCATCGACAAACCGAAGCTGTGCAGGAGCCGCTCGGCGGCGCCTTCCCACGCGGCGCAGTCCGCACGTACCTGGATGAGCTCGCCGACGAAAGGCAGCTCGGCAGAGTCGACCCGCAGCGCGGCGCACAGGGCTTCCCGCACGTCAAGGCTGCGAGTGGGAATGTTGCTGCGCCGCTCCCGCAGGCTTGACAACTCGGTGTTGAGTTCGGCGGCTTCGGCATCGAGTTCGCGCCGCTCGACGGTGAGATCCGTGAGCTGGTTCTGCAGATCGGCCTGCTCCTGGTCGAGCGAACCCTGCTTTTCCGCGATTTCCCGCTGCCGGGCGGTGAACTGCGCCGGATCCACGACGGCGGGCAGGCCGGCCGACTCCAGGTGCGCTTGGTACCGGTCGTGCTGCGCCTTCCGCCGCTCGCGTACTTTCTCCTCGGCCCCGATCTCGGCTTCAAGCTGGCCGATCCGATCGCCGCCACAACCCGCGCGTTGGATCTCGAGGGCCCGTTCCTTGCGGCGCAGCCCTTCCAGCTCGGCCTTCGCCTGCACCAGGCTCGCCTGCCGCGCCCCGATCCGGCCGGCGAGCACGCTCAGGCGATCGGTCAGCAGTGTCGCCTTGCGATCCGCACAATAGAATCGCAGGGCATCGCGCGCGGCTTTGCCCGTCCTGATCCGGGCGTCCAGTTCGTCATAGGTGTCGCATTCGGCGAGCAGTGGTTCCAGCAGCGTGAGCTGCGTGCGTGCCTTCAGTACCGCTTCGTGTGCCTTGGTCAGATCCTCGAAATGGCCGACCAGCCTGCTGGTCCAATCGGCGGCGTCGAACGGTTCCAGCATGTGCGAACGGACGAAGTCGTTCAGGTTGCCGACCGACTTCATCGAAACGGTCTGATGGAACAACTCCATCGCCTGCTCCGACTCGATGCCCAGGCGACGGCAGAAATCCTTCCCGTAAGCGGGAAAATGCTCGTGGATGCGCACGTCCTGCTTGCGCAGCCTGCGTTTGAGCGTCGCGACGTCCCCGCCGAACTCGGTGAAGTCCCCCGCGATCGTCAAGCCCCGGTCCGCGGTCAGGTAGAACCGGTCCGGCTGGCCGGCCGACGCGTCCCGAAACCAGAACACCTGGGCAAGCGTCACGGTCGAGTCGTACCCGGGGTTGGTGAAGCAACCGAGGACGACTGAGAAGGACCGCCGATCCCGCAACCCGACCGGCCGGGAGGCTCCGGTCGCTTCGTTGCGTTCGGACTTGTAGTAGCCCAGCACGTAGGAACGGAGGTGCCGCTCCTTCGCCTCGGCACCCGCGGCCTTGTTGTAGGAGATCCGATGGGCAGGCAGGAGCAGCGTCGTGATCGCGTCGACGATGGTCGATTTCCCGGAGCCGATGTCGCCGGTCAGGAGACTGTTGCGGCCCTCGGGGCGAAACGTCCACACCCGACTGTCGAAGGTTCCCCAGTTGTAGACCTCCAGGCGCTGCAGCCGGTAGCCGGCGAGTCCGGCCCGCTCGGTGTCGAGCGCGGCCGAGCCGAACAGCCCGTTCATCAGTCCGTGTCCTTTCCGCCGCCCAGCTGCGCCGCGTACTCGCCGAGTCGCTGGTCGAATTCGGCGAGCCACTGACCGTCGACGAACGCTTTGAGAATGCGCCGCACCTCGTAGGCCGCCTCCTGCCCGGTGATCCGCCGCAGGAACCCGAGGTCGGCGATCTTCGCCAGCTGGGTGTCGATCTGGTCGACCAACCGGGCTTCGTTGCTGCTCTCGGGCAGGAACATCCGCACCATCTCGACGAGCTGGTCCCTGGTGAGGATCAGCCGGGTCTCCGCGCCGGAAGCGTCGAACTCCGCCAGTTTCTTCCGCAGCAGGGCCAGCAGCAGGCTCACGTGGAAGGACAGGGCACGCCGTGGGATCAGCCGGGGCAGCTTCCCGTCCTCCTCCTCGTCGTCCGGCTTCGACCGCAGGAAGGCATAACCCTCGGCCTCGTCGACGACGACGGTCAGGCCCATGACCCCGACGTAGTCACGCACCTGCGCCTGCAGCGGCAGGAGATGACGCCAGGCCTTCTCGTGGCTGTCGGCGTAGACCACCCCCTTCATCAGGTGCGTGACGACCAACGGCAGGTCGAGCTCGTCTCGGCGCAACGGCGTGGACATGCTGCCCATGCTAAATGGACCCACCGACAGAACCGGCACGCGTGAACGTCACCCGCGGAATGGTCGCTACCCGCTCCACACCGGTGTCGTCGCGCCATCGCACCTGTTCCCGAGTTCCCTCGTCGAAAACCACCTGAAACGCGGGATCTCCCAAGGAAAGGTAGGCGACCAGCTCGGCCATCCCCTGCTCCAGCGGCCGGCGCCCGAGCACCTCGGTCAGCCCGACCTGGGCACGCTCGCGCAGCTCACCGCGCACGATGCCGGACAACCGTTCGCGGTCCACGTAGACCTGCTCGTACAGGACCGACGCGTCGATCTCCTCGTCTGCCGCGGCGATCCCTCCGCTGTCCAGCGGGACCTTCTCCTTCGGGGTGTAGAGCGGACGTTCCATCGGCAGCGCGATCACCGGCGCGGTGCCGTCGAGTTCGGCGGTGAGATCAGGGGCCGGGTGTTCACGGAGCCTGAGCGCGGACGATTCGATGCTGTGCAGGATGTCCATCACGCGGCGGTTCTCCAGCCACACCTGGTCGTCGAGGAACCGCCGCAGCTGTTCTGACAGCAGCCGCACGGTGGCTTGGGTGCGTTCGGCAGCGTCCAGCCAGTCATGGTGGATGTGGCGCATGCGCGGGTCGGGCTCACCGACGACGTCCAGCGACTGCACCTTCGCCAGCAGGTCGGACAGCTCGATCTGCCGCTCGTGGGAAAGGAGGAAGTCATAGAAGGCCTGGAAACTGCGTCCCTGATCCGAGTCGGCGATGCCGGCGCGGTTGCCGACCACCTCGTCGAGCAGCTGGCCCTTGCTGCCCTCCCAGCCCGCGATACGGGCACGCAGCTCCCGGTCGAGCACGCGGAAGTTGGCCTCGACCTCGCGGAAGTCGGCGAGCAACTCACGCGCGGTCGCGGCGAACTGCTGATAGCGATCACGCTGTCCCGACGCATCGAGGACGGCGAAGTCACCCCCGGCGACCCGGTCGATCTCGACGTCGAGTTCGGACCGGCGCCGATGCAGTTCCGCCAGCCGGACATCCGGATCGGTCTCGGCGCCATAGGCCATCTGGCGCAACAGCTCGAAGATCGTGTTCAGGCGGGACTCGGTCCCGACGAACGACCGTGCGCGGAGCGAGTCGACCCAGGTCAGCGCCTTCTCCACGGCGGGAGTCGCGTCGAAGTGCACCTCGTCGGATCCGGCCGGGTAGTACTTGCGCAACCAGCTGTTCGCCGGCGCCGCCCAATCATCGAGGTAGGCCTTGGCCGGTTTGGGGAACGCGCCCGCACCGAGCCGTTCGTTGAGCGCGTACAGCTCGTCATCCAGCCGGCTGATCAGCTCGGTCGCCGAAATCGACCGGACGTTGTCGTCGACGAAGACCTTCCCGAGAAACCCGAGCACCAGCGGCGCGTTGTCGGCACGCAGCAGCCGCCACGCCGGGTCATTGCGGCGGAGGAAGTCAAGTTCGTCGAAATCCATCACTCTGAGTAACTACCGGGTTCGTCGGCATCGTCAGCGGAAACCATATCGGAGCACCTCGGCCGGCACCGACGGCGCGCTTCGCATCGAGCCCGCCGAGTTCAGTACGCTGACGCCGAGAGGAAAGATTCCGAAGTCCCTCGGCCGGATGATCGGGCGATCGCGGATCGTGGCGATGAGCGGCCGGGACCGAGCCACCAACCAGCAGGACGGGCCGTGAGCGAGTACCAGTACTACGAGTTCGTGGCGATCGATCGGCCGCTGGACCAGGACCAGCAGGCCGAGGTCCGGTCGCTGTCCACGCGGGCACAGATCACCGCCACCAGCTTCGTGAACGAGTACCACTGGGGCGATTTCAAGGGCGATCCGAACCAGTTGATGGAGCGCTACTACGACGCGCACCTTTACGTCGCCAATTGGGGCACCCACCGGGTGATGTTCCGTCTGCCGTGCGATCTGCTCGATCCCGATGTCGTCGAGGACTACTGCATCGATTACGAGGTGAGAGCCTGGACTACCGGCGACGACATCGTGCTCGAATTCGCCAGCGACGACGAAGCCGGCGAATTCGAGTTCGATTACGAGGCGTCGACATTGCTGTCGGCGATCGTCGGAGTTCGCGCCGAACTCGCCGCCGGTGATCTCCGCCCGCTCTACCTCGCCTGGCTGGTCGCCTACGGCAGGTGGGAACGCGATGAGGACGCCTTCGATCGAGACGCTGACGACGATCTCGAACCGCCGGTGCCGCCCGGCCTGGACACACTCACCGCGGCTCAGCAGGCATTGGCCGACTTCCTGCGTCTCGACGACCACATCATCGCGAGCGCAGCCGCAGCTTCTCCGCCGCTGAACGAGACGGCCGGCGATCCCGCTGACCTCGCTGCTTGGGTGGCTTGCCTGCCGGTCGCCGAAAAGGACTGGTTCCTGACGCGAGTAGCACGGGGTGAGGCGGCGCGGGTGCACATGGAGTTGCGGCGTGACTTCCGAGACCGACAACGCCACGGCGACACCGTGCCGAGCGTCCCCGTCACAGTCCGCCGCACCGTCGCCGAACTGCTCGACGACACAGCGCGGCGACGAGCCGACCACGAACGCCGGCTGGCCGCCGAGCGCGCCCAAGAGGAAGCACGCCAGGAGCTGGCGCGCCAGCAGGCCCATAAACGACGACTCGACAGCCTGGCCGGTGCGGAAGACACCGCATGGTCGCGCGTCGAGGCGATGATCAACACCAAGAAACCGCCCGAGTACGACGCCGCCGTCGCCCTGCTCACCGATCTGCGGTCGCTTGCCGAACGCGAGGGTCGGCATGAGACATTCACCTTACGCGCCAACGCGTTACGGCAAACGCACGCACGCAAACCCGCGCTCATGGAGCGCTTCAGGCTGGCAGGACTCTGAAGCGTCCGACCCATCGTCGGCGAGTGCAGCGGAACTGCACAACGCGGTGGCCCGGACGCGGAGCCCCGGGTAACCGGAGCCGGCACTGAGACAAGCGCCTCCACCCGCCGGGCAAGGAAGCGAGCAGAGAGATCGTATACGGGTGCTGTGGCGTTCTGAAGGTTTCTGCGGCCTGGAGCGAGACGGCTTCCTCACCCGGGAGGCATTCGCCGTGGTACCGCACAGGGCCGAGTACACGCTGACCGCCTCGGGAGAATCGCTGCTGGAAGTCGTCACACGACTTTTCGACTGGTGTCACGAGCATCGCGCTTTCCTCGAATCCAGCTCCACAGCAGGAGAACGCCGCCGCGAGCACTCGCGAAGGGAACCTCATCGAACTGGCGGCCGACTCCACCATTGGTGGCCGGAGAAGATCAAGGCCATGCCGTTGGCCACGGTCTCCGGGAGTCCTTCGCACACTCCCACGCGATCGAGAGCAACTGCCCACCAAACCGACTCCACTGCCCGTCGACCGCTCCAAGCCACGGCGGGCACGCCGACTCGACACCGACCATGTTCAGGAACTCATCGCCGGTTACCAGGCTGGAGCGACGGTGTACGAGCTGGGTGCCCAGTTCGGCATCGAACGGCGGACGGTGAGCGCCGTCCTCCGTCGGCACGGCGTGCCGATGCGTCGCCGCAGCCTCTCCATCGATCAGGTCGACACTGCCATCCACCTTTACGCCCTCGGCTGGTCACTCGCACGAGTCGGCGAACACTTGGGCGTCGATCCGACCACCGTCCTGAACTGCCTTCGGAGACGTGGCGTCCGCACTCGCGACGCACACGGACGACCTCGGTCTTGATGTACTGGGGATTCTCCGGTGCACCGTCAGACGGTGGTACGTCGAATCGATCTCACCGAGTTCACTACGCTGATACCCATGGCAAGGGCTCCGAAGTTCAGCGCCCGGATGTCCGGTCGATGGCGGATCGTGGCGATGAGTGGTTGGGACCGCGACGCGATCGACCTGGTCGAGCCGGGTTACGTCGAGTTCGCCCGGAACGGGACCGGCCAGTTCGGTTTCATCGCCGTCAACGGCTGGCTGGACTGCCGCCCGGTCGAGCGGGACGGCCGGCCCGGCGTGGAGTTCACCTGGGAAGGTTCCGACGAGGGCGATCAGGTCAGCGGACGCGGCTGGGCAGTCCTGGTCGACGACGACACGATCGAGGGCCATCTGTTCTTCCACTTGGGCGACGACTCGAGTTTCCGGGCGAAGCCGTTCACCGGCGCTGACGGACTGGATGAGCCGTGAGCGAATACCAGTACTACGAGTTCCTGGCGATCGACCGGCCACTGGACGACGGTGAACAAGCTGCGGTCCGGTCGCTGTCCGCCCGGGCGCGGATCTCTTCGACCAGCTTCGTGAACGAGTACCACTGGGGCGACTTCAAGGGCGACCCGCGCCGTCTGATGGAGCGCTACTACGACGCGCACCTGTACGTCGCCAACTGGGGTACCCACCGGGTGATGCTTCGTCTGCCGTGCGATCTACTCGATCCCGATGTCGTCGAGGACTACTGCATCGGTGACGAGGTGAGCGCCTGGGTCATGGACGAGTTCATCGTGCTCGACATCAGCAGCGAGGACCACGCCGGTGAGTTCGACTTCGACTACGACCCCGAGAATCTGCTGTCGGCGATCGTCGGAGTTCGCGCCGAACTCGCCGCCGGTGATCTCCGGCCGCTCTATCTCGCCTGGCTGGCGGCCTATGGTGCCTGGGAGCGCGATGAAGACGTTTTCGATCGTGATGCTGACGACGATCTCGAACCATCTGTTCCGCCTGGGCTGGGCACTCTCACTGCCGCGCAGCGGGCGCTGGCCGACTTCCTGCGCCTCGACGACGATCTGATCGCGATCGCGGCTCAGGCTTCTCCACCGCTGGGCGAGACAGCCGATAGCCCTGATGACCTCACCGTTTGGGCAGCTCGCTTGCCGGTCACCGAGAAGGACCGGCTCCTGGCGCGGGTAATGCAGGGTGAGGCGGCGCGGGTGCAGATGGAGTTGCTGCGTCGTTTCCGCGGCGATACCGCTCCGAGCATCCCGTCCCCTGTCCGTCGGACCGTGGCCGATCTGCTCGACGACGCGGCTCGGCGACGAGCCGACCGCGAGCGTCGGCTGGCCGCCGAGCGCGCCGAAGACGAGGTACGCCGGGAACAGGCCCGCCTGCAGGCTCGTGAACGAAGACTCGACAAACTGGCCGACGAAGAAGACGCCGCGTGGTCGCGCGTCGAGGCGATGATCGCCACCAGGAAGCCCGCCGAGTACGACGCCGCCGTCACCCTGCTCAGCGATCTGCAGGCGCTGGCCGAACGCGACGGCCACTATGACACGTTCACCTTGCGCACCATCGCGTTGCGGCAAACGCATGCACGCAAACCCAGCCTCATCGAGCGCCTCAACCAGGCACGCATCTGACCCATCTACGGTGGGCTCTGTGAAAGACGATCTCCAGCCAGCGGAGCTTGCGGAGGAACTCACGGAGCTCCGTGAGTTGACAACGCAGTTGCGTACGGAGAACGCGCGGTTGTTGCGGCTGCTGGAGCTGACTCCGAAACAGGCGGCTCCGCCCGGCCCGATTCAGACCGGCTTCTTCGAAGCGCACCCCGGCCTGGTCGACCGGCGATCGGCCCCGGAGGTGAAGGTCGATTTCTTCGCCGCCCGCATCGACATCTACGCCACGCGATGGGAGAACGCACGTACTGGCAAAGCTGGTTGGCTGCCGGCGGTGCGCGGCGGGTGGCGCAAAGGCGCCCGGCACGAGGACCGCGACTACCTGCCACTGAGCAAGGACGTGCTGCGGACGCACCTGGTCGGCGATGTGCATGTCGGGCTGTATCCGCTGTTAGACGGCGACCTGTGCTGGTGGCTGGCGGCCGACTTCGACGCCCCGATGGCGATGCTGGACGCCCTAGCCTACCTGAAGGCCGCCAGGGCGTGGTCGGTGCCAGCCGCGCTTGAGGTCTCGCGCTCGGGCGTCGGCGCACATGCATGGGTATTCTTCACCGCACCCGTGCCCGCGGAGACGGCTCGCCGACTTGGCACCGCCCTCTTGCGGGAAGCGATGGCAGTGCGTGGCCGTATGGACCTGGCCAGCTACGACCGGCTCTTCCCGTCACAGGACGTGCTGCCCTCGGGCGACGTGGGGAATCTGATCGCTGCACCTTTGCAGGGCAAGGCCCGCCAGGACGGCGCGACGGCGTTCCTCGATCTGGCGACGATGGAACCACACGATGACCAGTGGGCGTACCTGTCCTCTCTCGGCCGCATGAGCCCTGCCGAGGTCAATCGGGTCGCGCGTCGCGCCGGTGGAGTCACAGTCGGCGCCAGCATCGACAAGATCGGCGCTGCGGTCTCGACCCGGATCCGTACCGCCGCACCCCCCATCGTGCACGCCCGGCTCAGCTCGGGAATCCGCCTGGAATCAGAGGAGCTGACCCCGGCGTTGCACGCGACGCTGAAGCACGCGGCGTCGATGACGAATCCGGTGTTCTACGAGCGCCAGCGACTCCGAATGTCCACGTGGGACACACCGCGGTTCCTGAGCAGCTACGACGAGACTCTCGACGGCGGGCTCATCCTGCCTCGGGGGCTGCACGACACGGTGGCCTCACTGGTCGAGCAGGCGGGCAGCCGCCTTGAGGCGATCGACGGGCGGCAGGCCGGCGAGACGCAGGAGTTCACCTTCGCCGCTACGCTGACCCGGCAGCAGCAAGACGCCGTAGACGATCTGCGCGACCATGATCTTGGTGTGCTGGTCGCGCCACCGGGTGCGGGCAAGACCGTGATGGCCTGCGCGGTCATCGCCACCCACGCGATCTCCACGCTCGTGCTGGTCGACCGCAAGACCCTAGCCGACCAATGGCGCACCCGGATCAGTGAACTGCTGGGCGTCAAAGCCGGCCAACTCGGCGGTGGTCGCCGCAAAACCCATGGCGTGGTTGATGTCGTCATGCTGCAAACGCTGGCCCGCAAGACCGACATCGAGGAGCTCGCCAGCGGCTACGGGCTGGTCGTCGTCGATGAGTGCCACCACATCCCGGCCGCGGCGTTCGAGCACGCCGTCAAGCAGATCCCGGCTCGCCGCTGGCTCGGACTCACCGCCACCCCGTACCGACGCGACAAGCTCGACGACCTGATAGCCCTCCAGCTGGGCCCGATCCGGCATACCATCGCCCCATCAAGCCGCCCCGGCGAGGACAGCGCACCCCAACTCGAATTGGACACGACTGCGCAGCGTCCGAAGCCGGTGCTCCATGTGCACGACACCGCCTACCGCTACACCGGTGACGCCGACCCGACGAAGCCCGGCGGGATGGCGGCCATCTACCGCGATCTTGTGGCCGACGACACCCGCCTCACCCAGATCGCCGACGACGTGACTGCAGCGCTGAAACGAGGTCGACACTGCCTGCTGCTCACCCAATGGACCACCCATGTCGAACGGTTCGCCGACGAGCTCCGGCGACGCTCGCTCGACCCGATCGTGCTGCGCGGCGGCATGAGAGCGACCGCCCGCCGCGATGCTCTGGCCCGCCTCCAACCTGCGGACGGAGTACCACTGCTGGTCGTCGCGACCGGGCCATTCGTCGGTGAAGGATTCGACTGCCCCGCACTGGACACCCTGTTCCTCGCCGCACCGATCGCGTTCAAGGGACGCCTCGTCCAATACGCGGGTCGGATCCTCCGCGCACACGCCGGCAAGGCCACCGCCGAAGTTCACGACTACCACGACATCAACACCGGCGTCCTGGCCTCTTCCCTGGCCAAACGCGCACCAGGGTACGTCAGCCTCGGCTTCCCCGACCCCCGCCGACCAGCAACACGTTGAGCAGGAGTGGCTGTCGACGAGCAGACGCACCGGGTTGCTTGTCAATGTGACCAGTCGACAACCCACACCGTCCACGGGGATACACACGATCGACTGGGCGTCCCGCTCGCGCAGTAGTCCAGTCATGGCTCCTAGCGTCACGTGCCGCACTCAGCTACACTGAATCACATCGACCGATCATGATTCAGTCCATGAAGGGTGACTGCGATGACAACGGGTGCCGGTGTGCTCATTGAGCGTGCCCGCATTGCTTCGGGCCTCAGTCAGCGCGCCCTTGCGGACGCTGCTGGCATCTCGCAGCCCACCTTGTCGCGGATCATCTCCGGGGACAGAGCGGCGAAGATGCCTGAGGTGGTCGCGATC
Organism: Amycolatopsis sulphurea; assembly: GCF_002564045.1. Lineage (NCBI taxonomy): Bacteria > Bacillati > Actinomycetota > Actinomycetes > Pseudonocardiales > Pseudonocardiaceae > Amycolatopsis > Amycolatopsis sulphurea. The sequence goes on along the minus strand of NZ_PDJK01000002.1, from coordinate 3,349,310 downwards.
GCGTGGGCAACTGGACATACGGTCGCCCAACTCACCGAAGCTGGGACGGTGGCCGACCGAGTGCAGTGCGCCGCCCGCGCCACCAACGACTCCGACATGGACCGCATGCGTGAAGCGCTGTTGCACTTCCTGGAACTGGACAACTACTTGGACGACCAGGCCATCCCCGCCACGGTCTGATGTGGATAGACAATCTTGAGCGCTGAGACTGAAGGGCGTACCGCCGCCGCGCGGTTCCGCCAAGAGCACCACCTGGGCGTGCAGCCGTTGGGTGACCTTGTGGCAGTCATCGAGCAGGCAACCAAGATCGACGTGGCCGTACTCGATGTCGGCCCGGATGAACACGGCCTGACGATGCGAGACCCTGCGCGCGACGCCGTGTTCATCGGCGTCGCGCGCACCCCGAACCCGATGCGACAACGCAGCACGCTTGCCCACGAACTTGGCCACGTGCTGTTCGAGGACTGGGCGCACAACGGCACGGGCAACTTGAGCGAACGCAGCCCCGCGGAGATTCGAGCCGACGCCTTCGCGCGGCACCTGCTCGTACCGGTCGAGGGCTTGCGTGAGTTCCTTGGAGATCGAGAGTTCGTGACCCAAGCCACCCTCTCTGCGGTCGTCCAGCGATACCTGGTATCACCCCAGATTGCCGCCATCGCGCTGCACCAAGCCAATTACATCGATGACGACACCAAACAGGAGTGGATGGCTCTGACAGCGCCACAATTGGCGTCCCGGTTCGGGTGGAGCGATCAGTACCGCGCATTGCGGGCCGACTCCGATCAGCGGAGGGCACCGCAACAGTTGCTCGCCCGCGCGATCAGGGGCTACGCGGAGGCGGTGGTGCCTGCGCAAGCCATCGCCACCTTGCGCGGCATCACACTGGAGGCCGCCGAGGCGGACCTGCGTGAGGCAGGCGTCGTGCCCACCGAGCAGGAGATCGCGTGGGCCGCTCCCGCCGAACTACCCGACGTGCACGTAGATCTGGCGGCTCTAGAAGAGGATCTCAACGCGCCAGATGACAACGGCCAGGTTACGGCGACAGAGAGAAACTCAGGATGAGTCACCGGCCGATCATCGACGCCGGCCCCGGCCTGAATTTCCTCTCGATCAACAAAGAGCGCCTCCTCATCGAGATCCTGGGACCGCTCAGCACCCCGGAGACCGTGCAAGACGAAGTGCTCCGCAAGGCCCGGCAGGATGGGCGTTTCCGCTCCGCTGCAGCGGTCTGGCAAAAGCTGACGCCCAAATGGGTGCAGATACTCTCCGATGACCAGACACCCGAACTTGCAGCGGTCGTCCACCGGATCACCCAGCTACCCATGGAAGAACGGCTGAAACACCCGAAAGATCTGGGCGAGACAATGGTCATCGCGCACGCGGTCGTCGCCGCCGAATCCGGCGAGACAGTAACCGTGCTCATCGACGACGGGTCAGGAGCACGGATCGCCACCTCGGAAATCAACCGGCTCAGACGGCTCCGGACCAGCGGTCGCGCTGTGGGGTCGATCATGCTAGTGAGCACACTGACCATTCTGGAGCGCGCAGCAGGCGGGCAGCACATTCCAGACAAGGCCACGATGCGTAGCATCTACGACCGGCTGCGCGGTCTCGATGACGGCCTACCGCCGATCCAGAACACCAACCTACTGTCAGCTGCTTGCTGGCCCTAGACCTGGGCGACCCTCGCCCTTGTCCGCTGAACCGGAAGCAGTCCACCCGCAGCGTCCTCTTCGCTGGAGAAGACATCCGGATGCTGCCGGATTATCCTCAGCGAGAGATCCAGATCAGCGTCAGCAGCCTTGCTGGCGAACAGCAAGATCCTCGTCCCCGTCCGCGTGACCAACGAACCGTCGCGACAGGGTGGTGACTTCTCATGGCCAAACCAAAGAAGCGGCAACACAAGCCCCGAACCCACGTGTCGAAGATCCGGATTCACGGTGTGCGGCACGATCCACCAGACACGCACAAGATCGCCAAGGTCCTCGTTGAGTTCGCAAGAAGCCTGGATGGCGACCTGGATCACGACCCAGGCGGCCCTACCAAAGTTCTAGTAAGCGACCCAACGTGCCGCGACCAGACCCCCGACACACATGAACCCCCTGCGAGCGCCTGACCTGGGATTTCCAAGCACTCAGGGGGTTCATCTGCAACTTCATATGTGGAGGTTAGGGGACCTTACTCGAACACAAAAGACCAGGTCAGAGCACTGGAAGAGCTCCGCGAGAAGCTTCCCAGCATCGATACGCCGGAGCCGCCGTCGATCAGGCGCGACCGCCCCGGCCGGGCCCGGCAACTCGGCTCCGAGCAGGTCGAGCAGCTGATCGCCGACTACCGGTCCGGCGCGACGGTGTACGAACTCGGGGACCAGTTCGGCATCGAACGGCGAACGGTCAGCAACATCCTCCACCGGCACGGCGTGCAAATGCGCCGCCGCGGTCTCTCTCCGGACCAGGTCGACGACGCCGTCCACCTCTACAAACTCGGCTGGTCTCTCGCGCGAGTCGGCGACCACCTTGGCGTCAACCACACCACCGTGCTCACCAAACTGCGCGAACGCGGCATCTCCACCCTGGACACCCACGGGCGCCCACGAGCCGAAGCAGGTGATGCGCGATGACACCGCGCGCAGCTATGTCGACTCGATCAGCTTCGGCCGGGGCAGGTGTCGCGCAGGCCGTCACCGTGATCATGGGCGTCATAGTCGGCCTCACCTTTCTCTTCGGCTTCGGCAACGTCCTCAACCTCGCACTGCGGCTCGGCGTGCCCGTCTGGGTCGCTCCGCTCGTCGCACCCGCGGTCGACCTCTCGATCCTCGGGCTCCTCCTCGGCAGTCGGCACCTGGCCCTCGCGGGGGTGCCGTCGACGCAGTTGCGGCCGGCCCGCCGCCTACTGCTCTTCGCGAGCATGGCGACTCTGGCGATGAACGTGGCTGACCCGCTGGTAGCGGGTCACCTTGGCAAGGCCGCGTTCGACGCGGTGGGCCCGTTGCTGCTGATCGGATGGGCTGAGAAGGCGGCGGAATTGCATCGGATGCATCATTCGACACGGTGGGCGCTGCGCTCGACCTGCCTGGTCGACGCGGCAGTGGTTCGCTCGATGGGGTTGTTGTTGCGTCGTTGACCTGCAGCTGTGTTGCCGCAAGCGTCACCAGGAGCCACGATGTTGCATCGTTTGCAACGGAGGTGGTGATGGCTCAGGGCGCCGATCTGACCGGAAGCGTTCAGGCTGTGTTGCCGGTCGGTGTGCGCTATCTGGATCCGGAACCGGCTGTGTTCGAGGCGATGCTGGAGGGCTGGACGCGTCAGCAGCACAGCCGGATGTTGCGGGAGACGACGATCGGCGAGTGTGTTCGGCTCGTCCGCCGATTCGCCGAGTTCACCGGTCAGTACCCGTGGCAATGGGTGCCGTCCGAGGTGGAAGCGTTCATCTCCGAGTTGAGATCGGGTTCGAAACCGGTCGCGTTTTCCACGGTGCGTGGGTATCAGACGACGCTGCGGTTGTTCGTCGAGTTCGTCACCGATCCCCGCTACGGCTGGCCCGCGGAGTGTCAGACACGGTTCGGGATGGTTCCTTCGCAGATCTGCCACGAGTGGAACACCGTGACGCACTCGGCGGAGTTCGAGGGGCAACCAGCTCGGCGGGCGTTGACCTACGACGAGCTGCAGACGTTGTTCGATGCCGCGGATGACCGGGTGGCGCAGATTCGTGGGCGGGGCAGGAAGGGATCGTTGCCCGCGTTGCGGGATGCTGCACTGGTGAAGACGGTCTACGCGTTCGGGTTGCGTCGTCGTGAGGCGTCGATGTTGGATGTGGCCGACTGGCGGCGCAACCCGCGCGCCGGAGACTACGGCCGCTTCGGTGCCGTGCAAGTCCGTTACGGCAAGGCTGTCAAGGGCGCACCGCCCCGGCGGCGCACGGTGTTGACGGTCCCGGAGATGGACTGGATCGTCGAGGTTCTCCAGCACTGGGTCGGTGAGGTGCGAGCCCAGTTCGAGCCTGGTGGCCACGGCGCGATGTGGATGACCGAACGGCGCGGGCGGATCGCGGTCCGCACGCTCGATGAGGCGTTCGCGGAGATCCGGTCTCTGGCCGGGTTGCCGGCGGAGCTGGACTTGCATTGTCTGCGCCATTCCTACGTTACCCATCTGCTGGAGTTCGGCTACCCGGAACTGTTTGTCCAGCAACAGGTCGGTCACTCTTACGCCTCGACCACGGCAATCTACTCCTCCGTCGGTGACGAGTTCCGGAACAGGTTGCTGGAGCAGTCCTTGCAGCGGCAGATCAAGGAAGGGACACCGCGGTGACGAAGACGATGTCGTATCGGTGGCACCTGCGGCAGTTGATGGCCGCCCGTGGCTTGTTCCAGACCAGCGATCTGGTCCCGTTGCTGGCCGAACGGGGCATCCACTTGTCCCGCGAGCAGGTCTACCGGCTGGTGACCCAGCGGCCACAGCGCCTCTCCCTCGACATCCTGGCCGCGTTATGCGACATCCTCGACTGCGGTGTCGGCGATCTCATCGAGGTCACCGCCGAGCCCGTCGAGGTCCGCAAAACCGGCTCCACAACGGGGAAAAGCACGGCGAGTGCACCGAAGCGGACGGTGGTGCGCCGACCGGAGAACCCATGAAACCCAGCTGGGGCCCGGAGCGGCAGCTGGTGATTGATCATGTGACCGCCCAATGCCCTGCGCTGCAGCGCGATCACGCCGCCGATCTCGTGCGGCAGGCGGCTGGGAGCACCGCGTCGCTGCGTCGGCTTGCCGCGCACCTCACCGACCACCCGGACGCGCTCACCTCGGGTTCCTCGGATGCGCCTCCACCGCTGGTGCGCCTGACGACGCTGCTCGTCGGCGCCGGTATCGGCGGAATCCGCCGACCGTGCTGCCTGCGCTGCGGACTGCCCAGACCTCTGCCGACCATTGTGGATGGTGGACGGGTATGCAACACCTGCCACCGCCGCGAGATGATCGAAGTGTGCTGCCGGTGCGGCCGAACCTCCCGAATGGCCATGCGCGCAGCCGACGGACCCCTGTGTCTTCCGTGCTACCGCAAAGACCCTGCGAAGCAGCATCCCTGCGCGCACTGCGGACGGCGGCGGACGGTGTCTCGCCGACTCGACGATGGGACTGGACTATGCGAGGGATGCGTTCCACGGCTGCGGCGCACCTGCAGCAGCTGCGGCCAGCTCGGTGTCGCCGCGACGTTGGCCGGTGACAAGGTCATCTGCCGGCGGTGCTACCGCAGGCCCGAACGAGAATGCAGCGTCTGCGGCCGACACCGGCCAGCCAAAGTCACAGAAGGATCCGATGGTCTGGCTTTGTGCTCGCGCTGCTACCGCACTCCGGTCTCACTCTGTCTGACCTGCTCCAGCATCGGTCCCTGCGACCACGACACCGCACCAGCCGCCGATGCGACCGGCCAGATGGTGTCGGCCGGTCACCGTCGCCTGATCTCGCAACCCATCCGACGCTGCGATTCCTGCGGGCGGGACCGGGCCGCTGAAGCGCACTGGCCACGAGGATGGATCTGCCGAACCTGCTACGTCAGCATCCTCGACAACCCCAGACCTTGCCCAACATGCGGCGAGCGATATCCACTGCTCGGCCGCCGTGACGGCGAACTGGTCTGCGGACCATGTGTCGGAGACGCCCGTGTTTACACCTGCCCCGGCTGTCAACAATCCAGTCATCCGTTCGCGCACGGCGGCTACTGCGTGAGATGCGCTCTGCGCCAGCGGCTCGCCGCGGCCCTCGTTGACGGCAATGGTGTTGCCGCGCAACACTTACGCCCCTTGATCGACGCTCTCGCCGATGCGGAACGGCCCAGAGCGGTTTGGAATTGGTTGTTCGTCGGCCGTCACCACGCGGCCGACGCCATCGCCGGTCTTGCCAGGCGGCCCGGTCCGCTCAGTCACGAGATCCTTGACGAGCTGCCCGCGGGGCCTCGGAGGAACTTCCTGCGCCGCCGACTCGTCGATGCGGGAGTTCTCCCGGCACGCGACGACAACCTTGAGCTGCTCGCAGGCTGGGTCGAGCAGCGACTCGCCGACCTTCCCGAGGCGCACGCTCGGATCGTGCGGCCTTACGCGACCTGGACGGTCCTGCGCCGGGCTCGGCAGCGAGCGGACCACAAGCTTGTCAGCGAGGCCACCGCCGGATGGGCTCGCATGCGGATCAACGTCGCCATCGCATTTCTGGCTTGGCTCGATGACCAAGAACTCACCCTCGGCATTGTTGACCAGAACGCCATCGATCGGTGGGTGACCACCGGCAGCAGTTTGCGTTACGAAGCCCGCCACTTCCTTTGCTGGGCAACCGAACGCCGGTTGGTGTCGAAGGTGGAGGTCCCCGTCCGCCCAAAGAGTGCCAACGGCTATCGGGCCATCGAAGCCGACGAACGCTGGAGCCTGCTCAACCGGCTCTGGCACGACAGCACCATCCCGCTGGACGTTCGCGTCGGCGGCAGTCTGGTTCTCCTGTTCGGGCAGCACCTCAGCCGAATCGTTCGCCTCACCACCGACTGCATTGCCGACAACGATCATGCGGTCACGCTGATTTTGGACCGCAGTCCGGTCTCGCTGCCCGAGCCGCTCGCCGCGCTGGTGATGGAGCTACGCGATCAACGACTGGCCGCCCGCCCTTCGGCTAACCCGCCAGCCCAATGTCTGCTGTTCCCCGGCCGCCCGGCAAGCCATCCGATCAGCACGGAACCGTTCCGGAAACGACTGGCCCTCCACGGAATTCAGGCCCGGCCCGCCCGCAACGCCGCGCTCACCGAGTTCGCCGCCGACCTCCCAGCACCAGTCCTCGCCGAGCTCCTCGGACTGCACATCGGCACGGCCGTCACCTGGACCAAGACCCTTCAACGTGACTGGTCGGCCTACCTGGAAGCCCGCGCGACCACCGGCAACGCCACTGACCTGACGACGAATAGCGCACACTTCGAATAGGTGCCCTCCACCAGTAGTCGGCCCGGATCTGTTGAGGGAACTCGCTACCGCAAGTCAACCGGCTGAAGTAACGCCTGGCGAGGTGAAGCCGGTGCAGGCAGCGGGTTCCGACGAACCGTACGGTATCGGGCAAGCGGCGGAGCCGACCGGAAACGCGAAGCCCCACGGCGTGGGTGAGCAGTGCAAGCGGCCAACGTCGAGGTTGGTTGATGGCGATCTGCTTGAACGAGCGAGGCAGGAAGACGCGGCTCACAGGTCCGTCCATCAGCGGCCGATATCCGCCGATACCCTGCGCCGGAAACTCGGGATAGGGGCTATGCGGGCGCGGCAACTGGTTGCTCTTGTGCGTTCCGAGAGCCGCGTGCGGGCCACGGATGAAGCGCTCACCTTGGACGACATGCGTTCCAGTGCGACGCTTACTGCCTGATCGACGCCCGACTCGAACTCGGGAGGAGCCCGCTAGCCCACCTGGGACCGCGGCGAATGGATCAGCGGCACCGTCCAGACATTCCTTGCAGCTACGGATAGGTGGCATGAACGCGACCGGTGGCTGCTTTGAGACGACGCGGAGGCCGGGGGTTGTCTGCTACCGCGGTCCGACTGCCACGGAGACGTCGGAAGGGTGCTGGGCGAGCGGCGTGACCTCGATGGTCATGTAGGGGTAGAGCGGCAGTGATTCGAGGATGGCGTGCAGTCCGTCGTTGGTGTCGACGTCGAAGATGCTGATGTTGCTGTAGCAGCCGACGACGCGCCAGAGGTGCCGCCAGACTCCGGTGTGCTGGAGTTCGAGTGCGCGTTTCCGCTCGGTGGCAACGAGGTCTTCGCGGTGGTTCGGTTCGAGATCGTGCGGGATCGCGACATCCATGCGTACGTGGAAGAGCACGGTCGTTCAGTCCCTTCGGAAGGCGCGGACCTGGCCGGGGTCGAGTTCGACTCCGAGACCGGGTCCGGCGGGCAGGTGCAGATGACCATCGGCGTAGCGGAGAGGTTCGGTGAGCATGTCCTCGGCCATGAGCAGGGGGCCGAACAGTTCGCTGCCCCAGGTCACGCCCGGTGCGGCGCAGGCGAACTGCAGTGAGGCCGCGGTGCCGATCGGGGACTCGATCGACGTAGCGGCGTGGGTCGGGATGCCGGCGGCGGCGCCGATGGCGGCGATGTCCATGCTGGCGCGCAGTCCTGCGCACTTGGTGGTCTTCACCGCCAGTACACCGGCGGCGCGGTGGCGTGCGATCCGGGTCGCGTCGGCGGGTGTGCGCAGGCTTTCGTCGGCCATCACCGGGATCGGCAGTGCGGCGGCGATCTCGGTCATCGCGTCGAGATCGGGCCCGGGCACAGGTTGCTCGACGAGTTCGACGCCGGCGCCGACGAGCGCGGGGAGGTGGCGCAGTGCGGTGACCCGGTCCCAGCGGGCGTTGAGGTCGACGCGGACTCCGGCGATGCCGCGGAGTTTTTCGGCGACGGTCGTGATCCGGGCGACGTCGTCGGCGGGTTCCAACGCGCCCATCTTGAGCTTGAAGGTGGTGTGCAGCCCGGTGTCGAGTTTGGCGAGGGCTTCTTCGACGACCACCGGCGCGGGTTCGGTGCCCAGCGCCCAGGTGACCGGGATCGAGGTGCGGGCGCGGCCGCCGAGCAGGGTGTGCACCGGCACGCCGAGGCTGCGCGCCCACGCGTCGTGCAGCGCGACCTCGACCGCGGCCTTGGCGAAGAGGTTCGCGGCGACGACGTCGGTCATATCCCGCATCAGGCCGTGGATGTCGTCGACGGTCCGTCCGATGAGGACAGGAACGAGGTAGCGTTCGACGATCAGCCGCATGGTTTCGACGGATTCGCCGCCCCACCACGGCCCGCCGGGGACGACTCCTTCGCCAGTGCCGGTGACGCCACCGGCGGTGCGGATGAACACGTACAACACCGGCTGTGCGTCCATTGTGGCGCGGGCGAAGCGGTGCGGGCGGCGCAACGGGATATCGACGATCACTGTCTCGACCCGGTCGATGTGTAGATCCTGGTTCATCAGGCGGGTTCGAGGTCGAAGTCGTAGGTCGCCTGCCGGCGGCCGTCGGGCCGCGTCTCGGGCGTGAGGACGAGTTCGTCCTTGGTCGCGCTCGCAACGTCGGAGTCGAGCCACTCGCCGCCGTGGAAGTACAGCTGTGTGGTGATCTGCCGGTACCCCGGTGCGCGCACCATCAGGTGCAGGTGCGCGGGGCGCCACGGATGCCAGCCGGCCGCGGTGATGAGTTTGCCGGTGGGGCCGTCGGTGGGGATCTGGTACGGTGCGGGTTGAACGGTGGTGATCTCGAAGCGGCCCTGGTCGTCAGTGGTGATCACGCCACGCAGGTTGCCGTCGGGGATGTGCGGGGCGAAGCCGGAGTAGTAGCCGTCGGCGTCGGCGTGCCAGATGTCGACCTCGGCGCCGCCGAGCGGGGTGCCGTCGAGCGCGCGAACCTGCCCGGTGAACACGAGAACGTCGCCTTTCTCGTCCGCGCGCTGCGGCAGAGCCGTCACCGCCGGCAGGGTTTTCTGGCCAGGCAGGTAATACGGGCCTTCGATGGTGCCCTTGGTCCCGTGCTGCGTGCGCTCGGCGACCTGCTCGACCTCATGCTCGACGAACACGTCGAGGAACAGCGGCCATTCGCCGCCTTCGCCGACGTCGATCAGCCACTGCTTCGCGGCTTGAAATTCCGGGTAGGTGATCTCGTGGTCGCGGATGACGCCGTGCACGGCGTCGAGGAGGGCGTGGGCGACGGTGCTCACGCGCTGCTGGTCGACGTCAGCGGGTCCGCGACGGGTGGTGCCGGCGCGGAAGGCGGCGGTGGCGTTCGCGCCGGAACCGGCCGCGGTCGGTGCGGGTGTGGCGGTCACAGGGTGCTCCAACTTCGGTGTCAGGAAAGAAACTTCTCGACGGCGGTGACGGTCTGGTCGAGCCGTTCGACCTGCGGGATGTGGCCGCAGTCGTCGATCACGACGGCCTGGCTGTCGGCGAGCTCGTGCTGCCACTCGGCGACATAGCCGACCGGAGCGACCCGGTCGTCGCGGCCCCAGACCAGCAGGACCGGCACGGTGAGCCGGTGCAGGCGGGAGCGCAGCCCTCGATCGGGCACGGGCCACACGAACTTGCCGGTGCTACCAAAGGCCCAGACCATCGCCGCGGTCGCGGCGGCGGCGATGTCGGGATCGTCGGGCATGGCGAGCATCGACTGCGCACCCGGCCCGCTCGGGTCGCGGAACAGCAGCGCCGGGAGTTCGGCAGGCGGCGTCGCGATCCAGTTGGCGATCGGGAGGTCGTCGCGCCACAGCCCGATCGGGTCGAGCAGCACCACCTTCGACGCGAGCTGCGGGTAGGCCGCGGTGAGTTCCGCGGCGAGCATCCCGCCGAAGGACTGGCCGATCACCACCGGTTTGTGCAGCCCGAGGGTGCGCACGACCTCTTCGTAGATCAGCACGATGTCGGAGAGGTGGTCCACGGCGTGGATGGCGTAGGGATCGCCAGCGCTGGTGCCGGGGAATTCGGGGGCGTAGACGGTGTGGGTCTGGGCGAGCTCGGACAGGAACGGATCCCACGCGAGCCCGGCGGCCGGGTGCAGGTAGAGCAGCGGAGCGCCGGCGCCGGCGATCTTCACCTTGATCGAGAGCTTGCCGTTCCACACCGGCACGGTCTCTTCGGTGATGACCGGGTTGGTCGTTTCGATGGTCGTCATCAGACCGTCACCGCCGTCTTCTGCGTCGTGGTGCGAGTGGGTGCGCCTTCGGTCGCGGTCGCGCCGGGAGTGACCGGTGTCGGGTCGCCGCCGAGGCGTTCGGGCCACCAGTGGTGGCGGTGCTCGCTGTCGGACCACAGGTCCCGCAGGTGCGGGGCGACCTCTTCGGCGAAGAGCTGGATGTTCTTCATCGCCAGGTCCCGTGGCAGTGAGCCGAAGCCGAGCATGGCGTGCAGGGTGCCGATGCCGTACTGGCTGCAGTATTCGCGCAGCTGCTCGCGCACGGTGGCCGGGCTGCCGCAGATCACCACGCCCGCGTCGACCAGCTCGCGGAAGGACGCGCTCTTCATCTGGTAGTACAGACCGAAGTCGCCAGGATCCTTCACCAGTGCCTGCACGCCGCGGATGTCGATGCCGCCGGGCAGGCCGAGCATCTCGGGTGGGATGGAGCCGAGGCCCTTGCGGAACCCGTATTCCAGGTGCGCGGCGTATTCCTGCTCGGCGCGTTCGTCCGTTTCGGACACTGCGATGGTCTGCAGGAACCCGAGCCGATAGGGATTGCGGGGGACGCCGACCTGGTCGGCGATCTCCCAGAACCGGTCGAAGATCCGCTTACCGGTCAGCTTGGCCCCGAACCACGACAGGTAGTTGAAGCCGAAGTTGCGTTCCAGGCACATCTGCATCGTGCGTGGGTTGCCGATACCGGTGATCCACACCGGTGGCGTCGGCTGCAGCGGGCGCGGCCAGATGTTCACCGACGGGTACTGGCTGAACCGTCCGTTGTGGACGAACGGCTCCTGATCCCTCCAGGCCCGCAGCAGGAGTTCGAGGTTCTCGTCGAACCGCGGGCGGATCTCGATCGGCGGGACGCCGTTGTTGACGCTCGCGTCGTAGTGCAGGCCGATCGGGAAACCGGCTACCAGGCGGCCGCCGGAGAGGACGTCGATGAAGGCGTACTCCTCCGCGACCCGCACGGGTTCGCGGGCCTTGCCCAGCGACCGGCCCATCGGGAAGATCGCGACGTCCAGGCCTTCGGCTTCGGTCTGGTACGCGAGTGCGCTGGCCACCAGGTCCGGGTTGGGCACCATGTCGTAGCTGGACTGGCCGTGCTCGGTGACGGCGATGCCGTCGAAGCCGGTGCGGGCGCCGAGCATCAGCTCGTCCATGAAGTCGCGGATCGACGAATAGACGCCGTCGCGGTTGGTCACCGAGTACGGCGTGGTGCACACCGACTGGTGGTGCTGCTCGAAATCATCGGGCAGGTACCGGTACGGGGCCTGCTCGAACAAGGTGATCTTCATTGATCCTCCGGTGTTTGTGGTCAATGCGCAGCGGCGAGAGGGCGGTCAGTGCTCGGGCATCGCGTGGAAGCGCTGGGCGGCGCCGACCCAGCCGGGGCTCGGCGGGCCGTCGAGGCTGAACACCATCGGGCCGTCCAGCAGCGGCAGCCCGGTCGAGACGAACCGGCCGTCGCCGAACACCAGCGGCTCGCCCGCGCGATCCTCGAACCCGGTGATCTCACCGAGCTGCAGCACGTGATCGCCGCCGTCGTAGCGACGCCACGGACGGCAGCGGAACACCGCGACCGCGTCCGCCAGCGTCGGCGGCTCATCCTCGCCCGCGGGGAGGTCCCAGGCGATCCGCAGGCCCGGCCGGGTCCGGCCGGCGAACTGCATCGCGACGTCGGGCTGGTCGGCACGCAGCACATTGATCGCGAACGGCAGATCCGCCACCGCGCCGCAGGCCTGCGTCGAGCGGGCCAGCGAGACCAGCACCAAGGGCGGGTCCAGCGACACCGAGGTGAACGAGTTGACCGTCGCGCCCCGGATCTGGTCACCCACGTGGTAGCTGATCACGGTGACACCGGTGGTGAACCGGCCGAAGCACCGGCGCAGTGCCCGCGGGTCGACCGCCGACGTCGGTCCGTCTGTCTGCGGGGTGTGGACGGGACTGGTGGCGGTGGGCATTTCAGCACCTCCTCGGGCTGTGGTAACTGTCACCGTCGCACGCCGGGTGCCAGTTTGTGAAAGACTAGATCCAGCTCTGTTGAGACCTACTACATCTGAATTGGGAGGTGATCGTGGAACTTCGGCACCTGCGGTACTTCCTGGCCGTGGCCGAGGAACGCAACTTCACCCGCGCGGCAGAGCGGCTGACCATCGCCCAGTCGCCGCTGTCGCAGCAGATCCGCCAGCTCGAACGCGACCTTGGCGTCGAGCTGTTCACCCGCACCACCCGCTCGGTCGCGCTCACCTACGCCGGCGAGGTGTTCCTGCAACGCGCCCGCGCCCTGCTCACCGACGCCGAGACCGCCGCCGACGATGCGCGCAAGGCCGCAGCCGGCCAACTCGGCTCACTCAGCGTCGGGTTCACCGGCTCCGCCACCTACGAACTGCTGCCGACCCTCGTGCGCGCCTACGCCGACCGCTACCCCGACGTCACCCTCGAAGTCCACAGCGACATGGTCACCCCGCGCCAGACCGAGCAACTGCTCGACGGACGGCTGTCGGTCGGCGTGCTCCGCCCGCCGGTGACCGTCCCCGGCCTCGCCGTCGAAACGATCCGCCACGAACCCGTCGTCGCCATCCTGGCCAGCCGCCACCCCGCGACCGTGCACCGCAGCCTCGACCTGGCCGACTTACGCGACGAATGGTTCATCTCCTACCCCAGCGACCCACCGTCCACGATGTACTCGGTCATGCGGTCGGCGTGCGAAACCGCCGGGTTCACTCCGCGCATCCGGCAGACGGTGGCCGACAGCGCCGCACTGGTCGCGCTCGTCGCCGCCGACATGGGCGTCGCGCTGGTCCCCGCGTCCCTGCGCCACCTCCACATCAACGGCGCCACCTTCCGACCCCTCGCCACGCCCGCCCTCACCACCGGTCTGGCCCTGGCCTACCAAGAAACCGACGTCAGCCCGCTCGTGCGCCGCTTCATCGACACCGCACGTACCGTGGTGCGCAGCCGCACCGCCGTCGAGACACCGACTCCGCCGCCACCCAACGGCGACGAGCATTACGGCATCGAGTTCTGATCCGGCGCAGCCGGTCGGCGGCACCACGGGAACCAGCGACCCTGGCCGAGCCGAGGCGGGACTCGGCCAGGTCGCTTGCCCTGACTACGTCTGTCAGCCGAGGAACGCGGAGACCGCCGTGTAGGTGGTCTCGGTCTGTTCGACCTGGGGGATGTGGCCGGACTTGGGAATGATCTCGACCCGGCTGTCGGCGATGCGGTTGCGAAACTCCTCGGCGTACGCGGGAGAGATGAGGGCGTCTTGTTCGCCCCAGACGACGAGGGTGGGTGCGGTGATGCGGTGCAGTCGCTTGCCGAGGCCGCGGTCGGGAATAGGCCAGCAGAGTTTGCCGGTGGCGCCCAGATTCCAGACCATGGCCGCCTGCGCGCTGGCGAGAGCGTCGGGATCCTCGGGCATGGCGAACATGGCCTGGGCGGCGTCGCCGGTGGGATCGGCGAACAGCAGGCCGGGCAGTTCGGTCGGCGGGGCGGCGATCCAGTTGGCGACCGGAGCGTCGTCCCGCCAGAGCCCGATCGGGTCGAGCAACACCAGCCGCGACACCAGGTCCGGGTAGGCGGCGGCGAGTTCGGCGCCGAGCATCCCGCCGAAGGACTGCCCGACAACCGGCACGGCGGACAGCCCGAGACCGCGCAGTGTCTGCTCGTAGATCAGGACGGTGTCCCACAGGTCGTCGATCTGGTGGATGGCGTACGGATCGCCGGGGGTGGTGCCGGGGAACTCGGGCGCGTAGATCGTGTAGTGCTCGGCGAGGCGGTCGAGGAACGGGTCCCAGGCCAGGCCGCCGGAGGGGTGCAGGTACACCAGCGGTGGGCCGTCGCCGCCGACGCGGACCCGGATGGTGACGCGGTCGTTCCAGGTGGACACGGTGCGGTCGGTCAGGGTGGTGCTCATCGCGCGGTCACCGCCTCGTTTTCGGTGCTGGCCTGCCGGCCGGCGGGATGGGGGACGCCGCCGAGGACTTGGGGCCACCAGTGGTGGTTCCAGCCTTCGTCGGTCCAGATCTGCTGGATGTGGGGCAGGACCTGTTCGCCGAACAGGCTGATGTTGTCCTTGGCCAGTTCGTGCGGCATGGAGCCGAACTGGAGCATGGCGTGCAGGTTGCCGATGCGGAATTCGCGGGCGAACTCACTGATCTGGGCCCGCACGGTGGCGGGGCTGCCGCAGATGACCGAGCCGGCTTCGACGAGCTCCTTGAAGCTGGCCTGGCGCATCTTGGCGTAGATACCGAAGTCGCCGGGATCGCGGAAGATGAACTCCAGCCCCTTGATGTCGATGCCGCCGGGCAGGGCGAGGCGTTCCATCGGGATCGACCCGATCGCCTTCTGGAAGAAGTACTCCGCGTGGCGGGCGAACAGCTTTTCGGCCTGGGCGTCGGTGTCGGCGACACAGATGGTCTGCATGAACCCCATCTGGTAAGGGTTGTTGTCCTTACCGAGCCGGTTCGCGGCGTCCCAGAACCGGTCGAAGATGCGCCGTCCGGTGACCTTGGCACCGAACCAGCCGAAGTAGTTGAACCCGAAGCCGCGGTTGAGGCAGAACTCCATGGTGCGGGGGTTGCCGATGCCGGTGACGAACACTGGTGGGTGCGGATTCTGCTGGAGGGGGCGGGGCCAGATGTTGACCGCGGGGTGCTGGTGGAAACGTCCGTTCCAGGGGAACACCTCGTGCTCGGTCCAGGCTTTGAGGACCAATTCGATGTTTTCGTCGAACCGCAGCCTCGTTTCGGCGGGCGGGACGCCGTTGTTGACGTTGGCGTCGTAGGCGAGCCCGACGGGGAATCCTGCGATGAGCCGCCCGCCGCTGATCGCGTCGAGCATTGCCAGTTCTTCCGCCGCGCGCAAGGGTTCGCGGCTCTTTCCTAGGGACCGGCCGAGCGGGTAGATGCCGGTGGCGATCCCCTCCGCTTCGGTGGCGTAGGCGGCCGCGGCTTCCAGGATGTTGGGGTTGGGCGCCATGTCGTAGGAGCTCTGGCCGTGTTCGGTGATGGCGATGGCGTCGAACCCGGCGCGGGCGGCGTGCATGATCTCGTCGAGCGCCTCGCGGAACGCACTGTGGACCTTGTCCGGGCTGGTGACCTCGAAGTAGGGCGTGGTGATGACCGATTCGGCGTAGCGCTTTGCGAAGTCGTCAGGCAGATCCCGGTAAGGGACCTGCTGGAAGTACGTGACCTTCATGATGAGTGACCTCCTCCTTGAGGTTCGGGTGGTTCAGGGCTCGTCGAGGTAGCCGGGTTCGGTGATCTCGTGGAGCCGGTGGGCGTGGCCGACCCAGGGTGCGAGGGGCCGGCCGTCGAGCTGGACGACGCGGGGCAGGTCGTATACCGCGACGCCGGCCATCCGGAACTGTCCTTTGTGGAACAGCAGTGGATCGCCGCGGCAGGAGTCGTGGTGCACGACTTCGCCGAGGAACAGCAGATGGTCCCCGCCGTCCTGGGTGGCCCATGGGGTGCATTGCAGCCACGCGACGGTGCCGCGCAGCCGCGGCACTTCGGCAGTCGGCGACCACGGCACTTCCAGGCCCTCTTGGGGCCGGCCCGCAAACTGCAGCGCGACGTCGAGCTGGTTGGCGGCGAGGACGTTGACCACGAACGGGCGGTCGCCGAGCAGGCGGGCCGCGGTGGTGTGGCGGGCGAAGGACACCAGTACCAACGGTGGGTCCATCGACACCGAGGTGAAGGAGTTGATCGTGGCGCCGCGCGGGCCGTCGTCGGTGTCGTAGGTGACGACGGCGACGCCGGTGGCGAACTGCCCCAGGCAGCCACGCAGGCTGCGGGCATCCAGCGGCCTCTTGGCCGCTGCCGCGTTCACCACGCCTCCTTCACCAGCGCGGCCGCTCGTGCCTGGTCCAGGTCCGGCACGCCGGAAGCGAGCAGTTCCGCCGCGAGCCCGAGCCGAGCCTGGTCGAGGCCGATCTCCCGCAGCCGTACGGAGGCGCCGACGTCGTCGAGCAGCGTCGACACCATCGCCGCGACGTCCGGCACGCCGAGCGCTGCGGCGCGGTCGGGGCGGTCCTGCTGCAGGAACGCCAGCGTGTGCGGGAGCAGGGCCGCGTGGGTTTCGGCGTGGGGCAGGTCGAACGCCCCGCCGAGAATGTGGCAGGCCGTGTGGTGAGCGCTGGAGCCGGCGTGCGCGAGCACCGTTCCGGCCAGCTGCGCGCCCTGGGTGAGGTCGGCGCGGGCCGTGCGCTGCAGCCCGTCGGCGAGCAAGCGGGTCGCGCCGGCGGCGAGCAGGTCGGTCAGCGGGCTGTGCCCGGCGGCGAACACCCCGCTGGTGGCGTGGGCGAGCGCGTTGACCGCGCTGGTCCGGGCGAGCTCCGGCGGCAGGTCGGCGGTCAGCTCCGGATCGAGGACCACAGTGGTGGGCAGCGCCCGGTCCGAGCGCGCGGTGCGTTTCACGCCGTCCTCGGTGATCCCGTAGATCGGGGTCATCTCCGAGCCCGCGTAGGTGGTCGGGAGTGCGACGATCGGCAGGCCGGTCTCGACGGCGACGGCCTTGGCCGTGCCGGTCGCGGAGCCGCCGCCGAGACTGAGCAGCAGGTCGGCCTCGATGTCGCGGGCCAGGCTGGCCGCGGCGCGGGCGTCCTCGGCCGGGACGTGCCGGCGCACGGTGGGCACGTGACCGGCGATCCGGCCGTCGACCGGGGCGAGCACGTCCTGGTGGGCAGTGCGGGCTCGCGTGGTGGCCACGAGCAGGACTCGGCGGGCGTGCAGCCGGTCGAGTTCGGCGGTGAGGTCGGTGCGGGCGGTGCCCGGGCCGTAGCGCACGCGGGGTCCGCGCAGGGTCAGCGTGTAGGCGGCACGCTGGGTGTCAACGGCGTGCATATTTCGCCACCTTCTCTTCGTCGATGGTGATGCCGAACCCGAGCCCGTCGGTCAGCAGCAGCTCGCCCGCCTCGTAGGTGACCGGTTCGGTCGCGATGTCGTCGGCCAGCAACAGCGGGCCGAACAGTTCGGTGCCCACGCCGACGGTGGTGGCGGCGAACAGATGCGCCGAGGCCGACGTGCCGAGGGAGGTTTCAATCGTGGTGCCGCCGTAGCAGCCGAGCCCGGCCGCGTCGGCGACGGCGGCGATCCGGCGGGTCGCGGACAGGCCGCCGCTTTTGCCGATCTTGAGCGCCAGGACGTCCGCGGCGTGCGCGGTGGCCAGGTGCAGCGCGTCGGCCGGGGTCCACAGCGACTCGTCGGCCATGATCGCGATAGTGGTCTGGTGCCGCAGCCGGGCCAGGCCCGCGACGTTGGCGGCGGGCAGGGGCTGTTCTGCGAGGTGGACGCCGGCCTCGGCCAGGGCGGGCAGCCACCGGCGGGCAGTGTGTTCGTCCCACGCTCCGTTGAGGTCCACCGCCACGGGAGCGGCGCCGTCGAGGGCGTGGGTGACCGCGCTGACGCGGGTGACGTCTTCGTCGGCGGGCAGGGTGCCCATCTTGAGTTTGAACGAGTGGTGCCGGCCCTGAGCGAGCAGCTCGCGGGCCTCGTCGATGACGATTTCCGCCGGTTCGGTGCCCAGCGCCCACGTCACGGGCAGCCGCTCCTGCCGGGCTCCGCCCAACAGTTGGGAGACCGGCACGTTCAGCGCGCGCCCGGCAGCGTCCCAGACGGCCATCTCGACCCCGGCGCGGGCGAAAGGCGCGCCAGCGGCGTGCTTCTCCAAGTGCCGGGCCAGCGCTTCGGGCCGCAGGACGTCCTGTCCGAGGACCAGCGGGGCCAAGTGGTGCTCCACGAGCGCGGCCATGCCCTCGACCGACTCACCGCCCCACCACGGCCCGCCCGGGACCACGCCTTCGCCCCAGCCGACGACGCCGTCCTCGGTGACGAGCCGGATCAGCAGCACGCCCTGGGTGTGCATCGTCGCGACCGAGAAGCGGTGCGGGCGCACGAGCGGGATATCGAGCAGCCGCGTCTCCAAGGCCGCGACCCGCAGCACTGCAGCGGGGACGGTCGCCTCAGGCATCCGACACCGCCGGTGCGAAGGCGAAGTCGTACCGGGCGTCCACAGAGGACTTTCCGTCGGCCGCTGCGGCGCCCTCGACGAATGTCACGTCCAGGACCAGCTCGTCGCGCACAGCGTTGGCGACATCGCTGTCGAGGTATTCGCCGCCGGGGAAGTACAGCTGCGAGGTGCGCTCGCCGAAGTACTCGTGGCGCAGCTTGACGTGCAGGTGCGCGGGACGGAAGAAGTGCCGGCCCAACGCGTCGAGCACGGTGCCGGTGGGGCCGTTCTTCGGGATCTCGTAGGGCGGCGGTGCGATGGTGCGCACCGAGAAGACGCCGTTGGCGTCGCTGCGGAACCGGCCACGCAGGTTCCAGTCCGGAATGTTCGGGTGGATCTGCGAGTACTGGCCGGCCGCGTCGGCGTGCCAGAGATCGAATTCCACCTCCGCGAGCGGCCGGCCGGTCTCGGAGGTGACCCGCCCGTGGAAGATCAGCGGCACGCCGGCTTCGTCCGGGCGCTGCGGCATCACATACGGCGGGCCCTCCAGCCACGGCGCGCCGGGCAGGTAGAAGGGTCCTTCGATCGCCTCGATGCTGCCGGTTCGGCCGTGGTTGTCCATGTCGGTGGCCGCGGCTTCGAGGAACACATCGAATAGCAGGCTGGCCTCGCCCGCCTCAACCTCGGCGATGATCAGATCGGTCGCGGCCCGGTATTCGGCGTGGGTGATGCCGTGTTTGCGGATGAACTCCACGAGCGTGCGCTCAAGATCCTCCACGACGGTGAGGACCCGGTCGTTCGTCATCGAACTGCCCCTTCCCTAAGGCGGTCGCATTGCGTACACTTGAGCCGCATTGCGAACGCATGTCAGAATGAGCGCAGAGACACGGTGATGTCAAGGAGGACGCATTGACCGACGAGCACGAACGGCGAGACCACCTGCAGACGCTGGAACGCGGATTGCAGGTGATCGCAGCCTTCTCCGGGCGAGGTCCTCTGCTCGGACTGAGCGAACTCGCGTCCGCGACGGGACTGTCCAAACCGATCGTTCGGCGGATCATGCTGACCCTGGAACGCCTCGGTTACGCCCGGACGAGCGATGGTCGCTTCGGCCTGACCCCGAAAGTGCTGGCCCTCGGGTACGCCTACCTGTCCTCGGTGCGGCTGACCGACGTGGCCCGTCCGCTGATGGAGGAGCTCACCGACAAGCTCGGCGTCGGCACCTCGCTCGCCGCACTCGACGGATCGGATGTCGTCTACGTCGACCGCGTCCAGCGCGGCCGCATCACCAGCGTCAACCTCGCCGTCGGCACCCGGCTACCGGCACACGCCACGTCCATGGGCCATGTGTTGCTCGCATTCGCCGCGCAAACCGACGTCGACGCCGTCCTCGGCGACGGCCCACTGGAGGCCTTGACCGAATCGACCCTGACCGACCCGGCCGCGCTGCGCGAACGGCTCGCCGTGGTCCGTGAACGCGGCTGGGACGCCGTCGACCAGGAACTCGAACTCGGACGACGCTCCGCCGCGGCCCCGGTCTTCGACAGCGACGGCCGCGCGATCGCCGCCCTCTCCCTGTCTTGCGGCACCCTCGCCTGCACGATGCAACGCCTCACCGAGGAGTACCTCCCGCCGCTGCGCGACACCGCCCACACGATCAGCGAAGCCCTCGGCGCCGGGGCCCGCACCAGCTGAAGCCCCACAACGAACGGAACGACCATGTCCGAACTCGACGCCCCCGCCGCCCGGCCCCTAGCCGATCTGCCCGACTACACCGCCCTGCTCGCCCGCACCGACGCGCCGGCCGGCTCCAGCTGGGGCCTGTTCGGCCCAGACGACCAGCTCGGCACCCTGAACTTCCTGTCCCTCAACGACTTGCACGCCGCAGCAGGCGAAATCCGCACCGGAACCGCGTACTCCCTCGACCTGCCCTCGACCGCGATCAGCACCTCACTCGCGCCGACCCGCAAACCGATCGAGCACCACATCTTCCAGCGCACCCCGTTCCACCGCGACGAATGGCTCGACGGGTTCTACACCCAGTACGGCAGCCAACTCGACGGGCTCCGCCACATCGGCCACCCCGAACACGGCTTCTACAACGGCGCCGACGCCGGCCGCTTCGTCCCCGGCGACGAGACGCTCAGCATCCACCACCTCGCCACCCTGCCCATCGCAGGCCGCGCTGTCCTGCTCGACGTCGACCGTCACCTCCGCCTCCGCGGCAAACCGATCGACCCCCACTCCAGCCGCGCGATCACCGCGCAAGAACTGGAGGACACCCGCGCCGCGCAAGGCACCGACGTCCACCCCGGCGACATCGTCCTCATCCGTTTCGGGTGGATGCACTGGTACCTCACCCAAGCCGATCCGCACATCAAGAAAAGCTTGCACAGCAGCCAGATTCACCCCGGGCTCGCCCAGTCGCACGACATCCTCGCCTGGCTATGGGACCACCGCGTCAGCCTCGTCGCCGCGGACAACTTCGCCCTCGAATGCTGGCCCGCCGCACCCGACAGCCCGTTCTTCATCCGCGCCGAGCGAGAAACCGGCGAGCGTGACCCACATTCGGGCATCATGCACCGCGCCCTTATCGGTCTCCTCGGCATGCCCATTGGCGAACTCTGGAACCTCGACGCACTCGCCGCCGCCTGCGCCAACGACAACCAGTGGTCATTCCTGCTCACCGTGGCACCACTGACGATCGTCGGCGGCGTTGGCTCCCCGGCCAACGCCATCGCCATGCGATGATCCAGAAGAACGCAGGATCAGCGACGCGACGCCCTTGGTCACCTAATCACCTGGGCCGCGAACCCGCCTAAATCCTGCTACGACGGTGAGACAAGACCGCCTCCGCTCGTCGAAGGCGGAGTTCTAGTTGAGGTAAAAATCGACAGCGCCCGATCGGTAGCCCCTCGACCCCGTAAAACCGCAGGTCAGAGGTAGTGTAGGGGCTACCGATGCTCCGGTCCCTGTGGACCTTGGGGGAACTTACTACAACACAAAACCCCAGGTAGAAGCCCTGGAGACACTGCTAGGGAAGCTCCCCGACCCGTCCGCGCCCGCTCCGCCGCCCGTCGACCGGCCAAGACCGGGTCGGGCACGGCAACTCGATGCCGTCCAGGTCAAGGACCTCATCGCTGGATACCAAGCCGGAGCAACCGTGTACGAGCTGGGTACCCGATTCGGCATCGAACGGCGGACGGTCAGCAACATCCTCAAACGACACGACGTGCCGATGCGTCGCCGCGGACTTGCCCCCGAGCAGGTCGACGACGCCATCCACCTCTACAACCTCGGCTGGTCCCTCGCGCGAGTCGGCACACACCTGGGCGTCGACCACACCACCGTGCTGACCAAACTCCGCGAACGCGGCGTCCCCACCCGCGACACCCACGGACGGCCACGATCGTGAGCCGAGCACTGACTGTCCGATCAGCGGCGACCAGGTCCCGATCCACTGGGTCGGTGAGGTCGACGACAGCCCGCGATATTGCCTACGCGGAGCTGAAGGATGAGGTCGTCAAGGTCGCGGCGGCCTGGGCGCTTACTCTGGTGCCCTGCGGATCCGGCACTGACGAGGGGTGAGTAACCAGATTTGAGAGTTCTCGGCGTGAACGCGGCGGGCGGCAAGCTGTGGCTCTGCCTGGTCGACGACAACGGTGTGTTAGAGACCGAGCCGAATTGCCTTGAGTTGCGCGACGGCCCCCAGGCCGGGTACGCCATCGTGGCGTTCCGAGACGAGTGCGTGCACGCACTGACGGCACTGTCACCCAATCGGGTCGTGATCCTAGACATGGAACCGGGTGGGCGGGTACCGAAGGTCGCGGACATGCGGACTCGGTTTACCGCCGAGGCGCTGCTGGCATCTTGCGCAGTAGACGCCCAGGTGACATGCGTCCGGCTCGCCCGCGCGACGCTCCGCTCTCGGTTGGGCCTACCCCGCAAAGGCGCGGTCGCTGACCACGTGGCCAGCGTCTTCGATACCCCGGTAGGGAAATACTGGACGAAGAAGCGAGATCTCGCCGCGGTGGCGGCACGCGCAGAGATCGTCGGAGAGTGAGATATGCCCATCGTCGGAGACCTCCTTCAACGGCCCACCTACGAGATCCTCCAAACAATCGGGGAGGGCAACGTCGGCGTCTGCCGGCTTGCGAGGCACGACATCTTCGATCGCGACGTCGTACAGAAAACGATCTCCCTCCTCAGCGTGCCCGACGGGGTGGCCCGCGAGCCGCACCTGTTGAAGGAGGCCCGGCACAAGCATCTGATCGAGGTGTGGGACGCCCAATGGGAACCCGACCCCCAGTTCCGTGGTCTGGACGCCGTGACCTTCATCTGCGACTACTACCCAGGAGGGAGCGTCTACGACGCGCTCATGGACGGGCACGGATTCGGCTTGGCCGACGCGATGAGGATCTGCGGCCAGGTGCTGGACGCCCTGGAGTACCTGCATCAGGATCGCGCGTACGTGCACAGGGACGTCAAGCCCGACAACATCCTTCTCGACCAGTCGCGGGAGAACGCAGTCCTCGCTGACCTAGGCTCCGCCGGCAAAATCGACCCGCGTACTGGCACAGCGCCGGACTACGGGGGCACGCCTTTGTACCTCGCACCCGAGGCCAAGTCCACTGGGCATGTGACCCTCAGATCGGATCTGTACTCGCTCGGAGTCACAACAGTCGAGATGCTCGCTGGCAGGTTCCCGTACGAGCAGATCCAGTTTTCCGAGGTTGACACCCGCCTTGCCGCGGGGAAGCGCGCAATGACCGACCGGTGGTATACGTTCCCGCCGCACGTGCCGCCCAACGTGAGGAAGTTTGTCAGTTCACTGGTGCGGGTGGAACCTGCAAGGAGGCCAGACACAGCACGCTCCGCGCTCCGCAAGCTCAACGGGCTGCAATACGTTGACTGGCGACGTGTATCAGGGGCAGACCTGCTCGGCGAGTGGGTTGGCACCTGGCCACCCACCAAAATCCCCGCGAGGCGCCGACACTACCGCGTCCAAGCGATCGAAGTGGCGCGTGGACGTCACGCCGGACGGGTACAAGTAACCGCCGAGTGGCAGAGGCCGGGCAGCCCTTGGCGAAGCATCCGCCGGCTAACCAGCTACACGGACGCGGGAGACGCGAAGGCGCTGACCGAGTTCTTCAGGCAGGTGGAGTCCCTTGCCCAGGCGTCACCGGCCTGACGCACTGCGGAGCCCTGGGATCGGTCGAGTTGGCTGAGGTCCGCGGCGAGGTCCTTTGCAGCGGCGTCCGACAGCACGAGTAGCGCTTGCCCGCCTCCGTCGCGCGGCTCAAGCCAACCTCGGCCGACCGCCCTCCATAGGGCCTGGGTCAGGCCGAGGACGCGCAGCCCGACGCTGGGGTCCGGCACTGTACGCACCTCCGTGTCGAAGGCACGTGAGAGCATCTCGCCACCTGGCAGACGGACCGCGCGGAGCACAGCAGCATGAGCATCGGCAGGATGCGCGGCATCCACGGCGGTCACCCCGCCGGACACCATAAGCGACACGACCAACCGCGTCAGACCGTCCTTGCTCACACCGTCACGGTAGCGCTGACCCCCGACTATGCGCGAGAGATTGGCAGGAAACGTGTGGGCGACGCTAGGTTGATGGACCAGGAGAACTTGCATCAGCGCTCTGATGCTTCCGGTAGTCGCTTGCAGGGAAACATGCCGTGCTGGTCCTCAAGCACAACTTCCCTTCCAGGCAGGCTCTCGTACAACTCGGAGATGACATCCACCGAGTTCACCGCCTTGCAGTGAGCGCCGTCAGGCTCGGTCTGGACTAGGTACGCCGTGCCACACTCACACGCTGTCCCGAATGCATAGAACCTGCCGCGCAGCGCCTCGTCGACCAGGCCGGCGGGGTAGTACACGACGTGCTTGCCGCAGGCAGTCGGCAGCTCCACCATGCTGCCGACAGTCCTGCTTTCAGGAAGTTCCGTCGCGGGCTTCCACGGCCGTACCTCGATATGCCGCTCCATCGAACGAAGGTCTTTGCCTGCGGCGAAGCCGAGGTAGGCCGCATCGTCCACGGGCATTCCGCTGGACCACGCGACTTGTTCCGCCGGTGGCCACAACTGTGGCAACTCCTGCCTGGTGGTCACCTCGACCTGCAGGCTTGGCGTCGTGAACCGCACGCCGTGCAGCAACAGTTGCCCCAGCACGATGGTCATCGCGTAACCCTGCGGCCGGTCAGGCTCCGACAACTCACTGGCCGTCACCGTCAACGGCGTGACCCACGTCGAGGCGAGCCGGCTCTCTCCCGTGTACCCCCCGACCCAGAACTGACTGGCAGGAAGCGGTTGCATCTCGTCTCTGGCGTTCGACAGCCCACGGTATTCCGACTGCGGGAGCCCATAGCCTGCGCTGCGCTGGGTCTCGGACGATACGAGCATGGCCGTGAGGGCTGTCTTCTGGACCCACGCCGCGACGGCTCCCGCGTCCTCGGCCGCGATCTGCCCCGCTTCACCCAGGATGAAGGGTGTCAGGACCCGGGCGGCGACCGCCTCGAGGCGACTCATCCAGCCGTTGTTACAGCCGCCACAGACGCGCACCGTCTGACGGAACGGCGGACGCACACCCAGGTCCTGTCCTACGCGGTTCAACGGCCCGGCGCCGTGCGCCATTGGTTCCAGGTCCAGGCCGATCCGCGACAGCCAGTTCCCAAAGACATGCTCGGCGGTCAGCTTGCCGGTGAAGCCACAGAAGGGGCAGGTGGGCAAGGAGGCTCCTTGGTGTCCGCCGCCAATTCAGGTTGATGAACGTCGAGTTGGCGGAGATCGGCGTGTACGGCTCCGCCAACACGGGCGGCGCCTAGTTCCCGTCATCGACAGGTGATGAGCTGTCTGCCTCGATTTCGTCCACGTCGTCGAGAAGGTCTAGGGGCATGATGTACTGAGCGATTTGCTTGGCGACCGCGAGTGGCCACGGTAGGGCGATGGAATAGTCGTAGTGCGGGGTGGCCCAGCGGAGATCGTGCGTGAGTGCAGCCCAGTCTTCTGGGACGTCGCCGGGCTGGATTGCTGCGACGGTGAACTCGAGTGCGCGAGCGTTCCACACCATCGATTTGGTTGATGGGTTAACCAGTTCCCCCTTTCGCCATCGGGGTACGACCTTCGATGCGCTCTTGACTGCGCTGCTGGCCGTGCGGGGCTTTTCGCCAGTGCTGAAGTAGATGCGATCCTCAGCGATCCAGTAGCCGGCGGAGTGGCCTTCTTCCTTGGTGTTGGCAGCCCACGTGTCGGGTACCTCGTGGCGTTCGGTCGTGCGCAGACGGACATGCCGGAGGCCGGGGTAGCGGCTGATGTCTTGGGGTTGTTGGCCGAACTTGATGGTATCGATTGCCATGTCGGGGTTGTTGAGGTGCGGCCAACCCCACCTGAGATTCTGGGCGCTGGTGAGCAACAGCAGCGACGGGTACTGGCGGGCAACACTGCGAAGGACCTGCTCGAAGAAGCGGGTGATCTCTTCGGGGGTCCGCTTCTGGTCCGTGAGCATGTGATGCCGACTGATCTCGTGCTGTGCGCGGTGCAGCGGGGTCCACCGGACGTTGGGCGCGCAAGCCTGAACATGCCGTCCGGTCGGGTCGATGAGGACCGCAACGGGAACCTGACGCGTGATGCCTTCCCAACGACTGCGCTGGTTCTGGCGGACCAGCCAGAACGCGAGGTAAGCGGGTGCCTCGCGGACGCTTGTTCCTTCCGGTTGGACTGGAAGGTCGGTGGTACGGACTCCCAGTTGGCGCAGTAGGTCATACCAACTGAAACGCATCTTCTCCAGGCTCGAGTCAGATGCGGTTGCTCCTTGATCACCTTCGGCCGGGACCGGTTCTGGGGCTTCGGTGACGCATTGGGACAGCCGTCCGGTCCGGGACAGGCCGACCTTGATCGCGAACTTTGGGTCGGAGGTTCGTTGTTTGCCGGCGTACGACTTCTTGCCCTTGATCTCGACGAGCGAGATGGTTGGCACCTCGGCGTTTCCAAGCTCATCGCCGATCTTATCGATACGACTGTTGACGGCCGCTTGGAAGCGGTCCTTGTTGGTGATCGTCGTGTCGTCGCCGGCTAGCCCGCCGCCCCATGCGCCGACGGGGCGCACGGTAGTGAGGATGGTGAGTTCGTCGGTGACGATGGTTTCGGGTTTTCCGGTGAGGCGGTCTGTGTCCTCGGGTACTTCGATGCCGAGCAGCCTGGACAGGGTGGCACGGGCGTAGTTCTTGGTGTGAGTGGTGTCGTAGAAGATATCGACGCCCAGGGTCTCGCCGATGGTGTCCGCGATGGCCTTGCGCAGTTGGGCTGCCTCCGAGGCGGCGAATTTGGACTCCTTGAGCTTCTTGGCGTCCAGGAACACTTGGGAGCCCTTGCGCAGGTTCTCGACGGGAACCAGTCGATCGGCGAGGGTGTTGGTGACCCATTCGACGATCGGGACCTTGTCCGCGAGGGACGTCCCTGGGGCGACGGGGTGGTCGAAGGAGTACATGCCGTTGCGGAAGACGAGCGCCGCGGCGTTGGGCGCTGCCAGGTACGTGGTGGGTTTGCTCTTGAGCACCTCGGGGTCGGGAAGCTTCTCGGAAAGTCCGAGTTCCCGGAGGATCTTCCCGATCTTTCCACCTGACCAGCGAGCTGAGTACTCAAAGCCCTGATCGGTGTTCGGCGCGTCCTTCTTCCAAGACTCGATCGATGCCACGAGGAAGCTGCGTGATTGGTTCAGTCCCGGCAGCCACGGCAGGGAAGGCAGCATGTAAACGCTGTGCCCCTGGTTGAAGCTCAGCTTGGCTTCTTTATGCGCCCACCTGCGCGTCCCCACGGAGATGTGTACCAGCGGCTGCGAGTTGAACGCCCGGCTTTGAGCCGTAATATTGATCATGTAGGACAAGGGCCGGTGGGGCATACGGTGCGGTGGCCAGTTCATCACGCACGCGCCCTGCTCGGCGGGTGTCCGGTGGAACTGCGAGATCACCTGCTCGACGTCAGCCGGTTCGGCGTCCGCAGGGTCCGCATCGGGATTCTTCGGCATCAGGTGCACATGCTGGAGTCCCGGTGCGCTCAGTTCTGCAGCGATGACGTGCGGCAGGAGGCGGTAGAGTTCGTCGGACTGGACCTCGTCGGCGCTGTCGGAGGTCAACGTGGTGAAGTCGACATCTAACGGAGTCCAGACAAGATCGGATTGGTGCAGCCTGCCCAGGATCGCTTCGGCCTTGGCCGGGTCGGCTGCCGTAGCGCGGATCCAGGTCGCGATGATGGCGAACAGCGACTCGGTGTTCACCTCGACATCGCTGTAGATCCACGGCGCGTTCTCACCGATCGTCGCGCGCGTAGCGACTGTGATGACGTCGGGTACCAGGGCCGCGATCACGTCGTTGAGCAGCGTGATCGGGACCGAGCGGATTTCCTCGCCGTTCCGACGTGCCTTGGCGAGGGTGGTCAACGGCTTCTTCCAGGGCTCAGGGAAACGCAACAGGTACAGGCGGCGCTCCCACGGGACGTCGGTCCGCAGCTGGAATGCGGCGAGCTTGAGGTCTTCGTACTTGGGCTTGGCTGGCATGGGGTCACAGTCCTTCGAGCTGGGCGAGCGCCTCGTACAGGCAGCCGTAGAGAGTTTCAACGAGGTAGGTGTCGGGGTCAGCACAGTCGTCGGCGAAGTAAGGCGCCAGGACCTCGCGCAAGCCGATGAGCAGGCTCAGCGACGCGTCGTCGCTGCTGTTCTCCGAGCGGCGGGCCGCGTTCGGCGCGAAAGCCGCATCGCAGAAGTAGACCTCGGCTGGAACTCCGCCCCGGACCAGCCGGCCGATCACCTGCCAAATGGTGACTAATTGGGTCCACGCCAAGGCTTCGCGTTCCCTCACCGGCAAGTTGCTGTAGGCGAGTTTGAGGTTGAGCAACCACCTCCATTGGCGGTGGCCCGCGGAACGGAACGCGGTGGCGCACCGTCCCAGCGCCGTACGGTCGGTGTCTTCGACGACCGGGAACTTGCTGCGGATCTGGTGGGTCGCCCAGCGGTTGACGCGCTGGATGACATAGCTCAGGTCGTCGGGGCGCGGGTGGGGGCGGATGAGGAAGTAGGCCGCCCCGATCGCGGCTTGGCTGTCGTCGTTGAGGATGTTGTGTCCACGCTCGACTGCCAGCAACGGAGCGACCAGGATCCAGGCGGGTGTCCGTGCGAGGGTGTGCACGTCCCCGCGGCGCAAGCCGTTGGCGCCGTCCCAGGAGTCGGTGAACTCTTCATCATCGGCGACCAAGTGCAGCACCTGGTCTTGCCAGCTACTACGCAGGGACACAAGGTGTTGAGCCACCATGCGGGCTTCGGCGTAGCTGCCGACCAGCAGAAGCAGTCGTTGCCTGCTCGGCGGCAACGAGTCGCGGTGTTGTTCCAGGATGCTCTTGCCGGCACCCGGGTTGGCCAGCTCGGCGATCATCTGCCTCAAGGCCAGTTCGCGTTGTTCGCCGAACTTGCCCGAGACCTTGATGGGAGCCGTATTGTCTCCCGCGAAGAGCGGGAAGAACTCGAAGCGGCTGGCCCGCACGGCGGCCAGTTCCTTCTTCGGTGGTGTCAGGATCGCCGTCACTGGGATGTCGATGTGGTAGCGAGCCGACGTGCCTGCCCAACTGGTCCCCGACAGCAGTAACACGTTGGGGCCTCGGTCGGAGTCCGTGAGGAACAGCTCGTGGAGGTGCAGCAGTACCCAGCGGCCGATGCCGCTACAGCGGAAGAAACGCAGCCGCCCCATCTTGGAGCGTCCCCTGCGCTGATCGTGATCGTCGTCGAGATACTGGAAGCCCAGCACATTGCCCATCGGTGAGTCTGGGACGACCGGCTGGTAATCGGCAGGGGCGCGGTGGAACAGCGCGGAACTGGTGCCCTCAAGACCGAGTTCCATCTCCACGGCTCGGAACATGTCCATCGCGTGATCGAGCGACTTTGCCAGTACAGCGACCGCCAAGGTGAACTCGAGCCGGACGGCCTGTCGCTCCGGGTCGTCGATGGTCAGAGTCAAGCCTTGCTCGGCGAGTTCCTTGGCCGTGGATTCCAGCCACTCGCCGACCCGGCGAAGGCGGACGGACTCGTTGGCGTCTCGAAGGATTTGCGCTGTGAGCGTGACCATCCGCTGGGTGAGTTCGTCGTCGGTGTCCTTCGCGCCAAGGGGATCGTCGATCAATCCGTCGAACGCACGTCGCAACCGACGGTAGACCGGATCGTCCTCCCACCCGTCCACCGGGCGGTGGGTGTTGGCCTTGCTCGGCCCAAAGCCAGCCCAGGACTGGGCAAGCTGCTGGGACAGAGTCCATTCGGTGAAGTACGCCTTGTCCAACCACCGGCGTGACAACGCCGGTTGCGGCCGGGCGCCGTCGCGGGACAGCGCCGAGTACATGATGTCCACCGCGATGTTGGCGTTGTCGAGATTGACCATCCAATGCCGCACCAGTGGCTCGTGCATAGGCTCACGCCCGGCTTGACGGATCGTCCTTTTGGTACGGTCGATGACCTCGTCGAGCCAGGCGTCGTAGTCCTCGCCGATGAGCTGCTGTTCGGGGCTGAACACCGAGTCCAACTGCGCCTGAACCTGGTCCGCCTCGTCGACGATGATCAGGTCGCTACGGCGCCAGGCGAGCTCGAGGTAGCGCAGTCGCTCCTCGTTGAGCTGCTTGGGTATCGGGGTGTGGATAAGGCTGGCCGTGGTCGCCACCCATACGGTTGCGTCGACCAGTTCGCGCGAGGGCTCATGTCGTTGACACGTGTGCCACGCCGGGCACGTGTGGGCCTTCGGCTTATCGTCGGTTTCCTCGGGGATGAGACCCGCGCAGGGCGAATGCCGTAGCTCCCAAGGCGTCGCCGAGTGGTCGCGCAACCCGTCCAATGAGCAAGAGGTGCTGGTGAGATCGAACATCCTGTCCCCTGCGGGCGCGATGCGACCGTTACGCGGGTTGGTCAACCGGTGCAGGCGGGTTAGGTGCTGGACGCGGTTCGACTGACCGAGCACGGGGGCAGCGCGGACGCCGAGCGCTTGGAGGTGCACTGTCTTACGCAGTACCGACGTAACGTTGTCGGCGACTACACAGACGCGTTTGTTATTGAGGTGGCACCAGAGGAGGAGCACCTCGACCAGGGTGCTTTTGCCAGCCCCGACCATGCCAATCATGTGCATGATGCCGGCGATCGTCAGTTTCTCGGACTTGGAGAAGCTGTTGTCGCCCTGGCGGACTTCGAGCGTTACTCGCTTCAACCTGTCGACCCAGTTCGACCGCAAACGTTCGGGCCAACCCAGCTCAGCCTCGCGGTCATCACCCCAACGTGCCGCGGTAACCAGCTCCGACCACTCCAGCTCGATCGCGTCGCGATCACAGCGCGCCAGTACGTCGTGACCGCGACCACCGGGGTGGATCGGAAACCAGTCAGGGATCGTGACGCTGGTTCCCATGTCGGCCTGGTTGAAGTAGCGCCCTGCCTCGGCGACCGTGATCTTGCTCGTGAGGTCTGGTGGCGGATTGGACAGGACGTCTTCGTAATAGTCGAAGCGGTCGGTCAGCACGGTGGGAACACGTCGTGAGGTTGTTCCCGAGTCGAGGTCGACTTCATAGCCTCGAATGGTCTCGGGCAACTCCGCGTACTCTTCCAGTGCAGCGCGCCAGTCCTCGCGGTCCTTGAACCACAGGACCAGGTGGCGTGCTACTCCGATCATGGACTCGTGTTCTGGGGCAACCGGTCTGCGGCCGGCAGTCAGGAACGGATAGCCACCCAACAGTGCCCAGGCGTCCAGAACCGACTGGTCTGGAGCAACCTGCTCGACGAGGTGCAAGACCAGCTCGATATCGACCAGCCGCAACGCCGTGCGACTTTCGAGCGTCTCGTGCTCGCGCCGCAGGAGCTTTGCGGGGTCCTTCTTCCACGTGTTGCTGTCTCTCACGCCTGCGCCTTCCGAAACTCGCGGACCACCCGGTCGATGAACGTCTTCTCTGACACCGCCTCGATCCTGGACTGGCCCTTCAACCAGGTGCAGTGGTTGCGCAACGCCCGCAGGTACTCGGGACGACCCGTCGTCTGCTCTTTCGCGATCACGATGAAGCCTCGTTCGGCTCCACGTGGCAGCACGAACGGCCGCTCGGTCAACCGCCAGGCCAGGCGGACTGGATTCGTCCACGACTTCACATCTGCTGCCCACGGCACCTCGACCGGCAGGACATCGCAGGCGTCGAAGTCCGGCCACAACTGCGCGGTCACCCCCGCCCGCGCCAGCGCCTTGGCGATTCGAAGCTCCGCCCGGCCAGGACCAGACACGAACATTCGCAGCTCACGGCTTAGCCAAACAACGCCCTCCGAGGCGAGCAGGTGTTTCTTGATCGTCGTGGGCGCAGGACAGTCCCACTCACTGCATCGACGGACACCATCAGCCTGCACGGTCCACAGGTGACCGCAGCCTCCGCACACAACTGCCTCTCCTGTGGCCAAGGCTTCCGCCGGAGCCGCGCGGTAAGCGCCCCGCAGATGCTGAGCGAGTAACGCGAATCCGGGCTGAGCCATCGTCACGAGTAGGTCTCGCTCCGACATGGCGGGCTTCTCCACCAACAGACGCCGGAAACGAACGTAAGCAGCGGCATCGTCGTTCGCTTTGCACACGTCCAGCACCCCGTGGATAAGGAGACGTTCGCGAATCTCGCCTTCGACGTCCCCGCTCACGACCGCCCATTCCAAGCACGCCTTGGTGGGCTTGCCGTCCATCAGGAGCGACTCGTCGTCGTTCAACCCCTCCACCGCCGGGCGGAACGGCCACTGCACGAACGGACGATGAGCCCAGGCTGCCAAGTCCATGACGCTGTGCGGCACTTCGGCACCGGCAATCACGCCCATCGCGGTCAACCGATCCAGCGCGCGCTGCAGCGCGGCCGGGTACGGCACGGGAAACGCGCCCTGACGCTCCAAGCTCTGTGACAGCTCGACCAGCCCGCTGGCTGCCAAGCTGATGACCACGGTGTCCCACTCGGCCGGCCACGGCCGCGTATGCACTGCCGAACTCGCTGCACCGCCAGCCAGGGACGTCTGTCGCACCATGCGCGGCAACCTAGACCTCACCACCGACAAAAACGGGGCCGCTTGCAGCCCACGACCACGAACGAGGCAGCCAAGTAGCCCAATCGGACTAGTCGATAACTCTCAGTGCCAAAGTTGTCTGCCGTGTTGGTCGTGCACACCCAATAGCGGCAGGACTGACGGGTGTGACGTCACCGATCGCTTGCTCGTAACCTGCGGCCTTCTTCGGACGACCTTCATGGCAACAGCATCAGCACCTTGCTGGCCGACGCAGGTCTCTGGTGCCTTGCGCTGTCGTGCACATGGTGCAAGATGCTTCTGGTGGTCAACACGAGGACGTAGGGGGATACGGCGAGGTGGCGGACGATCCCAGGCTGGCCGCTGAGCAGCGGGCGCGGGCACTCATCGACCAGCAGTTGGTCGAGGCCGGATGGTTGGTCCAGGATCGGAAGAACATCAACTTGTTCGCCGGCCCGGGGGTCGCAGTCCGCGAGATGATCATGGCCAAGGGGCACGGCCGCGTGGACTACCTGCTCTACGTCGACAAGCGGGTGGTGGGGGTCATCGAGGCCAAGCCGGTAGGGACCACCCTGTCCGGCGTCGAGTGGCAGTCCGCCATGTACGCTGAAGGGCTGCCGCCTGAAGTTCGACTTAAGGCGCTGACTGTGGACGGGCGCTTACCGTTCGTGTTCGAGGCCAGCGGCACGGAGACCCACTTCACGAACGGCTATGACCCCCAGCCGCGGGCCCGGCGGCTGTTCAGCGTCCCCAAGCCCGAGACGCTCGCCCGCATCATGAGGGACGCAGAACGTGACCCCGGCCGGCCGACCTGGCGGGCCAAGGTCCGGACCCTGCCCGCATTGGACGAGCGACCAATGCGCAAGGCCCAGGTCACCGCGATTCGTGGAATCGAGAGGTCGCTGGCCGAGCAGCGGTTCGACCGTTCGCTGGTACAGATGGCCACCGGCGCCGGGAAGACCTACACGGCTGTCGCCGAGTCCTACCGACTGCTCAAGAACGGCGGCTTCAACCGGGTGCTGTTCCTAGTCGACCGCAACAACTTGGCCGATCAGACGCTGGCCGAGTTCCAGAACTACCGTACGCCCGACGACGGACGCCGCTTCACGGAGATCTACAACGTCGACAAGCTCAGCAGCGCGGGAATGCTCGGCTCCAGCCACGTGGTGATCTCCACGATCCAGCGGGTGTTCAAGGCGCTCAAGAACGAAGAGACCACCGAGGGCGACGACCCCGGCCTGGACGGCTACGTCCCCGAGGCGCCGGTCACCGTCACGTACAACCCGCTGTTGCCGCCGGAGACCTTCGACCTCGTCATCGTCGACGAGGCGCACCGCTCCATCTATGGGGTCTGGCGAGGGGTGTTGGAGTATTTCGACGCCCACGTCGTTGGCCTGACCGCCACCCCCGGCAAGCAGACGTTCGGGTTCTTCCGCCAGAATCTCGTGTCCGAATACACCTATCCCGAGTCGGTGGCCGACCTGGTCAACGTCGACTTCGACCTGTACCGGATCAAGACTCAGATCACCGCCGACGGCTCCTCGATCGAGGCCGGCACGGTCGTGCCCATGGTGGATCGCCGCACCCGCGTCCAACGCCTGGAGGCGCTCGACGAGGACCTCGTCTACACAAGCAGGCAGTTGGACCGCGCGGTAACCTCAACCAGCCAAATTCGGCTGGTGTTGGAGACCTTCCGCGACAAGCTGCCCGAGATCTTTCCTGGCCGGTCGACCGTGCCCAAGACACTGATCTTTTGCAAGGACGACAACCACGCCGAGGAGGTCGTCACCACCATCCGGGAGGTGTTCGGCAAGGGCAACGACTTCGCCGCCAAGATCACCTACAACGCGAAGGATCCCAAAGGCCAACTCCAGGCATTTCGCACTTCGACGGTTCTGCGGATCGCGGTCACCGTGGACATGATCGCCACAGGCACCGACGTCAAGGCGCTGGAGTGCGTGTTCTTCCTGCGTGACGTCCGCTCGGCACAGTACTTCGAGCAGATGAAGGGCCGGGGAGCACGGACGATCGCTTCGGCCGACTTCCGCGCGGTCACCCCGGACGCCACCGAGAAGACCCGGTTCGTCATCGTCGACGCCGTCGGTGTCACCGAACACGACTTCGTGGACCCGCCCCTGAACAGGCAAAAGGGCATCAGCCTGAAGAAACTGCTGGACAAGGCAGCCACGCTCACCCTCACCGAGGACGAGACGGCTACCCTCGCGTCGCGCCTGACGGCCTTGGAGTTGCAGCTCACACCGGCCGAACGCGGCGAGCTTGACCAAGTCGCTGGAACCTCCGTCCAGGCGATCATCCGCGGTCTCGTAGACGCGGTCGACCCGGACAGGCAGGCCCACGCCGTCCAGGGGGCCGCCGACCCGGCCGCCGCCGTACAGCAGCTCCTCGATCACGCGATCGAGCCACTGGCGGCCAACCCAGAGCTGCGTAATCGGATCCTCGAACTACGCCGCGCTCACGACCAGATCATCGACGAAGTCAGCGTGGACGTGCTTCTTGACGCGCACGGCGTTGTCGACACTGGGCGTGCCCGGTCCCTCGTCGAATCCTGGGCGCAGTACCTCGCCGAGCACCGCGACGAGATCACCGCGATCCAACTGATGACGGAGGCGCGTGAACGCCGCGTCTCCTTCGACGATATCCAGGAACTTGCCGACCGGATCAGCCGCCCCCCTTACAACTGGACTCCCGATGTGATCTGGGCCGCCTACGAAGCAATCGAGGCTGGCCGGGTCCGGCGTAGCACCCGGCATACTCTCACTGACCTGGTGTCCCTCATGCGCTTCACCATCGGCGAAGACGAAGAGCTGGTCCCTTACGCCGACCGAGTTCGCGAGCGCTACGCTGCGTGGCTCACCCAGCAAGAACAGGCTGGAGCGAAGTTTAGCGAGACCGAGAGGTGGTGGCTCGACCGCATGGTCGAGGTAGTGGCATCTTCAGCCGGCATCACCCCCGAGGACCTTGACCGTGCTCCCTTCACCGATCGCGGGGGTACCGACGGCGCTCTTCGTGACCTTGGCAGGGCCCGCGCGGCCGAACTACTGGACGAACTGAACAAGGAACTGCCCGCATGACGCCGCTGCCGCCTATCCCGGATGGTTGGACATGGGCACCGCTCGGTGAGATCGCTGATGTCGTTGGAGGGGTAACCAAGGACACGAAGAAGCAGTCGGATCCGAAACTCCCCCTCGTGCCGTACTTGCGTGTCGCCAATGTCCAACGCGGCCGTATCGACGTCACATCGGTGGCTGAAATCCGCGTACCGGAAGCCACAGTCAGACGGCTTCAACTTCAGCCGGGCGACGTCTTGCTGAACGAAGGCGGTGACCGGGACAAGTTGGGGCGAGGATGGGTGTGGGAGGGGCAGATCCCGAACTGCATCCATCAGAACCACGTGTTTCGGGCGCGAATCCGCAACAAGATACTGCACCCAAAGCTGCTCGCCTGGTTTACCAACGAGTGCGCAAAGGGCTGGTTTGAGAAGCACGGCAAGCAAACGACGAATCTGGCGTCAATAAGTCTGTCGATGATCAAGCAGCTCCCAGTGCCAATCCCACCTGTGGTGGAACAAAAACGGCTGCTAAATCTACTTGAGGACCATCTCTCCCGGCTCGATTCGGTACTGGCCACCTGCTCTGTCACAACCCTACGCCTTGCCCGACTACGACAGGCGGAACTTAATGCGAAGTTCGGTCTGAGCGACGACGACTCCATCGCGCTCGGCGATCTTCTGGTGGGAATTCAAGCCGGGCGGTCTGTGGGCGGTTCTGCCCCACCTGCCGTTGAGAACGAGTGGGGAATTGTCAAGGTTAGCGCTATGACGTGGGGCGAGTTCCGCCCACAGGAGAACAAGGCTATCCCTGAGTCGCTGGTGAACCCGAACTTCGAGATCATGCCTGGTGATCTGCTCGTCAGCCGCGCCAACACGAGTGAGTATGTGGGGGCGCCGGTCCTTGTAGGCGAGACGCGCCGCCGTCTCCTCCTCAGCGACAAAAGCCTGCGGCTTATGCCGAGGAATGATGTTGATCCCGAGTGGCTCTGGAGAGCACTTCAAGCGCCAAGCGCGAGGCGTCAAATCTCGGCGGCAGCCACGGGCACCAAAGACTCGATGCGGAACATCTCGCAAAAGTTGCTGATGGGCATTCGGTTGCCGAGAGTTGAACCAGATGCCCAGCGCTGGCTCGCAAAAGCATATGCAGAGCGCGACTCGGAGCTCAAACGTATCGAGCGAGCTGCGAAATCTGGAACTCTACGCGTAGAGGCGCTCCGCCGGGCCGTGTTGAATGCCGCATACTCGGGGGCGTTGAACGATAAGATCGAGGAGCATGCTGGTGTCTGACGCGCGTCGATTGGTCGACAAGCTGTGGTCCTACTGCAACGTGTTGCGTGACGACGGCGTTGGCACGATCGAGTACACCGAACAGCTCACCTATCTACTCTTTCTCAAGATGGCACATGAGCGCGCCCAACGTGAGCTAAACCCACAGCAGATCGTCCCGTCGGAATACTCTTGGCAAACACTCCTAGACGCCAAGGGTGACGCACTAGAGACGCAGTACCGGCATATCCTGGAAGAGCTCGGGAAACGACCGGGTGTGCTAGGCACGATCTTCCGCAAGGCCCAGAATCGCATCCAAGACCCCGCGAAGCTGAAGCGGCTCATCGTCGATCTCATCGACAAGGAAAATTGGTCAGCCACCGGCACCGACATCAAGGGCGACGCCTACGAAGCGCTCCTCTCCAGGGGTGCCGAAGACATCAAGTCCGGCGCTGGGCAGTACTTCACGCCACGTGCGGTAATCCAGGCAATTGTCGACTGCGTCCAGCCGACCGTGAAGGACACGGTGGTCGACCCTGCAGCCGGGACGGCTGGGTTCCTCCTCGCCGCACACGAGTACGCGTCACGCGGTTCGGAGTCGATGACCCGAACCGAGAAGAACCACCTCCAGCACGACTTCGCCTACGGCTATGAGCTTGTCGACGGGACGGCCCGCCTTGCCGCCATGAACATGCTTCTGCACGGCATTGGCAACCCCGCCGGTGACTCGTTGATCGAAGTTCGTGACGCACTGATCAGCGATCCCGGCCAACGTTGGTCGGTTGTCCTGTCCAACCCTCCGTTCGGTCGCAAATCCTCGTTGGCGATGGTTGGGGCCGACGGACTCGAAGCCCGTGAGGACCGCGCGATCGAGCGGCAGGACTTTGTCGTCACCACATCGAACAAACAGTTCAACTTCCTTCAACACATCGCAACGATCCTGGATATCAACGGCCGTGCTGCCGTCGTACTCCCGGACAACGTGCTGTTCGAAGGCGGTGCCGGCGAGACTCTGCGACGCAAGCTGCTACGTGACTTCGATCTGCACACCATGCTGCGCTTGCCGACCGGCATCTTCTACGCACAGGGTGTCAAGGCGAACGTACTCTTCTTCGATAAGAAACCCGCAGCCGAACGTCCCTGGACCGACAGGCTCTGGATCTATGATCTGCGCACCAACCAACACTTCACTCTCAAGCAAAACCCACTTCGTCGCCAGCATCTGGACGACTTCGTTGAGTGCTACGCACCCGAAAAGGCCCGTTCAGAGCGAACTGAGTCTGAGCGATTCCGGTCATTCACCTACGCCGAACTGATTGCGCGAGACAAGGTCAACTTCGACGTCACGTGGCTCCGGGATGAGTCGCTCGAGGACACCGACAATCTTCCAGCACCTCACCTCATCGCGCGCGAAATCATCGAGGACCTCACGGCGGCGCTGGTCGAACTCGAAGCCGTCGCCGCGGCGCTCGAACCGGCATCTGACGGAACGCCCGCCTGAACATCGACCACACCACCGTCTTGACCAAGAACTGCTGGAGGACGGCGTGCCGACCCGCGACACCCACGGATGGCCCCAATCTTGAGCGGGTGGGCTACCTGGCCGCGTCGTCGTCCGTCGGCATAGCGGCCCGGCAGTATCCGTTCTTTTCGTCGGCGTCAGCCGCGTCGGCCCGGTCGGTCCGAACGTGGAAACCCCGACCGGCGCGCAGTGGGCGTCACGCATCACTGACCGCCAGCGCAGCCCGACCGCGATGACGGGGCGAACGGCCGGATCCTGCTCAGAAGCCGGATCCGGCGATGGCCGTTATCGTGCGGTGCGCCAGGGCCGTCCCGGTTCTGCATTCTTCCCAGGAGTTGCGTGTAGTAGCCGTCGTCGCGAGCTTGCGCGTATCCGCCTTGGGCCGCCGAGCGGTTGCCCAGCAGCGACCACGCTGCACTCGCCGCGTCGCGAACTCCAGGGTCGCCACCGTGGCCTTGAGAGATGTCAGAGAGAAGGGCGAGGAGCGCTTCGGTCTCGTCGCCGCTGAGCAGCGTGTCGGCGTCCAATGGTCCGCGGTTAGTCATTTCGCCTTTCCTGGAGCTACGACCTCGAATCAGGGCCGGGGTGTGGTCGGCAGGTAGTGTGGCCTACTCGTCAGGCTGGCGTCGCTTGTCGCGGGTGTAGATGACTGCCGACTTGCCATCGCCGGGGCTCCGGCGGTCCAGCTCAAACAGCGTGGTCGCGGTGATCAGGTCGCTGAGCTTGGCATAGCCGTAGTTGCGGGAGTCGAAATCCGGGCGTTGCTTGGTGATGATGTTGCCTACGGATGCGAGCGGAGCCCAGCCATCGTCGTCAGAGGCTGCCTCGACGGCATTGCGCAGCTGGTTCACCAGCGCGGTGTCTGCCTTGAGTTGCGCGGCGGCCATGGCGGTCTTCGGCTTGGGTACGGCTTCCGGCAGTGCGGTTGGGCCGTGGGCGTAGGTGAGGTTCTCGGTGTAGAGGAACTTGTCGCAGGCCGCGACGAAGGGCTGTGGCGTCTTGCGCTCGCCGAATCCGTACACGGTGAGGCCGGACTCGCGCAGTCGCGCGGCGAGTCGGGTGAAGTCGCTGTCACTGGAGACGATGCAGAATCCGTCGAAGCGACCCGAGTACAACAGGTCCATCGCGTCGATGACCATCGCCGCGTCGGTGGCGTTCTTCCCGGTCGTGTAGGCGAACTGCTGAATGGGCTGGATCGACTGGGCCAGCAGCTGGTCCTTCCACCCCTTGAGACTCGTGCCGGTCCAGTCGCCGTACGCGCGTTTGACATGCGCTGTGCCGTATTTGGCGACCTCGGCCAGCAAGCCTTCGGTGATCGACGGCCGCGCGTTGTCCGCGTCGATCAGCACCGCGAGCCTGGCTGCGTTCTCGCCGGCCAT
This sequence comes from Amycolatopsis sulphurea, assembly GCF_002564045.1. Lineage (NCBI taxonomy): Bacteria > Bacillati > Actinomycetota > Actinomycetes > Pseudonocardiales > Pseudonocardiaceae > Amycolatopsis > Amycolatopsis sulphurea. Next base: position 3,309,413 of record NZ_PDJK01000002.1, on the reverse strand, counting down.
GGATCATGCACCCCCTTGTAGTCGTCGACCCCTGCGGTGGCAAGGCGCCAGCCCTGCGCCACCGACCCCGTTGGATCATCCACGGCCGGGTGGTTCGCTCGGATGAGCCACCCCGCTGACCAGCCCGCATGTCACTCGTTACCGTGACACGCGCACCGCGAATGCGCACGCGACAAACGCCTGGTCATACGGTCTCTCCCGAGACCGCACAGAGGAGTTCCATGTCCGCCAGCAGCACGTCGTACCTGGCGTTCGTGCCCCAGCACGCGCCCACCACGCACAGCGTGCTGGCCATGATCGATCGTGGTGATGGACCCGAGGCCGAGACGCTGGTCAGCTTTTCCGATGCCCCGTCGGCCACCATGCTGGCCGCCGCACTCAACGGCTTCCTGCTGCACCAGGTCACCGCCGAGCGGCGTCTGGAAGCGGTGCTGGACGGTGCGCCCGATCCGGTGCGGAAGGCGGTCTCCGCGCTGCTGCCTGTCCTGGCCACGGCCACCGCCGATGATCCGGCGGCCCTGCGAGTGGCCCGGCAGCTCCCGACTGTCGGAGACGATGGCTTTTTGCTGTTCCCGACGACCAACTGCCCTGGCCGGTGCGAGGTCTGCGGGACGTGTCGTGACGATTGCGTCGGCTGCTCGGAGTGCGCCGACGGCGGGTGCGAGGTCTGCCTCCCGGTGACGCTGACGCCGCGCACGGCCGCGGTGCTCGGCCATGCACTGGCCATCCTCGCCGACGAGGCGTACGACTACATCTACCGGACTGGAATGTGCCGCGACGGAACGCCCGGCCCGCTGGGCGCGGTGGTCCCCTGTGTTGCCGACCAGGACGAATGGTTCCTTCGCCGCTACGCCCGTGCCTTCGACGACCTCAGCTCGGATCTCCAGATCGGCCGGTTTCCCACACCGACCTGCACCGCCGAGGAGATCGCGCTCGACCTGGCGATCCAAGATGCCGAGCGGCTCTACGACGACGAAGACGAACTCGTCGCGGATTTGGAGACCGAGCTACCGGCCTCGCGATCTGACTACAACTGGGACACCCTGCAGGACGTTCTGTTCCAGGACAAGGACTACGAAGGGCTGCTCAGCTACCGCATCCCGCTCGAACGGGACGAGGCCGAGCGTTGGTTCGAGGAGTTCGGCAATGTTCCGCCGCGCGACCGTCATCGTGGCTTCCGCCGATAGCTGTCCCTCTGTTCGCCGGCCGGCACGCCTTCTGGCGATTGACCTTGTCTTGAGATCGCTGAACGAACCCGGTGAGGACGGCCGGCCGCGGACTCACAGCCGTCGCAAACCATCCAAAACTCGCTGGAGGAAGCCGAGATTCGACGCGGTGCTCTGCCGTATCGCCCGCGTCGCTGCGGCTCTCTCGTTCGCGAAATCGGCGTCACTGGTCTCGGCTGGTGGCTCGTCGTCGAGCCTCCCGACACGCGGCAGGTACGCGGTGACCGCGTCGTATAAGTCACCCTCCGGCGGGGACAAGAATTCTGGTGGCATGGTTGGGTTGTCATCGCCAGGAACGAACCGATGCTGCCCGACGTACTCATCCGGAGGGTCGCGGATGAGCGGTTCTCCGGTGTCGGCGTAGCGGCGAACACGCGCGCCATGTGCGGCATCGGCGGCCACGCGGTCATCGCCGACGCCTCACCCATCTAAGCGGGTGAAGACGTGTGTCGTCGTTGGAAGCAATCATGGTTGCGGCAACGCTCTCCGGGCGTCGTCGCCCTTACTGTCCGTCGTGTCAGATCAACCGTGCTGTCAACGCGGTGAATCGTTCAGGCGCGTGAGCTTCCAGAGCGCTGATGCGGCGGGCATGAGGCGCCGATGCGGCGGCGAGCGCAGTGACCTGCGGATTTTCCCAGTTGTAGGTGGACCTACGCGCGGGTTGGCGGCGCCGGTGGACATGTCCGAGTGCCAATGAACGAGACGACCTGGCCCGATGCGAAACGGTCAGGTCCTGTGTCGTGCACGTAGCGCTTGCCAGTCAACGGGTCTGATGCAGTCCGGATGATCGGCGGGGATGATCAGGGTCGCTTCGGGATCGTCGCTGAGCCGCTTTTCGTTCGCCCATCGGACTTGTGCGGGCGAAAGGGTCGGTGGTCGAAAGTAGACTTGTCGGTTGGCGCGCCATGCTCGTGCTTGCGCGACTGCCAGGAACGCCAGCAGCGCTGTGAGCAGTGAACCGAATGCGCAGCCACCCGCAATCCACGCGACCGCCATCCCGACGTCTAGTTCCTCGCGGACGTGACCGAGGTGGCGACCTGCGCTGCGGGCTGTGGCATCCACCTGAGCCAGCGGCGTAGGAGTCCAATCAGGCCGGTCACCTCGGCCAGCTTCGCTGGTGCAGCAGCGAACCCTTGGTCGGTGAGCTGGTAGTAGCGGCGACGTGGCCGACAGGGGTTGGCTGGGTCAGCGTCTTCCCAGCGGGAGCACACCAACCCTGCGGTCTGCAATCGAAGGAGAACCGGGTAGGTCGTTCCGGGCATTAGCCCGGTTCGTTCGTAGATCTCCAGGCCGTACAGTCCTTTGTCCGGCTCGGCAAGGAGGGCGCTCAAGACGGCTCGAGTTTTCTTCGTCATCGGGGCACCTCTGCGTGGGCTGGAATGGCGGTTATCCGTGATCGCCTGTAATCAGGCTTCGGGTGCGGTGTAGCTGCTGCTCGAAGGCGGACGCGTTGGTGTCGCGTCGTTTCCAGCGGACGGCCAACCAGCGCAGGGCGGCGGCGCAGCGCGCGGCGACGAAACGGCGGCGCGCCTGGCCGTCGTTGACCCCGAGCTCGGGAAGGAGCGCGAGCCACAGGTCGTCGTCGATCGCACGTGCGCTGGGATGCTCGATGAGTTCCGCTGCGTCGTAGGCGGCGTCGGAGTGTCCTGCGAACTCCCAGTCCAGCGCATAGATGGTGCTGATGAAGTCGTGCCAGTGCCAGTTGTCGAGGTTGCCGTCGCCGTGGGAGAGCACACGTGGGGCCGGTTCGGCGAGCACGGCGGCGTCGCCGCGGTCGTGCCAGATCCCGATCAGCGCGGCCATGTCGCGGCTGAGTGGTTCGTCGGGGTACTGGCGGAGTTGCTCGGGCCACATGGTGATGCGCCGGATGAAGTCGCTCACCGAGTCCAGCCGGCCCAGGCTGGCGAACGGTCCGAGCGGAACCTGGCGGATCTGGTCGAGGGCGGTGACCATCGCGGGGAGAGCGGTGCTCGGCCTGTCCAGCGCGGTGACGGGCCGTCCAGGTACGAACCTCAAGCCGACGGCGGGCAGTTCGGGATGCGGGTCGTGCCACAACGCCGTTGAGCAGGACTGGATGTGTGAGCCGCACATCCTCAAGCGCACCGGTCTCACGATCCGCGAGCATCAACGGCGCACCGTGCGCAACCTCGTCCGCCTCCGGGACCTCGCGCCCGAGCTCCGATGGCTGCCGACACTTCAAGGCTGGACCCTGTCGGACTATGCAAGGTGCGCTGACCTCTACGACCGGGCCGGGATCGACCTGGCAGCCGAGCCACTCGTCGGAATCGGGACGGTGTGCCGGCGCCAGAGCAGCGCCGACGTCGAGCGCATCATGCGCGCCTTCGCCACGCGCAACCTGAACCTGCACGGCTTCGGCATCAAGATCACCGGCCTCAATCAGTACGCCGAAGCTCTCCGTAGTTCGGACTCGATGTCATGGAGCAGGCGTGGCCGCTACGTCCCCGGATGCGGTCCGAGCCACCGCACCGAGTCGAACTGCCTGCGCTTCGCGCTGAGCTGGTATCGACAGATCCAAACCACGCTCGGTTCGGCAGGACTGACAGGGGAAGGCGTTCACCCCGCCCCGTTGGCGAGGGTCGCGTGAGGGCCGTCGCCGCGCCGCTTGCGCTGCGAGCTCACTGCTCGCCGCGTACCTCAGTGCTGTCCGGTTCGACGAGCGAGACGTCACGTGGCGCGTCGATCCCGAACAGCTCGTTCGGCGTGCACCGCAACGTCGTGCACAGGGCCTGCAAGGTCGCCACCTTGACCTGGACCGGCGGCTTCTTGATCAGCACGTCAACCGACTGGAGAGACAGTTCGAACCCGGCACGCTGGACGAGGAGCTCGCGCAGTTCGGTCGCGTTCCAGACGTTGCGGGAGGCCATGACCTTCCGCAGCCGCCACTCGATCTGCACCCGCTGCCCCGCCCATGCTCCCTCGCTCGCCGCTACCCGAAAGGAAGGTTCAACACGATGCCGCCTGCCAATTGCGACCCCCGCAGTGGTCACCTGTCCGCAGAGCCGCGGGCTCGACACGTCGTGCGCGTCGGCGTCTACCAGCGATGGCCGACTGCAGGCGAAAGCGACTTCCTGCAGTCCTACGTCGACTCCCAGCCTGATTGGCGCATCGCTCTTCGCAGGAGCGACTACGGATCAGGTGCCACGTTGAAGCGTTCTGGGCTGCAACGAGTGCTGGCCGCGGCCCGGTCCGGCGCCATCGACGTGCTCGTCGTCCGCCACATGTACAACCTGTCCCGAATAACTCAGCACCTCGCCTTCCTGCTCGACGAGCTGACGTCGCGCGGTGTGCGGGTTGTCTCGGTCGCTGACCCCGGTCTCGACACCGAGACCCCGTTCGGCCTCTTCCTCGTACGCGTGGTGACTGCCGTCGCCGAGATCGAGTACACGGGCGCGCGCGCAGATCGGCGCGATCGCCTTCGCCACGAGCAGGAGTCCGGCGACGAGTCGCCACTTGCGGGTTAGTCCGCAACGCAACCGGCAGATGTGCCGGGCCAATGCGGCGACCAACGCCGTCCCCATCCAGAACGACTCACAACGAGGTGTTTGTGAACAGCGCCTATTTCGGTTCGGACGACGAACTGCAGGCAGACGTCGCGCTCTGCGTCCAGCGACCGTCCAGTGATCTCGAACCCGGTACACGCGCGGTGATCTACCTGCGTGTGTCCTCGTCCGGACAGGTCAAGACCGATTACAACGACGAGGGCATCTCCATCCCGGCACAGCGTGAGTCATGTCTGCGCAAGGCGAGGGAACTGGGCGTCACGGTCATCGACGAGTACGTCGAGCCCGGACGCTCGGGAACGGAGATGACCAAGAGGGAGGCGTTCCAGCGCATGCTCGCGCGGGTACGCAGCCAGGGCGACGTTGACGTCATCATCATCTACCAGCTCTCGCGTATGGCGCGGAATCGCTACGACGACGCGGTCGTCATGGCAGATCTGCGCAAGCGCGGTGTCACCCTGGTGTCGGCCACCGAGGCCATCGACGACACCCCGGTCGGTCAGCTGATGCACGGCATCCTGGCCACGTTCAACGAGTACCAATCCCGCCAGTCCGGTGCCAACATTGCTTACAAGATGGGTCAAAAAGCCCGCAGCGGCGGCACTCTCGGCCGCGCGAAACTCGGCTACCTCAACTACATCGACCACTCCGATGGCCGAGTAATTCGCACGATCATCGTCGATCCCGAGCGGGCACCGATGGTCAAGCTCGCCTTCGAGCTCTACGCCACGGGCGACTATTCATTAGACGAGTTGGCCGATGAACTTTACGACCGCGGACTCCGCACCCGTGCCACCAATAGGCATCCGGCGAAAAAGGTGTCGATCAACAAGCTCTCGCAGATGCTGCGCGATCGCTACTACCTCGGCTACGTCGACTACAAGGGCGAAGAGATCCGCGGGCGACACGAGGTCCTGATCGACGACGAGGAGCTCTTCGACCAAGTTCAGGAAGTCCTCGAATCCAGGCTCACTGCGAAGGAACGCCGCCGCGTTCACCACCACTACCTCAAGGGCTCGGTGTACTGCGGCTACTGCCGACGTGCCGGCAAGACGCAGCGGCTGGCGATCCAACGGACGGTCAACCGCCACGGCTACGAGTACCTGTACTTCTTCTGTCGCAACAAACGCGACGGAATCTGCCCAGGCCCGCACGTCCACGTCTACCAAGTCGAAGAGGCCATCGAACGCCACTACGCCAACATCCGATTCCGTCCTGAGTTCATCGCGGATGTCGGCGCGCACATCGACACCGTCATCAACGAACAGGAGGTCGCTGCACGCCTGCTGCACAAGCAGATTGCCAGCCAACTGCGGGAACTCGACACCAAGGAGGAGAACTTGATCGACCTCGCCGCCGACGGCACACTGCCGCAAACCAAGGTCAAAGCCAAACTACGCGATATCGGCGCAGAACGACGACGCCTCACCCAGCGGCTCGACACCGCCCGTGCCGACCTCACCGACAGCGCTCGGCTCATCCAGGCCGCCCTCAAGTTCCTGGAAGCCCCCGAAGAGCTCTACCGACGCTGCAACGACCAACAACGGCGCCTACTCAACCAAGCGATCTTCCACGGCCTCTACATCGAGGACGACCAGGTCACCGACCAGGACCTCCACGACCCCTTCGGACAGCTTCACGCCCTTCAGCGCGAACACGTCCCTGGGCCTAGGCTCGCGACGACTACTCGCTCGCCGCGTGGAAGCAGCAAAAAGGCCACCCGCTCAGCGGATGGCCCTTCAACTTCCGGCGTTGCCCTCTTGCTCAGGGGCGTTGACGCGGGCAAGGGTTCCAATAACAACCCTAGGGTGGACCTTGGGGAGCTTATTACAACCCGAAAGACCAGGTCAGGGCCCTAGAAAAGCTCCGCGAGAAGCTCCCCGGCCTCGATCGACCCGAACCGGCGCCGACCAAGCGGGACTGCCCCCGACGAGCCCGGCAACTCAGCGACGAGCAAGTCCAGCAGCTGATCGCCGGCTATCAGTCCGGCGCGACGGTATACGAACTCGGTGACCGGTTCGGCATCGAACGACGAACGGTCAGCACCATCCTCCACCGCCACGGCGTGCCGATACGCCGCCGCGGCCTGTCGCCTGAGCAGATCGACGATGCCACCACCTCTACAACCTCGGCTGGTCCCTGGCCCGAGTCGGCGACCACCTGGGCGTCAACCACACCACCGTGCTCAACAAGCTACGAGAACGCGGCATCCCCACGCGAGACACTCACGGGCGCCCGCGCGTCGAAGCAGGTAGTGTTCGATGAGACGGCGTGCAGCTATTAGGGCATCCGCGAGTATCGCCGCGCGCACGAGGATCGGCTGGACCTACCGGCATGGAACCGTCGCCGGGCCGAACGAAACAGCCCGCGCACACACTGATCTGCTGGATCGTCACCGGCCTGATCAGCCACTACAGCCATGACGACCGGGGCCGCGGTAGTCACGACTTATTGGTGGCCGCCGAGAGTTCCAGGGGCGGCTCGGTCTGCCGGCATGGGCCGCGGCTGGCGAGTGCACGGAGACCAATGCCGGAGAGGACGAAGATCGCGGCAAGGAGGAGCCAGCCCCACGTGCCGTGGGCCAGTGCGGTGGCGGAGATCAGCAACGGGCCGAGGGTGTTGCCCGCAGCGTAGGCCATCTCGGCGACACCCTGGTAGCGGGCCTGGTTGTGCGGGTCGGCCAGTTCGAAGGTCAGGCCCCAGGCGCCCGCTTCGCCGTACGACTCGCCCGTCGACATGACCAGCGCGGCCATGAGTAGCACGCTGGTGGCGATCACGGTCCCAGCCAGGCCTGCGACTGCGAAGGCCACGCATGAGATGGCGATCAGTGTGGTGCCGCGCAAGGCGGCCCAGCCGGCCAGGCGGACGTCGTGGGTGCCGCGGGAGGCGGCTACCTGGGTGAGGATGACGACGATCGTGTTGATGACGAGGACCAAGGACACGGTGACGCCGGGGGCGGTGGTATGGCCTGTGATCCAAAGCGGCACGCCCATCTCCAGTAGTGCGAAGTACGTCGCGTTGACGCCGACCAAGAATGCCACCGCGAGGTACCGCGGGTCGGTGAATGGGGAGCGTGGCTTCCTCGGTGGCGGTGTGGTGTGGGTGTGCTCGATGTCGGCGGCCGCGACGCGTATGGGGTCGGTCAGTTTGGCGCGGGCTTGTGCGGACGTCAGGGATAGGCCGCTGACGATGGTGATAGCACCCACGCTCACCACGGCTGCAGTGAAGGACACTGGGGTGCCGACGGCCAGCGCGACGCCGCCCAGGAGAGCGCCGATGCCCGTCGTCGCGTTCGTGACTACCCGCAGGCGGGCGCGGATGCTCACCCGGTCGGGACCGGTGTAGGCATCGGCGATCAGTGCAGCTCGAGCTGTCGTGCAGATGTACCGTACGAACGAGATGGCCGTCGCCAGGGCGGCGAAGGTGACGAAGCTCGTCACGAGGGTGGAGCAGGCGACCAAGACCCCCAGGAAGACCTGCGCGACTGTCAGGGTCCGCCTACTGCCGGCGTGGGCGGCGGCATACCCGCCGGCCAGGGCGCCCAGAACGCCCGCTATTCCGGCGAAAGCCAGGCCGATGCCGATTTCCACCGCGGACAGGCCGATTACCTCGGAAAAGAAGATTGCGCTCACCGCGTAGAACAGGCCAGTGCCCAGACTCGTGGTCGCCGTGGCCCACGTGAGGACTCGGGTGGCCTTGTCTTTCGCGTTTATGGTCCCGCGGATTTCGGTCAACGCAGACGTGACGGTGCCCCGCAAGAATCCCGTCCGTCCTCCCCCTGGAATGGACATGGGCGGGACCATACCGGGTTCTCCTCAGACTGCCAAGCATGTAGATCCACTTGACCGTTGACACCCGCCGGCTGGGCGTCGCGGCAACCGCTCGCCCTCGACGAGGGTCAGCTCCTGCTGCTGGTCGCCGAGCCGCGCACGACGACGGAACTGGCGAGAGCTCGGTGACGCCGGCGATGGACAGTCAGCGGCCCGGTGAGCTGCCCCGGGGAGTCCGGTCGCGGCACGCTGCTCGGGCGGCGCAAGTTGTCCCGCCGCATCGAGGTGGGGACCAGCTGGTCGGAGCAGCGCCGGGTGAGGGATTCGAACCCCCAGTGGACCGTGGTCCGCCCGCCTAGTTTGCGGGTGCGTCTTCCAATTCCGCCACCCCGGCGAGTGTCATCCTAACGGTGATGTGTTCCAGCACACAATGCTCCATGACTACGTTGGCGTACCCTGGCGCTAAGGGAGAGGTGCTCGTACGTGGTTGTCAAGCCGCAGGGGGAACATGCGCGAGTTCGGGGGTAACGGGGCGATGGTGAGTGCGGTTTGTGCTTGGTCTAGAGGAACGTCGCAGCAGCGTCGGACGAGGCAAAGGGGGCTGTGTTGTAGGTCTTCTCTCAGCCCTCTGCTGGCGTGGTAGGTGCTGCCTTCAGAGTCGGACAGGGCGGCGAAGGCCGCGAGGAAGAACGCGCGTTTGAGTTGCTGGTCCGGTCGGGTGCTCGCCCTTGATGCCGGTGCCGGAACTACGAGTGACAGGTGCTGTGTCAGCGTAGGCAGCCAGATGTCCGAAACTGGCGAATTTTCGAGGAGTCACCAATCTCGAGGAGAACGTGGGTGACGGTCCTAACTTCGATGCCGGGCGTGGAGGTTCAGGATCCATTGAGAGGGTGCGCATCGAGCATCCCCGCGTGATTGGCTGGCGATGTTAGTGTTGCTGGAGAACGGTTTGAGGCTTTCGGCTGACCTCGGCAGGACGGTGTTAGCGGCTGCGGCATCTGGGATGGTTTGGTCGCCGGGGGGCCATGGTCGCTTCGACCAGTTTTGTCGCCCACGCGAGATGTGTGGGTTTTGGCGATCGCGGTGGGTTTGTGGTCCGCTGTGAAGATTACGGCTAATCCGCTGCGGCGGACCAGGATCTCCGGCACGGCTGGGTGGCTGACTTCGGTCCGACGGCCACTCGAGGCGAGGTGGGTGGCGGTGAGGCTGCGGATGCAGTTGCTGATGAGCTTGCCTCGCCGGCTAGGTCGTCGAACCCGACTAACACCCCGATTCGGCGAGCGCCTTGTCACCAAGGTCGAACGGTCGCAGCGTGTATTGCGGGAAGCATTGCGGCGCCAGCAATGATGAAGGCGTCCCTGGCGTTAGTTCGCGTGGCCCGGCTAGAGATCGGCGATGGCGCACAGTGCCGCGTGACTCGGGCGTAAGCCAGGCCGGACCTGGTGACATAGCTTCCTGATCGGTAACTATGAAAAGGTAACAGGGGATGGGACAGATCAATTCACTTACCTACCGTGTCGTGTCCCACGCGGAGGTTCCGACTATCCGGACAAAGGCAGACCGGTGGTGGGGTGACCCGCCGTGGTCGCATTTCATGGCGCGGACACACGGCCCGGATCTGCGTTACCTGCTCATTGCGGATTCCGCGGGCACGCTGTGCGCGACCGCGCCACTGCTGTACGGCACCGCCGACCGGGGGGCATTTTTTGCGAAGGCGCCCGCGATCGCCGGGGACGAGGTGGCCTTTGGCGACGAGTGGCGGTTGACCGAGTCCGAACACGCCGAGTACGACGCACTGCGGTCGCGGCTTGCCGGCGCGCGGGCCGCCCAATACCCAACAATCTCGCTGACCGTGCGCGGAGCAAGTGACGGCGTCGCGATGGCGCTGGAGTCACCAGTATCTCGGGCGGAGGTGCATGCCGCGTTGCCCGGCCTCGTGGCCGACGCCGCGGCCGAGTTGGGCTGCCGCAGCCACGCGATCCTGCACCTCGAGGACGACGGCACGCTGCGGGAGCCGGCGGCGGAACTTGGCCACACCCGAGTCGTGCTCGGCGCCGAGACCGCGATGGACATCCCGGTGGTCTCCGGGCAGGAGGAGTACTTCGCCGCGTTGCCCCGCCGCCGCCGGTACCGCCTGCGCGCGGAGAAGCGACAGTGCGTTGAACAGGGGCTGCACACGGAGGTGCGCACCGGGCCGTCGTCCATGACCGAGGACCTGATCCTATTGCAAGCCAGGCAGCGCGCCAAGCACGGCATGTCCGGCGAGGTCGGACCGGTTCGCGAGGAGTTCTACCGCATCCGCGAGACGGTGGGCGACGCCGTAATCGTGCTGAGCGCCGTGCGCGAAGGCCAGCTGCTCGGGTACACGCTCTGCCTCTACGACAAGGACCGCGACGAGCTGTTCGCGCGGTCGGCCGGGTTCGACTACGATGCGCTGGACGGAGGCTGCTACTTTGCGCTGATGTTCCACGATGTCCCGGCGTGGGCTGCGGACCATGGGGTGCGGCGGATCTTCTTCGGCATGTCGACCTACGAGGCGAAGCGGGCCCGCGGCGCCACGCTGCTGTCCCTCTATGGCCACCTACGCTTCGACGGACCGGATGGCCACCTACTACACCGCGCCACCCAGCTGCAGTCGCTCGGTGAAGCACGCAGGCTGGAAGCGTTGGGCGCCAAGGTCATTCGGTGAATCACGTACGCGATTCCGGACGCATGGCAGCACTGTGGATGCTCGCTGTCCTACTGTGAGGTGAGTCGACGACACGGAAGGGTTACCGGTGCGGACCATCACCGTCGGAACCGTCGAGGAGTATGGCGATGCCGTCGCCGAGGTTCTGGACGGCGGTGACGAGCTACCGGTGCTGCGCCCATTCACGTCGGCGCTGCCCCCGCTGGAAGGCGACGATCCCGCGGGGCCAGCCGGATCCGAGCCGGGCCAAGTACTCGGCTTCGGCCCCACGGAGTGGGCACACCCTGCCCGGTTGCATGCCTGGCTCAACGGCCGTGAGTTCGGCTGGTTTGCCGGCGTCGGAGCGCTCGTCACCGCTGCGGCGGGCGGACGCGGGCCGCTCACCGTGTGCGCCCCGCCAGAGCAAACCACTGGTCGCACGGTTTGGTGGCATTCCACTCATACGGCAGAAAAAGGCAGTCATCAACGACCAACTGCCCCAACGCATCACCTACCCCCGCAGAGAGCTGATCGGCCGGCTCTCCACGGCAAGGTGCGAACTCTGCGAGCGAACCGGCGAAATGCAGGTTCACCACGTCCGGACACTCGCCGAGCTCGACGCGTCCGCTCCACCCCCATGGGCGACGGTCATGGTCAGACGGCGCCGCAAGACCCTGGTGGTCTGCGCCGACTGCCACGACCACATCCACGGGATCAGATCGGCCAGCACGTTCACGGCGTGATCACTGGAGAGCCGAGATGCCCGGAAAGCGGTGCGCCGTCTAACTCGGCGCCAGATCGCCCCCACAGGGGGCCGAGGTTCGGAAGGAGGTGACCTCGGGGCCACCCGCCTTACCTGGACGGGAAACCGCGATGGGACAAGAGCATGGCGGGAAAGTACGGAGGTCGAGAAGGCGTCGAAGGCGCTGCCGTGCAAGGCCCGTGTGATACGGCGAAAGCCATACTGCTTCAAGCCCAGTCTTCAGCGATGAAGGGCACATCCTGCGACACGACGCCTGAGGTCGCAGCCACCGGCATCGGACGGTTCCCGTTTTCCCGTCTCAACCCTTCCGGTCGGTGGGCGGCGAGCAACGAGCTCGCTCAAGGAGACGGCCGGGGCCGCCTACGTCACACTCGATACGTCTGGCGCATGGGGGAATTCGGGATGGCCTACAGGGTGCGAACCCCATGGTCACGGAGTGCGAATAGTAGTCGCCGGAGTCACGACCGGCCGGGGAGTTCGGGAGAGCCGGACACAGGGCGAAGTCGCACAGGTGTCAAGGTCCGTTTAGGACAGTCATGGTCCGCGAGATGCGAAACGCCGGGCTGCCCCAATGGCCAACCAGCCGCAGCCGGTTGGGTTTGACACTGGAAAGCTGCTTGCGGTGAAAGTCGCACGAGCAGTTTGGGAAGGGGTCGTCGGAAAAGGACCCACGGGGCACCTCGCCGGCGGCCTACTTCACGGCACGTTCGGTGTGCGCCGTGAGGCGCTTCGTTGTATCCCCAGCTCAGCTGGGATGAACTCGGAGGGAGGTTCTTAGCCTGGATCCGTGGAGTGGGTTTGTGGGTTGATCTTCTTTCTGGGTTGTTGATCGTTGGTTGTGTTGGTGGGTGGGCTGGGCAGGATTGTTTTGCTGGTCTGCCCAGCATGTCCACGTTGGTCTCCGGTCGGGCCTGTTGGGGCGGTGGTCAGGTCAGGGGTCTGCCCAGACTTCGGTTGACACCGAGGGCTGACTGTTTCAGGCCGCAGCTGCGGCCGTGTAGATGGTCTCAAACTCGACCGGGGTGAGCTTGCCCAGCCCCCGTTGACGGCGTTTGCGGTGGTATTTCGTCTCGATCCAGGACACGATCGCCAGCCGGAGTTCCTCGCGGGTGTGCCACCGGCGGGTGTCGAGAACGTTCTTTTGCAGCAACGAGAAGAACGATTCCATCGCGGCGTTGTCACCACAGGCGCCGACCCGCCCCATCGACCCGGTCAGCCCGTGAACGCGCAGCAGGCGCCGGTAGGCGCCGGATCGGAATTGGGCTCCGCGGTCGGAGTGGACGACGGTGCCGCGCGGGTCTCGCAGCGCGATCGCGTTACGCAACGCAGCAACGGCGAGCGAAGCCCGCATGTGCGAGGCGATCGAGTATCCGACGATCTTGTTGGAGTAGCAGTCCTTGACCGCACACAGGTAGAGCTTGCCCTCGCCGGTGGGATGCTCGGTGATGTCGGTCAGCCACGTCGCGTTCGGTGCCGTCGCGGTGAAGTTCCGGCGAACCAGGTCGTCATGCACCGGCGGCTCCGCCTTCGCGTTACGGCCTTTCTTCCTGGCGTGCAGCGAGAAGATCTGCTGCATCGAGCAGATCCGCCACACCCGGTTCTCCGAGGCGCTGAAGCCCTGCCGGGCGAGTTCGTCGGCGATGAACCGGTACCCATCGCCCGGGTCGTCGGCGTGGATCTCGAGCGCGGCGTTGATCAGATGCGCGTCATCCCAGTCCCGCTGGCAGAACGGGGCCGAACACCACTGGTAGTAGGCCTGCCGGGAGATCCCCAGCACCCGGCACGTCACCGCGACCGGCACCCGCACAGGGGCGCCGGCCGCGGCCAGGTCACGGACGAGCGGGAACGCTATTTTCCCGGCAGATTGCCCTGCGCCAGGTAGGCCGCGGCCTTGCGCAGGACCTCGTTCTCCTGCTCCAGCAGCCGGTTGCGCTTACGCAACTCGCGCAGCTCGGCGGACTCCTCGCGGGTCACTCCGGACCGGGCGCCGTCCTCGACATCAGCGGCGCGCAGCCAGTTGGCCAGGCACGACTCGGAGATCCCGAAATCCTTCGCAACCTGCTTCAACGGCGTCTCGCCGCGACGGGCCACGGCAACGACGTCGTCACGGAACTCGCGGGGGGTAGGGCTTGGGCACGACGACATCCTTCCAGGCGAGGCCGAAACCTCACACATCAGGTGTCAACCAGACCCTGGGCAGACCCCAGGCTGTCGGTGAGCGGATGGCGAGTACCGCGTCCCACAATGCGTTCCATGGCTGGGCCCAGGGCCAGTGCGCGGGCAGGTGCAGCACCGGGCGGCGAGCTGGGCGGGCCAGCCGGGCCGGCACGGTGATCAGCTGGTGGCGCAGGGTGGCTCCACGGGCGGTGGCATACCGGGGGCCGGCCAGGGTTCCGGCGGCGCGTAGCAGGTTGTGGGTGATCATCGCGCAGATCGCCCAGACGCTGTTGGCGGCGAACCGGCCCGACGGCAGGTGCGCCAGCGGTCCGTCGATCAGATCGGCGAACACGGTCTCGATGATCGCGTGCCGGCGGTGGGTGAGGTCCGCCTCGACGGTGGATTCGTCGTTGTTGGTGAAGGAGGGGTGGTAGCGCCAGACCGGGAACAGTTCGTCGGTCTTGGCGCGGTCACGCACGCGGCGCACGATCAGCCGGGCGGTGACCGGATGCTGGGTGGAAGCGAACGCGGTGAACTCGACTTCGGCGTCGGAGATCAGTGCGCCGGTATCGGGGTCGGTGACCGCGCCGGGGTAGTGCACCGGTGTCCAGGCACGGTCGTCGATCGAGGCGATCGCCCGCTGCACAGCCCGGTTCTGGGTGAGCACGAACGAGAACCGGGCTCCCGTTTTGATGCAGGCGTTGACCACCGCGCTGGTGCCGTAGGCCGAATCCCCACGGACCAGGATCTCGCCCGTGGCTCCGGCGGCACGGGCGGTGCGGATCGCCGCGGCTACCATGGAGGCGGCGTTCTTGCCGGAGCCGGTCTTGCCCGCGCGCAGCCGGATCCCGGCCACCACCGGCGCACCGTGGTCGGTGGAGATGGTGGTGACCAGTGGCGACAGGCCGCGGCGCAGCACCTGCTTGCCGGCAATCTTGGTGTGACCGAAGCTGGCGCCTTGTTTGGCGTGCCCGAACACCGGACGCAGCAGTGAATCGATATCCACATACGCCTGCTGCCCAATGCCGGGCAACAGTCCGGTCGCAGCGACGAGGCTGACCAGATGCGCCCGCGCGGCGGAAGCGACCTGCAGGCTGTGGCCATGGGTGAACTCGCGCAGGAACTGACCCAGCGTGGCCGGGGCATAGACCTGGTCGAACAGCCGCGGCATCCCGCCGGAGCGGATCACGCCCAAGCCGTCGATGCAGTCCGCGCCGGCGGCCATCCCGGCCACGATCGCGGTGAGTTTGCCCGCCGGGTTCGTCCCGGCCGAAGGCACCATGGTGTCGGCGAACGCGACCTTGCCGACGACCAGGTTCACCAGGCCTGTCTGCTCGGCCAATGCCATCACCGGCACCAGGCCGGCACTCGACACGAGGTTGTCCTCGTCGAACCGCAGGGCATCCTGCGGCCAGACGTGAGATAGTTGCACCGAAAGTGCCTTCCGTCGTGGGATGTTTCAGGGCGTCGACACCCCAGATTCTCCCTGCACAGAAGGCACTTTCCCTCTCGGCACACCGAGCGACCAGCTACTCAATCCACGGATCCAGGCTAAGGCGCCCGCGATCGTCGGGGACGAGGTCGCGTTCGGTGACCAGAGCAGGCTCACCGACGCCGAGCGCGCCGAGTACGACGCGCTGCGAGCCCGGCTCCAGGACGTGCGGGCCGCGCACTACCCAGCCGTGTCGCTTACCACGCGCGGCGCGACCGAAGGCCTCGCGATGGCGCCGAAGTCGCCCGTGTCGCGGGCCGAGGTGCGCGCCGCGTTGCGGGGCTTGGTGGAGCGGGTGGCCTCGGAGCTGGGCTGCGCGAGCTACGCCATCCTGCACCTCGACGACGACACCGCGATGCGCGAGCAGGCGGCCGCGCTCCGGTACAGCCGGGTCGTTGCTCGGCGCGGACACTGCGCTCGACGTCCCGGTCGTCGCGAGCCACGAGGAGTACTTCGCCGCGCTGCCAAGCCGCCGCAAGACGCGGCTGCGCAAGGAGAAGGCGCAGTACGTCGAGCAGGGCCTGCGCACCGTGGTCCGCAGCGGCCGCAATGCGGTCACCGACGACCTGGTGGTGCTCCAGGCGCAGTTGCGGGCCAAGCACGGCATGTCCGGTGACCTGGAGCAGGTGCGCAAGGAGTTCTTCGACATCCGCGACACCGTGGGCGACTCGGTCGTCGTCGTGTCCGCGGAGCGCGACGGGGAGGTCGTCGGGTTCACGCTGTGCCTGTACGACAAGGATCGCAACGAGCTCTACGCGCGCTCGAGCGGCTTCGACCACGACGCACCCGGACTCTACTTCGCCTTGGTATACCAGGAGATCCCGGCGTGGGCGGCCGACCACGGCATCCGCCGGATCTACTTCGGCACCTCCACCTACGAGGCGAAGCGGGCCCGCGGCTGCGCGATGCTGCCGCTTTACGGGCAGCTGCGGTTCACCGCGGAGGGCGGCGAGCTGCTGCACCGGGCCACCGCGCTGCAAGCACTAGGCGAGACGCGCGGGCTCGAAGCCTTGGGCGCCACCGTCATCGACTGATCCAGCCGCGCGAAATCCTTCGCACGCGAGCACCGGTGATGATCACTGCCCTACCGTGTTTGTGAGTTCACGACGCGGGAGGCCAATCGTGCGGATCACCATGGTCGATTCGACGGAAGAGTACACAAAGGCGGTCGCGGCGGTCCTGCGGGGCACCGCGACCGCCGTGCCTGTGCTGCACCAGTCGGCGCTGCCGTCGCCCGAGGGGGTCGTGCGGCGGGCGCAGGAGCCCGCCGCGGGCCGGGTGGTCGGGTTCGGCAACGAGGAGTGGGCCGCCGCGGCGCGGCTGCACGCCTGGCTGGACCGGCGCGGGTTCGAGTGGTTCGACGGCGCCGACGCGCTGGTCGCGGCCGCGGGGGCGGGGCGCGACCCGCTCACAGTCTGCGCGCCGCCCGAATTGCTGACCCGCGCCGTGCAGGACGCGATCACGGCGGCCACGTCGTTCCGGCTGCCCCACGCCGAGGTCGCCGAAGTCGACTTCCCGGCGCACGCGGTGAGCTTCCTGACCGCCCGTACGCTGCCGGTGCTCACCCGGGTGGTCGTGGCGCACGCCCAGTACCGGGACCGGCGGGTCGAGCGAGCGCTGGGCCTGTTCCCCGAGCGGATGACCGGCGTCGGCGACGACGACGCGCTGACCTGCCTGGAGGGGAACGCACTGTCGGCGGCCGCGGTGGCCGCCGCCGACCGGCCGAACCTGCTGATGATGTGGGGGCACAGCCGCGAGGACCTGTTCAACCTCGGCTCGGACTGCCTATGCGGCAAGTCGTTCGAGTCCGCCGATACCCGGGTGGGCGCGCTGGTGCCGACGTGCGTGACGGCGGGGACGTGCGTGAAGCCGGGCGAGGCGCTGCCGATCAACCGGATCGGGGTGCCGACCGTAGTGATGGGCGGCTGCAACGTGCTGCGGCTCGGCGAGACTGGGTTGTTCGCCCCCGAGTTCTCGCTCGCGTTCAGCGCGCAGGAGGGCGGGTCGAGCGCGGTGGTGACCGCGTCAGGCGTCGTGATCGGGTCACTGGCGGAGTACCTCTTCCTCTACCGCCTGCTGCGCGGCGGGCTCGCGGTGGGCGAGGCCGTGCGGCTGCTCAACGCCGCAATGCCGTTCCTCGGTCCCGACTCCCCCAGCTACCAGGTGCTCGGCGAGGGCGACCGGGTGCTGTTCGACCCGCCGCCGAACCGCGCCGAAGTCCGTCGCGTCGGTGACCGGGTGGAGTTCACCGACGTCAGCGCGGAGTTCTTGACCGTCGACCTGCCCCGGTTCGACCCTGCGCTGCGCGTGCGGGTCGACGGGAGGCAGGAGCTGTACTACGCCGTGGTGCCTCGGCCCGATGCCGGCGCGACCGCCTACCTGTTCGGCACCGGCAGGCTGGACGGCGTCGACCTCGCGGTGACCGTCGACACCCGCCCACCCGGCGGCGCCGACGCGGGCGCGGTGGTCGCTGCGGTAACCCACCTGTCCGCCTACGGGAGGCTGCTGCGCGGATACCACGCGAAGCTCAAGAGCCTGGAGCCCGAGTGGCGCTCGACCGCTACCCACCTCTTGCGCCAGGGAGCGAAGGCCCGGTTCGACGTGCGCGCGGGCGCGGACGCCGACAAGCGCGCGGCGACCACCGCCGAGCAGATCCACAACGCCGACCGGGTGCTCTGCCAGCACTACCTCGACCGGACCGCGTCGGCGAAGGCGTTCACATTCCACGAGCAGTGCCTGTTCGAGGACGGCACGTTCAGTGTGGTCAGACACGGCGACGGCGGCGCGTGCCCTTACTGCGGTGACGCAATGATGAGCAGGCTCGTGCGCTCCGACCTGGTGCCAGAGGTGCGCAGGGAGGTCGGCATCTGCCGTACGTGCGGCACCATCTGGGACCGGCCCGAGACCGTGCCCGCTCCCCTGCTGACCCTCGACCCGGTGCTACACCCCACCGAGCCGACCCCGGTCGGCCTAGAACTGCGCAACGGGCTCGACCGGACCATGCGCGGCTGGGCCGGGTTGACCGTTCGGCGGGCCAAGCAATTCGGTTACCGGGTGGAGCAGCCGCCGCAGCGGGTGGTGCTGGAGCCGGGCGAGGCCAGGACGGCGCTGTTCACCCTGGCCACCACCGCGGAAATTCCGACCGACGCGGAGTTCCTGCGGGGATATTGGAGTAGCGAACTCGCCCTCACGGTGGCGCAGCGCACAATCTGGACCGCAGTCCGGCGAGACCAGGTGCTCCGACCGGTGGGCGACCTGCGACACTTTGGTGACTACCACCCGTGATCGGTGCGGGTGCCGGACCGGCGAAGGAGATCGGCTCAGTGGCGGGCGATATCGGGGCTGTTATTCGTGATCGGCTGGTCGGGGCACTGCGCGCGGCCCTCGACATCGAGGTGAGCCGAGCCGAGACGATGCTGCGGCCCTCGGCCCGACCCGGCGTCGACTACCAGTGCAACATCGCGATGGGCCTGGCCAAGCGGGTCGGCAAGCCGCCGCGCGCGGTGGCCGAGGCGATCGTGGCCGCGCTGGAGTCCGAGGACCTGTTCGAGGCCCCCGAGGTGGCGGGTCCCGGCTTCATCAACCTGGTGTTGCGGTCCGAGTGGCTGGCAGGCGCGGTCGGCGCGATCGCGGGCGACGAGCGGCTCGGCGTGGCCCCGGTCACCGAGCCGCGCCGGTACGCGCTGGACTACAGCAGCCCGAACGTGGCCAAGGAGATGCACGTCGGGCACCTGCGGTCCTCGATCATCGGCGACGCGCTGCTGCGGCTGCTGCGGTTCGCCGGCCACGAGGTGCTGCCACACAACCACCTCGGCGACTGGGGCACCCCATTCGGGATGCTCATCGAGCACCTAATTGACCTGGACTGGGACACGGCGGGCGATCACAGCATCAACGACCTGAACGGCTTCTACCAGGAAGCCCGCCAGAAGTTCGACGCCGACCCCAAATTCGCCGACCGGTCCCGGCGGCGGGTGGTCGCGCTCCAGAGCGGCGACGAGCGGACCATGAAGCTCTGGCAGGAGCTGGTTGACGAGTCTACGCGGCACTTCGAAGAGGTGTACGCGACGCTCGGCATCCAGCTCACCGCCGCCGACATCTATGGCGAGAGCTTTTACAACCCGATGCTCGCCGGCACCGTCGACGACCTGGAGCGCCGGGGGCTGACCGAGATCAGCGACGGCGCGGTGTGTATCTTTCCACCCGGGTTCACTAACCGGGAGGGCGAGCCGCTGCCGCTGATCCTGCGCAAACGCGACGGTGGCTACGGATACCACATCACTGACCTGGCCACCGTGCGCTACTGGGTGGGTGAGCGACGGGCTACCGACCTGCTCTACGTCGTCGGCACCCCGCAGGCCCAGCACTTCCAGATGGTCATCGCGGCGTGCCGGATGGCGGGCTACCTCAGCGACGACAACACCGCGACGCACGTCAACTTCGGCACCATCCTCGGCGAGGACGGCAAGACCATCCGGACCAGGGCGGGCGGCTCGGTCAAGCTAGTCGAACTGCTCAACGAGGCCGTCAGCCACGCCACCGAGGTGGTCAAGGAGCGGTCGTCGCTGTCGCCGCAGGAGCAGGCCGAGTTGGCGCGCGCGGTCGGCATCGGCGCGGTGAAGTACGCGGACCTCTCCAGCGACCGCGAGAAGGACTACGTCTTCACCTGGAAGAAGATGCTGGCCACGGAAGGCAACACGTCGGTGTACCTCCAGTACGCCAACGCCAGGGTGCGGTCGATCCTGCGTAAAGCCGGTTACGTGCCGCCTGCCGGAACGAAGGTGCTGCTGGAGCACTCAGCCGAGCGCGCGCTCGCGCTGAAGCTGTTGCAGCTGCCCGCCGCGATCGAGGCCGCGCTGGAGGACTTCGCGCCGCACAAGGTGTGCACGTACCTCTATGAGACCGCGGCGACGTTCACCATGTTCTACGACAACTGCCCGGTGCTCAAGGACGGTGTGCCCGCCGAGGTCCGCCAGTCGCGCCTCGTGCTGGCCCACCTGACGTCCGAGGTGCTGGTGCTCGGCCTGTCGCTGATCGGGATCGACGCGCCGGAGCAGATGTAGGAGTTCAGACCGTCACCACCACGTTGTGGAACGGGATGCGGCCGGTGACGCGGGCGATGCCCGCCTCACCGGTCGCGAAGAATCGCACCAGCATCCCGCCCGGCCGGCGCCCGAACAGGAACGGCCCGAACACCGGCACCACCTTGGCCATGCTCGGCCCGTTGCCGTCGTCGCTGATCATCGGCAGCGGGTAGGGCTGCGCGGACACGAGGTCCTGCACGACCCACCCGCCCTCGCCGACGGCGGCGGCGACGGCCTCGTGCCAGCCGTCCGCCGTGACGCTCTGCCCGTGCACGACGCCGCTGCCGGTGCCGCGCTTGAGCACGAGGGCGTGCTGCCTGCGCAGGACGAACGGCAGTAGGTCGACGTCTTGGCCGTCGCGGTGGGTGCGGCGGTCGGCAAGCACCCTGGTCCACGGCACGTAGTGGTTGACCACCGCGCGCTCCGCCGTGCTGAGCCACGGACGGCCCTCCGACAGCAAGCCCAGGGTGACCTTGTTGCCGAACAGGGCCGCGGTCTGAGTGGACAGCAGGAGGCAGCCGTTCTTCAACGCGCGGCGGACCGGCTCGACGCTGATGCCAAGGATCTCGAGGTCGGGCACGTTGAGGTGGCGCAGGCCCAGCGGGTAGCGGTGCGCGGGGGCGCAGTCCCAGACCTCGTCGAGGTCTTCCGGCTCGAAGTAGCGCGCCTCGAAGCCGCGCTTGCTCAGGAATGCGGTCTCTAGGTCGAAGTACCGGCTGCTGTCTGGATACTCCATGTGCTCGCGCAGGCTGCCGACCCAGGCCAGCCTGAACGGCAGTGCGAGTTCTTCGCAGATGTCGGCGAACACGTCGGCGCGGGCGACGAACGGGTCGTGGTAATGGAATGGCAGGCTGCCGCCAGACCGGCCGTAGAGCCTACGCCACGCCCGGTACCTGCAGTGCGCCTCGACCACACCGCCGAACCCGCCGCCGACGTTGAAGCCGAGGAAGATCGGCCCCTTTGGCCCGACCACGACGTCGGGGCGGGCGAAGCAGTCGGCGTAACGCTCTTCGAGCACGGCGTTGTCGAGGAACAGCGGGTGGTCGCGGCGGTCGGCGCCCAGCGCCGCGAGCCGGGCGTCCGCGGTCGGCGCTACGGCGAGAACGGTGCGGCGCAGCAGGTCCAGTAAGGCGGTGCCTACGCGGAACAGCTCAGCGTAGGACGAGCGGGGCAACGCGAATGGGGCACCGGGCAGGTACTCCTGGTAGGGCCAACCGGTATCCCGGGTCTCGCTGCGCAGGATGTCGCGTATCCGCCCGACCGAGCCCGCGGGGATGAACCGATGTTCACCGAACCAGGGGTGGGCCATCGGGGAGTCTCCGGTCTGTCGTTGCCGCGGCAATGGGGTCGCTCAGGCGATGCTCGTGGACGGACAGGTGGGTGTGCGCCAGCCGCAGCAGCGTCGTGTCGACGCCGTGCCGCGCGGCATGTGCGATCAGGTCGCCAATGAGGTGGTCAGCCTCGGTCGGCAGCCCTTTGGTTAGATCACGGTAGAGGGACGACGCGGTCCGAGAGCCCGGTTCGGTGAGGGTGGCCAAGGTCCGGTCGAACACCGAGGCCGAGACCGGGTACCCGGCGGCCGCGGCGGTGGCCGCCGCTTCGAGCACGATCCGCTCGGCCACCTCGGCACCGCCTGCGGCGACGACCTCGCCGACCACGCCGCGCATCAGGCAAGTGATGGCACCGAGCGCGCTGACGTGGAACCACTTGTCCCACATCTCCTGGCGGATGTCCGGGGAGGTTCGCGCGGTGAACCCGGCGCCGCGCAGCGCGGCGTCGACGGCGGCCAACCGGTTCGGGCCGGGCTGGAACGCGGGACCGTAAGCCAACTCCTGGCGGGTGTTGAGCTGGAGGATCTCGCCGTCCGGGGTGAGGGTGGTGGTGACCTGGCAGACCCCGCCCAGCACTCGGTCCGCGCCGAAGCGCTCGGCGAGGGTGTCGAGGTGGCGCATGCCGTTGAGCATGGGCAGGATCACGGTGTCCGCGCCGATCGCCGGGGTCAGGTCGACCACCGTGCGGTCGAGAGTTACTGCCTTGACCGCGAGCAGCACCAGGTCGTACGGCCGGGCCGCCGAGGTGACCAAGTGGGGCCGCAGGACTAGGTCGCCGAGGGGCCCACGCACGACCAAGCCGCCCGCGCGCAGCGCGGTGGCCCGGGCAGGACGGACCAGGAAGGTCACGTCCCGCCCGGCGGCGGCCAGCCGCGCGCCGAAGCAGCCCCCGGTCGCGCCCGCGCCGACCACGAGGATCTTCATCAGCGCACGACCGCCATGCCACGCTCGTCGCGCTCCTCGACCGGCGGCCACGGCTCGCGCATCCGCCCCAGCGTCGCGGCGGTGTCGGCGACGATGGCGTCGGCGACGCGGGCCAGCGCCTTGGCGTCCGGCCGGTAGCTGGCCGGGTCTTCCAGCAGCGACAGCTCCAGGGTGCCGACGACGTCGAGTAGGCGGTTGTGCACCCAGCCGATCGGATCGGCGCTTAGCTGCTCGTCGACGAGCCGCTTGCGGCCCTCGCCGTTGGGCATCTCGGGGTGCCAGTGCATCCGATCCTGTGCGCCGGGCGCGGATTCCAGCAGGTCGAATCGGCACAGGCCGCGGCTGATGGTCAGGCCGCAGTTGGCATAGATGGACGCGGGTCGGGTGTCCTCCTCGACCAGCCGCACCTCCAGTCGGACGCCGCGCTCGCGGCCGTCCTCGGGCTTGTTGGGGTTAAGGAAGTCGAGTTCCTCCACTGTGACCGCGAGGCGCTCGGCGAGGTAGATCCGCACGGTTGGGCTCCTTTCGTCAGCGGCAGGCCGCGAGGCCCGCTTCGATGGCGCGCAGCGTGGTGGCGATGTCGGTCTCGGTCACATTCCCCATGTGGCCGATGCGGAAGGTGCTCCCGCCGACGGCGGGCAGAGTTCCAGCTTGCAGGACAACGCCCTCGGCGGCGATCTCCCGCAGTAGGGCGGCTTCGTCGACACCCGGGGGGACGCGACAGACGGTGACGCCGTTGGCGCGGGCGGCCTCGTCGGGGACGAACAGCCCGATGCCGAGGGCGGCCAGACCGGCGTACAGGGTGTCGCGCAGCGCTTCGTGCCGGGCGACGCGGACGTCGCGGCCCTCGACCAGCACCAGCCGCAGCGCCTCGGAGAGCGCGAGGACCAGGTTGCTCGCGGGCGATTGGTAGTAGCCGAACTCGCCGCGGCGCGTGGCGGCCATGACCGGCAGCCACGGGGCGAGGTCGAGGGCGAAGGTGCCCATGCCCCACGACCGGTCGCGCAGCCGGCTCACCGCGCGGTCGCTAAGCGCGTAGATCGCCAGGCCGGCGGAGGCCCCGAGCGCTTTCGACGGCCCAGCGAGGTACACGTCCACGCCCCACTCGTCGACCTCGACGTGCTCGGCACCGAGTGCGGACACACCGTCCACGAGGGACAGTGCATCGTATTGCGTGGCGATCGCGGCGATCTCTGCAATGTCGGCGCGCACGCCGCTGCTGGAGTCGACCTGAGTGACCAGGACGGCTTGAAATTGCGTGCGAGACAACAGTTCTTCGAGCAGCTCCAGCTCCGGCGGGCAACCCACGGCGAACCTCGGCGCGTGCACGGGCACCTGCTGGCGCAGGCAGATCTCGCGCCACCTGTCGGCCCACACCCCGGTGGAGGCCACGAGTACCGGCGCGCCGGGTCGCAGCAGGCTCGCGGCGATGGCCTCCATGCCGATAGTGCCGCTACCAGGGGTGACGAGGAGTTCGGCGGTGTCGGAGCCGACGACCTCGCCGAGGCGGGCGAGACAGTCGCCGAACTCGCTGATGAACCCGGCGTCGGTCAGCGGCGGCGCCGGCGCGCTAAGCCGCTGGCGCACGCTGGGCGCCATCCTGGTGGGCCCCACGACCATGGGCAGCGGCGTGGTGCCGCGGGCGGCTTGTTGGTCGACGAGTTGGGTCACAGGATTTCCTTCCTAGAGCTGGACGAGCAGGTAGGCGTTGAGCGCGATGATCAGTCCTGCGATGGCGGCGCCGATCCACGTCGTGGCGCCGGTTGATCAGTTTGCCCATGACCGCGCAGTCGCGGGTGATCAGCACCAAAGGCACGAAGGCGAACGGGATGCCGAACGAGAGCACAACCTGGGAGGCAACCAGCGCCGCGTCGGGGCTTACGCTGAGCGCGATCACGAGCGGCGTGAGCATCCTGGTGATCAGGCGGCAGGCGAACAGCGGCACCTGCAGGCCGAGGATCCCGCCATGATCACCTGCTCGGCGTAGGTGCCGAAGCTGGTCGCCCAGATCCCGGAGCTGAGCAGCGCGACGGCGAAAGCCGGCGCCGCGATGCGCTCACGGTTGCGCCGAGCTGCGCGTGCGCCCCAGCGAGCGTGCCGTCGAACCCGCGGCCGCCACGGC
Source organism: Amycolatopsis sulphurea (assembly GCF_002564045.1). Lineage (NCBI taxonomy): Bacteria > Bacillati > Actinomycetota > Actinomycetes > Pseudonocardiales > Pseudonocardiaceae > Amycolatopsis > Amycolatopsis sulphurea. Next base: position 3,284,355 of record NZ_PDJK01000002.1, on the reverse strand, counting down.
GTTGACCAGCCTGGCAGGCTCATGCCGAACACGCGGTCACACTTGAGCGCCCGCAGCCACTGCACCCTGTTGCGCCCCGGCTCCCGCCCACGAGCCACGACGAGCGCGCCGTGCAGGTACACCACGCGGCATCACGGTCGCGCCCTGGACGCCAACGGCGAGCACCATCGCCGAATGACGGCACCAGCCCCGCCAGCGTAACGCTGGGCATGCGGTCGCTCAGAGCGAGCAGGTCGTATGCGAAGCCAAGAGCCACCAGCCTGACCATCGCGATGATCGCGAGCTCGAATGGCCGGTAGCCGCGCTGCTGCAATAACAGCACGCCCAGGCTCAACACGGCGTTCAGCCGCGCGACGGGCACCAGGTGCACGCCGAACAGCAGGTTCAGCCCGACGGCGGCGCCGATGAACCCGGCCAGGTCGGTGGCCATCGCCATCACCTCCGCCCACAGCAGCCAGACCACGGGCCTGCGGTAACACACGCCGCACAGCGTCGGTAGGTCCTTGCCCGTGGCCACCGCCCGTCTTCAGGGCGAGGTATTGCACGAACACGTCGATGAGGTTGGCGGTGACCACCACCCGCAGCAGGCCGTAGCTGAACGCGGCCCCGGCCTGGAAATCGGCTATGAAGTAGCCGGGGTCGATGTAGGCGACGGCTGCGACGAACCCCGGTCCGAATAGGACCAGGCCCCTCTTGGCCCGCAGGGCGTTGACACGTTCCTTCAGCATGGGTGCTCCAGGGTCAGCCGCGGGGAACGGGCAGCCCCGCCGCGAGGCGGTGCGCCCGGATGGCGTCGTGCTGGTCGGCCCCACGCGCACGGCGGTGGCGGGCGAGCGGTGCAGGCCAACGCGAACCCGGCAGCCCGGTCGGCGGGGTAGTATCGCCGGGCCGCGGACTGGTCGACCTCGCCCGCCACCAGCCGCATCGCGCACCGCGTGCACCAGCCTTGCCTGCACAGGCTGCTCATGCGCACACCGTTGCGCAACGCGGCGTCCAAGATGGACTCGCCAGGGTAGGCGAGGAAGCGCACCACCCGGCCGCCGACTTCGAGCTCGACCGAGTGAGACGGCGGCGAAGGGGTGCTCACGTCAACCGTCGCCGAAGGGGCGGTTGCGACTCCACGGTGCGTCGCCGACGCCGCCGCGTTTGAAGTGCCCGGACGGGCGGGCGACGCCGTCGCGCTCCATGCTCAGCAGCTCGATGAACCACGCCTCATGCTCGATCTCCTCGTTGAGGATGCGCATCGCCAGCTCGTAGGTGCGCGGGTCCTTGCCGAAGGTCATGTCGCAGATCTCCCACCACGACCGCACCGCGCAGCGCTCGGCCTCCAGCAGTACGGTGAGGATCTCCGTGGCGTTGGCTGGGCTGAACGACTCGCCGGTCGACAAGCCCCAGGTGAGCTTACCGTCGTTGGTGTTAGGCAGGTACGCGTCGGCGCAGCCCGCGCGGTCAGCGAGGTCGCGGATGTCGAACGGCAGAGTTCCGCCGAGCTCGTAGATGCGGGGGAAGATGAGCTCGAAGTGCGAGCGGTCCTCCAGGCGCGCGTCCTCTGTGATCGCCTTGTAGTCCTCCTTGCCCGCGAGGAAGTTCCGCAGGATCGTGTAGTAGTAGTAGGTCGTGAATTCGGCGGCGGCGTTGTCGATAAGCTTCTCGCGCAACGCCACAACGTCCAGGCCCCGCGCCTCCAACTGCTCGATGCCCGCACGCCGAGTCAGGTCGCCCGGCTGGACCGGGCCGCGGTACCCGGCCGACGGTGTGGCCGCGGCGGGCTCGGGGGCTGATGGTGCTAGTGCGGCGGACGCGGACGTGGTGGTGGGCGGGCGGTAATCCGCGGGGACCTCCTCGTTGACGTAGTAGCGGTCGAACGCCTCGGCCGGGTTCATGCCCATGGCGATCTCGGCGCGCAGGATGGTTTCCTTGTCGGTCAACTTGGTCACGGCTTCCGCGACCTGGTCGGCGACCTCGGCGGGCACGATGACCACACCGGAGTCGTCGGCGACGACGTAATCGCCCGGCGCGATCCGGATGCCCTCGACGTGGATCGGGTCACGGCCCCAGCTCACCCAGTCGCCGCGCTGGATGAAGCCCTGCGGGCGGATAAAACGCGGCACCATCGGGAAGCCGATCTCCTTGGCCAGGTGGATGTCGCGGGCGCCGCCGTCGATGACGGCGCCGACGGCACCTTGCGCCTTGAGCGCCGTCATGGACAGGTCGCCGAAGATTGACGCCTCGATGCCGTTCATCTGCACGACGACGACGTGGCCGCCGGGCACGGAGCCGAGCATCTCGAACAGCCCGCGGGCGCTCTTGCCGTGTGAGACCGCAAGCGGGTTGGGCCGCACCTCGACCGGGTAGGCAGGACCGACGAAGCGCATTCCGCGCCCTATCGGCAGAAATTCGTGGGACAGGCTCTGAGTGACCAGTCCCAGCCCGTCGAGAATATCGGTGAGCGCGCCGGTGTAAACACTCTTCAGCGCTTCGACGATGTGGTCGTGAACGGTGATGACCATAGAGCTGTACCCATTTCTGCAGTGGTGGTTAATCACGAAAAGCTGTCCACGAGAATTCGACGCCGAGTCGGCGATCGACGTCTCCCCCCGCATGGATCGTGGCTAATTCGGCACCGGATGTCAAGGCACAACCGCCCGTTCGACCTGACAACAGATTTCGTGCCATAATTTGCAGGCGAAATTCTTGACCGGTTCGTCGCAGTCAACCCACGATTGATCGACCCGGGGCTGTCGCCATTCCCCATCGGCTGTCGCTGTGGAAGCGCGCGGGAAGGAACCCCTTGACCAACAAACTCGAACAGGGCGACTACCGTTCCGGATTCGCCAACTGGGAGGACCGAGCGAGCGTGCGGTCCAAACCGCGGCGCATCCTCGACGAGCAGCTCGACGGAAAGCTGTTCTTCCCGCCGGAGCTGGTCGGACCGCTCAACCACCCGGCCGCGCTGGCGGTCGCCGACGAGGACACCACCCGTCGGGTGCTGCTGCACCGCCTGCACCTCTACCTCGATTTCACCGAGGACCTCGAACAGCTGGTGGTCAACCCGGTCACTCAGCTGATCAGCCGCAGCAGGCTCGGTTTCGAGCTGCCGCGCCGGATGCTGCGCGACGCGTACATGATCTGCACCGACGAGTCGTGGCACGCCCTGTTCTCCGACGACCTCCAGCAGCAGATCGTCGTGGCTACCGGCGAACGCCCGGTCGGGCCGCGACCACAGTTTTTGTCCGAACTGGATCGCCTGGAGGCCGGCGAGGACAGCCAAACCCGGGGCCTGACAAGGGTCTTCTTCACCCTCGTCTCCGAAACGCTCATCTCGGCGATCCTGTCCGACATCCCCCGCGACGACCGGATCATCACCTCCGTACGGGAGATGGTGGCCGACCACGCCGAGGACGAGCGGCGCCACCACGCCTATTTCGCCCAGTTCTTCCAGCACGCGTGGTTCCAGCTCGGCTCGCGCCAGCGCGCCGCGATCGGGCCGATGCTGCCGGTGTTCGTGACCGCGTTCCTGGGCCAGGACCCGGCCGCCGACGCCCACCTGCTGCGCATCGCGGGGGTGCCCGCCGGCGACGTGCGCGGGGTGGTGGAGGACCTCGGCGGTCCGGCGGCGGCGGCGGTCCGCCATGCCGCGGCGGCGACGCTGCGGTTGTTCGAGCGCAACGGCGTAATGGCCGACACTCGCACGTACGACAGCTTCGCCGCGCACGGCCTGGTGAGCTAGATCAACTAGCAGCCGCACCTCTACTCCAGCCGCACTTTCGTGATGAATGTGCGTCTTCGCTGGTAATGGCCTTACCGAGCCCGATGCTGGTGCCCGCCCGGCTGGCCCACCCCGCCGGGCGCCGGGTGCTGCACCTGCCCGCGCACTGGCCCTGGCCACAACCCTGGAACGCGATGTGGGACGCGGTGTTCACCACCGGCCGACCAGCGCGTCGGCCTGACCTGACCATCACCCCGCCAGGGCCGACCGGAGACCACCACGTGGAAGGGCTGGGCACACCAGGAGACCAGCCCTGCCCAGCCCACGCATCCAGGTGATCGATGATCAACAAACAAGGAAGAAGATCAACATTCAAGCCCGTCCACGGATTCAGGCTAAGCCTGGATCCGTCGATTGAGTAGCTGGTCGCTCGGTGTGCCGAGAGGGAAAGTGCCTTCTGTGCAGGGAGAATCTGGGGTGTCGACGCCCTGAAACATCCCACGACGGAAGGCACTTTCGGTGCAACTGCAGGAGGGCGAAAGTTTGCTCCACGACCCATCGATGCACGCCCAGGCCGGAACCGTGCTCGACGCCCCGCCGGGCGAAGACGGGCGTGATGTTCTTGCCTCGCACCAGCCTGCGGTACTTGTCGTGGTCATAGGCGCGGTCGGCGTAGATCGTGTCCGGTCGCTGGCGGGGCCGTCCGCGCCGGCCACGTACCGGCGGGATCGCCTCGATCAACGACATCAGCTGGGTGACGTCGTTGCAGTTGCCGCCGGTCAGCGTCACCGCCAGCGGGATACCGTGGGCTTCGGTGATCAGATGGTGTTTCGAGCCTGGTCGGGCGCGGTCGACGAGGCTCGGACCGGTTTTGGGCCGCCCTTGAGCGCCCGCACGTGGGAGCCATCCACCACCGCCTTGGAACAATCCAGCGCGCCAGCGGCGCTCAACTCGGCCAGCAGGGACTCGTGCAGTCGTTGCCAGACCCCGGCATCGTTCCAGTCCCTCAACCGACGCCAGCAGGTCATCCCCGAGCCGAAGCCGAGTTCTTGGGGCAGGAACTCCCAGGGGATGGCGGTGTACAGCACGAACAGGATGCCGCACAGGGCTTTGCGGTCATCCAACCGCTTGCGACCGGGATGATCCGCGCGACGAGGCACCACGGGCAACAGCGGCTCGATCCGAGCCCACAGATCATCCGACACGATCCACGGCGGCTGTTGCCCCTTCCTCACGCCCTGAGCAACAACCTCGGTGATCAACCTATTCCAAGATCCATTAGCAGTTCTAAGCCGCTGACGCCCCGGGTGTCAGCTCTGGCACTCGCGGCAGGCCGTGGTTGATCAGCCCCAGCAACCGGTCGTTGACCCACACAAGCGGCTGGATGAGCAGGTCGACCCCGACGAGGAAGAACACCGTGCCGAGGCCCGCCGGGCCGCCGAGCAGGTAGCCGGTGCTGAGCAGGGTGAACTCGATGAGCCCTTTGCCCGCCCAGAACGGCCACCGCCAGTTACGCACGATGGTGATGGCGAGCAGGTCGATCGACCGGATGCCGAAGCCGCTCATGATGATCAGCGCCGACCCGTAGGAGCACGCCACCGTGCCGGCTGCGAGGATCACCACCGGCGGCACCGCGCTCCCGCGCAGCCAGTCCACCCGCAACTGCAGGTCGATCAGAGAGCCGCAGAAGAAGAAGGTGAACAGCGGCGCCACGAGCGGGCGCTTGCGCGTCCACACCGCGACGATCCCGACGCACACCACCGCGACAACGAGTTGCACGACGCCGACCGTGAGCGGTAAGTGCCGCAGTACGCCGAGGGCGAAGGTGTCCAACGGGTCCGTGCCGAGTTCGGAGTGGATGAACAGGTAGGCGCCGACGGAGAAGAAGGCGCACCCGACGAGGTACTTGCCGATCACGCGGGCCCGCCGCGCCACGGCGTCCAGCCGGTCGGTGGGCTGGCTCTTAACCGTGCTCATGGGATTCCTATCCGTGATGTTTCGTCGCATCAGGAGCGCGCGTCGAGCAGGACCTTTCCGCGCACGCGGCGGCTCGCCAACGCGGCGAGGGCGTCGTCCCCGTCGGCCAGCGGGAACACCTGGTCGACGGGGACGTGCATGGCCCGGCGGCGAGGTGCGCCAGGAGGCCTGGCCGACCGCGGCGCGGACCCGGTCGACCGGTTCCGCCGCACCGCCATACCCGGCCAGGGTGAGGTTCTTGCGGTAGAGCGCTCGCATCGGCAGCGTGGCCCGATCGCCGGCGGCGACGCCGTAGCTGACAAGCCGCCCATACGGGGTGAGCGTGTCGACGAGGACGCCGGTGTAGTCGGCGCCGAGCGCGTCGAAGGCCACGGTGATCCCGAGGTCGGCGACGAGCGCACGCAGTTCCTCCGCAGTTGCCGCGACCAGCGGTTCTGCACCGGCGTCGGCGACGACGTCGCCCTTGGCGGGCGTGCCGACTTGGCCCCACACCGCCGCACCGCGCGCTGCGGCGACGCTCGTGACGGCCGTGCCGGTGCCGCCGGCGGCGCCGAGCACGAGCACCTGATCCTCGGGGCCGATGCGGCCGAGGTCGTACACGACCCGCACGGCCGTCGACCCGACCACGCCAGCGCGCGCAGCCGTGGTCGGATTCAGTCCGTCCGGCACCGCCACCAGCGCTTCCGGCGGCGCCAGCACCCACTCGGCCCACGTGCCGTCGCGGGCCACGCCGAGGCCGCCGCCGTACACGGTGTACCACTGGCCGTCGGCCTCTCCGACACCTTCGACGCCCAACGTCCTCGGTAGGCACGTCGGATCACCGACAGTGCCGTCGCGCACGTAGCCACCGACGGGGTTCACCCCGGCGAACGCCATGCGCACCGGCACGCCCTCGGCGGCGGGGCGGTCGACCAGTTCGACGCCGAGCGGACCGCCCGGCGCACCCAGCCGCACCGCCCGGAACCGTTCTGCCATCACGGGAACCCCCTTCGGACAGCCGTTGCCGGGCCGAGGAATGAGCACCTCGCCCGAGGCACGCTCACGCGTCAGACCCGGTCGACCCACTCGATGAAGTCGTTCCGGACGGGGGTGAACACGTCGAGCGCCACCGAGCGCTCGATCGCGACGACCTGGTGGTCGACGCCGCCGCGCACGACGAAGCTGTCGCCCCCGCGGGCCTCGAAGGGCTCCTCGTCCTCGATCTGGACGCGAATGTGTCCGGAGATCAGGTAGGCCAGCTGCTCCTGGTGGTGGCTGTGGCGTGGGAACACCGAGCCCTGCTCCATGACGTGCTCGACGATCATCAGCTTGTCGTTGAACGCGAGCACCCGCCGGTGCAGGTTCGGGAAGGCTTCGCGGCCCTTGACCTGCTCGGCCTTCACGATCACGACGTCCGGGTACCGGGTCGGGTCGAACGCGTCGAAGTCTGGCGCGGCGCCGGAACCGCTGTTGTAGTCCAGGATCATCTCAGTCCTTTGCTCGCGGGTTGACGTAGAGCGGCAGCGGCGTCACGTCGGCATTGAGCGTGCCCGCGTCCACCTCCAGGGTCGGGAAGTGCGCCCGGTCGAAGACCTGGTGCAGGCTCGAGGTGCAAGTGCGCGGCACCGCGACGGCCACACCGACCTCGTCGAGGGTCGACTTCGCCGCGATGAACCGGTAGCTCTCACCCGGCCGCAAGTTGATCACGCCCCAGCTGCCGCCCCGCGTCCCGGGGCGGTTACGGCGGTGGTAGACCCGGTCCAGCTGGCTGGAGTCGTTACGCACCTGGACGTGCAGGGCGCGGATGTCGCCGTACCAGTCGAAGGTGGCGATGTCGAGGTCGGCACCGGCGGGCAGCGCGTCGACGACCGACGCCTTCGGCACGTCCGCAATGCGGCGCATATTGGCGTCAGCGCTGCACTTGACGCAGTGGCCGTCGGCGCTGACGCCCAGCACGTTCGCGTTCAGGCCGTAGCGGGTGACCAGCAGGTCGCCGCAGCCGTGGCAGTATGTGTTGGTGGAGTCGGTATCGTAGACGTTGCCGAGGTAGACGTTCTGCAGGCCCATCTCCAGGGCGATGCGCCGCGCCTTCTCCAGCCGCTCGACGGGGGTGCGGATGGTGTTGGTCATCTTGTAGTCCGGGTGGAACCGCACGAAGTGCGTAGGTACCTCGGCGCCCAGGCGCTCGCCGACGAAACTCGCCATAGCGCGCGCGGTCTTCTCGTCGTCGCTGAGGTCGGTCACCATCAAGGTCGACACTTCGACGTGCCTACCCGCGCGGTAGACCAGCTCGGCGCCGTCGAGCACCGGTTCGATCCAGCCCTTGGTGATCTTACGGTAGTACTTCGGGTCCATCGACTTGATGGAGATCGAGAAGATGTCGATGACTGGGATCAGTTCCTCGATCGCCTCGGGCGAGATGAAGAACGCCGACTTGTACAAGTTGACGATTCCGGCTTCCTGGGCCAACTTCGCCGACTCGACGACGAATTCGTGCCACACCACCGGGTCGTTGTAGGTCCAGGAGATGACTTTGATCCCGTGCCGTTTCGCGATATCGACGACTTCTTCAGGCGTGTAGTAGAAGACGTCCTTGTCCTCGACGAACCGCGCCTGCGATGTCTTCCAGTTGTGGCAGTAGTCGCAGTTGAGCATGCAGCCGATGTTGCCCATCGACAGGATGCGCGCGCCGGGCTCATAGTGGAACACGGCCTCGGTCTCTATGGTCTCCTCGGTGGCGTGCACCGACCGGCCGTAGTTGAGGCTGACCAGCTTTCCGTCGCGGTTGGCCCTGACCATGCAGAAGCCGTGCTGGCCAGGGCGGATGCGGCAGTTTCGGGGGCTGAGGTGGCAGCGCACAATCCCGTCGCCGAGATCTTCCTGCAGGCGCGCCGGGTAGCCCTTCTCCTGCCACTTCTTCAACGGCGCAGTCTGGGTCATGACAGCTCTCCGACAGTCTGGCGCGGCTTAGCGGCCACGACCGGGTGGTCAGCCGCCACCGCCCCGACGGCGGCGGCGCCGCCAGGGGTAGTGCCGAGGTCGGTGACCTCGGTGAAAAACTCCGCGTTGACCGCGTCGTAGAATTCATACTCCTCGGGTAGCTGATCGAGTGGGTAGATCGCTTCGACCGGGCACACTGGCTCGCATGCCGCGCAGTCGACGCATTCATCTGGATTGATGTAGAGAAACCTATCGCCCTCGTAGATGCAATCAACGGGGCACACGTCGACACAAGCCTTGTCTTTGATGTCAAGACATGGCTCAGCGATGATGTAGGTCATCCAAAATCCGATCTGATCGGCTGGGATAAATCGCTGGAGAACACGATGACTTCATCATGGTAGCGCAATCGCACAGAGAGCAAGGAGCCTGAGGCAACACGACTGCTACTTTTCCCGCTATGACACCTCGCAAGCCGTGCCGCGGTTGCGGCGACAACAACATTGACTCCGCACCCATTCAGCTCAACCGGAGAATTCTTGTTCTCCAGCACGCCGACTGGGAAGTGGCCGGCGTTTATGGCGAACAACTACACAGGGCTGGGTGGCAGGTGGTGACCCATCGGCCAGAGCAGGGCTCAGCACTACCCGACTGGACCCGGTTCGACGGAATCGTTGCGATGGGCGGCCCAATGAGCGCCAACGACGAGCTGCCCTGGATGGTCGCAGAGAAAGTGCTGGTGACCTCGGCGGTGCGGGCAGGCGTGCCATTCTACGGTGCCTGCCTCGGCGCGCAGTTGTTGGCAGCCGCCCTGGGCGCGCGCATATACCGGGGGCCGCGGCCCGAGTTCGGGATGGGCGCCGTACGGATGGCACCGGCGTCGTTCGACGACCCGCTGTTCGGAGGGATTCCGCGGCAGGTGCCGGTGTTTCAGTGGCACGGGGAGACCTTCGACCTGCCCACCGGGGCTGTGCTGCTCGCCACCGGCGACGACGTGCACCACCAGGCGGTGCGGGTGGGGCGGGTGGCTTATGGAGTGCAGTTCCACCTGGAAGTCTCGTCGGCGCTGTTGGAGGAGTGGCTGTCAGTGCCAAGTTGCCACGCCGAGGTGGTCGCGGCGATGGGGGTGGGTGGGCCCGACGAGTTGCGGGCGGAGCTGCGGCAAGCGGAGGTGCGGATGCTGCGGCTGGCCACGCGGGTGTTCGCGGGGTGGATCGGGCTGGTGGCGCGGCAGCCGAAGTTGCCCTGCCCCTGCAGGCGCCGACAGTTGGCGAAAGCCGACTGAACGAATAGATCCGCCCGGCTGCCGGAATGGCAGCCGGGCGAATTTTGTTCAGGCGTGGAATTCATGTGCCGTCGCGGTCCAGGGCGGCGGCGCAGCGGCAGGCCAGGGCGGTCAGCTCGCCGCAAGGGTCGCTCTTGTCGGTCGCCGCGGCGAGGGCTTCCCAGCAGTCGGCCCGGCGCAGGCGGCAGGCGGCGCGGGCACGCGCGTCGGGAGTGGATTCGATGGCACGGGTCAGGTCGACGATCTGACACGTGAGGCCCGCCGCGCGAGTGGGACCACACCGGCTGACGTAGCGGACCATCGCCGCCACCCACGGAGCCTCGATGGCGGGGCTGGTGTTGAGCTGCTGGGTCACGATGTACCTCGGGTTTCGCGGAGACAGGGTTTCGCGGGAACCAGGTTTCAGGCGTCAGTCGTCGATGGCGGTTCCGGATGCGGCCTGGTCAAGGGTCTCGACGATCCAGTCGTCGACGGCGCGGTCGCGCTGCGCAGCAGCAGCCTGCCACCGGTGGTGCTGCTGGCGGCTCACCTCCAGCCTCACCGACTGGAGCGCGGGAGGACTCGGCCGAGATTCCCTCCTGCCCGCCAGCCGCGCAGCTCGCAGCCTGCGGCGCAGTTCGTTGCGGGACCAGCCGAGTCGCTCGGCCCTGGCAAGCCACGTGTCCTGCTCCACCTCAATGAGAGCGGCCACTTCGCTGTGGTGGCCGAGGCTGAGCTTGTCCCGCCGGCGGGACAGCGGGAACTTGTTCGCCACCCAGGCGTAGTTGCGCAGCGTCTGGTAGTCCAGCGACGTCTGCGCTATCGCTTTCTGGTAGCGGTCGCCGTAGGTGTGCTGTCCATAGACTAACCAGTCGCCCACCCACCACGACACGGACTCCGCGGCCTGCAGGACGTGCCTGCCCACCCGGCGCCAAACCTCGAAGTCCATGCCGCCGGGCAGTACCAGGCCGTTGGCACGGACCCGCAGGCCGTCGAAGGCCTCCAAGTCGGACACCAGCACGGTCGACCAGCTCCCGCCGTTGCCGCCAGGTTGCACCGGGATACCACCAGCACCAGCTGCCGTGCGCAGCGAGCGGGCAAGGGGCACCCGCTCCAGATCGGCGTTCATTCGCGCTTCACCCCCCGATTCTCGTCTCCCCGTTTGTATCGATCAGCGCACAGCACGACGCCCGAGCAAGTGGTGCCCGCTCGGACGTTTCGATTATTATGCGCCTAGCCCAGTGGCCTAAATGAGGGTGAAATACGCGACATGCGCACACCCCAAAATTTAGAGGGCCGTTCTCTAGATTAGATCTTAGGGACCAGCGGGACGGACCGGTGTCGCCCATTCGGGTGGTCATCACACGGTCGCTGGCCTGGCCAGTCCTCCCACGTTCCGGCAAACGGCACCGTGAGCCTTCGCTCACCGCCACTCGCAAATAGAGATGACACCCAACCAATGGCGTGTTGCCAGGCCCAACGCGCCACCCCTAAGAAGCCCCCTTCCCAGAATTAGCCCGCATTACCCTGGATCGCCGCCCGGATGTCGTCAACGGTGTCGAGCGCGGCCACCCTGCCCACCCCGGGGTCGGTGAACCCGGCCGCGACGAACGCCTCCCGGGAGCCTGCCACTTCGAACACCCCGCACTTGCGGAACATCCCGATGGTGCGCCGCGCGGCGAAGCGGATGCCCGCCATCACAGGGTCGGGGGCGTAGGACTCCGCGACGATCGCGCGCACCTGGTCTGGGGTGAAGCCCACCTCGGCGAGCGCGAGCCGCGCCGACAGTGTGGCGGGCTTGAGGGAGCGCACGATCACGTCCGGCAGGAAGGTCCCGACCGCGCGCTTGTCCGGCTGGTCGAGCTGGGCCCACAACTCCTTGAAAACGTGCGCGAAATAGGCGTGGTGGTACACCTCGTCGGCGGCGTGGTCGCGCACGGTCTCGCGGACGACTCCGATCAGGTCGTCGTCGCGCGGGACGTCCTGGAGCAGCGAGGTGATCAGCGTCTCGAACACGATGACCTGCAACAGCTTGACCAGCTTGGCGTACGTGGGGTTGGCTTCGGCGACGCCGTCGATGTGGCGCAGGTGCGGGCCGAAGTCGAACGGCACCGCCGGGATGCCGGACAGTTCCTCGATCTGGTCGGCGACGTCAATGCTGTAGAGCGCGTGGAACTGCTCGTCGACGCAGATCTTCATGGCGTCGCGGCGCATCTTCTTCGTAAGCTCGACTCCGCTGACTCCGTCGGCGATTCCCTGCACCGTGCGCAGCACCACCTCGACCTCGAACCGCTCGGTGAACCGCAGCCACTGGTAGAGGTGTTGGGCGGCGAGGTAGCGGCGTTCCTCCGGTGGCCTCGCCACCACCAGCGGGTGGCACAGGTGCGGCACCACGTGGTCGGGGAAGAACTTCTTGGTGGCGATCTCGTCCTTGTCGACGACCAGTCTCGGGTCTTTGCGCACCCCGGCCCTGTTGTGCCAGGGGTCGAAGATCGTCAATTCCGCAGGCATAGCGCACTCCCAGGTAGGTTCGGACGGCTCAGAGCTGGGGACCCATGGGGGCGATACCCATGATCACCACGGACCGGCTGCCGACCGCTGCACCGCCACCCATCCGCACAGGGCTCACGTAGTGGCTCACGTGCGAGTCATGCACGGCGTAGCTGTCCAGCGGCTCGGTGAGCCGGAAGCGCGCGAGCACCTGACCCGGCGGCACCTCCTCCGGGGTGCGACCGACGCACCCAGGAGTCGCGATCACGTTCTCGCCGCCGACGAAGTTCTCCGCGGCGACGAGGTGGGCGAAGGTGAACATGGTGGCACCGCCGTCCTGGTGCAGGCAGTTCGGTGACGACACGGCCAGCGCGGTCGGGTCCGCCACTGACAGCTTGATCAGGTGGACGCCGACGTAGATCGGGGACCGCTCCATCTCCTCGTGCCACAGGACTTGCTCGATGTTTGCGCGCACCAGCCGCAGCAGCAGTGCGTTCTCGCGCAACGCCGTGCACAGGGCGGGGAACCAGCGGCGCCTGCCGACGAAGTCGGGGTTGTGGCCGTCCTGCCAGTACTCGGCGACTGCGCCGAACACCGGGTCGGGCACGTCGGGGATCCAGCTCAGCTCGTCGCGCCACGGCAGGTACACCAGCCGCGAGTACCGACGGAACCGGTTGCTGCCCAAGGCGTACGGATCGGCGGGCATGTCGTCGAACGCTGCGCGCAACTGGACGTAGTCGCGCTCGGGACAGGTGGTGGCGAAGGGCGGCCGGTAGCGGACGAAACCCTGCCCGCGTAGGCGGGCAATGACCGGCAGCGGCGCGGTGATTTCGCCATTCGGTGCGCTCATACGCGCTCCAGACGCAGGGCGGACAAAGGAATTCGGCGGAATTCCGCCTTTACTCGGCTCCGATGCTGGCACAGCGCGGGCACCGGTGTCGAGCTGCGGTGATGATTCCCGGAGTGGGAATTGACGGTTGTCCCGCCGGCGGGACAACCGGGCGAATCCGCGCGTTTCCCCGGGACTTGACTGGGATCGTCACGATATCCGAGGATCAGCCCGGGAGCGGGGCCCGCGTCCGCCGCCCGCAGTCCGGGAGGTCAGCCATGTCCCTGTCCCAGAGTTTCCCAGGAGCGCAGCGCTGGTTTGGCGAGCACTTGCCCGCGCCGGACGCCAATCCCGACGAGATCCGCGCGGTGGTGCGGCACTCGATTCGCGGCATCGGCTATCCGCACCAGGAGTTCCTGCCCGCGGCTCCGTTCCTGCTGCCGAGCTCGTCCTACGCCGAGTTGTTCCACGCCACCGACGTGCTGGTCGGCCTGCTGCACCGGACCGCGCTGGAGATCGGCGCGGACAACGCGGGCAGGCTCGCCGCGTACGGCGCCGACGAGCAGGACTACCCGCTGTTCCTCGACCCAGCGTGGCAGTTGATCGAGGAGCGTTATGCCTCGTGCATGGTGCGACCCGACGTGGTGGTCGGTCCCGACGGGCCGAAGTTCCTGGAGTTCAATATTAGCGGCGGGTTCGCGGGGGTCGTGGAGAGCTGGTGCCGCTACCTCGCGTACCGCGTGCTCTACGGCGATGGCGCCGGCCGCCTGCCCTACCGCTACCACGACCCATTCGCCGCGCGGGCGGACCTGTTCGAGGAGGTGTGCGCCGACCTCGACCTGCCGCGCCGGGTGGCGTGGGTCGGGACGTTAGCCGAGTCGGTCACCCCGACCACCGAGACCCGGTACTTCGACGTGGAGACCGACTATCTCGCGGGGCGCGGGTTCGCGGCCGAGTACGTGGAGGTCGAGGACGCCGACCGGCTGTGGGACGCCGCCCCCGCCGATCGCTACCCGCTCGGGCTGCGCCACTTCAACACCGCCGAGCTGGCCCGCCTCGGCCAGCGCCTCGACCCGGTGCGCCGAGCGCTGGACAATAGCTGCCTGCTGCTGGCGACACAGACCTCCGGCTTCCTCGGCAACAAGAAGGCGATGGGCCTGGTATCGGAGGGTAGGCCGTGGATGACCGCGGCCGAGCACGCCGTGGTCGGGCGGTACCTGCCGTGGACGCGTGTGCTCGGTGACCGCAGGACCATAGCTGACGGCCGGTCGGTAGAGCTGCTGCCGCACGTCCTCGCTGAGCAGGAGCGCCTCGTGCTCAAACGCGGCATCGGCAGCAACGGGCTCCAGGTCCTCATCGGCGTGGAGACCGATCCCACCACGTGGCGCGAGGCGGTGGAGAAGGCCGCGGCGGCGGGCGACAGCGTGGTGCAGCGGTTCGTGCCCGCCCAGCACTGCCACCTGCCCGTGCTCGGTGACGCGATGGCCGGACCCGAGGTGGCCAAAGTGGCGCCGGTGCTCAGCCCGTTCCTCTTCGGCCGCAGGCCGGGCGGGGTCTACGCGCGGTTCTTCGCCGACGGCGCCGCCGGGATCATCAGCGTCTGCGGCCACGCGGCCTCCGACACGGTGGCCGTGACCCGCTGAATCGCACTCCGGCGGACGTGAGCTGGCGTCCCCCGGCGGACCGCGCCGGGACCACCTGACCAAAGCGGGGACTTGACTGCGCTTACCTAGCCCCGGGCCACCGATGATCTCGGGTGATCTTGAGCCGAGTGGTGTGGCGTGGTCGACGAGGCGCTGCTCCCCGCGCACACGGAGGCCGCCAAGGCTGGCACCAGAGGACTGGCGCTGACCTTGGCGTCTGGATGACACACCGGCGGGGCAACATCCCAAATCGGGCACCGATCGAGCCGGTTTGCATAACGAAATCGACTCAATCCGACATTGCATGTCCAAAATACGTCTGTGGAGCTGAGGGGAATCGAACCCCTGACCTTCTCGATGCGAACGAGACGCGCTACCAACTGCGCTACAGCCCCTAGGAGCACGAGGCCCCGTGTTCAGTGCTCGTAGAGCGTATCAGTGGCCCATGGAAGCACCGAACACGGGGGTCACTCTCCGACGGCTCGGCGGTACGGGCCGCCCATGCCAGGTTCGTCGAGCTCCTCGAACGCCGGGTCCTCGTCGTCCGGGTCGACCACCACGGCCTGGCGGCGGACGCGGGACATCGGCGAGGGCTTGCGTTCGACGATCTCGCTCGGGGGCGGGGCGACGACCTCCACGTCGTCTTCGGCCTCGTCCCGGTCCTCGGCGGCGGGTTTGGCGACCGGCCTGGCGGTCGAGCGGGCAGCGGACGGCTTGGCCGAGTCGGGGCGCCGCGCCGGGCCGGTGGTCGCGTAGCGGGCCATCCGGCGTTCGCGGATCTCGCCCTCGATGCGGACCTGGCGGCGCAGGTAGATCAGGTAGCCGATCAGGGCGAGGTCGACCGCGCCGTGTGCCCACCAGGCCAGAGAGAACACGAATCCGGCGATCACGGCCGTGAGGACGGCCAGGATCAGCAGGATCACGACCACCCGCTGACGGAAGGCGTACTTCGCGCGGGCGGCAATCTCGGCTGCTTCCGGATCGAAGCCGCCGCGGCCGGGCCGGTAGCTGCGCGGTTCGCGCGTGGACTCGGCCCGTTCCGCGCGCGCGGGCTGCGGCAACGGTTCCGCCTCGGGTGCCGGCCGCTCGTCAAGGTCGGCATCGAGTTCCGACTCGAGTTCCGCGAGATCGTCTTCGACCGACGGCTGCACACTGTCGGACACGGCGTGCTCCTCCTGTCCTTCGCTGCGAGCGCTCCCGCTGCGCACTACCCGTGCGGCCAGTGCCGAGGAAGGCGTCCTTGCGACCTGCTGGCGCTTGCGGGCCACCATGGGCACGAGAACCACGAGCCACGCCGCGGCCAGTGCAACGATGATCAGCGAACTGGGCATCTCCCGTCACCTCCCCCGATCCTCTGCTGTAGTCACGCTAGCCACAACAGTCACACAGGGGCCGCAGACTCGCCGGGTTCGATCACGAAAATGCATCACCGCATTAGGTGAATCTCACATGATGTGGTAACGCGTGTTCGGAGGTCAACTCGGAGTCACCATCAGGCCCGTTCGGCACGCCCTGTGGTGAGCAGCCGCGAGACCAGGCCATCCCCCGTCTCCTCTTTCGTCACGGCGAAGCACAGGTGGTCCCGCCAGTCGCCAGCCACATCCAGATAGCGCTCGAACAAGCCTTCCTGCCGGTAGCCGGACTTGGTCAGTACCCGCAGGCTGGCGTTGTTCTCCGGGCGCACGGTCGCCTCCAGCCGGTGCAGCCCGGCCGAATCGAAGGCGTGATCCGTCACGAGTGCCACCGCGGCGGTCGCCACCCCGCCGCGCACGATCTCCGAAGAAACCCAGTACCCGATCCAGGCCGAGCGTAATGCCGCACGAATGACGTTACCCACGGTGATCTGCCCGGCGAATTTTCCGTCGACCGTGATCGTGAACGGAAGGCACTGCCCGCGTCTGGCCAGCCCGCGCAGCGCGGCCCATTGCGAAGGCCACGACCAGAACGCATTGCGGTCCGACCACTGTCCGATACCGGTCGGCTCCCACTGCTCCAGGTGTCCCCGATCGCGCAGCCGAACGCGGCTCCAGTCCGCCGCGTCACGCAGTCGCACCGGCCGCACCACGACGACCCCGGCGGGAACGCGCAACGGGCCGAGCCGTGCGGGCCAGCCGGGATGGCGGCTTTCCACCGCGTAGGCGAGTACGGCCACGAACCGAGCCTGTTACGCGCGCTGCGCGAGGAAAGTGACCTTCACTTGTTCGCCCGCGGCGACTTCGGTGAGGTCCTCGTCCACGGTGATCAGGCAGTTCGCCTCGGCGAGCGAGGCGAGCAGGTGCGCCCCGGACGTGCCGAGCGGCTGCACCAGGTACTCGCCGTTGGCCTCGTCGCGCAGCAGTTGCCCGCGCAGGTAGCCCCGCCGTCCCTTGGTCGAGGTGACCGGCGACAGCAGGCGCGCGCCGACGACGCGACGGTGCGGGTTGCGCGTCCCGCGAGCGGCCCTGATCAGCGGCCGCACGAGCACCTCGAACACCACGAGCGCGCTCATCGGGTTGCCCGGGATCAGGAAGGTCGGCACCGAATCCGGGCCGAGACGGCCGAATCCCTGCACAGAACCGGGGTGCATGGCGACCCGGGTCAGATCGATGTGCCCGAGGTCGGACAGCGCCGCGTGCACCTCGTCCCCAGACGTACCGCCCGCCCCGCCCGCGACCACCACGATCTCGGACATCAGCAGCCTGCCCTCGACGACCTCGCGCAGCCGCTTCGGGTCCCCCGGCACGATGCCGACCCGGCTCACCTCGGCGCCGGCGTCCCGCGCGGCAGCGGCCAGCGCGTAGGAGTTGACGTCGTAGACCTGGCCGACGGACGGGGTGCGATCGACGTCCACCAACTCGTCGCCGACGGACACGATCGACACCCTCGGGCGCGGATAGACCAGCACCTTCGCCCGGCCGACGGCGGCGAGCAGGCCCACCTGGGCGGACCCGATCGTGTCCCCCTTACGCACGGCGACGTCGCCGATCTGGACATCCTCGCCGGCACGGCGCACGTAGCCCGCCGACGGCACCGAGCGGTGCACGGTCACCTTGGCTTGGTGCCCGTCGGTGTAGGCGGTGGGGATCACCGCGTCGGCGAGCGTCGGCAGCGGCGCACCGGTGTCCACGCGCACCGCCTGCCCCGGCTGCAACCGCCGCGGCTGCCGCGAGCCGGCCGGGATCTCGCCGACCACCGGCAACTGCACAGGCTCATCACCGGCGGCGCGCACATCGACGCTTCTTACCGCATACCCGTCCACAGCGGCCTGATCGAACCCGGGCAGCGCGTGCTCGGCAACGACTTCCTCCGCACACAGCAGACCTTGCGCTTCGGAGATAGCCACCCGAACCGGCTGAGGTCGTACCGCCGCCTCCAGGGTCAGCGCGATCTGCGCATCGACAGAACGGAACTCCGCGTTCGATTCGTCGGCCTCGTCGGTCGGCGCCACCGTCAACGGAGTCACGTTCGGCGGGGTCACGTTCGGCGAGGCAGCTTCGGGCGGAGTGACGTCAGCCGCGGTGGTCTCGGGCGTTTCCGTCATGAGCGTTCGTTCCCGATCCGGTCGGTCAGCCAGGTGCGCAGCGCCGGTCCGTAGGTCGGGTCCTCGAGCGCGAAATCGACGGCTGCACGCAGGAAGCCGCCAGGATTCCCGAGGTCGTGCCTGCCCCCGTGATGCACCACCACGTGCACCGGATGACCTTCCCGGATCAGCAGTGCGACGGCGTCGGTCAGCTGCAGTTCACCGCCGGCACCAGGTTCGATCCGCCGGAGCGCGTCGAAGATCGCCCGGTCGAGCAGGTAGCGGCCGGCCGCGGCGAAGGTCGACGGAGCGTCCTCCGGCTTCGGCTTCTCGACCATGCCGTGCACCTGTTTGACGTCCGGATCGTCGGTCTCGGAGACGTCGAAGACGCCGTACGGCGAGATCTCCGCTTTCGGGATGTCGAACGCACAGAGCACGCTGCCGCCATACCTGGCCCGCACAGCCGCCATCCGCTCGAGCACGCCGGCCGGCAGGACCAGATCGTCCGGTAGCAGCACCGCGACCGCGGCGTCCTCGTCGGTCAGGTTCGGCTCGGCCTGCGCCACCGCGTGCCCGAGCCCGAGCGCCTGCTCCTGGATGGCGATCTCGACGTCCAGCAGCCCTGGCCCGCGCCGCACCTTCTTCAGCAGTTCGGTCTTGCCCTTGTCCTCGAGGGTCCGCTCCAGCTCGGGCTGCGCCTCGAAGTAGCGGACGACCGCTTCCTTTCCGGGCGAGGTCACGATCACCAGCCGTTTCGCCCCGGCGCTCGCCGCCTCGGTGGCGACGATCTCGATCCCGGGTGTGTCGACCACCGGCAGCAGCTCTTTCGGCACCGCCTTCGTGGCCGGCAGGAAGCGCGTGCCGAGGCCGGCGGCCGGCACGATGGCGGTTCTGAACGTCTGAGTGGATTCGGCGCCCGTCATGGGCGCAAAGCCTAACCTGGTCCCATGCACGAGCGGGGCAATGAGCACCTGAGCAAGGCGGAGTGGCGAGCCCGGGTTCTCCGTGCCCGCGCCGCAGTGCCCGCCGAGCAGCACGCCCGGGAAGCCGCCGCGCTGGCCGCCACGGCCGCGGCGATCCGCGCCGAAACGGTGTGCGCGTACCTGCCCTTCGGCACCGAACCCGGTCTGCTGTCCCTGGTCGAAGCGCTCTCCGGGACCGGTGCACGGGTGCTGCTGCCGGTCATCCGCCCCATGCCCGAACCGCTCGATTGGGCCGTCTACGCCGGGCCGGACGACCTCGCGCCCGGTCCGCTGCGCGGCATCCTCGAACCGGCCGGACCGCGGCTGGGATCGGACGTCATCGCCACTGCGGAGGTGATCCTCGTACCGGCGCTCGCGGTCGATCGGCGGGGAGTGCGGCTCGGCCGCGGCGCGGGCCACTACGATCGCTCCCTGGGCACCGCCACCGCGGATCTCCTGGCGGTCGTGCGGACCGAGGAGCTGGTGGACCACCTGCCCGGGGAACCCCACGACGTGCCGATGGCCGCGGCGCTGACCCCGGACGGCCTGGTCCGGCTGCCCGCCCCGTGATGTGAGCAAGGGGTAATTGCGCTGGGGAATGCCATCCAGCACAATTGGGTTAGCACTCTGGTAGGTCGAGTGCCAGTGCATGAAGGAGCTGTCTGTGCCCACGTACCAGTACGCCT
Organism: Amycolatopsis sulphurea; assembly: GCF_002564045.1. NCBI lineage: Bacteria > Bacillati > Actinomycetota > Actinomycetes > Pseudonocardiales > Pseudonocardiaceae > Amycolatopsis > Amycolatopsis sulphurea. The sequence continues at coordinate 3,264,377 of NZ_PDJK01000002.1, read as the reverse complement.
GCAAGGAATGCGACCACCGCTTCGAGGCTGTGCAGTCCTTCTCCGACGCCAGCCTGACGGTCTGCCCGCAGTGCTCCGGCGTGCTGCGCAAGGTCTTCAGTTCGGTCGGTGTGGTTTTCAAGGGCAGCGGCTTCTATCGCACGGACTCGCGTGATTCGGGCAAGTCCACCACCACCTCGAACTCTTCGAACTCCACGAAGAGCGAGACCAGCAAGTCTGATTCGCCTGCATCCAGCTCTTCCTCCTCGTCTTCGGATTCGCCCGGTTCGTCCTCTCCGGCCTCGACTTCATCTTCCTCCTCGAGCACGAGCAGCACCTCCTCCGTGGCCTCCTGAGCCCCGAGTTGTCCACAAGTGGGCAGTTGTCCACAGGCGCGTGATCCGGCCCTTTCCACCGGCCCGGGACCGTGCCTAACGTCGGATTCGTGCGGCACCCCGCCGCACGTGAACCGATGAGGGGACGACCGTGGACACCTTGCTCAGCCACTTTCCCGCGTTGCCCGGCCTGCGCTGGTTGCGCGGCCCACGGGGCCGGCTGATCCGCCGATTCGGGGCCCTGGCGTTACTGCTGGCCGGTCTGGTCCTGATGGTTCTGCCGCCGGTTGCCCGCGGCGCGCCGGCAACCACCACGGTGGTGTCCGCGCGAGATCTTCCGGCCGGCGCGGTCCTGCGCTCCGCCGACGTTCGACTCCTGGCGATGCCTGACGACGTCCGCCCCACTGGCGCGCTGACAGCTCCGGAAGCCGCCGTCGGCCGGCTGCTGTCCGGTGCGGCGCGGGCCGGAGAACCGATTACAGACGCCCGGTTGCTCGGCACCGGCCTCCCCACCACGGGTGAACCGGGCGCGGTCACCGTGGCCGTCCGACTGGCCGACGCAGGCGTCGCGGAGCTGCTCCGGCCTGGGCAACATGTCGACGTAGTCACCCGCGGCAGCGCCGGAAACCCGACGTCTGTGCTGGCCAGCGGGGCCACTGTGGTCACCGTGCACCGGTCCGGCGAAGCCGGGAGCCGCGCCCTCGGGCCGCCGGAACAGGGTCCGCTGGTGCTGCTCGCGTTGCCGGAACGGATCGCCACGCAGGTTGCAGCCTCTTCGTTGGAGCAGCCGGTAGCAGTTACTCTCCGCTAACCCTTCCCTGTTCCGACGGGCGATGGCTGCCGAAGTCGGTCCGGACCCGTCCCGAATACCCCTGGAGTGGCAGTGCTGAAAGGCTTCAAGGACTTCCTGATGCGCGGCAACGTCGTCGACCTCGCGGTCGCGGTCGTCATCGGCGCCGCGTTCACCACGATCGTCACAGCGTTCACCAACGGCCTGATCAAGCCGCTGATCAACGCCATCGGTGGTTCGGAAGCGGCGCAAGGCCTCGGCTTCCGGATCCTCGACGCCAACGGCTCCACCTTCATGGACTTCGGTGGCGTGATCAACGCGGCGATCAACTTCGTGATCGTCGCGGCGGTGGTCTACTTCGCGATCGTGTTGCCGGTGAAGCACCTGCAGGAGCGGCGCAAGCGCGGCCAGGAGGCCGGGCCGGCGGAGCCGACGGACGTCGAGCTGCTCACCGAGATCCGTGACCTGCTGCACGCGCAGGCCAACGGCTCCACCCGCTCCGGCGGCTGAAGGTCACCAATCATGGTGCGGCGGCCGGTTCTCGAGATACCAGGAGTCCGGGGTGTCCCGGTCCCGGCCGCGCTCGTCGGAGGTGGTCTCTGGAAGGACGTCCCCGAAGACCTCGTCCAGCCGCCTGCGGCGTTGCACCTCGCTCACCTGCGGGCGTCGTTCCTCGTGCGGCATGTCTCCATGGTCTCACCAGCTGTTTGACAACTACAGAGTGACTGCGCACCCGGCCTGCCGCCGGTCAGACCTCTTCGAGCCCGGAAAGCTCGTCGATCACGTGCGGCACCAGCGAGGACAGCGTGGCCATGCCATCGCGCACCGCGGCACGCGAGCCGGCCAGGTTGACCACCAGGGTGCTGCCGGAGACACCGGCGAGGCCACGTGAGATGCCGGCGTCCACCGCCCCAGCAGCGAGCCCGGACGCGCGCAGCGCCTCGCCGATACCCGGGATCGGCCGGTCGAGCACGCCGGCCGTGGCATCAGGGGTGCGGTCGCGCGGGGACACCCCGGTACCGCCGACGGTGATCACCAGGTCGGCACCACCGATCACCGCGGTGTTGAGCGCGTTGCGGATGCCCGCGGTCTCGGCCTCGACCACTACTACGCCATCGACGATGAACCCGGCTTCTTCGAGCAGCTCGGTGACGAGCGGTCCGGTCGTGTCCTCGTGCTCGCCATGCGCGACCCGGTCGTCCACAATCACCACGAGTGCCCGGCCCAGCCGCTGTGCGCTCCGTTCCATATAGACACCGTATCCGGTTTCGGGCCTGCTCCGCCCCTGCGGGCCCGGCCATTCGGCGGAGGGCGGCGGCCGGGCCGTCGCTCGGCGACGTCTGATGCCCTCGGCCACGTGGCCTGCCGACAGCACGGCACCCCGGCAGTCCGATGTGGACGCCGGACGATTCGAGTCGGGATGCGGGCGATGCCGGTCCACGCTGAGCTGGCCATTGGCCCTTACCTCGCAACGAAACTGGCCCAGGAATAGCCAGCAGGCACCTGAGTGAGACGAGCCGGTGTGGTGCGCGGGCGGCACCATTGACAGGCCATGCCGCTCCGGCATGGCGGGAACGACATCGGCACGGCCTTGCGGCTGATGTACCGAGACATGCCTGTACCGAGACATGCCGCCAAAACCCCGGGCGAAGCCCGAATGGTCGGCCAGAGCGTTTCGGCCGGATCGGGAATTTTTCCGCGGATCCGGTGTTTGAGACCTCGAGCGGCGGGGCAGTTCACCGCCACGGAGAGGCTCTCCGTGCCGAGTCGGAGGCGGCACGGAGAGCCTTTCCGCATGTTTGTGTCTCAGCGCAGGTCTCGCGCCGCCTGGATCGCCGGAAGAGCCACGCGCGACCGGCGGATTCCGCCCGGTCGCGCGTGGCCTTCATGGGTCCGGCCCTGTCCAGGGGGTCGAGCCGTGGTTGGTCTCGGCCGCGACACGGCGGCCGAGCGTTTCGGTTAGTTCACCGGCACCGGCTGGCCGCCCAGGGTGACCTCGACGGTGCGTCCGCCGGCCAGGGTGAAGGTGGCCTTCTCGTCCGGAGCGCGGGTGCGGATCGCGGCGACGAGCGTGTCCGCGCTGTCGATGACGCGGTCGTCGATCTTGGTCACCACATCACCGGACTTGAGGCCGGCTTTGTCCGCGGGGCTGCCCGGCGTGATGTCACCGAGCTGGGCGCCGCCCTGCGGCGCGTCGGCCACCTTGGCCCCGATGAAGGTCTGGTTCGCGTGCCCGGTCTTGATGATGTCGTCGGCGGTGCGGCGTGCCTGGTCGATCGGGATGGCGAAGCCGATGCCGACGTTGCCGCCCTGCCCGCCGCTGCTCTGGCCGGAGTTGGGGCTGTAGATGGCCGAGTTGATGCCGATGACCTGGCCGCTCGCGTTCGCCAGCGGGCCGCCCGAATTGCCTGGGTTGATCGCCGCGTCGGTCTGAATCGCGTCCATCACGGTGTTCTGGTCGCTCTGCTGCTCGCCACCCGCCTTCACCGGACGGTGCAAGGAGCTGACGATGCCCGAGGTGACCGTGCCGGCCAGCGCGAACGGCGAACCGATGGCGACCACCGGCTGGCCGACCCGCAGATCGTCGGAACGGCCCAGCTGCACCGGAGTGAGGTTGGCGACCCCGGAGACCTTGACCACCGCGATGTCGGTCGTCGGATCGCGGCCGACCACCGACGCGGTGGCCTTCCTGCCGTCCGGGAACGCCGCCTGGATCTGCCCGCCGTTCGCGCCGGCCTGGACCACGTGGTTGTTGGTCAGGATGTATCCGTCGCTGCTCAGGACGAACCCGGAGCCCTCGCCGGACGAGGTACGACCGGAAACCTTCAGCTCGACCACGCTCGGCGAGAGCTTCTGCGCGACCGACTCGATCGACCCGGTGGGGGCGTTCCCGGTTTGCTGCGCGGGCTTCGGCTGGTCGAGCGCGTTCACCGACGGCCCGGACGATCCGCCGGTCAGGTACCCGACGGTGCCACCGGCCACCCCGCCGATGACGAGTGCGATCGCTGCGACACCGGCCAAGAGCTTGCCCGGGCCGGGCTTCTTCGCCGGCTGAGACGGGACGCCATACGCCGAAGTGTCCGGCGTGCCATACGGATTGGTCTGCGGCCCACCCGGCGGATACGACTGGTGCTGGCCGTAGCCCTGCCCCGGGCCGCCCGGATACGCCGAGCCCGGTGCCGCGCCCTGCGCCGAGCCGACAGGAACGCCATACGGCGAGGAGGCCGCGGTCCCACCGGCTGGCGTGCCGTACTCGGAGCCGCCCTGCACCGCACTCGCACCGGCCGACGTGCCGTGCGCGGGGTTACTCGGCGCTGTGCCCTCACCAGCCGAGGCTCCATACGCCGCACCGCCCGGCGACGCGTTGGACGCCGAGCCACTCGATGCTGCGCCTGATGTGGAACCGGTCGACGAAGTTTCCGCTGAGGACCCCGAAACCGAGTCACCAGAAGCCGTTCCACCGTAAGCCGAACCTGCCGCCGGGCTCCCGGCGGTGGCGTCCGGCGTGCTGCCTTGGCCGCCGGAAGCCGCGCTGCCGTGCGCGGCTGCGGCGCCCTGCGCCGACCACGGGCTGGGCGCGCCACCGGTGGTTCGGTATGCCGGGCCGGGCTGTCCGGCAGGTGGCTGGCTGACCGGTTCGCCGGAAGCAGGTTGCTGCTGGTTCCAGGCCGCCTGGCCCGGGGCGCCCGGCTGGGCCCCCGGATCCTGGCGACCCGTCGCGGAATCGGGCGCGTCGGGGTCGTTCTCGGTCATGTTCTCACCTAAGCGGCTAGGCCTGAGAAGTTCCTGAGTCGAACCTGTGTTTCGCAGATGAGTATGCCGCGCGCACCGCTCACTCCGCTGCGCGAAGGCGCTCCGCGATCTGTTCCGGGGTGGCATCGTTGATCCACACCGACATTCCGGATTCGGAGCCCGCCAGGTACTTCAGCTTGTCCTTCGAACGCAGCACCGAGAACAATTCCAGGTGCAGCCAGGACAGGTCGCGATCGCGGTGCACCGGCGCCTGATGCCAGCCGGCGATGTAGGGCAACGGGCGGTCGTAAAACGCGTCACACCGGCGCAGCACGTCGAGATACACCTCGGCGAAGTCATCGCGCTCGGCGTCGGTCAGCGACGGAAGGTCCGGTACCTGCCGGTGCGGCACCACCTGAACGTGCACCGGCCAGCGCGCGGCAGGTGGCACGAACGCGGTCCAGTGCTCCCCCTCGGCAATCACCCTGGCGCCGGATTTCCGTTCGGCGGCCAGGACATCGCCCAGCACCGGACGACCGTGCTCGGCGGCGTAGGCACGGGCGACCTCGAGCATCCGCTCCGTCTTCGGTGTCACGAACGGGTAACCGTAGATCTGGCCGTGCGGGTGGGAAAGCGTGACCCCGATCTCCTCACCACGGTTCTCGAAGGGGAAGACCTGCTCCACCCCGGGGGCCTGCGCGAGCCCGGCGGTGCGGTCCGCCCAGGCGTCCACGACCAGCCGCACCTGTTCCGGGCTCAGCCGGGAAAACGCGCCATCGTGGTCACTGGTGAAACACATCACCTCGCACCGCGCGCGGCCCGGCGCGACCGGCACCAGGCCGAGATCATCCACAGTGGACAGTGCACCGATCACGTGCTGGGAGAACGACGGGAACCGGTTCTCGAAGACGACCACGTCGTAGCCCGCCTCCGGGATCTCGCTCGGCTTGCCCGGACGGGTCGGGCACAGGGGGCACAGATCGGCGGGCGGTTTGTAGGTGCGGGTCTGCCGGTGTGCGGCCATCGCCACCCACTCGCCGGTCAGCGGATCACGGCGGATCTCCGAGGCGGCCGCGACCGGAGCCAGGTCCCGGGTGTCCCCGGCACACCGTTCCGGCGCGCCGGCGTGGTCGAAGTAGATGATTTCCCGGCCATCGGCCAGGTGCCGCACAGTGCGCTTCACGCTTCTTCCGCCTCGAGATTCTCCGCCGTCTCGGCGATCAGGAGTTCTCCCACCCGGTCGGCGAGGATTTCCCGCGCCGGAACGGAAAGGCCGTCGTCGGTCACCACCGCGTGCGCCTCGTCGAGGTCCGCGATGGTGGAAATCCCGACCGTGCCCCACTTCGTGTGGTCGGCCAGCACGACGAGCCGTCGGCCCGCCTCCACCAGCGCCCGGTCGGTTTCGCTTTCGGTGAGATTCGGGGTGGTGAACCCCGGCCCCTCGGCCATTCCGTGCACGCCGAGGAAGACCAGATCCAGGTGCAGTGACCGGAGGCTGTGCACGGCGACCGGGCCTACCAGCGCGTCGGACGGGGTGCGCACCCCGCCGGTGAGCACCACCGTGCGGTCCGGCTGGGTGGAGGCCCGCAGCACGTCGGCGACCTGGATCGAGTTGGTCACGACCGTCAGGCCGGGGACGCCGGCTAGGGCGTGGGCGAGCGTCCAGGTGGTGGTGCCCGCGGACAGGCCGATCGCGGTACCCGGCTTCACCAGTGAGGCGGCCAGCCCGGCGATGGCCTCCTTTTGCGCGAGCTGGCGCACCGACTTGGCCTCGAACCCCGGCTCGTCGGTGCTCTTGCCGACGACCGACGTGGCACCGCCGTAGACCTTCTCCACCAGGCCGCGGCCCGCGAGCACGTCAAGGTCCCGGCGCACCGTCATATCGGACACGCCGAGCCGCGCCACGAGGTCGCTGACCCGGACCGCGCCGGACCGCCGGGCCTCCTCGAGAATCACTGCCTGTCTCTGCCGCGCGAGCACCGCCCACTCCCCACGCACGAACTTCTGAACCACACAAAATCCTACACGATCAAACATGCCTGGCGTGGGACGTGCAGTTCAGTGTCCCCCGGCTGGACGAGCCGGTGATCAGCCAGGCTCGCCGGGCAGCCGGATGGTCAGCAACGCGCCGCCTTCAGGCGCGCGGTTCGCGTACACCGCGCCGCCGTGCCGTTCCGCGGCGTTCTGCACGATGGCCAGCCCCAGCCCGGAGCCCGGCAGCGTGCGGGCTTCCGCAGAACGGTAGAAGCGGTCGAACACCTTGGGCAGGTCTTCTTCGGCGATTCCCGGCCCGGCGTCGGCGACCTCTACCACCGCAGTGCCGTCGCCAAGCGGCCGCAGCACCACGCGCACGCGCGAGCCTGGCGGGGAGAACTTGACCGCGTTGTCGAGCAGGTTCAGGACCGCGCGCTCCAGCGCGCTGTTGTCCCCGGTGAGCACCCACGGCTGTAACGTCACGTCGAACTCGATCTCGCCGGCCCGGCGGCGAGCCCGGTCCAGCGCCCGTTCCACCACCTCGACCAGCTCGACGCGTTCGTTCTGCTCGCGCGGTTCGTCCTGGCGGGCCAGCTCCACCAGGTCGCCGATGAGCTGGGTCAGCTCGTCGAGCTGGCCGCGGATGTCGGTCTCGATCTCCGCGCGGTCCTCCGCGGGCAGCGAGGGCGCGCCCGGCCGGTCGGCCGAGAGCAGCAGCTCCAGGTTGGTCCGCAACGAGGTCAGCGGAGTCCGCAGCTCGTGTCCCGCGTCGGCGACGAGCCGGCGCTGGCGTTCCTGCGAATCCGCGACCGTGCCGAGCATCGTGTTGAAGCTGTGCGTGAGCCGGGCGAGCTCGTCGTCCCCGCTCACCGGGATCGGCCGCAGATCGCCGGTCGCGGCGACCCGTTCGGCGGCCGAGGTGAGCCGGTCCACCGGCCGCAGCCCGGCCCTGGCCACCGCGGTGCCCGCGCCGGCGGCGACCACGATCCCGGCACCGCCGACGAGGAACAGCACCACGGCCAGCTCGTTGAGCGTGCGCTGGGTGGGTGCCATCGACAGCGCCAGCACCATCGCCTCGCCGTGTCCCATCGGAAGCGCGATCACGCGGGTGTCGGTCTTCTGGTCGGTCCGCAGCGACTGCGCCGAGCGCCCGGTGGCAACGTCCAATTCGGACTGGCTCACCGGTGGCGGCGAGCCTGCCTGCGGATAGGCGAGTGCCTCGGTCCAGCCGTTGAGCTGGCCGATCTTCAGGTCGGCGCTGGCGAGGAAGGCCCCCGGCACCTGCTGGAGCTGCGTCTGCACCTGCGGGGAGTTCACCGCCGCGTTGGCGCGGGCCAGCAGGTTGTCGTCGAGCTGCTGGTAGAGATTGCTCTGCACGATCAGGTAAGCGCACAGCGAGACGAGCGCCACCGCACCGGCGACACAGGCCGCGGCGAGCAGCGTGACCCGGCCGCGCAACGAGAATCGGCGAGTGCCCCACCGCTGTCCACGAGGATCGCTGACATCGACGGTCGACACCGTGGGCTCGTCGGTCACGGTGGAGTTTCGCGCAGCACGTACCCCACTCCCCGTACCGTGTGGATCAGCCTCGGCTCCCCGTCGGCCTCTGTTTTGCGGCGCAAATAACCGACGTAGACCTCCAGCGCGTTGCCCGACGTCGGGAAGTCGTAACCCCATACTTCCTCCAGGATCCTTCCGCGGGTCAGCACGTGCTTGGGGTACGAAAGAAACAGCTCGAGCAGCGCGAATTCGGTTCGGGTGAGGCTGATCTCGCGGCCGCCGCGGCGGACCTCGCGAGTGCCCGGTTCCAGGGTGAGATCGGCGAAGGACAGCACTTCGCTCACGTCGCCATGCTGGTTGTCCGGCACCGCACGGCGCAGCAACGCGCGCAGCCGGGCGAGCAGTTCCTCCAGCGCGAACGGCTTGGGCAGATAGTCGTCGGCTCCGGCGTCGAGACCGGAGACCCGGTCGGAGACGGTGTCCCGCGCGGTCAGCACGAGGATGGGCAGGTCGTCCCCAGTGCTGCGCAGCCTCCGGGCCACCTCGAGCCCGTCCAGCCGCGGCATCATCACGTCGAGCACCAACGCGTCGGGCCGGTTGGCGAGAATCGTCTCCAGCGCCTGCGCACCATCGCTGGCCAGCTCCACGGTGTAGCCGTTGAACTCCAGAGACCGTCTGAGTGACTCACGGACGGCACGATCGTCGTCCACTACAAGGATGCGCATGCGGCCAGTCTTACGCAGAGTGCTGAGACCCGCCTAAGAACACACGCAGAACTCACGAAGGACCTTCGTCGGCCGGCCGCGCGACCGGCGCGTTCCAATGCCGCCAGAGCGAGAGCATCCGGATAGTCACCACCACCGCCGCGGCCACCACCGTGACCGGACCGGCGGGAAGCCGCAGCGCGTGCCCGACGCCGACGCACACCGACCCGGTAAGCGCGGCCACCGCGTAGATTTCCTTACGCAGCACCAGCGGGATCTCGCGCAGCAGCAGATCGCGGACCGCGCCACCGCCGATTCCGCTGGTCATGCCGATGAGACAGGCCGCATACACGGTCGCGCCCGCGTTCAGCGCCAGCGTGGTCCCGGCCGTGGCGAACACGCCGAGCCCGAGGGCGTCCGCGACCAGCACCGCGCGCCGGAGCCGGGCGACCTGCGGGTGGAAGGCGAACACGATCAGCGCGGTGGCCGCGCAGACCGCCAGATAAGGCCAGTTACGCAAGGACGTCGGCGGATGGATGCCCAGCAGCACGTCGCGTAGGATGCCGCCGCCGAGGGCGGTGGTGAGCCCGAGGACGATCACGCCGAACACGTCCAGCCGTGCCCGCACGGCGGCGAGCGCGCCGGACGCCGCGAAGGCGACCAGCCCGAGGAATTCGAGCACAGTCAGGACCATGGACCGGTCCTACCGGCCGAGCCGGTCACCGGGGTAGCCCGGCCGGCCTCCGACACCCGATGCTCCGGCTCGACACGCCGGGCCCGCAGAAGCTCAGTCGTCGATCCAACGGTGCACCTGCGCGACCCCGACGACGGCCTTCCGGACCGCCACGATTTGCTCGCCGGTGAGCGTCGGCACCGCGAAGAGCAGCCGCTCGGTCAGCTCCGCGGTCAGCTGCGAGGTCGAGAGCAGGTCGCAAAGCTCGTCCTGCTCGTGCGATCCCGCGAACGAGCCGACCGGCGCCGCCGGCTGCTCGGCCAGCCGGACCTGGGACGCCTTCAGCCCGCGGTCGCCTTCCTCGAGCAGGAACTCCACCCGGGCGCCCGGTACCACCAGCCGCTTGTCGAAAGTCAGATCGTTCACGTGGAGGAACGCGTCCTCGCCACCACTGTCCAGGGAGATGAACCCATAACCGCGCACATCGTCGAATCGGCTTACTTTGCCCGTTGCCACCATGACCACAACCCCACAAGCATTCGCACCACACTGTTCGGCGCGACCCAGACAAGCGCCGCGCGAGGCGGAGAGTAGCAGCCCGTCGCCGCCCCTTCGGTGCTGGCCCGGTTACCTACTGGTCGAGCAGGCCACCCCGATAGGCCAGCAGGGCAGCCTGCACCCGGTTGGCAGCGCCGATCTTCGAGAGCACCGCCGACACGTACCCCTTCACCGTCGCCTCGGACAGGTGCAGTCTGGCGCCGATCTCGGCGTTGGACAGCCCCTGACCGATCAACGCGACCACCTCGCGTTCCCGTTCGGACAGCGAGGCCAGCAGCTTGCGCGCCGGCTGCGCGGCACGCTGCTCGTCCCGGTGGGTCTGCACCATGCGCGCGGCCACGCCCGGGTCGAGCACCGCGCCACCGCCGGCGAGATCCCGGATGGCCCGCAGGAGCGCGGACGGGTCGATGTCCTTGAGGAGGAAGCCATTCGCGCCGAGCCGCAGCGCGAGGCTGACGTACTCGTCGATGTCGAACGTGGTCAGCATCGCGACGCTGGGCGGATCCGGCAGCGCGAGGATGGCCCGCAGCGCGCGGATACCGTCGTCCGGGGCCCGCATCTTGATGTCGAGCAGGACGACGTCGGGGTGATAACGCCGCGCGACCTCGACCGCGGTCCTGCCGTCGCTCGCCTCGCCGACGATCTCGATATCGGCGGCGCCCGACATCATGGCGCGCAGTCCCGACCGAACCAGTTCCTCGTCGTCGGCGAACATGAGCTTGATCAACGAAGCCCTCCGGCAGCCCTGGGTCGGAGCCGGCTCCCCGCACCCGTTACGGAAGATTACCTACTGTTGCCCACGGTTTGGAAACCAGACACGAACAGGTGATGTTACTGGTCCACTGGAAGCAGATGAACTGCTGGTCAGACACTTCTAGGGTAACCCACAAGAGTGATATCGGATCGTGGTCATCGGCCCGCCGCACCGGCTCCGAGGCGGCCGCTCGCCGCCGTACCCTGGCCGAAATTCCCGCGAGAACAGGTGGTCGGACTGTGTACACCGGAAACCCGGACGTTCCGGACGACGTCTTCGCCGACGTCCTCTCCCAGATCGACGACTTCGTCCGCGCCCGGGTCGTGCCACGGGAACGCGAGATCATGGCGACCGACGACATCCCCGCCGATCTCAGGGCGCAGGCCAAGGACATGGGCCTGTTCGGTTACGCGATCCCCCAGGAGTGGGGCGGCCTCGGCCTCGATCTGGTACAGGATGTCGAGGTCGCCATGACCCTCGGCTACACCTCACTGGCATTGCGCTCGATGTTCGGCACCAACAACGGCATTGCCGGGCAGGTGCTGGTCGGCTTCGGCACCGCGGAGCAGCAGGCCGCCTGGCTGCCGAAACTGGCGTCCGGAGAGGTAGTGGCCTCGTTCGCACTCACCGAACCGGGCGCCGGCTCCGATCCGGCCGGGCTGCGCACCACCGCCGAACCCGCCGCTGACGGCTGGGTCATCAACGGGAACAAGCGGTTCATCACCAACGCCACCGAGGCCGACCTGTTCGTGACCTTCGCCCGCATCCCGGACATCGGCATCGCCGTATTCCTCGTGCCTGCCGACACTCCCGGAGTGGGCGTCGGCGTCAAGGACGCGAAGATGGGCCAGGAGGGCTCGCGCACCGCCGACGTCACCTTCGACCAGGTCCAGGTCGGCCCGGAAGCCCTCGTGCAGGGCGACGGCTACCGAGCCGCCATGACCTCGCTGACCCGCGGCAGGGTGCACATCGCCGGCCTGGCCGTCGGCACCGCCCAGCGCGCACTGGACGAATCCGTCACACACGCCGCGAACGCCACCCAGGGCGGCACCACGATCGGCGAGTTCCAGCTGGTCCAGGCCATGCTCGCGGACCAGCAGACCGGCGTACTGGCCGGCCGGGCACTGGTCCGGGACACCGCCCGGCGCTACGTCACCGGCGAAGACCGCCGCATCGCCCCGTCCGCCACGAAGCTTTTCTGCACCGAAATGGCCGGCCGCACCGCCGACCTGGCAGTCCAGATCCACGGCGGCAGCGGATACCTGCGCGAAATGCCCGTCGAACGCATCTACCGCGACGTCCGCCTGCTGCGTCTGTACGAAGGAACCAGCGAGATCCAACGCCTGATCATCGGCGGCGGCCTGGTCCGCGCAGCGCAACGCCGGCCGAGCTGATCCGACGACCCACGACCTGCTGCTTGCCACCGGGCGAGGAGCCAGTAGGCTTCACCTCGGCAGTACATGCCCTCGTAGCTCAGGGGATAGAGCACCGCTCTCCTAAAGCGGGTGTCGCAAGTTCGAATCTTGCCGGGGGCACAGACTACGATCGACATGTGCTCTGGCCTGCGGAAACGTTTGGTTTCTGCGGTAAGAGGGGTCGAGCCGGTGTGTGAACCTTACGTACAGTCACTGCCGCGGTTCTTGTGAGCTTGATCCCGGTGCGGGCGCGGCCTTCGGCCAAGACCCGCGGGACACCAACTCGAATACCCGCCTCCCGGTGCGTGGTCAGCGGCGTGAGCGAGCGTCGCGATGAACTTCCGATCAGCCGGACTTCCCCGGCGCGGCTCGCGCCGCCGATCGGAGAGTTCCAGTAGGTCAGCGGCCTGGCCCGTTTCGGTGTGCAGCAAGAGGTTTCGCCGTTCACCACCGCCGCGGTGTACGACCGAGACGGCACGGGCTACCGCGACCCGCTGCCGTGCACCGCCACCGCGGTCGTCACTGAGCTGCAGGAGTTGCTGCACGCCCAGGCTCGCCCGTGATCAATCAGTCGACGGGAATCCACCCGATCCACGCCTGGGTCGGCTCATCGACGACCTGGACGCATGGGAGATCGAACGGGACGGCGCCCGGCCTGGGGACCTGAAGCCGGTCGCTTTCGCGGATCTCCGAGCCATCACGGGCAGGCAGCGCATCCGCGACGTGCTCGCCCACCGCGCGACGCGGCGCCGGCGGGACCGGCGGCTGAAGCAGGCGCCCCGGTCACGTCCGGCATCGGAGTCCTGCGCATCGGCAGGTGCTCGGTTATCAGCGCGACTCGCGGGCGGTGATCACCGTCACCAGCGCGAAATGATCGAGGTCAGCTGAACAGGCCGCGGATGTCGTCGGCGTCCAGTGCGGTGCCGAACGTATTGCCGTCGTCCATGACGCTGGAGAACAGTTCTGCCTTCTTGGCCTTCAGAGCCATCACTTTCTCCTCGATGGTGTCCTTGGCGATGAGGCGGTACACCATGACGTTCCTGGTCTGCCCGATGCGATGGGTCCGGTCGATCGCCTGTGCTTCGGTAGCGGGGTTCCACCATGGGTCCAGTAGGAAGCAGTAGTCCGCCTCGGTCAGGTTCAGGCCGAACCCGCCCGCCTTGAGACTGATCAGGAACACCGGAACCGAGCCGTTCTTGAACTGCTTCAGCACGGTGGCCCGATTCCGCGTTTTGCCGTCGAGGTAGCAGTATTCGACACCCGCCGCGTCCAGGTGCTTGCGCACGATGTCGAGAAAGCCGGTGAACTGGCTGAAGATCAGAGCCCGATGCCCGCCGTCGATCACGTCCTGAAGGTGTTCGCGCAGCGCTTCAACTTTGGCACAAGGGATTTTCTGGTGTTTCTCGTCGATGAGTGCCGCATGCAGGCTTAGCTGGCGCAGCAGGGTCAGCGATCGGAAGATGGTGAAGCGGTTCTTGTTGAGATCGTCGACCAGGCCGAGGATCTTCTGCCGCTCCCGCTGCAAATGAGTCTCGTAGATTTTCCGGTGCCGCGGATGCAGCTCCACTTCGAGCGTCTGCTCTTGCTTGGCGGGCAAGTCGGCGGCTACCTGTTCTTTGCTGCGCCGCTTGACCAATGGCTTGATCCGCCGGCGGAATTGCGCGAGCAGCTCAGTCTCGCCGCGCTTTTCGATCGGGCGGGCATAGTAGTGTTCGAAGCGGGTCGGATTCGGGAACAGGCCCGGTGCTGTGATCGACAGGAGCGACCACAGCTCCATCAGGTTGTTTTCCATCGGTGTTCCGGTGATCGCAAGCTTGAACGGCGCCGACAGGGTCCGTGTGCACTGGTAGATCTTCGACTGGTGGTTCTTGACGAACTGGGCTTCGTCGAGAACCAGTCCTGACCACGGCCGTTCGGAATACGCGTCGACCTCGAGCCGGAACAGCGTGTAAGAGGTCACCACGACGTCGGCGCCCGCGATGACTTCGCCGAGGGTATGGCCGCGCCGCCGCTGGGTTTCCGAGATCGCCACCACTTTCAGCCCCGGAGTGAAACGTGCGGCTTCGGCTGCCCAGTTCGACACGACGCTGGTCGGCGCGACGATGAGGAACGGTGCGATGGTGGGATCGTCGTGCTTGGCATGACAGATCAGCGCCAGGGTCTGCAGTGTCTTGCCCAGCCCCATGTCGTCGGCGAGGATGCCGCCCAGCTGGAACTTCCACAGAAACGTCAGCCAGCGGAACCCCTCAAGTTGATAGGGACGCAAGCGCGCCTCGATCGCGTCCGGTGGCTCCGTCGAGTCGAGTGTGTCGATCGACCGTAGCTCCGCGAGTTGCTGCTGCCATGCTTTCGCCTGACGCTCGACCACGCCGAGCGCGGCCAGTTCGTCCCACAACCCGACCTGGAATCGGCTGATCTTGAGCGGGCCCCCGGGGGAGTCTTGGAGTGCCCGGGCCTCCTCCATCAGCTTCCGGAGCGCCTGCAGCTCAGGCTTCTCCAGCGAGAAGTAGGCACCGCTGGGGAGCAGCATGTGCGAATCGTTCCTGGCCAGGGCGAGGAAGACCTCGGTGAACGGGACGTGCTGACCTTCCACGGAGATCGTGACCCCGAGGCCGAACCAGTCGGGGTCCCCCTCGACCTCGTCGGCCGATACACCGATGGTCAGCGAGTCGCCGGCCTCCCGGTAGTCGGCCTGCTCGCCGTCGATCTCCACGGTAACGGTGGGTCGGTCGGCCAGCTGCGGCAGTACCTCCGTCGTGAACCTCATCGTGTCGATGCCGCCGAGCGTGGCGCGCGCGGCCGTCAATGTCGGCAAACCGGTGGCCGGCTGAGCGGTCGGCTCGGCGTCCGTGCCGCTCGGGTTGGGCTGCTCGAACGGGAACCCAAGATCGGCCAGGATGGTGCGTTCTCGCTCGAGGTCCCGGTAGCCGGCGTCGGCCGGGTCCGGGTGCAGGGGCGTGCGGAGCCGGGAGTCGCCGATGTCGTACGCCCATTCCCAATTCACGTCGAGGTCGTGACCAGGCCCGTACGACGCGCGCAGGACCAGGGTGGGATCCGGAATCTCCGGTGGCGTGAAGGCTCCATCGGACGAGATCACGGTGGCCAGATGGCGCAGCCGCGGGTAGTACTCGTTGCGGAAGCGCGATACCTGGGTGCCGGGAATTGACAGACGCTGGTTTTCCAGGGTCAACTGCTGCAATTGCGGCGGCGCGGCTGTGGTAAGCCTCGCCAGCCGGAGGTGCCAGTCACCCGGGTCGCGTGTCCGCTCGGCGTCGGCGCGGTCGACGTAGACGAGGCCGTGGCCTTCGCCGCCGATGAACCGGATCGGCAGCGCGTCCAGGCGGACGCCATCGACGCCGATCGCCGGGGTGACCTCAAGCGACCGGGACCGCTCGCCCTGAGTGACGTCCAGGCAGAGCTCGGCGGAGTCGTACCGCTCCAGCTCGCCGAGGTACTTCTTGCCGTGCACCAGCCGTACGCCGACCGCGTCAGCCTCGTCCAGCAGCGGCCAGAGCCGACGGCTCTCGAACGCGGCCAGGTCGAGGGATTTCACCTCGCCGTAGGAGTACTGACGCGAAGCATCGACCCGTGACTGGTAGAGGGCGTACATCTCCTGGAGCAGACTGACGTGCGCGGCGACGTAGTCACCGTAGTACCGCAGTGAGCCCAGTTTGGTCCAGCTCAGACCGCTGCCGACCCAGGTGTTCTTGCCCGGCTTCACCAGACGGGCCACCAGCGCGGGACGCGCGGAGGTTGCCAGCGTCAATTCAATGGCCAGCGGTGTCCCGCTCGGCCGGTTCGTCGTGGCCCCCTGCGGGGACCGCACGAGTGAACCCAGAGACGTCTCCCAGGCCGGCGTTCGCGGTGCCGCGCTCACGCCGGTGCGCGGGGACCGAACCGATCGAGTCCGTGCCCGTGCGGGATCCGTCGCGGTGAGCACGAGTGCCACGACATGCTTGCAGTTGAACCCGACAGGACAGTCGCATGTGCCGTGGGCGAAGCCTCCATTGGATGAGAAATACGCCGTCGTTTCGTAGACGTCGGTTCCCTCCACACTTCCATGCAGTGCGTTCTCCGAGGAATCCCAGCGCATCGCGAGTACCGCGCGCCGCTGTGCGTACCGGCGCCCCCGTGCGTG
The DNA here is from genome assembly GCF_002564045.1 of Amycolatopsis sulphurea. Taxonomy (NCBI): domain Bacteria; kingdom Bacillati; phylum Actinomycetota; class Actinomycetes; order Pseudonocardiales; family Pseudonocardiaceae; genus Amycolatopsis; species Amycolatopsis sulphurea. The sequence continues at coordinate 3,247,825 of NZ_PDJK01000002.1, read as the reverse complement.
GGCAGCGCTTCCCACCGCGCGTTCGAGCTCGACCTCATCAACGTCCGACAGGGTGACCAGCTGCATGCGGTCAAGGTAGCGGTCGCCACCGACACGATTCGAACGACATCCCCGGGCACCCAGGATTCTGGGACGACTGAGGCCGATGGGTCGCAAGGTGTACGCGTGATCGGATTCTCAGAACAAGCCTGGCGATATGTGACCAACGTGCCTCGCCAAGGGCCCTGGGTTGTGGGAGGTCGCACACTGTAGCGAAGCGCGGCACGGCGTCGGCGGGAATCCCGCGCTCGCAGTCGATCTTGGGGGACCGATCTGCAACGGGGCACCATCTCGCCGATGGGGCCGGGTATCAGCGCAGCCACCCCTGCGTGAGTTCGAGCTGTTCTTCGACGCGGCTCCGGTGTGGCGCAGGATCCCGATCACGGGAGCCGCCTCGGCCCGATTGAAAGGCCGCCCGCTCTTGTGCGGGGCCGTCCCGGGAACCATGTTCGGACAACGGAAGGTTCACACCTTCGTCATGAGCAGCGGGTGCGACCCTCCGTCATGAGCCTTGAGGGTGCGACGGTATCCCTGGCACTGGATCTTTGCGTTAGGTGGTTTCACGGACACCGTAAGCCGCTGCCCAGTGGGTTCAGGCTCGTATACTGCCTTGTTGGTGCGCGGTCCAGGCAGTTGACACAAGGGACTTGCGATCGCTGAGCCGGTTCAGGCGTCGACGGCTTCGCGCTCGATCGTCAGGTCGGCGTGGTCGGCGGCAGCTCGGCCGGCCTGCCAGCCCGCCCCGTTGCTGACCGGCGCCGACCGCTGGACGAGAGCACCGCTGAACATCGCCTCGAAGGTCTCCTCGACCACGCGGGAGCGGTCGGTCAGCACCGGCAGCAGCCGCGCGTCCTCGACCGGGTCGTGCGCGCGCGAACCGGCCTCGGCGAGGCGTTCACCGATGCGGACCGCGTAGGAGACCAGGAACGACCGCCGGAACGAACGGGTACGCGAACTTCCGGTGCGTGTGATGTGGCGGCCCTCGGCGACCATCGCGTGGGTGGCCTGGACCAGCAGCGACGTGGTCAGCAGCTCAGTGATCTCCAGGTCCATCTCCTCGCCGACCAATGCCACGAAGCCCAGCTTCGCGTAGAACACCGACCGGCACCGGTTGGCCTGGGCGATCGCGGCGACCAGGTGTGACTTGGCTTCGACGTAGGGGGCGTCCAGCCACATCCGCGTTGAACTCGCGGTCTGCTTGCGGTGCGCGTCGGCATCGAGCAGGGCTCGCTCGAAGGCATAGCGGTTCATCAGTTCTTGTGCCTTGGCCGACAAAGCCTCGGCCTCCTCCGGGAACTGGGTCGACTCCGCTTTGGCCAGCAACCCCCGGACCCGGCCGAGGACCTTCTGGTCGACTCCGCGTGCCGACCGGGTCGCTCTGGCGACCCGCGAGCCCGGCGGCGGCACGATGACCGGCAGTTCCGGAAGCGTCATCAGCTCGGCAAGCAACCCGGTCACCGTCAGGAGCGCCTGGGCCATCACGACGCCGGCGCGTTCGGCCCACTGCAGGAAATGCGGCCGGTCGTGCGACCACCAGACGTCGGCACCGATCCCCTGCACCTGCGCCACCCAGCGCTCGTCCACCGTGGCCGACGCGTGCTTCGCAGTGTCCGCGGCGATGCCGTCCACCAGCAGGCCGGTCGCCTCGTCACCGACGTTACGGCGGGCGTACTCGCAGACATCGGCGGGCGTCCAGCCTGCTTCCCAGAGCCGGCCGAGCACCGAGGCCAGCGCGATTCCGGCACCCATGGCCACGGTCCGGGTCGCGGCGGCGAAACGGCCGCGGGTGAAGGTGGTCGCGAAGTCCTCCGCCGCGGAAGGATGGCCCGAGGCGTGGGCGTGCGCCGCATGTGTCAGCTCGTTCGCCACCAGCTCAGGCGACACCATCGGGGGCGGCGGGGTCCAGAAGTCCTCGGCAGCGGCGCTGGAAAAGCCACCGTGCCGGGGTGGGGTGGGGCCTTGCCCGCCCCGGGCGCGCTTCTTCGCCGCCCGCTTTTCGCGATTTCGCTTACCCATCCTCAACCCCTTTCGCTACGCCGGGACCAAACGGGAGACGCCGGTGAGGCGCATGTACACCAGTCGCCGACCCAGGTCAGTCAGACGCACCCGCAGTCCGTCGGGCACATCTGCTGCCCATGCCGGAGTCCCGGCTTCGAGCGCCGCCCAGGACGCACTCGAAGCGGCCCCGGCTCCGTCGACCTGGACGGCGCCGTGCTCGGCCAGCGCGGCCAGGCCGTGCCCGAGAACCGGTATCGCGAGCATCCCGGCGATGTCCGCGGCCGCAGCGGGGAGGTCCTCCGTGGTCTCGGAGACCACTTCGTCGATGAGCGACCGGACGTCGGCGAACTCCCCCTGAGGACACTGGGTGTACAGGTTTCCGAGCAGATGCGGGATCAGCTGCTCGCCGAAGCCGGAAAGATGTCCGAGCTCGGGCCCGATCACCGCGGCGACCGAGACGAGCACGACGTCGTGGACGTCGTCCCAGACGTCCAGTGCGGCGTCGGGCGACGTTTCGCCACCGAGCGCGGACCGGATGCCGGCCATCCGGTCTCCGGCGCAGACCCGGTTCCGGCGCAGGCTGAGCACATCGAGCTCCAGAGCCAGTTCCCAGAGCACTGCCAGTGCCGGCACGTCCGCCAGACACCGAGCCGCGCGGCCCGCACCGGCCATCCCGACCGCGGACGCGACAGATGCGAGCTCCTTGCGCAACGGTTCACCGCGGCGGTCCACCGGACGGCCCTGTGCACTTGCCCAGGCACCGAGTGCGGACAACCGTTGCAGCAGCGTGCTTCCAGCGACGGCCGCACCCAGTTCCCGTTCCGTCGGAAGACCCTCCGGGACGGGCGTTTCGCGATCCGCACAGCCGCAGTCGCACTCACCGGCGTCCGGCCATATCAGCCGCTTGTCCGCCGGCATTCCCGGCTTGAGCAGCGCTACCTCGCCGCCGTGCACAAGCAGCCGCGCGAACGCGTACTCCGGGTTCTCGTCGAGCAGCTCGCCGAGCACCGGACGCCGGCCGTCGGCGTCCAGCGTGCTGAATCGCTCGGCCCACCGGTCGATCTCGGCCGGGTCGGAGTCATCGCTCAGCCCGTCGGCACGCATCGCCGTCCACACCCGCTTGGCCAGCCGGTAGCGGGAGGTATCGGCCATCGCCGCGGGGAACCCGGGCGCCGCCCGGTCCAGCTCCTTCAGCAGCGTTGTCACTTTCGTGGAGCGCGGGTGCAGCCGTTCGGTGTCGTCCAAGAACTCCAGGAACCGCCGGAGGGTCTCGACGCCATGCTCGGCCAGACCCCACGCGTCGTTCTGCCGGGGCACCAGATGGTCCATCAACACCCGGTGCACGTCACCACTTCGCCACAGCGTGGCATCCGGCCGCCCCAGATATTCTCCGCGGCCCTGCAGGATGATCTCGATCCGGTCCCGCCACACCTGGCGCCCTTCGGAATCCGCAGGCAGAAAACCGCGTATCGCGGCCCAGGCTTCGAACGCTCGCGCTACCCGTTGTCTCCCTCGCTCTCCTACCACCCGGGCAGGGTAACGAACCAGATACGCCACAACGGAGACGCCCCGCCAGCGCGCCGGAAGGCATCAGAGTCCCGCCTCCGCCCAAGCCTGGAGCAGGACGCGTGCCATCGAGGAGTTGCTCGGCAGGATCATCTTCACCGCGCCGCCCACGATCGGGCTTGGACCTCGCCCTCACTACGCAAGGCCGGCGGCGAAACCCCGCGTGGGATGTCGGCGCGAAACCAGTGCTCCTCCTCGACCTCACCGCCGGCTCAGGCCAGCGCCGCCGCGCGGTCCACGCGCGGTGAAGCCGAACATGATCGAGCGAGGGAACGGCCACGGCAGGTGCCAAGGTACCGAACGTCGGACACAGGTAGGCCCCTGCCACGGCAAGCTGCCCGGGTCTTACCGTCGATCGCATCATGCGCAAGCCGGGGCTGCGGGAAGTGACCCGGGGTCGTCCACCGCGAACCATGATCCGCGCCAAAGACGACGTGCGGCCTGAGGACCGGCTCAACCGGGACTTCACCGCCGATGCCCCGAACCTGGCGTGGGTCGCGGACTTCACCTACGTCGCCACGCAGACCGGATGGCCCCCAGGAGAAACCGCGCGCCGGCGTGGCGACGTCGGAGTTGCTCAGCCGACAAGGTGTGTGGCTCTCGGCTGGTCACGGCATGGTGAGGTGGCGGCGTTGCAGTGCCCACCACAGTTCGACGACGGCCTCGGTGTCGCGGAGGGATCGTTGCGTGGTGGTCTCGAAGCGGCCCAGCCGTTGTCGGACGGTGTTGGGGTGGATGGCGAGTTCTCGGGCGGTGATGTCGACGCTGCGGTCGTTGACCAGGTAGCGCTCCACCGTTTTGACGATCGCCGCGCCGCCGGGGAGGGCGAGGACGGGTTCGAGGTAGCGCCGGAGCAGGACGTCGCCGACTTCGCCGTCGGTGACCAGGGCCGGGTGCACGCCGAGGTCGCCGATCTCGAACAGGCCCTTGAAACCCAGGGTGAGCGCGGTGTCCAGCGCGCGGGTGGCTTGACGGAAGGCGCTGGGCATGGCGACCAGGGGTGCGGGCGGGGCTACACCGACCGCGCACGGCGGCCCGGTGCGCGGCAGGGTGGCGATGAACCCGCAGGCGTCTCCGTCGATGAGCGCGAGGAGTCCGTTGCCGGCGCGTTGGCGGCCGTCGGCGTCCAGGAAGCGTTCGATCGCCTCCATCTCGAAACCAGGCATGGGCCGGGTCCGGACCGCGTGGTAGCTGCCGTGCGGATCCAGGCCCAGCGGTCGGATGGCCGCGCGGATCTCGGCGGCCGAGGCGGTGCCGGACAGGACACGGCGCACGCAGTTGGTCTGTGAGTGCTGGATTTCGCGGGCGACGCTGAGCTCACCGCGGCGGTTGCCCTCGGCGACGTGCATCATCGCGAAGTCGTCCCAGGCCAGGGCGAGTTCGAGGAACTCCAACAGCAGGGCGTCGCGATCGGGGCAGGGTGCGGCGACGCGTCGGGCCAGGGCGTGCAGGTTCTCCAGTCCGATGCGCCACAGCGCCAGCATGTCCCGGATGGTGACGCCTTGCCGTCCCCGGGTCTCGCCGGCCTGCTGGAAGAACTCGCCGTCCTCGCTGCCGTCGGGCCGGCGCCGATCTTGCATGCCGGTCAGTACCGTGGTGTAGCTGTGCGCCACCAGCGCGCGCTTGGCGTCGTCGCTGACGCCCTCGTAGGTGGGCAACGTGCGCGTGCCGCGTAGCGTGTTTTCGATCGCCTCGTCGATTTCGGCCCGAACGGTGCCGATCAGCTCCGCCCACACCGCCCGATCCGCCACCATGTCCGGGACTGTAGCCGCTGCGCTCCACATCGATATGGAGCAACGCACATCTGCGGGCGCGACCGGCTGGTGATCACTCCATTGCCCAACTCACCAGGCATGACAAGACTCCAACCCGCACGGGCCACACGACGTCGGCCCAGAGGAGTCGCCATGCCCGCCAACCCGCACCACCTGTCACGCGAGCCCGCCGCCCAGGCATTCGCCGAGGCCACCGCGAACCCGCCGGTCCGCTGCCAACTGCCCTCAGCCGAAGACCGCACGGCCGTGGACGACGCACAGCGCAGCGAGATCGCCAAGCCCGAGGTCCACGACAAGTGGATCACGATCAAGGGCGGCGTGATCCGCCCGCGCGGAGGGCACGCTGCCGGTGATCGTCTACGTGCACGGCACCGACTGGGTGTTCGGCGACGCGCACGCCCACGACCGCCTTTTCCGCAACCTCGGCGCGAACGCCGCGGTCGTGTTCCCGGAGTACGACCGCTCGCCGGAGGCGCGCTACCCGACCGCGATCGAACAGTGCTACGCCGTCGCGGGCCGGGATAGTGCGGCGAACATGCTCGACCCGACGCGTATCGCGGTCGCGAGCGGCTCGGTGGGCGGCAATATGGCCATCGTCGTGACCCTGCTGACCAAGCGACGTCGCAATGTCGGCTTCGTCCAGCAGGTGCTGTTCTATCCGGTCACCGACGCCGCCTTCAACATCGATTCCTACCGCCGCTTCGCCGAGGGCTACTTCCTCACCCGCGCGGACATGCGGTGGTTCTGGGACCAGTACACCATCAGCGAGCAAGACCGGCCCCAGATCACCGCGTCCCCGTTGCGGGCCAGCACGGAGCAGTTGGCGAGACCGCCGCCGGCGTTGGTGATCACCGCCGACGCGACGTACTGCGCGCCGCGGGCGATGACTGCGCGGCCACGCTGCGCGCCGCGGGAATGCCGGCCACGGCGGTGCACTACAGCGGGATCATCCACGACTTCGTGATGTTCAACGCGCCCAGGCCGGCGACCGCGGCCATCGCACCGGCCACCACAGTGTTGCGCGCGGCACTGCATCCAGCACACATCCCGCACATCCCGCCGAAACGACCGCCTGATGGCAGACGGAGACTCGATCATGACCCTCACCCCCCGCGAACTGTCCGAGATCGACGATGCGAACGCGTCCGGACGGCAGCCGGTGGTGTTCGTGCACGGACTATGGCTGCTGGCCAGCAGTTGGGATCCCTGGCGGCGCCTGTTCGACGCGGCCGGGTTCGCGACCGTCGCGCCAGGCTGGCCGGACGACCCGGCCGGCTTGGCCGAGGGCCGCGCCCACCCGGAGGTGTTCGCCGGCAAGTCCGTCGGCGCCGTGACCGATCACTACGCCGAAGCGATCGGCAGGCTGCACCGCAAGCCTGCCATTGTCGGACACTCCTTCGGCGGGCTGATCACCCAGCGCCTGGCCGGGCGCGGGCTGGCCGTGTGCTCGGTGCCGATCGACCCGGGGCCGTTCCGCGGTGTGCTGCCGTTGCCGTTCTCCTCACTCAAGGCGGCCTGGCCGGTGATCGGCAACCCCGCCAACCGTCGGCGGTCGGTCATGCTGACCTTCGAGCAGTTTCGGTTCGGGTTCGCCAACGCCGTGTCCGAGCGGGAGGCGCGCGCGTTGTATGACACGTTTCCGGTGCCGGGCTCGGGTATTCCGTTGTTCCAGGCGGCGTTCGCGAATCTCAACCCGCGCAGCGAAACCAAGGTGATCACGAAAGGACCCGACCGCGGACCGATGAAACTGCTGTCCGGCGAGCAGGACAACATCGTGCCGTGGGCGATCGCGAACGCCTCCTACCGCAAACAATCCCGCAACACCGACATCACCGAGATCCAGGAAGTACCCGGCCGTGGCCACTCACTGGTCTTCGACTCCGGGTGGGAGGACGTGGCCACGCTCGCCGCGGATTTCGTGCGGCGACACACGAGCGGGCCGGAGGTGTGATCAGAGCCGGCGGGAGCCCGGCCGGTCGCGCGCGACCAGAACCGCTGCGGGGTGAGGACCGCGCGGGCGACCGGTGGGATGTCCAACGGGTGCCGGGCGGTCAGGCGCAACGGTGATCCTTGACCACGTTGCCGCTCTCGATGACGGGGCGCGACCCGGTTGGCGTCGCTGAAGATGTTGGGTCGTCGAATGGGTTGTAGTCCTGCCGGGCACAGAACCCCTGGCCACGAAGGTGACCAGGGGTTCGCGAGCGCGCTGGACGTTTCCGCACACGCCCTGCTGGGGTTGCCGTGAGGCTGCCAACAGAACAAGTCACATCGTCGCCCGAGACGTCGCGGGGATCGGGAACGCGCGAAGCTGGTGAGCTATACGCGGGTTTCCTCAAGTTCGCGCTCCGGTGTCGATTGCGTTGGGTTCGCAATCGGGGTCGGCGGATCTTGGAGTTGACGGCGAAGTGGCGTCCGGGGTGGCGGTAGCGGTTGCGCCCGTGGAGGTAACCGGCAATCGCGGGTTTGCCGGTGGCGATGCGCCGGCAGGATCCCGGACCGCGGCAACCGCACCTCCACAGCCAGCCGCACGACCACCGGCCTGGATGCCCACGCGACACCATGACAGCGTCAACGTTTCTGGACGAGGCAGCTAGACGCTCAGCCGGGCGGCGGCGGCCTCGTCGTCGGTGGATACCTTCATCTCCGCCGGTTGCAGCTCGACTGTCACAGGAGCCACGTCGAGCAGTTCGAGCAGCCGAGGGAGGTAGTTGGTCAGCACCCCGGTGTTGTGTGCGTCCGCGGCGGCGCGCGAGGCATAGCCCTCGATCACCGTCACTCGCAGCGGGTCGGTGCCCGGTTCGACGAGAAACGCGTAGCGCAAGGTGCCGGGTTCGGTGCGCAGCACCTCGGCGGCCAGGTCGGACAGCAGGGACAGCAGCTCGGGACCTTGGCCCGGCTTCGCCTGCAAGTGGGCTATGACAACAAGTTCTGAAACTTGGGACACTGTGGACTCCTTTACTCGTAGTGGTTGTTCAGGACTCGCGGACGGGCAGCCGCAGCGTCGAGGGAGCCGCCGCGGCGTGATGCAGGGTGTGCTGCGCGACGGCTGCTTCGTCGAGGGTCGCGAACTCCGGGATGGAGCGCGTGTGGAGGTTGCGGCTGTATCGCGGGAAGCTGAATCCGGCGACCTGGACACGGATGCGATGGCCGCGGCTGAACTGGTGTGCGACGTCGGACAGTGTGACGGTGACGGTGCTGGGCTGGTCAGGGTCGAGCCACGCATCGTCCGTGCCGTTGCGGTAGCGCGCTCGCTGCACGCCATCGGCGACGTTGACGGCGAAACCGTCGGGTTCGACGTCCACCAAAGTGACGCACACATCCGCGTCCGGTGCAGTGCTGGTGACGAACGCGACCAGCTCGGCCTGCCCGGCGATGGTCAGATCCTCGACCAACGGCGCACTGGTATAGACCAGCACATCCTCACGTCCGTCGACCACGCGCTGATCCTGGATACCCTCCGGTAGCGCCGCGCCGCCGCCGGCGTCGAACATGGCCGCCCCACCGTGTGAGGGGAACGGGTTGTGCGGATCGGCGGTGAAAGTGTCGGAAGCGGCGCCCGTGTGGTCGCCGGCCGTGGCGGTCAATCGGCCGTCACCACTCGCGGTCCGCGCGTCGCCATCGGAGACCAGGAACCACTCTTGAGCCGTCGACGCCGGGGGCCACGAGGGAGCGTGTGCCCAGGTGTTCGACCCGCCGACGAAGTAGGTGACCTGTCCGGGCCCGGACAGGTACGGCGCGGCGATGGGATAGCCCGAACCGTCGCCGCCGCGCAGGTGACGGTCGAAGTACGCGGCGAGCACCGGGCCCCACGTCGGCACTCCGGCCGCGGCGTTGTCGAGAACGCGTGCGCCGACCTGGCTGAACGCGGTGTAGGTGCTCATATGGGTCCACGGCCCGGCGATCAGGCCGGCGTTCTCGTTGCCGGCCAGCCGGTTGGCGAGCCGGAACTGGGTGGGAGCGCAGAAGTCTCGATATCCGCTGATCTGCAGAAACGGGATGGTGACTCGTTCAGGTTCGGTGAGCAGGTTCGGCGTGTCCCAGAACGGGTCGTGCGGCGAACGAAGCCAGTCGGTCCAGAACGGCGCGATCCGCCTGTCGTCGAGCGGAGCGATATCGGTCAGCGGTAGCCGGCTCGCGGTGCTGTACCGGTCGGCGAGGACCTCGGTGAGCAGCTTGCGCGCACGCTCCCGTTCGGCGGCGTCCAGAGAACTGTGATCGAGGCCGGCGAGAGCCAGGCCGAGGCCGTAGGTCGTCAGGAACCCGAGTTCGAAAGCGCCGCCCGGACGGGCGGTGTGGCGCATGTCGACCGTGCCGATCATGGCGACCGCCGCTTTGAGGTGCGGGTTGCGCGAGGCAACGGCCTGCAGCACGGTCATGCCGAGATAGGACGAGCCGTAGATCCCGACGTTTCCGTCGCTCCAGGGCTGTGCCGCGGCCCAGTCGATGGCATCGTAGGAGTCGTTGTACTCCTGGGTGATGAAGTCGAACTCGCCGCCGGACCCGAACCGGCCGCGAACATCCTGGACGAGCACGGCGAAGCCCTGGCGGGCGAGCCACAACGGGTCGGCGACGATCCCCGACACGCGGAAGGGATCCGTGCGGTCGTAGGGCGTTCGGTGCAACAACACCGGCCAGTGACCGTCGTCGGCCGGACGGTAAAGGTCGCCGGCAAGAGTGACGCCATCACGGGTCGTCATATGCATATCGGCGTCGATACGCGGCTTGTACATCTCGTGCTCCTCTTGCTGTCAGCACCACAAAGGGGCTAGACCCAGGCAACAGCGCTGCGCGGGCAGTGCCGGTCTGTGCTTGTGCGGAAGCCGGCCGCGCGGCAGACCTATGCGCTGGGGAGCCATAGGCAGGGCGGCGTGCGGTGGCGTTCTGGCCGGCAGGCGCGTCCAGACTCCACCGACCACGTTCGTCTCCAGACCATAGGAGGGGGTGAATTCAAACCGACCGGTATATCAGGTTCTGCGAGGCTAGCCATTGCCGGCCGTCGGCGCAATGGGCGACGACGAACGTGCGGGAGGGCGCCGGCTCGTCACCGCGCCTGAGCGAGCAGTCCCGCGCAGGGACCGCGCACCGCCCGCGACCTCCCAGGCCGCCTCGATCATCCGGAAGATCTCGTTCACGGCGGCCTCCGGATCGGCGGCTTCGCGGCCGATCGAGAAGGCGTCGATCACGAATCGCGCGATGGTCCGGCAGGCTATGGCGCCCTCCGGCAGGTCGCGGTCGGCCGCGATGGCGGTGGCCAGCGACTCCGCGTGGCGTAATCTCATCGACTTCTCGAAGTCCCGCAGCGCGGGCGACTCGTCGATCATCTGCCAGTACGGGGCGGTGCCCTCGGCGGTGCAGTGTCGGATCAGTCCCTGGATCTCGCGGCGCAGTGCCGCCATCAGCGGCTCGTCGGCGGAGCGGTGCGTGACCGCCCGCATGAGGCGCTGTTCGAAGTCGTCGTCCCGCTCGAACACCAGCGACTCTTTCGAGGCGAAGTGAGAGAAGACCGTGGTCACCGCCACATCGGCGGCGGCGGCCACCTCGCGGATCCCCACCGCGTCATACCCACGTTCGAGAAAGAGCCGCAGTGCGGTGTCGGCGATCTTCTGACGGGTCGCGGCCTTCTTGCGCTCGCGACGTCCCAGCGGCACATCGGTCATGAGCTAGAACCTATCAGGTACGAAACAATATCTGTTGTGAAACCATAACAGATAGTGCTAACTTCAGGCTATGAAAAAGGTGATCTTCGCCGAGTACGGTGGGCCGGACGTCTTGCAGCTCGTCGATGCCGAGGAGCCGCACGCAGGCCCCGGCGAGGTGCGCATCGCCGTGCGGGCCACTGGTGTGAATGCCCACGACTGGCGGGTTCGCGAAGGCCAGTTCCGGGACTCACACCCGATCGAGCTGCCCTCCGGGGTGGGACTCGACGCGTCGGGCGTGGTGGACGAGATCGGCGAGGGCGTCACCGGGGTCGAGATCGGCGACCGCGTGTTCGGCGAAGGCTCGCAGACCTACGCGGAGTTCGCGGTGCTGTCGGCGTGGGTTCCGATACCCGAGGGCCTGACCTTCGAAGAGACGGCCGGCTATGCCTCCATCGCCGAGTCCTCGCTGCGTGTCCTGCGCCAGGTCGGCGTGCAGCCCGGACAGACGCTGCTCGTCAGCGGTGCCTCTGGTGGAGTCGGATCGGTGGTGCTGCCGGTCGCCCGCGAGCGCGGCATCGCCGTCATCGGCGTCGCCGGGCCGGACAGTCAGGACTATGTTCGCAGTCTGGGTGCCCTCGCCACCACCTACGGTCCCGGCTGGGTCGAGCGAGTGCGGCAACTCGGCAAGGTCGACGCGGCGCTCGACGTCGCCGGTTCCGGGGTGGTTCCCGAACTGGTGGAGCTGACCGGAGACCCGCATAAGGTCATCTCCATGGCCGATCTCAGCGCACCAGAGCACGGTGTGCGGTTCTCCGGGACGGCAGGCAGTGTGCAGGACGCTCTCGACGAGATCGTCGACCTTGTCGCCGCGGGCAAGCTGCGTATCCCGGTGGAGCGGACCTACCCCCTCGCTGACGCCGCGACCGCGCAAATCGACAGCCAGGCCGGCCACACGCGCGGACGCCGGGTCATCGTCATCTGAGTCGTACCGAGTGCACGACCCGACGCGCCGCCGATCGGCATGCGGGGTGGCGGCACGAGCACCACCCTTACCGTCGCCGGGATCACGGCGTGAAAGCAGCCACGAGCGGGCGGACGCCGACGTCCTCGGGGTCCCGGCAAAGTTGGTGGAGGACCCGTGATCAGCAGAGAGAGCCGTGGCTGCCACGTCATCATCGACGACAGCTGCCCTCTTCGTCGAATGCGCCCGGCAGCAGGCGAAGCGGAGCTATTCGAGATGCGCGACCACCTCGTGGTGTGCGCCGGACCTGTCCCGGGTCTGTGAAGGGGCCCTTCACGGACTCAGAGTCCGTGAAGGGCCCCTTCACGGACCTTCACAGCCCTCCGCAGCTGCGCAGGGCCCCTCACACCGACTTTGCCGACACCCTGTCCTCGGGCCTCAACCGAACACGCTTGCCGCGAACGGACCGAACCGGGCCACCGGAGGTCCGGTGGGATTGGAGTGACATGTCCACGAAGCGTATCGCCAACCTGCACCCCATCGGCGCCGAAGGGCACCGGTACTACGAGGTTCCCGGCTCCATCATCGGGAACGGATTCTCCTCCGAGGTCGTCGCGCCCTTGGTGCCCACCGTTTTCCTGACCGAAACCGACCGCAGGTTGATGGATCTCGCCTACCTCGAAGCCGGTATGCGTGCTCAGGAAGCCGGCTTCGACGCCATGTTCGTCAACTCGGTCGCGGATTACGGGCTGCACCTTTTGCGGGAGTCGGCCGAGATTCCGGTGATCGGAGCGGGCCAGGCGGCGATGCAGCTCGCGGCCGGGCTTGGCGCGCGTTTCGCGATCCTCACGGTGTGGCCGCCCGCCACCCGGTCGCTCTACGAGCGGCTGCTGTCCGACTACGGCCTGCGCGACCGTTGCATGGCGGTTCGTCATGTCACCGAGGACGCCGAACTGTCCGGGGTGATCTCGGAGGACGGCCTGGTGGCCAGGATGCACGCGGGCCGCGAGGAAGTGACCGAGCGGATCGCGCTCGAAGGGGCACGCCTGGTGAGTCAGGGCGCGGAAGCGATCGTCCTCGGATGCGGATGCATGAGCCCGATTCATCGAGACCTCGCCGACCGTCTCCCCGTGCCCGTGGTCGACTCGATCACTGCGGGACACAAGCTGGCGGAATCGCTGGTATCGCTCGATCTGCGTCCGGCACGGCCGTGGGTACCGCCGGTCGGCCTCGACTACCTTCGGCACATGATCCGGGAAACGGCGCACCTGGCCGCGGAGCTCAAGTTGACCGCTGACTCCTGCGGTGACAGCTGCTCGATTGTCAGCGCCACCGAGACGCTCGGAACGCGGCACCGCGGAGGTCTGTGAAGGGCCCCTTCACAGACCCGAGACAGGTCCGGCGCACAGCGCGAGGTGGTCGCGCGTCTCGAACACCTCCGCATCGCCCGCTGCCGGGCGCAATCGATCGAGAGGGCAGGCACCGTCAACGATGCGCGGCAGCCACGGCACTCTGCTGATCACGGGTCCTCGACCAACTTTGCCGGGACCCTGCGGTGGCAGCTGCTCGATTGTCAGCGCCACCGAGACGGAGGAACAGACTCGGAGCGCGGCACCGCGCTCCGAGTGAGGTCGATCAGTCGCCCAGATCGTCACTCGGCCAGTAGTTCATGGCCGCCAGGCCTTCGGCCATGAGGCCGTAACCCACGTTGTCCTGGAAGGCCCGGCGGATCAGCTGGGTGAACAGGTTGCGGGTCGAACGCAAGGTGAGGTCCGGCTTGACGGCGAGTCCGCGTGCAAGTTCCATGGCGCGGGCCATGAGGTCTCCGGACGGGAGTACCTCGTTGACCAGTCCGAGGCTCAACGCCTCGCCGGCAGGAATGTGCTGTCCGGTGAGGAGCATGTACCGGCCTCGGTTGAACCCCATCAGCAACGGGTAGATCACCTGAATGCCATCGCCCGGCACCAGGCCGTTCGAGAAGTGCGGACGATCGGCGAACACCGCCGTTTCCGCTGCGAGCGTGATGTCGCACAACAGCGCGATCTCCGAATGAATCGTCGCGGGGCCGTTGATCGCCGCGATCATCGGGACCTCGATGTCGAGGTGGCTCAGGACGAGGCGCCGACCGGTGAAATGGATCCGATGCCACATCTCCGGTGTGACGGACATGCCGCCGAAACCTTCTTTGTCGATGAAGGTCTCACCCGAACCGGTCAGGATGACGACGCGATTCTCCGGATCGCGCGCGATGTCCTCCCACAACGACGCCAGCTCCTCCTCGGGATCGTGTCCCCACACCAAGTCCTGACCATCGGTGTGCATCCGGGCGACAAGGATGCCCAAGTCGTCGCGTTCGAGTTTGACGTGGTGGTACTTCGGTGCGTATTCCGCAAGGCGCGTCACCAGCATGCTGAGCCTCCTCGATCTCGGCCGTCCCGGCTACCGGCTCTCGACCGGCTGGGGCCGGTTGGCGGCCAGCCGGTCGACCGTCGCCTGAGTGGCGATCCTGGCCTCGGGATATCCCGACATACGGACGGTGTAGGTCTGCTCAAGCGAATACCCGTCGAACAGGCTCATCGCCTCACACCCGTTCATGGCGCTCTTGGCGAGCCGAACAGCGTTCTTGCCCTTGCCGGCGACATGGGTCGCCAGCTCGATCGCCCGGGGCAGCAGACGATCGTGGGAAACCACCTCGAACGGCGCGCCCCAGCGAACCATGTCTTCGGCTGTCACCGGATCGGCCGTGAACAGCATCCGCCGCATGGCCTGCTCGGGAATCATCCGCGCGGCGAACTTGGCACCACCGAGGACTCCCACCTTGAGCTCGGGAAGGCAGTATGTCGATCGATCGCTCGCCACGACCAGGTCGGCGCACGACACGATCGCGAATCCCGAGCCGAGCGCGGGGCCGTTGACCGCCGCGATGACCGGAATGCTCGCCTCATAGACGGCCTTGAGGGAACGCCACACGCGCGCCATCCGCTTGTCGCCGTTGTCGGGGTTGAGTTCGAGGAACTCATGGAGATCGTTTCCCGCCGAGAAGGCACGGTCGCCGGCACCGGTGACCACCACGGCGTCGAGCCCGTCGTCGTGTCCCACGTTCTCGAAGAACGCCCGAATCTCGTCGAACATGTCCTCGCTGATCGCGTTGACCGCGCCGCGATTCAGGGTCACCACCGCCACCCCCGAGGCAACCACATCCACCTTCAGATAGTCATACGATGAGCTCATCTCTTCCTTTCCTCGCTTCTCCGGAGATGCCCGATCCGATCGCCCGGCGCCCACTCCCACTGCCGCAGAACGTTCTTCTGCACCTTTCCGCTGGGCGTGCGCGGGAGATCGCTCACGACGACCAGGCGTTCGGGGATCTTTTGCGTGGCCAGTCCTTGAGCGAGCAGGTGTTCGCGCACGTCGGCCAAGGTCGGTCCGTTGCCCAGCGGAATGAGGTAGGCGCACACCAGCTCGCCGGTCCGCGGGTCCGGCGAGGCGACGACCGCGACCTCGGCGATCCGCGGGTGCGTCCCCAGCGCTTCCTCGATGTCGCGCGCGCTGAATTTTTCGCCGGAACGGTTGATGATGTCCTTTACCCGGCCGGAGATTCGCAGTGATCCGTCCTCGGCCAGCACTCCCAGGTCGCCACTTCGACCGAACCCGTCCGAAGTGAACGCCCCGGTGTTCTGTTCGGCATCGAGGTAGCCGAGGAACATGTCCGGGCCTCGCCACACGACCTGCCCTTGCCTCCCGGGCGTGAGCGCGACCTCCTCCTCATCGATCACTTTGACCGTGGTCGACCCGAACGGGTATCCATCGCTGACCGCGCGTTTCCCCGCAAGACTGCTCGGCCATTGGGCTACGGCCGAGGGGCACTCCGACGCTCCGTACAGACGGTAGGTCGGCCCGATCGATGCTTCTGCCGAGGCGATCAGCTCGGCGCTCATGTCGGCACCCCCGCAGGCGACGACGCGTACATGGCTGAGCGGACTGGCCGGGGCCGAAGCCGATTCGGTGAGGTCCCTGATGAACGGGGCCGAGACCATCGTGAAGGTCGCCTTCTGCTCTCGGATCAACCGCCACGCAGTCTCCGCGCTCCACTGGTCCTGAAAGACCACACGAAGTCCCAGCAGCACCGGCGCGAGGCAACCCCACAGGAAGCCCGTGATGTGCGTGACGGGCGAGGGCATGAAGACGACATCGTCCTCGGTCAGCTCGTAGATGGCCGCCTGTGAGAAGACCTCGTACCGCAACGTGTTGTGGCTGTGCAGAACTCCCTTGGGCGACGCGGTCGTCCCGGAGGTGTAGAGCAGCAGCGCGATGTCGTCGGCGTCGATCCTCCCTGCCTTCGGCATCGTCGCGGGGGCCGTGTCCAGTGGTGCGCCCAGTTCGACGTGCCGGATCTCGGTGCGGGCCGGCACCGGCAGGTCCGCGTAGACCTCCCGGTAGTCGCGGCCACGATGCGTCACCGGCGCCACCACGAACCTGGGGACGGCTTCGTCGAGAATCTGCGAGAGCTCGTGACCGCGATAGATCGGCACGATCGGGTTGACCACGGCGCCGAGCGAGAGCGCGGCCCACACGTAGGCGAGCGCCTCGCGGCCGTTGGGCAACTGCACCGAGACGACATCGCCCGCGACCGCACCCGCATCGGCCATCGCGCGAGCCAGCCGCGCCGCGGCCGCGTGCAACTCGGCGAACGTCACTGGACCTTGAGCATCCACGGCGGCGAATCTGTCCGGCCACTTCCGCGCGGCCTCGTCCAGCGCGCCGACAAGGACAAGATCCGCCCACGCCCCGCTCCGGCGATAACCGTCGCCGACCCACGGCTCAGGGTACCGAGTTCCCCTCACCTGTCCTCCATTTCCAACCTACCCGACGGTTAGAATACGGTACTCTCGAAGCGGGCGCCAGACTCCATCGCTCCGGCAAGCCGGGAGCCGGCGCGAGGACACCGAGCCCCGCTCGACACCGTCCGGCCGCCTCGATATTCAGACTTCCGAGTAGTCGGGACAGAGGTCGGCCGACCACGCCATCGCCACGGAGAACAGGAAGCAGGACATGGATTTTTCGTTCAGCACACGAGTGGCCGATGCGCAGCACCGCCTGCTCACCTTCATGGACGAGTGCGTCTATCCGAGCGAGGCCACCTACGCCGCACAGATGGCGGAGGCCGGCGATCCGCATCACGTGGCGGCGGTCCTGGAGGAGCTCAAGCGCGAAGCCCGCGCTCGCGGTCTATGGAACCTCTTTCTCCCGGATTCCGAGCATGGGGCCGCACTGACGGTGCATGAGTACGCACCGCTGGCCGAGATCATGGGACGGAGCGTGCTCGCCTCGGAGGCCTGCAACTGTTCACCGCCCGACTCGGGCAACATGGAACTGCTCGCGAAGTACGGCAGCCCCGAGCAGAAGAAGCAGTGGCTGGAGCCACTGCTCGACGGAACGATCAGGTCGGCCTTCGCGATGACCGAGCCCGACCGGGCCAGCTCCGACGCCACGAACATCGCGATGAGGTTCGTGCGCGACGGGGACGAGTACGTTCTCAACGGCCGGAAGTGGTGGACCTCCGGAGCGCTGGATCCTCGCTGCGCGTTCCTGATCGTGATGGGCCGCACGAGTGATGACGGCCCGCGTCACCGGCAGCAGAGCCAGATCATCGTCCCCATGGGCACCGAAGGCCTCACCGTGCTGCGCAACCTCCCCGTGTTCGGCTACCGGCACCGGGAGGGCCACGGCGAGATCGAGTTCCGCGACGTCCGGGTGCCGGCATCGAACCTGATCGGCGGCGAAGGCGACGGATTCGCCATCGCCCAGGGTCGTCTCGGACCGGGCCGGATCCACCACTGCATGCGCACGATCGGCGCGGCCGAACGAGCCCTGGAGATGATGATCGATCGAGCGGTGGCGCGGTCCACCTTCGGTGCCGCGCTCGCGGAGCGGGCGAACGTAGGAGACTGGATCGCCCAGGCGCGGATCGACATCGACATGGTCCGCCTGCTGACGTTGGAAGCGGCCTGGCTGATGGACACGGTGGGATACAAGCAAGCGGCGTCCAAGGTCGCCGCGATCAAGGTGGCGGCGCCTGAGGTCGCACTGCGCGTCGTCGACCAGGCCATCCAGATCCACGGGGGCGCCGGAGTGTCCGACGACACGATCCTGGCCGAACTTTGGGCACATCTGCGGACGATGCGGATCGTCGACGGTCCCGATGAGGTGCATCGGATGGCGATCGCGCGCCATGAGATCCGGTCCCGGTCGAAGCAGGACGCATGACGGCGGTGTTCGACCTCGATGCGGCGCAGCGCTGGCTTGGCGAACAAGGGATCGCGCTGGGACACCGGGTCAGCTCACGCAGGCTGGGCGAGGGCAACTCGAACCTGACCTACCTGCTCACCACCGAGGGCTCGCTTCCCGATCTCGTGCTGCGGCATCCACCACGCTCGGACGACGGCTCCGCGCGCTATGTGAAGCGCGAGTTCGACATCCTGACGGGACTCGCCGCGACCGACGTACCGGTGCCATCCCCGGTGGCGCTGTGTACCGACGCGTCGGTGGCGGGTGCGCCGTTCCTCGTGATGGCGCATCTCGCCGGGGCCGTCATGGACTCCATCGACGACGCGCGCCTGTTGCCCCTCGACGTCCGCGCCCGGGTCGGACCCTCGCTGGCGGAGCGCCTGGCGGGGATTCACGCTCTCGATCCGCAACAGTGCGGACTCGACCACATCGGCCCGCGTACGAGCTACGCCGAACGCCAGATCAACCGGTGGGCCCCGAAGTGGACCGCGATCGGCAACGCCACCGACCGGGAGGTCGACGAGATCACGCGATACCTGAAGCTGCGCATGCCACCACAGGCCGAGCATCAGATCGTCCACGGTGACTACAGCCTGGGCAACGTGCTTCTCGATCCAACGGGGTCTGTATCGGGTGTGCTGGACTGGGAACTGTGCACCCTGGGAGACCCGCTCGCCGACCTCGGCACCCTGCTCGCCTACTGGCCCGACGAGCCGGGCGTACATCCGGCCACCGACGACGACCTCACGCTTGAACCAGGCTTCGCCGGCCAAGCTGACATCGTGGAGGCGTACGCGGCGCAGTCGGGACGGGACCTGGCCAGCCTCGGGTACTTCAGGGTGCTCGCCTACTGGCGCCTGGCCATCATCATCCAAGGCGTGCACCAGAGGTGGCTGGTCGACCCGCGGTCCGCGAGCGCCGCTGCCGGGCGGCTGGGCAGGAAGGCCGAAAAGCTCATCCACCTGGGCCACGCGCTGATGCGTGCTTCGACGACGGGCTGACTACCGGCAGGCGCTACCGCGGCGACAGTTTCCCGCCGGGCGACGCGACGCTGTGCAGCCCGCCGAGAATGAAGTCGGCACACAGGTCCGCGAGCTTGTCGTCGCCGGCCGCGCCACCACGGGGCTGGTACCACGTGTGCATCCAGTTGAGGACGCCGAACGCCAGCAACGACAGCTGCTTGGCGTCAAGGGACTGATCGATCTTGCCGCTGAGCTGCTCGCCCTGGATCAGCGAGAGGACGAACCGCTCATACGCCTGGCGCATGACCATGATCGGCGCCATGCGCTCCGGACTCAGCGAGCCGACCTCCTGAAAGAAGACGGCGATCTTCTCCCGATGGGTGATCGCGTGCTGAACATGGAGCCGCGCCCACAGCCGCAGCTTCGCCGAGGCGTCGAGATCATCCTGCTCGTCGATCTCGGCCATGATCCGCTGGACGTCCTCGTGGATCTCGGCGAAGATCTCGTACAGCAGGTCCTCTTTGGAGCGAATGTGGTAGTACAGGCTCGGCTTGAGAATGCCGACTTCGTCGGCGAGGTCCTGCATCGAGGTGTTGACGTACCCGTTCGCCTTGAACAACTTGGCCGCGGCGTCACTGATCTGCCGCTGACGCTTGGCCGACCGGGCTCCGGTCGATCGTCGTGCCGGCATCCGACCCCCGCTCGTCCCCGTGCCGCTGGACATCTTCCACACCCTAGCAACTACCGACCAGTCGGCCAGATCTCAGGTCGGGCATCGGCGCGGTCACCACCCCGGCCGACACCGGATCGTGAACACCGGCGAGGACGAGGTGGCACGCGCCTGTGGTCTGATGATCCCGGCATTGAAGCGCCTGAGCCAGGTCCCACCCGGGTGGGGAGGAGATCGAGATGGCATCCGTCCCACGGTCGGCACTCGTCACCGGAGGCGCTTCGGGCCTTGGCCGCGCCACCGCGGAACTGCTCGCCGCGAACGGCTTTCACGTGGTGGCCGCGGATCTCAGCCCCAAGCCCGTCGCGGGCGTGACGGCCCTGGCCTGCGATGTGCTCGACGATCGGGATGTGCGTACCGCCTTGGACGCGGCGGAAGGCTTCGCGCCACTTCGGCTCGTGGTCCATTGCGCCGGGGTCGTGGGGAGCCCCGGGCGCCTCATCGACCTGTCGGGCTCACCGCTGTCCCTGGACCGGTTCCGGTCGATCGTCGAAGTCAACTTGGTCGGTACCTTCAACGTCCTGCGGCTCGCAGCCGAACGGATGCAGCACAACCCGATCGTCAACGAAGAGCGTGGGGTCGTCGTCACCACCGCATCCGCGGAAGCCTTCGAGGCGCCGGCGGGGCACGTCGCCTACGCGACGTCCAAAGGCGGTGTGGCCAGCCTGACCCTGCACGCCGCCCGCGACCTGGCCTCCCGGCGCATCAGGGTAGTCAGTATCGCACCGGGTATCTTCGACACGCCCATCCTGTCTCAGGTGCACCCGGAGTCGTCGCGACGGGTCACGGATCAGGTCCCGCATCCGCACCGCCTCGGCCGTCCCGCCGAGTTCGCCGCGCTCGCGCTGCACATCGCGGCCAACCCCATGCTCAACGGGGAGGTCATCCGACTCGACGGAGCGCTGCGGATCGCACCCTGACTGCCGGTTGGTCGGCACGACCTTCACCTCGCCGGACGGGCTTGACCGGTCACGAAGACGTCAGGGTGTCGGCAAAGTCGGCGTGAGGGACCCTGCGCAGACTGCGGAGGTCCGTGAAGGTCTGTGAAGGGGCCCTTCACAGACTCAGAGTCCGTGAAGGGCCCCTTCACAGACCCGAGACAGGTCCGGCGCACACCACGAGGTGATCGGGCATCTCGAACACCTCCGCTTCGCCCGCAGCCGGGCGCAATCGATCGAGAGGGCAGGCGCCGTCGATGGATGACGCGGCAGCCACGGCACTCTGCTGATCACGGGTCCTCGACCAACTTTGCCGGGACCCGGGCGAAGACGTGGTGCGGGTCGGTCATCAGGTGCTCTCCTCGGGCACGATCGCGTCGAGCCGCGCGCGCAGGACGCGTTTGGCGAACTTCCCGGTCCCGGTCTTGGGCAGGGCGTCGACGAAGTGCACGTCGTCCGGCAGCCACCACTTCGGCACCAGTGGCCGCAGGTGCGCCAGCACCTCGTCCATCGTGAGCCGAGCACCGTCACGGGGGACGACGAAGGCCACCGGGCGTTCGGACCAGCGCGGGTCGGGCTTCGCGACCACGGCCGCCTCGGCCACGGCGGGGTGTCCCATGATGTGGTTCTCGAGGGTGACCGAGGAGATCCACTCGCCCCCGGACTTCACGAGGTCCTTCGTGCGGTCGACGAGGTTCAGGTAGCCGCCGGGATCGACGGTCGCGATGTCACCGGTTCGCAACCAGCCGTCCTCGGTGAAACCGTCCGCGCCGGACCCATTGAGGTATCCCGACGCGATCCACGGCCCTGCCGCCTGCAGCTCGCCCGCCGAGACCCCGTCCCATGGTTGCTCCGCGCCCGTCTCGGGGTTGACCAGGCGCAGGTCGAACAAGGGCACGGGCCGTCCCTGCGTCGCACGCAGCCGGGCGCGCTCCTCGTCGTCCAGCTCGTTGTCCGCACCGCGCAACACGCCCACCGTGCAGATCGGACTGGTCTCGGTCATCCCCCAGGCCTGGGTGATCGGCAGCCCGATCGCCGCGCGCCAGCCCTCGGACAGGCTCTGCGGTACCGCGGCGCCGCCGCAGAGCACCATGCGCAGGCTGCTGAGATCGTGCTCGTGCAGCAGCGGCAGCGCACCCATCCAGATCGTCGGGACGCCGGCGCTGATCGTCACCCGGTGACGTTCGATCTGCGCCAGCAATTCGCCGGGAGCGGTCTGGGTGCCGGGCAGGACCAGGTTCGCCCCGGCAAGGACCGACGTGTAGGGCAGCCCCCAGGCGTTGACATGAAACATCGGTACCACGGGTTGCACGCGGTCGCGTTCGCCGATGGCCAGCACGTCGGCGGCGAGACTGGTCAGCGAGTGGAGCATCATCGAGCGGTGTGAGTAGAGCACTCCCTTCGGGTCACCGGTCGTCCCCGAGGTGTAGCACAGCGCCGCCGCCGAATTCTCGTCGTCGATCACGAACCGGCCCGAGTGCGGGGGTCCGCCGGCGAGCAACGTCTCGTAGTCCACGACACGGGGGTCGTCGGGCACCGCCTCGTTCGAGCCGTCGTCGATCACCACGATGTGGTGTACCGACGGCATGCGGTCGGCCACCTGCCACAAAGTGGGCAGGAGTGCGCGGTCGACGAACACGACGTCGTCCTGCGCGTCGGCCACGACGAACGCGAGCTGGTCCGGGAACAGCCGGATGTTGATCGTATGCAGCACGCGCCCCGAGCACGGCACCGCGAAGTACAGCTCCAGGTGCGTCTGGGTATTCGAGCAGAAAGTGCCGACCCGAGCCTCGGCCGGCACGCCCAGGCGGTCGAGCGCGGCCGCGAGCCCGCGGACGCGCTCGA
The DNA here is from genome assembly GCF_002564045.1 of Amycolatopsis sulphurea. Taxonomy (NCBI): domain Bacteria; kingdom Bacillati; phylum Actinomycetota; class Actinomycetes; order Pseudonocardiales; family Pseudonocardiaceae; genus Amycolatopsis; species Amycolatopsis sulphurea. Next base: position 3,225,084 of record NZ_PDJK01000002.1, on the reverse strand, counting down.
AACACTCGCCATAGGCGGAGCGACGCTCACCCGACGCGGTCGCGGTCACGATCTCCTTGTCGGCGAACAACATCTCGGCCCGGTGGAAGACGTGCGGCAGGCTCAGGGGACGGTCCTGCATCAGTCCGATCATGGACGACTCCTCTCCAGATGCGAATACCAGCGGTGATCCGTCAGCCGCCAGGGTGTCGGCAAAGTCGGTGTGAGGGCCCCTGCGCCGACCGCGGAGGTCCGTGAAAGGTCTGTGAAGGGGCCCTTCACAGACCCGAGACAGGTCCGGCGCACAGCGCGAGGTGGTCGCGCATCTCGAACGCCTCCGCTTCGCCCGCTGCCGGGCGTGATCGACGAAGAGGGCAAGCGCCGTCGATGATGACGCGGCAGCCACGGCTCACTCTGCTGATCACGGGGCCACGACCCAACTTTGCCGGGAACCTGCGTCGGCCGCCGCGGCGATCCGGCCGCGGTGAGGCACGATCACTTCCCGGCTTCGGCCGTGCCCGGTTTGGCGATGATCCGGGTGTCGGTGGGAAGTGACTGGTCGACGGACGAGTTCTTGATCAGCATCGCCAAACCGGCGATCACCAGTCCGCACACGGCGAAGAAGATCCAGACACGGTCGTAATTGCCGGGTTGCGGGATCTTCGTGCCGGGGACGACCGATGCGGTGAGCAAGGCCGTCACGACCGCCGGGCCCAGAGAGGCGATGGCGGTGTTCGCCACCCTCGCTCCGCCGGTCACCATGCCGCCCTCGCCCGGACGTGCGGCACGCAGGTAATTCGTGACGGCAGCGGTGTAGGTCAGCGCGTAGGAAACCCCGAACAGGGCCATCTCCACGATGTACTGCCAGGTGTGGGTGTGATTCCCGGCGAACCAGAAGAAGACGGCCGCGGACAGCACGCCACCCGCCACAGAGGACGCTCGCGGTCCGATCACGCGGATGACCGGAGCCATCAGCGAACCGCCGAACGCGATGATCAAGCCGACCGGGAGAAGGTAGAGGCCCGCGGTGAGAACCGTGCCACCGAAGCCATATCCGGCCTTCGCCGGAGTCTGGACGTAGTTGCTGACGGCCAGGCAACTGTTGATGCCGAGGGTCGCCGACAACCCGGCCGCCAGGTAGGCCGGCCAGACCTGACGCCGGCGCATGATCCGCAGGTCCATGAGCGGGTTGTCGCAGTGCAGTTCCCAGAGCACCCAGGCGCCCAGAAGCACGATCGCGGCGACGATGAGGCCCAGCGTGCCCAGGGACGTCCAGCCCCACTTGTTCCCCAGCCCGATTCCGATGACCAGCGACGACAGCGCGCCGGCGACCAGGACCGCACCCAGGTAGTCGACTCTCGGCTGCGTGCGGGTGCGACTGTCCGGGACGAACGCCCACGACAGCACGAGAACGAGCGCGGAGAGGGCCGTCATGATCCACAACACGAGCCGGACAGTGCCGCCCTGCTGGAGGATGAAGCCGCCGAGCAGGAAGGAGATCGAGATGCCCGCACCCATCGCGGCGGTCATCAGCCCACTGGCCCGGTCCACGCCGCCCGCGGTCGTCACGCGCAACCGGAGCACGGCATAGAAAAGGGGATACGCGGCGCTCATACCCAGCACCGCACGGCCGGTGATGAACATCGCCGGGCCGGTCGCGACCGCGCACATGACGTTGCCGACGACCACCAGCAACAGGCTGATCAGCAGCAGTCGCCGGATACCGAAGATGTCGCCCAGACGCGCGAGAAGCGGCACGGCCGCGGCGCCCGCGATACCGGTGGCCGACAGCGACCACGCTCCCTGCGCCGCCGACATGTGGAACGTCTCGTTGAGGGACCCGAGCAGTGGAACGACGGTCAGTGTCTCGGTGTCGGCGGAAATCACCAGCAACGAGCCGATGAAACCGATCACGAGCGCGGCCGGGACCGGCACCGCGTTCAGGCGTCGTTCGACGCTGTCACCCCGAGCAGTAAGCGATGCTTCCCCCGCCTTTGCGGAAAGCTCCGTCATGCGATGTCCTCCGTCACGCAGCAAGGGCTTGGGCGGCCGTTGCGGATGGATGGTGGGATAGTCCTCTGCGACCGTAATATGACCAACCGGTAGGATAAGCATCGTGACTGTAGCCACCGCCCCGGCTGAAGCGCAACGGGTCGCGCGGACTCCGCCGAACGGATCGGCGGGGCCGGTGGTGGCGTACGGGCTCCCGGGTCGGCGAGTTTCGGGCCATCGGCTCGTTGCGTGGTCCGCGGCGCATGACCTACTCTGCCGGAACACGATTGACCGGTCGGTTTGAAATCGATGGCGGCTTCCTGGCCGAATGCAGCGGCCTGGCGCGCACAGCCCCGGGAGGGCGATACGGGTGAAGATCATCATTGCCGGTGCCTCCATCAGCGGCATGGCCGCCAGCTGCGTACTCGGCGCCGCCGGCCATGAAGTGCACGTCTACGAACGTTTGGCGAGCCGGCTGGAGGATCGCGGTGCCGGGCTCGTCGTCCACGAGAACCTGATCGCCGACGTGACCGGCCGCCCGCCCAGTGCGCTCGGCGCGATGAAGGTGACCGGCAGGCGGGTGACGGTGGAAACCGAGTCCGGCGCGATCTCGCGTCAGGACTACCCCGCGACGTTCGGCTCGACCACGTGGAACAGCCTGCACCAGCATCTGACGCGGAGTCAGTCCGCACCCGTCACCTCGGGCGTGGCGATCGCCGGGGTGTCCGACGCGGGCGACCACGTCGAGGTTCGGCTCTCCGATGGCACCACGGATTCGGCCGACGGGATGATCCTCGCGGACGGGTACGGTTCGAGACTCCGTTCGCTCGTGGACCCGCTGGCCGAGCCTCCGCACTACGAAGGTCTCATCCTGCTCCGGTCGGTCATGCCGGAAAGCGCCTGCCCTCCGGAGTTCCACGCCGCCTTCTTCGACGACACGATGCATCTGCACAACCGTCCCGGGGCCTACGGATTGATGTACACCACCCCTGGCGCCGGCGGCGTGGCCGAGCCAGGACGGCGAACCGCGAACGCCGGCATGTACCTGCCGTTGACTCAGGAACTTGTCGAAACGGCGTTCAGGTCCACCGACGGGACGTTACGCAACACGGTCCCGGCCGGTACCTGGCGACCGGGCGCGGCCGAGGCCCTGACCGGCCACCTGGATGAGAACTGGGACGTGACGATCCGGCACGCGCTGCTCTGGGGACTTCGCCACGGAACCCTGATGGGTTCGGCGATTTACACCTTCCGGCCGTCAAGGATCGCGCACGGGCGGATCGCGCTCGTCGGGGACTCCGGGCACGCCACCAGTCCGATCACCGGCGCCGGCTCCGCCGCGGCCCTCAAAGACGCGCTCGCGCTCGGGACGGCGCTGCGGGCCTGTGCGAGCAGCGACGTCGGCTCGGTTTTCGACGCGTACAACAGTGAGCGGCTCGATTCGGTGCAGTCCCTTGTGGACGTCGGCCGGGCCTGGAGCCGGGACTTTCTCACGGCGGGCGTCACCCCGGAGGATCCGCCGATCGTGCTGGCCAGTGTGGTCCGTCAGCCTTGAGAGCCGCCGGGGACAGAACAAGTCACATCGTCGCCCGAGATGGCGCGGGGACGAGGAAACGCGCGACGCTGGTGAGCTTTTCGCGGGTTTCCTCGAGTTCGCGCTCCGGTGTCGATTGCGCCACGATGCCCGCGCCGGCGCGCAGCCAGGTTCGGGGTCCCTGGCGGTAGACACTGCGTAGTACCAGCGCCGCGTCCAGGGTTCCGTCCGCGCCGCTGTAGAGGCCGCGGGACGGGTCGAGGGTGCGAATCAGCTCGCACGCCTGGGCCTTGGGAATGCCTGAGGCCGTCACAGCGGAGAACAAGGTGGCCAAGGCATTCCAGCAGCTCGCGTCCGGCCGCAGTTCGCCCGCGAGTTCCGATGCCAGGTGCTGGACGCTGCCGCGCTCCTTGATCGACATGAAAGACCCGATCCGCACAGTGCCGGGGGTGCACACCTGGGCGAGTTCGGCGGCGGCGAGATGGCGTGCTCGAAGACTTCCTTGGCGTCGCGGTACAACTCCTCGCGACGGGCGGCGTTCAGAGCCAGATCGTCGTCCAAGGCTCTGGTGCCGGCCAACGGTTGCGTCGCGACCACGCCGTCGGTGCCGACCCTGGCGACGATCTCGGGACTGAAGCCCGCCATCTCCCAGTCCCCCGATCTCATCAGGAAAGACCTGGCGGGATCGTTCCCGCGTGGGCCCGCGAGGTAGGTCCCGGGCAGATCGACGTCCCCGGGGGCCGGGACGGATCTGGAGAGGATCACCTTGTCCAGCTTGCCATCGCGAATATCCTGCACGGCCGAGGCAACCGCCGCCTGGTATCGCTCGGCGTCGTGCTCGAACAGGTCGAGAGGGTGCGGGTCGTTCTCAGGTACGCGGTGTGGGAAATGATCGCTTCGGCCACTGCGGCTTCGAGCTCGCCGACCTCGTCCGGGGTTGCGGCACGAAGCAGTGCGGCGCCGGGGGTGAATCTGATCTCCTTGCGTGGAAAGAAGAACCGGGCGAGTATCGCGGTTCCGGCCCAGTCGGCGTGGCCTGCGAGTTCAAAGGTGACCCAGCCGTAGGTCCGGTCTCCCGACGAAACGACATCGGCCAGCGCGGCCCCTGCGGCAGCGAGAGGGTGCGTGGTGACGGGACGTTCGCGGCGCCGGTCACCGGTCACCGGTGACGAGTACCGCGCGGTCGGCGTACAGCTCCACGACGGAGTTCTGCTGCAGCAGGCTCAGGTCGAAGGGCTCGGCCAAGGCATCGGTGGACGCTGGTGGCGCGGTCGCCGCGGTCGCCGTACCGGCTTGCGCGACCAGACGCTGCCACGCGCGAATGGTGGGGTCGGCGGCGAAATCCGCGAAGGTGACACCTATGCCGTCGCGACGCAGATCCCCCACCACCGCCATCAAGCGCAACGAGTCGAGGCCCAGTTCCACCAGATCGGCCTCTTCCGCGAGCTCACCCGCGTCCATCCCCAGTGCCGCGGCTACCCGTTCGTGCAGGATGACTGCCCCTCAAGATGAAGCAGCTTAAACAGGCAGGCAGGCCGGTCGCGAACCGTTTGTGGCTCATGGCACAAGAAGGTGCGATACCTCGCAAACCGACCGAACGGCCGCCTCTTCGAGGACCAGGCAGCAAGTCGCCAAGCGCGAATCATGGCCGGAAACAGCGAATTCACGGCTGTGGAACAGCCGTGAGCATCAGCCCGATCGCCCTCCGGTTGCTCAGAAGTTCCGCGTGGTCACCGATCTACCGACGGAAACACCGCGCCCAGTACGTGCGCGAGAATGCCCGCGGGATCGACCGCCGGGGCGACCGTCTGCCGCAGGGCGAGGCCGATGCCTAGGGCGCCGATCATGACGACCACCTCGCGCAGCGGTAACGCCGGCTCCAGACGCAGACGGCGGGAGTGTTCGGCAAGCAGGGCGACGACGGCATCGTCGTGGTGTTGCTGGATGGCGGCGACGCGGGCGGCGGTTTCGGGCTGTTGTGCCGTTGCGGCAAGCACTTCCGCGGTTATCGCAGTCCACTTCGCCGCGTCTTTGTTCGTCTCGTCGTAGGGGGTCAGGGCCGCGATCAGCTCGTCGCGAGTGGTGGTCTGAGCGAGGGCTGTTCGCAGTCCCCCGAGGTGGGCTTCCGCGTCGGCTTCGACGATGGCCAGCCACAGCCCTTCCTTGCCGCCGAAGTGTTTGTAGACGGCGCCGCGGGTATAGCCGGCATCGGCGGCGATCTCCTCGACCGTTGCGGCGAGGAAGCCGCGACGCTGGAACACCTGCCGCCCGGCGGCCAGGAGATGTTCGTGGGTGCGTTGCTGCTGCTCGGCTCGGGTCAGCCGGGTCATCGTTCCCCTTTGCGTAACATCGCCCTGTTGAGTAACAGAGTGTTTCTGGAAACGCTACGTTACTGTACCGTCGGGAGCATGGAGTTCCTGCCGCCCGTGCTCACGTTTCTCAGCCTGCCGCTCTTCCTGGCCGGGTTCGCGTGGTACGCGGTCCGCGCTCGCCGCACCGGCAGTGGCCAATCCCTGCTGGCGCCGATCGAGGAAATCTGGGATCCGATCGCGCACAAGACGAACATCGAGATCCAGATCGAGGCCGAGCGGCAGCCGGAAACCCCCGCGCCCGGAGACCCGCCGGTGCTGCGCCGGCGATCCGGCACCTAACCGAAAAACGGTTCAGGTAGTGGTCGAGCCGGTGGACCATTCGAGCACCTGCTGGATGTCCTGCTGCAGCACCCGCGGCCCGATGTGCGGATCACTGGGCAACCCCGCGGCGTTGGCCACCGGCAATACCCCGTCGCGCATGGTCGGCGCGCACGCCCACAAGGTGGAGGCCGGCCAGGCGCGGGCGGAGGTGGCTTCCTTGCCCCGGACCACGGTCAGCGCATTCGCCCCGGCCGGTCAACGAGGCCTTCGCGCCCGAGGAGGCCTTCGCCCTGACTCAGCGCCTGGAGATCCAGGGCAAGTCCGATGGGCTCGGCGAAGCCGCCGGCCAGGATCCCCGGTTCGGCGCCGTTCACACCGGGGAGCGGGATCGGGGCGCGGTTGAGGGTGTTGCCACGGGGTTCGGCGCCGCGGTCGGTCCAGTAAACGGTAGCCATCGCGCAGTGCCAGATCGATCGGTGCGGTCGGTCCAGTAGCGGTAGCCACCGCGCAGTTCCAGATCGACCGGTTCGGGCAGGTGCGCCCACAGGGTTTCCACGTCGGTGCGGAAGGCGGCGGTCTCGCCCGGCGGAATTTCCAGCCCGGCACGGAAGATCCGGCCGAGGCCGCCCTTAGCCGGGCCTTTCTGCGTCCAGTACAGGTGTGCCGGGTCGACCGCGACGCCGACGCCCTGAGTCCCGGTGTCATCCGGTTCGTTCACGATCAGATCGGCCAGGCCCGTACCGGCCGGGCGGACCCGCGAAACCCGGCAGCCCTCGCGGTCGCTCCAGTACAGGAAGTCCTGATACGTCAGCTGTTTTCCGTGGTGATCAGCCCCCGGGCGAACACATCGGCCGTGCTCTTCCCCCAGGCTGTGAAGGGACCCTTCACAGCCCCAGAGTCCGTGAAGGGCCCCTTCACAGACCCTTCACGGCGCCGCCGACGTCGCGTTGCCGAGCAACGCACTCGGCGCGACCAGCAGCGCCTCCGACGCGATCGCCCGGCGGCGAGCCGAGCTCACGCCGCCGAAGCTCTCCGTGATGGCGATCAGCCGGGCCGCGTGGTGGGCGACGTCGGACTCGTAGGTCATGCCGATTCCGCCGTGCAGCTGGACGATCTCCTCGGCCACGGCGGTCGCCACGTCGGCCACGAAGACGAACGCGTCGTCCGCGGTGCCCGGCAGATCCACCGCCCCGCCGTTGTCGTGCGCCTCGATCACGGCGGTCGCCCACAACGCCATCGACCGGGCCAGCTCGACCCGCGAGTAGACGTCCACCGCGCGGTGCACGAGTGCTTGGAAGGTGGCCAGCGGAACGCCGAACTGCTTGCGCGTCTTGAGGTACTCCACGGTCATCGCGAGACCGGCCTCCATCAGGCCGATCGCCTCGGCCGTGATCGCGACCCGTGCCCGCGAAAAAGCCATGCGCAGAGCGGCGTCCGCAGCCCCGTCGCCGAGCCGGGCAGCAGGCGTACCGGCGAATTCGACCTGCGAGGTGTGGCCCCAGTCCGCGGCGCGGCCGTCCGCGCGGGTGATCCCGCCCGCGGTCGCCTCGACCAGGTACACCCCGGTGCGGCCGGTCTCGTCGACTGCGGTCACGAGGAACCGATCGGCCTGATCTGCGTTACGCACCGGGGATTTCACCCCGGTGAGGGAACCATCCGCGGCGGCCGTCGTCGCCGGGGCGAGGCCCCACGGACGGCCGGGTTCGGCGTGCGCGACGGCTATCGTCGTACTGCCCGCGGCGAGCTGCGGCAACAGCTGCCCGGCCTGCTCCGCCGTGCCCAGCTCGGCGATCAGCCAGGACGGCAGGTAGACGCCGTCCAGCAGCGGCTCGGCGGCCGCGTGCTTGCCCATCGCGGCCAGGCTCGTGTAGACCTCGACCGGTCCGGCGCCCGCGCCGTCGTGGTCGGCGGACACGGTCAGCCCGGTCAAGCCCAGTTCGCCGAGGGTCTGCCAGACCTGGTCGGACCAGCCCAGCTCGCTGCCGGTGGCGGCGGCGCGGCCCCCGGCCGGGTAACCGCGGCCGACCGCCTGATCCACGGTCTCGAACAGGAGCCGCTGGTCGTCGGTGAATTCGAGGTTCATGGTCTCCGGGGCTCCTTACAGACCGAGGATCGTCTTGGCGATGACGCCGCGCTGGATTTCGTTGGAGCCGCCGAAAATCGACAGCTTGCGCAGGTTGAGGTACTGCGCCGCGGAGACCGCGGCGGCCTCACCGGACGGCAGCGGTGCCTCCGTGTCCAGCAGCATGCCGTCCGAACCGGCGGCACGCATCCGGAGCAGGCTCAGCTCCTGCAACGCCTGCGTGCCCTCCAGCTTCAGCAGCGAGGACACCGGGCTGGCCTTGCCGTTCTCGGACGCGGCGGTCACCCGCAGCTGGGTGGCCTCCAGCGCGAGCAGGGTGGTCTTGACCCGGTGCAGCGCGGCGCGGAACTGCGGATCCCCGGCGAGCGGGCCGTCCTCGGTCGGCCGCCGGGTGGCAGCCGCCGCGAGGTCGGCGTAGATCCGCTGGGAGGCACCGATCTGCGCGATACCGTTGCGCTCGTTGCCGAGCAGGAACTTCGCGTAGCTCCAGCCCTTGTTCTCCTCGCCGACCAGGTTCTCCACCGGCAGCCGGACGTCGTCGAAGAAGAACTCGTTGACCTCGGCGCTGCCGTCGATCAGCCGGATCGGCCGGCGTTCGACGCCCGGGGTGTTCAGGTCGAGCAGCAGGAAGGACAGGCCCTGCTGCTTGCGCGGGGCGTCCGGATCGGTCCGCGCGAGCACGAACATCCAGTCGCCGTACTGACCGAGCGTGGTCCAGGTCTTCTGGCCGTTGAGCACGTAGTGGTCGCCGTCGCGGCGCGCGGTGGTGCGCAGCCCGGCGAGGTCGGAACCGGCCTCCGGCTCGGAGAAGCCCTGCGACCACCAGATGTCCAGATTCGCGGTGGCGGGCAGGAACTTGCGCTTCTGCTCGGCGCTGCCGAACTCGGCGATGATCGGGCCGACCATGCTCACGTTGAACGCCAGCGGTTGCGGGATGCCCGCCCGCTGCAGTTCCGCGGAGTACAGGTGCGATTGGGTCGGCGTCCAGCCGCGGCCGCCCCATTCCCGCGGCCAGTGCGGCACGGCGAGCCCGTGCTGGTTGAGCACGCGCTGGCTGGTGACGATGTCCTCGCGGGTGGTCCGGCCCAGCGTGCTGCGCCGGCGGACGTCCTCCGGGATCTTGCCGAGGAACACCTCGCGCAGCCCGTCGCGGAACTCGCGATCCGCGGGGGAAAGCTCCAGGTCCATCTGTTCAGGTTCCCTTCCGGTCGTCGGCCGGCGGCGCCGGGTGCCCGCCCCGGGATCTCGTGCCGATCGAGGCTTCGCCTCGAACGCTATTCAGCAGGCCGGAGCAGGGGAATGACCGAGTCCCTCAGAGCGGTATGACCACAGTGATAACACCACGCCGTGATCGTATTACCTTGATCGCCGCTCCTGCGTGGGCTCGGCACTCTGCGAGATCGGAGCACCTCGTGAAAGCAGTTCGCTTCAGCCGGTTCGGCGGACCGGAAGTCCTGGAGATCGTCGAGCTTCCGGACCCACACCCCGAGCCTGGGCAGATCCGGATCGCCGTACGCGCGCCCGGGGTCAACCTCAGCGACTGGAAGAAGCGCAAGGGCCTGATGCTCCCGCAGACGATGGGTCACGAAGCCGCGGTCGTCGACGAACTCGGCGAAGGCGTCCACGACGTGGTTGTCGGCGACCGGGTGTTCGGCTTCTCCGCGGACGGCACAGCGCGAGCCGAGCTGGCCGTACTGGCCTGCTACGCACCGATTCCGCCTTCGCTCGGCTTCCCCACAGCCGCGTCGTTGCCCGCCCCCATCGAGACGGCCGTACGCGCGCTGGACCAGCTAGGCGTCACCGCGGGCAGCACGGTGCTCATCAACGGCGCTTCGGGCAGTATCGGCAGCCCCGGGCTCGATTTGCTGCCGGTAAGGGCTGTGAAGGGGCCCTTCACGGACTCAGAGTCCGGTAAGGGCCCCTTCACGGACTTGATCCGGGGAGGTCCCGCGGTAGGGCTCAGGCCGTGCACTCCCACGCGCTCGACGAGATCGGCCAACTGGTCGAGTCCGGACGCTTCGCACCCCCGGCAGCGCAGGCCTTCCCCCTCACTGAAGTCGCCGAAGCGCACCGCGTCAGCGAAGAAGGCCGCGTACGCGCGAAGCTCGTCCTGGTGACCGGCGCGGCGCCTTACACGTTCGGCCCAGCACCATCCGGCGCGAAGCCGCTATAGGCTGGATGAAGTGGAGATCCACCATCTTCGGTACTTCCTCGCGGTCGCGCGCGAGCTGAACTTCACCCGCGCGGCACGGTCGTTGCACATGTCCGTGCCGCCGCTCAGCCAGCGCATCCGGGACCTCGAACGAGAGCTGGGCGAGCCGCTGTTCGACCGATCCACGCACCACACCCGGCTCTCCGCGGCCGGTGAGGCGCTGCTGCCGCTCGCCGAGTCGGTCGTTTCCGGGTTCGACGCCATTCCCGAGCGCATCCAGTCCCGGGACCGGCGCACGGACGTGCGGCTGGCGGTGCCCGACGTGCTCAACCCCCTGCACCGCCGCCGGCTCAGCGATTCGCTTCGGTCCATGCAGGAGGGCTACCGGTTCAGCCTGCGCCAGATGCCGTCGCTGAACATGGAATCCGCGCTGCTGGCCAACTCCCTCGACCTGGCGATCTCGCACCTGGGCACCACCGACGACCGGCTGTCCACCATCGTGCTCTACCGCGAGCCGCTCGGCGCCGTGGTGGACACCTCCCTGTTCCCCGGCCGGACCTCGCTGACCCTCGCCGACCTGCGTGGCTTCCAGTACCTGCAGGGACCGCGGCACTGGGACCTCGGCGAGCGGCGGGCCGAGCAGTTGGCCGCCCGTGGCGTGCAGGTCGACCCGGACGCGCAGTTCTCCGATCTCAGCGGCCTGCAGATCTTCCTGCGCAGCACGAAGAGCTTCGCACTGGCACCGCTCGAATCGAACACCGCGCTCGCGCTCGATCCGGCCGAATGCACGGTGCTGCCGGTCGAGGACCTCGCCGCGACGCTGACCACGTTCCTGCTCCGCCGCACCGCGCAAACCGCGATGGACCCGGTGGTGGAGGTCCTCCGCCACGCCCGCTGACGACCCCGATCGGGTCTTTACATCTTGCTCTCTCTTGTCAATATGGCTGTACATCGCTTACCGTTCTGTAAAGCCCAGCCGACGGAGGAGGGCGCGATGCGCGAGCTGACCGGCACGGTGCCCCTCGGCTCGACCGAACGGTGGACCGACCGCAAGCGGTACCTGTGGCTGATTGGGCTCGTCGTGCCGTCGCTGGCGTTCCTCGCCCTCGGCCTGCACGCGGCCACCGGCTGGGGCGTGTGGTTCTGGATCGGGCCGATCGTGATCCTGGTCGTGGTGCCCGCGATCGACCTGATCGCCGGGCTGGACCGGAGCAACCCGCCGGACGACGTCATCGAGGCTTTGGAGCAGGATCGCTACTACCGGTGGATCACCTACCTGTTCCTGCCCATCCAGTACCTCGGGTTCGGCTTCGCCTGCTGGCTGATCGTCCACGGCGGACTGTCCGTTGTGGACAAGATCGGGCTGGCGGTGTCGATCGGCTGCATCGGCGGGATCGGCATCAATACCGCACACGAACTGGGGCACAAGAAGGAAAGCCACGAGCGCTGGCTGTCCAAGATCGCGCTGGCGCAGAGTTTCTACGGGCACTTCTACATCGAACACAACCGCGGCCACCACGTTCGTGTGGCCACCCCGGAGGATCCGGCCAGCAGCCGCGTCGGCGAGAGCTTCTACCGGTTCTGGCCACGCACCGTCTTCGGCTCGCTGAAGTCGTCGTGGCGGCTGGAGCGCAAGCGTTACGCGCGGCGCAGCCGGCATCCGTACCGGATCGGCAATGACGTGCTCAACGCGTGGCTGATGTCGGCGGTACTGTGGGCGGCTATGCTCGCCTGGCTGGGCATCGGTGTCCTGCCGTACCTGCTGATCCAGGCAGTGGTCGGGTTTTCCCTGCTGGAAGTCGTGAACTACATGGAGCACTACGGGATGCTCCGGCAGCGGGTCGGACAAGCGGGACGGCGCCGGTACGAGCGGGTGAATCCCAGCCACAGCTGGAATTCGAACAATATCGCCACGAACGTGCTGCTGTACCACCTGCAGCGGCACAGCGATCACCACGCCAATCCGACCCGGCGTTACCAGACCTTGCGTGATTTCGCCGAATCCCCGGTGCTGCCCACCGGTTACGCCGGGATGATCGTGCTCGCGCTCATTCCCCCGCTGTGGCGCCGCGTGATGGACCCGAGGGTCCGCGCGCACTTCGACGGCGACCTCAGCCGGGCCAACATCCAACCGAGCAAGCGCGACAAGATCCTTGCCCGACAAGGAGTCTCCGCGTCCAGACCGGCCGCCGAGCTGTCCGATGTGCACGGTGACGCGGCCGAAGGCGGGATGTGCCCCGGATGCGGCTACGTCTACGACGAGCACCGCGGCGACCCACGCGAGGGTTTCCCGGCGGGCACTGCGTGGTCGGCGATCCCGGACTCGTGGTGCTGTCCCGACTGCGGGGTAAGGGAAAAAGTAGACTTCGTGGCTCCAGGCAGGATGCGTACGTGAAACCCACCGCTGTGAAGGGGCCCTTCACGGACTCTGAGTCCGTGAAGGGCCCCTTCACGGACTCCGTGGCAGCCAAGGTGCTCCCGGTGCCGTCGGCCGAGGGCGGCCAGCACCGGCAGCCGATCATCACCGCGGCGATCGAGCTGACCGCTCGTTCGGGCTGGTCGGCGGTGACCATGGCTCGGCTGGCCGAGCTGGCCGGGGTCAGCAGGCAGACGGTGTACAACGAGATCGGCTCGAAACCCGCGCTGGCCGAGGCGATGATCGCGCACGAGCTGGGCCGGTTCCTCGCCGTCGTCGGCGCCGCCTTCGACCGGTACCCGGACGATCTCGTGGCCGCGATCCGCGAAGCCGTCCGCGCCGTCCTCGAACTGGCCGACGACAACGTCCTGCTCCGGGCGATCGCCTCGGCCACGCACGGCACGGACACCGAGTTCCTGCCCCTGCTGACCACCCGCGCCGGCACCCTGCTCACCGAGGCGAAAACCGTGCTGACCGAACGCGTCCGCGGCTACGCGCCGCCGCTGACCGGCGAGCAGCTCACCGCGGTGATCGACGTGGTGATCCGGACCGTGCTCAGTCACGTGATGCAGCCGTCGGACACCCCCGCCCGCACGGCGGACACGCTGGCCTGGCTGGCCGCACGGCTGCTGGACGCCGGCGCTTGACAAATAGAGTTGTCAATGCGAGGTTCGAGCCATGGCCGACCTCGTACCGTTCCTGATGTTCCAGAAGCGCGACGCCGCCGAAGCGATGGAGTTCTACACCTCGCTGCTGCCCGGTGACACGGTGCTGTCCGACCAGCGCTACGGCGCGGACGGCCCCGGCCCGGAGGGCACGATCGTGATGGCGGAGTTCACTGTGGCCGGTCAGCGCGTGCGCTGCAGCGACAGCTTCGTCCGGCACCAGTTCGACTTCACCCCGTCCGCCTCCCTGTTCGTCACCCTGGACAGCAAGGAAGACCTCGAACGGGTCTTCGCAGCCCTCTCCGACGGCGGCGGGGCGCTGATGCCGCTGGACGACTACGGATTCGGGCCGTTCGGCTGGGTGAACGACCGCTGGGGAGTGTCCTGGCAGCTGAGCGCGCCGACCCCGAACTGAGCGAGCTACTCCTCCGCCGAGGACTCCCGCCGGGCCTTCGCCCGGCGCTTGCCCTCGTGCATGGCCGCCACCCTGGCCACCGGAATGGTGTACCCCTCGGCCACCAGATCAGCCGGAAGCTGTTGCGGAGCAGGAAGTTCCTCCGCCCACGGGTCGGTGCCGCCAAGGAGCCCGGGCGCTGTGCGCACGGTGAAGTCCGTGGGCATCACGGCGTCCGCGTCGGCCCAGCGAACCGGGAACGAAACCGGTGCGCCGGGCCGGATCCGGGGGCTGTACACCGCGGCCACGGTGGCGCCGCCCGCCCTGGTCGAGTCCAGGAACACCTTGCCGTGCCGATCTTCCCGGATGAACGCCGTGGTCGCCAGATCCGGATCGAGCCGCTCCGCACGAACCCCGACCGCCCGGGTGGCCGCGGCGACGTCCGCAAAGGACTGACCCGCGTCCAGCGGCACGAACACGTGTACACCCTTGGCACCGCTGGTTTTCAGCGCACCGGACAGCCCCACGTCGGCCAATGCCCGGCGGACCAGCCTGGCGGCCGCCACCGCGACGCCGAACGGCGCGCCCTCCGGCGGATCGAGATCCATGATCAGCTCGGCCGGACCGTCCTGCCCCACCCGGGTGAGCGCTGGATGCAGTTCCACCGCCCGCTGGTTCCCGAACCACAACAGGGTGCGCCGATCGTTGCACAGCCCGTACGTGACCGTGCGGCGCGAGCTTTCCGCCCACATCCGCGTGCGCGGCACCCATTCCGGGGTGTACTTCGGCAGGTTCTTCTGCATGAACGCTTCCTGCCCCCGCAGCACCCGCATCACCGAGAGCGGCCGATCGGCCAGCGCGGGCAGCACCCGGTCGGCCACCGCGTCCAGGTAGTCCACGAGGTCGCGTTTGGACACCCCCGCCCCGGAGAACAGCTCCTGGTCGAGATGGGTAAGCCGGACGCCGTGCCGTTCCTCGTCGGACGCGCTCATCCCGCCAGCCTTGCCGACGGGGTGCATTCCGGTCAACCACCGAGCGCTTCGCGGGCGAACTCGATCAACGCCCGCGCGGCCGGCCCGGACGGCCCGGCGGCCCGCCAGGCCAGAGCGAGCTGTCCACGCAACGACGGACGCAGCGGGAGCCGGTGCAGCCCGGCGGGGCTGTGAAGGGGCCCTTCACGGAATCAGAGTCCGTGAAGGGCCCCTTCACGGACTTCGGGCGGGCTCAGCGCTCCAGCACGATGACCGGAATGACCCGGCTGGTCTTCTCCTGGTAATCGGCGAAACCGGGCATCTCCGCGGTCATCGCGGCGAACAGCCGGTCGCGCTCGGTGCGGTCTTCGACGATCTTCGCGGTCACCGGGAATTCTTCGGTACCGACCTCGACCGTCGTTCTCGGGTGGGCGCGCAGGTTGTGGTACCAGTCCGGATTCGTGTCAGCGCCCTGTTTCGACGCGATGATCACCAGCCGGTCGCCGTCGGTGGTGTAGGCCAGCGGGGAGACGCGCTTCTGGCCGGTCTTTGCACCGATGTGGGTGAGCAGCAACAGCTTCCCGCCTTCGAACGGGCCGCCCACTTTGCCCCCGTTCGCACGGAATTCCTCGATGATTCTCTGGTTCCAGTCCGCCATTCCGGTCTCCTCAGCTCGTGCCGATGCCAACAGTGAACGCCGCCCGACTGTTCCGCGCTCAGCCAAGCCAGCTCGCCTGCGGACCGTCGCACCGATCGGGCCACGGCACGTCGTGCTGAAACCACCACGCCTGGCAGACCCGGCCGTCCGGCAGCGTGTACCGCGGCGGGCCGGGCACCTGGCGCAGCCCGGCCGCCGTCAGCGAACGGCCGCTGGCCACGTTGCCGACCTCGGCGCCCGCGCGCACCCTGGTCAGCCCGAGGTGCCCGTGCGCGAGTACCAGCCCGGCGGCGAACAGCTCGCGGCCGAACCCGCGCCCGCGGTAGCCGGGGGCGAGGTAACCACCGGTCTCCGGGCCGCCGTCCTCACCCGCGTGCACACTCACCAGCCCGGCGCAGCGGCCGGCGGCGAGGTCGATCGCGACCACGTCGACCGAATGCGGATCCGGTGCCGGCCACTCCGGCCCGGTGCCGGGGACCACCCGCATCGCCTCGGCGCGCATCGGCTCGGCGACCACGGAGCCGGGCAGCCAGCCGAGCCACCGCTGCGCCGCCGGGTCACTGCCGCCCGCCACCGCGGCGGCGTACTCCCAGGCCGTCGGCGTCCGGAAGAGGAACCGGCCGAGGGTGAACGCATGGCCCCGGCGGTCGCAGCTGCGCTTGGCCATCAGCCTGCCGCGCCGGGTCAACCGGCTCAGCAGGGGTTGGGCGGACATGTCGACCATTGCGGCGGAAATGCTACTCGCCGACGCACAGCCGTGAAGGGGTCCTTCACGGACTCTGATTCCGTGAAGGGGCCCTTCACGGACCCTTGGCCCCGGGTATGGTCACCGGGTGACGGTCGTACCGGAGACAACCGACGCCGAAACCGGCCGCGCGGCGCAGCCCCGGCAGCTCATCGTGTCGGTCTACGGTCTGCACCACCGGACCGGCGGCGGATGGCTGTCCGTGGCCACGCTGATCGGCCTGCTCGCCGAGGCCGGCGTGGACGAACCGGCGGTGCGCTCCTCGATCTCCCGGCTCAAGCGCCGCGGCATCCTGCAGGCGGTCCGCCACGACGGCATGGCCGGGTACGAGCTGTCGGCCACCGCGCTGGACATCCTCCGCGAAGGCGACGAACGCATCTTCCGTCGCGAGCGGGCCGCTCTCGGCGCGGGCTGGCTACTGGCGGTGTTCTCCGTGCCCGAGGCGGAGCGGCACAAGCGGCACGTGCTGCGTACCCAGCTGTCCCGCCTCGGCTTCGGCACCGCGTCCTCGGGCGTCTGGATCGCGCCGGCGCATCTGCACGAGGTCACCGCGGCGACGCTCGTCCGGCTCGGCCTGGACGGGTACGCCGATCTCTTCCACGCTGAGCATCTCGCGTTCGGCGACGCCCGCGAGAAGGTACGCGAGTGGTGGGATCTCGGCCAGCTCGACGAGCTGTACACCGCGTTCCTCGAAGAGCACGAGCCGACGCTGCGGCGCTGGCAGCGGCGCCGGACGACCCCGCTCGACGAAGCGTTCGCCGACTACCTGCGCGTGCTCACCGGCTGGCGGCGGATGCCGTACCTGGACCCGGGTCTGCCGGCCGAGCTGCTGCCGCCTGGCTGGTCCGGAATCCGTGCCGCGGAAGTGTTCTTCACCCTGCACGACCGCCTGGAGTCCTCGGCACAGCAGTATCTCCGGCAGGCGCTCAGCGGCTGATCACCGCGAAACCCTGGACCTCCACCAGCGCTTCGACGTCCCACAGCCGGCTCACTCCGATCCCGGCCATCGCCGGGTACTCCGTGCCGACGAGCCTCTTCCACACCCGGCCGATCTCACGCGCGTGGGCGCGATAGTCGTCCATATCGACGATGTACACGGTGAGACTGCACAGGTCCGACGGTTCACCCCCCGCCGCGCGCAACGCCGTGAGCAGGTTGCCGAGCGCGCGTTCGAACTGCGCCACCACGTCCTCGCCGACGATCCGGTTGTCCACGTCCAGCGCGGTCTGCCCGGCGAGGAACACGAACCGGCCCTCCGCGGTCACCACGTGCGAAAAGCCCGACGGACGCGCCAGCTCGGGCGGGTTGATCCGTTCCATAGCGGCCAGCGTAGCTCATCTCTCGTATTCTTGACGGTCGTACGTAGTGCGACATATCCTGAGCCTCGTGCGAATTTCGGTGCTAGGCGGCGGTCCGGCCGGGCTGTACTTCGCCGTGCTTGCGAAGCAGCTGAACCCGGCGCACGAGATCACCGTCTGGGAGCGCAACGCGCCCGACGACACGTTCGGCTTCGGCGTGGTGTTCTCCGACGAGACCCTCGGCGGGATCGAACATGCCGACGCCGTGGTGCACGAGGCGATGAGCCGCGAATTCGCTCGCTGGGACGACATCGACGTGCACTACCGCGGCACCGTGACCACCTCGGGCGGGCACGGTTTCGCGGCGATGAGCCGCAATCGGCTGCTGGCGATCCTTCAGCAGCGCTGCCGCGATCTCGACGTGGACGTGCGCTTCTCCACCCCCGCCCCGGATGCCGCCGGACTCGCCGCGGAATACGATCTCGTGGTCGCCGCGGACGGGGTGAATTCGGCGGCGCGGACCAGGTTCGCCGGGGCATTCGGGCCGTCGGTGGAAACCCGGCAGTGCCGTTACCTCTGGCTGGGCACCGATCTCGTTTTCGACGCGTTCAAGTTCCACGTCCTCGAAACCCCGCATGGGATCATGCAGATCCACGGCTACCCCTACGGACGCGACGGCAGCACGTTCATCGTGGAGCTGCACGAGCAAGTGTGGCAGCGGGCGTTCGCGCCGATCGCCGCGAGCGGGCTGGGGCCGGGGGAAAGCGACGAGAAGTCGATCGAGCTGATCCGCGAGCTGTGCGCCGATGTGCTCGAAGGGCACCGGATACTGGCCAACAACTCCAAGTGGGGCACCTTCGGCACGGTGCGTTGTGAACGCTGGGTGCACGGCAACGTCGTACTGCTCGGCGATGCCGCGCACACCGCGCACTTCTCCATCGGCTCCGGCACGAAGCTCGCCATGGAAGACGCTCTTGCGCTTGCCGCCTGCCTGCACGAACAGCCGAACGTGCCGGAAGCCCTTGCTGCGTATGAGGAAGAGCGCCGGCCGGTG
Source organism: Amycolatopsis sulphurea (assembly GCF_002564045.1). Taxonomy (NCBI): domain Bacteria; kingdom Bacillati; phylum Actinomycetota; class Actinomycetes; order Pseudonocardiales; family Pseudonocardiaceae; genus Amycolatopsis; species Amycolatopsis sulphurea. The sequence continues at coordinate 3,206,510 of NZ_PDJK01000002.1, read as the reverse complement.
GTCGCCTCCACTCAGCGGGCCGCGCAGGCGAGTCTCGAATGGTTTGAAAACCTCGCGCAGTACACGCATCAGGAGTCGGCGCAGTTCGCGTTCAACCTGCTCACCCGCAGCCGCCGCGTCACCTACGACAACCTCAAGCTGCGCGACCGCGAGTTCACCGCCGAGCTGGACGAGTGGTTCGCCGGTTCACTGGGCACGACCGTGGCCCCGCCGATGTTCCAGCCGGTGCGGATCGGCCCGCTGGAGCTGGCCAATCGCGTCGTAGTGTCCCCTATGGACATGTACTCCGCTGTGGACGGTGTGCCGGGCGAATTTCACCTGGTGCACCTCGGAGGCAAGGCACTCGGCGGCGCCGGGCTGGTGATGACCGAGATGATCTGCGTGTCCGGGCAGGGCCGGATCACGCCGGGCTGCCCCGGACTCTACACCGCCGAGCAGGAACGGGCGTGGCAGCGGATCGTCGATTTCGTGCATCGGGAGACGCCCGCGAAGATCGGCCTGCAGCTGGGACATTCCGGCCGCAAGGGCGCCACGAAACTGATGTGGGAAGGCATGGACGACCCGCTGCCGGAAGGCGGGTGGGAGGTCTGCGGTCCGTCGCCGCTGCCGTACTCGCCGAAGAATCAGACCCCGCGTGAGCTGTCCATTGTGGAGCTTTCGGAGATCCGCGAACAGTTCGCCTCGGCCACGCGCGCCGCGGCCCGTGCCGGATTCGATCTGCTGGAACTGCATTGCGCGCACGGATATCTGCTGTCCTCCTTCCTGTCCCCGCTCACCAATCACCGCACTGACGAGTACGGCGGCTCACCGGAGAACCGGCAGCGGTTCCCGCTGGAGGTGTTCGACGCGATGCGCGCGGCGTGGCCGGCGCAGCGGCCGATGACCGTCCGGATCTCGGCCACGGACTGGTTCCCCGGCGGCAACGACGCCGACGAAGCGGTGGCGATCGCGCAGGCATTCGCCGAGCACGGCGCAGCGGCGATCGACGTGTCGACCGGGCAGGTGGTCAGCGAGGAGCGGCCCGAATTCGGGCGCAGCTACCAGACCCCGTACGCCGACCGCATCCGTAACGAGGTCGGCAGGCGCTACGGCACGGCGGTGATCGCGGTCGGCGCGATCTCCTCCTACGACGACGTGAACTCGCTGATCCTGGCCGGCCGCGCGGATCTGTGCGCGATCGGGCGCAGCCACCTCTACGATCCACAGTGGACTTTGCACGCGGCGGCCGAGCAGGACTACCCCGTCGCCTGGCCCCTGCCGTGGGCGGCCGGGAAGCGAAAGCCGCAGACCGGCCGCACGGACGGACCACAGCCACGGCTGGACCTCGTCCGCACCGGCGGGCACCAGACCGCACATGCCCGCTGGCGACCGGAGAGCGCCCGATGAACGCGTTCGCCCTGACGCCGGAGCAACGAGCACTGACCGCTTCGGTCCGTCAGATCGCCGCCGACCGGCTCCGCCCGCTGGCCGCAGCGGGCGCCGAAGGTGCGGTGAACCGGCCGCTCCTCAAGGCGATGGGCGCGGACGGCCTGCTCGCGCGCCTGTTCCCCGGAGTCGAAAGTGGACAGCCGACCCGGCAGGCGGCTGCGATGGATCTCTGCCTGCTTCGGGAGGCACTCGCCGGGCAGTGCACCGAAGCGGAGACCGCGCTTGCGTTGCAAGGGCTTGGCAGCTATCCGATTCTCCAGTCCGGTGTGGACGAACAGGTGTCCCGCTGGCTGCCCGCAGTCGCTTCCGGTGACGCGGTTGCCGCGTTCGCGCTCACCGAGCCCGAGGCCGGTTCGGACGCCGCCGCGTTGCGGCTGGCCGCCGAGCCCGACGGCGACGGCTGGCGGCTGACCGGCGAGAAGATGTGGATCTCCAACGCGCCGGAAGCCGATTTCTACACGGTTTTCGCCCGGACGACCCCGGGTGCGGGCGCCCGGGGCGTGAGTGCGTTCGTGGTGCCCGGCGACCGGTCCGGGCTCGGCGGGGAGCATCTCGACCTGGTGAGCCCGCATCCGATCGGCACGCTGGTGTTCGACGGCGTTCGCGTGGACCGTGACGAACTGCTGGGCGAGGAGAACCGCGGTTTCGCCGTCGCCATGCGGACGCTGGACTTGTTCCGCCCGAGCGTCGGAGCGTTCGCCGTCGGGATGGCGCAAGCCGCGCTGGACGCGGCCGTGGAATACACCGCCGAGCGCGAAGCCTTCGGCGGACCGTTGGTCAAGCAGCAAACTGTCGCGCACACGCTCGCGGAGATGGCCACCCGCACCGAAGCCGCGCGGCTTCTCGTGTACACCGCAGCTTCGGCGTACGACGCGGGTGAACCGAATCTCGCCGGACGCGCAGCGATGGCCAAGCTCTTCGCCACCGAAGCAGCGCAGTACGTCGTCGATTCGGCCGTGCAACTGCATGGCGCCCGCGCGCTCCGTCGTGGCCATTTGCTCGAACACCTCTATCGCGAGGTCCGTGCGCCCCGGATTTACGAAGGGGCGTCGGAAATCCAGCGCACCATCATCGCCCGATCGCTACGAGACAGCCACGGGACCACGTCTGCCTGACGCGCAGCCGGCACCGCGCGGCGGGGCTTCCGATCGAGCCAGCGTGGCCCACATCCTGTTCACCCCAGGCGTGAGCTGCGCCCGCTCCGCTACGAGTGCACCAGCTGGTGCACTCGCTGATAGGACACCCCAAGTACGGCGCCGACGTCGCGCAACGGGATCTCCTCGGCGAGTTCCTTCGCGAGGCTGGATGCCTCGGCCGCAGCACGGTCGACCAGCTCTTTCGCGCGGGCGCGTTGCTCCTCGATCGCCTTGAGCCGTCCGGCGATGCCGGTGACCTCGCCGACAGCGTCGATCCGGAGGTCGACTTCCACGTCCTCGAGGTCGGCGCCGACGCTGGCAGCGATGTACTCGCGGGCCATGAGGGGTGCCTCGCCGAGGCGACGGGCCTGGGTGAGCCCGTCGATCTCGGGAATGTGCACCATCCACCAGTTCCCTTCGCGGGTAACGGTTACCTGGTAGGTCTTCACTGCTCGGCCTCCTCGATTGCCTTCAGGATCTTGCGGGCCACCCCGGCCGAGATGGTGCGGTGTCCGTCGGGCACGGCGATCTGGACTTTGCCGTCCTCGGACTTCCCCATCGTGTGACTGCCAACGGTGCGGACAGGCTGGAATCCGGTGGCCCGGAGGGCTTTCACCATCTTGCGGGTGGGCTGGTCGCCAACCATGAGGCTAGTCAAGTCAGCCTAGACAAATCAAGTCAAGGCGGCCTAGACGCGGAAGGGACGCGTGCGGCGCCACGACGAGTGTGCTCCACCCACGGCCGCCCCGAGCTGGCGCCCGCCGGCCAAGGCCGTGCGATCAGCGCGCACAAGGCAGACCGCAAGCGGCACAGCGCACGCGGCCGCGGCGACGACCACCGGCACGAGACTCGGTTCCGCACCCAGGTGGGCACCGCATCCGACGGCCAGCCCACCCGGACCAGCGAGCATGGCCGAATACCGCGGATGCGCTGGTTACGGACAGTCCACTGTGCACGGATCGTGCTGGACCGGAGAACGGGGCAAGCCCGGCAGGTGGCGATGGGCCGTCATCTCCCCCCGGGGACCACGGCCCACCGCGTTTCACCATCTCCCACGCCACGTGCGGCCGGACCGGTTCAGGGGGCGGCCCTAGCCGGTCCGGCTCCACCTGGCACGCCCCGGCTGGGGGTCCCGGGGTTGCCGGGTGGATTCGCACGCGACTGCCCGCGACGCTAGCCGCGGCCACCACGCACGTCAGGCACCGCGCGAAGAGTCCGCCCCAACGGGCACCATCCCCGCCCGTCCGCGCCGGAAACCTTGCGGTTGAGTCATTTTCCGGGAATGCGCTCCGCGTACGCCTCCACCAGCTGGGCTTCGGCGTCGTCGAGATAGGTGGCGAGCAGGTCGGCGCTACGGACACCGTCCCCCGCTTCGAGGACAGTCAAGATTTCGTGATTGCGCGGCAGGTACCGCTCATGGAATCGACGCGGGTCGGCCATCACGTGGAAGACCAGGCGCAGTTCCGCGGTGAGCCCCTGCATCAGCTCGGCTACACGAGCACTGTCCATGAGCGCCACTAGTTCGGTGTGAAACCGGATGTTCGCGGTGCCGAGGTCCTGCCAGCGGGCCTCGCGAGCGGCCCGGTCCCCGTCCGCCACGGTGCCCGCGATCCGCCGGTAGCTGCCCGGTTTCCCGGTGACCCCGCGGACTGCCGCGCATTCCACGATCTTGCGCACCCGGTAGATGTCGCGGACGTCCTCGACGCTCGGCATCCGCACGAACACGCCGCGGTTCAGCTCGTGCACCAGCAGCCGTTCGTGGGTCAGCAGCCGGAACGACTCACGCAGAGTATTGCGGGAAACGCCCAGCGCGCTGCCGATGTCCTGTTCGGAAAGCCGGCTGCCGGGCGGGAAGAAGCCCTCCGCGATCCGGGTGCGCAGCACGCCGGCCACGCGCTCGGCGGTACTCGTCCGGCCCAGCAGTCCGCGATCGGCTGCCAGCCCCGGCGGGGTGTCCTCGGTGCCCACCGGACCGAGCCTAGCCAACAAATGAGGGACGATCCACTGAGAGCCTTGTGGGATTGTTCAACAATCCATACGGTACCCCTTTGTGACCTGTGCCACTCTGAGTCGTCCCCTGTGAGGTGCTGACCCATGAACGTCCCTGTCACCGAAGGCACCACGGACGCGGTCCGCCCGTTCGCCTGGTACCGCTCCCTCGGCCACAAGGGCCGACGCGCTTTCCTCGGGGCGTTCGGCGGATACGGCCTCGATTCATTCGACTACCAGACCCTGCCGTTCGGACTGGCCGCGATCACCGCGTACTTCGGCATCAGCTCCGAAGAAGCCGGCCTGCTGAGCACCACGACGCTGGTGGTGTCCGCGATCGGTGGGGTCGGTGCAGGGGTGCTGGCCGACCGCATCGGCCGCGTACGCACGCTGCAGCTGACCATCGCGATGTACACCGTCTTCACGGTGCTGTGCGGCTTCGCGCCCAATTTCGAGACACTGCTGATCTTCCGCGGCCTTCAGGGTCTTGGGTTCGGTGGTGAGTGGGCGGTCGGCGCGGCGCTGGTGGCCGAGTACTGCGCTACGCGCTACCGCGGCCGCACTGTCGCCTTCGTACAGAGCGCGTGGGCAGTGGGCTGGGGCCTGCTGGTGATCATGTACACCGTGCTGTTCAGCGTGCTCGATGCCGACATCGCGTGGCGCGCGCTGTTCTGGATCGGTGTGCTCCCCGCGTTGCTCGTGCTGTGGGTACGACGCAGCGTCGAGGATGCTCCGGAGGTCACGGCGCGCCGTACGGCGACGAAGAGCCGTGGTTCGCTCGTCGCCATCTTTCAGCCTGGCTTGTTACGCAGCGGCTTTCCTCGCGACCGGCGTACAGGGCGGCTACTACACACTGTTCACATGGATGCCGAACTACCTCAAGGTGAGCCGCGGCTTGTCCGTGGTCAACACTGGCGGGTACTTCGCGCTGCTGATTCCGGGCGCGTTCATCGGCTACATCTGCGGCGGGTACCTCAACGGACGCCGTACGTATCAGCGGCGCGATGCCCGCGATACACGGAGCGCCGGTGCATGTCGGTGATCCGGCGGAGCTGGGCATCGCCGACCTGGACCGGCCGGACTTCGGTGATCCGGTGGTGTGGCCGAGCCGGGCGACGTGCCGGTGTTCTGGGCGTGCGGGGTCACACCGCAGGCCGTGCTGATCGCGTCCCGGCCCCCGTTCGCCATCACGCACGCACCGGGGTACATGTTCTTGACCGACCAGCGAGACCGCGACTACCGGGTGGACCGACATGGATCTCAACAGCGACCTCGGCGAAGGCTTCGGCGCCTGGAAAATGGGCGACGACGAAGCCATGCTCGACATCGTGACCAGCGCGAACGTCGCGTGCGGCTTCCACGCCGGGGAAGCGCGGGTGATGCGTCGCGTGTGCGACCGCGCGGCAGAGCGCGGAGTCGCCATCGGAGCGCACGTCGGCTATCGCGACCTGGCCGGGTTCGGCCGGCGCGCGCTCGACATCGCTCCGGAAGACCTCGCCGACGAAGTGCTCTACCAAATCGGTGCGCTCGACGGCTTCGCGCGCGCCGCGGGCAGTCGCGTGCGCTACGTCAAGGCGCACGGCGCGCTGTACAACACCGCGGCCGTTGACCAGGAGCAGGCTGCTGCACTCGTCGAAGGCGTACGGCGATACCACGAGGATCTGGCGCTGCTGTGTCCTCCGGATTCGGAGATGCTCCACGCTGCGAGGGCAGCCGGCGTCCTGACGTACGCAGAAGCGTTCGCGGACCGTGCGTACACGCCTGAAGGCCGGCTGGTGTCGCGAAAGAAGCCCGGAGCTGTTCTTCACGACGCGTCGACCGTCGCGACGCGCGCGCTCACCATGGCGACCACCGGGGACATCACCGACATCGAAGGCGGGCAGCTGACGCTTCGCGCTGACTCTCTGTGCGTACACGGGGATACACCGGGCGCGGTCGAGTTGGCCCGCCGAATCCGCGCTTCGCTCACCGAAGCCGGTGTACCGCTGAGGTCGTTCGTGTGATGCGGATCTTGCGGTACGGCGACTCGGCAGTGTTGGTAGAGGTAGACGACGTACTGGGCCTTCAAGCCGCGTGCCAGGCCGATCCTCCAGAAGGCGTCGTGGAGCTGGTCCCGGCAGCACGCACGTTATTAGTGCAGTTCGACCCGACACGCACCGACGCAGCCACGATCAGCCGTGCACTATCCGAACTGTCCATAGTGGAACAGCCGACCCGCGAAGCGGACACTGTCACGCTGTCAGTGCGCTACGACGGCGCAGACCTGGCCGAGGTCGCCGACGCCACCGGCTATTCGGTCGAGGAGGTCGTACGACGACATTCCGTGGGAACGTACGTCGCAGCGTTCTGCGGCTTCGCACCGGGATTCGCGTACCTGACCGGGCTCGACCCACAGCTGCACTTACCTCGCCGCAGTACGCCACGGACGCGCGTGCCAGCCGGCGCGGTTGCCATCGCAGGCGAGTACACGGCTGTCTACCCGCATCCGTCACCAGGCGGCTGGCATCTGCTCGGGCACACCGACGCCCCGGTCTGGGACATCGAGCGGCCGCAGCCGAACCTGCTGTCGCCGGGCACTCAGGTGCGGTTCGAGGTGCTCGATTGACCGGCAAAGCCGAGATCCTCGATCCCGGGCCATTCGCCACCGTCCAGGGCCTCGGGCGCACGGGGTACGCGACGGTGGGCGTCGGACGGTCCGGCGCGGCCGACCGTGGCGCGCTGAACTCGCGAACCGGCTCGTGGGCAACCCCAAGACACACGCTGCACCCGAAGTGACGCTCGGCGGACTACGGATGCGGGTGTCGGAACACTCGACCGTCGCAGTCATCGGCGCAGAGGTACCGGTTCAGGCCGGGGGCCACGCGGCGGCGACGTACGCACCGATCATGCTGCGTCCCGGCGAAGAACTCCGGCTGGGCACAGCCGAGCGAGGACTGCGCAGCTACGTCGCGGTACGCGGCGGCTTCGACCTGCCACCGGTACTCGGCGCATGCGCCACCGACACGCTGGGCGGACTAGGCCACCGCCACTCACCGCCGGAATGAGCCTGCCGATCGGCCGTCTCGTCCACGGCTGGCCTGCGGCCGACTTCGCGCCTCGCCCGCCGTGGGCCGAATAACCGTTGCTGCGCCTGGAACTGGCCCACGGGTGGACTGGTTCACCGGCTCCACACTGTCCACTGTGGTCGGTACTGACTATACCGTGACCAGTGATCTCGACCGGGTCGGCGTGCGGCTTTCCGGACCCGCGCTCACCCGCGTGCGCCATGGCGAGCCAGCTCCCGAGGCGGCCGTGCCGGGCGCGCTGCAGGTGCCGCCGTCCGGAATGCCGATCCTGTTCCTCGCCGATCACCCGGTGACCGACGGTTATCCCGTGGCCGCGGTCGTCCCCGAGCCCGATCTGGACCTCGCCGCGCAGCTGCGGCCGGGGCAACGGGTGCGGTTCACGCTGCGAGGCCGGACACTCGCAGCGTGAGATTGAGCCGCCCGGTCAGGCCGAGCTCCGGATCCGCGGTACCGGGCAACGTCTTCGGCACCCCGTGAAAGGCCAGCCGGGCCGCGCCGCCGAACACGAACAAGTCGCCGGACCGCAGCTCGATGTCGGTATACGGACGGTTACGGTGCTCGGTGTTGCCGAAGCGGAACACGCACGTGTCGCCGAGGCTGAGCGAGACCACCGGGTCCGGGGACCGCTCGTCCTTGTCCTGGTGCATGCCCATTTTCGCGGCATCGTCGTAGTAGTTCACCAGGGCGACATCCGGGTGGTAATCCGCGGCCGGACGACCATAGGCATCGGCCAGCGCGCGACGGCCGAGGTCGGCGAGCCAGCCGGGGAACGGCTGCACCGGCGAACCGTCCTCGCGCGTACGCGAGTAGCGGTAGGGCAGCCACTGCCAGCCGAGACACACTGTGCGTACGGACATCACGCCGCCACCGGGCAGCCGGGTCGCGCGGTATCCGCGCCAGCCACGGCACGCCTCGACGAGCGCGCGCTGCTGCGCGGGATCGAGCCAGTCCGGGACGTGTACCGCCCCCGGCACGATCTCCCTACGCGGTCGCGGCAGCAGCGCATCCGATGGGTCCACCGGGCCGATTGTGCCGGGCGGACGGCCGCAGGAGCCACCCGTGCGGGCGCTCCTGCGGCGGGTTCCCCTCGCCACTTGCCGCCACGACCGCAGACTTCCACACCCCCGCCGCCCGCACCAGCCCCGATCAGCTACAACTCGGAAACAAGATCGCCCGCCGTCGCGCGCCAGGACGTCCGTGAAGGGAACCTTCACAGCCGCAGAGTCCGTGAAGGGGCCCTTCACAGCCGCAGAGTCCAGGGTTCCGGCAAAGTCGGTGTGAGGGGGCGCAGACTGCGGAGGTCCGTGAAGGTCCGTGAAGGGGCCCTTCACAGACTCAGAGTCCGTCAAGGGCCCCTTCACAGACCCGGGACAGGTCCGGCGCACACACCACGAGGTGGTCGCGCGTCTCGAACACCTCCGCTTCGCCTGCTGCCGGACGCAATCGATAGCTTCGCTTGCTGCCGGGCGTAATCGATCGAGATGGCAGGCGCCGTCGATGATGACGCGGCAGCCACCGCTCTCCCTGCTGATCACGGGTCCTCGACCAACTTTGCCGGGACCCTGTCCGCAGAGTCTGTGAAGGGCCCCTTCACAGACCTGGGGGCGGATGGCCCCCGCGCGGACGTGGCGGGCCGAGCAACCGAATCAGCGCGCCGTCCGGCACGCCGAGGATGTCTTCGAGACTCCTCAACGCCCGCAAGGATTCCGGACGCTCGGGGCGGCAGCGCGCGGACTGCCAGTGACTCAGCGTGGCGAGGCTGATCGGCGTGCCCCGGCTGCGCAGGCGGTACCTGATCCGTTCCAGGCCGAGCCCGCGGACCCGGATCGCCGTTCTCAATGCCTCCGCGAACGGCCCGCTTTCGAGCAGCCGCTCGAGTTCCGGCACCGTCGGGTGCTCTTGCCCGACCGCTCGCCGACCGGTCATCGCGCACGCTCCGAACCAACCATCTGCGGGAAATCCCAGAGAGGGTAGGCCCGCGGGCAGCTTGATCGGAAGAGCCCTCACCCACGCGCGGGCAGCCCCGCCGCGATCTCCGCAAGCGTTGCGGCGTAACCGGAATTGACCGTCACATAGGAAATTCCCCACCGCTGCCGCCAGCGGGCAAGGGTGTCCGCGGCGGCCGAGGGATCCGAAGGCAGCACCGTGACCGCCTTCTCCTCGATCAGCTGCGGCACGTCGATCCCGGTGAACTTCGCCAGCTGCGGGGACGGAACGGCGCCGATCGCGACCAGGTTCACCGCCAGTTCGAGGTCCCGGCCGCCCGCCTCCGCCCGCAGAGTGTCCACAATGGAATCTGCTTGCTCCTCGGTGGTCCGCGGGGACCAGGCGAAGGTGACTGTGTCCGCGGTCCGCGCGGCGAGCCGGAGCATCCTGCGCCCGGCGGCGGCGAGCAGCAGCCGAGGCCGGGAAGGCGACTCACGGAGCAGATCGAGAGTGTCGGCGAGCCGGGCGACGCGTTCGGCCGGAGCGGCGAACTCACGGCCGAGCGCGGCCGCCTGCGCGCCGGCACCCGGATGCCCGACGCCGAGCCCCAGCTCGAACCGCCCACCGGTGGCCCGATGCAGTGAATCGACCTGCCAGGCGAGCTGACGGGCGTCGCGGAAGGGATCGGCGAGGACGAACGTGCCGACGGTCAGCCTGCTGGTCACCGCCGCGGCGGCCGGGACGAGCGTCAACGGGTCGAGCCCGCCGACCGGATCGGTCGCGAGCATCGTGTCCAGGCCGAGTTCCTCGATCCGGCGGGCCTGCGCGGTCCAGGACGCCAGATCCGGGGCGTACCCGGCGACGATGCCAAAGCGGAACTGTTCGGTGGTCATGCCGACCATGGTCGGCGACGGCGCGGGACGGCACATCCGCCCGGCGGCGACACCCGCGCGTACGCCCGCGGACGCAGCTCAGCGCAGCGCGACCGACAGCGCCTGCGCGATCTCCTTGCCGATGGCGTGCGTGGCGTCGTGCGGCGGCTGGCCCACCTTGACCACCATCGGACCGCCGAACGGCTGGCGCTCCACCACTTCGATCCGCTCGCCGAGGGAGATCGCGTGCTCGGTGAGATACCGCAGCAGGTCCGGATCGGTGTCCCAGACCCGCACGATCTCGCCGACCGCGCCCGGCGGCAGATCGTCCAGGATGCGCATCGGCAGCTCCTCGACGCTGCCGTCCGCGGCCGGGATGGGGTCGCCGTGCGGATCACGGGCCGGGTCGCCCAGCTTCGCCGCGATCCGCTTGATCAGCAGATCGGACACCGCGTGTTCCAGCGCGTCCGCCTCGGCGTGCACCTCGTCCCAGGTGTAGCCCAGCTCGGAGACCAGGTAGGTCTCGATCAGCCGGTGCCTGCGCAGCACCGAACGGGCCAGCTGCCTGCCCTCGCCGGTCAGCTCGATGCCGTGGTAGGGCACGTGCTCGACCAGCCCGAGCTGCGCCAGCTTGGTGACCATTCCGGACGCCGAGGACGGGCTGACCTCGAGCCGCCCGGCCAGCGACGCGTTGGTGACCGCCTCGCCCCGTTCGACGAGGCCGTAGATCACCCGCACGTAGTCCTCGACCGAGGACGACTTCCGGGCGGAACCATCTTCCATGCCGCCTACGATACGGGCTACTCCCGTCACGATCCGCGAAGGTGCGGGGGTGTGCTCAGCGCCGCCAGCGGTAGCGGATCCAGCCCGGGACCGGCTCCGCGCCGAGCTGCGCGTAGAACGCCTCGCCCTTCTCGTTGCCCGCCTGCATGTCCCATTCCACCCGGCCGGTGGTGCGGTCCCGCAGCGCGTCCAGCAGTTCCTGGCCGAGTCCGTGCCGGCGATGCTGCGGGCGGACGAACAGATCGTCCAGCCAGATCCCCGGCCGGCCCTCCCAGGTGGAGAAGTTCCAGCTGCAGAAGGCGAATCCGGCGACCTCGTCCGGACGCCCGGGCGGGGTGGCGATCAGCACCCACGCCTTGGGTTCCGGGCCGAACAGGTGCCCGCTCATCTGCGCGCGGTCCAGTTTGAGGTCGTGCTTGTCCTCGTAGACCGCGTGCTCCTCGATCAGCGTGCAGATCTCCTCGATGTCCTCGGAGACGGCGTCGCGCACGGGCATCGGGTGCCCCTTTCTGTACGGTTTCTGTCGGTGCCGGTCGGTACCGTCGCCGGTATGACCGAGGACGAACGGTTCGAGGACCTCGTCGACGAGTTCCAGCGGCTGCCGGAGGTGACCCCGCCGGGCGCCAGCCGGGGGTTCGGCTCGCACGCGCTGCGGGTGCACAACCGGATCTTCGCCATGCACGTGCGGGGCAGGCTGGTGGTGAAGCTGCCGAAGTCCAGGGTGGACGCGCTGGTCGAAGACGGGCACGGCGTGCGGTTCGACGCCAACAAGGGGACGCCGATGAAGGAGTGGCTCGCGGTGGCGCCGGAGTCGCCGCTGAGCTGGGCGAAGCTGGCCGGGGAGGCGATGGAGTTCGTCGCCGGGGCGCGGAAACGATAGCGTCGGGCCACGCGGCTCACCCCGCCTCGTACCGCAGTTCGCCCGCCACCGCCGTCGCCAGCACCTCCGGTTGTTCCACTGTGGACAGAGGATTCGCGGACAGCACGACGAAATCGGCCAGCTTCCCCGGCTCCAGGGTGCCGAGGCAGGACTCCGCGAAGGTGGCGTAAGCCGAGCCGTAGGTGTAGGCGCGCAGGGCTTCCGCGGGCGTCAGCGCCTCGCCGGGAGCGAACGGCGCACCCGTCGAAGTCCGGCGTGCCACCATGTCGGCCAGCCCGAGCAGCGGCGCACCGTCCACCACCGGGCGATCGGAGCTGGCGGGCAAGACGCATCCGGCGTCGAGCAGGCTGCGCAGGCGGTAGCACCACGGCACCCGGGCCTCGCCGAGCGCGGCACGCATACCGTCGCCCAGCTCGTTCACGAACCGGCCTTGCGGAGACGGAATCAGGCCCAGCCGGGCGAGCCGGGCCAGCTCGGCGGGCTGGAGGACCGCGCAGTGCTCGATCCGGTGCCGGTGGTCCGGTCGCGGCGTCGCGGCCAGCGCTGCTTCGTAGGCGTCGAGCACCACCGTGATCGCGCGGTCGCCGATCGCGTGCGTCGCGATCTGCCAGCCCGCGTCGTGGGCGAGGCGAATAGTCCTGGCCAGTTCGTCTTCCGGCACCTGGAAGTAGCCACGGTTGTCCGGCTCACCGTCGAACGGCTCGTGCATCGCACACGTACGGCCCACCAGTGAACCGTCCGCGAACAGCTTCATCGGCCCGACGCGCAGCCACTCGTCGCCCAGACCGGTGCGCAGACCGAGGTCCAGACCGAACCCTGCCCCGTCCGGCAGCTCGTGCAGCACGCTGGCGGACACCATCACCGTGCTGCGCACCCGAAGCACCCCGCGTTCGCGCGCCAGCTGGTACGCGGCCAGCTCGGCGGGCGTCTGCCCGACCAGCCCGCCGCCGATTCCCGCTTCCTGCACGCTCGTGATGCCCTCGGACAGGTACTGCGTACTGGCCCGGTCCAGACCACGGACCACGGACTCGATCGGCACCGGATAGGTCAGCGGCCGGAGCAGCAGCTGGGCCTGTTCCCGCAGCAGCCCGGTGGGCGAGCCTTCGGCGTCGCACACCACGTCGCCGCCGACCGGCACGTTCGCCAGGTCCAGCTGATCGAGCACGGCGGAGTTGACCACCGTCATGTGCCCCGAGGTGTGCATCAGCCGCACGAGCAGGCCTGGGGCCGCGCGGTCCAGTCCACGGCGGTCCGGATGCTGCCCGCCGGCCAGCTTGTTCTGGTCGTAACCACTGCCGACGACCCAGCTCCCCGCGGGCAACCCGGCCGCACGGCGGGCGATCGCGTCGTAAATCTCTTCCGTGCTGCGACACTCGCTCAGCGGCACGTCGTCCAGCGCCATGCCGAACCAGGCCATGTGGTTGTGCGCGTCGTGGAAACCAGGCGCGACGAACGAGCCGCCGAGGTCCACCCGCCGCCGCGCCGACAGCCCTTCCACATCCTCGCCCACGGCCACGATCCGGCCGTGCAGCACGGCGAGCGCACTCCCCCCGGTCACCAGCCGGGCGTTCTCGTACACCGCGTCGACCCGCATGCGACTGACCCTATCGATCGATCGAACGAACGTCTAGGCTCGGCTTCATGAGCACCGTGGACCTGGCCGTCGAAGGCGGCATCGCGCAGATCCGGCTGAACCGTCCCGAGCGGCTGAACGCGGTCGCCCCGGTACTGGTGGACGACTTCCTCGCCGCGCTCGACGGCGCCGCCCGCAGCTCCGCCAGGGTGGTGCTGCTGTCGGGAAACGGGCGCGCCTTCTGCGCCGGGCACGACCTCAGGGAACCCACGCCCGAAGGCGATTCCCGCACCCGGCTGGACCGGCTCCAGGACATCACCCGGCGGCTGCGCGCGCTGCCGCAGCCGGTGCTCGCCGCGGTGCACGGTTACGCGCTGGGCGCGGGCGCGGAATTCGCACTGGGCTGCGACCTGATCCTGGCCGCCGAGGACGCGGTGTTCGGGTTCCCCGAGGTATCGCTCGGATTGAGCGTGACCGGCGCCGCGTCGCGATTGCTGCCCCTGCTCGTCGGGCCGGTCAAGGCGAAGGAACTGCTGCTGCTCGGCGAGCGCTTCAACGGCCGCCGCGCACACGAACTGGGCCTGGTCAACGCGGCCGTGCCCGCGGAGGAACTGATGCCGCTCGCGCTGGGCTGGGCGGAGAAGATCGCCCACCACCCGCCCGAGGCGGCCACGATGGCCAAGCGGGCGCTCGATACCGGCATCGACCACGCCCTCGAATCGGCATTGGAGCTTGAGGTCAGCCACGCACTGATCACCGAGCACTCGGCCGCGGTCCGGGAGTCCACAGAAGCTTTCCGGAGCCGATCGTGAACGCCGACACCCTCGTCGCGCTGGTTACGCAGGCCGCGCGGCAGTGGCCGGAGCGCACCGCGTGGCACTTCGACGCCACCGGCGCTCGCTACACGTTCGCCGAGGTGGACGAGCACAGCGGCCGGTTCGCCGCGGGGTTGCACGAACTGGGCGTGCGAACCGGTGACCGGGTGGCGGTGATGCTGCGCAATCAACCCGAGTTCCCGTTGCTGTGGCTCGCGCTCGCGAAGCTCGGCGCGGTAGTGGTCCCGGTGAACATCAATTACCGCGAGTTCGACGGCGCACACGTGCTTCGTCACTCCGGCGCCCGCTTCGCCGTGGCCGCCGGGGAATTCGTGGAGCTGCTGGCGAAGATCGCACCGGACACCGCCGTCGAGCGGGTGCTCACGCCGGACGCGCTGCGTTCGGACACCGTCCGGGAAGCCGATCCGGTCGTCGCCGAACAACCGATGAACATCCAGTACACCTCGGGTACCACCGGCGCGCCGAAGGGCTGCGTGCTGCCGCACCGCTACTGGACCACCCTCGCACTCGGGCTGACCACCGGCTTTCCCTCGATCGGCACCGGCGACGTCCTGCTCACCGCCCAGCCGTTCCACTACATCGATCCACAGTGGAACGTCGCGCTCGGGCTGGCGAGCGGTGCCACGCTCGTGGTGCTGGACCGGTTCCATCCGTCGTCGTTCTGGGACAAGGTGCGGGAACACGGCGTGACCTGGTTCTATTGCCTCGGCCTGATGCCCACGCTGCTGCTGCGCCAGCCACCGAGCCCGGCCGACCGTGCGCACAAGGTGCGGGCGATCTCGGCGTCGATCCCACCGGAGCTGCATGCCGAGCTGGAGCAACGCTGGGGTGTGCCGTGGTACGAGGCTTTCGGCATGACCGAGAGCGGCAGCGATCTCCGGGTCTCCGAGGCCGACCACGACGTCGCAGTCGGTACTGGCTGCATTGGACGGCCGACCCGCGACCGCGAAGTGATCATCGCCGGGGAGGACGGGAAGCCGCTGCCCCGCGGGGAAACCGGCGAGCTGCTGATCCGCGGGCTCGGCCTGATGCAGGGCTACCACGACGATCCTGAAGCCACCGCACGCGCGTTCACCGGCGGTTGGCTCCACACCGGCGATCTCGCGCGAATGGACGCCGAGGGGCGCGTCTACTACGTCGGCCGCACCAAGGACATGATCCGGCGAAGCGGCGAGAACATCTCCGCCGACGAGGTGGAACGCGCGCTGCTGCTGCACCCGGCGGTCCGGCTCGCGGCTGTGCTCGCCGTGCCCGACGAGCTACGCGGCGAGGAGGTGAAGGCCTACGTGGTGTGCGAAGGCGAGCACCCGCCGCCGTCGGAGCTGGCGGAGTTCTGCGCCGGGCAGCTGGCCTACTTCAAGGTGCCACGGTTCTGGACCTTTGCCGAAGACCTTCCGCTGACGCCGTCCGAACGCGTGGCGAAAGGCGAGCTGCGCAAGGCCGCCGATCTCCGCGCCGGCGCCTGGGACCGCAGTACCGGGCAGTGGCGGTGAACAGCGCCGGACGAGTCCGTGCGGCAGCGGTGGAACTCTTTGCCACCAAAGGTTTCCATGGCACGGGTATCCGCGATCTCGCACAGCGGGCGGAGCTTTCGTCGGCCACGCTCTACCACTACATGGGCACCAAGGAAGACCTGCTCGTCGAGATCATGACAACGGCGTTACAACGGTTGCTCGACGCGGCGGAGCAGGTCACCACGGAAGCCGGGGATCCGGTGGCCCGGCTGCGTGCGCTGGTCGCCTTGCACGTGCTCGCGCACGCCGTGTCGCCCGGCGAAACCCGCGTGGTGGACAACGAAGTCGACGCGCTTTCGGCCGACGCGCGGGGCCGCGTGGTCGCGTTGCGGGACGAGTACGAGCAGTTGTGGGCACGGATCATCGAAGACGGGGTCGGCTGCGGCGCATTCCACACCGAACGTCCCGCGGTGACCCGGCGGGCATTGCTGGAAATGTGCAGCGGAGTGGCCCGCTGGTATTCGCCACGCGGGCCGTTGCGGCTGGAAGAGCTGGCCACGCATTACGCGGAACTGGCGTTGCGGGCGCTGGGCAACCCCGCCGCGGTGGACACGGACGAGGTGCGGCGGTGCCGGGAAGTGGTCGCCCGGGTGTGGGACATCCCTGTTCGGGCGGGCAATTAGTGAGGTACGCCTTGCCCCGGCGGCGAACGTGGGGGACGCTCGAAGGGTGAACGAGGAAACGATCCAACTCGAACTGGACGACTCGGGTCTCGCACCTGGCCTGCCTGCTCCCTCCCACTCCCGTGATCAGGTCCAGGACGTGCCGTATCGCCCGGTCGAATTCCGCGACGACGATCTGCCCGCCGCGCTGGAACGCTGTGCCGGGTGGCTACGTCAGGCGCAGGAGTGGCTCGGGGAACCGCTCGACGTGCTCGCGATCCATCTGGACTACGACGAACGCCAGGGTTCGCCCTATTACGACGTGAAGGTGCTCTGCAACGAAGAGGACCTCGCCGGCGTCCCGATCGCGCTGCGCAACAGCCGGTAGCATCCCCTGCCTTTCGCTGCGGAGGCCCGCTCGGACACCGAGCGGGCCTCCGTCGCATTCCCGGCCGTCCGACCCCGGTTTCCGCGCCGTTTCCGTGACAACTCCGGCGGGCACCGGGAAGATCGGAGACAGACGAGGAGGGTGTCACGTGACAGAGATCGTGGTCCGCTGGTCGGCTCCGCTCCCGGTGGCGGAGCGTCACCTGCGGTTGCTCGACGACATCGAGCGCGGCCGGTTCGAGGCTTACCGGCAGGAGATCGACCGGCGGCGGTTCCTGACCGGCCGGGTGCTCGCGAAGACGCTCACCGCGCAGCGGCTCGGCGGCGAGCCGGAATCCGTACGCTTCGATTCGACCTGTGAGGACTGCGGCAAACCGCACGGCCGCCCCCGGGTGCCCGGTGCGAACCTGATGCTGTCGATCTCGCATTCGGGCGAGCTGATCGGCCTCGCCGCCACCGACGGCGTACCGGTGGGCCTCGACGTGGAAACCTCGAACCGCAAAGCGGAAGCGTCACTGGTCGAGTACGCGCTGAGCCCGGCCGAGCAGCAGGCCGTGGCCGGGCTGCCGGACGAGGAGCGGGCGGCGGCCTTCTTCGTGTACTGGACGCGCAAGGAAGCCGTGATGAAGGCGACCGGCAAGGGCCTGAAGATCCCGCTGCAGAGCATCACGTTCTCGCGCTACGACGCCCCGGCCGAACTCGTCGCCTCCGGCGATCCCGCGTTGGACCCGGCCCGCACCCGGCTGGCCGACCTGAAGGCCGCCGAGGGCCACCGCGCCGCCGTCGCCGCACTTACGACCGAGGCGCTGACCGTCACCGAGGAGCACTGGCTCCCCTGAGCCCGGCGTCGGCAAAGCCGGCGTGAAGGGCCCTGCGCAGCTGCGGAGGGCTGCGAAGGGCCCCTTCACGGACTCTGAGTCCGTCAGGGGCACCTTCACGGACCCGAAACCGGTCGGGCAGCCACGGCTCTCTCTCTGCTGATCACGGGCCCCCAGCCAACTATGCCGAGGCCACGGACTCTGCGTCCGTGAAGGGCCCCTTCACAGCACTTACGCCACCTACGCCGAGCGGTCGTCTAGACCCATCGCGGCCAGCAGCGTGCCGAACTTGGCGACGGTCTCCTGGTACTCCACCTCCGGGTCGGAAGCGGGCACGATGCCGCCACCGGCGTAAAGGCGCAGGGACTGCTGCGTGACTTCCGCACAGCGGACCGCCACCGCCCATTCACCGTCCCCGGCCGCGTCGACCCAGCCGACGGTGCCCGCGTAGTAACCGCGGTCGAACGGCTCCAGCTCCTTCTCCAGTGCCCGCGCCCCGGCCGTGGGGGTGCCGCAGGTGGCCGGGGTCGGATGGAGCGCGGCAGCGAGGTCCAGGGCGGTCACCGAGCGGTCCAGGAGTTCGCCGGTGATCGCCGTGCGCAGGTGCCAGATCGCCGGGGTGGAGACCAGCTCGGGGCCGCTCGGGACGTCCAGCTTGCGGCAGAACGGCCGCAGCGTCTCGACCACGTACTCGACGACCACGGCGTGTTCTTCCAGGTCTTTGGCCGAGGACCGGAGCCGCTCGCCGTTCGCCCGGTCGGCCGCCGGATCGGCCGCGCGCGGCATCGACCCGGCGTGCGGGGTGGTGAACACGGAGTCACCGGCGCGGGAGAGCAGCAGCTCCGGTGTCGCGCCGACGAGGGTGGCTCCGCCGGGCAGCTCGGCGGCGTAGGTGTGGTGCCGCGGATTGCCACAGGCCAGATTGCGCACGATCCGCTCGACCGGGATCGGTGCGTCGAATTCGAGGTCGAGCGCACGGGCCAGCACAGCCTTGCGAAGGCCACGCTCGCCGAGGGCGGCGACCGCGGCACGGACGTTGGCCCGGTGCCCTTCGGCCGAGGGCAGGCGCCGCGTGGCCACCGGCGCGGGCAGCAGTTCGATCGGCGGCAGGTCCGGGGTCTGGGCCTCGGCCTGCGCCCGGTGGACGGTGCGCGGCAGCACCAAGCGCCCGGGCACGGTGGTGTCCGGGCCGGTGTCGAACGGCAGCGCGCCGACCGCCAGCGGCACCCCGGAGCGGTCCAGCTCCGCGGCCACCGTCCGGGCCAGCCTGCGCGGGTCGAGATCGGCGAGGGTGGCGGCGGCACCCTGCGCGAGCAGGGCACGACGAGCCGTGGCGAACAGGAAGTCGCCCCGCCGGTAGCGGAGGGTGGTCTCGACCGGGCTCGCCGGTGCGGTTCTGGTCGGCACCCTTCCAGCGTCCCAGGATCCAGGAGCCCGCGGGGAAAGTGTTGCCGGAAGAACACCTCCGGCACACTTCCCCGCGACCCTGGTGCCCGGACGCGGGCACAGCGCTACTTGAGCGCGTCGATCAGCGCCTCGCGCTGCCGTTCACCCAGGCCGGCGGCACGCCGGTCGGGGTCGATGCCCGCCTGCTCGAGCAGCGCCGCGACCTTGACCGCGCCGAGGCCCGGGACGGCCTTGAGGAGCTGGGTGACCTTCGTCTTGCCGATGGTCTTGTTCTCCTTGGCCTGCTTGAGCACCGATTCAATGGTCTCTTTGCCGGCCTTGATCGAAGCGAGCAGCTCCGAACGCGCCTTACGCGCCTCTGCCGCCTTGGCGAGGGCCTCGGCGCGCTGCTCGGGAGTCAACGTGGGCAGAGCCAACGTAATGTCCTTTCCTCTCACGTGTCCGCTTCCGCGGCCGACGGCTTCCACCGTGTGCTTGCAAGAGCAAGCGCTGGCCAGCCGTCTCTTACCACGGCCCCAGTAAACGCCACGTGCCCGCGGAGTGCGCAACCGACACGCACTTATCACCCTCGGCCAGCCTGCTGGGGAAGCAGTGATGGGACCCCTCACCACCTGTGCAAACGGTCGCGAACGGTCGTTTTCCGCCGCAATTGGACCACTCGAACGGGAGCATATTTCAAGACGGTTACGACAACGCATTTTCTTGTCTCACAACGGAAATCTTGGATAAAGTTGATCATGAGGCGCGAGTCGCGCCACCCGATACGGGGGTGGCGGCCGCCGCGGCGTGATCGGAACTTGACGGTGCCTGCCGCGGCCCATCCGGATTACAGTCGGCAACACCCCAGTTCACCGGCGAACGAGCACGGGAGTCACCCATGTTGAGCACGATGCAGGACGGGCAGCTGTCGCTGGCGAAGCTGCTGCGGCACGGCACGAAGGTGCACGCGGCGAGCGAAGTCATCACCTGGACCGGTTCAGAATCCCGCCGCGAGACCTTCGCGGACCTCGGCAGGCACGCCGCCCGGCTGGCCGGGGCGCTGCGCGGGCTCGGGGTGACCGGGGACCAGCGGGTCGCCACGTTCATGTGGAACAACGCCGAGCACCTGGCCGCCTACCTCGCGGTACCGGCGATGGGCGCGGTGCTGCACACGCTCAACATCCGGCTGTTCCCCGAGCAGCTCACCTTCGTCGCGAACCACGCCGAGGACCAGGTGGTGATCGTCGACGGCACGCTGGTGCCGCTGCTGGCGAAGAACCTGCCCGCGATGAAGACGGTCAAGCACGTGATCGTGGCCAACGGCGAGGCCGCCGCGCTGGCCGCCCCCGAAGGCGTCACCGTGCACGCCTACGACGAGCTGCTGGCAGCGCAGCCGGACGAGTTCGACTGGCCGGAGATCGACGAACGCTCCGCGGCCGCGATGTGTTACACCTCGGGCACCACGGGTGACCCGAAGGGCGTGGTCTACTCGCACCGCTCGATCTGGCTGCACTCGATGCAGGTGTGCATGACCGACAGCATGCGGCTGGCGCAGGAGGACACCGCGCTGGCGATCGTGCCGATGTTCCACGCGATGTCCTGGGGCCTGCCGTACGCGGCGCTGATGGTGGGCGCCTCGCTGCTGATGCCGGACCGGTTCCTGCAGCCGGCCCCGCTGGCCGCCCTGCTGGCCGCGGAGAAACCGACCTTCGCCGCCGCGGTGCCCACGATCTGGCAGGGCCTGCTCGCGCACCTGGACGCGAATCCGCAGGACATCAGCCACATCCGCGAGGTCGTGGTCGGCGGCTCGGCGGCGCCGCCGTCGCTGATGCACGCCTTCGAGGAGCGCTACGACGTGCCGATCCTGCACGCCTGGGGGATGACCGAGACGTCGCCGCTGGGCAGCGTGGCGCGCCCGCCGGGGAGCGCGACCGGGGAACGGCGCTGGGCGTATCGCTACACCCAGGGCCGGTTCCCCGCCTCGGTGACCGCCCGGCTGATCGGCGACGAGGGCCAGGTCCTGCCCTGGGACAACGAGGCGGTGGGCGAACTGGAGGTCTCCGGCCCGTGGATCGCCGGCGCCTACCACGGCGGAAGCGAGGTCGACCCGGAGAAGTTCCACGAGGGCTGGCTGCGCACCGGCGACGTCGGCAAGATCAGCCCGGACGGCTTCCTCACCCTCACCGACCGCGCCAAGGACGTGATCAAATCCGGTGGTGAATGGATCTCCTCGGTCGATCTGGAGAACCAGGTGATGGGCCACCCGGCCGTGGCCGAGGCCGCGGTGGTCGGCATCCCGGACGAGAAGTGGGACGAACGCCCGCTGGTCGCCGTCGTGGTCAAGGAGGGCGAGACGGTGACCGCCGAGCAGCTGCGCGACTACCTCGGCGACAAGGTCGCGAAGTGGCAGCTGCCGGAGAACTGGACCTTCGTCAAGGAAGTGCCGAAGACCAGCGTGGGCAAGTTCGACAAGAAGCGGCTGCGCGCTTCGTACTCGGAGGGGCAGCTGGACATCTCGCACTTCTGACCGCCCCAGCGCGCACGCCGATCCGCGCCACTGCCCATTCCCGGACGAACGGAGGGAGGAGCACACCCTAGGCACCTCGGCAACCAGTGGCAGACGGACCGTCACCCAGCTTCCCGCTCCGCACGCTCCCCGAGCGGGTGGCGGGGCATGCGCCTGGCCCCTCGCTACAGCGGCGGCAGTGGGCAATCGAAGTCAGCACCTGGCTGGCCCCCGCTTCCGACATGGAACCCGCCGTCCGGCAGCAAGGCCGCCAGCCTCGGCCAGAATCCCGACAGCGGCGGACCGTCACTTGCCCAGGGACCAAGCGCCTCCTCAGTACCACCGCTCCCCGAGCGGCTGGAGGCACGTGCGCCCGCTGCAGCCCCTTCGCCACAACGGGGCAGCAGCGGGCAATCGAAGTCAGCACCGCCCCCCCACTTCCGAAACAGAACCCGCCGTCCAGCAGCAAGGCCGTCAGCGTCGGCGGGATCCCAACGAAGGTGGACCGTCACTTGCCCAGCGCCCGAGCCAACTTCCGCAACGCGACCCGCTCCGCACGTTCCCCTAACGGGCGGGCGGGAGAAGCGGCGTGCGCCTGGCTGCAGCCCCTCGCCACGGCGGGGTGGCGGTGGGCGATCGAGGTCAGGATCCGGCCGGGGCCTGCTTCCACGAGGCGGAAATCGCCGTCGGACAGCAACGTCTTCAGCGTCGGCCAGAAGCGGGCCGGAGCGGTCGACTGGCTTGCCCAGAACCAGGGGTCGCCCGCTTCGGCCGCGGTCACCCGGCGGGTCGTGCGGCCTGAGTACAGCGCGATACCCGGGGAGGCGGGGCCGATCTTGTCCACCAGCCGCACGGTTTCCTCGGCGAAGGGCACCAGCGCCGGGCTGTGGTAGCCGATCGTTGCGGGTACCGGGCGGCAGGCGAAGCCGTCCGCGGTCAGGCGGGGTGTGAGCCGAGCCAGTGCAGCGCGTGAGCCGGACAGCATGAGCTGGGCCGGGCCGTTCAGGGCGCCGAGTACCACGTCCTCGCCGAGGTACCGCGTGATCCTGGCGGGGGTCGTGTCCACGGCGAGCAGTCCGCCGGGTGGGGCGGAGGCCAGGCCACGTGCCTGCGCCCAGAGCAGCTCGACCGCGTCGGCCAAGCCGAACACCCCGCACACGGTCGCGGCGGCCAGTTCGCCCGCACCGTGCCCGAGCACCGCGGCGGGTGGGCCGACCCAGCTCATCACCTGCCTGCTGAGCGCGTAGCCGACCACGAATACCAGCACATGCGAGCGGGTGGCGTGTTCCATCGGCACCACCGGGTCGTCGCTGAGCCAGTCCGCGCGCACGCCCTGCCCGGCCGGGCCGAGCAGAGCGAAGACCTCATCCGCGGCCGTGGTGAACACCGGCTCCCACCGGTACAGCCCGGCCGCCATCCGCGGATAGTGCGCGCCGACCCCCGGCAGTAACAGGGCGACCGGTGGTTGCATCGTCACGGCGTTCCTCCCGCCTCGGCCCGCGGACCCCCATGGCCACGGACAAGGAACGACAATCGCCGACCCGGATGGAACGGCACTCGAACAGTGCTCAACGACCGCGCGCCGGTATGGGACGAAGCCGGTGCGGCCGCCGGGAAACGACGCCAGGCGAGATGCCGTCCCAGGACCACCACAACCCACGACGGCAGCGGGCGAGCTGCACAACCTCCCATGGACACCACAACCCACAACCGCACCAGGCGCGCCGCACACCACAAGCACCGCTGACCGGCCGGGCCGCACGCCGCCCCTGAACACCACGCCCCGCAACAGCACCGCGCCACCCGACGAACAACCAACCCACAACAGCACCGCGCGAACTACACCCCACCCCGCGAACACCACACCCACACAGCACCGGGCAAGCCACACGCCACCCCACAGACACCAACCCACAACAGCACCGCGCGACCTGCGCACCGCCCCCACGAACACCGCAGCCCGCACCAGCACCGGGTCAGGCCGCAAAGCCGCCTCCGTACCCCGACCACGGCGGCACCAGGCAGCCCGCACATCACCCACAAGCACCACAAACTCACCCCAGCCCGGCACGCACCCCACCCAAACCACCCCAGCCAGAACAGCCAAGCACCCTCCGACGACCCACTCCTCAAGACCTGCGAGCAACACCTGCCGAGGACCGACCAGGCGCAGAATGCCGTTGCCGCCCGGCCGTTTCCGGCACTTCCTTCACCGCGGCGGAACACCGCCGCCGGGGCGCGGCGGCCGTCGCCGGGTTCTCGGGCCTGATCGTCCGGCGAGCCGCGCGGCGGGGACGGTGCCGGTAGGGGAGGCTGTGCCCCGGCACTTCGGGCAGGGTGGAGGAGAACGGGGATGCAGCAGCGCAACAGGCGGGCGTTTCTCTCGCTGGCCGGTACGGCCGCGGTCGGCGCGGTGGCGGCGGCGTGCGGGTCGAACACCGGCCGGCCGGGTGATCCGCCGCCGTCCACGGCGATGTCGGCGGGTGCGTCGTCCTCGGCGGCTGCGCCTCGGGTCGCCCTGCAGCAGTGGTACCACGCCTACGGCGAGGACGGCGTGCGCGAAGCAGTGCGGGGCTACGCCGGTTCCTACCCGGCGGCCGAGGTCGAGGTCCAGTGGAATCCTGGAGACTACGACTCGAAGATCGTCACCGCGCTGCAGAACAGCGCGGTACCGGACGTATTCGAGGCGCAGGTGAAGATCGACTGGGTCCGGCAGAACCAGGTGGTCCCGCTGGACGACCTCATCGCGCCGGTGAAGAACGACTTCAGCCCCGCGGTGCTCGCCGCGCAGACCGTGGAAGGCAAGGTTTACGGCATCCCGCAGGCCGCCGACACGCAGGTGCTCTTCTACCGCAAGAGCCTGCTGCAGGCCGCGGGCGTACAGCCACCACAGACCGTGGACGAGCTGATCGACGCCGCGGGCAAGCTGACCAAGGACGGGGTCAAGGGCCTCTTCGCGGGTAACGACGGCGGGGTCGGCACGCTCACCGGCCCGCTGCTGTGGTCGGCGGGGCTGGATTACCTCAAGACCGGCAACCGTGAAGTCGGCTTCGAAGATCCACGTGCGGCCGCCGCGTTCAGCAAGCTGCATACGTTGAACGCCAACAGTTCCCTGCTGCTCGGCGCCCCAGCGGACTGGTCTGATCCGAGTGCGTTCATCGACGGGCTGTGCGCCATGCAGTGGACCGGGCTGTGGAACATCCCGAAGGTCCGCGACGCGTTCAACGACGACTTCGGTGTGCTTCCCTTCCCGAAGCTGGACAACAGCGGTGCGCCGTCGGTGCCGGTCGGCGCGTACGGCGCGATGGTCAATGCGAAGAGCGCCCACGTGAAGGAAGCCAAGGCTTTCGTGAAGTGGCTCTGGATCGACCAGACCAATGACCAGCTGGAATTCGCCACCCGCTTCGGCTTCCACGTGCCCGCCCGGCAAAGCCTGATCGACAGGGCGGACATCTTGCACACCGGCCCGGCCGCGGACGTGGTGGGCCTGCTGAAGGACCACAGCCACCTCATCGGCGGTCCAGTGTGGACACAGATGGCGAACACCGCGCTGTCGGACGCGGTGGCCAAGATCGCCAAGGAAGGCGCGGACCCGGTCGCGCAGACCAAGGCCGCGGTCACCGTCGCACAGGCCGAGCTGAAGCGCCTCTTCGGATGACGCTGTCCCGCAAGGCCCGGGACACCCTGGCGTTCTGGGGGTTCGTCGGCCCGTTCCTGATCGGGCTCGTGGTGTTCGGCTACCTGCCGATCGGGTGGAGCCTCTACCTGTCGTTCTTCGATGCACGCAACACGGTGACCCCGAGCGTGTTCGTCGGGCTGGACAACTACGTGCGGATGCTGAGCGACGGGCCGTTCCTGGCCAGTCTCGGCACGTTCAGTGTGTTCGCGGCGTTCATCGTGCCGCTCACCTTCGTGCTGTCGCTCGCGCTGGCCCTCGGGGTGCACCAGCTGAAGTTCGCGCGGGCGTTCTTCCGGTCGGTGTTCTTCCTGCCGTTCGCCTGTTCCTACGTGGTCGCCTCGCTGATCTGGAAGACCTCGCTGTTCTCCGGCGTCCGTTACGGCCTCGCCAACTCGGTGCTCGGCCTCTTCGGCGTGGACCCGGTGGCCTGGACCGGCACGGTGCACCCGCCGTTGTACTGGATCGTGCTGGTGACCGCGCGTCTCTGGCTGCAGCTGGGCTTCTACGTGATCCTCTTCCTCGCCGCGCTGCAACGGATCCCGCGGCATCTGTACGAGGCGGCCTGGCTGGACGGGGCGAAATCGGGCTGGCAGGTCTTCCGGTACATCACCCTGCCGCAGCTGCGCGCGACCTCCGTCGCCGTGCTGCTGCTCAACCTGATCAACGCCTACCAGGCCTTCGACGAGTTCTACAACATCCTCGGCGATTCCCGGGGCTATCCGCCGTACGGCAGGCCACCGCTGGTGTACCTCTACTACACCTCGCTCGGCTCCGGCGGCCAGGACCTCGGACGCGGCAGCGCGGGCGCGATGATCCTGGCCATGGTGATCGCGCTGGCGACATTGCTGCAAGGCAGGCTGTTCCGCTTCGATCGGAGTGCTTCATGATCCGCGCGACCCTGCGCTGGAGCGCGCTGGTGATCGCCGCCGTCCTGTTCCTGGTGCCGTTCTATCTCTTGCTGCGCAACGGTCTTTCCTCGCGTGCGGAGATCACCTCACCGGACTGGACGTTCTGGCCGGAGCGGCTGCACTGGGAGAACTTCGGCCGGCTCTTCGATCGGCAGGACGTGCCGTTCGCGCGCAGCCTGCTGAATTCGGCGATCGTCGCGGTGCTGCAGACGACCGGGCTGATCGTGGTCTGCTCACTGGCCGGCTACGGGCTCGCCCGGGTGCCCTGCCGCTATGCGAAACCGGTGTTCTACGCGGTGCTCGCGACGCTGATGATCCCGGCTTCGGTGACCTTTCTGCCGAGTTTCGTGGTGGTCTCCACGCTCGGCTGGCTCTCGGACTTCCGCGGGCTGGTGATCCCCGGGCTGTTCAGCGCGTTCAGCGTGTTCCTGTTCCGGCAGTACTTCCTGGACTTCCCGAAGGAGCTGGAGGACGCCGGCCAGGTCGACGGGCTGAGCCGGTGGGGTGTGTTCCGCCGGATCGTGCTGCCCTGCTCGCGCGGGTTCCTCGCGGCGATCGCGGTGATCACCGTGATCGGCAGCTGGAACGCGTTCCTGTGGCCGCTGATCATCGCGCAGGATCCGGACTCGTGGACCGTCCAGGTCGCGCTGTCGGGCCTGCTCACCGCGCAGAACCCGCAGCTGGATCTGCTCTTCCTGGCCGCCGCGCTGTCCATCGCGCCGATCGTGCTGCTGTTCGCCTTCCTGCAGCGTTATCTGGTCCAGGGCGTGACCGAGTCCGGCTTGAAAGGCTGACTTTTCCGGCGGTCACCGGATCCGGAGAGAAAATCCCAACGTCGTAACACCGACCGCCACCGCGTGCGAGTATCCGTTATCGACTCAGGGCAGGAGCACCTCATGACCGATCCGTACCAGCAGCCGTCCAACCCCGATCCCTACCAGCCGCCGTCCTATCCGGTGCCTAACCAGCCGCCGGCGCCCTACGGCCAATACGGCCAGTACGGCGTGCCCTACGCTCCGCCACAGCGGACCAGCGGGCTGGCCATCGCCGGCCTGATCGTCGGGATCATCGCGCTGGTCAGCTTCTGGGTCCCGTTCTTCAACATCGTCGCGGCGCTGGCCGGGATCGGGCTGTCCTGGGGCGGCATGGTGCAGGCCGCCAAACCGGGCTGGACCGGCCAGGGAATGGCCATCGCGGGACTGGTCTGCGGCATCATCGCGGCCATCCCGGCGGTGATCTTCCTGGTGCTGTTCTTCACCACCCTGGCGGCCGCGGGCACGACCTGCGCCTTCTACTGCTGACCCGCCGGAGCTCAGGACCACTCGTCGGCTGGGCTGTGAAGGGCCCCTTCACAGCCTCAGAGTCCGTGAAGGGTCCCTTCACGGCCTTTGCGCCGAGCGTTCGCGCCGAAGCCGGGTGTTTACTTACCCGCCCCCGAGGGTGAAAATCTTTGGCTACCACTGGGGTTCGGGAGGCGGCATGCGCGCACGCGGGTTGATCACGTTAATGTCTGTCGGCATGATCACGATCGGGGTGACCCCGTTCGCCGCGGCCTCGGGGAATGACGAGGCGATCAACTACCACGAATGGTCCGGCGGTGCGCTGTACGCCGGCAAGCTGGACGGGCTCGGCCCCGGGCCGTCCGGGCTGCGCATCGTCCATCCGGCGGGTCAGGTCGAGCACTCCGAACCGGGGCTGGGCACCACCCGCACCTACGACTACGGCACGTGGACCTCGCCGCAGTACCGGCAGGGGTTCGACGCGACTCAGCTGATCGCGTCGTGGAACGCGCGGACCCCGGCGAAGACCTGGCTGGAGGTGCAGGCCAGGGGCCGCACTTCGGCCGGCGCGGAGACCACCTGGTACGTGATGGGCCGCTGGGCCAGCGGCGACACCGACATCCACCGCACCAGCGTGGACGGCCAGGGCGACGGCAACGCCTCGGTCGACGTGGACACGCTCAGCACCAAGACCGGCGTCACCCTGCGGTCCTATCAGCTGAAAGTGACCCTCTACCGGGAAGTGGGCAGCGCCGTGACACCCACGCTGTCGACGCTCGGCGCGATGACCTCGAACGTACCGGACCGCTTCGACGTACGCGCCACGAAGCCCGGCCAGGCCCGCGGGATCGAGCTGAAGGTGCCCGCCTACGCCCAGAACATCCACAAAGGACAGTTCCCGCAGTACGGCGGGGGCGGCGAGGCGTGGTGCAGCCCGACCTCCACCGAGATGGTCGCCGAGTACTGGGGCCGCAAGCCGGCCGCCGCGCACATGGACTGGATCCCGGCGGACTACCCGGACCGTTCCGTGGTCTACGCCGCGCGCAACACCTTCGACTACGCCTACGACGGCACCGGCAACTGGCCGTTCAACACCGCCTACGCCGCCTCCCTCGGCCTGCGCGGGCACATCACCCGGCTGCACGACCTGAACGAGCTGGAGGGATACATCGCCCGCGGGATCCCGGTGATCACCTCGCAGTCGTTCCTGTCCAGTGAGCTGGACGGCGCGGGCTACGGCACGTCCGGGCACATCATGGTGGTCGTCGGCTTCACCCAGGCGGGCGACGTGATCGTGAACGACCCGGCGTCCAGCTCCGACAGCCGGGTGCGCAACGTCTACAAACGCGACCAGTTCGAGAAGATCTGGCAGCGCACGAAGCGGTACACCGACACCGGTTCGGTGGCCGGTGGCCCCGGCGGAGTGGTCTATTTGATCACGCCCTGAGCCGGGTATGGCGACATGCGCATGGGCCGTGGTTAGCTGCCCCTGAACGCCACGGTGCCGAAGGGATGCGCAGATGCCGTACGAGGTCCAGGGAGTGGTTTCACGGGCGAAGGGCCGGCCGGTCGGGCTGGAGACCGTGCTGGTGCCGGACCCTGGACCGGGCGAGGCGGTCGTCTCGGTGCAGGCCTGCGGGGTCTGCCACACCGACCTGCACTACCGCGAGGGCGGGATCAACGACGAGTTCCCGTTCCTGCTCGGGCACGAGGCGGCGGGCCGGGTGGACAAGGTCGGCGCGGGCGTGACCGACCTGGCCCCGGGCGACTACGTGATCCTCAACTGGCGCGCGGTCTGCGGGACCTGCCGGGCGTGCAAGCGGGGCAAGCCCTGGTACTGCTTCTCCACCTTCAATGCCGAGCAGCCGATGACGCTGGCCGACGGCACGAAGCTTTCGCCCGCGCTGGGCGTCGGCGCGTTCCTGGAGCAGACTTTGGTCCATAGTGGACAGTGCACGAAGGTGGACGAGGCCGCCGAACCGGCCGTCGCGGGGCTGCTCGGCTGCGGCGTGATGGCCGGGCTGGGCGCGGCGATCAACACCGGCGCGGTGGGGCGCGGTGATTCGGTGGCGGTGATCGGCTGCGGTGGCGTCGGCGACGCGGCCGTCGCGGGCGCCCGGCTGGCCGGCGCGACCACCATCGTCGCGATCGACACCGACGAGAAGAAGCTGAAGTGGGCCAAGGACTTCGGCGCCACGCACACAGTCAACAGCCGTGGGCTCAGCGAGGCCGAGGTGGTCGCCGCGATGCAGGACGCCACCCGTTCGTTCGGCCCGGACGTGGTGATCGACGCCGTCGGCCGGCCGGAGACCTGGCGCCAGGCGTTCTACGGCCGCGACCTGGCGGGCACCGTGGTCCTCGTCGGCGTGCCCACGCCGGAGATGCGGCTGGACGACCTGCCGCTGATCGACTTCTTCTCGCGCGGCGGCTCGCTGAAGTCGTCCTGGTACGGCGATTGCCTGCCCTCGCGGGACTTCCCGATGCTCGTCGATCTGTATCTGCAGGGCAGGCTGCCGCTGGACAAGTTCGTCACCGAACGGATCGGCGTGGACGGCGTGGAGCAGGCGTTCGAGCGCATGCACCACGGCGAAGTGCTGCGCAGCGTGGTGGAATTCTGAGCCTCTTCACCGACACGGATTACCCCGCCGACCCGTACCCGGGTGCGCGGCCGGACCACTCGTACGTACACCTCGACGGCGCCGGCCATGCACTGGACACGGCGCCGCCGGGGTGGCGTTCGCGGACGCCGGTACTCGCGTACGGGTCCAATGCGTGCCCGTCAAAGATCACCTGGCTGCGTACGGAGCTCGGCCTCACCGGCCCAGTGGTGGCGGTGCGGGTGCGGTGCCACGGACTGTCCGCTGTGTGGGCGTCCGGACTGCGTGCCCGTGACGGCCAGCGCCCCGCGACGCTCGCCGCGTTGCCGGACGTGGTGGAGGACCACTTCGTGTGGTTCGCCACCGAGGACCAGTTGGCCGTACTGGATGTGTGCGAGGGCCGTGGCAGCCGTTACGACCTGGCCCGCTTGACGCACGCGGACATCCGTACCGAGGACGGCACCCCGCTGGACGGCGTGCTCGCGTACGTCGCGGCGTCGCCGATCCGCTGCCCGTTGCTGGTCGATGGCCACCCCGTCCGAGTCGCCGACGTCCTACAAGCCGAGGCCGCCCTCCTGACCGGCCACCCAGCACCGGGCCACGGCCTGTCGGCAGCAAAGCTGTGAAGGGACCCTTTACAGCCTCAGAGTCCGTGAAGGGTCCCTTCACAGCCGTTCAGCCGAGGCCGACGGGGTCGTTGACGACTACAGTGTGACACATGGACGTTAAACGTCACGTCGAGCCGGGAGAGCACTCCTCCGGGCTCGCGGACACGCGCAGCCGCCAGACCTCGGCCCGGGTGGCCGACGACGTGCTGCTCGACGCCGCCCGCCAGTGCGTGCTGGCCGTCGGCGTGCGGCGCACCACGCTCGCCGAGATCGCGCGGACCGCGCAGATCAGCCGGATGACCGTGTACCGGCGCTTCCCGGACGTGCGCAGCGTGCTCGCCGCGCTGATGACCCGCGAGTTCAGCGGGCTGCTGCGGCGCGCGGGGCAGGCCGGCGACGGGGCACCGCACACCCGGGAACGGATCGTGCGCATCGCGGTGGCCAGCATCAGCGCGCTGTCCGCGGACCCGCTGTTTCGCACCTTGCTCGACGTCGATCCGGAGCTGGTGCTGCCCTATATCGTCGAACGGCTCGGCGGCACGCAGAAGTTCTCCGAACAGGTGCTGCGCAGCCTGCTCGAAGCGGGTCACCAGGACGGTTCGGTGCGCCGGGCGGACCTGCCCGCGCAGGTCCGTTCGATCCTGCTGGTGGTGCAGTCGTTCGCGTTCTCCCTGCGGCCGGCCACCGCCGACCTCGACGAGGCCGCCCTGCTCGCCGAGTTCCGGCACCTGGTCGACGCGGCGCTGCGGCCATGAGCACCGGCTCGCTCAACGCCCGGCGCCGGGACCGCGAACTGGCGCGGCTGGCCGGCGGCGAGCAGGTCGACGTGCTGGTGGTCGGCGGCGGGGTCACCGGCGCCGGGATCGCGCTCGACGCCGCCGCGCGCGGGCGGTCGGTGGCGCTGGTGGAGGCGCACGACCTCGCGTTCGGCACGTCTCGCTGGTCGAGCAAGCTCGTCCACGGCGGATCACGGCCGGCATGATGCTCGGCTGATCCGGGAAATGCCGGTAAATCGACGGCGCCGCGATCCCGATCCGCCGCGCCACCGACCGCAGCGTGACCGCACCCTCGTCGCCGGTCTCGTCCAGTAATTCCGCCGCCGCGACCACGACGTCCTCGCGCAACCGGCCCCCTTCACCACGCCGGAGAATCCGATGACCAGCACCGAACAGAACCCCAAACCGAAGCCCTCCGGACGCTCCCGGAAGAAGATCGCGATCATCGCCGGCGTCGCCGTGGTGGTGGCCGCCGCGGGCATCATCCCGGTCCAGCAGCGGCTCGCGCAGCACGACGCGTTCACCCGCACCACCGGCAGCGCACTGTTCGCGGCACTGCCGGGCGTGACCGGGCCGGACGACTGGTACGGCCGCGCACTGCTCGCCTGATCGTCCACTGTGGACGCTAGCTGGTGATCGAGCCGTACCGCTGGAGGGCGACCTGGCGCTCCTGCGCGTGCTCGACCATCGGAGCCGGATAACGCTCCGGACGCTCCTTCAGCGCGTGCACCGATTTCCCCGCGACCCCGCGGAGTTCCGGTACATAGCGGCGGACGTAGTCGCCCTGCGGATCGAACTTCTGCCCCTGGGTGGTGGGGTTGAAGATCCGGAAGTACGGCGCCGCGTCCGTGCCGGAACCCGCGACCCACTGCCAGTTCAGCTGGTTCGAGGCCAGGTCACCGTCCACCAGGTGACGCATGAAGTGCCGGGCACCCCACCACCAGGGCAGGTGCAGGTCCTTCACCAGGAAACTGGCCACGACCATCCGCACCCGGTTGTGCATCCAGCCCTCGGCGAGCAGCTGGCGCATCCCCGCGTCCACGATGGGGAATCCGGTCCGCCCGGCGCACCAGTGCCCGAACGCCTCTTCGGCCTCGGGCCCGGTGTCGTAGGATATCCGGTCGAAGCGACGGTCGTAGTTCTTCCGGGCGGTCTCCGGGCGGTGCCACAGCACGTCGGCGTGGAACTCACGCCAGCACAACTCGCCACGCAGGGATTGCGCACCCTCGGACGCAACACCGGCGAGGTCGGCGAGCATGGTGCGCGGATGGATGGCACCCCAGCGCAGGTAGGCCGACATCCGGGTGGTGCCTTCGTGATCGGGCCGATCCCGTTCGGCGGCGTAGTCCGCGACGCCGTCTTCGAGGAAAGCGTGCCAGGCGCCGAGCGCCGCCTGTTCACCGGCCGGGGGCAGCCGCGTTTCGCCCAGGGCAGGGGATTTCGGTATGGCCAGAGACTTCTCCGGGGGCACCCAATCCACTATGGACACCGAGGTGTCCGCCGGGCGCGGCCAGCCGTGCCGGGTCCAGGCGCGGTGGAACGGGGTGAACACGCGGTACGGGTCGCCATCCGGTTTCGTGACCCGGCCCGGCGTCACGGCGTAGGGAGATCCGGTGACCACCCACTCGATCCCGTGCTCTGCCAACGCTTTCGCCACGGCCACGTCGCGCTTTCGGCCGTACGGAGCGAGATCGGCCGTGACATGCACTGCGGACGCGCCGATTTCCTTTGCCGCGGCGACGACTTCGCGAACCGGATCACCACGGCGGACGAGCAACCTGCCCGACAGCGCGGCATCGAGTTCCCGCAGGGAATCCAGCAGGAACGCCGTCCGCGGCGCGCCAGCAGGCTTAAGCAACCGCCCATCCAGCACATACAACGCCAGCACCCGTTTCCCTGACCGGCCCGAAGCTGTGAAGGGACCCTTCACAGCCTCAGAGTCCGTGAAGGGTCCCTTCACAGCCTGCCCGGCGGCGGTATGCAGGGCAGCGTGGTCGGCCAGCCGCAGATCGCGGCGGAACCACAGCACGACCGGAGCTTCCCTCGTCATGCCCGGAAACGATAATCGCCCCGCCGTGCCGGAGCACGACGGGGCGACCGGAAAGCTGACTCAGCGCTCCGCGAGCGGCCGGTAGTCCCGCGCCGCGTGCCCGGTGTAGATCTGCCGCGGGCGGCCGATCTTGGTCTGCGGGTCGTTGATCATCTCCCGCCAGTGCGCGATCCAGCCGGGCAGCCGGCCCAGCGCGAACAGCACGGTGAAGAACTGCGTCTGGAACCCGAGCGCCCGGTAGATCAGGCCGGTGTAGAAGTCCACGTTCGGGTACAGCTTGCGCTCGATGAAGTACTCGTCGGAAAGCGCGGTCTCCTCCAGCGCCTTCGCGATGTCGAGCAGCTGGTCGCCGCCGGAGATCTTGCCGAGGATCTCGTCCGCGGTGTTCTTGATGATCTTCGCGCGCGGGTCGTAGTTCTTGTAGACCCGGTGCCCGAAGCCCATGAGCTTGACACCCTTTTCCTTGTTCTTCACCCGGTTGACGAACGACGCCACGTCGCCACCGTCGGCGCGGATGCCCTCCAGCATGTCCAGCACCGCCGCGTTCGCACCGCCGTGCAGCGGGCCGAACAACGCGTTGATACCGGCGGAAATGCTCGCGAACAGGTTCGCCTCGGACGAGCCGACCAGCCGCACGGTCGAGGTGGAGCAGTTCTGCTCGTGGTCGGCGTGCAGGATGAACAGCAGGTCCAGTGCCTTGGCCACGGCCGGGTCGACCTCGTAGGGCTCGGCCGGGAAGCCGAAGGTCATCCGCAGGAAGTTCTCCACCAGGCCCAGCGAGTTGTCCGGGTACAGCAGCGGCTGGCCCACGGACTTCTTGTACGCGTAGGCGGCCAGCGTCGGCACCTTCGCCAGCAGGCGGATGGTGGACAGCTCCACGTTGGGCTCGTCGAACGGGTTCAGCGAGTCCTGGTAGAAGGTGGACAGTGCGGACACCGCGCTGGAGAGCACCGGCATCGGGTGCGCGTCGCGCGGGAAGCCGGAGAAGAACGCCTTGAGATCCTCGTGCAGCAAGGTGTGCCGCTGGATCCGCCCGGTGAAGTCGGCCAGTTGCGCCTCGGTCGGCAGCTCACCGTAGATGAGCAGGTAGGACACCTCGATGAAGGTGGACTTCTCGGCGAGCTGCTCGATCGGATAGCCGCGGTAGCGCAGGATGCCCGCGTCCCCGTCGATGTAGGTGATGGCCGAGGAAGCGGCACCGGTGTTGACGAACCCGGGGTCGTAGGTGATGTACCCGGTCGAGGCCAGCAGCTTGCCCAGTTCGATCCCCGGCGCACCCTCCACCGGATGCACGACCTTGAATTCGTGCTCACCGTTCGGCAGGCGCAGCGTCGCGGATTCGCCGCCGGACTGCCCCGCATTCGTCGCGTCGGACATGCAGGTCCCTCTCACGTTGGGCACGGGCCGGCGGCGCCTGCGGGTACGCAGGTAGCCACGTGTTCACGCGAGGAAAACACGCGCCTCGCTGCACACCGCCCCGCTGGGAAATGAATTCAGCACCACGCTAGTCGAAAGGTGGGTAGGTGCGCACTCGATGCATTGCCCCGGACGGCCCCTTTGGGACCAGGTTCACACGGTGACTGCCATGTCCTCCGCAGTCGGCGGCTCGGCACCGCTTCGCGAGACAGTGATGGAGGCCGCTTTCGCCGCGTACGCGAGCGCCTCCCGCCAGTCGCCCGCTTCGAGCGCGGCCGGCTTGGTCACCTCTCGCTGATGCAGCCAGGCGAGCAACGCGCCCTGCACGGTGTCGCCGGCGCCGATCGTGTCCACCACGGCCACTGTGCGGGATGCAACGTGGGCCAGCTCACCCGCCGCCGTGATCACCGAAAGCCCGTCCGCGCCGCGGGTCAGCACCACGGCGTCCACACCGGACTCGACCCAGCCACGCGCGGCCGTGATCGGATCGGCCCCCTCGGCCAGCCACGCGGCGTCGTCGTCGGAGATCTTCAGCAGCCGGACATCGGGCAGCCACGATGCGAACCGCGCCCGATAGGCGGCCGGATCGGCGATGAGCGCTTCCCGGATGTTCGGATCGAGCACGGTCAGCGTCCCGCGCGCCGACTCGCGCCGCAGCATCGCCTCGTACGCACTGGCTCCGGGCTCCAACACCATGCCGAGCGTGCCGAGCGACAGTGCGGTGGTCTCCGCGGGCAGCGGTCCCGGATCGGCGACCAGCCGGTCCGCGGTGCGCTCGACGTAGAAGGTGTAGTGCGCGCTGCCGCGTTCGTCGAGCGCCACCACCGCGAGTGTGGTCGGCTCATCGCCGCGCTGCAGCAAGGAGATGTCGACGCCGGAGGCCGTCAGCCGGTCCACGAGCGCGCTGCCGAACCGGTCGGTCGACACCCGCGACAGGAACGACGCGGGCACGCCGAGCCTGCCCGCCGCCAGCGCGACGTTGTACGGTCCGCCACCGAGCCGGGGCAGCAGCGCGCGCAGCCCACCGTCCACAGTGGAATCCAACGGTTCACCAGGAACGAGGTCGACCAGCGCCTCTCCACCCACCACGATCACGGCCGCGAGTCTAGTGGAGGGGCCGATGACAAATCCTGTCCACGGGCCAGCACCGGTTTCGGGTCCGTGAAGGGACCCTTCACGGCCGCAGAGGCCAAGGCCCCGGCAACGTTGGCCGAGACCCGTCGCCGGCAGGGAGAGCCGTCGCTGCCAGACCGGTTTCGGGTCCGTGAAGGGTCCCTTCACAGCCGCAGAGTCCGTAAAGGGACCCTTCACGGACCTCCGCGGTCTGCGCAGTGCCCTCCACGCCGGCTTTGCCGGGGCCCCACCTCGGCCGGCGCGGGTCAGTCCTGCTTGGTCAGCCCGCCCAGCAGCAGCTCGCCCAGCGCGGTGAACGCTTCGGCGTCGGACACGTCGGTGCGGCGGGCCAGCACGCCGGTCTGGATGCCTTCCACGATCAGCCCGGCCATCTCCGCGACCAGCCGGGCCTGCACGTCGCGGAACACCCCGCCGGCCACGCCGTGATCGATGAACGCGCGGATCCGGCGCGCGGCGGCCCGGCTGTTGAGCTGGTAGGTGTCGCGGGCGGGGGCGAACTCCGCGATGTCGGTCATGAACGCGGGCGAGGCCCGGTTCAGGTTCTCGGCCACACCGGCGAGGTACTCGCCGATCAGCTCGCGGGCGTCGGAGATACCCGCGATCCGCTCCTCGATGCGCTGCGCGGCACCCCGGAAGTAGTGCGCGACGACCTTGACCGCGAGCTGTTCCTTGCTCGGCGCGAGCGCGTAGAGGGTGGATTTGGAGCAACGCAGACGGGCGGCGAGATCGTCGAGGGTGAATCCGGCGAAGCCCTCGGCCAGGAACACCGCCTCGAGCTCGGCCAGCAGCGCCCGCTGCCGCGCAGTGGGCCGTCGGCGGAGCTCGGGTGTGGACATCTGGTCACTATCTCCTACTTCCGGGAGGCGGCCCCGCCCCGGTGCGATACTCTAGAACGGCCCACAGTACTGTTTTGAGTACTCCTACTGGAGGATCCCATGCCTGCGGAACGGCTGCTGCCCACCTCGGAGGCGGAAGACCTGCTCGCCCTCGCCACGGAGATGGCGCGCGAGGAACTGAAACCGCGCGCCGCGGCGGACGAGGAGGCCGAGCGCTTCCCCCGGGATCTGTTCACGCTGATGGGCAAGTCCGGGCTGCTGGGCCTGCCGTATCCGGAGCAGTGGGACGGCGGTGGCCAGCCATACGAGGTGTACCTGCAGGTACTGGAGGAGATCGCGGCCGCGTGGATGACCGTCGGCGTCGGGCTGTCCGTGCACACCATGTCCTGTTACGCGCTGGCCGAGTACGGCACGGAGGAACAGCGCAACCGCTGGCTGTCGACCATGCTCGGGGGCGAGCTACTGGGCGCGTACGCACTGTCGGAGGGCCACGCGGGCTCCGACGCCGCCGCGCTGTCCACGCGCGCCCGTCGCGACGGCGACAACTACGTCGTCAACGGCACCAAGGCGTGGATCACGCACGCGGGCGTCGCGGACTTCTACACCACGCTGGTGCGTACGAGCGGTGACGGCAGCCACGGCATCTCCTGCTTCCTGGTCGATTCGTCGACTCCAGGCCTTTCGGCCGCGCCTCGCGAACGGAAGATGGGCCTCACCGGCTCCCCGACCGCGCAGATGCTGTTCGAGGACGCGCAGGTCCCCGCCGACCGGTTGATCGGCGAGGAGGGTTCGGGACTGAAGATCGCCTTGTCGTCCTTGAGTTCCGGCCGCCTCGGCATCGCCGCGTGCGCGGTCGGCCTGGCGCAGGCCGCGCTGGACGAGGCCGTGCAGTACGCGAAGGGCCGCAGCCAGTTCGGCCGCCCGATCATCGAGTTCCAGGGCATGGAATTCCTGCTCGCCGACATGGCCGCGACGGTCGAGTCGGCCCGCGCGACCTACCTGGACGCCGCCCGCCGCCGGGACCGCGGCATGGACTTCCAGCGTCAGTCCTCCATCGCGAAACTGATCGCCACCGACGGCGCGATGAAGGTGACCACCGACGCCGTCCAGGTCCTCGGCGGCGCCGGCTACACCAGGGACTTCCCGGTCGAGCGCTACCTGCGCGAGGCGAAGGTGCCGCAGATCTTCGAGGGCACCAACCAGATCCAGCGGATGGTGATCGCACGGGCGCTGAAGAACGCCTGATCTTTCCTCCAGTTCGTGATCATCGGCGTCGATATGGTCACTGACGGTCGCCGAAGACCGTGAGACAATGCCGGTGACGTGAGGAGACGCTGTGACAGCACGTCCCGAGCCGACGCAGAGTGAATTCCCCTGGAAGATCCCGGACCACCTGCTGTCGATCGAGGAATACGCGGCCCTCGGTGAACCCGAATCCGGCTTCACTGAACTCGTGGAGGGTCGCGTCGTGATGTCCCCAAGCCCGATCAGACGGCACAACAGAGCCGCCTATCGACTGTCGACCATCTTGGAGCCACAGCTACCGCCTGAACTCGACGTCAACCTCGACTTGGACGTCGACCTGGGATTGACGCCGCCGGGCCAAGCCGGTTTCTCGCGTCGCCCCGATTTCATGATCACCTACCGCGCGGCGAACGAGCGGGTCGACCGGGATTCGGCGATGTTCCGCGCGAACGAGGTTCTCGTGGTCGTCGAGGTGGTTTCCCCTGGCTCGAAGCGCACCGACCACAAGACCAAGCACAGCGAGTACGCCGAGGCCGGAATCCCGTTCTACTGGATCCTCGATCTCACCCAGCCGATCTCCCTCGTGGTCTGCCACCGGGACGGGGAATCCCGTTACCGGAACGGCCCGGCGGTCACCGGCGTCTTCACGACCACCGAGCCGTTCCCGTGCAAGATCGATCTCAACGCGCTGCTCGATTGAGGTTCAGCGCGTCTCCCGGTACCGCCGATCCGCCGGCACGCCCTCGCCGGTGGACTCGTCGAAGGAGTACACCTCGCGGCCCCGGACGAACACGCGCATGGCCCGGTTCATCACGTCCAGCGGGTCGCCCGACCACACCACCACGTCCGCGTCCAAGCCCGGGGTCAGCGAGCCGATCCGCTCGGCCAGGCCGAGCATCTCGGCCGGGTGCACGGTCAGGGCCTTCAGCGCGGTCTCCGGGTCCAGTCCGTCCTTCACCGCGAGTGCTGCCTGGTAGACCAGGAAGTTGATCGGCACCACCGGGTGATCGGTGGTGATCGCGATCTTCACCCCGGCCCTGGCCAGGATGCCCGCAGAGCGCAGGCTGCGGTGGCGCAGCTCGGCCTTCGACCGGGTGGTGAACAGCGGACCGAGGATCACCGGGACCTCGCGTTCGGCCAGCAGATCGGCGATCAGGTGACCTTCGGTGCCGTGGTTGATCACCAACCGGTAGCCGAATTCCTCGGCCAGCCGGATGGCGGTGACCATGTCGTCCGCGCGATGCACGTGCTGATCCCAGTACAGCTCGCCGTCGAGCACCTTGGCCAGAGTCTCGTGGGTGAGGTCGGTTTCGAAGGGCTTGCCCTCGCTCAGCGCGTGCGTGCGCTTCGCCTGGTAGTTGCGGGCGTTGGTGAACGCCTCGCGCAGGATCGAAGCCACCCCGAGCCTGGTGGACGGCGTGGTCTGCTTGTCCCCGTAGACCCGCTTCGGATTCTCGCCGAGCGCGCTCTTCACGCTGACCTGCTCGGCGAAGGTCATGTCCAGAATGCTGCGGCCCCAGGTCTTCACGCCGACGGTCTGGCCGCCGATCGGGTTGCCCGAGCCCGGCTTGATCACCACGCTCGTCACGCCGCCGGAGAGCGCGTCGTCGAACCCGGTCTCGTACGGGTCGATGCCATCGATCGCGCGGAACCGGGCACCGTTCGGGTCGGTCATTTCGTTGACGTCCGAACCGGACCAGCCTTCGCCCTCCTCGGACACCCCGAGGTGCGCGTGCGCGTCGATGAACCCCGGCAGCACCCAGCTGCCGGAAGCGTCGACCAGCTCCGCCTCCTCCGGCACCTCGACGTCGGCTTCCGGGCCGACGCGGGAGATCCGGTCGTCCTCCAGAAGCACTGTGCCGCCGTCGATCGGGGCCGAACCGATGGGGACGACGTAGCCCCCGACAATCGCTTTGTACGCCATAGTTCGACACGCTAACGAAATCAGCGCGCCTCGCGCACCTTCGCCAGGTGCACCAGCTGATGCTCGCCTTCCGGGCTGCGGTGCGTCTCGCGATACCCATGCCGGGTATACAGCCGCAGCGGACCGGCCGAGAACTCACCGGTGGTCAGCCGGAAGCCGGTGACCGCCGGTGGTGCGGCCGCCTCGGCGGCGAGCAGCAACGCGGTGCCGAACCCCTCGCCTTGGCGGTCCGGAGCGACCACGAGCCTGCCCAGCTCGGCGACCTCACCACGCACCACCACCCGGACCGCTGCCACGATCCGCGCGCCGTCCCGGAATCCCCATACGGTGACCGCCGGGTCGGCGAGCGCGGCCCGCACCTGGTCGAGAGTCTCCAGCAGCGGCGGCAGATCGAGGTCGTGGTGCGCCCGCGCCTCGATCAGGAACGCGGCCCGCTGCAGGGTGAGCAGCTCACCGGCGGCGGACTCGGGCAGCAGCTCAGGCGTCACGGGACACGGATTCCCCAGCTGGCCGTCCAGGACCCGGCGGGCGCCAGTTCGATCAGGTCGGTCCCGGTGTTGAGCGCGTCGGCCGGGCAGGTCATCGGCTCGATCGCGATCGCGCGGCCGCGGCCGGTCAGCTCGTCCGGCGTGAACACCTGTACCCAGCGGAAATCCGGACCGGTCCAGACCACCAGCTGCCGGTCGCCGTGGGCGAGCACGTGGTGGTGCGTGCCGTCCGAGGCCGGCACCAGCGTGCCGAACGCGGTGTCCAGGTCGACCCCGGCGAGCACCTTGCCCGCGCGGAAGTCGTACTCGGTGCCGGCCACGTCCTGTTCCTCGGCGTAGGGCATCTGCTGGTCCCCCTCGTACGGCCGCACCCGCGCGGCGGGCAGGGTCAGCGTCAGCTCGTCGGTGGGGACGTCACCGAGCCGGAAGTACGGGTGGGTGCCCACCCCGACGCCGATCGGCTGCTCCCCCTCGTTGCGGATCTCGTGCGTGATCACGAGCTCGCGCGGCTGCAGGTCATAGGTGACCGTGGCGCGCAGCGGAACCGGCCAGCCGGGCTGCACCGCGACGTCGACGGCGAGGGTGATCGACGACTCGGCGTGCTCCAGCAGCTCCCATTCCAGATGCCGGGTGAGGCCGTGGATGGCGTTGCCGCGGGCCTCCTCGGTGATCTCCAGCTGCTGCTTCTCGCCTTCGAACGCCCACTGGCCGCCCTTGGTGCGGTTCGGCCACGGCAGCAGCACTTGCCCGAGCCCCTTCGGCGGCTTCTCGTCCTCGGCGAACGTTTCGACGTAAGGCACCCCGCCGACCTCGAACGCACGCAGCCCGGCACCGATTTCGGTGACGAGGGCGCGGGCGGTGCCGCGGGTGATTTCGAACTGCTCTCCGGTGGGGTTCGCCATGGCGCCGAGGCTACCGGCCGGACCGGACGCGGGTCCGCCGGATGATTAGACCGGTCGTCATGGCGCGGGTACCGTGATCGAAATGGCCCGTACCGACAGCCGTCGCCGGATGCTCCCATCGACCACCGGCCTGTTCGGCAGGCAGGGCTACCTCGCGACCGGGCCGACGTCCGCAAGCGAGTCATTGTCTGTCCCATTGCGACAGACGCGCCGGGAAACCGGGCCACGCAAGCAGATCAGGCGGGACGTGCCCCCGCCGCAGACCGTCGCCACCCATCTGCGTACCACCGTCGAACGGGAGTACTTCTGATGCGCGTACACCATCTGAACTGCGGAACCATGCACCCGCCGGGCGGGCGACTGTTCGACGGGAACCCGGGGCTCGCCCGGCGCAGCCTGCTCGTGGCGCACTGCCTGCTGATCGAGACCGCGGATTCACTCGTACTGGTGGACACCGGACTCGGCAGCCATGCCGCGACCGATCCGCGCGGCTGGCTCGGCGCGCCGATGCTCACGATGGTGGGCGGGCGCCCTTCGGCCGAGGAGACGGCGGTGGCACAGATCCGCGCCCTCGGCCACGATCCGGCCGACGTGCGGCACATCGTGATGACACACCTGGACCTGGACCACGCCGGCGGGCTCGCCGACTTCCCGGACGCGACCGTGCACGTCCACGCGCGGGAGCGCCGGGCCGCCGGTCACCCGAAAAACCTTCCGGAGAAGACCCGTTACCGGACGAACCACTTCGCACACAGTCCAAAGTGGAGCATCTACGAGGAGACCGGCGAGATCTGGTTCGGCTTCGACGCGGTCCGCCCGCTGCGCGGCCTGCCGCCGGAGATCCTGCTGGTCCCGCTACCCGGCCACACGAACGGCCACGCCGGCGTCGCCGTCGACACCGGCAAAGGCTGGCTCCTGCACGCCGGAGACGCGTACTTCTTCCACGGCGAAGTGGCCCCGGTACGGCCGTATTGCCCGCCGGGCATGCGCGCTTTCGCCAACCTCAACCAGATGGACGGCCGCACCCGGCGAACGAACGTCGCGCGGCTGCGCACCCTCGCCCGCGACCATGCCGACGAGGTCACCGTGTTCAGCGCGCACAGTGCGGTGGAGTTCCAGGCATTGCGCCGCCGATCAGTCCATAGTGGACTTTGAAGGCCGGCCCAGCCGGCCGAGCACCTGCCCGGCCACTTCACCACCGGCGCTCACGTCCAGCTCCGGTAGCCCGGTCTAATCGACGCTCCGGGGGTGCGCCCATCGGCCGGCCTCGGGCACCGGGGCGGTCAGGCTCCGGAGACCGCGGTGCGGACCAGCGGGATCATCATCTCCTGCGTCATCTTGACCGGGCCGGTGTAGCTGACCACCACCGGAACCCCGCCGGACAGCTTCGCCGCGGCGAGCGTGGCGGTCTTCTGCCCATCCACGTAGTACACCGCGCCGTCGGCGAAGCCCGGCACGTCGGCCGCGCCGGCCTTCGCCTTCTTGATCGCGGCGATCATCTCCGCAGGCTTGGTGTGACGCCCCTCGTAGCGGGTCACCGCGAGCGCACCCGCCGGCTTGCCCGCGACCTGGTACTCACAGCTGGTGGCCTTGCCCCCGTTGCCGGTGGTGTTCTCGCTCTGCCCCGGTTTCGCGGAGACGTCGGGAGTGTTGATCGCCTTGCTCACGTCGTTCGGCGACAGCAGCGAGCAGGTTTCCACCACGTTCTTCGCCGCGGCGGACGACGAATGCGGGGCCGACCGCTTCGGCGCGGCGGCCTGCTCACCTCCCGACGAACAACCGACAAGCCCGGCAGCAGCAACGACCAGCAACGCGATCGGTAAGGCACGCATACTTCGCATACTAGGCCTTTCGGGCGAAGTCCCGCCGCTGGGTGTGGCGACCGCCGCTCATACGGTGGCCGTCGCGTCCTTCTCCCCGGCCGGCGCGCGGTACCGCCAGAACACCGGGATCACCAGCGCAGCGACCACGACGAGCACGATCGACAACAGGCCACCACCCGTCGCCGTGGCGGTGGTGCCCCAGGCGGCGGCTGCCCAGCCGTGCGTGAGGTCGGCGATCCGTGGGCCACCCGCGACGACCACGGTGAACACGCCCTGGAGCCGGCCGCGCATCTCGTCGGTGGTGGCCGTCTGCAGGATCGCCTGGCGATACACCGCGCTGATCATGTCCGCCG
This sequence comes from Amycolatopsis sulphurea, assembly GCF_002564045.1. Taxonomy (NCBI): domain Bacteria; kingdom Bacillati; phylum Actinomycetota; class Actinomycetes; order Pseudonocardiales; family Pseudonocardiaceae; genus Amycolatopsis; species Amycolatopsis sulphurea. The sequence goes on along the minus strand of NZ_PDJK01000002.1, from coordinate 3,162,790 downwards.
CGCCGGCGAGTGCCATGAACACCACCGCGAGCCACAGGGAGTGCGCGAGCCCGAAAGCCGCGATCGCCGCGCCCCACAGGCAGATCGCCAGCACCACCGCGGCACCGTGCCGGTACACCCGGTGCAGCCAGCCGGAGAACAGCCCGATCAGCACCGCGCCGGCCGGCAATGCGGCGTAGAGCAGGCCGAGCGCCGGACCACCGCCGGGCGGATCGCCGAACGTGCGCTCCGCCATCTCCGGGATCAACGCGCGCGGCATCCCGGCGACCATCGCGATGATGTCCACGACGAACGACGCCAGCAGCACCTTCTGCGCGGCCAGGTAGCGGAACCCGTCGAGCACCGAGCGCAGCCCGGCACCCCGCGAGGTGTCGCCGAGCGGCGGAATCGCGGGCAGCCGCCACACCGCGATCAGCGTGATCAACAGGGCACAGACGTCGACCAGATACAGCGTGGACAGCCCGATCACCGGGATCAGCGCGCCACCGAACAACGGGCCGAACACCGCGCCGAAGGTGCTCATCGTAGTGTTGAGCGCGTTCGCCGAGGGCAGCAGCGCGGGCGGTACGAGCCGGGCCACGACCGCGCCGCGGGTGGGCATGTTGATCGCGAAGAACGCCTGGTTGGCGGCCAGCAGCCCGAGCACGAGCCACACCGAGTGGATCCCGGCGAAGGCCTGCAGCCACAGCAGCGCCGAGGTGACCGTGACCCCGGTGTTGGTGACCAGCAGCAGCTTGCGACGGTCGACCGCGTCCGCGATCGCCCCGCCCCACAGCCCGAACACGAGCAACGGCACGAGCGCCACCGCGCCGCTCAGCCCGACGTATCCGGACGACCCGGTCAGGTCGAAGATCTGCTTGGGCACCGCGACCGCGGTCAGCTGCGAACCGACCGCCGTGACCGCGGTGGATATCCACAGCCGCCGGAACGCCACGATCTTGAGCGGACGCGTATCGACGACGATCCGGCTGAGGAGCTTGCGCACCCCATGACGAGGCGGTGGCCCCGGGTCAGCACTCACGACGACAGAGCTTAGCTTCGCTAACCATCCACCAGCCAAGTGATTTTCGTCCCCACCACCGCGCGTGGAAGAGCCGCGAAGGAACCCCTTCACGGACGCTGAGGCTGTGAAGGCTGTCGGCAAAGTCGGCGTGAGGGGCCCTACGCCGACCGCGGAGGTCCGTGAAGGGGCCCTTCACGGACTCAGAGTCTGTGAAGGGCCCCTTCACAGACTTCGGGACAGGTCCGGCGCACACCACGAGGTGGTCGCGTAGGCACCGCCGATGATGACGCGGCCGCCACGGCTCACTCTGCTGATCACGGGTCCTCGACCGACTTTGCCGGGGCCGTGGACGCTGAGTCTGTGAAGGGTCCCTTCACAGACCTTGTCAACGGTGGAGAGAGCTCCCATCAGGGGGCGAGGCGTTCGATGTGCCAGCCGTCGTGGGTGTGGTGGAAGCGGAGGCGGTCGTGCATCCGGTCCTCGCGGCCCTGCCAGAACTCCACGAAGTCCGGCCGGATCCGCCAGCCGCCCCAGTGCGGCGGTGCCGGGATCTGCTCGACGCCGTCGAACCGGCGTTCGATCGTGCGCAGCGCGTTGTCCAGCGCACGGCGGCCGTCGACCACCCGCGACTGCGGCGAGGCCCACGCACCGAGCTGCGAACCGCGCGGACGCTGCGCCCAGTAGGCGGCCGTCTCCTCCGCGCCGACCTTCTCCACCTCGCCACGCACGGTCACCTGACGGTGCAGCGGGTACCAGGGGAACGTGACCGAGGCGTAGCGGGTCGCGGTGAGGTCGTGACTCTTGGCCGAGGTGTAGTTCGTGTAGAACACGACGCCACGCTCGTCGAGGCCTTTGCACAGGACCGTGCGCGAGGAAGGCCGCCCCTCGGCGTCCGCGGTGGCGAGCACCATCGCGTTGGGCTCGGCGAGGCCTTCCGACACCGCCTGGCTCAGCCAGCTCTGCAGCTGTTCGGTCCACGTGGCCGCCAGCGCGGTCTCGTCGAACGGCGCACCGTCGTAGGCCACTCGCATGCCGGGCAGGCGCACGACCGCGTCCGGCACCTCGGTCACCTCGTGGATCTCCGGCGTCATCCGGCCCAAACCTCCGTCACACCCCTTGTGGGGGTCTCGGCTCACGGGTATCCGCCCGACGGTATTGGCTCCGGATGCCGGGCGAAACCCACCGAATGGTGACTCCTGCCACCCTGCGCACCGGCCGGATCGATCCAGGTCACCGGTGCGTGACCGCGGCCAGCAGCAAGGCGCGCAGTTCCGCGCTCACCTCCTCGACCGGCAGCGGCGGCTCGTGCGCCTGCCACTCGCGCAGCAATCCGGTCGCCGCGCCGACGATCGCGATCGCGGTGAGCCGGTAGTCGCGATCGGGTGCGGCCCCCGCCGCGGCGGCGCGGCGGGCCTCGGTCTCGATGAAGGCGGCCCACCGATCGACCCAGACCTGATGCTGTGCCTCCAGCTCCGGGCTGACGCCAATCGCTTCGACGTAGTTCAGCCGCGGGAATCGCGGATCCTCGGTCACGGCGGCCACGAAAGCGTCCAGCAACCGCACGATCCGGGTCATCGCGCCGGCCTCGGCGACCTCGTCCAAGGCCGTGGATACGTGCTGCAGGGCGAGGGAGTTGATCCGGTTGTGGAGCGTGCGCAACACGTCTTCCAGACTGTCGAACTCCTCGTAGAAGTTCCGAGTGGACACCCCAGCCTTACTGCACAGCTGGGTAATTCTCGTCCGGCGGAAGCCATTGTCGGTGAATAGTTCCAGTGCCGCGCCCAGCAGGCGCTCCCGCCGGTCGGCACGTCTTCGTTCGGGCGGGATACCACCGTAGGTACGGGCCACGGATCAGAATTTCTAGCAGGAGAGCCTTTTCATGGCAACAACGACGTCCGTCGCCAGCGCGGTACCGAGCGTGCCGCCGGCGGCCGGCGGGGTGCGTGACCACCAGGCGCCCGATGCCGCGGGACCGGGCCGGGCCGCCGAAATCCAGATCGGTGGCGAGCACGCGGTGTCCGGCGAGGACGGAGAGCGCACCGTCCAGCCCGGGTTCGCCGGCAGTCTGCGTCTGGCGCAATGCGGGGACTCCGCCACGCCGCACCTGCACGATGCTGCGCAGCCTGCCCGGCCGCTCCCCCGCGCGTCCCAGCACGAGCACTTCCCGGGTGTGAAAACGGGAATTTTCCGCCAGCTCGGCACGCAGGATCGCGGTATGGTTCGCCCGAGCGGTGACCACGGTCGGCTCGGGCAGGTACTCCAGCGCACCTCCCTCGGCGACCTCGATGTCCACAGTGGACGAGCTGGGCTCGCCGCGCGGGCCGGGTAACGCGAGGGCCGCGGCGACCCCGGAAAGCCGCAGCGACGCGCCCGGTCCGACGTGGACTTCGAGGCGCAGCTCGTCCCCGCCCAGCGGGGCCGTGGCCGAATTGACCAGGTGCACCACGGCTTCGGCGCCGGAGTGCCGCCGCGGGAAGAGCGTGAGCGGCGCCATCGAGCGCAACTCACGCAGAACCGTCCGTCCATTGTCGAAGCACGCGACCAGCCGGGCGTGCGCTCTCACCCGTGCCGCGCCGGCAGCTGCGAACGTACCCAGTCCGCGGCCGCCGGCGCGTCTGGAGTGTCCACAAGTGACTGTGCGAGCACGCCGAAGAACTTCGGCTCCCACAGCACGAGATCGGCCAGCTTGCCGACCTCGACCGAACCGATCTCGCCGTCCATCCCGTGCGCGATGGCCGGGTTGATCGTGTACTTCGCCACGTAGCGGCGGGCGCGCAGATTGTCCGCCGCGCCGTCGCCGGGCAACGCCCCGCGGCGGCGCTTCATCACATGCGCGGTCTGCCAGGTCCGGATGATCACCTCGCCGATCCGGCCCATCGCCTGTGCGTCGGAACTCATCATGGAGATCGCACCGAGATCGTGCAGCACGTCCTCGGCAGCGATCGTGCCCGGCCGGATCCGGCTCTCCGCGAACGCGAGATCCTCGGGCACGGACGGGTTGAGGTGGTGGCACACCATGAGCATGTCCAGGTGCTCGTCCAGAGTGTTCACCGTGTGCGGGCGAGTCGGATTGGTCGAGGACGGCAGGACGTTCGCCAGCCCGGCGACCCGGATGATGTCGGGCGCGTGGCCACCGCCCGCACCCTCGGTGTGGTAGGCGTTGATCGACCGGCCGGCAATCGCGTCCACAGTGGACTCCAGGAAGCCCGCCTCGTTGAGCGTGTCGGTATGGATCGCCACCTGTACCCCGGATTCGTCGGCCACAGTGAGACAGGCGTCGATCGCGGCCGGGGTGGACCCCCAGTCCTCGTGCAGCTTGAATCCGCCCGCACCGGCCGCCAGCTGTTCCCGCAAGGCTTCACGACGTACGGTGTTTCCCTTGCCCAGCAACAGCACGTTCACCGGATGACCGTCCATTGCGGACAGCGTCCGGCCCAGATTCCAGGCGCCCGGCGTGACCGCGGTCGCTTTGCTGCCCTCACTCGGCCCGGTGCCGCCGCCGACCAGCGTGGTCAGCCCCGCAGCGAGCGCGGTGTCCACCAACTGCGGGCAGATGAAGTGCACATGGCAGTCGATCCCGCCGGCGGTGAGGATCCGGCCGTTGCCCGCGAGCACCTCGGTGGACGGCCCGATCACCAACGCGGGATCCACCCCGTCCATGGTGTCGGGATTACCCGCCTTGCCGATCCCGGCGATCCGGCCGTCCCGGATGCCGACGTCGGCCTTCACCACACCCCAGTGGTCGAGAATCACCGCACCGGTGATGATCAGGTCCGGGGTACCCTCGGCGCGGGTGGCCACGCTCTGCCCCATCGACTCGCGGATCACCTTGCCGCCGCCGAACAGCACCTCGTCGCCACTGCCCGCAGGCCCGCGTGACCGGTCCTCGGTGACCTCGATGAGCAGATCGGTGTCCGCGAGCCGGATCCGGTCCCCTGTGGTCGGCCCGAACAGCTCGGCGTAGCGGATGCGATCGAGCTCCGTCATCAGCCCGCCCGCTTCCGCAGCCCCGGCACTCGCCGGAGCCCGGCCAACGGCACCAGGTCCACCTCGCGCTCCACCCCCGGCTCGAACCGCACCGAGGTCCCGGCAGGCACGTCGAGCCGACGACCCCGGGCCACCCAGGGTTCCGGCAAAGTTGGTCGGGGACCCGGCAGCGGGCGATGCGGACGTGTGTGCGACCACCTCGTGGCGTGCGCCGGACCGGTTCCGGGTCTGTGAAGGGGCCCTTCACAGACTCAGAGTCCGTGAAGGGACCCTTCACAGACCTCCACACCGACTTTGCCGACACCCTGACCGTGGCGCGATGAGCGCGTGGGTGTCCGCGGCGAGCCGAGGCAAAAGGACTCGTTCGCAGTAGCCGGGCGCCCGCCCCTGCGCAACCCGCCGTTCACCCCCGATTGCCGGAGAACTTGCCGCCCGGGTGCCGGGTTGACTGAATCGTTCTCGGAATCGTGACCGAAACCACCACATCTTCCGTTGCCCCGAGGCGGGTGGAAGGAGCATGGTTTGTCCACCGTGCGATGAGGCGCGCCAGGAGCCAGCGTGTATCCCGTCCGCGTGAGAACTACAGCCGGGGAAATGCGCACCGAAAGGGTTTCGCGAGAGTGACTACCTCTACGACCAGCAAGACCGAACAGGCCGACGACGGTTTCCGGCCGGGGCTCGAAGGCGTCGTCGCGTTTCACACCGAGATCGCCGAGCCCGATCGGGACGGCGGGGCGCTGCGCTACCGCGGCGTGGACATCGAGGACCTGGCGGGCAAGGTGACCTTCGGGGACGTCTGGGGCCTGCTGGTCGACGGGCGGTTCGGGCACGGGCTGCCGCCCGCCGAGCCGTTCCCGCTGCCGGTGCACACCGGCGACGTCCGGGTCGACGTGCAGTCCGCGCTGGCCATGCTCGCCCCGATCTGGGACTTCGGGCCGCTGCTCGACATCACCGACGAGCAGGCCCGCGAGCAGCTGGCGCGCGCCTCGGTGATGGCGCTGTCCTACGTCGCCCAGTCCGCGCGCGGGCTGGACCGGCCGGCGGTGCCGCAGGCGCAGGTGGACCAGGCGTCGTCGATCACCGAGCGGTTCCTCGTCCGCTGGCGCGGCGAGCCGAACCCGGATCACGTCAAGGCGCTCGACGCGTACTGGGTGTCGGCCGCGGAGCACGGGCTCAACGCGTCCACCTTCACCGCCCGCGTGATCGCCTCCACCGGGGCCGACGTGGCCGCTGCGATGTCCGGCGCGATCGGCGCGATGTCCGGGCCGCTGCACGGCGGGGCGCCCGCCCGGGTGCTGCCGATGATCGAGGAGGTCGAGCGCACCGGCGACGCGACCGGCCTGGTCAAGGGCATCCTGGATCGCAAGGAACGGCTGATGGGCTTCGGCCACCGCGTCTACCGCGCGGAGGACCCGCGGGCCAGGGTGCTGCGTCGCACCTGCAAGGAGCTGGGTGCCGAGCGCTACGAGGTGGCCGCCGCGCTGGAGCAGGCCGCGCTGACCGAGCTGCGGGAACGCCGCCCGGATCACCCGATCGAAACGAACGTGGAGTTCTGGGCCGCGGTGATCCTGGACTTCGCGCAGGTCCCGCCGCGGATGATGCCCTCGATGTTCTCCTCGGCCCGTACCGCGGGCTGGGCGGCGCACATCCTGGAGCAGAAGCGGACCGGCCGCCTCGTCCGTCCGTCGGCGAAGTACGTGGGCCCCGGCCCGCGCAAGCCGGAGGACGTCGAGGGCTGGGCGAACGTCACCAAGCCCTGACCCACCGAAATGCTGTGAAGGGCCCCTTCACGGACTCTGAGTCCGTGAAGGGGCCCTTCACAGCTTTCAGCCTTCGTGAGCCTTCGTCGCGGCGAGCATGGCGGTCAGCTGGTCGCAGAGCCAGCCCTCCAGGTCGTCTCGCGGCACCGTGCCTTCCTGCAGCCACGACAGCAGCGAGCCCTCGGCCACGGCCGTCCAGCAACGCGGGGTGAGCAGGACGAGCGGCGAGGGCTCGGCGATCCCCAGCGATTCGAGGATCAGCTGCACCGCCCGGTCGCGCACCTCGTCGATCGCCGCGTCCGTGTCCGAGGTGGCGATCACCGAACCGCTGCGCAGCAAGGCGACATACCCGGCCCGGTGGTGCGCGACCACCTCGATCAATCCCCGCACGGCGGCGCGCACCCGGACGGCGGGCGGCCCCTCCTCCAGCGTCGCGAGCCCGTCGACGAGGCCGTCGGTCACCGTGCGGAGAGCCTGCTCCCGCAGCTCGCGCAGGCTGGGGAAATAGCGATAGAACAACGGCCGTGAAACCCCGGCGTGCGCGACGATGTCGTCCACCGTGACCAGCTCCGGAGCCCTGCTGCCGAACAGGTCCAGCGCCGAGGAGATCAGATCATCGCGCCGGGCCTGCGGGGTCATCCGGCGCGGCCTGCTCACGGCGTGGCGTCCAGTTTCGCCGCTGCCCGAAGCAATCCCGGAGTAAGTCGCGAAAGGACATAGGTCACTTTCGCCTCCGGGGTGGACGGTTGTACCGCGGTATTCTTTTCCACCGCGCGCAGAATGTCGTGCGCGACTTTTTCCGGCCCGAAGTTGCGCCGTGCGTACAGCTTCGTGGAAGCCTGCTGCCGCCGTCGCTGTTCGGCTTCGGTCACGCCGACGAACCGGGTGGTTTCGGTGATGTTGGTACGCACGAGGCCCGGACAGATCGCGGTGACCCCGATGCCATCGGCCGCCAGTTCCGCCCGCAAGCTGTTACTCAACGCCAGCACCGCCGCTTTCGTGGTGCCGTAAGCGCCCAGGGTCGTCGACGGCAGGTAGGCGGCGGCCGAGGAGAGGTTCACGATCTGCCCGCCTTCGGCCCGTTCCCGCATCATCGGCAGGAAGGCGCGGCACCCGTGGATCACTCCCCACAGGTTCACGTCCACGACCCTCTCCCAGTCCTCGACACTGGTGTCCACAAAGGATCCGGATAGCCCGATGCCGGCATTGTTCACCACGATGTCCGGCACCCCGAACTCGCGCGCCACCTGCTCGGCGAACCGTGTCATCGCCGCGCCGTCGGATGAGTCCACTGTGTACGCGCCAGCAGCAGAGCCCTTATCCCGCAACATCTTCGCGGTCTCCTTGGCGGTTTCCTCGTGCACATCGGTGACCACGACGTCGGCTCCCTCGGCAGCGAACGCCAGCGCCGTCTCCCGGCCGATCCCGCTGCCCGCGCCGGTGATCACGACGAGCCGGTGCGCGAACCGGCCACGCGCCGGCGCGCCTACCCTCGCACGCTTCAACGCACGGCTCTCCTCGCCACTCTCCGCATAGGCGATCAGCTCCGCCGCCGCAGCGGCGACCACACCCGGCTTGCCGCAGGCAACCCAGTGCGAGCCGATAATCCGCCGCACTCGCAGATCCGGCACCCAGCGTTGCACTTCCGCCTGAAGTGGCGCGGTCACGTACGCGTCGCCGCTCGGCGCGAGTACCTGCACCGGCACTTCCGCCGGACGTGGCTGTGGCCGAGCCATCCGCGGCCCCATGTTGGCGCGGTACAGCTTGAGCCCGTGGACTCCGTCGGAAGTCTTGGGCGCCTTCACATCCGGTTCAAGGCGGCGCATCAACGCCCGCATCGCACCGGTGCGCCACATCAGCTCCGGCAGCACCGGCAGCTGGAAAAGCAGGATGTAGTACGAGTGCAGGAGTTGCCGCAACGCGCGCGCGAGCCGTTTCGGCGTCGGCCGGGCGAACTGATCACGGAACCAGGCCGCGGCGTGATCGAGGCTGGGTCCGGAAATCGAGGTGTAGGAAGCGATCCGGCCGCGCAGCCGGTCACCGGTGACCGCGTGCCAGGCCTGGATCGAACCCCAGTCGTGCGCGACCAGGTGCACCTTGCCGGTCGGCTGCACCTCGTCCACCACCGCGGCCAGATCGTCGGCGAGCTGATCGAGCCGGTACGCGCCGCGCCCTCGCGGCTTGTCCGACTCACCCGCCCCGCGCACGTCGTAGGTCACCACGCGGTGGTGGCGGCCCAGCTCCGTGACGACCCCGTCCCACAACGAGCTGTTGTCCGGATAGCCGTGCACCAGCACCACGGTCGGTCCCTCCGGCACCCCGCGCACCCAGACGGAGAGCCGGACCCCGTCGCCGGCCGTCACCTGCTTGTGAGACATCGCCTTGTGAGACACAGTGTCATGTTAGACAACTAGTCAATTTAACCCAGAGTCAATCGAGTTCACCTCGACGGCGGTTGCCCTTCCGCCGGCGTTCGCCACACCGCCCGATTTGCCGCTCATGACAGTGTTTTCGCTGGTTCCACGGGAAACCACGGCATCGCTGTCCACCGTTCGGTGGACACCGGGATTCCACTGCCCGGACGTCCCGGGACCGCCGCCGCGGACGCAGGATGAGAGCCATGAGCACAGCAGTGCGAGTGCGCGGACTGCGCAAGGAATATCCGGGCCAGGTCGCCGTGGCCGGGATCGAGCTGGACATCCGGCACGGCGAGGTGTTCGCCCTGCTCGGCCCGAACGGGGCGGGCAAGACGACCACCGTGGAAATCCTGGAGGGGCACCGGCGGCGCACCGCCGGTACGGCGGAGGTGCTCGGCGAGGACCCGGGCACGGCGGGCCGCGCGTGGCGGGCCCGCATCGGCATCGTGTTGCAGACGGCCACCGACGCCGCGGAGCTGACCGTGCTGGAAACCGTGCGGCACTTCGCGAAGTACTACCCGGACCCGCGGGTCCCGGAGGAGGTGATCGACCAGGTCGGGCTGACCGAGAAGGCGGGCGCCCGGGTGAAGTCGCTCTCCGGCGGGCAGCGCCGGCGGGTGGACGTGGCGCTGGGCATCGTGGGCCGGCCGGAGCTGCTCTTCCTCGACGAGCCGACCACCGGTTTCGACCCGGCGGCCCGGCGGCAGTTCTGGACGCTGATCGAGGGGCTGGCCCACGAGGGCACCACGATCCTGCTCACCACCCACTATCTGGACGAGGTGGAGGCGCTGGCCGACCGGCTCGCCGTACTGGCCGGCGGGAAGATCGTCGCGGAGGGGACCCCGGCGACGCTCGGCGGGCGCGAACGAGCCGAGGCCATCGTGCGGTGGCGCGACGAACGCGGGAGCCACGAGGAACGGACCCCGTTCCCGACGAAGCTCGTCACGCAGTTGTCCGGCGCGGGCAGGGAGCTCGCCGGCCTGACCGTGACCCGGCCCAGTCTGGAGGACGTCTACCTGAACCTGATCGAGGAGGAATCGTGACCACCATCGCCCTACCGGGAACGCTGAGTCTCGGCCTCGCCCGTGGCTCGTTCGAGCTGCGGCAGTTCTTCCGCAACCGGGAGCAGATGGTGTTCACCTTCGCCCTCCCCGCGGTGCTGATGGTGCTGCTCGGCTCCATCCTCAACGGGCCGACCGCGCAGGCCGGGCTGTCCTCGGGGCAGCTGCTCGCGGCCGGCATGATCGGCTCCGGCATCGTGTCCACCTCGTTCAACAGCGTGGGCATCGGGATCGCCTCGGACCGGGAGCTGGGCGCGCTGAAACGGCTGCGCGGCACGCCGATGCCCGCCGCGTCCTACTTCGTCGGCAAGATGGTGATGGTCGCGGTGACCAGCTTGGCGCAGATGGTGCTGATGGCCGTGGTGGCGACCCTGCTGTTCGGCCTGAAGCTGCCGGACGCGCCGGGGAAGTGGCTGACCCTGCTGTGGGTGCTGCTGCTCGGGATCGTCTCCTCGACCCTGCTCGGCATCGCGGTCAGTTCGCTCACCCGCACCACCACCGGCACGGTGGCCGTGGTGCAGCTGGTGTACCTGGTGCTGCAGTTCATTTCCGGGGTGTTCGTCACGCCGATCACGCATCTGCCGAAGATCATGGTCGACATCGCGTCCCTCTTCCCGCTGAAATGGATCTGCCAGGGTTTCCGGTCGGTGTTCCTGCCGCCGGAGGCCGCAACGCAGGAGATGGCAGGAGCATGGGAACTGCCGACGGTCGCACTGGTCCTGGGGGTCTGGTGCGTGGTCGGGCTCGTGCTCGCGAGGGTGAGCTTCCGGTGGACGAACGAAGCACGGTGAACCGCACCGACGACGCCTGGGGACAGTCCTACTGGGCCTGGGAAGTGCTGTTCGCGGTCGCCTGCGTGGCGACCGCCTTCCTGGTGTTCTTCAGCGATTCCCGGCCGGTGGCGAAGGCGATCGCCGACGGCCTGATCGGGCTGATGGCGGTCGGCTACCTGGTGCTCGGGCGCCGCATCGTGCACGGCGAGGGCAATGGCACCGCCCGTGTGCTCGCCTCGGCCGCGCTGGTCCTGTGCACCGCTGCCGCGATCCTCGCCGACACCACAGCGAGCTTCGTGCTGTTCTTCACCATCCCGCTGTTGTTCATGTTGCTGGAGCTGCGCCCGGCGGTGGTCTCGACCACCGTGCTGATCCTGTGGGAATCGGCGTCCGCGGTGCTCAACGGCGGCTGGCACAACCCGAGCCTGCGCATCCTGCTGCCGATGACCGCGATTCTGGTGGTGTTCAGCATGCTTGTCGGAAAGTTCACCAGCGACGTGGTGCGGGAAAGCAACGCGCGAGCCCGGCTGATCCGCGAGCTGGAAGAGAGTCAGGCCGAGGTCGAACGGCTCTCCCGGGAGGCGGGCACCGCGGTCGAACGGGAGCGGCTGGCCCGCGAGATCCACGACACCCTGGCACAGGGCTTCACCAGCATCGTCGCGCTGACCCAGGCGATCGAGTCCGAAGTGGACACCGATCCGGACGCGGCACGCAAGCACCTGGCGCTGGCCGGGCGCACCGCACGCGAGAACCTCACCGAGGCACGGGCGATGGTCGCGGCGCTGACCCCGTCCGCGTTGGCCACCGGATCACTGGCGGACGCCGTGCGGCGACAGGCGAAGCGGCTCTCCGACGAAACCGGGATCGTGGTCGAGTGCGAAGTGGACGACGAGCTGCCACCGTTGCGTACCGCGGTCGAAGTGGTGCTGCTCCGGGCGACCCAAGAGGCGCTGGCAAACGTGCGCAAGCACGCGAACGCGTCCACCGTCCGACTACGACTGTCCGCTGTGGATGGATCGGTACGGTTGCAGGTGACCGACAACGGCCGCGGTTTCTCCCCACAGGCGTCCACCTCCGGCTTCGGGTTGCGCGGGATGCGTTCCCGCGCCGAACAAGTGGGTGGCAAGCTGGCCGTGCGGCCGGGCGCGACCGGCGGCACCGAACTGGAACTGGAGGTGCCCGCGTGATCACGATCATGCTCGTGGACGACCATCCCGTGGTGCGCGAAGGCCTGCGCGGGATGCTCGAAGCCGAGGCGGATCTGACCGTGATCGGCGAAGCCGGTTCGGGCGACGAAGCCGTGGCGCTCGACCGCGTGAAGCAGCCGGACGTGGTGCTGATGGACCTGCGGATGCCGGGGCTGGACGGGGTGGGCGCGATTCGCGCGATCCTCGCGGACACACCGGCGCGGCGGATCGTCGTCCTCACCACGTACGAAACCGATGCGGACATCCTGCGCGCCGTGGAGGCGGGCGCGGCCGGGTATCTGCTGAAGGACGCGTCGCGTGCCGAGCTGGCCGGAGCGATCCGCGCGGCGGCGCGCGGCGAGACCGTTCTTTCTCCGTCCGTCGCGGGAAAACTGGTGCACCGGATGCGCAATCCGGAACCCGCGTCCCCGCTGTCCGCGCGCGAAGTCGAGGTACTGCGGCTGGTGGCGAAAGGCCTGACGAACGCGGCCATCGGCCGGGCGCTGCACATCGGCGAGGCGACCGTGAAAACGCATCTGCTGCGGGTGTTCGCCAAGCTCGGGGTGTCCGATCGCACCGCGGCCGTGACGACTGCGCTGGCCCGGCGACTGCTGGACTGATCAAACCCGGCAGAATGGCTTGCATGCTGGACTCGACCCAACTCGCCCTGTACCGCCGGCTCGCCCGTGAACAGTCGGCGGGCCGCGCTCCGTCGCTTGTCGCCGCGGTGGTGCGGGACGGCGAAATCGTCTGGTCCGGCGCCCGCGGCCGCGTCGGCGACGCCCGGCCGGACAACGACACCCAGTACCGGCTCGGGTCCATCACCAAGACCATGATCGCGACCGTGGTGATGCGCCTGCGCGACGAGGGCAGGCTCGCGCTGACCGATCCGCTGGAGCGGCACCTGCCCGGCACCGCGTTCGGGTTCGTGACGATCGCGCAACTGCTCTCGCACACCTCCGGGCTGACCTCGGAATCGCCGGGCGGGTGGTGGGAGCGCTCCCCGGGGGCGGACTGGGCGGCACTCACGGCGAGCCTCGGCGAGGACGCGACGAAACTGCGTCCCGGTTCCCGGTTCCACTACTCGAATGTCGGCTTCGGCGTGCTCGGCGAACTGGTGGCCCGGCACCGCGGCCGCCCGTGGTTCGACGTCGTGCGCGACGAAATCCTCATCCCGCTGGGCATGCACCGCACGACCCCACACCCGGAAGGCGCGCACGCGGACGGATTCGCCGTGCACCCGTTCGCCGACGTGCTGCTGCCCGAGCCGTCCCCGGACACCGGCGCGATGGCCCCCGCCGGGCAGCTGTGGTCCACCGTCACCGACCTCGGCCGCTGGACGGCGTTCCTCGGCGGGCACACCGGCGGCGTGCTGTCCGGGAACACGCTGGCCGAAATGCACCGGATGAACACCGTCGACGACGCCGAGGTCTGGGCCACCGGGTTCGGACTGGGCGTGATGCTGGTGCGCCACGAGGGCAGGCAGGTGGCCGGGCACACCGGTTCGATGCCCGGTTTCCTGGCCGCGAGCCTGATCGATCCGGCCACCGGCACCGGCGCGCTGTGCATGGGCAACACCACCAGTGGCATCGGCATCGCCGCCCTGTGCCTCGACCTCATCGGCATCACCGAGAAACGCGAACCCGCGCTGGATGCCGAATGGCAGCCGTCCACTGTGGACCCGAACCTGCTGGCACTGACCGGGCTCTGGCACTGGGGCCCGGCCCCGCACCTGCTGCGCCTGACCGGCGACGGCCGGCTCACCCTCAGCCCCGTCGACGGCTCCGGCCGGGTCTTCGGTTTCGCGCCGCTGGGCGAAGACCGCTGGCGGGGACTGAACGGTTACTACTCGGGCGAAACCCTGACCGTCGGCCGCGACGCCACCGGCACCGCGACCCACCTGAACCTGGTGACGTTCATCTTCAGCCGCACGCCCTACGACCCGGCCGCCCCGATCCCGGGCGGGGTGCACGAGGCGGGCTGGCGCTGATCCTGGTCGTCGGCCTCCGGGAGGTACTCCTCCGGCAACTCGTCCCACTCCGGTTCGGGCTCGTATTCCGGCCGCCTCGCCGGGGTGACATAGGCTCGCGCATACACGTCGCGGCCGGGCAGCCCGACCGCGATGGTGTCCGCCTCCGGGTTTCCGAACACCCATACCCGCCGGTGTGCCAGGAGTTCGGCCGCGATTTCCGGCGGGCACCGCGGTACGAGCAAGCGCGCGGGACATCCCGGTTCGAGCACGAGCCAGCCGTGCACCGGTGCGGCCGGCCACACGTGCCCGTCGACCACAGCGGCCCAACGGGGGGCGAGCGGGCCCCGGACCGCACGCGAGTCGAACCTGGTGTTCGCACACCAGGCCACGGCGACCCCACTGCCGACGAGCGCGGGAATCAGGACCGGCCAGGCGGACCCGCCCTCGAACCAGAACGCCGCGAAGCTCCCGCCTGCCGCGATGACCGGCGCCAGGATCATCCCCGGCAGTGCCAGCCGCGCCCGCCGGCCCAGACTCCGGAGGGAATTCCCCCGCGAGGGCAAGCCAACCGGGTCGGCAGTGCACAGCCCCGCCGTCGTGCCTGCACCGATCCGCACCACCACCCGGCCTCGCGCATCGGGTTCGTCGTGTCTTAGCCGGCCGGTCCTGCGCAGTTCGAGTGCCAGCTCCGGCGGACAGTCCGGCAACGTGAGGTAACGACTGCGGCCACGGCGCGGGTACGTGGTGAGGCACAGCAGGCGGGGGATTTCCTGCCCGTGGTCCCACTGCGCGGTATCCCGGTCGAAAACCGCGCGGACTTCGGCCATCGGCCCCGCGCGGAAGCGGACCGGACGGCGCCAGGGCCGCCACCACATCAGCGAGCCAAGGACCAGCACAGCGGCGATCAGGGTCACGGAGATCGCGTCGGCGACCTCACCGGCATCCGGCGGCTCGACGAACAAGGCCACGACAATGCATCCCGCGAACAATGCGCAAAGGTAAAAGGACACCGGCCGCAGCCAGCGCCGCAGCTGCGGCCATGGCCACCGCGGACGCCACGGCACGAAGACCAGCACCAGCGTCACAGCCAGCCCCACGGGCGCACCGATGCGTGCCTCGGGATTCCACGGCAGTATCAGTGCCTGCAAGCCGAACAGCGCCAGCCAGCCCCACCGGGGCCGGTAGCGGGAGGTCTCGTCCGAGCGCGGTGGCACTGTCACGATCTCACTATCTGGCACCCACCCGCCACTGTTACCGGGCCGATCCCGACCTGAGAGACTGGCCGCATGACCGACGCCGAGTTGACCATTCCCGCAGACCTCAAGCCGGCCGACGGCCGCTTCGGCTGCGGACCCTCGAAGGTCCGCGAAGAGCAGCTCGTCCGGCTTGCCGAATCCGGTTCCACCTATCTGGGCACCTCGCACCGGCAGAAGCCGGTCAAGTCACTGGTCGGCCGTGTGCGGACCGGATTGTCCGAACTGTTCTCGCTGCCCGAGGGATACGAGGTGATCCTCGGTAACGGCGGGACCACCGCGTTCTGGGACGCGGCCGCCTTCGGGCTGGTGCGCGAGCAGGCGCAGCACTTCACCTACGGTGAATTCTCCGCGAAGTTCGCGACCGTGACGAACAAGGCGCCGTTCCTCAAGGACTCCGTCGTGGTCAAGGCCGACCCGGGCAGCGCGCCGGAGATCGCCTACCAGGCCGGGGCGGACCTGGTCGGCTGGGCGCACAACGAGACCTCCACCGGCGTCGCGGTGCCGGTCCGCCGCCCGGCGGGCAGCGAGGGCGCGCTGGTCGCGATCGACGCCACCTCGGGTGCCGGCGGCCTGCCGGTCAAGGCCGAGGACTTCGACGTCTACTACTTCGCGCCGCAGAAGTCGTTCGCCGCCGACGGCGGGCTGTGGATCGCGCTCGCCTCGCCCGCGGCGATCGAGCGGATCGGCGAGGTCGGCGGCGGGGACCGCTGGATCCCCGAGTTCCTCTCGCTCACCACCGCGCTGGACAACTCGCGCAAGGACCAGACCTACAACACCCCGGCGGTGGCCACGCTCTTCCTGCTCGCCGAGCAGATCGAGTGGATGAACGGCCAGGGCGGGCTCGCCTGGACCACGGCGCGCACCAAGGAATCCTCGGGCCGGCTCTACGAATGGGCCGAGAAGACCTCCTACACCACCCCGTTCGTCACCGACCCGGCGCTGCGCTCGCAGGTCGTGGGCACCGTGGACTTCACCGACGAGGTGGACGCCGCCGCGGTGGCGAAGGTGTTGCGCGCCAACGGGATCGTGGACACCGAGCCGTACCGCAAGCTGGGCCGCAACCAGCTGCGCATCGGCCTGTTCCCGGCCATCGACCCGGACGACATCACCCAGCTCACCCGCTGCATCGAATACGTCGTCGAGCAGCAGTCCTGACCCGGCCTGACCAAGGCTGATCAAGGCTGTGAAGGGGCCCTTCACGGACTCTGAATCCGTGAAGGGCCCCTTCACAGCTTTCAGCCTTTCGTGACGGAACGTGTTCGGCGTGTCACGACCGGGGTATGGCGACTCGGCTGGAAGATAACCCTTGGCGGTGGCAGACCGCGGACGCCTCGGCGCGCCTCGCACGTCAAGCCGACGCGCCGTTCTACCGTGGACACCCACAAAGGTGAAGACCGGGGAGGCGAGAAATGCGGGCACTGCGGGTGGTCGGGCTGCACGAGGACGGGAAGTCCATCGTGCTCGAAGACCCGGCGAGCCGGACCCGCTTCCTGCTCCCCGCGGACGAGCGGCTACGGGCAGCGGCAAGGGGGGACATCGCCCGGCTGGGCCAGATCGAGATCGAGTTGGAGAGCCAGATGCGGCCACGCGAGATCCAGGCGCGAATCCGCGCCGGCGAGTCCGTCGACCAGGTCGCGAGCAGTGCGGGTGTGTCGGTGCAGCGGGTGGAGCGGTTCGCCTATCCGGTACTGCTGGAGCGCTCGCGTACCGCGGAGCTGGCCCAGAGCGCGCACCCGGTCCGCGAGGACGGCCCGGACGTGCAGACGCTCGGCGAGGTCATCGCCTACGCCTTCGGTGTGCGCGGGCACGACTACAACCAGGCCCAGTGGGACGCCTGGCGCGGCGACGACGGCAAGTGGGTCGTGGTGCTGCGCTGGAAGGCCGGGCGGTCGGACAACCGGGCGCACTGGTCGTTTTCCCCCGGCGCGCACGGCGGCACCGTGCACGCGCTCGACGAGAACGCCGAAGTCCTGCTCAACCCCAACTCCTACCGGCCGCCACGCACCGTGCGCGCGCTGGAGCCCGCTCGCGAGGCCGTAGTGCAGCCGACTCTCGATTCGACCGAGGAAGTACTGGCCATCGAGGCCCCCGAAAAGCCGGGCGGGGAAGCCGACACGCGCGAACTCCCGCGTGTGCCAAGCGACGAGGACGGCGCCGAGCAGCCGCCGGTCAAGCCGAAGAAGAACCATCCGATCGTGCCGTCCTGGGAGGACGTGCTGCTCGGGGTCCGCACCCAGCGCGGCTGAGCGTCAGCCGTCCACGAGGGCGGCCAGCGATTTCGGCGCCACCTGGCGGTAGGCCTCGCGCACGATCGAGGCCACCTCGGTCCAGTCGACGTCCACGTCGAGGCGCACGCCGAGCCAGCCGCGGTGGCCCACATAAGGCGGGCGGAAGAACCGGTCCGGCTCGGTGCGCACCAGCTCCTCCTGCGCCCCGGGCGGTGCCGGGCACCAGAACGCGAGCCGGTCGTCGTGATGCCGGTCGGCGAACATCACGAACGTCTTGCGGTCCCGCACGAACCAGGTCGGCTCGCCGTGGCTGAGCCGTTCGGTGGCCTCGGGCAGCGCGAGGCAGAGGGCGCGTAGTTCGTCCAACGGTGCCATCGGCCCAGTATCGGTTGGCTCAGAGCACCGTCGCCAGCACCCCGGCCCAGGCCAGCACGAGCCCGCCGGCCGCGCCGAACACGGCCCAGCGCAGGATCAGCACGCGACGGCCGAGCCACAGCGAGGGCGCGACACCAGCGGTCACCACGAGCGCGGCCACGGTGGCGAGCCAGCCGTTCGTCTCACGGGCGAGCGTGCCGGCGAGCGCGAGCATGCCGACCACGACCACGACCGCGGAGAACAACGAGACCGTCAGCCCGGTGAACCACGGCGTCGGCTCGCGGCGACGGGGAGGGCGGCGCACCATCGGCGGACGGGGTGGCGGCTCGACCACGATCTCGGCCCCGGTCACCGGATCGGCGAACCGCACCGGGGTGCCCAGTACCGCGGCCAGCCGCGCGGCGAGCTGACGCCCGCGCTGGGTGACCACCGCGCGGGCGGCGTCCATCCCCGGCTCGGCCCGGGCCACCGCGGACGCGACCCGCGCCCACTCGTGCAGCGCCTGCGCAAGATCGGCACCGATCGCGAGCCGCCCCGGATCGATCTCCCGGAGGTCTGCCCCGCCAGGCCCGGCGAGCACCGCGCGATCGCCCCGGATCCGCAGCTCCATGGTGTCCTTCCGCGCCGGGAATCGTCGCCGGACAGCTTAGTGGGGCCGCTCGACAGAGGCAGGTCGGAAGGTGGGTCGCGTCGGAATGCCGGTGTGCCGGTGTGGCGGTGCGGCGGTGCGGCGGTGCGGCGGTGCGGCGGTCTGTGAAGGGGCCCTTCACAGACTCTGAGTCCGTGAAGGGGCCCTTCACGGACTTCTGGGGCCAGGGTGTCGGCAAAGCCGGTGTGGAGGTCCGCGGAGATCTGTGAAGGGCCCCTTCACAGACCCGAAACCGGCCCGGCACACGCCACGAGGGGGTCGCACACACCTCCGCATCGGCCGCTGCCGGGTCCCCGACCAACTTTGCCGGAACCCTGGACTCTGGGGCCAGGGTGTCGGCAAAGTCGGTGTGGAGGTCCGTGAAGGGGCCCTTCACAGACTCTGCGGCTGTGAAGGGACCCTTCACGGACTCCAGCGCCCCCAAAACACCAGGGTGGTGAAGGCACCGACCACGGCAAAGCACCGTTCAGCCCGTGGTCACCTCGTGGAAGGCTACGGCCGCCGCGGTGGCCACGTTCAGCGAATCGACCCCGGACACCATCTCGACCCGCACGGCGAGATCGGCCGCCGCGATCGCCTCCTCGCTCAGGCCCGGTCCCTCCGCGCCGAGCATCAACGCGATCGGGCCGGGCGCCTTCGACCGCAGGCCGCGCAGTGGCACCGACTCCGGCCGAGGGGTGAGCGCGGCCACCCGGAAACCATGATCGCGCAGTACCTTCAGCCCGCCGGGCCAGCTGTCGAAGGTCGCGAACGGCACGCGCAGCACGTGCCCCATCGAGACGCGCACGCTGCGCCGGTAGAGCGGATCGGAACAGCCGGGGCCGAGCAGCACCCCGTCCACGCCGAGCGCGGCCGCGTTGCGGAAGAGCGCGCCGAGGTTCTCGTGATCGCCCACACCTTCCAGCACAGCAAGCACTTCCGCGTGCTCCACGACTTCGGCCACCCCGGGCGGCGACGGCCGGTCCGCCACCGCGAGCACCCCGCGGTTGAGATGGAAGCCCACCACGTCGGCCATCGTCTCCGCGGAGGTCACGTACGCCGGCACGGCCAGCGGGGCAAGATCGTCTTCCAGCTCCCGGATCCGGCGTTCGACGCCGAGCAGCGCCCGCACCGGGTAGCGCGACGCGAGCAGCCTGCCGACCACGACCGTGCCCTCGGCAATCACCAGGCCCCGTCCGCCGGGGCGGTCCGGGCGTCGGTCCGCTGTGGACAGGTCGCGGAAATCGTCCAGCCCCGGATGCTTGCGGTCGTCGGTGAAGATCAGTTCAGCCACAACGGACAGTGTCCCATCCGCGCACAGCGGTGCCGGCTGGTCCGAATGTCTCGCACGCGGTGGTACGAACGGCGGATTTTCGCGGACGGTCAACCCGCCGTGACAGAGAGCACCAGTTTGGCCGCTAGCCCCGGCGTACGCGCTGTGCAACCGTGGTCGGCCTGGCAGTCCCGCCCAGGAACATCCGCGGACAGCAGCCTAGGAGCGCGTCACACATGGGTACGGATCTATCGGCCACTCCTCGCCTTCTCGACCGCGGCCGGTACCGCCGCAAGGTGCAACGGTGTCTGGACACCCTCGCCCGCATGCTCACCGATGGCAGTTTTTCCTTCCCTCGCAAGAATATCGGTCTCGAGGTGGAGCTGAATCTGGTGGACCAGCGGCTGCGCCCGTCGATGAGCAACTCGGCGGTACTGGACGCATTGGACGATCCCTCGTTCACCACCGAACTCGGTCAGCACAACCTGGAACTGAACGTGCCGCCGCGGCCGCTGGCCGGGGATTCAGCGCTGCAGCTGGAAAATGATCTGCACGCCTACCTCGGCAAGGCGGCGGGCACGGCGGGCGGCACCGGCGTCACGCTGGCCATGATCGGCATCCTGCCCACGCTCGGGCAGGAGCACTTCGACCAGAAATGGCTCACCAACAAGGCCCGTTACTCGACACTCAATGACGAGATCTTCGCCGCCCGCGGTGAGCGGATGGCGCTGGTGATGGACGGCGCCGCGCTACCCGGCGCGCAGCCGGAACGCCTGCGCAGCTATGCGGAATCCATTCTTCCGGAAGCCGCCTGCACCTCGGTGCAGCTGCACCTGCAGGTGGCTCCCGAGGAGTTCGCCGCGCACTGGAACGCCGCGCAATGCCTGGCGGGCGCCCAGATCGCGCTCGCCGCGAACTCGCCTTTCCTGCTGGGCAAGGCATTGTGGCACGAAACCCGGATCCCGTTGTTCCAGCAGGCCACCGACACCCGGCCCGAGGAGCTGAAGAACCAGGGCGTGCGGCCGCGGGTCTGGTTCGGCGAGCGCTGGATCACCTCGATCTTCGACCTGTTCGAGGAAAACGTCCGCTACTTCCCCGGCCTGCTGCCGGAAACCGACACCGAGGATCCGCTCGAAACCCTGGAATCCGGGCAGGCGCCCCGGCTTTCCGAGCTGCGCATGCACAACGGCACGATCTGGCGCTGGAACCGGCCGGTCTACGACGTGGTCGACGGCCTGCCGCACCTGCGGGTGGAGAACCGCGTGCTGCCCGCCGGGCCGACGGTGGCCGACGTGGTCGCGAACGCCGCGTTCTTCTACGGCGCGCAACGCGCGCTCGCCGAGGAGGAGCGCCCGATCTGGACGCAGATGTCCTTCCAAGCCGCGGAAGAGAATCTGTACTCGGGCGCACGCAACGGCTTCGACGCGCAGCTGTACTGGCCGGGCATCGGCTGGGTGCCGCCGGACGAGCTGGCCCTGCGCGTGCTGCTCCCGCTGGCACACGAGGGGCTGCGCCGCTCCGACGTCTCCGACGAGGCACGCGTGCGTTACCTCGGCATCATCGAACGCCGGTGCCTCGCCAGGCGCAACGGCGCGAGCTGGCAACGGGAGTACGTCCAGCGCGCCGAAGCCCGCGGCGCCGACCGGGACACCGCGCTGAACCGGATGCTCGGCCGATACCTGGAACTGTCGGAGCTCGGCGAGCCGGTGCACACCTGGCCGCTCGCGGACTGAACCACCGCGACCCTTCCCCTACAGTGTCTCCGGAAGGGGGGTGACCCGGATGCCCAAGGTGCTCGGCGGTTCGCTCGAAGCGCACCGCCGTGAGGTGCGCACGCGGGTGTTCGAGGTGCTGCGCGTTCAGCTCTACGAGCGCGGGTTCGACGCGATCACGCTGTCCGGCGTGGCCGCGGCGGCGGGCGTCGGCCGGAGTGCGTTGTACAACCACTTTCCGGACAAGGAAAGCCTGCTCGTCGCGTTCGTCGAGGACGAGTCGGCGCGGTACGTCGAGCGGCTGCGCGAGGCCGTGGAAGCGGAGACGGACCCGGTCGCGCAGCTGGCCGCGTTCGTCCGGTTGCAGTTGCGCGTGCTCGCCGAGCATCACCTGCCGCCGGGCACCGCGCTGGAATCCGCACTCGCCCCGTCGGCCTACCGGCGGATCAGCGCGCACGGCGATCCGATCACCGGAGTGCTGCGGACGGTGCTGCTCGCCGGGGTCGACGCGGGCAGCTGGCCCGCCCAGGATGTGGACGTGGTGATCCCCATGATCACCGCCGCGCTGGGCAGCCGTCAGGTGATCGACGTGCCCCCCGGCCGGCTGGCCGAGGTGATCGACACCGCGATCCGGTTCGTGCGGCAGGCGATCGGCTCGGTGGAATTTCCCGGCTGATCCCCGATTTAGGCTAGCCTAAGCCGGGATTCCGGCCTACAGTCTTTCTGACAACATGTCAGATCGACCGCCGGAGGGGCCGCCATGCAGGTGACCGCAGACGTCGACGCATCCCCGTTCTCCCAGCGCCTGCGCGCCTCCACCTGGCCGGTGCACCAGCGGGCCAACCATTCCCGGTACATGAGCGCCCTGTTCGGCGGGGAGCTGCCACTGGCCGGCTACACCCGGCTGGCCGTCCAGTACTACTTCATCTACCGGGCGATCGAGCGCGCCAGCGACATGATGGCCGCGGACGCGATCGGCCGCGAGTTCGTGTTCGACGAGCTGCGCCGGCTGCCTTCGCTGGAACGGGACCTCGGCCACCTGGTCGGCCCGGACTGGCGCGACACGATCCGGCCGCTGCCGGCCACCGAGGCCTACACCGCGCGGATCGCCGAGGCCGCCGGCTGGGCCGGCGGCTACGTGGCCCACCACTACACCCGCTACCTCGGCGACATCGCCGGCGGCCAGGCCATCCGGCGGCTGCTGGAGAAGAAGTTCGACCTCGCCGAGGAGGGCGTGCGCTTCTACCACTTCGACCTGATCGGCAGCGCGCCCGCGTTCCGCGACCGGTACCGGGCGAAGCTGGACCAGGCGCCGTGGAGCGAGCAGGATCACGCACGGGTGATCGGCGAGAGCACCGTGGCGTTCGAACACAACATCGCCGTCTTCGACGAACTGGCCGCCGAGCTGCGGCTGACCGGTCCATGAACCGGGTCACAGACCGTTGACCTCGAGCCGAGTGGAGGTATGAGGCTCGGTTTCACACCACCCGCGCCCGGGTAAGCCGACCTTGTCCCACGACGTCGCCCCCGTTCGCCGGGAACACCGGTGTGCTACTAGGTTCGACTGTACGAACTTGCGTCGAAGACAGTTAGGAGGGCCAATGGCCCGCTACGAGCTGCCCGAACTCGACTACGACTACGGCGCCCTCGCGCCGCACATCTCGGGCGAGATCAACGAGCTGCACCACAGCAAGCACCACGCGACCTACGTCAAGGGCGCGAACGACACCCTGGACAAGATCGCGGCCGCGCGCGAGGCGAACGACTTCGGCTCGATCGTCGGCCTGGAGACCACGCTGGCGTTCAACCTGGCCGGGCACGCCAACCACGTGATCTGGTGGAAGATCCTGTCCCCGGAAGGCGGCGACAAGCCGACCGGTGAGCTGGCCGCCGCGATCGACGAGGCGTTCGGCTCGTTCGACAAGTTCAAGGCCCAGTTCACCGCGGTCTCCACCACGATTCAGGGCAACGGCTGGGGTGCGCTGTCCTGGGACCCGATCGGCAAGACGCTGATCACCCAGCAGCTGCGCGACCACCACAACAACCTGATCCTGCCGACCACGCCGATCCTGCTGGTCGACGTGTGGGAGCACGCGTTCTACCTGGACTACAAGAACGTGAAGCCGGACTACGTCAAGGCCCTCTGGAACATCTTCAACTGGGCCGAGATCAGCAAGCGGTTCGAGAACGCCGTGGCCGGCGGCAACGGCCTGCTGCTGGGCTGAAGCACAGCACTTTCACCGAACGGGGTTCCTCCGCACCGGAGGGGCCCCGTTCGTATTTCGCTTGACCTCCAGTGCGCTCAAGGTGTGAGAGTGGGCCCATGGATGTCGACGCCTACCTCGCCCGCCTGGACCTGCCGGTGCCCGCCGTGGCCGACCTGGCCGCCCTGCGCGTGCTGCAGGAGCGACACCTGACCCGGGTCCCCTTCGAAAATCTGAGCGTGCACCTCGGCGAGACGATCGAACTCACCGAGGCCGCACTGTTCGACAAGATCGTGCTCCGCCGCCGGGGCGGGTTCTGCTACGAGCTGAACGGCCTGTTCGCCGCGCTGCTGCGGGCGCTCGGGTTCGAGGCGACTCTGCACGCGGCCCAGGTCTACGGCCCCGACGGGACACCCGGGCCGCCGCTGGACCACGCCTGCGTGCTCGTCCAGCTCGACGGCGAACTGTGGCTGGCCGACGTCGGCTTCGGCCGGTTCAGCAAGCAGCCGCTGCGGCTGTCCGCGGTGGAACCACAGCCGGACGGCGAGTGCGAGTACCTGCTGCTCGACGCCGAGCACGGCGACGTGGACGTGCTCCAGGACGGTCAGCTCCTGTACCGGCTGGAACGCCGCCCGCGCCGGCTGTCCGACTTCCTCCCGATGGCCTGGTGGCAGTCGACCTCGCCGGATTCGCACTTCACGCAGAACCTCACCTGCTCCCGCCTGACGGCGCAGGGCCGCGTGACCCTGTCCGGCACTCGCCTGATCGAGACCGTCGAGGGCGAGCGGCACGAACTGGACCTGCCCGGCGAGCAGGCGGTGCGGCTGGCCTACCGCGTCTACTTCGGCATCCGGCTCATCCGGCTGCCGGTACCACCCGGCGAGCACCCCTTGACGGCCCCGGCGCCGAACCCGACCATGAACCCGTCCTGACCCGGCACCCGTGCATGAACGGAGCCCCGCACCTGGGTTCCCAGGTGCGGGGCTCCGTCCGTTCCCGAACTGACTGCCGCTCCCACCACGAAGCGGACGTGTATGAGGTTAGCCTAACCTCATACACCCGCGCAAGTCGGTGATCGACCAAAGCTGTGAAGGGGCCCTTCACGGACTCAGAGTCCGTGAAGGGCCCCTTCACAGCCGTTCAGCGGCGGAGGATGCGAGGTTCCGTGCGGAAGCGACGCACCGGGAGCCGGACCCCGCCGCGGCGGATCAGCACCAGCGCACAGACCACCGCGGCGATCAGCGAGAGCCCACCGCCGAGGTAGAACGGCGAGCGGCCGCCGAAGGTCTCGGCCATCCAGCCGGTCATCGGGCCGCCGATCGGGTTGCCGCCGATCAGCACGAGCACGTAGAGGCCCATCACGCGACCACGCATCTCCGGCGACACGGACGTCTGCACCAGGGTGTTCGCCGTGTTCAGGAAGGTGATCGTGGCGAAGCCGAGCGGGATCAGGCCGATGCCGAAGGCGAGGTAGGTCGGCATGAACGCGGTGATGACCTCGAACAGGCCGAGCAGCGCGCCGGACACCACCAGCAGCCGCACCCGCGGACGGCCCCTGGTCCCCCGCCGGGCCGAGGCCAGCGCGCCGGTGAACGTCCCGACCGCGACGAGCGTGGACAGCAGGCCGTAGCCGTCGGCCTCGGTGTGGAACACATTCGCGGCGACGATCGGCAGCGAGGTGAAGTAGGTGATCCCGAACGTGCTGACGAAGAACATCAGCACCATCACGGTGATCAGATCCGGGCGGCGGCGCACGTAGCTCAGGCCCTCGCGCAGCTGCCCCTTCCCCCGCGGCACGGCCGGGCCGCGGAACAGCTTCGCCGGATTCATCAGCGCGAGCCCGCTGATCACCGCGACGGTGCTGGCCGCGTTGGCGATGAACAGCCAGCCGGTGCCCACCCAGGTGATCGCGAACCCGGCGATCGCCGGCCCGACGATGCGCGCCATGTTGAAGATCGAGGAGTTCAGCGCCACCGCGTTGGCCACCTGGTCGCGACCGACCATCTCGGCCACGAACGACTGCCGCGTCGGCACCTCCATCGCGGAGGTGATGCCGAGCAGCACACACAGCACGTACACGTGCCACAGCTGCGCCACCCCGGCCAGGTCGAGCACGCCGAGCAGCACGGCCTGCACGCAGTTCGCCGACTGAATGATCATCAGCAGGCGCCGCTTGTCGACCCGGTCGGCCAGCACCCCGGCCCACAGCGACAGCAGCAGCGTCGGCGTGAACTGACAGGCGACCGCGATGCCGAGCGCCACCGGGTTGTTGCCGGAGAGGGTGAACACCAGCCAGTCCTGGGCGATGCGCTGCATCCAGGTGCCGATGTTCGAGATGACCTGGCCGCTGAAGAACAGCCGGTAGTTGCGCACCCGCAGCGAGGAGAACATGCCCTGGCGGCGGGTCTGGGACGCGGGATCCGGTGGTTCGGCAGGCCGGGCGTGGCCTGGTGGCGCGGACGGCGGTGCCGCCTCCCGGGTAGCGTTGGTTTCGGCCGGACGTCCTGTTTCGCTACCCGTCGTGGTCACCTGGGCTAGTTCCCCGCCATCCTGTCGATGATCTCCGCGGCCCGGGCGAGGACTTCGCGCTCGTCCGCACCCAGTTCGGCCAATTGCCGGTCCAGCCACGCCTCCCGCACGGAGATGGCCTCGCGCACGTAGGCCAGCCCGCCCTCGGAGAGTTCGACGATGGCCTGCCGGCCGTCGGTCGGATGCGGGCGGCGCTCGACGAAGCCCTTGGCCTCGAGCGCGGCGATCACCCTCGTCATCGAGGGCGGCTGGACGCCTTCCTTCGCGGCCAGCTGACCCGGGGTCAGCGGACCGCATTTGTACAGGGTGGACAGCGCGGCGATCTGCGTCAGCGAGACGTCGTCGCCCACCCGTTGTGCCCGCAGCCGGCGGTTGAGCCGGACCACTGCGAGGCGCAGGCGGCTCGCCAGGGAGCGCTCGTGCGGATCGCCGGACATATAGTTAGCATACCTCACGAACAGCGGAGATCCTCCGCGAGTGAGTGGATCCGCCGTGGTCAGGACAACACGGACGGAATCGGGCCGACCGCGAAGCAGGCGACGAACGCCACCGCGATCATCCATCTCGACGGGTGCGCCTGCCGAGCCTCCGCCGTTTCCCTGCCTGCTTCACCGCCGGGCCGGGTAGGCTGCAGCTGTGGATGAACCGACCGGCGCCCCGGACGCTACGGACTCGTTGCGGCACACGCCGGAGCTGCCCAAGCGGCTGACCGACCTGACCCCGGTGGTGATGGTAGGGACCACGCTCTGGCTCGGCGCGCTGATCGTGCTGTTCTTCGTCACACACGGGGTGTGGGTACAGACCGCGCTCGCCGGCGTGGTGCTCGGGCTGATCGGCTTCGGCATCATCTTCTGGCAGCGCGCAGCGGCTCGGCGCGGTTCGAAGTCGGCTCAGCGCGTCTAGCTCGGGCCGGTTCTGCTCAGTCCGGCTCCCCGCATTCCGGTCAGCACGCACGTCCTGCGGAATCGCGGTGGCCGGTTTCAGCTCCGTTCAACCCGGCCCGAAACTCCACCGCCGGTTCAGTTCAGCAGCGTGTGCGGTGCCGGGTCCTCCAGCAGGACGGTGATCCGGTAGCGGTCGGCCCATCGATCACTCGCCGAGGCGAATGCTCTGGCCAGGCCTTCCGAGGTGTCCGCGGCGTGCAGGCGATCGTCGGACCACCAGGGGACTTCGTGGCGGACGCCGTCGACGGTCACGGTCAGCGGGTCGTGCAGGATCAGCCCGCCGTCGGGCAGGGGCAGGCCGAGCAGGTCGGCGACGAGCCCGAGGGCGGGCAGGTCGGCCCACGCCACGTATTCACCCTCGCCGGCCACCTCGGCCGGCAGGCCACTCGCGAGGGGCAAGTCGAGCAGCTCGGCCAGCCGGTCCGGATCCTGCGGGGCGACCACCATCCGGCCGGGTTCAAGCGCGGCAGCGAACCACGGCGCGTCGAGCACCACGGCTTCCTCGGTCACCGTGCCGTCCGCGGCCCGGACCCGGGCCGGGGCGTCGAGGTCGGCCACGTCGACCGGCGACGCGACCAAAGCGGCGTGCGCGCGGGCGATCAGGCCGGGCGCGAGGGTGCGGGCCGGGTCGCCGAGGCGGTCGAGCAGGTCGGTGACTTCCTCGGGGGTGGCCAGTTCGAGTCCGGTCCGCACCCCGGCGACGAGCAGCAGATCGTCGGTGAGGCCGAGATCCGGGACCACGTCGTACAGGCCGGACAGCCCGGTGGCCGAAGGCATCCGCCAGGCGCTCGGCGGTTCTCCGGCCAACAGCGCATACCGGGCGAGCCACCACGCCGCGTGCCCGTCCGGGGTGTGCAGCGCCTGCCAGGTCTCGGGGCGTGCGGCCATCAATCGCAGCGCGGCGGGCCAAGCGTCGTCGGCGACCAGGTCGAGATCTCGCACCGCGACGACGGTGGCCGGTTCGGTGGCTTCCCACCACAGGTCCTCGTCCGGCAAATCGTGGTCCGGCTCGTGCGGCTCCTCGTCACGGACCACGGCGAACGAATCGAGCACCCCCGTGGCCACGAGCGTGCCGGATGGCCAGTCCCCGGCGAATTCCTCGTCCAGCACGGAAAGCGCTCCCTCGGATTCGAACACCTCGGGGTCGAACACGTCGAGCAACGGGGAGGCGGGCAGCACTACCTCGTCCGCACGGCGCCAACCGTCCTCAGTGGGCAGTGCGAGCGCACCCGCCCAAGATGGCGCCTGGTCACCGGAATCGGCGATGAGCCGGAGGACCGCGCCGGCCAGCACCATTCCGTCCAAACCGGACTGAACGTCGGTGACACTGTTTTCCACCGCGTACTGCAGCTGTTCCGATTCGAGAAACTGCTTCGCGTCGGCATGCTTGACGCCCAGCCGTTCCAGCAACGGGTGCGCGGCGTCCGGATGCACCAGGCGCAGCCCCGGAACGTCTACATCGGACAGAAGTTCGAGTAGTTCTCCACTGCCTTCGACCAGCAGCGCACCACGTACGCCAGGAAGAGTACGCCCATCGGACAGCGGCACCGGCAGACCTTCGAGCTGCGCCGGCGCGAGCGCATGACTCTCCACTCCCTCGGCGAGCACCGCGTAGACCTTGCGCCACCACTCCGGTTCACGATTGATTCCGGTCAGCAGCTCCAGCGCGTCACCGATTCCCCACGCCTGCACGGAAATCGGTTTCAGCGAACGGAGAACCGACGGCGGCGCGGCGACCAGGCCCGGCACCATGCCGGCAAGCAACCCGGGCAACCCCGGCAGGTCTACGTCGAGCATCCTGGCCTGACGGCCGGATACCAGCTCTCCGTCCACAGTGGTCAGCCAGGGCTCCTCGGCAAGCTTCGCGACGACCAGCTCGCCAAGCTCGGCGTCCACAGTGGATTTGGGGAACCCGGCCGCAGGCACCAAGGTGAACCGCTGCTCCGGCGCCACCGCGCGGACCAGACCGACGTACTCACCAGCCGCCTTGCGCAGGGCTACATCGAGTTCCAGCCCGGGCAGCACCCGGCGCCGCGACGGTTCCAGCGGCACCGCCGCGATCAACCGGGCAGGCAGAGAAAGCCCTTCGTCCGTGGGAGTCGGCGCATGCAGGACGTCTTCCGTGCGGGGACGCGGGATTCCGTCGTCGTCCACCGGCACCGCCCACGGACCGTGGGTCAGCCAGTGTTCCACTCCGCGCGGACCACTGATCCGTACTGTCTCCGCACCCGATCTGGTCCACACGCGACCGTCCACTTCGGCCTCGGCGAGCCACGGAAGAGCGAGCAGCAGATCGCCGATCTCTCCGGCGAGTTCGTCAAGCAGCGCCGGTGCCGGCTCGCGCAGCGGAAGCCGGATCTCCGTGTCGTACCCGGCAGGCGGCTCTTCCTCGAGGGGAAACGGAAGCCGCAGCACCGGCACGTCCCCGTCCCGGCCGGACTCCTCCCGAGTGCGGCGCGCGGAAAACCCGACCGCGCCAGTGGTCGAGACCACTCGCGGCTCGTCGGTCACCGTGCACACCGCAGCGAACCCGATCCCGAACCGTCCGACCGCCGCGAGCCGATCCTTTCCGGACGCCCGCAACGAGGCCAGCGACTCGACCCCACGCGCGTCCAGCGGCGCCCCGGTGTTGGCGAACCGCAGCTCACCGTCCACAACGGACACCCGAATCCGCCCCGGCACCCCCGCGGCCTGCGCCGCGTCGGCCGCGTTCTGCGCCAGCTCGACGAACAGCCGATCCCGGTAAGCGCCGACCCTCAGGTCCCGCTCGGCATTGGCGTCCTCGGTGAACCGCGTCGGCGAATCCCGCCAGGCCGCCAGTACGGCCGCCCGCAACCGCTCCGTCCCGAACGGATCAGCCCCGCTCACCGGGCGGCGTCGTCACCGGAAGCGTCCGGCGCACGCTCCACTTCGGACACGCCGCCACCCGCCGAGGCGCCCTCGGAACCGGTAGCCACGTCACCGCTGTCCGGCCTGCCCGCAGGGGCGCTGCTCTCGGATACGCCCCCGCTCTCCGCGCCCGCAGACGCGTGCACACCTTGCCCGGAGGTGCCCTCGCCGCCCTGCGACCCGCGCCCGCCACCCTCCGGCGCGCCGACGCCTTGCCCGGCCTCGGCCGCTGCGGATTCGGCAGGTACTTCGCCCGCTTCGCCGGATTTCGCCGCTGAAGCCTCCCCAGCACCGCTGGATTCCACCGCCACCGAGACGTCCTCGGCGACACCGGATCCCTCCGCTACGGAAACTTCCGCTGCACCGCCGGACTCCACCGCCGCCGAGATTTCCTCGGCACCGAGGGGCGCCTCCGCCGTCGCGGCTTCCCCGGCACGACGGGGCGCCTCCGCCGCCAAGGCTTCCCCGGCACCACCAGACACCACCACAGCATCCCCGGCACCGCGATGCGTCTCTGTCATCGCGGCGCCCTCGGCACCGCCAGACTCCGCCGCCACCCCGGTTTCCTCGGCACCGCGGGGGGTCTCCGCCACTGCGGCACCCTCGGCATCGCCGGGCTCCGCAACCGACTCAGCCTCGAGGGTCTGATCAACGACCTCAGTCCGCCCACCAGTCATCACCGGCGCCTCAGTGGCATCCCCCGGCACACCGGCCGCAGGCGCTTCGGCAGTGTCATCGACCGCAGGCACCTCAACGCCGCGCGCCGACGTCTCAGCTGCAGCCGAGGACGCCTCGCCAGCACCGGACTCCGCACCGGCAACAGATGTCTCACCAGCCACGCGTACCTCAGGCTCACGAACCGGCGTCTCAGCCACCGGAGCCTCGTCAGCCGCCGACGGCTTCCCGGTCGCAGGCGCTTCGATGTCACCCACCGGAACCCCGGCCACAACTCCAGGCACTTCGCCCGCAGCAGGCACAGCCGACGCAGTGGCCCCGGGAGCCCCGGCAGCCTCCGTAGCACCCCCGGCAGCCCCTTCCGGCCCGCGCTCCGCAACCGACTCCCCGGCCGGAGCCGGAGCAGGGCTGAAGTCGATCAGCGAATCGTCGTACACCAGCTCGGCCACCGGGACCGACGAGGTGACCTCGACCTCGATCTCCGAATGGGCGCCGCAGCCGTACTGGACGTCCACGACGTGGCCGTCGGCGGGCGCGATGTCGTTCGCGCAGGCGCCGAAGGCAGCGCGCAGAGAACCGGCGAGCGGGACGAAGAAGCCGCAGGTCCCGCAGGTCGCGGGGGCGCTGCGGGCCATGTCGGAGCGGGGGCCGAACTCACCGCCGTGCCAGCGGGCGGCGGCGTCCAGCCGGCCGGGCCGGGACAGCACGTGCACCCGGCCGAGGCCCGCGTCCAGTGCCGCCTCCTCCACCGCCGGGTCGTCCGACTCGAGGTACCCGGGCACGATCCGCGGGTCGTCCTTGCCGGTCGGGAACAGATCGCCGACCCCGAGGTCGCCGGCCCGCACACGCTTGTCCCAAGGCACCCAGGGGGGCGCCACCAGCGCCGCCGGGCCGGGGCGCAGGCACAGCTCGCTCACCGTGACCGGTTCGCCGGGACCGGCCACCGCGACCGTGACCGACCAGCGCCAGCCGTGGTACCCGGGCACCGCGGCCTCGAACAGGTGGCTCGCCGAAACGGCGTCTTCCCGCTCCATGCCGACGTACTCGCCGACCTGATCAGCCGGCGCGTCCGCCAGCACGGCTGCCCGCGCGACATCGCCGGCCTCGGCCAGCTTCCGGTGGAGAGAGCCGTCGTCCAGGGTCAACAGCAGCGTCATACCCCCAATTGTGCCGCACGCATCCGCGGCACCCGTGCCAGGCTGTTCCTCGTGCGCACCCGGAACGTCCTGCCGCTGCTGGCCATCGCGATGCTCGGCGGTTGTGCCGGTACGCAGGCCGCGCCCGCCCCACCCGAACAGCTGACGGCCGAGGTCCTCGGGACGCTGCCGCACGACCCCACCGCGTTCACCGAAGGCCTCGAATTCTCCGGCAGCACGCTGTACGAAAGCCGCGGCCTGGCCGGCCGCTCCGCGCTGACCTACGGGCCGGCAGGCGGGCAGCCGGTCGCACAGGCGGCGCTGCCGTCGCCGCTGTTCGCCGAGGGCATCACCGTGCTCGGCCCGACGCTGTGGCAGCTGACCTGGCAGGACGGTGTGGCCATCGAACGCGACTCGAAGACGCTCGCCGAGCTGCGCCGGGTCTCCTACGAGGGCGAAGGCTGGGGCCTGTGTCACCAGCCCAACGGCCGGCTGGTCATGAGCAACGGGTCGGCGGAGCTGACGTTCCGTGACCCGCAAACGTTTGCGGTGACCGGCTCCGTCGAGGTCGGCCAAGACCAGCTCAACGAACTCGACTGCGTTGGTGACACGGTGTATGCGAACGTCTGGCGAACCGGCACCATTCTCCGCATCGACGCCGCCACCGGGCGGATCACCGGGCGGATCGACGCGAGCCGGCTGCGCACCCCGGTCAACCCCGACGAAGACGTGCTCAACGGTATCGCCGCCATCCCGGGCACGGACGAGTTCCTGCTCACCGGGAAGCTGTGGCCAACGGCTTTCCGCGTGAAGTTCCTCCCGGAAAATCAGCAAACCGGCACGTGAGCGGGCGGAGCGGCACCCGGATGAGGCAGGATTGAACCCGTGGCTCTCTTCGGTTCGCGCTCCGGCGCCGGCAGCCCCCTCGGTGGGCGGCCGGGCAAAGGCCGTGGCCGCAAGAGCAAACGCCGCTGGACCCCGGAGCCCGGCTCCCCGCAGGCTCGCTCCTGGCACGACGCACCCCATCCGGCCAAGCTGGACCAGGCGGTCGACCCGCGCACGCGGCGAGCGCGGCCGGACGAGCACCTGCCGCCGGAGCGTCCCCGAGCCGAGCCGAGATCCGAGCAGCGCCCCGAACCCGAGATCGGACAGCCAGGACGCGCACCCGCCGAGCCGAACCAGCCGCGCTCCGGGAACTTCGCCGCCGAGCAGCCCCGCGCCCGGCCGGAGCGGATCCCCGCGGATCCGCCACCCGGCAGCCCCGCGGAGTTCGCCGCCGAAACGCAGGTCGCCGCGGCGAGCCGGGGCCGCACCGAGCGTGTGCGACCGGAGCCGCGCAGTCCGTTCTACGACGACCACCCGTACGAGAACACCGCCGGCGAAGCACCCACCGACGAGGTCCCGATGGGCCGCCGGACGACGCCACCGCGTGGTGCCCGGCCCTATCCGCCGCGTGACTACCGCACCGAGCCGGCCCGTCCGCGGCCGGTCGACGACCGTCCCGGCAGCGGCGAGTACGAGCACTACGACACCGGTGGCTACGCCAAAGAGCCGAGGGTCGGGCCGGACGCGGAAGAAGACTCACCCACCACGGCGATCCCGGGCGCCGGGTCGGTGCCGAAACTGCCGAAGAAGCTCACTGTCACGCGGGTGGCCGCGCTGCGCAGCCGTCAGCTGAGCGGTAAGGCCGTCGGCATGTTCCAGCGGGCCACCAAGGCCGACGGCGCGGACGAGTCCGGGCTGACCTCGCTGATGTACGCGGTGATGCTGAACTACGCCAGCGACGCGGCAATGGCCGTCGCGCTGGCGAACACCCTGTTCTTCGCCGCCGCGAGCGGGGAGAGCAAGGGCAAGGTGGCGCTGTACCTGCTGATCACGATCGCACCGTTCGCGCTCGTCGCGCCGGTCATCGGCCCCGCGCTGGACCGGATCCAGCGCGGACGGCGGCTGGCCATGTGCATCGCCTCGATCGGGCAGGGCCTGATGGCCGTCGTGATGGCGCTGCACTTCGACGACTGGCTGCTCTACCCGGCCGCGCTCGGCATGATGGTCCTGTCGAAGTCCTTCACCGTGCTGAAGGCCGCGATGACCCCGCGGGTGGTGCCGCCGGAGATCACGCTGTCGAAGACCAACGCGCGGGTCACCGTGTTCGGGTTGATCGCCGGCGGGGTGTTCGGCGCGATCGCCAGCGGCGTGAGCGCACTCACCAATTCCTCGGGTGCGCTGTGGTTCACCGCGGTGATCTGCGTGGCCGCCGCCGTGCTGTCGATGCGGATCCCGGCCTGGGTCGAGGTGACCGAGGGCGAGGTGCCCACCTCGCTGTCCGCGCATCCCGAGCCGAAGCGGCGCAAGCAACGCCAGCCGATGGGGCGGCACATCGTGGTCTCCTTGTGGGGCAACGGTTCGGTGCGCGTACTCACCGGATTCCTGATGATGTTCGCGGCCTTCGCGGTCAAGGCACAGACCGAAGGCAGTGGGCACAGCCCGTTCGTGCAGCTGCTGCTGCTCGGCGTGATCGGCGTCGCGGCCGGGGTGGGCGGGTTCATCGGCAACGCGCTGGGCTCGCGTCTGCAGTTCGGGGCGCCGGACCAAGTGGTCCTCGGCTGTGTGGCGGCCGCCACGCTCAGCACGCTCGTCGCGACGCTGCTGCCCAGCCTGATCACCGCCGCGATCGTCGGCCTCGTCGGATCGACGGCCAGTGCGCTGGCGAAGGTCAGCCTCGACGCGGTGATCCAGGAGGACCTGCCGGAGCAGTCGCGGGCGTCCGCGTTCGGCCGTTCGGAAACGGTGCTGCAGCTGGCCTGGTGCTTCGGCGGCGCGGTCGGCCTGCTGCTGCCGCCCACCTACTGGATCGGCTTCCTGGTGGTCACGCTGCTGCTGGCGGTCGGGCTGGGGCAGACCTTCCTGGTGCGCCGGGGCGGTTCGCTGGTGCCGGGTCTCGGCGGGAACCGCCCGCTGCGGCCGGAGCCGACCGGCAGCTTCCCCGCACCGGGCCGCCGGTAGCCTTCGGGGCATGCGACGTTCCCGTGTGGTGGCCGTGCTCGCGGCCGGTGGTTTGGCGGTGGCCGGCTGCTCCGCGCCCGGGCCGGCCGAGGTGACGTTCTACGGCGACGGGCACACCATCCGCACCGCCCCGATCGGCAACTGCGACCTGAAGACCGGCGTCTGCTCGGCCAATCCGGGTGCGGCGGGCACGCTCAAGGTGCGGCCGGGCCGCTCGGTGCAGATCTCGGTGCCCAAGGAGGTCGCCGAGACGCCGTGGAAGGTCACCGTGCAGTACGTGAACGGCAAGGGCCAGCCTCAGCCGCTGCAGGAAGCGATCATCACCTCGGGTGACCGGTACGCCTACACCGCGGCCCCGCCCGCGAAGGACGATCAGATCGTGGTGGTGGAGATCGCCCAGGCCTCGGTGATCAGCCGCACCGGCGACCCGAACGACGCCGAGCCGATCACCACCGCACTCTGGTCCCTGCAGGTCCGGCCGAACTGAGCACGGCTCCGTGCAGAGAGCCGTGGAGGGCCCTTCACGGACTCAGAGTCCAGGGTTCCGGCAAAGTTGGTCGCGGACCGGCAGCGGGCGATGCGGAGGTGTGTGCGACCACCTCGTGGCGTTGCGCCGGACCGGTTTCGGGTCCGTGAAGGTGCCCCTGACGGACTCAGAGTCCGTGAAGGGCCCCTTCACAGCTTTGAAACCGGGTCGATCACGGGTCGAGATCGCGGGCGACGGCGCGCATGATCTCCGCGATCTGCTTGGTGTGCTTGCGATCCGGGTACCGGTTGCGGCGAAGGTCGGGCTGCACCTTCAGCTCCAGCAGCTTGATCATGTCCTCGACGAGCCCGTGCAGCTCCTCGGCCGGACGACGGCGCGCCTCGGCCACCGACGGCGGCGGATCGAGCAAGCGGACGGAGAGTGCCTGCGGCCCCCGGCGTCCGTCGGCCACGCCGAACTCGAGCCGCTGGCCGGCCTTGAGCCCTTCGACGCCCTGCGGCAGCGCGGCCTTGCGGATGTAGACGTCCGCGCCGCCGTCCTGCGTGACGAACCCGAACCCCTTCTCCGCGTCGTACCACTTGACCTTGCCGGTCGGCACTTCCCTCACCAGTCCTTCTGCTGTGCTGCTCACGACGAACGCGCCCCGGGCGTACCCGAGGCGCGCGTTCACCCCCAGCCTATCTCGCCACATGCTCTGGGGAGAAGCGGATACGGCGGTTACCCTCGGTCTCATGGAAAACGCAGCGAAGCAGACCGGCAAGCCGTTCCTGATGCGGATCGGCATCGGCCTGTTCGCCATCGGCATGGCCGCGGTGCTGGCGGTGTTCGTGCTGTTCGCGACCGGAATGGAGAACCTGCCGGTATGGCTGAGCGCGGCCGCCGGGGTGATCACGCCGCTCGGCCTGCTGCTCGGACTGATCGCGCTGGTCCGCGAGGCCCGCACCGCCAAGACCGCCGAGACCGGCTGACCCGGTCGCCGGCGGTTCGCCGCGTCACCCGGTAGGGCAAGCCGTCAAGCGGCCCGGCCGGTGAAGCGGGCGGCGAACCACTCCGGGAACTCCGCCAGCGAGTCGAATACCACGTCGGCGCCCTCCGCGACCAGTTCCGCGCGGGTGCACGGGCCGGTGGCCACCGACACCGCGATCGCGCCTGCCGCGCGGGCGCCACGGATGTCGCCCACGTGGTCGCCGACGTAGACCTTCGCCTGGTGTTTCAGCAGGGCTTCCGCCTTGGCGGTGGACCACAGCTCGCCGATCACCTCGTCGGCCGCCAAGTTCAGCGCGTCGAGGTGCAGCCGCGCATTCGGGGCATACTTCCCGGTGACGACGATCGCGCGGCCGCCTGCCTCCCGTACCGCATGCAGCGCCTCGGCCGCGCCGGGCAGCGCGATCGTGACCGGGACGACGACCTCCGGGTAGGTCGCACGGAACCGGTCGATCAGCCACGGGATCCGCTCTTCGGGGGCATCGAAACCACGCAATGCGTCATCCAGCGGCGGGCCGAGATTCGCGGCGAACCGCGCACCGTCGAACGGGAGGCCGGCTTCGGCGCCCAGTGCGTCCATCGCCGCGGCCATCCCCGGGCGCGGAT
Source organism: Amycolatopsis sulphurea (assembly GCF_002564045.1). NCBI lineage: Bacteria > Bacillati > Actinomycetota > Actinomycetes > Pseudonocardiales > Pseudonocardiaceae > Amycolatopsis > Amycolatopsis sulphurea. The sequence continues at coordinate 3,125,701 of NZ_PDJK01000002.1, read as the reverse complement.
CGATCAGTGTCATGTCCAGGTCGAACCCCACAGTCACTCCCACCACGCCACGGTAACCGGCCGCACCGGCAATCCCGGCAGCGCTGTACACAGTGGTCAATTGGGTAAAGCTCCTTGACACACGGCCAGGCCGCGTCAAATTGGGGAGCGTGACCAGTTTCACCGAGCCCACCCAGGCTTCGCTGCGCGAGGCCCGGCTTGACGCGGCCGCCGAACTGCTTCCCGACCACGGGCACCGGGGGTTGCGGATGGCCGGCGTCGCCGCGCGGGCCGGCGTGAGCAGGCAGACCGTCTACCACGAATTCGGCAGCAAGGCCGCGCTCACCCAGGCGGTCGCGCTGCGCACAGCGGCGGAATTCCTCGACGGCGTCCGCCTGAGGTTCGAAAACGCCGAAAGCCTGCCCGCGGGTATCCGCGACGCAGTGGTCTATACAATCGAACCTGCCCGGGAAAGCCGTCTCGTCGCCGCAGCGCTCGGCACTGAGGCCGGGGAGGGTCTGCTCCCGCTGCTGACTTCCCGCGGCGAGCCGATCCTCACCGCCGCGGTCGAGCTCGAGACCCGGCACTACCTGAAGCTCGTGCCGCAGCTGTCCGCCGAATCCGCCACACTGCCGACGGAGACGGTGGTGCGGCTCTCGCTGAGTCACCTCGTGCTGCCCACGCATTCCGCGGCCGAGGCGGCGGAGGCAGTGGTCGCCGTGGTCACCCCCGCGATCGACCTGTTTGTCCACAATGGAGTCACAGCGAAGGGCCAGTCATGACCGAGACACTTCCCGAGCTGCGCAGCGGATTCTCCTCGCTGCGCGAGGGCGGGCTCAACTGGGATTCCTTCCCCCTGCGCCTGTTCGTCAAGGGCAACAAGAAGTTCTGGAACCCGGCGGACCTCGACTTCAGCCGGGAGCGCGAGGGCTGGGAGACGCTCACCCCGGAGCAGCAGCGTTCCGCCACCTACCTGGTCGCCCAGTTCATCGCGGGCGAGGAGGCGGTCACCGAGGACATCCTGCCGTTCCTGCGGGCGATGTCGGCCACCGGCCGGTTCGGCGACGAGATGTACCTCACCCAGTTCTGCTTCGAGGAGGCCAAGCACGTCGAGGTGTTCCGGCGCTGGATGGACGCGGTCGGGCTGACCACCGACCTGCACCCGTACGTCGCGGAGAACCCGCACTACCGCAAGCTTTTCTACGAAGAGCTGCCGCAGTCGCTGCGTGCGCTGGAAGACGACCCCAGCCCGCTCAACCAGATCCGCGCCAGCGTCACCTACAACCATGTGGTCGAGGGCAGCCTGGCACTCACCGGCTACTACTCGTGGCAGCTGATCTGCACGCAGGAGCAGGTCCTGCCCGGCATGCAGGAGCTGGTGCGCCGCATCGGCGACGACGAGCGACGGCACATGGCCTGGGGCACCTTCACCTGCCGCCGGCACGTCGCCGCGGACGACACCCTGTGGGACGCGGTGCAACAGCGGATGGGCGAGCTGCTGCCGAGCGCGCTCGGCATGATCGAGTGGGTGAGCGGCCAGTTCGAGGAGAGCCCCTTCGACAACGACCCACAGGAGCTGATCCATTACGCCGCCGACCGCGCCCAGCGCAGGCTCGGCGCCATCGAATCCGCGCGCGGCACCCCGGTCGAGCAGATCGACCTCGACTACTCGCCGGAGCAGCTGGAGGACATCTTCGGCGAGGAGGACGAGAAGGCGCTGGCCGAGGCCGCCGTCGCGGCGAGCGCCTGATCCCAGTCTGTCCGAAGTGGACGTCCTCAATGGACGTCCACTTCGGTCAGGCGTGGCGCTGCTCGGCGACCTGCTCCAGTCCGAGCAACGTCACCGACTGCCGGCGCATCTCGACCTTGCGCACCTTCCCGGTGACGGTCATCGGGAACTGCTCGACCACGTGCACGTAACGCGGGATCTTGTAGTGCGCCAGCTTGCCCTGGCAGAACTCCCGCACCGCCTCGGCGGTCAGCGGCTCGGCGCCCTCCCGCATCCGGACCCAGGCCATGAGTTCCTCGCCGTACTTGACATCCGGCACCCCGATCACCTGCGCGTCCAGGATGTCCGGGTGGGTGTAGAGGAACTCCTCGATCTCCCGCGGGTACACGTTCTCCCCGCCCCGGATCACCATGTCCTTGATCCGGCCGGTGATGGTGACGTAGCCGCCCTCGTCCATCACCGCCAGATCGCCGGTGTGCATCCAGCGCGCGGCATCGATCGCCTCCGCGGTCTTCTCCGGCTCCGCCCAATACCCGAGCATCACCGAATAACCCCGCGTGCACAGCTCACCCGGGGTACCCCGCGGGACGGTCAACCCGGTCTCCGGATCGACCACCTTGGACTCCAGATGCGGACCGACCCGCCCCACCGTGGACACCCGCCGCGCCACCGAATCGTCCGCCCGGGTCTGCGTGGACACCGGGGAGGTCTCGGTCATGCCGTAGCAAATGGACACCTCGGTCATGCCCATCCGATCGATCACCTGCTTCATCACCTCGACCGGACACGGCGAGCCCGCCATGATCCCGGTTCGCAGCGAGGACAGGTCGTGGGTGACGAAATCCGGATCGTTCAGCTCGGCGATGAACATCGTCGGCACCCCGTACAACGACGTGCACCGTTCCGCGGCGACCGCGGCCAGGGTCGCTTTCGGATCGAAACCCGGCGCCGGGATCACCATGCAGGCGCCGTGACTCGTACACGCCAGATTTCCCATGACCATGCCGAAACAGTGGTAAAAAGGCACCGGAATGCACACCCGGTCCTGCTCGGTGTAGTTGCACAGCTCACCGACGAAGAACCCGTTGTTCAGAATGTTGTGATGCGACAGCGTGGCGCCCTTCGGGAAACCCGTGGTCCCCGAGGTGTATTGAATGTTGATCGGATCATCCGCGGACAACGACGCCTGCAGTCCGGCCAGCACCGCCGGATCCCCGCCACGGCCGGATTCCAGCAGTCCGGTCCAGGAATCGGTACCGAGCAGCACCACGTGTTCCAGGCCCGGGCATTTCGGCCGGACCTGCTCGATCATGCCCGCGTAATCCGAGGTCTTGAACCGTTCCGCGGCGACCAGCATCCGCACCCCGGCCTGGTTCAGCACATACTCCAGCTCATGCGCGCGATAGGCGGGGTTGATGGTGACCAGAATCGCGCCGATCTTCGCGGTCGCGTACTGCAGCAGTGTCCATTCCGCCCGGTTCGGCGCCCAGATCCCGACCCGCTCACCCTTGCCGATCCCGGTCGCGACCAGGCCGTGCGCCAGCGTGTTCACATCGGCGGCCAATTCGCGGTAAGTCCAGCGGCTGCCCGCTTCCCGGTCCACCAGTGCGTCCCGGTCGCCGAAAGCGGCCACCGTGCGATCGAGATTGTCGCCGATCGTGTCACCCAGCAGGGGCACATCGGAGATCCCGGAGGCGTAGCTGGGCAGGGCGGGAATTTCGGGCATCGGGACTCCTGTCGTGAGTTTCCGTCGGCGCGGCCGTCTCAGGCCGCGTACGGCGCCGACTCGGCGCCGGTGATCATCGCGTCCACGGACGGCTTGGCCTGTTCCTCGCGCAACCGGCCGAGGCCGCACGCGCACGCGACGCCGATGGCCTGCCGCCGCGCGGCGGTCTCGAACAGGTGCAGCGCGGCCACAGTCGCGAGACTGTCGTCGTGGGACGCCACGCCCGCGATCACCTGCCACTCGTCGTCCAGAAGCCGCAAGGGCGCGAAGAAAGCGTCCTCTTTGGACGCGACCGTGGAGCCGAACGCGGCCGGGATGTGCACCTGCGGAAACCCGACGTGCCGCCGTCGCAGTCCGGTCGCGAGGTGGTTGAGGAACATCGTCGCCCACGCCAAATTCTTGGGCTGGAACACTTCCGTGTGGTTGTAGTCCCCGTAACACAGATGCAGGAGCACCCGGGCGTTTCGGGGGAACTTCGCCAGCAGGCCGGCCATCTGCCCGGCGAGGAACCGAGCCGCCGCGCGCGGACCGCCGGGCAGCACGCGTGCTTTGTACATCCCGATCAGCACGGAGGGCACCTCCAGGTGGAACACCACGTCCTCGGCGGCCTCGGCGCTGACACCGGCGACGAACTCCGCGGTGGCCTCGGTGAACACCGGCAGGTACTTCACTGCCCGGCAGACTTCGCCGAAGTTCGGCAGGTTCCGCATCAGCGTTCCGCCGGCGAAAGTGAACAGCGCGAGGTCGACGGGGCCGGGCACCGGCAGCATCATCCGGGTATCGGCGAGGTCGGTGTGCTCGGCGCGGTACGCGCGGAACGTCTCGACGCTGGCCAGTGCTTCGGCCACGGAGCCGTGCGCGACGTGCTCGGGCCGCAGCTGCGCGCCCGGGACCACCCCGTAGCTGGGGAAGTCGTCGTAGTCGCGGTACTCGCCCGCGTGCACGACGCGCAGCACTTCCGGCTGTTTGCCGATCCGATTCTTCAGGTGGTCGAGGGTCCAGTCGGGGTCCTGGCGCACCGGCAGGCCGGTGATCGCGTGTCCCTTGGTGTGGGCGTGGAACCAACGCAGCGCGTCAAGGTCGGTATCGCCCAGCCCCGGTGGTAGCGAGCCGCAGAAATGCAGCACTCGGTGTGTCATGAGAAGTCCTTTGCCGAATTTTGTCGTGAGCACAAGCGTGGTGGGGTTTTCGGAGAACCGTGGACGTGGAATTCCAGGGGTAACTTGGCGTGGACTCCCATGGCTCAGCACCCCGCCGTCGCTGCGCTGCCGGTTCTCCCCGATCCGGCGCGTGCAGGATGCTGATCCCGAGGCCGGCCGGCACCACGACTCGCCTCGGTCCGGGCGAGGCGTTTCAGGCCGACCTTCACATTCGTGAACGTGACCATGTGATACCTCCGCTCAAGTGGACACTATGATGCATCACGTCTCTGACGTGCGAACATTGCACCTTGTGTTCGCGTCACCACAGGTGGCGGGACAGCAGAATCCCCAGGTCGGGGCAGGCGTACGCGGTGCACAGCCTGCGGAGGTCCGTGAAGGGGCCCTTCATGGACTCTGAGTCTGTGAAGGGCCCCTTCACTGACTCGGGACAGGTCCGGCGCACACCACGAAGAGGGCAGGTACCGCCGCCACGGCTCTCTGCTGATCACAGGCCCTTCGACCAACTTTGCCGGGACCCTGTGCCGGGTCTCCGCGGTCGTGCCGTACACGTACGCGCCGTAGATCAGGCCCGATCGCCGGTCGGCAACGTCGTGAGCAACGGCTCGGCGAACGTGATCAGCGGGTCGGTGCAGAGCAGCCTGCGGAACAGTTCGCCCAGCGGGTTTCCGGAGGTGGAGCCGGCCGGCTCGACGACCATGTCCGGATGTGCCGGATCTTCGGTCCGCAAGGAGACGTCGCGCAGCCTTTCGTCACATACAAACAGATCGGTGACACGTTCGGCGGTGGCAACGGCCGAGTCGCCACCGGACAGGGGCACGCTCATGGTGTTCCGGATGGTCGTCAGCGACCCCGGCCGAATCCGGCTCCGGACCCGAGTAGCCCGGATCACTGTGCCGATTCCGCTACCCTCGGTGCGGTTGTTCGCATACGAGGGGACGGGAACGTTGCCGGAGGAGTTCTCCCTTGGCTGGACCGAGACCGACGTCGCGGTGCAGCGCAGCGGGCTGCCCGCGGCGTGGCAGCCGTTCGAGATCCGCAGCGCCGGGCGGACGATGACCGAGCATCGGCAGCTCGCCGAGCAGGCCTGGCAGGCGCTGCGCGACCGCGGCCTCGCCGATGCCGAAAAGCTCGACCCGGACGTCGCGGCCACCCTGCGGGCCTGGACCCGGCCCGAAGTGCTGATCATCGTGCGGGCCGCGGAACCCCCGTCCGGCACGGTGCTCTACCGCGCCTGCGTCGGGGACGGGCTGGGCGTGTTCTCGCTGCAGGTGGAGGACGGCCTGCACTTCCGGCAGGTCCGGCCGGACCGGCTGGTGGACACGCTGATGAGCATGTTCCCGGACTACCCCGCGCTGCCGGTCGACCCGGTCGCGGTGACCCAGCCCGCCTCGCGCCGCGGTTCGGCCGAGGAGGAGGACTTCCCCACCGGCACCCCCGCCCGCCGGGAACGCGACGCGCTGGCCGGCTACACCCGCTGGCCCCTCCATCGGCACGGCACCGTGGAGCTTTCCCTGCGCCGCCACCACGGGCCACTGCACGCGATCTCGACCACGACCTTCGTGGACACCGCGGGCGGGCGCTACCTGACCTTCTCCGAACCGCTGCCGGACGGTGGCTTCCGGCTCCGGTTCACCCCGTCCAGCGGGACGCATCTGCGCAAGTGGCTGGTGGAGACGATCGAGGAAGGCCTTCGCTGAACGACGGCGAAAACCCGGGAGAATCCCTGACGTCCGGCCAATCACTCACCAGTACCGTGCGCGGTATGCAGTTCTATGTCGTCGATGCCTTCACCGCGGATGCCTTCGCCGGGAACCCGGCCGGGGTCGTGCTCCTCGATGAGCCCGCGGACCCCGGATGGATGCAGCAGGTGGCTGCGGAGATGAAGCACTCCGAGACCGCGTTCGTGCTGCCGTCCGACGGGGGTGTCACGGGGCTGCGGTGGTTCACCCCGGCCACCGAAGTCGACCTCTGCGGGCACGCCACCGTCGCGGCCACGCAGGTGCTCGGCGGTGCGCAGGTCTACGACACCCGTTCCGGGCTGCTGCACTGCACCAAGCACGACGACGGCTGGATCGAGCTGGACTTTCCCGCCGACGCACCACACCGGACCGAGGACGACGTCAGCCGGATCCTGCCCGGGCACACCCCGGCGTACGCCGGGCGGGCCAAGGAGAACCTCTTCGTCGAGCTGAGCAGCGCGGAAGAGGTCGAGCAGGCAGCGCCGGACCTGGCGGCGTTGCGGGACACCTGGACCGGAAGAATGATCATCACCGCCCCGGGCCGCGATCACGATTTCGTCAGCCGGTTCTTCGGGCCGGGCGTCGGGGTGGACGAAGACCCGGTGACCGGTTCCGCGCACTGCTGCCTGGCGCCGTACTGGGGGAAGAAACTGAACAAGACCGAACTGGTCGGCGCACAGGTCTCCCGGCGAGGCGGCGTTGTCGCGGCGGTCGTGGACGGCGACCGGGTGCGGTTGCGGGGCCAGGCGGTCACCATTGTGAGCGGGGAGTTGCACGTCTGATGCGGTTGCTGCTGAACCTGATCTGGTTCGTGCTGGCCGGGTTGTGGATGGCGATCGGTTACCTGGTGGCCGGCGTGATCTGCTGCGTCCTGATCGTCACCATCCCGTTCGGTCTCGCCTCGTTCCGGATCGCGGCCTACGCGCTGTGGCCGTTCGGGCGAACCGTGGCCGACCGGCGGGACGCCGGGCTGGGCTCCCTGCTCGGGAACATCATCTGGCTGGTGTTCGCCGGCTGGTGGCTCACCCTCGGGCACCTCGTGACCGGCGCGCTGCTGTGCCTCACGATCATCGGGATCCCGCTCGGGGTGGCGAACTTCAAGCTGGTCCCGGTGTCACTGATGCCGCTGGGCAAGGAGATCGTAGGCATCCGCTGACTTCGGCGGACCGCGGCCGATCAGTCCACCGGCACGAAGGGCAGCTGCACCACCAGGCACGGGCCGCCGACGAACAGGCCGCCGTCGATGCCCAGCGCCTTGCCACCGGCGTACAGATACGGCGCCTCGATCTGGGTCGGGTGGATGCCCAACTGGTCGGCGATCACGCTGTGGCCGTGCACGATCTGCGAGCCGCCGAAGGCGTCGAGCAGGCGCTGCGCGTGGTCCTCGCCTTCCGGACCGCGGAAGGCGTAGCGGGTGGTCATCCGGCGCCACACGTCCCACCAGGCGGTCAGGTCGCTGCCGGTGAGGATCTCTTGCACGGCGGCGTTGACCGCAGCCAGGTCGGTCCCCCAGTCGAGGTACTCCAGCGTGTCGGAGTGCATCAGCAGGTGGTCCTCGGCCAGCGCCACCAGCGGGCGTTCGGTGAGCCAGGCGATGTGCTCGGGGGTGAGCCGGTCCTGATCCGACAGCAGCCCGCCGTTGATCTCCCAGCTGCGGGCGAAGCTGCGCGGGCCGAAGTCGGACGGCACCGGGCGGTCGCCGAAGTGGTACATGCCCAGCAGCAGGATCTCGTGGTTGCCGAGCAGCATCTCCACTGATCCGCCCGCATCGGCGGCTTGCTGCTGCAGATCCCGGACCAGATCGATGACGCCGACCCCGTCCGGCCCGCGGTCGGTGAAGTCCCCGAGGAACCAGAGCCGGTCCTGCTCGCCGGTCCACGCGCCCTCGCCGTCGACGAGCCCCTCCGCGCGCAGCGCGTCGAGGAGCGCGTCACGGTGTCCGTGGACGTCCCCCACCACGTACAAGCTCATCGTTCGACGATAGGCCCTATTCCCGACCTAGTGGTGGTCAGCCTTGGCCGAACGGATCAGCGGTTCGCCCGATCAGGTCGGCCACCGAATCGAGGACCATGGTCGGACGGTATGGGTAGCGGTCCACCGAATCCGCGGTGGAGATGCCGGTCAGGACGAGAATGGTCTGCAGCCCGGCCTCGATACCGGAGTGCACGTCGGTGTCCATCCGGTCGCCGATCATCAGCGTGGACTCCGAATGCGCGCCCAGCCTGCGCAGCGCGGACCGCATCATCAGCGGGTTCGGCTTGCCCACGAAGTACGGCGAGCGCCCGGTGGCCTTCTCGATCAGCGCGGCGATCGAGCCGGTGGCCGGCATCGAGCCCTCGACGCTGGGACCGGTGGCGTCCGGGTTGGTGGCGATGAACTTCGCCCCGCGCTCGATCAGCCGGATCGCGTTGGTGATCGCGCTGAAGCTGTAGGTGCGGGTCTCGCCGAGCACCACGTAGTCCGGGTCGCGTTCGGTGAGCACGTAACCCACCTCGTGCAGGGCGGTGGTCAGCCCGGCCTCGCCGATCACGAACGCGGTGCCGTTCGGCCGCTGCGAATCAAGGAACTTCGCGGTGGCCAGCGCCGAGGTCCAGATCGACTCCTCGGGGATGTCCAGACCGGTGCGCAGCAGCCGGGCCCGCAGGTCTCGCGGGGTGTAGATCGAGTTGTTGGTGAGCACCAGGAAATCGATGCCGTTGTCGCGTAACTCGGCCAGGAACTCGTCGGCGCGGGGCACGAGGTGCTCCTCGCGCACCAGCACCCCGTCCATGTCGCTCAGATAGGTCCAGCGGCGTTCGGTCACCTTCGCGTGCCCTCTTTCTCGATCACGCCAGCGCGGCTTTCCGCACCGTATCAGCCGGCCGCCGGGTGCACAGCCACGGTCGCGGCCTTGATCGACAACGTGACCGGCGAGCCCGGCTCCAAGGCCAGGTCCGCGACCGCGGCCGGGGTGAGGTCGGCGGACAGCCCGGGGGCCCACGGCGGCCCGCCGGTCACGCGCAGCCGGATCACCGGCCCGTGTGGCTCCAGCCCGGCGACCGTGGCGCTCACGATGTTGCGCGGGCTGCCGTGGTGCTCGCCGTCGTGCGGATACACCGAGACCGCGCTCGGCTCGAACACCGCGACCGCGGCTTCACCGACCACCGCGTCCGACGTGAGCAGCCCGGCGAGGACTTCGCCGGATTCGGTGCGCAGCCCGTCCGCGGTGGCCACCCCGGCGACCAGGTTCAGCCCGGCGATCCGCGCGGTGAACGCGGTACGCGGCGCGCCGAGCACTTCGCGGGTCGGACCGCGCTCCACGATCCGGCCCTCGGACAGCACCGCGACGTGATCGGCCAGCGCCAGCGCGTCCAGCGGATCGTGGGTGACCAGCACTGTCGTCGGCCCGTCGCGCAGCACCCGCCGCAACAGCCCGCGGATCGCCGGGGCCGAGTCGACGTCGAGCGCGGCGAACGGTTCGTCCAGCAGCAACAGATCCGGCGACGAAGCCAGCGCACGCGCGATCGCCACTCGCTGCTGCTGTCCGCCGGAAAGCTGCCCCGGCCGCCGTTTCGCGAACTCCGCCGCGCCCACTTCGGACAGCCACGCCAACGCGATTTCCCGCGCCTGCGCCCGGTTCTTTCCCCTCGATCGCGGGGCGAACGCGACATTGTCCACAGCGGACAGATGCGGGAAAAGCAGCGAGTCCTGCGACAGCAGGCCGATCCGGCGTTCGTGCGGGGGCAGATCGACACCGTGGCCGACCAATTGCCGCCCGGCCACGGTTACCTCCGCGGCCCGCACCGGCAGCAGCCCGGCCAGGCTGCCGAGCACAGTGGACTTCCCGGAACCGTTGGGACCCAGCAGGGCGAGCACAGTCCCGGCGGGCACGGTGAACTCGACGTCGAGGGCGAAGGCGCCACGGGAAAGCGCGAGCCGCGCGGACAACGTCACCGCAGGCCACCTTCCCACGAACGCGGCCGCGCCACCGCGATCACCAGGATGGCCACCACGATGAGCAGCAACGAGAGGGCCACCGCGCTGTCGATGTCCACTTCGGCCTGCGAATAGACCTCCAGCGGCAACGTCCGGGTCACTCCTTCCAGGCTCCCGGCGAAGGTGATGGTCGCGCCGAATTCGCCGAGCGCGCGGGCGAAACTCAGCACCATCCCGGAGCCGAGGGCGGGCAGCAGCAACGGCATCGTGACCCGGCGGAACACCGTCCACGGGCGCGCCCCGAGCGTCGCCGCCACCTGCTCGTAGCGGTCCCCCGAACCACGCAGCGCACCCTCCAGGCCGACCACCAGGAACGGCATCGCCACGAAAGTCTGCGCGATCACCACCGCGGCGGTGGTGAACGGCACCTGCTGGCCGGTCAGCCAGTTCACCAGCTGCCCGAGAAAACCCTTGCGGCCCAGCAGGTACAGCAGGGCCAGCCCGCCGACCACCGGCGGCAGCACGAGCGGGAGCAGCACCACCGAGCGCAACAGCCGGATCCCGGGGACCCGGGAACGGGCCAGCACCACGGCCAGCGGCACGCCGAGCAGTACACAGGCCACAGTGGACAGTGCGGCGGTGGTCAGGGACAGCTTCAGCGCCCGCAGTGACGAGGAAGTCACCAGCAGCGACGGAAACCGGGTGAGATCGGTGCGCACCAGCAGGCCGACGACCGGCAGCACCACCAGCGCGAGGGCGAGCACGGCCGGGAACCAGAGCACGAGGGGTAACCGCGAATGCGGTGGCCGCACCCCGGCCACCGCATTCGAGCCACCCCTACTCGGCCGGGCCAAATCCGATCTTGGTCAGCTCGGCCTTGCCCTGCGCGCCGAGCACGAAGTCGGTGAACTCCTTGGCCAGCGCGGCCTGCGGCGCGTCCTTGACCACCGCGATCGGGTACTTGTTCACCGCACCCGAGGACTCCGGGAAGTCGACCTTGTCCACTTTGCCCGCGGCCGAGGTGGCGTCGGTGACGTACACCAGCCCGGCGTCCGCGTCCCCGGACTGGACTTTGGCCAGCACCTGCTTGACGTCGGTCTCCTCGCTGGCGGGCTTGAGCGTGGTGCCGGTGCTCTTCTCCACCTTCTGCGTGGCCGAACCGCAGGGCACCTGCTTCGCGCAGACCACCACGGTGAGCCCGGGCCTGGCCAGATCGGCGAAGGTCTTGATGCCCTTCGGATTGCCCTTGGCCACCGCGATGGCCAGCTTGTTGGTGGCGAACACGGCCGGCCGGCCGTCGATCACCCCGCTCTGGGTGGCCTTGGTCATGGTGGTCTCGTCCGCCGAGGCGAACACGTCCGCCTTGGCACCGTTGTCCAGCTTCTGCACCAGCGCCGAGGAACCCTCGTAGTCGAAGGACACCTTGACGCCCGGGTGCGCGGCCTCGAACTGCTTGCCGAGCGCGGTGAACGACTCGGTCAGCGAGGCGGCGGCGAACACGGTCAGCGTGCCGCCGGCCGGAGCGGGCGCCGCGCTGGACCCGGAACCGGTCGCGGTGCTGGGTTCGTCGCCCGAACTGCACGCACCCGCGAGCAGGGCGAGCGCCGCGGTGCCGGCAGCGACGAGGACGAACTTCACCGACCTCGTCTGCGGGAGTACCGGAGGCGCCGAGGTGACCGCGGGGGCGCCAGGGTGTCGGCAAAGTCGGTGTGGAGGTCTGTGAAGGGCCCCTTCACCGCCGACTCTGAGTCCGTGAAGGGCCCCTTCACGGACCTGAAATCGGTCCGGCGCACGCCGCGAGGTGGTCGCACACACCTCAGCATCGCCCGCTGCCGGGCCCCCGACCAACTTTGCCGGAACCCTGGCGGGGGAGCTGTGAAGGGTCCCTTCACAGACTCTTAGTCCGTGAAGGGACCCTTCACGGACTTCGCGCGTCCCCGGCCACAGCCTGGAACCACGGCGCAGGGAGAGCTTCTTCATCTGCTTCCTTCTGGGGTTTCCACCACGACGGTGGTCGCTTTCACCACGGCCACCGCGAGCACACCCGGGCGCAGCCCGAGTTCGCGGACGGCCTCGGTGCTCATGAGTGACACCACTCGGTGTGCCCCGCACTGGAGCTCGACCTGGGCCATCACCTTGTCGGCGACGACCTCGGTGACCAGCCCCACGAACCGGTTGCGCGCGGAGCGCCCGACCGCCGACGGATCCTCCGGGCCGGAGGCCTGCGCCCGGGCGAACCCGGCCAGCTGCGCACCGTCCACCACTTTGCGCCCGGCGGCGTCCTCGGACGCGGTCAGCTGACCGGCCCGGACCCACCGGCGAACCGTGTCGTCACTGACGCCGAGCAGCCGGGCGGCCTCGGACAACCGAAATTGCGGCATGGCCGGAAGATTATCTCCGCAGATGCGGAAAAGCCATGTGGGCGCGAATTTTCCAGGTAACGCTTCGGCTATCACCCGCGACCCTGCGGCACCGGGCGGGAACCGGCCTGACACAAGGGAATCCGACCCGATTCCACGAAGTGGAAGACCAACCCGGTGACCTGCGCCACGGACTGCCTCGGCTTTTCCGCTCCGGCCGGGCTATCCTGAACGCAATGACCGCAGTAGATCTCGGGCTTCCTCGCGTCCCCGGTACACGAGGTCAGACCGGCGTGCCCCGCCCGGAGCACCCCGGCCTGCTGGATTCCTTCGGCCGTGTCGCGACCGATCTACGGGTCTCGCTCACCGACCGGTGCAACCTGCGCTGTACATACTGCATGCCCGCCGAAGGGCTCGACTGGCTGCCCGGCGAGCAGGTGCTCACCGACGACGAGCTGGTGCGGCTGATGCGGATCGCGGTCGAACAGCTGGGCATCACCGACATCCGGCTCACCGGCGGCGAACCACTGCTGCGGGCGGGACTGGAGGACATCGTCGGGCGGGTCACCGCACTGCGGCCGCGGCCGCGGGTGTCCATGACCACCAACGGAATCGGGCTGGCCAAACGCGCGGCCGGACTCGCCGCGGCCGGGCTGGACCGGATCAACGTCTCGCTCGACACCATCGATCGCGCGCGGTTCGCCGAGCTGACCCGCCGTGACCGGCTGCCGCACGTGCTGGCGGGGCTCGCCGCCGCCCGCGACGCGGGGCTGAGCCCGGTGAAGGTCAACGCGGTGCTGATGCGCGGGCTGAACGAGGACGAGGCGGCGCCGTTGCTGCGCTTCTGTCTCGACGAGGGCTACCACCTGCGGTTCATCGAGCAGATGCCACTGGACGCGCAGCACGGCTGGAACCGCGCGGACATGATCACCGCCGCGGAGATCCTGGAAAAGCTGGGTGCGGCGTTCACGCTTTCGCCGTTCCCGGCCGCCCGCGGCGGTGCCCCGGCGGAACGCTGGCTGGTCGACGGCGGCCCCGGCGACGTGGGCGTGATCGCCTCGGTGACCAGACCGTTCTGCGCCGCCTGCGAGCGCACCCGGCTGACCGCCGACGGCGCGGTCCGCTCCTGCCTGTTCTCCAACGACGAGACGGACCTGCGTACCCACTTGCGCGCGGGCGCGCGCGATGAAGAGGTGGCGGACGCCTGGCGGGCCACCATGTGGGGCAAGCTCGCGGGCCACGAAATCAACGAGGCCGGCTTCGCGCAGCCGATCCGGCCGATGAGTGCGATCGGCGGATGACCATGTCAGCTCCTCGGCGTGCCACCCCGGAAACCGGCTCCGCGGAGGTCGTGACGGTCGTCGTCCGGTACTTCGCCGCCGCGCGGGGCGCCGCCGGGCTGGACGAGGAGAAGATCGAGCTACCCACCGGTGCCACGGTGGCCGGCGCCATCGAGATCGTCCGGGCCCTGCATCCCGGACCGCTGGCCCGGGTATTGGACGCGGCGAGCTTCCTGGTGAACGAGATCGCGGTCCGCGATCGGTCCCGCACCCTCGGCGACGGGGCCCGGCTGGATATCCTCCCCCCGTTCGCCGGAGGCTGAGCCGTCCGGCGAAGCGCCACTCACCCGGCTGAGTGGCACACAGGACGGCCGAGCCCGATCATCCGGCCATTCGGTCCGGATCGCGGCGAACGGCGGCGCAGCAGCACTCAGCGGCCATTTCCGCTTATCCCTACTCTCCGAAGCAGTTCGCTCACCGCGCATTCGGGGTTTGCGCAGAACCACTCCGGCGGCACTGGCGCGCCGGCCCGGCAATCGTTAAGGTACTTGGCCCTTTCACCGATACGAATGGCCCTTTGACGCCATATCGACGTGACCCAAGCCTCACGATCTGTGAAATATCTCGGCCAGAAAACGGACCGATAACGGCCCGCTGACCTGCACAGATATCCGAATCGAGGGAAGGTTGCACGCGTTACTGTGACGTAGGTCACATGCAGAATGATTTCCGATCACGGCCGTAGTTACGTACCGTCGCTTTTCGGTTGGCCCCGACCGACCATGCACGACCGGGAATCCGTAGCGCCCAGCCCTGTCCAGCGGATACCCGGACCCAACCCCGAGCGAAAGCATTTCCGGACAGGGACGAGGGGACGAAGACGACGCGTCGTGCGCCGTCCGCGTCTGCCGCCCGGCAACGGGCGGACGGGCTCCCAACCCGACCCGCAGCGACCAGCTCGTAGGCGTAGGAAACCGAGATGTTTCGAAATGTCGTACCGAGGCAAACACCGCAAGATGTCCGCTGCCACCCGCACCATTGCCCGCGTCGCTGTCGCGGGTATCGCGGTCGGCGCGCCCCTCGCGATCGCCGCGACCCCCGCGTCGGCGACGAACTGGGACGCTATTGCGCAGTGTGAGAGCGGCGGCAACTGGAGCACCAACACCGGCAACGGCTACTACGGTGGCCTCCAGTTCACGCAGAGCACCTGGAAGGCATACGGCGGCACCGGCAGCCCGCAGGGCGCGTCGCGTGACCAGCAGATCGCCGTGGCCGAGCGGGTCATGCAGGGGCAGGGCCCCGGCGCATGGCCGGTGTGCAGCAAGAAGGCCGGCAGCGCGTCGTCCTCCTCGCACAAGTCCACCAAGCAGAGCACCAAGAAGTCGACGACCAAGCAGAGCACCAAGTCGGCCGAGCCTGCCCCCAAGAAGAGCACCGCGCCGAAGAAGGTCGTCCCGGCCGCTCCGGTCGCCGCGGTGGGCAGCTCCAACCCGAACGGTGACTACACCGTCGTGGCGGGCGACACGCTCTCGAAGATCGCGCAGAAGTTCGGCGTCAAGGGCGGCTACGAGAAGCTGCAGGACCTGAACGAGAAGTACGTGCCGAACGCCGACCTGATCACCGTCGGCCAGAAGCTCGCCACCAAGTGATCCGGGCCTCCCGCGCGGAGGCCGGTTCCACGGCGTAGCCGCGGCCACTCACGCGAAGGGCCCCACCGCGACCTAAAATCCCCTGGCGGTGGGGCCCTTCGCGGCGTACCGGCGAACTCAGGGCGAATTCACCCACTCGTTCGTGCCATCGGTGAAGTGCTGGTGCTTCCACACCGGCAGCCGGGCCTTGACCTCGTCCACGAGTTCGGCACAGGCGGTGAACGCGGCCCGGCGGTGATCGGCGGCGACCGCGCACGCCAGCGCGACGTCGCCGATGGTCAGCGGGCCGACGCGATGGCTCACCGCGACCGCGCGGACCCCGGTCCACCGGCCGGCCAGTTCGGCGACCACCTCGGCGAGCACGTCCCGTGCGCTGGGATGTCCCTCGTAGGTCAGGTCCCGCACGCCTTTGCCACCGTCGTGGTCCCGGACCACCCCGGCAAAGGTGACCACCGCGCCCGCCGCGTCGTCCGACACGAGCCGGGCATGCTCCTCCACGTCCAGCGGCTGGTCGCTCACCTCGGCGCGCACCACGCGCGCGGGCCCGGCGGCGGACGTCGGCGACCGCGGATGATCGCCCCCGGCGAGCTGGTCCACGGCGTGGTCGAGAATGTCCGCGAGCACCCGCAGGCCGTCCTTCACCCCGCCACTGGATCCCGGCAGGTTCACCACCAGCGTGCGACCGGCCACCCCGGCCACCCCACGCGAGAGCACGGCCGTGGGCACCTTCGGCAGCCCGGCCGCCCGGATCAGATCCGCGACCCCGGGCAGCTCGTAGTCCAGCACCCCGCGCGTCACGTCCGGGGTCCGGTCGGTCGGGGAGATCCCGGTGCCCCCAGTGGTCAAGACCACCGCGACCGGTTCGGCCACCGCCTCCCGCAGGGCCACGCCCACCGGATCGCCGTCCTCGACGACGACCGGATCGGGCACCTCGTACCCCCGCTCGCGCAGCCACGCCACCATGACCGGACCGGTCTTGTCCGCGTAGACGCCCCGGGCCGCGCGATTCGACGCGACGATCACTCGTGCCGTTTTCATGCCGCCTCCGCGAGAATAGGTCCGCCGGCGGTGCTTATCGCCGCCTCCGCGGGAAAAAGCACGTCGGCGGGGTTTACCGCCGCCTCCGCGGAAAAGCGTACGTCGGCAGCGTTCATGCCGCCTCCGCGGGAGAAAGCGGGGCTCATTTCGGCCGTTCCCAGGTGCCGGTCTTGCCACCGTCCTTGCGGATCAGCCGCACCGCGTCGAGGGTCGCCGCCGGATCGACGGCCTTGATCATGTCGTGCAGGGTGAGCCCGGCGACGGCGACCGCGGTCAACGCCTCCATTTCGACGCCGGTGACATCGGTTGTCCTGGCCGTCGCGGAAATATGCACCGCCGCACCGGCCAGCTCGAATTCCACGGTGACCCCGGAAAGCGCGATCTGGTGGCACAACGGGATCAGCTCCGGCACTCGCTTGGCCGCCATGATCCCGGCGATCCGCGCGGTCGCCAGCGCGTCGCCCTTCGGCAGGCCGTCGGCCGACAGCAGGTCCACCACTTCCGCAGTGGTGTGCACCGTGCCGCCGGCCAACGCCGTGCGCGCGGTCGCGGTCTTACCCGAGACGTCGACCATCCGGGCGGCCCCGGTCTCGTCGACGTGGCTGAATTCGCTCACTCCGCAAAGGTTAGTGTGCTTTCTCCGCCCGCACCGCGTTACGCACCGCTTCCGCGACCGCCGGGGCGACCGCGTTGTCGAACACACTGGGCACGATGAACGACGCGTTGAGCTTGCCGTTGTCCACCACGTTCGCGATCGCGTCCGCGGCGGCCAGCAGCATGGTGTCGTCGATGTTGTTCGCGGCGGCGTCGAGCAGGCCGCGGAACACCCCGGGGAAGGCCAGCACGTTGTTGATCTGGTTCGGGAAGTCGCTGCGCCCGGTGGCCACCACCGCGGCGTGCTTCTGCGCCTCCAGCGGGTCGACCTCCGGGTCCGGGTTGGCCAGTGCGAAGACCACCGCGCCGGGGTTCATCGTGGCCACCTGCTCGGCGCCGAACAGGTTCGGCGCGGACACGCCGATGAACACGTCCGCGCCGACGAGCGCCTCGTGCAGCGTGCCGGACTGCTTGTGCCGGTTCGTGTGCTCCGCGATCCAGGTGAGGTTCTCGTCCAGGTTGCCGCGGTCCGGATGCACGATGCCGTCGATGTCCGCGGCGACGATGTCACCCGGGTCGCGGCGCAGCAGCAGCCGGATGATCGCGGACCCGGCCGCGCCGACCCCGCTGACCACGATCTTGCAGTCCGCCATGTTCTTGCCGACCACGCGCAGTGCGTTGCGCAGCGCGGCCACCACCACGATCGCGGTGCCGTGCTGGTCGTCGTGGAACACCGGGATGTCCAGCTGCTCACGCAGCCGCTTCTCGATCTCGAAGCACCGCGGCGCGGCGATGTCCTCCAGGTTGATCCCGGCGTACACCGGGGCGAGCGCCTTGGCGATCATGATGATCTCCTCGGTGTCCTGAGTGTCCAGGCACACCGGCCACGCGTCGACGTCGGCGAACTTCTTGAACAGCGCCGCCTTGCCCTCCATCACCGGCAGCGCGGCGGCCGGGCCGATGTTGCCGAGGCCGAGCACGGCGGAGCCGTCGGTGAGCACCGCGACGGTGTTGCGCTTGATGGTCAGCCGGCGCGCGTCCTCGGGATTCGCCGCGATCGCCTGGCACACCCGGGCCACGCCCGGGGTGTAGGCACGGGAGAGGTCGTCCCGGTTGCGGAGCGCGACCTTGGGGCTGACCTCGATCTTGCCGCCGAGGTGGATCAGGAAGGTCCGGTCGGAGACCTTCCGCACGCGCACGCCCGGCAGCGAGTCGAGCGCCTGGGTGATGTCCTGCGCGTGATTCTCCGACAACGCGTTGGCACTGATGTCGATCACGATGGTGTCGGCGTGCGACTCGACCACGTCGAACGCCGTGAGCACCCCGCCCACCCGGCCGACGGCGGTGGTGAGGTCACCGGCGGCGCTGGACGACGCCGGGGCCTCGACCCGGACGGTGATGGAATACCCGGGACCGGGAACCGGCATGGCACTTCTCCCCGCTGGTGTGTTCAGGTAGGACAGTGCCGAATTTAGTCCCGTGATCGCCGCCACCCGAGGCCAACCGGGTGACTGGCCGGTAACGTCCGCGAGGTCAGCGGTTGATCTTGGTCTCCGGGTGCACGTAGGGCACCGTGTCCAGCGGGAAGGTCAGGTCGCCGAAGGGCGACAGCGCGCCCTGCCGGTCGGAGGAGAGCTCGGTGACCGGGTGCTCGCCCGGTTCCCCCGGCCAGGTCGGGTCGACGCCCTTGCCGCTCTTGCGCTGCGCACCGTTGGCCACTGTTTCCTCCAGGCCCTCGTCCGACTACTGGTACACAGTCTGCCCGAACACCGCCTGCGCCCGCGCACCCGCCCGGTATCCTGGGCCTCTATGCCCGCGACCTCCCTGGCGGACTGGTTGCGTGCGGAGCCCGACGAGGCACTCGCCGAGCTGTTGCGCACGCGGCGCGATCTGTCCACGCCACCCCCGTCCGACACCACCGTGCTCGCCACCCGCGCCGGCACGCCGGGGTCGGTCGCGCGGGCCTGCGAAGACCTCGACACGTTCACGCTCGCGGTGCTCGACGCGCTGCTGCTCGCCGGTGCCGACACGGCAGCCGTACCGATCGGCGAGGTGACCGCGCTGGTCGGCCGGGACGTCACGGACGCGCTCTGCCGACTTCGCGCGCGGATCCTCGCATGGGGCGGGGACGACGCCCTCCGCGTGCCGCCCGCGGCCAGGGACACGCTCGGCCCGTTCCCGGCCGGGCTGGGCGCCCCGGCACCCGCGCTGGCCACCGACGCCGAGGCCCGGCTGGCCGAGGTCGGTGCGGACGAACGGGCGGTGCTCACCGCGCTCGCCGCCGGCCCGCCGATCGGGCGCACCCGCGACGCGGGGCTCGACCTGGCGCTGTCCGACGCGGAGACCCCGGTGCAGAAGCTGCTCGCCCGCGGGCTGCTGCTGCGCCGCGACGATCAGACCGTGGAGCTGCCCCGCGAGCTGGGCCTGCTGCTGCGGGGAGGGGTCGCGTTCGAGGCGGCCGCACTGACCGAGCCAGCGCTGCCCGTCCATCCACATCAGACGGACACTGTGGACGAAACCGCGGCCGGCGAGGCGATGGAACTGTTGCGGCAGGTGGAATCCCTGCTGCGAGGGTGGTCGCAGCAGCCGCCGCCGGTGCTGAAGTCGGGTGGGCTCGGCGTGCGCGAGCTGAAGAAGCTGGCGAAGGACCTGGAGGTGGACGAGACACGCGCGACGCTGCTGGCCGAGCTGGTCGTCGGCGCCGGTCTGGTCGCCGACAGCGAGAACACCGCACCGGAGTGGGTGCCGACCACGCTCACCGACAGCTGGCTCGCGTCCCCTTCGGTGCAGCGCTGGATGACGCTCGCCCAGGCGTGGCTGGAATTGCCGCGGCTGCCCGGCCTCGCCGGCGGACGAGACGCGAAGGACAAGCCGGTCGCGCCGTTGTCCGAAGACCTGCGGCGGCCACTCGCGCCGGTCGGGCGTCGGCGGGTGCTCACCGCGCTGGCCGCGCTGCCCGGCGGGGCGGGCGTGCAGAGCGTCGACGAGCTGGTGCGCACGCTGGCCTGGCGGGCGCCGCGGCGCGGTGGGCGGCTGCGCGACGAGACCGTGCGGTGGACGATGGCCGAGGCGACCGCGCTCGGGCTGATCGGCCTCGGCGCACTGACCACCGGCACCCGGCTACTACTGGCCGACGACCGTGTCGGCGCTGTCGAAGCCATGCACGACGCGTTGCCGGACCCGGTGGACCACGTGCTCGTGCAGGCGGATCTGACCGTGGTCGCGCCGGGTCCGCTCGAACCGGAGCTGGCCGCCGACATGGCCGCGGTCGCCGATGTCGAATCGGCCGGGCACGCCACGGTCTACCGGGTCACCGAGAACACCGTGCGCCGGGCGCTGGACACCGGCCGTACCGCGGACGAGCTGCACACGATGTTCCGCGCCAAATCGGCGACGCCGGTGCCGCAGGGCCTCACCTACCTGATCGACGACGTGGCCCGCCGTCACGGCAGGCTCCGCGGCGGCGCGGCCGGATCGTTCCTGCGCTGCGATGACGAGGCGCTGCTCGCCGAGGTGCTGGCGCACCCGGTCGCCACCGGGTACGACCTGCGGCTGATCGCGCCGACCGTGCTGATCAGCACCGCCCCGCTCGGCGAAGTGCTGGAAGCGTTGCGGGGCGCGGGTTTCGCCCCGGCCGCCGAGGGACCGGACGGCCGGGTGGTCGACCTGCGCCCGAGCGGCCGCCGGGTGCCCGGCCGCCCGCGGGCAGTGCGGGCGCGGCCGGGCGAACAGGCGGTGCTGACCGACGAACAGGCTGCCCGCATCGTGTCCAACCTCCGCGCCGGAGACCAAGCGGCGGCACGGCGGCGTGGCTCCGCGGTCCAACCGCCCCGAGGCGGCGGCGCGGACACCACGGCAACGCTGGAGCTGCTGTCCCGCGCGACGCTGGAACACCGTGAGGTGTGGATCGGCTTCGTCGACTCCCGCGGCACGGCGAGCCAGCGCGTCGTACGCCCCCTGCGCGTGGGCGGCGGGGTGCTGGAGGGGGCGGATCACGAGCGATATCCGTTGCACCGCATCACTTCTGCCGCACTGGTGGAGGACTAGCCGACGATGATCCTGCCGAAGGTGCGCGACCCCCGCATGGTGACCATCCGCCGCGGCGGCTCGCTGACCGACGAGGATCACCGGCTGCTCGCCGAGTGGGCGGCGGTGTGCGCGGAGCACGTCCTGGATTGCTTCGAACGCGAACAGCCCGGCGATCCGCGCCCCCGGGAAGCCATCGCCGCCGCCCGCGCCTGGGCCGGCGGCGAACTGCCGATGATGCGGGCGCGGGCGCTGGGCGGACATGCGATGGGCGCGGCCCGGCCGCTCGCCGGGGCGGCCCGCTTCGCGGGCGCTCGCCGGGAGGGAAAGCCGTGAAGGGGCCCTTCACGGACTCAGAGTCCGTGAAGGGCCCCTTCACAGCCCTGGAACGGGATGGCCGGGCGCCCGGGTTACAGGCTCCGCAAACCCTGCAGCACCCGCTCCATGAACTCACGTGAGGACCGGTCGCCCAGTACCAGGTCGGTCTGGTGCAGCAGCACCAGGCCGATGTCGGCCATGTCCCCCACCAGCACCTTCACCACGCCGAGCGGCAGGTTCAGGTGCGCGGCGATTTCCGCGACCGAGCGGGTGTCCAGGCACAGATCGCAGATCCGCCGGTGCTCGATGGAGCGCACCCCGCGGTAGCGGCGGCCGCTGTCGCTGGTCGAGACCAATGCTTCGAGCGCGAGGTTGTAGTCCGAGTGCGTCCGGCCGCGAGTGCGGGCGTACGGGCGTACCCGCGACTTCGGCTTGGCGGCCGATCGGTCCGTGGGAGCGGCTTCGTCGACGCCCTCCCCTTCCGCGGACCAGAACTGGTCCAGCGCGGAGGCGCCCGACTGCTCCTGCGGCGGAGGGGGCAGCGCGTGCCTGCTGCGAGGGGCCTCCTCCGGGTACCGGTATGCGGACTCCTCCGGCACCGTCCGGTCGTGTGCGCCCGGCGAGCCCCGGTCGGCGTATTCGTCGAACGAGTAGGGGTCCGGCGGCTCCTCGACCCGGTGCCGGCGGCCGGACGGGGGTGGTTCGGGGGCCGCGTGCTGCCCGCGTGGGGGCTCCTCCGGCCAGTAGCCGGGCGCGAAAGCTCGTCCGTCGCCCCCAGGCGCGGGCGGCTCCCGGTAACCGTCGTCGTACCGGACGGGCTCCTCCCGCTGCACCGGCGGCGGTGGCAACGGTGGCGGTGGCGGTGGCGCGGGACGGACGGGGTTCGGGCGAGCCGGCAGCCGCATCTTCAACGTGCTCAGCTCGAAGCGGCTGGGTGAGTCGAACTCCGTGCGGTCGTCACCGCGGTGCAGCGCCTCCCAGGCGCCCGTGTCCTGCTCGCCGAAACCCGAGATCCTCACCCACGCACCCCGCCCTGCAGCTGAGCCCGCAGCTCGGGGCTGATCTGCTGGCCGACCCGCTCCACGAGCAGGGTCATCTCGTAGGCCACCGTCCCGATGTCGCACGAGGGCGCGGCCAGCACGGCCAGCGACGAACCGTCGGACACCGACATCAGGAACAGGTACCCGCCCTCCATCTCGACCACGGTCTGGTTGACCCCGCCCGCCTCGAAGCAGCGGGCCGCACCCAGGGTGAGGCTGATCAGCCCGGAGGCGACCGCGGACAGCTGTTCGGCCCGCTCCTGCGGCAGCCCCTCGGACGGGGCGAGCAGCAGGCCGTCCGCGGACACCAGCACCGCATGCGCGGCGCCCGGGACCCGGCGCACGAAATCGGAAACCAGCCAGCCGAACGTGCCCTGCTCCGCCGGTGCGCCGGAATCGGTCCCGGAATAGGTCACTGGCCCTCCAAGCTGTCGAACGCTGGGACACCCGCCCGGCACCGGGCGGTCCTGCTCGCCCGGCCGCCGTGAAGACGCCATTCCAGCGTATTCACCTCCTCGGCCGTGTCGAGCGTGCGACGGGGCACGGTACGCGTACTTCCGTGCCGACGTCGCATCGACGCATGCGCGACCACGCATTCGCGGGTCACTCGGTAGGGCCGGTGACGAACTCCGAGGAAAGCGTATCCGAGCTGGTCACCGCCGTGGTGGCAAGCCGATCGGGGGACGATCGGCACCGGCCCGGACAACCGAGAGGAGTGCTCCCTGCTCCAGACGGATGCACCGCTCCCCGAAGAGGGTGAAGCGCGCGGAGTTCACTCCAACGGCGGCATCGCACCTGGACCGGGCTCAGCCCGCCTGCAGTGCCGTGTCGTGCGCGATCGCGTGCTGGACGACCGAGATCAGCACCTGCTTGGCCGAGTCCCGCTCGCGCGCGTCGCAGGCCATGATCGGCACCGACGGTGAGATCGTCAGCGCGTGCCGCACGTCCTCGATCTGGTGGTGCAGCAGGCGGTCGAAACAGTTGATCGCCACCACGTAGGGCAGCTTCCGGTTCTCGAAGAAGTCGATCGACGGGAACGCGTCGGCCAGCCGCCGGGTGTCCACCAGCACCACCGCGCCGATCGCGCCGACCGCGAGGTCGTCCCACATGAACCAGAACCGGTGCTGGCCCGGTGTGCCGAACACGTACAGCACCAGGTCCGAGTCGAGCGAGAGCCGGCCGAAGTCCATCGCGACCGTGGTGGTCGTCTTCTGGGGCGTGGCCGTGATGTCGTCGTACCCGACACTCGCCTCGGTCATCAAGGCCTCGGTGGTCAGCGGATCGATCTCGGAGATCGCCCCGACCAAAGTCGTCTTTCCCGAACCGAACCCACCCGCGACCACGATCTTGGCCGACGAGGTCGGACCTGCCTGCGGTGTGTTCGGGTCGGAGTCAAATTCTCCGAAGCCCACTGAGCACCCTTTCCATGAACTCGATACTGGGGCGGTCGCCCGCGCTCGTGCTGGTGCTGGTGTGCACCAGCACCAGGCCGAGCCCCGCCACATCTCCGATCAGCACCCGCACCACGCCCAGCGGCAGCCGCAGCAGCGCGGCGACCTCGGCCACCGACCGGGTGTCCAGGCACAGATCGCAGATCGACCGGTGCTCGGGCACCCGGACCCGGTCCAGCAGCCGGCCCTGCTCACTGGTCGAGACCAATGCCTCGACCGCGAGATCGTAGGTCGGCTTGGTCCGCCCGCGGGTGCGGAAGTAGGGCCGGACCAGCCCGGAGGTCTCCACCTCGGCGACCGGCGGCTCGCTCGCGGCCTGCGCGGGCAACGCCGCGGCGAGTTCGTTCGAGGACGGGCCCGGCGAACCGTCCCGCGCCGTGCTGAACGCGGCGAACTCGGCCGAGTCGTAGAGCGGGCCGCTGGCGCCGCCGAACAGCTCCGAGCCGGGGCCGCCGAGCAGCCGGTCGCGGTAGCCGGGCACGGCGGTGATGCCCGGCTGCTGCCCGGCGTTGGAGTCGGTCAGCCGGTCGGGCGGCCGGGCCGGCTCCGGGCCGGGTCCGGGCTCCGGTTCGTCGAGCCGGGCGTGCCGGGCCCGCCACTCACGGTCGACCCGTTCGCGGAAGGACTTCCAGTCCTCCCGTCCCCGGTCCCGCTCGCCCCACCCGCCGGTGGAGTCGTCCCCGAGCCGGCCATCGCCCCGCAAGCGCCCGTCGTCCACGGCTCACTCCTGATCCCGGCCCGCCTAGCGGCGGACCGCAGCGCCCTGCAGTTGCGCGCGCATCTCCGGGGTCAGCTGCTGCCCGACCCGTTCGACGAGCAACGTCATCTCGTACACCACCAGGCCGATGTCGCTTTCCGGCGAACCCAGCACGGCCAGGCAGGAACCGTCGGACACCGACATCAGGAAGAGGAAACCGTTGGCCATCTCGACCACGGTCTGCGCGACCGGGCCGCCTTCGAACACCTTCGCCGCGCCCCGCGCGAGGCTGGTCAGCCCGGAGGCGACCGCCGCGAGCTGGTCCGCGCGATCCTTCGGCAACCCGCGCGAAGCCGCGAGAAGCAGACCGTCGGCCGAAACGACCACTGCGTGCGCGGCACCGGGAACCCGGTGCACGAAGTCCGTGATCAGCCACGCGAAGCTGCCCGTCGCGCCGCCGGCACTTCTGCCGTTCGGCTGCACCGGCCCGCCTCCCGGCTGCACTGCACCCGCCCGTGTCACTGTTGCTCCTCACTGCCGCTGTCGCTCACGTAGCCGGCTCCGGTCACGCGCGCCTCGTCGTCGAGCCGGGCCTCCGTCGGCCGATCCTTCAGCGCGTGCCTTCCGGAGGTGTATCCACGCTGGAAGCTTGCCATCCGGCTGCGGGCCGCTGTCGCCGAGCGGGTGATAGCACCCTTTCCGGGCAGCCCGGCGGTCTGGTCGGTGAACGAGTTCTGCGCTTCGGCCGGCTTCTGCGCGCCGGATATCGAACCGGGGACCAGATATGCGTTCGGTACGCGCTTGGGCAACCCGGCCGAGGTCACCTCTTCGTTCTTGGACTCGAGCAACGACTGTGCCGCCTGCCAGCCCTCGTCGGAGACGCTGTGCCAGTCTTCACCGGCCGAGTCGTCTTCCGGGCCGGGGTAGAGCGGCGTCGCTTCGGCCGGCTCGTCCTCGGCTGCCTGCACCGGTTCGGGTGCCTGGTGCCGCGCGGCCGCGGGGGCCGGCAACGGTTCCGCCGCGTCGACACCCGGCAACGCACCGGGCTCGGCCTCGTCGCTGCCCTCGCTGAACCAGCGCGAAAGCACCGACTGATAAATCGGAAGCCGCCGGGTGGGCACGTCGTCTTCGAGCGCGGACGGGCCGTCCTCTTCCTCGGGCGCCTCGGCCGCGGGTTCTTCCGGCACCACGTGTTTCGGCTCGCGCTTCGGCAGTACCAGCGGTGCGAACTGGGTCTCGGAAAGGCTGGCACCGTCCCCATTGGACTCACGGGTGAGCGGGGCGAGGTCGTCCGCGGTCGGCCAGGCGGGTACCTGTTCGGCCGGCACCTCCGGGCTCAGGAACGGACCGGCCGCCCGGTTGCCCGCGACCAGATCGTCGAGACTGATCGGTTGATCCAGCGGGACCAGCCCGCCGTTGGACTCGACCGGCACCGACGGCGGCTCCTCCGGTGCCGCTTCCGGCGCCCGGTTGACCGGCGGGAAGCTCGGGTGCGAAATCTCGTTGCGGTTCGGCGGGGGCGGGGTGTGCCGCGGCGCGACGGGCACCGGGACGCGTACGTCGGTGAGCAGGCCGGCGGGCACCACGACGCGGGCGACCACACCGCCCTCGATGTCCTCGTTCTCCCGCAGCCGCACCTCGATGCCGTGCCGCTGGGCCAGCCGGGCGACCACGTACAGGCCCATCCGCCGGGTCACCGACACGTCCAGGTCCGGCGGGTCGGCCAGCCGGGTGTTCAGCTCCGCGAGCCGGTCCTCGCCCATGCCGACGCCGTGGTCGGTGACCTGGATGGCGAGCGCCTTCTTGCGCGTGACCACCGCGCGCACTGTGACCTTCGTCTCCGGCTCGGAGAAGTAGGTCGCGTTGTCCAGCAGCTCGGCGAGCACGTGCACGAGGTCGTGGATGGCCAGGCCCTGCACCGCGACCTCGGGTACCACGCCGACCTCGATCCGCGCGTACTGCTCGATCTCGGACACCGCGGCGCCGATGACGTCCGCCGCGGGTATCGGCTTCGGCACCGACTTCGCGAGCCCGGCGCCGGAGAGCACCAGCAGTGATTCACCGTTGCGGCGCAACCGGGTGGCCAGGTGGTCCAGCTCGAACAGGCTGGCGAGATGGTCCGGATCCTGCTCGTCGGCCTCCAGCCGGTCGATCACGCCGAGCTGGCGTTCCACCAGCCGCTGCGAACGCCGGGAGAGGTTCACGAAGATGCCGTTGACGTTCTCGCGCAGCAGCGCCTGTTCCGCGGCCATCTTCACGGCCTGCTCGTGCACCACGTCGAACGAGCGCGCCACTTCCCCGATCTCGTCGCGAGAGGTGACCGGGACCGGGTCGACCGCCTTCTTCGAGGCGTTGACCGGATCCGGATCGTCCAAAATCGACTGCACGGTCTCCGGCAGCCGGGTGTAGGCCACGTCCAGCGCGGTGGTCCGCAGTACGCGCAGCGGGCGCAGCATCAGCCGGGCGATCGCGAGCATCAGCACCAGTGCCGCGATCAGCGCCGCGAGCACGATCGCGCCACCGATCCACGCGGACTGCACGGCCGAGCCGGCCAGGCTGTCGGCCTGGCTGCGCAGCTGGTTGAGCAGGCTGCTCTCCACCGCGCGCAGCTTGTCCGCGGCGATCGTGGAGTCCTGGCTCAGCCGGGTGGGGTCGATGTTGAGCGAGTGGCCCTGGTTGGCCTGCGCGGTGGAGAACGCGGTCGCCTCGACCCGGCGCCGGTCGTCGACCTCCGGGCCGGAGTAGGTGTCGTTGTAGAGCCGGACCTGGTCGTCGGTGGCGTTGGCCAGGAACACCGAGATCGAGGCGTCCCCGCTGGCCTCCGCGGCGCGGGTCTCGTCGAGCAGGCTGCCCGGGAAGGCGTCGCGGAACGCGGCCACCAGCAGCGCGCTGTCCCCGCGGAGGATGGACTCCTTGGCCTCGCTGATCGACTGCGTGCTGGTGCCCAGCCGGAGCAGGCCACGGTCGCTGGTCGCGGTGGTCACCTCGCGGCCGAGCTGCACCAGCGAGTCGAGAATGGAGGAATAGGTGTCCAGCGCGGCCAGGTCCGAATAGGAGGAGGAGCCGATCGCCGCGCGCAGCGGGCGCAGCGCGTCCAGCCGCTGCAGGCCGCGTGCGTAGCGGTCGCTGGTCGCCGGGTCGTCGGCGTTGAGCTGCACGGCGGCGTCGCGCAGGTCGTCCACGCCGCGGTCGACCTTGGCCACCTGCGCGTCCAGCCCGGCCTGGCGCAGGGCGTCGCGGGAGGAGATCCGGGCCACCGCCAGCGCCCGCTCGCCTTCCAAGTCGTGCACCACGGAGGTGACCTTCTGCGCGAAGGCCACCTGATCCGCGGTCCGGCTCAGCTGCGTGGCCTGCCGTACGTCGTCGACCACGCGCAGCACACCGAGCACCAGCGCGGTGAGGGTCGGGATGATCAGGATGAGCGCGAGCTTCGACCGAAGCCGCCAGTTGCCCAGTGCGAAGAAGGAGCTGTCACCGCGCGATGCGCGCTCGCGCGCAGGGGCCCCTCCCACCCCCGTGGTGTCTTCATTCGGCACCGCCGCACCACCATCGTCGTCCGGGTCCACGGGACCCTGTGCTTCGAAACCTGCCGTGCCCGCGGCCACTACCCGCACGCCTCCGGCAGCAGGCCCGCGCCGCTGGCGCCCCGGGCCACTGACCGGATCATTACACCCTTTCGGGTGAAACGATCGACTTCCAGGTGTGATTTCCCACCGCCCTGGGCGCGGGATCGGTTCGGCTCTGGCATGACGTTCGGTCCCCGCACGTGGTCGGTCTGTCCGTTTCGGCCGAGGCCACCCGTGCACCGCGAACTGCTCGCCGGCTTGTCTGGAGCACCCTGTTCGACCAGGGCTTTTCCTCGCTACATCGGTGGGCCGCACCGCACTCTGCAGGAGCAGAGGGTAGCGAACGCTTGGCCGGTTTGTAACCCTCCAGATGTCGCGCTGGGTACACCCGGGCAGCGGATCAAGTTATTCAGGCATCAACAGCTTGTCCGCGTGGCGCCCGGATGTTGATCAACGATGCACCTGATCGAGTGATGATTGCCACCCCCGAACCGACGCTGAACACCCATTGTGATAGCCGGGTTGCTTCTCTACAGTAGCCGCGTGACTCCGGACGATAAGTCACATTCCGCCATCCGCACGTCCTCGGCAGACGTGACTGCATCCGTATTGGGAGCGACCTTGTTTGAAGCAGCCGCGGGCAACCAGCGCAGCTATGGCAGGCGCGGGTTCCTGTCCCTCGCCATGGCAAGCGGCGTTGCACTGACCGCGAGCGGCTGCGGCCTGCTCGGCGGGTCGGAGGACTCGGGCGGCACCGGCGGTGGCTCCGGGCTGGAGAAGCCGAAGATCAAGGTCTCCATCATGCCGACGATCGACGTGGCCCCGTTCCACCTCGCGGTGCAGAACGGTTACTTCCAGCAGGAGGGCCTCGAAGTCGAGGCGGTGAACGCGGCCAGCGGCGGGGCTTCGCTGCAGAAGCTGCTCGCCGGCGAGGTCGACATCGCCTACGGCAGCTACACCCCGTTCTTCATCGCCAAGAGCAAGAGCAACGCCGACATCAAGTTCGTCGCCGACGCCTCTTCCGCGGGTCCGAAGAGCACCGAGGTGGTCGCGCTGCCGAACGGCCCGGTGAAAAGCGTGCACGACCTGGCGGGCAAGAAGATCGCGATCACCGCGACCGACACCATCTGCGACACCCTGACCAAGTCCGTGATGCGCGACAACGGCGTGGACTACTCCGGGGTGAAGTGGGTGCCGATCGGATTCCCGCAGATCGGCGCGGCGGTCAAGCGCGGCGACGTGGACGCGGGCTTCCTCACCGAGCCGTTCATCACCCAGTCCGCCAAGGACGACGGCACGGTGGAGATCATCGACGCCGCGACCGGCGGTACCAAGGACTTCCCCACCGCCGGCTACGCCTCGCTGGGCAAGTTCGCCTCCGGCAGCCAGAAGACCGTGGCCGCCTTCCAGCGCGCGATGCTCAAGGCCACCAAGGAATCCGCGGACCGCTCGAAGATCGAGCCACTGCTGGTCAAGTTCTCCAAGGTGGACCAGGACATCGCCGCGCTGACCAAGCTGCTCACCTTCCAGTCCACATTGGATGCTCGGCGGCTGCAGCGGGTACCGGATCTGCTGCAGCAGTTCCAGTCGATCCCGGCGAAGATCGACGTGGCCACGATGATCGTCCCGCAGGCGAGCGCATCCTGACGTGCGAGTCGTCCGCAATCTGACCGGAGTGCTCGGTTTCCTGCTGATCTGGGAAGCCATCGTGCGCTTCGGCTGGGTCGCGCGGACCGATCTGCCGCCGCCCACCGTGGTGTTCGCGCGGATCGGGGAGCTGCTCGGGGACACCGGGTTCACCCGCGACGTGGTGGCCTCGGTACTGGCCTGGCTGATCGCGATGGCGATTTCGATCGTCCTCGCGGTACCGGCCGGGCTGATGCTGGGCAGCGTGCGCCGGCTGCGTGAGGCGACCAGGGCGATCGTCGAGTTCCTGCGGCCGATCCCTTCGGTGGCGCTGATCCCGCTGGTGCTGATCGTCATCGGCGGCGGCCCGGAGGCGAAGATCTCCCTGGCCGTCTACGCCTCGGTGTGGCCGATCCTGTTCAACACCATCTACGCGATGGCCGAGGTCGACCCGCTGCTGGTGGAGACCGCTCGCAGTTACGGCACCCCGCGGTCACGGATCCTCGGCTCGGTGCTGCTGCCGCACGCCGCGCCGTTCGTGTTCACCGGGATCCGGATGGCCTCCGCGATCGCGCTGATCCTGGTGATCAGCACGGAATTCCTGGCCGGCGCGAAGCTCGGCATCGGGCAGTTCGTGCTGGAGGCGAGTTCGTCGAGCAACCGGATGGACCTGGTGCTGGCCGGCACCGTGGTCGCCGGGGTGCTCGGCTTCCTGGTCAACGAGGGGCTGGAACGGCTGGGGCGCAGGCTGTTCCGCTGGAACAGCACCGACGAAGGAGCCACCGCGTGAGCGTGCTGGGCAAACCGGCCGCCGCGGGCGTGCGGGGCCGGGTGCGCAGCGGGCTCGGCGGATTCGCGCGCAAATGGCTGTTGTTCGTGGTGCTGGTGCTGCTGTGGGAGCTGGTGACGCAGCTCAACGACAGCGTGTTCTTCCCGCCACCCACCAAGATCGCAGCGGCCGCGGCGAAGCTGTGGTTCTCCGGGCCGGGCACGCAGCTGTTCCTCGGCGACGCGGTGTTCCAGCACATCCTGCCCAGCCTCGCCCGTGTGCTCGGCGGCTGGCTGCTGTCGGTCGTGGCCGGCGTCGCGCTCGGGACCGCACTCGGCCGTTCGCGCACCGGGATGGACTACGTCGGCCCGCTGTTCGCGTTCTTCCGGGCCATTCCGCCGCCCGCGCTGGTGCCGGTGTTCATCGTGTTGTTCCACATCGGGCCGGGCATGCAGATCGCCACCATCATCTTCGGTGCACTGTGGCCGGTGCTGCTGAACACAGTGGACGGTGTGCGCTCGGTGGACAGGGTGAAGGCGGAGACCGCGCGCGCGTTCCGCACGCCGCGGCGATACTGGATCGGGCTGGTGGTGCTGCCCGCGGCACTGCCGAAGATCTTCGCCGGGCTGCGGCTGTCACTGTCCATCGCGCTGATCCTGATGGCCATCTCGGAGCTGGTCGGTGCGGTCGACGGCATCGGCTACGCGCTGCTGGCCGCCCAGCGGTCCTTCGACTACGACCAGATGTGGGCGTGGATCGTGCTGCTGGGCATCCTCGGATACGGGTTCAACGCCGCCCTGCTCGCCGTCGAACGGCGGGTGCTCGGGTGGCAGCCCACCCGGGGGACGCCGTGAAGGGGCCCTTCACGGACTCTGAGTCTGTGAAGGGCCCCTTCACGGACTTCATGTCGTTTTAGGAAGGGCGGCGAATGTCGACTGTGCTTGAGGTCTCCGGGGTCAGCCATCGCTACGGCACCGGGGATACCGCGCACGTGGCGGTGGACGAGCTGACGTTCTCCGTGGACGCCGGGCAGCTCGCCTGCATCGTCGGCCCGTCCGGCTGCGGCAAATCCACGCTGCTGCGGGCGATCGCCGGCCTGCTCCCGCCGACCTCGGGCACGGTGCGGCTGCACGGCGACCTGGTGACCGGGGTGCCCGACGACCTCGCCGTGGTGTTCCAGGACTACAGCCGTTCGCTGTTCCCGTG
Source organism: Amycolatopsis sulphurea (assembly GCF_002564045.1). Taxonomy (NCBI): domain Bacteria; kingdom Bacillati; phylum Actinomycetota; class Actinomycetes; order Pseudonocardiales; family Pseudonocardiaceae; genus Amycolatopsis; species Amycolatopsis sulphurea. The sequence goes on along the minus strand of NZ_PDJK01000002.1, from coordinate 3,093,830 downwards.
GCTCTCGGTGGTCAAGAATGTCGAATTTCCGTTACGCTGGACCAAAATCGACAAGCAGACCCGGCGCGCGCAGGCCCGCGAAGCGCTCGCGGCGGTCGGCCTGTCCGGGGTCGAGGGCAAGTTCCCGTGGCAGCTGTCCGGCGGGATGCAGCAGCGGGTGTCCATCGCCCGCGCGCTGGCGAGCCGCCCGGCGCTGCTGCTGATGGACGAACCGTTCGCCTCGGTGGACGCCCAGACCCGATTCGACCTCGAAGACCTGCTCCGCCGCGTGCAGGCGGAACAGGGTACGACGGTTCTGCTGGTCACCCACGACATCGACGAGAGCGTGTACCTCGGCGACCGTGTGCTGGTGCTGTCGAAGTCCCCGGCACACATCGTCGCGGACCTCGCGGTCGATCTGCCCGCGCAGCGCGACCAGATCACCACCCGGGAATCACCGGAGTTCGTTTCACTGCGCGGTGAAGTGGCCCGGCTGCTGCACGGCCCGGCCAGCACGGCCCCCGTGCAGCAGGCGAAGGGCTGATCAGAGCCGGGGAAACCACACCGAGACCTCGGCCAGCGCATCGAGCGTACCGGCGTCGAGGTGCCCGGCGACCGTCTCGGCTTCGGCAACGACGAGCGTCCGCTTGTCGATGCGGGAGTCGTAATGGTGCCCGGAGAAGGAGAAACCGGCCAAACCGAGCGCGGCGGCACCCAGCGGCCTGAGGTCGCCACTCCCCTGCACCTCCTCCACCTTTTCGCACCCGGTGGCGTCGCTTTTCTTCGGAAAACCCACCCGCACGACGGAGATCGCGGCCGCGTTGCCATGACCGTCACCGATTGCGTAGAGAGCGCGGTCCAGTGCCGTACACCGGTGCCGAGCCAGGTAATCCCGCACCCGGCCGGTGGCGGCGGCAAGGCATTCGGCCTCGTGCCGTACCGCATGCTTCAGCTGTTTGAGCTTGAACCGGCCGAAAGTCTCGCGCTTGCGCCCGCGCTCCGCGGACTTGCGGGCCTCCGAGGTGCGGGTTTTCAGGCTGCGTCCGGGCAGTGAGTCCACGACGTCACCAGAAACGTTGCCGGGTAACGCTTCCGCGACCGTCCCGGCTTCGATCCCAGCGCCGCCGAGCCCGGCCGCGCTGCCCACGCCGACGACCGCGACCACGGCGACCGCGCCCACGAAAAGCTTCGCCCCGCCGCCTTTCCTGGGCGTTATCGGATACGGGCCATTCGGTCCTTGCCGAAACTCCTGCTTCGCCATGTGGTCCCTCCCCTGAACACCGTGGCCGGATCGGCCACGGTAATCCGGGAGGTCCGCGATGATCAGCCGTTCGGCAGCGGGTCACCCATCCGAGGTAACCCGGCTCACTCCCGAGCGCGCGACTCCGGCCCGGTCTCCTCCGGCCCGATCTCCGGACGGGTACGCACGCCGAGCACGGTTGCGCCGACCAGCTTGCGGGTCGCCAGGTTCCCCATCGGCATGAACGTGCTCGCCTGGATGTCGCGCCACATGCGCTCGAAGGGCAGCGCCTTGGTGTAGGACATGCCGCCCAGGACCTCGACCAGGCGCTGCATCACCTCGACCGCGTTGTTCGCCGCGACGTACTTCACCATTGCGCAGCGGGCCACGCCTTCCTGCACGTCGCCGGTGAACAAGCGGCGGCTGGTCACCTCGTCGGCGTGCCGGTGGATCAGGGCGCGGGAGCTTTCCAGCTGGATCTGGCACGCTCCGATCACGTCCTGCAGCACCGGGTCCGCCGTCTTGCCGCGCTTGGCCAGGGAACGCACCGTCCAGTCCAGCGCTCCCGCGGCGACTCCCGTGTAGACGGCCGAGAACGCCGGCATCGCCCACGCCCACACGGTTTCCAGCACCCGCGCGTCGAGATGCTGTACCGGCAGCGAGTGCACCACCGCGGCGTCCTCGACGAACACCTTGTCCAGCTCGACGTCGTTGCTCTGGGTACCGCGCATGCCCATGGTGTCCCAGGTGCGGTGGATCGTCACGCCGGGCTGGTCGAGCGCGATCTGGCAGAGCAGCAGCCGCGGACCGCCGTCGGCGTCCTCGTGACGCGCGGTCGTGGAGCAGTGCGTGGCAACCGAGGAGTTGGTGGCGAAGCTCTTGCGCCCGGTCAGCTCGAACCCGCCGTCGACCCGGACCGCGCGGGTCCGCGCGTCGGTCAGGTCGTTGGGCAGCCCCGTTTCGCTGGTGATCGACGCCCAGATCAGCTCGCCGTCGACCGCCTTGCGCAGCATCGCCTCCAGCCGCGGCGACTTCGTCCGGCGCCAGATGTTCGACCACTGCCCGAGCGGGGACAGGTGCATGGTGAACGCCAGCGCGGTCGCGCCGTCACCCATCGCCAGCCGTTCCAGCACCGGCAGGATCTCCGGCAGGCCCGCACCGAACCCGCCCAGCTCCTCGGGCACCGACAGGCGCAGGAAACCGGCCGCGCGCAGGTCGTCGTAATTCTCGTGCGGGAAGGTGTTCTCCCGGTCGTGCCGCGCGGCACGACCGGCGAAGATCTCGGCCAGCTCGCCCGCGCGGTCGACCCATTCCTGCTGTCCGGAGGTGAGGAGTGGCTGCACGCTGTCATCTCAGCAGCCCCCTCCGATCGGGTCAATGCGAGATGATCAGTACAACGTCTCCGGATTCGGATCCACCTTCACGTGCACCAGGCTCGGCGCGTCCGAAGCGAGCGCGGCGGCCAGCGCCGGGCGCAAGTCGGCGGCCTGCTCGACGGTCTGTGCCGCGCAGCCCATGCTCTGTGCCAGCTGGGCGAAGTCGATGCCGCCGAGATCGGTGCCCGGCACCTTCCGCCCGCCCGCCGTCTCGCCGAGAATGCGGACCGCGGCGTACTGCCGGTTGTCCAGCACCATGAAGGTGACCGGCACGTGCTGCCGCGCAGCGGTCCAGAGCGCCTGCACGCAGTACATGCCGGACCCGTCGCCGAGTACGGCGACCACCTTGCGGTCCGGACGGCCCAGCGCGGCGCCGACCGCCGCGGGCAGGCCGTAGCCGAGGGTGCCGCTCGCGACGGTGAGGAATCCGGTGTCGGTCGCGGTGATCGGCAGCTGATCGTGCAGCTGATTGCGATGGCTCGGCGTCTCTTCGACCACGATCGCGTTGTCCGGCAACAGTTCCGCCAGCACCGAGTACGCGAAGCCCGGCGCGATCGGGGTGGTCCCGGCGGGTTTGGCCGCGGGCGCGGGACGGGCGGGCGCGGACCGCTCGCCTGCCGCGACCCGCTCGGTCAGCGCCCGGATGGCGTGCCCCGGCGTCGAGCGGATCCCGACCCCGGCGTTCGCCCTCGCGAGCACCTGATCGTCGTCGCTGACCAGGTACAGCGCGGGTAGCGGGCGTTCCGGCTCGCCACGGTGGACGTGGTAGGTGAACGCGGGCGCGCCGAGCACCAGCACCAGGTCGTGCTCCCCCAGCGCGGCCGCGACGGCTTTCCGTTCCGGCTGCAGGAAACCGAGGAACAGCCGGTGGTCCTCCGGGAACGAGCACCGCGCGGACATCGGGGCCGCCCACACCCCGGCGTTGAGCTTCTCCGCCAGCGCCACGACGTCCGGCACCGCGCCGTCCTGGTCGACGCTCGCGCCGACCACCAGCACCGGCCGCCGCGCCCCGTCCAACGCAGTCACCAGCCCGTCCAGCGCAGCCGGATCGGGTGCGAATCCGGGCACTCGATGCCCGCCCGGCAACGGCATGGTCGCTTCGGCGTCCCAGTCGTCCACCGGAACGGAAACGAACACCGGACCCTGCGGCGCCTGCGTGGCCACGTGGTAGGCACGCGCGATGGCGGCGGGCACGTCCTGTGCGCGCGCCGGTTCCACGCTCCACTTCACGTACGGCCGCGGGAAGTTCGCCGCCTCCACCGCGCCGAGGAAGGGCTCGTCCGGCAGCAGCGAACGGGTCTGCTGACCGGCCAGCACGATCAACGGGGTCCGGTTGCGGTAGGCGGTGAACACGTGGCCGAGCGAATGCCCCACCCCACCTGCGGAATGCAGGTTCACCAGCACCGGTCTACGGGTCGCCTGCGCGTACCCGTCGGCCATCGCGACCACGGCCGACTCCTGCAGTCCGAGCACGTAGGCGAAGTCGTCGGGCCAGTCGGTGAGGAACGCGATCTCGGTGGTGCCCGGGTTGCCGAACACCGTGGTGAGACCGAGGTTACGCAGCAGTTCGCGAGTGGCGTCCCGGACGGTGCGAGTCATGCCCCAACGCTATCCCTGCGGGCGGCCGCGAACACGAACGAGAGCACTTTCCCCGGCGCCGGGAAAAGTGCCCTCGGGTACCGATCAGGCCGGAGAGCCCGGAGCCCTTGAACGAACCCCAGCCGGTGAAGGGGCCCTTCACAGACTCAGAGTCCGTGAAGGGCCCCTTCACAGACCTCCGCGGCTGCGCAGAGCCCCTCACCGACTTTGCCGACAGCCTGGGTTCAGCCCTTGACCAGCTCGGCCCATGCGCGCACAGCGGCCGGGTCGACCGGCGCGTCCCAGCCACCCCGGCGCACCGCGCTGCCCACGTGGAATCCGCGCACGCCACCGGCCCGCAACAGATGCACCTGCTGCGCCCGCAGCCCGCCGCCGACCAGCAGCTCCGGACCGGTCGTGCGGCGAACCAGCCGCTGCAGCACCGAAAGACCGCTGCCGACCCCGTGCGGGCTGCCGGCGGCCAGCACCGTGTCACAGCCGAGTCCGGCCAGCACGTCGCACGCGGCGAGCGGGTCCCGCGCCCGGTCGATGGCGCGGTGGAAGGTCCACGGCCGTCCGTCGATCTCCGCTAGCAACGACCGGCAGGCGTCGACGTCCACTTCGGACTCTTCAGTGAGAAAGCCGAAAACGAACTCCTGCGCACCCGCGTCGATCAGCTCGGCGACCCCGGCCCGCAGCCGGTCGAACGCACCGGCGGCGAACGAGTTCTCCGCTCGCGCCATCACCCGTACCGGCAGATCGGTGGCGGCGAGCACCGCGCGCACGGTCTCGCCGGACGGGGTCAGCCCGTCGGCGGCCATGTCGGCCACCAGTTCCAGCCGGTCCGCGCCGCCCTCCTGTGCGCGCTCCGCGTCCTCGGCGCTCAGCGCGATCACTTCCAGTAGGGGAGCAGTCGAGCTCATCGGTCTTTCCCGTTCAATCCGAGGGTCGGCGGTCGTCCCCCCTGGCGTGCCTGCCACGCCGGAATCCGCCTTGCAGGCTCGTCATCCGTTCGCGTACCGCTTCGGGAGAAAGCGAGAGTATCGGCCGCTGCTCGGGCACCTGCCCGGGGTCCACCGCGCCGGCCGGCCGGAGGAACGGCCAGGTCTCCTCGGCCCGGTTCGCCTGCGCCAGCTCTTCCGGCGTCGGCCACCGGGACGGCTCGGCGGACTCGGCCGCGGCGTCCGGGTCGACCGTGGGGAACGCCACGTTCGCGGGCTCGGGCTCCGGGTCGGAATTCGTCACGGGCAACGGCTCCGCAGCGGGTACCGACTCCGGCTCGACCGGCGCGGTCTCGTGCACCGGCTCGACCGGCGCGGCCTCCGGCCGGACCGGCGCCGCAGGCTCGACCGGCACCGCGGCGGACGCGACCGGCGTGGCCTCCGGCTCGACCGGCATCGCCACGGACTCGACCGGCGGACCGGGATCGCGGAACGCCTCGAACACCGCGTCCGGCTCAAGCGCCGGCTCCGCTGGCCGCGGCTCTTCCGGCACCGCGGGCTCTTCCGCCGCCTCAGCAAGGCCGAACCAGCGCGAGAGCACGTCACGATAGGCGGGCATCCGGTCGGTCGGTGCGTCGATTTCGAGGTGCGAAGCCTCTTTCCCGGGCTCTGGCCACGACGACGGGCTCTCCACCACCGGCGCCCGCCGCGGCGGGCCGGGCTCCAGTACCGGGGTCAGCAGCGGGCCGGGTTCCTCGGGCTCGTCCGGGACGAGCGGGGCGAGCGACTCCGTCTCCGGTGGGGCCGCCGGCTCCTCGGCGGGTGGCAGCGGCGGGGCTTCGACGATCAGCGCCGCAGGCACCACCACGGTCGCGGTCAGTCCGGACTTCTCACCCGGCCGCAGCGAAACACGAATGTCGTGCCGCACGGCCAGGGTCGCCACCACGTACAGGCCCATCCGCCGGGAAACCTCGACGTCCACCTCCGGTGGCTCGGCCAGCCGCGCGTTGGTCCGGTCGATCTCCGCCTGCGGCATTCCGGCGCCACGGTCGGTGATCTCGATCCGCCAGTCGCCTTGCCCGGCCCACTCGCTGTGCACGGTGACCGCGGTCGTGGCACCGGAGTAGCGCGTGGCGTTCTCCAGCAGTTCGGACACCACGTGCACGAGGTCGTTGACGGCCGCCCCGCGCACCGCCAGGGCAGGCGCCGGGCCGAGTTCGATCCGCTGGTAATCCTCCACTTCGGACACTGCCGCGCCGATGATCTCGTCCGCGACCACCGGTCCGGAGTCCTCGCGTTCGAGATCGGTACCGGAGAGCACGAGCAGGTTCTCGCTGTTGCGCCGCATCCGGGTGGCCAGGTGGTCCAGCTCGAACAGCCCGCCCAGGGTCTCCGGGTCCTGCTCGCCCGCCTCCATCCGGTCGAGCACCGCCAGCTGCCGCTCCACCAGATCCTGGCTGCGCTGCGAGAGGTTCACGAACATCGCGTTGACGTTCTCGCGCAGCATCGCCTGTTCCGCGGCCAGCCGCACCGCCTCGCCGTGCACCGCGTCGAACGCGCGCGCGACCTGACCCACCTCTTCCCTGGTGAACACCGGCACCGGCGCGACCGCCGCGCGGTGGCGGAGGTTCTCCGGCCCCGGATCGGGTTCGGTGAGCAGCCGCTGCACGGCTTCGGGCAGCCGGTGGTCGGCCACCTCCAGCGCGGTGCGCCGCAGCACGCGCAACGGCCGCAGCAGCGACCGGCCGATGATCACCGAAAGCACCCCGGCGACCAGCAGCACGGCCAGCACGATGCCGCCGTCCCAGATCGTCGACGTGCGGGCGCGGGCGGCGAGCGTGTCGGTCTGCTCCTGCAGCTGAACGAGCAACGCCTGCTGCACCTGGTGGGCCAGATTGACCGTGTAGGTCGCCGCGGTGTCCCACCGGTCCGCGTCAAGCCCGGCCAGCGGCTGGTTGTTCTCCGCGCGGATCAGCGCCGATTCGACCATGTCGTTGCCGATGTCCACGACGAGGCCGAGCACCGTGTCGTCGTACATCCGCTGCTGGTCGGCGGTGGCGAAGGTGCGGTAGTCGTTGCGGGCGGCGGCCAGTTCGGCCTCGGCGCCCAGCAACGAACGGGTGCGGTCGCGGTTGAGCGTGCCCTGGGTGATCGCCTCGGCCAGCACCGCCCGCTTCACCGACATCTGGTCCTTGATCCGGGCCAGCGCGTTGCCGGCCAGCCGCAGCCGGGCCAGCGCCCCGTTCGAAACGTCCGCCGCCGCGGTGTCGCTGATGTCGAGCAGACCGGAGATCAGCTCGCTGTAGGACCGGAGCACGGCGTCGGCCGGGAAGGCGGAGTGCTCGGAGGAATAGCGGAGGCCGCCCAGCACGCGCAGCCGGTCCTCGCTCTGCCGCAGGCTGGCCACCGCGGTGACGTCGAGCCGGGAGCGGCTGTCGGCGAAGGCCTGCTCGAATGCGCCGATCGACTGATCCACCCGGTTGCGCTGGGTGGAGAGCCCGGTGGTGGCGCCCTTGCGGTCGGCGGCCACGAAACGCACCGTGACATCGCGTTCGCGCTGCAGCTGGTGCACGGCTTCGGCGACGGTGGCGTCCACCCGGCTGCGCGCGGCGAACTCGGCCAGCTGCTGCGCGTCGCTCAGATCGCCGTCGATCCGCTGGCCGACCAGCAGCACCACAGCCAGCGCCGGGATCAGCAGGACCGCGAAGAGCTTGGTGCGCAGATGCCAGTTGCGCAAGCGCCACTGGCCGCGGACCTCGCGGAAAGCAGGATCCGTCGCGTCGCCCGATCGGGGACGCTGGTCGCGACGGGTCACCTGTGCTTCCTTTTCACCGCGGGACCCCTACCCACGGACGTCATCGAGGGTTTCCGAGCTCGAACTACTGGAGAGTAGGGTCCCGGCACGGATCGGGAAACCACCCTGGCGGGGGTGCGGCCCTGTCGGGGATCGTATGGGCAGCGGCCCATACGATCCAGCAGCAGGCAGAGATTCTCCTGGCAGGTGCGAGATATGAAGCTGATCGGCCCGGCGTTTGCGCTGGTAGCGGTACTTCTGGCGAGCGCAGGTTGCGGAATGTTCGACTCCGGTGACAGTCCGCGACCAACCGCTCCCGAACGGGCGACACTGCGCGTGGGGGTGGCCGATCCGATCGACACCGCGCCGTTGCGGATCGCGGCGGTGGCCGGGAAGTTCCGGCAAGCCGGCCTGAACGTCGAACTGGTCGACCTGGGCACCGCGGACGGTGTGGCGAAGCTGAGCGCCGGCGAGGTGGACGTGACCTTCGCCAGCGACGTCTCGCTGTTCCACGCGGCCGCCGGCGGGACCGCCCTCCAGATGCAGGGCGAGGCCTACACCTCCAGCAGCAACACGATCGCCCTGGTCACCCTGCCCGGCTCCGACTACGCGGAGCCCACCGCGAAGAAGACACCGCGGATCGCGGTCGACAACCAGACCGACATCTGCGCGCTGACCGCTCGCTCGGTGCTCGCGACCGCAGGCGTCGACCCGGCGAAGATCCGCCTGCAGGCGAGCCCCTTTTCGCAGATGCCGCAGCTGTTGCAGGCCGGGCAGGCGGACGCGGCGGTGATGATGGAACCGTTCATCACCCGGGCGGAGAAGGAGCTGGGCGCGCAGATCCTGGTCGACGGTTCGAGCGGGGCCACGCTCGACTTCCCCTCGTCCGGCTACGCGTCGACCGGCGCGTTCGCCGCGGCCAACCCGCGTACCCTCGCCGCATTCCGTCGGGTGCTCACCCAGGCCCAGCTCGCCGCGGCGGATCCCGCCATGGTCCGCGACGCGCTGCCGTCGTTCTCCGACATCGACCAGACCACTGCGGCGTTGATCTCCCTCGGCAGCTACCCGACCACGCTGTCGGCCACCCGGCTGCAACGCGTGGCCGACCTGATGCACAGCTCCGGCCTGATCCCGAACCGGCTCGACGTACAAGCGATGCTGCCCGCAGCGAACCAGCAGTAGCTAAATATTCTTGCCGACCGGCTTGAGGCACACGGTGCGCACGGGCGGACCGGCGTACACGAGAGGCGTGCCGTCTTGGCCACAGGCCTTATCGGACTGTTGCCCCGCGTGTACTTCGGCGCGTGCTTCAGCGCTCGCGTCACTGCACGCGACCTTGCTGATAGACGTCTCGTCGGCGACTCCGCGCAAACACTCGCCATTCGACACGTTCAGCGCCAGGCACAACGTCTCCTGCGGCGTACGCAACGTACGCGTGGAACCGTAGATCTCGAACCGCACGTAGTCCTGACCCTCGCAGCTGGAGCGGCCACGTACGACGTTGTCGACCCGGTAGGAAGCACGGCTGTCCGAGCAGTCCGCCCCGTGGTAGCTCTGCGTGTCCGCGCCTGCGTCGCTGAGGTAGAGGCAGCTGCCGGCGACCGGCGGACCGGCCGAACGCACGATGCCGGCGACGCCGAACGCGGCCAGCACCCCGAGCCCGACCGCGAGCACGACCGCACCCGCGATGAGGCCCTTCACCTTGCCGGACACCCCCTGCGGCCGGATCGGCGCAGGGGGCGGCGTTCGCGGCGGCTCGAACGGATTCGAAGCCGGCGGCACGCCGAACGGTGGTGTGGTCACTGGGGCTCCTCCGGGCTCGACCTGGTGACCATCTTGGCATCCCCGCGGGGCGGCGCGGCAGGGAACGTATAAAGGACAGGTGACCGATGGCCCCTTGATCGTTCAGTCCGACAAGACCGTGCTACTCGAAGTCGACCACGCCCGCGCCGACGACGCGCGGATCGCGATCGCCCCGTTCGCCGAACTCGAACGGGCACCCGAGCATGTGCACACCTACCGGATCACGCCGCTGGCACTGTGGAACGCGCGAGCCGCCGGGCACGATGCCGAGCAGGTGGTGGACGCGCTCACCACGTACTCGCGGTTCCCGGTGCCGCAGCCGCTGCTGATCGACGTGGTGGACGTGATGGGCCGGTTCGGCCGGTTGCAGATCGCCAACCACCCGGCGCACGGCCTGGTCATGGCCACCACCGATCGCGCGGTGCTGGAAGAAGTCGCCCGGCACAAGAAGATCAGCCCGATGCTGGGCGCGCGGATCGACCAGGACACCGTGGTCGTGCACCCTTCCGAACGCGGACGGCTCAAGCAGGCGCTGCTGAAGGTCGGCTGGCCCGCCGAGGACTTCGCCGGATACGTGGACGGCGAGGCGCACCCGATCGCGCTGGAGGAGAACGACTGGGAGCTGCGCGACTACCAGCGCAAAGCGGCCGAGGCGTTCTGGGCGGGTGGCTCGGGCGTCGTCGTGCTTCCTTGTGGGGCGGGCAAGACTCTGGTCGGCGCGGCCGCGATGGCACATGCGAAGGCGACCACGCTGATCCTGGTGACCAACACCGTGGCCGGGCGGCAGTGGAAGCGCGAACTGGTGGCGCGGACTTCGCTGACCGAGGACGAGATCGGCGAATACTCCGGAGAGAAGAAGGAGGTCCGGCCGGTCACCATCGCCACGTACCAGGTGGTCACGCGCAAGCAGAAGGGCGAGTACAAGCACCTCGAACTGTTCGACACCCGGGACTGGGGCCTGGTCGTGTACGACGAGGTGCACCTGCTGCCCGCCCCGGTGTTCCGGATGACCGCCGACCTGCAGTCCCGCCGCCGCCTCGGTCTCACCGCGACGCTGGTGCGCGAGGACGGCCGCGAAGGCGACGTGTTCTCCCTGATCGGCCCGAAGCGCTACGACGTGCCGTGGCGCGACATCGAGGCGCAAGGCTGGATCGCGCCCGCCGAGTGCACCGAAGTCCGGGTCACCCTGACCGAATCGGAACGCCTGTCCTACGCCACCGCGGAGGCGGACGAGCGGTACAAGCTGGCGGCCACCGCGATGACCAAACTCCCGGTGATCAGGTCCATTGTGGACCGTCATCCGGACGAACCGACCCTGGTCATCGGCGCCTACCTGGACCAGCTGGAGATGCTCGGCGCGGAACTGGCGGCCCCGGTGATCCAGGGCGCGACCCGCAACAAGGAACGCGAGGAGCTGTTCGACCGCTTCCGCCGTGGCGAACTGCGCACCCTGGTGGTGTCGAAGGTGGCGAACTTCTCGATCGACCTGCCGGAAGCGTCGGTGGCCATCCAGGTCTCCGGCACGTTCGGATCCCGCCAGGAAGAGGCCCAGCGCCTCGGCCGGCTGTTGCGCCCCAAGGGAGACGGCCGGCAGGCGCACTTCTACTCGATCGTCTCCCGGGACACTGTGGACACCGAGTACGCCGCACACCGCCAGCGTTTCCTGGCGGAGCAGGGCTACGCCTACCACATCGTCGACGCGGAGGACCTGCGCCGGCCGCTGTGATCGGCTGTGGCGATGGCTCAGGGCTCACCGTTGTCCCCTCTCCCTTGTGGATTCCCTTGCGGATGGAGAGCACGACCGGTGGGGCTTCGGGGGACCGCACACGGTCGTTGCGCTGCCTTGACTCGGCCGCGCGTCGCCTTCCTTGATCGCACTCTGCCGCACGTCGCACCTCCACCGCATCACTCGTTCAGCCCAATCCCTCGGCCCTCGTCGCCCCTTTGGCCCCAAACACCTCACAAACCCCATCGACCTGCGGTTTTGCAGCTTCACTCGAACGGATGATCGACCAAACCCCTGGAAATTGTCGGGCCGTCGAACTACTGTTCGAAGTACAGGACGCCGAACACCAGTTCGAGGGGAAGCTCATGACGATCGCACCGTTCCACCCCGAGGCCGGGGCACCGCCGGTCCCGGCGTTGCCGACACTGCCGCCGTTGCCGCCGGGGCGGTGGCACGGGCGGATCTGGGTGTCCGCCGAACCGCTCGCCCGGCCACAGCGGTACCTGGAATGCGTCGCGGAGTTCGGCCGGTCCGGCTTGTGGCCGGTACTGATCCCACCCGACCAGCGGTTCACCGCACGCGGCGAGGACTGGCTCGACGATCGCGGCAGGCTCGCGCCCGCCGGGCACCGCATCGATTCCGCCGACCCCGGGGAAGTGCTCGCGCGCTGGTGGGACTCCTCCTGCTGTGAAGGTGCCTGCCTGCGGCCGTTCGGTACCGGGTTCCCCGGACTCGCCCGGCGTTCGCACCGCCGCAGCGACCCCCTCGCCGAGGCGGGCAACACCGGCACCGTCCACGCCACGCGCACACCGCACCGGCTCGGGCTGGTGCAGGCCGAGCGCCCGGCCGACGTGCCCGCCCTGATCGGCTGGACCGGCATGAGCAAGTCCACCGACCGCGTCGCCGAACTCTCCGCGGTACTCCGCAGCTGGGAAGACCGCTTCGGCGCCACCCTCGTCACGCTCGGCTTCGACGCGCTGGAGCTGTCCGTCTCCGCCCCACCCCGCACGCAGGCCCGCGCGCTGACCGTCGCCGCCGAGCACCGCGCCTTCAGCCTGCCGACCTACCTCGCCCAGCCCGGCACCCTGCGCGAGTACGCCGGCACCCTCATCCGCACCCGCCGCTGGCGATTCTCCTGGGCCTGACCAGCCCAGCCCGCCACAGACCACAGAGCCGAAAAGATGAGACGCAGACCCCCATGCTTCGGACACCTGTCCCAACCCCTGGTACGTATGTCCGGAAAACGACCACGCGGACGCGTTTACCGCAACCATCCCCACGGAAAATCCGGGAGAAGACCACCGGCCGCCACCGTGTCCTCTTGGCCCACCGTGTCCTCTTGGCCCACCGTGCCCCCTTGGCCCACCGCCGCCGCACACCACATCCCGGCGCCGCACCAAGACCACCCGCCCTTGCTGCTTCCTGCCTCATTCCATCCACAATGGACGAGACCGCCGCCCTCACCAGCGCCGCAGCACCGACCGCCGGCACCTGGCTGTCCCCGCTGTCCGGAACGATCCGCCACACAGTGAGCGCACAGTGAGCGCTATCCGATTGGCTGGGGCAGCGGTACAGGTGGTCTGCCTGTCGTCGCTGGGGGTCGGCAGACAGATCACCTGCACCCAGCACGCGCTGGGCCCCGCCCGGTCGACCGGAAGCCTCGCGGACCGGAGCGCCTCACCTCACCTGCCGAGGTATCTCGAACCGCGTCTCCGACGGACCACTTCGGACCGCGGAACCTGCAGCCGACACCACGTACAGCACCGCGACGGACCGCCCCCGTAACCGAGACACGGCCATTCATCCCGCCGCCAACCGCTCCCGTGTCCAAGGCCTGGCCATCCACCATCCACCCCATCGACCAAGACACGGCGATCCACCATGCAGCCGGGCGCTTCCGCAACCGAGACACAGCCATCCACCCCACGGCTCGACATTTCGGTGACCGAAACACAGCCGTGCCGCGGCAGGGCCGTCCCGAGGCAGGGCGCTTCCGTGACAGTGCACGGAAATCCCCGGGACCGGCCGACGCGCAGCCTGCCCTGCCGAGCCGACGACGCACATCCAGCAACGCCCGGCCCCTGCCACACCAACCAACCGCACCCGTATCCGGCAATGCCGAACCGATCACACCCACCAACCGACCCACCTACCCGGAGGCCCTATGACCAAAGATCCCACATCACCGCGCCCCACCCCAAAACCCCACCCCGGAGCGGCCACCCCCAGCCCCACCCGACAGCCCGGCTACCCACCCACCAAAGTGGCCAGTTTGGCCCGCACGGCGGCGGCATCCGGGTGAGCCAGGGTGGTCAGCAGCCGGATCGAGCGCAGCCAGCAGTCCCGGGCGGCGGCGGGGCGGCCTTGGCTCAGGTGGGCGGTGCCCAGCTCGGACAAAGCGTCCGCGGCCTCGTACTCCTCGTCCATCGCGAAGAACATGTCCACGGCTTCGGACATGCACTCGATGCCCTCCGTATGCCTGCCCAGACCCAGCAGCGCGCGTGCCCGGGTGACCAGCGAGAACCGGCCGGTTCGCGGGTCATCCGCGGGTACCAGCGACAGCGCCTCGTCGGCCAGGGTCAAGGCCTGCGGGTGGTCGCCCATGGTGGCGCAGAGGTCACCGAGGGCGCGCAGGACGTTCGCTTCGAAGCCGGTCAGCTGCAAGTCGCGGGCGATCTCCAGGGCGCGCTCGCCGTGCCGGTAGGCCGCGGGGAAGTCGGCGAACTCCCGCGCGGTCTGCGAGAGGTTGTACCGGGCTCGCGCCTCGCCGCGCAGGGATCCCAATTCCTGTTGCACGGCAAGGGCTTTCTCCAGGTTGCGCCGGGCCGACGAGTAATCCCGGACGACTCCGTCGAGCACGCCGAGGCCGTTGCGGATCGCTGCCTCGCCCGGGCGGTCGCCGGATTCCTGCGTGGCACGCAGGGCGGTCTCCAGCACGACGCGGCATTCGTCGACCCGGGTTCGCCCGGCGAGGTAGGTGAACAGCAGCCAGGCCACTTTCCAGCAGTGCGCGTGGTACCGGATCCGGAACGACCAGCTCACGACCGAGACCAGATTCTCGTGCTCCCGCGAGAACCAGGCCAGCCCCTCGTGATAGCCGTCGAAGGCAAGGCCACCCCGCAGGCCTTCGATCCCGAGGCTGTCCTGGAACCGGTCCGGCCGCATGGCCCAGGACGCGTTCCGTGCAGTCACCAGATACCAGCCGAGCAGCCGTTCGCACGCGGTATCCCGCTGCCACGCACTGTCCACTTGGTACGAGAGTTCGAACGCGTACGCCCGGATCAGATCGTGGAACCGGTACTGCCCCGGCCGCGGCTGGTCGAGCAGGTGCGCGGAGACCAGCGCGCCCAGCGCTTCGCGCACCTCCGCTTCCTCACCCCCGGCCAGCGCGACGACGGTGTCCACATCGAACCCCGGCACCATCGGCAGGCCGAGCAGCCGCAGCAACCGGGCCGCGGGTTCCGGCAGGGCCCGGTACGAGCAGGAGAACACCGCGCGGATGTTCGTCTCGTCCCCGTCGCCGAGATCGAACGTGCCGAGCCGTCCGCCGCCGGCCGGCAGCCCGGCAACGAACTCGCCGAGCGGCTGATCCGGGAACTGCGCCAGCCGCACCGCGAGGATCCGGATGGCCAGCGGCAGCCCGCCGCAGTACCGCACGAACTGCTCCGCGGCGGCCGGATCCGCCTCCACCCGGTCGAGCCCGACCGTCGAGGCGATCAGCTGGACTCCTTCCTCATCGTCCAGTTCGGACAGTCCGATCCGCCGGACACCGTGGGTGGCGGCCAGGCCACGCAGCTGCCACCGGCTGGTGACCACGACGAGACAGCCCGGCCCCGGCATCAGCGGACGCACCTGCGCCGAGCTGTTCGCGTTGTCCAGCACCATGATCAGCCGCCGGCCCGCGGTGTGCGTGCGCCAGGCCGCGGCTCGTTCGTCGAGCCCGGCCGGGATCTGGTCCGCGGGCACGCCGAGGGCGCCCAGCATCGCTTCGAGCGCGGCGAGCGGCTCCAGCGGATCGCCCGCCCCGAACCCGCGCAGGTCCTGGAAAACCTGCCCACCGGTGAACCGGTCCGCGATCTGGTGTGCGAAGTGCACGGACAGCGTGGTCTTCCCTTGGCCGCCCATTCCTTCCACCGAAGCGATCGGCGTGGAGGTGCCGTCGTCGAGCGCCTCCGGAAGCAGGGCATGCAAGGCCTTCAACGCCCGCGCCCGCCCGGTGAACGCGCGCAGATCGGGCGGCAGCTGGTGCGGCACCTGCGGTTCGGCTGCCGGACGGTACCCGGCGGAATCGTCCCCGCCGAGCACGAGCCGGTGCGCGCTCTGCAACCCGGCGCCGGGGTCCAGGCCCAGCTCGTCGGCCAGCACAGCGCTGATCCGCCGGTAGGCCTCCAGCGCCTCGGCCCGCCGCCCGGCCCGGAACAAGGCGAGCATCAACTGCTCGTGCGGCCGTTCCCGCAACGGATGTTCCCTGGTCAGCCGTTCGAGCGAGGGCACGATCAGATCGTGCTCACCGACCGCGAGCAGCGATTCGGCCCACTGCTCGCGCACCCGCGTGCGCTCTTCGGTGAGCTGTCCGGCTTCCTCCCGGTGCAGCGCGTCCGAAGCCACGTTCTGCAGAGCCGGGCCCCGCCATTCGGCCAGCGCGTCCTCGAACAACGCGGCCGCCTGCCGGTGCTCGCCACGTTCGGCAGCCGTCCGGCCCAGGTCGGCGCGGTGGCGAAACCGCAGCAGGTCCACCGCGTTCTCGTCGACCTGCAGCAGATAACCGTCGCGCTCGGTGCGGATCTGCACCGCTTCCCCGAGCGCGCGGCGCAACCGCAGCACGTACGTCTGCAGGGCGCCCTTCGAGCGACGCTGGTCGTCGGTCCACAGCCAATGGCTCAGCAGGTCGACCGAGACGACCCGGTTGGCACGCAGCAGCAGCCCGGTGAGCACGATCAGCGGGCGGCTGCCGCCCAGCGGCACCACCTCGCCCCCGGCCCGCACCTCGGCCGGACCGAGCACCCGGAAGTCCATCGATCCCATTGCGCGATCCGACGGGCCGGATCGCCTCCGGGTTCCGCGATGGCATGATCGGCAGTCATGCGGGTCTACGCGCTGCCCTTGAAAAACCGGTTCCGGGACATCACCGTGCGTGAGGGTGTGCTGCTGCACGGGCCTGCCGGGTGGGGCGAGTTCTGCCCGTTCGCGGACTACTCGGACGTCGAGAGTGTGCCCTGGCTCACGTCCGCGCTCGAAGCGAGCGAACAAGGCTGGCCCGCCGCGGTGCGGGATCGGATCGAGGTGAACACCACCGTCCCGATCGTCCCGCCGGAACGCGCGCACGAGCTGGTCCGCGCCTCCGGATGCCGCACCGCGAAGGTCAAGGTCGCCGACAAGCGCGCGACCCTCGCCGAGGACTGTGCCCGTTTGGAGGCGGTCCGCGACGCGCTCGGTCCGGCCGGCGCGATCCGCGTCGACGCCAACGCGGCCTGGGACGTGGACACCGCGGTGCACGCCCTCGGCGAACTGGACCGGGCGGCGGGCGGCCTGGAGTACGCTGAACAGCCCTGCCCCACCATCGACGACCTCGCCGCGGTCCGGCGCCGGGTGTCCGTGCGCATCGCCGCCGACGAATCGATCCGGCGGGCCGAAGACCCGCTGAAGGTGGCTGTCGCCGGGGCCGCCGATATCGCCGTGTTGAAGGTCGCGCCGCTGGGCGGAGTACGTCGCGCGCTCGAAGTCGCCGACGCGTGCGGGCTGCCGTGCGTAGTGTCCTCGGCGGTGGAGACGAGTGTCGGCCTCGCCGCCGGGCTGGCGCTCGCGGGCGCGCTGCCCGAGCTGGACTTCGCCTGCGGCCTCGGCACGATGTCGTTGCTGCGGGGGGACGTCAGCACCGCCACGCTGTCCCCTGTGGACGGTTACCTGCCGGTGCTGCCGACCCCGCCGGAACCAGATACTTTCGCCTCGTTCGCCGCTTCCGCCGAGGTGACCCGCGCCTGGCAGAACCGGTTGGCGCGAGTGCGTTCGGCAGCGGGCCGGTAGCCTGCTCAGCCGAGCCAGCGCCGGGTGACCGCGGCGTACGTCCCGTCCTCCCGGATCGTCCGCAGCCAGCCGTTCACGTAGCCCAGCAGCAGCCCGGACCCGTGGGGCAGCAGGTACGCCTTTTCGTCGTCGGTGAACGGGTGGTCCGGATGCACCGCGCAGAGCTGCGGGTGCTGCCGGGACTGCCAGCGAGTCTCGGACGCATCGGTGATCATCAGATCGGCCCGGCCGGCCAGCAGCTCATCGAAGATCGTGTTGTTGTCCGGATGGCCCAGCACGGTGGCCTGGCGCAGCCGCGTACGCGCGAACTTTTCGTTGGTACCACCGGGATTCACCACGACCTGAACCCCTGGACGGTCGATCTGCGCCAAGGTCCCGAACCGCGCGACGTCCGCGCAGCGGGTGATCGGTGTCTTGCCGTCGCGCTGATACGGCGTGCTGTAGGTGGCCAGCCGGGCTCGCTCCGCGGTCACCGAGATCCCGCCCATCGCCAGGTCGCAGCGGCTTCCGACGTCCCCAGCCAGGCGTGCCCAGGTGGTCTGGACCAAGGCCGGCCGGAGACCGAGCCGCTGCGCAAGGTCCCCTGCGAGGTCGAAATCGATCCCGCTCCACCGGCCCGCCGGGTCGCGGTAGGTGAACGGCCGGTAGTCGCCCGTGCTGCACACCCGCAGCTCACCGCGGGCGAGCACCGTGTCCGCCGGACCGGGTTCGGCGCGCGTGGCCGCGGACGCCGTGGCAAACCCGAACACCGCGAGCAGCGCGACCACCAGCGCGACGATCTTCATCCGGCCATCCTCCCCGGCGGGGCGCTCCGGGGGATCTCAGGGTCGCGGGCCAGGGCCTTCTCCGGGCTGTTCCCGGATGTGCCGGGGTGCCCGCTGCCGCAGCATTATCGGCATGACGAACCCGACGGAGACCATCGACCAGCCGCAGACCAAGAAGCTCCACCGCAGCCGGACCGACCGGATGATCGCCGGGGTCTGCGGCGGATGGGCCGACTACCTCGGCGTGGACCCGGCGATGGTGCGTATTGCCGCAGTCGCCGCCACCGCGCTCACGGCCGGGTTGATGATCCCGGTCTACCTCGCCGCCGTCCTCCTGACGCCGGCGGCCTGAGCCTGCCGGGCCCGGACGCGGAGGGGGCGACCGGGCCCGGCGGAACGCGGGTGCCGGCCTTGTGCCGGATGGGGCGCCCGCGTCCCTCGGCCCCGGAATCGGTCCTCGCGGCCCGGCAGCACGACCTGCCTGCCTGATCCCTCGTGCTGCCGGGGTTCGGCGCGAGAAGCACCGACGACGGGGATCGCCCCGCCGGTGGTGACCCGCCGGCGGGGCGGTAGCCGCGATCCGGGTCGGCGTGACTGCGGCGCGGGTGTCCCGGGCAAGGGGAATCCAGGACACCCGCGCCGGAGCCGCGTTTCCCGGGCCGCAGGACGGGAAACGCGGCGACGGTCGTAGCCGCGGTTATGCGGGGTGGCCCGCTGTGCGAGTGGCCTGGGCTAGGGGGAACCAGGGCACTTGCACAGCGGGCCAAACATCACGGATCGCGGGACCGGACCCGGGAACTGCGGCGACAACCCGCGTTTGCACGACATGACCCATGCCTGGACCAGGGGAACCAAGGCACTCACACAGCCAGCCACACACCACGGATCGCGGGACCGGACCCGGGAACTGCGGCGACAACCCGCGTTTGCACGACATGACCCATGCCTGGACCAGGGGAACCAACGCACTCACACAGCCAGCCACACACCACGAACCACAGGACCGGACCCAGGAACGCAGCAACAACCCGCGTTTGCGGGGCATGCCCCATCGCGCGAAATGGCCTGGAAACGTTCGGCGCGTCCACCGTGATGCTGGCGCGCCGTTCCCCGCGAACGGCCTCAGCAAAGGGAACGCTGGAAACGCAGCGGCAGCCCGCACTCGCGCCGACGTGCCCGCCCGGCACCACCAGCCGCAGCAACGGGGATCCGGCCCCGGAAACGGGCGAAGCCCGGCCCACCGAACAAGGTGGACCGGGCTTCGCCGGGGTGTTGTGCAGCCGAACTCAGAAGTCCATGCCGCCCATGCCGCCGGACGGGTCGGCCGGGGCCGCGGAGGCCTTCTCCGGCTTGTCCGCCACGACCGCTTCGGTGGTCAGGAACAGCGCCGCGATGGACGCGGCGTTCTGCAACGCGGAACGGGTGACCTTGGTCGGGTCCGGCACGCCGGCCGCGAGCAGGTCCTCGTACACGCCGGTGGCGGCGTTGAGGCCGTGGCCCTGCGGCAGGCCCTTGACCTTCTCCGCCACGACGCCGCCCTCGAGACCGGCGTTGATCGCGATCTGCTTGAGCGGGGCCTCGACGGCCACCTTGACGATGTTGGCACCGGTGGCCTCGTCGCCTTCGAGCTTCAGGCCCGCGAACGCGGCCTCGGCGGCCTGGATCAGGGCCACGCCACCACCGGCGACGATGCCCTCTTCCACGGCGGCCTTGGCGTTGCGCACCGCGTCCTCGATGCGGTGCTTGCGCTCCTTGAGCTCGACCTCGGTCGCGGCACCGGCCTTGATGACGGCGACGCCGCCGGCCAGCTTCGCGAGCCGCTCCTGCAGCTTCTCACGGTCGTAGTCGGAGTCCGAGTTCTCGATCTCCGCGCGGATCTGGTTGACGCGACCCTGGATCTGGTCGGCGTCGCCCGCGCCCTCGACGATGGTGGTCTCGTCCTTGGTGATGACGGCCTTGCGCGCGCGGCCGAGCCACGACAGGTCCGCCTTGTCCAGGCTGAGGCCGACCTCTTCCGAGATGACCTGGCCACCGGTCAGGATCGCGATGTCCTGCAGGATGGCCTTGCGGCGGTCACCGAAGCCCGGGGCCTTGACGGCAACGGACTTGAAGGTGCCGCGGATCTTGTTGACCACCAGGGTCGCCAGGGCCTCGCCCTCGACGTCCTCGGCGATGATCAGCAGCGGCTTGCCGGACTGGATGACCTTCTCCAGCAGCGGCAGCACGTCCTTGACGTTGGCGATCTTGGAGCCGAAGAGCAGGACGTACGGGTCCTCCAGCTCGGCTTCCTGACGCTCGGGGTCGGTGACGAAGTAGCCGGAGATGTAGCCCTTGTCGAAGCGCATGCCCTCGGTGAGCTCCAGCTCGAGCCCGAAGGTGTTGCTCTCCTCGACGGTGACGACGCCTTCCTTGCCGACCTTGTCCAGCGCCTCGGCGATCAGCTCGCCGATGGTGCGGTCCGCGGCGGAGATCGAGGCGGTGGCCGCGATCTGCTCCTTGGTCTCGATCTGCACGGCAGCCTTGTGCAGCTGCTCGGTGACGGCCTCGACGGCCGCCTCGATGCCGCGCTTGAGGCTGATCGGGTCGGCACCCGCGGCGACGTTGCGCAGGCCCTCGCGCACGAGCGCCTGGGCCAGCACGGTGGCGGTGGTGGTGCCGTCACCCGCGACGTCGTCGGTCTTCTTGGCAACTTCCTTGACGAGCTCGGCCCCGATCTTCTCCCACGGGTCCTCGAGCTCGATCTCCTTGGCGATGGAGACACCGTCGTTGGTGATCGTCGGCGCGCCCCACTTCTTTTCGAGCACGACGTTCCGGCCCCGCGGGCCGAGGGTCACCTTGACGGCTTCGGCGAGGGTGTTCAAGCCGCGCTCAAGACCGCGGCGGGCGTCCTCGTCGAACGCGATCAGTTTGGCCATTGCGGTGTGGTCCTCCGGTATTGGGCGCCACCGCCGCACTGTTTCCAGGGGCGGCAGCAGGACACGTCCTAGGCCAGGCTCGGTGCCCGCGACGGACGACCGACCGGATGGTCAGCCTCACCGTCCCGGCCTTCAGGCGGGCGATCGGTGACCGCCGCCTGGCACTCGACGGCGTCGAGTGCCAATGCCGTGTTTAGCACTCTCCCCGGGCGAGTGCAAGGAGCCCAGGTCAGTGCCCTGCGTCGTTCGCCCGAACAGCTGCACGGCAGGCCCCGCTTAGGGCTGTGAAGGGACCCTTCACAGACGCTGAGTCCAGGGTGTCGGCAATGTCGGTGCGAGGTGCCCTGCGCAGACTGCGGAGGTCCGTGAAGGGGTCCTTCACGGACTCTGAGTCCGTGAAGGGCCCCTTCACGGCATGTGCCTCAGGCGCGGGAGAATGCGGTGCGCATCGGCGAGGCGGAGGCCAGGCCTCGGCGGCACGGCCGGGCACCGGCTGAAGTCGTGCGGATCACCCCGCGGTCGGGGCGGGCACCCCGGCACGAGCGGGGGTCAGCGGCTCGGCTGGATCGGGATCGACGAGGGCGGCGGGCGCAGCGAGGACGGTCCGGTGCTGCCCTGCCCACCCGGTCCGACCGGGATGTTCGGCGCGGTCGAAGTGGGCGTGCTGCTGCCGCCGCTGTCGTCCCCGCCGAAGAGCAGGATCGCGCCGATCACCAGCCCGGCCGCCACGACGACGCCGAGCACGATCCACAGCCACTTGAGCCCGCCGCCCCTGCCTGCGGGCTGGAACGCCTCGTCCCCGGCGACCGGTGACGGCGGGCGCACCCGCACCGGATCGCCGTAGACCTGGTTCGGGTAGCCGTAACCGGGCGACTGTTGCGGCTGACCGGGGTAGCCGTAGCTGGGGTGACCGGCCGGGTTCTGCTGCGCGGGGTAGCCGGTTCCGTAGCCGCCCGGCATCCCGGAGTAGCCGGGCTGAGCCAGACCGCCGGGAGCACCGTAGGCCGCCGGGGCGCCGTAACCACCCGGACCGGGCGGCGCGCCCCAGGTGCCGGGACCACCCACGGCGGGGTTCCCCGGTCCGACCGGATTCGCCTGGGCGGCCGGGTTCCCCGGGCTTGCGAAAGTACCTGGCGCGACAGGGTTGTTCTGGTCCGCGGGATTGCCCGACGCCGGATTTCCTTGCCCTGCGGGATAAACCTGGCCCGCCGGAGTCCCCTGTGCATCGGGACCACCGCCGGGGACCGCCGAGTTCCCCAGCCCTGCAGGGTTCCCGGGATTGCCCGAGCCGTTCGCGGCGGCGAACCCGCCCGCACCGATGCCACCGGGGCCGCCCTGGCCGGGCGCGGTGACGGAGGCGGCGAGCGGCCCCAGCGCCACCCGTGCCGCCTCGATCATCGCCACACAGCTCGGGTAACGGTCGGCGGGCGCCTTGGCCATGCCCTTGCGGACGACCTCGTCCAGCGCGGATGGCAAGGCCACGGCGAGGGACACCGACGGCGGTTCCCCGGCGAGATGGCCCTTGATGACCGTCGGCACGTCGCCGCGGAACGGCGGGTTCCCGGTGAGACAGGCGAACAGCACGCAGGTGAGGGCGTACTGGTCGGTGCGGCCGTCGAGAGGTTCGCCACGCAGGTGCTCGGGGGCGGCGTAGGTGGGCGAGCCGAGGAAGTCGCCACCGCGGGTGCGATGGCCGGTGGCGCCACGACGAGTCAGGCCGAAATCGGCGACATACACGTGCTCGCGGGAGGTTTCGCGGCTGGTGACCAGGACGTTGGCCGGTTTCACGTCGAGGTGCACCAAGCCGTGGCTGTGCAGGGTGTCCAATGCGTCGGCGACCTGGTCGAGCAGGGTCAGCGCACGGGCGGGGGCGATCGGGCCCCCGGAGATCAGGCCGGCGAGATCCCCGCCGTCGACCATCCGCATGGCGATGTAGAGCATCCCGTCCAGCTCGCCGAAGTCGTACAGCGGCACGACGTTGGCGTGGTCGATCGCGGAGGTGTTGCGGGCCTCGTCGACGAACCGCTCGCGGAACTCGGCGTCCGTGCCGAGGTGGTCACCGATGACCTTCAGTGCCACCTTGCGGCCCAGCCGCACGTCCGTGGCCTGGTAGGTCACGCTCATGCCGCCCTTGCCGAGCACCGAGTCGATGCGGTAGTGGCCCAGCCGCCGACCGGTGAGGTCCCCCGACACATCGCCTGTCACGCTGCGCAGCTTAACGCGCCGGTATCCGCTGCCACTGCCGGTTCGCCCAACCGGTCAACAAGGATGCCTCAGGACACCTTCCGGACCTCGGCGGCCTGGCTGCGGCCGTCCCGCCCGGACTGGATCTCGAACTCGACCCGGTCCCCTTCGTCGAGGGTGCGGAAGCCCTCCGCCTGGATCGCCGAATAGTGCACGAACACATCCGGCCCTTCGGGGGATTCGATGAACCCGTAGCCCTTTTCCGAGTTGAACCACTTGACGGTGCCGACAGCCACGGCGCCCTCCCACGGTGTGAAAACCTGCTGCGCTTCCAGCAGGCCGGAAGTGCAGTTCACGCTACCGGAATCAGCGCCGTCGGCAATGGGCAATCGAGCGGAATCAGCTAGCCGCGCGACACCCTTTGGCAGCGCGCGGTGACCAGCACCGTGCCCGGACCGGCGAAGTCGAGCACCAGCCCCTCCCCGGTGCGCAACGACTGCGGGCCACTCGGATCGACCGCACGCAACCGGGCCTGCACCGCATCCGGATACGCCAGCACGTACTCCGGGCGGACGGTCACCAGCTCGCCCGGCGAGAGCGTGAACGAATCCACCGGACCGGGCGAGGTCAGCACCAGCGGCCCGGTCCCGCTGTAGTGCTCCAGGAACCCGGAGTCCGCGCCGAAGAGCTGCTGCAACGGTGCCCAGGCGGCGTCGTGCCGCACCGAACTCGGCCGGGCGAGCACCGCGTCCCGGTGCACCGACCATCCGGTGCCGCCGGTCAGTTCGAGCGGGTAGACGTCGCCGGGACCGTCCGGAGCGAGGTCGACCCAGCCACCGCCCTGCGGCGCGGTGAACACCGTCCGGCCGGATTTGCGGCCGCCACGGGCAGCGCTCGACTCGACCACGCCGAAACTGCTCGCCAGCATGGTTTCGGTGGCCGACTGCACCGCTTCGCCCGAGGCCAGCAGCACCCTCGCCACGCCGAACCCGGGGGTGTGCCTGGTGTGCACCCGCATGTCAGCGCGCGGGGAACAACGCGACGCTGGCGATGGCGGACGACGGCTGCTGCCGAACCTTGACCTGCATTCGTACTCCCGGTGTTCCCCGACTGTGCCGGGAGAGTGTTGCACGATCGGGTAACGGAGGCAGGATGGTCCGGTGATCTCCGTCGACGCATACCGGGGGATCGTGACCGACCTGCTCGGCCACGCCCGGATCACCACTGTTCCGCTGGCCCGCGCCGCCGGGCGGGTGCTGGCCGCCGACCTGTCCGCGGAGGTGGCCCTGCCCCCGTTCGACAACTCGGCGATGGACGGCTACGCGGTGCGCGCGGCCGACGTCGCGGAGACACCGGTCACGCTTCCGGTGGCGGACGACATCCCGGCCGGGCGGGTGGACGTCGCGCCGCTGGCGCCAGGCACCGCGCACCGGATCATGACCGGCGCCCCGCTGCCGCCCGGCGCGGATGCGGTGGTGATGGTCGAGCACACCGACGGCGGCACCACCGACGTCCGGATCGACCGCGTCGCGGCGGTGGGCGACCACGTGCGCCGCACCGGCGAGGACGTGACGAAGGGCAGCCTCGCCCTGCACGCGGGCACCGTCCTCGGGCATGCGCAGCTGGGCCTCGCGGCCGCGATCGGCTTGGCCGAGCTGCCGGTGCATGAACCGCTGTCGGTACTCGTCGTGTCCACCGGCACCGAACTGGTGACTGCCCCGGAACCGTTGCGGCACGGGCAGATCTACGAGTCCAACAGTGTGATGCTCGCGGCCGCGCTCAGCGGTCTCGGCTGCCGGGTCGAGGTGGTGCGCAGTGTGGTCGACGACGTCGGGGAGTTCCGCAAGATCGTCGAACCGAAGCTCGCCCACGCGGATCTGCTGATCACCTCGGGCGGGGTCTCCGCCGGCGCGTACGAAGTGGTGAAGGACGCGCTGAGCACCCAGGGCGTCGAGTTCCGCAAGATCGCGATGCAACCGGGCGGGCCACAGGGCTGTGGCCGGTGGAACGGCGTGCCGGTGGTGACGCTGCCGGGGAACCCGGTGAGCGTGCTGGTGTCGTTCGAGGCGTTTCTGCGCCCGGCGCTGCTCACCGCGATGGGGCACCCCGATCCCGAACGCCGCCGGGTCCGGGCGCGGCTCACCGAGGAGCTGTCCTCGCCGCCGGGGCGGCGGCAGTTCCGGCGCGGCTACTACACCCAGGCCGAGGGCCAGGTGACCGGCGAGGTCGGCCCGCGCGGTGGCCCCGGATCCCACCTGCTCGCTGCGTTCACCCAGGCCAACTGCCTGATCGTGCTGCCGGAAGAGGTCACCTCCGCACCCCGCGGCGGCGAGGTCGACGTCCTGCTCCTCTGAAAGCTGTGAAGGGGTCCTTCACGGACGCAGAGTCCAGGGTCCCGGCAGAGTTGGTCGAGGACCCGTGATCAGCAGAGAGAGCCGTGGCTGCCGCGTCATCATCGACGACACCTGCCATCTTCGTCGATCACGCCCGGCAGCAGGCGAAGCGGAGATGTGTGCGACCACCTCGCGCTGTGCGCCGGACCTGTCCCGGGTCTGTGAAGGGACCCTTCACAGACTCAGAGTCCGTGAAGGGCCCCTTCACGGACCTTCAACGGACCTCCACGGTCGGCGCAGGGCCCCTCACACCGACTTTGCCGACACCCTGGACGCAGTCCGTGAAGGGGCCCTTCACAGCCGTGGCCTTGGTGAGCGGGGAAGTAGGCTCGGGGTGTGGGCATCATCCTGTGGATCGTCTTCGGCGCGCTGGTCGGGTGGCTGGCGAACCTGGTGGTCGGCGGGCCACGGCGGCGCCGGCAGGGCTGCCTGGTCAGTGTCGTCGTCGGGGTGCTCGGCGCGGCCGTCGGCGGGTTCGTCTACCGGCTCGCGACCGGCGAGCAGCGGCAGTTCGACTTCGACTTTCCCAGCTTCGGGGTGGCCATCCTCGGCGCGATCGGGCTGCTGCTGGTGGTGCAGCTGGTCAACGCCGTGGTGGACCGCAGCCGGCACCGGGACCACCGGTGAACCTGCTCCAACGGCCTGTCCTCGCGGGCGCGGACGGGCTAGACTGATCCGTTCCGCGCCCGGGTGCGTGCATCGTCGGGGGACGCATGCACCCGGGCGGCTTCGCGCACGAGCCGTGCGCCGTGCTCGGCATCCACCAGCTGGGGCACCGGCACCGAAACGATGTCCCGGCGCCAGGCGCACAACATGCGGGCAAGCAGATCGGCTCCCACCATCGCTTCCTCGCCCTCCCGGCCCGGGCACCGGCCCCGAGCGGCGTCGACTACCGGTTGTTATCGGGGAGTTCGACGCGTCGTTACCGGTTGTGGGCATGACCACCCGAATCGGCGCACCCCTGCGGGGCACCCGGGACCCCGCGTGGCCAGGGGCGGGCGTGTCCCCCCACCGCCGGGCGGTAGCGTGGAGACCACCCGAATCGTACGGGTACACCGTCTGATCCCACCGACCGAAACGAACTGCGGGGAACCGACCCTATGAGCGGCCAGCCCACCGGCAACCCCCTCGCGCACGCCGTCCAGCTCGCCCGCGAGACCATCCCGCCGATGCATCCGGCGGGCCGTCCGTTCGTACTCGGCGGTCTGGCCGCGACGCTGCTGCTGCGGAGGCTGTGGAAGCCGCTCGGCGTGGCCGGCGCACTCGCCACCGCCGCCACCGCGGCGTTCTTCCGCGAGCCCAAGCGCGTGCCGCCGCCCCGGGAGAACGTGGCGATCGCCTCGGGGGACGGGCTCGTCTCGCTGATCGAGAAGGCCGTGCCGCCGCCCGAACTGGGCCTGTCCGCCCGGCCGCGGATGCGGGTGAGTGTGTTCCTGTCCGTATTCGACGTGCACGTCCAGCGCACGCCGTCCGCGGGTGTGGTGGAGAAGGTGGCCTACCGGCCGGGCAAATTCCTCTCCGCGGACCTGGACAAGGCGAGCGAGGACAACGAGCGCAACTCCGTACTGCTGCGCACGACCGAGGGCCACGAGCTCGTCGTCGTGCAGATCGCCGGTCTCGTCGCCCGCCGGATCCGGTGTGACGTGGCCGAGGGCGAGAAGGTGGCCGCGGGCCAGACCTACGGCATCATCCGGTTCGGCTCGCGGGTCGACCTGTACCTGCCCGAGGGCAGCAAGGTCGTGGTGGCCAAGGGCCAGCGGACGGTCGGAGGGGAGACCGTGCTCGCCGAACTGCCCCCGCTGGGAGAAGGCTGACCATGGTCCGCGTGACCACCCCCGGCATTCGGCTGCTGCCGAACGCCATCACTGTGCTCGCGTTGTGCGCCGGGCTGTCCTCGGTGCAGTTCGCGCTCACCGGCAACTACCCGATGGCGATCGCCTCGATCGGGATCGCCGCGGTGCTCGACAGCCTCGACGGCCGGATCGCCCGGCTGCTCGACGCCACGTCGAAAATGGGTGCCGAGCTGGATTCGCTGTCCGACGGCATTTCCTTCGGCGTCGCCCCGGCACTCGTGCTCTACGTGTGGCAAGCGCACGACGACCGGATCGGCTGGGTCGCGTCGCTGATCTTCGCCGTGTGCATGATCCTGCGGCTGGCCCGGTTCAACACCCTGCTCGACGAAACCGACAAGCCGGCGTACGCCTCGGAATTCTTCGTCGGTGTGCCCGCGCCGGCCGGTGGGCTGGTCGCGATGCTGCCGCTGATCCTCAGCCTGCAATGGGGCGAGGGCTGGTGGTCGGAGCAGTACGTGGTGCTGATCTGGACGATCGCGGTCGCCGCGCTTCTGATCAGCCGCATCCCGACGCTGTCGCTCAAGACCATCAAGGTGCCCGCGAAGGCGATCGCGCCGCTGCTGGTCGGGGTCGGCCTGCTGGCCGCGGCGATCATCCAGTTCCCGCTGGTGGCGCTGGCCGCGGCGCTCGTGCTCTACCTGCTGCACATCCCGTACGCGGTGTACCGGAATCGCTGGCTCGCCGCGCATCCCGAGGCGTGGGCGGTGCCGCCGCGTGAACGCAGGGCGATCCGGCGGGCACGCAGTCAGCGCCGCTTGCGTCTGCAGCCGGCCTCGCGCCGGGTCGCCGGTGCCGCGATGCGCGCGGTCCGGCGTCCGCTCTCGGCCGGTGATCTCGTCCGCACGCGCACCCTGCGCGAACGCGATCACAGCAACACTCCGCCCCCGTCGTCCGGTCCTGGGCAGCGGCGGCGGAGCTGGCGGCGGATCGGCATCCGGCGCCGCTAGCCCGGTGAGCCCGCTACGCGGGCGGCGGCCGGAGTTCTGAGGCACGGTGATCCTCGCTCGTCTAGCCGGGACACACGGTAGTTTGGCGTCGTGAGCGATCCGCAGATCACGTTGACCGTCCGGCACACGTCGTCCGCGCTCGATTCCCGGCGGGGGGTCGTGCGGTTGCACCCGGAGGTGCTCGACGCGCTGGGCCTGCGGGCCTGGGACGCGGTGCACCTCATCGGGGCGCGCCGTAGCGCCGCGCTGGCCGCGCCGGCCGACAAGGCGGGGCTGCCCGGGGTGGTGCTGACCGACGACGTGACGATGTCGAACCTCGGGATCGCCGAGGGCGGTGAGGTCGTGGTCGCCCCGGCCGAGGTCGCCGCGGCGCGGACGGTCACCGTCGCCGGTTCACGGCTGGCGTCGGTGGCGGTGTCCCCGCAGACGTTGCGGCTCGCACTCACCGGCAAGGTGCTCACCCGGGGAGACGCGGTTTCGCTGCTGCCGCAGGATCTTGTGCCCGCACCGGGTTCGGACGTCGCGGCCGTGCGCGGGCAGCTGTCCCGGGTGATCGGGGCGACCTGGACCAACGAGCTGCTGACCGTCACGGCCACCGAGCCGGACGGCGCGGTCGCGGTCGGACCATCCACAGTGGTCAGTTGGCGGGACGGCGCACGCACCGGCGAGCCGGCGAGCGCATCGCGGCCGTCGACGCGGAGTGCGACCGCTCTGGTGCGCAGCACCGCGGTTACCGCGGAGGAGGACTACCTCGAAGCGGAGATCGTCGAGGAAGTGATCACCGAGGTCCAGGAGGTCGTCGAACCGGTCCCGCCGGTCACCGACCTCGCGGGCGCGGAGGGCGCGGCGCGGAAGCTCGCCGAATGGTTCGACCTCGCCTTCCGCCGTCCGGAGCTGTTGACGCGGCTCGGCACTTCGGCGCAGCTGGGCGTCCTGCTGTCCGGGCCGGAAGGCGTCGGCAAGGCCACGCTGGTGCGGTCGGTCGCGAAGGCCGAGGACGTGCGTGTGGTCGTGCTGACCGCGCCGAACATCGCCGTGCTGGAACCGGGCGCGGCCTACACCCGGTTCCGGGAAGCGGTCGAGCGTGCCACCAAGGGAGAAGGCCCCGGGGTGCTGCTGATCAACGACATCGACGCGTTGCTGCCGGCGTCTCAGCCGCCGCCGGTCGCCACGGTGGTGCTGGAAGAGCTGCGAGGCGCGCTGCGCCGCGAAGGCCTCGCGGTGGTGGCCACGACGGCGCGTGCCGAGTCGGTCGACCCGCGGTTGCGCGCCGCCGACCTGCTCGATCGCGAGCTGAGCCTGCCGCTGCCGGACGCGAAGACCCGCGTCGAGCTGTTGCGCATCCTGCTGCGCGACGCCCCGGTCGAACCGGGCGCCGACCTCGGCGTACTCGCCGAGCGCACGCCCGGCTTCGTCGCCGCCGACCTGCTCGCCCTGCGCCGGGATGCGGCTTTGCGGGCCGCGTTGCGCCAGCGCGAGGCCGCCGAGCCGCGGATCTCCCAGCAGGATCTGCTGGACGCGCTCGCCACCGTCCGGCCGATCTCACTGTCCACATCGGACAACCTGGCCACCGGCGGGCTCACCCTCGACGACGTCGGGAACATGACCGCGGTGAAGGAAGCGCTGACCGAAACGGTGCTGTGGCCGTTGCGCTACCCCGATTCGTTCGCCCGGCTCGGGGTGGAGCCGCCTCGCGGGGTGCTGCTCTACGGCCCCCCTGGCGGCGGGAAGACGTTCCTGGTCCGGGCGCTCGCCGGCACCGGCGCGCTGAACGTGTTCGCGATCAAGGGTGCCGAGCTGCTGGACAAATGGGTCGGCGAGTCCGAGCGCGCGGTGCGGGACCTGTTCCGCCGCGCCGCGGAAGCCGCGCCCTCGCTGATCTTCCTGGACGAGATCGACGCGCTGGCCCCGCGCCGTGGCCAGTCCTCGGACTCCGGGGTGGCCGACCGGGTGGTCGCCGCACTGCTCACCGAGCTGGACGGGGTGGAGCCGATGCGCGAGGTCGTCGTGCTCGGCGCGACCAACCGGCCCGAGCTGGTCGACCCGGCGCTGCTGCGCCCCGGCAGGCTGGAGCGGCGGGTCTACGTGCCGCCGCCGGACGCGGAGTCTCGCGCCGCGATCCTCACCGCGACCGCGAAGAACACCCCGCTGGCATCCGATGTGGACCTGAACGCGGTGGCCGGGGAGATGGCAGGCTACTCGGCGGCGGACTGCGCGGCGTTGATCCGGGAGGCCGCGCTCACCGCGATGCGCGAGTCACTCGAAGCACGCGAGGTCACCGCCGCACATCTGGAGAAGGCCCGCACGGTCGTGCGGCCGTCCCTCGATCCGGCTCAGCTGGCCCAACTGGCCGCCTACGCGCAAGCACAACAGGAACGCTGAGGATCCCGGTACCAAGGTTGAGGGCTGTGAAGGGGCCCTTCACGGACTCTGAGTCCGTGAAGGGCCCCTTCACAGCTTTCAGCTGCCCTGGTGGCCGTGGTAGTCCTTGGTGATGATCACGATGACTCCGGGGCTGGAGCCCTGGATGCCGTCGAACCGCGGCTGCACGGCGAAGCCGAACTCGGTGCCCAGCTGCTTGGCCGCGGCCTCCTCGTCGGTGCCCGGGCGGAAGTAGGCGGTGGTCTTCGGGATCGTGCCCTCGGCGTAGTTGCCGACCTCGGCCACGTTCCAGCCCGAGGCGCGGAAGTCCGCGGCGGCCTGCTCGGCGAGGTGCTTGACCAGCGAGTTGTTGTAGACCCGCAGGGTGACCCACTTGTTCGAGGCCTGCTCGCCATTACCCGCCTGACCGGGCTGTCCGCCCGATTGGCCCGGCTGCGCACCGGGCTGGCCCTCCGCCGCGGTCGACGAGGTTGGCGGTGACGACGGCGGCACGGACGACGAGGACGGCGGCGCGGAGGAGGACGTCGAGGTCGGCGCCGGGCTGGACGTCGGGCCTTCGCTGGGCGCGCTCGACGTGGCCGGGGAGGCCTTGTCTTCGCGGCTCGAATTGGAGGTGTTGAGCACGGTCACGCCGCCGACCACCGCGGACACCACGGCGACCCCGATCAGCGCGACGCCCGCGGCCCGCAGCGGGCGGGACAGTCCGGAGAAGAAGCTCATGACAGCTCGATCCCCAGCCGGCGTGCGCCGCGTTTGCGCTGCCGCGCCGCGCGGGTCTTGCGCAGCCGCTTGACCAGCATCGGGTCCGCGGCCGCCGCCTCCGGCTTCGCCAGCAGCGCGTTCAGCAGCTGGTAGTAGCGGGTGGAGGAGAGCCCGAACCGCTCGCGGACGGCGTTCTCCTTGGCGCCGGCGTGCCGCCACCATTGCCGCTCGAACGCGAGGATGTCCAGCTCACGCTCCGTCAGCCCCGTTACGGGGTCCGGCCGCGACGGCTGATCCTCAGCCATCGACTCCGCGGCGTCCATGCGGTCCTCGCAATCGGTGTCGGCTGTCGCTTCCGCGGGCGCCATTCAACCACGGAACACCCCTTCCACTTGGGTATCCGGCACGGCGCGTCACGGTCGGTTCCAGGTGTATCAGGTGGGTCCGACTAAACTCGGTGCTCGTGAGCGTCCTCCCCATCTGCATCGCCGGCGAACCCGTGCTGCACCAGCCGACTCGCGAGATCACCGAGTTCGACGAAAAGCTGCGCACGCTCGTCGAGGACATGTTCGAAACGATGTACGCGGCCGAGGGCGTGGGCCTCGCGGCCAACCAGGTCGGCCTCGACCTGCGCCTGTTCGTCTACGACTGCCCGGACGACGAGGGCGTGCAGCACCGCGGCGTCGTGGTCAACCCGAAGCTGGAGACCTCGGAGATCCCGGAGACCATGCCCGACCCGGACGACGACTGGGAGGGCTGCCTGTCCGCCCCCGGCGAGTCCTACCCGACCGGCCGGGCGAGCTGGGCCAAGGTGACCGGCGCCGACGTGGACGGCACCCCGATCGAGGTCGAAGGCACCGGCTATTTCGCCCGCTGCCTGCAACACGAGACCGACCACCTGGACGGCTACCTCTACCTGGATCGCCTGATCGGCCGCCACGCCCGCGCGGCGAAGAAGATGCTCAAGCACAACAAGTGGGGTGTCCCGGGGCTGACCTGGCTACCCCCGAAGACTCCGGCTGACGCCTGACCTTGCAGATGCTCCGTGACGGGGTCCTTCACGGCATCACTCCGAGCAGCTCCCGTGCAGGTCAGCAGCCTAGGAAGTGGCAGCGCACCACTGCGGGCTGCTCGATCACCCGGCCACTGCGGACAGCCCAGGCCAGCCGGACGTACTGGGCGTGCGTCCAGGCGAGCGGGGTCGCCGAAGCGGTCGGGGTGCCCGGCGCGTGCCCTGCGGTTCCGGACGGCGGGTTCTCGTCCCACACCTGCTCCGGCAGGGTGTCCGCCGGGCTTGCCACGCGCGTGAGGTCGCGGAGCCTGCCGGCAGCAGCGGCGCGGTCACCGGTGGCCAGTTCGTACTCACCGCGCTCGCCCGCCAGCAACGGCCACAGCCGACCGAAGGTAGAGCGGCTGCCGGCCGGGAAGGTGTTGTCCCACGGCGCGCCGTCAGCCTGTTCACCGTAACCGTCCTTTGTGTACCGGTGCCAGAACTGCCCGTTCGGCGTGCGGTACGAGATGTCCGCGTCGGTGACGCGCACGCTGTTGCGGATCACCGGATCATCCGGCGCGTAGATGCCAAGGCGGACCAACTCAAGGAAGCCCGCGTCGGTGACCGCGCGTTGATCCATTGTCACCGATGAATTGCCCAGGTTGTACTCGGTGCCCGCGTTCGCGTTTCCATCCTTGGTGAGACGAACGAAGTACGGGTCTTTCGACAGTGGACCGTTGATGGTCACCGTCCACTTCGGCACCGAGGCCTTGAACCGGTCGGCCGCGGCGAGGTAACGACCGGCGTCGGCCGCGGCGCCGGTGCGGTGTGCGAGATCCGCGGCGCAAACCAGGCCGGCGATCACGGCCGCGATGGTCGACGGCGAGTACCCGTCCTGCTCTTCCCACCGTTCCTGCTGGCTGTACGGAGAAGTCTTGCCGTTGTCCGCGCGCCAGTTCAGCAGGAACTCCGCCGCCCGGCGAACGCCCGGCCACAGATCCGTCCGCCCGAGCTGCTGCGCCAGCACGATCGGGAGCGCAGTCTCGTCGAGCTGGATCGACTTCCAGTACGGCGTTCCGTCCACAGTGGTGTTCTGGGGTAGATGGCCGTCCGGTACTTGCTGGGTGCCGAACAGGTAGTCCACGGAACGGTCCGCCGCACCGCGATCGCCGGCCGCCAGGAGCCCGGTGGCGATCTGGTAGAGGTCCCGCGGCCACACCAGATGATAAGTACCCGACGGCGAGAATTCCGGATCGTTGTTCCCGAATCGCCACGGCATGCTCGGCGACGCGATGAACGCACCCGGGTGCCGTTTGTCCTCGCTGGCCGCCAAGGTAAGCACCGAAGCGAGGTACAGATCGCGATCCGCCGGCGACGGCGGAGCACTCACGGTGCGCAGGTAGTCATACCAGCCACGATCGTAATCCCCCTGCACCGAAGAGAAACCACGCCGTTGCGACGCATTCGCAGCACGACTGGCGGCGGCCGGATCCGCCGCCATACCGAGGGCAAGCGTGACCCGTCGCACCCCAACACCGTCCACTGTGGTTTGTCCGCTGAGGACAATGTTTCCCTTGCTCGCGGAGGAGTACGGGATCAGTGCGCGGTTCGTGGTCAGCTGCGTGATCCCGTCGGACACGCCGGAGTAGCCAACGCTGGTGCGGGAAAACGCGGGCGAGGCGGTGAACGCGGCCGCGGTCTTGCCGTCATTCGCGGTCAGTTCGGAACCGGTGGCTTGCGCAGAATCGTCACTGCCATCATTGGTCAGGTTCGGATCAGCGACCGCGTAAAGCTGGTACGGACGGCCGGTGAGTGAAGTGAAATCGACCTGTACCAACACCGTGGCGCGCGCCGGATCGGTCACGTACGTCTTGGTCAGCCGCCACCGGTGCTGATCGTCGGTGATCGTCTGCTCATAGCCGAGACTGGAGCCGTCCACACGCCGGACTCGCTGGGCACGCGCGGAGGAGTCGACCGTCGCGAAGGTCCGGCCGTCGCTCACCACCAGATCCAGCGAGCGCACACTCGGCGTCGACAGGTCCGGGTAGTAGACCTCCGACATCCGGGCGCCCTGCAAGGTGAACCACACATTGCTGCCGCGTTCGCGCGCCGTGCCGAACCCGGTCTTGTCCGCCGGCAGCCAGCTCGGGTGCGCGCCGGGGCGCCCGGGTGCCTCCCCCGGCGCCGCCGCGACCGCCGGTACCGCACTCGTCACCAGCAGCGCGGTAAGCGCCGGAAGAAGGACCTTTCGCATTTCCACCCCGCATAGTGCGATTCGTCACGGAACGCACTGCGATTCTCACCCCTGCGCACCCCGGCCGCCCAGTGCTCCGATCCGGTGAAGCCACTCCGAGTCGACAAGGCGACAGGCTTGTGCGGACCCGATCCGGCGTGGCATGGTCGGAGGGCAACCCCATTCAACACAACGCGGGAGCTCGCGCCTTGGCGGGCTGAGAGGGCGGCTGGTGTCTGTCTCGTGGACACCCGGTGCCGCCGACCGCAGGAACCTGACCGGGTAATGCCGGCGTAGGGAGTGAACGTCGTTGACGACGCTGGAAAACGCGAGTGCGGACGAGGACCGGGCGATCACGCCTTCGGTGACCACCGGCCCGATCACCGGTTCCCGCAAGATCCACCACCGGACCGAATCCGGCCTGCGGGTACCCGCCCGGCGGATCGACCTGTCGAACGGGGAGCACTTCGACGTGTACGACACGTCGGGCCCGTACACCGATCCGGAAGCCACCATCGATGTCCACAGTGGACTTCATCCGCTGCGGGCGGGCTGGGCCGACGGGCGGGCACACAACACCCAGCTCGGCTGGGCGAAAGCCGGGGTGATCACCCGGGAGATGGAGTTCATCGCCGCCCGTGAGCGGTGCACGGCGGAGTTCGTGCGCGACGAGGTGGCCCGCGGCCGCGCGGTCATCCCGGTCAACCGCAGGCACCCGGAGAGCGAGCCGATGATCATCGGCAAGAAATTCCTGGTGAAGGTCAACGCCAACATGGGCAACTCGGCCGTCTGGTCCTCTGTGGAGGAGGAGGTGGACAAGATGGTCTGGGCCACCCGCTGGGGCGCGGACACCATCATGGACCTGTCCACCGGCAAGCGGATCCACGAGACCCGGGAGTGGCTGCTGCGCAACTCCCCGGTACCGGTCGGCACCGTGCCGATGTACCAGGCGCTGGAAAAGGTCAACGGGGACCCGGAAAAACTGTCCTGGGAGGTCTACCGGGAGACCGTGCTCGAACAGTGCGAGCAGGGTGTGGACTACATGACCGTGCACGCCGGCGTGCTGCTGCGGTACGTGCCGCTCACCGCGCGGCGGGTCACCGGCATCGTCAGCCGCGGCGGGTCCATCATGGCCGCCTGGTGCCTGGCGCACCACCAGGAATCCTTCCTGTACACGCATTTCTCCGAGCTGTGCGAGATCCTGCGCGAGTACGACGTCACGTTCTCCCTGGGCGACGGCCTCCGCCCGGGCTCGATCGCGGACGCGAACGACCGCGCGCAGTTCGCCGAGCTGGAAACCCTCGGCGAGCTGACGCACATCGCCCGCGAACACGACGTGCAGGTGATGATCGAGGGCCCCGGCCACGTGCCGATGCACAAGATCAAGGAGAACGTGGAGCTGGAGGAGAAGCTCACCGGCGAGGCGCCGTTCTACACCCTCGGTCCACTCGCGACGGACATCGCGCCGGCCTACGACCACATCACCTCCGCGATCGGTGCGGCGCAGATCGGCTGGTACGGCACCGCGATGCTGTGCTACGTCACGCCGAAGGAGCACCTCGGCCTGCCCAACCGCGACGACGTGAAGACCGGGGTGATCACCTACAAGATCGCCGCGCACGCCGCGGACCTGGCCAAGGGCCATCCGCACGCGCAGGAGTGGGACGACGAGCTGTCCAAGGCCCGCTTCGAATTCCGCTGGAACGACCAGTTCAACCTGTCGCTCGACCCGGACACCGCGCGGTCCTATCACGACGAGACACTGCCCGCGGAACCGGCGAAGACCGCGCACTTCTGCTCCATGTGCGGGCCGAAGTTCTGCTCCATGCGGATCACCCAGGACGTGCGCAAGTACGCCGAGGAGCACGGTCTGTCCACTGTGGAGGCCATCGAGGCCGGAATGGCGGAGAAGTCGGACGAGTTCGCCGAGCGTGGCAACAAGGTCTACCTGCCCGTGGTCGGGCAGTGACGAACGTCGCACCGCACACCGCCCTCACCATCGCCGGATCCGACTCCGGCGGTGGTGCGGGTGTGCAGGCCGATCTGCGCACCTTCTTCGCGCACGGCGTACACGGGCTGGTCGCGCTGACCGCGGTCACCGTGCAGAACTCCCTGGGCGTGCAGGGTTTCACCGAGATCCCGGCCGACGTCGTGCGCGCGCAGATCAAGGCCGTCGCGTCCGACATGGGTGTGGACGCGGCGAAGACCGGCATGCTCGCCACCGCCGAGATCATCCACACCGTCGCCGATACCCTCGACGAAGTCCACATCGGACGCGGTACGGACACCCCGTTCGTGGTCGATCCGGTGGCGGCGTCCATGACCGGCCACGCCTTGCTGCGGGAAGAAGCGCTGGAGGCGATCCGCACCGAGCTTTTCCCCCGCGCGACGCTGATCACGCCCAATCTCGACGAGGTACGGCTGCTCACCGGCGTCGAGGTGACGGACGGCGCGAGTCAGCGCCGGGCAGCGGAAGCGTTGCTGGAGTTCGGTTCGGCGTGGGTACTGGTCAAGGGCGGGCACCTGTACGACGCCGAGGATTGCGTGGACTTGCTCACCGACGGCGCCGAGACGATCGAGCTTTCCGGCCCGCGCATCGCGACGAAGAACACGCACGGCGGCGGCGACACCATGGCGTCGGCAATCACCTCAGGCCTCGCGAACGGCGCCGACGTGCCGGCCGCGGTAAGCGCGGCGAAGCGGTTCATCGAGCGCTGCGTGGCCGAGGCGTATCCCCTCGGCGCCGGGGTCGGCCCGGTGTCGCCCTTCTGGCGGCTTCGCGGGTAAAGCTGTGAATGGGCCCTTCACGGACTCTGAGTCCGTGAAGGGCCCCTTCACGGACATATGGTGGGCACATGCAGGAAACTCCGAGCCCGCCGTCGGCTCTCACCATCGCCGGTTCGGACTCCGGCGGCGCCGCCGGGCTGCAGGCCGATCTGCGCACCTTCCTCACCTGCGGGGTGCACGGACTGGTCGCCGTCACCGCTGTGACCGTGCAGAACACCCTCGGCGTGCACGACCGTGCGGACCTGCCGCCGCACATCGTGGCCGGCCAGATCGAGGCGGTGGCCTCGGACATGGGCGTGCAGGCGGCGAAGACCGGCATGCTCGCCTCCGCCGAGATCATCCACGCGGTCGCGGCGGCCTGTGACGACGCGGGCATCGGCCGCGACGCCGCGGTGCCGTTCGTGGTCGACCCCGTGGCCGCGTCGATGACCGGGCACCCGTTGTTCGACCAGGGCGGACTCACGGCACTACGCAACGAGCTGTTGCCGCGCGCCACCTTGGTAACCCCGAATCTCGACGAAGTACGGCTGCTCACCGGGATGACCGTGACCGACCGCGCGGGCATGCGCACGGCGGCCGTGGTGCTGCACCGGATGGGCCCGAAGTACGTGCTCGTGAAGAGCGGCCACCTGGTGTCCGATCCGGAGTGCGTGGACCTGCTGTTCGACGGCACCACGTTCGTCGAGCTGCCCGGCCCGCGGCACCGGACCCCGCACACGCACGGAGCCGGCGACACGATGGCCTCCGCGCTCACCGCGGGGCTGGCCAAGGGCATGCCGATGGTGGAAGCCGCGCGGTACGGCAAGTGGTTCGTTTCGCAG
The DNA here is from genome assembly GCF_002564045.1 of Amycolatopsis sulphurea. Classification (NCBI taxonomy): domain Bacteria; kingdom Bacillati; phylum Actinomycetota; class Actinomycetes; order Pseudonocardiales; family Pseudonocardiaceae; genus Amycolatopsis; species Amycolatopsis sulphurea. Next base: position 3,055,397 of record NZ_PDJK01000002.1, on the reverse strand, counting down.
GCGGTCGAACGCTCGTACCCGATGGGCGCGAAGGTCGGCCCGGTATCCGCGTTCTGGCGGCTGGCGCCGGAAGAACGGTAGCTCAGGTCTCGTCGGAGATGAGGGCTTCCAGCGCGGGCAACGCGGCGATCAGCGCCTCCCGCGCCTCCGGGGTGAGCCGGGTGAGCCGCCGGTTGAGCTCCTGCACGCGGGTGGACCGCACGCCGGACACCAGCCGTTCGCCCTCCTCGGTGGCGCGGGCCAGCCAGGCCCGGCGGTCGACCGGATCGGATTCGCGGGTGACGTAGCCCGCCTCCACGAGCGTGGCCACGATGCGCGACATGGTCGCCGCCGCGACCCCCTCCTTGGCCGCGAGATCGCCGAGCCGCAGCTCGCCGAAGTGCACCAGGGTGGCCAGCGCGGAGATCGCGCCATGGCCGGGCCCCGGTACGCCGGCCTGCCGCAAGGATCGGGACAGCCGCCCGACCGCCAGGTACAGCCTGCCGGATACGTCCTGGACCGGGGAAAGAGTCACGGTTCGGCTCCTCCTGCCGATGGGGGCCCGCCGCGAAGGCGTGCCGGAAAGGTGCCGTCAACCATACGGCCTGCCGATGCTCAGTCCGCGTCAAGCGCGGGCGGAATCACCTGAAGACGCTTTCCGCGCGGCCGGACCGGGCTCCACCGGTCCAGCGAAGGCCGCGGTTCAGGCGGCGGCGTTGCGTCGATGCGCGGTCGGGCTGAGCCCACGGACGCGCTTGAACGCGACCGACAGCGCGAAGGCGTTGGCGTAACCGACCCGGTGGGCGATGGATTCCACGGTGTCGTTCGTCTCGCGCAACAGGTCCGCCGCCAGCGTGAGCCGCCAGCCGGTCAGGTAGGTCATCGGCGCTTCGCCGACCAGAGCGGTGAACCGGCGGGCAAGGGCAGCGCGGGAAACGCCGGTCCGATCGGCGAGTGCGGCGACGCTCCACCGATCCGCCGGATCCTCGTGCAGCAGCCGCAATGCCCGGCCCGCTACGGGATCGCTCTGCGCGCGATACCACCCCGGCGGGTGCGACCCGGGCCGGGCGAACCACGCGCGCAGGGTGACGATGAGGGCGAGATCGAGCCAGCGGTCGAGCACGCTCTGCTGGCCCGGTTCGTCGCGCTGGATCTCGCCGAGCACCAGGTCCATCACGTGCCCGGCGACGTTTTCGGCCGGTACCACCAGCACCGGCGGCAACGCGGCGAGCAGCCGGCGGCTGACGTCGCTGTCCAGCTGGTAGGTGCCGCTGACGACCATCACCTCGCCCTCGGGCCGGCCACCGTGGGTCCGGACGCCGAGCCGGGCGCTGTAGTCGACGGGCGCGCCCGGCAACGGCTCGCAGACGCCGCCGGGATGGATGCGCAGCTGCGGCGCGGTCCCCGGGTCGTCGGCCACGACGTACGGCTCTGGCCCGGCCAGCACCGCGACGTCACGCTCTCCCAGCCGGACTGGTTCCTGTCCTTCGCGGATGATCCACCCGCAGCCGCGCACGAGGGTGGCCAGGGCGAGCTGCGCTTCGTCACGGATGTCCAGGCTCCACGGCGGGTCCAGGATCGTCAGGTTGACTACCCCTCCCCTGGCTCGGGTGGAGGCGAGCAGGTCGTCGAGAACGTCCACAGCGAGCACGCTAGCTGAGACGCACAGACATGGAAATGCGCCAGAAAGCCATGGTTTATCTCGACGAGCCGAGGTGAACTACTCCCATGACCACCGCACCGATTCTCCTCCTGGGTGACATGGGCAAGACCGGGCGCCGCGTGGCGGCACGGCTGACGTCGCAGGGCGTACCCAGGCCGGCCGGTTCGTCAAGCAAGCCGCCGACGAAGGCCTGCGCCGGGTGGTGTTGCGGTCCGGCCACGGCGTCGGCAGCCCCGGCCGCACGCCGTCAAGACCAGCGGAACGGACTGGACCATCGTCCGGCCGGCCTGGTTCAAGCAGAACTTCAGCGAGGACTTCCTGCGTGAGTACGCGATTGGCCGAGGTCGCCGACGCGTTGACCACCGCGACCGGCCGGCCGATCCGGTACGTCGTCCTGGATCGGCCGGGCTCCCCGCGACTTCACCGCCTGGGCGAGGCCCACCGCGAAGACCTGCGCATGGTCGGCGACCTGACCTGCGACAAGAGGCCAACCACACCCGCAGCATCGGAGGTCCGCAATGGACACGGTACGGACGCTGTCGCTGATCCTGGCGACGCTGACGATGGGCATGATCACCGGCGCGTTCGCCGTGTTCTGGCACGCGATCATGCCCGGCCTCGCCACGACCGACGACCGGACGTTCGTCAGCGCGTTCCAGTCGATCGACAAGGCGATCATCAACCCGTGGTTCATGATCAGTGGTTTCGCCGGTGCCCTGATCTGCACGCTTGCCGCGACGTTCACCCAGCTCGGCCGTCCGGCCTTTCCGTGGATCGCGGCCGCGCTCGCGCTCTACCTGGTCGCCTTCGTAATCACGATCGTGGTCAACGTGCCGCTCAACAACGCGATCAAGGCGGCGGGCCTGCCCGAGCGCGCCACGGATCTCGCCGCGATCAGGGTGGCGTTCGACGAGGCGAAATGGCGGATGTGGAATCTCGTGCGCGTGCTCGTCAGCACTGCCGCCCTCACCTGCCTGACCTGGGCGCTGGTGGTGCACGGGCGGACCACGGTGAGCTAGCCGCGCGAACCGAGGAGTTCGGCACCCGGGGGTTTCTCGCTTGACCCGAAACGGATGACCCCGTCCGGTTTCCCGGCTACGAGTGGAGCCATGCCCTCAACTTCAATGCGATTCGCTGCTTTCGACCGCTACGGGCCGACCGACGTGCTGTACGAGACGACCGGCCCGCTGCCTCCGGTAGGCCCTGGGGAAGTGCTGGTGCGGGTGCGCGCGGTTTCGGTCAACAGTGCGGAGTTGGCCCTGCGTTCCGGGGCGATGCGGCCGTTCAGCGGCAGAAGGTTCCCCAAGCGGCTCGGCACCGACCTGGTCGGCGAGATCGTTGACCCGGGCGCGAGCCGGTTCGCCGCCGGGGACCACGTGTGGGGCATGTTCGGCCGCCGGATGGGCAGCGCAGCGGAGTACGTCGCGGTCTCCGCCGACCGGCTCGACCACGTGCCGGACGGACTGGACTCGGTACAAGCGGCGTCGCTGATCATAGGCAGCACCGCGATCACCGCGCTCCGGGACAAGGCCGCGCTGGCGCCCGGTGAACGGCTTCTGGTCCGCGGCGCGACCGGCGGCGTCGGCTTCGTCGCGGTGCAGTTCGGCAAGACGCTGGGAGCGCACGTGACCGGGCTGGCCGGGGCGAAGAACCTGGACCTGGTGCGGGAACTCGGCGCCGACGAGGCGATCGACTACCGCGCGCCGGGGGAACTCGGCCGGTTCGACGTGATCCTGGACACGGCCGGCACCGACCTGCCCGCGTTCCATCGGCTGCTCACCCCGCGCGGGCGTTTGGTCGAGATCGCCTTCAACCCCGATCGGCTGCTCGCCACGGTGGGCTACGCGTTGCTGCATTCCCGGCGCCGTACCCGGCCGATCCGGTTCTTCAGCGGCAATCCCCACAGCCCGTTGATCGCCGAACTGGGCAGGCTGGTCCGCACCGGCGAACTCCGTCCGCAGGTGGACCGGGTATTCCCGCTCGCGCAGATCGCCGAAGCGCACCGCGCGCTGGAACTCGGCGGAGTCCAGGGCAAGATCGTCGTCAAGATCTAACGCGGCTTCCTTCCCCCCGCTGCAAGGGCTGTGAAGGGGCCCTTCACAGAATCAGAGTCCGTCAAGGGCCCCTTCACAGCCCTTTGCCCAGTATCAGCGCGGTGGGCTCGACGCGTGCGCCCAGAACCGTTGTGGCACCCGGCCGGCGCCGCGGGCGAGGTACCCCGCCTCGACCGCGGCACGCATCGCCGCGGCCATGCGTTCCGGATCCGCGGCCCGCGTCACCGCGGTCGACAGAAGTACCGCGGCGCAGCCGAGTTCCATGGCCAGCGTGGCGTCCGAGGCCGTGCCGATACCCGCGTCGAGCACCACCGGGACCGACGCACGCGCCACGATCAGCTCGATGTTGTGCGGATTCCGGATACCGAGCCCGGTGCCGATCGGCGCGCCGAGCGGCATCACCGCCGCGCAGCCCGCCTCCTCCAGGCGAAGCGCGAGCACCGGATCGTCGTTGGTGTAGGCGAACACGGTGAATCCGTCGGCCACGAGCCGTTCGGCGGCTTCGAGCGTTTCGATCGGATCGGGCAGCAGGGTGCGATCGTCCGCGTGCACCTCCAGCTTCACCAGATCCGTGTCCAGCGCCTCGCGCGCGAGCTGCGCGGTGAGCACCGCCTCGGCCGCGGTCCGGCAGCCCGCGGTGTTCGGCAGCAGCTGAATGTCCAAGCGCCGCAACAATTCCAGCACCCCGGAGCCGCCCTCGGCGTCCGCCCGGCGCAACGCCACGGTGGTGAGTTCGGTGCCGGACGCGACCAATGCCCGTTCCAGCACTTCGAGGTTCGCCGCGCCGCCGGTGCCGATGATCAGCCGCGAGGAGTACTTGTGGCTCCCGATGATCAGGTCGTCCATGATCAGCCTCCCTGCACCGCGGTCAGCACGTCGAAGTTCGCGCCCTTCGGCACGACGGCAGCGGCCCAGTCCCCGCGGCGCACGACCTCGCCGTTCACCGCCACGGCCACGCCCTGCCGGCTCGCGCCGACCGCGTCGAGCACCTCGATCACGGTGCTGTCGTCGGGAAATTCCCGCCACTGGCCGTTGAACTTGATCTCCATCAGACTCGCTCCCTTTCCGCCAGACGGGCAGGCGACGCCGCAGCGACCTCCGCCGGCGGTGCTTCACCGGACAGCCACGCCAGCACCGCGTCCGCAGTCACCGGCGCCATCAGCAGCCCATTGCGGTGATGTCCTGTCGCTGCGTACACGCCTTCGCCGACTTCACCGATGTACGGCAACGCATCCCGGCTCCCCGCACGCAACCCGGCAGCAGTCTCCACCAACTCATATTCAGTGATGCCCGGCAGAATCCGCTCCGCGCCCTCCAGAAGCTCACGTACGCCGCGTGCGGTCACCGCTTCGTCGAAGCCTGCTTCGTACTGCGTCGCACCCAGTACGAGTTCACCGTCCGCGCGCGGCACGAGGTAGATCGGGCGGCCTTCGACGATCGCGCGCACCGTGTACGGCGGAGGCGGCAGACAACCACGCCTAGGCCGCAACCGCAGGATTTCCCCCTTGAGCGGACGTACAGCGTGCTCCAGCCGCGTACACAGCTGCCCGGTCCACGCGCCCGCAGCGAGCACGACCGGACCGGTCACGTTGTCCAGGCTCGACAACCGTTCCCGGCGAAACTCGACCCCGCGGCGAGCACCCGCTTCGGCCAGCGCAGTGAGCAACTTCCGGTTGTCCACCGCCAGATCGCCCGGCACGTGCAACCCACTGCGCACCGCGCCGATCCCAGGCGCGAGCCGACGGGCCTCCCGGCCGGTCAACGTCTCCACACCCCGGCCGAGCGACTGAAGATGCCCGGCGAGAACGTCCAGATACCCAGCATCAGCAGCGTCGAACGCGAGCACGATCGTGCCGTGCCCGGCCAGCCCGGGATCGGTGCCTTCGGCGGCGAGATCGCGCGCGAAGCCGGGCCACCGCCGCAACGACGCCTCGCCCAGCAGGAGCACCTCCTCCTCGCCGGGCCACGCCTCGGTCACCGGCGCGAGCATGCCGCCGGCCAGCCAGGAAGCACCACCACGCACCGGTTCCGGATCGACCACGGTGACCCGCCGGCCGCGCGCCGCGGCCCGCCACGCCACGGAAAGACCGATCACGCCGCCACCGACGACGGTCAGGATTGTGCTGTCGGAATTCACCTTCACGCTCCCTGCGCCGGCATGACCCGGATCAGGTTCCACGGTCGGAGCGGCAGCTCCCTCTCAGCCCGTGCCTCGGGCTCCCGTGCGGACCACCCCACCGTAGCGCGCGGGTACCGTCACCGCCATGCCCGCCTTGACCGGAGACCAGATCCGCGCCCGCCTCAGCGACGCCCGGCTGTACCTGTGCACCGACGCCCGCACCGGCCGTGGCGACCTCGCCGAATTCGCCGACGCGGTGCTGTCCGGCGGCGTCGACATCGTGCAGCTGCGGGACAAGACCGGTGGCGGCCCGCTGGAAGCGAAGCAGGAGATCGCCGCGCTGGAAGTACTGGCCGATGCGTGTGCCCGCTACGGCGCGCTGCTGTCGGTGAACGACCGCGCGGACGTCGCGCTCGCCGTCGGCGCCGACGTGCTGCACCTGGGCCAGGACGACATCCCGGTGCCGCTGGCCCGGCGCGTGCTCGGCGACGACGTGGTCATCGGCCGGTCCACCCATTCCGCCGAACAGGCCGCCGCGGCCGCCGCCGAGGACGGCGTGGACTACTTCTGCACCGGACCGTGCTGGCCGACGCCGACCAAGCCGGGCCGCCACGCACCGGGCCTGGACCTGGTGCGCAGCACCGCGGCGAGCGGCACTGCCCGGCCGTGGTTCGCCATCGGCGGCATCGATCAGGCACGGCTGGCCGAGGTACTCGACGCCGGCGCGTCACGGATCGTCGTGGTCCGCGCGCTCACCGAAGCCGAGGACCCGAAGGCCGCCGCCGAGACGTTGCGCGCCCGGCTCGCCTGAGGCTCAGTTACCCGGGTTCGACTGCTGCGGCTGCTTCGGTTGCTGCGTCTGGGTCTGGGTCTGGGTCTGCTGCTGCTTTTGCGTGGTCGGCGGCGGAGACGAATCGGTGGTCGAAGGCGCGCCCTGTTGCTCGGTCTGCGACGTACTCGTGCTCGACGAGGTGGTGGGCGTCGCAGGCTTCGTGGTCGGCGTGTTCGACGGGGTATTGGTGGCCGGAGCGTTCTGCGACTGGGTCGGCTTGTTCTCGTGCGTGGTTTCCTGCTGGCTCGTGTTCTGGCGCGGGTACAGGCCGGTGTTCGCGGCACCACCGGTGCCCCAGTCGACGGTGAAGAGCACGACCAGCGCCCCGACGAAGGCGGCCGCGCTGGTGCCGATCACCAACGGCCAGCGCAGCTTCCGGAGCCGGTCGACGAAGCCCCCGCCGTCATCGGGCTCGGCCAGATCGTTCGGTCGCAGTTGCGAGATCCGCACCGTCGGCAGCTCGGACGGATCGGTGGACAACACCATGGTCGGCGCTTCCGCCGGGTTGCCGACCGCGTCCAGCCCGTCCCGCGAGCGGCCGGCGGTCGCGAGCTTGTCGCGTGCCTTCATCGCCGCGTCGCGCGTCCGGTGCAGCGAGCGCAAGTACAGCTCGCCACCGACGCTGGTGATCACGCTCGCCAGCCCGGCACCGAGCACCGTGCCCGCCACACCCAGCTTCGAACCCAGCAATGCCGCGGTGACCGCGGCGAGTGCCGCCGCGGCCACCGAAGCCGGCCGCAGACCCTTCTTCTCGGCCTGCTCCGGCGCTGTCTTCTGCTCCTCGCCCATGATTCCGATCTGTTTCGATTCCCACCCTGATGCTGCTCGTTCCAACGAGTAAGTCGTCTGGATGACTCCCCTCGTTGCGCGGTCGTGAGCGAGACCACGTTGACTGTCCACAGTGGATTGTCTATAGCTCACACTTTCCTGACATACTCACCACATGCGATTCGTGACGATCACCGATATCGAGGCGGCGGCCGAACGAGTGAACGGCACCGCGGTGCACACTCCGTTGCTGCGCCAGCACTGGGCCGAAGGGCAGCTCTGGCTGAAACCGGAAAGCCTGCAACCGATCGGCGCGTTCAAGATTCGCGGCGCCTACAACGCGATCGCGGCGCTGAGCGAAGCCGAGCGGGCACGCGGAGTGGTCGCGCACTCCAGTGGCAACCATGCTCAAGCGGTCGCGTACTGCGCGCAGACCTTCGGGATCCCGGCGGTGATCGTGGTGCCGGACGTGACTCCCCGGGTCAAGGTCGCGGCTACCCGTGGCTGGGGCGCGGAGGTGATCGAAGTGCCGATCGCCGATCGCGAGGTGGTCGCCGACCGGCTCGCCCGCGAACGCGGGCTGACGCTGATCCCGCCGTTCGACCATCCGGAGGTGATCGCCGGGCAGGGTACGGCGGGCCTGGAAATCGCCGCCGACCTGCCGGGTGTGGACACCGTGCTGGTGCCGGTCAGTGGTGGCGGCTTCGCTTCGGGGGTCGGCGTCGCACTCAAGGCGCGGTGCCCGGGGGTGAAGGTCTACGGCGTGGAACCGGAGCTAGCCGCGGACACCGCGGAGAGCCTCCGCGCGGGACGGCGGGTGGAGTGGCCGACGGCCGACCTCGCGCGCACGATCGCGGACGGCCAACGCGCACAGCCGTCCGAACTCACGTTCGCCCACTTACAGCGCGTACTCGACGGGATCATCACGGTGACCGAGGACGAGATCCGCCGGACCGTGCGGACCCTGGCGCACCGGTCCCGGCTGGTGGTCGAGCCAAGCGGAGCCACCGCGCCCGCGGCGTACCTGCACCACGCGGACGAGCTGCCCGGCGGCCGGACGGTCGCGATCGTCTCCGGCGGCAACATCGACCCGGAGTTACTGAGCGAACTCCTCGGGTAGCCCCGCGAGATGGTCCGGGCGGCCCTGACCGGCTCGCCCGCCGAACGCCAAGTGCTTCAAGCACTTCAAGTACTTCAAGCACTGCGTAGCGATCTTCGGGATCGAGATGTTCAGACCATATGCACCTGCTTCAACGGGGTCCATCGAGATGGCAAGACCATGTACCCGCATCCATCGCCATCGCCATCGCCGTCCCTCGCCATCCCCATCCCATCACCATCCCGATCCCCCGATGCCCTCGCCATCCCGCCCTACCATCCCGATGCCCTCGCCATCCCGATCCGCCATCCCCATCCCTCGCCATTCCGCCTCACCATCGCGAGCCCCTCGCCATCCCGACTCACCATCCCGATCCGCCAACCCAAACCCGTCACCATCCCGCCTCACCATCCCGATGCGGCCACCACCCCGCCTCACCATCCCGATGCCGCCACCACCCCGCCCCGCGATCCCGAGCCCCTCATCACCCCGCCTCACCATCCCGATGCCGCCACCATCCCGAGCCGCCATCCCCATCCCCACGCCATCCGCCCTACCATCCCGAACCCGTCACCACCCCGCCTCACCATCCCGATACCGCCACCATCCCGAGCCCAGAACGGTGCCCGGCCACTCACCGCCCATGTGACCCGCCGGGCGTCGTGGAGTGGCCCGGGTGGACATGCGTCGGCGGGCCTTCGACCCCGCAGTGCAGGCATTCGCCCGGGTGCGGGCTGTCGTCCGGGTGCGGCGCCTCGTCCGGCTGGTCCGCACGGCCGAGCACGCCGTTGTGGATGCCCAGCGCGATCAGCCCGCCGGCCACCGCGAGCACGGCGCAGATCACCAGCGCGGTCCGCCAGCCCGCGGTGAGCGCGACCGGATCGCGGTAGGCGGCCCCGGTCAGCCCGGCCGCCGCGGGCAGCACCGCCACCGCCAGCAACCCACCCGATCGGGCGATCGCGTTGTTCACCCCGGAGGCCACGCCGGCGTAGCGGTCCGGGGCTGCGGCGAGCACTGTCGCGGTCACCGGGGCGACCACCGTGGCCAGCCCGAGGCCGAACACCACGACCGCGGGCAGCACCGACCCCACGTACGAGGACCCCGGTCCGACCCTGGTCAGCAGCAACATCCCGGCGCCGATCACGATCGGCCCGGCCACCAGCTGGGCCCGCGGGCCGATCCGCTGCGCCAACGCCCCGGAACGGCTGGACAGCAGCAGCATGAGGATGGTGATCGGCAGCCCGGCGAGCCCGGCCAGGGTCGGCGGGTACCCGAGCGAGACCTGCAACTGCAGCACCAGCAACATCATCACGCCGCCGAGCGCCGCGTAGACCACGAAAGTCAGCGCGTTGGACAGCGTGAACGTGCGGTCGCGGAACAACATGGGCGGCACCAGTGGTTCGGCCGACCGATGCTGCAGCAGCACGAACAAGCCGAGCCCAAGCACGCCGGCCAGCAGAGCCAGCAGCACCACCGGGTCACCGATCCCGCGGACCGGCGCCTCGACCAGCGCCCCGGTCAGCCCGGCGAGCCCGAGCGCGCCGATCGCCGCGGCCCGGTAGTCCGGCTGCCCGGTGGCCGCCGGATCGCGGGACTCCGGCACGAACCGCTGCGCCATCAGCACCACGGCGACGGCCAGCGGCAGATTGATCAGGAACGCCAGCCGCCACGACCAGGCCTGCACGAGCAGCCCGCCGACCAGCGGACCGACCGCGGCGGCCAGCCCGCCGAGCCCGGACCACGCACCGATCGCGCGGGCCCGGTCGGCCGGCACGAACGAGGACTGCAGGATCGCCAGCGAGCCCGGCGTGAGCAGGGCACCGCCGACGCCCTGCAGGACCCGGAACGCCACCAGCAGCTCGGTGGACGGCGCCACCGCGCACAGCCCGGACGCGAGCCCGAACCAGACCACGCCGATCAGGTACACCCGGCGACGGCCGTAGCGATCGCCGAGCATGCCGGCCACCAGGATCAGCGCGGCGAGCGCGAGCAGGTACCCGTCCAGGATCCACTGCAGCCCGGCCACCGAGGCACCCAGCTCCTCGCCGATCCGGGGCAGCGCGACGTTCACGATGGTGCCGTCGAGCATCGCCATCCCCGAGCCGAGGATGGTGGTGGCCAGTACTCCGCGCGCGGCGCCGGTGCCCCACCGGATCCCGGGCGCGCTCACCGGCACGCGGTCACGGCAGCAGCGTGGTGGTGAACTTGTACCGGTCGCCGCGGTAGACCGCGCGCGCGAACTCGACCGGTTTCCCGTCCGTGGCGAAGGAATGCCGGGTGAGCATCAGGACCGGCATGCCGACGTCCGAGCCGAGCATCTCGGCCTCCGGCGGACCGGCGAGCGAGGTCTCGATGGTCTCCTCCGCGCGCTCCAGCTCCACTCCGTAATGCTCCCGCAGCACCGCGTACAGCGAACCGCCCGCGGTGATGTGCTTGCGCAGCCCGCGGAACCGGCCCAGCGGCAGGTGCGTGGTCTCCAGCGCCATCGGCTGGGCATCGGCCAGCCGCAACCGGCGCAGCCGGAGCATCTTCGCGCCGGTGCGGATCCCGAGCAGTTTCGCCAGTTCGCCCTCTACCGGCAATTCCTCCAGTTCGAGCAGTTTCGACGAGGGCTTCAGGCCCTGTTTGCGCATGTCCTCGGTGTAGGAGGACAGCTGCAGCCGCTGCGCGAGTTTCGGCTCCGCGGCGAAGGTGCCCTTGCCCTGCACGCGGTGCAGGCGCCCTTCCGCGGTCAGGTCCGCCAGCGCCTGCCGCACGGTGGTGCGGGACACGGTGAACTCCCCGGCCAGCGCGCGCTCGGTCGGGATCGGCGAACCCGGCGGCAACGCGTCGAGCAGGTCCAGCAGATGCTGCTTCAACGCCCAGTATTTGGGTTCGCGCTGTCCGCGCACTCCCGTCGTCGTCCCCGCCTCGCCCGCGGGGGATGTCTCCAGCATGACCGACTCCCTCAGTTTCGCCTCACCAATGAGCCACGTCCCCGTGAAGAAACGTACCCTTTTCCGCGGGTGCCGTGCCCGGCTAACATTGGTCTAGACCTGATCGCACGCCGCGCAGACCTTCCGGGACACCTCGTCCCGACGGAGAGGAAAGTGATGACCCGACACCATCCCGGCGAGCACATGGCCGCGGAAATCTCCGAGCAGCCTGCCGTATTGGCCGGACTCGTCGAGCGGCGGGCCGGAATAGCGGACGTAGCCGAAAAGATTTCACAAAATCCGCCGCGGTTCGCGCTCCTCGCCGCCCGCGGTTCCAGTGATCACGCGGCGTTGTACGCGAAATACCTGATCGAGGTACTTCTCGGCCTTCCCGCGGGATTGGTTTCCCCGTCCACCGCGACGCTCTACGGGGCTCGTCCCGACCTACGCGATGTGCTGTTCGTCACGGTCAGCCAGAGCGGCGGTTCGCCCGATCTGATCGAGATCACCGAGACCGCCCGGCGTCAGGGCGCGCTGACCGTGTCCGTCACGAACACCCCGGATTCACCGCTGCGCGCGGCCGCGGAACTCGGCGTGGACATCGGCGCCGGCGTGGAAAAGGCAGTGGCCGCGACCAAGACGTACTCTGCGACACTGCTCGCGCTGTACCTGTTCATCGACGCTGTCCGCGGCGGCAAGGGCGAGGAGGCCGAGCGGATCGGCGAGCTGGCGCAGCAGACCCTCGAAGGCGCAGCCGAAGGCGTGCAGCGCGCGGTGGACCGGTACCGCTTCGTGGATCGGGTGCTGACCACCGGCCGCGGCTACTCCTACGCGACCGCGCTCGAAGGTTCGCTCAAGCTGGCCGAGACGAGCTATCTGGCCGCCCGCGCGTACAGCGGCGCAGACCTGTTGCACGGCCCCGTCGCAGCAGTCGACGGCGAGACCGCGGTGCTCGCGGCGACCAGCGCGGGTCGTGGTGGCGAAGCGATGCGCGAGGTGCTGGAGGCGGTCAACGAGCGGGGCGCGGACGTGCTCGCGGTCGGTTCCGCGGCCCACGATGTGCCCGCCGCGCTGCGCATCCCGGTCGCGCCGAGCGCCGAGGAACTGGCGCCGGTGCTGGAAGTGCTGCCGATTCAGCGGATCGCGCTCGGGCTTTCCCTTGCCCGCGGCGGTGACCCGGACAGCCCACGGGGCTTGCTGAAGGTGACCAAAACACGGTGAGTTCCGTCGTTGGCGTGGACGCCGGTGGCACGTCGACCCGCGCGATCGTGATCGACGCCTCCGGTGCCGTACTGGGCTCGGCCTCCGCAGGTGGAGCGAATCCCCACGCGCACCCGCCCGCCGAGGCGGCCGCGCGCATCGCCGGGGCGATCTCCGCGGCGCTGGCCGGGCGGCGGGACGTGGCCGCCGCCGTGGTCGGGATGGCCGGGGTGAGCAAGCTGTGCGACCCGTCCGTCGCCGCGGAATTCGCCGCTGCCTGGCAGCGGATCGGGCTCGGCGAAATCGTCCGGACCGTCACCGATGCCGAGGTGGCCTACGCCTCGGCGACCTCCGCGCCGGACGGCACGGTGCTCGTCGCGGGCACCGGTTCGATCGCCGGGCGCATCCGGTCCCGGCGGATGACCGGCACCGCCGGCGGACACGGCTGGCTGCTCGGCGACGAAGGCTCCGCCTTCTGGCTCGGCCGCGAAGCGGTCCGGGCCACACTGACCGCGCTGGAACGCGGGCATCCGACGGACGGGCTGGCGGCGGCCGTGCTGGGCGAAGCACTCGGACCGTCCGCAATGGACCAGACCACTTCGGACGGTCCGGCGCGGCTCACGGTGGCGAGGACGTTGATCACGCGAGTCAACGCCGAAGCGCCGGTACGGCTGGCCCGGTTCGCCCCGCTGGTGAGTGCGGCCACCCGTACGGGGGACCCCGTTGCGAGTGAAATCGTGGCCGAAGCCGCCACGCACCTGGTCGAAACGGCGCGCGCCACGCGGGAGCCGAAAGAAAAAACTCCGATCGTGCTCGTCGGCAGCGTACTGTCCGAGGACAGCCCCGTAGGGGCACAGGTTCGCGCCCGACTGGCCGGGCTCGACGTCCTGACCAGCTCCGATGGTGTACTCGGCGCAGCTTGGCTGGCCGCTGTGGCGGCCTGGGGCGAAGCCGCGCCGCGGCCCCGTCGCGGATGAGTGCGACCGAAAACCGACCGGTTGGGCCGAAACCGTCGACTCAACCCCTCCGCGCCGGGTAACGTAGGACCCGGCCCCCGGACCCTCCCCCCTCGCCGGGGGCCGCCTCATGTTCCGGGCCGGTCAGGCTCGCGGCTGTTCGCCGCGGGCCGGCCGTAGCCCCGGATGATCGTCAGGCAACGTCTTGTACAGCACCCAGCCACTCACCGCCACCGTCGCGGCGACCAGGGGCCAGGAGAGCACCGTGCGCGCCACCCCGAGCGCGACCACCTGCCCGGCGGACCAGAGCAGCCCGTAGATCACCACCCGCAGCAGGTACTGCAGCACCCACACCCAGCTCGCCCAGGAGTAGGCCCGCAGCAGTGCCGGATCCCGGCGCCACCGCGTTTTCTGCCCGAGCAGCAACCCGACGATCACCCCGAGCAACGGCCATCGCACGACCACGCTCGCCGCGAACAGCAGTGCGCTGGCCGCGTTGGAAAGCAGCTGCAGCAGGAAGAAGTCCTCCGCCCGCCCGGTGTGCAGGGCGATCAACGCCGCGATCACGACCGCGGCGAGGCTCACCACCACCGCCCGCGCCTTGTCCCCCCGCAGCACCCGGTAACCCCCGAGCACCACCGCGACCCCGATCGCGACGATCGCTCCCCAGGAGACGGACCGTCCGGTCGCCAGCCACCCGATCACGAAGGCCAGCGGCGGGACGCTGGCGTCGATCGCGCCTCTGCGGCCGCCGAGAATCTGCGTGAGCGACTCCCGCTCGGGCTTGGCCGTGGTTGCCGAGTCCGCGGTTCCCGAGGTGGTGGTTCCCGAGGTGGTATCCGAGGTTGCGGTTCCCGGGGTCGCGGTATCCGGGGCCGCGGTATCCGGGGCCGCGTCGTTGAGGGCTGCAGCGCCCGGCCTTGCCGCGTCCGGTGCGGCGAGGTCGGGGACCGTGGTGTCCGAGGCCGCGATGTCCGAGGTCCCGGTTTCCAGGGCGGCAGCGTCCGAGGTCGCGGAGTCCGAGGTCGGGATATCCGGGGCGGCGTCCGGAGTAGCGGCGTTCTGGGCCACAGCGCCGGAGGTCGCGGCGTCCTGTCCGATGGTTCCCCGGTCGCCGATGTGCGCGCCTTCCACCTCTCGATTCGCACGCTCCGAAGCCTCGACGGAGCCGTCCGTGTCCGAAGGATCCGGGGCCGCGCCCGGGCCGGAGGCCCCCGGAAACGCCCCGCGTCCAGCCGCGTCGGCATGGTTCGCGGCCGCCTCGGTCCCGGGCGCGCCGGTTTCGTCCGTCACATTCCCACCCTGCCGCATTCGCCGTGGTCGTCCCCAGAACCCGAGATCTTTGCCACAACCGGAGCCCGAATTGTCCGGCTTTCCGGTGATTCCGGCAGCTCGAACGGGCGGTAATGCACTAGCGGAACCGGCCTGCCGGGTAAGAAACTGTGACCTGCGACTGAACCAGGGGTGGCCGGAAGGAAGGATACGGGGACTTCCCACTGTTAGTTGTGGTGTACAACGACTACCGGGGACAGGGCGTGGCGGCGGGAAAGGGGACCCAGCGTGTACGGGATCGACAGCTACGTGGCGATCGGTGACAGTTTCACCGAAGGCCTCAACGACAAGCGGGCGGACGGCACGTTCCGCGGCTGGGCCGACCGCCTCGCCGAGATGCTGGCCGCCGGCGAGCCCGGCTTCCAGTACGCCAACCTGGCGCTGCGCGGGAAGATGCTCGACGAGATCATGGCCGAGCAGCTGCCGCAGGCGCTGGAGCTCAAACCCGATCTGGTCACCCTGTGCGCGGGCGGCAACGACGTGATCGTGCCCGGCGCGGACGTGGACGCGATCGCCGCGCGGCTGGAGGCGGGCGTGGCCGCGCTGCGCGAGGCGGGGATCCCGGTGGTGATCTTCAACGGCCCGGACACCAAGGCGCTGTCGGTGATGAGCGTGCTCCGCGGCAAGGTGGCCATCTACAACACGCATCTGTGGGCGATCGCGGCCCGGCACGGCGCGAAGATGGTCGACCTGTGGACGATGGCCCCGCTGCACGACCGCCGCGCGTGGAGCGACGACCGCCTGCACTTCACCACGGACGCGCATCGCCGGATCGCCCTGCTCACCGCCGAGGTGCTGGGCGTCCCGGTGACCGAGGACTGGCGCGAGCCGTACCCGTCGAGCGCCGAACCGGCGAACTGGATCAGCTCCCGCCGTTCGGATCTCGCCTGGACCAAGCTGCACCTGCTGCCGTGGATCCGCCGCCAGCTGCGCGGCGAGTCGATGGGCGACGGGCTGTCTCCGAAGCGCCCGCAGCTGTCCCCGTTGCTGCCCATGGAGACGGCGGCCATCGAGTTGCGGGACAACGCCGCCGCGTCCTGACCCGCCCTGCGAGCGGGCCGCTGGGAACACCGTCACCGGACTGGACCATTGCCCGGCAACGCTTCGTAGCCGGAGCCGGTCACTCCCTCACCCGGCACGGAGATCACCCGCCGAACCCGCCGGCTGCCACCCGAACGGCGGCGCTCACCAGGTCGCCAACGCAGCTTGCCCGGCATAGGGTTCCGCTATGTCCGGTGCACGTGGATGGCTACGCCTGATCCCGATCGCGGTGCTGGTCACGGCACTGCTCTCGGGGCTCACCATGTGGCTGCGGGCGGACGGTATCGAGGGCGACCTGGCGAGCCGGTCGCGGGCCGCGCTGGACGCGGCGGGGATCCACAACGGCGACGTCCGGTTCTCCGGCAGGCAGGCCACGCTTGCCGGATTCCCGGCCGAACAGGCCGGCCGCGCGCTCGGCATCGTGCAAGGCGTCGACGGGGTCCAATCGGCACAGGCGTCCGGCGGGATCGGGCCGGCCACCTCCGCACCCGCGCCGAGCACCAGCGTCCCGCCGAGCAGCGCGCCGCCCAGCACGTCCAGCACATCGCCCGAGCCGTCCGCGCCGCCGGCCGATCGCGCCGGCGTCCAGGACGAACTCGACCGGCGGCTCGCGGACGCGCCGATCACCTTCGAACCGGACAGCGCGAAGCTGACCGACGAAGGCGAAAAGGCCGCACGCGACGTCGCGCCGTTGCTCCGCGATGCCCCGGACAGCTTGCGGTACCGCATCACCGGGCGCGTCGCGGACGGTCCGGGCGGGCGCAGTGCCGCGCGCAAACTTTCCCGCAACCGCGCATTGACCGTGGTGCGGCTGCTGACCCGCGAAGACGTGCCGTCCGACCGGCTGCTCGCGATCGGCAGCAGCAGTGCGCCAGGCAATTCCGGCTCAGGTGACGACGATCGGCGCGTCGAGATCGCCGTGGAACAGAGGTGATGGCGAATGCTGTGGCTCTTCGGGCAGATCTGGCTGTGGCTGCTCATCTCGTTTCTGCTGGGGGCGGCGGTGATGTGGGGGCTCACCCAGGCGGTCCCGAGAAGCCGGCCGCGCGCTGCCGTGGCCGAGCCGGAACCACCGCGCCCGCCCGCGGAGCCGCCCGCGCCGGTCGAGGCCGAGCGGACCCAGCACTTCGCGCCTGCCGCGGAACCCGCGCACTACGACCACCACGACGACCACCGCGCAGACCACCATTACGAGCATTACGAGTACCACGACGACGAGCCCGAACGCGTCTACAACGACTACCCGGACGTCGATCCGGACGAGCCGTACCAGCCGCAGGACTCCGGCGGATATCCGCTGCCGGACCCGGAACCACGGCTGTCCGGGGAGCTGAACTGGCCCTCGGCGCGGGACTACCCGCCGCCGGACCGGCCACGGGCGGACCAGCCCGCGCGACGCCCTGGACGCGGAGGCTGACACCCACCTGGTAGATTCGGCTACGTACGGTGAGCGGGCACCGACGGCGCCCGGACTAGGTCAGGAGGTCCGATGGCGCTCCCGCACTGGACTCCCCAGCACCTGCTGCCCCCAGGCCGCCACGAAGCCGATCTCGCCGACGTCTACGAGCGGCTGGTCTACGACGCCCCGCATCAGAACGAGCGCGAAATACTGTTCAGTGCGCTCAACAGTTACCTCGGTGTCGCCCAGCGGGTGATCACCTCCGGCCGGGCCTGGCTCGGCGGCGCGTTCGTGACCCGCACCGCCTACCCGCCGCCCGGCGTCGACGTGGTGCTGCTCCCGGACGACTGGGGTGCGCTCAAACGGCTCGACGACGCCGGGCGGACCGCGTTGTACGGGCTGCTCACGCTGCGTGGCGTGATCGTCGGGCAGCCCGCGATGTACCTCGACCAGATCCAGCCGGTGGGCGGGATGCTCGACGGCTTCCTGTGCCGTCCCGGCGACGAGGACGTGTGGGAATCGGTGTGGGCCGGCGGCGGCCGCGGTATTCCGGAGATGGTCTGGTGAGAAACGAGTTCCGGCGGATCGCCGACGAGATCCCCGGCGGTACCTGGCTGGACGATCTGGCCCGGGCCTCGGCGATGGCGGCGAACGCGAAATTCGAGCGCACTGCGCGCTCCCCGCTGCTGCACGTGTCGGTGATCGGCGAGTCGCACCTGGACGCGTACACCTTTTCCGACATCAGCCGCGCGTTGCAGGACGCCACCGCGAAGGTCGGGCACATCATCCGCAATCCGTCCAATGAGGTCACCTTCGTCCAGCAGACCGACCGGGACAAGGCGCCGTTGATCCAAAAAGGACAGGCGGGCAACGCGATCTTCTTCGGTTTCCCGGAGCCGGCCTTCGAGGACGCGCTGATCCACGACGGCATCGAGACGCTGTCCGAGCGCGCGGTGAAGGAACTCTGCGAAATCCTGCCCGCCAACGGTTCCGACGACGGCGCGCTGGACGCGGTGCTGCTGCAGCGCGACACCGTGCGCAACGCGGTGAGCGACATCGTCAACGCGGTCAGCAAGCACGCCGGGATCGGCATGGCGCTCACCCCTACCGCCGGCGAGCTGATCACCCGCAGCATGACCGCCGATCAGGCCAAGATCCTGCAGAGCAGCCTGCGCGAATCGCGTGAAGCAGTGGGCTACGAAACGGTGACCGGGCGGCTCGACGGCGTGCGCACCCGGCGGCGGATCTTCTACCTGGAACGCGAATCCGGCGGCACGATCCAGGGTGCGGTGGCCCCGGATCTGCTCGACCAGATCAAGGAGAATCTGGATCGTCCGGTGACCGCGCGGCTCCGCGTCGTGCGCACCACGACGATCGACGGCCGGCGTGGCCGCCCGGTGCACGAACTGCTGGAGATCGCGCCCGAGGTCAATCTTTTCGACCAGTGAGGGGCAGCCCGGCCGCCGGGATCAGCCAGTGATGCCGGGTTTGCGGTCGGTAATGACATCAGTAGTCGGTAACGATTCCGGACAGGGCGGCGGCATCTGCGTTAGCGTCTTCGCACTCCGACCCGGAAGGCGCCCGCATGACGACCCCGCAGCCGCGACCGTCCAGACCACCGCGGCACGGCCGGCCGGACGTCCCCGCCAGGCCGCCTCGTCGAGAGGACCCGCCCCCCGGCACGGGTGCGGCACCCCGGAGGAACCCGCCGCCGGCATCCCACGGCCCAGCCACGCCACCGGGCAGCACCGGCAACCCACCGCAAGGAAGGCTCCGGGCCAACCTGCCCGGCGGCGTCTCGGTGATCTGTGGGCTGGCCGCGGCCGGTGTGGCGTTCCTGCCCGAGCAGGGGTACTTCGCCTTGCTACTGGCCGGAATCGGGCTGGTGGCCGGAGTCGCCGGCGTGGTGCTGGCCGTGCCCGGCCGGATGCGCGGCCGGGGTATCGCGTCGATCGGGGTGGTCATCTCGGTGCTGGCCGCGCTGCTCTACGGCGCGATCCTGCTGTACCCGTCCACGTTCGGCATTTCGCAGTCCAGTCAGCTGCACATCCCGCCGGTCACCAAGGACGCCCACGCGGTCGATTTCGTGGTGTCCTCGGCCGGCGGGGCGATCGTGCGCTACGGCACGCTGGACGCTCAGCGCACCGATACCGCCCCGGCCAGCACCGACCAGTGGCACGGACGCGCCTCCTACGACGGCGGCAAGCCAACGCTCACGCTCACCGCGAACACCACCAACGCCGGCGTGACGAATGAGATCAGGTGCGCGATCGTGGTCGACGGTAAGACGATCGCCCAGAACAGCGGGACGACGATCGCGCTCTGCACGGCCAACGTCGGCTGATCCCGCCTGGCGGCCGGCCGGCCGCGCCCCCATCTCGGCCGGCCAACCGCCACCGAACCGCTCCCCGCGGTTCTGCGGGCCCGTCCGCTCGCGCGCGGGCCCGTCGCCGGTTTCCCTGCCTGCCCCTCCCCGAGGGCTCCACCGGCGACCCCGCCGACCCTACTTGGGCGCGGCGGCGAGCCGCTAAGAACTCACTAAGGATACCCCGCCAGAGTAGGGCTGACCTGCGTAAACAGCCTCACTCCGGTACTGGCGGCGGAGGCTCGGGAAGGCCTTGTCCCAGCTCCGCCGCCTCCTTCTTCAGCGCTTCGAGCCGACGTGGGTGCATCCGCTCGTACAGCGCGATCGCGCGGTCGTACTCCGCGCGGGCCGGTTCGAGCGCGAGTTTCGCCTGCAGGATCCGGGCCAGCGTGACGCGCAGGATGCCTTCCTGCAGTTCGAACTGCCGCGTAACGGCCAGCGAGACCGCCTCTGTCGCGTAGCGTTGCGCGGTATCCAGTTCGCCGATGTCCAGGTACAGCTCGGCGAGGTTGTTCATGGAGACCACGGCGTAGCTGTCGTCGCCGAGTTCGCGGTCGATCTCCAGGGAGGCCAGCTCGTGGCCGATCGCCTCGACCGGGCGGCCGGCGCGCTTCTCGGTTTCGGCACAGTTGTTCAGCGCCTGCCCACGCAGCTCCAGATCACCGGCCTGCTCGGCCTCGGCGGCCGTTTCCAGCAGGCAGGCGGTCGCCTCCGCGTAGCGGCCGAGCAGGGTCAGCACACTGCCGAGGTGGATCCGCGCCACGGCGAGCGAACGCGACTCCGGCAGCTTGCCCGCCAGCTCCACCGCCCGTTCGGCGTCCGCGAGACTGCCTTGTGACAGCTCGAAAGTCAGCGCGATCGCACACCGCGAGATGAGCATCCAGCACTGCCCGAGCGGTTCATCCGCGGCCTCGGCGGCGGCCAGCCCGAGATCGACCAGCTGCAGCCAGTCCTCGTACAGCGGGCATACGACCCGGTAGGTGTGCGCCACTCGCGCCAGCCGCCACACTTCGACGTACCGCGCTTCGGCGTACGCGGCGTTCAAGACCGCCAGCAGCGTCGGCCATTCCGCGGCGAACCAGTCCTGCGCCTCGTCGAACGTGCGCAGCGGAGGCAGCCCGTCGGACGGTACGAGACCGGTGAAGTCGAGCGGGTCGACGATCCGCAGCATCCGCCGCCGCGCGGTGTCCGAAGCGGCCTGGTGGTAGCGCACCGCCCGATCGAGGACCACGGCCCGCTCTTGGCGGGACAGCTCCGTTTCCGCCAGCTCGCGCAGGTACAGCCGGACGAGATCGTGCGGCGCGAAGACGTCACGAGCTGTCTCGGTCAGCAGGCTGTGCGCGGTGAGCGTGCGCAGCTCGCGCCGAGCCTGCGTCACCGGGATCTCCGCGACCGCCGCGGCCAGGTACGGCCCGAATTGCCGGCCGGGGACCGCGCCGAGCCGTACCAGCGTGCGCGCAAGCTCGGAGGGCAGTCTGCGGAAGGAGACGTCGAACGCCGCGCGCACCCCGTCGTCCTCGGCGCCGGTCACGTCCAGCGCGGCCAGCCGGGTGCGTTCGTTGCCCAGCTCCGCCACCAGTCCCTCGATAGTCCACTGTGGACTGGCAGCGAGCCGGGCGCCGGCGATCCGCAGGGCGAGCGGGAGATAGCCGCACAGCCGGGCGAGCGCGTGGTTGAGGTCGAAGTCCGCCGGTCCGGCCAGCTCCTCGATCACCTGGACCGCGTCCGCCGGTTCGAGCGTGCCGAGCACCCGCAACTGCGCCGCGTCGGACACGGCCAGCCCCTCCATCCGCGACCGGCTGGTGACCACCGTGCGCGAGCCCGCCCCCGGCGGCAGCAGCGGCCGCACCTGCTCGGCCGAGCGCGCGTCGTCGAGCACCACGAGCATCCGGCGGCCGGCGATCGTCGAGCGGTACAGCGCGGCCCGCTCGTGCAGTGCCTCGGGCACTTCGTCGGCGGGCACCCCGAGCCCGAGCAGGAACTGGGCCAGCAGATCGCCCGGTGCCGCCGGCGGGTGGTGCGGATCGAAGCCGTGCAGGGCCGCGAACAACACCCCGTCCGGGAAGTGCGGTGCCGCCCGGTGCGCCCACCAGAGCACCAGCGCGCTCTTGCCGACTCCGGCCGTCCCCGATACGACGGCCACGCCGCCGGTGAGCCCGTCCAGCCAGGCCAGGTCAGCCGCCCGTCCGGCGAGCGCAGGCAACGCGGGCGGCAGCTGCGACGGCGCGGCACCCGACGGTGGCATCGCGTGTTCCCGGGCCGGGAGGTCGTCGTGGAGCACCCGTTCGTGCAGCCACCGCAGATCCGCACCTGGTTCCATGCCGAGCGTGCGGAGGGTGGCGCGGGAAACCGTGCGGTAAAGCTCAAGGGCCTCGCCGCGGCGGCCGGCGTGGTAGAGCGCGCGCATCAGCTGAGCCGCGGTCCGTTCGGCCAGCGGGTCGCCCCGCACGATGGGGCTCAGCTCCACGATCAGTTCGCTGTACCGGCCCAGCGCCAGGTCCGCGTCCACCCGGGCGCCGTGGATCGCCAGCCGCAGCTCCGCCAATTCCGGCGCACGCACCGAATCCGGCACTCCGGACAACGCCGGGCCCTGCCACAGCGCGAGTGCTTCGGCCAGCAGCGTGGCGGCTCGTTCGGGCGGGGCGGGCACGGCCCGGTCGAACAACGCCCGCGCGTGGTGCACGTCGATCCGTTCCGGTTCGGCGGCGAGCTGGTACCCGGGCGGGCTGGTGCGGATCTCCGTCACCGGGCCGTCGCCGAACTGCCGCAGGATCCGCCGCAGGTGCGAAACGTTGCCCTGCACGATGGTCCGGGCGGTGGCGGGCGGATCGTGGCCCCACAGCGCGTCGATGATCTCTTCGAGCGGAACGACCTTGCCCACCCGCAGGGCGAGCAGCGCGAGCAGTCCCTTGACCCCGGGACCGCCGATCGGGACGACCCGGTCGCCGTCGAACAACCGCACCGGACCGAGCAGTTCGATCCGGGCGCCGGCATCGGCCATGCTCGCGCGCACCTCCCAGGCTCGTCCCCAGCCGGAATGATCAAGGTACCGGGCACGCTCCGCCGGGAAGCACCGGCTCTCCGGGCGCGGAGGACAAACGAGCCCGGCTCCGCGTCATCAGTCCCGATCTGATGGCGCGGGGCCGGGCTCGGTGAACATCGGCCGGGCCGCCAGGGGGCGCGGTCCACCCGATCTCCGGCTGCCCCGTGGCACGGGTGGGCTCACCCCGAGCGAAGAACCCGGGCCGCGAAAGGCAACCTTGCTCCGCTCCGGAGCCCACCGGCACCGGAGCGAGTGCGGTCAACGTAACAGGGAGCACATTCCCCGCTACCGGCGACCCACCGCAGGGCCACCGTGGCGCTGGTCACCGTGTGACCGGCGTGCTGTCCCGCCCCGCGATGAACGAGGGCCGCGGCGCGCTGGCCGCGAACGGCTCCCGCAGCGCGTTCTCCACGCTGTTGAAGACCAGGAAGATGTTCGACCGTGGATACGGGGTGATGTTGTTCGACGAGCCGTGCATGATGTTCGAGTCGAACCAGAGTGCGGATCCGGCCGCGCCGGTGAACTGATCGATCCCGTGCTCGGCGGCCAGCGCGACGATGTCGTCTTCGTCCGGCACCCCGACCCGCTGGTCCTTGAGCGAGCTGCGGTAGTTGTCCTCCGGGGTCTCGCCCGCGCACTGCACGAAGGTGCGCTGAGAGCCCGGCATCACCATCAGCCCGCCGTTGAACACGTAGTTGTCGGTGAGCGCGATCGAGCAGCTGACCGCGCGCGGGACCGGCATCCCGTCCTCGGCGTGCCAGGTCTCGAAGTCCGAGTGCCAGTAGAAGCCGGTGCCCCGGAACCCCGGCATGTAGTTGATCCGGCTCTGGTGCACGTAGACCTCCGAGCCGAGCAGCTGCCGGGCCCGGTCGAGCACGCGCGGGTCGCGCACCAGTTCGGCGATCAGCTCGGAGGTCTCGTGCACGTCGAAGACCGACCGGACCTCCCCGGTGCGCGCCTCGGTGATCACCCGTTCGTCCCCGGCCGCCGCCTCTTTCGAGGACAGCCGGACCAGCTCCTGCCAGTAGGTCTGGACCTCACCGGGGGACAGCAGGCCCTCGATCACCGTGTAGCCCTTGGCGTCGTGGGCGGCCAGTGTCGCGGCGTCGAGCGGGCCTTCGGCCTCGGTGCCCCACACCGTCGGATGCACGCGCGGAAGTCTCTCCGGCGTGCCGGTGATCCGGGTCGGATATCCGTCATCGACCCGGGTGTCCATCAGCGTCACAGCATGCCTCCTTCGGGCGGGTTCCCCTCGATCCGGTGGCGGGAGCGGCGGCGGCCGGGGTAACTCTCAGGCGGTCTCTTCGGCGACCAGGGGGTACACCCCGTTCTCGTCGTGCACCTCGCGGCCGGTGACCGGCGGGTTGAACACGCACACCGTCTTCATCTCGGTGCGCGGCCGGACCTGGTGCTTGTCGTGGTTGTTGAGCAGGTACAGCGAACCGGGCTTGAGCTGGTGCACCTCGCCGGTCGTCTTGTCCTCGATCTCGCCTTCACCCGAAGTGATGAAAACGGCCTCGATGTGGTTGGCGTACCAGAAATCGTTGACCGTGCCCGCGTACAGCGTGGTCTCGTGCACCGAGAAGCCGGCACCCTCCTTGGCGAGGATGATGCGCTTGCTCCGCCAGTTGGGGGTCTTGATGTCGGCGTCGGTGTCGGTGATCTCGTCGAGCGTGCGGACCAGCAAAATCGGCTCCTTGTCGGAAAACTGGGGTATCAGAGGACGGCGGCGACGGACTCGTCGATGATCGACAGGCCCGTGCCGAGTTCGTCGTCGGTGAGGGTAAGCGGCGGCAGCAGCTTCATCACTTCGCCGTCCGGACCGGAGGTCTCCATCAGCAGACCGCGGTCGAAGGCTTCCTTGCACACCGCGCCGGCCAGCTTGCCGTCGGCGAACTCCATCCCGCGGGCAAGGCCGCGGCCCTTGGCGACCAGGTTGGCTTCGGGGTAGCGCTTGATCAGGCCGGCGAAAGCCTCGGCGACGCGCTCGCCCTTGGCCTTCGTGGACTTCTCCAGCTCGTCGTCGCTCCAGTACACGCGCAGCGCCTCGGCCGCGGTGACGAACGCCGGGCTGATCCCGCGGAAGGTGCCGTTGTGCTCGCCCGGTTCCCACACGTCCAGCTCGGGTTTGATCAGCGTGAGCGCCATCGGGATGCCGTACCCGCCGATGGACTTGGACAGGCAGATCATGTCCGGCTTGATGCCCGCGTCCTCGAAGCTGAAGAACGGGCCGGTGCGGCCACAGCCCATCTGCACGTCGTCGAGGATGAGCAGGATGCCGTGCCGCTTGCACAGGTCGTCGAGACCGCGCAGCCATTCCAGGCGCGCGGCGTTGATCCCGCCCTCGCCCTGCACGCCTTCGACGATCACCGCGGCCGGTTCGTTCAGGCCGCTACCGGAGTCCTCCAGCAGCTTCTCGAAGTAGAGGAAGTCCGGGTACGCGCCGTCGAAGTACTGGTCGTAGGGCATCGGCGTGGCGTGCACCAGCGGGACACCGGCCCCGCCGCGCTTCATCGAGTTGCCGGTCACCGACAGCGCGCCCAGCGTCATCCCGTGGAAGGCGTTGGTGAAGTTGATGACCGCTTCCTTGCCGGTCACCTTGCGGGCCAGCTTCAGCGCGGCTTCCACCGCGTTGGCGCCGCCGGGGCCGGGGAAGACGATCTTGTAGTCCAGCTCGCGCGGGCCGAGGATCTTTTCCTTGAAGATCTCCAGGAAATCCCGTTTGGCCGCGGTGAACATGTCCAGCGCGTGGGTGACGCCGTCGCGCTGCAGATAATCGATCAGGGCTTGTTTGAGCGCCGGGTTGTTGTGCCCGTAGTTGAGTGCGCCGGCGCCGGCGAAGAAGTCGAGATAGGGCTTGCCGTCCTCGCGGTAGAGCCAGCTGCCCTGTGCCCGGTCGAACACGACCGGCCACCCCCTGCTGTAGCTGCGGACTTCCGATTCGAGCTCTTCGAAGATGCTCATGACGTTGTTCTTTCGCTCCTACTCGGCGAAATTGACGGATCAGTTACGCAGCAACGGTCCGATGCGGTAGAGGTCCTCGGGCTCGTGCCCGCCCCCGCCGTCCGGAAAATCCGCGGACTCGAACAGCCGGCGCGACTCCAGTGCCACGTTCCAGCGCTTCGCGAACGACGAGAACAGCCGGATGGACGCCTCGTTGTCCGGGGTGATGGTGGTCTCCAGGTACCGCACGCCGTCCGCGGACAGCCGCGTGAACAGCGCGTCCAGCAGCTGCCCGGCCAGGCCCTTCCCCCGCTGCGAGGCGTCGACCGCGACCTGCCAGACGAGCGCCGCGGCGGGCTCCGAGGGCCTCCGGTAAGCGATCACAAATCCCACCGCTTCGCCGTCCACCTTGGCCACCACGGAACTCTCGGCAAAATCCCGGCACCACAACAGGTACGCGTACGGGGTGTTGAGATCCAGCTTCTGCGAATCACGCGCGATTCGCCAAAGCGCGGCGCCATCGGCCTTGGTCGGCGATTCGATCAAGTGCTTTCCGGACATACTTAGGAAACGTAACAGAGAATTTTCACCCTGCCAGCGACGCACACCACTCGCACCCCGCCCACCTGCGAGGACGCGAATTCACCGGTGATCAGGACCACAAAAACGTTTGAGCTACCGCCATCCGGGGAATGACGTGCGGCTGGGCCGCTCACCCATAGTGAGCGGCCGTGTCGCCTCCGACGATGCTTTGTCTTCCGCTCCGGCGCAACTTCACCGCCGCCGACCTGGGCGGATGCGCCGGCCGGCCGCGGCGAGCGGGGTCCAGGCCGCGGGCAGGACGAGCAGCAGCACTACGACGAGCCACCACACCGGTGCCTGTCCCTGGCGCCAGCCTTCGACGACCGAGCCCAGCCAGCCGAACAGCGGGTGCGCCAGCGGCGGCAGGAACGCGGCGAACAGCAGGCCCGCCACAACGAGCACCGCAAGCACCGTGAGCACCATGCGCCACCTGCGCCGCAGCGTCAGCAAGCTCACCAGCAGGAACACCAGCGCCCCCGCGGCCACCGGCAGCCCGACCCACTGCAGGACCGCGCCGCCTTCGCCGCTGAGCACGAGCCCGGCGACCACGGTGATCGCCGCGACGAGGAGGTTCCACGGCCGGCCGAGCCCGTTCGCGCCCTGCGTCACCCACCACGCGCCGCGCCCGCCGGTCCGCGCGAACTTCGCCGCTGGTTGCAGGGTCTTCGGCACCCGGGTGGCGGTGGCTGCCGCGTTCAGCCCGGCGGCGCCGGCCTTGACCAGTGTTTTCGTGAGCAGCATCGAGCCGAGTTCGCCGTCGAACCGTTCCGCGGATACCCGGCAGGCCTGAAAAGCACGTTGCGCGGCCGAATTCGCGACCACGCCGGATTCTTCCGGATCGTTTTTCAGGGGCCGCGCCGCCATTAATTTCCGGAAGCTTTCGGACGGTTTCCCATTTCCTTCCGCGGCGTCTTTCCCCGCCTGCTTCGCCACCGTGGGCAGCTCCTCGCGGGCGATCTCGGCCTGCCGGGCGCGGGCCAGCACCATCGCGGTGACGGGGAGGGAGGACGGCAGGTCCTCGCCGAAATCGACCGGCTCCAGCGCGGCGTCGAGACCGAGGAACGCCAGCTCCTCACCCAGCTGCGCGAGCAGGCCGGGGAGCTCGCCCGCCACCGGGTTGTCGGCCGCGCTCGGGGGCTGCCAGCCGATCGCGGTGAAGGTGGCGCGGACCTGCTCGCGGAACTGCTCCCGGCCGAGGGTGTCCCGCAGCATCTTCAGGCGGACCGGGTCGAGCAGGCACTGCATCAGCCAGCCCGAGCCGTCGATCCGGCCCCACATCCAGTCGCTGGCCCGCCACGAGGATTTGTAGAACGCGCCGAAATTGCTTGCCTGCGTGCCGGTCAGCTTGTCCTCGCAGCGTGTCCGGGACAGGTCCAGCAGCGTCCTGGTGTCCGCGCTGACCTGCACCAGATCCACCCGCTGGTCCACCGAAGGCGCTTCGGCGAGCAGCCCGCGGGTCGCCACGTGCAGCAGGAGCAGCCGGGACTGCACCACCTCGTCGGACGGCGTGCGATCGTCGAGTTCGAACCAGTCCAGCAACGTCACGACGATGTCCGCCGCGTCCTTCGAACGGCCTTCCTCCCCCGCCAGCGTTCGCAGTACCGGGGCGGCGGAGCGCAGCGCGTCGACGAGTTTCGGCCACGCTTCGCGCAGGTCGTCCGAAACGCCCAGCTCTGCCCATTCCCGGGCGAGCTGCGCGATCCAGTCCGGGAGGCTGATGCCCGCGGCAGGCGGATCGTGGCGGGCCACCCACGCGGACAACCGCACGCCACGAGCGGCGGCTTTGCGGGCCTCGTGCAGCCGCGCCCGTGCCGCGTTGAGCTGTTCGGCCTGCCCGGTGTCCGGGAACAGCCGGAACCCGGCGTTGATCAGCTGCAGGCCGGTGGCGACCGAATCGTCCAGCGCGGTCGTGCGGTAGCGCGCCATCTCGACGGCCGGGCAGGCGTCCGCGGGCATCGTGTCGGGCATGCCGTGGCGAAGCCCGTCCGCGGCGATGTCGAACAGCCGGGCGGACGTCCCGGTCGCCCACCCACTGTCCTTTTCAGACAGTGCATACCGGCGGCCCGCGGCCCGGACCAGATCCGCGGCGTCCTCGGCCACCCGCCGCTGCCGGAAGGCACGCAGCACCCGCTCGTCCACCAGCTCCCCGCAGCGCACCCCGAACGAGGCCAGCGCCACCCGGGTGTCCCGGGCCCGGACCACGGATTCGTTGTGCCGGGTGAGTGCGTCGAGTTCGGTGCTGATGGTCTGGCTGAGCACGGTGGAGAGGACCTTCGCCAGCGCCGAACCGAGCAACGGCGGGGCGGCCGGATCGCACGGCACCTCCGCGGCGTCCGCGTCCACCGCGGGCACCACGTAGAGCAGCAGCCGCCGCACGTCCGAGGAGGAGGACCGTTCGAAGATCTCCTCCAGCGCCGGCCCCAGCGGCTTGTTGACCAGCACGCCGCCGTCGGTGATCCAGTGCGAGCGCACCAAGTCGGTGTAATCGGTCATGTCCGGGTGCATCCGGTCGGCCGCCTCGGCGCCGATCGGCGTGCGCGACAGCTCGAACGCGCCGGGGAACGAGGCGCTGGAGCGCGCGGCCAGCGCCAGCGGTCCGTGCACCTGGTTGTTCCACAGTGGACCGTCGAACCGGTACAGCATGCGGTGTTCGGTGTCGCGCACCAGATTGCCGAGCGCGTCGTCGTAGCGGGTGGCCTCCCCGTCGATCATGCTCCCGGTGAGCAGCACGGTGACGTCCGGCGGCTCCGCGGGGACGACCCCGGCGCCGGTGATGTCGTGCAGCGACCGCTCCAGTTCACCGAGCAGGACGCGGTCGCCGTCCAGCAGCGAACGTGGTTGCGCCTCCCCCGGATCGCGGATGAGGTTCTCCAGCGAACCCACGCTGAGCCAGGTGTCCCGCAGTATCGCGGGACTGGAGCGGTAGGCCTCGGCGAGGCCGAGGCAGGCCGCGTTGATCCCGCCCGCGCTCGTCCCGGTCAGCACGTCCAGGCGCACCGTCGCGTGCAGCAGATCGAGCACCTGCCGGTAGCCGCTGCGCTGCCCCGCGGTGCGGGAGGCGGTCAGCAGCGCGGACGTCTCGGTGGCGATTCCGCCCATCCACACGGCGAGGCTGGACCCCCCGACCATGGTCATCGCGATCCGGATCTCCTGCGGCCACGGCACCCCCGAGTCACCCATAGCGGTCAGTGTCCTCGGCCGCAGCGGCACACCACAAGAGCCAAGTCCGTGAAGGGACACTTCAGGGACGCTGAGTCCGTGAAGGGACCCTTCACAGCCCTGCGGCGCGAGTCAGGCGGCGAGGTGCTCCAGCAGGAGCACCTGGGCCTCGCCGACGGCGAAACCGAGCACCGCGCCGGTCGCGATCAGGATCCACTCGTCCTGCTGGAAGGCCGGGCGCAGCAGTTGCTCGAATTCCTGTGGGGACAGTTCCTTCATCTTGCTCACCAAGACGTTCCGGATGTCCATCGCGTCGGTGGCGTAGTCCTCCAGATAGCTCATGGTCTCCGGCAGCCGGGCCATGATCTGCTCGGAGATGGCCAGTTTCATGTCCTGGTAGTGGCGGCTGCCGATGGCGAACACCAGCAGCGGTCTGGCCAGCGTCCCCGCCCGGCCCAGCTCGATGTCCAGCTGCCGCTGGATCAGCGCGAGCACCCGGTCCGACAGCGGGCCGCGCAGCACCGCCTCGATCACGTTGTGCGGGGTGATGATCTCCTTGGCGATCAGCGCACCGTAGGCCTCGGCGACCTCGGCCCGGCGCTTGAGGAACAGGCCCTGCCAGGTGATGCCGAAGTATTTCCTCGGCTCGATCGGGTAGAAGATCATCCGCAGCGCGAGCCAGTCGGTGAACCAGCCGGTGAACAGGCCGAACAGCGGCATGATCGGCGGGAATTTGAACAGCACCCAGGCGATCATCTGGATCACCCCGATCAGCCCGCCGAAGACCAGCCCGGAGCGTGCGATGAACGTGAATTCCTGATCACCGGCCTCCTGGAAGATCCGGTTCAGCAGCCGCTTGTCCTTGACCAGGCTGGTGACCACCATGCCCTTGAGGTCGAACACACTGTCCACATCGGACCGGATCAGGGCCAGCACGGCCTCGATCATCCGCGGCGCCTCGGCCTGCACCCGCTGGATCACCAGCCGCTGCACCTGGTCCGGCAGCGATTCCCACAGCTGCGCCTGGTACTGCCCGGCGACCTCGCGCACGATGTCCTCGACCGCGGCGAGCATCGGCTCTTCGATCTCCTTGGCGATCCGCCGGGCGTCCAGGCGGTCGATCACCTCGGCCGGTTCGATCAGCTGCTCGGTCATCGTGTCGCAGGCGATGCTGGCCATCCGCGCGGCCCGTTTGGGCACGATGCCCTGCCAGCCGAGGAACGGCTTGATGCCGATGAACTCGACCGGGGCGAACATCATCCGGATGGCGACCAGCTTGGTGCCGTAGCCGATCAGCGCGGCGACGACCGGGATCGAGACATAGAGCGGCCAGTGCCGGGCGAAGTCGTCGAGCACGCCGGCGAGGAACGCGCCCATCGGCCTCAGCCCAGGCTCGGGTCGCAGGCGTGCCAGAACTGCGCGCCGAACCGGGAGATGTGCACCGTCCGGCGGATCACCTTGCAGCGCTTGACCTGTTCCTCGGCCGCGCGCACGGTCTCGTCGGTCAGCAGGATCTCGTACTGGGTCTCCAGCGCGGGCACCTCCTCGTCGAGGTCGACCAGGCCGAGCCCGATCAGCCGGGTCAGGTAGGCGGGCACCTGGTCCGGCAGCGCGACCCCGGCCGCCTTGCCGACCGTGGACGCGTTGCGCAGCACTGTCCGGCCGGTGCCCCCGATCCCGGTGCGCTCGGCGACGTCCACCGCGGGAAACGGCGAACCGTCGGACAGCGCGGCGAGGATGCGTGCTTCGTCCGGGGTGAGCTGGCGGAGGATGATCGCGTAGAGATATTCGCGAGCCCGGTCGCGGCCGAAGCTGATGGAATGGTTGAGCAATTCGGCCATCGCCGCACGCAGCGGTTCCGTGTGCGCGCGCGAAGGCACGAGCATCACCGAGGCCTCCACGACGCGGCCTGTGGAGTCGGAGCGGTTCATCGCCGAGGCCGCGGCGAGCGCAGCGTGGTACGGGTCGTCGACCTCGTCGAGGCGCCGGCGAAGTTCGCTCAGCAGACCGCGCTCGACCTGGCGCAGGCCACGCTCGGCAGTGTCGATGCCAGGCAGCTTCCTGGTCAGCTCGAAGCCGGTGCGCGCCGCCCAGCCCGCCAGTTTCCCGGCCCGGCGAGCCAGATTGGCCACGTCCTCGGCCGTGGCCCGGCCGTTCGGTCGCTGGTAGTCCACGGTCGTGCTCCTTCTCGCAGTCCGCGCTGATGCTACCTGCGGGTAGCCGGAGCCGCCCCGGAACGGCGACCGTGTTGGATGTCCGGCATGACCACGTCACCGTGGGGCCCGCCGATCGATGTGCTGCCCCTGCTGGCCAGGGAGGAGCAGGCGCTGGTCGCCGTCCTGTCCGGCCTGAGCCGCGACGACTGGGCCACCCCGGCCGCCGGGGCGACCGTGCACGAGCTGGCCGCCCGGATCCTGGGGGCGAAACTCGTCCGCTTGTCCCGCGTCCGCGACGATCATCCACCGGGAGACGGTTTCGCCGGGCACTGGCTGCCCGCGGTGAGCCGCCTGTCGCCGGAAGTCCTGTTCTCGATGCTCGTGGACAGCACCGCGCAGCTGACCGACCTGTGGAAGCACCGAGACGCGGACGAACTGGTGGAGGATGTGCCGGTCTGGCTGATCCTGGCGCGCGACTACTCGTGGTCTTGGATGCGGCAGCAGCAGATCCGCGAGGCGGTGGACGCCTCGTTGCTGGATGAGCCGGAATTCCGGACACCGGTCGTGGACACGTTGCTGCGCGGCCTGCCGTCGGCTTTGCGGGAGATCACTGCTCGTCCCGGCCGTCAGGTGGCTTGCCGCGTGACCGATGCCGGCCAGTGGACCGCGCGGGCGACCGTTGCCGGCTGGACTATCGCCCCGGGGGCCGCCACTTCCCGTTCGCCACTGGCGACCCTGTCCACCGACGCAGACGCGCTCTGGCGCCATTGCACCGGGACGACGGTCGCCGACCGTCTCCAGACCACCGGCTCCCCTGCCGCTGCCATCGCATTCCTCACGTGGCGGGCGCCCGCTGAAGGGCTGTGAAGGGGCCCTTCACGGACTCTGATTCCGTGAAGGGCCCCTTCACAGCCTTGCCGGTCAGCGGCGGTGTCGTCGCCGGGCCTGTTTGCGTAGTTGCAGAATGCGCGCCCCGCCGACCAGGGCGACCAAGGCGGCGCCGGCGATCGCGGCGAAGAGCATCGCCACCGCGAGGGGCATGCTGCCGGCGGCGCCGAGGAAGTTCACGGTCGCCGGGTCCAGGTTCTGCAGGATGAAGATCAACAGCAGCGCCAGCACGGCGATCGCGACGATCACCGCGATCCAGGTGCCGCTGATTCGAGTGGGCTTGAGCTTGCGTGCCTTGGCCTGCGGGGGCGGCTCGGCTGAGCCCGGACCAGGGCCGGAACCGGCCGGTCCGGGCGCGCCGGGCACCTCGCCGCCCGGCACCTCGGGAGTCTCCGATTTCGCGACCCAGCCAGGGTCGTCGCCTCGCGCGTGCGACATACCACGATCGTCCGCCCGCGCGCGAGGTTTCGCCAGTTCGTGTCCCCCTAATGGGTGAGGTCGGTGTCCCGCAGTACGCGCAGCGTGTTCTGCCCGGCCAGTTTCGCGCAGTCCTCGTCACTCCAGCCGCGAGCCGTCAACGCGGCGAACAACACCGGGTACTTGGACACGTCCTCCAGCCCCTCCGGCAAAGCCCCGACCCCGTCGTAGTCGCCGCCGAGCCCGATGTGGTCGATCCCGGCCACCTCACGCGCGTGCTCGACGTGCGCCACGACGTCCTCGACGGTCGACCTCGGCTTGGGTGGCGCGTCCCAGGTTTCGGCGAAACGCGTGCGCCGGCCGAGGTCGCGGAAGTCCTGTCCGGCTTCGGTCATCGCGGCCTTGAGCCGCTCGTCCCAGGCGGTGGCCGCCGCGGAGACGAACGACGGCACGAACGTGACCATCGCGACGCCGCCGTTACCGGGCAGCTGCGCGAGTACGTCGTCGGGGATGTTGCGGGGGTGGTCGTTCACCGCGCGACACGACGAATGGCTGAAGATCACCGGAGCGTCGGTGACTTTCAGTGCGTCCCGCATGGTGCTGGGTGCGACGTGCGAAAGGTCGACGAGCATGCCGATCCGGTTCATCTCGCGTACGACATCCCGGCCGAAATCGGTCAGCCCGCCGTGTGCCGGTTCGTCGGTGCCGGAGTCCGCCCAGGTGGTGTTGAGGTTGTGCGTGAGGGTCAGGTACCGCACCCCGAGGCGCCGCAGAATCCTCAGCACACCAAGCGATTCGGCAATGCTATGCCCACCTTCGGCACCGAGCATCGACGCGATCCGCCCGTCGGCGTGCGCGGCTTCGGCTTCGTCCGCGGTGCGCACCAGGCGCAGGCGATCCGGGTAGCGCTCGGCGAGCTGGTACACCACTTCGATCTGTTCGAGAACGGCGGTCACCGCGCTGTCGCCCTCGAACTCGCACGGCACGTAGACCGACCAGAACTGCAGGCCGAGCCGCCCCTCCGCCAGTTTGGGAAAGTCGGTGTGCAGCCCCGGCTGCCGCGCCGTCAGGTCGAGCCCGGCCGCGGCGTCGACCGGATTCGGACCGGCCTGCAACCGCAACGCCCAGGGCAGATCGTTGTGACCGTCGGCCAGGATCACTTTGTCCAGCAGGTTCGTCGCGCGCGCCAGGTCTGTGGAAGTCATGATCAGACCGTAGCGAGCCAGAACCGGGCGGTCCTGCTCGCTTTCGGGGTCATGCGCGAGCCGGGGTGTTCTCGCTAGCACCTCCGCAGGGTTGCTTCCAAGATAACATCTTCTATAGAAGATATATTCAGGAGAGAGTTATACGGTAGACTTCGCCCGGTGACCCCCGATCCACACACCGACGACGATGAGATCGTGACCTGGTGGGGCCTCGTGATCGAGGGCTACCTGGCCACCCAGGACACCCTGATGGCCGAACTGGCCACCCGATTCGATCTGGCCCCCGCTTCCTTCGACATCCTGATGCGCCTGGTGCGCTCACCGGAACACCGCATGCCGATGACCCGCCTCGCCACCGAAGCAGCCCTGTCCAGCGGCGGTTTCACCAAAGTCGCCGACCGCCTCGCCGCCGCCGACCTCCTCTGCCGCATCCCCAGCCCCGACGACCGCCGAGTCACCTACGCCGCCCTCACCGAACACGGCCTCGACGTGGCGACCCGAGCCAGAGCCGCCTGCGCGGAAATCCTGCGCCGCATCGTCCTGACCCCCCTCGGCGAGGATGCCGCCGCCCTGGCCAACGCCATGCGAACCTTGCGGTCGGTGAACGGCTAACCCCCGCGGGTGCACAATCGGGTAATTGGCTTGCGGCCCCTCGCGGCGGCGGACTCGACCACAGTCCTCAGCCAACGCCGCCAGCCACACCGGCCGCGCGTCGCAGGTCACAGAAGCCGCCATCCCGCCGACTTCACCCGCCGTCACCCACGGCCGACAATTGGTCGCCTCGCGGCTCTCCCCCGCCCGGACAAACCCCCACCCTCCCGGGGGCGTCCCTCCTCCAGCGTACCGCCCCACCCCCCGCGTTCTTGGCCTGCAGACCCGGTGATCCACAGCCGCCTGGAGTTGTGGATTGACGTCCTGAGCAGCAGGTCCGTGAAGGCGCGACGCCTGAAGTTGGGACCACGCGCGGGTCAGGGCCACGCGCGGCACGAGACAGCGCCAGACCCGCCGGAAGGCCGGGCCGGGAGTGCCGGAAAGCAGCCTGACACGGCAGAAACCAGCTCCGGGACGTGAGTAACAACCCGCGGCAACAGCCCCAAAGCCGCACAAAAACCCACACAAGCACCCGCCACAAACCCCGAAGTCAAGCATGGTGAAACCCTTGGATCTCCAGTTTCCGCCGGACCTGGTCCAGGTAGCGGCGGCGCAGCTTGCTCACGCTGGCCGGGGAAATGCCCACCTCGGCGGCCAGTTCGGCGGGTTTCAGTTCCGGGTGGTGGGCGATCAGCAACAGCAGGCGCCGAGCGCGTTCGGGAAGTTCGGCTACAGCGCACCACAGGGCGGCAGCTCGCTCGTCGTCGAGCAGGGTGGTTTCGGGGGACGGTTCGTCGGGTGCGGGCAGGTAGGTGGCCCGCGTTCGGCGGATCATGGCGCGGATCGCGTGCCGGCGGGCGACGGTGGTCAGCCAGGCGCCGAGGCGGTCCCGGTCTCGGATCTGGCTGTGGCAGGTCAGGAATTCCAGCCACGCGGCCTGGCAGGCGTCCTCGGCATCGGTGCGGAAGCCCGGAGTCGTCGCGAGTACGCGGGCGACGCGTGAGCCGAATCTGCGAACTTCGTCGTCATGCAGCATTCCGGGATCCCTTCGTCGAAAGCCATTGCCGACATTGACGAGGGCGGGCGAGCGGACGGATCCACTAAAGCAGGCATAACGCCAGATCAGGTGATCATGGTATCCAGGCGGCCGCTCGCGGCTCAGGAAAGGCCGGGCATCAGCCGCACGGCATTGCCGGACAGGACGTTCTTCAGGATCTCCACCGGCAGGCCGAGATCCGCGACGGCACGCACGTTCGCCGCGGTGCCGGGGACGCCCGGCCAATCGGTGCCGAAAACCCATTTCCGGGCCAGCCGCACGAGATCGAACCGGGCGTAGTACTCCGGCAGCTTCTTCGGCGGCAGCCCAGCCAAGTCCAGCCACACGTTCGGCCTTGACTGGGCCATGAACGCAGCCACGTCGTACCACCAGCCACGGCCGCCGTGAGCGAAAACGAAATTCACCGACGGAAAGTCTTCGACCACATCGGACAGTAGCTGCGGATCCCCGAAACTCGACCGAGAGCCAGGGAAAACCGACAGTCCGGAATGGAGGATCACCGGTACCCCACGGTCGGCGCACAGGTCGTAGACCGGGTAGAGTTCCTTGTCCGCCGGGGAGAACGCGCCGTGCACCGGGTGGATCTTCAATGCTACCGCGCCGAGGGCGAGTTGTCGTCGCACCTCGTCGCGCAGCGGGTGGTGCAGGTGTGGGTTCACGTTCGCCACCAACCGGAAACGCTCCGGGTTGTACTCCACCAGCGGCAGATTGTCCTCAATGGACTGTATTCCGGTAGCCCGCGGGCTGTAGTCGCAGAAGAGCAGCACCCGGTCGACGCCTTCACGCGCCATCAGATCGTCCATTGCGGACGGAATCACCGAACCGGCTTCGTCATAGACGGTGCGCCACGGGTAGTCCCCGGCGTAATCGCGGGCCCAGTCCAGCCACGCGGGTTTGAGCGTAGGCAGCCGCGGCGTGTGCACGTGGGCGTCCACCACGAAGTGACCGTCGATCATGATTGCGGCTGCGGCTGCTGCAGCGATTCCCGGACCAGCTGACGGAGCACGTTGCGGCGGATCTTCCCGGTCGCGGTCTTCGGCAGCTCCGCCAGCTCCACCACGGCGCGCGGCCGCTTGAACGCGGCGAGCCCGGACCGGCAGAACTCGATCAGTTCCTCGGCGGGCACCGCCGAGGACGGCGCCGCGACCACGCACGCCACCGGCTTGTCCAGCCCGTCGGCGTCCGGCGCGGCCACCACCGCGACCTCCGCCACCGCGGGATGCTCCAGCAAGCGTTCCTCCACTTCGGACGGTGACACCCAGATCCCGCCCGCCTTCAGCATGTCCCCGAACCGGCCGAGACAAGTGTAGGTGCCATCGGCGTTGCGGACGTAACTGTCCCCGGTCCGCAGCCATTCTCCTTGAAACACCTGTTTCGTGGCCGCATACCGAGCCCAGTATCCGGTCGCGATCGACGGACCGGACACGTACAGCTCGCCCGGCTTCCCCGCCTCCTCGATCGACACTCCCCGCTCGTCTCGCAGCTGGATCCGATACCCCGGCACCGCCACCCCGGTACTGCCCGGCCGGACGAGATCCGGCCGGTTCGAAAGGAAGATGTGCAACGCCTCGGTCGACCCGATCCCGTCCAGGATCTCCACCCCGAACCGTGCGCGGAACCGGTTGAACAACGACGCGGGCAACGGTTCACCGGCCGAAATCGCGCACCGTACCGAGGAAAACGAATCATCCGGAACGTCGCTGGCCAGCAGCGCGGCGAAGAACGTCGGCACCCCGAAGAACAGCGTCGGCCGATCCGCCTTGGCACGCGCGGCGAACAGCGCGGGCGTCGGGCGAGCCGGTTCGAGCAGGGTGATGGCCCCCGCGGCGAGCGGGAAGAACGCCGA
This sequence comes from Amycolatopsis sulphurea, assembly GCF_002564045.1. Lineage (NCBI taxonomy): Bacteria > Bacillati > Actinomycetota > Actinomycetes > Pseudonocardiales > Pseudonocardiaceae > Amycolatopsis > Amycolatopsis sulphurea. The sequence continues at coordinate 3,017,788 of NZ_PDJK01000002.1, read as the reverse complement.
GTTCCCCAGCCCGTAGGCGAAGAAAAGCTTCGGCACCGACAGAAAACGGTCCGACGACGTGGTGTCCAGCACCTGATGCGCGTACGTCTCGCATATCGCCCGGATCGAAGCATGCCGATGCATCGCGCCCTTCGGCTGTCCGGTGGTGCCGGAGGTGTACAGCCACAACGCCGGTGAATCGTCCCAAGTGGACACCTGGAAAGATTCGTCCACTGTGGCCACTTCGGCCCATCGGTGCACCCGCGGCCCGGAGGGGAACGCGGCCGGGTCCGCCCGGTCCAGTACCAGGTCGGCGACCTCGGGCGCACTGGTGAGCGCGGCCGCCGCGGACTCGGCGAACTCCCCGGACACGCACAGCACCCTGGCCCGCGAATCCGCCAGCACCTTTCCCAGCTCAAGCCCGGTGACCATAGTGGACACCGGGACGGCGACCGCGCTGGCGAGCATCGCGCCGAGAATCCCGGTCAGCAGCTCCACGTCGTCGACCATGCAGAACATCACGCGTTCCTCCGGCCGCACCCCCAGCTTCCGCAGTCCCGCGGCGACCCGGTGCACCTCCGCGGAAAGCTCGGCATAGCTCAGCGTCCGCCGCACCGACACCACCGCGGTCGCGTCCGGTCGCCCCTGGGCGAGCAGGAACTCCGCGGCGTTGAAGCCCCCGGGAACCGTCATGTCGTCCCCCTCAGGTGAGGTGCACGTACTCGTAGTCGAACGGCTTCCCGTTGATGCCCTGCCGCGGCGGCGCGACCCAGCTCGCGATCTTCCCCCGCTCGTACACCGGGTACATGAGCGAGCGGACGAACGTCAGGTCCTCCGCCGTCGGCAGCCATTGGTGCCGGGCCGCCTCCCACGTGGCCTCGTCGACGAGCGTGCCGTCCGGAGTCACGTGGTGGCCGGAGTTTATGCCCACGTCGCGGTTGAAGCCAGGGTGCGGCAGCCGGAACCGGAAGTCGATGCCCGCGTCGGAGAGGATCTTGTTCCAGCGGTTCACCCCGGTCTGGCAGTCCGCGGTGTACTCCGCGCGCAGATCGAGGTTGAGCAGCAGGATCGCCTGCAGTTCGTCGGTGGTCCAGGTACCGTCGTCGCGCGGACGGTCCAGCATTCGCGCGTCGTCGGTGAGCTTGTGATCGTCCTTGCACCGGGTCTCCTGCCAGCGGCCTTTGAGCCCGGCGGTGTAATAGTTGGCCGCGTTGGTGGAGGTCTCGCTGCCGAACAGATCCAGCGAAACGGTGTAATGGAAGTTCAGATACCGCTGGATCATTTCGAGCGGAATTCCGCCGTGCGCGGCGATGTCGTACGTGTCGTGCTCGTGGATCAGCTCGGCACTGCGCTGCACCACCCGGTCCACGCCGGTGGTGCCCACCATCATGTGGTGCGCCTCCTCCTTCAGCATGAACTCACACGTTCGCGACAACGGGTCGAACGAACTCTCCTTCAACGTGCCGAGCTGATACTTGCCGTCCCGGTCGGTGAAGTAGGTGAACATGTAGAAGGCCAGCCAGTCCGCCGTCTCCTCGTTGAACGCGCCGAGGATCCGCGGCGCGTCCGGGCTGCCGGAGTTGCGCAGCAGCAGCCCCTCGGCCTCGTCCCGGCCCTCCCGGCCGAAATAGGCGTGCAGCAGGTACACCATCGCCCACAGGTGCCTGCCCTCTTCCACATTGACTTGGAACAGGTTTCTCAGGTCATACAACGAAGGCGCGGTCAGCCCGAGCAGCCGCTGCTGCTCCACCGACGCCGGCTCGGTGTCGCCCTGGATCACGATCAGCCGCTGCAGATCCGCCCGGTACTCGCCGGGCACCTGCTGCCACACCGGCTCGCCCTGGTGTTCGCCGAACGCGATCTGCCTGCCCGGGTCCCGTTCGGCGAGGAAGATCCCCCACCGGTAGTCCGGCACGTTCACATGGTCGAAGTGCGCCCAGCCCTCGCGGCCGACGCTGACCGCGGTGCGCAGGTACACGCCCTCGGTCGCCAGCGTCGGACCCATCTCGCCCCACCAGTTCAGGAACTTCGGCTGCCAGCCCTCCAGCGCGCGCTGCAGCCGCCGGTCGTCGGCGAGGTGCACGTTGTTCGGGATCTTGGCGTCGTAGTCGATTGTTTCCGGCATCGGTTCAGACCCGCTTCCTGTCGAAGACCGCCTTCTGCCCGGTGCCGTAGCGCCGCAGCGCACCCTCCGGGCCCGCGGCGTTCGGCCGGGTGAAAATCCAGTTCTGCCAGGCGGTGAGCCGCCCGAAGATCTTGGTCTCCAGGGTTTCCGGGCCGACGAAACGGTGGTTGGCCTCCATCCCGGTGAGCGCGTCCGGCGACAGCGAGGCACGGCCCTCCAGCGCGAGCCGGATCTCGTCCGTCCAATCGAGATCGTCCGGCGCGTCGGTGACCAGACCCAGCTCCACGGCCTCGGCGGCGTCGAGTACGTGGCCGCGTTCCCGCGCGAGCCACGCCAAGTGGTCCTCGTCGCCGTAGAACCGGGATTGCAGCCGGGACAGCCCATTTCCCATCGGGAAGAGGCCGAAGTTGGCTTCGGACAACATGATCGACGCACGTTCCGGGGAGCCCTCATCATCGATCGGCGGACCGTCCAACATGTACTGACGATCGGCGGCGAGCGCGATCTCCAGCAGCGTCCCGGCGAAACAACTGCCCGGCTCGATCAACGCGACCAAGGTTCGGCTGGTGACGTCCAGCCGTTTCAGTGTGCGCTTGAAATAGTGCCGGATCTCGTTGCTCAGCCAGTCTTTCCCGATGAGCACCGGCTCTTCGTGCGCGAGCACCTGCGCCGGATCGCCTGCCGTGCGCAGCACCCAGGTGCCGAGGTCCGGTTCGTTCGTGCGCAGCCGCAGGATCGCGTCGTCGAGTTCGCGCGTCAGCCGCAGCAACCAGCCGTCAAGCCCAGGCTCGCCGGACGGGCCGCGCACGGTGATGGTGACCAGCGAATTCGGCCGGTCGTAGACGACCTGGACGTGCCGGTACTCGATGCCCCCCTCGGTCACCGCCGGGGCCAACGGGGCCAGCTCGACACCTTCCTCCGCGGGCAACCGGCCGGACTCGGCGGCCAGTTCACGCGCTCGGGCCAGCACCTTTTCCCGGAACCCTGCACGCGGCACCAGCTCGTCCACCAGCCGCCAGTCGAGGGCGGTCCGGCCCTTGAACCCGTCCGGCCGGGTGGCGAACACGTCCGCGAGGTCGCGGCGGACCCGGCGTTTGTCCACCAGCCGGGTCAGCCCACCGGTCCCCGGCAGCACCCCGAGCAGAGGCACCTCCGGTAACGCGACCGTGGCCGAATTGTCGTCCACCAGTAGGATCTTCTCGCAGGCCAGCGCGATCTCGTAGCCACCGCCCGCGCAGCTGCCGTTCACCGCGGCCAGGTAGGTCTGGCCGGAGAACTCGGTGGCGTCCTCCATCCCGTTGCGGGTCTCGTTGGTGAACTTGCAGAAGTTCACCTTCCACTCGTGCGGCGAGGCCGCCAGCATCCTGATGTTCGCGCCGGCACAGAAGACCTTGTCCTTGGCGCTGGTCACGATCACCGCGCGCACCTGCGGGTACTCGAAGCGCAGCCGCTGGGTGGCGTCGTAGAACTCGATGTCGACGCCGAGGTCGTAGGAGTTCAGCTTCAGCTCGTATCCCGGCACCAGCCCGCCCTCGGCATCGACGTCCATCTCGAGCCAGGCAACCTCGCCTTCGACGGTCAGCCGCCAGTGCCGGTAGCGGTCCGGATGGCGCTCGAAGGTGACAGGTGTCGTGGTGGTCACCCTCCGATTGTCTACACGAACTCGACGAGCGTCAATGTTGTGTAGAGACTCGTACCCGGTTGAGCGCCGCCCAGGCCCAGCTCACGAACGCCCACAGCGCCACGGCGGCCACCGTGTCCCCGACCAGCGGAATGAGCCAGACTCGCGGCAAATCGGGGAATCCGATCAGGAAATGCCCCGCCGTGACCAGCCCGGAAAGCGAGTAGACGAGCAGCAGTACGAGTGCCCGCCGATAGCGTTCCTGCAGGTAAGCGCGGTAACCGAGCACCGCGACGACGGTGAAGACGACCCAGGCCACGCCGACCCCGACCTGGCCGACGGTCTCGTCGAGCCCCGGGATTGACGGGTACGCCCGCGGCCGGGCGACCATGTGCCAGTAGTGAAAACCGGTGCTGAGCACCGAGAACGCCAGGATCACCCGCAGCGGTGCGAGTCCCTTTTCGCGAAGCACATCCATCACGGGCCCCCTTGCCGATTTGATAGATCGCTCTAGCGACGGTACCGCGCATCACGCGGCCCAGGCAAGACACCCATCGGCGCCGGAGCGACTCGCTAATGTCACCTTGGACAGGCGCCCGTCGAGCGCCTGTCGAAATGGAGGGAGTCCGATGGATCTGCCCACCCGCGGCCCGGAGCACGAAGCTCTCACCGCCTTCGCCGGCGAATGGACCGGCACCGAAGAGCTCGCCGAAGCGCCGTGGGCGCCCGCCTCGACGGCCACCGCCACCTGCGACTACCGCTGCTCGCTCGATGGTTTCGCACTCGTCCAGGACTATGTCCAGACTCGCGAAGACGGCTCACAACTGTTGGGGCACAACGTTTTCACGGTCGATCCGAACACCGGCGAGACGCTCTGGTACGGCTTCGACAGCTACGGTTTCCCACCCGCCGCACCCGCCCGCGGCAGCTGGCACGAGGGCACCCTGCACCTGGAGAAGCACACCGACCGCGGGGTCGCGCAGCACCGCCTGACCCCGGATGGCGACGTCCTGACCCACGAGATCGATGTGCGGTTCGGCGACGACCTCGAATTCAGCCCGTTCCTGCGGGCGCGCTACACGAAAACGGCCACGCGATGACCGAGCAGCAGATCGAAGCGAACGGTCTGAAGCTGTGCTTCGAGACGTTCGGCGATCCCGCGGACCCGCCGCTGCTGCTGGTGATGGGCCTCGCCGCGCCGATGATCTGGTGGGACGACGAGCTCTGTGCGCAGTTCACCGAAGCCGGGTTCCGGGTGATCCGCTTCGACAACCGCGACGTCGGGCGCTCGTCGTGGGTGTCCGGGCGGGCCGGCCTCGCGCGGGCGCTGCTGCTTCATTCCGCGCCGTACTCACTCGGCGACCTCGCGGACGACGCGGCCGCCCTGCTCGACGCGCTCGATATCGAACAGGCGCACGTCGTCGGCGCCTCGATGGGCGGAATGGTCGCGCAGGAGCTGGCGATCCGCCGTCCCGATCGGGTCCGGTCGCTCACCTCCATCATGTCCACGACCGGAGCCCGGTTCGTGGGGACGCCGAGTTTCCGCGCCGCGGCCGCGATGCTCGCCCCGGCAGCGCGGACCCGCGAGGAGTACGTCTCGCGGGCGCTGAACACGTTCCGGATGCTCGGCTCGCCCGGCTATCCGTTCGACGAGGAGCGCATGCGGGCACGTGCCGAGCGCACCTACGACCGGGGCGTGAACCCAAGCGGGGCGGCGCGGCAGCTCAGCGCCATCCTCTCCGCGTCGGATCGCACCGCCGGATTGCGTCGCCTTTCCCTGCCGGCGTTGGTGGTGCACGGCACGAAAGACCCGCTGGTGCGCGTGTCCGGCGGACGGGCGACCGCACGGGCGCTGGGCGCCGACCTCGACTTGGTGCCGGGGATGGGACACGATCTGCCGCCGCAGGTGTGGCCACGGGTGGTCGCCGGTGTCCGGCGGATCGCCGGCCACTGATCGTCACCCCTTGGATTATCTCGCCAGAAAACCTCTTGCGTGCGAGATACTGTGGGCGTACCGTTCCCGGTATTGGCTCCCAGAGAGGACGTGACCGAAATGGCACCCACCCAGACCGAGATCGCCCAGCTCACCGAGGCCCGCGACCGGCTGCGGGACAAGCACCTGCACCCCGCGGTGACCCGGCAGCCGACGGTCGGGCGCGGGATCCACCACACCGCACTGCTGTCCAGCAACGTCGAACAGACCATCACCTTCTACCAGGACGTGCTGGGCTTCCCACTCACCGAGCTGATCGAAAACCGCGACTACCCGGGTTCCAGCCACTTCTTCTTCGACGTGGGCAATGGCAACGCAGTGGCCTTCTTCGACCTGCCGGGCCTGGATCTCGGCCCGTACGCGGAGGTACTCGGCGGGCTGCATCACCTCGCGCTGTCGCTGACTCCGGAAGCGTGGGCAGGCGCGCGGGAGCGGCTGGACCAGGCGGGCGTGCAGTACCAGGAGGAGAGCGGCACGTCGATCTACTTCGCCGACCCGGACGGCGCGCGCATCGAGCTGATCGCTGACGACCTCGGTGAGATGTACGGCTCGAAAATCGGCTAAGCCTGCGGCTACGGTGCGCGGGAGACATCCCGACCCGAGGGAGAGCCATGGGCGACTGGGCGGCATCACGGGCAAAAGCACGACTCGACCGGCGTGAAGTGCTCGACGAACTCGTCGCACACGTACGTTACGAAGTGCGCGTACACCTCGCCGAGCCGGCCACAGTGAGCCAGTACGACGAGCCGGCCACGGTGTTTTCGCTAGGCCACACCGAATGCGCGGCGTTGCTCGCACACCGGCGGTTGCTGCCGTGGTGGGAGCGCCGACTGCTGCGTCGCTTCGTACAGCGACTACACGGCAAGACGATCGCTGGCAGCGTGGCAGACGTACCCGCCGGATTCGAATCACCGCGCGCATACGGCGCGGAGATTGCCCGGTTGAACCCGGACAGCGGGGACACCGGTGCGCGCTACGACCTGCAAGGACGCGGGCTGCTCACCGTCTTCCGGCTGTCGATCGGCGGTCGCGGCGAGGCGTGGCCGGACCGCCAAGAGGTGGCGATCACCTCCGCCCGCAACATTCTGGCTTGCAGTGCTGCGTTCCTCCGTCGATCGCCGTGGCACGTGCTGTGGCCGGTCTATCGGGTTCGCGGCCTGCGCCTGTGGCGGCTGTGACGGAATCACCGACGCCGCGCGAACGTTCTAGCGATATGACGCCAGAAGAAATCCTCGCCGGTGCCCGCACGATCGCCGTGGTCGGCCTCAGCCGCGACCCGTCGAAGGAGGCACACGCCGTGCCGGCCGTGCTGCAGGCGCACGGGTTCCGGATCATCCCGGTGCACCCGTCGGCGACCGAGCTGCTCGGCGAGAAGGTGTACCGGAAGCTGGAGGACATTCCGGAACCGGTGGACCTGGTCGACGTCTTCCGCCCGTCCGTGGAAACCCCCGAGGTGGCCCGCTCGGCAGTCGCCATCGGCGCGAAAGCGCTCTGGCTGCAACAAGGGATCGTGTCCGAGAAAGCCCGGCGCATCGCCGAGGAGGCAGGGCTGGCGTACGTCGAGAACCGATGCACCGCCGTGGTTCGCGCAATCGGACGGATCTCCTTCACCTGAGCATCCCCCTAGGGTCCCGGCAAAGTCGGTCGAGGACCCGTGATCAGCAGCGAGAGCCGTGGCTGCCGCGTCATCATCGACGACACGCGCCAGACCTGTCCCGGGTCCGTGAAGGGCCCCTTCACAGACTCAGAGTCCGTGAAGGGCCCCTTCACAGACCTCCGCAGTCTGCGCCCCCTCACACCGACTTTGCCGACACCCCGTGAGCACCCACCTGTGAAGGGTCCCTTCACTACCGGTCACGGAATCACGCGGTAACCCACCCCACGCACCGTTTCGATGGTTTGGGTCCCGAAGGGTGCATCGATCTTCCGCCGCAGGTAACCGACGTACACCTCGACCACGTTCTCGTCGCCTTCATAGTGCGCATCCCAGACGTGGCCGAGGATTTCGTTCTTGGTCAGCGCCGCGCCCTGCCGCCGCAACAGGAATTCCAGCAACCCGAATTCCCGCGCAGTCAGCTGGATCCGCGTCTCTCCACGGTGGACAGTGCGGGCCGCCGGATCGAGCTGCAGATCGCGTACGGTCAGCACCGCCGGACGAGCCGGCGCACCACGGCGGAGCAACGCGCGCAGGCGGGCGAGCAGAACCACGAAGGAGAAGGGCTTGGACAGGTAGTCGTCCGCGCCGAGGTCGAACGCGTCGGCCTCGTCGTACTCGCCGTCCTTCGCCGTGAGCATCAGCACCGGCGTCCAGTTTTCCGCCGCGCGCAAGCGTTTCAGCACCTCGTAGCCGGACAGCTCGGGCAGCATGATGTCCAGCACCACGGCGTCGTAGTCGTGTTCGGTCGCCGACCACAGCCCGTCCCGGCCGGTGTGCGCGACGTCCACGGTGAAGCCTTCGGCGATCAGTCCGCGACGCAGGGTCTCCGCGAACTCCATTTCGTCCTCGACGATCAACAGTCGCATGGTCACTCCTGTCCGATCCGGGGCAGTTCGATCTGAGGCAGCTCGATGCGGAAATGCGCGCCCGGGTAGCTCGGGTCGGGGAGGTCGACGTACTGCGCCCGGCCCCCGTGCCGGGCCGCGATCCCGGCCACGATCGGCAGGCCGAGCCCGGTCCCGCCGCGCCGCCGGGACGCGTCCAGCCGCACGAACCGTTCGAACACCCGCTCCCGATCGGCCTCGGCGACCCCGGGACCGTCGTCGCTGACCTCCACCAGCGCGAGCCCGCCCCGCACCGAGCTGGCGATCCGGACCCGCTCCCGGGCGTGCCCGCACGCATTGTCCACCAGGTTGCGCACAGCCCGCCGAAGCTGTGCCTCGCTGCCGCACACCTTCGCCGGCCTGGCCCGCACCTCGATCTCCACCGGCGTTTCCGCCCGCACCCGTTCCGCCTCGGCGCGCACGATGTCGTCGAGGTCCACCTCGGTCTGCGCCGGACGGTCGGTGGTGTCGTCCGTGCGCGCAAGCATCAGCAGGTCGTCGACGAGTTCCCGCAACCGCACGGTTTCGCGGGTGATCACCGGGACCAGCTCGTCGGTCGTTTCCGGGTGCTGGCTCGACACGTCGAGTGCGGTGCTGATGGTCGACAGCGGCGAGCGTAGTTCGTGGCTGGCGTCGGCGACGAACCGGCGTTGCGCGGACTGTGCGGAGGCTAGCCGGCCGAGCATCTCATTCAACGTCACGGCCAGCCGGTGTACCTCGTCCCCGCCGGGCGGCAACGGCACGCGTGAAGCGAGGTCACGGGTGGAGATCTCCGCGACCGTACGGCGCATGCGTTCCACCGGCCGTAGTGCCGACCCCACCGCGCGATACACCGCGAAGCCGGCGATGGCCAGCAGCGGCAGCGAGATCAACGCCAGCAGCAGCGTCAGCCGCGTCGACGCCTCAGCCACCGGCTCCAACGACCGAGCGGAAATCACCGTGTACGGTCCGCCAGGGCCACGTACGCCCTGCGACACCACCCTGTACTCGGCGCCGTCGCCGTTCAGCCCGAGTGGCAGAGTCTCGACGATTTCCTGCCCAGGCAGTGGGCGCGCGCCAGTGAGCGGCGGATGTCCGACGATGGACGGGTCGCTGGCGATTGGACGCGTATTGGAGCCAAGCACCTGCGTCACTGCTTCGGTGTCACCTGTGCTGGCGACATCGCTCGCAGACAGGTCTCGCGCTCCTTCGCGGACGAGCTGGATAGCGACCTGTCGCGCCGTACCGCGCGCACTCTCGGTCACACTGCGGTCGAGCGACTCGTCTAGTAGCAGCACAACGACGACACAGGCAGTTGCGATGGCCAAAGCCAGCGCAAACACTGCGACGACAGTGGTCCGCATCCGGACGCCTGCGGCGGCGACGAGTCTCACGTACGCAGCGTAACGAGGAGACAGTGCGCTCATCGTGACCGGCGCGCACTCAGCCGCTCAGCCCGCAGGACTTCGACCTCGCTCAGCTCCAATGGCTTCGGCGGATGCCCGAGCACCCAGGACAGCAGCAGATCGGCCAATGCCGGATTCCGCGCCAGCGCCGGTCCGTGCAGGTAGGTACCGATAACGTGGCCGGTCACCGCGCCTTCGGTGCCGTCACCGTTGCCGGTGCCGCGAACGACGCGGCCCAGCGGTGCGCTGTCCGGCCCCCGCGTCGTCTCCCCTTGGTGGTTCTCGAACCCCGTGAGCGGTGCGTCGAACAGCTCTGGGCTTGCGACCAGTTCGGACACCGCACGCCGCGACGCCGGTTTCGTCGTCGCGTCGAGCAGCCCGAGGCCGGAGTGGTCCAGGCCGTCCGAGCCGTGGAACCGGGTGCCGAGGATCTGCAGGCCCGCGCACACCCCGAACACCGGGGTGCCCGCGGCCGCGGCCCGGCGCAGCCCGGTCGCCTCGCGAAGGAACTCCGCGGCCAGTACCTGCGCCCCGTCCTCGCCGCCGCCGAGCAGGTACAAGTCCAATGTGGAGGGTACGGACGAGGAGAGCGAGATCGGTACCACCTCGGCGTCCTGCCCACGCCACTGCAGGCGTTTGCAGAGCACCTGCGCGTTGCCGGAATCACCGTAGGTGCCGAGCACCTCGGGCAGCAGCAGTCCGATGCGGACAGTGGAATCACGCATCGGGCAGCCGGCCGACCAGATCGCGGAAGGCGGTGTAGTTCGCGACGATCTCCACGCCACCCGGGGGCAACGTGTCGATCGCCTGCACCGGATCCGGCGCCGACCAGTGCGCCACTTCGGCGTAGCACAGGCGCACCGCGAGATCCGCCGAGCGTTCCCCGGTGACCACCACCTGGCGGCCCCGCAACCGTTCGAAATGCACGTCCCAGAGCCAGGACAGGTCCCGGCCGTCGGCTTCCTGGGCATTGACCGCGACGACCACCGGGGTGTCCTCGTCCAGTACCCGCAGCGTTTCCGCCCACCCCGCCGGATTCTTGGCGAGCATCAGCCGCACCGAATGCCGCGTACGCCGTACTGTGCGGTAGCGCCCGCCGATGTCGGTGATGGTGCGCAACCGCGCGGCGGCCGTGTGCGGCGGTACGCCGACGCATTGCGCGGCGGCGAGCGCGAGCGCAGCGTTGGCACGGTTGGCCTCACCGGGCAGCCGTAGGTCGAGATCCACCGCGCGGCCACCGGGCGTCGTCACCAGGCCGCCCTCAAGCGACCACGTCGGGTTGGGGCGTTCAAAACCGCACGCGCAGCTCCAGCTGCGATCAGCGTGGTCTACGGCCCCACCGCAACGCGGGCACGCCCCGGAGTCTCCGGACCACCGTCGTCCGGTACCGACCCACACAGCGCGTGCCGCCGCCGACGCCGCGGACGTGACCAGGATGTCGTCACAGTTGGCGATCACGACCGTGCGTGGCAAATTGGCGAAGGCGGTACGCAGATCGCGTTCCAGCATGCGTACCTCGCCGACACGGTCCAGCTGGTCGCGACTGAGGTTCAGCAACACGAGCGCCGCAGGCTGGACTTGCATAGCTACCCACGGCACGTACGTCTCATCCACCTCCAGCACCGCGTACGGCGCTTCGGGGCTCGCTGCCAGCGCGGCCACCAGGCCGTCCGGCATGTTCGCGCCGTCGCCGTTGTGCGCGACCTCGGCGAGGGCTTCGAGGGAGCGCGTGATCATCAGTGCTGTGGTGGTTTTGCCGTTCGTGCCGGTGACCAGCACGACCGTGCGTTCCTGGCCGAGGCGGCGGAGGACAGCAGGGTCGAGCCGGAGGGTGACCCGCCCGCCGATCACCCCACCGCGTCCCAGCCCGGCGGTACGCGAAAACCACGCAGTCAGCCGCCCCGCGGCGACTGACGCCCGGGTACGCAGACGTATGGACATCGACATGAACGGTGCGCTGTATGCGCTGTGAATTTCCTGAGAGCGTGACCCTGCTCTCCGCTGCGGTACGTCAGCCGCGCCTACTGATCGGAGGTTGGACCATTTCTGCACCCCCTGTTGCCGACATACGACGAAGGTTGGTCAAGATCTTTCGCACATACATCGGAGGTGTTACCGTCCAACCCGCCTAACGACACCACGTACGGTTGCCTGGCATACGCGGAGGTGGGCGTGGACGAAGCACGCGGACTCGACCAGAGCGGCACCCTCGAGCGGGGGCTCGCGGTGCTGGAGCACGTCGGACAGCACCAAGAGCTCTCGACGAACGCGATCGCGCGGCAACTCGGTCTCTCGCGCAGCGCCACATACCGGATCGTCGGCACCCTGAAACAGCTTGAGTACCTGGAGGCGGACAGCGCCACCGGACGTGTACGGCTGGGCACCCGTCTCGTGGAGCTGGGTGCGCGCGCTATGGCGGCGACTGACCTGCACCGTTGCGCATCGCGCTACCTATCGGCGCTGGCTGAGCGATCCGGCGAAACGACGTACCTCGCGGTGCCTGACAACGATGCCATGGTCTATGTCGCGACTGAGCGCAGCTCCAATGCGGTCACGCTCGCGTCCCGTCTGGGTACGCGACGACCACAGCACACGACGTCGCTCGGAAAGGCGTGGCTCGCCGCGCTACCCGAGCCAGACCGCGTCGCGCGCGTACGGCGGATGAGGCTGGACAGTCTCACGCTCAAGACCATCAGCGACCCTGCACGACTTCTCGACGATCTCGCCCGCACCCACCGCCGTGGTTGGGCGGTCGATGACATCGAGAACGAGCCCGACATCGGCTGTGTCGCAGCTGCCGTCCGTGATCACTCCGGACGGCCGATCGCGGCGATCAGCATTGCCGGACCTGCTCCACGCGTGCTGCGGCGCGTCGAGGAACTCGGCCCCACAGTGGCCGGCACGGCAGCGGCGTTGTCCCTGCGATTGGGGTACGTCCGCAGTCGGTGATGGCCCTGATCAACGGGCCTCACTCGCGGCGAATGACCGGACTGTCCACAGCCCATCGAAGTTGTGCACAACCAGCGCCCTCAACGCCTTCTGAAGCCGGTTCTGTCGGTTCGTTCAGGCACTGTCGAAACCATGCCGATCACCCCGCACCCCGCCACCCCGCTCAGCCGGCCGACGGCCCCGGCGTCACGACTGCACCCCGGCCGCCTCCTGCGCGCACGATGCCGCCCTGTCCCGCAGCAAGGCTCGCTCCCGAGCGTTCCCCGTCATTTCCGCCGCACGTTCGAACTCCGCGCGCGCCTCGTCATGGCGACCCAGCTTTTCCAGGAGATCGCCGCGCACACTCGGCAGCAGGTGGTAATTCTTCAGCGCCGATTCATCCACGAGCCGGTCCACCAGCGCCAGGCCGGCCGCAGGCCCGGAGGCCATGGACACCGCGACCGCCCGGTTCAGCTCGATCACCGGCGACGGAGTGAGCTGTGCGAGACCTTCGTACAGCAAGGCGATCCGGGTCCAATCGGTGTCTTCCGGGGCGAGCGCCCGAGCGTGACAGGCGGCAATCGCGGCCTGCGCCGAATACGGGCCGTACGCGCCTTCGGCAAGCTCTTCGGACCGCGTCAGCGCGTCCAGCCCTCGTTTGATCAGCAACCGGTCCCACCGGCTGCGGTCCTGCTCCAGCAACAGCACCGGCTCGCCGTTCGGCCCGGTGCGCGCCGCCGACCGCGAAGCCTGGATCTCCAGCAGCGCCACCAATCCATGCACTTCCGGCTCGGTCGGCATCAGCCCGGCCAGCACCCGGCCCAGACGCAGCGCATCCGCACACAGCGCCGGCCGCATCCAGTCGTCACCGCGCGTCGCGGAATAGCCTTCGTTGAAGATCAGGTAGATCACTTCGAGCACGGCGGGCAGCCGCGCCATCCGCTCCTCGCCCACCGGGACCTCGAACGGCACCTGCGCGTCGGCAAGCGCCTTCTTCGCCCGGACGATTCGCTGCGCGACCGCGGAATCCTTCACCAGGAACGCGCGAGCGATCTCGTCCGTGGAGAGCCCGCCGAGCATGCGCAGGGTGAGCGCCACCCGGCCTTGCATCGGCAACACCGGGTGACAGGCGGTGAACACGAGCCGCAGCAGGTCGTCCTCGATGTGCTCGTCGTCCAGGATCGCGTCGAAGTCCGGCAGCACGCCCTCGCCGAGCTGCTCCTGCGCACGGCCGAGTTCGCCGAGCTTGCGGCCCAGCGTCTCGTTGCGCCGGAACAGGTCGACGGCCCGCCGCTTCGCGGTGGTCATCAGCCATGCGCCGGGATTGCGCGGGACTCCGGTCTCCGGCCACTGTTCGAGCGCGGCGACCAGCGCGTCCTGCGCCAGCTCCTCGGCGAGCCCGACGTCGCGCACCATTCGCGCGAGCCCGGCGATCACCCGTGCCGACTCGATCCGCCAGACCGCTTCGACCGCTCCGTGCGTGCTCACGGGCCCATCAGAAAGGCCCGGCCCGCCCGAGGCAACCCTCGGGCGGGCGCAGGGTCAGAGCGAGGCCGCCACCGGGCGGATCTCGATCGTGCCCGCCCGCAGCTGCGGGTTCGGTGCCCGCCGCATCAGCTCGACGATCTCCTCGACCGAGGAGCCCTCCAGCACCCAGACCCCGGCGACCAGTTCCTTCGTCTCGGCGAACGGGCCGTCCACCACGGCGGGCTCCGGCTGCCCGGCCGACCACACCAGCCGGGCGCCCGTCGCGCTCGGGGTGAGCCCGGCGGCCTGCACCAGATGCCCCGAGGCGGCGAGCTGCTCGTTGAATCGGCCCATCTGCTCGATCAGCTCGGTGCTGGGCGGAATGCCCGCCTCCGGGCAGGGTTCCGGCAAAGTTGGTCGGGTACCCGGCGGCGGACGATGCGGAGGCGTGTGCGGCCACCTCGTGGCGTGCGCCGGACCGGTTTAGGGTCCGTGAAGGGGCCCTTCACGGACTCAGAGTCCGTGAAGGGGCCCTTCACGGACCTCCACACCGACTTTGCCGACACCCTGGCCCGCCTCCGAATCCGCGTCGGCCTTCACCAGCCCCATGAACCTCATGCGTTCTTCTCGGCTTCCTTCCGCAGCTTCTCCTCGGCCTCCCGCAGCTCCGGGGTGAAGTTCTCGCCGAAGTCCTCGGCCTCGAAGATCCGCCGGATCTCGATCTCGTGGTGCGCGCCGTCGGTGTTCGGGACCCGCTTGACCCACTCGACCGCCTCCGCGAGCGAGCCGACCTGCAGGATCCAGAACCCGGCGACCAGTTCCTTCGTCTCCGCGAACGGACCGTCCAGCACCGTCGGCTCGGCCGTGCCCCCGAACCGCACCCGCGCGCCCTCGGAGCTGGGCTGCAGGCCCTCCCCCGAGAGCATCACCCCGGCCTGGACGAGCTCCTCGTTGAACTTGCCCATCTCGGTCAGCAGCTCGGTGCTGGGCAGCTGGCCCGATTCGCTCTCCTCACTGGCCTTCATGATCACCATGAACCGCATCAGCCTGAACCTTTCGCTAGTGGTGTGCCTGCACCCTTGCGTCGAACGGGCGAGGGCCGGATCGACACCCCCGCCGAAATTTTTTCCCCGCCCCGAAACTAGCAGGCCAGGAGCGCTGAGCCGGGTAAATCGGACATGGGAGAATCGGTGCCCGTGGCCCACCTTCCCGACGATCTCCGCACCGCGCTCGACGACGAGCTCGGCCGGTTCCCCGAAACCCGGCTCACCCAGACGGTCGACCGGCTCAGCAAGCGTTATCGACAAGGCGACTCGGCGACCGCGCCGATTCTGGCCTCCGAGCCGGACGTCGCCGCCTATGCCGGGTATCGAATGCCGGCGACCTACGCGGCGGTCGCGGCGGCCCTGGCCGAGGTCGCCGCGGCCGCACCCACCTTCGCCCCGCGAACGCAGATCGACCTCGGTGGCGGGACGGGCGCCGCAGTGTGGGCCGCCGCCGGAACGTGGCCTTCGCTGGAGAAGTGCACCGTGGTCGAGCAGGTCGCCGGAGCACTCACCCTCGGCCGGAAACTGGCCGCGAAAGCCGATGAACCCGCGGTCCGCTCGGCGACCTGGCAACGCGGTTCGATCGACCCCGCGGGCGCCGCACCCCGCGCCGACCTCGTCACGCTGTCCTATGTGCTCGGCGAACTCCCCGAGCGCGGCCGCACGGAGGTGGTCCGCTGGCTCGCTGCCGAAGCCGGTACCGTCGTGCTCGTCGAGCCCGGCACCCCCGCCGGTTTCGCCCGCATCCGCGCCGCCCGGGACATCCTGCGCGAGCTGGACCGCCCGATCGTCGCCCCTTGCCCGCACGACGGCGCCTGCCCGATCAGCCCCGGCGAGGACTGGTGCCACTTCGCCGCGAGGCTGCCCCGCAGCAGCCTCCACCGACGCATCAAGTCGAGCACCCTCGGCTTCGAAGACGAGAAGTTCGCCTACGTCGCCGCCACAACCGCCCCGATCGACCGCCCGGAAGCCCGGATCATCCGCCACCCGCGCAAGCACAAGGGCTTCGTGCACCTGGACCTCTGCACCACCGATGGCCTGGCCCCGGCCACCGTCGTGTCCAAGCGCCACGGGCCCCGCTACCGCGCCGCAAGGTCCGCGGAATGGGGCGACGCGTGGACCGCTGAATAGTCCACCGCGCGACCACTCGTCTCGCCGGGCTGCCCGGCCCGCACACTCTTGGCCGGCCCGGCGAAAGGAATGCGGCACTGCACGTCCAGCCGACCGCGGCCCGCGGTCGTGGGCCACGGGGTCAGTCCCAGCGGATCGGCAGGCTTTTGAGCCCGTTCTGGAAATTGGACCGCAATCGACGGGGTTCGCCCGCGAGGCGAACCTCGCCCAGCCGGTCCAGTACCGCGGCGAACAACGCCCGCATCTGCACCCGCGCCAGGTTCGCGCCGAGGCAGAAATGCGGGCCATGACCGAAGGTCAGATGCTCGCCCGGCGCCCGCGTCACGTCGAAGGTGGCCGGATCGGGAAACACCGTCTCATCGCGGTTCGCCGAGGAGAACCACACCACCACCTTGTCGCCCGGATTGATGTCCACATCGGACAGACGAGCGCCGCGGACCGCGGTGCGGCGGAAGTTCATCACCGGTGTCCACCAGCGCAGCATCTCCTCGACCGCGCCGGGCAGCAGCGACCGGTCCTCGATCAGTCTCCGGTACTGCGCGGGATGCGCGAGCAGCGCGGCCATTCCCCCGGGCAGGCCGTTGCGCAGGGTTTCGTTGCCGGCCACGGAAAACAGCCAGAACAGGTTCTCGAACTCCTCGATCGACACGCGTCCGCCGTCGTCGCCGACGTGGCGCATCAGGTTGCTCATCACGTCGTCGCCGGGATGAGCGCGTTTGTGCTCGCCGAGTGCGTGCGCATAGGCGTACAGGTCGGGCATTCCGGCGCGGGTGCGCGGATCCGGCATCGTGCCGCCCGGTCCGGGCGCCGGGCGCACCGCGAGCGCGGCCTTGGCCAGTTCGGTCACGTCCTCCGCACGCACTGTCGCGCTCGCCGCGTACTCGGCGTCCTGGTAGCCGATCACGCGGTTGCTCCAGTCGAACATCAGCCGCCGGTCGCGTTCCGGGATGCCGAACACCTCGGCCAGCGTGAGCAAGGGCAGATCCGCGGCCACGTCCTTGGCGAAATCGCATTCCCCGCGGTCGGCCACCGCTTCGACCAGTCCTGCCGCCCAGCCCTCGATCCGTTCGGTCAGGCGCGCGATCGCCCTCGGCGTGAACGCCTTCGTGAGCAGGCCGCGCAGGCGCCCGTGCTCCGGCGGATCCATGTTGAGCATCATCCGCCGCACGTAACGCAGATCGTCCGCGGTCGCCGGATCGCGGATCTGCGTGCCGCCCGCCTGCGACGAGAACAACGCCGGGTTCCGGAGCACCTGCCGCACGTCGGCGTGCCGGAACACGGCCCAGAAATCACCGATCCGAGCCACCGGGGTTTCCCGGCGCAGCCGGGCGAGCAGCTCGTGGGGCACGCCCGTGACGTAGGTGTCCGGGTCGGCGATCTCAGCACTCGGCACCAGCCGACCCTAGCCCGGAACGACGCTGAGCCCGCACCGGCGACGAATGGTTGCCTAGACTGGCCCGGTGACCCTCGACTCCACGCATCTCGTACTCAGCCAGCTGCTCGAGCTCGAACCACTCGAACTGAACCTGTACCGCGGCTGGTGTCATCAGGGCTCCCCGCAACGCGCGTTCGGCGGCCAGGTGGCGGCGCAGGCACTCACCGCGGCCGGCGCGACCGTGCCCCCGGAGCGGCACGTGCATTCGCTGCACGGCTACTTCATCCGCGGCGGGCGCACCGACATGCCGATCATCTACGAGGTCGAGCGCACTCGCGACGGGGGCTCGTTCACCACTCGCCGAGTCGTGGCGATCCAGAACGGCGAAAGCATCTTCAGCCTGTCCGCGTCGTTCCAGCTCGAAGCAGACGGCAGCGAACACCAGGCCCGGATGCCCGAAGCACCGGCGCCGGACGCGGCGGTCACCGACGAGCAGGAAAAGTCGTCGACGATGCTCTCCGCCATCGAGGTGCGCTTCGTCAGCGATCCGCAGACCGGCCTGCCGGACAACGGCCGCGGCCCGCGGCAGCGGATGTGGGTGCGGGCGAAGGACGCACTACCGGACACCCCGCTGGCACACGTCTGCGCCCTCACCTACATCTCCGACATCCGGCTGGCCGGCACGGTCTGGCTGCCGCACCGCGACGAGCCGGGCGTGCCGCACCTGACCTCACTCGACCACGCGGTGTGGTTCCATCGCACGTTCCGTGCCGACGAGTGGCTGCTGTTCGACATGGAGAGCCCAAGCTACGCAAGCAACCGCGGACTGACCCACGGCGAGTTCTACACCACCGACGGACGCCTGGTTGCCTCGGTCACCCAGGAAGTGCTGATGCGCCACCACTGACAATCCTTTGTGCTCTGTCCAATGAGGACAGTTCAGCCCAGCCGGGCGCGAACCGAGCGGGACGGCGCGGCAGCGGGGCCGGTGACCGGCCGGTACAACACTTTCGACAGCTGCCATGCCTCCAGCCCGGCGAGCACTGTGTTCACCACCACGAGCAGCAGGTACAGCCCGGCCTGGACGGAGAGCGTGAACGGATGCGGCCCGGACGCCCCGGCCAGCAGGACGATGTGGCACACCACGACCACGATCATCGACGCGGCCGAGAGTGCGCCGAGCACGATCACCAGCACCCACAACGTCCGGGTACGTCGCCAGTGCAGGTAGCCGGTCTGCACCAGGTCCGGGGTGCTCACCATGACCAGACCGCAGCCGTAGCCGGAGAACCCGCCGACCACCCCGCCGCCCGCGACCAGTGCAGTGGTGATGTGCGCGGACCCCGGCACCCGATACGCCGCAAGGATCGCGGCGACGCAGACGAGCAGGCCGAGCGGCAGATGCGGCCATCCGTACCAGGGCAATCGCCGTTCCATCCGGAGAATCGTCCGCAAGTCGACGTCACGGTAGAACTTGGGGTCGAGCAGGGGCATCGCGCCGTTCCTCTTCTCCCGGGGACACCCCGGGTATGCGGCGGTGATCGGCGAAGCCTAAGACAGCCCGCACGGGCATGCAAAACCTGCCTTCGCCCGACCGGGTCCCCGTCCAAGGCGCTGACCTGCGACAAACCCGAGGAACAAGCCGGTTTCCGGTTCCCACGCAAGGAACCCGGCCCGCCCTCGGACAGTTTCCGCGGACTGGGCGGGAGCGCGATTTTTTGTCGGTGGTCCAGGTTAGGCTTCGGGCATGAAAATCGACGAGCTCACCGTCGCCGCCGAGGACCTCACGCAGGGCCAGTGGTTCTGGCACGAACCCGCGCCGGGCCTGCGGTCGTGGCAACTGCAGGTGGCCACGGCCGAGGTACAGGACGACGCGGTCTGCATCATGACCACCGACGAGGTCCGCGAACTGGTCTCCTACGCCCGGGACCGCCGGGTGCGGCTGGCCTCCTGAACAGCACCACTTCGGCAACTACTGGGGTCATTTCGGCAACGCTGGGGAAGAGGCCGGTCACCGGCCCGATTACTGGGGCCACTTCGGCAACACTGGGAAAGGCGCCGGTCACCGGCCCGCGCGGGGCGCGGGGCGCGGGGCGCGGGGCGCGGGGCGCGGGGAAGCGTGTTCGTCAGGCAAAGCCCGCGCCGCGGAGAACACACCTTGTGGGCGACACCCGTTCTACTGACAACGCGACAAACGCAGCCGCCAAGCGGTGCTCGTTCCACGAAGAAACCCACCGGACACTCGTTCCGTGCGGAGAGGGGAGTCCACGAAAACGCTTGCCGCATCGGATGACTGCGCCGAGACCGCGCGTCTGCAGAGGTCGCGGCAGTGTCGTACCGGCAGTGGGAAGCGAGACAGGGCAACGAAAGTCGCCCCACGACCTGGAGAGCGAGACGACACAAACCGGACCTGGCTGAGCAATTACCGCTGATACCGGCCGAAACGAAGAGGCCCGGTCCATCAGGACCGGGCCACACCCCGCGGGATCGGTCGAAACCGACCCATTCCCGTCTCACCAGCAACGACGGCGGCGACGGCGTGCCGAGGGCCAGCCCGCCTCGTCGGCACCCGTGGTGTTCCAGCGCGCTCCGGCGCGAGCGGTCGCCATCCGGCGCTGCCGGACGGGACGTTGCCGATCCGGGCGTCGCTGGCCGGGACGTCACTGGTCGGGACGTCACTGGTCGGGACGTCACTGGTCGGGACGTCGCTGGTCAGGGCGTTGCTGGTCGGGCCGCCCCAGTGAGGGGCGGGCGGCTCCGTCGCGGCGCTTGTCCCACGGGATGCGGTACTCGCTGCGCGAGGCCTTCGCCATGGTGACCAAGCCCTCCAGCAACAGGCTGACGCCCACGGTCAGCATCGTCGTATTGCCCGCCTGCGGGTGATCCGGGGCGACCACGTTCATCAAGAAGCTCATGCCGAACTTCACACCGACGTTGACGAACATCGGAATGTCGCGCCAGGACCGGCGTGATGCGCTGACCAACGCCGAACGCGCCGCCGTGGAGGCACAGCGCGCAGCCGCGTCCGAGGCGCGGGAAGCCGCTCTGCTCGAACGCAACCGGATCGCCCGCGAGCTGCACGACGTTCTCGGTCACTCGCTCACCGGCATTGCCATGCAACTCGATCTCGCGGACGCGCTCGCCACCAGGGGCCGAAGCGAGGAAGCGAACAGTGTCGTGTTGCGGACACGGTCGATCGCGGTGGACAGCGTGACGCAGATGCGTGCAGCGGTGCTGGCCTTGCGAGACGACAGCCAAAGCCTGTCCGAGGCGCTGAAAACGTTGGCGGACAACGAAGCTGTCCCGTTCACCTGTACCGGAGAGGCTCGGCCGGCCACCCCGGACGTGACCCACGCGTTGCTCCGCGCGACGCAGGAAGCGCTTGCCAACGCGGCCAAACACGCACCCGGCGCCACCCGCCGCATCGACCTCGGCTACACCGCCGACGCAGTGCATCTGGTCGTCACGAACTCGGCAGCGGCCACCGGACACACACCGGCCGACCGTGGTTGGACCGGACTGGGTTTGACCGCGATGCGCGAACGCATCGCAGTATTGGGCGGCACCGTGCGAGCGTGCCCCACCGATTCCGGTGGCTGGGCGGTCGAGGCGCGTATACCGGGCTGATCAATCCACTGTGGCCCAGTATTCCCATCATGTGAATACATTCGTTCGCACTGCGAGCAAATCCTGGCTCCTTGCGCGGTAATTTCAGGCAGACCCCCGTCCGGTTCGGTCCCGGACCATCGCGCCGCCTTCGTCAATGCTCTAGGAACTATCCACGAGCACACCACCTTTTTCTTTCACGTCAACCTGATCCGATGGAGGCTTTTCGATGAAGAAGACCCGGTTGGCCCAAGCGTGCGCCGTGGCCGCGATGGCGGCGTTCGGCGTGACCGCGGCCTCGTCGATCGCGCTGGCCGCCACGCCCGCGACGGCCGTTCAGGCCTCGGACAACCCGACGAAGCCCAACCACGACCCCTTGCCCGCCCGCCCGACCAAGCCCAATCTCGGCCAGCTGCCCACCTGGCCGACCAAGCCGATCATCGGGCACCTGTCCGCCGCGCCCCTCGACGTCCCGCCCCCCGGCGCACCCGGCGACGTCTCGCCGCCCCCGGCGCCCGGCGGGGTCCAGCCCCCCACCGCAGCCGTCCGGGCGGACGTTCCCACCCCGCCGCACCACGGCCGCCCGATTCCGACCCAGGGCTTCGCCCCGAGCGGCGTCCCGGGCGTTGTGCCGAGCGGCGTCCCGGGCGTCGTCCCCAGCGGCGCACCCGGCGTCGTCCCCAGCGGCGTCCCGGGCGTCGTCCCCAGCGGCGCACCCGGCGTCGTCCCCAGCGGCGTCCCGGGCGTCATCCCCAGCGGCGCACCCGGCGTCGTCCCCAGCGGCGTCCCGGGCGTCATCCCCAGCGGTGCACCGGGCGTCTAGCCCAGCCGCGCGGCGGGCTTCGCGGTCAACTCCGGCCCCGGCGACAACACCATCGGCAAGGGCAACCCCGGCGGCCCGAACGTGAGCAAGGGCAACCCGGGCGACCCCAACGTGGGCAAGGGCAACCCCGGCGACCCCAATGTCGGCAAGGGCGGCCGCGGCTGACCCCGCCCCGTTCACTCCGGCCCCTCTCCGCCACGACCGCGGGGAGGGGCCGTTCGCGCGGGAAGACCGGCCGGGTCCGCCGGAGCCGCGGACCCGCCGATATACTCGGTCCCGCCTGATCCAGGCATCGCCGGCATAGCTCAGTTGGTAGAGCAACTGCCTTGTAAGCAGTAGGTCAGGGGTTCGAGTCCCCTTGCCGGCTCCCCTCTCCACCCGGGTCCTCTCCCGGTGTCCCCGTATCGCGGGCAAAACCCAGCTCAGGCGCTGTGCGCGGCACAATCGAGCGAGGTGCGGCACGATCGTCGGCAGCTGTGGCGCACACCACTGCAACGGCCGCGCCGGGTCGGCCGATGGTCCCCGGGAACCGATGAGGAGGTGGGGATCGATCGTGAAGATCAACGAACGTGCCGGCCAGGGCGCTACGCGGAGAAAGTGGCCGATCCTCGAGCCTCCGCAGCCGCGTTCCCAGCAGCGTTACCGGCCGAATCTGCTGCGCCGCCGCGCCTGGCACATCCTGGAAGCGCCGACAGCGCAGCAACCTGCCGTGGAGACCGGTGAGGCACTCGGCCCGAAGCCGCCGGACGACGCGACGGTCAACTTCGTGCTCGACCTCGCCCTGCGCATCGGCGAAGTGCAGATGGCCAGCGGCGCAGGCGCTTCCGACGTCACCGCCACCATCATCGCGCTCACCGCCGCGCTCGGGCTCCCGCATTGCGAGGTCGACGTGATCTTCACCTCGATCACCGCGACCTGTCACCGCGGGACCGAACTCGCCCCGGTCACCGCGCTGCGGGTGGTCCGCACGCGCAGCCTCGACTACACCCGGCTCACCGAAGCCGAGGCGCTGGTCCGCAAGATCACCCGCGGGCACATGGGCGCCGAAGAGGCACACACCGAACTCAACCGCATCACGTCCGCGCCGCACCCGTACCCGCGATGGGTCGCCACCATCGCGTGGGGCGGGCTGGCCGCGTTCATCACCCTGCTGCTCGGCGGAAAGCTCGACATCGCACTGGTCGCGTTCGTCATCTCGGCGCTGATCGACCGGATCGGCCGCCTGCTCAACCGCTACAACCTGCCGTTCTTTTTCCAGCAGGTGGTGGGCGGGCTGTTCGCCACGCTCTCGGCGATGGCCGTGGTCAGCAGCGACATCCTCACCACCGACCGGCCGACGCTCGTGGTCGCCGCGGCGGTGACCGTGCTGCTGTCCGGGTTGTCCACCGTTTCCGCGGTGCAGGACGCGATCACCGGCTACAACGTGACCGCCGCCGGGCGCACCACGGAAGTGGCGATGATGAGTGCCGGTCTGATCACCGGGGTGGTGCTCGCGCTGAAGATCGCGGTGATGCTGGAACTTCCGCGCACGCCGCTGCCCGAAGTCCCCACCTCGACCCTGCAGCAGCTGCCGATCGTGGTCATCGGCGGGACCGGCGCGGCCGCCTGCTTCGCGATCGCGTCGTACTCCACGATGCGCGCGATGCTCGTCGCCGCGGCGGCCGGTTCGATCGGTGCGTTCGTATACGGCGGACTGATGGTGCTCCAGCTGGACGCCGTGAGTTCGTCCGCGATCGCGGCGACGCTCGTCGGGTTCTGCGGTGGCGTACTCGCCCGGCGGCTGCGGGTTACTCCGCTCGTGGTCGCCGTGTCCGGGATCACGCCCCTGTTGCCCGGCCTTTCCACCTATCGTGGTCTATACCAATTAGGGGTCGAGCCCGGCGGCAACATCTCCACGCTGATCACCGCGGTCACCGTCGGCCTCGCCCTCGCCGCCGGTGTTGTCCTGGGCGAATACCTCGCGCAGCCGGTCCGCACCGGGCTGGGCAGGCTGGAGCGCAGGCTCGCCGGGCCACGCATGGCCGGGCCGATGGAGCCGAGCGAACGACGTTTGGAGTAACCGGTTGGTCACCGTCCGGTCACTGTTCGCGCGCTAGGGTTTCCTTGGGGCCGCGACCCGCCGAGACGAGGGAGCAGCTGAGTGACTGACGCGATTGCCGGGACCACGAGCGCACCGTCCGCCGATTTCGTGGTGGTGGCCAACCGGTTGCCGGTCGACCTGGACCACGGAGTGGACGGGGAGCGCCGCTGGACGGCCAGCCCGGGCGGGCTGGTGTCCGCATTGGAGCCGTTCCTGCGCTCCCGCAAGGGAGCCTGGGTCGGCTGGCCCGGTGTGCCGGACGTCGAAGTGGCGGAGTTCGACGACGACGGCCTTGTACTGCATCCGGTTTCGCTCACCGCGGCCGAGGTCCGCGACTACTACGAAGGCTTCTCCAACGCCACGCTCTGGCCGCTGTACCACGACGTGGTCGCCCCGCCGGTGTTCGACCGCTCGTGGTGGGACAGCTACGTGCGGGTGAATCGCCGCTTCGCCGAGGCGAGTGCCGCGGTCGCCGCGCACGGCGCCACCGTGTGGATTCAGGATTACCAGCTGCAACTGGTGCCGGCCATGCTCCGCGAGCTGCGACCGGACCTGCGGATCGGGTTCTTCCTGCACATCCCGTTCCCGCCGGTGGAGCTGTTCATGCAGCTGCCCTGGCGGGCGGAGATCGTACGCGGGCTGATCGGCGCCGACCTGATCGGCTTCCACCGCCCCGGTGGCGCGCAGAACTTCCTGTGGCTGGCCCGTCAGCTGGTCGGTCTCGAACCGACGCGCGGCGCGGTCGGTGTGCGGTCCCGGCCCGGCATGGTGCAGGTCGGCGACCGCACGGTGCGGGTCGGCGCGTTCCCGATCTCCATCGACGCGGCCGGGCTGGACACGCTGGCCCGGTCGAAGAGCGTGGTGGAGCGCGCGAAGCAGCTCCGCGCCGACCTCGGCAACCCGAAGGCGGTGCTGCTCGGCGTCGACCGGCTCGACTACACCAAGGGCATCGACCTGCGGCTGCAGGCGCTGCACGAGCTGCTGCACGAGGAACGGGTCAAGCCCGAGGACGTGACCTTCGTGCAGCTGGCCACGCCGAGCCGGGAACGGGTCGAGCACTACCAGCGGATGCGGGGCGAGATCGAGCAGATGGTCGGCCGGATCAACGGCGAGTTCGCCCGCGTCGGTCATCCGGTCGTGCACTACCTGCACCAGTCGGTCGACCGGACCGAGCTGGCCGCGTTCTTCTCCGCGGCCGACGTGATGGTGGTGACGCCGCTGCGCGACGGGATGAACCTGGTCTGCAAGGAGTACGTCGCGACCAGGGCGGACCTGGGCGGGGCGCTGGTGCTGAGCGAGTTCGCCGGCGCCGCCTCCGAGCTGACCAGCGCATTTCTCGTCAATCCGCATGATCTGGACGGGGTGAAGAACGCGTTGGAGGCTGCCATTACGCTCGACCCCGCCGAGGGCCGACGCAGGATGCGCGCCATGCGTCGCCAGGTCCTCACCCACGACGTCGACCGGTGGGCACGCTCGTTCCTGCAGGCGCTGGGTGCCGAGCCAGTCGACTGAACCTCCCCGTACCGCGCTGGACTCCCGAGGAGAAGTGTTGACCGCCGAGGCGTTGCCCGCGGAGCTACGCCGCGCGATCGTGCAGATCGCCCGTACCCCGCGCCTGCTGGTCGCCTGCGACTACGATGGCACATTGGCCCCGATCACCGCGAACCCGGACGAGGCACGCCCGCTGCCCGAGTCCGTCGGGGCGCTCAGATCGCTGGCCGGCCTGCACGAGACCACCACCGCCGTGATCTCCGGCCGGGCGCTGCGCGACCTGGCCACGCTGTCCCGGCTGCCCGCCGAGGTGAACCTCGTCGGCAGTCACGGATCGGAGTTCGACATCGGCTTCATCCACGCCCTCGACGAGCGGGCGCGGGCACTGCACCGGCGCATCGAGTCGGAGCTGGAGCAGCTGGTGCTCGACGTGCCCGGGGTGTCGCTCGAGGTCAAGCCCGCGAGCATCGCGGTGCACGTGCGCCGTGCCGAGCACGAGGCGGGCCGCCGGGTGCTGGCGGCCGTGCACCAGGGCCCGTGCACCTGGCCGGGCGTGACCACCACCGACGGCAAGGAGGTGGTCGAGCTCGCGGTCGTGCAGACGGACAAGGGCCGTGCGCTCGACACCCTGCGCCACCAGGTCGGCGCGACCGCCGCGGTGTTCCTCGGCGACGACGTGACCGACGAGAAGGCGTTCGCCCGGCTCGCCGGGCCGGACCTCGGGGTGAAGGTCGGCGAGGGCGAATCCCTGGCCGCCTACCGGGTGCCGGACACCGTGGACGTCGCGCTGGTGCTCGCGTTCATGCTGGAGGAGCGCCGGAACTGGCTCTACGGCGAGTCCGCGCCGCCGATCGAGCGGCTGTCCATGCTGGCCAACGAGCGGTCCGTGGCACTGCTCACCCCGGACGCCAAGCTCACCTGGCTGTGCCACCCCGGCCCGGACGCCCCCGCGGTGTTCGCCGATCTGCTCGGCGGCCCCGGCGCCGGGAACTTCGCGATCAAACCGGACCGCAACGGGCTGCCGCTCGGCCAGCGCTACCTGCCGAACACGATGACCGTGGAGACGCGCTGGTCCCGGCTGCTGGTCACGGACTACCTGGAGCCGGAGAGCCCGGCGCACCGCACCGACATCGTGCGGGTGATCTCCGGCGAGGCGGCGGCCCAGGTGGTCTTCGCACCGCGGCCGGAGTTCGGCGGCGTGCCGGTGAAGCTGGTCGCCGAGCCGGACGGCCTGCGCGTGCTCGGCACCTCGGAGCCGTTCGTGCTGCGCGCCCCCGGCGTGGACTGGACGATCACCTCCGATGGGTTGCACGACACCGCGACCGCCCTCGTGCAACCGGCAAAGGAAGCGCCGGTGGTGCTCGAACTCCGTTGCGGCACCACGGATCTCGGCACCCACGAACTGTCCGAAATGGACCGTCGGGACCGGGCGGGCCGGTACTGGAGCGACTGGGCAGCGAAGCTGAAGCTGCCCTCGGTGCAGACCGAGCTGGTCCGCCGTTCCGCACTCACCCTGCGCGGACTGGTCAACACCGACACGGGCGGGGTGCTCGCGGCCGCGACCTCGTCGCTGCCGGAGGAGATCGGCGGCGTCCGCAACTGGGACTACCGCTATTGCTGGATCCGCGACGCGGCGATGACCGTGCGGGAGCTGGTGCACCTCGGCTCGCACGAGGAAGCCGAAGGCTACCTGCGCTGGCTGCACGGCGTACTGTCCACTTTGGCCGGACCGGAACGGCTGCACCCGCTCTACACCTTGGCGGGCAGCGTGATCGGCGCCGAGGCGGTGATCGAATCGCTGCCCGGGTACGCCGGTTCGCGACCGGTCCGGGTCGGCAACCTGGCCAACCACCAGGTGCAGCTGGACGTATTCGGCCCGGTGGTGGAGCTGGTCGGCACGCTGGCCGAGGTCCGCGGCGAGCTGCGCGACGAGGACTGGCAGATGGTGCGCGCGATGACCGAGGCGGTCACCCGGCGCTGGAACGAGCCGGACCACGGCATCTGGGAGGAGCGGCATGTGCCGCGCCACCGGGTGTACTCGCGGGTGATGTGCTGGGTGACCGTCGACCGTGCGGTGAAGCTCGGCCACGAGTACGGCCGCGACGTCCCCGCTGCCTGGCCGCTGCTGCGTGACCGGATCAAGGCCGATGTGCTGGAACACGGCTGGAACGACCAGGTGCAGGCGTTCACCACCGCCTACGACGGCACCGATCTCGATGCGGCGTCCCTGTTCGTCGGCCTGACCGGCCTGATCGACCCGGCCGACGAGCGCTTCCAGCAGACCGTGACCGCGATCGAGGCGGAGCTGCGCAGTGGTTCCACGGTGTACCGCTACCGCCGCGACGACGGCCTTCCCGGCGGGGAGGGCGGCTTCCACATCTGCGCGGCCTGGCTGATCGAGGCCTATCTGCTCACCGGCCGCCGGGACGAGGCCGAGGAGCTGTTCACCCAGATCGTCGACGCGGCCGGTCCGACCGGGCTGCTGCCCGAGCAGTTCGACCCGATCGCCGAACGCTCGCTCGGCAATCACCCGCAGGCGTACTCCCATCTCGGGCTGATCCGCTGCGCGAACCTGCTGGCGGAGAAGTCCTGACGGGCGAACCGCGGTAGCACACCTCGGTGAATGCGGCAGTGAAGACCACCATGAGGGAATCCGATTCCCTTATGGTGGCCTTCACGAGCATCTGCACGTTCACTCGACCGGGTCGGCGCGGAGGTAACGTGAGGCAGTACTACGGGCAGCCGGCCGCTGAATACCTCCCGCTGCCCACCCAGTTCGCGGTGCGGGTCCGGACTGGTTCGGTGGTCACCGGCGTCGCGCTGCTCGTCGGCACGCTGCTGGTGCTCGGCCTCACCGCGTTCGTCAACCGGCCGCTGCACGGCCAGAGCCTGCCCCGCGCCGGGCTCGGCACCTTGGGCCTCGCGCTGCCGGCGCTGTCCGTCATCGCCACCGCGATAGTCGTGCTGACCGCCCGCCGCTGCCTGCGCGGCGACTACCTGGTGACCGCCCGCGCCCGCACCACGCGCACCGCGCTGACCATCTGTTTTGCCACGCTGAGCATCAGCTGCCTGCTGGCCCTGACCATCTCCGCCCTCATCGACGTCTGGGGCGACCACGGCCGGCTCGGCCTCACCGACCTCTTGGCGACCTTAGCGAACTTCGCCCTCGGCACCATCGGCCACGGCGCAGGCCTCTGGTACGTCCGCCCGTCGGTCCGCACCCTGGAGAAGTTCAGCGACCATCCCATCTGGTGACCACGGCGTACCCCCTCTGACCCCGCCCACTTTCAAGCTGTGAAGGGGTCCTTCACAGCCTCAGCGTCCAGGGTGTCGGCAAAGTCGGCGTGAGGGGCCCTTCGCCGACCGCGGAGGTCCGTGCAAGTCCGTGAAGGGGCCCTTCACGGACTCCGGGTCTGTGAAGGGCCCCTTCACAGCCTTGGACCGGGCTCCGGTCGTGCGTCTGCACGGTCGGGGGGCTGATCGGTCAACCCGGCCCTGCGACTACCGACCGCGTTTCGGCCAGGCAATGCACCTCGGCCAGGCACTGCACTCCGTCCGTCCGATCGGGCAGGACTCAGCCCGCGGCCGGGACCACTCCGGCCTGCCCCGCTCCCGGCCGGAAGCCTTACTGCGCGTGGTTGGCCGCGTTCAGCGCGCTCGCCACGTCCGGGACCTCCAGCACCCGGATCCCGTCCGGGATCTTGCCCGAGTCCGGCGGGACCAGTGCGTGCGTGAAGCCGAGCCGGGCGGCCTCGGACAGCCGCCTGCCGACGTTCGGGACCCGGCGGATCTCCCCGGCGAGCCCGACCTCACCGACGGCGACCAGCCGCGGGGACAGCGCCACCTCGTGCAGGGAGGAGGTGAGGGCGAGGACCAGCGCCAGGTCGATGCCCGGTTCGGTGATCTTCATACCGCCCACAGTCGCGACGTAGACGTCCTTGTCGCCGACCTTCATCCGGCCGCGCTTCTCCATCACCGCGAGCACCATCGCCACCCGCGCCGAATCGAGGCCGCTCACCGCGCGCCGGGGCTGGGGCATCCCGCTGCTCGACACCAGCGCCTGCACCTCGCCGAGCAACGGGCGTTTGCCCTCCACCGAGACCGTGACCGCGGTGCCGGGCACCGGTTCGGCGGTGCGGCTGAGGAACAGCCCGGACGGATCGGGCACCCCGACGATGCCCTCCTCGGTCAGCTCGAAGCAGCCGATCTCGTCCGCCGCGCCGAACCGGTTCTTGATCCCGCGCACCATGCGCAGGGTGGAGTGCTTGTCCCCCTCGAACTGCAGGACCACGTCGACCAGGTGCTCCAGCACGCGTGGGCCGGCCACCGACCCGTCCTTGGTGACATGTCCCACCAGCACGACCGGCAGCCCACGCTCCTTGGCCAGCGCGACCAGCCCCGCGGTGACCGCGCGGACCTGCGTCACCCCACCCGGTGAGCCCTCCACCTGCGGCGACGCCATGGTCTGCACCGAATCGACGATCAGCACCCCCGGCTTGACCGCGTCCACATGCCCGAGGATCGCGGACAGGTCGCTCTCCGCGGCGAGGAACATCTCCCCGTGCACATTGCCGGTGCGCTCGGCCCGCAGCCGGACCTGCCCGGCCGACTCCTCACCGGTGACGTACAGCGACCGCCCGGCGGTGACCGCCCACTGATAGGCCACTTCGAGCAGCAAAGTCGACTTGCCGACCCCGGGTTCCCCGGCGAGCAGCACCACCGCACCCGGTACCAGCCCGCCGCCGAGCACGCGGTCCAGCTCGGCCACCCCGGTGCACTTCGCCCGGGACGTCTCGATGTCGACTTCCGCGATCGGACGAGCGGGTGCACTGGGTGCGCCGGCGGCGACCCGGGCGATCGCCGGTTTGGCCGCGCCACGTTCTTCGAGCGTGCCCCACGCCTGGCATTCCGGGCAGCGCCCGACCCACTTCGCCGTCTCGTATCCGCATTCCGCGCACCGGTGGACGGTGCTGGCCTTCTTCACCACCCCGCGAGGCTATCGGCGAGCACCGACAAAACCGCGCAGGCGCGAGTCAGGAACGCGCGTGCGCCGGCGCGGCCACCGGCAGGTCGACCACGATCGGCCCGGCGTTCTGGAAGGTGAAGGTGACCGGGATGGTCATCCCGGACCACAGCGGCTGCTTGAGGCCCTGCAGCACCACCGTGGCGACGCCGGGCTTCGCTGCGGCCGAGGACGAAGCCGCGGCGGCCGACGACGGCGCAGAACTCGAAGGCGGGTTCGAGGACGGCGGAACGGCGGGACTCGATGAGCCGGGCGCGTTCTGCTCGTTGGTCGACTCCACCGCGTCCGCGGGCCCGATCACCAGCGAGTGCCCGGCGACGATCGCGGTGTCCCCGGTGACGGTCGCGGGCGAGGTGGTGCCCGCCGAGGTCACCGAGACCAGCTTGTCGTCACGCTGCCCCTGGTTGACGATGGCCAGTGTGAGCGGCGCGGCATCGCCGGCCGCGTAGCCGGCGCCCTTGGCCTGGTACTGGACCGCGGCATTGCGCAGCACCAGCGTCTGCACCTGGGCGTACGTGCCGTTGACCGCGGGCTGCTGCGTGTCGGTCTGGGTGATCTGGCCTGCCCCGCAACCGGCGAGCACGAGCGCGGCGCCGAGCGCCGACACGCCTGCGCCGAGCACGCGACGATTCTGCAGCCTCACGTCGGAGTCCTTCCATCTCACGGCCTCGTCCGGACGAAGACTAGCCGGGCGGCTTCCCGCGCGCGGAACCGAGGGGGTTGCCCGGCGTCCGCACACCGAGCGCAACCGTCCACAAAGGATTTTACGGGCGCCGATCAGCGCCTCGCACCTCACCTGCGTGAGCACGGGGCAAACGCGTTTGTCAAGCCCGACTCAGGCCGCTGACCTGCGGCGACAGCCCTGGCCGCTAGGTGGCCGCCGACGGACCGTGCTAGGATGGACTCAGCGAAAGGGGCAGAGGACACATGGTTTTCAAGGTCGGAGAGACCGTCGTCTACCCGCACCACGGTGCCGCACTCATCGAAGCCATTGAAACCCGGGTGATCAAGGGCGAGGAAAAGAAGTACCTCGTCCTCAAGGTCGCGCAGGGTGATCTCACGGTTCGCGTGCCCGCAGACAACGCCGAGATCGTCGGCGTGCGCGATGTCGTCGGGCAAGAAGGACTGGACAAGGTTTTCGACGTGCTTCGGGCACCGCACACCGAGGAGCCCACGAACTGGTCTCGTCGGTACAAGGCCAACCTGGAGAAACTCGCCTCCGGCGATGTGAACAAGGTGGCCGAAGTGGTGCGCGACCTCTGGCGGCGTGAGAAGGACCGCGGGCTCTCAGCCGGCGAGAAGCGGATGCTGGCGAAAGCGCGGCAGATTCTGGTCAGCGAGCTGGCACTGGCGGAAGGCACCGACGAGGGCAAAGCGGAGACGCTGCTCGACGAAGTTCTGGAAACCGCGACGGTCTGACCCCGGGCTCCACCGGTTCGCGGCGGGTATCCCGTCGGCGGCACGATCCACTGCGGCGTATTCCAGAGTGGCGTATTCCATGGTGGCAACCGGTTCCCCTACGATCGCGACTCGATGAAGAATCCACTGCGTTGCGTCGCGTTCGTGACTGTCGCACACCATCCGGCCGATCCCGAGCTCGCGCTCGCGTCGGTACAGGGTGAAGCTCTACTCGCGCACACCGTGCGGGAATTGCTCGGCACATCGGAGATCGATCTGGTGGCCGTGGTCGTTCCCCCGCGGTGTGCGCAAGCTTTTTCCGCGGTATTACCGCATTCCAGCCGGTGCCGAATGGTCACCGCGATTTCTCTCCGGGACGCATTCGCGGAAATCGCACCGCTGCTTTCCCCGGATTCCGCCGTGCTGGTGCACGACGCGCTCCGCGCCTTCGCGCCACAGCGCACCTTCCGGCAGGTATTGGCCGCCCTGCGGGAAGGCGCCGAGCTGGTCGTCCCGGTACTGCCGATGTCCGACACGGTGAAGACGACCGATCCGGACGGTGTCATCACCGCCACCGTCGACCGTGCGGGCCTGCGGAGCGCGCAAACGCCGATCGGGTTCTCCCCCACCGCGTTCCGGTCCGCGCTGGCCGGCGCGGCGAACCCCGGCGTCGCCGACACGGCGGGCGCGGCCACTGTCCCCGGCGATCCGGACGCGATGCGCGTCGCGAGCGCCTTCGAACGCACACTGGCCGAGGCTCTGGTAGCCGGCGGCGATCGGGAGGATCCACTGTGAACGACCTGCGCGTAGGCAACGGAGTCGACGTCCACCCGATCGAACCCGGCCGTGAATGCTGGCTCGCCGGGCTGCGCTGGCCGGGAGTGGACGGCTGTGCCGGGCATTCCGACGGCGACGTGGCCGCGCACGCACTGTGCGACGCGCTGCTCTCCGCGGCCGGGCTCGGCGATCTCGGCGCGGTGTTCGGTACCGGAGACCCGCGGATGGACGGCGCGCGCGGCACGGACATGCTGGCCGAGGTCCGCGCGTTGCTCGCGGCCGAAGGGTGGCAGGTGGCCAACGCGACGGTGCAGGTCATCGGCAACCGGCCGCGGATCGGAAAGCGCCGCGACGAGGCGCAGCAGGTGCTCGGCGAGGCCGTCGGCGGGCCGGTCAGCGTGGCGGGCACGACCACCGACGGGCTCGGTCTGACCGGCCGCGGCGAGGGTGTCGCAGCGGTGGCGACAGCGTTACTGATTCGCGACGGGCAATTCCGCCATCCGGCGGTTGCCGGCTGACACTCGCCACTCTTTTCGGGCACCGGCCAGGATTTCTCGCGGAATTCCGCGTTTCATTCTGCATTGTGG
Source organism: Amycolatopsis sulphurea (assembly GCF_002564045.1). Lineage (NCBI taxonomy): Bacteria > Bacillati > Actinomycetota > Actinomycetes > Pseudonocardiales > Pseudonocardiaceae > Amycolatopsis > Amycolatopsis sulphurea. Next base: position 2,984,412 of record NZ_PDJK01000002.1, on the reverse strand, counting down.
CGCGCGCTTCTCTATAGTTATTTGGCGAGGTTTCGCGCGGCCGGATTCTGGGGCCGCACTGGGGCGAAGGGGGACGATGCCCACCGATGCGCATCGATTGTCCGGAGTACGGCCGATCACCGGCAGGCTGGCCGAGGAACTGCTGTCCCGTCCGGAGGGACGGAGCAGACCGCTGCCGGTGGTCGTGGGGCTCGGCGTGCGCGGGTCGGGAAAGACCGCGCTGCTGGACGAGCTGAGCGAGCGCTGCGCGGATCTGCCGCACGCACTCGTCGATTTCGAACGCCGCGACTGGGAGCACATCCAGCCGCGGGAACTGCTCGGGCATCTCGCCTTCGAGCTCGGCAGGCACTGGCCGCAATTCGGCCGGATCGCCTTTCCCCGGCTCTGGCTGTGCATGCTGGTGCTCGGTTCCCCGGTGGAGGTCAGCGACCGGCGGACCGCGATGCGCAAGCTCAAGGAGCTGATCGCGCAGAACCAGCCGCTGGAACGCAACAAGGAGGCCATCGGGGACGTCGTCGACCTGGTCGGCGGGGTCACCTCGGGCAACCAGCTGCCCGGCTGGAAAGAGGCGACCGACCTGCTGTTGCGCGGGCTGAGCTGGTACGACCGGCGGCGGCTGGTCGGCAAGGTCAAGACGATGCCCACCGGGCCCGGCGATCAGCACGACTTCCTGCTCGGGATCGCCAAGCAGGCCCAGGGCGACGACGAGGACCGGGCCGCGGTCGACGCGATCATCTGTGACGCCTTCCTCGCAGACCTCCGCCGTGCCTACTCCGGGCTTTCCGGCACCCGGCGCACGATGAACTGCCTGATCCTGCTCGACAACGCGCACGCGCCGGGCGGCCGGGCCTTCCTGCGCGCGCTGATCGAGTCCCGCCGGCACTTCCCGGACGAGGCGGACCCGCTGGTGGTGGTCGCCACCAGCCGCACCTGGAATCCGGACTGGAACGAGAGCTGGTCGCCGGCCACCACGCACCACGGCGCCGATCTCGAACACCCGCGCAACCCGGAACACCGGACCGGCGACCTGATCTGGCCGCCGCCGCGGCGGCCCGCCGACGTGGAGGCCGACTGGGCCGCCGAACATCCGGAAAGCCGTTGGCGCCCTTGGTATCTGCTGGAGCTGGGCGCGCTCTCCGGCGCGGACGTGGTCGACATCGCGGCCGAGCACGACGTGCACCCGACCTCCCGGCTGCCGAAGTTCCTGTCCCGGCTCACCGACGGACATCCCGGCGCAGTGCGGGAAATCCTGCCCGCGATCGCGGACCACTACCAGTCCGGCAGGCCGAACTCGCTGCGGAACACCTTGTACACCAAGGTGTTCGCCCCGGACGGCAGTGAGTCCACTCTGCTCGCCGAGATGTATGAGAACCTGCTGCAGGACTTCTCCACCGCCAGCCGCCAGGAACTGGTCACCGCGAGCGCCGCGGCCGAGGCGGAAATGCTGTTCCACAAGGAAATCCTCGATCTGCGCAATCCGATGGGCGAGGGCCCGCTGTTCAAGCAGCTGGCCGATCAGCTGTGGCTGCGGGTGGATCCGGACGACGACTCGCGGTACCGGCTGCATCCGTGGCTGCGCAGGCTGCTGCTGCGGAAGCTGGCCTCCCGCGCCGAGGACCACCCGCTGAGCTGGGACCGTGTGCACACCCGGTGCCGGGATTTCTACGACCGGATGGACCGGGTGGCCGACGCCCGCTACCACGATCTCGCGCTGGGCAACGTACCCGCGGTGATCACCCATCTCAGCGCCCGGCTCGGCGCCCAGCCCGCCGAGTTCGACCTGTCCGCCGCGCAGTCCTGGCTGGACCAACTGGACACCATCACCGCCGCGCCGAACCGGCTGGTGCAGGACGTGGACCCGTACGCGCAGGTCCAGCAGTACGTCGGCGAATGGCCGGAGGAGCAGGAGACCACGCTGGCCTGGCTGGTCGTTTCGCTGTGGCTCTCCCGCGATCCGCTCGGCGACCCGGGCGGCACGCTGAATTCCACCATCGAAAGCAGTTTCCACCACCTGGCGCAGGGCAGAGGGCGAGGATCGATGCTGTTGCACGAGCGGGCGGAGTACTACCGATGACCAGCGAACGGATCCGGCCGCCACGTCCGTCCTGGATCAAATGGCTGTGGGGCGGTGGCGTGATCGTGCTGCTCGCGGTGGTGCTGGTCGCGGTGTTCGTGGTCGTCCCGGCGATCAGCGACGCCAGCCACTCCTGCGGAGACGGCGTGCGCGAACGTGGCGACAACTCCGAATGCACTGGAGTCACCGACGGTTCGTTCGTGTTCGCCGACGACCTCGCGGACGTGCAGCAGCGCATCCACCAGGAGAACACCACCGTCACCGGGTCCGGCAAGCCTTACGTGAACATCGCGGTGCTCCTGCCGATGACGCTGGTCGAGCCGGACCAGGTGTCCCGCGAGTGGGTCCGGCATCAGCTCGAAGGCGCCTACATCGCGCAACATCGGGCGAACACCACGGAGTCCTGGGGCGCCAAGGATCCACAGATCCGGTTGCTGCTGGCCAATCCCGGCAGCCAGCTCAAGCAGTGGGAACCGGTGGTGGACGACCTGATCGGCCGGAGCGGGCCGGATCAGGTGATCGCGGTGACCGGGATCGGGCTGAGCCTGAGCACCTCCCAGCAGGCGGTACAGCGGCTCTCCGATCATCAGATCCCGGTGGTCGCCTCCCATCTGGCGGCCGAGGAGTTCTCCCGGATCCCCGGGTTCATGCGGGTGTCGCCGACCAGCTCCACCTACGGCACCGCGCTGGCCGCGTTCGTGAAGCCGACCGCGCGCACGGCCACCCTGGTCCAGGACCAGAACCCTCGCGACCTGTACCCGAAGACGCTGGCCAGCGCGTTCACCGCGAAATTCGTGGACGGCACGCACCGGCTCGCCGGGCGGACGGAGTACTTCGACTCCAACCAGACCGGGGTGGAGAACACCTTCCTGCAGATGATGCCGAACATCTGCAGCGACCATCCGGACGTGCTCTACTTCGCCGGCCGCGAGCAGAACCTCACCTCGTTCATCGCCCAGCTGGCCCAGCGGCGCTGTCTCGACCAGCACCTGACCGTGCTCACCGGCGATCTGGCCCAGACCGGCCCGCCCGGCCCGGACATGCGCCGTGGCCTGGAGGCGAACGTGACCGTGCTGGGGCCGGGCCTGGCGCACCCGCAGGCCTGGACCAGCCACCCGGAGCTGTTCAACAAGCCGTCGGTGGCCAGTTTCCAGGAGCCGCGCTGCACGGACTGCTTCGAGGTGCTCTTCCCGCAGGAGCGGCTGGACGACGGCACCGCGATCCTCGCGCACGACGCGGTGGTGACCGTGGTCTGGGCGATCCGGGGCCTGCCGCAAATCAGCACCGGCACCGCGGTCACCTCGCAGGACGTCCTCCAGGCGAAGAACCGGCTGCACGACCAGCTCGCGGTACCCGGGGCGAGCGGGGCGATCTCGTTCGACGAGCAGGGCAATCCGGTGAACAAGGTGATCCCGATCCTGCGGGTGCGGGTCAACTCGACCCCGGAGTTCGCCGCGCTGTCGGACCCCTCCTCCTGACCCGGCAATCCGGCTAACCTCGGTGCCATGGCACCGATCTTCAACGACGCGACCAGGTCCCTGCTCGACGGCACCAACTTCCCGGTACTGGCCACCACCAACGAGGACGGCTCTCCGCAGACCACCGTGGTGTGGGCCAAACGCGATGGGGACGCGGTCCTGTTCTCCACCACCAAGGGGCGCCGGAAGGAGCGCAACATCGCCCGTGACCCGCGGGTTTCGATCTCCGTGTTCGACTCCGCGGACCCGTACCAGTACGTGGAGATCCGCGGCCGTGCGGAGGTCACCGAGGCAGGCGGCCGTGAGCTGATCGACGAGCTGTCGCGCAAGTACCGGGGCGCGGACTTCGCGGCCGAGGCACCCGAGGTGGTCCGCGTGGTGGTGCGGGTGGTCCCGGAGAAGATCACCGGATACGCCTCCTGACGGGCACCTTCCTGGTTAGGGTTGGGGCGTGGCCATCAACGCGGTGTTGTTCGACTTCTCCGGCACGCTCTTCCGTCTCGAGCAGGACGCCTCCTGGCTCGCCGAGGTGCGTGGCGCCGACGGTGTGGTGCTCGATCTCGAGGCGCAGACCGAGCTGATGCGCCGGATGACCGCGCCGGTGGGCCAGGTCGTCGAGCTGGACGACGAGCACCAGTACGCCTGGCACCACCGTGACCGCGACCCCGACCTGCACCGGAAGGTGTACCTGGAGGTGCTGCGCCGCTCCGGCGTGCCGCAGCGGAGTCAGGCCGAAGCGCTCTACCGCCGGCTGATCACGCCGGGTGAGTGGACGCCCTACCCGGACACCGAGGCGGCGCTCAAGGCAGTGGCCGGCAGCGGGCGCAAAGTCGGCGTGCTGAGCAACATCGCGTTCGACATCCGGCCCGCGTTCACCCAGCGCGGGTGGGACGCGTACGTGTCCGATTTCACCCTGTCCTTCGAGGTCGGCGCGGTGAAACCGGAGCCGGAGATCTTCCGGGCCGCGGTCGAACGGCTCGGGGTCGCCGCCGCGGAGACGCTGATGGTCGGCGACAGCGAGGAGGCCGACGGCGGCGCCCGCGCGCTCGGCTGCGAGTTCGCGCTCGTCGACCCGCGGCCCACCGCGGAGCGGCCGGATGCGCTGCTGGCGGCTTTACGGGCACACGGCCTGCTCTGACGTCCTGCGACGTCGCCCACACCGACCCCGTACTCTTTGTGTGTGGCTCTGCACCTCTATGACACCGCGGCCCGTGCTCAGCGGGAGTTTTCTCCTGCCCACAGTGGAACGGCGTCCATCTACGTGTGTGGTGCCACGGTGCAAGGCGTCCCCCACATAGGGCACGTACGCGGCATGCTGAACTACGACGTGCTGCGCCGCTGGCTGCTCCACAGTGGACTGGACGTGCTGCTGGTCCGCAACGTCACCGACATCGACGACAAGATCCTCGCCAAAGCCGCCGACGCGGGCCGTCCGTGGTGGGAGTGGGGTGCCACGCACGAGCGGGCGTTCGAGCAGGCGTACGCGGACCTCGGCTGCCTGCCGCCGTCGGTTACCCCGCGCGCGACTGGGCACATGACCCAGATGGTCCAGCTGATGCAGCGCCTGATCGACAGTGGGCATGCCTACGCCGCCGATGGCGACGTCTACTTCTCCGTGAAGTCCTTCCCCGCGTACGGGCAGCTGTCGGGCCAGCAGCTCGACGAGGTGCAGCAGGGCGAGACGCCGACCCGGGGCAAGCGCGACTCACGCGACTTCACGCTGTGGAAGAGCGCGAAGCCGGGCGAGCCGTCGTGGCCGACGCCGTGGGGCGACGGCAGGCCGGGCTGGCACCTGGAGTGCTCGGCGATGGCGACGAGCTACCTGGGCGCCGAGTTCGACATCCACGGCGGCGGCGTCGACCTGGTGTTCCCCCACCACGAGAACGAGCGCGCGCAGTCCAACGCGGCCGGCGACGGTTTCGCGCGGTACTGGCTGCACAACGCGTGGGTGACGATGTCCGGCGAGAAGATGTCGAAGTCGCTGGGCAACACCGTGTCGATTCCGGCGATGCTGGAGCGCTATCGGGCGCCGGAGCTGCGCTACTACCTGGTTCAGCCGCACTACCGGTCCACGGTCGAGTACTCCGACGGGGCGGTGGCCGAAGCGGCACAGGGTTACCGGCGGATCGAGGCGTTCCTGCGGCGCGCAGCCGCCGGGAGCGAGGTGCCGCTCGGCGCGGTGCCCGTGGAGTTCGCCGCCGCGCTGGACGACGACCTGGCCACGCCGGCCGCGTTCGCCGTGGTGCACAACACCGTGCGAGACGGTAACGCCGCCTTCGACGAGGGCGACACCACGAAGGCGCTGGAGCTGGCCGGTGCGGTACGCGGGATGACCGGCGTGCTCGGTCTCGACCCGCTGTCGGCCCGCTGGGCCGAGGGCGGCGGTTCCGACGCCCCGGTCCGCACCGCGCTGGGCCGGCTGGTGGAAGGCCTGCTGGCCGAGCGCCAGGAAGCCCGCGCGGCGAAGGACTTCGCCCGCGCGGACGCCGCCCGCGACCGCCTCACCGAGGCGGGCGTCGCGGTCGAAGACACCCCGAACGGTCCGCAGTGGACGGTCAGGAACTCCTGACTTCCTTGCGGTGGCAGAGGATTGAGGACTGATGGCAGGCAACTCACAGCGCCGGGGTGCCGTTCGCAAGAGCGGCACGAAGAAGGGCGCCGTCGTCGGTTCCGGCGGGCAGCGGCGCAAGGCGCTCGAGGGCAAGGGCCCGACGCCGAAGGCCGAGGACCGGCCTGGCCACAAGGCCCACCGGGCGGCGAACGCGGCGCGGACGCGGGATCAGGCCCGGCAGAAGAAGGCCGACCGGCCGGAGCTGATCGCCGGCCGTAACCCGGTGGTCGAAGCGCTGCGTGCGGACGTGCCGGGCACCGCGCTGTACGTCGCGCTGAACATCGACATCGACGACCGCGTGAACGAGGCCGTGCGGCTCGCCGGGGACAAGGGCATCTCGATCCTGGAGATCCCCCGCGAAGAGCTGGACCGCAAGACGAACCGGGCCATGCACCAGGGCCTCGGCCTGCAGGTACCACCGTTCGAGTACGCGCATCCGGACGATCTGATGGAGACCGCGCGGGACTCCGGGAACACGCCGCTGTTCGTCGCCTTGGACGGGGTGACCGACCCGCGCAACCTGGGCGCGGTGATCCGCTCCGCCGCGGCCTTCGGCGCGCAGGGCGTGCTGCTGCCCGAACGCCGCAGCGCGGGGATGACCGCGGTGGCGTGGCGGACCAGCGCCGGTACCGCGGCGAAGCTGCCCATCGCGGTCGCGACGAACCTCACGCGCCAGCTGCGTGCGTGGGCGTCGGAGGGCTTGATGATCGTCGGCCTCGATGCAGACGGCACGGTGGACATCGACGGCCTCGATCTGGCGTCGGAGCCGCTGGTGATCGTGCTGGGTTCGGAGGGCCGTGGGCTGTCCCGGCTGGTCCGCGAGACCTGCGACGCGACCGTTTCGATCCCGATGGCCGCCGGTGTGGAGTCGCTGAACGCCTCCGTCGCGGCCGGCGTGCTGCTCGCCGAGGTGGCCCGCCGTCGTCGCGCGGCTGGGCGGGTTTGATCCTGCGCTGCTCGGTCCGGACGGGCCGGGCAGCGATGCGGTCTCGGGCCTGGTCACCCTCAGTGATTCGGACTGTGATCCTTCGGGCATCGCCCCGCCGGGGCATCGACTCGGGCTAAGGTCTCCTCCGGAACCGAGGGGGTCCATCACCGATGTCGTTCGTTTCGCCGCTGTTCCTGTGGTACTTCCTGCCCGCGGTACTGGTCGCGGTGCTGGTCTGCCCGCGCAGCTGGCGCAACGGCATCGTCGCGGTGGCGAGCCTGCTGTTCTACACGATCGGCGCCGGGCCGTACCTGTTCCTGCTGCTGCTCTGCATGACGGTGAACTTCTTCGCCGGACCCGCGCTCGAGCCCAGTCCGTGGGATCTGCGTGGCACCAGGCGGAAGCGGATCCTGATCGGCGTCATCACGCTCGACGTGCTGGTGCTCGTGATCTGGAAGTACGCCGGCTTCGCCACCCAGCAGATCGCGGCCGTCGCACACTGGTTCGGCGGCGATGTCGGCGTGGCGAACATCGTGGTGCCGATCGGGATCTCGTTCTACACCTTCCACCACATTTCCTACGTAGTGGACATCTACCGAGGCGAACGGCGAGCGCTGCGCAACCCCGTGTCGTTCGCCGCCTACATCGCGATGTTCCCGCAACTGGTGGCCGGCCCGATCGTGCGCTACCGGGAGATCGCCGACCAGCTGCCCCAGCACCGTTCCCACCGGCTCGACGACATCGCCGCCGGTTTCCCGCGATTCGCACTGGGACTGTGCAAGAAGGCGATCGTCGCCGACTCGCTCAGCCCGATGGTCGAGGCCTGCTTCGCCACCCCGTCCAGCCAGATGACGTTCGCGACCGCGTGGCTCGGCGCGATCGGATACACCCTGCAGCTGTTCTTCGACTTCTCCGGCTACTCCGACATGGCGATCGGCTTAGGCCGCATGCTCGGCTTCCGCCTCCCGGAGAACTTCGCCCGCCCGTATTCGTCGGTGACCATCACCGAGTTCTGGCGCCGCTGGCACATGTCCTTGTCCCGCTGGTTCCGCGACTACGTATACATTCCCCTGGGCGGAAACCGCTCCGGCGCCGGCAAAACCTACCGAAACCTGTGCATCGTCTTCGTCCTGACCGGCTTCTGGCACGGCGCACAATGGACGTTCCTGATCTGGGGCTGCTACCACGGCGCCCTCCTGGTACTCGAACGCCGCTTCAACGTCGGCGGCCCCCCAGCGAACCCGGCAGCCCGTATTGTCCGCCGTGCGGTGACCCTGATCCTCGTGGTGATCGGCTGGGTCTTCTTCCGCGCCACCGACCTGGGCCACGCTTTGGCCATGATCGGCCACATGCTCATCCCGGACTTCAACGGCCTCGGCGACGTCGTGGACAGCGCCCTGACGAACCAGCGCCTGGTCATTTTGCTCGCCGCACTCGCCGTGTTCGCCCTCCCCGCCAACCCGGTGACCGGCCCACTCCTCGAATCCTCCCGCAGCCGCACGGCAACCGCCCTCCGTATCGGGGTGATGACGGCCGGACTGGTCTACGCGGGGATTCTGGTGGCTACGGGGACGTTCAGCCCGTTCCTTTACTACCAGTTCTGAGTACCTGCCCTGGGTGGGCGGACCGGGCCTTCGATCAGGTCGGACGCGTTACGTTAGCCAGCCACCCTGCTCGCCATACGCACCAAGAACGCTACCCATTGTGACGGACGTGGCATAACCCTCGTGTTATACTGACTTCATGGAGTGGGCAGTGGAGCTGCACGAAGACGTGGAGGACTGGCTGCTTGCGCTTGCCGAAGAAGACCCTGAGAGCGCAGACCTGGTGGAAGCTGCGATCGACATGTTGGCACAGGTTGGCCCCCAGCTTGGCCGACCACTGGTAGATCGTATTCAGGGTTCTCAAATCCATCATATGAAGGAGTTGCGACCGGCTTCCAGCGGACGCAGCGAAGTTCGGATCTTATTCGCTTTTGACCCACGGCGCTGCGCACTTTTGCTTGTAGCGGGAGACAAGCAGGGGCAGTGGAACCGCTGGTATGAAGACGCGATCGAGATCGCAGAAAAGCGCTACAAGGACCACTTGACCGCATTGGAGGTCGATGGAGATGGCTAAGTCCTGGAAGGAAGTCAAGGCACGCAAGGAACAGAGCGACATCAACGCCGGCCGCGACGTGGACACCGCTCGCGCCGCGGCCAGCAACCGCACTGCGCTCTATGTCCTGGGGCACCGGCTGGGTGAGCTACGTGAGCACACCGAACTCACACAGCAGGATGTCGCTGAGCGCATGGGGGTCAGCCAGCCACGTGTCAGCAAGATCGAACAGGGCGACCCCGAGGTCATGGAGATCGAGACCCTTCGCCGATATGTCGCAGCGCTCGGCGGTCATCTGCGGGTGGTCGCTGACTTCAGCGACCCAGCATCGGATGCCGCAGGAGGAGAGACAGCAAACGAAGTGGGCACCTTGCTCGCTCTCTGAAGTTAATCCGCGACCGTCTGAGGTGCCCTGTTCGGGATGGCGTTCTCCACCTCGCCCTCCAGCGGAGCGAGCAGGCGGAGGGCTTCCTGGAACGCATCGTTGGTGGCAGCGATGTGGTCGGCGACCTTGCTGCGCAGTGCCCGGACCTGGGCGTGGTTTTCCGTTGCCGCAGCCTGTTTCTGCAGCGCGTCGGCGAGCGCGTTGTCCGCCTGGGACTTCTTGATGGCGATTTCTTCCGAGGCGCGGCGGTCGGCTTCGGCGCGGATGGCGGCGGCGGTGGCTTCGGCGGCGGCGTCGCTCTCAGCGCGTACGCGGGCGGCTTCCTCGTCGGCATTCGTGCGGGCGAGTGCGGACGCTTCGTCGGCTGCGAAGCGGGCGCGTTCGGCGGCGGCATTGGCTTCCGTACGGGCTTCTTCCGCGGCTAAGTCTGCTTCGGCGCGGAGGCGGTACGCGGCCGCGTCTGCCTCGGCGCGGGCCTGGGCGGCTGCCTCGTCGGCTTGGGTACGGGCCGCGAAGGCGGCTTCGTCCGCTTCGGTGCGGGCACGGGTTGCGGCTGCATCTGCCTCGGCGCGAGCGTTGTCGGCGGCTTGGGTGCGGGCCGCGATGTCTGCGTCTGCAGCTGCAGTGCGCGTGGCGATGTCCTCTTCGGCGGCGGCAGTCCGGCTCGCAATGTCCGCATCGGCGGCTGCGGTACGGGTAGCGATGTCCTGATTCGCTGCTGCGGCGCGGGATTCCAGGTCGGCGAGCCGGGCGGCGATGTCCTCGTCAGCTGCCGTGGTTCGACCCGCGATGTCCGCGTCAGCTGCGGCAGTACGCGTAGCAATGTCCGCATCGGCGGCGGCAGTACGCGTGGCGATGTCCTCATCGGCGGCCGCAGTACGGGTGGCAATGTCCTGATTCGCTGCCGCAGTACGGGATTCCAGGTCGGACAGACGAGCGGCGATGTCCTCTTCGGCGGCGGTCGTCCGGGCCTGCAGGTCCGCCTCGCGGGCGGAAAGGTAGGCCTTCGTCTCGGCGAGAAGCCGTTGCCGTTCGGATTCCGAGTCTTTGGCCGCCTTGTCCGAGGCGCGCTGGGTCTCGTGTGCGTAGCGGTCCGCTTCGGTGCGCGTGGATACCGCGTCGGCCTCGGCGGCGGCGCGCAGGTCGGCGATCTCCTCCTCGGCCAGCTGCATCATCAGGCGGACGCGTTCGGCCATCGCGCCGGCGCCCGCGGGGCTGGAGCTGACGCGGACCAGCGCCGATTTCGCCTCGGCCAGCTCGTGCTGCGCGGTGGTCAGCGCCTTGGTCAGCTCGGCGACGGTGGCCATCGCCTCGTCGCGGTTGCGAGACGTCTGCTGCTGCTCGCGGGTCAGTTCGATGATTCGCTCATCGACCTGCCGCTGGTTGTAGCCACGCATCGTGACGGCGAAGGAGGCGCTCTTCGCGGCGGGCTCGGACTTCTCGGGCGCGACCATCGGGACACCTTAATGACCTGGGCACCTTCTACACGTACCGCCAAACGGCTGCATTACCAAACGCGAGACCCACCGTCACGGCCCGGCATCCCGGCCGCGCGAGTCACCGCCGGGCAAGTCGGCAGGACCCGGCGGCCGCACGGCCGGGAGGACGGCAGCCGCCTCGTTCGGGTGACTCACTCGTGTGGGGTGCACCTGGTCAGGGGAGCGCGCCCGCCGCTGTGTGGGGGGAGCGGAGATCATTGCGAGAGAGTTCCGCCGGCATCGAGCGAGCGCAACCACTCCTGCGCAGGTGCGATACGGTTTCGCCGGAGCCGGAGGGAGGCCCGGTGGACGCGGTACTGGACGATCTCGCGCGGCACTGGCCGGTGTACGCCTCGATGCCGTTCGTCGCCGCGCTGATCGGCTACGTCACCAAACGCGTGGCGATCGAGATGATGTTCCGGCCGCTCGAATTCGTCGGCCTCCGCCCGTTCTTCGGCTGGCAGGGCGTGGTGCCCAAGCACGGCGGCCGGATGGCGGCGATCGCCACGGACCTGCTCACCTCGAACCTGCTCGACATCAAAGAGGTCTTCGCCCGCGTCGATCCCGCGCTGGTCACCCGGGAGCTGGAACAGCCGCTGCTGCGCGTCGTGGACGGCATCGCCCGCGACGTGCTCCGGCAGCATCACCCGCGGCTGTGGGAAATGCTGCCCGCACTCGCCCAGGAAATGCTGATCAAGCAGATCCAGGCGAGCACCCCGCAGCTGGTGCGGGAATTCCTCGACGAGATCCGCGACCGCCTCGACGAGGTGCTCGACGTCCGGCACATGACCGTCGAACGGCTCACCCGCGATCGGGCGCTGCTGGTGCGGCTGATCCGCGAAACCTCCCGGCCGGAGATGACGTTCATCGCGCGCGCGGGCATCTTCTTCGGCTTCGGGCTGGGGCTGGTGCAGGCGGTGGTGTGGGCGTTCACGCGCGAACCGCTGGTGCTGCCGATCTTCGGCGGCGCGATCGGGCTGTTCACCGACTGGCTGGCGATCAAGCTGATCTTCCTCCCGCGCGAGCCGGTGCGGGTGGGCCGGGTGATCCTGCAGGGCAAGTTCCAGCGCCGCCGCGCGGAGGTCGCCCGCCAGTACGGCGAGATGATCGCCAACGAGGTGCTGACCGTGCAGAATCTGCTCGACGCGCTGCTGCGCGGGCCGAAGTCGGACCGGCTGATGAGCCTGGTCGAACGCGCCGTCGGGCACGCGGTGGACTCGCAGGTCAGCGTTGCCCGGCCGGTGGTCACCCTGGCTGTCGGCACACAGCGGCTGCAGGAGATGAAGCACGACGCCGCCCAGCGGGCGCTGGCCGAGCTGCCGCTGACCGTCCGGCACGCCGAGGGCTACCTGACCCAGGCCATGGACGTGGCGAAGCTGGTGGAACAGCGGATGCTCGCGCTGACCCCGCTGGAGTTCGAGGGACTGCTGCGCCCGGCGTTCCGCCAGGACGAGTGGAAGCTGATCGCGGTCGGCGGAGTGATCGGGTTCCTGGTCGGCGAACTGCAGGTGCTGCTCATGCTCGGCTGAGTTTCGGTGTTCCCCGCACCGGGCGCGCCCGACGTGGCTAACGTGAACCCGTGTCCGAACCACCCCAGCTGCCCGCCGTGCACGAGTCGTACCTGCCTCGCGAACACGCGCTGCACCGTCCCCGGCACGGCAAGCGCCAGCTCATCGCGCTGGTCAGCGCGTTGCTGTTCTTCACGACGCCGACCCTGCTGTGGGTGTTCGGGGTGCGCCCCGGCGAGATCGAGAACCACAAGCTGGCCGGGTTCCCCAGCCTCGGCGCCGGCTTCGGGTTCTTCACCGACCTGCCGAAGTGGGCGACGGACCAGCTGTCCTTCCGGGCGGGCGCGATCGACGCCGCAGGCGCGGTCAGCCGGGGAGTGTTCGGCGAGGAGCCCCCGCTGGACCAGGGATCGGCGGCGAACTCCGGGCCGATTCCCGCGCCGCCGCTGCAGCAGCCCGGCGCACCGAAGTCCGGTCCGGCCGGTCCCACGCTGCCCACGACCACCCAGGCCGGATACCGCAATGTTGTGCAGGGGCTGGACGGCTGGCTCTACTACGGCTACGACGCCGAGTCCAAGTGCACGCCGGCCCAGGACATCGACACGACCATGAAGCGGATCGAGCAACTGCGTCAGGCGGTGGAATCCTCCGGCCGGAAGTTCGTGTTCGCGGTGACGCCCGACAAGTCGACGATGGTGCCCCAGTTCCTGCCCGACAGCTACCCGGGCAAGGACTGCTCGCAGGCCGCCGCGCCGAACGACTGGTACAAGATCATCACCGAAGGCCACTCGCTCGATCTGCGCCCGGCGCTGGCCGCCTCGGCCGCGCGGATCGGCAAGCCGATCTACGCGCCGAACGACACGCACTGGCGGGACGAGGGCGGGCTGATCCTCGCCCGCGCACTGGCCGACCAGCTGCAGCCGGGCATCTCGAACAGCTGGCAGTCCGCCCCGTCGGGCCAGTACGACGCGGTCGCCGACCTGCCGCTGCTGCTCGGCAAATCCGGCCAGTTCAAGACGAACCAGATGTACACCCTGCGCCCGGACGGCGTGACGGATCGGGCGTCGGAGTTCCTCGCCAACATCGACACCCCGGTGCAGCGCACGGCACCGCCGCTGGCGGGCACCATCAGCCAGCGCACGCTCATCTACGGTGACTCGTTCAGCCTGGCTTCCTCGCGCTACCTCGACGCGGCCTTCACGAACGTGACCTACCTGGCGTACTCGACGGACAAGACCACCCAGGCGCAGGCCGTGGACCAGTTCGTGAATTCCCAAGTGGTCGTGCTGCAAGCGGTGGAGCGCAATGTGTCCGGCGGGCTCGTGCCGTTCACCGGCGAAGGGTTCATCCAGAGCGTGAAGACGGCGCTGGCCCAGCACCCGGTCCGCTGAGCGTGGCGGGCCGGGTCAGCCGGCCGGGACCGGAGCGGTCTCGACGGTGTCGCGTGGGCTGCGCACGCCGCGGCTGCGGTCGCGCGCCCAGGCGATCACGCGGCAGACAAGGTAGATCAGGAACGAAATCGCCGTGACGAAGGCGCTCACAGGCAGGCCGGGGGCGAGCGAAAGCACAATGCCACCCAGCGCGGCGACTTCGGCGAAGACGACCGAGAGCACCGTCGCGCGCAAGGGGCTCGCCGTCACGCGCGCGGCCGCCGCAGCGGGCGTGACCATCAGCGCGACCACCAGCAGCGAGCCCACGATCTGCACGCTCAGCGCCGTCGAAACACCCACCAGGAGCGCGAAAAGCACCGTCAGCAGGTTCACCGGCACACCGCGTGCTTCGGCCACCGGGCGGTCCACACTTGCGAACAGCAGCGGCCGGTAGATGCAGGCGAGCACCGCGAGCACCGCGACCGCGGAGATCACCAGCGACGTCAGGTTGGTGTTGTCCACCGTGATGATCTGGCCGGTGAGGATGCCGAACTTGTTGCCCGACCGTCCTTTGTAGAACGACAGCAGCAGTACGCCCATGCCGAGCCCGAACGACAGGATCACGCCGATCACCGAATCACGGTCGGCGTCGCGGGTGCCGAGGATGCCGAGCAGCAGCGCCGCCGCCACCGCGCCGGCCAGCGCGCCGTACTCCACGCCGACGCCGAGCAGCAGGGCGCCTGCCGCGCCGGTGAACGCCAGCTCCGAAGTGCCGTGCACGGCGAAGGACATCCGGCGCATCACGATCAGCGGGCCGAGTATCCCGGCGACGAGACCGAGGACCGCGGCGGCCACCAGCGCGGTCTGCACGCTGGGCAGCGCGGTGATCAGGTCCCAGGTCTTGGCGAAGTCGAACATGCCGTCCAAGGCTCAGCTCACTGCTTCCTGCTCGTGGTGGTGCGGTTCGTCCTCGCACAGCGCGCTTTGCGCCCCGGCGATGTGGATCTGACCGCCGACGCGCAGCACCTCGACGCGCGTGCCGTACAGCTCCGACAGCGTGTCCGAGGTCATCACCTCGTCCGGCTTGCCGATCCGGAACTGACCGTTGACCAGGTACAGCACCCGATCGACGAACTGCAGGATCGGATTGATCTCGTGCGTCACGAAAAGCACGCCCGTCCCGGCTTCGCGGCGGCGCGCGTCGATCAGCTCGCTCACCGCGCGCTGATGCGCGATGTCCAGCGACAGCAACGGTTCGTCGCACAGCAGCACCGACGGGTCACCCACCAGCGCCTGCGCCACCCGCAGCCGTTGCTGCTCGCCGCCGGACAACCGCCCGACGGCCTGCTTCGCGTACCGCGTCCCGCCGACGGCTTCGATCACTTCGGCGACACGGCGCTTTCGGGCACGCATTCCGGCGAAGCCGGTGCCCCAGCGGTGTCCGTCCAGCCCGAGGCCCACCAGGTCGGACCCGCGCAGCGTCAGCGAATCGTCGATCGCGCGCTGCTGCGGGATGTACCCGACCGCGCGGTTGGCGCCGCCCGGACGCCCACCCGCGATCTCGACCGTGCCCTCGGACAGCCGCTGCACGCCGAGCAACGCCTTCAGCAGGCTGCTCTTCCCGGATCCGTTCGGCCCGAGCACGGCGAGGAACTCCCCGGGCTCGACGTCGAGGTCCAGCCCGGACCAGAGGGTGCGCGTACCGAACGCGAGCCCGGCACCGCGAACGCGTACCGCGGGCCGGGCCTCGGGAAGCGACGCGGGCATCAGCTGTTCAGCGCCGCGGACAGCGAGTCCACTTCCTTGGTCATCCAGTCAATGTAGCCCTTGACACCGGCGGGCAGCGTCTCGGCCACATCGACCACCGGCACGCCGGCGGCCTTCGCGTCGCCGACCACCTGCTTGGTCAGCGGGGTGGTCGTCTGCACGTTGTTCAGCAGCGCCTTGACCTGCTTGGCCTTGATCAGCTGGGTGAACTGGGCGACCGCGTCCGCGGGCACGTCCGTCTCGTTCTCCACCGCGTCGGAGAACGCCTTCGGCGTGGCGTCCGCAAGCTTCGCGCTCTGCAGCAGGTAGTGCGCGACCGGTTCGGTGACCACGACCTTGCTGCCCGGATGCGCGGCGCCCACTTCGCCCGCCTTCTTGATCAGGCCTTCGAGCTGCCCCTTGAAGTTCCTGGCGTTGTCGTCGAAGGTCTGCTTCGCGCTCGGCGCGATCTCGCCGAGTGCGGCGGCGACCTGGTCGGCGACCTTCTCCACGCCCGGCAGGTCGTACCAGACGTGCTCGTTCTCGTCGCCGGTCGCGGCGATGTCGTAGGCGACCAGCTTCTTCGCGCTCGTGGCCTCGCCGGTGAGCTTGGTGAAGAACTCGTCGTAGCCGCCGCCGTTGGCCAGCGTGAGCTTGGCGTCCTTGGCCGCGAGCGCGTCGTCGGCGGTGGACTCGTAGGAGTGCGGGTCGGCGGACGGGTCGTGAATGATCGAGGTGACCTTCACCTTGTCGCCACCGACCGCGGTCACCACGCTGCCCCACACGTCGGTGGCGGCGATCACCTTCACCTGCTCCCCCGCTTCGGCCGGGGGGCCGGCGGCGGAATCGGACGAGGTGCCGGAGCACGCGCCCAGCGCGAGTACGGAGAGAGCAGAGGTCGCGGCGAGCGCCATTCTGGTGCGGCGGGAAGTCATCGGAGCACTCCTGAGCGCAGAAAATGATCATGGTAATCGCTAATGGAAACCGTTGTCACATTCAGCTTACCCCATCCGAATGACCGCGGTCGCTCCACCAGGTGGCCCTACCTCCGGTGATCACCCAGCGGATCGAGACGCTCACCACAGGGGTGTTGCTTCAGGAAACCGATCTGAACCGTTACGGTTCGCGGATGGGCCGACCTATTCGCACCCGGAGGCAGGCGACACTGGCGTCGCTGGCGGCGGAGCTCGGGGTGTCCAGGACCACGGTGTCCAACGCCTACAACCGCCCGGATCAACTGTCTCCCGAGCTGCGCAGGCGCGTGCTCGAAACCGCCCGGCGGCTCGGTTATCCCGGCCCGGACCCGGTCGCCCGCTCGCTGCGCACCCGCAAGGCCGGCGCGGTGGGGCTGCTGCTGACCGAGAACCTGTCCTACGCCTTCCGCGACCCGGCCGCCGTCGGCGTGCTCGAAGGACTCGCGCTGGCCTGCGAGGACGCCGGCGTGGGGCTGCATCTGGTGCCCGCCAGCCCCGGCCGGGAGGACCTCGCCGCAGTGCACCGCGCCGGAGTGGACGGCTTCGTCGTCTACTCCGTGCCGGACGACGATCCGCATCTGGCCGCGGTGCTGGAGCGGCCGGTGCCCACGGTGATCATCGACCAGCCGCGGATCGAGGGCATCGACCGCGTCGGCCCGGACGACGCCGCCGCCGTCACCCGGCTGGCCGACCACCTGATCGCACTCGGTCACCGGCAGATCGGCGTGCTCTGCATGCGGCTGGCCCGCGAACGCAACGACGACTTCGTCAACGCGCAGCGGCAGAGCAGTGCGCACTTCCACGTCCAGCGCACCCGGCTGGAGGCGCTGGCCGCCGCGTTCTCCGGTGCGGGCGTGGACTGGGCGAGCGTGCCGGTGGTCGAGCGCTTCGACCACACGGTGGACGACGGGGCGTCCGCGGCCCGCCAGCTGCTCGATGCGTATCCGCAGGTCACCGCCTTGGTCTGCACTTCGGACATCCTCGCGCTCGGCGCGCTGGCCGAGGCCGAACGCCGTGGCCTGCGGGTGCCGCTCGACCTCACCGTGACCGGCTTCGACGGCATCTCCGA
The DNA here is from genome assembly GCF_002564045.1 of Amycolatopsis sulphurea. Taxonomy (NCBI): domain Bacteria; kingdom Bacillati; phylum Actinomycetota; class Actinomycetes; order Pseudonocardiales; family Pseudonocardiaceae; genus Amycolatopsis; species Amycolatopsis sulphurea. Next base: position 2,966,694 of record NZ_PDJK01000002.1, on the reverse strand, counting down.
GGCCGAGCGGGCCGGCCTGACCACGGTGCACCAGCCGGTGCTGGAGAAGGGCAAGGTGGCCGGGCGGCTCCTGCTCGGCTCCGCCGAGCGGGTCGGGCCGAAGGTGATCACGCTGCCCACCGAACTGCGCTTGGGCCGCACCTCCGCACCGCCGCGCACCATCGACGAACCCTGGTTCGGCGGCTGACCCCCTGCGTCCGACGTCCGTGAAGGTCTGTGAAGGTCCGTGAAGGGGCCCTTCACGGACTCTGAGTCTGTGAAGGGCCCCTTCACAGACACCCGGGACAGGTCCGGCGCACAGCGCGAGGGGATCGCGCCTCGAACACCTCCGCAGCGCCCGCTGCCGGGCGTGATCGATCGAGATGACAGGCGCCGTCGATGATGCGCGGCAGCCACGGCTCACTCTGCTGATCACGGGTCCCCGACCAACTTTGCCGGGACCTGGCCTCAGCGTCCGTGAAGGGGTCCTTCACAGCCCATCCCGTGATTTCCAGCCCACCGCATTGTGCGGGCGGGCTCAGGCGGGTTCCATGGCATGAACCGCCCGCGTAGCAGCGGGGAAGCGTGGCCGAAGGGTGACCATGACCTCCATCGACGTGCTGCTCAAGCGCAACCAGGAAATCGGCGACATCGTTCCCGGCGACCGGTCCTCCCCCCGGCCGTCCATGCATATAGCCATCCTGACCTGCATGGACGCCCGGATCCGGGTGTTCGAGATCTTCGGCCTGCTGCAGGGCGAGGCACACGTGCTGCGCAACGGCGGCGGCGTGGTCACCGACGACATGATCCGGTCGCTCGCGCTCAGCCAGCGCAAGCTCGGCACCCGCGAGGTGCTGATCGTGCAGCACACCGAATGCGGGCTGTCCATGGTGACCGACGAGGAGTTCAAGGACGAGCTGGAGGCCGCGTGCGGCCTGCGCCCGACCTGGGCGGTCGAGGCGTTCCGGAAGGTCGAGGACAGCGTGCGCACCTCGGTCGAGCGGGTCCGGCGCAGCGCGTACCTCCCGCACACCGAGAACGTGCGCGGATTCGTCTACGACGTCAAGGCAGGGAGCCTGACCGAGGTGGCCTGAGGCCGGTCGGCTTCAATGTCGGGGTGGCTGTGGACACCGACGTACTGATCGACTGGTTCTCCGAGGTCGGCCGCGACCTGCCGTGGCGCGAGCCGGAGTGTTCGGCGTGGGGCGTGCTGGTCAGCGAGATCATGCTGCAGCAGACGCCGGTCGCCCGCGTGCAGCCGATCTGGCTGGCATGGCTGGCGCGCTGGCCGGTGCCTTCGGCGCTGGCCGCGGAGACCACCGGCGAGGTGGTGCGCGCCTGGGGCAAGCTCGGCTACCCCCGGCGCGCGCTGCGGCTGCACGCGGCGGCCACCGTGATCGCAGCCGAGCACGGCGATGTCGTACCGTCCGATGTGGACACCCTGCTCGCGTTGCCCGGCATCGGCGCGTACACCGCGCGGGCTGTCGCCGCCTTCGCCTACGGCAAGCGGGCGCCGGTGGTGGACACGAACGTACGTCGGGTCGTCGCGCGGGCTGTGCACGGCGCGGGCGACGCGGGTCCGGCGTCGAACAGCCGCGACATGGCCGACGTCGACGCGTTGCTGCCGGCGGAGGATGCCCCGGCCGCGAAGCTGTCCGCGGCGTTGATGGAGCTGGGCGCACTGGTCTGCACGGCGCGTTCGCCGCGGTGCGCGGACTGCCCGATCCACGCCGATTGCGCGTGGCAGCACAACGGCCGTCCCGAATACAGCGGCCCGGCCAAGCCGGTGCAGAAGTTCGCCGGCACCGACCGTCAGGTCCGCGGGCTGCTGCTGGATGTGTTGCGCGGCAGCGAAGGCCCGGTCGAGAAGGCGCGGCTGGATCTGGTGTGGCACGAGGCGGGCCAGCGCGACCGCTGTCTCGGCTCACTGCTGGTCGACGGCCTGCTGGAACAGACCGGTGATGGCCTGTTCGCCCTTCCCGGGGAACACTGACGAGTTACTCCTAAAGTCGGCAAAAAGTTGTCATGATCTTGCCGCGGGGTTAGCTTTCCTCCGTCGTATTCCGGTGAAGGAGTTCGCATGGGGGAAACAACGCGTCGGACCGCGCTGAAGGGCTGGCTCACGGTCACCGCGGCCGGAGCGCTCGGGCTCGCCCCGGCGGGCCGGGCAGCCGCCGCAGCCGAGGCTCCGGTCATCCACCCGACGAGCGAGTGGAAGGCTCGTGCCGCAACCGGCGCGATCGTGGTGGAGAACCACAAGCCCACCTACCTCGTCGTGCACCACACGGTCGATCCCGGCAACAACACCGATTACTCACTCGCGCACGCGTTGCAGATCTCGCGGGACATCCAGAACCTCCACATGGACACCCGCGGCTGGATCGACACCGGGCAGCAGTTCACGAACAGCCGCGGCGGGTACGTGACCGAGGGCCGGCACCGCAGCTTGGAAGTCCTGCGCGGCGGCACCAAGCATGTGCAGGGCGCGAACGTGGCCAACCACAACAGCGAATGCCTCGGCATCGAGAACGAAGGCATTTACAGTTTGGTCGACGTGCCGGTGGCGCTGTGGAATTCGCTGGTCAAGCTGCTCGCCTACCTCGCAAGCCAGTACCACATCACGCCCGACTTCATCAAAGGCCACCGCGACTTCAACTCCACCGAATGCTGTGGCCAAGTCCTCTACGACCGGCTGCCGGAGCTGCGCAAAGCCGTCGGACAGCAGCTCGGGATCGCCCCGAGCCGGGCCGACGTCCCGGAGTGGCCGCTGCTCAAGCCGGGCGACACCGGCCCCGAAGTGGCCACCGCGCAGCGTTTCCTGCGCGCAGCCGGTTTCTCAGTGCCGACCGACGGAGTGTTCGGCAGTGCGACCACGCAGGCAGTCGCGGCGCTGGCAGCCGAACACGGCCTGTCCCGCGACAGCTGCACGGCCGCGCGGGCGGCCGACGAGTCCGGCTTCCTCGGCTCGGACGTCTGGCCGCTGATCGTGCCGACGGGCCGATCCGCCGCGGCGTGGCGCAGCGAGCTGAGGCGTCACAGGCCGGACAGGAATGCCTCCACCGCACCGCGGTAAGTCTCCGGCGCTTCGGCGTGCGGCAGATGCGCCGAACCGGGCACGACGAGGTGCTGCGCGCCCGGCACCCGGGCCGCGATCTCGGCCTGTTGCCCCGGCGGCATCGCGGTGTGCTCGCCCTCGATCACCAGCAACGGACAGCGAATCCGGGACACCACGGGCCAATAGTCGCGACGGCCCCATTCCGCGGCGATCTCGTAAAGATCGGGCAAATCGGCGATCAGGTGATAGCCGTCTTCGCGCTCTTCCACGCATTCGACGAAGTAGTCCCCTGCCGCACCGAAGAACTCGCGGACGTGGGCAAGCGATGCGAACGGCACCGGCCAGCTCTCGAAATGCCCGCGCCAGGTCTCCACGGTGCGACCGCGCTGATCCGGCGCGAAGTCCTCGCTGACCACCGCGCGCACCAGCGCCGGGTGCTCGGCCGCGGCTGACCAGGCGTGCAGCCCGCCCATCGAATGCCCGATCAGTACGGACGGCCCCAGCTCGGCCAGCACGTCGGCGATGTCCGCAGTGAACTGCTCGGTGGTCCAAGGCCCGGTGCGCGGCGCCCGGCCGTGCCCACGCGCGTCGAGACCGTGCACGGTGCCGTACCGCTTGAGCCACTGCGCGACCGGCCACCAGGTGCGGGCGCGGCCCATCAGCCCGTGCAGCACCAGGATCGACACGCCGGTGCCGCGGTCGCCGCCGAAGTCGATCAGGCCTGGTCGCACTGGTCCTCCCGGGGTTGCTCAGGTTCACGCGCTCCCTGGAGACCCTAGGCTGAGTCTCATGCGCAGCCGCCGACCCGCTGTCCTCGTCCTCACCGGCGTGCTGGCACTGTCCGCGTGCAGCACGGACGACCCGCCGCCACTGCACCCCGTTCCCGGGGCGAGCGGAGCGGGCGATCCGTACTACCCGGACGACGGCAACGGCGGCTACAACGCCCTCGATTACCACGTGGACGTCAGCTACGACCCGCCGAGCGGCCGGCTCGACGGGGACACCACCGTCACGTCGAAGGCCACCGAGGACCTCAGCAGCTACGACCTGGACCTGCGCGGGCTCGACGTGGCGTCGGTCGAGGTGGACGGGAAACCGGCGAAGTTCAGCCGGCAGAAAGAACACGAGCTGGTGATCACCCCGGCCGATCCGCTGCGCTCCGGCACGGAATTCCGCACGCGGGTGCGTTATTCCGGCATACCGGAGAAGACCCCGCATTCCGGCGTCGGCGACAACGGGTGGAGCCGGTCCGCGGACGGCGGCGCCTATCAGGTCGGGGAGCCGCATTCCGCGTCGTTCTGGTATCCGGTCAACGAAACCCCGCGCGACAAAGCGACCTTCACGCTCACCGCGCACGTGCCGTCGGGCTGGACGGTGCTCTCGAACGGCCGCGAGCAGGGCAGCGGCACAAAGGACGGTAAGACCACGACGACCTGGCAAGAACCGAATCCGGTGGCCGGCTACCTGACCACGATCGCGATCGGCAAGTTCACGGTGGAACGGACCACCTTGCCGAACGGCACGCCGGTGGTTTCCGGATACGCGCCCGGCGCGGAGTCCCGTGCAGCGGCCGGTGCCCGGCTGCCGGAGATACTTTCGTTCCTGGAAAGCAAATTCGGCCCGTACCCGCAGAGCGCCGCGGGCGGCATCTATCTCGACGAGGACATCCACTTCTCGCTGGAGACCCAGACCCGCCCCACGTACGCCAAATGGGCGGAAGTGCCCACAGTGGTGCACGAGAACGCACACCAGTGGTTCGGCGATTCGGTGACTCTCGACTCGTGGTCCGACATCTGCCTGAACGAGTGCTTCGCCTCCTACGCGCAGTGGCTGTGGGCCGAGCGCGAGGGCAACGACCTCGACCAGCAGTACCGCACAGCCGTGGAGATCACCAGGAACAGCGCGGATTTCTGGGCCCGCAAGCTGGTCGGCATGGGTGCCGGGCACGAGTTCGAGGCGGTGTACGACAAAGGCATCCTCGCCATGCACGCGCTGCGCCGGGAGCTGGGTGAAGCGACCTTCTCGAAGCTGATGCACGAATGGCCCGCCGAGCACCGCAACGGCAACGCGACGTGGGCGGATTTCGAGCAGCTCGTGGCCCGGCTGGCCGGCCACGACATGCACGGCTTCCTCACCGACTGGTTCCACGGCACGAAACTGCCCACCGACGCCGACCTCTACCCGGGTGCGCTGCGCCACTGACCCGTACGCCCCGGCGTCAGTAGGCTGGGGGCATGGCAGTGGTGAAGATCAACGCAATCGAGGTTCCCGAAGGCGCCGGCCCCGAACTGGAGAAGCGGTTCGCCGCCCGGCTGCACGCAGTGGACCAGCAGGCCGGATTCCTGGGCTTCGAGCTGCTCCGGCCGGTGTCCGGCGACCAGCGCTACTTCGTCTACACGAAGTGGGAGTCCGAGGAGCACTACCAGGCCTGGGCCAAGGGACCGTCGCGCGAGGCACACGCGGGCGAGCGCAAGAACCCGGTCGCCACCGGGGCGACTCTGCTGGAGTTCGAGGTCGTGCAGGCGTCCAAGCCGGGTGAGTGACGAACTCGCCCGCGCAGCGGAGCTGATCCACGGGGCGGGCGCACTGCTCGTGTGCGCCGGCGCCGGGATGGGCGTGGACTCCGGACTGCCCGATTTCCGCGGCGGCGAGGGATTCTGGCGGGCCTATCCGCCCTACGCGGAGCTCGGCCTGCGGTTCGAGGAGCTGGCCGATCCCCGGCATTTCGCCGACGACCCCGAGCTGGCCTGGGGTTTCTACGGACATCGGCGCGCGCTCTACCAGGCCACCGTGCCGCATGCCGGGTTCGGCCTGCTGCTCGAATGGGGACGTGCGAAACCCGGCGGCGTGCGCGTGTTCACGTCCAATGTGGACGGACAGTTCCAGGTGGCCGGCTTCCCCTTCGTCGCGGAGGCGCACGGTTCGATCCACCACCTGCAGTGCCTGGCGGGCTGCACCCGGGAGATCTGGCCCGCGGACGAGGTCGTGGTGGATCTGGACGAGCCGACCATGCGGGCGCGTCCGCCGCTGCCGGCGTGCCCCCGCTGCGGGGACCTGGCCCGGCCGAACATCCTGATGTTCGGCGATGACGACTGGGTCCCCGGCCGCAGCCAGGCGCAGCTGGACGAGCTGACCGCCTGGCGGCGCGAGCACCGTGACCTGGTGGTGGTCGAGCTGGGCGCCGGACAGGCGGTACCGACCGTCCGCCGTTACGCCGAGCTGGCGAGCGCGGCGAACGGCGCGCTGATCCGGATCAACCCACGCGAACCGCAGGTCCGCCACGGCCGCGGTGTCTCCATCCCGGCGGGTGCGCTGGAGACCCTGACGCGGCTGTCCTGAGCCGTCACGGCAGCTGAACCTCGGCATACACCGCACGATGGTCGGTGCCCGCAACGTCGAGCGCTCGGTAGTCACGCACGGCGACGCGGCGATCGACCAGCACGTGATCGAGGGTCGCGAACGGGATCGCGGTGTTCGGCCAGGTCGGGTCGAGGCCATCGCCGACGCTCGCCGCCGCGTCCACGTACCCGCGCGAGAGCACGGTGCCCAGCGCGGCGTGATCGAGGGTCGCGTTGAAGTCGCCCGCCAGCACGCGCAGCCCGTGCTCCCCGATCGCCCGGGACAGGTCCCGCAACTCCCGCTCCCAGCCGTCGAACCCGACGTCCGGCGAACGCGGGTGCACCGCGATGACCTCCATCTTGGCGCCGCCACCGAGGTCGGCCTCCGCGCCGGGCTGCTTGGCCGAGGAATCCCCGGCGTAGTTCTGCTCGGTGAGCGGGAACCGCGACACGATGCCGGAGCCGTTCGCGCCGTTCGCCGGGTGCAGCACGCGGTAGGGCAGGTCCTTGAACAGCCCGGCCTTCTCCAGCCCGGCCACCGCGGCCGGGGTCAGCTCCAGCAGGTTCAGCACGTCCACCCGGTTGTCCCGGACCAGCTGCAGCACCGACGCGGGCTCTGCGCGACCGAGGTAGAGGTTCGTGGCCAGCACCCGCACCGTGCGGCCGTGGGCGTCCGGCTGATCGCCGGGCAGCACCCTCGGCACCACGAACACCACGAGCAGCACTGCCAGCGCCAGCGCCACCCCGCCGATCCACCAGCGACGCAGCAGCAGCGCAAGCGCACCCAGTATCGCTCCGTAGACCACCAGGTACGGCGTGAGCGAGAGCAGTGCGGTCAGGTACCAGCCACCGCCGTCGTAGCCGAACGTGCGCAGCACTGCGACCGTCAACAGGGGCAGCCCGGCGAGCAGCAGCAGAGCTGTGACTACCCGGTTGCGCGGCTTGGCCTCTATCACCATGTGCCCGAGTATGCCGTCCCGATCAGTGCCGCTGCCGGGGCCTGACAGGCGCTGTCAGCGAGCTGTGCGTGGCCTGCCAGGTCAGGCGGGCAAAGTCGCGGGTGCCGTCTCGAAGGAGGAACGAATGTCACACGCGATCCGGGCCGAGGGCCTGGTCAAGCGGTTCGGGGAGACGAAAGCGCTGGACGGGGTGGACCTGGAGGTACCGTTCGGCCGCGTGGTGGGGGTGCTCGGGCCGAACGGCGCGGGCAAGACGACCGCGGTCCGTATCCTGGCCACCCTGCTGAAACCGGATGCCGGGCACGCCACGGTCGGCGGGTACGACGTGGTGCGCGACCCGGTGCGGGTCCGCGGCCAGATCGGCCTCACCGGCCAGTACGCCTCGGTCGACGAGGACCTCAACGGCACCGAGAACCTGGTGCTGCTCGGCAGGCTGCTGGGGCTCACCCGGCCGGACGCGCGCGCCCGCGCGAAGGAGCTGCTGGCGCGGTTCGAGCTGTCGGACGCGGCCAAACGGCCGATCCGCACCTATTCCGGGGGCATGCGCCGCCGGCTGGACCTGGCCGCGAGCCTGGTCGGCCGTCCGGCGGTGCTCTACCTGGACGAGCCGACCACCGGGCTGGATCCGCACGCCCGCAACGAGGTGTGGGCCGTGGTACGCGGGCTGGTCGCCGACGGGGCGACCGTGCTGCTGACCACTCAGTACCTGGAAGAGGCCGATCAGCTGGCCGACCGGATCACCGTGTTCGACCACGGGCACGTGGTCGCCGACGGCCGGGCCGACGAGCTGAAGCGGCTCGTCGGCGGCCAGACCGTGCAGGTACGCCCGACGCGTGCGGACGATCTCGACACCGTCGCCCGCATCCTCGGCGAGCTCACCGGCGTCACGCCTGCCCGCGACAGCGGCAGCGGGCTGCTCACCGCGCCGGTGTCGGATCCGGTCCTGCTGTCCACTTTGGTCCGGAAACTGGACGAGGCGGGCATCACCTCCGACGAGCTGGCCCTGCGCCTGCCCAGCCTCGACGAGGTTTTCCTGGCGCTGACCGGGCATACCGCCAAAGAGCCCACTTCGGACCGAGCGCTCGAAGGGAGCCTCCGATGACCGCGCCCGTGCTCGACCCACCCCGCAGAATCCACTTCGGACCGGCGGTGCAACACTCCTTTTCCTTGGCCTGGCGGGGAATACTGAAGATCCGCAAGAACCCCGAGCAGCTGGCCGACGTGACCATCGCGCCGATCATCTTCCTGCTCATGTTCACCTACCTGTTCGGCAACGCACTGGGCGGTTCGACCGCGAACTACCTGCAGAGCCTCGTGCCGGGCGTGATCGTGATGAACATCCTGCAGGCCTGCCTCACCGTCGGCACCCAGCTGAACACCGACGTGACCAAGGGCGTGTTCGACCGCTTCCGCGCCATGCCGATCGCGCGTTCGGCACCGCTGGTAGGCGCGGTGCTCGCGGACATCGTGCGCTACCTGGTGTGCCTGACGGTATTGATGGTGGTGGCCACGGTGATGGGCTACCGGGTGGAAACCGGACCGACCCAGTTCGTGGTGGCGATTCTGCTGGTCATCGCGTTCGGGCTGTGCCTGTGCTGGGCCTCGGTATTCGTCGGAATGCTGATGAAATCGCCGGGTGCGGCGCAGGGGCTGATGTTCGTGTTCATCATGCCGCTCACTTTCGCCAGCAACGTATTCGTCTCCCCCGTGCAGATGCCCGGCTGGCTGCGCGCCTGGGCCGACATCAATCCGGTCAGCCTTCTCACCAATACCCTGCGCGGCCTGCTCAATGGCGGCCCTGTCGCCGGACCGCTGACCGGCGCGATCGCGTGGATGGTGGGTTTCGTGGTGGTCTTCTTCCCGTTGGCGACCTGGGCTTATCGGCGCCGCGTCTGAGGTCCGCGGCGACGGGTCACAGCGGGCAGCAATGCTCTCGCCCGCCTGTTCCGCGCCATCGAGGCCGAACTACTGTCCTGAATGTCCATCCAATGTGGACAGAAGTTGCTCAAGCGACTCCGCTCGCGGGACGCGGCGCACCTCGGCGGCCAGCTCTTCGAGCCGGGACTGCCCCAGGTCGTTGCCGAGCTTGTGGATCAGCTCGCGCACCTCCGGGCTGCCGAGGTCCAGCCGGCCACGAACCACCTCGGTCAGCCAGAGCAGCCGAGCGGCCTCCTCGGTTTCGTGCTGCTGGTAACGGATTCGCGCCAGGAGTTCGATCACTTCCGCCAGCCGAGGCATATCGGCACGGTGGGCCACCACGCGCAGTACGGTGGCGACCAACGGTTCGGCCTCATCCGGCTTTTCTTCGGCGACGAGCAAGGAAGCGTCCAGCGCGGCCAGCCACTCGTCCTCGAAACCACCGTCGGGAAACGGCCATTCCTGTTGTGCGGAACGAATCTCCCGGCCGATCTCACGCGCGCGGGCAAAGTCTCTCTCGCGCATCGCGACCACCTCGTACCCCAGCAACAGAATCGCCTGCAGTTGCCGGGTCCCGCTGGCCTCGGCGTAGCGCCAGGCGCCGTCCAGTTCCCGCCGGGAGCCTGGCTGATCGCCGGCCCGGGAACGTTCCTCGGCCAACCGCCACCACTGCTGGACAACATCGTCGTGGGAACGTAGCTCCAGCGCCAGCCGCACTCCTTCGGTGTAGTCGGCGATCGCGCCTTCGTGGTCGCCGCTTTGGGACCGGTCCGCCGCGCGGAAACCGTAAGTCATGGCGAGCCCCCAGCGGTCGCCGATCTCGGCGAAACCGGCGTGCGCGCGCTCGCGTGCAGCGGCCGCGCCGGCCAGGTCCCCGGCGTCGGTGCGCAGAAAGCTCTCCGCCCAGTACCCCGCGGCCCGGCCCCAGGCATCCGGGCCGGTGACGGCCCGGCGGACCTCCCGCCGGGCCAGCTCCGGCAGCCCGCTGACATGCGCCACCACCGGCAACGCCACCGTCAGCCACCGGCTCCGGTCGGCGGCACCCGTGCGCACGCACTCGTCCACCAGCTCCGTGACCCCGGTCAGGTGTTGCGGACCTCCGATGGCGCGCAGCATGGCCTGACTCATCCGCAAGCTCGCGGAGACGTCCGGCGGCAGCTGTTCGTCCAGTTTGAGCACATCGTTGAGGAAGGAACCCGCGCGCTCGCTCTGCCCGAGCACAGTGAGGTACCAGAACATGGCGAACAGCAACCGGCCGGCGGAAATCCCGTCCTCGGCGTCGATGGCCGCACGCAGGGCCGCGCTCAGGTTGTCGTTTTCGGCTTCGTAGACGGCGATCGCGTCCAGCTGTTCGCGGGAACGCAGGATCGGTTCGGTGCGCTCGGCCAGGTCCAGATAGTACGCCACCATCGCGGACCGGAACCGCTCCCGTTCGCCGGCCGCGGCGAGCCGGTCGTCGGCGTAAACACGCAAGGTCTCGAGCATCCGGTAACGCGTCCCCAACGTGTCCACAATGGATTTCTCGACCAGCGATCCGAGTACGTACACGACCTCCCCGGCGGGCAGGTGCTCGTCCGCGCAAACGGCCTCCGCCGCCGCTTCGTCGAAGCTCGACGCGAAGACCGCCAGCCGCCGGGCCAGCCGGAGTTCGGTGTCGGTGAGCAGATCCCAGCTCCACTCGACCACCGCCCGCAGGGTGCGCTGACGCGGCAAAGCGGTGCGGCTGCCCGAGGTCAGCAGGCGGAACCGGTCGTCGAGCCGCTCGGCGATCTGCCCGGCGGTCATCGAGCGCAACCGGGCCGCGGCCAGTTCCAAGGCGAGCGGCATTCCGTCCAGCCGGCGGCAGATCTGCGTGACAGCCTCCACTGTGGACTCGTCGAGGTGGAAGCCCGGACGTACCGCGACCGCACGATCCAGGAAGAGCCGCGCGGAATCGAGCGCACCGACCTCGCTCGGGAGCGCGGTCTCCGCGGGCACCGGCAGTGGGCCGAGCGGGCACAGCGCCTCACCGGTGATCGCGAGCGGCTCGCGGCTGGTCGCAAGCACCCGCAACCCGGGCACCCGGCGCAGCAGGTCGTCGGCCAGCCGGGCCGCGGTGTCGATCACGTGCTCGCAATTGTCCAGAACCAGCAGCGATTCCCCGCTGGAAAGCACCTCCGCCGCGTGCTCCACCGACCCCAGCGGACGACGCCGCACCTCGGTCTCGCCCACTCGCGTCTCCCGCACTTCAAGCGCGGCGAGCAGCGAACCGAGCACGTCCGCAGCATCGCGCACGCCGGCGAGCGGCACGAACCACACCCGGCTCCGCGCCTGCGCGGGGTGTCTCGATGCCGCTTCGGTCGCGAGCCGCGTCTTCCCGGCCCCGCCCGGACCGACGAGTGTCACCAGCCGGGCGTCCGCGAGCAGTTCGGCAAGCAGTTTCAGCTCGTCCGTCCGTCCGATGAAGCTGGTCAGCCGTTGCGGCAACCGGTCGGCCACGGCGGGTGCCGACGCGAACTCGCCACGTAAGGCTCGCAAGTGGACGTCCTGTAGCTCCGCGGACGGATCCACACCGAGTTCTTCGGCCAAGACGACGCGCGTCGCCTCGTACGTGTGCAACGCATCGGCTTGCCGCCCTGCGGCGCACAACGCCTGAATCCGCAGACCGACCAGCCGCTCTCTCAACGGTTGCTGCTGGACGGCGGCAGCCAGGTCGGACAGCACCTCGGCGTGCCGGCCGAGCCGCAGCTCGGCTTCGAACCGGTCTTCCATGACCTCCGCACGCAGCTCGTCCAGCCGACCGGCGAACTCGGCAGCGAACGGCGCGTCGAGCACATCGGCGAGCGCCACACCCCGCCACAGCTCCAGCGCTTCACGCAGTATCTCGGCAGCACGAGGGTCACGTCCGGCGGCAAGCTCGTTCCGGCCCTCCGCGGCCAGCTGCTCGAACCGGTGCACGTCCACTGCTTCGGCGGGGATCGCGAGCCGGTACCCGCCTGGGCCGGACTCCAGCTGTACGCCGGGCTGCCGCAGCACCCGGCGCAGCCGCGAGACCAGGGATTGCAGCGCGTTGGCGGCGTCGGCAGGCGGCTCGCCGCCCCACAGCCCGTCGATCAGCATGTCAGGCGGTACCGCGCGGCCGACGTCCAGCGCGAGCCTGGCCAAGAGCGTGCGGAGGCGTGCGCCGCCGATGTCGATCGGCGTGCCGTCGTCCTCCGCCGCCCGTAACGGCCCCAGCAACGCCACGTACACGACTCCAGCTTTCCAGACTGCGGCGGCGAACGGGCCGCACCCGACGGAAGTGGGGATTTTCCGGACATATCACTTTCGGCCGATCCCCGCGACCGGCCGCGCCCGATACGTTGCCTTGATCCGCCGATCAGACAGGAGCCTCATGACTGCATCGAACCGCTGGCGCCGCCCGACGGTGACGGCCGCCGCCACGCTCGCCGCGTTGAGCCTGGTCACCGGGGTCGCGTCGGCCGGGCAGGACGGCTGGGAACGACCGGCGCCCGGCTCGGACGGCGCCGGCGACAGCTACTATCCGCAGGACGGCAACGGCGGCTACGACGTAGCCGACTACAACTTGAAGGTCTCCTACGCGCCGGACAGCCACGAGCTGACCGGTCGGCAGACGATTTCCGCGCGGGCGACCCAGTCGCTCAGCTCGTTCAACCTCGATCTCAAGGGCCTCACCGTCGACACGGTAAAGGTGAACGGGCAGTCCGCGACGTTCACCCGCAGCGGCGACCACGAGCTCGTCATCACGCCGCGGGTGCCGTTGTTCAAGGGGCTGCCGTTCCGGGCGGAGATCGCCTACCACGGCGTGCCCGCGCCGATCAAGGACCCGGTGCTCGGCAACAACGGCTGGCAGTTCTCGGAGTCCGGCGGCGCGTTCGTGGCCGGTGAGCCGAAGTCGGCCACCACCTGGTACCCGGCGAACGACACTCCGCGGGACAAGGCGACGTTCCATCTCGCCATCACGGTTCCGGACGAATGGGGCGTGATCTCCAACGGCCGCGAAGGCCGTTCGTTCGCCGCGCCCGGCGGCACCACGCACGTCTGGGCGGAGAACACGCCGGCCGCGCCGTACATGACCACGGTCGCCATCGACAAGTGGACCTTCGATCGCCAGCAGCGCACGGACGGCACCCCGATCGTCAGCGCATTCGCACCCGGCACGCCGGACACGACCAAGGAGGCCGAGGCGAAGCTGCCGGAGATCCTCGACTTCCTGGAGTCGAAGTTCGGCAAGTACCCGGTGGACGCCGCAGGCGGCATCTTCCTCGCCGAGCCGATTGGATTCTCGCTGGAGACCCTGAGCCGGCCGATCTACTCGGGCCGGGCAGGCGACGAGAGCACGATCGTGCACGAGAATGCCCACCAGTGGTACGGCGACGCGGTCGCGGTGGACCACTGGAAGGACATCTGCCTCAACGAGTGCTTCGCCTCGTACGCGACTTGGCTCTGGGACCAGGCCAAGCACGGCGTGAACCTGGACGACCAGTACCGGACCAAGGTCGGCGCGGTCACCCAGGGTTTCTGGAACGGCAAGCTCTACGACATGGGCCCTGGCAAGGAGTTCACTGCGGTGTACTCCAAGGGCCCGATGATGCTGCACGCGCTGAGCAAGTACATCGGACAGGCCGCTTTCGACCGCGTACTCAAGACCTGGCCCGCGCTGCACCGTGACGGAAACGCGAACATGCAGGAATTCCAGCACTACACCGAAGCGGTGGCGCACAAGGATCTGCAAGGCTTTTTCGATGCCTGGATCTATGGCACTGGAAAGCCCGCGGATCAGTACCTCTACCCGGGCGATCTGAAGCCAGCCGCGTGACAACAGTACTGCTGACGGGGTTCGCGCCGTTCGACGGAGCGACCGCGAACCCCTCCTGGCAGGCGGCTTCGCTGGTGGCGTCGCGCCGGAACGACACAGTGGCAGTCGAACTGCCCTGCGAGTTCGGCGCGGCGCTGCCCGCGCTGCGCGCCGCGGTCGAGGAGTACCGGCCTTCGCTGGTCGTGTGCACCGGCCTGGCGAGCGGCCGCCACGCGGTAACGCCGGAGCGGGTGGCGATCAACCTCGTCGACGCGCGGATCCCGGACAACGCCGGGGCACAGCCGATCGACGTACCGGTGGTCGAGAACGGCCCGACCGCGTACTTCACGAAATTGCCGGTCAAAGCCGCAGTTGCCGCGATCGAAGCGGCCGAGCTGCCCGCCGCGGTCTCATTTACCGCCGGTACGTACGTGTGCAATCAGGTCTTCTACGGCCTCCTCCACCTGCTCGCCACCGAACTGCCGGACCTCCGCGGCGGATTCGTGCACGTCCCCGCCGAGGCGGATCTCTCCGTCCCGGACTCGGCTACTGCGCTTGGCCTCGTGATCGACACCGCGCAGACGGTCACCACGGGCATACCGGTACCGTCCGGCACCCTGCACTGAGTCTCTCGATTCACTGTCCTGGCAGAATTTCCTCCTCGAAGTAGCCGACAAGGTCTCTTCCGGCCGTTGGGCTGGGTGCTCCGCGCCGCTTGTTCCTCAGCATCCCGGTCCCCCCAGCCCATCGGACTGGAAGAACAGAAGACCGGCCTTCCTCCCGATGCCGACCAGATATCGCCCGCGCAACTCACCCGCCTGCCATCGGTGATCAAGGACCCGGCCATTCATCTGCCTGTGCACGCTTTGCTCGATCTTGCCCAGTTCGATGCCCTCGTAAAGGGTGACGCAGCAACTTTTCTGCGGAAACCGGCAAAGCGCCGCCCGGCCCGCGATCCCGTCCGCGATCGCGGGCTCGCCCGAACACGACGCACGGCTTGCGACGGAGCCGGCCAGCTTGAGCATGCACGGAGTCGGCCCATCCGGCCCCGAGACTCCCGGCCGATTTTGATACAGCCCCAAGCCTGGGATCGAGACCGGCAGCGAACCGGAGGACTGTGACAGGACCAATTGTCAGGCCCCGGGTTTCGTGGAGACTGCCGTGCCCGATGACGCCGACGAAGAGCCCTTTGCCGTCCCTTCCGGTCCCGCCGAAGGCAACGACCCTTGATATGCGGCCGAACCTTGCCACGTCTCCGGTTCCGCCCCCATGCCGTGCTGCGACTCCGAGGCGCCCTGCCAGGCCATGCCTTGCCGCAACTATGAAACGCCCGAGACGGCCATGCCTCGCTGCAACCCTGAAGCACCCGGCGCAGCCACACGTCCCTCCAACCCCCAACCACCCGGCGCAGCTACACCTCCCTCCAACCCCCAACCACCCGGCGCAGCCATACCTCCCTGCAACACCGAACTACCCGGCCCAGCCACACCTCGCCACAACCCCGAACCACCCGGCAATGTCACGTCCTGCCTCGACCTCGAACCGCCCGGTACCCCGGCGGCGAAGCTCGCACCCCGTCCGGCGACTTCCCTTCTTCCGGCGGCGCACCCGTAACGCCCTCCGAAGCCGGTGATTCCTCTTGTCGTCCAGCCCAACCTTGTCCTGGGCCCGAAACCGGGATCCATGGCAACCCCGGCGCCATGCCTGGTGCTACAGCAAGACTTCCCGAATCGATCTCGTCGAGTGGCACGTGGTGGAGCCCGAAAGCGACCGCTGTTTCCGGCTGGTCCTGGGTGGCCGGTGCCACGCCGACGATCTTGCCGACCAGCTCGGCCAGCAGCGGCATCCGGCTCGGACCGCCAACCAGGTAGACCCCGCCGAGTTGCGCCGCGGTCAGCCCGGCTCGCCGGATCGTCGCGGCGAGCAGCTCGGCGCTGCGCAACAGGCTCGGCCGCACCAAGGCTTCCAGCTCCGCCCGGGTGACCAGCACGTCGCCGAACGGATCGGGCATCGGCACCTCGGTCCGCGCGTGCCGGGACAAGCTCTCCTTCGCGTCACGCACGTCCTGCAGCAACGCGCGCCGCTGCCGGGATCAGCGGTCGACTGTGGCCGCAACAACCGTTGCCACTGCGCTGGATCGGCATGCGAGATCAACCGTCCGATGTGGACGATCAGCGCCTGGTCGATGTCCAGGCCGCCCAGATCCGCCAGCCCGTCCCCCGCAAGCACGGAGAGTCCATCCGCACCGAAGCCGACTACCGCACAATCGAAGGAACCCGCCCCGAGGTCGTAGACCGCGAGCGGTCCGGAAAGCCGTGCACCGCGCGAAGCATAGTGCGCAGCTGCGGCGACGGGCTCCGGCACCAACCGGATCCCGCGGAACCCAGCCTTCTCCGCCGCGGCGCGCAGAGTTTCTTGCCAGGCCACACCCCAGCCCACCGGATGCGAGAGCCGCACCTCGCTCGGGAGCCCCGAAAGCTGTCGCGCGGCCGCCTCGCCCATCCGCCGGAGCACCGCGGCGAACACGTCGACAATGGACACTGCACGCTCGCCGAGCACCAGCTCCCCGTCCCCGATCCGCCGCTTCGGGCTCGGCTCGAAGCGGCTCGGATCGAGCCGAGCCCGCCGCTGCGCGTCCTGGCCGACCACGAGCAGGCCGCCTTCGGCGGCGTAGACCGCGGACGACATGGTGACCGATCCGTCGATCTCAAGGGCCCGAGATTCCCTCCCGACCGCGGAAAGCACTCCGACCGTGCTCGCAGTGCCGAAATCGATCGACAAGACGCCCACATTCTCCCCCTCCACAATCCCCGGCGCGTGATCCCACGAAGCAGGCGAGCCGGCATCAACGGGAACGAGTCTATCAGGCTAGACACTTGCGCGTCTAGAGAGCTAGACTTAGCATGTGGTCATCAAGAGGATGAAAGCCGCAGCGGTGTTGCAGCTGGCCAGAGCGGCGGCAAGACACAAGGGCTACACAATCGAGGAGCGAAGGGGAAGAGGCAAGAGCTCGCACATGATGTACGTGGTGGTCGACAAGGGCGGCGCAGTTGCCCGCTTCGCGTTGACCGGCCATTCGCGCGACGTCTCGATCGGAGTACTGCGCGCGGTGGAAAGCGGACTGTCCCACCTGTTCGGCGAAAAGTGGATGGAGAAACGATGAGTTGCCCGACCTATCCGGTCACCGTCACGCGCGAGGACAACCTGTGGGTGTCGGTCGTGACCGACGGCCTGGCCGAAGGCACCGTGGGAGCAGCGGACTTCGAGCACTTCGCCGAGGTCGATCCGGGCATGCGCGAGGTCATCGCCGATCTGACCAGCACCGAGCCGGACCACTTCGACATCAGCTGGCGCTATGAGTTCTCCGAACAGGACCACACTGCTCTCATCCGTGAGTATCAGGCAGCCGAACGGGTCGCGGCCGCGCTGGCCCACTGGCGCGACCGAGCCCGCCGCCGGCTCGTCGGCGAACTGAACGGGCAACTGTCCCAGCGCGCACTGGCCGATCTGATCGGACTGTCCCACCAGCGGATCCACCAGATCAGCCACGAACCCGAGTTCGGTGAAATCGACCTGATCCGTCCCGCACCGGCGCTGGTCGATGCATTGGTGGACATCGCGCACCACAGCCCGCTGGCACCGGCCGGAGCCGACGCGGACTCGCTCCGCGCCAAATTGCACGAGGTTTTGGAGGTGGTCGATGGCTAATCGCGCAGGCGACTGAACTCTTCCGTCGGAAACGGGGTGGCCCGGCTCTCCTCGGCCAAGCGCCGGTAGAAGTCGTTCATACGCACGGCCGTGCCGACATGCCGGGAGACGATCGAAGCAGCAGGTTCCGGCAAATCGATCGAGTTCCGAGGATGATGGACGCTCCGCGCGTCGTGCGGGCTCTCGCTACTCCGTGCATCCTGAAGGCGCTGGGCAAAGCGCTGGAGGTAGGCAGTGCGTTCGGCACGATCAGTGGTACCGGCAAGTTCGGTCACCAGCCAGTTGACCAGCTGGGTGCGGAGGTATGCGCGATCGTGTCCGATGTTGCGGGCGGCGAACTCCTGCTCTTGCGGGCTGAGGTCGAACCGAGTGGACAAGGCGAGCCCGAAATCCGTGAGATAGATGCGGTCGCGGTCGGCGAGGATGTTGCCGAGGTGCGCATCGAAATGCAGAAGACCTTGCCGCTCAAGGAAATCTGCCATGGCGAGCAGCTGCTCCTCGATCCGCTCCGCGTCGCTCAGGTGGTCACGCAGCCAGCGGTGCACCGTGGTCGGCAGGTATTCGGAGCACAACACAAGGCTCGTGGTCGCGCCGTCCAGCTCCTCGAGCCTGCGGCGAACCGCAGCTGAACCATGCCAGAAGGCCACGGACTTCTCGCGTTCGCCAGGGTCGCGCACCCGGCGGGCCATCGGCAGCTCACGCCAGTGGTGCAGCAAGGGGAAGTGTGCGCATTCCCCGGACAACACCCAGCCCGTGGTCATCACGTGCACCGCCAACTCCCGCCAGACGCCACCACCGGCCGAGCCGAGACCGTAATGACAGTAAGGAGGCAGCTCGAACACATTGGCCGTAGAACGGACGTTCTCACCCCGGCGTTCCAGCTCGGTGAGTGGCACCCGCTTGGCGAACACCGGCGTCCCCGCCACCTCAAACCGCACTGCGGTGCCCCCGATTCCCTCGGCCACCACCGGTGCGCGATCGAGCATCCGGGTGAGCTGATGGTTGCTCAGCAAGGAAAGCGCGGTAGCCACCGCGGTGTGCCGAGCGATCCGGGAGTCCGCCATACCGCCCGAGCGTAGCGAAGGCAGCCTTCCCTCCGCAGCAGCGGTGGAGGTACCTGGCACAGCAAACCTTGCCTCCCACCGAGCAACAGAGCGGCCACAGATGGCTGAGACCTTGCAGGAGTAGGCGAGAGGAGTCAGAAGGCACCTTGGCCACGGCAACTGGTTGGCGCAGAGGAGAAGGCGCCGAGGAGGAGGCACAGACGCACGAACAAAGGCGCCGCGACCGTTGCAACCAAGGCAAGCATCGCGGGGGCAGCCCGGACACGGAGAAGGCCGGACACGCAGAAGGCCAGACACCCGAAAAGAGCAGACACGCAGAAAGCCGGACAGGCGAAAGGGCGGCACCCGCCCTGGGTGCCGCCCTTTCGTGGTTCAGGTCAGTCGTTCTCGGATTCGCTGTTTTCGGCGGCTCCGATGCTGACCGGCGGGGCGTCCGGGACCGAGGAGGGGCGCTTTTCACCGCGGAAGGTGAAGCGGGCCTCGTCGTCGCGGTCTTCGGGGTTGCCGGTCCAGCCTTCGACGTCGACCAGGATGATCTGGCCTGCTTCGACCTCGCCGAAGAGAATCTTCTCCGACAGCTGGTCTTCGATCTCACGCTGGATGGTGCGGCGCAGCGGGCGGGCGCCGAGGACCGGGTCGAAGCCGCGCTTGGCCAGCAGTGCCTTGGCCTTCTCGGTCAGCTCGATTTCCATGTCCTTGGCCTTGAGCTGCGTCTCCACCCGGCCGATCATCAGGTCGACCATCTCGATGATCTGTTCCTGGGTGAGCTGGTGGAAGACGATGATGTCGTCGATCCGGTTCAGGAACTCCGGCCGGAAATGCTTCTTCATCTCCTCGTTGACCTTCTGCTTCATCTTCTCGTAGCGGTTGGTCGAATCCGCTCCGGAGGAGAAGCCGAGGCTCACGGACTTGGAGATGTCCGAGGTGCCCAGGTTCGAGGTGAAGATCAGCACCGTGTTCTTGAAGTCGACCGTGCGACCCTGGCCGTCGGTGAGGCGGCCGTCTTCCAGCACCTGCAGGAGGGTGTTGTAGATCTCCTGGTGCGCCTTCTCGATCTCGTCGAACAGCACCACCGAGAACGGCTTGCGCCGCACCTTCTCGGTCAGCTGTCCGCCCTCTTCGTAGCCGACGTAGCCCGGAGGGGCACCGAACAGCCGCGAAGCGGTGTACCGATCGTGGAACTCACCCATGTCGATCTGGATGAGCGCGTCGTCCTCGCCGAACAGGAAGCTCGCCAGCGCCTTGGACAGCTCGGTCTTACCGACCCCGGACGGGCCGGCGAAGATGAACGAGCCGGACGGGCGCTTCGGGTCCTTCAGACCGGCGCGGGTACGGCGGATCGCCTGGGAGACCGCCTTGACCGCGTCCTCCTGGCCGATGATGCGCCTGTGGAGCTCGTCCTCCATGCGCAGCAGCCGGGTGGTCTCCTCCTCGGTGAGCTTGAACACCGGGATACCGGTCCAGTTGGCCAGCACCTCCGCGATCTGCTCGTCGTCCACCTCGGCGACGACGTCGAGGTCGCCGTCCTTCCACTGCTTCTCCCGCTCACCCTTCTGGCCGAGGAGCGTCTTCTCCTCGTCCCGCAGGCGGGCGGCCCGCTCGAAGTCCTGCGCGTCGATCGCGGACTCCTTGTCCCGGCGCACGTCGGCGATCTTCTCGTCGAACTCGCGCAGGTCCGGCGGGGCGGTCATGCGGCGGATGCGCATCCGGGCGCCGGCCTCGTCGATCAGGTCGATCGCCTTGTCCGGCAGGAACCGGTCGTTGATGTAGCGGTCGGCCAGCGTCGCGGCCGCGACCAGCGCGGAGTCGGTGATCGAGACGCGGTGGTGCGCCTCGTACCGGTCCCGCAGGCCCTTCAGGATCTCGATGGTGTGCTCGAGCGAGGGCTCGCCGACCTGGATCGGCTGGAAGCGGCGCTCCAGCGCGGCGTCCTTCTCGATGTACTTGCGGTACTCCTCGAGCGTGGTCGCACCGATCGTCTGCAGCTCACCGCGGGCCAGCATCGGCTTCAGGATCGACGCCGCGTCGATCGCGCCCTCGGCGGCGCCCGCGCCGACGAGCGTGTGCAGCTCGTCGATGAACAGGATGATGTCGCCGCGGGTCTTGATCTCCTTGAGCACCTTCTTCAGGCGCTCTTCGAAGTCACCGCGGTAGCGCGAGCCGGCCACCAGGGAGCCCAGGTCCAGCGTGTAGAGCTGCTTGTCCTTGAGCGTCTCGGGCACCTCGCCCTTGACGATGCTCTGCGCGAGGCCCTCGACGACGGCGGTCTTGCCGACGCCCGGCTCGCCGATGAGCACCGGGTTGTTCTTGGTCCGGCGGGACAGCACCTGCATGACCCGCTCGATCTCCTTGCCGCGCCCGATGACCGGGTCGAGCTTGCCCTCACGGGCGAGCACGGTCATGTTGCGGCCGAACTGGTCGAGCACCAGCGAGGAGGACGGGGTGCCCTCGCCGCGGCCGGAGCCGCTCTCGGTGGACTTCTCGCCGGTCTGGTAGCCGGACAGCAGCTGCAGGACCTGCTGGCGGACCCGGTTGAGGTCGGCGCCCAGCTTCACGAGCACCTGGGCGGCCACGCCCTCGCCCTCGCGGATCAGGCCGAGCAGGATGTGCTCCGTGCCGATGTAGTTGTGGCCGAGCTGCAGCGCTTCGCGCAGCGACAG
Organism: Amycolatopsis sulphurea; assembly: GCF_002564045.1. Taxonomy (NCBI): domain Bacteria; kingdom Bacillati; phylum Actinomycetota; class Actinomycetes; order Pseudonocardiales; family Pseudonocardiaceae; genus Amycolatopsis; species Amycolatopsis sulphurea. Next base: position 2,945,216 of record NZ_PDJK01000002.1, on the reverse strand, counting down.
CTCCAGCACCTTCTTCGCCCGCGGCGTGAACGGGATGTGCCCGCTCGGTGCCTGCTGGCCCTGGCCGATGATCTCTTCGACCTGCTGGCGCACGCCCTCGAGGGCGATGCCCAGCGACTCCAGCGCCTTGGCGGCGACACCCTCACCCTCGTGGATCAGACCCAGGAGGATGTGCTCGGTGCCGATGTAGTTGTGGTTGAGCATCCTGGCTTCTTCCTGGGCCAGGACGACCACCCGCCTCGCGCGGTCGGTGAACCTCTCAAACATGCGCACTCCCTCGACTGCTGCGTCGGCGGCCCGTAACCCCCGTGGATCACCCACGGAGAGACAGCACCGTGAGACCACTCTAGTAGCCATGTGGTCGCGGATGCGTACCACTACGGCTCCCGGTGGCCCGCTCGCTCCCGGCCGGCGCCCCGTGCGGGCATCTGTGGTCAGCCGGTTGCGCTGCACCTTTACGCCAGTTCGAACGTACGGGACCGCGCCGTGATTCCGATCGGGTACCCCTGTCCGCTCAGCGCGAACACGGCGGCGACCACCCGGTCGTCCGGCAATGGGGCACCCGATTGGCGCAATTCTGCCCGGTCGTTTAGGTTAGGCAGGCCTAATCACGATGCTGAGAGGACGGGTGGATCGGGTGAACCCGCAGCGGTCGCGCACCGGCGGTGACGTCCGCGACGTCGGCGACGACCTCGCGTCTTCGCTGTTGCGCGCCGGCCGCCGCCAGGAGCGTGGTGAGCTGCGTACCGACGTCCCGTCCGGCTGGCTTCGCTGCGGAGACTTGCTGGAGCAGCCAACGCTCATCGCCGACTGGCGAGCACGGCTGTCTGCCTGGCTCACCGAAGCGCACGATGCCGCACCCGAGCGGACAGCGGCCAGCTACGTGATGTCGTGGTATCTCCACGTCCCCGCGTACGTCGGCGCTCTCCTGCTTCATCACGAGCGGCGTGTGCCGTCCCTCAAGCCGGAGCGGCTGGCGTTCAGCCTTGGCGAAGACCGTCCGCACCCGGTAGGTATCGCAGTGCTCGGCAAGGCCTTCTACTGCCTGCCGACCGACCCCGGCTCCGCCCGGCCGGAAGCCACAGTCGTTCGCGACGAGCGTGCGTTGGCCGCGATGCTCCGCGCGCAGTTCACGGCGCACGCATCGCGCTTCGTTCGCGCGTACGCACCGAGTACGCGGCTTGGACGGCGGATGATGTGGGCTGCGGCCACCGATGCGCTCGACAACTCCCTCTGGTGGGCCGGCCGACAAGGCGGTACGCCGGAAGCGGAAGGCGCCGGAGTCGCCGACGCAGCGTTGGTGCTCGACGCGCGGTACCGGCCGTTTACGTCGGCGTCCAAGCTACGGGCCACTGTCGACGACGAAGGCCATCGCGCTTGGCGACGGCAGCGTGAGAGCTGCTGCTTCTCCTATCTCCTCCCCGGCGAGGCGGAATGCGAAGAGTGTCCGCGCATCTGTCAGCGCTGAACCGCATCGGATGACGGGTCGCGCCCGGAAGCCCCCAGCGCACGGTCCAACAGCGACGCAGTCTCGGGCACCTGGACCACTTCGCCGTAAACGCCCATCGAGCGCGCCTGTACACCCATCGCCGTCGCAGAAGCGAGGACAGCAGCCGCAGCTGCGTCGGAACACGACAGCGTGCTGCCACTCGCCCACGCGAGGTCCCAGCCGTGCAAGACGAACTCTCCGAGCACCATGTCTCCGACGACGGCGGCCGGCAGCTCGGCCGAACCGAGCGTCACCGTGCCGGTCCAGGCCTCCGGCGGAGCGAAGGCCGCGACGAGCTCGTCGGTCTGCTTCGCGAGCAGCGTCGGCCAGCCGTCCTGCACAAGGGCAGCGTCGGCTTCTTCGGCGACCGACGCTGCGTACGGCTCGCGCCGCCCGGCAGCTGTCAGCCACGGACCCCAGTAGAGAAGGTGGTTGAGCAGACCGCGTACGTCGTAGCCAGCACAGGCGGTGCGCGCGTCCAACGAAGGCACGGCGGTGGCAACGCGCAGCAGCTCGGCTGCAGCAGGCCCCAGCAATGCGGAGTGATCGGACATGGCGCAGAGTCAAACACATCCCGATGGCGCCGTCTTGAAGCAACGCGACGCATTGCCGTGCTCGGTATGCACCGGATCCCCCGCGGCATCGTGGACGAGCGGCTCAGCCGCACCAAGTTCACGCTCGTCCGGCATCCGCCTGCGGAAGAACTGCGCGAATCGGTCGAGTACTACTGGCTGCTGCGCTGGGACCTGGCCGAGCCCGCATGAACAACAGGTGCTGCCCAGCTCGGCGCGACAGCGGCGTACGGCCCAATGCACAGGCTCTTCACCCACTGCTTGATCGGTCGCGGGCACGGCATCGCGGCCCGGGTGTTTCCGGTCGTTCCTGGGCGCCCCCGTGCGTTCACTGGCCGACCGGGCGGTGCCGGTATCCGAGATCTTCGGTGCGCGGGCGGCCACGACTGCCACCGAGGTGCAGAATGCGAGCACCGGCGAAGAAAAGATCACTGCAATCGACAAGTTGCTGATTGCAGGCGAACGAACGTTTCCGGTCGCCGCCCGGGCCGCGGCGGAAGCAGTGGAAACAATCCCGGCCGACCCGGAAATCACCCGGGTGGCGCACCTCGCGGCGGCCACCGGAGTGTCCGTGCGAGCGTTGCCGCGGCTGTTCGCCGAACAGGCCGGCAGCACACCGAAGTGGACCATCCGGATTTACCGGCTGCACGAAGCGGCCCGAGTGCCGTCCGCCGAGCGGACGCCGGATTACGCTGGGCCGGCCGCCCGGCTGGACTATAGCGGTCAACCGCACTTCACCGTGATTTTCACGCGGTGACCGGACGCTCGCCGACCGCGTTCACCCGATCCGCGCACCGGCCGCCGCCGGACAAGTGAAACGGCCACCGGGAATTCTCCCGATGGCCGCCACTGTCCTGCCGGTTCTCCTGCGGAGTCTGCCGAAGCGAATCCGTGGACGCCCGCCGAGGCGGGCGGCGCACCGGTTTCGCCGGGGCACTCAGTTCTTCTTGTGGTAAGCCTCCACGACCTCGGACGGGATGCGCCCGCGGTCGGAAACCTGGAAACCGTTCTTGCGGGCCCAGGCGCGAATGGCCTGGTTCTGCTCGCGATCCACCGCGGCCGGGCGCGCGGGGACCTTGCCACCGGCCACCGGACGCAACGGCGCGCGCTTGCGGCCACCCGCGCGGCGCGCGTGTTCCACGTACTGAGCGAGAGCGTCGCGCAGCTCCTCGGCGTTTTCCGAAGAGAGATCGATCTGGTAGCTCACACCGTCCAAACCGAACTCGACGGTCTCTTCGGCCTCACTCCCGTCGAGGTCGTCGACCAGGGAGACCAGCACCTTCTGTGCCATCTGTTTCCTCCTGCGGGCTTACGCGAATGATCTGGGGTACGGGGCAAGCCCCGGGGACAGAAGTCTTTGTCTCCTGTATTAATACCCGCTCGGTCCCGCAAGTGCAAATCCGCAATGCGGATAATCTCCGTCACGTCGCAGCCGGGGGACCGGTTATTCCGGCCGGACGAGCGGGAAGAGGATCGTCTCCCGGATACCGAGCCCGGTCAGCGCCATGAGCAGCCGGTCGATCCCCATTCCGACTCCCCCGCTCGGCGGCATTCCGTACTCCAGCGCCCGCAGGAAATCCTCGTCCAGCCGCATGGCCTCACTATCCCCCGAGGCGGCGAGCCGGGCCTGATCGGTGAGCCGCTGCCGTTCCACCACCGGATCCACCAGTTCGGAGTATCCGGTGGCGAGTTCGAAACCACGAACGTAGAGGTCCCACTTCTCGGCCACCCCGGCCCGGCTGCGGTGCTGCCGGGTGAGCGGAGAGGTCTCCAGTGGAAAATCACGGACAAATGTCGGAGCCCGAAGATCATCCCCGACGAGGTGTTCCCAGAGTTCTTCGACCAGTTTGCCGTGGCCGAGTGCCGGGTCCACCTCGATCTGCCGGGCGGCGGCGATCTTGTGCAGTTGTGCGGCCGGCGTCTCCGGACCGACTTCCTCGCCCAGTGCCGCGGACAACGACTCGTACATACCCAGTGTCGTCCATTCGCCGGAAAGGTCGTACTCCGTTCCGTCCGCGAGCGTGACCACCTGTGTACCGAGCACGTTCTCCGCGGCCTCCTGGATGAGTTCGCGGGTCATGACGGCATTCGTGTCATAAGTGGCGTACGCCTCGTAGTACTCGAGCATCGCGAACTCCGGCGAGTGCGAGGAGTCGCTGCCCTCGTTGCGGAAGTTGCGGTTGATCTCGAAGACCTTCTCGATCCCGCCGACCACACAGCGCTTGAGATAGAGCTCCGGCGCGATACGCAGGTAGAGTTCGAGGTCGAAGGCATTCGACCGGGTCACGAACGGCCGGGCCGAGGCGCCGCCGTGCAGCGTTTGCAGCATCGGCGTCTCCACCTCGGTGAAGCCGCGCCGATGGAACGACTCACGCAGGGAACGTACGACTCCGGCACGAGTACGCACTACGTCGCGGGCCCGCGGGCGCATGATCAAATCGACATAACGTCGGCGAATCCGGGTCTCTTCGGCCAGCTCCTTGAACGCCACCGGCAGCGGCCGCAGTGACTTCGAGGTGAGCTGCCACTTCTCGGCCATCACCGAAAGCTCACCGCGCTTGGAGGTGATCACCTCGCCTTGTACGAATACGTGGTCGCCGAGATCGACATCGGACTTCCACGCGGCGAGCGCCTCCTCCCCGACCTTGGCGAGACTGAGCATCGCCTGCAGTTCGGTACCGTCACCCTCACGAAGAGTGGCGAAACAGAGTTTGCCCGTATTGCGGAGAAACATCACTCGCCCGGTGACCCCGGCCGTCACGCCGGTCGCGGTGTCCGGGGCCAGCCCCGAATGCGCGGCCCGGATCTCGGCGAGGCTGTGCGTCCGGGGAACCTCGACCGGGTAAGGATCGGCGCCCGCCGCGATGATCCGATCGCGCTTCTCCCGGCGCACCCGCAGCTGTTCGGGCAGGTCGTCATCGGGCAACGCGTCGGACGCGGGGAATTCGGTCATGGCCCACAGGGTACGAACTCGCTGGTGGACCGGTTCCACCGGATTCCCCTTATCGGGGTACCGGCGGTATTAGAGTCGAGCTACGTGACCGATCCCACTGCCGATGCGGAACTGCACGCCCGGCGCGCCTCGTCGTTCGGCGGCCGGGCCGCGGCATACGCCGAACACCGTCCCGATTACCCGCGCACCGCCCTCGAATGGGGGATGGCAGGCGCCGGCCACCCGGTACGCGACGTGCTCGATCTCGCCGCGGGTACCGGAAAGCTCACCGCCGGGCTGGTCGCGACCGGCCGCGCGGTGACGGCGGTCGAACCCGATGCGGAAATGCTCGCCGAGCTGACGCGGGTGTTGCCGGACGTACCGGCACAGCTCGGCCGGGCCGAGGACATCCCGCTGCCGGACGGCTCGGTGGACGCGGTGTTCGTCGGGCAGGCCCTGCACTGGTTCGACCTGCCCGCCGCGTTCGCCGAAATACACCGCGTGCTGCGCCCCGGCGGTGTGCTGGCGGCGCTCTGGAACCACCCGGACGAATCGGTGGCCTGGGCGAACGAGTTCTCCCGGCTGTTGCACACCGACGTGAACCGTGGCGTGGCCGACGGCGAAGAGCACCTGAACGCCGCCGGGTTCGAGCTGTTCGAAAAGACGGAGTTCCCGCACAGCCACCGGCGCACCACCGATTCGCTACTGGCCACAGTGTCCACTCACTCCGCGTTGCTGGTCGCCGAGCCGGCGGACCGCGCTCGACTGCTGGCCCGTGCTCGCGCCTACCTGGACACCGTGCCGGAAACCGCGAGCGGCGAATTCGACTATCCGTTGCGCACCATCGTGGCCCGCCTCCGGCGGAGCTGACCGGCGACGAAGGTCACCGGTATCGGGGTGCCGGCGGTGCTACCTTCGAGGTGGCGCTCCGGCGTTCCGGACGAGCGCGTCGTACCCGGTCAGGACAAGACGGCGCAGTGACTCAATCAGCCACTGCGAAAGGGTTCGATCATGGCTTGGCTCGTCCTGGTCTTTTCCGGAGTCCTCGAAACCGTGTGGGCCGCCGCACTCGGCGCGGCCAAGGGCTTCAGCAAGCTGTGGCCCAGCGTGCTGTTCGGCGCCGCGTTGCTGCTCAGCATGTCCGGGCTCGCGTACTCACTGCGCGAGATCCCGATCGGCACGGGGTACGCGGTGTGGGTGGGCATCGGCGCGGTCGGCACCGCGCTTTACGGCATCCTCGCGCTGAACGATCCGATGACGTTCGGACGGATCGCTTGCCTGCTGCTGATCGTCGCGGGGGTCGTCGGGCTGAAATTGCTGCACTAACGCACGTTGCGCTCGTACACCAGCCGCAGGCCGAGCAGGGTCAGGTCCGGTACGTGCTCGGTGATCGTCTCCGACTCGCCGAGCACGAGGGGGGCCAGGCCGCCGGTGGCGATCACCGAGACCGGCTCGTCGGGGTCGTGCGCGAGTTCGCGCACGATGCGCCGGACGAGGCCGTCCACCTGCCCGGCGAAGCCGAAAAGAATGCCGGATTGCAGGCACTCCACGGTGTTCTTGCCGATCACCGACCGCGGCCGGACCAGCTCCACCTTGCGCAACGCGGCGGCGCGGGCGGCCAGGGCGTCCACCGAGATCTCGATCCCGGGAGCGAACGCGCCGCCGAGGAACTCGCCGCGGGCGGAGATCGCGTCGACGTTCGTGGACGTGCCGAAGTCGACCACCACGCAGGCGGTGGCGTGCAGGTGGTGCGCGGCCAGCGTGTTCACCAGCCGGTCCGCGCCCACCTCCTTCGGGTTGTCCACCAGCAGCGGAACCCCGGTGCGCACGCCCGGTTCCACCACGATCTTCGGCACGCGCGCGTAGTAGCGGCCGAGCATCACCCGCAGCTCACGCAGTACCGCGGGCACTGTGGACAGTGCGCTGATGCCGGTGATCGCGTCCGCATGCGGGCCCAGCAGGCCGCGCATGGTCAGCGCCAGCTCATCCGCGGTCATCTGCGCGTCAGTGCGCATGCGCCAGTCACCGACGAGGTCCGGCCCGTCGTGGAGACCGAGCACGATATTGGTGTTCCCGACGTCCACAGTGAGCAGCAACGCGACTTCCTTTACTGCGGCGCAGGCGTGCGCACTCCGGTGAGAGGGTTCAGTTTTCCGCGTGCAGCAAGGCGTCGAGCCGGCGCGCGTCGGCGGTCTCGGCCACCGGGAAAGAGATCGTCTCCTCTTCCGGCAGCACTACGGTGCCGCTGAGCAGCCCGGAACCCTCCGGGGCGTAGGCCGGGTCCACCCCGCGCTCGACGATCCGGTTGTCCCCGTCCACGAACACCACGCGGGGCTCGTAGGCGCGCGCCTCCGCGTTGTCCATCTGGCCGTAGGAGATCAGGATCACCAGGTCACCGGGGTGCACCAGGTGCGCGGCGGCGCCGTTGATGCCGAGCACGCCGCTGCCGCGCTCGCCCTTGATCACGTAGGTCTCCAGCCGGGCCCCGTTCGTGACATCCACAATGGACACCTGTTCGCCCGCCAGCAGATCGGCGGCGTCCATCAGGTCCTCGTCGACGGTCACCGAACCCACGTAGTGCAGATCCGCCTGGGTCACCGTGGCCCGGTGGATCTTCGATTTCAGCATCGTGCGATACATCGTGGACTCTCCCTATTCCCCTGCGTCCGGTTCCACGCTCGGATGCTCCACAGCCTTTCCGAGCAGCACTCCCACGTTGTCGATCAGCCGGGTGCTCCCCACCCGGGCGGCGACCAACAGCCGTGCCTCACCGTCGACGGGCGCGGGCCCGAGGTCGGTTCCCCTCAACTCCAGGTAATCCACTTCCACCCGTGGCCGGGCGGCGAGTGTCCGGCGCGCCACCTCGAGCACCGCGCCGGCCCCCTCCCGGCCGACGTGCGCGCCCGCGGAAAGCGCGGCCGAGAGAACGACGGCGTCCTCCCGTTGCTCCGGCGTCAGGTAGACGTTGCGCGAGGAGAGCGCGAGCCCGTCACGCTCCCGAACGGTCGGCACCCCGATCACGCGGGTGTCGATGTTCAGGTCGGCCACCATCCGCTTCACCAGCACCAGCTGCTGGTAGTCCTTTTCCCCGAAAAACGCGTAGTCGGGGCGAAGCAGGTTGAACAGCTTCGCCACGACGGTCAGCACGCCGCTGAAGTGCCCCGGCCGCACCGCCCCTTCCAGTTCGTCGCCGAGCGGCCCGGGGTTGAGCGTGACGATCGCGTTCTCGGCGTACAGATCCGAGGCCTTCGGCGTGAACGCCAGCTCGACACCCGCTTCGGACAACGACTCCAGGTCCTTCTCCAGCGGACGCGGGTACGCCTCGAAGTCCTCCCCTGCGCCGAATTGCAGCGGGTTCACGAAAATCGACGCGGCCACCACCGTGTTCGGCAGTCGCTTCGCGCGGCGCAGCAGCTCACGGTGGCCGTCGTGCAGCGCACCCATGGTGGGCACCAGCGCGACCTTGCGGCCGACCGCGCGCAGCGCCCGGCTCACCTGGGCGATGTGCTCGGGCGGCTGGAACGTGTTGAGCGTGCCGCGCTGAAATTTCGGTGTGGTCACGGCGTTTGTCCTTCGGCGGGATCGGAAAGGAGATCGGTCAATGCGTCGGCGGCAGCCGCGTCGAGCAGTCCGGCGTCACGGGAGCGCTCGGCGGTGCGGCGGGCCAGCGACCGGTAGGCCGGAGCGATCTGCGGGGCCTGCGCGGAGAGCACGTCGAGATGCTTGCGCACGGTTCCGAGATCGCCGCGGGTGACCGGTCCGGTGAGCGCCCGGTCGCCGTGGCGCAGCACATTGTCCAACGCCGCCGACAACAGTGGCGCGACAAGGCGTTCGGCCTGCCCGATCCCCGCTTTCCGCAAGACTTCCGTGCAGTCGGCCACGAGTGTCATCAAGTGGTTCGCCCCGTGCGCCAGCGCCGCGTGGTAAAGCGCGCGAGCGGATTCCGGGATACGGACCGGTTCGGCGCCCATCTCCACCGCGAGCGCCTCGCCCACATGCCACGCCGCCTCGTCCTCGGACGCGGCCGTGATGCCGATGCTCGCGGTGGCCAGCCGTTCCAGATCCTCTTCGCGGCCGGTGAAGGTGAGCACGGGGTGCAGCGCGAGCGGCAGCGCGCCCGCCTCGGCGGCCGGCGCCAGTACGTCGACGCCGTACGCGCCGGAAGTGTGCACCACGATCTGCCCGGGCCGCACCGACTCGGTGGCGGCGAGGCCACGCACCATGCCGGGGAGCGCGTCGTCCGGCAGCGCCAGCAGGACCAGATCGGCGCTGCGCACGACCTCGTCGGGCGGCAGCAGCGGAACACCGGGCAACAACCGTTCGGCACGGGACAGCGAGGCGGCGGACAACCCGGAGGCCGCGACCACGGTGTGTCCGGCCCTGGCCAGCGCAGCGCCGAGGACGCTGCCCACCCGGCCGGCGGAGACCACCCCGACCGCGAGACGGGCAGGCCGGTTCATGGCGTGCGCCTGTGGACGCTCATGGCTCGAAACTCCTAGTGCTCGTTCCAGTCCCGCTTCCGGCGCGGGTACCAGACGACCGCGCGAGGGTAGCCCGGACCGAGCCGGTTCGCGGCGCCCGGGTGACCAGCTTCACCCGGGGCGTCCGGCGCGGCCGTACCCTAGCCGGGCCGGTCGGCCGCGGGACAGGGATACCCCGGTGGGATCAGGTTTTTGACACCGCCGAGCTACCCCTGGCGGGTGGATGATCACTGGGTGTGGCCGCGGTTGGCCAATCGCACCGCATCCGCGCGAGCCACCCGTAGCGTGTGCAGCAGCTCGTCCTGGCGGCGACGGTCGTCGTCGGTGCGGAGCCGGGTACGCCGGAGGAAGGCGAGTTCGCTGACGCTCGCCTGGTACTGCGCGACCGCGCGCGCCGCGGCCCGTCCGGACTCGCGGCGAGCCTGCCGTCGCCAAGCCCGCCGCCCGGACAGGCTCGCCAGCAGCTGGATCTCCGACGGCGAAATCCAGCGAGCCGCCGCCATCCGGGGCAGCGCGGCGGCGACGATCTTCTGCTCCCGTCTTCGCTGCAGCACGATCACGTAGACGACGCCGATGAACAGCGGCACCATCACCAGGAAATACACCGTGAGAAACGCATTGGAACCACCGAGCGTGGCCGCGCTGTTCCACAACGCATGCAAGCAGACGCCGACGACATAACCGGCCAGCGGCGCGCAGATCCGTACCCACCGTTGCGTGGCACGCGCGGCCACGCCGAAGCCGATGCCGGTCATCACAGTGAACAGCGGATGTGTGAACGGCGAGAGCACGCCGCGCAGGATGAACGCGGCCAGGACGCCGGAGTGCGCGCCGTTGCCGAAACCGTAGTCGGCGAACGCGCGGCCGAAGTAGTAGATGTTCTCGGTGAACGCGAATCCGGCCGCGGCGAAGCCGGCGTAGACGACTCCGTCGACCACGCCGTCGAATTCGTCGCGGCGCCGCCAGAAGATCAACAGTACGAAGGCGCCCTTCGCGGCTTCTTCCACCAGCGGCGCGGACAGCAGCGCGCTGAACTTGCTCCCACGGCCACCGCCGAGGAGCAGATCACCGACCGCTTCCGCACCGCTGTTGATGAGCAGCGCGACGATCGTGGCAATGCAGGCGCCCCAAGCGAAACCAAGCAACAGCAGCTTCGCGGGCTCGGGCTCCCAGCGGTCGACCCAGAGGAACCCGGCGACCACCATCCCGACCGGGACCAGCGCGGCGAGCACGCCGATCGCGACCGCGAGCCAGCCGACCCGCGCGGTGGCGAGACCGAACAGGAACAGGCCGCACAAGGCGGCCACGATCAGGCCGATCACCGGCAGCAGCACGGTGACCTGCCGGGACCGGGGAGCCGAGCCCTTCATGGCCAGGGTTCCGTTCACGAGCGGTCACCATACGCAGACGAGCTGGCGGATGCCGGGTGGGCGGACCCCGTTCAGTCCTCTGCGCGGCGACGGCGGCGGGGCGTGGATTCCGCCTTGCCGTTGGCCGCGAGCAGCTCGGTGACCGAACGGCCGGACGCGTGCGAACCCGTTTCGGCCCGCGGCGCGGCGCGGCGACCGGACGCTGGCTCGTCCGTCTCCGGCGCGGAATGCTGGCTGTGCGCGGATTCCGGTGCGGCCCGGCGTCCTGCCGCCTCGGCGTGCCGCTGGCTCTGCCAGCCCGGCGGCTCCCCCTCCGGACGACGGCGACGGCCACCCGAAGCGGCCGCCGGCTCGTCCTCCGCCCGACGACGGCGGCCGCCGGCCCCGGAGGAGGCGTTGCTGCGCACGGCCTCCGGCAAGGTCGAGTTGGCAGGTTCGTCATCCGCCGGGGCACCATGCCGTCCGGTCGGCGTTTCCGCAGCCAAGGGGGACACAGGGGACGCATCGGGCTGCGAGAGCTGCTGCAGCCGCGACGGTACCCGGTCCGCCGAGTCCGCGGTTGACGGCTCGGAAGCGTTGTCCTGCACGGGTTTCCAGCTCACGGCGGGCTCCGCGGGCGACTCGGCGCCGCCCGGCTGCGCCGTCGCAGGCTGCTCGGCCACGGCGCCCCGACGGCTCGCTTCGCGGCGAACGGCAGCTCCCGCCCAGCGGGCACGGCGACCGTCCGCAGCCGAATCGGGTTCGTCCTCGGCTCGGCGGGCCGCTGCCGCACGGCGATCGGCAGACTCGTCGTCCGACCATGAAGCCGCCGGAGCGGACTGGACGGCGGCGGCCGGAGTCCCGGCCCAACGACCGGCCGCGGCACGGCCGGGACCGGCCTGGGCACGCTCGTCCGTCGCCCACTGGCCCGTGGGCGCCTGGCGGCCACCGCCCGCCGGGGCCTGTTCGCTTTCCCTCCGGGGAGCCGCCTGGGCACGCTCGTCCTGCTCGTCGACCCAACGAGGGCCACGATCGCCCTCCGGCCGCGGAGCCGCCGACTGACCGTTCGCCTGCTCGCCGACGGGCTGCCTGCCGGTGGCCGCGCGACGGCCGGTCGGCTGCTGTTCGGCGCCGGCCCAGCGGGCACGGCTGCTGTTCGGCTCGGCCGGTTCCTGGTCGTGCCCGGTCCACTGGCCCGGGGAGGGACGGCCGGTGGGCTCGGCGGCCAGTTCGTCCTCGGCCCACTGACCGGGGGCCGGACGGGCTTCGATCGGTTCCGGCTCGGTCCAGCGACCCGGTGCCGGGCGGCGGCCGGGCGGCTCGGATTCGCCCTCGGCCCGCAGTGCGACCGTCCGGCGGCCGTCGAACAGATCTGCTTCCGCGTCACCGCGAGGACCCGGCGCAGGGCGGCGGCCAGCCGGCTCCGCCAGTGGCTCCGGGCGACGGGCAGGGGCCGAGATCTCAGTCCGTTCCCCGGCTTCCGCGTGCTGCTCGGACGGCTCCGGACGACGGCGCGGACCTGGGCTGACGCCGAGGCGCGGGGCCTGCCGGGCCGGCTCGGCGGCGGGCGGCTCCGCGGCCGGTTCCGGCTTGGCCACCGGGGCGACCATGCGCGTCGGCTGGGATTCGGCGGTGCGGCGGGCGGCTTCGGCGCGACGCTCGGCCTCCTTCACCGCGCGCGCGGCAGCTGATTCGGGACCGGGCTCGCCGCTGCCGACCGACTCGTCGGGCTGCCGGCGGGTGAGCTGCTCGGTCCGGTGCGCGACCGGATGACCGCCCACCGGATTCGCGGGGGGCTGCGGCCGGCGCCGTTGCGCGCCGGCCGGGTCCAGCACCCGGTCCATCAGCTCGGTCTGCCGTTCGGGCGTCTCGCTCACCGGCCGTTGCGGGGCCAGCAGCTGGGCGGGCTTCTTGCTGCCGTTGCCGCTCTCCGCGCCGGTGGTGACCAGGCGCTGCTCGTCGTTCAGCGCGCGCATCCGGGTCGCCTGCGCGGTGAGCGCCACGCGTTCGAGCAGCACCTCACCACCGAGCAGGGACTGCAGGCTCTCGCGCAGCGCGGACACCTCGGCCCGCAGTGCCTCCAGCTCGTCACGAGACTGCGACTGCGCGGCTTCGCGCGTCTCGGCCTCGATCTCCAGCTCGTACTCCCGCCGGGCCGCGATCTCGCGTTCCAGCTCGAGTTCGTACACCGCCTGCGCCTCGGAGACCGCGTCCTCGCTGTGTGCGGCGTGCTTGCGGTACCGCACGGCGAGGAACGCGCCGATCAGCGCGGCCCAGAGCGCGGCGACGATACCCAGCCGGAGGAACCGGAGGTCGTCGCTGAGCACCATAGCGAGCGTGGCTCCGACGGCGAGGAGCAATCCGACGATCAGCCACGGCCCGCCCCAACGGCGGCCGCGCGAGTCGTCACCCACGCCAGTCATGCCGAACACCGTACCTTCCAGTGACCTTAATGAGACCCAGTCGGTACTTCGAGCGGGCGGATCGAATCGTTAACCGGTCGGTCGCTCCGGTTTCTCCGGCGGGGTCCGGCAGCAGTGTTCCAGCCACAAACCGGCAGCTACGAGCAGTGCCGAGGACACCACGCCGACCACCGCCGAACGACTGTCGGCGACCGCGGCGGCGAGTTCGTCACGGCGTGGGAAAACGTAACCGAAAGCGGCCAGCCAGCCACCACCCAGAAACGCGCCGGCCAGCGACGAGGCCTTCGCCAGCGCCACCGAACGGGCGATACCGACCGCGCCGGTCACCCGGCCGGACCGGATCCGCGACCGGATCGACAACGACAGCACCAGCTCGGCCGCGGCGAGTACCGCGAAGGTGACCCCGGCCAGCAGCGGCAGCCGGGGCAGGTTCCCGTAGTCGAACTGAAAGAGCAGGTAGACCACGACGAACCCGGCGATTGCGGCCACCACCAGGTCCCGGGGCCGGGTGAAGTGCATACGCCCACCGTACCGACCCCGCTCTGGCAGTCTTGACTCTCCAGTGACTGGAGACTTCACCATGACTGCCATGCCTGCCACCCCGGTCTTCACCATCGGCGAGCTGTCCCGGCGCACCGGGTTGCCGGTGAAGACCATCCGGTTCTACTCCGACGAGGGCCTGCTCCCGCCGACCCGGCGCTCCGGCGCCGGTTACCGGCTCTACGACGTGCACGCGCTCGCCCGGCTGGAGCTGGTGCGGACGCTGCGCGAACTGGGCGTCGGCCTGCCCGACGTGGCCCGCGCGCTCGCGCGGGAGACGACGGTGCGCGACCTCGCCGTGCACCACGTCGAGGCGCTGGACGAGCAGATCCGGCGGCTACGGCTGCGCCGCGCGGTCCTGCGCGCGGTGGTGAAACGTGATTCCGAGCTGGAGGAAGTGAAACTGATGAACCGACTCGCACAGATGTCCGACGAACAGCGGCACCGGCTGGTCGAGGAATTCTGGACGGAAATGGAAGCGGGGCTGGACGTGGACCCCGAGTTCTACGCCCGGATGCGCGCGGCCAGACCCGCCCTGCCGGACGATCCGAGCCCGCAGCAGCTGGAAGCCTGGATCGAGTTCGCCGAACTCGTGCAGGATCCGGACTTCCGCGCGCTGATCCGGCACCTGAGCGAACGTCAGGCCGCCGCCCGCGCGGCCGGCGAGTACGAGCAGCCCGGCCAGGCCCAGCGAGAGCACTGGTTCACCTGGATGACTGAAGCTCGTGCCGCCCTCGATGCCGGTGATACCCCGGACTCCGCGGTCGGTCGCGCACTGGCCACGAAGGTCGCGGCCGACTCCGCCCGTCCAGACCAGAATCCGCAGGACCCGGGGTTCCGCCACGCCTTGGCCGCCACCTTCGCCGACGGCGGCGATCCCCGAGCCGAGCGATACTGGCAGCTACTGGCGATCATCAACGGCTGGCCGGCCATCCCGAGCAGCCAGGAGGAGCTGCGGTTCCTGCTGGCGGCGTTGCGGGCGTGAGCGGAGTCTTCGGGGCTCGGCCTGCGCGGACAGCCGAATACCGCTGAAGCGACCTGGTCGGGCCGAGTGCGAACCACTCGGCCCGGCCGACTCGGGCAATGAGTTCTTGGCCAGGGTCGGTGTCAGCGAGGGCGTACGGACCGGCGTGGTGAGTCACGGGAGGCCCGGAGTCCACGACTTCTCGTAAACCAAGGCGGCGAGGGGGAACGGGGATGAACGAGAGGGCTGTCCGGCAAGGACGCCGGCGGCGGTTGTATCTCGCGGCCGCACCCCAGGGTCCCGGCAAAGTCGGTCGAGGACCAGTGATCATCAGGGTGAGCCGTGGCTGCCGCGTCATCATCGACGGCGCCTGCCATCTTCGTCGATTTCGCCCGGCAGCGGCGAAGCAGTGGTGTTCGAGACGCGCGACAACCTCGTGGTGTGCGCCGGACCTGTCTCGGGTCTGTGAAGGGGCCCTTCACGGACTCTGAGTCCGTGAAGGGCCCCTTCACAGACCTTCACAGACCTCCGCAGTCTGCGCAGGGCCCCTCACACCGACTTTGCCGACACCCTGCGTCAGTTCCGCTGGACGGCGTTGCTCGTAGCGGTAGTGATGCCGCCGGCCGCTGTGATCGCGATCTCGGTGCTGGGTGTGCAGCTACGGACCGAGCGGCGGTGCGATCGATCGCCGCCAACGCTCAAGAACCCGAAGCCACCAGCACCCACCCTGCCGGGCGTTCGACCAGCAGGTTCGCGGGCTCATTGCCCCTTTCGCGCGCATCCCGGCAGGCCCCGCGACGGCCACAACCCCAGCACCCGGACCGGCGCGGCACGGTCAGATCAAAGTCAGATCCGGCCGCCGGACCACGCCCTCGCGGTCAGCAGGCGAAAGGCGGGCCAGCAGGCCGGAGATACGGCCGTGGCCGGGCAGTTCGGCGTCCGGGTCGATTTCCAGCCAGGGGATCAGGACGCTGGCTCGCTCCGGGGTGCCGGGGTGCGGCAGGAGCAGCTCCGGGTCGGCCGAGCTGACGCCGTCCACTGTCACTATGTCGACATCCAGCGTGCGCGGTCCCCAGCGTAGTTCGCGGATCCGGCCGGCGGACTGCTCGGCGGACTGGGCGACGCACAGCCACGCCCAGTGGTCGCGGGCCGGGTCGTCGACCACGCAGACCGCGTTGAGGAAGTCCGGCTGGTCCTCCACGCCCCATGGCTTCGTTTCGTAGACGCTGGACACGGCGACCAGCGCCGGGCGGACGGCCTCGATCGCGATGCGCAGGCAGGCGAGCCGGTCGTCGAGGTTCGAGCCCAGCGAGAAGACGGCGCGGCTCATCGTTCCCGCCGGATGGTGACCGCGACGTCGTCGAAGGTCAGGGGGATCGGGGCGGCCGGTTTGTGCACGGTGACCTCCACGGCGCGCAGCCGGTGATCGGCGAGGACCTCGTCGGCGATCTTGCCCGCGACGCTCTCGATCAGGTCGTACGGTTTCCCGGCGACGACCCCGGCGGCCAGTTCGGCCAGCTCGCCGTAGTGCAGCGTCTCGGTGAGATCGTCCGAAGCGGCGGCCGGGCCGAGGTCGAGCCACGCGGTGACGTCCACGACGAACTCCTGCCCGTCCCGCTTCTCGTGCTCGAACACGCCGTGGCGGCCGAACACCCGTAGCCCGGTGAGCGTGATCCGGTCAGCCATCGGCCCTCCCGCGTTGCCAGGCCGCGGCTACTGCCACGGCGTCGAGTGAGGCGCCCACCTCGTGCACCCGCACGCCCCAGGCGCCGGCCGCAGCGGCCAAAGTGGACACCGCGGCGGTCGCCACCTCGCGCCCGCCCGGCGGCCGCGGATGACCATCCTTTCCGGACAACAGACGACCGAGGAAGCGTTTCCGCGAAGCGCCGACGAGCACTGGAAAACCCAGCGACAGCAAGGAATCCAGCTGATGCAGCAGGGCCCAGTCGTGTTCTGGGCGCTTCGCGAAGCCGAGCCCGGGATCGAGCACGATAGCGCTCTGCTCGACTCCCGCGGCGATGGCATCGTCCACTCGGGACAGCAGCTCGTCCCGCACTTCGGCGACGACGTCGGTGTACTCGGCGAGCGAGGTCATGTCCCTGCTGTGGCCGCGCCAGTGCATGAGCACCCACGGGGCACCCGTCTCGGCAGCCACCCGCGCCATGTCCGGGTCGGCAAGGCCACCGGAGACGTCGTTGATCACCTTGGCACCGGCCGCCAGCGCGGCCTCCGCGACCGTGGCCCGCGTCGTGTCCGCCGAGAGCGCGATGCCCTCGGAAGCCAGCTGCCGGATCACCGGAAGTATCCGCGCAGCCTCGACATCCGCATCGACGCGGGACGCACCGGGCCGCGTCGACTCACCCCCGACGTCGATCAGGTCCGCACCGCGCGCCCACATCTCCCGCGCGTGGTCCAGCGCCTGGTCCAGATCGAGGTAACGGCCGCCGTCGGAGAAGGAATCCGGCGTCACGTTGAGCACGCCCATCACCGCGCATCGGCCTGGACGCGGGATCATCGGGTGCTCCGAATCAGGTTGACCTCGACCAGTGCGCTGGTCCGGTGCGAGCCGATCGCCACGACCGTCGTCTCCGCGACCCGGACGCCGGCCGGCGTCCGGAGCCGATCCCCCACCACGACGTCTTCCGCCGATTTCGCCCCCGCGATCGCATCCACGGTCTGCCCGGCCGGCCCAGAGGTCGAGTACATCGGGATGCCGGTGACGAGCACGAGTTCCTCATGCGATTCATCGAAGGTGCGGGTCAGCAGCTCGTCCGGATCGGCGGAGAGACCGGCGAACATCTCCCGGTAAGCGCGAGCGACCCGGGCCGGGGTGTCCTGGAGACCGTCCCGATCCGGGGCCTCACCGCAGGCGAGCAGCAGCTCGCGGATGGCGCGCTCCGCCCGGTCCTGGTCGAAGACCGGGCGGCCGCCGTGGTTATTGCTTGTCGGTTCCGTCGCCGTCACGCCGCTGCTGCCCCTCGTCCGGCTGCTGGCCGTTCGCGCCGTCGGCGAACCAGCCCGGCTCACGCGGACGGTCCTCGGCCGGACGCCACGGCTGCTGACCACCCGGCGACGTCGCCGGGGTCCAGCCGGGGGGCGCCCCGTAGTTCGGCGGGCCGCTCTGCGCGCCACCCGGGCCACCCGGGTGGTAGCCACCGGGCGGGCCGCCCGGCTGCTGACCGCCGTAGGGCTGGGGCCAGCGGCCGGAACCGTTCGACCCGCCGTTCGGCCGGCCGCCGTTGGCCGGCGGGGCGTACGGGTTGGCGTTCGGGTCCGGGGCCGGGTACGGCGGGCCACCGGGCAGGTCACCGGCACCGGGCGCGGTGGCGACCGGGGTCGGGGCCGGCTGGAGCACCGGCTTCTCCTTCTCCGGCGGGGGCCACGGCTCCCCGCGCTCCATCGCCAGCTCGCCCGGGGTCTTCACCGGCGGCTTGTCCGACGGGGTGCGCTCACCGAACTCGTTGAACACGGTGATGTGCGGGCGCTTCTCGACGGTCGCGAAGATCCGCTCCAGGTCCTTGCGCTGCAAGGTTTCCTTGTCCAGCAGCTCGACGACCAGGTTGTCCAGCACGTCGCGGTAGGTGTTGAGCACATGCCACGCCTCGGTGTGCGCGGTCTCGATGAGTTTGCGCACCTCCTCGTCGATCTCGTGCGCCACCTCGAGCGAGTAGTCGGCCTGCCGTCCGGCGGACCGGCCGAGGAACGGGTCACCCTGCTCTTGGCCGTACTTGACCGCGCCGAGCCGCGCGCTCATGCCGTACTCGGTGACCATCGCGCGGGCGATCTTCGTGGCCTGCTCGATGTCCGAGGACGCACCGGTGGTCGGCTCGTGGAACACCAGCTCCTCGGCGGTGCGGCCACCCATCGCGAACACCAGCCTGCCGATCATCTCCGACCGGGTCATCAGCTGCTTGTCGTCCTCGGGGACCAGCAGGGCATGCCCGCCGGTGCGGCCACGCGGCAGGATGGTCAGCTTGTACACCGGCTCGATGTCCGGCATCGCCCACGCGGCGAGCGCGTGCCCGCCCTCGTGGTAGGCGGTGATCTTCTTCTCCTTCTCGGAGATGATCCGGCTCTTGCGCGCCGGACCGCCGACCACCCGGTCGACCGATTCCTCGAGCGCGGTGTCGGTGATCACGTGCCCGTTCTCGCGGGCGGTGAGCAGCGCGGCCTCGTTCAGCACGTTGGCCAGGTCCGCACCGGACATGCCCACGGTGCGCTTGGCCAGCCCGGTCAGATCGGTGCCCTGCGCGATCGGCTTGCCCTTCGCATGTACCTCGAGGATCGCCTTGCGGCCGAGCAGATCCGGCGCGGAGACCGGGATCTGCCGGTCGAACCGGCCGGGGCGCAGCAGCGCCGGGTCCAGGATGTCCGGCCGGTTGGTGGCCGCGATCAGGATGATGCCGCCGCGCGCGTCGAAGCCGTCCATCTCGACCAGCAGCTGGTTCAGCGTCTGCTCGCGCTCGTCGTGGCCGCCGCCGAGGCCGGCGCCGCGCTGGCGGCCGACCGCGTCGATCTCGTCCACGAAGATGATGCACGGCGCGTTCTGCTTGGCCTGCTCGAACAGGTCGCGCACCCGGGAAGCGCCGACACCCACGAACATCTCGACGAAGTCGGAACCGGAGATCGTGTAGAACGGCACCCCCGCCTCACCGGCGACGGCTCGCGCGAGCAGCGTCTTACCGGTACCCGGCGGCCCGTAGAGCAATACGCCCTTCGGGATCTTCGCGCCGAGCGCCTGATAGCGCGCCGGATTCTGCAGGAAGTCCTTGATCTCGTACAGCTCTTCGACCGCCTCGTCGGCGCCCGCGACATCCCCGAAGGTGGTCTTCGGCATGTCCTTGTTCAGCTGCTTGGCCTTGGACTTGCCGAAGTTGAGGACCCGGTTGCCGCCGCCCTGGGCGTTGTTCATCATCCACATCAGCAGGCCCAGCACCAGCGCCAGCGGAATGGCGAAGATGAGGATCTGGGTGAACAGCGACTGCTGGGTCACCTTGGTGGTGAACTTGATCGGCTGGCCGTCGAACTTCGCATCGTTGAGCGAGGTGTAGATGGAGCTGGTGGCGTCCGCCGGGTACTGCGCGATGATCTGGTCGGTCTGGGTGCCCTCGACGTCGATCTTCTGCGTGAGCAGCAGCTTGAGCTGCTGCTCCTTGTCCTCGAGGTTGGCTTCCTTGACGTGACCCTGGGCGATCTGCTGGTTCGCCACCGAGATGGGAGCCTGCGTGTAGCCACGATCGCTGTCGAAGATCGTGTTGTACGCGAACAACGCCAGCAACCCCGCGACGATCCACAGCAGTGGGTTCCTGAGCACGCTCTTCCGGTTCATACGACTCGGCCTTTGCGGCCTCGACCCTCCCTGGTTGGGCGGCTCCTGTGATACCCGCCATCACGATCTCGACCCGGCACGCCGCCGGGCACCCGTCCCACCAGGGTACCGTCCGGCCGGGCGATGGAACCTGGTGAGCCTCTCGCAGGTCAACGGCCGATCCCGCGGGAGGGTTCCCGGAGCGGGCAGGTCAGCGGGTGCTGTCCGCCACGGAAGAGACCATCTCACCCAGCCTGGTGCGCAGTGTCTGCGGGTCCGCGGGCGAGACCGTGACCCACTCCCGGCCGTCCGAACCGGCCCGCGACAGGCTCAGATATCGCCCGGACGAGGTGTCGAACCAGCCCAGTACCCGGGACCGCTGCCGGGCACCGAGCGACGATCGGCTGTTCGCCGCGAGCTGACCGCCGCGCAGCCGTGGCTGGCCGGAGATGAGCCCGTAGGTCTCCCGCGGATCGACGGTGGCGCGCTCGCTGAGTGACTGACGTCTCGGCCGGCGGCCCTTCACCTGCGGCTCCTGCCCCCCGCCCGCGGCCACCGGCACCCGGATCGGCCGGGTGTGCAGTGCCTCGTCCAGCGGCAGGGTGACCGAGGCCTCGCTACCGCGCTTGCCCGCGGGCAGCAGGCCCACGATGGTCGAGACCAGCCCGTCGGACGGCGTCTCGCGCAGCCAGATGCCGTCCGCGTCCTGGATGGCGACCACGCCGGTGCGCTCGTCCCCGGCCGCGAGCAGCGCGACCGGATGCGCCTCGAACTGCGGGATGTGCAGGCCGTCGAGGGAGACCGGGGCACGGGCGAGGAGCGTGAGCCAGTCCTCCAGCCGCGGTTCCGCCCGGCCGCGCGCGTCCCGCAGGCCGCGGGCCTTCAGCTCGGTGTCCACCCGATGCCGCAGGGAGACCCGTTCGTCCTGGGTGGCGCCGTGCGAGTGGATCCGCAGGGGATACGGCAGCTCGCCCAGCTCCATCGACTCCCACAGGAAGTCGAACGCCAGCGGCGAGAAGAACTCCTGGTGCATCCGGTGCTGCTCACCCTCCAGAATCGGCTCGTGGCCCAGCGTAACGCCGGGACTCCGGTCAGAGCGCGGCGGCACCCGCCTGGTCGGCGGCGCCGGCGAGCATCTCGCCGAGCCGGTGCCGCAGGGTCGCGGCGTCGGCCGGGGCGATGGTGATCCAGTCCCGGCCGTCGTGCCCGCGGCTGGCCTGCGTGAAGTACCGGCCGGTCTCGGTGTCGAACCAGCTGAGCACCGGCGAGCGGCTGCGCCCGCCGAGCCGGTTGCGGGCGTTCGCGCCGATCTGGCCGCCCCGCAGCCGCTGCTGGGTGTGCAGCCGCGCGAGTGCCTTGCGGTCCTCGTCCACACTCGCCCGGCCGGTCGCGTCGACCTGGTTGCCCCGGCGCTGCATGAAGTCCACCCCGGATGCGCCGACGAGCTGCTCCAGCGGCACGGTGATGGACTTCTCGCTGCCTCGCGGGCTGCCCGGCAGCAGCGAGACCACGGCGGTGGCCAGCCCGTCGGCCGGGCACGGCTGCAGGTGCAGCCCGCGCTGATCCTGCACCGCGAACAGGCCCTGGTCCCCGAGCCGGGCGGCGACCGCGAGCAGCGGCTCGCCGTTCGGGTCGAGCAGCTGCACGGTGTCCAGGCTCGCGTCGGGCGAGGCGAGCATGCCGAAGTAGTCCTCGACGTGTGGCGCCGGACGGCCGTGGCGATCGGCCACGCCGCGCTCGGCGAGCCCGCCGAGCGTGCCGAGGCGCAGCGCCGCACGCTCGTCCATCGTCGCGCCGTGCGAGGGGATGCGCAGCGGATAAGGCAGCTCACCCACCGCGGCGGACTCCCACAGGAAGTCCGCCTCCAATGGCGTGAGCAGCTCCGCGTTCGGCATCGACCAACTCCCTATCCCGAAGTGTTCCCGGACAACCGCGGGCGCGTGACCGGATCCGGTCACGCGCCCGCGGGGTACCGCATCAGTCTTCCTCGTCCTCCGACCACGCCCCGATGACCGGGGGCGGGGTGGCCTCGCGGGCGCCGAACGCGTCGTCCGGGTCCGGCTCGATGAGGAACGAGGCGTGCGTGTGCTCCTCGTCCTCCCGGCCCGGCCCGCCGTGCGCACCCATGCCGCCGCCCATGCCCGGGGCCATGCCCGCCGGCTGGTTCTGGCCGCCGATGGTGCCGCCCGCGGAGACCACGCCCTGCTGCTGCGGCGTTGCCGATGCGGCGCTCTGCCCGCTCTGGTGCTCCGACGAGGCCGCGGTGTTGTCGCTCTTGCGCGACGCGCTGCGCGAGCCTTGACCGAGCTTGCCGAGCCCCGCGCCCGCACCGGCGACCCCGAGGCCCAGCGCGGCACCCGTACCGGCGCCACTGCCGCCGGACGAAACAGAAACGGACGCCGCCGAGGCCGGGACGGAAGCACCCGTGCCCGCTCCCGCAGCGGCGCCGGGAGCGAGGCCGCCGTCGAAACCGGCGGTGGCCATGGAGCCCGAATCGTGTGCCACATGCGCGGCGGGGCCACCGTGCGCCCCACCGGCCAGGCCCGGGGCACCCGCCCCGCCGAGCACTTCGACGCCGCCGAGTCCCTGCCCGGAACCCGGGTGGGCGACCACGCTGACGGAGTTGAACGAGTTGCCGTTGAAGTGCGTCGCGGTCGCCTTCATGCCGAGCGATTCGGGACCGAAGCTCGGGGTGGAGCCGTCCACGTCGGTCATCGACTCGGTGTAGGCGTTGAAGAACGCGACCTGCTGCGCCTTGACGTCGTCGGCAGCATCCGCCTGTGCCTTCTGGTCGGCGGCCATCGCGGCCGGGCCGCCGGCGAGCGCCGCGGCCATGGCCTGCTTCGGGTCGAACTCGCGCGGCGCCGGCATCTTCTTCACCTCGGCGGCCGCGGCGGCCTGCCTGGCCATCCGGTCGGCCATGGTGTGCGCGGCGTCGGAGGCCTGGCTGCCGGAGTTGGCGATGGCGACCAGCGCGCCCTGCGCACTCGCCGCGCCTTCACCGACCCACGCGTTGCCGAGTTCGGCGATCGCGTTGTACAACTCGTCGGCAGTGCGCTTGAGCTCGGTGCCGTGCTTGCTCCAGTGCTGACCCGTCGCCTCCGCGGTGCCCGGGTCGTTGTCGTTCACCGCGCCGTTGTAGAGCTGCTGGCTGGCCTGCGAGTTCCAGTTCGGTGGGTTCGCGATGGCGCGGTCGCCGCCCATCTCGAAACCGCCGGAGCTGCTGCGCGCGGCGTTCACGATGCTCTGCGAGGAGTTGCTGCCCAGCGGTACGACCGAGCCGCCGGACGGCGGGGCGTAGCCGGCCGAGCCCGGCCCGGCGAGGTCTTGATTCGGTGCCATGACTTGCTGATCCCCCTAGGACGTCAGGCCTTGCGGAACGGGTCGGCGGCGGACTGGTCCATCTCGTGGTAACGCGCCATCGCCTGGACGATGCCCTCCTCGGCGGCCTGGTACTGGCCGAGCAGGTTCTGCAGTGCGGCAGAGTAGGAGTCGCCGCCCCCGTCGGCACGCTGCACGAACTTGGCGGCCATCGCGTTGCCGACCGGGTTGTTGCCCAGCTTCGGCGGCTGGGCGAGCGCGCCCGAGCCGTTCAGCAGCGCCTCGACCGCATCCTTGCCGGTGCGGATCTTGTTCAGCACGGTGTGCGCCGCGTCGGGATCGATCCCGACCTGACCGTTCGCAGCCGCATTTCTGAACGCGTTGGCGTCGCCCATCTGCCCTCTCTCCGTTCCCCCGCGCGAGCCCTGCCCGCCCGCATGGCACTAGGTCTTCGCATAGGTTAACGCACCTGGTCGTGCCCTATGACGCGTTCGAAGAGATCAGGGTTCCGCATCCGGCGGGCCGGACGCAACCGGCTTCAGGAGGTGTAGACGTGCGGGTCCAGCGTGCCGATGTAGGGCAGATCCCGGTAGCGCTCCGCATAGTCGAGGCCATACCCGACTACGAATTCGTTCGGAATGTCGAAGCCGATGTACCGAACCGGCACTTCGACCTTCACCGCTTCCGGTTTCCGCAGCAGTGACACCACTTCCAGCGAGGCCGGGTTCCGGCTCGCCAGGTTCTTCAGCAGCCAGGACAGCGTCAGCCCGGAATCGACGATGTCCTCGACGATCAGCACATTCCGGCCGGCGATGTCGCGATCGAGGTCCTTCAGGATGCGCACCACCCCCGAGGAGGAGGTCGAGGACCCGTACGACGACACGGCCATGAACTCCAGCTGGGTCGGCAGCGGGAGGGCGCGGGCGAAGTCGGTCATGAACATGACGGCGCCCTTGAGGACGCCGACCAGGATGAGGTCGCCCTGGCCGTTTTCCGGGTGGTCGGCGGCGATCTTCGCCGCCAGCTCCGCGATCTTGTCCCTGATCTGCTGCTCGGTGATGAGCACGGAGGCGATCTCACCCTCGTACACGGTCATTCCCCTCGGGTGGTGGGTTCGGGTCCGGCAAGCGAGAGCCTGCCACGGGACCGCCGTGCCTCCAAGTTGCCCGGCAGCCAGACGCCGCCCTGGCCGCGCCAGCGGGACACCAGCGCGTCGACCGAACGCAGGTGCGCGTCGGTCAGCTCCCGGACCCCGGAGTCCAGCAGCCACCTGCGGAGAACGCGTCTGCGCACTGCTGCCGGCTCGACGGCGAGCACTGCCGTATCAAGCTCTCGGCCCTGCTTCGCACGCGCGTGCACCCGCGCGGCGAGTGTGTCCAACGCCTCTGTGTCGTCGCGCAATTGAGCGGCCGTACGGGCCAACGCGGGCGCCACGCCGCCGGCCAACACGTCCTCCAACAACGGGAGCACTTCGCTGCGTAGCCGGACACGGGTGAACCGTGAGTCGGCGTTGTGCGGGTCCTGCCACGGCTGCACGCCAAGCTCGACGCAAGCCTGCTGAGTCTGTACGCGGGTGATCCCGAGAAGCGGACGGCCCCACGGTGGGTCGTGCGGGCGCATCCCGGCGAGCGACCGTGGCCCGGAGCCTCGGCCAAGGCCGAGCAGCACCGTCTCCGCTTGGTCGTCGAGGGTATGGCCGAGCAGTACGAGCCCTTCGCCGTCTGACAGCGCTTCGCGCAGCGCGCGGTATCTCGCCGTGCGTGCGGCTGCTTCAGGACCGCCTTTGCCGGTGACCTCGACTCGGCGCACCTCAGCCGTTTCGACGCCCAGCTTCCGCACCACAGCGGCGGCTTCGGCCGCGACGTCCGCGGAGCCTTCCTGGAGGCCGTGGTCGATCACAAGCGCCCGCGTACGGAAGCTCTGGCGATGAGCGACGTACGCGGTCGCTTCGGCCAGCGCGACCGAATCCGCCCCACCGGAGACCGCGACGCACACTTCGCCGGGCAGCTCGACGGTGGCGAGGAATTCGCGGACCGCCAGACGGACCGCGGCGAGCGCACTCACCCGTGCAGACGCCGTACCCAGGCCGCGGGGTCCGCGATCTCCGCCCGGGTCGGCAACGTGTTCGGCGACCGCCAGACCGCGTTGAAGCCCGCCATACCGACGGCGTCGACCACCTGCCGGGTGAATTTCGCGCCTTCCTCGTACTGGCGGATCTTCGCGTCGAGCCCCAGGAGAGCACGCAGCAGCCGGTCGAAGAGGCCACCGCCGCGACGCCGCGCGCTGAACTTCGAGCGGATCTGTTCGACGCTGGGCACCACCTGGGGGCCGACCGCGTCCATCACGTAATCGGCATGCCCTTCCAGCAACGTGGACAAGGCCAGCAGCCGGTCGAACACCGCGCGTTCCTTGGGCGACTGGAGCAGCTCCGCGATACCCGCGCCCTTCCCGCGATGCTTGACCGCGTCGGTGAGCCTGCCGAACAGCTCGGCCAGGCTGTCGTCCGAATGTCCGGCGATTCCCGAGATCAGCCGCTCGACCTCGTCCGCGAAGTAGTCCCGCAGCCACGGCACGGCGGTGAACTGCAGCCGGTGCGTGCACTCGTGCAGGCAGACCCAGAGCCGGAATTCCCGGTCCGGCACCTTCATCGCGCGCTCGGCGGCGACCACGTTCGGCGCGACCAGCAGCAACTCGCCTCGGTTTTCCGGCCCGCCGAACGGGTCGTACTGGCCGAGCACGCGGGAAGCGAGGAAGGCCAGCACCAGCCCCGTCTGCATGCCGGCGCCGGAGGCCAGGATCGGGCCGAGCGGGCCGCCCTGCGCGGCAGGCAGCGCACGGCCGGTCAGCGCGCCGAGCCCGGACGCGGCCGAGCGCACCCAGCCGGGCCGGTCCACCACCGTGCCGGGCAGCAGCGGCAGCTCCCGCCCGAGCCCGGTCAGCTCACGGACGTGCCCCTCCGCCTCCGCGGTCAGCTCCCGCAGATCGGTCACCACCCGGTCGGCCTCGCGCCGGGGGATCTGCGGGCCGCCCCGCACGAGCAGCGCGCCGGTGGCCGCCGCCCGGTCCCAGTCGACCATCGGGCGTTCGCGGGTTTCGGTTTCCTGGCTCACCCTTCCGACGCTACCGCCCGAACCGGTCAGCGACAGCCGCAGTCACGCAACGTCGTGGCGAGTACGTCGAGCGCGGCCTGTCCGGGGTCCTTGTCCGAGCCATTGGACATGAACGCGAACGCGAGCACCCGGTTGTCCTTGTCCAGCACGTATCCGGCGAGGGTGTTGACGCTGGTGAGCGTGCCGGTCTTGGCCCGCACCCAGCCCCTGCCATCCGCCGACGGCGCGGCCTGATAGCGATTGGAGAGCGTGCCCGTCGAACCACCCGCGACGGGGAGCCCGGCGAGCAGGGGACGCAGCTTCGAGGTCTTCTCGTCCTTGCCATCCGGGCCTGCGGCCGCCGCGAGCACCTGGCTGAGCAGCCGCGCGGGCACCTTGTTCTGGTTGGACAAGCCGCTGGTGTCGAACAGCTGCAGCTGGCTCACGTCGAACCCGTGATCGCCGAGGACCTTCTTCACCGCGGCAGCCGCGCCCGTGAACGACGGCTCCCCGCCGGTGGCGATGGCGACCTGCCTGCCGAGCGCGTCGGCGAGCACGTTGTCGGAGATCTGCAGCAGCGCGTACGCGAGGTCGGGCAGCGGAGCCGACTGAACCTCGGCGAGCACCTTCGCGTCCGGGGCCGCCTTCGTCGCCGGGCCCGGGGTTGCCCCGAGTTTCTGCGCGACGAGCTGGGTGATCGCACCGGCCGGATTGGCCGAGCGCTGGGTCTCGTCGACCTTGGCGTTGCCCCGGCCGCCGTCGGTCATCACCGGAGCAATCGGGGCACCGTACGTGGACGGAGCGTCCCCCGGCTCCCATCCCTGCGCAGTCGGCGGGCCGGTGTAGGCACTGACGTCGACCTGCACCTTGCTGACGTTCCCGCCCGCCTTCTTGACCTGCGCGATGAGGTCGTCCACGTGCGCAGCGCCCGGATACAGCGGCGAGTCGGTGCCTTGCGGCAGCGTGGTGAGTGTGGGGTCCCCACCGCCGACGAGGATCACCGTGCCCGGCTGCGCGCCCTGAACGATCCTGGTGGTCAGCCGTTTGCCCGGGTCCATCGCGAGCAGCGCCGCGGCCACGGTGAGGATCTTCGTGGTCGAGGCCGGCGTCAACGCTGTGGCGGAGTCGCGGTCCCACAAGGCGGTTCCGGTCGCCGGGTCGATCACACTGCCGCTGAGCTTCGCGAGCGCCGGTGCGCCGGCCGGACCGGCCAGGGCGGACGCGACACCGTTCGCGGTCGCACCCGGGCCCGACGTGTCCGGACCGTGCAGCGAAAGACTGACGTCGGCCGGATCGGGCGCGGCGCCCTTCGGCGCGTTGGGCGCCCACGGCAACCCCAGACGGGTGGCCACCTGCGGCACCGCCGAGGCGCCGCCGGCCGCGGCGAGCAGGAGTACCACCACGATCCCGGCGATGACCAGCTTCTTGCGCCCCCGCTTCGGGACGTCGTCACCGGCCGCCGGGGCAGGCGGCGTCTCCGGCGGCGGGCGGAGCGCGACCGTCGACTCACTCGCGAGCTGCTCCGGAATACCGCCGGCCGGTTGCGCGGGCTCGGCTTCGGCCTGCTGGGGCCGTGGGATCCCGACCGTCGCCTCGGACCCGAACTGGCCCCCGGACGGCTCGATCCGCATCGGCCGCGCGGGACCGCTGGACGCGGACGGCACGCCACCCGGCTCCGGCCGGATCGGCACGTCGATCCGCTGCGACCAGGATTCGTCACGGCCCGGTTCCGTACCGCGAGGCTGCCCATCCCCGGGTTGGTCGGCTTGCGACGCATCCCAACGCGGCTCAGGACTACCCGGCTCCCGGCCCGCGGTCTCCGGTTGCCCTTCCCCTGGCCAGCTCACGGCTTCCTGCGCAGCCCAGCTCGGCTGCCCGTCCCCGGACCGGCTCGCCGCGTACGTCGGCTCCGGGCTGCGTGGTTGACCATCCGACGGCCGATCCGCGCCTTCCGCCGAACTTTCGCTGCGGAACGCCCCCCACCCTTCGCCAGCATCCGGCTGCTGTGGAGTTCCCGGGGACACCGGACGGAAGGCCGCCCAACCCTGTCCGCCGTCCGCCGCCGAACCGGCCGCGGGCGACTCGTCGTGGAACGCGGAGAACTGCTGCGTTGAGCCTTCGTGGCCACCGTCCGGACGTCCCGGCTGGAACAGCGGGGCAGGGCCTCGCGCCGGCTGCTGCGGACGCTCCACCGGCACCCACGGAACCGACGGCTGCTCCGCACGCGATTCCGGCCACTGCGGAGTCTGCGGCGACGGCTGCTCCGCCCGGGACTCCGGCTGCCACTGGACCTGCTGGGTCTGCTCCCCAGGCGGCTCCGATC
Organism: Amycolatopsis sulphurea; assembly: GCF_002564045.1. NCBI lineage: Bacteria > Bacillati > Actinomycetota > Actinomycetes > Pseudonocardiales > Pseudonocardiaceae > Amycolatopsis > Amycolatopsis sulphurea. The sequence continues at coordinate 2,916,425 of NZ_PDJK01000002.1, read as the reverse complement.
CATCCGGCGTGCCCGGCTCCGCAGGCGCGTTGAGGCCCGGTATCGGTGTCGCCGGGACGTTCGGGCGAAACCACGAACCCGGACCGTCACCGGGTGTGACGTTCGGCACGGCGAGCCGTTCGGTGGAGCCCGCGGTCCGCTTCGGCAGGGGAAGGCCGCCGGTCGCCCCTTCACCGCGGGGCGTGGCGTCTTCGTCGCCCGTCGGCCACCTCGGCTGGTCGTTGTCCGGCACCCACCACTCCTTCTCACCTGCCCCCGGGAAGGGGCCAAGGTCACATGCCGCCTGACCGACATCGGCGCGACCGGCCGGCCCGGCGTAGTCCACACTAGTGACGTCAATGAGGGCATTGTGGTTGCCGCCCGCGACGCGGGGCACACCCAGATTCGAGAAGCAGCGAGGACGGCCGTGGAATTCGACGTCACGATCGAAATCCCCAAAGGGGAGCGCAACAAGTACGAGGTCGACCACAAGACCGGTCGCATCAAGCTGGACCGGACCCTGTTCACGGCAACGCAGTACCCGGCCGACTACGGCTTCATCGACGACACGCTCGGCCAGGACGGCGACCCGCTGGACGTGCTCGTGCTGGTGCAGGAGCCGACCTTCCCCGGCTGCCTGATCCGCTGCCGGGCGATCGGGATGTTCCGGATGACCGACGAGAAGGGCCCGGACGACAAGGTCCTCGCGGTCCCGACGAACGATCCGCGCCAGGAGCACCTGCGCGACATCCACCACCTCAACGAGTTCCACCGGCTGGAGATCCAGCACTTCTTCGAGGTCTACAAGGACCTCGAGCCGGGCAAGAGCGTGGAGGGTTCCAGCTGGGCGGGCCGTACCGAGGCGGAGGCCGAGATCCGCCGCTCGCTCGAGCGCGAGGTGGACCGGCTCGCGAAGGCCGAACTGGAAGGCGAAGCCGAGCACTGAGCAGCGCACGAAAGGGCCGTTCACCCGGGGGTGAGCGGCCCTTTCGGTATCCGGGCTCAGCCGGCCATCGCGAGGTCCGTGCTCTCCTCTTCGGCACGCACCTCCAGCGCCGACTTGTCCGACAGCGGCTTCTCCCGCAGGAACCACACCAGCGCGAAGCCCACCGTCAGCACGATTCCGCCGATCACGAAGACCGTGCTCATCGAGCCGGCGAAGCCGTCGAGGATCGGCCGGGCGAGCACCGGGTCCAGCGAGGACAGGAACGAGGTGTCGTTGATGTCCACGCCACCGGCGGCCATCCGATGCGCGAACTCCGGGTTCCGGGCCAGCGCCGTCACGTAGGCGGGCGAGCCCATCGCCGAGCGGACCGCCGCGGCGATCCGGTCGCCGACCGTGCTGAACAGGATCGACATGAACACCGCGGTGCCGGCCGTGCCGCCGATCTGGCGGAAGAAGGTCGACGCCGAGGTCGCGACCCCGATGTCCTGCGGCGACACGTCGTTGGTCGCGGCCAGCGTCAGCGTCTGCATCGACGAACCGAGGCCGAGCCCGATCACGAACGCGATCGCCATCACCACGCCCAGCGGGGTGTCCGCGCCGATCGTGGACAACGCGAACAGCGCTGCGGCCATCAGGCCGAGACCGGCCACCGCGAACGGCTTGTACCGGCCGGTGCGGGCGATGATCCGGCCGCTGCTCAGGCTGGCCACCATGATCCCGAGGGTCAGCGGCAGCATCTGCAGCCCGGCCTGCGTCGGCGACGCGCCCTTCACGATCTGCAGGTACAACGGCAGCGACATCATCGCGCCGAACATCCCGACGCCCTGGATCACCGTGACCATCGTGGCCACCCGGAACACCGGGCGGCGGAACAGCCGCAGCGGCAGCAGCGCGGCGTCGCCCATCCGGCGTTCCTGCAGGATGAACAGCACCACCCCGAGCGCTCCGACCAGGTACATCGCGATCGAGGCCGGCGCGCCCCAGCCCCATTCGCGGCCCTGCTCGGCGACCAGCAGCAGCGGCACCAGGCCCATGGTCAGCGCACCGGCGCCGAGGAAGTCGATCCGTTGCCGCACGCGGGTGTGCGGCAGGTTCAGCACCTTGCTCACCACGACCAGCGCGGCCAGCGCGACCGGCACGTTCACGATGAACACCCAGCGCCAGCCGGTGAGGCCGGCGAACGAGTCGAGACCGGCGAAGAACCCGCCGACGACCGGGCCGGCCACGCTCGAAACGCCGAACACCGCCATGAAGTAGCCCTGGTACTTGCTGCGCTCGCGAGGCGAGGTGATGTCGCTGATGATCGCCAGCGCGAGCGACATCAGGCCACCGGCGCCGAGGCCCTGGAACGCCCGGAACGCGGCCAGCTCGTACATCGAACTCGCCATGCCGCTGGCCAGTGAACCGGCCAGGAACAGCGAGATCGCGGTCAGGTACATCGGTTTCCGGCCGAAGAGGTCGGACAGTTTGCCGTACAGCGGCGTGGAAAGCGTCGCGGTGATCAGGTACGCCGTGGTGGCCCAGGCCTGCAGGCTCTGCCCGTGCAGTTCGTCGGCGATGGTCTTCATCGCCGAGGACACGATGGTCTGGTCGAGCGCGGCCAGGAACATGCCGAGCATCAGCCCGGACAGGATGGTGAGGATCTGCCGGTGGGAAAGCCGCCCGTTCGTGGTGGCGCCTCCTTCCGCGGAAGAGGTCTTGCTCATCGGGGTCTCCTTGCTTCGTGATCTCCAGGCGGCGTGACGGTTGCTTGCACTCGTCAACTACTTGCCCCGTGCAACTGTCCCGAAAAAGCTTGTATTCCGCAACCAAGTTTCCTGTGACCCTGCTCGCAGGGCCTGGAGCAGCGCAAAAGGGGCCGCCCGCGGGGAGATGCGGACGGCCCCTTCGGGAGAAGCGCTCAGGCGGTGTAGCCCGGGATCGGGAACGGCGCGAGGAACTCGCGGATCTCGGCCGCGATGGCGTCCAGCGCGGGCGCCTGCTGCGCGGCCGCGGCGGTGACCGTGCGATCGATCCAGTCCGCGACCTGGACCTGGTGCTCGGGCCGGAGCCCGCGGGTGGTGATCGCGGAAGTGCCCAGCCGGATCCCCGACGGGTCGAACGGCTTGCGCGGGTCGAACGGCACGGTGTTGTAGTTCAGCTCGATCCCGGCCCGGTCCAGCGCCTGCGCGGCCGGCTTGCCGGGCACGGCCTTGCCGGTCAGATCGATCAGCAGCAGGTGGTTGTCGGTCCCGCCGGAGACCAGGTCGTAACCCCGCTCGACGAGCGCCTCGGCGAGGGCCTTCGCGTTGGCGACCACGGCGTGCGCGTAGTCGGCGAAGGACGGCTGCTGTGCTTCCCCGAGCGCGACCGCGATGGCGGCCGTCGTGTGGTTGTGCGGACCGCCCTGCAACCCGGGGAAGACGGCCTTGTCCACCGCCTTCGCGTGGTCGGCGTCGGAGAGGATCATCGCGCCGCGCGGGCCACGCAGCGTCTTGTGCGTGGTCGTGGTGATCACCTGCGCGTGACCGACCGGCGACGGGTGCGCGCCACCGGCGACCAGGCCGGCGATGTGCGCGATGTCGGCGACCAGCACCGCGTCGACCTCACGGGCGATCTCGGCGAACGCCGGGAAGTCGATGGTGCGCGGGATCGCCGTGCCCCCGGCGAAGATCAGCTTCGGCCGGTGCTGCCGGGCGAGGTCGCGGACCTGGTCGAGGTCGACCCGGCCGGTCTCCTTGCGCACGCCGTAACGCACCGGCGTGAACCACTTCCCGGTGGCGGACACGCTCCAGCCGTGCGTGAGATGCCCGCCGTCCGGCAGCGCCATGCCGAGCACGGTGTCGCCGGGCTTGGCAAAGGCCAGATACACCGCGAGGTTCGCCGGGGAACCGGAGTATGGCTGGACATTGGCGTGGTCGGCACCGAATACGGCTTTCGCGCGCTCGATGGCCAGCGTCTCGATCTGGTCCACGAGCTGCTGGCCCTCGTAGTACCGCTTGCCCGCGTAGCCCTCGGAGTACTTGTTCGTCAGCACGGTGCCGGTCGCTTCCAGCACCGCCTGCGAAACGTAGTTCTCGGAGGCGATCAGGCGGATCTTGTCGTGCTGCCGCTTCGCCTCGTCCTCGACGAGACCGGCGAGCTTCGGGTCGGCCGCGGCGAGAACGGACAGGGCAGGCTGATGTGTCATCACGTACTCCGGCTGTGCAGTGGCCTGCACCCAGGCGCGCGGTGCCGGCCTCGTCGTCGCTCCCCGGTGGTGCTCCACCTCTTCAATGGCGCCAGTCGCAGCTGCGCGGGAAAGTCTAGTGCACTCGCGGTGCCGGACCCGGCACGCGCTACACCGGCCGGCTGCCTTCGCGATGGCGGCGGGCGAGTTCCTGATAGACGGCCGCGTTGTGATCCACCCACATCCGCGCGGAATCGGTGAGCGGCACGAACTTCTTGGCCGGGCTGCCCATCGCGATCGTCTCGGCGGGCACCACGGTGCCGGGTGTCACGGTGGCACCCGCGGCGATCAGCGCCCGCGGACCGATCACCGCGCGGTCGAGCACCGTGGACCCGTTGCCGATCAGCGCCTGCTCGCCGACCGTGCAGTCGTGCACCAGGCACTGGTGCCCCACCGTCACGTTCCGGCCCACCTCGCACAGTTCGGTGTTGGTGTGGATCACCGAATTGTCCTGGATGTTCGCGCCCTCGCGGATCACGATCGGACCGGAATCGCCCCGGATGACCGCGCCGTACCAGACCGAGGCGTCCTTCTCGACGGTCACATTGCCGATCAGGGTTGCGGTGGGGGCGATCCAGGCATCCGGATGCACGTTCGGGCTGACGCCCTCGAAGGAGAACAGAGGCATGTGCGCACCTTATGCGGCGTCAGCGATATCCGGCGAAGCAGAGCGCTTCGATGTCCCCGCGAAACCCGGCGAACGGACGCGGCCGCACCCGCTGCTGCACGACCGCGCCGAGCAGGTAGCTCAGCAGCGCGCGGGCACGGGCGCGGGGATCGTCCACGTCGAGCGGGACGAGCAGTTCCACCAGCGGCTCGGTGATCGAGGTGAGCATCGCGTCGATCGCCTGGGGGTGCTGTGCTCGCCCGGCCGCGATCCAGTACTCGAACCAGAGGAACGCGCCACCCGGCCGTTCGGCGAATTCGCGCAGGTAGGCCTCGGTGACCGCGAACAATCGGGCGCGCGGGTCCTCGTGCTCTTCGCCGACCGTGCGCAGCCGGGCGGCGAAGGTGTTGACGTGCGCGGCCATCGCCCGGTCGATCAGTACGTCGATGTCGGCGAAGTAGTAGTGGATCGCGCTCTTGGTGAGCGGCCCGGCGTCCGCGATCGCGCGTACTGTGCAGCCGGCGAGCCCGTCCCTGGCGAGCACCACCCGGGCGGCCTCGACGATCTGGTCCTGCTTCTGCAGTTGATTGGGCGACAGCTGGGCGCTGCGGCCGGGTACGGCACTCACGGTGATCCTCGTTACGGGGTCCAGGACGGCAGGCCCGAATTCTAGGGCAGATGTCCCGGCCGCCCCCGTAGGGTGAAAAACCGGATTGGCCACCCCGCTCCGCGCGGCGGAGAATGCCCGGCATGGTGATCTCAGGGGACAAGGGGCTCAGCGAGGCGGCACGCCGTCAGCTGGAAAAGGAAATAGCCGATCTACGCGCGCAACGGGCGGCGCTCGCCCCGCAGCCGGGTGAACAGGAGCGCACCGGGGACGCGGCCGACCAGGCCGACGTGATCGACCGTGCGGAGGCCGCCGCCCGGCTGGAACGGCAGATCGCCGACGTGTCCGCGAAACTGGAGCACGGCGCGTACGACAGCTCGCTGCTTCCCGACGGCACGCGGGTTTCGCTGCAGTTCGCCGACGGGGACAAGGAAGTGTTCACCGTGGTCACCCTCCCGGGCGAAGATGTCGATTCGGTGACCTCGGACAGCCCGCTCGGCCTCGCCCTGGTCGGCGCGAAGGCCGGCGACGAAGTCACCTACCGCACGCCGCGCGGCCACACGACGGTGACCGTGCTGGAACTGACCCCGCCGAAGGACTGACCACAAAGGACTGAACGAGGGCCGCCCCGGCAGTGCGCGGGCGGCCCTCGTTCAGTTTCCGAGGAGACTTTCGGCGCGATAGGCGTAGACCGCGCCCTGCTCGATCGCGACATGCCAGCCGTCGCAAACCTTGTCCGTGCGCTTGTGCTCCCCGGCCGGCCACCAGTCCGCGGTCAGCGTCGGCGGCGCGGCCTCGGCATTGCCGGGAGTACACAAGGCGGGCAGCGTTGTCCCCTCGGGCCGGTACTTCAGAATCCGCTCGGTGCCCGTGGTGCGGATGACCTCCACGACCTGCCGCGCCCCGTCCGGTACCCACCCCGGCAACTTCGCGTCGGCATCGTTCTTGCCCTCGAGCCCGCTTTCGTAGGAAACCGCCTTCGCATGCCCGTTCCCCTGCTCGATGATCGCCTCACGGAGCCCGCACCCGGACACCGCGGTCACCGCCACCACCGCACCCGCGACGGCCATCTTGCGCACCATGTTCTGCATATCCTCGAGTCAAGCCAGGCGAACGGACGCCGCCATCGGCCTTCCGGCTCGGGTAGCCCGGCCAGTTGGCCGATCGTGGCCCGGTCATCCGCGAGGAGAACCGCGCACCGAATGCACTCAGGCCCTGTCCGGAAATCTCCGGACAGGGCCTGATTCGAGAGCCGCCTGGGGGAATCGAACCCCCGACCTATTCATTACGAGTGAATCGCTCTGGCCGACTGAGCTAAGGCGGCGTGTCGCGGTGGTGGAGCCGTGCGACGGGCATCAGTGTAGCGGAGCCCGGCGCGTCACCTTCCGGGGGCCGCGTCGTTAGGCTCCTATGACTTCGGTCTCAATTCCGGCCCCCGAACACCATCTGGAGGATTCGGCACATGCGGCGAAAACTGCCTCGGGCGGTAGCCGTCCCCGTCACCGCGGCCCTGGTGCTGCTCAGCGCGGGTCCGGCGGGTGCGCAGGACATCCCGACCACGCCGATCCCTCAGCCGGGGAGCCCGGGCCAGCCACCCGCGTCGGTGCCGAACGAGCCGCAGCCGCTCGGGCACGCTGTCGGGGACGCGGGTACCGCGCTCGGGGTGTTGCGGCTGCTGCCGAACTCGGTGACCACGGGGACCATCCTCCCCGGCTTCGGCCAGCAGCTGCCGAAGCAGTCCGCGCTGGAGGCCGGGATGGGCCTGTCCAGCGCGTCCGCGAATTCGGAGGCCTACCTCAGCTACGAGAAGTCGATCGCGCAGTCCTCGCCGTTCGGGCTCGCGGTGGGCGGGCAGGCGCCACAGGTGCCAGGCAGCCTCACGCAGACAGCGTTGCCCGACAACCCCAAGGAGATCACCGGCGGGCTCAACGCACCGTCGAATCCGCTGCTGAACGTCGGGCTGCTCAACGGCAGCGCGCACGCGCGCTGGAGCGACACGCTCGGCCCGTGCGTCGGCACGATCTCCGACGCCAGCACGTCGGTGGCCAGTCTCTCGCTGCTGAACGTCATCCCGACGCTGCCGCAGGTCCCGCTGCTCGGCGGAGGCGGGCTGAACCTACCGTCCACCGACAAGCTGGCCACCGGGTTCGATCCGGCGAGCGGGCTGCAGAGTCTTGGCGGCCTGCTGTCCGGGGGCGAGAAGGCCCAGCCGGGCGGCGCCGGTTCGCTGCTCAGCCTGCCGAACACGCTCTCGTCACACTCGCAGGTGAAGCTCGTCGACATCCCGGGGTCGAAGAACAAGGCCGTGCAGTCGGTCTCGACGCTGCAGGGCGCGGACCTCCAGATCCTCAAGGGCACCCCGCTCGAACTGGAGCTCAAGGTGGTCAGCCAGCCGACGCTCACGGTGACCTCGACCGGCGACGCGAAGACGTCGAAAGTCGAGTACCAGGCACCGGTACTGACCATCTCGGCCGGCGGCAAGACGCTGTACACCCTCGACGCGGCGAACCCGACACAGGACATCCCGATCGGCCTGCCGTTGTCGCCGCTGAGCGACCAGTTCGGCGCGCTCGACAACGTGCCGGTGGTCGGCGGCCTGGTCGCCACGGCGACGCAGGGCCTCAAGCAGTTGTCCGACACCACCAACAAAGTGCTCGACCTCGGCGTGCTGCGGCTGAGCATCGCGAACCTGGAGCAGAAGCAGTCCGAGGCGACCACGCCGTTCAAGGGCTACCAGCTGGGTGCCTCCGCGCGGCTGTTCGACCTCCAGGTGCTGCCCACGGAACGGCTGAAGAGCCTGTTGCCGAAGGACGCGGGCGACAAGCTGCCTTCGTCGCTGGCGCAGCTTTCGCTGGGCGAGCAGGTGGCGCGCGCGTACGCGCCGACGGGTGGCGTGGTGTGCGGTAGCACGACTCCCGCTCCGAACGCTGGTGGCCAAGCGCCGGCCGCCCCGGCGAAGCACCTCGCCTACACGGGCACTGCGTACGCAACTGTGCCGTTGTTCTGGACCGGTACCGCGTTGCTGTTGCTCGGTGTGGTCATGGTGGCTGCGTTCCCGAACCGTCGCAGGCCCGCGCTGGTGTCGCACAGGAATCCCGGCGAGCCAAAGCCTTTCAAGCCGTCACCGTTCCCACGCGACTGACTTCGTGAGTGGTGAGACCGTCCCCCGGTCTCACCACTCACGAGTCAGCCTTGGCGAAGTGTGGTGACCATGGCTTCCACGGCGATCCGCGGCTTCACATTCAGCCCGATCGCTTCGCGGCACTCCAGAACGGCTTCGAGCCGCCTCAAGGTCGACTCCGGGGTCCATGCCGAAGCGGCGGACGCGATGGCGTCGGCGTGGTCGGGGTGGGTGAGCGTGGCTCCGGCATGGGAAGCCGTGACCAGCACGTCGCGGTAGAAGCCCGCGAGGTCCACCAAGGCGAGATCGAGAGTGTCGCGCTGGGTACGCGTGGCGCGGGACTTCTGGCGCTTTTCGAGCTGCTTCACCGCGGCTTCGGCGGCCCGCTTCGCACCGGCGACGCCCTTTCCCGTGCCGTCACCGCCCATCGCGGTACGCAGCTCGGAGCGTTCGGATTCGTCGCGGCTTTTGCTCTCCTCGCCCGCATCCGCCTCAGCCGCGCTGATCAGCTGGTCCGCGCTGGTGAAGACGTCCCCAGGACGGCGGAGGCCGAGCGGGATCCGCAGCACGGTGTCCCGCCGGTGCCGAGCGGCTTCGTCGGTCGCGAGCCGGCGCGCGCGGCCGACATGTCCGTTGCACACCGCCGCTGCCCACTGCGCACGCTCGGGATCGACGCCGTCCCGCGAGACGAGGACCTGCGCGATCGCTGCCGCGGGCGGGGTCCGCAACGGCACCAGCCGACACCGCGAGCGGATCGTGACCGACACGTCCTCCGGATGGTCCGACGGTGCGCAGAGCAGGAACACCGTGCGCTCCGGCGGTTCTTCGACGGCCTTCAGCAACGCATTCGACGCGCCTTCGGTGAGGCGGTCGGCGTCTTCGATGATCACGACCTGCCATTCACCGGTCGTCGGCCGTCGCGCTGCGGCTTGCACCAACGCGCGCATCTCGGCGACGGAGATCGACAGGCCCTCGGGAACGACGAGCCGTACGTCCGCGTGCGTACCGGCCATCGTGGTGCGGCAACCCGGGCACGCACCGCAGCCGGTACCGGTGCTGCACTGCAACGCCGCGGCGAAGGTGCGCGCGGCGACCGAACGCCCGGACCCAGGTGGGCCGGTCAGCAGCCACGCGTGCGTCATCGCAGCCGGCGCCACAGGCTCTCGCGCGACGATCTTCGCTGCCGCGGCCGCCGCAGTGGAGAGCGTCTCCGCTGCCGGTTCCTGCCCGATCAAACCCGCCCAAACGCCGATCGGCGCGGTCACTTCGCCTCCGCTTCGGACGCTACGCGCTCCTCGGCTTCCGCCGCGGTGGCCTCGGCGACGTCTGCGGCAGCCGCGGCTTCGTGAACGGCGTACGGTGCCGGCTGGTTCGCGACTGCGGCTTCCTTCGGCGCGAAGCTGGACAGCCGCCCCACGAACACCGCCTGGACCGCGACGCGCACGCGCTCGGCGATCTCGTCGTCGGTCCCGTCCGCGTCGATCACCACGTAACGGTCGGGGTCCGCGGCGGCCATGTCGGCGAGCAGCTTCTGCATCCGCCACTGCTCGCTGGGCGACAGCTTCGAATCGTCGGGATTCTGGTTGCCGGACGCGGTGTCCAGCAGCACGGTGAGGTCCGGGCGCAGCCGTCCGGTCGCCCAGTCGGTGATCCCTTCGAGCTCGGCACTGTCGAGACCGCCGACCGCGGACACCGCCGCGAGCGGTGAGTCGGCAAAGCGTTCCATCACCACGACGGATCCGGCGTCCAGCGCCGGCTGAATCTCCCGCTCGACCAGATCGGCCCGCACCGCTGCGGCGACCAGCGCCTGTGCCCGCGCGCCGGACAGCGAGGCCTCGGAAACCAGCGTGGTGAACTGGCGTTCGGCCAGCGCGGGATCGGCAGACCGGACCACCGGGCGTACGCCGGTGTCCAGCCAGCGGACCAGGCGAGCGGCCTGCTCTCCGGTGTTGATCGCGGTGGTGCCTTCAAGCGCGATCAGGTAGCCGTTGACGCGCCGCGGAGTCCGGCGCAGTGCGTTGCGCAGGTCGGCGAAGATCTTTTCGGTGCGGCGGTCGTCCATCTGCCGGTAGGCGACCACTCCGAGCAGCACGGCCAGCGCGGCGGCGCCGAGCATCACCGGGCGGGTGCCGTCGATGGTGATCGGGCCGCCCCACACGGTGACCTGCCGGGGCCTGACCAGGCCGATCAGCGCCGGCGTGACCACGGTGGCGCCGGCCAGCACCACTTTCAGCATCGTCTGGTAGATCGCATTGATCCGCCCGCGGATCGCGTCTTCCACGCGGGAGCCGATGATCGTGACGCCGGTGAGGAACGCGGTACCCGCGCAGACCCCGACCAGCGCCACCGCGACCAGCGAGATCGCCAGGTGCGGCGACAATGCCACCACCAGCAGGGAAAGCCCGGCCACGACGATGGAAATGCCGAACAGGCGGTCGTGCGGAAGCCGGTGGGCGAGCTTCGGCGCCACTGCCATCCCGGTGGCGAGCCCGAGGAAGACGGAGAGCACGAGCAGGTTGAACGCAGCGTCGCCGGCGAGCAACGACGAGGAGTACGGCTTGGCCGAAGCCACCACCGCACCGCCCGCGGCGAAAGCCCCGAACGCGCCGATCAGCAGCCCGCGCACCAGCGGCGTGGTGCGCACGAACCGGAAACCGTCGCGCATCATGGCGCCGAGGCCGAGCTTTTCCTCGGCGGCCTTCTCGGCCTTCTTCTCGGGAGTGGCGTGCACGTCGCGCAGTGACAGCTCGGGAATCCGGGTGGCCACGAGGACGCCGCTGGTCAGGTACAGCAGACCGGTGATGACCACGACGATCTTGGCGATGTAGAGGTCCGCGGTCGCGCCCTGGAACAGGTGGAACGTGGAGTTGATGCCGAGGATCAGCGCGTTGGCCCCGGCCGCGGTGATCACCGCGAGGCCGTAGGTCATCACCAGGCCGAGCTGGTTGGCGGTCTCCACCTGGTCCGGGCGGCGCAGCAGGTTCGGCACCGCGGCGTCCTTGGACGGAATCCACATGATCGAGCTGCAGCCGACCAGGAAGTTCGCCACGAACAGCCACCACGGGGCGCCGACGATGGCGATCGACAGCAGGAAACCGCACCGCAGCAGGTCGCAGACGACCATGACCTTGCGCCGGTCGAACCGGTCCGCCAGCAATCCGCCGACCGGGGCGAACAGCAGGCCCGGCAGCAGGCTGGTCACGACCACGCCGACGAACGCGAAGTTCTGCGCGGTGTAGTTGTCCAGGAGCTTGGTGCTCAGGCTGGTCAGGGCCAGCAGGTTCAGCCAGTCGGCGACGCTGCACAGGTACGTGACGCCCCACAGTCTGCGGAACGGTTTGATCGCCAGCACCCGGCGGACCCGGTGGATCGTGGACGCCGGAGCCCCGCTCGACCCACCCGGACCGGCTCCGGGCAACGACCGTATGCCCTCGCTGATATGCCCACCCCACTCGTCACGGCGGCGCCGGGCGACCCTTGCGGATCCCCCGACCGTGTCGCCAGGGTAGCGCCGGAGCAGGGGTGGCCGCGGAACCGGCCCGGGTGTCGTACGGGGGATGCGGGCTCAGCCGAACAGCTCGCCCAGACTGCTGACCAGGCTCGCAATCATCTCGATTGCGACAATTCCGAACACGATCAACAGGACGAACGCGAGCACCACACCCGCGGTGCTGGTCGAGGGGCGGCCCATGGCCGGCATGCTGATGGCCGGCAGCCCACGCCGCCGGACCTGCCGTTCGGCCAGCTCTTCCTCGATGTCGTCGTCGGCGACCTCGGCGACCTGCTTCAGCTTCGGCCGCGGCAGGTTCTTCAGCAGCTGCGGCGCCCGGCTGGGCCAGGTCCGCTGCCGCGGCAACAGCCCGAGCGGCACCCGATCGGGTCGTTCGAAGGCGGCCGAATCGGAGATCGAACTCCGCACACCTTTCTTCGACTCCTCCTCGAGCGCGGCCTCCACCATGCGCTTGACCGCGTCCGGATCGTGCTGCACCGGCCGTGCAGTGGGCAGCGGCCCGAACTCCCCGGCCCGGGCAGCCCCGCCGCTGCCGCCGGTGACCAGCCCGGACAGCGGATCGGAGAACCGCTCCCCGACGAAATCGCCGGAAAGCGTGCCATCCCGATCGGACTCCGGGGCGGGGGGCGGAAAGAAAGGCGCCCCATCGCTCGTGCTCATGGTGACCACCTCACTACGGAATGCCCGCCACGTCCAGTATCGGCGAGACTGCCCACACTCGCATCCACCCAATGGCCTCAGCCTACTGCGACGGACGCGCCCGGCCGGGCACACTCCGTGCCCGCGGGACCACCTCCGGCATCACACAGTGGTGGCGGACGGCCCTGGTCGCCACCGGCGGCGCCGGACAGGTCGTCGGTGACAAGCGACGTCGAGCGGGCCACCGCCGAGGCGCCGGGCGGGACCGTCCGCAACAAGCGACGTCGGGCGGGCCGCCCGCTACCAGCGGCGCCGGGCGGAGCTGTCTGCCGCAAGCGATGCTGGGCGGGGCGACTCTCCTCAACTGGCGGCAGGCGGCCCTTCGCCATAAGCGATGCAGGGCAAGGTCAGCCGCTAAAGCAGCGCCGGGCGGTCATCCACCACAAGCAATGCCGGGCGAGGCCGCTCACCACCAGCGACGCCAGCCGGGACCGTCTGCCACAAGCCATGCTGAGCGAGACTATTCCCTGCAGGTCGCGGCAGGCAGACTCCTTCGCCATAAGCGATGCGGAGCAAAGTCACTCGCTGAAGCATCGCCGGGCGGCTACGTCCGGGCGAGTGGTGCCGGTACCGGCTCGTTCGCCACACGCGAGCCGGTGGGGACGCTCGCCACCCCATTCACCGCCTCTGTCCACCGCCACATCACGCTCACCGAACCGATCGGTATCCCGGCCGCTCAGCACCTCCCATCAGCAGACTCGCTCACCTCCGTCGACATACCCACTTACCGTCGCTCGCGCGCTGGACACCCCTCCTCCCCTGGACACATCGACCCGCCTCCCAGCAGCAACCCACTCACCTCAGCCCAGCCCCTCACCAGCATCTCCACTCACCCCTGACCCAAACCCGCCCCTGCCCGGCCGCAACACCCCCATCACGATCACGCATGACTGCGCACCGCCTCGACGATCCAGGCCTCCGCGGTGCTGCGGGTCGCCGGTGTCCAGGTGATCGTCCAGCCGCCGCCCGGAAGCGGGGCCGCCCGGAACTGGTAGCGGCCCTGGTCGTTGTCCACCAGTCCGAACGCGCCGTGCGGGTACTCGGCCAGCACCGCCTCGCGCACGGTGAGGTCGACCAGCACCGTGCCCTGACGGGGGCGGGCGGCCGCGGAGCGGATCACGTCCAGCTCGCCCCAGGCCGCCGACGGGACCAGCCCGCTGCGGTCGGTCTCGATCCGGACCGCCGGGCCGGGGCCGGGCGCACGGTCGGGCAGGCCGTCGAACACCCACCCGGGCAGCGCGCTCAGCAGGCCGGATCGCAGCCGCGCACGGCGGCCCGCCCTGGTCATCACCGTGGTGTAGTCCGCATCGCCGAAGAACCGCACCTCCCACGGCTCCCGGTCGGCCGGGAACACCCCGGTGACCACGCCCCGGATGAACCCGCCGCGCAGCACCCGGTACAGCCCGAGCGCCTCGGCCGTCACCTCGCCATCGGTGGCCAGCCCCAGCGCGGTCATCCCGCCGACGAACCGGATGTACTGCTCCGCCTCCTCGGCCAGCGCTGCGCCGAGCAGCGGCCCGAACGACTGCCGGACCTCCGCGAGGCTCGGCTCCGGTGCCGGCCGCTCCGGCCCGGCCAGCACCGGTGGTACCTCGAAGTGCGGGTCGTAGAACTCCATCACCGAAGGCCGCTGCGGCACCTCGGCGCGCAGCGGTTCGATGACCTGGTCGATGACGTCGAAGACGACAGGTGCGGAACTGCTCACCCCTGCATTGAACACCCTGGGACCGAGATTTTCTCGAACCTGTGTTCGAATCACCCGGAGGGGCGACGACCGCGCCGGTCAGCCCGGCCGCACCGGTTCGGCGGCCCGCATCGACGGCGCCAGGAAGTGCACGGTCACCAGCAGGGCACCGACCACCGCGAACGTCCAGTGCAGCCCGATCCCGCCGGACAGCGGCCCGATCAGCGCCGGTCCGGCGAGGAAACCGAGGTACCCGCAGGCCGCCACGGCCGCGATCGCCCGCCCCGGCGCCTCCGGCTGTTTGCGCCCGGCGGCGCTCCACGCGAGCGGGACCATCGCGGACACCCCGAGCCCGGCCACGGCCGATGTTCCAGAACGCGTGGAATCCGGCAAAGATCGGCCGCCCGTACGCCTCTTCGACGCGCGCAGCGTGCGCGTTCATGGACACGTCGAGCAAGCTGTTGCCGACTCCGAGCACAGCGAGAGCGGCAACGAACAACGGCAGATCCGGAGCGAACGCAGCAAGCGGGAGCCCCGCGCACAGCACAGTGGCGCCGCAAACCACTCCACGCCGGCTGCCGATCTTCGTCAGCACCGGACCCGCGGCCAACAGCGCGACCACCGAACCCGCTGCCAGCCCGAAAACACCGACCGCCAGCTGTCCCTCGCTGAGACCGAGCTTCGCCTGCGCTGCGGGCACGCGTGCGGCCCACGAAGCGAAAGCGGCTCCGCACACCGCGAATACCACTGAAACCGCTATTCGCGCGCGCCGCGCTTCTTCCACCCGGCCCCCCTGAACATGCGAAGGGCCATCCGGACGGGAGGGCCCGGCAAAGTTGGTCGAGGGCCCGTGATCAGCAGAGAGAGCCGTGGCTGCCCGACCGGTTTCGGGGCTGTGAGGGTGCCCCTGACGGACTCAGAGTCCGTGAAGGGGCCCTTCACAGCCCTCCGCAGCTGCGCAGGGCCCCTCCACACCGACTTTGCCGACACCCTGGCATCCGGATGGCCCTTCGAAACGGATCTACTTGGCTTTCGCCGTACTGCTCGCCTTCTTCGCGGGCGCCTTCTTGGCCGCCGGCGACTTCGCCGTGGTCTTCGCCGTGGTGGACTTGGCCGTCGTGGTCTTGGCAGCCGCAGTCTTGGTGGTCGACTTCGCCGCGGCGGTCTTGCGCGCAGGCGCCTTACGCTTCGGCGCCGGCCCCTTGGCACGCTTCTCCGCCAGCAGCTCGGCGCCACGCTCAGCCGTCAGCTCCTCGATGCTGTCGGTCTTCCGCAGCGTCGCGTTGAACTCGCCGTCGGTCACGTACGGACCGAAGCGGCCGTCCTTGACCACCATCGGCTTGCCCGAAACCGGGTCCTCGCCCAGTTCCTTGAGCGGCGGACGCGCCGTTGCCGACCGGCCACGCTGCTTCGGCTCCGAATAGATCTTCAGCGCCTCTTCGAGCGTGATCGAGAACAACTGATCCTCGGTCTGGATCGACCGCGAGTCCGTGCCCTTCTTGAGGTATGGCCCGTACCGCCCGTTCTGCGCGGTGATCTCGTCGCCCGACTCCGGGTCCTTGCCCACCACGCGCGGCAGCGACAGCAGCTTCAGCGCTTCGTCGAGAGTGATCGTCTCGACCGACATGGCCTTGAACAGCGAGCCCGTACGCGGCTTCGGCAGCTTCGCCTTCGCTGCCTTCTTCTGCGCCGCAGTGGCGTCCTCGGGCAGCTCCGGCTCCGGGAGCAGCTCGGTGACGTACGGGCCGAAGCGGCCTTCCTTCGCCACGATCTCGTGTCCGCTGACCGGGTCGGTGCCCAGTACCCGGCCCTCCTGCGGAGTGGCGAACAGCTTTTCCGCGATCTCCGGCGACAACTCGTCCGGCGGCAGATCCTCGGGCAGGTTCGCGCGCTGCGACTCGCCGTTGACCTCCCTTTCGAGGTACGGGCCGTACCGGCCGACGCGCACCACGACCTGGTGTCCCTCGGCGTCGCTGAACATCGGGATGGAGTTGATCTCCCGCGCGTCGATGCCCTCGACGCTGCCATCGACCAGCTTCTTCAGCCCGCCCAGCCGGCCGACCGAGCCCTCCACGCCGAGATCGCCGCCGAAGTAGAACTTCGACAGCCACTCGGCGCGGTGCTCGTCACCGTTGGCGATGCGGTCCAGCTCGTCCTCGAGGCCGGCGGTGAAGTTGTAGTCCACCAGGCGTTCGAAATGCCGCTCCATCAACGCGACCACGGCGAACGCGACCCACGAGGGCACCAGCGCGGAGCCCTTCTTCCATACGTAGCCGCGGTCCTGGATGGTCTTGATGATCGAGGCGTAGGTGGACGGGCGGCCGATGCCCAGCTCCTCCAGCTTGCTCACCAGGCTCGGCTCGGAGTAACGCGCGGGCGGCGAAGTGCTGTGCCCGTCCGCGGACAGCTCGTCGGCGGTCAGGCCCTGATCCTTGACCAGCACCGGCAGCCGGCTCTGCTTGTCGTCCGCTTCGCCACCCGCCTCGGTGTCGACGGCCTCGACGTAGGCCTTCAGGAAGCCGGCGAAGGTGATCGTGCGGCCGGAAGCGGCGAACGTGCACTCCTCGCCGGAGGTGGCGGTACCGACGATGCGCACCGACATCGTGGTGCCCTTCGCGTCCGCCATCTGCGACGCGATGGTGCGCTGCCAGATCATCTCGTACAGCCGGAACCCGTCGGTGTCCAGCTCGCTCGCGACCTGGCCCGGGGTGCGGAAGACCTCACCGGACGGACGGATCGCCTCGTGTGCCTCCTGTGCGTTCTTCACCTTGCGCGTGTACTGCCGCGGCGACGGCGAGACGAACTCCTTGCCGTACAGCTGCGTCGCCTGGCTTCGCGCGGCCGAGATCGCCGACTCCGACAGCGTGGTCGAGTCGGTACGCATATAAGTGATGTAGCCGTTCTCGTACAGCTTCTGCGCGACGCGCATGGTGCGCTCGGAAGTGAAGCGCAGCTTACGGCCGGCCTCCTGCTGCAGCGTCGAGGTCATGAACGGCGGATACGGCTTGCGCGAGTACGGCTTCTCCTCGACGCTCGCGACCTTGAAGTCCCGCTCGCGCAGCGCCTGCGCCAAGGCCTGCGCGTCGGCCTCGCCGAGCACGCGGATGTCCTTGCCGGAGCCCTTGAGCTCCCCGTTCGAGTCGAAGTCACGGCCGGTGGCCAGGCGCGCGCCGTCCACCGAGACCAGCCGCGCCGGGAAGTTCCGCGGAGCCGCGTCCGGACCGGCGTTCATGGTCGCGGAGATGTCCCAGTACGACGCCGAGGTGAAGCGCATCCGCTCGCGCTCCCGCTCGACCACGATCCGGGTCGCCACGGACTGCACGCGGCCCGCCGAGAGCTTCGGCATGACCTTCTTCCACAGCACCGGCGAGACCTCGTAGCCGTACAGCCGGTCGAGGATGCGGCGGGTCTCCTGCGCGTCGACCAGGTCGGCGTCCAGCTCCCGGGTGGCGTCCGCGGCGGCGCGGATGGCCTGCTCGGTGACCTCGTGGAAGACCATCCGGCGCACCGGCACCTTGGGCTTGAGCGTCTCCAGCAGGTGCCAGGCGATCGCCTCGCCCTCGCGGTCGGGGTCCGTGGCGAGGTAGAGCTCGTCGACGTCCTTGAGCAGGCCCTTCAGCTCGGTGACCTTGGACTTCTTGTCCGGCGTGACGATGTACAGCGGCTTGAAGTCGTTGTCGATGTCCACGCCGAGACGGGCCCAGGACTCGCCCTTGTACTGCGCGGGCACGTCGGCGGCACCGCGGGGCAGGTCGCGGATGTGCCCGACGGAGGACTCGACGACGTAGTTGCCGCCGAGGTAGGGGGCGATCTTGCGGGCCTTGGTCGGCGATTCGACGATCACCAGCCGACGGCGGCCGGCGCCGTTGCCCCCGGCGTCGCTCTTCTTGGTCCGTGCTCCTGCCACGCTGTCCTGCTCTCCACTCATCTCCGTGCCGTCGCCTCTGCGCCGGCGGCGGCACTCTCTCCCCGCTCCGGGGGTTCTGCGCCCGCGTCTCGACCTGTCAGTGTGCACGTCCCCGGCGGCTGTGCAGCGCAGAGGTGCCCGGATCCACCGGCGGGCCCCTGCCCGTCGGATCGCCACTGACCTCGGCGATGTTTCCTTTCCACACCTAGCACGTGATGTCGGACACGTGCCGTGCAGGGTAACCGGTCACGCAATGGATACCCCTTCGTTCGACAGTGGCGCGCCCCGCGTCGCCAAGGTTTCACTTACTATGCCCACCTGCCGAAAGGAATCTTCATGACTCGACGTCTGCTCGGTGGCGCGATCGCCACCGCAGCTGTGTTCGCGTTGGCCGGCGCCCCGGCGGCAAGCGCGGCGACGACCTCGTTCTCGGGCACCGTGGCGCTGTCCAACTGCTCCGGCTCGGTGGTCAAACCGGCCACCACGCCGCTGGACGCGCCCGCGCTCGTGCTGTCGAACGGGCACTGCCTGGAGTCCGGCTTCATGAAGCCGGGCCAGGTGATCACCGGCCAGGCCTCCGGCCGCACGTTCGACCTGCGGTCCCCGGACGGGCAGAGTTCGGCGGGCACGGTCAAGGCGAAGAAGATCCTCTACGCCACCATGACCGGCACCGACGTGTCGCTCTACCAGCTCACCGACAGCTACGCCGGGATCAAGGACAAGTACGGCGTCGCCCCGCTCGAACTGGTCGACAGCCACCCGAAAGCGGGCACGGCCATCGACGTCGTCTCCGGCTACTGGAAGAAGACCTACTCCTGCAGCGTCGACGGCTTCGTACCCGAGCTTCGCGAGAACGGCTGGGTGTGGCAGGACTCCATCCGCTACACCCCCGGCTGCACCACGATCGGTGGCACGTCCGGTTCGCCCATCGAGGACCACGCGACCGGCAAGGTCATCGGCGTGAACAACACGTCCAACGACAACGGCGAGCGCTGCACGTTGAACAACGCGTGCGAGGTCGACGAGTCCGGCAACATCACCGTGCACGCCGGTACCAAGTACGGCGAGGAGACCTACGGTATTCCCGCCTGTCTCACCGCGGCCGGCGAAGTGGACCTCAACCGGCCGGGCTGCACGCTGCCGAAGCCGTAACCCCGCGTCCCGCGAAGGGGCCCTGTCCGGCATAACCGCCGGGGAGGGCCTTTTCTCTAATCCAGCTACCCCACAGCCTCCAGTAAGTATTGAAGAGGACTCTCTTCCCGGCCGGCGCGGCGCGGCTCACCCTCGGTCCGGACGGGACGGCGCTCACCGACCGGCGGCAACTCCGGCCACACGTCCTCGGCACCGGCAGGCGCCTCTCCGATCAATTCCAGCAGCCCATCGAGCCGACGCCGCCCGGTGACCCGCAGGCCCGGCGCCTCGGCCTTCGGCCCGAGCAGCCGCGCCTGCACTCCGAGCGGAGCGAGCGCTGCCGCCAGCTCCTCATGCATCAGTGGCGCCATCGGGTCGAGCCCGAGCAGGTATCCACCGGGCTCCGGACGACCGGCGGCGAGTGCCCACATCCGCAGCATCGCGCCGCTCAGCCGGAACCCGCCGGGCACGGCCTTGCCCGAATCCTGCTCGGCCGGACCGGTGCACCCCGGCCGCAGCCATCGGTCGGCGAGCCCCAGCAGGTCGACCCGGAACGACGTGCGCACCTGCGGCCGCCCGCAGTCGGCCACCGCGACCTGCGCATCGGCACCCCGGCCACGGCATTCGCGCGCCAGCACCCGAGCCCGCCACGCCTGCTCGACCACCACCGTCAGCCGGGCCGCGGTGCGCCCGAAGCCGGTGATCTGCCCCTGACAGCACAACAACCCGGCCAGGTCCGCGAGCCCCGGTCCGGTCGCCTCCGCCGAGAACAGCGAGATCGTCCGATCCACACCGATCATGATAGAACACAAGTTCGATTGGAGGCGAGCGTCACACGGGTGTCTTTTTCGCCGGCACCCGAAAGGGCGGTCAGCTCGGCGCCGGCGGCACCACGAGCTGCTGGCACCCCCTCGCCCGCTTGCCCGCGGCAGTCAGCTCGGGTGTGGCATCGAGTCCCTTCAGCACATCCAGCCTGCTGACCGCATCGATCACCGACCGGGCTTCACCCAGCGCCGCCCGGGACGCGTCGGCCCCGCCGGCCGAGTCGAGGCGGCGGCGAACGCCGTCAGCGCGGGCACGCACTGAAGCGAACTCGCCGAGCAGCTCCGCACGCGCGGTCTCACCGCCGGACAGCGGAGGCGGTCCCACCCGGTCCAGCCCGGCGATCGTCCGATCGATTCCGTCCACCACCGACGAGAGAAGTTTGCTGGCGGTCCGGGCCGCCTGTAGCGGGGAACTCGGATCTATCTCCGGCAGGCCGGCCAGCGTGCGCACGAGGTGGCTGACCGCCGTGCAATACCCGTCCGCCCAGCCGGCCGCCGGGTCGGCGCCGCTCGCCGGGTCCGACTGTCCGCCCGCGTGCGGCTCGGCCGGTGCGGGCGGCTGCCCGCAACCCGCCAGACCGATCCCGATTCCCGTTGCCAGCGCGGCAAGGACGGTCCACCGCGGCCGCACCCGAACACCTCCCCGCCACTCGAAGCCCAGAACGCCCCGACCGTACCGACCCGCCGGACGGATGCAACTCACGCCCGGCCGGTGGACACGAACCGGGCCCGGCACGCCGTAGCGCACCGGGCCCGGATGGAGTAACGACTCAGACCGCGTTGGCCGGAGCCGGAGTATCCGCGATGACCGTGCCGCGCCGCTTGGACACGACGATCGCCGCCGCCACCACCGCGACCGCCACGAGCGCGATCACGATCCGCCAGGTGGTGTGCGCACCGCCGCCCATCGACAGCGTGACCACGGCGGGCGCGATCAGCACCGAAACCAGGTTCATGACCTTGATCAACGGGTTGATCGCCGGACCGGCGGTGTCCTTGAACGGGTCGCCCACGGTGTCGCCGATGACGGTCGCGTCGTGCGCGGCCGAGCCCTTGCCACCGTGATTGCCGTCCTCCACCAGTTTCTTCGCGTTGTCCCAGGCACCACCGGAGTTGGCGAGGAAGATCGCCATCAGAGTGCCGGTGGCGATCGCGCCGGCCAGATACCCGGCCAGCGCGCCGGTGCCGAGGCCGAAACCGACCGCGATCGGCGCGAACACCGCGAGCAGACCCGGCGTGGCCAGCTCCCGCAGCGAATCGCGGGTCACGATGTCCACGACCCGGCCGTACTCGGGCCGCGTGGTCCCCTCCATGATCCCGGCGATTTCGCGGAACTGGCGGCGCACCTCGTACACCACCGCGCCTGCCGCCCGCGACACCGCGTTGACCGCCAGCCCGGAGAACAGGAACACCACGGCCGCGCCGATGATCACGCCGACCAGGGTGGGCGGGCTGGCGATGTTCGCGACGAACGAACCCGTGGTGCCGACGGCCTTCGTGATCGCGTCCGAATACGACCCGAACAGAGCAGTCGCGGCGAGCACCGCGGTGGCGATCGCGATGCCCTTGGTGATCGCCTTGGTGGTGTTGCCGACCGCGTCGAGTTCGGTGAGGATGCCCGCGGCCTTCTCGTCCACGTCACCGGACATCTCGGCGATGCCCTGCGCGTTGTCCGAGACCGGGCCGAAGGTGTCCATCGCGACGATGACGCCGACCGTGGTCAGCAGACCGGTACCGGCCAGCGCCACGGCGAACAGCGCGACGCCGCCGCCCAGCAGGTAGGCACCGAACACCGCGGCGCCGATCACCAGCGCGGTGTAGACCGCGGACTCGAAACCGACCGAGATACCGGACAGGATCACTGTGGCCGGACCGGTTTCCGAGGTCTTGCCGACGTCCTTGACGGGCTTGTACTCGGTGCCGGTGTAGTAGCCGGTGATCTTCAGGATGACCGCCGCCAGTACGATGCCGATGATCACCGAAACGGTCGCGATGACCGCCGGGTTTCCCGCGGTGCCCCCGAACGCGTCGCCGAATTCGGCGAAGCTGCTCGGCAGGTAGGCGAACGCGGCGATGGCCGACAGAACGGCGGAGATCACCGCGGAGATGTAGAACGAGCGGTTGATCGTGACGAGACCGCCTTCCCCGCTGCGCGCCTTCGTGATGTAGACGCCGATCACCGCGGTGATCACCCCGATCGCGGGCACCATGAGCGGGAAGATCAGGCCGGACGCGCCGAACGCGGAGCTGCCCAGGATCAGCGCGGCGACGAGCATCACCGCGTAGGACTCGAAGAGGTCCGCGGCCATGCCGGCGCAGTCCCCGACGTTGTCGCCCACGTTGTCCGCGATCGTCGCGGCGTTGCGCGGGTCGTCTTCCGGGATGCCCTGCTCCACCTTGCCGACCAGGTCCGCGCCGACGTCCGCGGCCTTGGTGAAGATGCCGCCGCCGACCCGCATGAACATGGCGATCAGCGCGGCGCCGAACCCGAAGCCCTCCAGCACCTTCGGCGCCTGGCCGGTGTAGACCAGCACCACCACGGCAGCACCGAAGAGGCCGAGGCCGACGGTGATCATGCCGACCACGCCACCGGTGCGGAACGCCACGCGCATGGCGATCTCGCGGCCGCCCTCCTCGCGCGAGGCCGCGGCGACGCGCAGATTCGCCTGCGTGGCCAGCCACATGCCGAGGTAGCCGATGGTGAACGAGAACACCGCGCCGATCAGGAAGAAGATCGACCGGCCGATCCGCTCGTTCCAGTCGTCGGCGGGGAGCGCAAACAGCAGCAGGAACACCACGACGCCGAAGATGGCGAGGGTGTTGCGCTGTCGCTTCAGGTATGCGGCCGCACCTTCCTGCACTGCCTTCGCGATGTCCTGCATCTTCGCGGTGCCCTGGCCGGCGGCCAGCACCTCTTTGAGCAGGACGTAACCGATGACCAGTGCGACAAGGGCGACCACGGCGACCACACCGACGATGGTGTAGCCACCCCCGGAAAGCGTGAGGCCGCCCTCCGCGAGGAACTGCCGGGACATTCGTCCTCCTGGGAAACGCCGTTTGGCCAGAGCGGACCCGTCGTACCCGGCGTGCCTGCGCTGGCATGGATCTGTGCCGAACGACACGCTAGTCGCACTGCGACGTACGACTCACATGACGCTCACCACAGAGGGTGTGGATTGCGGGAGTCTATTGGTATTGCTCCAGCGCCTCGCAACGCGTCCCGGGGGCAGCACGTTCCGTGACATTGTGTTATTGATCACCAAGTCGATCGGATCGGTTTCTGTCGGTGCTCTGTGCGAAGCTTCGGCACGTGGTTGGCGAGCGCGGGCGGAAGCTGCTGGACCGGGTGACGGCCGGGATTCCGGCATCGGAGAATCCCGTCACGCACGTCGCGCGGATGCCCGCACGCGCGGCCGGGTTCGCGCCGTGGCCGGAGTGGTCGGCGCCGGAGGTGGTGGCCGCGTGCACCGCGGCGGGAGTCGGCAATCCTTGGCGACACCAGGTCGAAGCGGCCTGCCTGGCCCACGCGGGCAGGCATGTGGTGATCTCCACCGGCACGGCGTCCGGCAAGTCGCTGGCCTACCAGCTGCCAGTGCTGTCCGAGCTGACGAGGGACGCGCAGACGACCGCGCTGTACCTCGCGCCGACCAAGGCGCTCGGCGCCGACCAGCTGCGTTCGGTGTCCACTTTGGACATCCCAAGGGTGCGTGCGGCGGCCTTCGACGGAGACACCCCGGTCACGGAGCGCGATTGGGTTCGCGCGCACGCCAACTGGGTGTTCAGTAATCCCGACATGCTGCACCGCGGCATTCTGTCCGCGCATTCGCGCTGGACCCAGTTCTTCCGCGGATTGCGCTACGTAGTGGTCGACGAGTGCCACAGTTACCGCGGCGTTTTCGGCTCACACGTCGCGCTGCTGCTCAGGCGGTTGCGCCGCGTCGCGCAGTACTACGGGGCGTCACCGGTTTTCGTGCTGGCCTCGGCCACCGCCGCCGCCCCCGCGGAATTCGCGTCCCGGCTTACCGGTCTGCCATGCTCGGCGGTCACCGAGGATGCCTCGCCTCGTGGGGCCCGCACCATCGCGTTGTGGGAACCGCCGCTGATCGAGGAGCTCAGCGGAGAGAACGGCGCCCCGGTCCGCCGGCCTGCCGGTGCGGAGGCCGCGCGGATCCTGACCGAACTGGTCGTGGAGGGCGCCCGCTCGCTGGCCTTCGTCCGTTCCCGGCGGGGTGCGGAACTCACCGCGCTCGGCGCCCGGCGCCTGCTGTCCGAAGTGGACCCTTCCTTGGCGGAAACCGTTGCGGCGTATCGTTCCGGCTTTCTTCCCGAGGAGCGCCGGGAGCTGGAGCAGGCGCTGTTGTCCGGCCGGTTGCTCGGCGTGGCCACCACCAACGCGCTGGAGCTCGGCGTCGACATCGCCGGTCTCGACGCGGTGGTGCTGGCCGGTTACCCGGGCACGCTGGCGTCGTTCTGGCAACAGTCCGGGCGCGCCGGCCGGTCGGGTGACGAGGCGCTGGTGGTGTTCGTCGCCCGGGACGATCCGCTGGACACGTACCTGGTGCACCATCCGCAGGCGTTGCTGGAGCGTCCGGTGGAGACGGCGGTGCTGGATCCGGCGAACCCGTACGTGCTGGGTCCGCAGCTGGCCTGCGCCGTCGCCGAACTCCCGCTGACCGAACCGGAACTGGCGGTGTTCGGCGGCCCCGCGGCCCGCGCGGCGCTCGCCGAGCTGGCGGAACAGAAGTTGCTGCGCAGGCGAACCAGCGGCTGGTACTGGACTTCCCGCGACCGCCCGCACGCCGAGGTAGGCATCCGCGGCTCCGGCGGCGACCAGATCGCCGTGGTAGAAGCGGACTCGGGGCGGATGCTCGGCACCGTGGACCCCGGCTCGGCCTGCTTCGCCGTGCATCCGGGCGCGGTGTACTTGCATCAGGGTTCGTCGTATGTGGTGGACGAGCTGGACCTGGAAACCGCGCTGGCCTTGGTGCACGCGGAGGATCCGGACTGGAACACCTCGCCTCGCGAGATAGTGGACATCACGGTGCTGAGCACGGAACGTCAATGCCACCACCACGGTGTGACGGTGTCCCTCGGCGAGGTGGCGGTGACGTCCCAGGTCGTCGGTTACCTGCGGCGCCGCCCGTCCGGCGAGGTGCTGGACCATACCGCGCTGGACCTTCCGGAACAGCGGCTGCAGACGCGCGCGGTCTGGTACACGGTGTCCGCCGAGCTTCTGGAGTCACCGCCGGGAAGTGGCTGCGCCGTGGGGACGGGAGAGCGTGTGGCCGGGGCCGAAGGCTCGGGAGCCACGGTGAAAGCGGGGGAACCGGCGGGGACTGAGGCGCGCCCGGTCCGGACGGGGAACTCGCGACCGGCGGCTGACGAGGAAGCCGGAGAGCCGACAGGAACCGAGGCACACCGGGTGGGGACCGAGTTGCATCCGGTGGGGACGGACGCGCGCCCGACGGAAACCGAGACGCATCCGGTGAAGATCGAGGCGCGCCCCGCGGAGATCGAGGCACATCCAGTGGAGACCGAAGCGCGCCCGACGGAAATCGAGGTGCATCGGGTGAAGATCGAGGCGCACTCGGGGGGCGCGGAGGTACACCCGGCGGAGGCGGAGGCGGAGGCGGAGGCCGGGGCGCATCGAGCGGAGACCAAGATGCACCCGGCGGGGACCGAAGCCGGAATACCGGTGGGGACCGGGATTGCAGGCAGAGCACCGGGGGGTGCCGGGTTGATCCCGGCACGCGTCCCCGGTGCCCTGCATGCCGCCGAGCACGCGGCGATCGGCCTGCTACCGCTGTTCGCTACGTGCGACCGCTGGGACATCGGCGGGGTGTCTACCGCGTGGCACGAGGACACCGGGGAGGCGACGGTGTTCGTGCACGATGGGCATCCCGGGGGTGCGGGGTTTGCCGACCGCGGTTATGCCGCGATTGTCCCGTGGCTGGCCGCTACGCGGGAGGCGATCGTCTCCTGCGAGTGCCCGACGGGCTGCCCGTCCTGTGTTCAGTCGCCGAAGTGCGGGAACGGCAACGATCCACTGGACAAGGCGGGGGCGGTGGCCGTACTGGGAACCGTGCTCGGGGCATTGCGTCAGCACGGGGAGAAGTGCGGCCACGGTGGTACGTGAAACTCTTCGGTTGTGGTGTGCGGTTTGCCGATGGGGACCGGTCAGGCAGCCGTGGTCTCGACCAGCTGGGAAACCCGCTCGATGCTGAGTGCGCGAACGAGGACGTCGTGCGCCTCGGTGGCGTCCGGCAGCTGCCAGCCGCACACCTCGGGCTTCACGCGCCAGTGCACCACGCCGTGCTGGAACGGCGAGGGCGGCAGCGGGATGTAGCTGCCGGCACCGTGCCACTGCACCGAGACCAGCTCGGCCAGTTCGGCGGGGATCCGGTCGGCGGGGGTGGTGAGGAACAGCCACCGGCCGTTCGGCATCGCGGCGATCGGCGCCGGGTGTCCCGCCGCCCGCAGCAGCCGGGCGGCGCGCTTGCCCAGCTCCTGGTCGACCTCGATCGCGTCCACCACGGTGCCGGTGGCCACGAGCAGGCTGTGCGTGCGGTCGGTGAACCAGCCCGCCGCTTCGTGGGCGTGCGTGCCGACGAGCTCGCGCCAGTTCTCGTGCACCGGCACCGGCCGCCGCCAGGTCAGATCGTCCCCCTCACCGGTGATCGGCGCTGGGGTCGCCCCCGGGAGCACCGGCCAGCCACGCCACGCGAGGCCGATCGCCTCCGCACGCAGTTCGATGCGGAAGGCGCTCCGCCAGCTGTCCGGCCAATTCGCGTCCAACATTGCATTCCTGCCTTCAAGTTCCGGTCGTCGCGCCGCCCGGATCGGGGGCCGTGGTGGCGCACGTCTCACTTAACGGCAAGTTGCACATTGCGCGGAAGCCCTGCGCGGCAACCGGCAGTCAACGCGCGATGAACGCCAAGTAGCGCACCGTCCGGCCGATAAATGGACACGATCACCGGTCGCCGACCCCACCGCTCGTCCCGCCGGCCCCGCCTTCCGAACCAGGACGGCGACACCGCTCTACTCCTGGGGAACTCCTTTCTGACCTGCACTTTCAACCGTTCGCCGCGCGCTGGCGACCGCTGCTCGCGCTATCCGTGCGGTGATCGGTGCACCACGCACCGCCGACATCCGTGCACAACCTGTCGACCGATCACCGTGCCCGCCGACGAACGGTCACCGAGCCCACCGTGCCCTGAACAGGACACCGGGCCGGGTGTCCGCGCCGCCGCCGGCCAGGCCGCTCACCTGGCACAAGCCGGGATGCTTGGGCCGCTACCCACCTTTCGCGCAGGCCGAAACGCCGACCGGTCAGGGCGGCAAGCCGACCGGACCGGCCCGAGCACGGGCGGTCGGGGGTGGCAGGCCGGGTATCGGGGTGACTGCGGACCGCACCTCGATGAAGGCGTCTCGATCGTGCCAGCGGCAACTGGTCACGGTGGCCTTCTCCTGATCCGCCACCTCGCGGGCGCGGGAGCAGGCTGCGGCCGGCCCGTCGGCGGCGTGTGCGGCGGCAGCCAGCGCGCCGAGGTCGGCCGCCGCTTCGACGCGATGCCGGGCGGTGATCGCGACACCGATCCACCAGACCAGCGTCGTGACACCGACCAGCGCGACTGCCGCGAGCGCCGTCCACACGGTGGCCAGGCCCGTGTCCCGAGAATGGCTCACGGCGCCACCCCCGGTTCCGCAATGGCGTACGCGCTGGCACTCAACTGAAGTGCGGCCAGCGCATCAGTGGTGACCTCGGCGGTGAGGCCGTCGCCGGAGCGGTGGACGGTCAGCCGAGCACCGTGCGGTGCGATGGTCCGCACGACGGCATCGGCTGCACCCGGTTGACCAGCCGCAGTGAGCCGGGCAGCCTCTCTTGCCGCATCGAGGCAACGCAGGTGCCCGGCCACCGCGGTCGTTCCGGCCAACAGGATCGCCAGTACGGCGGCGAGTGCGCCCAAGCACAGGGCGGCTTCCACCGTGACGAAACCACCGTCCCGGCGACGACCGGTCATCAGCCGGCCAAGGTCAGTGCCCGTTGCACGAGCTCCGACAGTGACTTGGAGATCGTGTCTCCGGTGAGCAGGAGGTAGAGGGCGACGGCGAAGGACGCCGCCGCCACCGTGCCGATCGCGTATTCGGCAGTGGTGGTGCCCTCGTCTCCGGGCAGGAACCGCATTGCCGGTTTCCCTTCTTTCGGTCGTGGATGGGTTCACAGCAGGCCGCCGATCCGCTCGGCGAGTCCGAGCACGACCGGCAGCACACCGAGGGCGAAGAACGCGGGCAGGAAGCACAATCCGACCGGCAGGGCGAGGGCGACCCCCGCCCGTTCGGCGCGTTCCTCGGCCTCGGTGCCCAACCCGTCGCGCAGGCGCCGGGCCAGGTCATCCGCGGTCGCGGCAAGCGCTGTGCCGGACCGGGCAGTGCGGGCAGCGGCCATGGCCAGTTCGGCGAAACCGGGCCGCGCTCGCACGGGAGCCCACGCAGGTACCGGATCGGCGCCGAGCGCGAGCAGGCTCGCTGTCGAACGCAGAGCCTTTCCGGTCTCTTCCGGGGCGCCGTTCGCCACGGCTTCGAGCGCTACCGGAATCGGCATCCCCGTACGCAGGCAAGCAGCGAGCAGGTCGAGCACCGCCGCGGAACGGAGCCGTGCGGCGACATCGTCCGGTGCTCGGGCGCGCCGCGACCGCCGGAGCAGCCACCAGCCGCCCGCCCCGGCGACGAGCCCGACCGGAATTCCGGCCACGACCGCGACCGACAAGCCGCCGACGACCACCGCCGCGGCGTGCCATACGGCCGGCCGCACAGCCGGCCGTTTCCACCGGGCGGGAGCCCAATTGCGCGGAGCCGGAGTATCCGGCCACAGCATCAAAGCCACGGCGGCCAGTATGAGGAATACGCCCGTTGCCATCATGTGCGCGCCACCCCACCCCGTCCGGTCAGTGCGCGAGACCAAGCCGCGCCCGCCCACAGCAGTACTGCTCCCGCCACCAGAAAGACTTGTCCCAGAAGGGTTCCGGTCAACACGGTGAGCGGGCCGGCCCCGATGACCTGGCCGAGTGCGAGACAGCCGATCGGCAGAATGGTGAGCACAGTGGCGCTCATCCGCGGGCCGGCCATCTTCGCGTGCAACCGTCGCGCGAACAACGTCTCAGCCTCGACATCACGACGCGCCGCTTCCAGCACATCGGCGATCGGCAAGCCGTGCTTTCGGGCGAGTTCCCAGGACTGCGCCAACCGCGGTAGCGCAGCCGATTCGAGTGCGCCGTCGAGCCGCGCAGACGCGGCCAGGTTCCGCAGGTCTGCGGCCAGTGCCGGTTCCGCGTCGGCTGCCGCTTCCGCCGCCAGCACCGGGTGCGCACCGGAACGCAGCTCCGACACCATCATCCGCAGCGCGGCCGAGGTCTGCTCCGCCTTCGCGAGCGCCGCAGCTTTTTCCTTTCTGTTACGCCATTCCTGCCCGATGGAGAAGGTGACCAGCCCAGCCGCGACAGCCGCCCCCACCCCGGCGAGCGGAAGCGCGACGACTGCCGGCGCCAGCCACCACATGCGCCGGGGCGGAACCGGGCAGCGCCAACGGAACCGGGATGCGGGCTGCAGCCGGCCGGGTTGGACCGGCCACGACAAGAGTCCGGTGCCAAAGCACAGGAACGGCCAGGCGACGCTCACGAGTCCGCCTCCCGGACCAGATCGGCGAAAAGCGACCGGCGGGCGGTCCACTGACCGTCACGCCACACTGCTATGGCACGAACCTCGCCGTGGTACCGCTGAAGCACCGCGACTTCGGAGAGGCGGCGGCCGCCCGGCGTGCGCTGCATGTGCAAGACGACGCGTACGGCGGCCGCGAGCTGGCTGTGCAGCGCTTCCCTCCCGAGACCACCCAGCGCGGCGAGCGCTTCGAGCCGAGCGGGCACCTCGGCCGGGGAATTGGCGTGCAAGGTGCAGGCTCCGCCTTCGTGACCGGTATTCAGCGCGTTGAGCAACGAACACACTTCCGCACCACGGACTTCCCCGACCACCAGCCGGTCCGGGCGCATCCGCAAGGCCTGCCGGACCAGCTCGGGCAGCTCGATCGCACCAGCACCCTCCACATTGGCCGGTCGGGCGACGAGACTGACGAACTGCGGATGCACGGGACGCAACTCACCGGCGTCCTCGACGCAGACGATGCGCTCGGCCGGGTCGACCACGCCCAGCAGCGCGCTCAGCAAGGTCGTCTTCCCCGCGCCGGTGCCACCGGTGACCAGGAAAGCGAGGCGGCGCCGGACGACGGTACGGAGAATCCCGGCACCGGCGGCATTGAACACTCCGCACGCACCGAGCGCGTCGAGATCGTGTGTCGCGGGGCGGAGTACCCGCAAAGACAGGCAGGTGCCGTCGGGGGCGATCGGCGGCAGGACGGCGTGTACCCGGACTCGGCCTTGCCGGGCGGGGAGCCAGCCGTCCACGTATGGCTGGGCATCGTCGAGGCGCCGCCCGGCGGCGAGGGCGAGCCGCTGCGCGAGCCGGCGAACGGCGTCCTCGTCGGCGAAACGCACCGATGCCCGGGCGAGCCCTTGCGGGCCATCGGTCCACACTTGGTCGGGTGCGCTGACCAGAACGTCCGTCACGTCCTCGTCATCGAGCAGCGGGGCGAGCGGGCCGGCGCCGAGGAATTCGTCCTGTGCTTGGCGGACAGCGTCCAGTACGGCGTCGTGGCTGAGCGCACCACCCGCTTCCGCGCGGACGGCCGCCGCGAGCGCGATCGGATCCGCACTTCGGCTCTCCCCGGCCAAGCGATTGCGTACTCGCTCGACGAATTCTGTCGTCATCGCCGGCCCGTCAGGCTGCCGTCTGGAACGGGGCTGCGGTGGCGGATCGCAGTTCAGCCAGCACGGCTCCGGCCGCGGCCACGAGCGCACCTTTCGCGGGCAGCTCGAACTCGCCCGTTTCGAGGGTGGCGGCGACCCGGCGTTCCGGAGGCAGCGTCGCGAGCAGTGGCGGCCCGAGCAGCTCCGCGGTGCGGGAAGGCGGGGCACCGTCGATCGAGTGTCCACTTGCGACAATCGCAAGCCGGTCGGCGTGGGCGCCGAGCCGGTGCAGAACCTGTTTCGCGGCCATGCACGCGCGAAACTCCACCGGCACGACCAGGACGACCAAATCGGCTGCAGCGGCAACCCCGAGCGCGCCCTCGTCGAGATGCCGGGGCAGATCGCAGACGACCGTACGGCCGGCGCGGCGGCCCGCGGCGACCACCGCGGACAGCGCACTCGGGCTGGGCCCGGTGCCGGACCGTCCGCAAGACAGCACCGGGAGCGCCCCGCGGCTGGGCAACGACGCGACCAGCGCGGGCACCGACACGCGACCGGTCAGCCGGACTTCCGGCCAGCGCAGGCCTTCCGCGTGTTCCAAGCCGAGTGGCAGGTCGAGCCCGCCACCGAGCGGATCACAGTCGACGAGCAACGCCGGGCCACCGCGATCCGCCGCTACCGCGACCGCTGCGGCCAGCACCGAGGCGCCCGCGCCGCCACGGCCACCGACCAGCGCGACGACCGGCCCGGGGGATTCGGCGGGTGCGTCGGCGACATCCGCGAAGGCCACGGTGAGTTCGGATTCGTCCTCGGGCAGGCTGAAAACCCGGCGGGCGCCGATGGTCGCGGCCCGCCGCCAGGCCGCCAATCCGGCGGTGCCTTTGCAGACCAGCACTACGGAGTCGCGACGGGGCAGGACCGGGCGCTCGGCCGCGGCTTCCTCGTCGATCACCACCAGGGGCGCCCGCACCCAGCGGCCGCGCGCGGCGGACAGGTCCGGTACGTGATCCAGCTCGCTGCCTGCGATAGCCGCGACACGCTGGATTTCTTCGAGCACCGTGCCGTTTGCGGCGACGACGAGCGGACGTGCGGTGGCCATGTGTCCCTCCCCTGGGTTCGATGGGCCGGACCTCCACCGTCACCTGCCGGCGGTGCGGGCGGCAATGGCGGGTTCGGCTGCCTGTGGACAACCGGGGGGTTGTGGACAACCCGACGGGAAATCCATCTGGGACGGAGGTCGTGGCCGGCTCGTCCGGGACAATGGGCAGCAGGATTTCCGGCCGGGAAAACGATTGCCGGAGATGAGGAGGATCGATGCAGAGAAACGAGATCGGCTGTCTCGCGGTGGCGACGGTGCGTGGTGCACCGAGTACCGGAGCGGAGCGAGCGGGCGCGGACCGGCTGTGCACCAGGCACGAACGGAGCGCGGGCACCCCGTCGGCGCCAGTGCGCGACCGTCCTGCAGCCGAGGAGAGAACGTTGGGAGAAAAGGAAAATATCCGGAATAGAGGGCGGCCCTCGCCAGGGGGGAGGGACGAGGGCCGCCAGGGGTTCAGCCCCGGGGGGTCGGACTGAACCGGCCCGGTTATGCACCGGGTCTGTCCACTGTAACTCGCCACGGTCCGGATCGGCGCTGTGAGTGCTACATACGATTCGATAACGTCACCGAGGAGCGGGAACCGTCGCCATGTCATGAATTTTCCGGCGGCCGCGCAGGACGGTGTGGGTCCAACCGGGTGGAGGCGAGCGCCTATCCTGATCACGTGGCCGAAACCCGCAACGAAGAGTCGCCCCGGCGCGTCGCCGCGTTCTTCGACCTTGACAAGACGATCATCGCCTCCTCCAGCGCTCTCGCGTTCAGCAAGCCGTTGCTCAAAGAAGGGCTGATCAACCGGCGAGCCGCGTTGAGAAGTGCCTACGCGCAACTGGTCTTCTCGCTCGCCGGCGCCGATGCCGACAAGACCGAACGGATGCGCGCCGAGGTTTCGGCGCTCTGCGCGGGCTGGGACGTCGCACAGGTCTCCGCGATCGTCCGCGAGACTCTGCACGACGTCGTCGATCCGCTCGTCTACGTCGAGGCGGCCGAGCTGATCGCGCAGCACCTTGCCGACGGACACGACGTGGTGGTCCTGTCGGCCACCGGCGAGGAGGTCGCGGCACCGGTCGCGGAGATGCTGGGCGCCACGCGGTGCATCGCGACGCGTATGGAGATCCTCGACGGCCGGTACTCCGGGCAGGTCGATTTCTACTGTTACGGCGAAAACAAGGCGGTGGCGGCGAAACAGCAAGCCGCCGAGCATGGCTACGATCTCGCGGAGTGCTTTGCCTACACCGATTCCAGTACGGACATCCCGCTGCTGGAAGTGGTCGGTCACCCGCACGCGGTGAATCCGGACAAGGCGCTCCGCCACGCCGCCGAGGAGCAGGGGTGGCCGGTGCTGTCGTTCGAGCGGCCGATGTCGTTGCGCACGCGAATCCCGGCCCGCTCGGCGGGCATGGTGGCCCTCGGCGTCGGCGCGGTCGCGGCCGGCGCGACGTGGTACAGCCTCAGCCGTCGCCGTCGGTCTCGCGCCTCCGACGGCTGAACACCCACACGGCGGTACGAGGGCACCGTTCCCCCACCCGGGGCGACCGATTGTCCCGGTACCGCAGGCTGTTGTCACCGGATCGAGCCTCTGTAACGGTGCACCCATCCGCGCACTTGAAGTGACCCGGCTCACGGCGTAGAAAGTAGGTGCGGACGTTGTGCCGGCCAGGGAAGAGGTAGAAGAGAAGCCTCTGCCACCCCGGGCAACCTCCGTGCGCGGACTCCGGGTACCCACGCGCAGCACGCCGCGGGAGGCTCGTCGTCTAGGGACTGCGTACCGGGACGCCGGACGCCGAGTCCATGAAGGTACGACCAGAGTTGCACGCTTGGTCGCCCGAGATGTTCCGCGCTGCAGGCGGCGCCCGTCGGCCTTTGGCCGACGGGCGCCGCCAGTGTTTGCGGGGGTTTTTGTTTTGTGTGGGGGTTTTGGGGCCGAGTGCCTGGGCGGGTCGGTTCGATGGTGAGGGGGCTTGATACGAGGTATGACCGTTGCTTAGGGGCATCGCGGTTGTCTGGTGCGTGCGAGGTTCGGCCACGTGCGGGGTTCGGCTTGGGCAGGTTGTGGTGGGCGCCGGGGCTGCGGGGCGGAATTCGTTTGCTGAAGTTGGGCCGGGCGGGTGGCAGGTTGTCTTTTGGGACGTTGAGAGCGAGGAGCGTCGTCGGCTTGCCAGGGCGCCGGACCGCATATGCGGAAGTCATCAACTTGTGCAGCCCCAGGCCCCGAGGCGCGGGAGAACCACCGACGCCGAGGCGCAAGGACCGCAAGCCCGGGGACACCATCGGCTTCCCGGGCACAACATCGCAAGGCGCGGAAAATAATCAGCTTCCCGGCGGGCATAACCGAGCCGGAGTCTGGCAACAGCAGCTCGCCGAGACTGGGCTGACAGGCGGGAGGAACACGGTCGGTTCCCGTACCCGGAGTTGGTCGGCCGGGAGCGCAATCGGCAGGGGTGGCCGCCATCCGAGCGAGCAGTGGCGCTCCCCGCTCACGCAGCGGAGCCAGTCCGGCGAAGCCAACCCGGCATGCAGTGGGCAACGGCGATTCGGAGTGACGTGATTGCGGTGGCAGGAGCAGGCGGAGACAACGTTGGGACGAGCGGGGCGCAGCCGCTCAGGTGAACGGGGCGGTTCGGGCGCTTGTCCGATGGACAACGCGGGGCGCGTGTGAGTAGCTTCCCGATACCGGTGCCGTTCGGTGGAGGCTTCACGTCGGGCGGTTGTCGAGACTGGGAGGCGTCGTGGCGAGTCGGCTTGTTCGTAGGCGCGTTCGGGTGGGGCGGGTGGTAGCCGTTTCGCTGGTCGGAGTACTTACCGGAGGTGGGCTTTCCGGTACTGCGGCGGCAACGGAGGTCGGCGTGGGGGACGGGGTGGACGTGACGAGCGCGCAGGCGGAGCAGCTTGAGGTGGCCTCGGCACGGGTGCTGCGCGGGATGAGCCTCGAAGAGAAAGTCGGGCAGCTGTTCGTCACCTGGGTGAACGGGAAGACCGCCGAGCAAGCCGATCCGAAGAATCAGGCCGATTTCGGGGTCGATACCGCAGCGGAGGCGGTGCGCAGGTACCACCTCGGCGGGGTCATCTACTTCAACAACGACAGCCGCGACAACTTCGATGATCCCGGGCAGGTCGCGCGGTTGTCGAACGGGCTTCAGGCTGCCGCGCTCGGGAGCGGGGCACGTATTCCGTTGCAGATCGGGACCGATCAGGAAGGGGGTACGGTCACGCGGATGGGCGCGCCGGCGACCGAATTCCCCAACTCGATGGCGGTCGCGGCGGGACGGGACGTTTCAGCCGGTATGCAGGTAGGCGCCGTGCTCGGGCGGGAACTTCGGGCGGTCGGGATCAACCAGGACTACGCGCCGGACGCCGACGTCAACTCCAATCCGGCCAATCCGGTGATCGGGGTGCGGTCGTTCTCCGGACAGCCAGGGCTGGCCGGAGAGTTCGTTTCCGCCGAGGTACGCGGGTACCAGGAAGGCCCCGCCGCGAAGGCGGTTTCGGCTACTGCCAAGCACTTTCCCGGACACGGCGACGCGGCGACCGACAGTCACACCGGGTTGCCGCGGATCGATCGATCCGAAGAACAATGGCGGGCGATCGACGTGCCGCCGTTCAAGGCCGCGATCGCGGCCGGAGTCGATTCGATCATGAGCGCGCACATCCAGTTCCCGAGCCTCGATCCCTCGGGTGAGCCTGCCACGCTGTCCAAGCCGATCATCACCGGGAAACTGCGTGGCGAACTCGGGTACGACGGCGTGGTGATCACCGACTCCCTTGAGATGCAGGGGGTGCGCGAGCTGCACAGTGACGCGGAAATCCCGGTGCTCGCACTGAAAGCCGGGGTGGATCAGTTGCTCATGCCGGCGAATCTGCGGCTCGCGATCGACTCCGTGCTCAGCGCGGTGAAGTCCGGGAACCTGCCGATGCAGCGGATCGACCAGAGCGTGCTCCGGGTGCTGAAACTGAAGCTCAAGCGCGGCATCCTGACCGCGCCGTTCACCGACCCGGCACAGGTCGGCAGGTCGGTCGGCACGCCGGAGCACCTGGCGATCGCGCGGCGCATCGCCGACCGGTCGATCACTGCCGTCGCGAACGACGCGCGAGTACTGCCGCTCAAGGAGAAACCCGCCACGGCGCTGGTCGCCGGCTGGGGCGTGGCCAGCACGCAGACGCTCGCCGAACGCCTTTCCGCGCACGGGACGAAGGCGACTGCCCTGCAGACCGGTCAAACTCCGTCCGACGAAATGATCGCGCAGGCGGCCGGAGCGGCGAAGAACACCGATCTCGTCGTAGTGCTCACCAACAACCTCGGTGGGTTCCCCCGGCAGAACAAGCTCCTGCAAGCGTTGATGGACACCGGCAAACCAGTGA
The DNA here is from genome assembly GCF_002564045.1 of Amycolatopsis sulphurea. Lineage (NCBI taxonomy): Bacteria > Bacillati > Actinomycetota > Actinomycetes > Pseudonocardiales > Pseudonocardiaceae > Amycolatopsis > Amycolatopsis sulphurea. The sequence goes on along the minus strand of NZ_PDJK01000002.1, from coordinate 2,879,950 downwards.
TCGCGGTGGCCGCGCAGATCCCGTACGACGCGGGGTACGACAACCCGGTGCCCACGTGGCTCGCCACCTACGGGTACTTCACGCCGTCGCTGGAGGCGCTGGCGAAGGCCGTGCTGGGCAAGACAAAACCGAGCGGGAAGCTGCCCGTGGACGTGCCTGCCGGGGCCGACGTACACACCGTCAGATACCCGTTCGGACACGGGCTGACCTGGTGAACCTCAACCGCCGCAGCTTCCTGGCCGTTCCCGCGCTCGCGCTGCCAACGCTCGCGGGTGGCTCCGCCGTGGCGCAGGCCGCGACTGCCCAGCCCGTACTGACCGGCGCGGAACAGCTCGCTGCACAGGGCTGGCGTCCCCTCGCCGGACGCAAGCTCGGCGTGTTGTCGAACCCGACGGGTGTGCTCGCGAACGGTGATCACATCGTCGACTCGATGGTTGCGGCAGGTGTACGTCCTGTCGCGGCTTTCGGCCCCGAGCACGGGTTTCGTGGCAGCGCACAAGCCGGTGGCTCCGAAGGCGACTACAACGACCCACGTACCGGCATTCCCGTCTACGACGCGTACGGCGCCGACGCAGCGAAGCTTGCTTCGTTGTTCACGAAGGCCGGGCTCGACACCGTGGTCTTCGATATCGCCGACGTCGGCGCGCGCTTCTACACCTACATATGGTCGCTGTACACAGCGATGCTGGCCGCAGCGAACGTCGGCGCCGCCTTCGTTGTGCTCGACCGGCCGAATCCGATCGGTAGCCGTCTCGCCGGGCCGGTGCTCGACCCGAAGTTCGCCTCGGGCGTCGGACTGAAGCCCATTGCGCAGCAGCACGGTATGACGGTCGGCGAACTCGCGCGCTTCTTCGCTGCCGAGTTCCTGCCGGGCGACGGTGCTCAGCTGAAGCACCTCGAAGTCATCCAGGTACGTGGCTGGCGGCGCGACGGCTTCTTTGCGGACACAGGTTTACGGTGGGTGCTCCCCAGCCCGAACATGCCCACGCCGGACACCGCGCTCGTCTACCCGGGCACCGGGATGTTCGAAGGCACTGTGTTCTCCGAAGGCCGCGGCACCACCCGGCCGTTCGAGATCGTCGGCGCCCATGGCCTCGATTGGCGCTGGCGTGACGAGCTGGAGAAGCTGCATCTGCCCGGCGCCGCGTTCCGCGAAGTCTACTTTGTACCGACGTTCAGCAAGTTCGTGAACGAAACTTGCGGCGGCGTCCAGCTCACCGTCACCGAACCGCAGGTTTTCGACGCGGTCCGCACGGCTGTGGCGATGCTGGTGACGGCGAAGCGGATCGCCCCGGACAAGTTCGGGTGGCGGCCGGACCAGGTCATCGACAAGCTGTCCGGATCCGCCCGGCTGCGCACCATGGTCGACGCCGGGGCCGGAATCGACGAGATCACCGGGGCCTGGCGCGCCGAACTCGGCGATTTCGGCCGTCGCCGCCGGCCCTACCTGATCTACCGCTGAGGAGACCGGTGATACGTGCTAGGAAGGTGCTCGTCACGACGCTGGCCGTCATGCTCGCGGCCACCACGACGGCGGGAGCAGCCACGACCTCCAGCAGGCCCGGCCAAGGGCGTTTCGACCAGCCACAGCACGGCTTCGCCCCGGCGAGCACCACGCTGCGCGAGGGCGGGCCCGGCGACGTCGGGCTCGACCAGCGGCCGATCCGCGACGCCGAGCAGTTCCTGAGGAGCTGGACGCAGCCGGACACGAGCGGGCATCCGCACTTCTCCGGTGCGGTCGGCCTGCTCGCGCACCACGGTGTGGTCGTCGACCGGTACGCCGTGGGCGGCGCCCTGCGCTACGCCGATGCGAAGGGCACGGAGTTACCTCCCGCGCAGCAGGTGCCGATGCGTGACGACACCATCTTCGACCTGGCGTCGATCTCGAAGCTGTTCACCTCGATAGCCGCGCTACAGCTCACCGAGCAAGGCAAGCTCGACGTAAACGCGCCGGTGGTGCGCTATCTGCCCGAGTTCGGCGTACAGGGCAAGCAGGACGTGACGATCGAACAGCTGCTTACGCACACCTCCGGCTTCGACGCTGACCCTTCGCCGTCGCTGTGGGAGGGGTACGCGGACATCCCGTCGCGACGCAAAGCCGTACTCGACAGCCCGCTGAAGAACCCTCCAGGCACCACCTACCTGTACTCCGACCTCAACATGCTGACGCTCGGCTTCGTGATCGAGAAGCTCACTGGTAAGCCGTTGGACACGGTGGTGCACGACCGCATCACGGCGCCGCTCGGCATGGTCGATACCGGGTACAACCCGCCTGTCTCGAAGCTGAACCGGATCGCTGCGACCGAGTACGAGAGCAACCCGCCGCGCGGTCTCGTACGCGGACAGGTGCACGACGAGAACGCGTGGTCGCTCGGTGGCGTCGCGGGGCACGCCGGCGTGTTCTCCACTGCGAGCGACCTGGCGACGCTGTGCCAGGCCATCCTCAACGGCGGCAGTTACCGCGGCCACCGCATCCTGCGGCCCGACACCGTCGAGAAAATGCTGACGAACTACAACGCACGCTTCCCCGGCGACGCGCACGGCCTCGGCTTCGAACTCGACCAGCCGTGGTACATGGGCGCGCTGTCGTCGTCGGCGAGCGCGGGACACACCGGGTTCACCGGCACCACGCTGGTCATCGACCCCGATTCGCGCTCCTTCGCGCTGCTTCTGACCAACCGTGTGCACCCCACGCGCGGCTGGGGGTCCATCAACGCCGCGCGGCAGGTCTGGGCGACTTCGCTCGCGAAGGCGATGGCCGTCCGCCCGGTGGTCGGCAAGGACGAGTGGTACGCCGACCCCGGCGACAGCACCACAGCCACGCTCAGTACACCGCCGCTGGACGCACGGAGTGGATCACTGCAAGCGTCCTTTCACGCCTTCGTCGACACCGAAGGACCGAATGATCCATTCCAGCTCGAAGCGAGCACCGACGGCGTCAATTGGCAACCAGTTCCCCTGCGGGCGACCGGGCCGGGTGCACCCGCTGGAACCGTGTGGTCTCTCTCCGGACACGGGCACCGTGCCTGGTGGCACGTGTCCGCCACCGTCCCGGCGCCCTCAGCCATGACGCTCCGCTGGCGTTACACCACCGACTCGAATTACACCGGACGCGGGATTTCACTCGATGGTGTGAAAGTCACTGAACGCGGCCGAACCGTTCTCGATGGTGAGCGAAACCCCGGCGAACTGTCCTCATCCGGGTGGCGGTTGAGCACACGGTAAGCAGCTCGTCGCCCGTTGTCAGGGATTTTGCCCGTTCCGGTGATCTGACCTCGTTCGCCCACGACACTAAGTTGCCAAGTCGTTAGCTTGAGCTCGTTAACAAGGCGGACCCGGTTAGCGACTTTCTTTACGACGATTAATCGCAAACCGAAGTCCGCAGACACGGACGGGTTGTGATCCTGCCGAAGGATGTGGGTAGTCTTGTCACAAATGCCAACGGTTAGTAACTTTCCGACGGCGGTTGATGCCGGATCCGTAGTCGTCGCCGCACCGTCCGAGGACCTCGCAGGTCAGCCGCCTGCCCGGGACGCTGACGCGAGCCCGTTGGTCCGCATCCGCTCACTGCTGCCCGGGCTCGCCCGCGCAGAGCAGCGCGTCGCAAAGGTCGTGCTCGACGATCCGGCCTCGGTCGCCCGTCGCAGCATCACCGAAGTCGCCCTCGCCGCGAGCACCTCCGAAACCACCGTGACCCGCTTCTGCAAGGCCGTCGGCGTCGGCGGCTACCCGCAGCTGCGCATCGCGCTCGCCGCGGACACCGCACGCACCGAAGCGCGCACCACGCGCAACCTCGGCGGCGAGATCGGCCCGGGCGACGACCTGGCCTCCGTGATCGGCAAGGTCAGCTTCGCCGACGCGCGCGCCGTCGAGGAGACCGCGGAGCAGCTCGACGTGGCCGAACTGCAGAGCGTCATCGATCTCGTCGCGAACGCCGGGCGGGTGGACGTGTACGGGGTGGGCGCCAGCGCGTTCGTCGCCGCAGACCTGCAGCAGAAGCTGCACCGCATCGGACGCGTCAGCTTCGCGTGGTCGGACACGCACATCATGCTCACCTCGGCCGCGGTACTGCAGCCGGGCGACGTCGCCATCGCCGTCTCGCACACCGGCGCCACCACGGACTCCGTGGAGGCGCTGCGGGTGGCCCGCGAGCGCGGCGCGGTGACCGTGGCGGTCACCAACTTCCCGCGGTCCCCGATCACCGAGGTTGCCGACCACGTGCTGACCACGGCGGCCCGGGAGACCACCTTCCGCTCCGGCGCGACGGCGAGCCGGATCGCTCAGCTGACCGTGATCGACTGCCTGTTCATCGGGGTCGCGCAGCGGCACATGGAGGCGTCGGTCAGCGCACTCGACGCGACCAGGGACGCGGTCGGCTCGCACCGGCTCGGGGTCAGGCCCGACGGCCGCCGCCGTCCGCGGGAAACCGGTAAGTGAGGGAAAAGTGAGGCGCATGATGACCGTCCCGTGTCAAGCGGTGCACGTCGATTCGCCGACCGAGCAGCGCAACCCCCGCACGGTCGACATCGACCTGATGTCCACGCAAGCGATCCTCGGCGCGATCAACGCCGAGGATCGCAAGGTGCCGGACGCGGTGGCCGCAGTGCTCCCGCGGCTGGCTCTCGCGGTGGACTACGCGGTCGATGCGCTGCGCGGCGGCGGCCGGGTGCACTACGTCGGTGCGGGCACGTCGGGGCGGCTGGCCACGTTGGATGCGGCCGAGCTCGTGCCCACCTTCAACGTGCCGTCCGACTGGTTCATCGCGCATCACGCGGGCGGCGCGCAGGCGCTGCGCGAAGCCGTGGAGAACGCCGAGGACGACGCCGAAGCGGGCGAAGCGGCGTTGGCCGCAGCTGTCCGTCCTGGTGACTTCGTACTCGGGCTCGCCGCGTCGGGACGGACGCCGTTCGTGCTCGGTGCGCTGGCCGCAGCGAGCCGGGCTGGTGCGCGTACCGGCCTGATTTCGGCCAACCCTCGTACAGCCAAGCCGATGGGCGTCGATGTGCTGATCGCCGTCGCGACCGGACCGGAGGCCATCGCCGGCTCCACCCGGATGAAGGCGGGCACTGCGCAGAAGATGATCCTCACCGCGTTCTCCACCGCGACGATGATCAAGATGGGCAAGACGTACTCGAACCTGATGGTCAGCATGCGCGCGACGAACGCGAAGCTGCGCGGACGCACTGTACGCATCCTTCAGGAGGCCACGGGCATGACCATGGCCGACTGCTCGGACGCGCTCACCGAAGCCGGCGGCGACCTCAAGGTGGCACTCGTACACCTGCTGTCGGGCAGCAACGTCACCCACGCCGCCGAAGCGCTCAAAGCGTCCGGCGGGCACGTACGGAAGGCACTCGCTTCCCTGCACCTGCGCGCCGGCTGAGTCCGGCTCGGCCGCTCGTGGACGTCCCGCGAGCGGCCGTTGCGGTTCATTCGTTCACCTGCATAGCCTCGTGGTCAGGCTGAGCGGGAGGGCATCCATGACCAAGCCGAGCGGCGACCGCTGGGTGATCGGCGCGATGGCCTTGGTCATCCTGCTGCTCAACCTCCTCGGCTGGGGCCTGCTGGTGCTGGTCGTCGCACCGCGGCACTACCAGCTCGGCACCGGCGGGTTCGGCATCGGGCTCGGGGGTCACCGCGTTCACCCTCGGCATGCGGCACGCCTTCGACGCCGATCACATCGCCGCGATCGACAACACCACGCGCAAGCTGATCGCCGACGGGCAACGCCCGCTGTCGGTCGGGTTCTGGTTCTCGCTCGGGCACTCGACGATCGTGTTCGTGTTGTGCCTGCTGCTCTCGTTCGGGGTGCGGGCGCTGGCCGGCCAGCTCGAGGACGGCTCCTCGGCCCTGCACGAGACGGCCGGGCTCATCGGCACGTCGGTGTCCGGTGTTTTCCTTTACCTGATCGCGATCACGAACCTGGTGGTGCTGGCCGGCCTCGCCAAGGTGTTCGCCGGAATGCGCCGCGGCGAACTGGACGAGGCGGCGCTGGAGCAGCGGCTCGACCAGCGCGGCCTGCTGAACCGGCTGCTGCGCGGTACCACGAAAGCTGTGCGCAGACCGTGGCACATCTACCCCGTGGGTGTCCTTTTCGGAGTCGGGTTCGATACCGCGACGGAGATCGGCCTGCTCGTGCTCGCCGCCGGCGCGGCCGCGTTTTCCCTGCCCTGGTATACGATCCTGGTCCTGCCGGTGCTGTTCGCGGCCGGCATGTGCCTGTTCGACGCGGCCGACGGCGTACTGATGAACTACGCCTACGACCGGGCGGCGGCCCGGCCGATCCGCAAGATCTACTACAATCTCACGGTCACCGCGTTGTCCGTGGCGGTCGCGCTCGGCATCGGCTCCATCGAACTCGTCTCGCTGCTGGCGGACAAGCTCGACGTCACCGGCGGTCCGCTGGCCGCGATCGCCGGGCTGGACCTGGATTATGTCGGGTTCGGCATCGTCGGGCTGTTCGTGCTCGTGTGGCTGATTGCGTTGGCAGTGTGGCGGTTTGGGCGGATCGAGCAGAAGTGGAGTGCCCGGCCGGCCTCGAATGCGGGACCGGAATCGGCTCGGCAAGAGCGGCAAGGACCTGAGTAACCCTCGATCGGGCCACGAAGCGGGCCGAACGGGCATCGTACCCGCGAGGAAGCCGGTCTATACCATTTCAAGCAGCACAAGTCTCGTTTCGCGAACCAGGAGCGTGGCATGCCTTCGCGGCACATCTTGACCGTGCTGGACGAGCTGGCGGACGTAATCGACGCGACGACTCCGGAGCAGCAGGAACTCCCGACTCCGTGCGACGGGCTGGACGTGCGCGGGCTGCATCAGCACCTGCTCGGCGGAGTCCAGTACTTCACCGTCGCGCTGGCGGATCCGGTCGGCACCGAGCGGCCGAATCCGCGCAGCTGCACCGGTTCCGACGAACCCCGGGTCGTCGCCGAGGCGGTCCGGAACCTCATCGCCACCGTGCGGACCGCGGTGGCCGACGCCGACGAGACCACAAAGGTGAACATCGTCGAACTGGCGGCGGGCACGGCTTCGTTCGACCACGTCATCGGGCTCCTGCTCGCCGAAACGCTGGTGCATGGCTGGGATCTCTCCCGCGCCCTCGATCTGCCCTGGCAGCCCGAGCCGGCCGCGACGGAGCTGGTGCGCGCGACCCTCTCGGCCGCGATCCAGCCGGAGTACCGGGGCGGCGAAGGCATGCCGTTCGCGCCGGAGCTTCCGGTGAGCGCGGACGCTTCAGCGCTGGAGCGCCTGCTGGCTTTCGTCGGACGGCCGGCGGACTGGGCTCCGAAGAGCTGACCCGGGGTCCGGCTCCGGGACGTGCGCCCCGGAGCCGGACACCCCCAGTCACCACGAACCGACAGGCTGCCGGATCGCGCCGTTCAACCGGTTCCACACGTTGATCCCGGCGATGGTCAGCAGCAGCGACGAAAGCTCCTTCTCGTCGAAGTTGTCCGCGGCCTCGTCCCAGACGGCGTCCGGCACCGCGTCCGGCCGGTCCGCGATCCGGGTCACGCATTCGGCCAGCGCCAGCGCGGCCCGCTCCGCGTCGGTGAAGTACGGCGATTCCCGCCACGCGCCGACCGCCCAGATCCGCTCGTCCTTCTGGCCCGATTCCTTCAGTTCCTTGGCGTGCATGTCCACGCAGACGCTGCAGCCGTTGATCTGGCTCACCCGCAGGTGCACCAGCTGGTGGGTGGTCTCGGGCAGCGTGCTCGCGTGCGCCGCCTTGTTCAGCGCCAGCAGCGCCTGCATCGCTGCCGGGTGTACCTGGACCGGGTGATTCATCCGCGCCTGCATGGATCTCCTCCTGTCACACCGCCCGCGTTCGGCGGGTCTTGACGGTAGGACCCTGCGGGGAGAGAGGATGTGACAGTGCAGGACGAGAATTTCTGGGCGGCACAGTTCGAACGGCACCGCGGCCGGTTGCGCGCGGTGGCCTACCGGATGCTCGGCTCGTTCACCGAGGCCGACGACGCGGTGCAGGAAGCCTGGCTGCGAGTCTCCAGCGCGTCCGGCGAGGACGTACGCGACGCCGGCAGCTGGCTGACCACGGTGGTGTCGCGGCAGTGCCTCAACATGCTGCGCGCGCGTTCGACGCGGCGGGAGGACCCGCTGGACACGCGGGTACCTGATCCGGTGGTGGAATCCGGCGACGGTGCCGATCCTGCCGAACAGGAGGTACTCGCCGATTCGGTGGGGCTGGCGCTGCTCGTGGTGCTCGACGCGCTCGCCCCCGCGGAACGGCTCGCCTTCGTGCTGCACGACATGTTCGCGGTGCCGTTCGACGAGATCGCGCCGATCGTGGACCGGACCCCTGCCGGGGCGCGGCAGCTGGCGAGCCGGGCCCGCCGCCGGGTGCAGGGCCTGCCGCTCACCGGCTCACCCGACCGGCGGCAGCAGCGCCGGATGGTGGAGGCCTGGCTCGCCGCCGCGCGAGGCGGGGATTTCGCCGCGCTGGTCGAGCTGCTGCACCCGGACGCAGTGCTGCGGGTCGACACGGGCGGCGCCGGGTCGAAGCTGGTCCGCGGTCCGGCCGAAATCGCCGGACAGGCCGTGCTGTTCCGGGCCGGCGGCAGGCTGGCCCGGCTCGCGCTGGTCAACGGCGGCCCCGGCATCGTGGCCGTGCAGGACGGCCGCGCCCGGTCGGTGCTGGCGTTCACCTTGCGCGACGGACTGATCGTGGAGATCGACATCCTCGCCGACGCCACCCGACTGTCCACATTGGAACTATCGCTTTAGCGTACGGCAGCGGCGGCCAGGTCCAGTGCGGCAATCGCGCCGGCAGGCAGCCGGACCGCACCGACAGCCAGATTCTCCGCCAGGTGCACCGGATTCGCCGTTCCCGGGATCAACAGCGTGCCCTCGTAATGCGCAAGCAGCCAGGCCAGCGCCACCTGCGCCGGAGTCACGCCGAGGTCCGCGGCAATGCCGGTGACCACCGGATCGCCGGTGACGTCCCGGCCAAGTTGGAACGCCGACCCGAGCGGGAAGTACGGCACCCACGCGAGGCCGTGCTCCCGGCACAGCTGCAGCACCGGTTCGCCGGAGCGGTCCAGCACGCTGTAGGCGTTCTGGACGCAGACGATCCCGGCAGGCCGGGCGTGCCGCAGCTGGTCGGCGGAGACGTGGCTGAGCCCGATGCCGCCGATCTTGCCCTCCTCTCGCAGCGCGATCAGCTCAGCGAGCTGGCTGTCGAGGTCGACGACCTGCTCGCCCTCGGCGACCAGCCCGGGAGGAGTGTCGCCGCGGCGCAAGTTGACGACCTCCAGCCGCTCCACGCCGAGAGTGGCGAGGTTGGCTTCGACCTGCGTACGCAGCTCCGCCGGCCGCTGTCGCAGGGCGAGTTTGCCATCCGGCAGGTTGTCCGCGCCGACCTTCGTGACGATGACCAGGTCGTCCGGATAGGGCGAAAGCGCTTCGCGGATAAGGGAATTGGCCAGACCCGCACCGTAGAACTGGGCGGTGTCGATATGGTTGACGCCGCCCTCGGCCGCCTGCCGCAGGACTGCGAGGCGGTCCTCGTGCGAGGCGGACGAGCGCTCCAGCTGCATGGCCCCGAAGCCGATCCGGGCAACCTGCCGTCCGGCAAGACCGGCGGTGCCGCCTGGGGAATCAAGTTCCGTCATGGGTGCGACTCCAGCTCTGGCATAGTGAGCAGGGTTGATACGGAGGCTCCTCCGTATCACCACGGTAGCAGAAACGGAGGATCCTCCGCATCATGTCGGAAGAAGGACCGCCGCGCCGTCGCCGCGCGGACGCCGAACGCAACCGCACCCGGCTGCTGGAAGTGGGCCGCGCCGCCTTCGCGTCCGGCCGGGAACCGGTGACGCTGGAACGGATCGCCCGCGACGCCGGAGTCGGCATCGGCACGCTCTACCGGCACTTCCCGACCAGGGAAGCATTCGTCGAGGCGCTGTACCGGGAAGAGGTGGCCCAGCTGTGCGCCAGCGCAGAGGTTCTGCTGGCTGCCGAGAACCCGGTGCACGCGCTACGCCGCTGGATGGATCGCTTCGCCGAATACGCGACCGCGAAACGGGAGATGGCGGACTCCCTGCGAGTGCTGCTGTCGTCCGGCGCGGTGGCGATCACGGACGTGCGCAAGGACCTCACTGCGGCAATCCAGACGATTCTCGACGCGGGGATCTCGGCCGGCACATTGCGTGCCGACGTGCGCGCCGAGGACATCGTGGTGAGCGTGGTCGGGATGACTTCCGCCACCGCCATCGACGGCGGACGAGCGCAACTGGACCGAATGTTCGACCTACTTGTGGACGGCGTCCGCCACTGAACGTCAGCCCGCCGCTGAGGAGATGCTGCGGGCCTCTTTGGCCCCCGTCTCGAAGGCTTCACAGCAGAACAGCAGCCAGGCGCGCACGCCCTCCGGAGTTCCACCGGCGAAACCCTCGGCCAGGTCGACGTACTTCGGCACGCGCCGGAAGAACGCCACCTCGGGCACCGTCAACGCCTTCGGGTCGAGCCCGGTCGAGACCATCGCCAGCCGCGCGGCGCCGCGAGCGACCACGCCGTCTGCCGAACCGAACGGCGACAACGCCAGCAGCTCGCCGTGTACGACCGCGGTCAGCACCGCACCAGGCACCTTCGTCGCCCCCGTGACGAGCTGCGCGAGCAACTCCAGCCGTTCCCCACCGCTACGGGGACGGCCGAGCCCGTCCGGATCGTCGACCAGGTCGGAAGCGGCGAGCAGGTGGAGCCGCGCCAGCGCTTGCAGCGGAGCCCGCCGCCACGTCGGCAGCAGCCGCTCCAGCGTCCCGGCCACCCGGAGCGCGCCGGCCAGCAGCGGATCGGTCACCGAGCCGTCGGCGGGCAGCTCGGGGTCGGCCCCGGCGATCCCGGCGGAGGCCCGCGCCGCGCGCACCGACGCTTCGGCGGCCGTTTCCGCGCCGCCACGGAGGTTCGCCGGCAACCGGTGCACGGCGAACACCGCGTCCTGTGCGGCCTTGGCCGCGGCCGCGACGCCGTCGAGCTCCAGCAAAGGCTTCAGTGGGTCACTCACGCGTCGAGCACCTGCCCGCTCCGCTGCACGACCGGCGGCAGCACCGACCACGGGAAGTTGATCCACCGGTCGGTCCGGCGCCACACGTATTCACACTTCACTGTGGACTGTGGCTTTTCGTAGATCACCGCGCAGCGCACTTCGGCCACGTGGTCCAGGCAGTAGTCGCGGACCAGCTTGAGCGTGGCGCCGGTATCCGCCACGTCATCCGCGATCAGCACCTTCCTGCTGGTCAGATCGACCACGTTGGGCACCGGTGGCAGCATCACCGGCAGGTCCAGCCGCTGATCCACACCGGTGTAGAACTCGACGTTCATCACGTGCAGGTTCTTCACGTCCAGCGCGTAGCCGAGCGAACCGGCCACGAACAGCCCGCCACGGGCGATGGACAGGATCAGGTCGGGCGCGTACCCGTCGTCGGCGACGGTCCGGGCCAGCTCCCGGCCCGCCGACCCGAACAGCTCCCAGGTCAGCTCTTCCCGTTCCTCGGCCATGCGCGCCCTCTTTCCGGTTCTTCCCGCGAGCATAGGCAACGGCGAAGTGGACTGGTGAACTAAGGCGGAAATGGATATCCTGCACAGCCACTTGGCCTCGTAGCGTGAGCCTGGTGAGCACCTGGACCGAACCCCCGACCCTGACCGGCCGCCATGTCCGGCTGGAACCGCTGACCCTCGGCCATGCCGCCGGCCTGCTCGAAGCCGGCGCCGACCCGGGCATCTGGACCTGGCTGAGCGTGGTGCGACCGACCGATCTCGCCGAATCCGAGGCGATGGTGCGGGCCGCGCTGGCCGATCCGGACCGGCTCCCGATGGCGCAGATCGACCTCGCCTCCGGCCGCGTCGCCGGCACCACCTCGTACTACCAGGTCGCGGCGAAACACCGCATCCTGGCCATCGGGCACACCTGGCTCGGCGCCGCCTTCCAGCGCACGGCGCTGAACACCGAGGCCAAGCTCCTCTTGCTGCGCAACGCTTTCGAGAGCTGGGGCGCCCAGCGGACAGCCTGGGAGACCGACGTGCGCAACCTGCGTTCGCAGCGGGCCATCGAACGGCTCGGCGCCCAGCGCGAAGGATTGCTCCGGGCACACCGGCTCCGGCCGGACGGCAGCTCACGCGACACCGTCGTGTACTCGCTGACCGACGCCGAGTGGCCCGGTGCGCGCGCCCGCCTGCTGGCCCGGCTCGGCTCGGCCGAGGGCAACGTCGCTGCAACCTTGTCGTAGGCGGGCTAACGTCGCTAACGTGCCGTAAGCCGCGGGGTTCGCACTACAGGAGGCCTTCCATCATGACCGAGCAGTCCCCAGCGTTGGATAATTTGCTGACGGAGAGTCGTTCTTTTCCGCCGGGTGCGGAGTTCGCGGATGCGGCGAACGTGGGGCCGGATGTGTATGGGGCGGCTGAGGAGGACCGGGAAGGGTTCTGGGCGGAGCAGGCGCGGCGGTTGTCCTGGGACACCGAGTGGTCGCGGGTGCTGGATTGGTCGGGGGCGCCGTTGGCGAAGTGGTTTGCGGGGGGCCGGTTGAATGTGGCGTATAACTGTGTGGATCGGCATGTGGAGGCGGGGTTCGGGGATCAGGTCGCGATTCACTGGGTGGGTGAGCCGGGTGACACGCGGGATATCACGTATGCGCAGTTGAAGGATGATGTGTCGCGGGCGGCGAATGCGTTGGTGTCGCTGGGGGTGGTCGCGGGGGATGTGGTCGCGATCCAGTTGCAGATGGTGCCGGAGGCGATTGTCGCGATGCTGGCGTGCGCCCGGATCGGCGCGCTGCATTCGGTGGTGTTCGGGGGGTTTTCGCCGACGGCGTTGCGGGCGCGGGTGGATGACGCGGCCGCGAAGGTGGTGATCACCTCGGATGGACAGTATCGGCGGGGTAAGGCGGCGCCGATGAAGGCGAATGTGGATGAGGCGCTGGCGGGTGCGGAGTCGGTGGAGAAGGTGATCGTGGTCCGCCGCACGGGAGACGCGCTGGAGGGAGCGACGCCGTGGGTGGCGGGGCGGGACGTGTGGTGGCACGACCTGGTCGACGGGCAGCCGGCCGAGCATCGGCCGGAGGCGTTTGACAGTGAGCATCCGTTGTTTATTTTGTATACATCGGGGACGACGGGGCGGCCGAAGGGGATTCTGCACACGTCGGGTGGGTATTTGACGCAGGCGGCGTATACGCATCATGTGGTGTTCGATCACAAGCCGGGCGTGGATGTGTATTGGTGTACCGCGGATATCGGGTGGATCACCGGGCATTCCTATATCGTGTACGGGCCGTTGGCGAACCGGGTGACGCAGGTGGTGTATGAGGGGACCCCGAACACGCCGCACGAGGGCCGGCACTGGGAGATCATCCAGAAATACAAGGTGTCGATTTATTATACGGCGCCGACGTTGATCCGGACGTTCATGAAGTGGGGTGCCGACATTCCCGCGAAATATGATCTGTCCTCGTTGCGGGTGCTGGGGAGTGTGGGTGAGCCGATCAACCCGGAGGCGTGGATCTGGTACCGGGACACGATCGGCGCATCCCGGACCCCGATTGTGGACACGTGGTGGCAGACCGAGACCGGCGCGATCATGATCTCGCCGTTGCCGGGGGTGACCGCGACGAAACCCGGGTCGGCGCAGCGGGCGTTGCCGGGGATTTCGGCGAAAGTCGTGGACGACACCGGCGCCGAGGTCCCGCCCGGCGGGGGTGGCTACCTCGTGCTGGACAAACCCTGGCCCTCGATGCTGCGTGGCGTGTGGGGCGACGACGAACGGTTCCGCGAGACCTACTGGTCCCGGTTCGCCGAGCAGGGCTTCTACTTCGCCGGGGACGGCGCGAAATACGACGCGGACGGCGACATCTGGCTGCTGGGCCGGGTCGATGACGTGATGAACGTGTCCGGGCACCGCATCTCCACCACCGAGGTCGAGTCCGCTCTGGTGTCGCATCCCACCGTCGCCGAAGCCGCCGTGGTCGGCGCGACCGACCCCACCACCGGGCAAGGCATCGTCGCGTTCGTCATCCTCCGTGCCACCCACACCACCGACGGTGACGGGGAGGAGGCGGTCCAGGAACTCCGCAACCACGTCGCCAAAGAAATCGGCCCCATCGCCAAACCCCGCCAAATCCTCATCGTCGCCGAACTCCCCAAAACCCGCTCCGGCAAAATCATGCGCCGCCTCCTGCGCGACGTCGCCGAAAACCGCACCATCGGCGACGTCACCACCCTCGCCGACTCCAGCGTCATGGACCTCATCTCCGCAGGCCTGAACACCGGCAAGGAGGAGTAGTAGATTCTTCCCGCAGGGAAGGGGCGCGCCCGGCCGGGAGCGCCCCTTCCTTGCGTCCACACCCCCGTGCGCGGCCATCGAACGCATGTTCTACGATGCCCGCGTACCCACCCCAGAACCGGGCAAGGAGACGACACGAATGTCCGTGGAAGCCGTGACGCAGGACGAAACCGCTGCGGCCGGGACGGCGGCGGCGTCGCCGGCCGCCGAAGCTCCGCAGGTCACCGAGCCGGTCGCCGCACCGTCGCCCGCGGAGCAGGACTCCACCGGCGAGTCCGGGGACACCCCGCCCGACCAGCCCGTCGTCGAATCGCCCAAGCCGAAGCGCGGCCGTCCGAAGGCCACGCCGTCGACGGCGAAGAAGACCCGCACCGTGGAGCTCACGCTCACCGTTACCGGCACCGCCGACGGGGAGTGGCAGGCCGAGCTGAAGAACGGCAGCAAGTGGGTCGCGAAGGGCCTGGAAATCCCGGCCGCCGCGGTGTCGCGGGCGGCGAAGGAGCTGCACGAGGACCTGTCCGGCCCGATCGACGAGGTCATCAACGCCGCCCGTGCGGCGCAGGCGGCGAAGGTGGCGCAGCTGGAGGCCGAGCTCGAAGCGGCCAAGGCGGCGCTCGCCGAGCTGGACGTCTGAACCATCCGACGAGGGAACGCCCGGCGGTCCGGTACCGCCGGGCGTTTCTCATACCCTCGGCGAGCCGAAACCACAATTCCACTCGCCACAATAAGATCAGCTCAGGAAAGGCATCACACAGTGAGGTTTGCCTTTCTTAACTCCCCCTGGCAATAATTCCGCCGAGTATCGCGTGAGCACAATCTTCGTGCTTCACTGGCCATTGTGACCGAAACGCAGCGGCAGCTCGGCGAGCACGATCCCCACGAGCCGCACGAGGACCTCGGCGGCAAGCTGAACTGGTTGCGCGCCGGAGTTCTCGGGGCGAACGACGGGATCGTGTCGGTGGCCGGCATCGTGGTCGGGGTCGCCGGGGCCACCACGAGCAGTACCGCGATCCTCACCGCGGGAATTGCCGGGCTGGTCGCCGGCGCGTTTTCCATGGCCGGTGGGGAATACGTGAGCGTGAGTACCCAGCGGGACACCGAACAAGCCCTGCTGCGGCTGGAGAAGCACGAACTGAAAACCATGCCCGAGGCCGAGGAACACGAGCTGGCGCAGATCTACCAGGAGAAGGGCCTCTCCCCCGAGCTGGCCGGGCAAGTGGCGCGGGAACTGACCCGCAAGGACGCCCTGCAGGCGCACGCCGAGGCGGAGCTCGGCATCGATCCGGACAACCTGACCAGTCCATGGCAGGCCGCGTGGGCTTCGCTCGTCGCGTTCACGGCCGGCGCGCTGCTGCCGTTGCTGGCGATCGCCTGGACGACGGTCAGCGTGCGCGTGTGGGCCTGCGCGCTGGCGGTGGTGGCAGGCCTCGCGCTGACCGGGTTCGTCAGCGCGAGACTCGGCAACGCGAAGGCAGGGCGGGCGATCGTCCGCAACGTGGGTGTCGGCGCCCTCACCATGCTCGTCACTTACTTCGTCGGCGTGGCCTTCGGCACCACCGTCGGTTAGTGCACGCCCTTCATCAGCTTGCGCACGAACGGAAGGCAGGCGAACAACAGCAGCCCGACCGCGACCGCGACACCGCCGATGATGCTGAAGTACGGCGTTTCGTTGTGCACGTCGTAGGACTCCGCGAGCTTGCCCGACAGCGCCGTACCCAGTGACACGGACAGGAAGTTCAGCGCCACCATCTGCGTACGGAACTTCTCCGGCGCGAGCTTCGTGGACAGCGACAGCCCGACCGGCGAGAGCATCAGCTCACCGGCGGTGAACACGAACAGGATGCCGGCCAGCGCGATCAGCGGGCTGCCGTTCTCGCCGGTCCCGGTCATCGGCAGGAACAGCAGGAACGCCAAGCCCATCAGCACCGTGCCGAACACGAACTTCATCGGCGTGGACGGCTGCCGCGGGCCGAGCTTGGTCCAGATCGCCGCGACGATCGGGGCGAACACGATGACGAACACCGGGTTGATCGAGTTGACCCAGGACACCGGCATCTCCCAGCCGAACAGGTTCCGGTCCAGCCGCTGGTCGCTGTAGATCGCCACGACCGTCGACTGCTGCTGGTAGAGGGAGAAGAACGCGGCACTGGCGAGGTACATCGGGATGAACGAGAACACCCGGCTGCGCTCGTCGGCGGTGATCTTCTTGCTGGTCAGGATGACCACGAAGTACCCCACCGAGATCACCACCACGATGTAGATCACCACATCGGCGAGGTTCTCCGCGGTGATCACCCCGGAGGTGATCAGTACGACGATCGCGGCGACGAGCACCACGGCGACCACGATCGGGACCATCCGCTGCGAGGAGGGCAGCGGATTCGGCACCTCGGAGGCCTTTTCGCCGAGATTCTTGCGGCCGAGCGTGTACTGGATCAGGCCGAGCGCCATGCCGATCGCGGCGAGCCCGAAGCCGAAGTGGAATCCGAGGTTCTGCTGGGCGAGCCCGGTCAGCAGCGGGCCGATGAACCCGCCGAGGTTGACGCCCATGTAGAAGATCGTGAAGCCGGCGTCGCGCCGTTCGTCGCCTTCGGCGTAGAGCGTGCCGACCACCGAGGTGGCGTTGCCCTTCAGCCCACCGGAACCGAGCGCCACGCAGGCGAGGCCGACTCCGACGCCGGCCATCCCGGGCAGCACGGCCAGCGCGATGTGCCCGATCATCACGATGATCGCGCTGTAGAACAAGGTCCGTTCGGAGCCGAGCAGCCGGTCCGCGATCCAGGCGCCGACCACAGTGGACAGATACACCGTGCCGCCGTAGGCGCCGACGATGCCGACCGCGGCACTCTGGTCGATTCCGAGCCCACCCTGGCTCGCCTGGTAGTAAAGGTAGATGGCGAGGATGCCCTGCATCCCGTAGTAGGAGAAGCGCTCCCACATCTCGACGCCGAAGAGGTTCGCCAGTCCCCGCGGGTGACCGAAGAACCTCGTGTCCTGCTGGACTTCGGTAGAGCTGCTCACACCTGTCTCGTTCCTTGCGCTGGGACAACGTTGTCGTGTTTGTTTCGCATGCTAGAAGGAGAACAGGTGAACGAGGAACCGGCGTCGGCAGGTGACTTGCTCAGCCGTTCGGCGCAGACCGTCGAGCAGCATGGGCAGCGGAACAGGAGGCCCTTCGGCTCGGCCCGGTGTCCCGGTGGATGACCTATCCGTTTCACGTTCGGTAACGCAGGCCACTGCGCTGCGGCGTACCGGCCGGTAGAATGGCCTATCGGTGTGCCGGGAAGCCTGGTCGGCAAGAGGTTTCGTCGACCCCTCCCGGAGGTTTGCCCATGATCGCACCGCGCCGCGCCGTCGCCGAGTTCACCCGCTACCTGCGCACCGAGACCACCGGCGGGCTGATCCTGCTCGCCGCCACCGCGGTGGCGCTCGTCTGGGCGAACTCGCCGCTGCGCGGTACTTACGAAGCGCTGCGCGACGTCCGGCTCGGCCCGGAGTTCCTGCACTTGAACCTCACCGTCGGCGACTGGGCGAAGGACGGGCTGCTCGCGCTGTTCTTCTTCGTCGCCGGGCTGGAACTCAAGCGGGAACTCGTGGTGGGCGAGCTGTCCCGGCTCAAGCAGGCGATCCTGCCGGTGCTCGCCGCGGCCGGCGGAATGCTGGTGCCCGCGCTGGTCGCGATCACGATCGGGGCAGGCACGCCGGGCATGGACCGGGCCTGGGCGATCCCGGTGGCCACCGACATCGCGTTCGCGCTCGGCGTACTCGCGCTGACCGCGTCGAACCTGCCCAGCAGCGCGCGGGTGTTCCTGCTTTCCCTGGCCGTGGTGGACGATCTCGGCGCCATCCTGATCATCGCGATCGTCTTCACCAGCGGGTTCGACCTGATCGCCGCCGGAGTCGCGGTGCTCGCGCTCGCGCTGTACGCGTTCCTCCAGCACAAACACGTGCGCGCGTCCTGGCTGTACGTCCCGCTCGCGCTGGTCACCTGGGTCGCGGTGCATTCCGCCGGGGTGCACGCGACGATCGCCGGCGTCCTGCTCGGCCTGCTCACCCGGGTCCGCCCGGACGAGGGCGAGGACGAAGCTCCCGCGGTCCGGCTGGAACACCGGCTGCAGCCGTGGTCGGCCGCGGTCGCGGTACCGATGTTCGCCTTGTTCGCCGCGGGGATTTCGGTGAACGGCGACGCACTGGCGCAGGTGTTCACCACGGCGTTGCCGCTGGCCGTCCTTTTCGGACTCGTCGGCGGGAAGTTCGTGGGCATCCTCGGCGCGAGCATGCTGGCGGTGAAGCTGCGGATAGCGGAGAAGCCCCGCGGCATGGGCTGGCGCGACCTGAGCGCGCTGGCGCTGCTGGGCGGCGTCGGGTTCACGGTGAGCCTGCTGATAGCCGAACTGGCGCTGCCCGAAGAGACCAGCGAGCTGGCCAAGGCGGCGGTGCTGATCGGATCGGTGGTGGCTTCGCTGGGCTCGGCCGCGCTGCTGCTGCGGCGCAGCCGGGCGCACGCGCCGGTGGACTGATCACGACACTCCCGCCGGTCCGTCGCGCCCGGAGAACGACCACGTGGCACGATGACCCGGTGAGCAGCCCCAAACACGAGCGCACCAGCCCCGACGGCGTGGGGGCCGTGCCGTACCTGCCCCTGTCCAGCGATGAGGAGGCCGCGGCGAGCGAGCAATCCATCGGCAGGCTGGTCGGCGACGCCACCCAGCACCTGTCGACGCTGGTCCGGGCCGAGGTGGAACTGGCGAAGTCGGAGCTGGTCGCCGAGATGAAGAAGGCGCTCAAGGGCGCGGTCTTCTTCCTCATCGCGCTCGCGGTGGGGCTCTACAGTTCCTACTTCCTGTTCCTGTTCGTCGCGGAGATCCTGTCCGACTGGTGGGGTGTCCGCTGGCCCGCGTTCCTCACCGTATTCGGCCTGATGCTGCTGACCACGGCGCTGACCGCGTTCCTCGGCTGGCGCAAGGTGAAGAAGCTACGCGCCCCGGAACGCACTATCGGCAGTGTCAAGGAGACCGCCGCGGCACTCAAGCCGCGTAAGGCCGCCGAAGACGACCTGCCCGCCACCCAAGCCTGACCGCGGCCGGGCGGGCTGAGGCGGAGCAGGTGCTGGAGCTGACCCCGGACCCGTCGATCGTGCGGGCCGAAGGCCCATGGGTGCACCGCGACGTCTCGGCGAACGGCATCCGGCTGCACGTCGCAGAGTGCGGCGAGGGACCGCTGGTGCTGTTCCTGCACGGCTTCGCCGAGTACTGGTGGGCCTGGCACCACCAGCTGCCCGCGATGGCCGAGGCAGGCTTCCGCGCGGTCGCGGTGGACCTGCGCGGCTACGGCGACTCGGACAAACCACCGCGCGGCTACGACGCGTGGACGCTGGCCGGCGACGTCGGTGGCCTGATCAAGGCCCTCGGCGCCCGCCGGGCACACCTCGTCGGACACGCCTGGGGCGGAATGCTCGCGTGGACCGTCGCGGCGTTGCACCCGCGGCTGGTCGCCTCGGTGACGTCCGTGGGCGGCGCGCATCCGCTGGCGCTCAAGTCCGCGGTGAAACGCTCGGCTTTGCGCCCCGCACGCGGACAAGCACGGGCGACCGGGCACCTGTTCCGTTTCCAGGTCCCGATGGCGCCGGAGAAATGGCTCGTCCGAGACAGCGCGGCCAACGTCGAGACGCTCTTCTCCGACTGGTCCGGCGCACGCTGGCGCGACACCCGGGAGTTCGCCGAGACCGTGCCCGCGTTCCGGCAGGCAATGCTCGTACCCGGGGTCGCGCATTCCGCGTTGGAGTACTACCGCTGGGCCTTCCGCGCGCAGTTCCGCGGCGACGGCCGCCGATTCACCGAGGCGGTCGGGCGCCGGGTGACCGCCCCGTTGCTGCAACTGCACGGCGCGGAGGACACCTGCATCCTCCCGGAAACCGCGCTGACGTCGGTGCACTGGGCGGGGCCGCACCAGGCCCCGCAGATCTGGCCGGAGGTCGGGCACTTCCCGCACCTGGAAGTCCCGGAGCGGGTCACCGAATCCCTCATCGACTTCGTGCGCTGACCGCCGACCGCAAAGCTGTGAAGGGCCCCTTCACGGATTCAGAGTCCGTGAAGGGCCCCTTCACGGCATTTCCCGGGACTCAAGCAGCGCAGGCGCCGGTGGCCACCCGGCTGGTCTGCGACGGGGCCGCGTCGACCTCCGCGCGGACCTGCTCGGCGGTCAGCGTGAACCCGGTGTCCTGATCCTCGACCGCCGCACCGAACACGACCCCGATCACCTCTCCGTCCGGCGTGATCATCGGGCCGCCGGAGTTTCCGCTGCGGACGGTGCCACGGACGGTGAACACATCGCGCTGCACGGTGTTGGCGTCGTAGATGTCCGGGCCACGCAAGTTGATCCGCTGCCGGATCCGGGCCGCAGTCGAGGTGTACGGGCCGTCGAGCGGGTAACCGAGCACTACAGCGTTGTCGCCCGCCTTCGCGGTCTCCGGAGCGAACGGCAGCACCGGCGCGCGCAACCCGGGTACTGCCAGCACGGCGATGTCCACCCCAGGATCGAAGTACACGACCCGTGCCCGGTAATCGCCCTCACTGGACTCGATACCGACTTCGTCGGTCCCGGCGACCACGTGCGCGTTCGTCATCACGCGCTGCGGCGCGATCACGAAGCCACTGCCCTCCAGCGAACGCGAGCACGACGGCGCGCTGCCGCGGATCTTGACCACGCTCGGGTGCACCCGGCGCGCGACCGCGGAAACGTTGGCGGACGAGGTGTCCGGCGGCGGCGTGTCCACCGCGGGCGCCTTCTCGAACGGCGCCAGCACGGACGGGAACCCGGACGCGTCCAGCAGCTTGCGCAGATCGCTCGGCAACCCCTGCGCTTCCGACGGCATCAGGTCGTTGACCTTGCCGAGCACCACCGAGGAGTTGATCGACTTCGCCAGTCCCGGCACCGCGGACACCGTGGTGAGCGGGTTCGCCACCAGCCACGCCACGATGAACACCGCCGCGCCCTGCACGATCGCGCCGAGCGTCTTGTCGATCGCGGACAGCCGGTCCGGGTTGATCTTGTTCCGCAGCTTCCGCCCAGCCCACACACCGAGCGTCTCGCCTAGCACGATCAGGAACACCACCACGGCGAACGCGAACGCGACCTTCGCCACCGGGTTGTCGAACAGCTCGATCACGAACGGCGCGAGTTTCACCCCGCCCACCGCGCCGAGCCCGACACCGATCAGCGCGGGCAGCGCCACGATCACGCCCTGGAACGCGCCGGACACGGCCGCCACCAGTGCGAGCACCAGCACCACGACGTCGACCCAGTTCACCGGCGTCCCTCCTCGCCCGCGCCGCCCAGTGCCGTATGCCGGGCATGGTGTTCGGCCCACGCTACGTCAAGGTCCCGTACGTCGCCGGTCTCCCACTCCCGTTCCCAGCCACCGAGGGAAAGCAGCACCGACAGCAGCCCGGCGGTGAAACCCCACACGAACAGGCCGTCGACGTCGAAGGCCGGCCCCTTCCACGACGTACCCTCCCGGCTCACGCGGAACCGGTTGGCCGGGTCGGCCAGGTCAGCCAGCGACACTCGGGCGACCGCAGCGGTCTCGCCCGGATCGACCGCGCGTACCGGCGAAGGCTCGTGCCAATACGCCAGCACCGGCGTGACGGCGAACCGCGAGACCGGCACGTACAGCTCCGGCAGCACCGCGACCGGCAGCACGCCGGACGGGTCGACGCCGGTCTCCTCCTCCGCCTCACGCAGCGCCGTACCGACCGGCCCACCGTCGCCGTCTTCGGCGCCGCCGCCGGGGAAGGCCACCTGGCCAGCGTGCGAGCCGAGCGTCTCGGCCCGGCGGATGAGCAGCACGTCCGGCCCGTCCGGCCGTTCGCCGAACAGGATGAGCACCGCGGCGGCCCGGGTGAGCAGATCCTCGGGCGGGCTGAACCGGGTGAACGTGCGGCTGTCCACGTCCGCGGACACCTTCACCAGGGGCCGCAGCCAAGCCGGTACGGCCTCGGGTTCGACGAGCGGTCCGGTCACGAGGAGTCCTTCACAGCGGCACGCACCTGCTCGGTGCTGTCGAACAACCGTGGAGTGGCGATGAACCGGACCTGTCCATCCGCGGTGACGAGGTACGAAGCGGGCAACGCCGACGGCACCTTCAACGCGGCGCGGATCGGACCGGTCTGGCCACCACCGTCATAGAGCGACGGCAGGTGCACGCCAAGCTTCGTCAGGAGGCCGAGGCCGTCTTCAGCGGGACTCGCGACCTGTACGCCGAGTACGCGTACCGCGCCCGGCTCGTCCGCGTAGCGCTGCAACACCGGCAGCTCCGTACGGCACGGCTGGCACCACGAGGCCCACACGTTGACCAACGTGGGCGCACCGCCGAGCACCTTGGCGACGTCGACGCGCGCGCCATCGCCGAGGCAGTCGGCCTGGATGCCCTGAGCCTGAGCGACCGGCTTTCCGCTGGGAGGCGGGCAAGGACTCAGTTTCGCCTGCGCCCGTACCGCCGCGAGATCCCCGGTCGCGGCCGGCGCGGACTTGCCGTCGCCACGCAGGGTCAGCACCGCGACCAACGCAGCGACAGCGAGTACCGCGACGCCCAAGGCCCACTTCGTGGCAGTGGTCACCCGCGCGCCGCCAACTCGAGAATGTGGTCGCGCTCCTCGCCCTTGACCAGCTTCGCGGCGATTTCGAACTCCGTCGGCCCAGCACCGAACGACGGGCAGTCCTTGCGCAGCGGACAGGCCCCGCATGCCGGTTTGCGTGCGTGGCAGACCCGGCGGCCGTGGAAGATCACGCGGTGGGACAGCATCGTCCACTCCTTGCGTGGAATCAGCTCGCCGACCGCGTGCTCGACCTTGACCGGGTCCTCCTCGGTGGTCCAGCCCCACCGGCGCACGAGCCGGCCGAAGTGGGTGTCCACTGTGATGCCCGGCACGTCGAAGGCGTTGCCGAGCACCACGTTCGCGGTCTTGCGGCCCACGCCCGGGAGGGTGACCAGTTGCTCCAGCTTGCGCGGCACCTCGCCGTCGAACCGCTCGACGAGCGCCGCGCCGAGCCCCAGCAGCGAGCTGGCCTTGGCCCGGAAGAACCCGGTCGGGCGCAGGAACTCCTCCAGCTCGGCGCGGTCAGCCGCGGCGTAGCCGGCGGCGGTGCGGTACTTCGCGAACAATGCCGGCGTGACCAGGTTCACCCGCACGTCCGTGGTCTGCGCGGACAGCACCACCGCGACCAGCAGTTCCAGCGGATTCGTGAAATCCAGCTCGGCTTTCGCGTCCGGATATACCTCGTCCAGGCAACGTTTCATCCGCCGGGCGCGTCTTACGAGGGCAAGCCGGCTTTCGGCGCCACCCTTGCGGGGGGCGTTCGGGGCAGCTGGTGGCACCCCGATAGCCTACGGGCGGGTCGGACGAGCCGGTCGGAGCACCCGATGGTGGGCGGCCGACCCGCCAGAACACCACCTTGGCGCACGTCCGCCATGAGCGAGGATCTGGAGTCCATGACTGTGTTTGACGGATGTGTCGCATGACCGTCTGGTTCGTGATCTTGGTCCCCCTGGTGATCATGTTCTTCGCGCTTTTCATGGAGCGGGTGGAGACTCGGCTCAAGCATGTCGCGGTGCAGGAGAACGAGGTCGAGGAGTTCCTGGAGAAGGCGCAGCCGAACGAGGTCCGGGCGCTCTACGGGCACGGGATCGGCCGGGCACTGGAGCTGTTCAGGCTACGTCGGCTGGGCGGACGGGCAGCCAGGCTACGCGCGCGGCGCGTGCGGAGTTAGGCTGCTCAGTCGGACGAGGTCATCCCCGGCCGCCGGCTTCGCTCGGCGAGCCGACGGGCGATCTTGCCGGTAGACCCTAGACTGACGCGAAAGTGATCGGCGACACTGCCTCCGGTGTGCGGAGGCAGTGCTCGTTTCTCGACGAGGAGGCACCCGAGGTGGACGAAACCCTGGCCCGTGCGGGCATTTTCCAGGGTGTGGAGCCGGCAGCGGCGGAGGCGCTGGCCCAGACCTTGGAATCCGTGGAGTTCCCCCGCGGCCACGTCATCTTCAACGAGGGCGAACCGGGCGACAAGCTGTACATCATCCAGTCCGGCAAGGTGAAGATCGGCCGCAAGTCGCCGGACGGCCGGGAGAACCTGCTCGGCATCTTCGGCCCGTCCGACATGTTCGGCGAGCTGTCCATTTTCGACCCCGGCCCCCGCACCTCGAGCGCGACGACGGTCACCGAGGTCCGCGCGGTCACGATGGACCGCCCGGCGCTGCGCCAGTGGATCTCGACCCGCCCGGAGATCGCCGAGCAGCTGCTGCGCGTGGTGGCCCGCCGCCTGCGCCGCACGAACAACATGGTCGCCGAGCTGATCTTCACGGACGTGCCCGGCCGCGTGGCCCGCGCGCTGCTGCAGCTGGCCCAGCGCTTCGGCAGCCAGGAAGCCGGCCTGCTGCGCGTGACGCACGACCTCACCCAGGAGGAGATCGCCCAGTACGTGGGCGCCTCCCGCGAGACCGTGAACAAGGCACTCGCCGACTTCGCCCACCGCGGCTGGCTCCGGCTGGAAGGCAAGAGCGTACTGATCCTGGACCCGGAGCGGCTGGCCCGCCGCGCCCGCTGACGTATTCCCCGAAGGCCACTCCCACCGTCTCGTGCGGGTGGGGGTGGCCTTTGGCTTGTCTGGGGCGGGCCCTTCGGGGTCCCGGCGGGTGTCTGGCTGGTTTCCTGTGGGTGCTCCCGGCTGGGTTTCCCGAGGATGTTCCCCAGCTGGGTTTCCCGGCGCCCGGCTGGGTTTCCCCCCGGCGCCGGCTGGGTTTCCCCCCGGCGCCCGGCTGGGTTCGCCCGGCTGGGTTTTCCCCTGGCGCCCGGCTGGTTTCCCGCGGTTGCCGGGCTGGTTCCCGGCGTCACGCCCAGAAGGGCTCCCGTGGGGGCCGCGCCCGGCAAGGATCCTGGGGTCCGGGGCGGGGTCTCCCGCGGATACCTGACGGACTTGCCCAGCACAGCGTTTGGCCTGGCGGGCGTCTGCTCGGCGCGGGGTTCGCCCGGAGCGAGGCCGCACGGGGCGACGTTTGCCCGGCGGAGACGTTCGCCCGGGCAAAGGCAAAGCTGCCCGTACTCGGCGGGGTTGCCCGGGCACTCCGGTATTGACCGGCAACAACCGTCACTTTGCGTACTCGCCATGCGGGTCACCTCTGGACATCACCGGGCCGCTCGCCACATTGGCGGTAACCATCAGTGAACTCCGAGGTTTCGCCCTGCGATCCTGTCGGCGAATCATGCGGACGACACCGTGCTTGGCCGTCGACTTTGGACGCTTCCTCCCACGGCACCAGGCTCGGCCTATGCCAACTCGAACCACTTCCTCCAGCCGACCGCACTGCACTGCGCTCAGCCGCCAGCCCCGGGCTTCCTCCCCGCACCGACGGCACTGCACTCGACTACCGACCCCGGCCTCACCAAAGACACAGCCGACCACCATTCTCCTCACCAGCCGACACGCTCAGCCGTCAACACCGGCCATGTCCTCCCTGCCGACTTCCCTGCACACGGCCCGCTGGCCAACGACGCGCATCCCGTTGCAGCAGAGGGCGTCGGCCGACACTCATGCCGCGCAGCTTCGTGCTGCCAGACCTACCGGTCCCGCCCTGCCCACACCGTCCTGATCAGCCGCCCCCACCGATCAAGTCCCGGTCCGGGTTCTTTTAGGTGGAGCACGCCAGCCCCCACCGTCCGGATCAGCCCCCAAGAGACTCTCCTCACCCGGCCGCTGCCTTCAGCCGGGCTCCGCGCCCCACATCCCCAGCCCCCACATTTCCCTGCCCCGACATCCCAGCCCCGGCATTTCCCCCACGCCCTGCGCCTTCTCACCGGCACCCCGCCGAACCCGCACAGTGACGACCACACCCGAGATTTCCCCGATCGCGGAGACCTCGTCCCCCACACGTGCGGCATCTGCCCGGCCCCACCGTGTCCTTCCCGCACTCCGGCTCCCGGAGCGGAAAATGACAAGGAGCCGGGCGCCACCCCCGACGTGGCGCACCGGCTCCTTGCCTGTGCGCGGATCATCCCCCGACGACCCGCGCTCCCCGCCCTCCGGACCAGGCCCCGACCCTTATGCCGGAGGGAGCTGGGTGCTGTGCTGTTGTACAACCATCATGGCCGCTACCCACGAATTCAAGGCCATTCACCCTCAAGGACGCCGACTCCGCGGATTAGTTGCACCAGTTCATCGAAAATCCATCTGCCGTTACCGGATCGAGACCAGCCGCCCCCACAACCGGCGTTTCAAGCCCTGCAGAGAGAGCTGAGCATCGCCGGCCGACGATGCGGCTGGACTACGTCCGAGAACCTTCACGGTACTCCGCGACAGCGGGCCCGTCACGAGTTTTTCCGCCGACAGAACGACAACGAGCCGAGCACCGGATGTGCGCGCAGCCACCTCGATCGCCACATCCGCCTATGCCAAAAGCTGTTCTTACGGAACAAAATCCCCAATCGGCACACGGTCCCGGCCGAGTTCCGAATCAACCGCGATCACCTGCACACCCGACGGTCGCCTCAGTGATTCGCCTCGCAGCACCGACGCCATTTCTTCCTGCACGACAGGACACGAGTCGCGCGCAGACTTCACACGTCAGGCACAAAGGTGACGCACGTGACCGGCACTTTACTGGTACCAACGTACCAGTTTATGGCAGACTGGTACGTGTGTCCCAGTCTGCTCACCTCGAAGGCCGCACCACGCTCGCTGACTACCGTGCCGCCCTGACCGCACCCGGCGCACGAGGTCCGGCCGTAGCCTCGGCGCTGGCCCGGCTGCCGATCGCGATGGTCGGTATCTCGGCGCTGCTTTACGTACAGCGCGAGACCGGCTCGTTCGCCGACGCAGGGCTGGTTTCCGCCAGCGCCCTCGCAGGCGTCTCGCTCGGCGCGGTGATCCAGGGACGACTGATCGACCGCTTCGGGCCGACGCGCCCCCTGCTGGTTGTAGCCGCGTTGCTGACGCTGTCGATGACTGCGCTCGCCGTCGCGATCGAGGCGCACGCGTCCACCTTCGTATTGGTAGCGCTGTCTGCCGCGACGGGACTGTCGGAACCGATGGTCGGCTCCGCCTCGCGCGCGCTCTGGACGAAGCTGCTACCGGCAGGGCAGGCGCGTAACGCCGCGCTGTCCTACGAAGCCATCAGCATGGAGGTCTTCTTCATCCTCGGGCCGGGCATCGCGGGCCTGTTGATCACCGCTCCGTGGCCGGGCACCGGCATGGTCGTCGGGGCCGCGACGATGGTCATCGGGGCGATACTGTTCGCGTTGAGCCCTGTCGTACGCGCGTGGGGTCGCGCTCCGCACGCGAAGAAGCCCTTGCTCGGCGCGCTGGCCGGGTCGGGCATGCGCACGCTCGCGCTGGCGGCGTTGGGCTTCGGCCTCGTGATCGGCTTCGTCGAGGTCGCCGTGCCCGCCGCAGCGACAGAAGCCGGGCATACGTCCTTCAGCGGACTACTGCTGTCTGCGTGGTCAATCAGCTCAGTCGCCTTCGGCGTGACGTACAGCTTGCGCCCGTGGCCACGGGCACTCAACTTGCGACTGCCGGTCCTGTTGAGCGGCTTCGGTGCGTTCGTGGCGTTGCTCGCGCTGCCGTCGTCGTTGTGGGCGCTGGCATTGGTGATGCTGCTGGCGGGGGCGATGATCACGCCGCAGTCGACTACGCACTCCGCGGTGATCGAGGCCGTGGCACCGCCGGGCACGGCGGCCGAAGCGTTCGGCTGGGTACTGACTGCGGTCACGCTGGGGCTCGCTGCCGGGCAGTCGATGAGCGGATACCTGGTCGAGCACTTTGGGATCGGTGTCGCGTTCCTTGCCGGTGGGGTGGCCGGGGTGGCCCTGTCCGTGCTCGTGTGGCTTCTGCGCGAGACGGTGCGGCCGACGTCGGCGGCGGCCGGTTCGCCCAGCGGCGAACTGGTCGCCACCGGAGGCTGAGCGGAGTATTGGTCCCTTTCGCTCCGGTCAATTTTCCGCAGGTCAGCACGCATTTCCGAAAACGGGCGCGAGCTTTTGTCGGTGGCTGTCGCTAGCTTGGCCGGCATGGATCTGACCTCCCTCGTGCGGCCGCTGGCAGCGGTCACGAACGCCGCGGTACGACTCCTCGCGCGGCAGGCTCGGCTGCGCTTGCGGGCGAGCGCAAGCGGTCTCGTGGTCTCCGGCGGAGACCACGAGCTGGCCGTGCGATTCACCAGTCCCGCGACCACGCACACCGACGGTGAGGTGCTGGTACCGGCCGCGCCGTTCGCCGAAACGCTGCGGATGCTCGACGTCGACCAGACCCGGCTGGTCGTCGAAGGCAGCCGGCTGGTGATACGGACGGAGGGTGCGCGATTCGCGCTGCCGCTGCAGGACCGGGATCTTCACCAGGACACCGGCCCACCACCCAAACTGTCCGAAGTGGATAGTGCGGTGCTGGCCTCCGCGGTACGCACGGTGGCGGGCACCGCCGCGCGGGACGACCCGTTGCTGTTGTTCACCGGCGTACGGGTGCAGTCCGCCGGCGAGGAGCTGCGGCTGGCCGCAGCGGATCGATACCGGATGGCCGTGGCCCGGCTGCCGTTGCACGCGGTACGGGATCCGACCGACGTCCTCGTCCCGGCTGCCTCGCTGACCGAGGCCACCCGGCACGGCCGCGGCACTCTCGGGCTGCACGCCGACGCCGGACGATTCGTGCTCAGCTGGGCGGGCGGTGTCGTCACCACCGCGGTACTCGACGCCGGGTTCCTGTCCGAGGACTCGATCCCCTCGAACACCGTCGACACCGAGGTGGAGCTGAACGCCGGCGATCTCGCCGCCGCCGTCCGGCGGGTCGGGGTCTATTCGGCCGACCGCCGGATCCTCACCCTCGAAGTCGGGGACGCCCACCTCCGCCGCGCGAGCGCCCGCCAGGACACCCGGGGAGGCGGAGGAAACCCTGAAGGCAAACGTTTGCGGTGGCCGGAGCTCACCCACCTTCCACGCCCGCCGCCTGCTGGACGCCCTGGCCCCGTTCACCAGTGAGCGGATCCGGCTGGCCATCCAGCCGGGGCGACGGGCCTGCGTCCTCACCGCGGCCGAGGAAGGGAGGTGGGCCTCACGTACTACCTGATGCCGATGCTGCCGAGGTGACGTCGCCGGGCGTTGCCCTGCCGAGGAAGGAGGTTGCGGACACGGAGTGAAGCGATGTCACCGCGGTCGTCAAGGGTCCTCGCTGTCCCCGTGGTGCTCGGGCGGGTTGCCGGAGACGCTCCGCCGCTGTATGGCCGAGTGCGGATTGTGTCGTGCCCCGAATCGGGCCGGACGGGTGCCGAATCGCCCGACGAACGACGATGGCGCGGTCCAGCACGGCCGGTCGGTGTGGCAGGACCGACGCGGCACGGCCCGTGGACGGGTCGACGTGGCTGCATCGACGGGCGTGGATCTGGGCGGGGCCGACCGGGGTGGGGCCGGATTGGCTCGCAGCCGGTTGGCGCAGCCTGGCTGGCGCGGTCTGGCTGGCGCGAGCTCGATGGACGCAGGGGGATTGGTGCAGGCCCGGTCCGTGCGGCACGCCAGTCCGGCCGGTCCGACACCGCTGGCACCGCCGACCGTCGCCGGGTCGTCGGTAGTCGGGCGGCTGGGCGCCCGCGGTCCGGAAGGGGTGATCAGGAACGAGTGGTCAGGCTGCGGATTCCCCGCGCACCGCGGCGTGGACCTCATCGACGGTCGGGTTCACCAGGGCCGACGAGCCGACGATCACGGTCGGTACGGTTTCGTTGCCGTTGGCCACTTCGCGAACTCGTTCGGCGGCACCGGGCTCTGCCCAGATATTGATCTCCCGGAGGGCCAAGCCGCTCTCCACCAGTTGCGAGTGCAATGCTTCGCTGAAGGGGCAGCCCGGCCGCCAGTAGAACTCGACCTCGACGTTGGTCATCGTTCGTCCTCCGAAGCACGCAGGTATGCCAGCTGGGCTTGCACGCTCGCCTCGGCGGGCGGCCAGAGCGATTGGTCGACGTCCGCGTAGACGATCTCCACGACCTGTCGTGGTGTCGCGTCCGCGCCAAGCACCTGCAAGGCCGAACGCACCTGGTCCAGCCTCTGTTCCCGGTGGGCGAGGTACTCCCGGGCGGTGGCGGGCAGATCCGGCAGCTCCGGGCCGTGTCCGGGCAGGCCGGGGGTACCCGCGGGCAAGTCGATCAGACGGCGCAGCGAACGGAGGTAATCGCCGAGGTCGTGCAGAACCGTCGTGCCGCGGCCGAGGATGGTGTCACCGGTCAGGATCTGGTTCGCGACGTGCAAGGAGACCGAGTCGTCGGTGTGCCCGGGGGTGTGCAGTACGCGGAATTCCAGGCCGCCGCCGGACACTACGTCGCCGTCGGCGAAGGGGTCCGCGCCGAGGCACAGGGACGCGTCGAACGCGCGGACCGGTGCGCCGGTCCGTTCGGCCAGCCAGGGTGCGCCCTCGATGTGGTCGGGGTGGTGGTGCGTGAGCAGGATCAGCTCGACCGCGCCGACATCCGCCAGCCGCTCCAGGTGGTCCAGATCGTGATAGCCCGGGTCGACGACCACCACCCCCGCGGACGCCTCCGGGGCACGCAGCACCCAGCTGTTCGTGCCCTCCAGCGTCATGGTGGACGGGTTGTTCTCCAGCAGCACCGACGCCGTCTCGGAAACCCGGCGCAGCACGCCGTAGGCGGGGGCGGTCATTCAGTCCTCCGTCGGATCGAGGATGACGCGGATCAGGTCCCCGTCGGGGACCAGTTTCGGGACCGTCTTCACGATCTCGCGCGCTTGTGCGAGTGCGGCGTCCGAGGTGGCGAACTCCTCCAGCTCGTTCAAGGTGAGCCAGGTCGGCGGCATCAACCCGCGGCGGCCTTCGCGCGCGTCCGCGATCGCGGCGGCCGGACGCTGCCAGCCCACGGCGTCGGCCTCGGACGTCGCGCCGTCCGCACGTTGGCCCTCCGGGAGCTTCGCGACGAAGAATC
This sequence comes from Amycolatopsis sulphurea, assembly GCF_002564045.1. NCBI lineage: Bacteria > Bacillati > Actinomycetota > Actinomycetes > Pseudonocardiales > Pseudonocardiaceae > Amycolatopsis > Amycolatopsis sulphurea. Next base: position 2,848,704 of record NZ_PDJK01000002.1, on the reverse strand, counting down.
GGGTGTCGTAACGACGCGGCTCTTCCCGCGGCGTGACCCAGTGGGCGTACGGACGCAGCAGGTCCGCACGCAGCGTCAGGCCCGCCTCAGCGAGAAACCCGGCGAGCGAGATTTCCCTGCGCTCCAAGGCTTTCCGCGCTTCGCGATACGGAGCGACGTCGGCGACCACGGCGTCCTCGGTCCCGGCCAGCAGCACGCCGGACTCCTCGAAAGTCTCCCGCACCGCGCCGCACACCAGCGCACGGGCGAGCCCCTCGTCGCACGCGAACTGCTCGCCCCACCACGACGGCGACGGCCCGGCCCAAGCGACGGACGCGTCGGCATCCCGCGGATCGACACCACCGCCGGGAAACACGGTCATCCCGCCGGCGAACGCCATCCCGCGCACGCGGTGCTGCAGGAAAACCTCCAGCCCATCCGCGGCGTCGCGGAGCAGAATCACCGTCGCGGCATCCTTCGGCCGCACCGGCGAGCCATCGGCGTTGTCCCGGATCGCGATGCCCGGGCGGGCAGGGATGTCGAAGACGAACTCACGCGGCCGATCCACCCGGGCAACATACCTCGCAACCAGTACGGAACGCCGACCACCAGACGCACATCACGGCCCGGCACCGGACAAACGGCCGGGCGGCCCACACCGGCCTGCGGACCGAACGAGCCACAGGCCACGGGCTGCAGGCAGGGTCATGGGGTCACAGGCCACCGGCAGCAGGCGGGGTCGCGGGCCGCAGGCAGGATCGCGAGCAGCAGGCACGGGCACGGGCACGGGCACGGGCACGGGCACGGGCACGGGCACGGGCACGGGCACGGGCACGGGCAAGGGCAAGGGCAAGGGCAAGGGCAAGGGCAAGGGCAAGGGCAAGGAAACGCGACCACTGCCAGCCGCCATCACGGGGGTGCGGTACCCAAACACCCGAATGGCCGCGCCCTCGGCTGACGCGCCCCGTCCAGACCAATGCTTTGAAGGGCCTCTTCACAGCATTGGAAACGGAAGCTAGGCGAACTCGTGCCGCACGATCGTCTGCTCACAGCCGGGACCCACGCCGATCGCCGAGACTCCGCACCCTGGTCCGCCATCCAGCTTCCAACCTTGAAACACGCGCAAAGACCCAAGTTCAGGCCGAACGCGCAACAGCCGGTTCAGCCTGCAACCGACGGCTCAGGAACCCGACCACCGCTGGTCGCCGCCGGAGCGGGATGCGCCGTTGAGGCGCAGACGGGCGGCTTCGGCTCGTTCGCGTTCGGCCAGTTCCTCGTGGAGTTCCCGGAGCAGGGCGCGATCCCGTTCGGAGAGGCTGGGGTCGTCCAGGTCCAGCGCGGGCAGCTCCACGACCTCGTGCATGCTCGGCTTGCCGGCTGCGATCTCGCGGCCCTTTTCCGGGTCCTCGGCCAGTGCCTGCCGCAGCTGGGCGACCTCGGCCGAGGTCAGGTCCGAGGTGCGCTCGGCGCGGGTCTCCGGGCGCACGGCCGGGCGGTCGGGCTCGGCGGGCGGCGGGTTCTGCACGATCGGCACCACCGGGGCGATGGGGGCCGGCGGGACGGACGCTTCCGCGGCCGGGCGGATGCCGTGCCTGCTCGGCGTTTCCGCCACCGGTTCGGCTACCGGCGGCGGGGACACCGGCGCCCGCGGCGGGGTGCTCGGTTCCGGGCGGTAATCCGGGGCCGAGTGCGTGCTGCCGGTGACCCACACCGGAGTCGCGACGGCGCCTGCGGCCTGGTGGTAGTCGGACTTCGGGACGCCGGGCCCGCTCACCTCGACCACCGAGCGGATGCCCGCCCGCCGCAACGCGGTGTCCACGCGGAAGGCGACGGCGGGCGGGTTGCCCTCCGGGCCCAGTTCCACCAGCACCACACGTTGCGGCAGCGCGCCCGGCACGCTGCCGGCCGGGGTGTTGCGCCACACCGCGTGCACCGAACGGACGTCCGGCAGCACCTGGAGGGTCCGGTCGAGTGCCTCGGCGAGACCGAACTCGGGCTGGTGATCACCGGTGAACCGGTGCGTCTGCAACGGCTCCGCGTCCTCGACCAGCAGGTCGTTGGCCAGCGTCGCGTCCGACCGGCTCATTTCCAGCACGAGCGCAAGCTCGGTCTGCTCGTTCGAGGTCACCGGGATCCGGCCCGCGATCAACGTGCCCGTCGTGAGTTCCACGGCCTCGTCGATGTGCGCGCGGGCGATCAGCTCGCGGGCCTCGGTGAGCGCGCTGTCATCGATGCGGCCCGCCACAGCCAGCAACAAGTTGTGCAGACGCAGGGGCACCGAGAACCCGTCCATCGGCGGGCCGTCGTGAACCTCCACCATTGCTCTGCTCCTCCCAGCTCGCCTGGCGGCTCGAGCGTTACGCGGCGACTAGTCGATGACCGGCACCCGCGGCGCCGACGCAGACCAGCTCGGCTTCGGCGAGCGCGGCCCGGTGGTACCCGGGAGGGTCGAACCGCGGCGGAAGGACCTCGACGCTGGGCTCCTCGTCACCCAGGACCCGCAGAACCCGCTGCAGTTCCCCGGTGAGCCTCGGCCGGCCCGCGGTCGCGGTGACCAGCAGGACCCGCTTGGCCCCGTCCTCGCCGGCCGCGCCACCCAGGCGCCGCCAGCTCTGCCGCACTTCCCCCACGTCCGGGCGCCCACGCAGGGTCGCGTGGAGCAGCACGGACACGGAATCGACCGAGTTCACCCATTCGGGTGCACTCCGCGTGAATGTGTACCGGGTCTCGGCGACGTCGTCTACCCCCAGGGTGGAACTCACCTGGTGCCAGTCCGCGCCGTGCGGGATCAGACCGGCCACGAGCAGCCGGTACTCCGTCTGGTCCAGATCGATCCTGTGCTTGAGCAAAGACCTGGGCAGGGTCCGCGCGAGGGTGCCCATGGCGCCCTCGCCGAGCCAGTCCCGGAACCGCCACAGGAGCTGGTCGGGTGTCCGGCCGGCCAGGCGGAGCAGCAGTTCGTGCAGAGACTGTTCTATATCGGGGTCCATCACTGCACCTCCACGATCAGTTCGACCTCCACCGGCGACCCGATCGGGAGTTCCGCGACACCGACCGCGGAACGCGCGTGCACCCCGGCGTCGCCGAACACCTCGCCGAACAGTTCGGAGGCGCCGTTGACCACCGCGGGCTGGCCGGTGAAGCCGTCCGCGGACGCGACGAAGCCGACCACCTTGACGATCCGGGTCACCGAATCGATGCCGACCAGCGCGTGCACCGCGGCCAGCGCGTTGAGGGCCGCGATCCGGGCGTGCCCCTTGGCTTCCTCGGGGCTGACCTCCGCGCCGACCTTGCCGGTCGCGGCGAGCACGCCGTCCACGAACGGCAGCTGGCCGGAGGTGTAGACGTGCGAGCCACTACGCACGGCCGGCACGTAAGCGGCCAGCGGTGCGGCGACTCCGGGCAGTTCGAGACCGAGTTCGGCGAGCCGTTCGCTCCAGGTCACAGCCGCCCCCTCAGCTCTTCGGCCGCTTGAGGTAGGCGACGTGCTGTTCGCCGCTCGAGTTGGGCAGCACGGTGACCAGCTCCCAACCGTCCTCGCCCCACTGGTCGAGGATCTGTTTCGTCGCGTGGATCAGCAGCGGGATGGTGGCGTACTCCCATTTGGTCGCGCTCATGACCCGGGAGCGTAACCAAACGGGCAAGCCCGGTCCGGACCGCCGCCGTCGAAGCCGGCCACCCGACCAGGTGAACGGGTGACGGATCGTGGCCGGTGTGGGCCACCTCACATTCGCCTCGATCCGGGCACGGGCCGGACGGGCCGAGCAAAGGGTCGCTAGCGTGGTGCCGTGGAGACCTGGCGGATCATCGCGACGGTGGCGCTCGCGGTAGCGGGGCTGCCGTTGACGCTCGCGATCATGGCGAAGAGCCGCGATCGCGTGAACGACTCGGGCCGGGTCGCGATCGCCGGGACGGTGACCGCCACCGCGCTGGTCGTGGTGGCCGTGCTCACCCTTACCGTGCTGCCGGGCGTGGTGACCTGGAGCCTCGTCGCGGCGGTCGTGGCTGCGGTCGGCGTCATGATGCTGGCCAGCTGAACGCCGGTTTACTGTTGACAGTGTGACCACACTCCCCGCCGGCTGGACCGATGAGCTCACCCGGGCCCGGCTGCATTTCGTCACCGGGAAGGGCGGCACCGGCAAGACCACGCTCGCCGCGGCGCTGGGCCTCGCGCTGGCCAGGGACGGCCGCCGGGTGCTGCTGATCGAGGTCGAGGGCAGGCAGGGCATCGCACAGCTGTTCGACACCGAACCTCTGCCGTACGCGGAACAGCGCATCGCCGCGGTCCCCGGCGGCGGCGAGCTGCGGGCGCTGCACATCGACGTGGAAGCGGCGCTTCTCGAATACTTCGAGATGTTCTACAACCTGGGTTTCGCCGGCCGCACGCTGCGCCGGATGGGTGCGATCGAGTTCGCCACCACGCTCGCTCCGGGGCTGCGGGACGTCCTGCTCACCGGGAAGATCAAGGAGTGCGTCGGCCGCACCGAATCCGACGGCCGGCACAGCTACGACGCGGTGGTGGTGGACTCTCCGCCGACCGGTCGCGTGGTGAAGTTCCTCGACGTCACCAAGGCCCTCACCGATCTCGCCAAGACCGGCCCGATCCGCGGCCAGGCCGACGGCGTCGTCCGGCTGCTGCACTCCGGGGAGACCGCGGTGCACCTGACCACACTGCTGGAGGAGATGCCGGTCCGGGAGGCCGTGGAAGCGGTGGCCGAGCTGGACGGCGCCGATCTCCGCCCGGGTGCGGTACTGGTCAACCGGGTCCGCCCGCCGCGGCTGCCGGCCCGTTCCGTGACCGCGGCCGCGGACGGCCGGGTGGACGCGGTGCGGGTGCGGTCCGGGCTCGCGTCGGCCGGCTTGAACCTGCCGGAGGAGACGCTGGACGCGCTCGTCGAGGAGACCGTGGAGCACGCCGTGCGGGTGGCCGCCGAGCAGCGGGCCCGCGAGCAGCTCACGGAGGCCGATCTGCCGACGCTGGAGCTGCCGGATCTGACCGACGGGATCGACGTCGCCGCGCTCTACGAACTCGCCGATGCCTTGCAGGAACAGGGGGTGCGCTGATGCCGGAACTGGAGGTGGACGCCCTGCTCGACGACCCGGCAAGCCGGGTGATCGTGTGCTGCGGGTCCGGCGGGGTCGGCAAGACCACCACCGCCGCGGCGCTGGCCCTGCGTGCGGCCGAACGCGGACGGCAGACGGTGGTGCTGACCATCGATCCGGCCCGGCGGCTGGCGCAGGCACTCGGCCTGCGGGAGCTGGGCAATCACCCGAAACAGGTGCAGGTCGAAGGCTTCGAGCCGAAGGGCGAGCTGTGGGCGATGATGCTCGACATGCGGCGCACCTTCGACGACATGGTGCGCGTGCACGCCGGCCCGGAACGCGCCGAGCAGCTGCTGCAGAACCCCTTCTACCAGACCATTTCCACCTCGTTCTCCGGGACGCAGGAGTACATGGCGATGGAGAAGCTGGGCCAGCTCGCGGCCACCGACGAGTGGGACCTGATCATCGTCGACACGCCGCCGAGCCGGTCCGCGCTCGACTTCCTGGACGCGCCGACCCGGTTGTCCACCGCACTCGACGGCCGGATGATCCGGCTGCTCACCGGACCGGCCAAGGCCGGCGGCTGGGGGCTGCGCAAGGTGGTCAGTGCCGGGTTCTCGATGTTCGCGAAGGCGGTGTCCACGATCATCGGCGGCCAGCTGCTGGCCGACGCCTCGGCGTTCATGCAGGCCTTCGACAGCATGTTCGGCGGGTTCCGCGAGCGCGCCCGCAAGACCGCCGAGCTGCTGCGCTCGTCCGGGACGTCGTTCCTGGTGGTCGCCGCGCCGGAGCCGGACGCGCTGCGCGAGGCCTCCTACTTCGTGGAGCGCCTCGCCGGTGAGGCGATGCCGCTGGCCGGGCTGGTGGCCAACCGCACGCATCCGGTGCTCGCGCCGCTGTCCGCGACGGAAGCGCTGACCGCGGCGGAATCGGTGCACAACGCCCCACTCGCCGAGGCCGTACTGCGCCTGCACGCGGATCGCGTGGCTCTGGCCGAGCGCGAGAACCGGCTGCTCGCCCGGTTCACCCGCGCGCATCCGGAGGTGCCGCTGGTCCAGGTGCCCGCCCTCGCCGGCGACGTGCACGACCTGGCAGGCCTACGCGACATCGGCACGACACTGGGCACGACGGCGTAACGCACGCTCGGTTACCGCGCACAACTCGGATCCCCGCCGCGGGTGCGACGGGGATCCGAGTAGGCCGGCAACGCGCGGCTAGCCCGCCGCGGCGGCGAGCGCGTCCCGTTTGGCCGCTTCGAGCAGTCCGGTCCAGCTTTCGACGTCCGGGCGACGGCGCAGCAATGCCCGCCGTTCCCGTTCCGTCATGCCGCCCCAGACGCCGAAATTGATCCGGCCATCGAGCGCTTCCCCCAGGCATTCCGTGCGGACCGGACAGCCCATGCACACGGATTTGGCCCGGTTCTGCTCCGCGCCGCGGACGAACAATCCATCCGGATCGGCGTCCCGGCACGAAGCGTTGACCCGCCAGCTCGACTCTTTGGTCTGCATACCCCCAGCTCCCTCATCTGGTGTATGGCACCAGCGAAGGCGAAGCTCCCCGCTCCCACCCCCGCGAGCGTTTTCCCACTGCGCCGCACGTCGGTGACGGCACCTCCCCGGTGCCGCTGCCGCCGTCCGGACCACCACGGCTCCCACCCGTGCTGGTCCGTCTGTCGGCATGTACGTGAGACGTTGACGGACTGTAGGGGGCGACGGTTCCCTTCGCCAAGCCCAAACTTGAATTCTCTTCCCGTACCCGACCGGATCACACCCGAATGACGCCCGGTTTGCCCTGCTTACCGGCCAGTAGCGGGTGTGAGGTCACGAAACCGCCACGGGCCTTCAGTACCCTGGCCCCTGTGCGCAAAAGGGACGGTTTGTTCAAGCTCCTCGGCCTCTGCCTGCTCGCGGGGGTGCTGACCGCGGGAATCCTCTTCCCGGTGGTGGGCGCCGCCGGCGTGATCTCGAACCAGGCAAGCGAGACAGTCGAGCAGACTTCGTCCAATCTTGCCGACGTGCCGCCACCCTTGGTGACGACGGTCACCGACTCCGGGGGCAAGCCGATCGCGACGCTGTACAAGCAGTACCGCATCCCGGTCGCACCCAATGAGATCAACGACTCCCTGCGCTGGGCGCTGCTGTCCGCGGAGGACAAGGCGTTCTACGAGCATCACGGCGTGAACTGGGCCCGCACGCTGCGTGCCGCGGTGTCCAACACCGCGGGCGGTGACACGCAGGGCGCGTCCACGATCACCCAGCAGTACGTGAAGAACTACCTGATCAACGTCGTCTACCGCGACGACAAGGCGGGCCAGGACACAGCGCGCGAGCAGAGCCTCTCGCGCAAGCTCAAAGAGGCCCGCATCGCGATCAACCTCGAGACGAAGCTGTCGAAGGACCAGATCCTCACCGGCTACCTCAACGTGGTCGAGTTCTCCCGGCAGATCTACGGCATCGGGGCCGCCGCGCACGCCTACTTCGACACCACGCCGGAGAAGCTCACCGTGCCGCAGGCCGCGCTGCTGGCCGGGCTGGTGAACAACCCGATCGTCAACGACCCGTGGAACCACCCGGACAAGGCCACCAAGCGGCGCAACCTGGTGCTCGACCGAATGGTCAGCAACCAGAAGCTGGCCAAGGCGGACGCGGACCGGTTCAAGGCCGAACCACTCGGCGTGACCCCGGACACCCCGGCCAAGCCCTCGGCGAACTGCACCGGCGCCGGGCCGGAGAACGGGTTCTTCTGCCAATACGTCGAGGATTACCTGATCAAATCGGGAATGTCGAAGGACCAGCTCTACACCGGCGGGTACACGATCAAGACCACGCTGGACGAAAAGGCCAACCACGAGGCCAAGGTCTCCGCGGAGACCCAGGTGTCCAAGACACAGAAGAATGTGGCGAACACGCTTTCGCTGGTCAAACCCGGAAAGGACCGGCACGAGGTGGTCGCGCTGGCGGCCAACCGGGATTACGGCATCGACCAGGATCAGGGGCAGACGACCTTCGCACTGCCCTCCGGGGTCTACAACACCGGTGGCGCGGGATCGAGCTACAAGATCTTCACCTCGGCGGCGGTGCTGAACCAGGGCATCGCCGGGATTTACAGCAACATCCCGGTAGGCAGCAGTTACACCTCACACGTGTTCACCGGTGGTGGCTCACATTGCCCGCCGACCGGGCCGCCGCTGAACTCCAAGTGGTACTGTGTGAGCAACGCGAGCAAGAACTCCCCCGGTTCGAGTTCGCTGCAGGAGGCACTGGCGACTTCGCCGAACACCGCGTTCGTCGGACTGGAAGACCGGCTCGGCGGCACCGGACCGGTCATCGACATGGCGACCAAGCTGGGCATGCGCAACACAATGGCCAGCGACACCAACGGTGCCGAGGTGGATCCGAAGGACCCGAAGAGCGTGCCGCAGTCGAAGGCGTACGGGCCGACCGACAAGACCCCCGGTTACGGCGCGTTCACCCTCGGCTTCAGCCCGACCAGCGGGCTGGAACTCGGCAACGTGGCGGCGACCCTGCTCAGCGGCGGCGTCTGGTGTCCACCGACGCCACTGGCATCCTTGACCGGCCGCGACGGGAAGACCGTGCCGGTCAAGGAAGAAGCATGCGAGCAGGTCGTCCCGGAAGGCCTCGCGAACACCCTCGCGATCGGCATGAGCAAGGACGACCAGCCCGGCGGCACTTCGGCGAAGGCGGCCGCCGCAGTGGGCTGGGACCGCCCGATGATCGGCAAGACGGGAACCTCACAGAACAACGGCTCGGCCACCTTCGTCGCCGGCACTCCGCAATTGGCCGGCGCAGCCATGGTCTTCCGCACCACCGGCAGCGGCGGCTTGTGTTTCAACGGCGTCGGCAATGTCACCACCTGCGGTAGCAACGCCAACATGTTCGGTGGTGTGACCCCGGCACAGACCTGGTTCGGGGCGATGAAGAACATTCTGGGCGACCAGCCGATCGCACAATTGCCGCCGGAGGATCCGAAGTACACGGGGCATTGAGGTAGCTAATCGGGGTGCGCGGAGCTGGATGAAAATCGAGCCTGCGCACCCCGAATTCAGTTGCAGCGGTCAGAGACAGGCGGCCGGGAATGTTTTCGCGGCCGCCGTTACGCTTCCACCGGACAAACCCTCGCGGCCATACATTCCACCATTCCCCTGGCCGTGAACAGCAATTGACGGCGAGACCAACGGAATTGTTCCCAGGCGCTGACGCCACAGGGCTGCGGCCAGCACCGTTCGGCCTCCGCGTCGAGCCCTGATCCTGGCCGCTCCCCCAGCGCCGGGCGTCGCACCAGCGGGGCAGGTCAAAAACCGTGAACCACCGGCCGCAGCGGGCGACCCGTCCGAACACGTATCCTCCAGGTCGTGAGTACGCTCGGTAATGCCAGGACGTCCGGAGACAACGCGAAGCGGTTGGCCGTAGGGACCATCGCCCTAGGAACCGCCACCCTCGGTTACGCAGTCGGAATCGAGCGGCGACGCTGGACGCTGCGGACCGCCGAACTGCCCGTACTCGCCCCCGGCACCCGGCCGTTCACCATCCTGCACGTCTCCGACCTGCACATGCTGCCCGGACACCAGAGCAAGCAACGCTGGGTCGCCGCCCTCGGCGAACTCGAGCCCGACCTCGTCGTGAACACCGGGGACAACCTCTCGCACCGGACCGCGGTGCCCTCGGTGCTGCGCGCGCTCGGCCCGCTGCTCAACCGGCCGGGGCTGTTCGTCTTCGGCAGCAACGACTACTACGCACCGAAACCCAAGAACCCGGCCCGCTACCTCATGCCCCTCGGCAAGAAGAAACGCATCCACGGCAACCAGCTGCCCTGGCGCGACCTGCGCGCGGCCTTCCTCGAACACGGCTGGACCGACCTCACCCACGTCCGCCACACCGTCGACGTCGGCGGACGGGCAGTATTCGCAGCCGGCGTCGACGACCCGCACCTGCGCCGCGACCGCTACTCCGACATCGCCGGCCCGGCCGACGCGACCGCGGCCGTCCGCCTCGGCGTCACCCACTCGCCCGAACCCCGCGTACTCGACACCTTCGCCGCCGACGGATACGACCTCGTCCTCGCCGGGCACACCCACGGCGGCCAGCTCCGCCTCCCCGGCTACGGCGCACTCGTCACCAACTGCGAACTCGACCGCACCCGCGCCCGCGGCGCCTCCCGCTGGGGAGCCGACATGTGGCTACACGTCTCCGCCGGACTCGGCACCTCCCCCTACGCCCCCGCCCGCTTCGCCTGCCCACCCGAAGCCAGCCTGTTGACGCTGGTCCCCCGCGGATCCGGGACCACCGACCCCCGGAAACCAGCCCGCCGCAAGACCGGAAAACCCGTCCGCTAGACTTCTCCACGACCCGTTAAACAGCAGTATCTCGGGGTGTGGCGCAGCTTGGTAGCGTGCCTCGTTCGGGTCGAGGAGGTCGTGGGTTCAAATCCCGCCACCCCGACGAGTGGTCCCGTGGGGTCCGTGTATCGGCAGGAAGCGCCGATTTCGCGGGCCCCTCGGTGTTTTTCGGGGGTCGGACCCCCGAACCCCCGCCAGGGGGCGAGCCCCCTGGACCCCCGGTAGTGGGCGGGTTGGTGAGTTCGGTTGCGGTGTGGGGGCTGGTTAAGTCCGTGAAGGGGCCCTTCACGGACGCTGGGGCCAGGGGGCCGACAAAGTTGGTCGAGGCCCCCCTGATCAGCAGAGAGAGCCGTGGCTGCCGCGTCATCATCGACGACACCTGCCCTCTTCGTCGATCACGCCCGGCAACGCACGATGCGGAGCTATTCGAGGCGCGACCACCTCGCGCTGTGCGCCAGACCTGTCCCGAAGTCTGTGAAGGGACCCTTCACAGACTCAGAGTCCGTGAAGGGTCCCTTCACAGACCTTCACAGACCCTTCACGGACCTCCGCAGTCTGCGCAGGGCCCTCACACCGACTTTGCCGGGACCCTGGTACCCCGGTGGCTCTGAAGGTGGCCTTTGCAGTGCTGCGTGGGGTTAGCGGGTGGCGGTTAGTTCTTGCCAGCATTGGAGGAAATCGCCGGGGCCGGCGGTGCGGGTCCAGGACCAGGCGGAGCGGGCGGCGTAGGTGAGCTGGACGCGGTCGGGGTGGGCGGGGGTGGCGAGGGCGGCGGCCAGGCGGGATTCGATGTAGGTGGCCAGTGAGCGGTAGGGCAGGTCTTCGCGGAAGCGGGAGCGTTCGGTGATGGTGGTGAAGCCTGCTTCGGCGACCAGGGTGCCGATGGTGCGGCCGGCGAAGGGGTTTCCGCCGGCGCGGCGGCGGATCAGGTAGTGGCCGCGCAGGGCGGCGTCGACGTTGGCGCTGCGGGGGTGGACCCTGGCCCGGCTCCAGTCTGAAGTGGACAGTGCGAGTCGGCCGCCGGGGACCAGGACGCGGCGGATTTCGGCCAGTGCGGCCAATGGTTCTGCCAGGTGCTCGAAGAGGGCGTGGGAGAAGACCGCGTCGACGGACTCGTCGGGGAAGGGCAGGGCGTATGCGCTGGCGGCGATGTAGTCCACTGTGGACGAAATGGGGAGCACGGCGGGGTAGGTGTCCAGTCCGATGACGTGCGCGTCCGGGGCCAGGTCCTGGGTGATCGAGCCGGGGCCGCAGCCCAGGTCCAGCACGCGCATCCCGGGGGCGAACAGCGGGCGGGCGAACGCCGCTCGTTCCGCAGCGGTGCGCGCGGCCATCATCGACCACGCATCCTCACCGTGACCCGGCACGTAACCCTCCAGCACTCCGCACACAGTACGGCCAGAAGGTGGCAGGATCGAGGGGTGAGCACGCAGTCAGGCAACCAGTATCCGTCCGCAGTGGTCCCGGACCGCCTGTTCGACGAGGCCGAACCCGAAAACCGCTGGCGAGCCCGTTTCCACGCACCCCGCATCTCGGTACCCGAGTGGGCCCGCGACGCCCCCGGCGCGAACATCTACGTCTCCAACGCCAGCGGCGTGTGGGAGGTCTACGCGTGGGATCGCGCCACCGACGGTCACCGCCGCGTCACCGACCGCCCCAACGGCACCCTGCACGCCACCCCGTCGCCGGACGGCTCGCGGATCTGGTGGTTCGACGACACCGACGGCGACGAGTTCGGCTCCTGGCGGAGCCAGCCCTTCGACGGGGACAGCTCGGCCGCGGTCAAAGCGCTGCCGGACGTCCACGACGGCTACCCGGCCGGGCTGGAAATCGGCACCAGGGTGATCGCGGCAGGCGTCTCCACCGACGACGGCAGCGCACTGTTCGCGAAAATCGACGGCCGCACCGAGCGTTTCTACCAGCACAAGGACGACGCGGGCATCGCCTCGCTGTCCCGCGACGAGAGCCTGCTGGCGATCACGCACTCCGAGCACGGCGACTCCCGGCACCCGGCGCTGCGAGTGCTGTCCACCGAAGGTTTCACCACCGTCGCGGACAAGTGGGACGGCGAGGGCAAGGGCCTGCAGGCGCTCGAGTTCTCCCCGGTGCCCGGCGACCAGCGGCTGCTGGTCCTGCACGAACGCCGCGGCCGCGAGGAGCTGCTCCTGTGGGACGTGCGGGCGGGCACCGAGACCGAGCTGGAGATCGACCTGCCCGGCGAGGTCGTCGCCGACTGGTACCCGGACGCCCGCGCGCTGCTGGTGGTGCATTTCCACGAGGCCCGCAGCTCGCTGTACCGCTACGACCTCGACACCGGCGAGCTGTCCTCTGTAGACACTCCGCCGGGCCGGATCGGCGGCGCGGGGGTGCGTCCGGACGGCAGCATCGAGTACTCCTGGTCCAGCGCGGCCGAGCCGGCCGCGGTGCGGGTGCGGACCACCGACGGTGCCGATTCGGTGCTGCTGAAGCCACCCGGCGAACCGGCCCCGGGCTCCTCGCCGGTCGCCGACGCGTTCGTGGAGGGCGTCGGCGGCCGGATCCACGCGCTGGTCTCCCGCCCCGCCGGGGCGCCGGACGGGCCGCTGCCCACGGTGTTCTCCCTGCACGGCGGACCGCACGCGGCGGACGAGGACCGGTTCTCCGCCTACCGCGCGACCTGGCTGGACGCCGGGTTCGCCGTGGTCGAGGTGAATTACCGGGGCTCCACCGGCTACGGCTCGGCCTGGCGCGACGCGATCGAAGGCCGCCCCGGCCTGACCGAGCTGGAGGACGTCGCCGCGGTGCACGACTGGGCCGTCTCCAGTGGACTGTCCAATAAGGACAAATGCGTGGTGAACGGCGCGTCCTGGGGCGGCTATCTCACCCTGCTGGCGCTGGGCACGCAGCCCACCCGCTGGGCGGCCGGCGTGGCCGGGGTGCCGGTGGCCGACTACGTGGCCGCCTACGAGGACGAGATGGAGCAGCTACGCTCGTTCGACCGCGCCCTGTTCGGCGGCTCCCCGGCCGAGGTGCCGGCGGTGTACCGGGAATGCTCGCCGCTGACCTACGTCGACGCGGTGGCCGCCCCGGTGCTGGTACTCGCCGGGGACAACGATCCCCGCTGCCCGATCCGCCAGATCGAGAACTACCTGGACCGCCTCGGCGCCCGAGCCGCTCCGCACGAGTTCTACCGCTACGACGCGGGCCACGGCTCGCTGGTGATCGCCGAAACGATCAAGCAGACCTCGATCGAGGTCTGCTTCGCCCTCCGGGCGCTCGGCCTGCGCTGAGCACTGGGCCGTCCGGGTCTTCCCCGGCCCGGACGGCCCAGGCCCGGTGCGGCAATCGAGAACCGGGCGGAACGCTCAGTGGTGGAATGCCGTGGAGACGGAACGGTCGTGCTCCGGCCGGTCCTGCTTCTGCAGCTCGGGCAGCACCCGGGCGAGATCTGCGAGCAGCAGATCCGCGAGGTCGTGGCTGAACCCGTTGCGTACCACGATGCGGAGCACCGCCAGATCGGTCCGGTCCTCCGGGAACGTGTAGGCAGGCACCAGCCAGCCACGCTCACGCAGCTTGCGGGAAACGTCGAACACGTCGAACGCGGTCACTTCCGGCCGGGTGGTGCACGCGAAGACCGGTAGCTGGTCGCCATGGGTGAGCAGCTCGAACGGCCCCAGCGCGGCGATCGCCGCGGACAGATACGTGGCCACGTCTCGCGAAGCCTGTTGCACCGCACGAAAACCTTCCCGGCCGAGCCGGACGAAGGTGTAGTACTGCGCGGCTACTTCGGCGCCGGGGCGGGAGAAGTTCAGCGCGAAAGTCGGCATGTCGCCACCGAGGTAGTTGACGTGGAACACCAGTTCCTCGGGCAGCGCCGCGCGATCCCGCCACACCACCCAGCCGACACCGGGGTAGACCAGGCCGAACTTGTGCCCGGAGGTGTTGATCGAAGCCACCCGCGACAGCCGGAAGTCCCACGCCAGATCCTCGTCCAGGAACGGGGCGATCATCGCGCCGGACGCGCCGTCCACGTGCATCGGGATGTCCCACCCGGTGCGCTGCTGCAGCTCGTCGAGCGCGGCGGCGATCCCGGCCACCGGTTCGTAACTGCCGTCGAAGGTGGAACCGAGGATCGCCACTACGCCGATGGTGTTCTCGTCGCAGAGTTTCACCGCTTCCTCGGCGGAAAGGTGGTAGCGGTCGCCCGACATCGGCGCCAGGCGCGGCTCGACCTCCCAGTACTCGCAGAACTTCTCCCAGCACACCTGGACGTTCACGCCCATCACCAGATTCGGCTTGCCGGTGCGGCCGAGCTTCGACCAGCGCCGCTTGAGCGCGAGCCCGGCCAGCATGCAGGCCTCCGACGATCCGGTGGTCGAGCAGCCCATGATGTTCGCCGGATCGGGCGCATGCCAGAGGTCGGCCAGGATGTTCACGCAGCGCCGCTCCAGCTCGGCGGTCTGCGGGTACTCGTCCTTGTCGATCATGTTCTTGTCGACGCAGTCCGCCATCAGCTCGCGGGCCTGCGGCTCCATCCACGTGGTGACGAAGGTGGCAAGGTTGAGCCGCGCGTTGCCGTCGAGCATCAGCTCGTCGCGCACCAGCTGCAGGGCGGTGTCCGGCGGCAGCGAATCGTCGCGCAGCTTGTCGTGCGGCATGGTGAACTCCGCGGCGAGCGCCGGATTCGCGCCCGCGTACATCGGATTCGTGCCCGGTTTCCGGTCCGCCCGTTGTGTGTTCCCCTGATGCAGCACCATGGCTGTGAACCTACTGCGGCTGGCCGCGGGCGGCACCCCGCAGGCGGGTGCGGGGTGCCGCGAACCGAACGGGTCAGACGGTGGTGCTCAGCGCCACCTCGATGTTGTCGCGGGTCGCGTTCGAGTACGGGCAGACCTGGTGCGCCTGCGCCACGAGCTGGTCCGCGTCGGCCTGCGCCAGTCCGGGCAGCGACACGTTCAGCCGGACGCCGAGCTGGAAGCCCACCTCCTGCTTGTACACGCTGACCTCACCGGTCACCGTGGCCGCGGGCAGCTTGACCTTCGCCAGCCGGGCGACGGACTGGAGCGCGCTGAGGAAACAGGCCGAGTAGCCGGCCGCGAACAGCTGCTCCGGGTTGGTCTTGTCCCCGCCGGGACCACCCATCTCCTTCGGGATCGCCAACGACTCGTCGATCACCCCGTCGGACGAGGTCACCTCGCCGTTGCGGCCTTCTCCGCGTGCGGTCGCCGCTGCGGTGTAAATCGCGTCAGCCATCCGTTGCCTACCTCCTCGTCGGAACGCCTCGCTGCGAAGCGTCTCGACGAGAGCAACGCCCCGCACCCACGATTCAGTGCCGGGGATGGCAGTTCTCACTACGAACGGCGGGTGGGCGGATCCCCTCGGCGCGAGCGCAGCAACGCATGCTCGGCGACCTGCGTGCCGATGAGCCGCAGCGTGCGCAGGGCCTTCTCGTCGGACGCGCCGCCGGCCTCGTCGAACTTGGTCTCCGCCGCGTTGATCGAGCCGCCCAGCGGAGTGGCCCAGCCACGCAGCGCGTGCGTGATCGTGCGCAGCTGTTCGAGCGTGGTGACCGCCGCCTGCCAGCCGTGGGCGACGGCGACCAGGCCGACCGCGCGGCCGTCCAGGTAAGGGCGGGTGTCCTCGCGCAGATCCTCGATGTAGTCGAGAGCGTTCTTGACCAGCCCCGACAGCGCACCGTGGTAACCGGGCGAAACCACGATCACCCCATCCGCCCGGCGCACCGCTTCGACCAGCCGTTCCGCCTGCTCGGTCCGCTCGGAGACGGCCGCGTCGTAGAAGGGGAGCACCAGCTGCGGGCCCGGGATCAGCTCGGTCTCGACCCCGAGTTCCCCGGCCGCGCCGAGCGCGATCCGCAACGCCCGCTCCGACTGCGAGCCGTCGCGCAGCGAACCGCCAATACCGAGCACCCGGACCGGGCTGGCTGACGTCACGGCCACCGTTCCTTCCCACCACAACCACCCGAAAGTGGTCTCGCCGCCTGACCTTCCCAGGCTAACTGCTCCAGTTAAGTGGAGGACCAGTATCCGAGACGGAGTCCTGGATCACACAGGCGGCGGACCGGAAACCTACTCGTAGTAACCTCGGCGTTCCGGCATTCAGGAGGCCCCGTGGCAAAGCCGCCCCTCGTCCGCGCCCAGGCTGCAGCCGCACAGCTCGTGTACGCCCTGCCCCGGCCGTTGCGCAGGCTGTTCGCCGGGCGGGCGGTGCGCCTCGACGGCCAAGAACTCGCACTCGACGCGCAGGTGCTGCTGAAGTTGCAGAAGGTGTCCGGGACCCGGCTCGGCGAACGCGAGATCGAGGCGGCCAGAGCCGAAATGGAAAACGGGCAGCAGGTGATCAACGGCAAGCGGCTCGACGGAGTCGTGACCCGCGAGGTGTCGATCCCCTCCGACGGCGCCGCGCTGCCGGCCACCTTTTACACCCCGGCCGGGCCGGCCGAACCGTCCGGGATGCTGGTCTTCTACCACGGCGGCGGCTGGGTGGTCGGCAGCCGGGAAACGCACGACAACGCGGTGCGCTACCTCGCAAAACACGCCGGCGTGCGGGTGCTTTCGATCGAGTATCGGCTGGCGCCGGAGCATCCGTTCCCGGTTCCGGTGAATGACGCGATAGCCGCGTTCGACTTCGCCCACGCCAAGGCCGCGGATCTCGGCGCCGACCCGGACCGCATCGCCGTCGGTGGGGACAGCGCGGGAGGGAACCTGGCGGCAGTCGTCGCATTGGAGACGACCCGCCGCGGCGGTCCGGCGCCGGTCTTCCAGATGCTGATCTACCCGGCCGTCGATCTCACCACGCGAAGGCGGTCGCACATGCTGTTCGGCAAGAACCTGCTCTTGACCGACTCAGGGATCACCTGGTTCCAAGGGCACTACGTGCCCGAAGGCGTCGACAGGGCGGACCCGCGACTTTCGCCGCTCCTCGCGCCCGATCACAGCGGGCTGCCGCCCGCGTACGTGGCCACCGCGGGGTTCGACCCGCTGCGCGACGAAGGCGAGGCGTACGCGGAAAAGCTGCGCGCCGCGGGCGTTCCGGTGGCCTTGAGCAGGCAATCCGACCTCATCCACGGGTACCTGAGCTTCACCGGGATCGGCACCCGTTCCCGTGAGGCCGTGGCCGAGCTGGCCGGCGCGCTGCGCCAGGCTTTGGCGGGACCGAAAAACACCCCGTGAACAGTGGCGCCGGATTTCCGGCGGCACCGTCCACGGGGTGTTCCCAGCTGCTCGCGGGTTACTTGCCCGGAACCGGCACGGGCAGCGCGGGCACCGGCAGCGGCGGCACCGGCAGCGAGCCGAGCAGGCCGCCCAGGATTCCGGTCACCGCACCGAGCACGGCTTTGAGCAGGTCGCTCACGATCTTCAACGGACCGGGCAGGTCCGGGACCGGCGGCAGGGGCAGCGGCGGCAGCTGCCGTGGGGTGGCCGTCGGGTCGGCCAGCAACCGGTTGGACTCGTCCGCGCGTTCCTTGGCCGCCGACGAGAGCTGCTGGGTCTCCGACTGGATCTGGTAACGCTTGCCGGACGCGAGATCCCCGAGCACCGGGCTCAGTTTCTCCAGATCGCCCCTGGTCAGCCCGACGTCGCCGGCGTACGCCACCTTGGTCAGGTCGTCGCGCAGCTGCAACACCTGCGCGGCGACGGCCTGGGTGGACGAAGTGCCCTTGCCACCCGCCGGGCTCGCGGAAGCGATCCCCGAGGAACTCACCGCAAGCAAACTGCCGGCGGCTACCACGGCGAGAATCCGCCCGATCTTGCCTGTCATTCCTACCTCCTGGCCTCTAGGGACCTGACGGATAAATCGATACCCGCCGTGTCGGCCCGGCACCACCCGATCACCGGTTAGTGAGTTTTCCTAACCCTTACGTGCCGAATCCGGCTGCCGGGAATAGGCCCGCAAGGGATGAACGCAGATCACTTGCGCATCCCCCCGGAGATCATCGGGATCGATGCCGAATATTACTGGCGGTAGCCGAGAGCCCCGAATGAACCGGCCCACTCACTCACATAGGGCAAGTTCGCCCTCGATAACCCCCGTCACTCCGGAGAACCGCGTGTCGCCACTGGGCCGAGTGGGGGTGTCCCCCACGCACGCACCGCCACCGGGGTACCAGGGTCCCGGCAAAGTCGGTCGAGGACCCGTGATCAGCAGAGTGAGCCGTGGCGGACGCGTCATCATCGACGGCGCCTGCCATCTCGATCGATCACGCCCGGCAGCGGGGCGAAGCGGAGGTGTTCGAGATACGCGACCACCTCGCGGAGTGCGCCGGGGCCTGTCTCGGGTCTGTGAAGGGGCCCTTCACGGACTCACACGGACCTCTGCGGTCGGCGAAGGGCCTCTCGCACCGACGTTGCCGACACCCTGACCGGGGACCGATCCCGGAAGCCGCGGCCGAGGGCCCGCACCGACCTGGCGGAGGGGAAATGCGGCAGACATTCAGGTGATCCGGCTCGGATTTCCGGCCTCCGGATTTCCACGGCGAGCTGGGAAATTCCGGTTCGGAACGGGAGTATTCCGGGTCGCGTTCCGGCCGGGACACGCAGTTCGCCGGATGTGCATCTCGAAGTGAAAGGCCGGAATTTCGCCGAGAGGACCGGCCGTCAGGCTGCGCCGAGCGGGTCACGCGCCCGGCCGCACGGCAAAAAAACTTGCACGAGCGTACCAACTCTTGCTCTCATGGGGCACGTGCCGTTCCAGCCCTACCGCCGGATCCTGGCCATGCCAGGGGTCCGTTCCTCCGTCATCCTGATGTTCTTCGCCCGGCTGCCGTTGACCATGACCGGTGTCACGCTGACCCTGTACGTGGTCAGCGATCTCGGCCGCGGCTACGGCGAAGCGGGCGTCGTCGGAGCGGCTTCCACGCTCGGTACCGCGCTCGGGGCGCCGGTGCTCGGGCGGTGCATCGATCGGTACGGGCTGCGTCCGGTCGTGGCCGCCTGCGGGGCGGCCTCGACCGCGTTCTGGTTCGCCGCGCCGCACCTGTCGTATCCGGTACTGGTGGCGTGTGCGCTGCCCGAGGGGTTGCTGTGCATGCCCGCCGGTTCGCTGGCCCGGCAGATCCTGACCGCGCTGGTGCCCGCGGAGCAGCGGCGGGCGGCCTACTCTCTGGACACGATCCTGGTCGAGGCCACCTTCATGATCGGCCCGGCGGCGGGGATCGCGGCCATCACCGCGTTGCCCGCGACGCTCGTGCTGAGCGGGCTCGGCGTCCTGTTCGGGCTCACCTCGCTGCTGACCTACCTGCTGAACCCGCCGATCCGCGACGAGGACGAACCGGGCCCGGCCGGCGTGACACGGCCTCCGCTGCGGTCGTGGCTCTCCGCACGGCTGGTGGCCACCCTCCTGGTCGCTGCGGGCGCGATGTTCTGCCTGGTCGGCACGGAGGTCGCGACGCTGGCCTCCCTGCGCTCACACGGTGACGGCGGCTGGACCGGCCTGGTCATCGTGGTGATGTGCGCAGCGTCGATGCTCGGCGGCATCGTGCACGGCGGGGTCCGGCGCTCGCTGTCCCAGGGTGTGCTGGTGATGCTGCTGACGGTGCTGGTGATCCCGGTCGGGCTGTGGGAACAGCCGTGGTGGCTGCTGATGCTCGCGTTGATCCCGACGAACCTGGCGTGCGCGCCGACTCTGGCCGCGACCACCGAGACCGTCAGCTCGCTCGCCCCGCCCGCCGTCCGCGGCGAGGCGATGGGCCTGCAAGACGCGTCCACCCGGCTCGGGCTCGCCGCGGGCAGCCCGGTGGTCGGCTTCGCGATCGACCACGCAAGCCCGGCGTGGGGCTTCGCCGCGGCCGGCCTGGGTGGGCTGCTGCTGGCGGCGCTGGGCCTGCTGTGGACCTTGCGCGGCCGCCCCGTGAAGCTCCCGGCGCTGGCCGCGAGCGTGCGCGCCCGGCGCTGATCCGGGCGCCTCTCAGGTGCAGACCTTGCGCAGGGTGTCCAGCTTCGCCAGGTTGTGCTTGGCCCATTGGGCCACCACACCGGCGTCCTCGATGCGTTCCTTCTGGACCTGCAGGTACGAGTCCGCCATCCCGGTCAGCGCGTGCTTCACGTCCTGGTCCTGCACGTCGCCGGCCAGGGTGCGCAGGCGGCGTTCCTTGTCCTCCGCGCGGGCCTCCAGCTTCGCCGGGTCCACGAGCGGGTTCAGGTCCGTCAGGCCCAGTGCCTCGGTGCACGCGGACACCTTGTCCACAGCCGAATTCGCCTGATCGATCGCCGAGTCCACCTCCGCGCACCCGGCCGGCAGCATCCCCCCGATCGCCAATGCGACGACCGCTCCCCACCTCTTCATACGGGGAAGGGTAGCGGTCCTGCGGGCGAACCGGCACCGGTTCGCCCGCAGGACGTGCTCACCCCTTCACGCACACCACCTGCTTGAGGTGCGCGACCACTTCGACCAGATCCGTCTGCGCCCGCAACACCGAGTCGATGTCCTTGTACGCAGCCGGGATCTCGTCCACCACCCCGGCGTCCTTCCGGCATTCCACTCCCGCGGTCTGCGCGGCGAGGTCTTCCGCGGTGAAGGTCTTGCGCGCCTTGGTCCGGGACATCCGCCGGCCCGCGCCGTGCGAAGCCGACTCGAACGACGCGGTGTTGCCGAGCCCGCGCACGATGTACGAGCCGGTGCCCATGCTGCCCGGGATGATGCCGAGGTCCCCCGAGCCCGCCCGGATCGCGCCCTTGCGGGTGACCAGCAGGTCGGCCCCCTCGTAACGCTCCTCGGCGACGTAGTTGTGATGGCAGCTGATCGCGTCGTCGAACGTGGTGCCCGGCAGTACTTCGGAGACCGCGAGCTTCACCAGCGCGACCATGGTCGCCCGGTTGCGGGCCGCGTAGTCCTGCGCCCAGAACAGGTCTCGCCGGTAGGCGGTCATCTCCGGGGTGTCCGCGACGAACACCGCCAGATCCGGGTCCGGCAGGTCACGGTTGTGCGGCAGCTTCCGCGCGACCGCCATGTGCCGCTCCGCCAGCTCCTTGCCGATGTTGCGCGAACCGGAGTGCAGCATCAGCCAGACCCGGCCCTCGTCGGCGCCGCCCTGCTCCAGGCAGACCTCGATGAAGTGGTTGCCGCCGCCGAGGCTGCCGATCTGCCGCGCGGCCCTGCTGTGCAGGCCCTGTACCCCCTCGTGCAGCTCGCCGAACGCACTCCAGAACTGCTCCCAGCCGCCCACGCCGTGCACCTTGGCCGGGTTCACCGGCGTCTTGTGCAGGCTGAACCCGACCGGCACGGCCGATTCGATCCGCCGACGCAGCTTGCCGAGGTCTTCGGGCAGGTCGGCCGCCGTCAGCGAGGTGCGTACCGCGCTCATCCCGCAGCCGATGTCCACGCCGACCGCGGCCGGGGACACCGCGTCGCGCATCGCGATCACGCTGCCGACCGTGGCGCCCTTCCCGTAGTGCACGTCCGGCATCACCGCGACACCGTGCACCCACGGCAGATTCGCCACATTCCGGAGCTGGCGCATCGCCTGATCCTCTACCGATGCGGGGTCCGCCCACATCCGGATCTCCACCCGCGCACCGCCCACTGCCGTGTACATGACTTCCCTTTCCTGACTAGGATTCTCCCCCTCAGCATTCCGGGACGGAGCGAGGGCGACAACGGGTTTTCGCATACGGGACCCCTCCCGTGGCATCTGTGGTTCCCTTGGCCGGTCACAGCCGAGAGAGGTGGTCCCCGTCGTGGTCCAGCCGAACCCCTACCAGCCCGCGCCCAGGTCCGGCGAGAACGCGGAACAGGAAGTGCACCGCGGGATCCGGACGATCCGCCTGGCCATCACCGGCCAGGCCGTGCTCTATCTCGCGCTCGCCGTCCTGGTCGGATATCTGGCCACACGCACGGACGACGCCGGCAGCGTCGTCTGGCCGCTGGTGATCATCTCGGTGAACACGGTGCTGCTCATCGCGCTGGTGGTGTGCAGTGTGCTGCTCGGCAGGCGCGAACGCGCGATCGCGATGGCGATCATCTGGCTGGAATGCGCCTTTATGGCGGTATTGCTGATCAGCACGATCCTCTCCTTGACCCTCAGCAAGGGCTCCGGGGGTGCCGCGGGTGCGCCGGTCGGGCTGATCCTGTGGGGCTTCCTGATGCAGAGCGTGCTGCGGCCGTGGCAGAAGCCGGAAATGCGGGCGGCGTTCGGGATGCGGCCGATCCGTCCCCGGCAGCCGAAATCGCGGAAGTGAAGAACCGCCCGGCCCCTGCGCTCGGCAGGGTGTCGGCAAAGTCGGTGTGAGGGGCCATGCGCAGACCGCGGAGGTCTGTGAAGGGGCCCTTCACAGACCCGAGACAGGTCCGGCGCACACCACGAGGTGGTCGCGTATCTCGAACACCTCAGCTTCGCCTGCTGCCGGGCGAATCGATGAAGAGGGCAGGTACCGCCGATGATGACGCGGCAGCCACGGCTCTCTGCTGATCACGGGTCCCCGACCAACTTTGCCGGGACCCTGCTGCGCTCGGGGCCGGGCGGTTCTGTTTTCGGCTCAACGGTTCTGGGCGACCAATTCGGCGATCTGCACCGCGTTCAGCGCGGCGCCCTTGCGGAGGTTGTCCGCGGCCAGGAACAACGCGAGGCCCCGGCCGTCCGGCACGCTCGCATCGGTGCGGATACGGCCGACGAAACTCGGGTCGGCACCGGCGGCCTGCAACGGCGTCGGCACGTCGGTCAGCTGCACGCCCGGTGCGTGCGCGAGCAGTTCGGTGGCTCGTTCCGGCGAGATCGGCCGGGCGAATTCCACGTTCACCGACAACGCGTGCCCGGTGAACACCGGGACCCGCACGCAGGTACCGGACACCAGCAGGTCCGGAATACCGAGGATCTTGCGGCTTTCGTTGCGCAGCTTCTGTTCCTCGTCGGTCTCCGCGGTCCCGTCGCCGACCACCGAGCCCGCCATCGGCAGCACGTTGAACGCGATCGGCGCGACGTACTTGGCCGGCGCCGGAAAGTCCACAGCGGACCCGTCGTGGGTGAGCCCGGCCGCCCGCGAGGCGACCGCGTTCACCTGCGCGGCCAGTTCGTCCACGCCGGCCAGTCCACTGCCGGACACCGCCTGGTAGGTGCTCGCGATCAGCCGCCGCAGGCCCGCCTCGTCGTGCAATGGCTTGAGCACCGGCATCGCGGCCATGGTGGTGCAGTTGGGGTTCGCGACGATCCCCTTGCGTGCCTCCTTGATCGCCTCCGGGTTGACCTCGCTGACCACCAGCGGCACGTCCGGATCCCCGCGGTAGGCCGAGGAATTGTCGATCACCAGCGCGCCCGCCGCGGCGAACCGCGGTGCCTGTGCCCGCGAGGTGGCGCCACCGGCGGAGAACAGCGCAATGTCCACACCGGACGGATCGGCGGTCTCGGTGTCCTCCACCGTGATCTCCTGCCCGCGCCAAGGCAGCACCTTCCCGGCCGAGCGGGCCGAGGCGAAGTACCGGATCTGCTCGACCGGGAAATCCCGCTCGGCGAGCAGCTTGCGCATTACGCCGCCGACCTGGCCGGTGGCCCCGACCACGCCGATCCGCAGCCCGGCCATCAGCGACCACTCCCCGCGTAGACGACGGCCTCTTCGTCGCCGCCGAGTTCGAACGCCTCGTGGATCGCCCGCACCGCCTCGTCCAGCTGCGCGTCCCGGATCAGCACCGAGATGCGGATCTCCGAGGTGTTGATGATCTCGATGTTCACGCCCGCGGTGGCCAGCGCCTCGCAGAACGTCGCGGTGACCCCGGGGTGCGACCGCATGCCCGCGCCGACCAGCGAGACCTTGCCGACGTGATCGTCGTAGAGCACCGAGTCGAAGCCGATCTCCGCCTTGGTCCGTTCCAGTTCCTTGACAGCCTTGGCCCCGTTGGCCTTCGACAGCGTGAAGGTGATGTCGGTGCGGCCCGAGGACGTGCTGGACACGTTCTGCAGCACCATGTCGATGTCGATCTCGGCGTCCGCGACCACGCGGAAGATCTTGCCCGCGGCGCCCGCGTGATCCGGCACCCCGGTGACCGTGATCTTGGCCTCCGAGCGGTCGTGTGCCACACCGGTGATCAGCGCTTGTTCCACGGGGATCTCCTCGATCGATCCGGCCACCGTGGTGCCCGGTTTGTCGCTGTAGGAAGAACGGACTCGGATCGGCACACCGTAACGGCGCGCGTACTCGACCGAACGCAGGTGCAGGATCTTCGACCCGCTCGCCGCCAGTTCGAGCATCTCCTCATACGGGATGGTGTCGAGTTTCCGCGCGTCCGGCACGATTCGCGGATCGGCCGTGTACACACCGTCCACATCGGAATAGATCTCGCAGGCGTCCGCGTTCAGCGCGGCGGCGAGCGCCACCGCGGTGGTGTCCGAACCACCGCGGCCGAGGGTGGTGATGTCCTTGGTGTCCTGTGCCACGCCCTGGAAACCGGCGACCAGCGCGACGTAACCCTGTTCCAGCGCCTCGGTGACGCGGCTCGGCGTGACGTCGATGATGCGTGCATTGCCGTGCACCGACGTGGTGACCACGCCCGCCTGCGAACCGGTGAACGACCAGGCCTGCGCGCCCTGCGCGGAAATGGCCATCGCGACCAGCGCGTTCGAAATGCGCTCACCGGCGGTGAGCAGCATGTCCATTTCCCGTTCCGGTGGCGCCGGATTCACCTGCTGGGCCAGATCGAGCAGCTCGTCGGTGGTGTCACCCATCGCGGAGCAGACGACCACCACGTCGTTGCCGGCTTTCTTGGTGGCGACGATGCGTTCCGCCACGCGCTTGATCCGGTCGGCACTTTCCAGCGACGACCCGCCGTACTTCTGGACCACGAGGGCCACGCCCGAACCTCCTTGACGGGCCGGGTCTGCTCCTTGGCGGGCACCGAGGAGCCCCCGCGTCCCTTCATTTGGACAAAGCCTACCGGCGCGGCCTCCACCCGCCACCCCATCGAGTGATGCAGGCCGCCCCGGCAGCGCCGTTCGGAAGTAAATCTTCCTTGACGCCAGCGGAATACTCGGAGAGCTTCCGCCGGAGTGATAGAGCGCACTACCGGGGGACTACCGTGCGCAGCGTGCGTAAACCTGCCGAGACGAGCGTCCCCGTCGCGCCGGCCATTGCCGAGCGCTGGAGCCCCCGTGCCTACGACGAGACGGCCACGATCACCGACGCGCAGCTGACCGCGTTGCTGGAGGCCGCGCGCTGGGCGCCGTCCTTCGGCAACACCCAGCCCGCGCGCTACCTCGTGGGCCGCCGCGGCGACCAGGCGTTCGCCCGTATCCTGGCGGCGCTCAACTCCGGCAACCAGGCCTGGGCGTTTCGCGCCAGCGCCCTGCTGGTCGGGGTGATGGTGACCGCGAACGAGAAGGGCGAGGTGCCCTACGCCGAGTACGGACTGGGCCTGGCCAGCGAAAACCTCGTGCTGCAGGCGGTCGACCTCGGTCTGATCGGGCACCAGATGGCGGGCTTCTCCCCGGACGCGGTGCGCACGTCGTTCGGCCTGCCCGAGGACGCCATACCGCGGGTCGCGATCGCGGTGGGGTCCGCGGCGAACGCTTCGGTGCTGGACGACCCGAAGCGGGTGGAACGGGAGCTGGCGCCCCGGCGGCGGCTGCCGCTGGCGGAGTTCGCCTTCGGGGACGGGTGGGGGACGCCGGCGTTGTGACGCCACCCACACGGATGACCGACAACGGCGTAATCACTGCTACTTCAGCTCGGCACCTCCGTGGCGAACAAAGTCACCAACTCTATGTTGAATGATACAGAGGTGACGCTGTCACCCCGACCGGGAATACGCAACCGGGGTGGAATGGCGCACCAAAGCGCGGGCGGACGCGTTCGCGAATGGCGCCGCTACCGACGGGAAGACTCAGGAGCGGCGTTTGCGCGAACCCGTACCGTTGCGCTTGTTCGCGGCGCCTGCCCGCACTTTGGCGGGCGCGGGCTGCTCCCGCCACACATCCGCGACGTTCCTGCCCAGCAGGCATGCCATCGCGCGCAACGATCCGTCGAGATCCACCCCGTCTGGGTCGATCAGCGCCCCGAGGTGGATGCCCAGAATCGCCCCATGGACCGCGGACGCGAAGTCCCGCTCCTGCTTGGCCGCGAACGCCGGATCGACGCCCTCGGGCCGCTGAACCCGCAACCACAGTTCGAGGCCCTTGCGACTGCGTGCGAAGAACTCCTGGTACTGGGCGCGGACACCGCCGGCGCTGCCCAGCGCCTCGGTCAGCATCATGAACAGCAGCGTCGGCTGGCCGCCCCGCACCCATTTCGCGTAGTCCTGGAAGACTTCGGCCAACTCCGGCAGCGCGTCGTCGAAACGCACCGACTCCCTGAACCGGTCCATGGCGCGTTCGACGACGGCCACCATGAGGCCATCCTTGTTCTTGAAATGCCACGGGATACTGCCCCGGCTGATGCCGGAACGCTCGGAGATGTCGATGAACGACGTGCGGTCGAACCCACGCTCCGCGAACAGCTCCTCGGCAGCATCAAGAATCCGCCGACGACTCTCGTCGCCGATCTCGTCGATCCGGCGCCGCCCTGGAGAACCCACGGTCGTCATCCTAGCCGGGCACCTCCTTCCCGCCCGCATGCCGTAGCGCCACCCAATCACCAGCCCGCCGCGTTATGCCGCCTCCAGCAGGGTGCCGGTCCCGATCCCGCCGGCGCAGCACATCACCGGCAGCCCCAGCCCCGGCCGCGTCTGCAGATGGTGCGCGAGGTCTGCGAACCGGCGAATCCCGAATGCCTCGAAGGGGTGACCCATACCGCAACGAGGCCGTCGCCCGGATGCAGCACGCTTTCCTTGTCCCCCAAGGGAAACGCGCGCATCCGCCCGGGGGTCAAGGGACAGGTGACCGCCGTGCCCCCTGGCCGTTCAGGCGCCCGCGCCACCGATGCGGCGGAGGATCCTCGCCAGCAGGCCGGACACGATCAGCCAGAAGATCGCCGCGATCCCGAAGTTCACCAGGACACGCAGCTTCTCGTCGCTCGGGGTGAACAGGTCGCGGAAGCCGAGTGACAGGCCGCCGGCCCAGCTGGAGACGAACGAGACGATGCCGTTGGCCGTGTTGGCCGAGCCGATCACGAAGATCACGTGCAGCACCAGAATCGCGGCGAAGGCCAGGCCGGTCCAGCGCACGAGTGAGGCAAGGAAGCCGCACGCCTGCTCCCGGGTGCGGCGCCAGTTCACCGGAGCCCGCTTCGCACGCGCCTCGGTTTCCTCCTTCTGCGCCGCCTCCGTGTGCTCGCCCATGCCGGGAAGCATGGCACGTCGCCGAGCCTGCCGCTACCCGCGGGTAACCCCCGGACGTGCACCGGGAGGTCACAGTTCGATCGCACCACCGGCTTCCCAATCGGCCCTGCTCATGGTTATGGTGTGCCCGTGGCTTGCGCTCTCCTGCTTCGCTGCCGCGACGGGGCCTGATCGGACCGGCTCCTCGTCGCGGGGCTTCGTGGTGCCGGTCAACCGCACCCCTCCTCAGGAGAATTCCCAGCAATGAGCACCGATCCCCGCACGTCCACCAGCCGTATTCGCAAGCCCTCACGTCCCGCGCCCGCCGGGCAACCGTCCTGGAACACCCAGCGCGGCACGTCCATGCCGGTGCATCGCTACCGGCCGTGGCACCAGCTGGTGGAGAACATCGACCTGCCCGACCGCACCTGGCCGGCCAAGCGCATCGAGCGTGCCCCGCTGTGGTGCGCGGTCGACCTGCGCGACGGCAACCAGGCGCTGATCGACCCGATGTCGCCCGCGCGCAAGCGCAAGTTCTTCGACCTGCTGGTCCGCATGGGCTACAAGGAGATCGAGGTCGGCTTCCCGGCCGCTTCGCAGACCGACTTCGACTTCGTCCGCGAGATCATCGAAGAGGGCGCGATCCCGGAGGACGTGCACATCCAGGTGCTGAGCCAGTGCCGCCCGGAGCTGATCGAGCGCACCTTCCAGGCGCTCGAAGGCGCGCCGCGGGCCATCGTGCACATCTACAACTCGACCTCGATCCTGCAGCGCCGCGTGGTGTTCCGCGAGGAGCGCGAAGGCATCAAGAAGATCGCCACGCAGGGTGCGGAAATGGTGGCCGAACTGGCGGCGAAGCAGCCGGACACGGACTTCCGCTTCCAGTACTCGCCGGAGTCCTACACCGGCACCGAGCTGTCCTACGCGGTCGAGGTCTGCGACGCGGTCACCGGGATCTGGCAGCCCTCGCCGGAAAAGCCGGTGATCCTCAACCTGCCGGCCACCGTCGAGATGGCCACCCCGAACGTGTACGCCGACTCGATCGAGTGGATGAGCCGAAACCTGGCCCGCCGTGACTCGGTGATTCTCTCGCTGCACCCGCACAACGACCGCGGCACCGGCATCGCCGCGGCCGAGCTGGGGTACCAGGCGGGCGCGGACCGGATCGAGGGCTGCCTGTTCGGCAACGGCGAGCGCACCGGCAACGTGGATCTGGTCGCGCTGGGCATGAACCTCTACAGCCAGGGCATCGACCCGCAGATCGACTTCTCCGACATGGACGAGATCAAGCGGACCGTCGAATACTGCAACCAGCTGCCGGTGCACGAGCGTTCGCCGTGGGGCGGGGACCTGGTGTTCACCGCGTTCTCCGGCAGCCACCAGGACGCGATCAACAAGGGCCTGGACGCACTGAAGGACGCCGCGGGCAAGGCGGGCACGCCGGTCGAGGAGTTCGCCTGGGAGGTGCCGTACCTGCCGATCGACCCGAAGGACGTCGGCCGCAGCTACGAGGCCGTGATCCGGGTGAATTCGCAGTCCGGCAAGGGTGGCGTGGCCTACATCATGAAGGCCGAGCACCAGCTGGACCTGCCGCGGCGGCTGCAGATCGAGTTCTCCAAGGTGGTGCAGGCCTACACCGACACCGAGGGCGGCGAGGTCGCCCCGGCGACGATGTGGCACGCGTTCTCCGCCGAGTACCTGGACCCCGCCACCCCGCTGGAGCTGGTCAAGCAGCGAGTCACCGACAACGGCGGCGGCGAGTACGACATCGAGGCCACGGTGCGGGTCGAGGGCGACGAACACGAGATCACCGGCCGCGGCAACGGCCCGATCGCGGCGTTCTTCGACGCACTGTCCACTGTGGGCTACGACCTGCGGCTGCTGGACTACAGCGAGCACACGCTCAGCCCCGGCGACGACTCGCGGGCCGCGTCCTACATCGAATGCGCGATCTCCGACCGCGTGTTCTGGGGCGTGGGCGTGGACCCGTCGATCGTCGCCGCTTCGCTGCGCGCGGTGGTCAGCGCGGTCAACCGGGCACACCGCTGATCCACGCCCGATGCTCTGGTTGCGGTATGGCTGTGCAGGGGCCCTTGACGGACTCAGAGTCCGTGAAGGGCCCCTTCACGGACTTCAGTCTGGGCGCCAAGCTTCGGGACCCGGGTAATGCGCGCCGAACGGCTGGTCGCCGCGGTGGGCCGGATGCTGGCCGAGCGGAACCGGTGACTCAGCGGTAGCCGGTCACGTCCGCGGGCTTTCCGGTGTCCTGCACTTCCACCACATACCGCCACGCATCCGGGCGGCTGCCATCCACGTCGTCAATCCCGTACACCGCCGCCAACTGTCCACTTGAGACAGTCTGACCACTCCAGCGGCCACGATCCGGATCAGCGGCCAGCGCAGCAACCGTACGCCCCGCGAAGGTCGGCGTCTCGGAGATCGCGAAATGCGGCTGACGGGCGGTCGCCTCACGCCAGTTCTCTTCGGTGACACCGTAAATGTCGAGCATCGCTTCCGAACGCAGCCAGCCCGGCGTGAACGCGACCGCGTGGCAGCCGTACTCCGCCAGCTCCGCCGCCTCCCCGGCCGCCAGCGGATGCGCGGCCGCTTTGGCCAGGTAGTAGGAAAGTGCGGTGCCCTTGCGGTAGGCGGCGTTGTACTCGGCGGTGCCGTCGGTCAGCTCGACCACCAGCCCACCCGGGCGGCGGATCAGCAGCGGCAGCAGGTGGTGGCTGGTGATCAGGTGCGCGTCGATCGCCAGCCGGATCATCCGCAGGCTCTTGTCCAGCGCGTGCGCCCAGACCGGTTTGCCCCACTCCAGTTGGGGATCACCACCCCAGATCCCGTCGACGAGCAGATCCAGCCGGCCGTGCTCGGCCTCGATCCGCGCCGCGAGCGCGGCCACCTCGGCGCTGTCCAGGTGATCGACCCGCACCGCGGTGCCCTTGCCGCCGGCCGCCTCGATCAGCTCCACCGTGCCCTCGATCGTCTCCGGACGGTCCACTTCGGACTTCCCGGCCCGGCTGCTGCGGCCGGTCACGTAGACCTGCGCCCCGGCCCGGCCGAGCTCGACCGCGATCGCCCGGCTCGCCCCGCGTGTGCCACCGGCCACCAGTGCGACCTTGCCGGACAGTTCCCCGCTCATCTCGATGCTTCCCTTCGTCGGCTGAACACCAGCTTCCCCGGAAACCCGGACAGCTTACGTCCGGGTTTTTCGAGGGAACGCGTCCGCCGAGGTAATGCTGTGAAGGGGCCCTTCACAGACTCAGAGTCCGTGAAGGGCCCCTTCACAGTTTGCGATTCAGGCGACCGCGTCGTTCTTCTCCGTGGTCTCGTGCTCCTCCGGGTGCGCGCGGCTCATCCGCTTCTTCAGCACGATGGTGACCACCACGCCGATCACCAGCGCCACGCCGAGCGCGGCCCACTGGAAGCCCTTCAGCCACTGGTCCGCGACCACACCGAGGTAGTAGATCAACGCCGTGGTGCCACCCGCCCACACGATCCCGCCCAGCGCGTTCGCGATGAAGAAGCGCGGGTAGTGCATGTTCAGCGAACCGGCGAGCGGACCGGCCAGGATGCGCAGGACCGCGACGAAGCGGCCGAAGAACACCGCCCACATCCCGCGCTTCTGGAACATCCGTTCGGCGTTCGCGATATGGGACGGGCCGAAATGCTTGGGGAACTTGCGGCCCGCCCAGGCGAAGAGCCGTTTGCCGCCCTTGCGCCCGATCACATAGCCGATACTGTCGCCGATGATCGCGCCCGCGGTGGCCAGTCCGCCGATCCACAGCGGGTTCAGACCGGCGTGCGAGGACGCCAGCAGCGCCGCGCTCACCAGCACGATCTCGCCGGGCAGCGGGACGCCGAGGCTCTCGATCATCACCACGAGGCCGACCAGCAGGTAGACCGAGATGGGCGGAATCGCCTCCAGCCAGTGCTCGATACTCACGTGCGCCAAACTCCCTGCTTTTCGCCTGTTACATACCGGTACTGAGCAGCGTACCGGGGACCGCCACCGACCGGCGTCACCCTTCAGTCGGGGGTGGGGTCCATCTTGAGACAGATTTTTCTGGACATAACATACAAAAACGGCGTTTGTCGGATGTCTTGCGGAAGGCAACCCCGGTCCGAGCAAGAGATCCGCGAACTGCTGGCCGAGCGCACCGCCGCGATGCAGGCGAAGGACCCGGCACGGCTGGGGGCCGGCCACGCCCCCGGCGCGGTGAAGTTCGACCTCGCGCCGCCGCTACGCACTCCGCGGAGTACCTCACGCAGTGGTTCGGCTCGTTCGCGAGCCCGGTTTCCTACACGTATCACGACGAAGCCACCACCACTTCGGGTGAGCTGGCCGTGGTGACCGCACTGGCGAAGGTGTCCGCCGTGTCACAGGGGGCGAGCGAACCGTTCACGCCGTGGTGCCGCAGCACACTGGTCCTGCGCCACGGCGACGACGGCTGGCGCATCGTGCACGAGCACAACTCGACGCCGTTCTCCATGGACGGCACGATGCGCGCCGCGGTCGACCTCCAGCCCTGAGCGGGAGCCGTCGCGCCGGACGGCTCCCCACCCGGCGTCAGAGGATCTCGGTCACCGACCCCACATCCGGCGCGGCGGCGTCCGGGTTCACCGAAGCTTCGACCAGCTCCGGTTCGACCTTGTGCGGCTGGATCAGGCCGTCGCGGACGTCCTCGGCGTAGTGACAGGCCACTCGGTGCCCGTCCCCGATCTCGCGCAGCTGCGGACGGTCGGTGTCGCACAGGGTGGCCTGCCGCCACGGGCACCGGGTGTGGAAGCGGCAGCCGCTCGGCGGGTTGGCCGGGGACGGCAGGTCACCGGCCAGGAGGATCTGCTCGCGGCTGTCCTCGACCACCGGATCCGGCACCGGGATCGCGGACAGCAGCGCCCGTGTGTAGGGGTGCAGCGGGTTCTCGTACAGCTCCGCCGAACCGGTCTCCTCGACCAGCGCGCCGAGATACATCACGCCGATCCGGTCGGAGATGTGCCGCACCACGGCCAGATCGTGCGCGATCACCAGGTAGGTCAGGCCCAGCTCCTGCTGCAGCTCCTCCAGCAGGTTCACCACCTGCGCCTGCACCGAAACGTCCAACGCGGACACCGGCTCGTCGGCCACGATCAGGTCCGGTTCCACCGCCAGCGCCCGCGCGATGCCGATGCGCTGACGCTGGCCACCGGAGAACTCGTGCGGGTACTTCCGCAATGCGGACTCCGGCAGGCCGACCGCGGCGAGCAGCTCCCGCAACCGCCGCCCGGTGGCTTCCTTGTCCCGGTCGAGGCCGTGCGCGTGCATGCCCTCGAGCAGGATCGACTCGACCGACTGACGCGGGTCGAGACTGGACATCGGGTCCTGGAAGATCATCTGCATCCGCCGCCGGGCCTGGCGCAGCCGCTCGCCCTTGAGCCGGGCCACGTCCGTGCCGTCGAAGACGACCTGGCCGCCGGTCGGCTCGGTCAACCGCAGGATCGCGCGGCCGAGGGTGGACTTGCCACAGCCGGATTCCCCGACCAGGCCGTAGGTCTCGCCGCGCCGGATGGCCAGATCCACCCCGTCCACCGCGAACACGTGCCCGACCGTCCGGTCGACGACCACCCCGCGCTTGATCGGGAAGTGCACCTTGAGGTCGGTGACCTCCAGCAGGACCTCACCGGCGGGCGACGAGGCGGCCGGGGTCTGCGGATTCGACACCGTCATCGGGTCCCTCCTCCGGCGGCCACCACGGGCTCCACCGGGTTGTGGCAGCGCAGCAGGCCGGTGCGATCCGGAACGAGTTCCGGGGCACCCTCCCGGCAGGCCGGCACGGCGTTCGGGCAACGCGGCGCGAAGGCACAGCCGCCCTGCCACGGGATGTTGTCGGCCACCGAACCGCGGATCGGCACCAGCTTCTCGCCGCGTCCCTCGTCCAGCCGCGGGATCGAGGCGAGCAGGCCGTGCGTGTAGGGGTGCCGCGGCTGCGCGAACAGCTCGTGCCGCTGGTTGCGCTCCACGATCCGGCCGCCGTACAGCACGTTCACCTCGTCGCACAGCCCGGCCACCACGCCGAGATCGTGCGTGATCATGATCAGCGCGGTACCGGTGTCACGCACCAGTTCCCGCAGCAGCGCGAGGATCTGCGCCTGAATGGTCACGTCGAGCGCGGTGGTCGGCTCGTCGGCGATGAGCAGCCGCGGACGACAGGCCAGCGCGATCGCGATCAGCGCGCGCTGCCGCATCCCGCCGGAAAGCTGGTGCGGGTACTCGGAAAGCCGCCGCGAGGGGTCCGGGATGCCGACCTTGTCCAGCAGTTCGGTGGCCTCGATCCGGGCCTTCCTGCGGGGCAGGTCCCGGTGCCGCTCCAGCACCTCGGTGATCTGCAGCCCGATCGGGATGACCGGGTTCAGCGAGGACAGCGGGTCCTGGAACACCATGCCGAGATCACGGCCACGGCGATCGCGCATCTGCCGGTCGGACAGGGTGAGCAGATCGGTGCCCTCGAACCGGACCGAGCCGCCGACCCGGTTGCCGCGCTTGGCCAGCAGCCGCATGATCGCCAGCGAGGTCACCGACTTGCCGCAGCCGGACTCGCCGACCAGCCCGACCGTCTGACCGGGCTCGACGTCGAAGCTGACGCCGTCCACCGCGGTGAACGGCTGCTCGCCCCTGCGCTGGAACACGACCTCCAGGTCGCGGACTTCAAGGAGTGCCATCGGGATTCACCGCCGGTTCTTCGGGTCGAGGGCTTCGCGCAGGGACTCGCCGAGCAGCGTGAACCCGAGCGCCACCACGATGATCGCGACGGCCGGGTAATACGCCAGCTCCGGGCGGATGTCGAGGAACTGGCGCGAGGCGTTGCCCAGCATCAGCCCCCACTCCGCCCGGGTCGGGTCCGGATCGCCGAGGCCGAGGAAGGACAGTGCGGCGGCCTCCAGGATCGCGGTGGCCAGGGTCAGCGTGGCCTGCACGATCACCGGGCCGAGCGAGTTGGGCAGCATATGCCGGAACACGATCGTGCCACGCTTGACCCCGAGCGAGGTCGCGGCCAGCACGTGGTCCGCTTCCCGTTGCGCCAGCATGGATCCACGCAGCAGCCGGGCGAAGATCGGCACGCCGATGATCGACACGGCGAGGATCACCGTCCACTGGCTCGGCTTCGCGAACAACGCCGCGATGGAGATCGCCAGCAGCAGCGAGGGAAACGCGAGCAGCACGTCGACCAGTCGCATGAGGACGGTGTCGACCCAGCCGCCGAACGCGCCCGCGATACCGCCGATGATCACCCCGAGCAGCACGCCGATCACCGTGGCCAGCACCCCGACCAGCAGCGTCTGCTGCGCGCCGACGAGCAGGCGGGACAGGAAGTCGCGGCCGAAATCGTCCACGCCGAGCGGGAAACCGGGCTGTGCGCCGGGAATGATGCCGCGGCCGAGCTGAACCTGGTCCTGCAGATACCGCGTCTGCGGGTCCTTCGGGGTGAGCAGCGGCGCGAAAATGGCCAGCAGCAGGAACAGCAGGGTGATCACGCCACCGGTGATGGCCACCGGGCTGCGCAGCATCCGGCGGAACGCCTCGGCGCCGAGGCTCCGCCCACTCACCGAACTCGCGGCGAGCTTGTCGATCGGTTCCTTTTTCTTGTTCAGCAGAGTGTTCACCGCACACGCACCCTCGGGTCGATCAGCCCGTACGAGATGTCGACGAGCATGTTCACCACCACGTAGACCAGCGCGCCGAACAGCAGCAGCGCCTGCAGCCGCGGATAGTCCCGTCGTTCGATCCCTTCGGCCAGCAGGAAACCGAGGCCGCGGAAGTTGAACACCCGCTCGGTCAGCACGGCGCCGCCGAGCAGCGCCCCGGTCTGCAGGCCGATCGTGGTGACCACCGGCAGCAGCGCATTGCGCAGCACATGCCGCTGCCGCACCACCGAATCGGTCAGGCCCTTGGAATTGGCGGTGCGGATGAAGTCCTCGTTGAACACGTCCAGTACCGAGGCGCGGGTGATCCGGGTGATCACCGCGAGCGGGATCGTGGCCAGTGCGAAGGCAGGCAGGACCAGGTGCTTGATGGCGTCCCAGACCGCGTCCCACTCGCTGGTCAGGACGCCGTCGAGGACGGCGAAGTTGGTGACCGCGGTGGCGTCGATCCCCGGCGCCTGCCTGCCCTGGGAGGGCAGCCCGAGCGGCGCGGAGAGCAGGTCCTGCATGATGTAGCCGAGGAAGAAGATCGGCACCGCGACGCCGACCAGGGTCAGCACGATGATCACGTTGTCCGCGATGCCGCCCTTGAACCGCGCGGCCAGGTAGCCGAACGGAATGCCGAGCACCACCGCGATGATGATCGCGGACAGGCCGAGTTCGATGGTGGCGGGCAGGAACGTGCCGATCTCGGACATCACCGGTTGTCCGGAGACCAGCGAGCTGCCGAAGTCACCGGTGATCGCGCGGCCGAGAAACTTGAAGTACTGCAGGAAAATCGACTGGTCGAGGCCGAGCACGTGGTTCAGGTCGGCGATCTTCTCCGGGGTGGCCTTGTCGCCGAGCAACGCGGCCGCCGGACCGCCGGGCAGCGACCGCAGCCAGGCGAAGACGAGGATGGACAGGATCAACAACGTCGGGATCGCTTGTAGCACCCGGCGCACGATGAAACGGAGCACGAGTAGTCCTTTGGGTACAGCCCGGGAACGTGGGCCGAAGGAGGCAGGCGCGGTGGTGCCTGCCCCCTTCGGCCCGGCTGCTCAGTGGTGGTGCAGCAGGTCAGCCGGTGGTGACGTTGTTGAAACGCTCGTCGGTCAGCGGGCTGGCCACGACGCCCTTGATCTTGGCGTCGACCACGATGGCCGGCGACGGGTAGGCGATCGGGACGGCCGGCAGGAAGTCCATGATCTGCTTGTTGGCCTGCTGGTACGCCTTGGCGTGCTGGTCACCCGCGGGCGAGGCGTCGGCCTGCGCCAGCGTCTTGAACAGCTCGGGGTTGGCGAAGCCGAATTCCTTCTTCTCCCGGGCGAAGAACGTCCCGACGAAGTTGCCCGCGTCGTTGTAGTCACCGGTCCAGCCGAGCAGGTGGATGTCCTGCTTGCCGAACTGCTGGACGTCGTCCTTGTAGCCGCCGTTCCACGGCTCGGCCACCGGCTGGATGGTGATCCCGATGTTCTTCAGGTCCTGCGAGATCGCGGTGAAGGTGTCCGCCGGGTTCGGCAGGTAGGGCCGGGTGACCTCGGTCGGGTAGTAGAACTTCAGCGACAGGTCGCTCGCGCCGGCCTGCTTGAGCAGGTCCTTGGCCTTCTCCGGGTCGTACGGGTACTTGGTCACGTCGTCGGTGTAGCCGGAGATGGCTTTCGGCACGAACTCGGTGGCCACCTCGGAACCCTCGGCCAGCTTGGACTTCACGAACTGCTCGCGGTTGATGCCGTAGGCCAGCGCCTGGCGCACCCGGGGATCCTTGAGCTTCGGGTTGCCGGACTGGTTGATGCCCAGGTACAGCACGTTGAACGAGGGGCGGACCAGCACCTGGTCGCCGTCCTTGCGCAGCAGGCCGTAGTCCGCGGGCGCGGGGAAGTCGTAGCCGTCGATGTCGCCGGCCTTGAGCGCCTGCTTGCGGGCGTTCTCGTCCGGGATCACCTTGAAGACCAGCTTGTCCAGCTTCGCCGGCGCGGGCATCGTGCTGGTGTCGTTGCGCACCAGCGTGATCTCGCCCTTACCCTGGTCCCAGCTCTCGAACTTGAACGGGCCGGTGCCGGTCACGTGCTTGTAGGCATACTCGCTGTAGGTGAACGAATCGCCGGACTGGGTGACCTTGTCCGCGCCGAACTGCTTCAGCGCGGACGGGCTCTGGATGGACAGTGCGGGCAACGTGAACGCGGCCGGGAACGCGCCCTTGGCCTTGTTCAGGTTGAGCACCGCGGTGTTCGGGTCCTTCGCTTCGCAGTTCTTGTACACCGGGTCGCCGGTTGCGGACCCCTCGTTCTTCGCGAAGCCACCGAAGACGTCGGCGTAGTAGATCATCTGGCTCTGGGCGGCGGCGCCGCTCATCTTGAACCAGCGGTCGAAGTTGTAGCAGACCGCGTCCGCGTTGAAGGGCGTGCCGTCGCTGAACTTGACCCCCTGTTTGAGGGTGAAGGTCCAGGTCTTCCCGTCGTTGCTGGGCTCCCACTTGGTGGCCAGCGAGGGCTCGAGGTCGGCCGTGCCCGGCTTGTTCTGGACGAGGGTGTCCAGCATCTGGCGGGTGATGCGGTACGTCTCGCCTTCGTCGGTGAAGGTCGGATCGAACATCTTCGGGTTGCCGGTGTTGCCGAAGACCATGGTGCCGCCGGAGCCGCCACCCCCGGCCTCGTCACGCTTGGACTCCGCGCACGCGGACAGCGAGACCGCGACCACCCCGGCGAGCCCGGCGAGGGCCGCACGACGTGTTCGGGTCAGCCGCAATTGCTGCATGTGGCACCCCTTGGAAGATGTTCGGTGGTGAAAGGCACCGCACCCGCCGATCGAGCTGATCACAGGTCGGTGTGCTCGCCGACACTAGCGGGAAGTCGGCCCGCGCTTAAGTACGTGAGGTCACGATCGCGCTACACACAACCGGGAATGCCCGCACTGTGTTGGCAAATCTCCACTGCGTGTAGTCAAATCGGCAGGTTTGGCACAAAGAGTGCTGGAGTGGTCGCACGAATGGATCATTTCGGACGCGTCGTGGCGGGGGCGGTTCGGACACAACGTGACGATCCCGGCGGGGTTCCGACGCTCGGGCGAGGTGGTCTGGAACAGTCCGGTCGTGGCCTGGCTGCGGACCGGTGCCGGTCGATGGGACGAGGTTCAGACCATGGGCGGGGTCGGCTCCGGGTGCTGAGATGTTCGGACCATGTGGTCTCGGCGATGTCCGGACCATGTGCCCGAGGAGGTGATGTGGCCATTGTTCGGACCATTCGTGCCGTGCCTGGCACGAATTGGTCGATGCCCACGTCCTATGCCGCCGGGACGACGGGCGGCATCCGGGCGCGGTGGGCGGGGAGAAGTACCAGGCGGTGTCCAGCCTCCCATATCGCATGGGGCGTCAGGTGATCCGGACCTCGCCGGCGATGAGCCCGTCGCGACCGGCGATGTCCAGACCACTCGAAACCCCGAGGGTCCCCGACTGCACGAGATCGAGACAGGAGAGGTCCCCCGGCCAGCCGAACTCGGGGCTGAAGGTGTGTCCAGACCACCCGAGCTCCGGCAGGGTTCCGGCAAAGTTGGTCGGGGACCCGGCAGCGGGCGATGCTGAGGTGTGTGCGACCACCTCGTGGCGTGCGCCGGACCGGTTTCAGGTCCGTGAAGGGCCCCTTCACAGACTCAGCGTCCCAGGGTGTCGGCAGAGTCGGTGTGGAGGGCCCTGCGCAGCTGCGGAGGGGGCTGTGAAGGGCCCCTTCACAGACTCAGCGTCCAGGGTGTCGGCAAAGTCGGTGTGGAGGGCCCTGCGCAGCTGCGGAGGGGGCTGTGAAGGGCCCCTTCACGGACTCTGAGTCCGTCAAGGGCACCTTCACGGACCCGAAACCGATCGGGCAGCCACGGCTCACTCTGCTGATCACGGGCCCTCGACCAACTTTGCCGGGACCCTGTGCACTCGGGTGGGGGAAGGGCCACTTCAGGGACCTCCACACCGACTTTGCCGACACCCTGGGGCTGAGGGTGTGTCCAGACCACCCGAGCTCCGGGCCAGAGGTGTCCGGACCACCCGAACCGAAGGCTGGGCGATGTCCGGTCGCAACGAGTTCAAGCCGGAGCAATGTTCAGACCACCAGCGCTCGTGGCCGGGACAGGGCGATGTCCAGACCATATGCGCTGGGCACGCCGGACCATGCCCAACCGACCTCGCCCCAGCCGGCCACATGGTCGACAAGCGCCCGCACGCTCGTGCGCTGAGCAGCTGCCAGCACACCCTCGACACCTCCATCAGCTGACTCACCGGCGATTCTCACCTCCGCCTCGCTCAGCTGTCACCCGCGATCACCGCGACCAGCGGGCCACCTGCACAAAAATCACTGACAGTGACCAGACGCGGGCTCCTCTCGCACCTCTCATCGAGATGTTCGGGTCATGTGAACGCGTCGCGATCTTGGGGATCGAGATGTTCAGACCATATGTGCCAGCTTCAACAGGGTCCATCGAGAGGCGAAGACCATGTACCGGCATCCCATCGCCAGCCCATCCCCGAAAGCTGGGCCGTCGAGTGCACGTGTCCGGCTCAGGCGATTCGGGATTGCTTGATCATCTGGGGGTGTTCAAGGCATGCGGTAGGCGGATGTCCGCGGCAGCTCGGGTGCCATCTACCGGGAACCAGCCGCGTTCGAAGAGTTGCCAGCGGTGGAGGTCGAGGCGGGAGTGTTCGCCGTCGCGGGTGACGGTGCGGGTCAGGCGGGCGGCTTCGCTGCCGCCATCGATCCAGCACAGGCACGACAGGCGGGAGCGGACAGCGCGCCGGCCGCTTGAGACGCCTTCCAGGATCAGCACCTCGGGAACATCGACCGGAACGAGGCGGCCAGGGCGAGGCGAGCCGTCGACCCAATCCGTCTCCCGGTACGAGCCGGGGCGGCCGGTGGCCAGCGGGGCCAGCACGCCCTGCTCCAACCGGGGCCACCAGGACACCGGATCGTCCCAGGTGGCGAAGGCATCGGTGGACACCATCGCAGTGCGGGCGCCTAGGGCGGCCAGCACCGCACGTGCGGAAGTAGACTTACCGGCACCGGACGGGCCGTCGATGGCGAGGACCCGGACGTCGCCCAGGCGAGGAGGGGCGGCGAACAGCGCCCGGATCAGCGAACGCGTGCGTGGCTCACTTCAGGCAGCCCGTTGACGTTGTCCGGAGCCGACGTGCGGGCTTCGAGTTCGGCGATGCGGGCTTCCAGCGCGCGTTTGCCGTCCTCCAGCTCGCAGCGCAGCAGCGCGATCTCCTCCACCGACGTCCGCACCTCTTCCTCAAGGTGGCCGACCTCGGTGGACAGGTGCAGCGAGACCAGTGCCAGCACCACGCCGGCCAGCAGGAACACGAAGTTCGACGGGGTCTGCACGCCCGTGATCTTCGCCATGAACGACGCGGCCTGCGGGATCACCGCGAGCACCACCACGCCCAGCGCGAGCACGAGCCACACGCCCGCGTACTTCTCGCGCAGCTTCCGCCGCCGCATCATCTCCAGGACGACGAACAGCACCAGGCACGCGACGACGATGCTGAGAATCTGCCAGCCGAGCATGTGCGGGGCCCCTTACGCTGCGTCGGAGGAATCGACGGACGGACGCCGGCGCATCAGCGCCAGCAGCAGTGCCAGCCCGGCTCGGCCGAGATACACCGCCGACTTCACCGGCGAGTGGCTGGGTGTGCCCCCGGCACGCTCGCGCATCAGCACCGGGACCTCGGAGATGGTCAGCTTCGCCCGGATCGCCAGCACGAGCCCCTCCACCGTGTCGCCGAGGTACTCCGCCGGGTAGTAGGCGGCAAAAAGCTTGATCGCCTGCGGGCCCATCGCCTTGAACCCGGAGGTGACGTCGGTGAGCTTGTGCCGGGCCAGCCGGGAGAACACCAGGGAGAGCGCGACCATCGCGTACTTGCGCGGGCCGACCGCCCGATAGGCGCCCTTGCCCGCGAACCGGGAGCCGATCGCGATGTCGGCGCCCGCGTCGAGGGCCGACAGCAGTGCGGCGACCTCTTCCGGATCGTGCTGCCCGTCCGCGTCGACCTGGATCACCACGTCGTAGTCGCGGGCGGCGGCATAGCGGAAGCCGGTGCGCATCGCCCCGCCGACGCCGAGGTTCACCGCCAGGCGGGCCACTTCGGCGCCCGCCTCTCTGGCGATCCGGGCGGTCTGATCCTGCGAACCGTCGTCGACCACCAGGATGTCGATCTCCGGCAGCACCCGCCTGACCTCGGCGAGCACCGACCCGACGCTGGCCTGTTCATTCAGCGCCGGCATCACGATGAGGACTTTCCGGGTGCTCACAGGGGTAGTGGACACGGCGATCACTCTATCTTCTCACTGCCCGTGAGGGCCGGTCGACCCGGCGGCGGCGCCGGCCGCGACCACGTCTTCCTGGCCCTTGATCCGGTAAATGGTGGCCCCGGCGTTCTCGAACGCGACCTGGAAATCCGGGCCCGCGGTGAGCTTGGATACTCCGATCGAGGGCTTCGCGTCCGCGGTGACCCTGCCCTTGCCCTGCACCACGTAACGCACGTGCAGTTCGGTGAGGTCCTTGCGGACCTGCGGGTACTTGTCGATCTCGTCCAGCCACAGGCCCAGGAAGCCGGCCTTGGTGTCCGGCGGGGCACCGTAGTAGGTCCACTCGACCGGCGTAACCCCGGCGAGCGCATACATCCACACCGAACCGTCGGACTTGTCGTTCATCACGCGCTCACCCGGCTCGGTGTGTTTGGCCAGCCAGTCGTAGGCGGCGATCTCGTCCTTCGACACAGCAGGCCCGTCCGCGCCGTAGTTGATGCCGAGAGTCGAGGAGTTGCGGCCCAGATAGGCGCCACGGCTCAGCCCGGTCACGACCACGCCGATGAGCACCGCCGCGAGCAGGGTGACCGTGACCGGCTGCAGCTTCAGGCGTGGCTGCACCTTACGGGCCAGCCAGCCGGCGGTCGTCTCGGTGAACACGCCGAAGGCGACGGCACCGGACAGCGGTACGAGCGCCGCTATCCGCCAGTGGTCGTTGTAGAAGATGCCGGTGAGCGTGTGAATCAGCGGCGTCTCCAGGGAGACTGTCGCCGCGAAGAGCCCGCCAAATACCACGTACGCGGCGAACATCCACAGCATCCGCCGCTGTCGCACCATCAGTACGACGCCGATCAGCGCGGGTACGCCAATCCACCACTGCGGGAACGCCGCCATCGGGGAGAAGGTGAGGGTCTCGCCGAGCCCACCGGAGACCGTGGCCTCCGAGGCCCAGTACGCGCTGGTCACGCCGCCTGCGTTGTAGAGCGAGGGCAGTACGAGCGGTATGCCGAGCACGGCCGCGAGCACAACGGTGGCAATCAGCGAAGGCGCACTACGCCGCCACTCGATCTTCTCGAAGCGGAACACCACCGCGAGCAGAATCAGGAGGAAGTAGACCGCGATGACGAAAACGATGCTGGTGTGCAGGCCGGTGAGGCCGGCGACGCCGACGCCGATCGCGACCGGACCGGCGATTCCCCGCGGCCGCAGCAAGTGACGCGCGATCGCCAGCATCGCCGGGATCATCGCCACACCCGCCACGTACGGCCACAGCGGACCGCGCCACAGCGAGTCGTACGGGAATGCGGTGAACCAGGTGGAGACCGCGGCTGCGGCGGCCGTCCCGAGGGCGGGCATGCGCCAGGCGTGACACATCGCGGCGACGCCGAGCGGCACGCAGAGGATCACCGCGAGCGCCGCGAAGTTCAGCGTCGGCATCATGGTGAGGCCGCCCTTGCCGAACACGAGCGCGAGCAGTGCGTGGTAGGTGTCGGGGTAGAAGTAGTCCGTCTGGTTCGGCAGGTTCGCGATGGTGCCCACAGTGGACGGACGCGCGTCCCCGTGCTCGGCGATCCAGCGCACCAGGTTGGCGTGGAACGGCGCGTCCCAGCCCTGCTGCACCCGGTCGACCGAGTGGACGCCGCGCAGGAAGGTCGCGGTGCCCACGCCGAGCCCGACGAGCACGCCGAGCCCGATCAGCACCTGACCGCGCACCGAACGGTCCGTGGAGGGCTCTCCCTCGGTCCAGTCGCCGTGCCGGCGCGCGGTGAACCGGCGCACCACGAACGCGAGCGCGAAGGCGACCGCGGACAGCACCACCGTCCACAGTGCCACGTTCAGCAGCTCCCAGCGGACGCCGAGGCCGCCGAGAACCGGCACGCCCAGCGCGACGATCCCGAAGCTGAGCACCGGCCCCGACGCGGCCAGCGTCCAGCCGCGAAGACCGGCCGCGGCGCCGAAGACGACGCCAGGCAGCCAGAAGGCGAGCAAGATCAGTACTACATTCATCGGATTCGCTGTCCAACCCTTACCGGTACACCACACCGACCGTTTCGGCGGATCGACCCGGATGCACCCTACTCAGACGCCCGAACGGGCCGGCACGTTGCCTGGCCTCCGCAGAACGAAACCCAGCGCGACCACGAGCCCGGCCGTCGGACCGGCGGCGAGCCCGAGCACCGCGCGCAACACGGTATCGCCCGGCACCAGAGTCAGGACCAGCGCCGTCGTGACCGCGACGACCGCCCAGGTGACCAGCACGCGATTCGCCTGCGTCCGCGCGACGAGCACGGCGGTCATCAGCTGCAGCGCGGTCAGCAGGACAGCGCCCCACACCATGCCCGCGACCCACCAGCCCTCGGCGCCGGCGTACTTCGCGCCGAAGAGCAGGTGCACCAGCCACGGACCGAGGAACAGACCGGCCACCGTCCCGGCCGCCCCGACCACGAGCGTGCCGAGCGTGCCGAGCGCGAGGAGGCGGCGCAGGCGGTGGGCTCCCTCTGCCGAGCCGGACAACCGGACGACCATGGGCACCGCGAGTGCCTGCAACGGAGACAGCAGCAGCAACGGGACCCGCGAAACCTGCAGGGTCGCGAAGAGCACGCCCATTTTCGTCTCGTCGCCGCCCGGGGCGAGCAGGTTGACCAGCGCCGGGTAGCCGGTGATCACGCTCGCGGTGAGGCCCGCGCCGAGC
Organism: Amycolatopsis sulphurea; assembly: GCF_002564045.1. NCBI lineage: Bacteria > Bacillati > Actinomycetota > Actinomycetes > Pseudonocardiales > Pseudonocardiaceae > Amycolatopsis > Amycolatopsis sulphurea. The sequence goes on along the minus strand of NZ_PDJK01000002.1, from coordinate 2,804,513 downwards.
AGCAGCAGCAGCATGCGGGAGGAGACCGGGCGCCAGCCCTCGCCGTCCAGGGCCGGATCCACCAGCCGCCGGGCCGGGCGCAGGAAGAGCAGCCAGGCGAACGATCCGGCCGCCGCGGCGATCGCCAGCGACGTCATCCCGGTCACCCCGGCGACCACCACCAGCCCCAGCAGCACCGCGCGTACCGCGGCTTCGGCGATCACGAGACCGGAGTAGGGGCGGATCGCGTTGTGCCCCACCAGCAGCCCGCGGGTGGCGAACTGGCAGGCGAAGGCGAGGCCGCCGCACAGCGTGATGATGCCGAGTTCGAGACGCCCGCCGTACAGCCGTTCGTTGAGCACTGGCACAGCGAGCGTGATCGCGGCGACCACCGCGACCCCGATCGCGCCGACGGTGAGCGCACGCAGGGCCGGTTTGCCCGCTTTCTTCCCATCCACCGCGGCGACCGCGGACTGCCGCGACAGCTCCTGCTCCAGCGGGGAGAGCGCACTGCCCAGGCCCATCAGGATGCCCCAGAACGACGCGAACACGGCGTTGTCCACCGGACCGAGCAGCCGGGGGGTGAGGAAGGAGAAGACGTAGCCCAGCCCGATCGCGATCAGCAGCGAGATGCCGATCTTCCCGGCCGAACGACCGGTCTCCCGGGCCAAAGCGGACTCTGCGGACCCTGAGGACTCTGCGGTCACCGGCGTGCTCATCGGGCGTTCCGGCGTGCGCGGGCACGCAGGGCGAAGACCAGGCCCCGGACCGCGCCCGCACCGAAGCCGGCGCCGAAGACCGGGGCGAGCAGGGCGACCGCGCGGGCTTCGGACTTCGTGGCGCCGAACCGGGTCACCGCGGCGCCGGCGACGGCGGAACCGGTCGCGGCGAGCGCCACCGCGGCACGCGGGCGGCGGGCGGCGAGGCCGAGGCCGAGCAGGCCGACGCCGAAGGCGGCGAACAGGCCGTTGCGGGCCGGGCCGGGCGAGGCGAGGTAGGAATCGACGAACGTGGTGCCGCGGAAGTAGGACTGCGCGGCGAACTTCCGGAACGAATCGCGCCCGTGATAAGTCGCGGACAACTGCGGGGCGAGGAAGATCCGGTGCCGCTCGGCGATCCAGCGCAGCACGCCGGTGTCGTCGCTGGCGAAGCGGGAATCCTCGAACAGCGATTCGAATGCGGCACTGGCCTGTTCGAGAACTTCGCGTGGTGCGGAAAAGAATCCCGTGCCCTTCGGGAACACATCGAATTCCTCGATGTCGAACGACATCAGCCGCGGATTCGCGCAGTAGCGCCGCCACGGGATCTTGACCAGCCCGGCCATGAAACCGGCGTAGGGGTTGCGCTCGGAAGCGACGTTGATGTGCCCGTTCCAGACCGTGCGCTCGGGATGCCCGACGAGCTGGTCGCGCAGGAACACCAGCGTGTCCTTGTCCACGATCACCCGGCTGTCCACCAGCAGCACCTGACGGCCGGAAGCCTTGGCGAGCCCGGCGCGGCGGGCCTCGAACCGGCCGCTGTTGGCCTGCGTGAGCACGGTGATCCCGTGTGCGCGCTGCAGCCGGGCGAGCTTTTCCGGGGTGCCGTCGGTACTGCCGTCGTCGACCACCACGATCTCCGCGGGCCAGCGGGCGGCCTCGGCGGCGGTCACCAGTGCGCCGACGCTGCGTTCGATCCAGTCCTGCTCGTTGTGGACCGGAATCACGACGCTGAGCGACGGGAGGAGCGGGTTGGCACTCACGAGGGCGAGGCTACCCTGTGCCGGGGAACCGGACGTGGCCAGTATCCTGGCGCTCACCGCAACCGACCAGAAATGGGCCCCCGGTGATTTCCTTCATTCTCGGCACTACTGCGGAACTGATCAAGATCGCCCCGGTCTACCACGGGATCGCCGAGCGCGGCCTGCGGCCGAAGATCTGGTTCACCGCACAGCACGTGGACGAGGTGGCCGACGTGCTGGCCGACCTCAAGCTGCCCGCGCCCGACGTGTGGCTCGTCCCCGAGGAGAAGGCGCACAACCTGGAGTCCCCCGCGCAGGTGCCCGGCTGGGCGGCGCAGGTACTGCGCACCGCGTGGGGCCGCCGCGGCGAACTGCGGGCCGCGCTCACCGAGGACGGCCGTCCCCCGCTGGTGCTGGTGCACGGCGACACGTTCACCACGCCGTACGGCTCCCTGATCGGAAAGCGGATCCTGAAGGCGCGGGTCGGGCACATCGAGGCGGGCGCGCGGTCGGGCAGCATCCTCTCGCCGCTGCCGGAGGAGCTGAACCGCAAGATCGCGGCCAAGGTCGTGGACATGCACTTCGCGCCGAGCGCGCGTGAGGTGAACAACCTGCGCAACGCCCGCGGCGTCGTCGTGGACACCGAGGCGAACACCGCCATCGACGCGATGCGCCTGGCCATCAACCAGCCGCTGGACGTGCCGAACCTGCCGGAGCGCTTCGGGCTCGCCACGCTGCACCGCTTCGAGCTGGTCTCCCGCGCGGACAAGTACCGTGAGGCGCTGGAGATCCTGCGCGAGCAGAGCAGGCAGATGCCGATCCTGTACATGGCGGGCGCACCGGAGCGGGAGAAGATCCGCGCGCTGGGCCTGGACCACCTGTTCGACGACAAGTTCATCGCGCAGCCGAAGATGCGGTACCTGAAGTTCCTGCCGCTGGTCGCGCGCGCGGAGTACGTGGTCACCGACTCGGGCGGACTGTCCGCGGAGTGCTACTACCTCGGCCTGCCCTGCGCGGTGCACCGCGAGCGCACCGAAACCCCGCAGCACCTCGGCGAAACGGTGGTGCTCACCGAGATGCGCGGGGACAAGCTGCAGAACTTCCTGGACACGTACCGGAATCGGCGCGGGGAGTCCTGGATGGACAAGTACCACCCGTCCGAGATCATCGTGGACTCGCTGGCACAGCTGGGTTATTGCTGAAAGCTGTGAAGGGGCCCTTCACGGACTCTGAGTCCGTGAAGGGCCCCTTCACAGCAGTTACAGCGCGCGCCGGCCGGACAGCGCGCGGCCGAGGGTCAGCTCGTCGGCGAATTCCAGGTCGCCGCCCATCGGCAGGCCCGAGGCCAGCCGGGTGACCGACAGGCCGGGGAAATCGCGCAGCATGCGGACCAGGTAGGTGGCCGTCGCCTCGCCCTCGGTGTTCGGGTCGGTGGCGATGATGATCTCGCTGATGTCGGCCTCGCCGATCCGCTTCAGCAGCTCACGCATGCGCAGCTGCTCCGGCCCGATCCCGGACAACGGGTCCAGCGCGCCGCCGAGCACGTGGTAGCGGCCCTTGAACTCACGCGTGCGCTCCACCGCCAGCACGTCCTTGGGCTCCTCGACCACGCAGATCACGGTGAGATCGCGCCGTTCGTCGCGGCAGATCCGGCAGGTCCGCTGTTCGGCGACATTGCCGCAGATCTCGCAGAACTGCACGCCTTCCTTGACCTTGCCCAGCACGTCCTGCAGCCGGGCGATGTCCGCGGGGTCGGTGGCCAGCAGGTGAAACGCGATCCGCTGGGCACTCTTGGGACCGACCCCGGGCAGCCGCCCGAGTTCGTCGATCAGATCCTGGACGACACCCTCGTACACAATTCAGCCGCCGAACCCGAGGCTGCCGAGATCCGGCATGCCGCCCCCGCCGCCGAGGCCGCCCGCCAGCGGGCCGAGCTTCTGCTCGGTGAGCTTCTGCGCGTTGGCCGAGGCGTCCCGGACCGCCGCGACCACCAGGTCGGACAGGGTCTCCACGTCCTCGGGGTCGACCACCTTCGGGTCGATGACGAGACCCTTGAGCTGGCTGTCGCCGGACACCGTCGCGGTGACCAGCCCGCCGCCCGCGGTGCCGGTGACCTCGGTGCTCGCGAGTTCCGCCTGCGCCTCCACCAGCTTCTGCTGCATTTGCTGGGCCTGCTGCATGATCTGCGACAGGTCGAAGCCGCCGCCTCCGGGTTGCACCATGATCGCACTCGGTCCTTCCGCCTGTAGGGTGTTGCTCCCCCAGCGTAGCCGCGCGTCCGGCGCGTCCGTCCGGGCGGCATGCGGGCGCTGTGGCACCGTGGTCGCCGTGCGTGCGAACCCGCTCCCGTTGCTGACCGGTCTGGCACTGCTCACCGCGTGTTCCGGCGGGAGCGAGGCCGCCCTGCCCGCGGCGCCGTCCTCTTCACCGGTGGCCGTGCAGAGCTCGGCTCCGGCTCCGCCGCCGGTCACGACCACCTCCTCGCAGCCGGCAGCCCCGCCGGCGAGTGCCGGGAAGGTGGTCGTGCTCGATCCGGGGCACAACGGCGGCAACGCGTGGAATCCCCAGGAGATCAACCGGAAAGTGCCCGCCGGGCGGGGTCAGACCAAGCCGTGCAACACCACCGGCACCTCGACCAACGCCGGTTACCCCGAGCACGCGTTCACCTTCGCGGTCGCGCAGGAAGTCGGAAAAGCGCTGGCCGCCAAGGGAATCAAGGTGGTCTACACGCGTTCCGACGACACCGGCGCCGGACCCTGCGTGGACAAGCGGGCGGAGATCGGCAACGAAGCCGAGGCCGACGCGGTGGTCTCGATTCACGCGGACGGCTCGACCTCGGCGAGCGCGCACGGCTTCCACGTGGCCTATTCCGCACCGCCGTTGAACGCCGCGCAGGGCGAGCCGTCGTTGAAGCTGGCCCGCACGGTGCGCGACACGCTGCAGGGCGCCGGGTTCGCCACCTCGACCTATATCGGTTCCGCCGGGCTTTCCGCACGCTCGGATCTGGCCGGGCTCAACCTGTCCACCCGCCCGGCGGTGCTGGTCGAATGCGGGAACATGCGCAACGCCGAGGAAGCCGCGCAGATGTCCTCGGCATCCGGACGCGGCAAGTACGCCGAGGCGATCACCCAGGCGATCGAGTCCTATCTCGGCGCTTCGTAGCGGGCTGCCGGTTTGCTGTGAAGGGGCCCTTCACGGACTCTGAGTCCGTGAAGGGCCCCTTCACGGACTTGGCGCGGCGAGGCGTCCGACTCAGTCCAGTGGGCGCGCGCCGAGGTGATCGGAAAGCAGCTTGCGGGCCAGCACCTCCGGGTCCGCCTCCGGCGGGGGCGGAGGCACCGGGCTGGAGTCCTCGGAGTAGAGGTCGTCGTCCTCGTCCGACGGTTCGGGCGGCAGCGGGATGTCCGGCTCGGTCGTCGTGACCCGGGGTTTGGCCGGCGGGACAGGGGCCGCGGGCGCGGGCGGCGGGGGTGCCGCGGCGGGCGCGGGCGCCGGCGGGGCCGCGGACGACGGCCGGGTGAAGGACCGTTCCGGGGCCGGTGCCTGCTGCTGCGGCCGGGGCGCGGCGGCCCGCGGCTGGGCGGCGGGCACAGCCCCGTGCACGCAGCGGACCTGCCATTCGCCGGGCAGCACGTCGGCGAGCGCGGCGGCGATCTTGCGGGCGTTGTCGTGGTCGTTCAGCCGCCGGGAGAGTGGCTCGGATTTGTGCGTGAGCGTGACGGTCGAACCGCTCACCTCGGCCACGGTCGCCTGGGTGAGCATTGCCTCCAGGCTGCGGCCGCCGGTGAACTTGCGCAGCGCGGCCAGCAGTTGCGGCCAGATGGCGCGGATGCCCGCCTCGTCGACCTCACCGGCCGCGGGTGCGCTTTCCTCCGCCGGGGACGCCGATTCGGCCGGACGCGGTGGTTCCGCCGGACGTGACGGAGCTGATTGAGCAGGTCGGGCCGCCGCTGCCGGTGCGGGGCTCGCGGGCTCGGCGGGCGGCCGCTGCTCCGCGGCGGGCGCGGGCCGTTCCGCAGCCGGTGCAGGCCGCTCTGGAGTAGGTGCGGGTCGCTCCGCGGCGGGGGCAGGCCGCTCCGGGGCGGGCTCGGGTCGCGCCGGACGGGCCTCCGCCGGGGCCTCGGGCGCCGCGGTCCGCTGCGAGGGCCGCTGGAACGCGCGCACCGGCGGTTCGACGCCCGCCTCGCCGCCACCGGTGGCGACCACCGCGCGGCGTTCGAGCCGTTCGATCCTGGCCAGCAACGCTTTCTCCGCCTCGGTCACCGAGGGCAGCAGCATGCGCGCGCAAAGCAGTTCGAGCACCAGCCGGGGCGAGGTGGCGCCCCGCATCTCCAGAAGTCCATTGTGGACGATGTCGGCGTAGCGGGACAGCGTGCCCAGCCCGATCCGCTCGGCCTGCGCGCTCATCCGGGCCAGTTCCTCGGCCGGGGCGGACACCAGCCCGCGCTCGCCGGCCTCCGGCACCGAGCGCATCAGCACGAGATCACGCAGCCGGTCGAGCAGGTCGGTGGCGAACCGCCGTGGGTCATGGCCCGCCTCGGCGAGCTTCTCCACGGTGGCGAACACGGTCGCGGAGTCCTCGGCGGACAGCGCGTCGACCATGTCGTCGATGAGCGCGACGTCGGTGACGCCGAGCAACGCGACGGCGCGCCCGTACGTGACGCCATCCGGACCGGACCCGGCCAGCAGCTGGTCCAGCACCGACTGGGTGTCGCGCGCAGAACCGCCACCGGCACGGATCACCAGGGGGTACACAGCGGGCTCCACTGTGGCGCCTTCGGCTGCGACATTGCGCTCCAGCAGTTCGCGCATCGAACTCGGCGGGATCAGCCGGAAGGGGTAGTGGTGCGTACGCGAGCGGATGGTGGTGAGCACCTTGTCCGGCTCGGTCGTGGCGAAGATGAAGATCAGGTGCTCTGGCGGCTCTTCGACGATCTTCAGCAGGGCGTTGAAACCCTGCGTGGTGACCATGTGCGCTTCGTCGATGATGAACACCCGATAGCGCGATTCGGCCGGCGCGTAGAACGCCTTGTCACGCAGCTCGCGAGCGTCGTCGACGCCACCGTGGCTGGCCGCGTCGAGTTCGGTCACGTCGACGCTGCCCGGCCCTTCGGGCGCCAGCGCGAGGCATGAGTTGCACTTGCCGCACGGGTCGGGCGTCGGACCTTCGACGCAGTTCAGCGAGCGCGCCATGATGCGCGCGCTGGATGTCTTGCCGCAGCCGCGTGGCCCGGAGAACAGGTACGCATGGTTGATGCGCCCGGCAGCCAGCGCAACGCGCAGCGGGTCGGTCACATGCTCCTGGCCGACAACCTCGGCGAAGGTCGCCGGACGGTACTTCCGGTACAGCGCTAGAGCCACGGGCCGAGACTACCGTGACGTACACCGCGGCCGTCGTAGGCTCTGTCCGTGATCCAGGGAAAGGACGCCGGTTGAGCCACGCCCGTTCCGGCCGCGCACGGCCGTCGAGTGGTCCCCGTCCAGGGCAACACCCGGTGCGGTTCGGCACTGCGGAGCTGCTTCGCGACGACGACCGCGCAAACGCGTGGCTGCTGTCCGTAGGCGGCGTCGCGCAGTCGTACGTGGACCTCGACGACCCGACGAATCTCGAATTCGACTACGTACGCCGCCTCGGCGATCTTGTCGACTTCATGCCGTCTGGTTCGCTCGACGCGCTCCATGTGGGCGGCGCGGGCTGCTCGCTGCCGCGGTACGTCGCGGCCACGCGCCCGGGTTCGCGGCAGCTGGTGTTCGACGCCGACGAGCCCCTGATCGAGCTGGTCCGCGAGCAGCTCGACCTGCGAAGCGTGCCGAAGCTGCGCGTACGCATCGAAGACGGCCGCATCGGCGTACGCAGCCGACGTGACGCCTCCGCGGATCTGGTCGTCCTCGATGCCTTCGAACGCGCGACCCTTGCCAGCGGGCTGGCGACCGTCGAGTTCGTCACCGACGTCGCACGGGTGCTGCGACCGAGCGGCTCGCTGCTCGCCAACATCACGGACGGGGCGGGCCTCCCCTTCGCCCGCCGGTTCCTCGCGACGCTCGCCGAGGTGTTCCCGTACGTGCTGCTGCTGGCCGAACCGGGCGTGCTGCGCGGACGGCGATTCGGCAACCTCGTGCTCGCCGCTTCGCGGACTGAGCTGCCGACCACCGAGCTAGCCCGGCGCGCGGGGTCGTCGGCTTATCCCGCACGCTGCGTACACGGCACAGAGCTGCACAAACTGCGGGGAAACGCGGAGCCGATCACCGACGCCGCGGCAGTGGCCGCGCCATCGCCACCGGAGGACTTACTCGGACTGTTCTGACCCCTGAAAGAAAAGGGGGATCCCGCACACCCGTCAGAGCCTGCTTATCCTTGCTGCCTTCCGGCCCTGGGGAGGTTCACAGGATGGACGCCGCGCGGGATCCCACATGCAGTGTAGCGGGCGGCCGCCGGAGGCCTATGCCCACCCGCAGCACGGCGCGCACTGAAGCGGCTTCGCGCGCGTCGAAGACGCATAGCCGCACCTGCTCGCGTACAGCCAACGCCCAGCGCACGTCGCCGACGGACCGTTCGAGTACGCCGTCGAACCGGTTCAGGCCCACTACGAACGGCAACCGCGTGCGTTCGACGTAGTCGAGCACCGGATACGCCTCGTGCGGGCGACGGGGATCGAGCACGACCAGTAAGCAGTCCGCCTTGGGCACGAAGTCCGGCCGTCTGCCCGGGGTACCGAACAGGTACGCCCGGGTGTACTCATCGAGCGTCACCCGGCCGAAGTCGAGCGCAGGAGTGTGCAGCGGGGCGATCTCCGAAACCACGCGGATCGCCGTGGTCTTGCCCGCCCCGGGCGGGCCGACGAGCACGATCTTCACCGGACGTGCGGCCCGCCGGGATTGTTCACGCGCCAACGGTGTTCTTGAGCTCCTCGACCAGCGCAGGGGTGAGCACTTCGGACGCCCGGTTGGCGAACATCGCCATCTCGTAGGCGATCGTGCCGAGGCTAGCCTGCTTGTTCGCCAGCACACCGAGCGAGCAGCCGATGCTGATGGTGCAGACCACCAGGTAGCCGCGGGCCAGCTCGACCACCACCTTGTCCGGATCACCGAGCGGATGACTGTCGGACACGCCCTGCGCGAGCGCCAGCATCGCCGAGCAGGTGGCGGCCAGCCGGTCCGCGTCCGCCCTGTCCAGCCCCTGCGAACCGGCGATCAGCAGGCCGTCGGCGGACACCGCGATCGCCGCGAGCGCGCCCGCGGTGTGCAGTGCGAAACGGTCGATCAGCCAGGCGAAACTCTGCGCGGTCGGCGGGCTCATTGTCCTCCTTGCTCGGCGGCGATCACGGTGGTCTGCTTGGCCTTGGCCACCCCGTCGGAGAACGCGTCGAAGGTGGCGCGCTCCGCGGCGGGGTCGCGCAGCCCGCGGCGCTGGGGCGGACGGGTGCGCTGCGGCAGCCGGAGTTCCGGCGCCAGCTGGGCGCCGGGCACCCGGCGCGGCACGCCGTCGCGCTGCTGCGGGGCGACCGGGGCGAATCGCTGCGTCGGCATCCGATCGGTGCAGTCCTCGGCGGGGGCGCCGAATCCGTCGTCCGGTTCCTCGGCGGGCCAGTCGGGCTCGGCCTCCGGCCAGGCATACACCGGCTCGCTCTCGGCTTCCGGCCAGGCCGGTTCCGGATCGGCGAACCAGCCGAACCCGTTCCCGGCGGGTCCGCCGAGCGCGGCGATCGCGGGGGCGGGCAGCAGGTCCGGCACCGGATCCGGCATCTGGCCCGGTTCGAACAACCCGACCGGTTCGGGTTCGTGCCGGAAGTCCACGTCGCGGGTGAACAGCGCGGCCGGGACGGTGACCCGCGCGGTGAGGCCAGGCCCGGCCACGGACGGGTGCAGCTGCACGGTCAGCGCGTGCCGCAGGGCCAGCTGGGCGACCACGGCGAGCCCCAGCTGCGGCGCCGGAGCGCGCTCGTCCGGCGCGGCCAGGCACCGGTTTTCCTCGGCGAGCCGTCCTGCGGGCAGCCCGGGGCCGTGGTCGGTGATGCCGACCAGCAGATCGCCACCGGAGAGGAAGCGGGAGTGCACGTCCACCGGCGATTCCGGCGGGGAGCACGCGGCCGCGTTCTCCATCAGTTCGGCGAACAACAGCACCAGGTCCATGCCCAGCTCCGGGGCGAGCAGCAGCTCGGCGGGTTCGGCGATCCGCACCCGGGACTCGTCGTCGATCTCCGCGGCCGCCGAGTGCAGTGCGGTGGCCAGCTCGATCGGCCCGCCGACCCGGGACTCGTCCGGCTCGCCGGACACCACGAACAGATCTTCGGCGGTCCGGCGCAGCCGGGCGGCCGTACGCCCGAGCCGGCCGAGGTCGGCGACCAGCACCGGTTCGGTGGCGCTACGACGGAGTTCCTCGACCAGCTCCTGCTGACGACCGGCCAGGTTCCGGGTGCGCCGGGCGGCGCCGGCGAGCAGCTGTGCCCCGGCCCGGCGGCCCGCGGCCTGCCGGGACACCTCCGCCACGGCGGAAACGCGGAGCCGGTCGAACGCCTCGGCCACCTCGGCCTCTTCCCCACCGAGGTCAACGGCCGATCCGGGCGTTGACGGCGCCGCTTCCGTGCGCACCTCGCCGGGTGGACGTGGCGATGGCGTGGCAACCGATTCGGCTTCGGCGGCGACCTTGACCACGCCGGGGCTGGCGGGCGATCCCGGAAGTGCCGCTGCCGGCTCAGCTTCCGCGAACGCCTCACCCGCCCCAGACACCGAAACCGCCGCCGCCTCACCCGACCCGCGAACCGGCTGTTCCGTCTCAAACTCAACGGCCATCCCGCCCGGCAGCGCCGCGGCCTCGGCCAGCTCGGCCTCCGCGCGGACCACGGTCGCTTCGGCCCGGGTGCGCAACCGGCGCAGCGGGCCGGTGATCGACCGGCCGACCACCACGGTGAGCGCCACCACGAGTCCAAAAAGGACGATCGAGCCGCCGGTGGCCAGCCAGGCCTCGCCGGTCGCTTCCGACGATCGGTCGTCCGCGCGGCCGGCGATCGCGTCGAGAACCTTGTTCTGCGCCGTATCGCGCTGCCCGATGAGCTGGGCGGCAGTACTGACCACCTCGGGGGTGAACCCCGCCCTCCCGGAGAGCTGAGCGGCCCGGCGGGCCGGCGCGTCCGACTCGACAGCGGCGATCGCGGCCGCGTCGTCCGGCTCGGCCTGCTGCGCGAACAGCTCGGCATAGACCGCGGCACGCTGACCGGAACTGTCGACAAGGGACTGTCCAGGTGAGACGGTGGCGGCGATGAGCGCGATCAGCCGGATCGCCCGCTGTTCGTTCGCACGCAGCAACGAGTCCACCGCAGCCAACTCCCGCGCACCCGCACCGTCCGATGTGGTGTGCGAGACGAGCCCGAGCGCGTCGACGAGCCCCGTGAGCACGGCCTGATAGCTGCCGGCGACGTCCGTGATCGCCACGCCGCGGTGCACCACGTTCTGCCGCAACCGAGTCAGCGAAGCAACGCGCCCGAGCGCGGTCGCCACCGCGGGAGTCGCCTCGCCCCGCACGTTGCCCAGCTCCGCGTCGACCGCTCGCTGCTGCTGGCCGAGTTCCTGGGTCGTCGCCGAGGAATCGGCCAGGAAAGCCACGGTGATCAGGCCTTCCCGCTGCAACTGCTGAGCGAGGTGGCCCACCCGCCGCGCCTGCGCGACGGAATCCTCCGTGCTTGCCGCGGCACCGGCCGCCGAGAGCTGCCCGAGCACGAGCGGCACGGCCACCAGCACCACCAGCACGAGCGGAGCGGCGATCAGCAGGAGCACCCTGCCGCGAACACCGAGACCACGAACACCGAGCCGACCGGACCACCGTGCGCCGGGTCCGTGCGACCGGGTCATTCACGTCACCTTTCCGTTCCCGGGAGGAGTGCACCGAAGAGGGGGAAGCCGAGCGGAGTTCACTACTATTGGTAAGACCCGTCGCGGTCCGCGCAAGATCCGCCACCCACCGTCGGCACCGAGCTTAGCGAGGTCCGCAAGGTCCCGACAACGCCGGAACACACCCAGTTCACACCGCGAATTTCCACCTGGTGATGCCGCCGGGGCACAGCCTGCGAGGATAATGATCGGTATGTCCAGCACGCCTGCTCCCGCCGATGTCCAGGCCGCCGCGGAACGTATCCGGCCACACGTACGGCGGACTCCGCTGTTACGCACCGAAATCGACGGCCGCCCGCTGGTCCTGAAGCTCGAGCACCTGCAGCGGTCCGGCTCGTTCAAGCTCCGCGGCGCGGTGAACGCGTTGCTCGCCGGCCCCCGCCCGGACCAGGTGGTGACCGCGTCCGGCGGCAACCACGGCCTCGGCGTGGCCACCGCGGCGCAGGCGCTGGGCCTGCCGGCCGTGGTCTACGTGCCCGAGACCGTGCCCGAAGCCAAGGCCACCGGAATCGAAGCGACCGGCGCGAAGCTCGTGCGGCATGGCGCAACGTACGCCGAAGCAGCCGCTGCTGCGCGTGCCGTCGCCAAGCAGCCGGGCACGCGTTACCTGCATGCGTACGACGATCCCGACGTGATCGCCGGGCAGGGCACCGTGACGGCCGAGATCGTCGCGGACGCCCCCGACGTCGACGCGATCGTGGTCGCTGTCGGCGGTGGCGGGCTTGCCTCCGGCACCATGCTCGCCGCGGACGGGCGGGCGGTCTTCGCGGTGGAACCGCAGCAGTGCCAAGCCCTGCACGCCGCGCTGGAAGCGGGCGAGCCGGTGGACGTCACGATCGACTCGGTGGCGGCCTCCGCGCTGGGGGCGACCCGCATCGGCACCCTCCCGTTCGAGATCCTCAGCTCGCGATCGGTCACGTCAGTGCTGGTGACGGACGCGGAGATGATCGCCGCCCGCGACCGCCTGTGGCACGAGTTCCGGCTGGTAGTGGAGCCGGCGGCCGCGGCACCGCTGGCCGCCTGGCTGGTCGGCCGGGTTCCGGCGGAACTCCCGTGCCTGGTGCTGTGCGGCGCGAATACCGCGGTCAGCTACGCGTGAGCTTGCGGCTGCGTGCCGGCGTCCTCGCGCAAGAACGGGAAAATCACCACGAATTCGGTCTTTCCCGGCACGCTGCTCACCATCACCTGCCCGGAATGCGCGGCCACCACGGCGGCGACGATGGCCAGCCCGAGCCCGGTACTGCCCGCCTCCCGCGACCGTGAGGTGTCCGCGCGCGCGAACCGCTCGAACACCTCGGGCAGCACCTCGCCGGGAATACCCGGCCCATCGTCCACAACGGACAGTCGAACGGTCTCGCCGGCCTGCGCCAGCATGGTGGTCACCGTGGTGCCCGGCGGGGTGTGCGTGCGCGCGTTGCCCAGCAGGTTCAGCACCACCTGGTGCAGCTGCCGGGCGTCGCCGAGCACGGTCAGTGGTTCGCCGGGGGTTTCCAGCAGCCACTTGTGCTGCGGTCCGGCCACGTGCGAATCCGCGACCGCGTCGGCCACCAGCAGGGTCAGATCCACCGGCTCGTGCACCACCGGACGGCCCGAGTCGAGCCGCGCGAGCAGCAGCAGATCCTCCACCAGCGTGGTCATCCGCGCCGATTCGGACTCCACCCGCTGCATGGCGAACGCGACGTCCGGCGGCACCTGCTCACCACTGCGCCGGACCAGCTCGGCATACCCGCGGATGGCCGCGAGCGGAGTGCGCAGCTCGTGGCTGGCGTCCGCGACGAACTGACGCACCCGGCTTTCGCTGGCGTGCCGGGCAGCGAGCGCGCCGGCGATGTGGCCGAGCATCCGGTTCAGCGCGGCACCCACCTTGCCCACCTCGGTGCGCGGGTCGGTGTCCACTTCGGGCACTCGTTCGGACAGCGCCACCTCGCCGCGGTCCAGCGGCAGCTCCGACACCCTGGCCGCGGTGGCGGCGAGCCGGTCCAGCGGCGCCATCGTGCGGCGGATCGTGATCGCACCGGCGAATCCGGCGACCACCAGCCCGCCGAGCGCCACCCCGCCGAAGATGAAACCGACGCGCCACAATGTCGCGTCCACCTCGCGTAGCGGCAGCCCGATCACGGTCAGCGTGCCGGACGAGGCGTAGCTGGACATCACCCGGTAGCTGCCGAGGTTGCCGCCGAGATCCACACTGCCGCGCGAACCGTCCGGCGGCAGGCCCAGCAGTACGCGCTGCTGATCGGCGGTGACGTTCTCCAGTGGTGGCGGCGTGCCCGGCGGCGGCCGCTTCCCCGGCGCGCGCGGCGGCCGGCTCTTGGTGAAGTCGAGTACGGCCGCGGCGACTTTGCCGTTCTGGGCCACCAGCGCGAGCGTGCCGTCGCCCTGGCCGAGCACCCGCAACGGGTCCGGGGGCGGATTGTCGCCATAGATCCACGGCGGCTTGATACCCCCGCGCACCCCGCGCTCGCTCGCCGCGACGAGCCGGCTGTCCAGCTGGCGGACCAGGAAATCCTGCAGCGCCAGCTCGGTGACCACGCCGACCACCACGCAGACCAGCGCGAGCAGCGCCGCCAGCTGCATGATCAGCCGGCGGCGCAGGGACCACGGACGGCGGGTCCGCCGCGGTTCAGCCTGCGGGCTTGAGGACATACCCCGCGCCACGCATGGTGTGGATCATCGGTTCCCGATCGGCGTCGATCTTCTTGCGCAGATAGGAAATGTACAGCTCGACGATATTCGCCTGGCCGCCGAAGTCGTAGCTCCACACGCGGTCGAGGATCTGCGCCTTCGACAGCACCCGCCGCGGATTGCGCATCAGGTAGCGGAGCAGTTCGAACTCGGTCGCGGTGAGCGGCACGAGGTCACCCCCGCGATGCACTTCCCGGCTGTCCTCGTCCAGGGTCAGATCGCCGACCACGAGCTGGGAGCCGACCGCGCCGGACACCCCGTTCGCCCGGCGCAGCAGCGCGCGCAGCCGCAACGCGACCTCTTCCAGGCTGAAGGGCTTGGTCACGTAGTCGTCGCCGCCCGCGGTCAGCCCGGCGATGCGGTCCTCCACCGCGTCCTTCGCCGTGAGGAACAGCACCGGCAGGTACGGCACCTCGGCCCGCATCCGGCGCAACACTTCGAGGCCGTCGAAATCGGGCAGCATCACGTCCAGCACGACCGCGTCCGGGCGGAAGTCGCGGGCCACCCGCACCGCCTCGGCGCCGGTACCGGCGCTGCGCACGTCCCAGCGCTCCATGCGCAGGGCCATGGAGACGAGTTCGGCCAGGGTCGATTCGTCGTCGACCACCAGTACCCGGACCGGACTGCCGTCCGCACGGCGCAGATCGGCTTTGCCAGGACCGGCAGGCGTGGCATTCACACTGCTCATGGTGCCATCCTCGGCCGCGGTAGTCAGGTCGAGCTGTGCGGCGCCTGTGCGTTTCCTGTGTACCGGTTGCACAGGACCCACCCACGCTGGGCACAGCGTCCCCACAGCGGTCCCGGCAACGCTGAATTCCGACCGCGCGGACGACCCGGAGGAAAGCATGACGACCGATCCAGCACAGGGCGCCACGTGGGGCGAACCACCTGCTCCCGGTACCCCTCCTGGCAAAACGTGGTCGGGCCGCAAGACCGCGATCGCGGCCGGCGTCGCGGTGGTGATCGCGGCCGGCGGGGGGATCGCGATCTGGGCGGGCACGAGCTCGAACGACGCCTCCGCGCAGCAGCGCGGACCGGGCGGACAGGGCGGCCCCGGCGGGATGATGGGTCCCGGCGGTTTCGGCGGAGCGGGCGGGATGAGCGCGATCCGCGGCGCACTGCACGGCGACTTCGTGGTGGCCGGGCAGGACGGCAGCTACGTCACCGAGCGGATGCAGACCGGGACCGTCTCCGAGCTGAATGCCACTTCCGTCACGCTGACCAGCAAGGATGGCTACAAGCAGACCTACACCCTGAACTCGGACACGGAGAAATCCGGCACTCCGCAGGACGGCCGGAGCAGCACCGTGATCGCCAAGGTCGAAGGCAGCACGGCGACCGCGATCTCCTTCGGCCAGGAGCAGAGCTTCGGTCCGGGCCGGGATGGCCGGAGCAGTCAGCCGGGCCAGGGCAATCGCCGCTTCGGCGGCTGATCCGGACAACGGTCCGGCCTGCCTCGACGCGGCACGCGCGGAGTCCAGGGCCCGGCAAAGTTGGTCGGGCCCGTGATCAGCAGAGAGAGCCGTCGATC
The DNA here is from genome assembly GCF_002564045.1 of Amycolatopsis sulphurea. Classification (NCBI taxonomy): domain Bacteria; kingdom Bacillati; phylum Actinomycetota; class Actinomycetes; order Pseudonocardiales; family Pseudonocardiaceae; genus Amycolatopsis; species Amycolatopsis sulphurea. Next base: position 2,788,713 of record NZ_PDJK01000002.1, on the reverse strand, counting down.
ACGCCCGGCAACGCACGATGCGGAGCTATTCGAGGCGCGACCACCTCGTGGTGTGCGCCAGACCTGTCCCGAAGTCTGTGAAGGGACCCTTCACAGACTCAGAGTCCGTGAAGGGTCCCTTCACAGACCTACATGGTCTGCGGTTCGCGGACGTTTCGATCCGGCGGCGGCCTGCTTCGAGCATCTGATCGGCCGGCTAGCCGACTTCGCCGGGCTGTAGCGCAAGGTAGGTTGCCGGTGGAGGTGGTTCGCCGTGACGGGATGGGCCGGGCGGGTTGGCAGGATCCGGGTGATCGGCACCGGGGTGATGGGCCGGGGCATCGTGCAGCTCGCCGCGGCGGGCGGCACGGTCGTGGAGCTCGCGGACGCGGCCGAAGGCGCGGTGGGCGAGGCGATCGGCTACGTCGGCGGGATGCTCGACCGGCTCGCCGCGAAGGGAAAGCTGACCGGGGAACAGGCCCGTGCGGCGAAGGAGCGGCTGGTCCCGGTCGCTGATCCGCTGGCCCCCGCGGAGGGGGTGGATCTCGTGCTGGAAGCGGTGCGGGAGGACCTGGAGATCAAGCGCGGGCTGTTCGCCGGGCTCGAACGGGTCTGCGGCGCGGAAACGATCTTCGCCACCAACACCAGTTCGCTGTCGGTCACCGAGATCGCCGCCGGACTGGCGGATCCGGCGCGGCTGATCGGCCTGCACTTCTTCAACCCGGTGCCGTTGATGCGGCTGGTCGAGGTGGTGCCCGGGGCGCGCACCGCGCCGTGGCTGCCCGCCGAGGCGCTCGGACTCGTCCGGCGCTGGGGCCACGAACCGGTGCTGGCCAAGGACGCGCCCGGGTTCCTGGTCAACCACGCCGGGCGCGGGCTGACCACCGAGGCACTGCAGATCCTGTCCGAGGCACTGGCCGAGCCCGCCGAGGTGGACCGCATCGCGCGGGACGTGCTGGGGCTGCGGCTCGGCCCGTTCGAACTGCTCGACCTGACCGGACTGGACGTTTCGCACGCGGTACTGGAAAGCATCTGGAGCGGCTTCCACGCCGAGCCAAGGCTGCGCCCCTCCTGGCTGACCCGCCCGCGGGTGGCCGCCGGGCTGTACGGCCGCAAGACCGGCGAGGGCTTCTACCGTTATCCCGACGGCAAACAGGAAGTGCCGCCCGAGCCGCCCGCCCCACCGTTGCCGGGCATTCCCGTCTACACCGCCGACGAACGCCTCGCCCGGATGCTCTCCTCGGCCGGCGTCCAGATCGTGCCGGAGGCCTACCCGGACGCCGCGCTACTGGTCCCGTTGCGCGGAGAGTCCACTGTGGAGGCCGCACGGCAGGCGGAGCTGCCCTCGGACCGAGTGTCCGGAGTGGACGCACTGAGCTACGACAAGCGGTTCACCCTGTCCGTCCACCCCGGACTGGACCCGGTCTTCGGCAAAGCCGCGTGGGGCGCGCTGGCCGCCACCGGAATTCCCGTCACGGTCGTGCGGGACGGCCCGGCCCCGATCGCCCAGCGGCTACTCGCCTCGATCGTCAACACCGCGTGCTACCTGGCAGACCAGGAACTGGCCGGCCCCGCCGACATCGACACCGCCGTCCGCCTCGGCCTCGGCTACCCCCGTGGCCCCCTGGAGTGGGGCGAAACCCTCGGCGCGGAAAAGGTTTTGCGTATCCTCACCGGCCTCCGGCAGGCCACCGGCGACCCGCGGTACCGGCCGAGCGGCTGGCTCACCGAACGGGTCGCGCTCGGGCTGCCGCTGACCGCCACCGGAACCCGCCCGGCCGATCTGCGCTGAGCCGGGCGGGTTCGGTGCCGGCAGCCGCGAAGCAGGCAAGAAATTCCCCGGCTGCACCATCGGCTGTCCGCAAAAAAGTTGACCACTCATCCCCAGTGTAGTCCCCCAGTGCCGTCCCGATATCGGATCGGGACTCACCTCACCCCAGTAAAGCCATGATGCGATCACCAGCGGTGATCTACTGCTTGTCCACCCAGATAAGTAATGTAGCCGCCCTGGAAATCGCTCCGGAAACCGCCGCTGATCGCGTATTCATCCGACGTCGGCAGGCCCAGGTAGGACTTCTCCCAGCCCAGCGCGGCCCAGCGTTTCCGAATCTCGCCCTTCACCAGATGCGCCCTGGTGCTCGCACTCCAGTAGAGCGACGCATTGCCGGTGAAATGGTTGTACCGGCCGATCCCGTTGGGCGTCACCGATTCGTCCGTCGTCGGATAACCGATACTGCGTTCCCAGCCGAGCGCAGCCCATTTCTGCCGGATCTCACCGCCGATCTGATGCGCCCCGCTCGCCGGGGTGAAATAGATCGAGTGCCCGCCACTGAAGTGGTTGTACCGGCCGACACCATCGGGGGTACCCGACTCGTCGGTGGTCGGATACCCCAGGCTGCGCTCCCAACCGAGCGCAGCCCACTTCTGCCGGATCAGGCCGTGGATCGAATGGGCCCCGGTCGACGGGGCCCAGTAGATCGACGCGGTCTGCGAAGCCGGGGTGCCGAGCAGGTGGTTGAACCTGCCGACACCGTCCGGCGTCGCGGTTTCATCAGTGGTCGGCGGGCCGAAGGTCCGATGCCCGCCGGCCGCGAGATAGGTGGCGAGAATGTCGCCGCCTATCTGGTGCGCTCCGGTCTGCCCGGACCAGTACAATCTTCCGCTCGCGTACGGCCGGTAATGCAGCGGACCGTCCACGACCTCTGGCCCGCTCGGTGCACCAAGCTTGGTACGCAACGCCGGTTCGTTGTCATAGCGCTGGTCGATCGGGGTGCTGTAGTTCGCGGTGAGCGTGGTGTCGCCCGCGCCGACCTTGATCGCCCACGAAGCGGTGGACGGTCCGTCCTGCCAGCCCGCGAACTTCGACGCGCCGTCGGTGCCCAGCGGCGCCGCGGTCACGTCGAAGGTCGCACCTTCGGTGACCATCGCGCTGCTGACGCCGCCCTCGCTGGGAATGCTCAGCGCAGCCGGCTGAGTGCTGTTCAAGGTGAGCCGGTGCCGTCTCGGCATCGCCACATAGGACTGTGACGCCCGCACGCCGGCGCTGTCGGTCACGGTCGCGGTGAACTCCATCCGCGAGTCCGTGTGATCGGTGAACGGCACGGTGAACTCCCGCCCCGTCCCGCCCTCCGCCGGATGCACGTGGCACGAGCCGACCTCCGGGCAGTGCCGGATGAACGAGGTCCAGGTGACCGGCAGCACGCCGTCCTCGGCATCGGTCGCCTGGGCGGACAAGGTGACCTGCTCACCGACCGCGAACTCCTTGTCCGGTGTGGACAGCGTCAGCTCCGGTGAGTGATTGGCCGGCACCACGGCGACCGTGGTGGTCCCCTTCGCGCCGAGTGGATCGGTGACGGTGAGCGTGGCGGTGAACGAGGTCCCTTCGCCGTACTGGTGACTCGCCTTCACCCCGGTGCCGGCGCTGCCGTCACCGAAGTCCCAGGAGTAGCTGAGTGCATCACCGTCGTTGTCGGTGGAAGCACTGGCGTCGAAGGAGACCGTCCGGGTGTCCGGGTCCGTTGTGGACGTCGCCGAAGCGACCGGCGCGGAGTTCCCGGTCGAGTAGGTCAACCGGCGCAGCAGACCCGAGTTGAGATCGCTGAACACGATGTCCCCGTTCGGCGCCGAGGAAATCCGGGTCACCCCGCCGATGTTCTGCAACGGCGCGGGGCTGCTCGGCGCCCGGGCGAGCTTGCCCTGCTCGTCGTACCGCGCGGTCCAGATCTTCCGGCCCGCGTAGTCGCCGAAGAAGAAGGCACCTTGGTACTCGGCGGGGTAGCTGCTCCCGGCGTAGACGATTCCGGCGGTCACGCTGTTGCCCTGCGCGGGACCCGTGCCGTGCTGGTACTCCCACAACGGCGGCGTGTTCACCGCGGAGGCGCACCGCGCGTCGGCCGAATAGCCGGGTGTGGGGTGGTTGCCCTCGAAGCACGGCCAGGCGCCGTTCGCGCCGGGCTGCACCACGTCGAGTTCCTCCCACGTGTACCACCCGACGTCACCGACCACCGGCAGCCCGCTCCTGGGGTCGAGGGTGAACCGGAACGGGTTGCGGAACCCGCTGGCGAACACCCTGCTGCGGTTGCTGTCCGGCGCCGACGCGTCGTAGTACGGGTTCCCCGGCACGCCCTTGCCGTCCTGGGTCATGTGCAGGATCTTGCCGAACGGCGAGTTCAGGTCCTGCGCGACGAACGCGACCGGGTTCGTCTTCCCCGCGTCCCCGTTGTCGCCGATGCTGTACCAGAGCGTGCCGTCCGGAGCGGGGTAAACGGTGTCGATGCCGTGGATGTAGTACGCGCTGCCGGGCAGTTCGAGGAGCACCTTCTCCCCGGTGAGACCGTTCGGGTGCCCCGCACCGTCGAAGGTCACCGTGAACCGGGAGGCGCGCTGGACGTACTTGCCCGAGCCCTGGCTGACCGACCGGTTGAGGTAGATCTCGTGCGAGCTTTCGTAGTCCTGGGCCAGCGCGACGCTGGTGAGGCCGACGTCGCCCTGGGACTCGACCTGGAAGTTCGCGATCCGTACCGGACCGTTTCCGTCCGCCGGGACCCAGTTGACCGCACCGGACTTGCCGAGCGCGAGCACGCTGTCGTCAGGCAGCCAGGCGAAATCGGTGAACTGGTAATTCCCCAAACCGGTCGGCATGTCTCTGAGCACGAAGCCGCTCGGCAGCGCCGGTGCGTCGACAGCCGACGCGGGCGCGGCGGTGACGACGGGGAGGAACGCCGCGGCCACCGCGGCCACGAGCACGGAACAGAATCTTCTCCAGGCCATTCGGGCCCCCTTTCTGGGCGATAAATGATCGCGCGAAAAGGCCGGATCGTTGCCTGTTTCAGCAGGTGTTTACCCGAACGTGATCCGTTATCAGGCTACGACCTGGACAACGTCACCCGTCCGGAGGGCGGTGAAAAACCGCAGCGAAGCGGTCGCGGACAGGTGCACGCAACCGTGCGAGTAGGTCCGCAGGCTGCCGGTGTGGAAAGCGTCGCCCGGATAGAAGAACACCGAGTTAGGCATTGGCGCGTTGTCAAATTCCCGGCTGAGGTGCAGCTTCTCCTTGGACAGCACGTGGAATGTGCCGACCGGGGTCGGGTTTCCCTTGCGGCCAGGGAGCATCGGCACCGGGCCGTAGCTGATCTTGCCGTCCTGCAACAGCCACGCCTGGTGCGCGGAGATGTCCACGCACGCGCTGGTGCCCGAGGCCGCGGCGGCGTTCGCGCAGGGCACGTTCGCGATGCTGACCGGCTGGGCCTTCGGCTGGGGTTTCGGTTTGGCCGAGGTGTTTGTCGGGGTGCTCGTCGATGTGGTGCTGCTCGGCGGAGCCGTGGTGCTGCTCGGCGGAGCCGTGGTGGCGGAGGTCCCCGGGACACTCGCGCCCGCGGCCGCCGCACCGTTTCCGGACGAGCCGGGCGCGCCACCCGAGCACGCGGCGAGCGCGAACCCGGCGGCCATCACCACCGCACCAGCGAGAAGCCTTTTCACTCCACTACTCCCAAGTCCGGGCGGGCCGCGCTTCATCACGTGCCCGATCACCCGTTTAGACGGAGGTTCCCCCGGCAGGGTTGCCAGGCAATGGTCACGATACGGCCTCCACCCACGGGTTGACCCGGATTACCACCCACTGCCCGCCCGGGCGCCGATGCGAGCCCGGCCCGGGTACACGAGGCTGAGCCAGTCCGATCCACAAAGGAGTCTCGATGCACGTCAACCCGCTGTACGTGGTGCTCTACGTCGCCCTAGGGGTGCTCGTCATCTACCGCGTCGTCTACAAGCAACTGCGGGGCACCACGCTCACTCGCAAGAGCCTCATCACCATACCGATCATTCTCGTCGCGGTCGGCGTGTTCACCTCCCTCGACTCACTGCGTGCAGCGGACACGGACGAACTGGTGCTGCTGGGCATGGACATCGTCGTACTCGCCGTCCTCGGCCTGCTTCGCAGCGCCTCGACCAAGCTCACCGCGAGCGGCGACACCACGTTCCAGAAGGGCTCCTGGGCCACCCTCGTGCTCTGGCTCGCGACCATCGGCGCTCGAGTCGCCTTCGCGTTCATCGGCGGTTCGTTCGGAGTCAGCGGGGCACTGTCGTCGGCGTCGATCATGCTCACGCTCGGCGTCAGCATCGGCGCCCAGAACGCGCTCACCTACTACCGCATCCAGCAGCGCGGACTTCCCCTCGTCGCGGACGCCCCTCGGACGCTCGGGTCCCGCCGCTAACCCGGTAATCGACCCACTACGCGGGCATACATCCGGACGGGGCTCGGCACTGCCGCCGATTGCAGGAATCCAGGCAACGGCGGCAGTTCCCGCGCGAACGGTGTGAGCCGCGCGTACAACGCTTCAGCACCATGTGGACGGACCGCGGGATCCTTCGCCAGGGTCTCGGCCAGCAGTGCGTTGAGTTCCCGACTGGCACCGACCACTGCGGACGGTGACTCCTTTACTTGCTTCTCGAACACGGCGTACGCCGTCGGCCCGGTGAAGACCGGACGGCCGGTGAGCATCTCGTGCAATACGCAACCCAACGCGTACAGATCGCTTCGCGGACCCACGTGTCCACGTTGGATCTGCTCCGGCGCCATGTACGACGGCGTACCCAACAGCTGTCCGGCGCGCGTGAAGCGAGCGACGTCGGCTTCACGCAACACCGCCAGCCCGAAGTCCATCACCTTCACACTGCCGTCCGGGCAGAGCATGAGGTTGACCGGCTTGAGGTCACGATGGCACACAGCCCGTGCGTGTGCCGCTGCGAGCACCGCGGCCGCCTGTGCGGCGATTGCCGCCGCCCACGGCACCGGTAGCGGACCGTGCTCGGCCAGCAGGTCAGCCACCGTGACGCCTTCGACGAACTGCATGACCTGAAACAGCCGGTCGTCATGCGTACCGAAGTCGTACAGCGTGGGTGCGCCAGGATGGTCGAGCGTGGCGAGAATTCGCGCTTCGCGCGCGAAGCGTTCTTCGAGTTCTTCGTCGCCGCCTGGCAGCCTCAACAGCTTGATCGCGACGCGACGGCCGAGATGCCGGTCGTGCCCGCGGTGCACCGCGCCCATCCCGCCGCGGCCCAGCGGCAGGTCTTCGACCTCATAACGATCCGCGATGAGCATCCGCCAAGCCCCCTCACGGGGTCACCACGCTCACCCGCCACCGGGCTTCAGCCGTCCTTCGGCGAGCGCTGCAAAGCCTAACCGCACCAGGTCGCGGCCGATTTCCGCCGTCTGCCGCATCGACCGGTCGAAGTCGGCGAGGGCCCGGAAAGCAGCACCGTACGCACGCTGTGTGCCGAGCGGGTACCGCGGCACCTTCAACCGGCGCGCGTCGATCCGCGTGGACGCGCTGTACACGGGGAAATCCGCGGCACGCAGGCAGCCGGCGAGGAACTCGGGATCCAGCCGCTCCGGGTCGGCCCGGTAACGGGACAGGGCAGGCCCCAGCCGCACCGGCTGTCCACTGTGGACGACCACGGCTCCGGTGATCGAGGCGACGACATCTCCGTCGCGGGCGAACACGGCGCCTTCGTCGGGCCCGGCCCGTCCGGTCGGTTTGCTGCCCAGGAACACGTCGTCGGTGGTCAGCACCGGTTCGTCACCATCGGAGACCCGCGAAGGAGCGTGCCGTATCCGCAGCACGCCCGCCTTCACCAGCTCGCCGACCGTGGTGTGCGCAGGCTCGTCCGCGGCCGGCGCCAGCCGTGGCAGCTCAAGCCCGATCTGTTCGAAACGCCGGGATGCCGAAAGGAAGGCCTCCGCCGGATCGTCCCGGCGGACCCGTTGCGCCGGCGACAGGTCGACGTCGTCGTCGAGCAGCTCGATGACCGGCACCCCGTTCGCCTCGGGATCGGCGAGGTAGGTACGCCACCGCTGATCGGCTTGGGCGGCAGGCGTTTCCGCGAGCAGCACCGTGGCCGGCGGGCGTTGCCCGGGCTCGGGCCGCACGAGCACCCAGAGGTCGGCGCCGGGTGCGAGCGTGAGCACGGCCCGTAGGGCACCGGCGCGCAGGAGGTTGGCCCGGATCCGCTTCCCGCTGCGGCGGCCGGCGGCCGCGCCGGGCATCAGGATCGCCACCAGTCCGCCGGGCCGGGCGTGCGCGAGGCAGTGCTGGACCCACGCCAGCTCCGGCTCGCCCCGAGGTGGCAGGCCGTATTTCCACCGCTCGTCGCCGACCAGGTCTTCCTGGCCCCACCGGCGCTCGTTGAACGGCGGATCGCAAAGCACGACGTCCACCTGTCGCCCGGCGAAGGCGTCTTCGAGCAGCGAATCGGCGGCGTGCACCTCCGCCGCCACGCCGCATAGCCGCAGGCGGAGACCGGCGATGCGCGCGGTGTCCGGGTCGATGTCCTGCCCCCGCGCGCGGGTCGCGCCACTGGCGAGCAGCAGCGAACCGAACCCGCAGGCCGGGTCCAGCACGGAGGCGGGATCCGGGCCGGCGAGGCGGGCCATCAGCTCGGCGTACTCCGGCGGGGTCGGGGAAAGCCGGCGCGCGTGTGCCTCGAAGTAGCGTTCGCAGAGCTGCTCGAACGTCGAGGCCGCGCCTTCGCGCACGGCCAGCCTGCCGAGCATGGTGAGCAACTCCGGGTCGTCAGGCTGTTCGGCGGGATCGGCCAGATACGCGCCGGCCGCCGCGACGCGGGCGCCGAGCCCCAGGTCGTCGCCGAGTGCACGCAGCCGCTGCCAGGCCTGGTCGATCAGCGCCAGCTCGAACGGACGGCCGCGGCGGCGGAGCCAGTCCTGCACCTCCGGGAGCGAAAACCGTGGGCTGGATGCAGTGCCACCGACCGGACGAGGAAAATCGTCGTAGCGCCGTCGCCAGTTGCTGACGGCGGCCCGGCGCACGCCTGCCAGGCGCGCTATGTCGGCCGCACTCACCGCCGCGTCGTCTGCCATGGCCAGCACGATAGCCGATGACAGCGGTTTCCAGAATTTTTCTTGTTAACTCAGTCAACCAATGGTTTTATGGGACCCATGGCCACCGAGCAGACCCGGTTCATCCTGCGCCAAGCCGCGGGCTCGCACCCCGGGCGACGACGCAGCAACAACGAGGACTCCGTGTACGCCACCGGGCGGCTGCTGGCCGTGGCCGACGGTATCGGTGGCCAGCCGCACGGGGAAGTGGCCAGCGCGACCGCGGTCGAAGTGCTGGCTTCGCTGGACGCGGAGCTGCGCGCACTCGACCTCGCCGCGCAGGACCTGAGCGCCCTCCTCGCCGGCGCCGTACAGCGCGTCGGCGCGCGCCTTGCCGAGGTGGCCGAGCAGAACCCGGCAACCCACGGCATGGGCACCACACTCACCGTGCTGCTGTTCGACGGCACCCACTTCGCCGCCGCACACGTCGGCGACTCGCGCGGCTATGTCCTGCGCGCCGGCGAACTGCGCCGCATCACCCGCGACCACACCCTCGTACAGGCCCTGGTCGAAGACGGCCGGATCACCGAAGAGGACGCCGTCGACCACCCGCGCCGCTCGCTGCTGATGAAGGCCCTGCAAAGCACCGGCTGCGCGGAACCGGACGCCTGGGAGTTCACCCCGGAACCCGGCGACCGCTACCTGCTCTGCTCCGACGGCCTCACCGCAGGCGCCCCCGAACCGGCCATCCGGGACGTACTGGCCAGCGGCACCCCAGAGGAGACCGTCGCCAACCTGATCACCCTCGCCAACGACGGCGGCGGACCGGACAACATCACCATCGTGGTCGCCGACGTGGTCCAGGCCTTTGACTGAGCGGGCCTGACCGGAGAACGCGGGCGCTGACGGCTCCGGCCGGCAGGGGGTCGGCAACGTCGGCGTGGAGGGCCCTGCGCAGGTGGGCGGAGGGCTGTGAGGGGGCCCTTCACGGACTCTGAGTCCGTGAAGGGCCCCTTCACGGACCCGAAACCGGTCGGGCAGCCACGGCTCTCCCTGCTGATCACGGCCCTCGACCAGCTTTGCCGGGACCCTGGCTCCGGCCGGGATGGGGCGCGGTGGCAGCGGTATCGCCGGGGCAGGCAACTCGGCGGGCAAATGACGGCACTGCGGGTGCTGGCGTCTCGGCACAGCGGGTGCTGGTGTCTCGGCAACTCGACGGGCGCTGACGTCTCGGCACAGCGGGTGCTGGCGTCTCGGCACAGCGGGTGCTGGTGTCTCGGCAACTCGACGGGCGCTGACGTCTCGGCACAGCGGGTGCTGGCGTCTCGGCACAGCGGGTGCTGGCGTCTCGGCACAGCGGGTGCTGGTGTCTCGGCAACTCGACGGCACTGGCACCACGTCCGGGGCACCGGCAGCCCGTCGTCGGCCACGCCACCGAGCACCGGCAGCCCCCGTCGTCGGCCCGTGGCCGCCGAGCACCGGCAGCCCCCATCGTCGGCCATGCCGGCGACCCTTCGGCAGCAGCCAGCCGTCCTGCGTCGGCGCGGGTCGTCACCACCGCGGCCCGAGTACCGTTTCGGCAGGGCAGGACCACCTGCCGAGCGCCCGTGCCCGTCCGGTATTCTTCCCCACGGAGGATTGGCCGAGCGGCCTAAGGCGCACGCTTGGAAAGCGTGTTGGGTTCACGCCCTCGCAGGTTCGAATCCTGTATCCTCCGCTGCAGTAACCAGCGGAAACGCCGGTCGCCCGAAGCTTGGGGCGACCGGCGTTTCCCGTCTTGGTCTCATTTTTGGTCTCAGCTGGTACCGGTTAGGCCGCGTTCGGCTCGTTCTGCCCACCCGCCTTCGGCTTGGCCGGCCGTGCCCACAGCAGTCCGTTGACCCGGTGCGCGACGCCTCGCGAGGTTCTGCGCCGTCCAGCCGCCATACTGACTCGGCCGGAGGTCTGCGAGGCGGCCAACGATGACGTCCGACCACAGCTTGTCCTCGCCGCGCTCGAACACCGCCAGCGTGTCGGCGAGCGGGTCCAGGCGGGCGGCCTCGACGTCGACTTCCTCCCCTGCGGCGTAGCCGGTGATGTTGCCGATCGCCTCCCGGCGGACGCGGGCTCCGGCGACGATTTCTTGGCTTCGGTGGCGTCCTGGTAGACGCTGCGCACGATCTTGGCGTCGTCGCCCTCCCCGGCCAGGTAGCCGATGCCGCGGTCGGAGCGGGTGAACATCGTTGCCCGGACGCCGTTCTTGTACTGGCTGGCGCCGAGGACCATGTCGTTTTCAGTCTGTCCCTGGACTTTCAGGCAGTAGCGCAGGATGGCGCTGGCGGAAATGCTGATGGGCAGCGACTTCGCGTCCGGGCGCTAGGTGGCCAGGATCAGGATGACGCCCAGCGCGGGGCCGCGCTTGACCAGGTCGGTGCAGATCTCCTCGAACTCGTGTTCCTTGTGCTCGAACCACACCTGGCTCTCGTCCACCCCGACCACGATCGGCGCGAGCCGCAAGTCCTTGCGTGCAGCCAGTTCCGGGGTGACCTTGTTGTCCGGGCACACCGACTCCGGCAGGCCGCGGATCACCTTGGTGCGGCGGTGCAGTTCCTTGCGCAGCTCCTGCAGCGACACGGTCATGCCCATCCGAGGCACCGCCCCGATGATCACGGACACGAACATGAGCGTCACGTCCGCCCAGCGGCCGCGCTGGGCGGTGCCGAACGGCTAGGCCTTGAACAGATCTGTGGTCGCGCCAGGCTTGCCCAGCGGCCATGGCTCCTGCTTAAGGCCGGGCGCAAGCCGCAGAACGTCACGGGTGGCCGGTTCAGAATTTGTTGACTGCCGAGGTCCTCAGGCGAGTCCGTTGAGGGTGACGGTGAGGGCATCGATGAGGGTGGCACGGCTGCCGGGCCACATGGTGACTTCTTCGCCGCCGTTGTTGTCGGTGCTGGTGAACGAGAAGATGCGGCCGGCCCGGGTGAGGTCGTAGACGGTGAGCGGGGGGTGCTGCGGATGCGGTCGCCGGTGGACCGGACGGCGGCGTAGAGCTTGTGCACGCCGGCGCGTTCGGCGCGCGAGAGGTGACGGATCTGGTCGGCGTGGCCGGATGCTTCTGATAGCGGGTCTGCAGTGCGGCCGTCGAGGTAGGTCATCGGCATCCGCAGGTGGCCGATCCTGGCGGGCGGGTAGTTGGGCAGGGTGTCGGCCAGGCTTGCGGCGAGTTCGTGTGCCGGGATGGGGTCGAGCTGGATGGAGCGGTGGTCGGTGATCAGTCGGACCGCGTCGCGTCCTGCGGAGGCGACGAGCACGGCGCCGTTGTCCTCGGGCCGGTTGACCAGTGCGGTCCAGGCGTACAGTTCCCGTTCGGGCGCGGCGAGCAGTTCCAGCGTGGCCCGGAACTGCGGGGTCAGCCGTCCGTCCGGTGTGGCCAGTCGCAGCGCCTCGAACCGGGACATTGTGCGTTGTTCCAGCTCTCGGGAGAAGTCCGTGGTGGCGTAGGCGTCGTCCGGGGCGACGACCGCGGGCAGCTTGCCGCCTTCGGCGTGGTCCCAGGCGATGAAGAATGCCGGGCGCGGGATGCGCACCGGCCGATCGAGGATCGTCATCGTGGTGTCTCAGCCGCCGATGGTCGGGGGTGTGGGCGGGAGTCCGGTGCGCGGGTCGCGGAGGCGGCCGTCCTCGTCGTCGGTGATGTCGAACGCGGAATCGTCGTCCAGCAAGTATTTCCGTTGGTGTTCCTTGTCCTCCTCACCTTTGCCCTTGCCGCCGGCGCCCATGCCGCCCATTCCGGACGATCCTTTGGCCCCGGCCGCGCCCCGGGCCGCCGCCGCGTTCGCCGCGCCGCGCGCTCCGGCTCCCTCCCCGGCGACCGCACCCGAACCCACACCGGCACTACCTCCGGCCCGGCCGCCCATGCCGCCGGCCGAACCACCCGTGCCGCCGGTCGGGCCGAACCCGCCTGCTGATCCGCCGATCGGGCCGAATCCGCCGCTGAATCCCGCCGACGAGCCGCCTCCGGTGTTGTTCCAGCTGCTGTTGGCGTCTGGCATCGTCGGTGGCGTCCACCCGGGTCCACCCGGCCGGTCGATCGACGGTGGCGTCCATCCGGACGTGGTGGTCGTGTCGCCCGGCCCGGTGCTGCCTGGGTAGTCCGGCGGCCGGTAGCCCACGAAGGGGGCGCCCGGGCCGTCCGGGGGCGGCGCGCTGCCGGGACCGGACGGGAGAGGCGCGCTGCCGGGGTGGTTCGGGGTGAAGGTGCTCGTCGGCCCTCCGCCGGTGTGCGACGGCCCGAATCCGGACCGGGAACGGCTGTCGGGTCCGTGTCCGTCGTCCGGGCCGCCGGTCGTTTTCGTGTCCGGCTTGGACAGGGTCACATCACCGTCGAACGCCGTCACCGTGCCGTAGTCGGTGGCGAGGGTTTGCCCGCTGTTCTGGGCGTGCTGGGTGTAGCCCTGGTACTTGTCCAGGTTCTCCTGGACAGTCTTGTTGTACTGGTTGATCTGGTCTTCGGTGTCGGTGTTCCACCACGTCGCTTCGTCCCAGAAGTTCTTGTGCGGCGGAGTACCCGGCATCGGCTGCAGGCTCTGCTTCATGCTGTCGAACCCGTGCGCGAGATCGGTCAGGTTCTGGCCGTTGCCGGTGTAGGTCGTGGCGGCCGCGGTGGTCGCGTCGGCGAATGGCTTGATCCGTGCCTGCGCCGCGTCGGCCCCGCCGCCGGTCCACGCCGACTCGAGCCCCGCGCTCAACTGCTGCACCAACGCTGCTGCCTCATCGTGTTTCCCCGCGAGCTGAGTGGCCCGCTGCGCGCTCTGATGCCAGCTCTGCGCGCCCTGGCTGGCCAGGATCTTCGCCACCAGCTCCGGAGCCGGAACAGCGTTGTCGCCGAGGTTGCCGTGGTAGAGGTCACCGAACCAGTTCCCGACGTCCTCGCCCGGTCCTCGATCCACTCCCCGGCGTCCTCCAGCGCCTCGCCGACGGCTTTCGCCGCGTCGCCGAGCACATCGAAGAACGACATCACGCACCCGCCTTACGCTTCAGGTTCGTGACCACCATGTCCGCCACCCGCGCCGACAACTCACACGGATCAGCCCCACCAGCCCTCTTCGCATCGCTGGGAGTCAGCGACACATCGAATGACAGATCATCTGCGACGCCTACGCTCACCCCGCAGAAACCGGTCTGAGTGCCCGCGTTGAACGTCGAAGCCGCGACAGCGGGAAACGCTTGAATGGGCGGCAGCTCTCGCCACACCTTGGACTGCGGTTTCGTGTTCTGGTACACCCCGCTTAGCCCCTGGTGGGTCTGCGTCGTATAGCCGACCGATAGGCCGGCGCCAGAGTCGATGTTGGCCCACCTGCACTCCGGACCGATTCCGGGGAGCGTGTCCGGTTTGCCCTGCGGGGCCGTGCCGAAGATCTGTGTGAGCTGGTCCGAGGCGAGCGCTTCCTGGCAGGGTTGCCCGGACAATACCGACGCGGGGAGCGGATGCTCAACTTTTGGCGCCCCGCTGTGCGGCAATGTCGCGGCAGCGGCCGACGATGACGCTGACACCGGCGCGGAGCTGGCCGGAGCAGCATTCGGGTCGCCGGAACATCCTGCGGCCGACACTACCGCAGCCACGCCCAGAACGGCCGTGAGCGTTCGGCGCGTCATCACGCGAACCCCCCGTTCCGGCTCGGCCGCGTTCACGTCGCTCGATGCCTGCCCGTCCGACGCCTCGGTGATCCCCAACGCCTTTTCCAGCCGATTCACCAGCTCATCGGCATAGGCGAACTCCTCGTCGACCTGCTCTTTGCCCGTGACGAACGTGCCCTTCGGCTCACCCTGATTGACCAGCAGCTTGGTGTAACCGTTACTGCCAGGCTCGTCCGCCGGAGACGTGATCTGAGTCAGCCGGTGCGCTTTGGGCCGCATCAAGTCGAAGTGTTCGCGGACGGTTTTGGCCAGCTTGAGCATCGACAACGCGTCGTCACGGCTCATCGTGAACCCCGGACCACCCGGCGAACCACCCCCACCTGATGCACCGCCACACACCGCGGCACCTCCCGCGCCGAAAGCGTCGTTGATAGTGAACGCCAGCCCGTCAAGCCACCCCGGCCCCTGCGCAGATTGAGACACTGCCCCTACCCCTCCCGATGATCTACGCCCACCCAACGGGCAATTTGTCCCGCATGTATCCGCTTGCCGACGAATACCGTAGCGGACCAGCCACACAGGGGCGGCAGTTTCACCGGAAAAGGACCACCGTCACTCGTGAGGCCGCTCCCTCGGCATCAACTCCGCATGCCGGCGCGTCATCGCCTCGTATTCGACCCACGCCCGGGAATCATCCGGACCACCAGCCGCCAGCATCTCGTCATACGCCAGCCCCTGCGCAGCCAGCACATCAGCCGCCTGCCCCATCGTCTGGTGCAACCACACCGCCCCTTCGCGCAGACCAGCCGGGGGAAGTTCCCCGTACTCGGCCAACTTGTCGAGCAAGCGGATGAAATCGGGCTGTACCTCGGCGATCCGGCGCGCGCTCAACGCGTGCCGACGGTAGTAGTCTCCGCTACTCGGCTCCGCGCCGTCGCCGCCATCGCTCGGTCCGTCCATTCCTCCACGTTAGCGTCCCCGCCGCCCTTGTCTCAGTCCTAGTCTCATTCACCCCCGTCCACAGGCATTCCCGGACCGGCGCACAACACGCTGACCTGCGCCTGCACAACCCGAGACCCCGGTGAACACCCGTGAGCAGACTTGGAAAGCGTATTGGGTTCACGCCCTCGCAGATTCGAATCCTGTATTCTCCGCAGCGTTAATCAGCGGAACCGCCGGTCGGCTTGGCTTCGAGCCGACCGGCGGTTCCCGTCTTGGTCGCATTCTTAGTCTCAGTTGATCCCGGTCCACGGCAAGCCGTCGCACAGCTTGACGACCGGCGGCGAGCCACACGAGATATTCGTGCCGCCGGACCGAGCGACACCGGGCCGGATGCCGCGGCTCCTGCGGGGGTCACTCTGGCAGGTGGCCCGGGGCGAGCACGCCGCACCCGTGTCCGAGCGGATCATCTCCGCGGTCCCCGCCCAACACCGGCGATGGCCGATCTTGGTTCGCTTCCGAGACAACCACGCGCAACCCCGCAGCCGGTTCGACGCGGCCACCCATCACGGGAAGAGCCTGGTCATCCGCGCGGAGCCATCGGCAACGCCGCAGCGGAGCTGTTCGAAGCGTTCGGGGCACGGTCGACGCTGGCGGCAAGCAAGCCGCGTCGAAGGGTCCACAGTGTGGCCGAGCTTCCGGGCCTGATCGGTGGCCATCAGATCGTGGTGTTCACGGCTCCGCTCAACGACGGCACGCTGAACCTCGTCGACGAGGGCTTCCTGGCCGCCGCGCTCGGAGCGTTAGCGTGGATGGATGGAGTGGTGCCGGCGATGGTGCGGAGCTGGAGTACGGCGGCTACTACCGTCAGCATGCGCTGTGGGCGCGACGGACCGCCGATTTGCAGACCAAGATGATCGGCCTGTTCGACAAGCTGGCTGAGCATGGGGAGCCGCGCCCGGCCGATATGCGCGGTGTGGCTGCGGCGGACGATGGGGCAGGCGGCTGATGTGCTGGCTGCGCAGGGGCTAGCGTATGACGAGATGCTGGCGCCTGGCGGTCCGGACAATTCTCGTGCGTGGGTCGAGTACGAGGCCACGCCAGGTCGCGCTGATGCCCCGGGCCCCGTCTCCCGAGTGACGGTCGTCCTTTTCCGGTGAGACTGCCACCTCTGTGTGACTGGTCCGCTACGGTGCTGGTCGGCAAGTGCGTATGGACTGGACCAACTGTCCGCTGGGTGGGCGTAGATCATCGGGAGGGGTAGGGGCAGTGTCTCAATCTGCGCAGGGGCCGGGGTGGCTTGACGGGCTGGCGTTCACTATCAACGACGCTTTCGGCGCGGGAGGTGCCGCGGTGGGTGGCGGTGCATCAGGTGGGGGTGGTTCGCCGGGTGGTCCGGGGTTCACGATGAGCCGTGACGACGCGTTGTCGATGCTCAAGCTGGCCAAAACCGTCCGCGAACACTTCGACTTGATGCGGCCCAAAGCGCACCGGCTGACTCAGATCACGTCTCCGGCGGACGAGCCTGGCAGTAACGGTTACACCAAGCTGCTGGTCAATCAGGGTGAGCCGAAGGGCACGTTCGTCACGGGCAAAGAGCAGGTCGACGAGGAGTTCGCCTATGCCGATGAGCTGGTGAATCGGCTGGAAAAGGCGTTGGGGATCACCGAGGCGTCGGACGGGCAGGCATCGAGCGACGTGAACGCGGCCGAGCCGGAACGGGGGGTTCGCGTGATGACGCGCCGAACGCTCACGGCCGTTCTGGGCGTGGCTGCGGTAGTGTCGGCCGCAGGATGTTCCGGCGACCCGAATGCTGCTCCGGCCAGCTCCGCGCCGGTGTCAGCGTCATCGTCGGCCGCTGCCGCGACATTGCCGCACAGCGGGGCGCCAAAAGTTGAGCATCCGCTCCCCGCGTCGGTATTGTCCGGGCAACCCTGCCAGGAAGCGCTCGCCTCGGACCAGCTCACACAGATCTTCGGCACGGCCCCGCAGGGCAAACCGGACACGCTCCCCGGAATCGGTCCGGAGTGCAGGTGGGCCAACATCGACTCTGGCGCCGGCCTATCGGTCGGCTATACGACGCAGACCCACCAGGGGCTAAGCGGGGTGTACCAGAACACGAAACCGCAGTCCAAGGTGTGGCGAGAGCTGCCGCCCATTCAAGCGTTTCCCGCTGTCGCGGCTTCGACGTTCAACGCGGGCACTCAGACCGGTTTCTGCGGGGTGAGCGTAGGCGTCGCAGATGATCTGTCATTCGATGTGTCGCTGACTCCCAGCGATGCGAAGAGGGCTGGTGGGGCTGATCCGTGTGAGTTGTCGGCGCGGGTGGCGGACATGGTGGTCACGAACCTGAAGCGTAAGGCGGGTGCGTGATGTCGTTCTTCGATGTGCTCGGCGACGCGGCGAAAGCCGTCGGCGGGCGCTGGAAGACGCCAGGGACCGGGCCGGCGATGTGGGGCACTGGTTCGGCGACCTCTATCACGGCGACCTCGGGGACAATGCGGTCCCGGCTCCGGAGCTGGTGGCGAAGATCCTGGCCAGCCAGGGCGCGCAGAGCTGGCATCAGGGTGCTCAGCAGGCCACCAGCATGGCGAGTGACCACGATCAGGCCGGCGCGTGGGTGCAGCAGTTGAGCACGGGGTTGGCACGGATCAAGCCGTTCGCCGACGCGACCACGGCCCTACACCGGCAATAGCCAGAGCCTCACTGATCTCGGCACGGGTTCGATGCGATGAAGCAAAGCCTGCAGCCGATGCCGGCCGCGCCGCCGCTACCGCCAACACTCCCTGTGCGCGCGACGGCTCGCCGATTTGCAGACCAAGATGATCGGCCTGTTCGACAAGCTGGCCATACAACAAGCTCCTGGTCAACCAGGGCGAGCCGAAAGGCACGTTCGTCGCGCGCGGAGCGGACCAAGCAGATGTACGCGTATGCCGATGAGCTGGTGAAACGCCTGGAGAAAGCGCTGGGGATCGCCGAGGCGTCGGACGAGCAGGCCACGTCCGATGTGACGAACGCGGGCGCTCAGGGTGGGGGGGTTCGCACGGTGACGCGCCGAACGCTCATCGCCGTTCTGGCGCGGCTGTGGCCGGACGTTCCGGTACGCGAGACCTCGTGCACGAGCAAAAGCTCCGGGCCACCCTCGTCGATCAGACTCAGGTCTTGGCTGACTTACCTGAACCTACCGGGTGACCATTCAGGTATCCGGGGCGGCACAGACCATCTGGTGTTCAGCGTCATGGACAAGCTGCCGCTGATCAGCAGAAAGCTGCCCGGCCTGCGGGCCCGTGCAGCCCTCCCGAACAAGACCGCGAGCATGGCCGCCGCCGTCAGCCACCCGGCGACCGTGCGCACCATCGGCGAGGCGAACACCCTCGCCGGCCGCGCCGCGAAAATCACCCGGCCGAGGCACTGACCGCGAAGCCCGTGCACTCACCGTGAGTCCACAACGGACAGTCCCCGCCCGGTCGGCCACCCCCGGGCCGCACGCACCGGACCAGCCAGAACCCCCGTGCCCGCAACGAGATCCCCGCCGGGCCGCGACAACCGCCCCGGCACTGCGCGGCCGGGCACCCGGCCCCAGCGGCAGGGGCTCGGGTCAGCCGAACGGCCGTACCCGCTAGGCTTCGCCGCAGACTCGTTCGTACCCGTTCGGAGAGGTTTCTCGGTGTCCCGAATACCGGTTTGACCTGGCCGCGACGCAGCGCGCGTGCCCCCGAGAACCCGCAGGTCACCAGGCTGGGACGCGGGCAGGGGGTCCGGTGCGCGGCCGCCTGTGAGGCCCCGGACTCCCCGACCGCGTCCGGGGCCTCGTCGATTCTCCCGTTCTCACTTACTTACCGAAGACACCTGATCACGCTAAGTTTGTCGGTGGTCGTTCCCAGCCCACAACGCACCGGAGGAGTACCGCCCCCATGGCCGGAGTGGAAGAGATCCGCGCTGGTATCGCGCTCGCGAACGAAAAGGCGTCCGCGAGCATAGCCGCCCTCCAGCAGGCGGCGCAGGCTCTCGAAGAGGCCCAGCTGTCGCTCAACCAGGCAACACAGGGCAGCAGCCAGCACGAAGTCAACCAGGCGCACGGCCTGCTCGCCGAAGCGCTGCAAGGGATCACCGGCATGCAGAGCACCATCCAGGCCGGGATCTCGTCCGCCGACTCCTATTCGGCGCGGCTGTAACCCGATGCCGGGACTCGCCGAAATCCACCAGTTGCTCACCGCCGCGCTGGCGGGCCTCGGCGACGGGCGGGCGCACGCCGAACAGGCGCGGGCCCTGCTCGTCGACGCCCGGCGCGCGCTCGTCGACGCGCAGGCCAAGGCCGATCCATGGCTGCCGGTGCAACTGGCGCAGGCCGACGAGGGACTCGATCACGTGCTCACCCGACTGGCCGCCGCCGACGATCTGGTGGGCGGTTACCGGTCCCGTCTGTAGGAACGAGCAACGCCGATGACCAGTAAGGCAGCCGAACAGCGCAACCGCGTGCAGACCGCGCTCGATCGGGTCCGGCACCAGATCGGACTGGTGCTCGGTGCCGCCGCCGGCGCCCGCGAAGCCGCGGAGACCGAGGTGGCCCGGCTGACGCTGGAGCAGGAGATCGTACGCATCGGCATGAACCAGGCCGACGCACAACAGCAGACGGAATGGGCCCGCCACCCCGCCGCGCACGAGGTGTTCGCCTCGCTCGGCGGGGTGCGCGGCGCGTTCTACACCGACTGGAGCGCCGGTCCCGGCACGCTGCGCGAGCTGGTCACCACGCACGCCCCCGGTCCGGCGGGCCGGCCGCCGGGCGACTGGCTCGGCCGGGTGGGTCACAACCGGGGGATCAGCGCGCCCGCGTTGTGGCGGGTCGGCTCGGCGACCACGGCCGGGCGCGACACCTCCCGCACCTTCGACGTCGCGCTCCCGCTGCTGGACGAATCGCATCTGGCCATCACCTCCGCGCCGAAGACCCGCCCGGTGATCGACGGGATCGTGCAGTCGCTGCTGATGCGCGTGCTGTCCACGTTCGAACCCGGCGCGGTGAAGATCCACCTGTGGGACGTCGGGCAGCTGACCGCGATCCTGCCCGACCTGTACCCGCTCAGCCGCACCAGCGCGCTGTCGCTGTACGACCCGACCCGGCTGGAGGATCTGCTCGACGAGCTGGCCGGGCACATCCGGCGCATCCACGCCACCGGTATGCAGGCCGGGCACACGTCGCTGCGCGAGCTGCGCAAGGCCACCGGGCAGCGGCTGGAGCCGTACCGGATCGCCGTGCTCTACGGCAACGGCGAAACCCTGGAGCCGGAGCGAGCGCGTGATCTCAAGCGGGTGGCCAGCGGCGCGCTGGCGGCCGGGATCTGCCTGATCCTGGTGGACGTGCCGACCACGGTGAGCGCGTCCGTGGAGACGCTCAGCCTGCTCGACGAACGGCGCGCGATCAGCAGCATGACCGGCACGGACCTGGCGGTCGACCTCGATCCGCCGCTGCCTTCGGGCCAGGTGATCCGCGCCGCGGGCCGGATCGCCGAGGCGCTGATCGCCAAGCAGGGCGGGCCACGTTCGTTCGCCGACCTGCTGCCGGCCGAGCTGGGCAAGGACAGTTCCGCGCGGGAGCTGCGGGCGCCGGTCGGGTTCTACGAGGGCGAGGCCGTCGAGGTGGTGATCGGCGACGCCAGTCCGCACGCGCTGATCGGCGGGCCGAGTGGTTCGGGCAAGACGAATTTCCTCTACGCGCTGCTGGGCAGCCTCGCCGCCCGGTACACACCGGACGAGCTGGCGCTGTACCTGCTCGACTTCAAGGAGGGCGTGTCCTTCGCCGGCCTCGCCCCCGGCCGCAAGGACGCCAGCTGGCTGCCGCACGCGAAGCTGGTCGGGGTCAACGTGAACACCGACCGCGAATTCGGGCTGGCGCTGCTGCGATTCCTCGCCGACGAGCTGCGCCGCCGGTCGACCGCGGCGAAGGAGCACGAGGTCACCAACCTGGCGGACCTGCGCGAGCAGGATCCGGGCGGGCACTGGCCGCGGATCGTCGCGGTGGTCGACGAGTTCCAGTACCTGTTCGCCGGCCGCGACCAGGTCACCGCGCAGGCCACCCAGCTGCTGGAGGACATCGCGCGGCGAGGTCGTTCGCAGGGTATCCACCTGGTGCTGGCGAGCCAGGACGTCGCGGGCATCGAGGCGTTCTGGGGCAAGCCTGCCGTGTTCGAGCAGTGCACCCTGCGGATCGCCATGCCGAAGGCGCGCCGGGTGCTCTCGGAGACGAACAACGCCGCGGTATCGGCGCCGAAGTGGCATGCGGTGATCAACCACGATTCCGGCATCTCCCACGGTAATCAGCTCGTCCACGTGCCCGATGCCAGTAGCCGCAACGTGTTCGTGGACCTGCAGCACAAGCTGTGGGAGCTCTACTCCGGACGGTTCACCCGGCCGCGGCTGTTCGACGGCGCGCATTCGCCGGTGCTGGAACAGTTCCCGGCCTACACCGAACTGAAGCCGGGCTCGCGGCCGAAGGCACTGCTCGGTCAGTCCATCGACGTCACCGAGGCCGCGTGCGGGGTCGATCTGCCCCGCGCGCCGGGGCGCAACGTCGCGGTCCTCGGCGGCGCGACCGCCGAGGCACTATCCATTATGGACTCGTCGGCTCGCTCGCTGGCCCGCCAGTTCGCCGTGGACGAAGTGGAATTCCTGTTCAGCTGCCCGATCGAAGCGTGTGCCCCGGCGGTACTGGACCTCAAGGACCGGCTCGTCAACGAGGGGCACCGGGCCACGCTGTCGGAGAACCTGCCCGCGGAACTGACCGCGATGGCCGAGTCACTCGGCGAGGGGCCGACCCGGATCCTGCTGCTCTACGGGGTGGACGCCGCGCTGCCTTCGTTGGAGGCAAAGGAGATCGGGCAGCCGAAGAGCGCGCTCGACCACCTTCGCACGCTGTTGAAGAACGGGCCCGGCCACGGCGTGCACACCATCGGCTGGTGGCGCAGCATCGCCCGGCTCAAGGACACGCTCGGTTTCAACGGCACCGACGACATCGGCACCTGGGCCGCGCTCGACGTGCAGGGCAACGAGCTGACGCCGTTCGCCGCGGGCCAGGTCGTGCACTGGTCGCCCCGCCCCGGGCGGGCGTTGTTCTTCGACCGCACCACGCACGGGGCACCGGAGGTCATCATCCCGTTCCAGCGCCCGGACGCCGAGCTGCCGGCAGGAGGACCAGCATGAGCGAGGAAAACGTCAGCCCGGCCATGCGGTACAAGGAGATCGTCGGGCTCGCCCGCGGTTCGGCGGAGAACCTGCGCGCCTGGGAGCTGGCCCGCGCGGACGAGATCGAACGCCGGCTGGCCGATGCGCACACCGCGGTCGCCGAGGCCGTCGATCGCGAGGAGAAGGCCCGTGAGCGTGCCGCGCGCTGGTGGAAAATGGCGCTGCACAACGTCACCCGGCTCAACTTCATCGAATCTCTCGACGATCCGCAGCCGGTGACGACGGCTCGGCCGCAGTACCTGGATCGATACCTGGAGGAAGTGAAGCCGAGCTATCAGGAACTCGTGCAGGCGGTGCTGGCGCTCGGCTGGCGCGCGAAGCGCTGAAGATCTGTGAAGGGCACCTTCACGGACTCTGAGTCCGTGAAGGTGCCCTTCACAGCTTCGGAACTCGGCGCACCCGCGGATCAGCTACGTGGCGCGACCCGTCCGGCCATCTGGTCCAGGGCGTCCGCGAAGTCGTTGGCCTGGTCCGCGAACGGGTTTCCGTTCGACGGCCGGAACCGCACCACCTGCGGATCGTGGTCGCTGGCCTGATCGGCGAACTCCGCGTTGATGTGCACCACGTCGTAGTCCACGCCGCGCGGCGCCGCGGAGGTCAGGATGTGGTCCAGCACCTGCGATTGACCCTCGAACACGTAGCTGTACCGCTCGGCGGGCGGCAACGTGGCGATCAGGTCCTTGAGCGTCCCGCCAGCCGTCAGCTTCGCCAGCGCGGGCGAGAACTGGTAGTCGTTCAGGTCGCCCGCGACCACGACGTTGGCCCGCGGGTCGGCCGTGAGCAGCTGCTTGATGAAGCCCTGCACAACAGTCGCCTGCTTCAGCCGCTGCACTTCGGAACTACGCGTCGGCGGCTGGTAACGGCCGTGCGTCGGCTGGTCGCCGCCCTTGGAGTTGAAGTGGTTGGCGAGCACGAACACGGTGCGGCCGCGGAAGACGAACTCACCGGCCAGCGGCTTGCGGCTGTCGGTCCACGCCTCGTTGCCCGGGTCGACCCGGCCGGGCGACTGGGTCAGGTGCGCCTTGCCGTGGACGGTCCGCACACCGGCCGCGGTGGTCGGGCCGCCGCCCGGACGGTCCACGAAGGACACTCGGGACGGGTTGAACAGGAAGCACACCCGGATGTTCCCGCCGGGCTGGCCGCCGTCCTGGTCGTTCACCGGGTCGATTTCCCGCCACTGGTAACGCGGCCCGCCCGCGGCGGCGATCGCCTCGGTGAACTTCCGCAGAGTGACGTCCGCGGCGACCACGCCGTCGTTCGCCGGCCCGGTGTTGTCCTGTATCTCTTCCAGGGTAACGATGTCCGGGGCGGCCAGACTGTCCACAATGCCCTGCGCGAGCTGCGCGTACTTGGTGTCCGAATCGGCCGGGGACAGGTTCTCCACGTTGTAGGTCGCCACGGCGAGCTCACCCGGCCGCTGTCGGCGCGTGGTCTCCTTCTGCAGGTGGTTGTCCTTCGCCGCACCGAGCTGCGAAGCGAGCAGCGTGTGGCCGCCGAAACTGCTGTACTCCACCGGGCCGGAGGTGGTGCCGGTGAGGACGTCGCCGGTGTTGACCTTCGGGAACGGCTGCTGGTCGAACGGAATCAGCGACTGCACCTTCAGCACACCGGTGTTGATCTTGTCGTAGCCGAGGTACACGGTGCCGCCGCGCGAACTCGGGTTCTGCTTCGGCTTCGTGGTCACGTACAACTCGTTGTAGGAGTTGCTCGGGCCGACCACCCGCGCGTCCGTGACGCTGACGATCTCGCTCTCGTGCGACTCCCAGAAGTCCAGCGCGTACTTCGACGGCTCCAGCTGCAGCGATTCGATGTTGCCGCCGGCGTTCGGCGCGAGCACGTCCGGCACCTGGTCCGCGGTGATCACGGTGGGCGACGGCAGCGGGTTGTCGTGCGATTCGACCGTCCACTGTGCACTGGAAAGCTCGGTGAGCGACTGGTAGTTCGAGGTCGACGGCGCGTCCGGGTAGTACTCCTTCACCGTGCCCTGCGCGGTAACGGCGTCACCGACCGCGACCGACGGCGTGGTGGAGCCGGTGAACACGAACAAACCCTCGCTGGTACGCGGATCGCTGTCCGGCTTCGGGTCGGTGAACCAGAAACCACGCGACGAACCGAAGGTGCGCACCGCGGTCACGACACCAGTGACGTCGCCGACCTTCTCGTCCTTGAACTGGGAAATCCGTGTGGTGCCTTGGATGTCGTGGATCTTCGCGGCCGTCGGCGGTTCCTCCGGCCCTGTGCCGGTCGTTTCGCCCTTCGAGTTCGTGGGCGTCGGGTCACCGACGGTGAAATCGGCACCATTGTCGTCGGTGTCGGCCAGCGAAGCGGCGCGCGCGATCGACGTGGTGTTCGACGGTGCGGCGGCGGAAGCGCCTTCGCGGACTACCGCACCACCGAAACCGGCCAGATCCTTGACCCGCGGATCTGCCGCACAGTCGGCAGCGGTCTTGCAGGTGAGGGCATCGGTTCCGGAGACGAGGGCGACGGTGCCGGTGGTCGCGGACATCGCGATGGTCCCGGTCGCGTCGGGGGTCGGCAGTGCGACGGTCCCGCCGCTGCCCTTCGCCTCGGCGACGAGGTAGCGGCTGCCTGCCGCGACCGCGCCGCCGAGTTTCGTGACCTGCCAAGTGCTCGACGCACTGGCCGAGCCGGGCAGGTACTGCACGCTGAAGCCGTCGAGCGCGAACGGTGCGCTCCCACGGTTCGCGAGTTCGACGAAGTCGTTCGTCAGCGTGGCACCGGCATTGCCGCCACCGCCGTAAACCTCGGCGATGACCGCGTCGGCGCTGGGTGCGGCGAACGCGGCGGGAGCGACGAGGCCGCCGGCCACCACCGCGGTGGTCAGCGCGGCGGCGCTGGTCAGTGCTCTTCGGCTGGGAGTAATTCTCCCGGTACGACGACGGGATATGGTCACCGTGAGTCCCCTCTGGGCGCGAACAGTCGAGGCATCGTCCCGCGGACAAGCGAAGGGCAGGAAGACGAAAGGGCAACAATTCGTAACAAGCTCGACTTATTTCCCCCCTATTGGAGGTTGACTCGATGATCACAGTCGTGCTCGGCGGCGACGTGAATCTGCAGGGCAGAACCGAGCCGGAAACCGCCCTCACCCCGCTTTCCTCGCTGTTGAACGACGCCGACCTGCGGTTTGTGAACCTCGAAGGCCCGCTTTCCGGATCTTCGGGGGTGGATATTCCGCACAAGCCGAACTGGCGGCATTCTCCCCCGGAAATGATCACTGCGCTGACTGCGGCCGGAATCGACGTGGTTTCGGTGGCGAATGACGTCACCTATCCGCCACGCGCCGCATTGGCGAGCCTGGCCGTGCTGGACCGCGCGGGTATCGCGCACTGTGGCGCGGGAGCGAACTTCGCCGAGGCACACGCGCCCGCCGTAGTCGAACGGTTCGGACAACGCATCGCGTTCCTCGCGTACACGTCGTTGTGCTGGCCGGTAGGCCAGGAAGCACTGGAGAACTCGCCCGGCGTCGCCGCAGCCGGCGCGTACACCGCGTACCAGCCCGACCCCCGCGTACTCGACATCCCCGGCCGCCCACCAATCGTCCGAACCACACCGGTGCCGGAGGATCTGACGCGCCTCGTCAGCGACGTACGCCGCGCGCGGACCACCGCCGACCACGTCATCGTGTCGATGCACTGGGGGTTGCCCGGCGACCACCTGGCCGAGTACCAGGTCAGCTACGCGCACGCGATCATCGACGCGGGCGCCGACCTGATAGCTGGCCACGGATCGCACACCGTCCAGGCGGTCGAGGTGTACCGCGGCCGGCCGATCCTCTACGGCTTGGGCAACCTCGTGTTCGACTGGCCGGCGATGCGCGGCAGGCACCTCGACGGCCTGCTCGCCGGTTTCGCTCTCGACGAACGTCCGCGGCTCGAACTCATCCCGATCCGCCGCGACGAGCACAACGAGTGCTCGCCGCTGACCGGCGACGAGGCCTCGGCCGCGCTGCACCGGCTCGGCACGCTGTCCGCCCGCAGGGGCACCCGGATCACGATCGGCGACGGAATCGGCGCAGTCGAAGGGCTCGGCGCGGAGCAGCCGTCCGCGGCCCGCCTGCCTGTCACCCGGACGGCCGATCTGCCTTAAATGCACATCAAGCCCTATCTACAGGAGCAGACAGCCGGAGTACCTTACCGGAGAGCGACCGAAGTGGCTCAGACCACTTTCGAGCCACCCCGGGCGCTCCGCACCGCGAAGCACGGGGGAGGCGGCCCGATCAGGTGGGGGTCGATCGGAGCCGAAGTGCGGATTTCGCGATGCAGTCCGGGGGATGCCGCGGGCGTGGGAGCGGTGCCGCACCACCCACGCGCGGGGCACTACGGATTCGCCCCGGGGAAGTCTCGTGAGCGGCGAGACGGCGGTGCGACGCCACGGGGAGGTGGCCGGCGTCCGCGGGCTCGCCGCTCACGAGCGGTTACCCCGGTGGCTTCGCGGTTCGGCGGATGGTAGCTGGGCCTCGCCCGGAGCGATGCGAGGGTTCACGGTCTGTTGCCCATCGGTGCCCATCGCGTCGGGAGGCGCTTCTCGCAACCGGTGAGCGACGCTTGCGCTCGGGTGCTCGATGTCCTGGACTCGCCCACACGGGGTGATGAACAGCCCTTTCGCTCCGGACACTGCCGAACGGCTCCCACGAGCCCGTCTCCTCCCGAACCGGCAGCTGCACTCCTCCTCGCAACCAGCGAACGGCATCCCGCTCCAGCGCTCGACGCCCGGTTTCGCCCACACGGAACCGTGAACGGCGCCCTCGCTCCGGACAGTGCCGAACGGCGCTTACCCTCCGTTGCCCACCGCACCGACAACCGCACTCGCCGCAACCGGTGAACGGCGCGCCCACGACCTACCCCACTCGGAAACCGCGAACGCCCCTCTCGCCCCGGGCAAGCCCGCGCCCCCGCACACTCCGTCACCTCAGGCGAGTCCGCGTCCTCCAGCCTCAGCCGACGCGGGCAAGGTGCTCAGTACGGCCGGTCGCCGACGATCGCGACGCGTTCCGCGATCCGGGCGTGTGGGTGATAGTCGTTCACCGCGTAGTGCTGGGTGGCGCGGTTGTCCCAGAACGCGACGGAATCACGGGTCCAGCGGAACCGGACCTGGAACTCCGGGGTGTGCGCCTG
The DNA here is from genome assembly GCF_002564045.1 of Amycolatopsis sulphurea. Classification (NCBI taxonomy): domain Bacteria; kingdom Bacillati; phylum Actinomycetota; class Actinomycetes; order Pseudonocardiales; family Pseudonocardiaceae; genus Amycolatopsis; species Amycolatopsis sulphurea. The sequence continues at coordinate 2,760,975 of NZ_PDJK01000002.1, read as the reverse complement.
CAGGAACAGGTACCGCAGCAGCCGGTCGCTCTCCTGTGGGTCGAAGCCCGTCAGATGCGTGGTGAACGCCTGGTTCACGAACAGCGTGCGCCGCCCGGTCTCCGGATGCGTGCGCACCACCGGGTGCTCGACCGGCGGGAACTGGTCCTGCCAGCGGGCCAGCAGGTCCGGGTCGGTGAACCGGGCGAACCCGGGGACGAAGTCATGCACGGCGGTGGCGCCGTCGATCCGTTCGCGGACGTGCCGGGGCAGATTGTCGTAGGCCGCGGCCATGTCCGCCCACATCGTGTCGCCGCCGGCGGGCGGGACCTCGATCAGCCGCAGCACCGAGCCCAGCGCGGGTTCCGGCCGCCAGGTGACGTCGGTGTGCCAGATGTTCTCGAATCCGGGCATCGCCGCGCTGCGCGAAAACCGGACCACGTCGGCCGAATCGCCCTGCGGGATGAACGGGTTCGTCTCCAGCGCACCCCAGTTCCGGGCGAACGCGCGCTGCTGCTGCGGGCTGATCCGCTGTTCCCGGAAGAACAGCACCTTCCATTCCAGCAACGCCCGGTTCAGCTCCGCGCGCAGCCGCGGGGTCAGTGACTCGCCGAGGTCGACCCCGGCGATTTCCGCGCCGATCACCCGGCCGAGGGGACGCAGTGCGAACAACTCATACGGCCGTTCCGGCACCCCCTCGGGCAGCCGACGCAGCACCCGGGGGCCTTCCAGGATGCCGTCGGACGGGGTGCTCGCCGACCGCGGACGGGCCGGCAGTTCGATCGACAACAGTCTCTCCTGCCAGTGAGTTCGGCTTGGTTGAGCGGAAGAACGCGCCCACACCCCGGCGGCGGCGAACAAGCGCGGCTTGCTGCGAGGGTCGCCGTGGTCGGTCAACCGGTCAAGCACGACCACTTTGTGGAATTTGTCCCACGCCCGGCCGAGTGACGAAACACCGCCGATGGGGTTAGATCCCTACACGCGAGTTCCGGGAGTGCGGAGGGTTCATGTCAGGTTCCACCAGTGAGCGACTGCGGAACGCCGCGGACGCGCTGGACCGGGCAGCCGCGGACGCGGACCGCGCCGCCGGGCGGTTCGCACAGGGCCGGCTGGAGCCGACCCCGTGGGGCATCTCGTCCCCGGCGCGGGAAATCGCCGCCCGCTGGGAAGCCGCGCTCGCCGCCCGCGACGTGGACGCCCGCGTACTCGGCGACGCGACGTCGGACCTGGCAGGCGAACTCCGGATGGCCGCGTACGGTCGTGCACGCCCGGCCACGCTGCCCGGCTGACGCCATGCTGTTTCTCCACCCAGACCTCGATGCCGCCGCCGCAGCGCTGTCCCCGCTGCGTGCCGCCGCCGCTCGGGTCGGCGCCCCCGACCCGGTCGCGGCCCTGCGCCAGATCGACTGCTCCCCGCAGGCGATCCGCGATTCCGCCTGCACCCTGTCGACCGGACGCGACGTTCTGGTCACCGCCCGCTTGGAATTCGAGCGTGGCGCCCATCTCGCGGAACGCCGCTGGGGCGGCGAGCCTGCCGCGCACTTCCGCGCCCGCGCTGATGAACTCGACGTGCATTACCGCCAGGCTGCGGAAGTCGCCGCCCGCACCGCCGCGGTCGGCCTCGACCTGGCCGACTTGCTGGACCGCCTCGCCCGGCAGGCCGCGGCACAGGTGGTCCGGACCGCGCAAACCGCCGCCCCCGCCACCGACGGCATCCTGGCCGGCGAGCACACCGCTGAAGCTGCGTACGTCGTCCGTACCGCCTGTACAGCCATCACCGAGGGGGTGTCCAGGGGCGTGGCGACGATTACCGAGGCGACGTCGTACCTGGACCCGTTCACTACCCCGGTCCTTCCGGGCTGACTGTCCCGGCCCGCGGTTGTTGTGTGGCCAGAACGGTTTCCGCGTGGGCGGGGTGACCTTCTTGTACGCGCGCTGTCCTTCGGCAGGGCGCGCACGTGTCCGGTTCCACGTCGGCGGCACACCGTCAACAGGCGCGTACGGACCTTGTTGCCGGACCTGGTTCAGCCCAGCCGCCCTGCGGCTTGTTCTCGCGCACCACGCATGTACAGACCTCAGCGCAGGAGCCGCTTCCGCTCGGCTTCGGGTGCTCTCCGGTCATGCGCCCCAGCGTATCCATCCGCAGGCCCGGCGCCGGGCGGAGCGCAACACCACATTCGACCGTCGCAGAAGCGAGAATCTGCCGGAATAGCCCCAAAACGATCGAACCCCCGCCGCGCGCCCCCGCCAAAGTGACCACCACCTGGGGGTCCGGGCGGGTTGCACCCCCAGAAACACGACGAGCGAGCCACGTCAACGCCTCCCGCCAAACCCCCGCCGCGCATCCCCGCCAAAGTGACCACCACCCGGGTCCGGGGGCGGGGCCCGGGGGTTCCACCCCAAAGTGACCACCATCCGGGGGTCCGGGGGCGAAGCCCTCCGGGCGGGGCCTGGGGGTTGCACCCCCAGAAACACGGCGAGCGAGCCACGTCGACGCTTTCCGTCGACATGGCTCGCTCACTCGCGAGCGGTGGCGGTGGGATTTGAACCCACGGACGGTTTTACCCGTCACACGATTTCGAGTTCCGAGCCTACCTGTCCGAAGCGGTCCGGACGGGTACATTTCCGCAGGTCGACGGGACCTGTGCAACACCAGCGGCCCCGCCGAACGGGCGCGAACTGAGACCCCATCTGAGACCCCCTGCCGCGGGGCCAGCAACCGAGCAGCTCTACCCCTCCGCCAGCACTGGCTCGCCGTGCTCAAGGTAGAGAGTCGCGCCTGTCACGTGGGCCTGGTACGCGTGGTTCAGCCGGCGGGCGAGGCGCGGGATCAGGTAGTCGGCCAGCTTGTCGACCTGGACCCACTCCCAGTGGTCGAGTTCGACGCCGTCGAGGACGATGGCGCCCTCGTCAGCCCCGAGCTCACCGCACCCGAAGACGTACAGGATCTTGTCGCCCTCCGAGCCGTTGGGCGCCCAGTCGTGCACCAGCAGCCGCCGGGCCGACCGGACCAGGCCGATCTCCTCTCGCACCTCGCGCGCGCAGGCTGCCGCCGGCGACTCCTCTCGGTCGACGTAGCCGCCGGGGATGTCCCAGCGGTTCCCGTACGTCTTCCGGACCAGCAGAACGCGGTTTCCGTCTACGAACAACGCCCCGGCAGCAATCCGGGGCGTTGCGAACTTGTCCGTTGGGTCGTCCGTCACAGGGTCAGCCTACGACGTGCATCCGCCTGGCGAGCTGGTGCAACTCGAAGCCGGGCTTCCCGTGGGTGTTGCGGACCCACGTGATGACCAGCTGCCTGCTCAGGTAGTGATGCCGGACCTGGTCCGGCGCCATCCGCTCAGCGTTCAGCACCGTAGCAACAGCCGCGTCGTGACGCCCCGAGACGTGGAAAGCGCGGGCAACGTCCAGCATGTGCCGTACTCGCCGTTCGACCGGCAGCGCTGCGGTGTCCAGCTCCGGGCCAATGTCGAGCGCTATCTGTACGTCCCCGAGTTCCATTGCCGTATTCACGCGGTGAATTGCGACATTCGTTGGCCCAAATGCCGTCCAGAGGTGATTTCCGTCAACACCAAGACGTTGGGCCGCCTCGTCAGCCTCAGCCAGGTAGCCGCGCGTCGTCGCCCTGTCCTCAGCGCGCGCAGCCGCCATTGACCCTGCCAAAAGCAGGGTTCCGTACGACGAAATCACGTCGGCGTCCCCGCCGTTCAGGTGCGGCTGCAAATACGCGGCGGCAGATTCCGTGAGAGACATAGCCGGTTCATGGCGACCGGTCGACAAAAGCGCGAAAGCCACCGACCGGAATAGCGATCCGGTAATTGCGTAGTTCTCCGACTGCTGGGCCGCCGCCAAGCCGCGCTCAGCCGCCATCCACGCGAGGTCAGCCTCGCCGATCTTCGTCAGGACCGACGCCGCGGCCTGGTAGCTCAAGGCCAGCAGCTCGTGCGCCCGGAGGCGGTCATCCCCCTCGTACTGGCGCGCAGCGAGCAGCGCGTCGGCGAGCAGAAGCGGTGCCCGGCCAGCGGCATACCCGAAGCGCGAGCCCTGGTAAGCGTCGAACACGGAGCGCAGCTCACGGGCAAGCTCGTCGATTGCCGGCGGTTCTGCGTCCGACGTCGGAGCGCTCAGAATCGGCGTGAGCTGGCGGTAGTCCATGAGCGCGGCCCGAAGCGCTGGCACAGTCGCCGTGCCACTGTCCGGCGTCCAGTCCAGCAAGGTCGACTCACCGATGAGGTCCCCTAGCGCGACGTCCAGCGCGTCCGCGAGGCTGCGGATCACGGACAGGCGGTCCAGCTCGATCCGGTTGTTCTCCGCCTTGCCCAGCCAGTCGCTCGTGCGGCCAACCAGCCCGGCAAGTGCCTCTTGCGACATGCCGCGACGGCGCCGGTACCACGCGACGCGTTCTCCGATGGTCAGGTTCTCGCTGATTCCTCGCATGTCCCCACCCTCCCGCGCAGCTGCGCCAGCAACCCGGAAAGTTCTTCCGGGTTGGCCCCGGAAGGTTTTTCCGGGTTCATGCTCCCAACCGGGCCGAAGCTACTTCCATGAGACGCCAGCGACACCAGCGCGCCGGGACCGACTATGCGGCACCGTCGGCAATTCTGGCCACCGGCAACCCATGCGACAACTCGCCGGAACGCTCGTCAGGGCGCAAGCCCCAGCTTGCGCTCGACCGCGGTGAGTCTCCGCTCAAGGTCTGCGAGGTCCACACCGTTGAGTGCACCACCGGGCGAAGCCTCTGCCGGGGGCACAGCAGCACCGGACGCGCGCACAAAGGTGCCCTGCCCTTGGCGCGTGACGATCAGCTGTTCGTCCTGCAGGAGGGTGTAGGCACGCTTCACAGTCCCCACCGACACGCCGAACTCATCGGCGATCGCCTGGTGCGGCGGAAGCTTGTCCCCCTGCCGGTAGGTCTCCGCCCGGAGCGCCTCCCGAAGTCGGCCGGCCACTTGCAGGTAAGGGGCTCGGGAGTCGGCCGGATCGAGTTTGTCCATGTCAGACAGGGTACGCGACTTAGTCAACTACTCCATCTAGGTGATAACAGTCAAGAACTATTGGCTACGTTGTCCACGTTGCCTAACGTCTCTGGTGTCGCAAAGAGCGCACACAACGCAAGCGGCCCCGGCGGTGCTGGAACACCGGCCGGGGCCTACACCGAAACCATTGGGAGAGTCACGATGCAGGTTGAGGGTAACGCGGTCTTCCGCGTGAAGGCACTGGCAGAGCTGCTGGACGTCTCGCGCTCCACGGTCTACCGGGCCATCGAGGCCGGGCAGCTGGAAGCGCTGAAGATCGGTTCGGGCCGGGGTGCGCTGCGCATCCCGGGTTTCTCGGTCAACATCTGGCTCAGCGACTGCATGGACGCCGCCGCCGCCGAGTTCTTCCACGGCGACGCGTCGGCCGAACAGGCCGACAACCCCGAGTCCGAGACAGGCGACGATGTGGCGGAGTCCTCGCTCAATGCCTGGCTTGGTGCCAGCGACGAAGCCGAGGCGAGCCCGGCCGCCGGGGACTCGGCCGCTGCTGGTGTGGCGGGGGTGGCGTGATCATGGCGGAGTCGCAGATGGGGCGTGCGCTGGTCGGTGGTGTGGCCACGGAGTTCGTTCCGACCCACCGTGAGCAGAACGAGACCCCGATCCTGATGAACCTGGGCATGGTGGTGCCGGTCTCGGCCGAGGATCTGGTCGCGGCGATGTGGGACGGCACCACCTACATGAGCCAGGACGAGCTGGCCGACACCCTCACCGACACCGCGTACCTGCGGCAGCTCGTGGTGGAGAACCTGTTCGCGCTGGGCGGCAACGGTGTTGAAGCCGCCCGTATCGCCCTCGCCGCGGTCGAGCCGGGCAGCTGGGACGCCCAGCGCGCCGACATGATCCGCCCCGCCGTCACCGAGCTGGCCGCCGCGCACTCTGCCGCTCGCCGGGCGCGTTCGACGCTGCGGGTCCCGCACCCGCGCACCACGCCGGAGGTGACCCGGTGACCGCCATCCTGAACCGCCGGGGCGGCACCACAGTGCGGGTGTCCACGGCGCCGGGCACCCCCAGCGCCTCCGGGCGCCCGGCCTCGCGGCTGCGGTTCACCCCGGCCACCGGAGCCGTGGTGGTGCTCACCTACCACGAAGCCGCCACCGCCCTGTACTACTGCGGCACCCGCCTCCCGGCCAACCTCAACCGCACCGACATCCCCGCACTGGTACTGCACGGCGTAGCCCGCCTCGGACTCAACCAGGTCCGCGCCCTGAGCGCCGCTCACCACAAGTCCGGACTCGCACTACTGGACCGCACCATCACCGGTCGGCAGTACGACACCGACCAGGCACGTCTGTGGCCCGCCAGCGAAGGCGGACAACACCAGTACAACCGCGCCGTGGACGCCGTGCACTCCCTGACCCGCACGGCGGCAGGGGCGGCGCAGTGACCACCGGGTTCGTCACCCACGGCGCGGGCCACCGCCTGGCCCCCGCCACCCCGGTCACCACCACCGACGGCACCACCGTGGAACGGATGGGCCTGTGGCCCGCCGGCGCGCCCGCGCCCTGGGTCCTCACCGTGGACGAGATCGCGATCGCCCTCGCCCACAGCGGCGGACACCTCGGCCGATACGGCGCCACCCCGATCGTCGCGAAAGCCACCGACCTGACCGTGCAAGGCGTACGCGCCGCCGGTCGCGGACCACTGGCCTGCGCAGCAGCGCGGCTACGCGAGGGCAACGAACTCGACGTGTTCCCCGCCGACGCCCACCCCCACCGGTGCCTGCTCGCCGCCAGCGACCTGTGCCGCAAAGCCAACCGCGACCGCCCACCCCACTAACACCCCTGCGGCCCGCGAACCACCTTCCCCGTTTCTGCCCCGGGCATTCCTATGCCCTGACCCCTGCCCAGCTGGAGGTAATCCGATGGCATCCACGCCCCGCGACCCCTATCACCGCACCGGTCCCGTCCCGCCGCCCGCGCCGCTGCCCCCGGCACGGGGCGAGCTCCGCGAGGACCTGTCGCTGATCGTCACCGACGGCACCCGCTTCTACGTCCCCGTGTTCGACGTCGACCCCGCCACCGGCCGCGCCGAGTTCCTCGGCGTCGCCCTCTACGAACCCACCGACCCCGAGGGCCGGGCGCTGCTGGCCGAGACCGTGGCCACGGCCCGCCGCGACGGCACCGGCACAGTCCCGATCCCGGTTCCGGTCCACCCGCCC